>NZ_CM132934.1:0-2969098 GCF_054031535.1 Staphylococcus sp. mip270_02
CTGGCAACGTCCTACTCTTGCGGAACGTAAGTCCGACTACCATCGGCGCTAAAGAGCTTAACTTCTGTGTTCGGCATGGGAACAGGTGTGACCTCTTTGCCATTGTCACCAGACAATGAAATGTATGAAATTATACATTCAAAACTAGATAGTAAGTAAAATATGATTTAACCAAAACAAAACAATTTAAAATTTGATTAAGTCTTCGATCGATTAGTATTCGTCAGCTCCACATATCGCTATGCTTCCACCTCGAACCTATTAACCTCATCATCTTTGAGGGATCTTATAACCGAAGTTGGGAAATCTCATCTTGAGGGGGGCTTCATGCTTAGATGCTTTCAGCACTTATCCCGTCCATACATAGCTACCCAGCGATGCCGTTGGCACGACAACTGGTACACCAGAGGTATGTCCATCCCGGTCCTCTCGTACTAAGGACAGCTCCTCTCAAATTTCCTACGCCCACGACGGATAGGGACCGAACTGTCTCACGACGTTCTGAACCCAGCTCGCGTACCGCTTTAATGGGCGAACAGCCCAACCCTTGGGACCGACTACAGCCCCAGGATGCGATGAGCCGACATCGAGGTGCCAAACCTCCCCGTCGATGTGAACTCTTGGGGGAGATAAGCCTGTTATCCCCGGGGTAGCTTTTATCCGTTGAGCGATGGCCCTTCCATGCGGAACCACCGGATCACTAAGTCCGTCTTTCGACCCTGCTCGACTTGTAAGTCTCGCAGTCAAGCTTCCTTATGCCTTTACACTCTATGAATGATTTCCAACCATTCTGAGGAAACCTTTGAGCGCCTCCGTTACTCTTTAGGAGGCGACCGCCCCAGTCAAACTGCCCATCTGACACTGTCTCCCACCATGATAAATGGTGCGGGTTAGAAATCCAACACAGCGAGGGTAGTATCCCACCAACGCCTCCACGTAAGCTAGCGCTCACGTATCTCAGGCTCCTACCTATCCTGTACAAGCTGTGCCGAATTTCAATATCAGACTACAGTAAAGCTCCACGGGGTCTTTCCGTCCTGTCGCGGGTAACCTGCATCTTCACAGGTACTATGATTTCACCGAGTCTCTCGTTGAGACAGTGCCCAAATCGTTACGCCTTTCGTGCGGGTCGGAACTTACCCGACAAGGAATTTCGCTACCTTAGGACCGTTATAGTTACGGCCGCCGTTTACTGGGGCTTCGATTCGTAGCTTCGCAGAAGCTAACCACTCCTCTTAACCTTCCAGCACCGGGCAGGCGTCAGCCCCTATACATCACCTTACGGTTTAGCAGAGACCTGTGTTTTTGATAAACAGTCGCTTGGGCCTATTCACTGCGGCTCTCCTGGGCGTTAACCCTAAAGAGCACCCCTTCTCCCGAAGTTACGGGGTCATTTTGCCGAGTTCCTTAACGAGAGTTCGCTCGCTCACCTTAGAATTCTCATCTTGACTACCTGTGTCGGTTTGCGGTACGGGCACCACAATTCTAGCTAGAGGCTTTTCTCGGCAGTGTGAAATCAACGACTCGAGGAAACAATTTCCTCTCCCCATCACAGCTTGACCTTAAGAGTGCCGGATTTGCCTAACACTCAGTCTTACTGCTTGGACGTACAATCCAATAGTACGCTTCGCCTATCCTACTGCGTCCCCCCATCGCTTAAAACGAATTATGGTGGTACAGGAATATCAACCTGTTATCCATCGCCTACGCCTATCGGCCTCAGCTTAGGACCCGACTAACCCAGAGCGGACGAGCCTTCCTCTGGAAACCTTAGTCAATCGGTGGACGGGATTCTCACCCGTCTTTCGCTACTCACACCGGCATTCTCACTTCTAAGCGCTCCACATGTCCTTGCGATCATGCTTCAACGCCCTTAGAACGCTCTCCTACCATTGTCCTTACGGACAATCCACAGCTTCGGTAATATGTTTAGCCCCGGTACATTTTCGGCGCAGTGTCACTCGACTAGTGAGCTATTACGCACTCTTTAAATGATGGCTGCTTCTAAGCCAACATCCTAGTTGTCTGGGCAACGCCACATCCTTTTCCACTTAACATATATTTTGGGACCTTAGCTGGTGGTCTGGGCTGTTTCCCTTTCGAACACGGACCTTATCACCCGCGTTCTAACTCCCAAGTTAAATTGATTGGCATTCGGAGTTTGTCTGAATTCGGTAACCCGATAAGGGCCCCTCGTCCAAACAGTGCTCTACCTCCAATAATCATCACTTGAGGCTAGCCCTAAAGCTATTTCGGAGAGAACCAGCTATCTCCAGGTTCGATTGGAATTTCTCCGCTACCCACAACTCATCCGCTCACTTTTCAACGTAAGTCGGTTCGGTCCTCCATTCAGTGTTACCTGAACTTCAACCTGGTCATGGGTAGATCACCTGGTTTCGGGTCTACGACCAAATACTCAACGCCCTATTCAGACTCGCTTTCGCTACGGCTCCACATTCACTGCTTAACCTTGCATCAAATCGTAACTCGCCGGTTCATTCTACAAAAGGCACGCCATCACCCATTAACGGGCTCTGACTACTTGTAAGCACACGGTTTCAAGTTCTATTTCACTCCCCTTCCGGGGTACTTTTCACCTTTCCCTCACGGTACTGGTTCACTATCGGTCACTAGAGAGTATTTAGCCTTGGGAGATGGTCCTCCCGGATTCCGACGGAATTTCTCGTGTTCCGTCGTACTCAGGATCCACTCAAGAGTGAATAAACTTTCGACTACAGGATTATTACCTTCTTTGATTCATCTTTCCAGATGATTCGTCTAGTTTATTCTTTTGTAACTCCGTATAGAGTGTCCTACAACCCCAACAAGCAAGCTCGTTGGTTTGGGCTCTTCCCGTTTCGCTCGCCGCTACTCAGGGAATCGATTTTTCTTTCTCTTCCTGCGGGTACTAAGATGTTTCAGTTCTCCGCGTCTACCTTCAGATATGCTATGTATTCACATATCGATAACATGACATAACTCATGCTGGGTTTCCCCATTCGGAAATCTCTGGATCAAAGCTTACTTACAGCTCCCCAAAGCATATCGTCGTTAGTAACGTCCTTCATCGGCTTCTAGTGCCAAGGCATCCACCGTGCGCCCTTAATAACTTAATCTTTTTTGACTTTCAACACGAACAAGTCGGTTGAAAACCCAAAATGTTATTAATCTGTGAGTGTTCTTTCGAACACTAGCGATTATTTCTTTTTGAATTCAAAGCTTGTTAAAAAACTCTAATTCACTCGGTTTTGCTTGGTAAAATCATAAATTTTACTTACTTATCTAGTTTTCAATGTACAAAATAATGCAATGAATACTCCAATGAGCACTCAAAACTGAATACAATATGTCAATGTTATTCCTATTTCATCTTCGTAAGAAGATGTTTCCGAATATATCCTTAGAAAGGAGGTGATCCAGCCGCACCTTCCGATACGGCTACCTTGTTACGACTTCACCCCAATCATTTGTCCCACCTTCGACGGCTAGCTCCATAAATGGTTACTCCACCGGCTTCGGGTGTTACAAACTCTCGTGGTGTGACGGGCGGTGTGTACAAGACCCGGGAACGTATTCACCGTAGCATGCTGATCTACGATTACTAGCGATTCCAGCTTCATGTAGTCGAGTTGCAGACTACAATCCGAACTGAGAACAACTTTATGGGATTTGCATGACCTCGCGGTTTAGCTGCCCTTTGTATTGTCCATTGTAGCACGTGTGTAGCCCAAATCATAAGGGGCATGATGATTTGACGTCATCCCCACCTTCCTCCGGTTTGTCACCGGCAGTCAACCTAGAGTGCCCAACTTAATGATGGCAACTAAGCTTAAGGGTTGCGCTCGTTGCGGGACTTAACCCAACATCTCACGACACGAGCTGACGACAACCATGCACCACCTGTCACTTTGTCCCCCGAAGGGGAAGGCTCTATCTCTAGAGTTTTCAAAGGATGTCAAGATTTGGTAAGGTTCTTCGCGTTGCTTCGAATTAAACCACATGCTCCACCGCTTGTGCGGGTCCCCGTCAATTCCTTTGAGTTTCAACCTTGCGGTCGTACTCCCCAGGCGGAGTGCTTAATGCGTTAGCTGCAGCACTAAGGGGCGGAAACCCCCTAACACTTAGCACTCATCGTTTACGGCGTGGACTACCAGGGTATCTAATCCTGTTTGATCCCCACGCTTTCGCACATCAGCGTCAGTTACAGACCAGAAAGTCGCCTTCGCCACTGGTGTTCCTCCATATCTCTGCGCATTTCACCGCTACACATGGAATTCCACTTTCCTCTTCTGCACTCAAGTTTCCCAGTTTCCAATGACCCTCCACGGTTGAGCCGTGGGCTTTCACATCAGACTTAAGAAACCGCCTACGCGCGCTTTACGCCCAATAATTCCGGATAACGCTTGCCACCTACGTATTACCGCGGCTGCTGGCACGTAGTTAGCCGTGGCTTTCTGATTAGGTACCGTCAAGACGTGCACAGTTACTTACACATTTGTTCTTCCCTAATAACAGAGTTTTACGAGCCGAAACCCTTCATCACTCACGCGGCGTTGCTCCGTCAGGCTTTCGCCCATTGCGGAAGATTCCCTACTGCTGCCTCCCGTAGGAGTCTGGACCGTGTCTCAGTTCCAGTGTGGCCGATCACCCTCTCAGGTCGGCTACGTATCGTTGCCTTGGTAAGCCGTTACCTTACCAACTAGCTAATACGGCGCGGGTCCATCTATAAGTGATAGCAAAACCATCTTTCACTTTAGAACCATGCGGTTCCAAATGTTATCCGGTATTAGCTCCGGTTTCCCGAAGTTATCCCAGTCTTATAGGTAGGTTACCCACGTGTTACTCACCCGTCCGCCGCTAACGTCAAAGGAGCAAGCTCCTTATCTGTTCGCTCGACTTGCATGTATTAGGCACGCCGCCAGCGTTCATCCTGAGCCAGGATCAAACTCTCCATAAATGAATTATGATGTTTGATTAGCTCATAAAATACTAATTTGTGTTATCTCTAACACTTGTTTTGAACCAACAATTTAATGTTGCGTTCGGAATTAACGTTGACATATTGCAATTCAGTTTTCAATGTTCATTTCTTCAATCACAAGAAACAATTTTACTCTCTTCAACTCAGAAAGTCAAGAAGTTTTTAAAATTATTTTTTATTTTTTTGGTAAAACTTCCATAAAAAAACGACCCAAGGGTCAATATGGAATTGCCTGGCAACGTCCTACTCTTGCGGAACGTAAGTCCGACTACCATCGGCGCTAAAGAGCTTAACTTCTGTGTTCGGCATGGGAACAGGTGTGACCTCTTTGCCATTGTCACCAGACAATGAAATGTATGAAATTATACATTCAAAACTAGATAGTAAGTAAAATATGATTCAACCAAAACAAAACAATTTAAAATTTGATTAAGTCTTCGATCGATTAGTATTCGTCAGCTCCACATATCGCTATGCTTCCACCTCGAACCTATTAACCTCATCATCTTTGAGGGATCTTATAACCGAAGTTGGGAAATCTCATCTTGAGGGGGGCTTCATGCTTAGATGCTTTCAGCACTTATCCCGTCCATACATAGCTACCCAGCGATGCCGTTGGCACGACAACTGGTACACCAGAGGTATGTCCATCCCGGTCCTCTCGTACTAAGGACAGCTCCTCTCAAATTTCCTACGCCCACGACGGATAGGGACCGAACTGTCTCACGACGTTCTGAACCCAGCTCGCGTACCGCTTTAATGGGCGAACAGCCCAACCCTTGGGACCGACTACAGCCCCAGGATGCGATGAGCCGACATCGAGGTGCCAAACCTCCCCGTCGATGTGAACTCTTGGGGGAGATAAGCCTGTTATCCCCGGGGTAGCTTTTATCCGTTGAGCGATGGCCCTTCCATGCGGAACCACCGGATCACTAAGTCCGTCTTTCGACCCTGCTCGACTTGTAAGTCTCGCAGTCAAGCTTCCTTATGCCTTTACACTCTATGAATGATTTCCAACCATTCTGAGGAAACCTTTGAGCGCCTCCGTTACTCTTTAGGAGGCGACCGCCCCAGTCAAACTGCCCATCTGACACTGTCTCCCACCATGATAAATGGTGCGGGTTAGAAATCCAACACAGCGAGGGTAGTATCCCACCAACGCCTCCACGTAAGCTAGCGCTCACGTATCTCAGGCTCCTACCTATCCTGTACAAGCTGTGCCGAATTTCAATATCAGACTACAGTAAAGCTCCACGGGGTCTTTCCGTCCTGTCGCGGGTAACCTGCATCTTCACAGGTACTATGATTTCACCGAGTCTCTCGTTGAGACAGTGCCCAAATCGTTACGCCTTTCGTGCGGGTCGGAACTTACCCGACAAGGAATTTCGCTACCTTAGGACCGTTATAGTTACGGCCGCCGTTTACTGGGGCTTCGATTCGTAGCTTCGCAGAAGCTAACCACTCCTCTTAACCTTCCAGCACCGGGCAGGCGTCAGCCCCTATACATCACCTTACGGTTTAGCAGAGACCTGTGTTTTTGATAAACAGTCGCTTGGGCCTATTCACTGCGGCTCTCCTGGGCGTTAACCCTAAAGAGCACCCCTTCTCCCGAAGTTACGGGGTCATTTTGCCGAGTTCCTTAACGAGAGTTCGCTCGCTCACCTTAGAATTCTCATCTTGACTACCTGTGTCGGTTTGCGGTACGGGCACCACAATTCTAGCTAGAGGCTTTTCTCGGCAGTGTGAAATCAACGACTCGAGGAAACAATTTCCTCTCCCCATCACAGCTTGACCTTAAGAGTGCCGGATTTGCCTAACACTCAGTCTTACTGCTTGGACGTACAATCCAATAGTACGCTTCGCCTATCCTACTGCGTCCCCCCATCGCTTAAAACGAATTATGGTGGTACAGGAATATCAACCTGTTATCCATCGCCTACGCCTATCGGCCTCAGCTTAGGACCCGACTAACCCAGAGCGGACGAGCCTTCCTCTGGAAACCTTAGTCAATCGGTGGACGGGATTCTCACCCGTCTTTCGCTACTCACACCGGCATTCTCACTTCTAAGCGCTCCACATGTCCTTGCGATCATGCTTCAACGCCCTTAGAACGCTCTCCTACCATTGTCCTTACGGACAATCCACAGCTTCGGTAATATGTTTAGCCCCGGTACATTTTCGGCGCAGTGTCACTCGACTAGTGAGCTATTACGCACTCTTTAAATGATGGCTGCTTCTAAGCCAACATCCTAGTTGTCTGGGCAACGCCACATCCTTTTCCACTTAACATATATTTTGGGACCTTAGCTGGTGGTCTGGGCTGTTTCCCTTTCGAACACGGACCTTATCACCCGCGTTCTAACTCCCAAGTTAAATTGATTGGCATTCGGAGTTTGTCTGAATTCGGTAACCCGATAAGGGCCCCTCGTCCAAACAGTGCTCTACCTCCAATAATCATCACTTGAGGCTAGCCCTAAAGCTATTTCGGAGAGAACCAGCTATCTCCAGGTTCGATTGGAATTTCTCCGCTACCCACAACTCATCCGCTCACTTTTCAACGTAAGTCGGTTCGGTCCTCCATTCAGTGTTACCTGAACTTCAACCTGGTCATGGGTAGATCACCTGGTTTCGGGTCTACGACCAAATACTCAACGCCCTATTCAGACTCGCTTTCGCTACGGCTCCACATTCACTGCTTAACCTTGCATCAAATCGTAACTCGCCGGTTCATTCTACAAAAGGCACGCCATCACCCATTAACGGGCTCTGACTACTTGTAAGCACACGGTTTCAAGTTCTATTTCACTCCCCTTCCGGGGTACTTTTCACCTTTCCCTCACGGTACTGGTTCACTATCGGTCACTAGAGAGTATTTAGCCTTGGGAGATGGTCCTCCCGGATTCCGACGGAATTTCTCGTGTTCCGTCGTACTCAGGATCCACTCAAGAGTGAATAAACTTTCGACTACAGGATTATTACCTTCTTTGATTCATCTTTCCAGATGATTCGTCTAGTTTATTCTTTTGTAACTCCGTATAGAGTGTCCTACAACCCCAACAAGCAAGCTCGTTGGTTTGGGCTCTTCCCGTTTCGCTCGCCGCTACTCAGGGAATCGATTTTTCTTTCTCTTCCTGCGGGTACTAAGATGTTTCAGTTCTCCGCGTCTACCTTCAGATATGCTATGTATTCACATATCGATAACATGACATAACTCATGCTGGGTTTCCCCATTCGGAAATCTCTGGATCAAAGCTTACTTACAGCTCCCCAAAGCATATCGTCGTTAGTAACGTCCTTCATCGGCTTCTAGTGCCAAGGCATCCACCGTGCGCCCTTAATAACTTAATCTTTTTTGACTTTCAACACGAACAAGTCGGTTGAAAACCCAAAATGTTATTAATCTGTGAGTGTTCTTTCGAACACTAGCGATTATTTCTTTTTGAATTCAAAGCTTGTTAAAAAACTCTAATTCACTCGGTTTTGCTTGGTAAAATCATAAATTTTACTTACTTATCTAGTTTTCAATGTACAAAATAATGCAATGAATACTCCAATGAGCACTCAAAACTGAATACAATATGTCAATGTTATTCCTATTTCATCTTCGTAAGAAGATGTTTCCGAATATATCCTTAGAAAGGAGGTGATCCAGCCGCACCTTCCGATACGGCTACCTTGTTACGACTTCACCCCAATCATTTGTCCCACCTTCGACGGCTAGCTCCATAAATGGTTACTCCACCGGCTTCGGGTGTTACAAACTCTCGTGGTGTGACGGGCGGTGTGTACAAGACCCGGGAACGTATTCACCGTAGCATGCTGATCTACGATTACTAGCGATTCCAGCTTCATGTAGTCGAGTTGCAGACTACAATCCGAACTGAGAACAACTTTATGGGATTTGCATGACCTCGCGGTTTAGCTGCCCTTTGTATTGTCCATTGTAGCACGTGTGTAGCCCAAATCATAAGGGGCATGATGATTTGACGTCATCCCCACCTTCCTCCGGTTTGTCACCGGCAGTCAACCTAGAGTGCCCAACTTAATGATGGCAACTAAGCTTAAGGGTTGCGCTCGTTGCGGGACTTAACCCAACATCTCACGACACGAGCTGACGACAACCATGCACCACCTGTCACTTTGTCCCCCGAAGGGGAAGGCTCTATCTCTAGAGTTTTCAAAGGATGTCAAGATTTGGTAAGGTTCTTCGCGTTGCTTCGAATTAAACCACATGCTCCACCGCTTGTGCGGGTCCCCGTCAATTCCTTTGAGTTTCAACCTTGCGGTCGTACTCCCCAGGCGGAGTGCTTAATGCGTTAGCTGCAGCACTAAGGGGCGGAAACCCCCTAACACTTAGCACTCATCGTTTACGGCGTGGACTACCAGGGTATCTAATCCTGTTTGATCCCCACGCTTTCGCACATCAGCGTCAGTTACAGACCAGAAAGTCGCCTTCGCCACTGGTGTTCCTCCATATCTCTGCGCATTTCACCGCTACACATGGAATTCCACTTTCCTCTTCTGCACTCAAGTTTCCCAGTTTCCAATGACCCTCCACGGTTGAGCCGTGGGCTTTCACATCAGACTTAAGAAACCGCCTACGCGCGCTTTACGCCCAATAATTCCGGATAACGCTTGCCACCTACGTATTACCGCGGCTGCTGGCACGTAGTTAGCCGTGGCTTTCTGATTAGGTACCGTCAAGACGTGCACAGTTACTTACACATTTGTTCTTCCCTAATAACAGAGTTTTACGAGCCGAAACCCTTCATCACTCACGCGGCGTTGCTCCGTCAGGCTTTCGCCCATTGCGGAAGATTCCCTACTGCTGCCTCCCGTAGGAGTCTGGACCGTGTCTCAGTTCCAGTGTGGCCGATCACCCTCTCAGGTCGGCTACGTATCGTTGCCTTGGTAAGCCGTTACCTTACCAACTAGCTAATACGGCGCGGGTCCATCTATAAGTGATAGCAAAACCATCTTTCACTTTAGAACCATGCGGTTCCAAATGTTATCCGGTATTAGCTCCGGTTTCCCGAAGTTATCCCAGTCTTATAGGTAGGTTACCCACGTGTTACTCACCCGTCCGCCGCTAACGTCAAAGGAGCAAGCTCCTTATCTGTTCGCTCGACTTGCATGTATTAGGCACGCCGCCAGCGTTCATCCTGAGCCAGGATCAAACTCTCCATAAATGAATTATGATGTTTGATTAGCTCATAAAATACTAATTTGTGTTATCTCTAACACTTGTTTTGAACCAACAATTTAATGTTGCGTTCGGAATTAACGTTGACATATTGCAATTCAGTTTTCAATGTTCATTTCTTCAACCACAAGAAACAATTTTACTCTCTTTAACTCAGAAAGTCAAGAAGTTTTTTGAAATTGTTTTTTATGTTTCGTTTGTATGTTTGTCGTTTTGTTTCGTCCGACAAGTAAATACTATACACGTATAAAAACCTTTTAACAACGGTAAAATTTACACTTACTCTCTTTAAGAACCTAGCTTTATTAGCAAAAACCAAACTTTAAATCATCAATTGTAATTAAAGTCCTTTTTTCAGCGTTTTTCAATACTAAAAAAGTACTGATATATATAAAATAGCTCCTATATCCATACTTTATTTTATTTTACATTTTCTTAATTTTATTTATAAAAATAAGGCTATCCCAAAATGGAATAGCCTTATACTCTATTTACTATGCATTTCATGCATTGCTACATCTCTGTTCTACCCATTATAGCTTTAGATAATGTAACTTCATCTGCATACTCTAAATCTCCACCTACAGAAAGACCTTGTGCTAATCTCGTTACTGTAACGCCGATTGGTTTTACTAGTCTTGAGATATACATAGCTGTCGACTCTCCCTCTAAATTAGGGTTCATTGCTAGTATCAATTCTTTTACTTCTTCGTCTTTTAAGCGATCAATCAAACTAGGTATATTAATATCTTCAGGTCCAATACCGTCCATAGGTGATATAGAACCATGTAGTACATGATACAGTCCTTTGTATTCACGCATCTTTTCCATTGCAATAACATCTTTATCATCTTCTACTACACAGATGACAGATCGATCTCTTTGCTTATCTTGGCAAATATAACATGGGTCTTGTTCTGTGATATGTCCACATACACTACAATAGGTTAGCTCTCTTTTAACATCTACAAGTGATTTGGCAAATTGAACAACGTCGTCTTCTTTCATATCTAATACATGAAACGCCAGACGTTGAGCCGTTTTAGGTCCAATGCCTGGCAGTTTCATGAAACTGTCAATAAGTTTCGAGATTGGTTCAGGATAATGCATGCGATCACATTCCAGGAATGTTTAAGCCTTGCGTGTGCTTACCTAAACGTTCTTGCGTAAGTTCATCTGCTTTATTCATTGCTTCATTTGTAGCAGCAATCACTAAGTCTTGTAACATTTCAATGTCATCTGGATCTACCGCTTCTTCTTTAATTTCTACATCTAATACTTCTTTATGACCTGATACAGTTACAGTTACCATACCGCCACCAGCTGTACCTTGCACTTTTTCTTCTTTAAGCTTTTCTTGCTCTTCGCCCATTTTCTTTTGCATTTTTTGCATTTGTTTCATCATTTGTTGCATATTTCCGCCACCGCGCATAATTATATCCTCCTTAAAACTTTTACATCACTTTGTTGTGATTTATCTTTTTTCTCATTATACATGCCTTTTTGAACATTGTCATGTATCACTCTTCATCTATAACATTTACAGTACTTTCACCGAATAAGTCTTTTGCTTTTTGAACAACATCTACTTCATCAGGTATTTGAGTCGTAGTTTGTTCGTCATTTCCAGCTTCTGTTGTTGAGCCAGTTTTTCTATTTTGAAGATATTCTGTTCTCACTCTCATCCATTGATCTGCTGGCACCCCAACTACTTTAACTGTCTTATCTATAATATTACAAACAACATTTTCGATGTTCTCTCGTTTTTCATCATCTTTATTAACAATTTCACAATGAATCTCTTCCTCAAATTTGATAAGCACATGGGTCTCACTAGCTGCCACTGGTTCAGAATTCTGTAACAAGCTAACTAAAGATTTCATATCATTATTTTTGGCATGATCGACAACTTCTTGCCAATGCTCTTTCAATTGTTTGATATCATCTTTATTCGCTTTATCTAAAACTTTGGCAATTTGTTGCATTGAAAAGGCATTTTTAGATTGTCCACCTTTGCTAGAAACACGCTTTGTTTGCTGCGGCGATGTAGTTGTCGCTATACCATTCGCCCTAATTGATTTAAGCTCATTTTCAAGTTGTTCCATTCTTTGTATTAATACATCATTATTAGGTTCTGTTGCAACACCTGTTGTAGCAACTGTTCGAACATGTTCAGGTGTTTCTTTAATCATTTCAGCTAATTTTACTAATAATACTTCAAAATGTACACTTTGATTCACACTGAAACGAATCGATACAAGTGTATCGTTAATAACATCTATCATTTTGTATAGTACATTTAACTCAAAATGCATTAATGCATCATATTCAGTTTCTTCGTTAGATGTTTTATTCATAATCGTATCTCTAACAAAATAAATCATATCATTAATCAAGCGATTTACTTCTTTACCCTGAGACACAAATTTATGGTACGTTGCAAAGGCATTTCTTACATCCCCCTCTACAACCTCTCTAAATAATTCATCTAACGCTTTCGCATCTACACTACCCGTGACATTCAAAGCATCTTCTAAGGTCAAGTGCTCATCACCAAAAGCAATAGCTTGGTCCATAATACTTAGCGCATCACGCATACCACCTTCAGAAGCTTTCGCTATAAAATCTAATGCCGTTTCATCATAATCAATTTGTTGTTCTTCTGCTACGAATTTCAATCTTTCTACAATTTCATTTTGACTAATTGCTTTAAAATCAAATCTCTGTGCTCTTGAGATAATTGTAGGCGGAATTTTGTGAGGTTCTGTTGTCGCCAATATAAAAATCGCGTGTGCTGGCGGTTCTTCCAATGTTTTAAGCAATGCGTTAAACGCGCCAGTCGTAAGCATGTGTACTTCATCTATGATATAAACTTTAAATTTCGATTCACTAGGTGCATATTTAACTTTATCTCTAATATTTCTAATTTCATCCACACCATTATTACTAGCTGCATCAATTTCAATAACGTCTGAGTTTGTACCACGAGTGATACCTTTACAAATCGCACATTCATTACAAGGTTCTCCATCTGCACGCTCAAGACAATTAATAGCTTTGGCAAACACTTTGGCGATACTTGTTTTCCCAGTACCCCTAGGCCCGCTAAATATATAAGCATGTGATTGTTTATTTTTCGAAATCGCATTACGTAGTGTTTTGGTAACATGTTCCTGTCCTACAACATCATCGAAACTTTGCGGTCGGAACATTCTATATAAAGCTTGATAATTCACTTTCGCACCTCCAATTACATTCACCAATAATTATAGCATTGTATTTTCCACTTTGAATATTAGTTAAAAGCTTCAGGATAAATTACATCACCTTTTGGTTGTTCAAGTAATTGATCCCATAAAAATTTAACCATAAAGAATTTCGATGGTACATCAAACGGATTAGAAATCTCAAAATCTTGTGCCTCTTCATAACCAAACTTACCATAATATGATGGGTCTCCCAATACAATAATCGTACTATAGTCTTGTGCTTTAGCCCGTTCTTCAACCGCTTGAATCAGCGCTTTGCCTATACCTTTCCCTCTATAATCTGCTAATACAGATAATGGCGCTAATGCCAAAGTGGTATAACGGTTGTCTCCACTTACAATTGCAATTTCAGATAACATGATATGACCTATGACTTCACCGTCATCATTTTTAGCTACAACCTCTAGTTCATAATTATATTCAGGTGCTTTCCTCAACTTTTTCACTAATTCTTGTTCATCGTGATTTGATTCTGCCACATCTGAAAAAGCCGCTTCAATAGCATCTAAACTTGTATCATAATCATTTTCAGTTAAAGTACTTAAGTAAATTTGCATGGCTACCCCCTCAAAACGTTTAGTTTTATTTTTAAACATTATAACATCAGTTAGCACATTCCATTTGTACGGATACTAAAACAACATTTAAGCATTGCTTATATTTTAATATAAAAAAAGAGCGACTGCTATCAAAAGAAGTCACTCTTTATATATGTATATTTTAATTTAATTATTTTTTAAAATTAAAACCGTGCACCTTCGCTTCGAATACGTATCATAAACGTAACCAAAGTCGACAGCTAAATCTCGGCAACCCTACGGCACATACGATGATCCACTTAATGCTGCTTCCGTCAGGACCTGACATGGTTCATGGGTTCATATTGCATAGGACCGAGATCTTCAAACACTACGTGCTTTGGGCAGACTTCACAAAAACGTACCCTTAGCAAAGGAATTCAGTCTCGCGTAAAGCGGATTTCGAGTACAGGGAACCGCTACCTCCCCACCTAGCACGGCAAAATATATCATACTATATTCTTCTATCTGAATGCAAGCATTAGCTTTTCATTTAACAAATAGATTATTAGAACCATTCACAAAATGGTCATCTTATAAATAAATTTTATATTTTGTGACGTCTTGAGAAATCTTTAAATTTAAACTCTGTGGCTAAATGCCTAGAAATATTATATTGGAATTGTGTAGTATCTTTGAGATGTACAATCCCCCGTACAGTAGCTGTATAAGGTGGCGCTACATCACCAAACATCTCATACTCTAAATCACCAAAAGCTTCAAATGTTATTGATTTATTAGAATAACTAATATCTAACCCTAGCACATTCTCTACATATGCATATAGAGACGTTTTTACAATATCTAAGGTCAAACCTGGAACAATTGCTTCTATTAAATAATCTTCATCAATTATCTTTACTTTGTCATTAATTTTTCTAGTACGAATAACATGCCACAATACTGTGCTTTGGGTAACATTTAAAGCTTCCTTCACCCTTGGCACATCCCCTGCAGGTATTCGCTCTAAAACTTTCACTTCAGTTTCATGTTGTAATCCTAGCCCTTGTTGAACTTCTCGAAAGCTCGTTAAATCTGCAAATGGAAATTCTGTTAGTCCTTGATATATTACAACCGAACCTTTACCACGAATTTTTTGTATCATTCCATCTCTCACTAATAAATTCAAAGCTTTACGGACAGTTTCACGTGACGCATCATAAGTTTCTACCAGTTCATATTCTGACGGTAATTGTGTACCATAAGATATGCGCGATTCAATGATGTCTGCTCGCAAAGTTTCATATATTGTAATAAACTTTTTTTGTGTCATATGCGCTCACTCACTACCCTTTTATAAATTATTGTGCTACAACTATTGCACCAAAACCATCTATCAGCCCATCCGAGATATTACCATGTTGCATCATCACTCGACCTTCAACATTTAAGTCTTCTGGTATAGTAACACTTTCTTTTGAAAAGTTCGCCACAACTAACCAAGTTTCACCTTTATAATGTCGTTTATATACAAATAACTCATCGTGTTCCATGTACAATGGTTCAATACTACCATAAGTTATAATATCGTATTCATGACGTAAGCGAATTAAGTCTCTGTAAGTATGCAAAACAGATTGATCATCTTTAATAGCTGCTTCAACATTGATTTGATCAAAATTATTAGGAATATCTATCCAAGGTATTCCTGTAGTAAATCCTGCATTTTCCTCGCTCGTCCACTGTACAGGTGTTCGTGAGTTATCTCTAGATTTTTGACCTAATATTGTTAACATTTCATCTTCATCATAACCAGCTCGTTTCATATTATTATAAGCGTTTAACGATTCTATATCTCTGTACTGGTCAATACTACCAAAACCAGGATCCGTCATACCTATTTCTTCCCCTTGATATATATATGGCGTCCCTTGCATCATATGCAATACTGTTGCCAGCATCTTAGAGCTTTGTTTACGTAACATTTCATTAGTATCGTTTCCAAAACGCGAAACAACACGCGGTTGATCATGATTACACCAAAAAATCGCGTTCCAACCTCCACCTTCATAAATGCCCAGTTGCCATTCCATTAGTATATCTTTTAATTTATGAAAGTCTAATTTTGCATTTGACCATTTTTCGCCATTAACGTAATCCACTTTAAGATGATGGAAATTGAAAACGCTATTCAACTCTTGACGTTCAGGCGCCGTATATTTTATACAATGATCAATCGTTGTGGAAGACATCTCACCCACAGTCATTAAGTCTTTACCTCCAAAAGTACACTCATTCATTTCATGTAAATATTCATGTACATGTGGGCCGTCCGTATAGAATTCTTTTCCTATTTTTTTAGAATTTTTAAATTCACCTTTTGAAATTAGATTAATAACATCAAAACGGAAGCCATCTATACCGAAGTCTATCCAATAATTGATAATATCATATAATGCGTACCTTACTTTGGGGTTATCCCAGTTCAAATCCGCTTGTGTTACATCAAACAAATGTAAATAATACGCATCTGTCTTTTCATCGTATTTCCACGCATTCCCTCCAAATTTCGATTCCCAATTTGTTGGTGGTTGAGCATCAGATGACCTTTTAAAGAAATAGTAATCTCTATATTCACTATCGCTATCAGCGTATGCTTGTTTAAACCATTCGTGTTCTGTAGATGTATGATTTATAACAATATCCATCATTATCTTTAAATCACGTTTATGAGCTTCAGCAACAAGTGTTTCTAAATCTTCAATCGTGCCGAACTTCTCATTTATTTTATAATAATCACTAATGTCATAACCATTATCATTCATTGGAGATTCATACACTGGTGTTAACCAAATGTAGTCTACACCTAAATACTGTAAATAATCTAACTTTTCAATGATTCCTTTCAAATCACCTTCACCGTTACCTGTCGTGTCATTAAATGATTTCGGATATATTTGATAAACTACTGACTTTCTCCAATCACTTTGACTCATGAAATTACCACCTTTACTTATATTATTTAAAGAAGAAAAACCCGCTAAGCCGTTTTAGCGAGTTTAGTTGTATTGCTTTAGAATGCTTATTCTTCTACCATTTCTTTTGCTTTATCTTTACTAAATTTTGACAAGAATACCGTTAAAATTGCCGGAACCACAATTGCTAAAAAGGTACATACAAGGTAGATACCCCAATACTCGCTTTTAATTGAGATGAAAGCAGGAACGCCACCGACACCAACACTACCAAGCACGCGCGTTGCACCAATGATTGCTCCTAACACACAAGATGTTGAAATCGCTGCGACAAACGGATATTTCAATGGTAAATTGACACCAAATAATGCCGGTTCCGTCACCCCTAAGAAACCTGAAACACCAGAAGTCATCGCCAAACCTTGTTCTTTGCCCATTTTACGTCTTCTATAAACAAACCAAGCGCCGAATGCTGCTGACCCCTGACAAATATTAGATATCGCCAAAATTGGCCATAAGTATGTTCCACCGAGCTCACTACCCATAAGTTGGAAATCAACAGCCAAGAACATATGATGTAATCCTGTAATAACAAGTGGTGCGTATAACAAACCATAAATAGCGCCACCTAACCAACCAGCATGTTCAAAGACGAACGTCACACCATTTGTAATGCCAGTACCTAGCCATAACGCTACAGGACCAATAACAATGAATGCTAAGAATCCTGTTATTAGTAATGCAATTGGACCAACAACTAACATTTTAATTGAATCATGAATATGTTTATTTAAGAATTTTTCAATTTGAGCTAAAACATATGCTGCAAGTAAAATCGGCAACACTTGTCCTTGATAATTTAGTTGCTTGATTTCTAAACCAAAAATATCCCAAGTAGGAATGTTACCTTTTGCAATGTCATACTGAGAAACAAGCTGTGGATTCATTAAAATCAAACCTAACACTAAACCAAGTATTTGACTTCCTCCGAACACACGCATACTACTCCAACCAATCAATGCTGGTAAAAATATGAAAGCTGTACTAGCAATGACATTAATAATATTTGAGATATCGCCCAATTGCGGAAATTGTTCAACAAGTGGTTTCGGTCCAAATAAATCTTCCATTGTGAGTAAATTATTAATTCCCATAAGTAAACCAGCAGTTACGATTGCTGGCAAGATTGGTATAAAGATATCCCCCAGTAACTTAATCAATCTTTGAATAGGATTTCCCTTTTTAGCTGCTGCCGCCTTTGCATCATCTTTAGATGATTCACTAATCCCCGTTTCTGCTATCAGTTGCTTATAGACTTCGTCTACCGTTCCCGGCCCAATAACTATTTGATATTGGTTATCCGCTTTGAACTGGCCTTTCACTAAATCATTATTACTCAATCGGTCTTTGTCCACTTTATCATCGTCTTTCAAGACAAGTCTCAAACGTGTAACACAGTGTGTTGCTGTGTCCAAATTATCTTTGCCCCCAACAGCTTCGACTATATCTTGCACATCTTTCTTTTTAACGGCCATGACAATCCACTCCCTTATACTTTTAACATTACAGAAATTATAACTTGTCTAGACAAGTTTTGTAAAGGCTTTCACAAAAATCATACAAATCTTTTACCCCATCGCACAAAAGGCCATAATAAACTGTATTATTACTAAAAGTGAGAAGTAGCAATCTTTGGGCTTTCACTTAGTTATCAACTGTTCATTCTTCATCAAAACACATTTCTTTTTCATTGAAAAGTTACCATTTTGATTTTATAACTTTAAATTCCTTATTAATAAAGAACCGATAAACATAATTTTTTAGATACCTTACTATATAATCATGCAGTCTTAAAAAGCACATCAAAAAAGACAAGCATTCAATACGAGATTGAATACTTGCCTCATCTATTCATTAGTCTTGGTTTTAAAAATATAATGGCGGAGGAAGAGGGATTCGAACCCCCGCGAGCCGTTAAGCTCCTGTCGGTTTTCAAGACCGATCCCTTCAGCCGGACTTGGGTATTCCTCCAAACACAATACTCATCATATTATAGCCATTTGTAAAAGTCAATCAAAATTACAAAGTTACACTAATGTTTTTTCATTTAAATAAGAATCTACAGAATCCGCTACCGCTCTACCCTCTTGTATCGCCCATACAACTAAACTTTGTCCTCTTCTAGCATCGCCTGCAGCGAATATGTGTGGTTGGTTTGTTCTAAAATCTTTGTTATCAGCTACAATTTTATTGCGTTCTGTTTGAATATTAAAAGCATGTGGCACTGTTGTTTCAGTACCTACAAAACCTATAGACAGCAGTACTAAATCCGCTGGCCAATGGCGCTCAGTACCATCTACAACTACCATGCCTTCATCAGTTTCTTCGAGAATTTGTGTATAGACGCCTTTGACATTACCAATTCTATCCACATCATAGCGCATTGTTTGCACACCATAAGCACGTGGCTCAAAACCAAAGCGTGATTTATATTCTTTATGTGCATAATCCATTTTAAATACAGGCATTGCCAACGGCCAATACGTATTCTCATCAAATTCAATTTCTTCTGGTTGTTTTGTATATTTATTAAATTGTACGATTGATTTACAATTTTCACGCAATGCAGTAGCGACACAGTCTGCTCCTGTATCTCCGGCTCCGATTACGACCACATTTTTACCTTCAGCAGAAATAGATGGTTCATCGATTTCACCATTTAAATACTGACCTTGTTCTGTTAAATAATCCATCGCAAAGTGAATACCTAATCCCATGCGTCCTTCTAAAGGTAAATCTCTTGCGTTTTGTGAACCAGTACATAAAATAATTGCATCATACTGCTCGTTAAGCGTTTCTTTGCTAATATCCACGCCAATTTCTGTATCAGTTTCAAAACGTATACCAGATTCTTTCATCACTTTTATTCGGCGACGTACTACATCTTTATCTAATTTCATATTAGGTATACCATACATCAACAATCCTCCAGCTTCGTGCGCACGCTCGTAGACTGTAACGTTGTATCCTAATTTATTTAATTCATCTGCAGCAGTTAAACCAGCTGGACCACTGCCTACTATAGCTACTGATTCGTCTTTACGATACTCTGGTACTGTTGGTTTCACCCAACCATTTTCAAAAGCTTCATCTATAATAGTTCTTTCAATCCCTTTAATAGCAACTGATTCACGATTAATCTTCATGACACAAGATTGTTCACAAGGTGCTGGACAAACACGCCCTGTAAATTCAGGGAAGTTATTCGTTTCGTTCAACCGTTCATAGGCAGTTTTGAAATCTTGTCTATAAACAAGGTCGTTCCATTCTGGAATATAATTACCTATAGGACAACCAATGGTTTCTCTACCAAATGGTTCTCCAGTTTGGCAAAATGGCGTACCACAATCCATACAACGAGCACCTTGTTGTGCCGCTTCGTCTTTCGTAAATCTTTGTTGAAACGCATCGTGACTCTTCAAACGATCAACCAAAGACAACTCGTGCAATTGTTGTTTGTCATAATTCATAAATCCTTTGAATTCGCCCATGATAAATCCCCCTTCTACAATTAATATACGGCAGTCAATTGTTGCTCTGATTCTATATATGTGCGCTTGTCATTAAAAGCATTTAATAAAGCTTGGTCAAGTTCTGTTGAATTTTGCTTTTGTAAATCGATTTTTTGCATCATCAGTTTATAGTCTTTAGGAATTACTTTAACGACTTTATCTGCAACATATTCAAAGTTAGCTAAAATATTTTTCGCCTTCGTACTATTTGTATACTTCACATGTTCTTCTAACATAGATTTCAAAACATCATATTCTTCTTCGACAGTAATGAAATCGAAATCTAAGCTGTCTAATTTATTTTCTGATTTAAATTGCTCTATATCAGACGGGAAGATATAACTCACACCACCACTCATACCTTGGCCAAAGTTTTTACCTACATCACCTAACACAACAACTCTACCGCCAGTCATATATTCAAGACCATGATCACCAATACCTTCAACAACTACTTGTACCCCACTATTTCTAATACAAAAACGTTCTCCAGCTTTACCACTTATAAAAGCTTTACCATGAGAAGCACCATAAAAACAAACATTACCTACGATAATTTCGTCTTCACGTTGTTGGTTTGGCGCTTTAACAATCACTTTACCACCAGATAAACCTTTACCTACATAATCATTAGCGTCCCCTGTGTGATGAATTGTTAAACCACTTGGTGTATAAGCACCTAAACTTTGACCTGCATGACCAACAGTCTCAGCATAAATCGAATCTTCAGGCAGTCCGTCTTTACCATGTGCTCTTGTAATGGCGCTACCAGTGATAACACCTACATCACGTTGTTCGTTTTTCAATTGATATTGCCCACTAAATGATTGACCACTTTCAATCGCCGCTTTAGCATCTGGATAAAGTTCTGTTAAATCAAAGCCTTCATCGAGATGGTGGTTTTGCTCTACTTTTTTAAATCTTTCACCTTCGTGTTGATACAACAATGCTTCAACATTCATCGATGCTGCTTTAGGACGACTGTTGGCTAGATTATTCTTACGTGTTAATAAATCCGTTCTACCTACAAGTTCGTCTACAGATTTCAATCCAAGTTCAGCTAGTATCTCACGCAATTCTTCAGCAACAAAGTGCATAAAATTAACTACATGATCCGCTCTACCGTTAAACAAGGCTCTCAAATCTTGATTCTGTGTAGCAATACCTACAGGACAAGTATCCTTATGACAGACACGCATCATAATACATCCGAGTACTACTAATGGTGCAGTAGCAAAACCAAATTCTTCAGCACCTAGCGCACATGCATAAGCAACATCTTTACCTGTAAGTAACTTGCCATCGGTTTCTACTTTCACTCTTGATCTTAAACCGTTCATCATTAGAGTTTGATGCGTTTCCGCTAGACCAATTTCCCATGGCACACCTGCATGTTGAATACTCGTTTTAGGAGAAGCGCCTGTACCTCCGTCATATCCACTAATAACAATCTTATCTGCGTATGCTTTAGCAACACCAGCTGCAATTGTACCTACACCTGTTTTGGACACAAGTTTCACCGTAATATTTGCGTCTTTATTTGCATTTTTTAAATCATGTATTAATTGTGCTAAATCTTCTATTGAATAAATATCGTGATGTGGCGGTGGTGATATTAAACCTATACCTGGTGTTGAACCCCTTACTTCAGCTATCCACGGATATACTTTAGTACCTGGTAATTGTCCACCTTCCCCTGGTTTAGCGCCTTGCGCAACTTTGATTTGTATTTCTTTGGCATGTTGTAAATAATCACTCGTCACACCAAAACGACCGGATGCAACTTGCTTAATTGCACTAGAACGATTACGGCCTTCTTCATCTACAATATAGCGTTCCGGATTTTCCCCACCTTCACCGCTATTACTTTTACCACCCATTCGGTTCATCGCTTCAGCTAATGTTTGATGTGCTTCTTCAGAAATTGAACCATAACTCATTGCCCCTGTATTAAAACGTTGAACAATGGTACTTGCAGGCTCAACTTCACTGATATCAATAGCTTTTTGCTTTTTAAATTCCATCAAGTGACGAACGTGATCAGTGCGTTTATGATTAACTTCATATGAAAATGATTTGAATTTTTCATAATCATTTAATCTACATGCATGTTGCAACAAATGAATAGATGTCGGATTAAAGGCATGGTGTTGACCTTGTTTACGCCATTGAAATGTACTTCCTGATTCAATATATTTACTGGTAGGTGTTTGTCTTGCTTTATTTTCCTTATCTATCATATCTATGGATATACCTGAAAGTTTAGTTTGTGTACCTGTGAAATATTTTTCAACAACTTCAGATGATAAGCCTACTGCTTCAAAAATTTGTGCCCCTTGATAACTTTGAACAGTAGAAATACCCATTTTAGCCATAACTTTTATCACACCTTCAGATAATGTATCTGTATAGGTTTGAACATTTTCAGAAATACCCCCTTCTAAACGTTGATTTCTCACTAACTGCTCAATCGTACGTTGTGCTAAATAAGGTACAATCGCGTTTGCTCCATATCCTAACAAGCAAGCAACATGATGTACTTCTCTCGTTTCTCCTGACAAGGCTACTATACTTGTACGCATGCGCAATCCTTCTCTTATCAACAACTGGTGAATATGACTCACTGCTAACAGCATCGGCATCGCATATCCTTCACTAGCATTCACTAATCCACGATCATCTAATACTATGATTTCTTTACCTTTTTTTACAGCATGAATCGCTTTATCTCCTAATTCCTCTAAAGCTTCCTCTAAATTATTTTGATAAATCGTAGATAAATGCGTAACATTAAATCTACTCTGCTCAATGACTTCTAGTTGCGCTTCTGTTAAAACTGGTCGTGCTAATTGAATACGGTTCAATACGTCTTCATTCGGATTCAATAAATTCCCTTCGCTGCCTAAATAAGATAGTTCACTCGTAACTATTTTTTCACGGTAAGCATCGATAGGTGGATTCGTAACTTGCGCAAATAATTGCTTGAAATAATTAAATAACGTTTCATCTTTTTCATTTAAAGCCGCAATCGGCACATCGTACCCCATTGCACCTATTGGGTCTTTCTTATTTTCAACAATTTCAGTCAGGTATTTATCTATTTCTTCTTTTGTGTAAGCGAATTGTTTTTGTAAACGCGTTAAACTTTCATCGCTCCATCCAGAATTTTGATACGCTACTTTAGCCAATCCTAAATCTACTTTGAATTGATTCAACCAACTCTCATATGGATGTTCATCAGCGATACGCGCTTTCAATTCGTTATTTTCTATTACTTTATTTTGTTTGAAATCAACCAGCAACAACTTCCCTGGGTTTAATTGACCTTTAAACGCTACATTATCTTCTGGTACATCTACCACGCCGACCTCTGAAGAAAAGACAATATAATTATCTTTCGTAATCGTATAGCGTCCTGGTCTCAAACCATTTCTATCCGTTAACGCACCAATCTTATCTCCGTTACAAAAAGAAATCATTGTAGGACCATCCCACGGTTCCATAAGATAACTATAAAACTCATAAAATGAGCGTACATTAGCATCATTAGCTTTATTGTATAACCAAGGTTCTGGAATCATCAGCATCGCTGCTCTTTCAGGTTCCATAGCTAACGATAAAAATTCTAATGCATTATCTACAATGGCAGAGTCACTACCATCTTCATCTACAATTTCCTTAATCTTATCTTTATCGTCACCAAATATTGTTGCTATTAAATCATTTTGTCTTGCTCTCATCCAGTTCACATTACCTTTTATAGTATTAATCTCACCATTATGCATGAGCAATCTATTAGGATGTGCACGTTTCCAACTTGGAAACGTATTTGTACTAAAACGTGAATGCACAAGCCCTAACTTTGAAACGTAAGTCTCATGATTCAAATCTTGGTATAACGCTTTTATTTGATCTGAGCGTAGCCAACCTTTGTACACAATTGTTCTATGAGATAAGCTTGTAAAATATAAATTCAAACGTTGTTGATTAGCGTAATTTTCAATTTGTTTACGCGCTAAAAATAATGTTCTTTCTATGTGTGATACATCGTTTAACGCAACAAACACTTGTTGTATATGCGGCATAGTTTCAACTACGTGCGATGCTATTGCATTCGTATCTACAGGAACATCTCTATAACCAATGACACTTAAGCCTTCTGCTTCAAAGTGAGCATTAAATTGCGCTTCATGTTGAGAATCAGCTATCTTCTCATTAGTAAAAAACATCCCAACCGCATATTTACCTTCAGCCGGTAAATCAAAGTCAACTTTTGCTGCAAAGTATTCATAAGGCACTTCTGTCATAATACCGGCACCGTCGCCAGTAATACCATCAGAACCAATCCCCCCACGATGATCTAACCTACGTAACATTTCTAATGATTTTTCAACAATCTCGTGATTCCTCTGATTATCCATATTGGCATAAAACCCTATACCACATGCATCATGTTCTTCGCGGCCATCATATAAGCCTACTTTTTCACCATATTCAAGCATGACCCTCACCTCTTTTACGAAAATTCTGAATATTAAATTAAGTAAGTAAACTATATAGCAGTTGATTAATCTGTTCAATATATAAATTAGATGATATCATTCTAATAATTAGAATGATTTGGAATAGGAGTTATTAACTATGGAAATAAAACAATTAAAATATTTTATAGAAGTAGCTAAAAGAGAGCACTTATCAGAAGCTGCACTTGAATTGGATATTGCACAATCTGCCATCAGTCGACAAATCACGCAACTCGAAAAAGAATTACAAGTTACATTATTTAAAAGAGAAGGACGTAATATTCACCTTACTGATGAAGGTAAGCATTTGTTTACAGAAGCGACTAAGATTATCGATCAACTTGAGGAAACTATACGCTTATTTCATAACCAATCTGAGTCAAACCACTTTATTATTCGCATAGGTTATGTCGAAAGTTATATTTCTCAAGTACTAACTTTATTAATTCAAGCCTTTGAAAATAAAAGCGATTCAGTAGTTGAACCCATTCTAATGGAAGAAAATGACATACTCAATGCTTTACTCACCGATCAAATCGATATTGCTTTTACAGAGTTAACGCATAACCTTAAGCAAAACCCTTCATTAAGGATTAACCCTTTATTCGAAGAAAATTTTCATATCTATGTTCCAAAAGATGATCCCATTACCATGGCAACTAACCCACCGCTAATACAATTTTCAAATAAAATGATTTACGAACTCTACGCCTTACCTCAAAACATCAGACAAACATTAGAAAAGGTAGTTGAAACACCAATACGCACAGTTACACACACACAACTCGCACAATATTTACTTAATAAAGAACGTGGTTACATCATTGCCCCCTCATACCATCTTCTAGATAAAAACCCACAAAAATGGGTAGATATTTCACTAGAACACACAGAGCTAAGACGTACGATTTGTAGTATTGTTCGGCAAGACAATCGTAAAAACGATTTACAATTGATGCTTACAACTATAGAGCAATTATTAAGCCGTAGTGCGACTTATCATTAATGCAGACTCAAAACTATAACCTATAAATCTTTGAATTCAACAAAGCTGGGGCGTATAATCACATTGTCTAAAAATAGAGAGGATTGAGTCAGCTTGAATTCAGCTAAAAAATTATTGAAGCACCCTTTTAATTGGGTTGTCTTTGCTTTTTGTATCATATTTTTAGGAGTTTTTATTTTCACTTTCATGAATGCTAAATTTTACGATATACCTATAGGTCAAATTATCAATATTGAAAATAAATCTACATCCCAAATTACAGATGAGCATCATAACAAAGATACGAAACATAAAGAACAGTTAACAATCAAAATACTCAACGGAAAATACGAAGGTAAAACGACTACCATTCAAAATCAATACATTGAGTCACAAGCAGACAGTGAAGCTTATTCCACCAACGATAAAGTCCTGCTACATATTGACGATAAACTGAATAGTGCATATATCACTGAAAAGAAACGCGATAGCCTAATTGTCGCCATTACAGGTTTGTTTTTATTAACTGTATTGCTAGTGGGAAGAAAAATCGGTTTACAATCAATTTTATCGTTAGTGATTAATACAATGGTCGTTGTTTTAGCCATTTACATTCATAATCAGTACCCTAACATCAGTTTATTCGGTTTGATGAGTATCGGCATTTTCATTTCAACTATATTAACTTTAATCTTAGTTACAGGTTGGCAATGGCGAACACTCATTACAATTATCAGTACATTACTCGGTACATTCATTTGCGTCGGCATTACACAATTAGTTATACATTTCACTGACGGTTCAGGTATAAAGTTTGAAACAATGAGCTTTTTAACGTTACCACCTAAAGAAGTATTTCTCGCTTCTGTATTAATTGGTACCTTAGGTGCTGTAATGGATGTCGCGATAACTATCGCAAGTGGTATGGCCGAAATTTTACGGCGTACACCAGACATCAGTATGACGCGTTGGGCGTTAGCTGGGCGTAATATCGGACAAGATATCATGGGCACTATGACAAATATCTTACTCTTTTCGTATTTATCAGGTAGCTTACCAATGCTACTCATATACTTAAAAAATGCAAACACCATTACATATACTATTTCTATGAATTGGTCACTTGAAATTTCCCGGGCGATCACAGGGGGTATTGGCATCGTACTAACAATCCCGATTACAATCTTATTGATGCAACTATGGTTTAGAATGAGAGGTGCTAACCAATGAGTGCTATAACAATTTTAGGTCTAATATTGCTGGTATTAATGCTTATCTTCGGTGGTAAAAAAGGACTCATTTCTTATATGACACTGTTCTTGAACTTTGTCATCCTATTAATCGCAATTGTCATCATTATATTTGGGGCACCGATTTATCTAGTCACACTTATATTCTGTATTATTATCGCAGCATGTAACTTATTTATGTTGAATAGTTATAACACTAAAACCAAAGCTGCATTTTATGCGACGATTTTAACTACAGTAATATTAATCTTGGCAATTTATTTTTCTGTTTCAATCGGTGATTTACAAGGCTTCACGACAGAAGAACAAGACGAGACTTATATATTTTCCATGAATATCGGTATCGACATGGTTAAATTCATGGTCTTTACAATTGTGTTGGCAGTCATTGCAGCAGTGATTGATTTAGCGATTACGATAAGTTCTCCAATGTGCGAATTAAACGAAACAAATCCTGAATTAACTCAGAAAGAACTATTCCAATCTGGTATGCGCGTTGGCAGAGAAATATTAGCAACTTCAGCAAACACCATTTACTTAGCTTATTTTGGTGGTCAACTGACATTATTTTTCTGGTTCTTCAAACTTAATTATTCATTTGGCCACATAATTAATTCGAAAATTTTTGCTCAAGAATTTATTTCAATTCTGTTAGGTGGAATTGCTGTAGCCATTAGCATTCCAATTACAGCATGGTTAACCTCCATTTTAATTAAAAAGCAAAAGACATCAGTAACACAAAATAACCAATAATTTTAACTTGAACCTATCGGGATTAGAACATATATTTACGTCTATATCTCGATAGGTCTTTAATATATTTAATATATTCAATCTTCCAATTTGCTTTTCAGATATCACATCATATATTTTTCGTAAACATTAAATCTTAAAAACGTCTATTCAATTTATTCAATTCACCATTGAAATATGCATTTTCCCCATGAACAACATAGTCTAGACCTTGTTCTTCTTCAACTTTACCCGTAGCAAGCTCGCTAAATAGGCCAATTATTTTTGCGATAATATATGTAACTAATCCACTAAATATAATTGTTACAATTACCGCCAATATTTGAACCATTACCGCCTGTATATTACCACCAAATAGCAAACCATTCGGAATACCATCATTAACTTTTTGTGATTGGAATACGCCCGTTAATATCGCACCGATAATACCTCCGATACCATGGATTCCAAATGCATCTAAAGCATCATTATATTTTAATTTCACTTTGATATAATTAATCGCAAAATAACAACATAAGCCACCTATAAACGCAATTAATATAGCACTCGTATAATCAACAAACCCTGCTGCAGGTGTGATTGCTACTAAACCTGCTAGCATTCCAGACAACATACCGATCAAACTAGTCGTCTTTTTCATCCAATATTCTATAATCGACCAACCTAATGAGCCTGCGCTCGCTGCTAACACAGTATTAATAAATGATGTCATTGCGATATGATCAAATGTTAGCGCACTCCCTACATTAAACCCATACCAACCAATCCATACGAATATACCACCTATTAATGAAATAATAAGGTTATGTGGTGGTCGTTTATCAAAATTTTTGCCTGCACCTATCATCACTGCTAACACTAGTCCCGAAACACCGGAAGTGATATGTACTACGGTCCCGCCAGCATAATCTATCGCACCAAGTTGATCAATCCAACCGCCGCCCCACACCCAATGCGCTACAGGGCTATATACTAAAATCACCCATAAAAATACAAAAATAAGATAAGGTATAAACTTCATTTTTTCTGCAATTGAACCAGATAATATCGAAACAGCAATTGTACAAAACATCATTTGAAATAACATAAATAATCCTAGAGGTACATGTGAGGCCATTTCCGTTTGAGTATTAAATCCAACATGTTGTAATCCCAAATATGTTAAATCGCCTAAGATTATATTTCCTGTACCGAAACTCAAACTAAAGCCGAGTATTATCCAAGCAAATGTAACAACTACAATAGCAGACATACTTTGCATCACTGTGTTCAAAACATTTTTAGACTGCACTAAACCTCCGTAAAACAAACTCAATCCTGGGGTCATTAACCATACTAATAACGTACAAAAAAATAAAAATAATGTATCATTCATATTCATATTGCTCACTCCTTTGTAGAAGATCATACCCCCTAACAAATTAGATCACAAAAATGCGTCAAATAAGATAACACACTGTGTTAAGTTATTTGACGCTCTGATTCATTTTTTATAAATTTTGTTTCAAAATATATACTGGTCGCCCTTCTAACTGTGAGGTTCCTACCTTTTGGTAGCAATATTGTTGATATAATTTTTGAGCTATTTCATTATCAGTATTTACTGTCAAATAGATTTCATCAACATCAGGAAAATATTGCCTTAAATATTTCGGTAGCGATTGAATGACTTGTTTGCCATAACCATGACCTCGATAATTCGAATCAATGCTGAATGATCTGAAAAATATCGCGTTTTTATTGTTTGAATAAGGTGCAACGCCCTCCCCTTCATGCAATGTAAAGAAACCAACGCATTCCGATTTAGCATTATATACCAACGTCGGGTGACGTTCCCCATCGTTAGTAGCAAGCTCAATATTTTCTTCAGGGGTTTTTGTAAACTTTCTATCTTCTGTTGTGATATTGAATTGTTTTATTTCTGAAATAAGTGTCTCTTCATAAGGTACAAGGTTAATAGTTTTACAATGTTCTATTTGTGTATCAATCCAAGTTAAAACTGCTGGCGCTATTTTATGACGTTCTGATTTATGTATCCATTGCATATCTGTAATTTCCTGGTCAGGTTCAATCGCCTCCCAATTTATATTCACTGTAGTACGATAACAATTCAGTTCTGTTTGTGTATTTTTCTGAGGATATGCTTGTCCAATGACTGTTTGAAGATAGACAAAAGATGACTCTGGTAAATCAATTCGTAATTCTTCTTGTACTTCTCTTTTTAGCGCTTCTTTATGTGATTCACCCACATCTATCTTACCACCAGGGAAATAATACTTTTTTCTATTTCTAGCTTGAACGAGCAATAAATACTCATTATATTCAACTACTAAACAAACACATTTAATCATTTTGCACCACTCCATCCCATATATACAATCGTACTATTTTTATATGAACATCGCTTATGTTATCATATTTCAATATTGTGTACATCTTATATTTCAAACAACATTAGACATTTATACATCAATCGTAAGTTTATAAAGTGTTATAATATTAAAATAAGATATACATTTTAAAATGGAGGATTTAGTAGAATGGCTAAAAAAACAAAAATCAATCGCATTTCAAATACAGTTAATTTTGTAGGCATTGCAGTAGAAGGTTTCAATTGGTATGCCTATCAATCAAAAAACAAAAAACTAATATATGCTAGCATGGCAATTACAAGCGTAGGTGCAGTATTAGATTTTTATACAGCTTTAAAGTCACCACGTAAATTCGCAAAAATATTTTCAACTTTTACACTTGCAAGTACGCTATTCACAACAGCGAAACGCGTTAAATCTTTACGCAAAGAGAACGCATAATAACATAGTACGCTTTCTGCTAAGATAGCATAACTTCAATCTCTTAAGTCGTACATCATTCTAATTTATATTAAAAACATATATATAAAGCTCGTATTACAGTTACACGTTTCATACTGTAATACGAGCTTTTTGCTATATTTATTTAGTGAATATATTTAAACGATTTAACTTGTGATGCTGGAATCGTTCTATAAGTAACTGTACCAGGTGCAGCAGAATAATTCATTTCAGATACGGTAATACTACCGTTCGAATTTACTGATTCTACAAAAGCAACATGCCCGTAATAACCTAAATCCGATTGTAAAATAGAACCCACTGTAGCATTATAATCCACAGTATAACCATCAGCCGCAGCACCAGTATCCCAACTATTAGCATTCCACCAATAAGTACTGATACCTTTGCCAATTTGCGCACGTTTATTAAATACATGCCAAGTACATTGTCCCCAATCATATAGATTAGAATGGTTGAATACAGGTGAGTAATATCCCGACGATCCTGTAGATCCTGTTGAACCAGAACCTCCAGTTGATGCATTACCTGATACTTTCAATTTTTGACCAGGATAAATATTGAAATTCGATAAACCATTTAAACTCATGATTTTTTGATATGTGGTGCCATACCTTGCAGCAATCGCTGATAATGAGTCCCCACTCTTAACTATATATGTTGTCGTACTTCCACTACTTGTATTTCCTGAAGTATTCGAACCTCCAGTTGATGTAGTACCTGACACTTTCAATTTTTGACCAGGGTAAATATTGAAATTCGATAAACCATTTAAGCTCATAATTTTTTGATAAGTCGTTCCATATCTCGCAGCTATACCTGATAGTGTATCACCAGATTTAACTGTGTATGTCGTTCCAGTTGATGTGTTTGAAGTCGTGTTCGAACTTGATGTCCCTGACACCTTCAATGATTGGTTTGGAAAAATAACATTTGAACTTAAATTATTCAATGACTTCAATTTGTCCACTGAAGTATTAAATTTATTCGCTATTGACCATAATGAGTCGCCACTCTTAACTTTATAAGTTGTAGCGGCATCTGCGTTAGTTGATGAAACTGCTGCTAAGGCGCTAGTGCCTATTACAGTAGCAATAATTTTTTTACGCACTTATGTAAACCTCCTACTATATATCTATTACACTTCGTGTCTATACTCACTCTTTTATTATACATCGTAAAAATGTACATTAGTATATTATTTATATGACATTATGATTACAAAAGAGAACGTAAAAATATAAAACTTGTAATATACAACTTATTTATGACCGTTCAAACGTTAATATATTTACATTATCAATCCCAAAATAGTTATCTAATATCGCTAAATAATTATCACTTGTCACAGGTTTCTTCACTTTTTCACCACGATCTGTAATAGTTAAATGGGAATTAGACAATGTTATACGACCATTATCGGTTGCTTTACTTACTATTAATTTTTTCACAAATATAGAACTAGGGTTGTGTTGGTTATACGTTATACCCTCTTCAAAATCTGAAATATTTTTAGGTGCATCCGTCGCTTGATATTGTATTTGCCATCCATTATCTTTATACTTACACATTTCAATCGTTTGTGTATCTATATAGGAAGCTCTGAAATAACCATTGATATCAGTAATGACTTCTTGATTATCCGATAAAGGCATTGCCTCTCTAGGTACATCTGCATATCCAACATCTACTAAATAGTCTTGTTGATTTACCTTTACCTTGAGCGCCATATGTGAACCTGACATCGCCCAACCATTGCCTGTATTAATTGTCGCAGATATCATATCTACATTAAATCCTTTTCCAACTAAATAATTTTTGAAAAAACGATTTTGTTCATAACAAAAACCACCTCGATGTTCTTGAAGGATTTTGTAGAGCATTGACTCATCATTAAGTGCAATTGGTTGCTTATTTTGGACATTTATATTTTCAAAAGGAACATGCAAAACATATTGATGAATATAATGATTTAATGATAGTAAATCAATTCGATTATATTTTTTTGTATCAATTTCTAAATAATTCTCTAATTGACTAAAATCTGTCATTTTAATCCCCCCTCAATTTATACTACCCTACAGTACACATATATTTTAATCCAAAAACATTATTTAAAACAATTTTTTAGATTTTCAAAAAATGGCTCAGTTCCTGATTTTCACAACATTAAATACAGGGTATAACAATATATATAGGTCATGATAAGTTTGACATTAATCCGATATACAGATAATGTGTACTTTCGATACTTTATAACTAACATCAGAAACCAACACAACTCTATACGTTCTTAAGTTTTTTAGTATAGATGTATGACTAACTGTTAAAAATTCTGATTTTTCTAACATTATAAAACAACATATCTAGGGGGTTATCACTTGGCTAAAGATCAAGAACAACAAACAAATCAACAAGATTTACGTATACGAAGTAAAGTAATTAGTGAAGGTGTCAGTAGAACGCCTAACCGTGCTTATTTACGCGCACTCGGTTTTGAAGATGAAGATTTCCAAAAACCTATGATTGGGGTCGCAAGTACTTGGAGCGAAGTTACGCCATGTAACATGCACATTGACGGTCTAGCACGTGCATCCAAACAAGGCATCAGTGAAGCAGGTGGCTCTCCGTTAATTTTCAATACAATTACAGTTTCAGACGGTATCTCGATGGGGACAGACGGTATGCGTTTTTCATTACCAAGTCGTGAAATCATTGCAGATTCAATAGAAACCGTTGTTAGCGCTGAAAACCTTGATGGCGTTGTAGCTATAGGTGGCTGCGATAAGAACATGCCTGGTTGTATGATTGGAATCGCTCGCTTAAATTTACCTGCCGTATTCGTTTACGGTGGAACGATTTTACCTGGAAAATTAGATGGCAAAGATTTAGATGCCGTATCTGCATTTGAAGGTGTCGGACAATATAATAATGGAGAAATTGATAAAGAGGCTTTACATAAAGTAGAATGTTCTGCGTGCCCTGGCGCTGGTGCTTGTGGTGGTATGTTTACTGCTAACACGATGTCATCAGCAATTGAAGCAATGGGTATGAGTTTACCAGGTAGTGCCTCACATCCTGCTGTTTCTACAAATAAAGCAAAAGATAGTAGAGCAGCCGGAAAAGCAGTTTATAAATTATTAGAAAAAGGTATTTATCCAAAAGATATCATGACTAAAGAGGCCTTCGAAAATGCAATCACCGTTGTAATGGCATTAGGTGGTTCAACAAATGCTATTTTACATCTACTTGCTATAGCACATACAATTGAAGTAGATTTAACACTAGATGATTTTGAGAGAATCCGTAAGCGTGTGCCTCATATTGCTGATCTGAGACCAAGTGGTAAGTATGTAATGGCACACCTTGACGAAGTGGGGGGCATCCCTGCTGTTATGAAGCTACTTCATGACAAAGGATTAATTCACGGTGATTGCTTAACTGTAACTGGCCATACAGTAGCTGAAAATTTAGCTAGTCAACCAGACCTAACTGATAATAAAGAAATCATAAATTTCGAAGAACCTAAACATGCAACTGGGCCTCTTGTTATTTTAAAAGGTAACTTGGCTCCTGAGGGGGCTGTAGCTAAAATCTCTGGCCTTAGTGTCACTTATATCAAAGGACCTGCACGTGTCTTCGATTCAGAATCGAAAGCCACTAAAGCTATACTAAATGATGAAATCAAACCTGGCGATGTCGTCGTTATTCGTTACGCAGGTCCTAAAGGCGCACCAGGCATGCCTGAAATGTTATCTGCATCTTCTATCCTTGTAGGAAAAGGATTAGGAGAATCTGTAGCATTACTTACAGATGGTAGATTCTCTGGCGGTTCTCACGGACTAGTTATAGGTCATGCTGCACCAGAATCTCAAGTAGGTGGACCAATGGCACTCTTAGAAGAAAACGATATAATTACCATTGATGCAGAGAACCTTGAAATTAGTTTCAACGTTTCTGAAGAAGAACTTGAACGTCGCTATCAAAATTGGGAAGTCCCTCCTCTAAAAGCAACAAAAGGTACGCTCGCTAAGTATGCTAAACTTGTCTCTTCAGCATCAAAAGGCGCAATTACTGACTAAATATCATTATAATATTAAGCAAAAAAGTCTTGTTACAAAGTGTTTTCTAACACATTGTAATAAGACTTTTTTCTATATAATGCAAAATTTTTCACAAAAAGACACTTTAGAATGCGCAATTGTTTATTCATTTTATTTTTAGTCATTAGAGAATGATTTTTTACAACTTAGGGAATATATAACAAAATTGAACGCAATTGTATTATATTTAATTTAACAAAACAAAGCGAGGTGAGTTACATGAGCTTTATCATTGATATCATCAAAAAAATCGTTGGTTTATTCACAGGTAAATAATTTCTAAAAATTATTTGAGACCGGGACATTCAATTGTTTCGGTCTCGTTTTATATTTTTTTACATTATAAACTATGTAGTGTTTACTCTCGTATTCCAAGCCATTCAAATTTTAGTATACCCATTTTAATGGCATCAAAATACTGTCCATTCACACTTCTTGCTTGTCTAATTCTAGCTTCTTCTCGCATGCCAACTTTTTGAGCAAGCTTAATCATTCTTTCATTACCTGACCATGTTGAGACACCCAACCTATGAACAAAATCTTTCTTAAATAAATAATCAATCCATAGTTGAAATACTTCTGTGCCAATACTACTTTCCCAATAATCACTATTGTAAATAACAATACCTATTTCTAACCAATTAGTATTTTTATCTATCCAATATGAACCGACAGTCCCTATAAAATTACCTTCTACCATAATCGCTAAAGTACTTTCTACGTTTGGATAGATATAACGATTTTCTTCTAAATCTCTAATAAATGATAATTTATCTATTTGCGGTTCCTCAATATATGGACCATTCCATTTTTTTGCTTTTTGTTCAAGCTCCTCATATTTCCAATAATAGAAATCATCCATAATCGTTTCATCAAGCGACTCTAAAGTACCTTTTGAAAACTGTATCATTACACCTCTCCTAACCTAATCATTATGTGTTAGTATACTTTAAACTAACCAATACTCAAAATAGAAAAAGGGCCAAGCATAAACCAATAATTACAAATTGATTTCAATGCCTGCCCCTCTGGATTATAATAATTAAGTTAACCTTGTTATACCGTCATATTAATTTTTAGAAAAATAATGTTTTAATCACACGGAATAACGAACCTAATAAATCAAATAAGTCTCCTGTCATGACCATTACCTCCATTATTTAAATTTTAATTTTAATTTTATTTAAGCATCAAATTGCTCGTTACGAACTAAATCTGCTGCTAAATTATGCCAAAACTGTTGCAACTCTTCAGTAGGGTGATTAGAGTCAGTAGAATCTTGTCCAACAAAATCAACATGGTCCCAACCGTGTTTAATTGGAGTCACTTGCCATATACCTTTTTTCACTTCATTTGTAGCTTCTGTAAAGGCTTGATTAAACGGATGTTGTGATGAAATAGTAGATACTAAGCCATCATTTTCACGCCACTCTTTTTCTGCAGCTTTACCAATTACATTACCTGTTACAGTAAATCGTAGAAACATATTAATGTCTGATTTTTGATTTCCGAGCAAAGTAGGTCTTGTAGATTCTCCTGTATATGTTTTATAGACAATATTAGGGTTTAACGAGGTGTTTTTATTTAATTTAGCAGCGCCTTCCCTCGTCAAATCATAAAAGCCGTTATCTTTTGTTTTCCACAATCCACTATTTTGAACGCGTTGTACATATTGAGCGTATGTTTCTCCTTCTCTCTGCTTAAGCCCCCATTGGCCAAAACCAAAATCTACTTTTGAGTTTTTATTACCTTTAAATTTGGCGTAATCAAACGCTAATTGTCTAACAAGAGCTTCGTTACCTAATGCATCTGCAGCATGTGTACCATTATGTGGCGTACCTATGGTTGTAATTGAATTCACCATGTTATCGTTATTTCCTTGGAAAAGCGGGGAAATTTCACCGCCATGTTCCTTTTGATATTCTATTTCTGCTGGGCTACCATTACGTAATAATTCCTCAAGTTGCCTTACTGTTTGACCACCCATACTATGAGCCACTAAGTGCACTTTTTTACCTGGTTTCCAGTCTTTATATACACCTTCATATGTTTTACCATAACGTTCATGACCGTACTTCTCAGCATGGGCTGCACCATAATCCACCGTGCCACCCTTGATATAGTAATAAAGCTCAACGGCACGATCATAGTTACTACTTAACGCACCGATACTCGCTTCGTATGTTTCATAACCATTACTTTCTAAATCTTGGCGGATATCCAATTTATCTCCACCCCAATAATGCGCTAATACTGCTGGATTAATATCATCAGTAAAACCATTGAAACCATGTACTAAAATGATAGGATCTTGGTTTTTATACTGTCCTTGTTTTGCAGTTTTATTAGGTTGTTCATTCGTTTTTTCTACATTTTGTTGAGTTTGGTTCTTCGGCGTTGCCACAGCATTTTCTTTCAATGTATTTAATGCTTTATCAGGATTATCCTTATTATCTTGTTCAGAATCGCGATTTGCAGTTTGATTTGGTAATTTATCTAAGGATATCTCCTCTTTTTTATTTCCATCACTTTTAACATGTTTATTTAATGGTGTCTGATTGTTGCCTACCACTTTATTTTGTTTAGCATCTTTATAATCCACATGATCTTCTTGTTGCTTTAATTTATCTTCTTCATTAAATTCTGGATCCACTTCTAACTCTTTTTGCTCTTTCACTTTGTCGTTTGAATTAAATTCTGGATCCACTTCTGACTCTTCTTGCTTTTTCACTTTGTCGTTTGAATTAAATCCTGGATCCACTTCTGACTCTTTTTGCTCTTTCACTTTGTCTTCCGAATTAAATTCCGGATCCACTTCTGACTCTTCTTGCTTTTTCACTTTGTCGTTTGAATTAAATCCTGAATCCACTTTTGACTCTTTTTGCTCTTTCACTTTGTCTTCCGAATTAAATTCCGGATCCACTTCTGACTCTTCTTGCTTTTTCACTTTGTCGTTTGAATTAAATCCTGAATCCACTTTCGACTCTTCTTGCTCTTTCACTTTATTTGTTGAATCGTTAACTTTATTTTTAGTATTTTGTTGATCTTTATGTAAGCTAGTATGAGTTGGTTGATTGAGTTTTTCATCATTCACTTGTGTTTTATCATCATTAACCGGTGTATTTGTTTTATCATTCACTAAATTTTGATGTTCATCATCTCCCAAATGATTCCCATTTTGTACTTGTGCGTCCGCTTCACTTTGATTATTTTCTTCTGCAGCTTCTACAGTTCCTATATTCAAAAATAATAACGAGCCAATTAAAATTGAAGAAGCGCCGACAGTAAATTTACGTATACTATACTTATTTCGTTTCTTCTCCATATACAACACCTCTAAATTTTATGATTTTAAAACACAATTTAATTAATAAGACAGACTAGATGAAAAAGTTAATAATAAAGCGCGGTATTAGTTCAAAAAATTTACCTATCAATGCTTTCATACCACTCACCCCTTCCGAAAAAAAGCGCTTACATTCTTTGAGAAAAATTTTATTTATCAAAAGAATTTCCAATAAATTGTTAAAAATCTTTATAATTAACAAATAAAAACTTTCAATAAATAATTTAATTAGATTTTACTAAACAAACTATTTTCAGTCAACAACTGATTACAACTAAATTACGCACAATTAAAAAATTCTCGATGCATTAAGCAACGAGAATTTTTACAATTATATAAATTGAACGATGAATATTAACACGATAACTACTGGTAAAACAAATTTAATTAAGTAGTACCATGGCATAAATAATTTAAACCTGTCTTTTCCAAAATGTGTTTCCAAGTCATTTTTATCTAATAATTGACCAACTACAAGCGTCGTTCCTAATGCACCTAATGGCATCAAAATGTTTGATACTAAAAAGTCCATATTATCAAATATTGTTCCAGCACCAAATTGGATACCGCTTAAACTACTAAATGACAACGTGGCCGGTATACTAATAATAAATACTAAAATGCTTGCATAAATTGCTATAGACTTACGTTTTGAATTATCATTTTTAGTAAAGTTCGATACATTTAACTCAAGTAACGAAATCGATGATGTCAGTGCAGCAAATAAAAATAGAATTAAAAAGATAAAATAAAAACCTTGTCCATAAGCCATTTGATCAAAAACTTGTGGTAATACTTTGAATAATAACCCAGGTCCCTCAGTAGGACTATACCCAAAAGCTGCAATCGCAGGGAATATTGCTAAACCTGCTAAAATAGATACCAAAATATTCATTCCTACGATTGAAATAGCAGATGTTTTAATCGTCATTTCTTTTGAGGCATAGCTCGCATAAGTAATCATTCCCGTCGTACCTAAAGATAACGTGAAAAATGACTGACCTAGCGCAAATAATACACCTTCCATAGAAATATCTTCTAATCTAGGTTGCAAGATATATTTCAAACCTTCCCACGAGCCTTCTAAAGAAAGTGATTTAATAACGATGACAATTAGAAAAACAAATAATAGCGGCATCATAAATTTAGAAGCTTTTTCTAATCCTTTTTCTACTCCCATCATTACAATAACCATTGTTAATAAGATAAAAATACCTTGTCCCATTATCGTTAACCATGGGTTTCCTATAATAGATTCAAACTTTATACTTCCTAATGTACTATCGCTAAAAGTTACTATTTGGAAAGCTACATTCAAGATATAGATAATAATCCAACCACCTATAACACTGTAAAAACCAAATAATATAAATACAGCTAAATTACCGTTCCAGCCAATAATATTTAGCCATTTTTTCTCAGTCAATTTTTCATAAATTTTAGTCGTGTATGTTTTACCCATTTTTCCGACCGTAAACTCCATCATAAGTAATGGCAATCCAACAAAAATGGTAAATACTAAAAACATTAGTAAAAATGCGCCACCGCCGTATATCCCAGCCATATACGGAAACTTCCACATGGCACCTAATCCTATTGCAGAACCAGCACTTGCTAAAATAAATCCTGTTGAGGATTTCCACTGTGATTGTTTATTCATAATTCTACATCCTTTATATTTTACAAAACTTTATTGCGTTAAAGCGTTTGCGTGACATAGCATCTACTATACCATTTTTTCATCTTTGACTCAATATGTATTTTCAGTAACTAGAGCTAAAAACTTGTCACTACAGTCAATAATTAACTTAAAATTTTTCGAATATTTCATGGCTTTTCTCACATGCAATACTTTAAATATTAAAAATTATCTGACATTTCATTGAATATAATGTTTTTTTATGTTAAAGTAGCATGTGTTTTGTGCAAGATAATCTCCTTGAAATTGAGGTATATAAAAATGAATAAACTTATCCTAATTTCTGGTCTAATGTTATTCTCATTTTTCTTTGGCGCCGGAAATTTAATATTTCCACCTATGTTAGGTTACACAGCTCAAGAAAATATGTGGGTATCGATGACTGGATTTGCTATTACCGGTATATTACTACCTTACTTAACAGTTATTGTAGTTGCCTATATGAACGGTGGCGTAGAAAGCATCGGTAACAGAGTCCATCCGATATTCGGTACGGTCTTTGCAATCTGTATTTACTTATCAATCGGTGCTTTATACGGTATTCCTCGTGCTGCTAACGTTGCCTATGAAATTGGAACAAATCATATATTACCCGTACATAACCATTTCACTTTAATTGTATTTTCATTAATATTTTTCTTCATTGTTTATATTATTGCTTTATACCCAAGCCGTATTATAGATAATTTAGGTAAATATTTAACACCAATTTTAATAATTATTATCGCAATTTTATGTATATTGGTAATTATTAATCCAGAGGGTTCTATTGGGCAAGCGAGTGGTGAATATGCTCAAACACCATTAGTATCAGGTATTCTACAAGGATACTTTACGATGGATTTAGTAGCTGCTTTAGCATTTTCGGTAGTAATCGTCCAAATGTTTAAATTAAATGGTGTTGATAATCAAAAGACACTCGTCAAGCACGTGATTAAAGCAGGTTTAATATCAGCGATTTTACTGTTCGTTATTTATTTTGCACTTGCTTACGTCGGAGCTACAACAAGTCATCCTGGATTTAAAGACGGGACTGGTATTTTAACGTTCAATTCTTTACGTGTATTTGGATCTATTGGTAATTTATTATTCGGTATCATCGTAATTTTAGCATGCTTAACTACATGTATTGGGTTAGTCAATGCCTGCGCTGCATTTGCTATGAAGAAATTACCAAAAGTATCTTATAAAAAGTTCGTATTGGTATTCTCTTTACTTGGTTTCATCGTTTCAACGCTAGGTTTAGAGCTTATTTTACAAATCGCTGTTCCACTGTTAACTTTTATTTATCCAACATCGATTGTATTAGTACTTATTTCATTAGTTGGCATTTTCATTCCATTTGAAATGAGATTTGCCTTTATCTTACCAACTATCGTTACACTCGTTATCTCAGTGTTGCAAATACTCAATGATTTCAACTTGTTTAAATCACTTAATACATTACATCAAAAATTACCTTTAGCTGATATTCAGTTAAGTTGGTTGATTCCATTTATAATTTTACTTGTTGTCGGTTTAATTATTGATTTTTTAAAAAGAAATAATGTAAAACCGTCATAATCTTGAAAACTTTTAACATTTAATATATAAAACATAAGTAATAGTCTTTAGACTTGTCTTAATACTTGTGTTTTAACTTAGAAATTAAAGGGAGTGAAGATATGAAATCATGTTATTGAATTTATATCTCCACTCCCTATTTTTATATGTTATCTGAGGATAATATATATTGAATTTGTTATGATAGCTAGTAAGTAATTAAAGCAATATTCCATATAAAAAAAGAATGGAGTTTTAATATGAATGAATTTAAAGAATTTTTAGAGTCTATTGATAATGCAGCACACAAAGAGAAATTGGAAGCCATTTTCAATTGGGTTTCAGAAACATTTCCAAACCTTGAAACTACAGTAAAATGGAACCAACCAATGTACACAGATCACGGTACTTTTATCATTGCGTTTAGTAAATCAAAAGCACATTTCTCAGTAGCACCTGAACCAAAGGCATTAGCTGAGTTCACCCAAAAAGTAAAAGCCGCTGGTTACTCACAGACAAATAATTTATTCCGTATAAAATGGGACCAAGATATTGACTATGCCTTATTGAAAGAAATCATCCAATACAATATCGATGATAAGGCTGATTGTGCAACATTTTGGCGAACGTAATTCAAACATTTTCAACATTAAAAAAGAGACCCTCTAACTTCATAAAGTGGGATCTCTAATTTACTTCAGTACAAAAGTTTTATAACTTTTGCTTACTGAGGTTATTTTTTAATTTTTTGTTGTTTGATTATTGTCGTCATTATGGTTATCTTTTATTTGATTTGAAGTATCTTCAATAGGCTCTTCAGCGTTGACCTCTTCACTTTGTTTTAAAGTTATATCTTCATGTGCTTTTTCATTTGTTTTTTCGTTTTGTTCGAATGCATATGTTTTCTTTTGATTTGAAACATTTTCAAGCATCTTAGTTAAATTAAAGCCTGTCATTTGGTTTAAACCTTCTTCAGCATTAGCCATTTGGGCAATAATACCATTTGATAATGAATTGATACCTTCACCATTTCCACCATCTAAAATACGAATATTTTCAACATTAGATAATGGTTCAGCCAGCGCTCTAGCAAACTCAGGCATTGTTTTAATCATCAATTCAGCCAACATAACATCTTTATTCTCAGCAAGTGCATTTGCTCTTTCTCTCAAACCATCAGCTTTAGCTTTCTCTTGTTCTCTAATAACTTCCGCTTCTGCTTTACCTTCTTTAAGTCGCGCTTCATAAGCAGCCTCAGCTTGCTTTATCTTAATTGCTGCATCTGTTTCTGATTGTTGACGACGCACGTCATCTTTTTGACGTTGAATATGTACATCATTCTCACGTTCCATCTGTATCAAATGTAACTCATTTTCTTTTTCGCTACGTTGAACATTTAATTGTTTTTCTTTGATTTCTAAAGCTCTAGATTCTTTTTCTAACTGCCCTGAAGCTTCTGCTTGGGCTTGTGCTTTATTTGTTTCACTTAAAATAGCTTGTTCTTTTAAATCTTTTTCTCTACGTGAATCTGCAACATTCATTTGACGAGATATTTTTTCTTTCTCAGTTAATTCAGTATTCTCAGCAATTTTCATCTCAGTTTCGCGTGCCGCATCACTTTCTGCAATGTCAGCTTTTTTCTTGATTTTAGCAATTTCAGGTTTACCTAAATTTTCTAAGTAACCTTCGTTATCGCTAATATCCGATAGCCCTAATGACGTAATAGTAAAGCCCATATTGTTGAGTTGTTCTTGAGCAACTTCGGTTACTTTATTATTAAATGCTTCTCTATCTGAATTGATTTCTTCTACTGTCATTTTAGATAATATTGCTCGTAAGTTGGTGTTCAACACTTGTGATATTTCTTCAGATACTTCAACTTTCGATTTTCCTAAGAATTGTTCAGCATATTTAACAATACCTTGTAATTGATCTGCAACTTTAACTGTAGCAACTGCTTCAGCCTCTATGCCAACACCAGCTTTGGTCCACACAACGGGCGTTTTAATTTCTAATTGGAAAGATTTCAATGATATACGTGTTGATGATTGGAACATTTTCATTCTATAACCGCCACCACGGACCACTCTCATATGACGGCCTTCATCATCTTGATAAACATTAGATTCAGTTTTTGGATTACCAATATTTGGTCCAGTAATAATTAAAGCTTCATTGGATGGTACCGTTTTAAATCTTGCTTTCATATAAAGATACCAAACTAAACCACCAAATAGTATCAGACCTATGATAGTAGCAATGCCGATTAGTACTAATAGATTCATGTCACTCGTCTCCTAATTTGTTTTATATTTTGATAAATTCTAAATAAACACTCCATATATCACTTTATTATAAATACAATAATAAGTATATATTTAAAACGAATAATATTTACATCTATTCAAAAACTTTAGATATTAATTAGATTCTAAACTAATATCAAAACAACAAAAGTGAGTTTAATGCATTTTTCGTATTTTAATCTTTAACATAGTATTTGCTTTAGTTTGGAACTCATAATCAACTTCTACTTCTTCCATTTTACAACCTAACTCAGACAAATACTTTATTATATCGTCCAGCTTCTCATAACGTTCACCTTTTAAAATTAATAATTGGAAAAATACGTATTTCTTTTTTAGTTACCCTTAACCTTTCATTCAAAGTCTGTTTATGAAAATTATAATCAAAGCAATCAGCATACATAAATAAAAATGCGCAGATAATAAGACATCAAATTCATTATTTTTATATGGTATCTTGGGCAATGAGACTACTTTATATGATTTAGGACATTATTCCATATCATAAAAACAATCTGTTAATGCTTGCATTCTATGCCTCTCCAAGTGGTTTATATTTTCAAAATAACTCCAATAATAATTTGATTTTGATAATTGCATCTTCTCAATTGCGTGCTTTAAATCATCTTTCCCCTTATTGTATAATTCTTCAACACTAAAAGCATATGCAATATCACAAGACTCTATATTCAAACCTTTTTGTCTTCCTATTGCTGTAAACGAACATGCACCAGCAGGGCAATCTAATATTTTCCTACCTTCTAATTCATCCAAGTTTAAATCAAACATACTCAAATACTCTTCATATGTTCGACCAATAAAAATAACTCGCTCAATTTCTAGTTTCCTACTTTTTAATTCTCCATTCATTTATATCCCCTTTGCAACTGTTACATATAAAATTTTCAACATTGTATTGCACCTTTACTACAAACACAGTGACTTAAATTTAAAAGACATTGATTATAATAAGGGTGATTTAACTCTAAAGAACCTTTTAAACACAGTAATATTTATAGTGCCTTAAGGCGTTATAAATTTTGTGATATTTAAAAAATCAAAGTCGTTCTTTATTAATCAAATGACTCGTCACCCTCAAAATCATTCTACTTATCTTATATCATCACCTATAATGTCCATTTAATTAAGGTAGATGCATAAGCTAATCCACCACCAAATCCAACTAGTAATACTAAATCACCTTTTTTAATTTTATTCTCTTTGACAGCTAGATCAATGGCCAACGGAATTGTGGCTGAGGACGTATTGCCATAGTTTTCAAGACTTTTTAATGCTTTATCCCTTGCTATACCAGATTTATCACATATAGATTCAATCATTCTAGCGTTCGCACTATGTGGTACAAACCAATCTAAATCTTCTTTCGTGTAATTGGCTTTATTCAAAGTCTGCTCAATAATTCTCGGTACATTGCCTACTGCCCATTTGTATACGCCACGCCCATTTTGGACAATAAACCCTGGATTTTCTAACTCTTCGTCAAACATTGCTTCCGATAATTCCGAACAATATAAATTATGGCCTTTTTTGCCATCTGATCCGGCATCGCTTGCTATAAAACTCGTCTCATCTTCATTATATTCTACTAAAAATGCACCTGCCCCATCTCCGAATAATATGCATGTGCCACGATCTTTGTAGTCTGTAATCTTAGATAATGTTTCTGCTCCTATAACTAAAACTTTCTTATTTTGACCTGAAGTTATGAGACCATTTGCAATATTAAGACCATAAGTAAAACCAGCACAAGCTGCATTAATGTCTATTGCGCCTGCATTTTCCAACTCTAACTTAGCTTGTACATATGATGCGACACTTGGCGTTTTATAATCAGCTGTTAATGTTGCATTAACAATCATATCCACATCACTTAAATCGACTTGATATTTCTCTTGTAAATCCAACACTGCTTTATAACTAATATCACTTGTATATTCATCTTCTTTTGTAATTCTTCTCTCTACAATCCCAGTTCTTTGTTGTATCCATTCATCTGACGTGTCTACTATATTTTCAAAATCGTGATTGTCCATTATCTTTTCTGGAACGTATGAACCTTGTGCAGTAATTTTGGCAAACGACTTCATCTAATTATTCCCCTTTGACTATTATAACTATTTAATTCTATATATTTATATTATTCATGCTACTATTTTCACAAATAAATTTAAATGATACTTTTAATTATATGTGTAATAATTCAAATAAAAATAACATCATATAACTTGCTTGATATTGCACTCTCAGGTTTATTGTTGAAATACATTTAAAGGAGGTTTTATAATATGGGAAAATTTAATAGTTTAGATAACAAAGTAGTAGTAATTGCAGGTGGTGCAAAAAATCTAGGAGGATTATTAAGCAAGACTTATGCTGAACATGGAGCCAAATTAGTCATTCATCATCATGATGAACATTCTTTGGAAGAAGCTCAAGAGACACTTGCCAAAATTGAATCACTGGGTGGGCAAGGTACATTATTTTCTGGTGATTTAACCCAAGTAAGTAATGTTGAATCCTTATTCCAGCACGCTCAAAATACTTTTGGAAAAATCGATATTGCCATTAATACAGTAGGAAAAGTACTTAAAAAACCTATTGCTGATACGACCGAAGAAGAATTTGATAACATGGCAGATATTAACGCAAAATCAGCTTATTTCTTTATAAAATACGCTGAAAAAGCTATGAATGACAACGGTAAAATCATCACACTGGCAACTGCTTTACTCGCTGCTTATACAGGTTTTTACGCTACGTATGCAGGAGGAAAATCACCCGTAGAACATTACACACGTGCAGCCTCCAAAGAATACATGGATAGAGGTATTTCTGTTAACGCTGTTGCACCTGGGCCAATGGATACACCTTTCTTCTATCCACAAGAAAGTGAAGAAGCGGTTGCTTTTCACAAATCACAAGCTCTTCACAACCAATTGACAAATATTGAAGACATTGCACCTATTATTACTTTCTTAACCACTGATGGTTGGTGGATTAATGGACAAACATTATTCGCAAATGGCGGATACACTACACGTTAATGTAAATAAAAATTTAGGAGGTTATTAAATTATGTATTACTTTGTAGCTATATTTAAAGATAATGAAACAGAAATACAAATCATTTCAGAAGAAAGTATTATTGACGACAAGCGCATTACAATCCCTAACGAAAATTATGTAAATGCTTTGGCCGAAGAAATCATAGAATTATCTCATCAAAACCAATTGTATCATAACGATATTAAACGCATCGGCTTATCCATCAATGATTATAAAGTAATCGGATACGACACGATGGACGAATTACAAAAAGATTTAGCATCCACATTTGGTTTTGAAGCTATCATCGACAATAACTATGAACATCTATTAGCAAAACTTATTAAATAGTACAAAGATGTAACTTTAAATGAAACGTTCTATAAAATAACTACAGCACGGAACATTCACAAGCGCTTTAGTATATCTAAATTCACAAGCTTTATGTTCCCCAGTTATATCTTTTAAGAAGACAGGAATATGTACTTAATGTTTGAGTTGTACTACCTTCCTGTCTTTCTATTTTAGGAGGAAAATGTATGCAAGTTAAAAAAGCAGCTGAACAATTAAACATGAGTGAACACACACTTCGCTATTATGATAAGGCCGGACTTTTCCCATTTGTTTCAAGAAATCAAAATGGTTATAGAGATTTTTCAGAAGAAGATTTATATTGGATTGAATTTATAAAATGTATGAGACAGACACATATGCCCGTCTCAAAATTAAAAGAAATTGCTGAATTGTATCATCAAGGAAGCACTACAAAACAAAAACGTAAGCAAATATTTTTAGACCATCAACAAAATTTAATAGAACAAAAGAAGATTATTGATGAAGGTCTGCAAACATTAGCAGAAAAGTTCAAAGTGTTAGAAAGTGAATAAATTCAAGCTTAGAAGAATCTATATATTATAGCGCTAAGTTTCAAAAAAATCATTAATACACAACTATCTTCTTACGCAAGTTAATGTTGTATTATATTATTAATAGTCTTCAAAAAATGCAATAATATCTTGTTCAACTTCAAGGTGACCTTCACCATGTGTCATCAAATGCTTAGACATCTTATACCCTTGAACTTCTTTATGTTCATGTTGAATTTGATTATAGATATATTCGGCGCTCGTTTTATATGAAGCATCATCCTGTTCACCGTACTTAATAGCAATCGGAGCCGTGATACGATCTAAATTCGACATGACATTTTCAACTAATAATTGAAATTTTTGTAGTTCTGGACCATAGTTAGGAATTCGATTTAATTGAGTGTCAATTTCTACTTGATCTAGACCTAACAAGCGCCCTATACGTTGACCATAATCTTTAAGTCTTCCTGTTAGCCCAGCATCACTCTTTCTGTATGGCGTTGACATAATAGCTATAGCGTTAATGTCATGCTGTTCTGCCAATTTCAATGACAATATACCACCTAATGATACCCCACAGACATTTATTTTTGAATAACCTTTATCTTGTAAAAATTGATAACCCTCAATCGCATCATTCAACCAGTCATCTACATCATAATCCATCAATGTGTTTAACATCAGACCATGACCTTTGTATGGTGGCACATAACATGTAAAGCCAGCTTTGTTTAATTTTGTGGCCAATAACTTTACATCTCGAACCGTGCCTGTAAATGAATGTAGTAATAATATAGCTTTTTCTGCTTCATGCTGTTCCAAAAATATTGGATTTGGTGCCTTTATGTTTATCATCTATTGTCACTCCAAGTTTTAGTTTCCTACTGTATTGTAATTGAAATTTACTCATCTCTCAAAATAATCCGTTTAAGTATCTATATTTTTCACTAAAACACAAACTCCCTTTAATACGACATATTGCCATGTCGTTGTATTAAAGGGAGTTTACATTTAAATATTTACATACTTCTCTTAGTTTAATGTTACTGCGTCATATTAAAAAATTGTAATTCATAGATTGCTTTTTCGTCATACGCATTAAAACTATCTATTTTACCGTTTAAATATAACTCTTGTGTTTTTCTACTAACATTATGTTGGTAGGATAACTTAACGTTTAAATCAGATTCATAGCCATTGTTTTGGATGGTATTTTCAATTTCAGAAAATACATCTTTATTTATTGGCAATAAATATCCTTCTTTACTAGGTAGAATATTTACGTATTTAGTTTGTAGTACTTCTTGTTGGCCAATATAAATTTCAATTTTTATATTCTTCGCAGCACCACCACCAAGATTATATAACTTTAAGTAATCTTGGTCGGACTGACTTTCGATACCAACATTTTTCAGTTGCAGTTCATTTTTGTCTCGTGTAATCAATATTTGATTAAAACCAAGTGCTGGTAAAAAGCTGATCTTCATTTGATAAAGTTGCACACTGACTGACACAAAGTAAAAGAGCGCCATAATGAAAGTACCTAAAGAACCTATAGCCGATATAATGTTTATCATTATTTTAACACCTCCAAATTTTTTATGAGAGGCAGGATAAGCATTATAACATACATCATTTATAAAAAAAACGAGCTACTTATAAAAGTAGCTCGCCAACTAAGAGGAGTCTGTATACATGCCGAAGGGCATGTTACAGACCTGCCTCTTAATTAACATGCCCTAAGGCATGAAAATTCATTGTACAACGCTTTTGAACCATCCGCAACATATCTTTTAAATAAAATTATATAATTTTTTATACCTTAACAAATTGTATGATAATATTATATTTATAAAATATTATTAATACGTATAGGAGTTTATTATGTACTTTTTAAAAGCAATTACCTTATCCTATTTCAAATGCATACGGGCTATAGCACTATGCTTGTTTGCAACCATCACTTTTGTCACTGTTCTACCTTCTTCTAAAGTTTATGCCGCCGATTTATATGCCTCTATGTCAGAACTTATGGATGATACTGAATCTGGCGTAGATTGGCAACTATCATATCGTAATAATCAAAGTGACACATTAATTGCCGCTATACATGGTGGCAACATTGAAGCTGGTACGACAGAATTATCCACGTTAACTGCAGCTCTAGGCAATTATAATTATTATTCATTTCAAGGTATTCGCACATTAAACAATGCTGAATTACATGTCACATCAACAAACTTTGATGAACCTGTTGTAGAAGACATGCAACAAGCTGTTTCAAACTCTGTAATGATACATGGCGCAAGCGGTAGCGAACCAGCCGTTTATATTGGCGGTAAAGATGAACGTCTTAAATCATCTATAGAAAATGCATTACAAACAAAGGGCTTCAATGTTTTAGAATCACCATCCCACTTAGAGGGAGAATCTAGTCAAAATATAGCTAATAAAAATGCTAAAGGTGCAGGTGTTCAATTAGAATTAACTTATGCACTAAGACAGTCCTTTTTTAATAATCAAAATTTATCCATGAATTCTCGCTCGAATGAAGCAAATTGGAGTATTACAATGTATGCATTTGCCGAAGCCATTCATCAAGCAATTGAAGAAAATGATTAACTTTATCAAATATGGAACGTTATTATAAAATTATTCATAAACATTCAATTTTTGTAATATTCTCACAAATAACAAATTATTTTTCATCATTTTTGACGATTAACTCTGTTATTTATTAGAGTATAGTATATACTGACATAATTTATAGAAAATGAGGTTAATAATATGGATGATTTGAAAATAAACAAAAGATTAATTATGACCCCTGGCCCCGTAAGTGTAGACCCTCGTGTCTCTCAAGCAATGTCTAATTCAATTTTAGGTCAATTTGATTATGAATTTGTAGACATAATGAATAAAACGATGGAACTCATTAGAAAATCCTTTTTAACAGACAATCAATGGTCATTTCCTATCGATGGAACAAGCCGTGCAGGTTTAGAAGCCGTTATCTCTAGTATCGTCAAACCTGGTGACACCGTACTTGTCCCAATCATTGGTAGATTCGGTTACTTGTTTACTGAATTAGTAAAACGTGCAGGCGGTGTCGTACATAATATCCAAAAGCCAATGGGTGAAGTTTTTGAACAAGCAGAAATCATTGAAGCTTTAGATACTGTAAAACCAAAAGTACTCGCTATTGTACATGGTGAAACTTCTACTGGTCGCTTACAACCGATTGATCAACTAGGTCGTGCTTGTAAAGAACGCGGTATTTATTCAGTAGTTGATGCAGTAGCTACATATCAAGGTATGGTCATTCCGGTAGATGAGTGGGAACTAGATGCCGTCATCGGTGGTGCACAAAAATGTTTATCCATACCTTCAGGCATTACACCAATTACATTTAACGACAGATTTAGTGAAGAAATCAATAAACGTAAACGCGTAGAACTTGGTATCCGTTCAAATGAAAGTACGGAACAAGACTACTTTATACGCAGTAATTATCTCGATTTAACACAATTACAAGATTATTGGAGTCCTAAGCGATTAAACCACCACACAGAATCAACGACGTCGATTTACGCGCTATATACCGGTCTAAAAATAGCATTGACTGAAGGCATTGAAGCCCGAGCTGAACGTCATGCATATCACCAAGAAGGCTTGAAACAAGCATTGAAAGCTTTAGGTTTAGAAATATTTGGTGATGAGACAAATGAAATGAAAATGGTCATCTGTGTTAACATTCCAGATGGTGCGGATGATAGTAAATTTAGAGAAGGCTTGTTAAAAAATTACGGCATTGAGATTGCAGGATCCTTCGGTGAACTACAAGGTAAAATTTGGAGAATTGGCATCATGGGTTATGCTATTGAAAAGCAAAACATCTTAACATTCTTATCTATATTTTCACTTTACCTAGCACATCAAGGCGTACAAAATTTAAATCCAGAAAAAGCTATCGATACACTATTAGCTTATTACGCATAAAAACCAAAAGGAGAGACCTAGACATTGATTAATGTTTAGGTCTCTCCTTATATATGCAGTAGTCAGCTAATTACATGAATTAAATTGACTGCAGAAAATATTTTCACATAAATATCAAATCAATAATACTTATTAGTGATCTTCTACAACTCTATTTTTAGCAGCTGGATAGCCAAAAATAAAGAATAATGCTGACATCACAATTAAAGCAATAATGCCAGAATCCCAACTTTCCGTAGCATCATGAAGAAAACCAATCAAGAATGGTCCAACAGCGGCAATTAAATAGCCAACAGATTGACCAAAACCAGATAATGAAATACTACCATCACTTGTACGTGCTCGAATTGAGAAGAAAGTCATACATAAACTGAAACAAGCACCCATCGCTAATCCTGCGATGATAATACCAATAATCAGTAGCACTAATGATTGTGTAAAGAATAGGCTAAATCCTACTAAGAACAACACCGTAATAATCACGACTAATATGCGTTGGTCTTTCAATTTAGATGCGATGATTGGGAATGTAAAGGTCATTGGCACTTGTGAAAATTGATTGAGCATTAACAAATATCCTGCCGTAGAAGGGTCCAACCCTCTGTCTACAAGAATTGATGGCACCCAAGCCACTACGGTATAAAATACCATCGATTGGAAGCCCATCGTCAAGGCAACCATCCACGCCAATTTAGATTTCGTGATAGTGACCTTTTTAGGTCTATCTTGTTGATCCGCTATCGCCGTTGCCTTCTCTAATTGCACACCTTTTCGTGCTTTAGGTATCCACAATATGATTGCAATAATCGCAAAAAGAATCCAAAATGATAATGACACTCTAAAACCTAATGGTGTTATTTCTGACAGTGGAAAGCTTAAACCACCGCCTAAGCCAGCGGTAAAATTCATTGTTCCACTATAAATACCAGTAGCTAGACCAATTTGCATCGGGAAATACCATTTAACATAACTTGGTAACACCACGTTGCCGAATGCAATAGCAATTCCAAGAATGACCGTGCCAATTAAGAACAACGTAAAATCTCCTGCAATACGTAAATATAGTGCAACAATGAGTAGCATCGTAGAATACAATATTGTACGAGACATCGTTAATCGAGCTGTTACTTTTGAAACGAATGGCGAAACAATTGCAAAAATAATCAGCGGTATCGTAGTCAAGATGCCTGCAACACTGTTATTAATTTCCATAACTTGTTTAATTTCATCAACTACAGGACCGACCGACGTTAATGGCGCACGTAATGTTGAAGCAATAAAAACAATCGCAAGTATTACGCCCCAATTATTATTAACTTTATTGATGCGATATGGGTCAGTCATCTTATACCACCTTTCTTAAATCTCTTTTTTATAATTATATAATGATGAAGCGGGACAGTAATCTAACATTTCAATTTAGATTACTATTCCCGCCCCACAAAACAATTTGCTGATTAAAAAATTATAATAAAAATACAATAAACAATCAGTGTTTTGTAATGTTTATTATGCACTTCAATCAAAGCAGTATCACTTTGTACATATTACTTTTTACAATTAATTTACCGCTTCTATTGATGGCTCCAATAAAATACGAGTGCCAGCTTTACCTGCTAAAGCGTCTATCGCATCATCTAATGAACAAATAATGGCCTCTTTACCCATTTCAGCAAACTGAATTGCTGCTTCTATCTTAGGTAACATACTGCCAGCTGGAAATTGTCCTTCAGCAACATATTGTTTCGCTTGTTCAACAGAAATCGTTTTTAGTTTTTCTTCGTTTGATTTTCCAAAGTTAACACATACGTTTGAAACGTCAGTTAACATTACAAATGTATCGGCATCAACTTGTTCTGCTAATTTTAAACCTGAACGGTCTTTATCAATTACTGCTTCTACACCTTGAATATTACCATTGTCGTCTTTATAGACCGGAATACCGCCGCCACCTGAAGAAATAACGACTGCTTGGTCAATAAGTGACTTGATTTGATCTACACCATGAATAACTAATGGTTCTGGTGAAGGAACGACACGACGGTATCCTCTACCTGCATCTTCTACCATTACGAAACCATGTGTTTCTTCTAAACGCTGTGCTTCTATTTCATCAAAGAATACACCAATAGGTTTAGTTGGATTATTGAATGCAGGGTCATCTTTATCTACTTCTACCATTGTCAATAACGTTACTACATTACTGTCGATATTTAAAGATTTCAAATGATTTTTTAATGATTCTTCCATCATATACCCTATAAAACCTTGTGATTCCGCATTACAAGCATTAATTGGTAAAGGCTCGACAATGTCTTTAGCCGCTTCATTTTGGGCAATTATATTCCCTACTTGAGGCCCATTACCATGCGTAACCACAATATTGTGTCCTTGCGCTTTTAATTCAGCCATTTTTCGTGTAGCTGAATACACATTATTATATTGATTTTCGTATGACGCTTCTTGCTTTGGTTGAAGAATTGCATTACCACCTAAAGCTAATACTACACGTTTACTCATACGTTCCACTCCTTAAAGTTGTTGCTATAAATATCCCATACAATGTATCTTTTCCAGATGATGATCCTATTTCTAACAGTTGGTTCATGTGATACACCGTTGGTTGATGTTGCAACACTAATATTTTCGAACTAAACAATTCTTTTAATGCGCTATCCAAAAAGGCTGTAGCAACTATTGTTGTTAACTGTTCTTGAATAAGCTCCTGTATAATCTCTAAATTCTTATCAAATATAAAAGGCTTCATAAAATGCACAAATAACATACCAGTTAATATATCGTCACCTGAAGGAGTTAAACCTTGTCCTCTTCCAATCAAATAACGTAATGAAGATTTAACTGTCTTATCATCTTCTTGTTTCAATGTCTCCATGATGGACTGCATTTTCAAATAAGAAAAATCTCCCTTGTTATACTCTGAAAAGTCGTATGTTGTGATGTTTTCATGCAACATTGGCCATAAGAATGAGTTTGAATTTAGCTCAACCTTACTCGCATGTACCTCTTGATTACGCCAAACCAATTGACAATTATCGGTAATAAATATTGCATTTGCAGTTATTTTTATAGGTTGGTTCACAGCAATGTTTTCTAACAGTTGTTTTTTAGTTTGATGGTCTACAGTAACGCCAAATGGAAACGTACCATTTTCGTCACTACCTATAAAAATAAGTTTTTGATCATCATTTACAATGTTAAAGCCTTTTTCAAAAATACTATGCACATAAGACGTTTGTTGCTGTCCAAGTATTTCCTGGGCAATTGGCCCTATTGAACGCGCATAGAAAATCACGCTTTAAAGCCTAATTTTTCTGCATATGCCGTAATTGCTTTTTCAAAACATTCGATTGGCGGGTGTACTGTTCCAGCACCAATTTGACCGTAACCTGCAATTTTATGTGCAATACCTGTATTAATTACGGGTGTTATTCCTGTTTCTACTACTTTTCGTGCATCTATACCTAAACACGCACCTCTAAAGTTCCATGTAGGGATTGCAAAGTTAGGATTTTCACCGATACAAATTTCAGTCATTTCGTTGCTGATTTCTAAAGCATCATCAAATCCACCTGTACCTACGAATCTTGTTACTGCAGGTGCAGCAATCATTGCCATACCACCAACACCGATAGTTTCAGTAATAGCAGAGTCACCAATATCCGTATTAGCATCGTCTGAAGAATAACCTGTGAAATATAAACCTTGAGGCGTATTTACTGGTGCAGTGAACCATTCGTCCCCCATACCAGCGATGCGCACACCAAAGTTTTCACCATTACGACATAATGCAGTCACAACTGTACCGTGTTCAATTGTACGTGCAGCATCCATCATCGCTTTACCTGTTGCCATCGCTATATTTAGGAAGAATTGGTCTGTATCAGCTAAGAATTGAAGTACTTCTGTACGTTTTTCTTGTTCCACATCATCTAATGCAGCTATAATTGGTGTTACTTCTTTTAAAAATGCTAATGAAGCAGCAATGTTACGTTGGTGGAATTCGTCTCCCATTGCAATAGCTTTCGCAATAAGCACATTTACGTTCAAACCATCTTTCATTTGTTTTAAAGCTTTACTAAGTACAGGCCCCAAAACATCTTTCATCCAGTGCAGGCGGTTTACTACAGTTTCGTTGTAAGCGCCAAAACGTAGGACTGCACCTATACCTTCATTCATTTGACAATAAGCTTCATTACCAGTTTCTCTATTTTCTACAACTAAGACCGGCATATTTGCTGAAGTAATACCACCCATTGGTCCAACAGCTTTAACATGATGGCACGGAATAAATGTAATTTTTTCGTTTTCTAGTAATGAACGGGCATCTTCTTCGTTGTTCGCCCATCCTTCAAACAAGATAGCGCCTACACATGATCCTTGCATAGGATCTGTCATATTTTCATATTTAATCGGTGGTCCTGCGTGTAACAGTACGTGCTCTGTTAATTCAGGAATTTTTGATTTCGCTGGCACTACATCTACTAAAAACGGTGCTGCAGCAATCATCTTATCTATAACCGCCTGGTTTGCTTCATCTATTGTTTTGTAACCCATGTTATACCGTCTCTCCTTCGAAATTATTTAAATATTGGAGTACTTTCATTAGTTTTTCGTCTCCTCCAGCAATTGGACGCCAATTAAACTGTACAACTTCTGCGCCGCCATCTTGAATCGCTGATGTAAAACTTTGTAATCCAATATTAATTACGCTAGGTGTCATATTGATTAAATTCATCACTTTCTCATCAACAGTTAAATCTACTTTCTCTACTTCAAAAGATTTTATTTCACGGTTTGGTTGTGCCACATTACTACCAATAATGTTTAACGCAGTACGTACCATTTGATCATTTGTTTCACATACTACAGCTCCAGCTGCTTTTAAAGTGTTGATTTGTGCGTGATAATCTTGATGATCATGCTCTGTTCCAACTACAGTTGCTAACACTGCTAAAGAGCGTCCTTCTTCTTTTACTTTTTGAAGAATGTTTTTAATTGTCGGAGCTAATTCATTTGCCATATCATCATGACTACCATAACCAATGACATTATCTAACATAATGACTGCAGTTGATGGATCTGCTGATGATGTTTCTAACATTTCAATACGTTTTGATGGGTCAATCATAGGATGTGGCCTACCTTGAGTATAGATATCATCGCCTAAATCAATAATTTCATGATTTCCGCCTTTGTATGAGTAACCTTCTGGTGGTGCATCTGTTGAATCATCACCTAATGTATCTTTAACTAGCATTGCTGCTTCGGATGCTAAAGTACCTCCAGAGTAATACCCCTTGATACCATTTTGTTGTGCATTTAAAATCACCGAAATATTCTCTTTCACATGTGGTTTAAATTGTGGTGTTTCATCATTTGAAAGTTGAACAGAAATACGAGCAGCCTCTTCCAATGTATAAGCATGATAAATGTTTTCTTCAGTATACGTAGGCTTTGAACCTAAGAATAAAGTAACGACTGGTTTATCAATATTACGCAATAAATTCAACACTTTTTCTTCTACTTCTTTAGCTGGTGGCTTAGAAATAACAGTAATCACTTTAACTTTTGGATCTGAATTCAAAGCTTTTATGCTATCTAACATTGTGATTGCACCAACTTCAGTTGATAAATCACGTCCGCCTGTACCTAATGCATTCGTTACACCTTTACCCTCTCTATCGATAATCGTTGTCACTTCTTGAATACCTGTACCTGACGCACCTACGACGCCAATATCACCTTGGTTGACTGTATTAGTAAACGCCAGTGGCAAGCCATGAATAATTCCTGTACCACAGTCTGGTCCCATAACTAGTAATCCTTTATCATGGGCGATTTTTTTCAGACGTACTTCATCTTCTTTAGCAACATTGTCACTGAACATAAAGACATTTAAATTGTGGTTCAAAGCATTTTCTGCTTCCATAGCTGCATATTGTCCAGGGATAGAGATTAACGCAAGATTAGGATTGTTAGATAATTCTAACGCGCGCTTCCAGTTTGAAGCTTCATCTTGTTTTTGTGATTTATCGTCACTTTCATTTTTACCTTTTAATTCTGCTTCTACTTCTTGGTCAACTTCTTCAACCTTGTCTTTATCATCAGTATCAACAACGATGACAATGTCGTTTGGTTTTGCTTCTTCTAACTCAGGTGTACCTAAGCCAGATGATTTGAATATATCTTTATTAGCAGGCGTCCCCATCATAATAGATACTTTATTAACACCTTCAATAGCAGACAATTTATTTGATAGTAGCATTAATACAATTGAATCTTGATACGTATTTTCTTTAATTATTGTGTATAACATCTTATGCCTCCATTATTATTCTGCGAATCTATTTTTTCCGTGGTAACGATCATAATGTACATCATCCGAAATTAAGTATTCATAGATGTCATCAACAATTTCTATACCATTTTCGTCATATTTTTCACTGCGCATACGTCCACGTTCACCAGGATAGAAAATTTCACCATATCCTTCCGCAGCAGGTTGTGCTTTAAGCTCATCTAACATAGTTGAAATGCGTGTCTTAAACTGTTCTAAGTCAGTGAAAAACGCCGGATTTATTACAATATGCAATTGTCCTAAATCTCGTCCTTTGGTTAAATCTTTATACATTGATGATACGTGTACACCATGAGGGACACCTAATAAACTACCAGAGAGGATATCGACCATCATCATTAAGCCATAACCTTTTGGTCCAGCTACTGGAACGAGTGCATGTACATCTCTAGCGTCAGTAGTCGGCTCCCCTTGTGCATTAACTGCCCATGTATCTGGAATAGATAAATGTTTCGCTCTTGCATCAAGAACTTTCCCCCATGCTTGCACTGTCGTTGCCATATCAAATGTAATAATACGGTCGTCATTCGATGGCGCACTAAATGCAATCGGATTGGTTCCAAAGTAAGGTTCTGTACCACCAAACGGCACTACCATTGGATCTGATTGACACATACTAATACCAACCATATTCTCTTTTGCAGCCATTTCGACGAAGTAACCAAGTGCTCCACTATGAGAAATGTGCTTCATACCAACAACTGCAACACCGCTCTCCTCAGCCATTGCAATAGCTTTTTCCATTGCTTGTTTCGCAGCTTGGTGACCAGGTCCATTGTCTCCTTCAAAGACTGCAGCTGAAGGACCTGTTTGTTGAAATTGATAGTTTGGATTAGCTGTTATACCACCTTTAGCAATACGTTCTGCATAATACTCGACTCTGACAGCACCATGAGAATGGATACCTCTGTGATCTGCAAATGTCAATACATCGGCAACATCTTGTGCCGCACTTTCGTTTAATCCTGCTTTTACTAATTTATTTTTCATGAGTTCAAGCAATTGTTCTTTCGATACACGCATGCGAAAACCTCCTTACTTTATAGTCAATTCCACTATGTTTTATCTGCGTTCAGTCTATTTATCGCATTAAAAAGGAAGCTACTTGGGAGAGTAAGCTTGATCTTTAAATGTACACTATCATACATTTCATAACGTTCCCGTTTCACTTCCTTTAGTTTTATTTAATACAGTTGCTCTGATACTAAATAGTCATAAATACTTTTAGCGACTGGAATACCACTTTTAGCATAACGATGCTTTACTGTTTCCTGGATTTCTCCAGGGTAGTAGACTTGTTCAAATCCTTGTGCTGGTTTGATATCATGTAACTCATCAACCATTTCAGAGACCTTTTCTAAAAATAATGTTTTATCTCCAAAATAAGCTGGGTTTATTACGATATGAAACTGGCCTAACCTGCGGTACTGACTTAAATCCTTGTACATTGAAGTGACGTGTTGACCGAATGGCAATCCTAGGAGGCTGCCTGCTAAGATATCAACCATCATCATCAGCCCGTATCCCTTAGGCCCTGCGACTGGCAATAATGCCGCCACTTCGAACGGATCGGTTGTCGGTTCTCCTTGATTGTCCACTGCCCATGTATCTGGGATTGATTTATGTTTGGAACGCGCATCCAAGATTTTTCCCCACGCTTGCACTGTTGTTGCCATATCAAATAAAATAGGTTCGCCCGATTGTCGTGGCGCAGCAAACGCAATAGGGTTCGTGCCGAAGTATGGCTTCGTACCTCCGTATGGTACAACCATTGGATCTGATTGACATACTGTAATAGCTACCATTCCTCGTTTTGCAGCTTGTTCTGCAAAATAACCAATAGCGCCACTATGCCCCATTTCTTTGACGCCTACCATACCAATACCGCTATTCTCAGCCATGGTAATAGCTTCCTCCATTGCTTGATACGCAACATAATGTCCTACTGCATTATCTCCAAAATAAGTTCCAGCTGAAGGTCCATTTTGCGTAAATTCAAAACAAGGTTCTAAATTATAACCTTGCTTTGAAATACGTTCTGCATAATATTGCATACGCACGGAACCATGAGAGTGAATGCCACGCTCATCAGCAAATATCATAAGGTCAGCCGTTTTATCTGCTTGTACTTCAGGAAGGCCAGCTTGCGTCAATTTTTTCTTGAACAGTTCACGTAATTTATCTCTTTCAACGTATACTAACGTCTCTTCTTCCATCGTTAACAACCTTCCTTAAATTTCAATATCTCTATTAGCATCTTTTGAATAGATATATGCAAATGGTTCATCTAAACCTACTGCATATGTCGCTTGAGGTGCATAGGCACCCATAAAGATATAATCTCCTTTATCAACTGGCATCCATTCATTATCTAAGTTGTACATGCCACGTCCGCTTAAGATATAAGCACCATGTTCTTGTACATGTGTTTCGATATAGCCATGAGACGCACCAGGTTTAAATGATAAAATATGAATATTCATATCATATGCAAGTTCTTTTGGTAAAAGATCTAAAATTTTAACTTCTTCCATACCTTCATATGGTTCTTGCACCATATCATTAACGTTTCCAGTAACTACTTCTGGTGTATACCCTTCTAATGGCTGGTAACGTTTTTTATATAAAAATACTCTGCTATCATTATTTTGATTACTGTTTTCAAATGTCATAACTTGATGAGCTGGAACATATAAATAACCGCCTGCGTTTAACTCATACTTTTTATCATCTGCATATGCATTAATGTTACCGTATTCAACATAGATAAATGTTTGTACACCGTTACCTCCAAAGCCTTGTTTGTTACCGCCTTGATTTTTCAAAGTAACTAAATAATCTACAAAACGAGCACCTAACCTTGGAGAGCCCATGATTGTTACATCACAATCTTCGAAGCCTGGTACTACATTATTAACTAAGCCGTCTGGCGTAATTACTGCATAATTATCCTTTTTAATTACTGAACGTGTTTCTAATAAACCTTCTCTATAGCCTTGATTGTGGTTTAAATAACCCATAAAAACATTACTCCTTTTCTCTTTTTGTAATTTTTATTTTATAATCATTTTCTTGTTAAAATTGCTGAACAATTATTATTTAACTGTTTTAATCAGTGCTTATTTAACACTTATTCTTTATAAGCAAGTTGATATAATACTTGTTTAAGCACCTCTATACCTTTAACCAAATCTTCAATATCGGTCTCTTCTGAAACATTGTGACTCACACCATTAATAGATGGGACAAACAACATTGCGGTCGGTATGTATTTAGCAAAGATTTGAGAATCATGGCCTGCGCCTGATGGCATCATCTTACTATCATTAGAACCAACTACTTGTTCAGCAGCTTGTTCTACTACTTTGACTAAGCTCTCATCCATCATGGTCGGTGCCTCGTCCATCCACAAGTTAATGTCATATTCGACACCTTCTTGTTCTGATACCGTTTTGATGCAATCATCAATCGTTTTCGCAAAATCATTTAATGCTTCTTGATCGATGTGTCTACAATCAATTGAAAAAGTAACCTCACCCGGCACTACGTTCACTGTGTTTGGCACTGGATCAACACGACCAAAAGTAATAACTAATGGGTCACCAATCGCTCTTGCTTTATCAGTTAGCTCTGTTGCGATTTTACTAAAAGCAACTACCGCATCTCTTCTTAATCCCATCGGTGTTGTTCCGGCATGGTTTGCTTCACCTTTCAAATTAATCGTGTAACGTTTTTGTCCAACAATGCCATTGACCACGCCGATTGCTTTCTTCTCGGTTTCCAATACTTTGCCTTGTTCGATATGTACTTCAATAAATGACTTAATATAGCTATAATCGTTATCTTCACTGCGATAATCAAAACCAGCATTATTCATCGCTGTTTTAAAATTAATACCTTCGCCATCAGCAATGTCATTCACATCTTCACGTTTCGCTAAGTTAAAGAAGTTTTTGCTTCCCCAAAACGCATACGGGAAACGGCTACCTTCTTCTTCAGCTAATGCCAAGACTTCAAGTGAACGTAGTGGTTGGCCATGCTCAGCTTTCAATGATTGCATTGCAACTAACGCTGCTAATACACCAAACTGGCCATCTAAATGGCCACCTTCAACAACGGTATCAATATGTGACCCAGACATAATTGTCTCTTCGGGATATTTGCTACCTTCAATACGTCCTTTTAAATTACCGACACTATCAAAACTAGCTTCAAATCCTTCTTTTTCTAATGTATGTTTTAATTCATGTACAGCATTTGACCACTCATCTGAATATAGTAAGCGCGTAATACCGCCACCGTTTAATCCACCAAAACCGGTGAATTTTTTATCTAAAGATTCAAAAGAAGATCGTATGTCCATTAAATTCAACTCCTTTTTCATTTCATAACCAATTATAAGCGTTTACATTTTAGTTATCATTCACATTTCTAACAATAATGGTTAAGACTTTTATTCGATTTATACAAATACTTCTAAACATTTCTTTGAGATACTATAGTTAGCAAATTTTATATATAGGAGGATGATAGGTTTGTCTCAATATCATTCTAAAATTATGACTGAAGATGAATTCACCTTACCTTTCACAGTTATTAAAGCAAAAAGTAAACATGCAAAAGGCGTTATAACTTACTTTCATGGTGGAGGATTAATCTTTGGAAGCCCCGAGGATCTTCCACAGAATTACATAGACTTATTAACACAAGACTTTCACCTCGTTCTAGCTTCTTACCGTCTCGCACCTGAAAGTAATATTAATACAATTATTAGTGATGCTTTACTACAATATGATGCGATTAAACAACAGTACCCATCACTGCCTTTATTTACATTCGGTCGTTCTGCAGGTGCTTTTTTAGCAATGATTGTCTCAACACATCGTCGAGTTGATGGCATTGTTGATTTTTATGGTTATTGCCGTGTACATGTACCATCATTTTTAAGACCAAATTCACAGTACCAAACACTATCATCTAAAATCACTCCTGAGATACTTAATCAATTGATTCAACAGCAACCGTTAACCTCTGGGCCTATGCAAGCCAGATATCCTATTTATATACATGCACGTGGAGAAGCTAAATGGCTAGATTATTTAGGCATTCAGACCTCAACGCAAAGTGATTATAATATTTCACCTCAACAACTCAATCACTTTCCACCAACGTTCATTGTCCATTGTATCAATGATCCAGATGTGCCATATAGCGAAAGTGAATATATCTATCAAAACGTGAAAAATTGTCATATGGAAACTTTAGAAGATAACCAACATGACTTTGATAGAACAGTAAATGAAACTAGCATTAATTTATATAAGAAGGCCATACACTTTTTAAATCAACTCATTTAATTGAAGGAGAATGTTTATAGTGAATTTACAAAATGTTTTAGATAATTTTCAAACGTTTAATAACTTTGCTCGAAATGAACGAAATGGCGGTATTAATCGTATCGCATTTACACATCCAGAAAGGTTAGCTGCATTAAAGTTTTCTATGTTATGCCAAAAAGCTGGATTAGATGTATATTTTGATTTTTTCGGAAATGTCATTGCACGTAGAGAAGGTAAAAATCCATCTTTGAAACCTGTAGTTTTAGGTTCTCACATTGATACTGTGAAAGACGGTGGCCAATATGACGGATTACTTGGTGTATTAGGGGCTTTAGAGGTTATTGAACATTTAAATGCCCATAAAATAGAAACTGATCACCCTATCATCGTTATTGCTTTTGCCTGTGAGGAGTCAACAAGATTTAATGAGGCTACATTAGGAAGTAAATACTTAACAGGTAAGATGACTAAATCTGATATGAAATATATTAAAGACAATGAAGGCAATATACTTTATGATGTCGTCGAACCCTTATCTCAAGATATGCACGACAAGGCTGCATTATTTGAACGTAACCAAATTAAAGCATTCTTAGAGCTACACATTGAACAAGGTCCAATCCTTGAAAAGAACAACAAAGATATTGGTATTGTCACAGATATTGCTGCTCCTCACCGTTTTAAGTTGAATATCCAAGGTGTCACGAGTCATTCTGGTTCCACCCCTATGCCTATGAGAATTGATGCGCTGACTACATCGTCAGAAATTATTTTAAGTATTGAATCTATAGGGCGAGCTTATCATGACCAAGGCATTGTTACGACAGTTGGTTACGCTAATGTATATCCAAATACGATGAATGCAATTCCAGGAGAAGTTACTTTGCTTATTGATATTCGTGGAAAAGATCTAGCCGTACGTGAACAAGTTGTTACAGAAATCAAACAACAAATTCAAGCTATTACTCAAAAACGTAAAACAGTATACAATATAGAAGATTTAGGCCAAGACAAACCACGAAGTTTCAATCATAAAATGGCTCAAATTACTGAATTGAGTTGTCTTAAGTCCGACTATAGTTTCCGTTATATGTATAGTGGTGCAGGCCATGATGCAATGAATTTCGCACCTATTTGTCCCACGAGTATGATTTTTATTCCTTGTAAAAAAGGAATTAGTCATTCACCAGAAGAATCTGTCACTGAACAACAAATAGCCAAAGGTATTCAAGTTTATATAGATACAACGATTGAGATAGCCAGACTAGAAACAATATTAGAAGATTAATACATCTATTATAAAATGTTTCTTTCGTTGATTTTCTCCAAAATAATAATATAATTAACAACTAAAGTGAGCATCCTATTACACAAAGTAGGTTTCTCACTTTTTTACGCACTATATTTCATGAAAAACGTTACATGTTAAAATTAAATTTTTGACTCCAAAATACTTTTAAAGACTATACAATGACAGAGGTTGATTATAATGACGAAGATATGTTTTATCAGACATGGGGAAACTGATTGGAATATTGCTGGGAGATTACAAGGGCTTACAAATACCCCTTTGAATGAGAAGGGTATCGAACAAGCCAAAGCATGCGGTCAGCATTTAAAAGAATCACATTGGGATGTAATTCTTACAAGCCCATTATCAAGAGCTAAAACAACTGCACAATGGATTCAACATTACTTAAATATTCCATTAATAGAAAACGACGCATTTATCGAAGTCTCTTTTGGGGATGCTGAAGGTTTAACTCCGGAAGAACGCAGTGCAAAATTCCCTTCACTCATTTATCCAAATAAAGAAAAAGAAGCGGTAATCAAAGACCGCTTCTTAAAAGGTATAGATTTAGTTAATAATATTTATAAAGATAAAAATATATTAATCATTTCTCATGGAGCTTTTATAAATGCAATATTTCATCATTACTCAAATGGTAACTTGGGGACCGGTATCACAAAACTTACAAACGGCAGTATAAGCACACTAAAAATTACTGATGGTCATTATACTATTATCAACTATGACCAAACTTCACATTTGCCGATGCAAAGCTCAGGAATTTAAAAACATGAAGCACATGAAACAGAAATCTAATATATTAAAAAAAGATTTCGTTGCCTTTTCCTGACAATATGACTAGATTTTGAAAGTGGTTAAATGTTCACCTGAGTTTTCTCTCATGCATAAGTGAGTGGGACAGAAACCAAATTTTCTAATACAGATTTCGTAGTCCCGCCCCGACAAGTGTTACTAGGATTGAAAAAATCTTGATATAATCGTATTTTCAATCCAGTCACCTACTGCCAAATTGGAAACGAGCCTGAGACATCTATTTATGTCCCAGGCTCTATAACAGTTAGTACTCACTTCTCAAAATAGCATAGTTTAATGTATCACTATATTCACCGTCTACTAGTCTATTTTCTCTAAATACGCCTTCTAGCTTCATTTCTATATTTTGTAACACCATTCTCGCCGCTATATTATTTGAATCAATAGATGCCCATACTCTGTTTAATTTCAGCACTTTAAAAGCATATTTTATAATGGTTTTAGCTATATTTGTTGCTATACCATTGTTCCAATAATTCGGATGAATAATAAATTCAATTTCGGCACTTTTATTCCCTTCATCTATAGCCAATTGTATCGTCCCAATAACTTTATCAGTATCAGGATTAACTAAAACATTATAAACAAAATTCGAATCTTGATTTATAACTTCGCCAATAAATTGTTTTGTCTCTTCATAAGTTTGAGTACTCCAAGTTTGATACTTAGTTACTTCTGTTAAATTATGTAATTCACTTATGTCATCTATATCTGTATCTATTAAATCTCTAGAATAGAAATCCATATTTACCCTCCTAAGATTTTAGAAATCAACTATTATTACTACCTTATTCATATCTCTTTTGTAGCTTGAATCATTTATGAATTAGGTTTTTATATTCAATTGCATCAACTATTTTATCAGCCGATGGCACATTAAAGCTTATCAATATAGAATTTATTTAACTTAAATATTCAATACTGTCACTTTAATTTATCATAGGTTAAATACTACTAAAAATGAAAACAATTATTCCAAGAGTCTCACGCTTGCCTCCAATAGTGAAAACTTCAACTTAAACACTAACGATAAATTGATTTAAAATCACTCAGCAAACCAATAAATTATAACTATATTTCCAAAATTTAAATTTATAAATAAAATTTATTTATAGGCATTATAACTTTATATACACATTAGTTAAATATTAAGTTATCATTTAATAACAACTTAATATTTAACTTTTTTATTTTATGAATATATTTCAGTAAAAAGTTCACCCTGATTGGTGAACTTTTTTTATTCAAATTACGTATTTTTATAAACAAGGAGGGGAAGGCATGCTAGATGAAAATGATCTATATAAACTGATTGTTGAGAAAAAGGATAGCAAAAGTCTAGAAATCCTATATGATCGGTACGAGTCATTGTTATTTAATTTGGCTTATAAAATCACTCAAGACAAGCAATCTAGTGAGGAAATCTTACAAGATATTTTTATGAAAATTTGGCATCAAAAAGCAATTTTCAAATCTGAAAAAGGTAAATTATCAACTTGGCTCATTACACTATGTCGTAATGGAGCAATTGACATTGTAAGAAAGCGAAAAATCACAGAAAGTGAATTCAATGAGGAATTTCAGGGCCTGCAACTGAGCGGCTTACCTGAGTATGATTTATTAGATAAAGAGTGTTCAGAACAAATTCAAAAAATGATTTCATATTTAAATAAAGATCAACAAGATATCATTGCCCTATTTTATTATAAAGGGTTAAGCCAACAAGAGATTGCATATAAATTAAACACACCATTAGGTACTGTAAAGAGCAGACTTCGATTATCAATACAACATTTAAATAACTACTTTAAAAAAGTTTCAAGAAGGGAGCGTGAAGAAAATGAACGATAAAAAAGTTGATCAAGTATACGATTATTTTAATGACAATTTAGATGAACACGAAAAAGAAGAAATTGAAAAAGAATTAAATTCATCTTCTGAAAGTAATGAAACTTTGGATAGCATTAATATTCTTCATGACACGCTTCCTTATATTAATAAAGAAGTCGAACCTCCAACAGGTATGAAGCGAAGAATATTAGACTCAGTTATTAATGAAGAACATGAAAATCAACAGGATAAAACCAACGATTTCAATAAAGACGCAACATCTTTCCACAAGAATAATAGCCAAAATTCAAATGAATCTAAACAATATAAAGAAAACAATATAAAAACAAAACAAAGTGATTATAAGCAAATTAAACGTACGCCCGGCAAAAAACTTTCTATAGGAATTATGGCAGCATTATTACTGCTATCTCTAATTGGCAATGGCGTTCAATATTTTAACCACAAAGAATCAAAAAAACAATCATCACCGATGATTAATACCAATGATACCCACGCCATTAATTTAAAATCTATGAATGATGAAAAAACACAAGGTCAAGCTTATGTATCTAATGGCAAGACTAATAATAAGTTAATGGTCGAAGCTAACGATATTGAAGCCACAAAAGGTAATGAAGTTTATCAAGTTTGGATCATTAAAAATGATAAACCATATCCAGCTGGAACATTCGCAACTACAAACAATAAGGGTATGGTCGTATTCAACTTAAATGAAATTAATGTAGACAAGAACGATACTATTGCAATCACTCTTGAACCTTCACCAAACAACCAAGAACCGAAAGGGCAAATGGTTATGGCTAGTAAAGAAGTTTAATAAAATCATCTGAAAGGATCACAAATTTATGTGATCCTTTTTTAATTTTTATACGTATATTTCTTAATTACATTTTTAATAAAACTACGATTATATTTGTACAATAAGAAACTCACTAAAAAGGTGGAGAAAAACTATGAAAATTACAATTAAAGATATCTTGTCAATTATTGAACAAAATACAGTGGAATCTTCAAAATGTGTAAAATTGGATTCAGAAGTCGTTTGTGAAAAAGTTACTTCAATGTACCAAGATATAAGTCAAGCTACCCTCTTTATGTTAAAAGATTCAGACAACGTAACATATTATGCACAATGTGCTTGTAAAATGAATCCATTGCTTGTGATTACCGATGCAAGCCCTTCAAAATTTAGCCATTTTGAATATAACCTACCTATTATTTTTATAACAAATTTTCCAGAAGTAGCTAATAACTTAATCAAATTATTTTATAAAAATGCAATTGAAAATATTAAATGTATCGCTGTTACAGGTACAAATGGCAAGACGACAACTAGTCATATGATTGGTAATTTACTTACACAACTTGATAAAAAAGTTGCCATCATAGGGACAATGGGAGTATACGACTGTAATTATAATAAACTTGACTTTAACCACTCGACTCAAACTACACCAATGTATTTCGAAATGGCTGAGATTATAAATTATTTTTATAATGAAAATTACGATTATATCGTCTATGAAGCTACTTCTATAGCTTTGGAACAACGCCGGACAGATTTCATCAAAAATGATTTAGCCGTTTTTACTAATTTTAGTCCAGAACATCTAGAATATCACGGTACTATGACTAATTATTTAAAAGCTAAATTAAGATTAGATAAATTAAGCTCACTAAATTTAGTCAATTTAGATACGGCAGAATATCGTACTATTTTAAAAGACGAACAACATTTTTCTACTACACAAAATGCATATTATCGTTATCATATTACTAATGACACTATTGATATCGAAATTAACGATGATGCATATACTATCATACCTAAGTTTAAAGGAGGTCATAACTTTATAAACTTAGCCACAAGTATATTTGCTTTGGATAAATTAGGTTTTGATTCAAAGCAAATTGTAAAAGTTGCTTCAATAATTAATCCGCCACTCCATCGTTTTCAAATTATAGAAATAGATGCTTATATGATTATATTAGATTTTGCACACACTGCTTTGGCCATTAAAGAATCTATAAATAACGCTTTGAATTATAGTAAAAGTATTAATAAGAACTTAAACACGATGGTTACAGGTATAGGTTTGAGAGGTTTAGATAAAATAAAATTGACTGTAGATACTTTGCCTAAAGGTATTCACAAGTTGATGATTGCTGCGGAACAAGTAGGCTATGAAGACCCAGAAAAAATCCTCCGTTTTATGTTTAATCATTTGCCAGATTGCTATAAAACGAGCAATGTTTTGCGTGGCTCCTCACGTAAAGAGGGAATAAAGTCACTTTTACAAGCAACAGATAAAAATAATGAGATTATTTTACTCACTGGGATAAATGAACCGCAAAATTATAGAGGTAAAAAGTATGATCATGATGATCAAGAATATGCAAAACAAATATTACAAGAACTAAAAACTTAAACAATAACGCTAAAAAAAGCCCCTTAAATCGGGACTTTTTTTGCTCTTATGCACATTCAAATTAACTAATCATTACTTTCATTAAATAGCCATGCTTATCGAAGAAAGCTTTATACATACCGTTATTTGTTTCGTAAGTCATATAAGAGCCATCCGCCGTCTTGCCTTCATCCACCATATTATTAGTCATATGTGATTTTTCAAACATTTCTTTACTTATCGTGTCTGGTTTCGTATCAAAAGTGATATGAATTACTTGCCCATCTTTATTCATATCAATCATTGAGTCATAAACTGCTTTACTTGATGCAACATCTTTATCAGATGTAGCTGTATTAACTTTATAACCATCAATCATAACGTTGTCATGTTGTAATGCTCTTACAAAATCATATTCTTGAGTAAATTGTCCATCATATGTTGTATATCCATTATAATTATAATATGGCGTCATAGTTTTTTGCCCCATCTGTTCATTCATTGCCATGTCCTGTTGGTTCATGTTGTTATTCATTTGTCCCATCTGGTCGTTCATTGCCATATCCTGTTGGTTCATGTTGTTATTCATTTGCCCCATTTGGCCGTTCATTGCCATGTCCTGTTGGTTCATGTTGTTATTCATTTGTCCCATTTGGCCGTTCATTGACATGTCCTGTTGGTTCATGTTGTTATTCATTTGTCCCATTTGGCCGTTCATTGCCATGTCCTGTTGGTTCATGTTGTTATTCATTTGTCCCATTTGGCCGTTCATTGCCATGTCCTGTTGGTTCATATTGTTATTCATTTGTCCCATCTGGTCGTTCATTGCCATATCCTGTTGGTTCATATTGTTATTTGTTGTCGTATTGGCTTGAGCTGATCCTGCTCCTAAAAAAAGACTTGTCGCTAATACTGATGAAATCATTAATACTTTATTATTCATAAATCTCCACCCCTTTTTTAATATTTTATGAATGATTCTTGTTGTATGTTTCTTCTTGATCTTACGCTTAAAAACAAAAGGCTGTTTTACTGACAATAAAACTAATTGTGTTGCGTAATGCCCCCTTTTTTACTCTACTTACTAAAACATACGTATTTTTACTATTATAAGTTCACTTTTTATAAAAATTATTTAAACTAAATGAAAATATTCTTCTAACGTGAGGTTAGTATTTTTCATTTTTTTCGCATCTTCTTTCCCCAAATACCTTAAATGCCATGGTTCGTACATAAATTGGGTAATGTGTTCTTTACCTTTAGGGTATCGAATAATAAAGCCGTAATGATGAGCGTTATCTTCCAACCATTCACTCTCTTTAGTATATTGAAACAGTTCCTTAGCTGATTCATGTAACCCTGGAGTAGCAACATCAAAAGCAAGACCAGTCTGATGTTCAGAGAATCCAGGTTTAGCACTATAAAGTTGTGCTTTTTTTAAACCATCACGTTGCACGTACATTTTAAACAATCGCATCTGTTTAAGATACGAACGAAAACCGCTTATAATAATCAATCGAAGTCCTTGTTTATTTGCATCATTAATCATTATCTTTAAAGCGTTTAGCGCTTTTAATTTTGGAAATGGCGTATAAAGTGGAGAGATTTTATAGTCTTTATTTACGATAATATGACTATTAAAATAATAAGCTCCGTTCTTTTTTATAATAGTATTATCATAACGTTTTTGTTTTTTATTTAAGAAATAAATTATTAAGATTAAAATTACAACTAACCATGGGATTACTTTTCTCATATACTCATCCTTATCACCACATATTTTTATAAAAACATACTTCTTGTAACGTTCAGTTCACAAATCTTAGATTTCATTTTTAAACTTACTTTACCCTAGCGCTACTTCAATTTATGTTTTATGAACTATAAATGCCTCCATATTTGCATCATTGACAGACTAGTACCCTAAAATATTTAGCCGTTATTTGTTCAATAACATTACATTTAATAAAATGATAAATCAATCAAAAACTCAAAACATAAAATTACACATAAAAATTGAGCTTGATATTATAAACTATAAATTTCATTTATAGATAAGTATTATCAATTAAAATGATGTTTTGAGAAAAAAACTCTGTACATAAACGAATTTTTAGATATAATAAATTATAATAATTATAATTAGATATTAATTATAATTTGGGAGGTTTAATGATTATGTAAAAACTATCTATCCAGTCTTATATTAGAGTTATAAAAACAACGTTAGCTATGTTTATACGACTTTCATTATCGAAACTCTGTATAAAATATTACTTAATATAAATTTGAAGCTCTGTTTCCAACACATTTTTATTGGAAAGGATTCAAATTCATTTATTTGATGATAAAAAATATGATTAAAATAAAGGAGATTAAACTATGAATAAAAAGTTAACAGGGCTATTTGGTGCTCCTGTATCAGATAGAGAAAATAGTATGACTGCAGGTCCAAGAGGTCCTTTATTAATGCAGGATATTTATTTCCTTGAACAAATGGCACACTTTGATAGAGAAGTAATTCCAGAGCGTCGAATGCATGCTAAAGGGTCAGGCGCATTTGGTACCTTCACAGTAACAAATGATATTACAAAATATACATGTGCAAGTATATTTGCTGAAATCGGTAAACAAACAGAAATGTTTGCACGATTTTCAACTGTAGCAGGCGAACGTGGTGCAGGCGATGCAGAACGAGATATTAGAGGATTTGCTTTGAAGTTTTATACAGACGAAGGTAACTGGGACTTAGTTGGTAATAATACACCCGTATTCTTCTTTAGAGACCCTAAATTATTCCCAAGTTTAAACCATGTGGTTAAACGGAATCCAAAAACAAATATGAAAGACCCACAAGCGAACTGGGATTTCTGGACATTATTACCAGAAGCTTTACACCAAATTACAATTTTAATGACAGACCGTGGTATCCCTAAAGGTTTTAGAAATATGCATGGTTTTGGTTCTCATACATACTCTATGTATAACGATAAAGGCGAACGTTTTTGGGTCAAATTCCATCATAGAACACAACAAGGTATAGAGAACTATTCTGCAGAAGAAGCCGAACAAGTGATGGCTAAAGATAGAGATTCTTCTCAAAGAGATTTATTCAATAATATTGAACAAGGCAATTTCCCTAAATGGAAAATGTACATTCAAGTAATGACGGAAGAACAAGCTCGTAAGCATAAAGATAATCCTTTTGATTTAACTAAAGTTTGGTATAAAGATGAATATCCATTAATTGAAATTGGTGAGTTTGAATTAAATCGAAACCCTGAAAATTATTTCCAAGATGTTGAACAAGCTGCATTTGCACCAACAAATATCGTCCCTGGTTTAGATTTCTCACCAGATAAAATGTTACAAGGTCGACTATTTTCATATGGAGATACTCAAAGATACCGCTTAGGTGTTAACCATTGGCAAATTCCAGTGAACCAACCTAAAGGTGTCGGTATGGAAAACATATGTCCATTTAGTAGAGATGGGCAAATGCGTATCTTAGATAATAATCAAGGCGCTAGTACACATTATTACCCAAATAGTAACGGCACATTTGAAGATCAACCACAGTACAAAAAACCCGCTTTAGATATTCAAGGGCAAGCATATGAATATGACTTTCGTGAAGATGACGATAATTATTTTGAACAACCTGGTAAATTATTCCGTTTATTATCATCTGAAGAACAACAAATATTATTTAAGAATACTGCGAATGAAATGAAACCCGTTACCGACGCATTAAAACACCGCCATATCAGACATTGCTATAAAGCCGATCCTGCATACGGTCAAGGTGTAGCCGAAGCTATGGGAATTGATATCAATGAAGTAAACTTAGAGGTCGCAGACTAATATACAAGAAAAAGGTGATTATTATGATATTAGATAACGTAAATCCAGAAGATTTGTTTCCAACTGAGAAAAAAGGACCTGCCATTCTAGGTAAAATGGAATATCCTATCAATGGTAATGTAAAAACATATGATGCTGCATACATTGCAACAAATGAACGTCTTATCTTAAACGTAGATATGGACGGCCAATTTTACTATAGAAATATCCGTTATGATGAAATAGAAGATGTTCAATTAGATAATGATACACTAACAATACGTTTTAGTATTGGTACATTTCCAATTACAAATTTAAATAAAAATGACGCCGAACAATTCATAAGTTATATCGAAACTAAGCGTACTTAAATAAAAAAGGATGACTTCTACCAATGATTGCATAGAAGTCATCCTTTTTATTAAGATTATATAAATTGTCCGATGCGTTTTTCTGAAATACCAGTTTCTTGGTTGTAAATTTCTTCGCCTCTTAAAATAGTTTGTGTTACTTGCGCGCCAATTTCACGACCAATATAAGGGCTCATCTTATTACGATATGCTAAATCTTCTGCTGTTAAAGTATATGATGCATTCGGTTTGATTAATACAAAATCTGCATCTTTTCCAACAGCTATGCTACCTTTTGATTCCAATCCAAAACGTTTGGCAGGTGCTGTAGCAATAATATCTGCAAATTTATTTAATGACATATTACGTTTTTGGACACCTTCATCAAATAAAATATCGACATTATTTTGTAACCCCGCTATACCTCCCCATGCTTCAAAAGCATTATCTGTATCTTTTAAGTCAGGTGTACAAGGAGAGTGGTCGGAAGTAACAAATCCAATATCACCAGTTAGCACGCGATTCCACATACCTTCTAAGCGTGATTTTTCTCTGATTGGCGGAGAACATTTTACGACTGGGCCAATGTCATCTAATTCTTCCTTGTAGAAATAAAGATAATGTGTACATGTTTCACATGAAATATCTACACCTTCTTGTTGAGCTTTGATAATTTCATCTACACCTTCTTCACAAGCAACATGTACAATATGTACACGACAACCAGTTTCTTTTGCGAATAAGATAATCTTACGAATTGGCTCCACCTCAGTAAATACTGGCCTACTATCGACATACGCGCTTAAAGTTGTTTCACCGCTAGCCTTAGCAATTTCACCTAAACGGTCGGTGATTGTTGCATTTTCAGCATGAATAGAAAGTAATTTACCAGTTTTAGCAATTTGTTTCATACCTTCATATAATGAATAATCATCCACATTTTCAAAGTCACCTTCTATTGAACGATCGCCACATGTTGCTAAAAATGCTTTGTATGCTACGACACCCGCTTCATCTAACTCTTGAATACCACCGTTTAAATTATATGGTACTAAACCACCATAACTTGCAACATCAACTGATAATTCATCTTTACCAGCATCAAATTTTGCTTGAATAGAAGCTTGATCAGTTGTTGCAGGCACTTGGTTTAAAGGCATTTCGATAAATGATGTTACGCCACCTTTTGCTGCTGCGCGGGTGCCAGTAACATAACCTTCCCAGCTATCACGGTAACCGCCACCTGGTTCAGTAATATGCACATGTGCGTCTACCATACCTGGTGATACGATTTGGTTCTGAGCATCAATAACTTGTTCAGCTTCACCTAAATCTTGTCCAATAGCAGCAATCTTGCCATCCTTAACACCGATTTCTACATTTTGCTGACTATCTTCTAAAATGACTAAGCCATTTTTTAAAATTAAATCATATTTCATTATAGTTCACTCCTTCTTGTTTTTTTGAAAATAATTTAACTGAATAGTGTAAAACGATATAAACTAAACTGGATATAAAGAACCCAATAAACCATGAAAAATCAGAAATAACCTTAAATGCTGGTAAGAATCCGAGCAATGAAATGACCACACCTACTACCGTTGCAATATAAGCAGAAATATTAACTCTTTCTATTTTTATATCTTTATCATGTAAATCAAAATACAATTTATCAATATCAATACGACATTTAGATACTAAGTAGAAATGTACTATCATTACACCTGCAACAGGACCAAGTATTGCACCAATAGCATTTAAGAATAAAAAGATGCTATCCTCATTTTCCATCATTTTCCAGGGCATAATAACAACACTTAATACAGAAGCAATAACTACACCACGTTTATAATTAATCCATTTAGGTAATAACGCACTTAATTGATATGCAGCTGGTATAATATTACTCGTTGCATTCGTAGAAATGGTTGTCATTAATAACACCCCTGTCGATATCAAGATCGCCCAGAAATTACTCCATTCATTAATAATCGTTAAAATATTCCACTCTTGATGACCTAAGTAAATAGAACCACCAATGATAATAAACACACTAGCAATCGCAAATAACACATGCGCAACTACTATGCCCGAAATCTGACCAATAATTTGTGTTTTAGTAGATTTTGCATTTTGTGTAAAATCAGAAACACTTGAACCTGGTCCAGCCCAAACACCTAATAAAGAGTTGAAGATTAAAATAAATGATAAAATGGCTGGGTATATAATACCGTCTGTTTTTGTTGATATTTCATAGTTCATGATATTGCTGAAACCGCCAGCAACAGTCACGCCCCATATTGCCATACCACCAAATACTATATAAATGAGCGGATTTAAAATAGCAGTGAATTTATTCAATATGTCACCACCACCAAATCCAATTGCAAAACTAATTGCCCAAAAGATTAAAAATGCAATTAACCCTGGCACCGAAATACCTAGAATTGAAATGCCACTTCCAATATTTTCAAATCCTGGGAAAATCTTATTTAATAAAATTAGTAACGCTTGAGAACCAGCAAATGTTTGTAAACCAAACCATGCGATACCAGCTACAACACCACGTAAAACACCAGGTAATTTAGCACCGATATCTCCATATGTATCTCGTAACTGCATTGCGAAAGGTATTCCGTATTTAGAACCAGCATATCCATTTGAAACGAGTAATAGCGCAATAACAAATGAACTTAAAATCAAGGCAAATATGACTTGTAATGGTGATAGACCTATTAATAGAAAACCACCTACTGCTGTATAGTTAGGTATATTATGAACAGCACCCATCCATAAAGTAAAAAAGTTGAATGCTGAATTATTTCGTTGAGCTGATGTCTTAGGCATTATATCTTTATTATAACCACGCTTTTCAAAGAAAGCTTGATTATAAGCCGTTTCATTCCCCTGTGTCCCCATCTGTTTGTCTCCTTTGCTTCAATAGGCTATAACTATCTTAATCAATCTTTAATTTACATTTTATTACGAATGTAAGCGTTTTTCTTTGTTAGTAATGACATATATTGAGTAGAAAGTTATATATTTCGAACAAAATATGTGTATAATAATTTTTATATAACATTATTTTTGATAAGATTTATAAAATTATAAACGTATTTACGATTTTTATAAATATACCATTAGATTAATAAATATACAAATGAACTTATATTTGTTCGTAAAATATAATAGTATGACTCATAATACAAGAAGACGGAAACGGAGGATTAAACCATGACTACACTTAACGAAATTTTGTCCGTTCCTCAGTTTAAAAAGTTAGAACTGATTAACAAAAACGGGGATTTATCATCAGAAGTTTCAAGCTTAGATATTACTGAAAATAATGATATTAAGCATTTTACTTCTCAAAATGCTTTTATCCTAACAACTGGCGTATTATTTCAAGACAACCAAGAAGATTTAAAAAGGTTAATTAAAGACTTGCATGATATTAATACAGCTGGTCTCGGCATAAAAGTTTCGAGGTTTTTACATGAGATAGATAAAGAGGTTATAGATTTTGCAGATAAATTAGAATTCCCTTTAATAGAAATACCAGAAAGTTGGAACTTAGGTGAAATCACACACCAAATTTCATCTTATATTTCAGACTCAGAAACTGGAAAATTAAACTACGCATTACACATTCAACAAGAGTTAAATCAGCTTCTTATCAAAGGTTATAGTATTAATACAATGATTCAGCGAATGAGTAAATTACTTGGTGTACCGATTATTCTTTTTGATCCTTTCAAAGCACCAGAAGCATTAAGTCATCATTACGAGCAAAATAAACAATTAACTAATGAACATATCAGTTATTTTCTTAATCATTATCAACAATCAACTGTTTATGATAAAAATAAACAAGTATTTGAAAACAAAGACCATGTCATCTTCAAAGTTTTAGGATATACTTACTTCCCGTATTATTTAATGGTTTCACAAGTCAATAAATTGTCATATCCATTCAGTTTGTTAACTATTGAACAAGTGGTTAGCGTATTGAGTTTCGCATTATACAAAAACACAAAAATCGAAGAAGCAGAACAAAATGACATTAATCGCTTTTTTGAAGCACTTGTTAATAATCAAAGCGATCAAACACTTTCAATTAAAAAGCATAACGACTTACTGAAACGCTATAATATTTTCGATTCTGATTATTATCAAATCATTATTTGTGATATTGATTCACCGAATAGCTTAGAGAATAGTTATTACCTTAATGAAAGGTATCAGTTAACATTCCACTGGCTTCAATATATGTTTACCGATCTTGATGATTATATTAGTATTTATAAAATACCAAGTACGAATCGCTTCGCTATTTTATTACAAAATCGTCACGACTATTACTATGACTATCTTAAACGTCTACAAAATAGTTATGGAGAACATTTTGAAGGTACGATTTCTTTTGGTATTGGCAATGAAGTTACAGAATTCACACAAATATCTTCGTCATATTTTGAAGCTAATGAAGCCTTTGACAATGGATTAATGAATGATAAAGAAAACTTCATCTCTTATTATCATTCCAAAGATATTAAAGAACTTTTACAGTTAATACCAAAAGAGAAATTACGTCCTTTTATAAAACATACTTTAGGCCCATTGAGTTACCCTAAAACTAAAAAAGACTTAGAATTAAAACAAACATTACAAGTCTATATGGATAACCAGTGCGATATAACTAAAACTGCAGAAAAGATATATATTCACCGTAATACAGTTAAATATAGAATTAATAAATGTAGCAATTTAATCGGAGTGAATATTGAAGATCCAATGCATTCATTAAACATTCGTATCGCTTTATACGTTTCCGATATCACTCAATTTGATTAAACTCCTATAAAATTATTTTAAATAAAGAAGTGGAGTAGAAATCAAATTTTTAAAAGATCTACCTGAGTTTGCGCTCATATATAAGTCCCACTAACTCTTAAAAGCGGAACACCTGAGTAAGTACTCAGGTGTAAGATGCACTCACTTAATAAATTACGAAGTGCTTCTTTAGAGAAGTGGGACTTTAAATTAATTCAAATACCAAGTTAATGCATCTTGTTCTAATTTTTTCATAAAGGGCTCTTTCCCGTCACAATAATTTTGCCTATCATCAGGAAAATGTTGAGCTAATTGTTCTTTTAATTGTTCATATTCACGAGCAATCTTTTCAAATTTACGTAAATAATCCCTTACCGCTATATGACGGGTAATCTCATATATTTTATCCTGTTGAAATATATGAATATGATGTGTACGTGGATTTTCACCCTTTATAAAAAACCTTCTACCTGTAATCCCATTTTCCCCCAATGATGTATAACCCAAACTCATCAACACTTCATTGTAGTCATCAATTTTTTCTATTTTATTTACTACTACTAACATATCAATAATAGGTTTAGCTTTTAAATTTTCAACAGCAGTACTCCCAATATGATGTATTTTAATGACTTCTTCACTTAAAATAGCTTTGATGTTAGATTTCTCAATTTCAAATAAAATCGGCCACTGTTTTTGATAAAGCTGTACTTCAATTTCCATCGTATTCACCTTCCCCAATATATTTAAAGAATGCATTGTAACACTTCCATCATCTCTTAAAACCGCTCTATTCTTTTAAATTAAATTATATCTTTAAAATTGGCAGTTACAAATTTATTTTAATCCAACAGATAAAGTCACTTTCACATTTCACTCAACAATGTAATTATATTTTCTATATTAAATTCAATTTAATTCTATATATGAATTTTGTTTCCATTCATTATACTAATTACATTCAATCAACTTCATATTTACATAATTATTTTTTTAAAGTTATTGCTTTTAATATTAGATTTTTAAACCTAATGGTTTGCTTTGCTAACTTAAAAGGATTAAAATTTATCGTTGGGATGTTATAAAAGGAGATGTAATTGAAATGTCGGAGAATGGAATATCGAATAAAAAAAGAAACACAATTATTTTAGTTATGCTCAGTAGTGCCTTTGTTGCAATGCTTAACCAAACATTGCTCAACACAGCATTGCCAGCCATCATTAATGGCTTAGAAATAACTGAAACGACTGCTCAGTGGCTCATCACAGGATTTATGCTTGTTAATGGAATTATGATTCCTACGACAGCTTTCCTCATGGACCGCTTCCATACAAGATCACTCTATATTTTTTCAATGAGTACGTTCTTACTTGGTTCTATTATAGCTGCACTTTCGCCGACATTTGGTTTATTAATGTTTGCACGAGTGATTCAAGCTATAGGTGCAGGTATCTTGTTACCATTAATGCAATTCACTGTCTTCACCCTCTTTCCAGCTGAAAAGCGTGGATTTGCCATGGGGCTTACAGGAATTGTTGCGCAATCAGCACCAGCGATTGGCCCTACTTTAACTGGTTTTCTAATTGATACATTTAGTTGGAGAGCACCATTTATAGTAGTAGCAGTAATCGCTATAATCGCATTTATTATTGGTATCATTTTTGTAGAAAGTAACAATGAAACTAAACACACTGAATTAGATAAGACTTCAGTGATATATTCTACATTTGGTTTCGGACTAATGCTTTATGGCTTTAGTAGTGCTGGTAATCTTGGATTTACTTCACCAATTGTTATCATTTCATTAATAGTCGGGCTTATCATTGTCGGTATCTTTGTCTTGAGACAAATTAGAATAGACAATCCATTATTAAATATGCGCGTGTTTGCAAACAGAACATTTTCATTGTCTGCATTCGCTTCAATGGTTCTATTTATTGGTATTGTAGGTCCTGCATTATTGATACCCATGTATATTCAATCAGGACTAGGTTTAACAGCAATACTTTCAGGTTTAGTCATCTTACCTGGAGCTGTGGTCAATGCATTTATGTCTGTATATACGGGTAAAATTTATGATAAATATGGACTGAAGATATTGGCTGTTCCTGGATTTATCTTATTAATTATTATGACCATTCTACATTGTTTCTTAACTACAGAAACACCTTATTGGTATATTGTTGTCATCTATGCAGTCAGAATGTTTGCTGTTGCATTAATTATAATGCCGTTAAACACAATTGGTATTAATGCATTAGAAACTAAAAACATCTCACACGGTACTGCTATTATTAATTCATTAAGAATTATAGCTGGTGCGATAGGTACTGCTATTATGATTACAATTTTAACTATTGTTAGATCAAACTACGTAGAAAATGCTAATGGTAGTCAAACAAAAACTGAAATAATGCAACACGCTACCGTACTCGGTGTAGACGCTGCATTTGCTTTCACAACAATTCTAATGATTATTGGTTTCATCCTAATGTTGATGATTCGTACTAAAAAAGAAACTATCAATAGTCGAGAATTATAACTGGAATAATTAAAGGAGCGAGCATATGATTTTAACTTTTAACTTCATATGTTCGCTCCCTTTTTGTATTTTATTAATTTATACTTAATGACAAGATTCTATCGCTTTTTCTAAAAATAATTGAGTTACCTTTGAATATGTATCTTAAGATTATATATTTTCGTTGAAAATAACTCATCATAAAAAATCCCCCCAACACATCAATCTATGCGTTAAGGGGGGAATGTCGTATTTCTTATTTAAATTTGCATAAAAAAAAGACGAGTTATACTCGTCTTTCAGCCGTTATTATAATTTAACAACGTTAGCTGCTTGAGGACCGCGGTCGCCTTCAACGATTTCGAATTCAACAGCTTGTCCTTCTTCTAATGATTTGTAACCTTCTTGAGCGATTGCTGAGAAGTGTACGAATACGTCGTTTCCACCTTCAACTTCGATGAAACCGAAACCTTTTTCTGCATTAAACCATTTAACTGTACCGTTATTCATAATTAAATTCCTCCATATGTGCTTTTGCACGAATATTTGTAATCTGTCTTAAAAAATCAAAAGGAGTAAATTCAAAAGAATAACTCTACAAATCAATTTCACGAACTAAATTACTTAATACCTATTATAACGAGTAATCATTCATTTGTACACCCTAAACCGTAAATTAGTTTATTAATTTAATTTTTAGTAACGATATAGTGTATTGTTCTATTTATTTTTATTCTTGTTTATAGATAATAATTCAACATACAACCTTAAATTTCATAACGCACATCACCTAAAATAATAGCGTTCTACTTTTAAAATAATCTATTCTTAAAAAAATACAGTATCACATTATTCCCTTTTCAAAACTTTAAAATCAACCAACAATTAACGCGATGATGAATAAAATAACAGATATGATGAGTGATGACCACAAGTAAGGGGACATACGATCTATCATTCTTTTATATTCACGATCAGGAGCCTGCTCTTTTTTTAATTTCAAAAGTTTCATTAATAAATATAATGCTCCTACCATATTTATTAAAAATACAATAATCAATAATGTAATTGCCATAATATGTAACTCCTCCTAGCGATTGGCTAATTGTTAAGTTCTTCATTCTTTAAATATATAGAATGCCTTATATAGTAAATAAATAGCATTTACCATCGTAATCAACGCAAATACAATAAGTATAGTTTGGCTAAATGTAGATATACCAAAAGCTACTAACAGTGCTAAAACAATATTGATAAAACTAGAAATTACAAAACCAATATCTAATTTATTTTTTTGTTGCATATTATCGCACCTTTTACTTAATAATATTTTTGAAGATCTGAATTTGTGTTATCTTATAAGAAATCATAACACAATTTATTTTTTATAAAAAATAGTTGACTTAAGGAGAGACATACATTGAATCTTACTCTTAAAATTCTAGTAGGTATAATCTTTGTTAGTATAATATCTTGGAATAACACGGTACAAACACATCAAAATGTAAATAAAAAAGCATATAAAGAACGGACTTCCCCTATGAACGGAAAACAATTTCGTTTCATGTTTTTATTAAACATCATTATGGTTACGCTTTTTTATATACTTCTAACATACACTTATTTTTAATATAAACAGTATCTAATTTTAAAAATTGCATAAAAATACCCTCCCTTACACTCTGTAAAGGAGGGGGCGTTTTCTATATTGTCTTCAGATACTCTTCGCCTTCTTTTTTATCGTAAACACCTTCTGTTTTAGCAATAAAGATTGTAGCTACAGAGTTTCCTAATACGTTAACACATGTTCTAAGCATTTCTAAAATTCTGTCTACACCTATAATAAGTGCTAAACCTTGTGGATTTAATCCAACCGAGCCTAATGTTGTTAATAACACTACGATCGAAGCTCCTGGCACACCAGCCATACCTTTTGATGTAAGCATCAATGTAACCATTAAGATGATTTGTTCACCAATACTTAAGTCAACACCGTATAATTGTGCAACAAATAGTGCCGCAATAGATTGATACATGGCCGCACCATCAAGGTTAAACGAATAACCAGTTGGTAACACAAAGGATGCGATATCTCTAGGTACACCAAATCTTTCCATTTTTTTCATAACTGTTGGTAATACTGCTTCTGAACTTGCAGTTGAAAACGCAAGCATTAAATCATTTTTCAACAACTTGATGATTTGCGTAATTCTCACTCCACAAATTCTCGAAACAATGCCTAATACAATGAAAATAAAGAAAAGCATAGCAATAACTACTGTTAAACATAATTTGAACAGTGGAATTAATGCTGATAATCCAAAAGTAATAATCGTTGTAGTAATAAATGCAAATACTGCAATTGGTGCTAATAATAATACTTTACCAATCATCCAGAATACTGCTTCTAATGCGCCACCTAAAAAGTCTTTAACAGGTTGTGCTTTTTGTCCAATAGCAGCTAACGCCAAACCGAAAAATACTGAGAAGAATATGACCGGTAAAAGTTCTCCAGATCCAAATGCTTCAACTACGTTAGTCGGTATAATATTAACAATTGTATCGATTAAATGATTTCCATATGTAGAGCTTTCTGCAGCCTTAGCAGTTGATTCATATTTTGAAATATCACCTTTAGGTAATAAATCGGGATTCAGTCCTTGACCTGGTTTAAATAAATTACCAAATATTAACCCCATAAAAATTGCAAAATTTGTCATAATAACAAAATATAATAATGTTTTACCGCCATAGCGTCCAATCGTTTTTGTATCTCCAACATTTGAAATAGATAGTGCTAAAGAACAAAATACAATAGGTACTACTAACATTTTAATTAAATTTATAAATACATCACCGAATGGTTGTATATAGTTAATTACATCTTTATTTCCATGTAAGATACTACCTAAAATTACCCCTAATACCAATGCTATGATAATTTGCGTCGGTAGGTTTATTCTTTTAATTACTCTCACTCTTGTTCATCCCCTTATCTAAGCTAACATTTGCATAAATGCTAGTTTTCTACAAAATACAGTTTATCACAAAGAAAATTCCACTCATATATTAAATTTACATGATTCTAAAAATTATTTATGATTTTTGTATAACTAAGCTATTATATCAGAAATTTGTATATTTTAGTTAAAAAATAATTCGCCTTCATCCTCATACCCGTAGGCCTTCAAAGGTTACAAAATCATAATAAGAAAACGTTTTCTACATTATACACAAATTTGTCAAAAACAGCTTTTTTGCATACGAAATTAGTGTCATTTATTTTAATATGCGTCATTTTACAATACATCTTCATTATTTTTATATACTCTAAATTACACTAGCTCGTTTTATCAATAACCTAATATTATAGCCATACGCTAAAGCCTCTTTTGCTTTTATGAAAACCTACGTCCACAACCATCGTATTCTTTGATAATATAAAATTATACTTTGAATATATTGTCCACACTAAAAAACATTAATGTTTCATAAAAATTTTTACAAAAAAGGAGAAGTCATAATGGCAAGACATAAATCTAGAGGCCGTCCCCCCAAAAAAATATACTGTTATATTAGCTATAATTAGTTTAATGATTTTCTCGTCTCTATATACTTTGCTTTTCTACACTTTTTTAAAAAGCATAAGTGCAATTGAACATACCTCATTTTACATAACTAAAGTAGCTACTTATCAATAACTTAGTATAAACAATCAACTATTTTAAAAAGGAACGTGCTATGATGCAAATTATAAATATCAGTGCAGTAACAGAAAAAGGATTAAATAAAAAGGTCAATGCGTTTTTAGAGGAAAATCCATATATTGAAATCATTAAATTCGATTATGCTATCGGCTCTAGTAGTTATGGTGTAGGGATTTTATATCAAGATAAAGTAAAAATGTAATTTAAATTATTTTTATTCATATTGCTAAAACTGAACTACATAAAAGGCATGAAACACGAAACTAAATTGCTAGTTTGATTCCGTATTCATGCCTTTTAATTATATATTGCAGTAATATTTTTCCAAATATATTTGTTCATCACTAGTAGTTACACATAATATTTCACAATAAAATTGTATCACTGGTTAAAATTATCTTTAACTGATTTAGGAACATCTTTCTCATCAACATTTTTTTGCTCTACTATCGTCCCTTTATTTACTAGTGAATGATGAATATTTTAAACGCAAAATATTGGAATAAGTTACTTTACTACATAAAAATTTTAAAAATAACATATTGTTTTGGTGAAAGCTATTAATCCATATCTATTTTTGCTAACCTTATATTAGATGAAGAATATTATGTGATGTTTTACGTATCATTTAGAGAGTTTTTAAATATAACATCAATATGTTTTACATTAAAAAACAACAAACTTTAAGGAGTATTACAAATGACAAAAGCTATGTATGTACATCACATTATTAACATTGTACTTATGATTGTATTAATCATCTTTAATAACACAGATATAGGAGGATTAACTTTATCAATAATATTGGCAGTCGTATTTATTACTAATACTGTATTACTAATAAGAGAAAATAGTAAAAAAGTAAGAAAAGAAGGCATTACTATAGAAGAACATAATAAAAAATAAATTACTTTTATCTTGGCGAGTGAAATCGTGAACTTCAGTAAATACAAATATGACTATAACTATATACTCATGGCTATACCTTTACTAATTTGTTCAATCTTTGTACCCGCCGTTTTTATTGCATTTCTTGTATGCCTGTTCTGTGGTTTTGAAGAACGTTATTAATGAAGAAATTTAGCAGTAAATTAATACATATTCGCTTTAATCAGTTTAAAATGAACTAAAAATCATAAAATAATGAAGATGATTATTAAATCAATAATGACTCACTGGAGGGTATTGTTTTGAAGACTTTTGCATTTTTTACTATCATTTTTATATTTAGTGCTTTATGGACATCTTTGGCAATTCGCTACTTGCCTTCCGAAACTACCGGGCGTAAAAACAAGAAAAATTCGTTTAACACTCAGCAACAATCAATGATTATTGAAATTTTCGCAAGAACTTTTGTATGGTTTGTATATTTCTTACTTTTAAATATAATCATGAAATATTTTGGTTATTGGCATAATAATAGCTTGGCAAAAGATTACTCTGAATTAGTATACCTTTTAGCTATCATTTTGTTGGGAGTTATTGAACTATTTTTATGTAAAAAGAAAATATAACTCTAAAAGATAATGCAGACTATTTTATAATCAAAAAAGTTTATAAAAACAAAAAGCAGTGTAGTTTAGTTTTTATAACGGTACTACACCATTTTTTGAAAATATTTAATTCGAAAACTTAATTAACCTTATGAATTAAATAGGTAACAATATTTTTATTAAAATCTGATTTTGATTTTGCATAAATAATCATACAAGTGTCAATATACACTCAATCACTTTGAAAATAATACTTTATAAAAGGCGTGGTTAAGTCATGGATATTTTATGTATATACTCTTAGTGCTTGTTAAACATCAAAATGTTGATTTAACAGTATCTTAGTTTAAGTATTAGTTATATACAATCATTTGCAAATAGCATTGGCATAGAGAAGCACATCACAAGCCATACAATGAGACATAGCCATATCATGTTTTAAATCACTTAAGGCTATAATGGAGTGCGTGGGACATACTAGACCATAAGACAACATTACATATATATAGCCATGTCACTGAACAGATGGATAAAAATATGATGAATAAACTAGAGAAAGTAGGTAACTAAAATGGTTTGGTTAAACGTTCTAACTATTTTAATATTATTTTTACTAACTGGCTTTTTATCAGGCAAACATAGAGACAAGCTATTATTTCTAAAAGCATTTACTTCCGCAGTATTTATGGTTATAAGCGCCTTATTATCTATAACTATATCAGCTTTGATTACTTACTACCTATTTGCCATTATACTAGATGACGGAAGTAGTATATTTATACTCGGACTAATAACCATACTTCTATCAGGTTTAATGAATTATTATTTAGTAAGACTTATCATGAAAATAAATAGTTATAATGAACTCTTAATCATGGTTATTGAGTATTATATTCAGTGGACAACTATATTTTTTACTTTGTATCAATTCTTCACTTCTTCAGGCGATACAATTCGTGAATTAAAACATTTAAATATTTCAACGGCTACCCTTGATGTGAGCTTGATGAATATTATAATCTTACCAATTTTGTTAGTAAGTTGGATTTCAATTGCTATGGTTAAAGTATATATCAAGGATCATCAATCTAAAGAAAACAATCAACAATAAGCGCAAATTTTAATACACTCGCCCTATTTACAATTTCAAATCCACAAAAACAACCCCTTAAGCCATAGACTTAAGGGGTTTCATCATTCTATACTATTATTCCCACTCGATTGTACTTGGCGGTTTAGATGTTATATCATAAACAACGCGGTTAACGTGATCGACTTCATTTACGATACGGCTTGAAATCTTTTGTAAGACTTCCCAGTCGATACGGGCGAAGTCACTTGTCATGCCATCGATTGAGGTTACGGCACGAATACCAACTGTATGGTCATACGTACGGTAATCTCCCATAACACCTACTGATTGGATACCTGGTAATACTGTGAAGTATTGCCAAATTTCACGTTCAAGACCTTCCTCACGGATAACCTGTCTTAAAATCGCATCAGATTCACGTACAATTTCAAGTTTGTCTTCAGTGATTTCTCCAAGGACACGGATACCTAAACCTGGACCTGGGAATGGTTGTCTCCAAACTAAGTGCTCTGGAATACCTAATTCGATACCTAGTTCGCGCACTTCATCTTTGAATAGTGTATTAATAGGTTCGATTAACTGGAATTCCATATCTTCAGGTAAACCACCTACATTGTGGTGTGATTTAATCGTTTGAGCAGTTTTTGTGCCTGACTCGATAACATCTGTATAAAGTGTACCTTGCGCTAAGAAGTCTACACCTTTTAATTTAGATGCTTCATCATCGAAGACATAGATAAACTCATTCCCGATGATTTTACGTTTTTGTTCTGGGTCTGACACGCCTTGTAATTTACTCATGAAACGTTCTTGTGCATCTACACGAATAATATTCATGTTGAAGCCTTCACCGAACTGCTCCATAACCATGTCGCCTTCACCTTTACGTAATAAGCCATGATCTACAAAGATACATGTAAGTTGATCACCAATTGCTTTGTGTAACAATACTGCTACTACAGATGAATCAACTCCACCACTCATAGCACATAACACTCTACGGTCGCCAACTTGATTGCGGATTTTTTCAACTTCGATTTCAATGAAGTTTTCCATTGACCATTCACCAGTACATTCACATACGCGACGTACAAAGTTACGTAATAAGTCATTACCATATTCAGTATGACGTACTTCTGGGTGGAATTGTACACCATAAATACGGCGAGATTTATCTTCAATCGCTGCATAATTTGTGCTTGGGCTGTCAGCAATAACTTCAAAGCCTTCTGGAATCTCAATAACTTTATCTGAATGACTCATCCAAACATTTTGTTCTTCCGGTAAACCGAAGAATAATTCATCAGTTTTAGCATTGATGATTGCTTTACCATATTCACGTTCATTGGCACGTTCAACTTTTCCGCCTAATAGTTTAGTCGTCAACTGCATACCATAACAAATACCTAAAATCGGCACTCCTAAATTGTATATTTCTGGATCAATTGTGAACGAATCTTCTTCATAAACTGAGTTTGGTCCACCCGAAAGGATAATACCTTTAGGGTTCAATTGTTTTATTTCTTCCATACTAATCTCATGGTCGTGTAACTCACTATATACGCCCATTTCACGAATACGTCGTGTAATTAACTGATTGTATTGGCTACCAAAGTCTAAAACAAGTATGAGCTCTTGCTCTTTCGCCATTTCCATAACTTTAAATCTCCTTTTAACTTAGAATGAATAATTTGGTGATTCTTTTGTAATTTGAACATCATGTGGATGGCTTTCCGCTAAACCAGCAGGTCCCATGCGTGTAAATTGAGCTTCTTCTCTTAATGCTTCTAAGTTTTTAGAACCAGTATAACCCATACCAGATCTTACGCCGCCCATAAGTTGATAAATAGTGTCTTGTAGTGCACCTTTGTAAGCAATACGACCTTCAATACCTTCTGGAACGAATTTTTTAGGTGCTTTATCTTCTTGGAAGTAACGGTCATTTGAACCACTTTCCATTGCGCCTAATGAGCCCATGCCTCTATATACTTTGTATTGTCTACCTTGGAACACTTCAGTTGCGCCTGGACTTTCTTCAGTGCCTGCGAGTAAGCTACCTAACATAACTGCATGTCCACCAGCAGCTAATGCTTTAATGATATCTCCTGAGAATTTAATACCACCATCTGCAATGATTGCTTTACCATGTTTGCGCGCTTCTGTAGCACAATCGTAAACAGCTGTAATTTGTGGAACACCAACTCCTGCAACAACACGAGTTGTACAAATTGAACCAGGACCAATACCAACTTTAACTACGTCAGCACCCGCTTCATATAAAGCTTTTGTACCTTCAGCTGTAGCAACATTACCTGCTATTAAAGTAACTTGTGGGAATGTTTTTTTAATATGTGTAACTTGTTCTAATACACCTTTAGAGTGGCCGTGTGCTGTATCGATAACTAATGCATCTACACCAGCTTCAACAAGTTTTTGTGCACGGATATCAGTATCTTTCGCAATACCAATTGCTGCACCTACTAATAATCTACCATGTGCATCTTTAGCAGAATTAGGGAATTCAAGAACTTTTTCAATATCTTTAATTGTAATTAATCCTTCTAAACGACCTTCTTTAACTAATGGAAGTTTCTCAATTTTATGTTGTTGTAATAACTTCTCTGCTTCCTCTAATGTCGTACCTACAGGAGCTGTAACAAGGTTATCTTTTGTCATTACATCTGAAATTTTAATTGAAAAGTCTTCGATAAAACGTAAATCACGGTTTGTAATGATACCAACAAATTGTCTAGTCTCTTTACTATCAACAATTGGCACGCCTGAAATGCGATATTTACCCATTAATGCTTCTGCTTCAAAAACACTTTCTTCTGGAGTTAAATAAAATGGATTCGAGATGACACCATTTTCAGAACGTTTTACTTTTTGAACTTCATCGGCTTGATCTTCAATGTTCATATTTTTATGAATGACACCAAGTCCACCTTGTCTAGCCATTGAAATCGCCATTTTTGATTCTGTAACTGTGTCCATACCTGCTGATACGATTGGAATATTCAGTTTAATACCTTCTGATAATTGAACACTTAAGTCCACTTCTTTCGGTAATACATCTGATTCTGCTGGTAACAATAACACATCGTCAAAAGTTAAAGATTCTTTTTCAAATTTATTTTCCCACATACTTGTACAGCCTCCTAATTAATTGTTTTATAGTTCTATTATTTCATAATTTCCGTGTCTTGTTGATGCTTTATGCCATTAAAAAAGAAATTCAAAACAATTGCTGAAATTGCACCTAGTACAATACCGTTTTGAGTTAACCATGCAAATTGTTCACCTAAGGCGTCAAACGCTTGAGGTACTGCACTTATACCCGTCCCTAGTCCTACAGATACAGCAATAACTAACAAATTATTTTGATTCTTAAAATTAATATTACCTAATATACTAACACCATATGCCATGACCATGCCAAACATAGCTATCATCGCTCCACCTAATACTGGTAGAGGAATCATATTTGCTAATGCACCTAATTTAGGAATACACCCACAAATAACTAGCAATATAACCATACCGTATATCACTTTATTCTTTTTCGCACCTGACAATGATACTAAGCCTACATTTTGTGAATACGCAGTATAAGGGAATGCGTTGAAGATAGAACCTAAGATGATAGCAATACCTTCTGCTGTATAACCTTTACGGAAATCTTTGCGTTCCAATGATTTACCTGTTATTTCACTTAATGCATGATATACACCGGTTGATTCTATTAAACTTACTAATGCAACTATAAAGAATACAAGTGTCGCCCCAAAGTCAAAGCTGAAAGTTGAAAATCTAAACGGTTGAGGTAAAGCAAACCAATGCGCCGTACCAATTTGATTTACATCTACGATTCCAAAGAAGCCGGCTAGCACCGTCCCCACAATAAGTCCGATAAGTATAGCGATAGATTTCAAAAATCCTACAGTAAAACGCTGTACGAGTAAAATGACAACCAAAGTGATGACACCTAAGATGATATTTTTAGAATCCCCGTAGTCTTTAGCACCTTCTCCTCCTGCCAAATAATTCATTGCAACTGGCATTAGGTTAATCCCAATAATTGTTACCACACTTCCAGTAACAACTGGAGGGAAGAACTTCACCAAATAGGAAAAGAATGGTGCAATGATTACAACTAGAATACCCGACAAGAAGAGCGAACCATATAAGTCACCAATACCTTTAGTTTGCCCAATTAAAATCATTGGTGCCACAGCAGTAAATGTACAGCCTAATACAATCGGCAAACCAATGCCTGTACCTTTCCATACTTGCAAGAAGGTCGCTACACCACACATAAAGATGTCCACTGTAACTAGGAAAGCAATTTGTTCAGGTGTGAAGTCTAAACTTGTTCCTACAATAATAGGTACGAGTATTGCCCCCGCATACATTGCTAATAAATGCTGTAAACTTAAAATGAAGGTTTTCATGCTTCTTCGCCAACGAAAGTAACTTTATTTCCACTTAGCGAAGCCACTTTGCATAATGATGAAACTGTTAAACCTGCTTGTTCCAAACGTTCTCTCCCAGGTTGGAAACTTTTTTCTACTACAATACCTATACCAACTGTTGTACCTTTGGCTTGTTGTACAATTTCATTTAAGCCTAAAGATGCATCTCCATTGGCTAAAAAGTCATCTACGATAAGTACTTTGTCATTTTCATCTAAAAACTCTTTAGACACAATCACTGTACTTGTCGTATTTTTAGTAAAAGAATGTATATCTGCTTGATACACATCTTTTTTTAGTGTACTTGGTTTTGCTTTTTTAGCGAATAGGCATGGCACATCAAAGTGCATAGCTGCCATAATCGCCGGTGCAATACCAGACGCTTCAATTGTTAAAATTTTTGTGATGCCCTCGTCCTTAAATTGTTCGTAAAAAGTTCGTCCTACATCATGCATCAGCTTGGCATCGATTTGATGATTTAAAAAACCATCTACCTTTAAAATCTTTTCGTCAATAACGACACCATCTGCTTCGACTTTCTGCTTCAACAAATCCACTCGTAAAAAACCTCCTCATTTTGTGTACAAAAAAAACCCTAAACTAACTTAGTTTCAGGATCTATGAGTGAACGTGCAATACTATAAGCAGCTATTATCCTAATTTTAAATGATGTCTAAAGAGGTAAGATTTTTACATTCATTTCCCTATTAAATATGTAAAAAATATGTTTATAACATCGAATACGAGGAAACAGTTTAAAAAGCATAGTCCAATATGTACAACTTTTTAAATCGTTTTTAATTGCTAAAGCATTGTATAGGTTACCCATAGTCATGTCGTTAATGGCAACATGGTAGAAACTTCTAAAGCCGTATCCTTTAGATTATATGAGTTAGATAAATTATTAACTGATGATAGCAAATTTTGGTACATTTTTCAATATACTTATTGATTGTAAGCGCTTTTTCAAGATGTTTTAGTATATTTAATTAAGTTTAGTAAACGGTATCATTTGCGTTAAAATGTTGTTTGCCAGGTGTAAAACTTCGTTATATAATTAAATTGTAATCGTTTCGTTATTTAAGTTACTGGGTAAACACATAATAATTAATAGAACAACGGATGGAGGAGCACAAAATGTCAGAATTCACTATTATTCAAAAAAGCGAAGAGTTAATTGATGCAGTCAAAAACAAGATTGCAGAAGGTTATAATGAGTCAGAGATTTCTGTTATTAGTAAATCAAAACTGCATATCGACGAGTTGCATGATTCCGAAGTAAACTTAACAGCTACAAGCGGTTCTTTCAGTGATAAAATGGCGAAAATGTTAACTGGCGAAGACGGTGAAGAGGCTGTTTTAGCCCATTATAAATTGCCGGACGCCGAAATGGAACGCTATAAGAAAGAAATCTTAGACGGTCACTATCTTGTCGTTGCTACGAAAGACGAATCTTCACATGAAGAAGTAGAAAAAGCAAACGCAGCTTATGAAAACGAAACAGTAATCCAACATCATTACGCTGAAGAATCTAATGGACCAAAGTCCTAAACTTAAAGCATATGAATTTAGAGTTTGGATAATCAACACAATTCACTAGTTATAAAATGATATAAGCCAACATTGGCAGTTATCTAAAATTTATTTGTAACAAACATTTCAAATGACTAATTTATATTGATGGAGCGAACCAAGAAAATCAATTGTAACTTTTGATTTCTGTGTCGCTCCTTTTTTATTACCTAGCCATACTTCTACCTATAAATCACATTACAAATTTTGCTACTATGTTATAATGAACGCAATAATTTCGGGGGTGTACATATGCAATTCAAAATTATCACATCAATTGATGATCCCTTCTTCAAATCAGCCATGAATTTGTATGATGCTAAATTTGATATCGGATTATCTGAATACGAGCAAATCTTCAAACAATCACTTAAAAATGAGCACACTAAAGATGATTATATCTTTTTAGTTGGCATAGAGTCAGACACTGTCGTGAGTTTGGCAACTGCGCATTATGAGGCAACAACAAACTCAGCATTTTTAATCTACTTAATCGCCAATGATCAACCGAATCACGATGAGCTAATTACTGAAACGCTTGCGCGTATCCAAAAAGAAATTAATATCTTATCAAACCAACTTCATGAACACGACGTTAATTTCATCATGTTAGAAGTAGATAAAGAACCTGAAGAAATTTCTGAGGAAGACATACCTATCTTGGATAATAGACGCCAATTTCTATATCAGCATGGGTTCGAAAAACAATATGACATTAATTATTTAGCGCCAAATTTTGAAGGATATAGCGAAGGTAAACCCATGGATTTATTTATAAAATCTAATATTGAACTAACCAAAGACATTTATGGCCCTAGTATTAAATCAAACTATATTCTCAAATATGTCTTTGCCAACAGAATCTCTAGAAGTATTATTTATCCATTACTTGAGGAAATGGATTTACGTAAATCATAGGAACCACCACTTGAAATCACTATTAAAACAGTTTAAACTAGCATAGAGGTAAGACTGACGTTTCACTAACCGAAGACAAACGTCCGTATACATAAATCCATTAATGAAAGGACTTATTTCTATGTTAACCAAAGAATTTGCACAACGTGTTGAGCTAAGTGAAAAACAAGTCCGTAAAATCGTTCAACATTTAGAAGAACGCGGTTACCAACTTAGTAAAACAGAATATCGTGGCCGTGAAGCTACAGATTTCCAAGAAGAGGATATTGAATTATTCCAAGACATTGCTGAAAAAGTAAAACAAACAAATAGCTACGACTTAGCTTTTGAAGAATTAGAGAAAGAAAAAGACTTTTTACAAGTATTAGTAAAAGACGATAGTAGTAATTTACCTACAGATCAAAATGTATCTAAACTTGTAGATGATTTACGCTCTGAAATTCAAAAAATGCGTGACGAACGTCATATGCTTGGCCAAATGATTAATCAAGTCCACCAACAACAACAAGAATTACATGAAATGCAAAATCAAATCACGTCTAAATTGGATGCTAATACCGAATCATTACAAGCCATCCAATCTTCTACAAATGAAATTAAATCAACTCAAAATGCTATTCAAGATTCACAAAAAGAGCAATCTGAATTAGCTAAATCAAATGTTGAAACTGCTCATATCGCCGCTTCACAGTCTACAAATGCTCAGAAAGATGAGGCTTTAACCGAAACTTCTACCGAATCAATAGGTGTAAAATCATCTCCAGAATCTCAGTCAGAAGCGAACAAAGGTGTTAACGATAAAGGCAACAACGAAACATCAGACAACGTTACTTCAGATAGCAAACTAGATGCTACTATAGCAAAGGCGCATACTGACGAATCTGAAATTACACCAGTGAGCGAACAATCTGCTACTGATGCTGGTAATGGGAAGGTAGAAGAATCAAATTCAACTGAAGAGAAGTCAGCTAATCAAGCTACAGATGCTACTACCGCTACTGACAAAGGTAATGAATTATCAACGTCAGCAACTGATGATGAAACAATTAAAGATGAAGTAACTGAAACAAGCACTCTAGACGAAACAGGTGATAATACAGCTTCCTACACATCAACTTCATCTAACGAAGCACCAAAAGAAGAACGTAAAGGTTTCTTCGCTCGTTTGTTTAATTTATAAAATTATCATTATTAATCTAAAGTGTACTATGATTAAAGTAAAGTCACTACCGAAAACAACGTCATTCATTATAAGAGCGAAAATATATAGTCGAGTTTTAGAACTAGATTATATATTTTCGCTTGTTTTATATATAAATTTTCTATATCTATCCATAAAACCCCAAAACATACCCCCTATTAATATAGTTGAATGTCTTATATAAACCCAAGTTTTATTATCAGAAAATAAAGACATTTTAATTTCTCAAATTTCTTGAGTAATTAGCTTGAATATTATTGAGTTTGCTAATATCCTTAGTATACGTATCGGATTAAAAAATTAAATAAGAAAGTGTAGGTCCTTTTTTTATGTTATTAACTATTCTTAACATCATTATTTTTGTGGCCTTCCTCATCGGATTATATATAATGGCTAAAAAACACGTTTCATTTCCAAAACGTGTTTTCTCTGCTTTAGGTGTTGGGATCATTTTTGGTATCGCAGTACACTTAATCTATGGTGTGGACTCTAAAGTTACTAAACAAACTATGGATTGGTTTAGTATCGTTGGTGATGGCTACATTTCATTATTACAAATGATTGTAATGCCTTTAATATTCATTTCAATCGTTTCAGCATTCACGAAAATTAAAGTAGGAGATAAGTTTGCTAAGATCGGCGTTTATATCTTTGTATTTCTTATAGGTACCGTTGCAATATCTGCAATTATTGGTATTATCTCAGCACTTGCATTCGGTTTAGATGCTTCTTCTATTGATTTAGGTGGCGCCGAAAGTTCAAGAGGTAGCGAGCTTGCGAGCCAAGCTAAAGATATGACAGCCAATACATTACCACAACAAATTTTACAATTATTACCTAGTAATCCATTCTTAGATTTTACTGGTCAACGTACAACTTCTACAATCGCCGTAGTTATATTTGCAGCGTTTATAGGTTTTGCATTCTTACGTGTTATGCGTAAACAGCCAGAGAGTGGCAACTTACTTAAACGTGGTATCGATGCATTATACAGCTTAGTTATGGCAATCGTAACATTCGTATTGCGCTTAACACCTTATGGTATTTTAGCGATTATGACTTCTACAATTGCTACAAGTGATTTTGAGGCAATTTGGACTTTAGGTAAGTTCGTAATTGCGTCCTATGCAGCACTTATCGTAATGTATATTATTCATTTAATCATAATCTCAGGCATTGGTTTAAATCCAGTGACATTCGTCAAAAAAACTGGTGAAGTACTATTATTCGCCTTCACTTCTCGTTCTAGTGCTGGTTCATTACCTCTTAATGTCCAAACACAAAAAAATCGCCTAGGTGTACCAGACGGAATTGCAAACTTTTCTGCATCCTTTGGTCTGTCAATTGGACAAAATGGTTGTGCCGGTATTTATCCTGCTATGCTTGCAGTCATGGTAGCACCAGCTGCTGGCGTGGAAGTTAACTTACAATTTATATTAGCTGTGATTGGCGTAGTCATAATCAGTTCATTTGGTGTAGCTGGTGTTGGTGGCGGTGCTACATTCGCTTCTATCATTGTATTATCTACATTAAATTTACCAGTTGCACTAGCAGGTGTCTTAATCTCTGTCGAACCATTAATCGATATGGGTCGTACAGCATTGAATGTTAATGATTCTATGCTTGCTGGTACAGGTACAGCAAAACTAACAAATAACTTAGATCAAGACACTTATAACCAAAAAGAATATGCTGAAATTGCAAATTAATACCAAGTTATTTGTTGCTGCTCACTTCACATGTTTTAATTATTTATGAAATATTTAAAAAGGTCGGTATACTCGCAATGTATACCGACCTTTTTTATTATGCTCAACTAAGATTATTTATTTCGCTTAAGCTCTATCATCAATTTTATATAATTAAATAGAAAAACAAGAATTAAACTTAAAGATAATGACTTTAACAGTAGGTTGACCCAGGTACCCTCTGCAGTAAAGTAATGCGTCATTATGCTACATAGAATAAACGCCAAAAATATAAGCCCCAATTTAAATAACATGTCTCCCACCTCTTTTAATATAGTTTAGTGGGAAACATGTATTTTTTCAATTTAATTTTTATCTATTAATAAGTTTACTTATTTTCAAACTGAAGATTATGAATTAACCCTTGATTGTCCGAAGATTTTTCTCTTAATTTCTTCTCCGGTGGGAGTACCCGCTAAACCACCTATACCCGTTTCACGTAATGAGGCAGGTAAATTACGTCCTACTTTATCCATGGCTTCAATGACTTCATCTACAGGAATTTTGCTTTCAACTCCTGCTAATGCAAGATCCGCTGAAATTAATCCGTTTCCTGATCCTATGGCGTTTCTCATAACACAAGGAATTTCTACTAACCCAGCGACAGGATCACATACAAGACCTAATAAATTGCTGATAGCTAGTGCCATTGCATGACCACTTGCTTGCGGTGAACCTCCAAATATCTCTACTGCTGCCGCTGCTGCAATCGCAGATGCTGAACCAACTTCAGCCTGACAACCCCCTATTGCACCTGCCACGCTAGCATTATTTGCAATTACCTTACCGCATAACGCCGCAGCAAATAGGAAATCAATCATTTGATCTGTAGTTAAATGATGTGATTTTTCTAACTTAAACAGAATTCCGGGTATAGTACCCGAGGATCCAGCCGTGGGAGTCGCACAGATAATCCCCATTGCCGCATTAACCTCATTAGTAGCAATGGCCCCTTTTAACGCTTCGACCATTTCGTAACCAGACAATGCATGTTCTTGCTCATTATAAGTTGCTAATTTAACAGCATCCTGCCCAGTGTAACCTGTAACACTTTTCACTCCTTCACCAGTTGTACCTTTTTCTACTGCTTCCCTCATAACATCTATATTGTGTTTCATAAGTGCTCTAACTTCATCTCTTGAAATGCCTTTTAATGACATTTCTTCACTAATCATAATTTCTGCAAAAGTTGTACCTTTTTCTACTGCATAATCAATGATTTCTTGCATCGAATTTAGCATACTGTCACTCCTCTAATGTATATACGAAAAGCGTAAAGCATCGTATCTTTTCCGTAATTCATCTACCGTCTCAATTGATAACTCTTTATTCAAATGCAACGCAATTAAACATTTCCCTTCATTAATTGTTTTTATTTCTTCATTAATATCTATACGACGTTCTATCAAATCATTAATTATATGATTGATCATAGGTATATCCACAATACCCTCTATTACTAAAATAGGTAAACCATGATTCATTAATATACACGCCCCATCAACATGTATGCTTTTTATTTTAATAGCACCTCCACCAATCGAAATACCATTAATCTCCACATGTCTAGCGCAACAATCTAATTTTACAAGTGCACAATTGGGATGTTCTCCAAGACTTACTCCAGATTCTTCAATAATTTCCACTTCTATATCACGCTCTTTTGCAATGTCCGTGGATTGTTTAATGCGCTCATCGAAGGTCCCAAAACCTAAAGCACCTCCCACTATAGCCAAATCTGTTCCATGTCCTTTATGCGTAGAAGCAAACGATTCGTAATAGTGAATCGTAATTTTTTTTGGCTCATGTTGCAACAATGTGCGGGCAGCATTACCAATTTTAACTGCGCCTGCTGTATGAGAACTCGACGGCCCCATCATAATCGGTCCAATGACATCAAATGCACTTTGATAATCTTGCTTTCTAGCCATCATTACATCTCCTTAATTAGCATGTTTTTTCATTCGAGATAAATTGAAATTTAGACTTGTCATATTGAATTTATTTATCGTTTTACCTATGACAAGGCTTAAAAGAATACTTGTAATTGAAACAGTAATAATAGTTATCATCGCACGAATTGGGTCGTTAAAGCCGAATAGTACAATGGCTCCTGCAATCGGTGTAGCCATACCTGTCACATTTATGACCAATCCACTAAAAGTCACTATACATGCGTTAACAACACCAATAATCGCATTAGTTCCGTATAATTGTAGTGGATATTTAGCTATAATATCTATTTGTGTCAATGGTTCAATAGCTACCGCAAAAGCTTTAGAGCTATTACCAATTTTTAATTGTTTAAACATAATAAAGTTCACAAATGAACTCCCTGTACAAGTCAATGCACCTATCGCCATTGGTAAACCAGTAAGTCCTAATAAACTCGTCAACACCATTGAACTTAAAGGGGTCATACCAGTTACAGGTATAATTAGACCTAATATTGTTGCAAGGATATATGGATTATTATTACCAACAGCAGTAACAGCACTGCCTATTTGTTGTAAAAGTGCAATAACACCAGGACTCATAATACTAGCTAATAAGAAAGCTGTTGCTGGCGCAAACAAAATAACCGTAATTAAATCCAAACCTTCTGGTACTTTTTTCTCGATAAATTTAATTACAAAAGCTATCATGTAAGCTGCCAAAAACGCAGGTAAAAGTTTGAAATCATGTAATACTAGTCCAACAATTACTGCAAAGACTGGAGAAACTCCCAATTTCAAACATGTCAGAAAGCCTACAGCAACACCACTTAAACCTCCTGCCAAATCTCCTATATCTTGCAAAAATTTAATATCAAACACGCCACCAATCGCATAACTCAAAAATGCTTGTGGTAAAAACGTTGCACAGGCAGCCCCCGAAAGTGCCTGCAGCCCCTTTTTACCGTAAGGTGCAAAATTCAAAAACAAAGTCATTGCTAATAAGACAATTAACAAAGTACCTACACCTAAAATAATATCCATTACTCAAAACCTCTTCCTAAAAAATTTTTAATTGCATTTTTAAATATTTCACAATTCTATAATATTGCTTAATGTAAGCACTTACAATATATATAAAGCGATTTTTTGAACTTTTTGTGAAATTATTCACAAAATAGGTCGGATAATTTTTTAGTAACTTTGAACTTGTTCGATTATAATGATATGTTGAACCGAGAACAACAAACTTCTCTTTACAAAGAAAAAAGCTTTTCGATCCACCATATAACTATGATGAATTGAAAAGCTTTTTTTAATATACTGGTTTGAAAGGCCCCCATGTTATTCGCTGTTTACCATCTAAAGGGATTGTATCAATTGATTTAGATACATCATCAAACCATTTTAAGAATGCAGGGTATTTATCTAACTTAGCCTCAGCGCTATCTAGTGATACATCATGTAAATACCACGCTTTACTTTCGAATTCGTATTGAACTTGTGCATAGGCTAGCCGAGTCATATTAACACTATCATACAAACAGTTTACTTGTTTCGCTATGATAGACGCTTGTGAAACTAAACTTTGAGAAATAACCTTTTTGTGATCTTCATTATCTAAATCATTCCACATTCTCAATTGTCCATTCATTTGAAAAAACATATCAATTGTAGGTTCTTTTTCATCAAAAGCAACCAAAATGAAGATACGTTCAGCAGTGTAATCTACAGAATTAATTGCACCAACAACGAGTTTTTGTGCCATCTTTGCCCAGTATTCTTGAGCCTCTTGAGGGGTGAGCTGACTTTTCGATGAATAAACACGCTTATCCTTATCATCTTGAACTTCCGGCAACTGTTTTTTAAAAATCTTATCGAACATGTTCAACTTCACTACCCCCTTTCTAGAGAATGAACTTCACATTAAATACTCCTAGAATCCTCAGGCTATTTCCAGATGCGTTATTTTTTTATAAATCCTGATTTATTTAACTGTTCTAACATATCTAATCTTTGTTTCGAACTCATAAAGTTTGCAATTTGATTAGACCATGTTTCTGAACGTTCCCCGTTTGTGCGAGCGCTATAGTAATCACTAACTGTTTGGTCATAAGCTTTTAATTGTGCCCTTTGAGATTCTTCGTCATTATTATATTGGTTTTGATGGAAAACATGTTCAAATGGTAAACGAGGTTTAGGACTACCGTCTTCATCATCTTCTGGAATACCAAGTGCCATGCCAAATAGTGGGAATGTATGTTCAGGCAAGTTTAAAACTTCTCTTACACGTTCAATATCATTTCTTAGAGATCCTAAATAAACAATACCGTATCCCATGTCTTCAGCTGTAGCAGCAATATTTTGAGCTACTAATGTGGCGTCAATGGTACCGACAAGCAAGCCTTCTGCTGATTCAAACGACGTTTCCATATCGTGTTTTGATTCTTGGTTAACGATAGAATGTCTATAATAATCCATCACAAATACAAATAAATATCCATTTTCAACCACATAAGGCTGCCCAGATACTTCTTTTAAATCTTCTTTTACTTCTGGGTCATTGATACCAATAATTGAATAAGCTTGTAAGTAACTAGAGGTTGAAGCGCTTTGTCCTGCTTCTATAAGTTGTTTGATATGCGATTCTGAAATAGGTTCTTTCTTAAATTTTCTGACTGAATGATGTTTCTTCAGTAGGTTGTACACGTGTTCAGACATCTTTCCACTCCTCATTTCTATATATGTACCCATAGCATAACAAACACACATTTCCATTGCTTATATTCTGTTTACCCGATTTTTACGATAGTTAAAAGGTTTAAATGTAATTATCTTTAAATTATTATAATGTTTTACTGATTACTATAAAATTTTAAAACATCATCAATAAACATCTTCTTTAAATCGGCAATATAACATTTATACCGATGTGTAATTTTAAAACAATAGTGTATATGAATAATTGCAGAAACATGTTTCTGTTTTGTTTTTAGTGGAAAACATATTATGAAAGTCTTATTTAAGGAGGGTTTCATTTGGTTAATAAAAAACAAAAGCAATTAAATGAAGTAGAAAAAAGCAATGATGAGAAACCAATGACGACAAATAACGGTGTTAAAGTAAGTGAAGACGAAAATACTTTAACGGTTGGTGAACGCGGTCCCAGTCTATTAGAAGATTTTCATTTTAGAGAAAAAATTATGCACTTCGATCATGAACGCATACCAGAGCGTATTGTTCACGCTAGAGGATTTGGTGCACATGGTGAGTTTAAAGTATATGAGGATTTATCTAAATATACCTCAGCAGACTTTTTAACTAACCCTGATAAAACTACACCTGTCTTTGTTAGATTTTCAACTGTGCAAGGCTCTAAAGGCTCACCAGACACTGTTAGAGATGTAAGAGGATTTGCTACTAAATTCTATACAGACGAAGGTATTTTTGACCTCGTTGGTAATGATATTCCTGTATTCTTTATTCAAGACGCTATCAAATTCCCTGACCTTATTCATGCAGTAAAACCAGAACCCCATAACGAAATACCACAAGGTGGCTCAGCGCATGATACTTTCTACGATTTCTTCGCTCAAAACCCTGAATCAACACATACAACGGTATGGGCAATGAGTGACCGCGGTATCCCTAAGAATTTCAGACAAATTGAAGGGTTCGGTATCCATACGTTCCGCCTCGTTAATAGCGAAGGAGATTCATATTTTGTAAAATTTCACTGGAAACCACTACAAGGCTTAGAATCTTTAGTTTGGGATGAAGCTCAAATATTACATGGTAAAGATGTAGACTTTCATCGTAAAGACTTATATGAATCTATTGAAAAAGGCGATTATCCAGAATGGGAATTAGGATTACAAATTATTCGTCCAGAACAAGAATTTGACTTCGATTTTGATATTTTAGACCCAACTAAAATTTGGCCAGAAGATCAAGTACCCGTTAAAATAGTGGGCAGAATGACATTAAATCAAAATGTAACCAATGTTTTTGACGAAACTGAACAAGCTGCCTTCCACCCTGGCCATATTGTACCTGGGATTGATTTTTCAAACGACCCATTATTACAAGGTCGTCTATTTTCATATACAGATACTCAAATTTCTAGGTTAGGAGGTCCAAATTTTAATCAAATACCAATTAACCGTCCAGTTAACGAGGTCCACAATAATCAAAGAGATGCTATGCATCAAATGAATATCAATAAAGGTCAAGTGGCTTATCACAAAAATGCTCTAAATAATAACGACCCACATACAACACCTAAAAAAGAAGGTGGCTATGAGCACTATCAAGAAAAGGTAGAAGGCCACAAAATTCAAAAACGTAGTGAAAGTTTTAAAGATTATTATAGTCAGGCTAAGCTGTATTTAAATAGTTTGACGCAACCTGAATTTGATCACACTGTAGATGGCTTCTCTTTCGAAATAGGCATGTGTAATTCAGTTATGGTAAAACAAAACGCAGTGAATCAACTGAATAAAGTTGATCGCACATTAGCAGAGCGTGTTGCTGAAAATGTTGGTGTTGAAGTCCCTAATATAAACGAAGAAGTTGAATCAGATGCAAAAGATAGTCAATTAACAATGGAAAAATTCGACATTCCATTAGCTGGCCATTCTGTCGCTGTAGTAGTAAATGGAGATATCAGTTCTGAAACATTGAAATCTTATGCCAAAATATTTACTGAAAACAAGTTAAACTATGCGTTTGTCGGACAACATCCTAAAGATATATCAGAGACGTTTGGTATCACAGAAACATTTGATACTGCACATCCCACACTATTTGATAGTCTGATAGTACTATCAGATGATAGTGAAATACTTCCAGCTGCTGAAGAATTTGCAGAACTTACGTATAAACACAACAAGCCTATTGTTGTAAATGAGTCTGCAGCACAAGGTTTAACAAATGCTAAATTAAATTTTGAAGCTCCTGGTATATTCGTTTCTGACGAACCACAAACTATCGTACAAGCATTCGACCGTAAAAGATATTGGAACAGAAAGTGATTAGAGTATCAACTGTTGCTATATCAATTGGTATAGCATAGGACCATGACATTCTCACACACGTCAATTTGATGAACACTCTATAATATAGGACGAGAAAGAAATCGGATTTTTACTAATTGATTTCTTTCTCGTCCTTTTTCATTAATAAATTAACATATTGGGTAAATATATATTAAATTGGTTATCAATGAAGTGTAAAAATTGCATTACATCTTTTATAATTTTATAAATATTAGCTACGAAACCTTTGCTATTATAGTAATGCAACCCACAGTTGCATCCATAGTAAACCATTTAGTGCGTGACATTATTAACCAATCATTTTACTTTTTATTAAAAGGAGTGATTCACATGGAAATTGGTTTAAGAATTAAGGAGCAACGTGAACTCAGAAATTGGTCTCAAGACGAATTAGCAGAAATATTAAATATATCGCGTCAGAGTATATCTAAATGGGAATTAAACAAAGTTTATCCTAGTATTGATATGCTAATAAAAATGAGTGATTTATTCGATGTATCTTTAGATGAACTTATCAAAGGAGATAAAGAATTAAAAAAAACCATTATAGAAACTTATCAGCAACCTGTTTCAACACAATCTAACAATCAGCCTATGAATGGATGGGAATTCTTAGCAAACTATTGGTGGTTATTCTTCCCTGTTGCTGTCGTGCTTTGGTGGATGATTCAAACATTTATTTAATAGTTAGTTCAGTACAATGCGAGCAGTCTTAAGGAAGTCTTATTTCACGAAAAGTTTCCGATTACAAATTCCGCAAAAATAAAATGTTCATAAATTTGTAATAATTCTATTTATCCCTATCAAATCAATACTAAATAAACATATAATCATTTAAAGTAGCCTTTCTTCTCATTTTCATTGTTTAGTTGAGAATAAAAAGGCTATTTTTAATCTATAGGCAGTTTTCCCAAAAATAAACACGCCTACTTCACAGGTGTAAATTTCCACCATAAAACTCAGTCACACGGTCGATTACAAGGCACCTATCTACTATTTATCTTAATGAGCTTTCTTTGTTGACGAAAATAATTGGAAATGCAATAATAGTAAACGAAGATTAGAATTATTATAATTAAGAAATAATAATAATTTAACATCATAATTCTAATTAAAATTCAGTTCAAAAATAGGAGGATGTTTTTATGTCTTTAATAAATAAAGAAGTTTTACCTTTCACAGCTAACGCATATGATCCACAAAAGGATGAGTTTTTAGAAGTATCAGAAGAAATTTTAAAAGGTTCTTGGAGCGTAGTTTGTTTCTACCCAGCAGACTTCTCATTCGTTTGCCCTACTGAATTAGAAGATTTACAAGGTCAATATGATAAATTACAAGAATTAGGTGTCAATGTATATTCAGTATCAACAGATACACACTTTGTACACAAAGCTTGGCATGATCACTCAGAAGCAATCAACAAAATTCAATATACAATGATTGGTGATCCATCTCAAACAATCACTCGTAACTTTGATGTATTAGACGAAGATCTAGGCCTTGCTCAACGTGGTACTTTCATCGTTGACCCTGACGGTATCGTACAAGCAGCTGAAGTAAACGCTGACGGTATCGGTCGTGACGCAAGCACATTAGTACACAAAATCAAAGCAGCACAATATGTACGTCAACACCCAGGCGAAGTTTGCCCAGCAAAATGGGAAGAAGGTTCAGAAACATTACAACCTGGTCTTGACTTAGTAGGTAAAATCTAAGGAGGCATTGATTTAAATGCTAAATGATCAGCTTAAATCACAATTACAACAATTACTTCAATTAATGGAAGGTGATGTTGTATTAAAAGCAAGTCTTGGTACTGATGACAAGTCTAACGAACTTAAAGAGTTATTAGATGAAGTCTCTGCAGCTTCTTCTCACATTACTATAGAAGAAACTGACTTAAAACGCACACCAAGTTTCTCAGTAAATAGACCTGGAGAAGAAACCGGCATTACTTTTGCCGGTTTACCTATGGGTCATGAATTCAATTCACTTGTACTTGCATTATTACAAGTAAGTGGACGCGCGCCTAAAGAAGAACAAGCCGTGATAGACCAAATCAAAGCACTAGATCAACCACTACACTTTGAAACGTATATTAGTTTAACTTGTCAAAAATGCCCTGACGTTGTTCAAGCATTAAACTTAATGAGTTTATTAAATCCTAATATTACGCACTCAATGATTGACGGTGCTATCTTTAGAGAAGAATCTGAAGATATCATGGCAGTACCAGCAGTTTTCTTAAATGGCGAAGAATTTGGTAATGGCCGTATGACAATTCAAGATATCCTTGCAAATTTAGGTAGCCAAGCAGACCCAGCAGAGTTCAATGATAAAGATCCATATGACGTGTTAATCGTTGGTGGTGGACCTGCAAGTGGTAGTGCCGCTGTTTATACAGCTCGTAAAGGACTACGTACAGGGATAGTTGCTGATCGTATTGGCGGACAAGTTAATGATACAGCAACTATCGAAAACTTTGTCACTGTTAAAGAAACAGATGGTCCAAAATTTGCCTCTGCATTAGAAGATCATATAAAACAATATGACATTGATGTAATGACAGGTATTCGTGCTAATGACATCGAAAAAGCCGATAGTGGTATCGTTGTTTCTCTTGAAAATGGCGCAAAATTAACAAGTAAAACTGTTATCATTTCAACAGGTGCACGTTGGCGCAAGCTTGAAGTACCTGGTGAAGAGGCATTAATTAATAAAGGTGTTGCATTCTGTCCACATTGTGACGGGCCTTTATTTGAAAATAAAAATGTAGCTGTAGTCGGTGGCGGTAATTCAGGTGTAGAAGCAGCAATTGATTTAGCAGGTATCGTTGAACACGTCACACTATTAGAACGTAACGCTAGCCTTAAAGCAGACAATGTTCTACAAGAGCGTTTAAACAGCTTACCTAACGTAACTGTTATTAAAAATGCACAAACAACTGAAGTACTTGGTGAAAATGCTGTAACTGGTATTAAATACCAAGATAAATCTCTAGGTGAAGAACACACATTAGAACTTGAAGGTATTTTCGTCCAAATCGGATTATTACCAAATACTGAATGGCTTAATAATTATGTTGAACTAAATGAAGCTAATGAGATTATGATTGATCGTAAGAACGCTACAAGCATCCCTGGTATTTTTGCAGCTGGTGATGTTACTGACGATCGTAATAAACAAATTATTATCTCAATGGGCGCTGGTGCAAATGCTGCATTAAACGCCTTTGATTACATCATTAGACATTAATTATTATGTAAAAGTTATATCATGATGAGTGGCCAACGAAATCATTAAAAAATATGATTGTCGTGCCACTCATTTACATATTCTCAAGAATGATCCCAAAGGGAGTGAGATGACGAAATTAAATTTATTAAAAAAGATTTCGTTGTTCCTCAGCAAAGATAATTAAGATTAAAAGGGGTAAAAACATTTAGCTTAGCTAAAGCTCATGTATAAATCCCATTAACTAAATATAATAATTTAGGCTGGGACAATTAAAACTTATCCCAGCCTATTTATGCATGTATCCAGTTGTTCAAGTGTCACCTATTCGCTCTACTCATACTTTAATATAAGCGTTATCTTAAACAAATCTATTACTTATGCTCTTTTATCCATTAATCTTTACCTCTGTTCAGATTAATTCAACCAAGTTTTATTACAAACAACAAACATCTACATACCACTTCAATAACATTTTAAAATTAAAATCTAATGAATGTTTTTAAATTAATTATGATAAATTTATTGTTTTCCTATTTTGTTCAAAAGATTGTGCGTTTATCATTTAATCACTTATTCAAATCAATAGCTCTAAATGATACGCTTAAGTTATAATTTTTTATAAAGCGCGTTTAAACATTCATCATATTCTTATACTCGTACGATTATTATTAAAGGAGCAATTAAAATTTATGAAAAAAAGTATATTACTATCGTTAGTACTAGTGCTAACTGTTATACTCGCAGCATGTTCAAACGATAAACCTAATGATGACAATAGTCATAGCGAGAGACATGCACCTAAAAATGTGCACAAAATTACTGAAAAAGACATCTTTAACTCAGATAAAAAAGGTGAAACTTTAAGTGAATCTGAAGCAAATAATGCTATCAAAAAATACTTAGATGTAAACTCCGATATTATTGATAATAAGTATCTACTTCAATATAGAATAGATAAACAAATTGGTACAGATAAAAAAATTACTGATGAACAGGCTGAACGTTTATCTGATTTATCACATAATGCAGTTAAAAATGATGTACGATTCAAGAAATTCGTAGAAGGGAATAAACTACCACAAGGTTATCAAGAAAACGTCGACCGTATTATCAAATATTTCACTGCTTTAAATACCACAATTAAAAATGCGGATGAAGATATAGAACAATTAGACTACCAACCACAGAATGAACTTAATGTTGTAGATGTATCTACTAAATACGCCGGAGATGTTAATGGAAAACAACAAGATAAAATCAAAAAATTCCTGAAAGACAAAGGCATTGAATCTGACGCTGTAGATAAATAACTTGGACACTTCTTAATCGATTGAAATCAAGAGCATGTAATTATAGGATTATTCTATTAAATTACAATATGATTACAAGGCAATTGTTCTTGCTAACAAAGGCTTGAACGTCATTTTTATGTATAACACTCAATTGCCCTGACTTATTTCTGTAAAAAACCTTACTTAATTGTAAGGTTTTTTAACATAAAATCCCTTTTTTTCTCAAAGTATCATTTGTTAAGATTAATTTAAGTTAATAAACAAATGAATAGAAGCATAGCCACTCAGTAATAATTCTAAGGAGGCACACCTTTATGGTTTTAACTATTTTAATAGGTGCAATGGCTGCTATCTTCATAGCTTTTAATCTCTTTGAGAAGAAAGAAAAATATGGTGTTGTTTCATTTAAAACAATCGCCCTTAGTGTAACTTACGTTATACTTGCCGTTGTTGTCGGCAGTTTTTTAGACAATATTAATACAATATTCCAAGGATTTCATGATAGCTTAACAGCAGCTAAAAGATATTAACCTGAACCGACAAAGTCGTAGTTCAGGTTTTTTTGTTTGTGTTTATTTTTCTAATACATATGGTACGCAATTTTCAATTTTACGCTCAATCACCATTGCTTGCGTATCATATCTTAGATAGACAAAGCAGCAACGAAGCACGACCTGATGTGCAACAATTACAATAGTTTCTAAACTATTATCTACTTCATTTTCAAAAAATTGCGTTACACGTTGTAACACGTCTGCATAACTCTCCCCACCTGGCGCTTTTTGGCTAAAGCTATGGCGAAACGATAGATAATCCTCATCATTAAAATAACATGCATATTCAGATTTTTGTTCAATTTTGTCCACCATTTCCCCTTCAAATTCACCAAGCGAGCGTTCTCTTAACGAAGATGTCACACTTGCAGGGATAGCGTTATCGAATATCGCATTATATGTCTGCCTAGTACGCAGTAAATCTGATAAATACACATGATCTATGTCCTTTTTATTAAAATAACTTTGCAGCAACTGCGCAGAACGTGTTCCCTTCTCCGTTAACGGCACATCTAATTGCCCACAAAAGTAATTTTTACCTTCTTTTTTATCATAATTTGATTGTGATTCACCGTGGCGCACTAAATATATTTTCATATGTCTTCCTCTTCTCTTTTATAGTCATTGTTCCACAATTGTACCTAACAAAAATGTAATATTAAATATCTCCACTATATTTATATCTAATTTATTGTTACTATCCTATTTGAGGTGATATAAATGAACGAACAAGTTACACAAAATAATACACAAAGCGAGCGCATACTTGCATCTATTAGTTATTTCAGTATATTTTTTGCACCTATTATTGTACCTATAATTATCTGGATTTTTGCTGATAAACCAGCTTCTATACATGCAGCGAAATCACTAATTTATCATATTATAACTTACATCGGACCTATCTTTTTAATCATTAGTGTTGCTATGGGTGGTATTGTGATTGATTCACAAAATACAACTGTTAGTTTAGTAGCGCTCGCATTAAGTATATTACTATCTGCCATAACTATTTGGTATACGATAAAAAATATTTACCGTGGTATTAAAGTGCTCATTTCAGACTCAACACTTTATAACCCATAATCCTATATTTAATTGCTATTGATTTAAAACCCATTTTGAATTGTACATTGTCTTATCATGTCGTAATTAAAATATGACAAAGTTCAAAACAATTTAAAATTTTGTATACTTAGACAGTAATATCTTTTATGCTTAGAGTTAAAGGAGACTGAGAATATGAGTAAAAAATTAACAATATCTTTAATTAGTATTTTAGTTATTATAGGTTTAGCTTTCACTATATTCATGATATTTTCTGGTCAAAAAGATACTTATTATGGCTATATGTCTGAAAGTACAACTGCAGAAAAAGTTGTCAGCGAAAAAGATGGCATCGTAACGAAAGATGTCAAACTTGAACATGACGATGATTTTAAACCTAAAAAAGGTGATTTTGTAAAATTAGTATCTAAAGATGACGGTAAATCATTCTACAAAAAAGAAGTAGTAAAACATGATGATATCCCACACGGGTTAATGATGAAAATCCATGAAATGGATATGAATCACTAATTTTATAATAACGAGTGTTTCAAACATAACAATCCTATTAAAATGGGGTGTAACACAAGATCAAATTAACTAATTTGATTCTGTGTCACACCCCTTATCTATGCCTTTATTTCTTTTGTTTATTTCTTCGATCTTTATAATATAATAAAGCTTCGATAATAAATACGACAATCAATGAAAAACCAAATAACGGCATCAAGATACCAAGCACAATAAGTACGATAGCCAATGGAATTGACATTGGTTTTTTAACTCTTGGTGGTACCTTTACGTTACTATCTTTCATTTTTTTAATCCATGATGTTAACCCTAATCCAACTGCTGTTAGTAAAGCAATACATACAAGTAAATTAATAACTTTATTAGCTACACCAAAAAGATGACCTTCGTGTAATGGTATGCCCCACGTAAACCATTTTCCGATAATGCCATATTCTTCATACTTCACTTTCCCTAAATCTTTCCCATTATATTGATCTAAATATAACGTTTGCTCGTCATATGGTGAAACATCTAACCCAGTAACACCTGTATTACTACCCTTAGAAACTGTAAAAGCTGCTGATTCATTAGATGGATAAACAATAGAATATGGTTTATCTATACCGTTCTTTTTGGCTTCAGTAGCTACTTTATCAATCGAAATTTGATTTTTAATATCTGTCCTCGGCATTTCGCCTCCACCATGGTGAGCAGCATGTCCTTCTGAAGCAGGTTGTTTGTTTTCACGCGTTGCCCAAGGAATTTCATTCACATCTGATTTTGGAGGATTAATAGCTAATTCAGATTGTCCTAATTCTCCAGAATTATCCATCACATTTGCAATCTTAGCCCCCATATAGCCTGACCAAGGTAAACCAGTAAGCACTAATACAAATACTGGTATTGCTATAACCACACCTAAAATACCATGCCATTTTTGGAATCTAAGTTTTTTATTTTTGTTTGATATTAGTTTCTTCTTAATAAGCATATATGTCCCTGAAAGAATCATAAAAATTGTCCAACATGCAGTTAATTCTACAAGATAATTTATAAATGTATTTTCGGTGAATAATGAACTATGTATATTTCTTACAATATTTGCGTATGTGTGTTTAGCATTTTGATCAGCTACTATTTGATTATTTTGATCTAAAAATACATAACGCTGATTACCTGCCATGTCATCCAATGTAATACGATTATTATATGGTTCATCCATCATACTTACTTTACTGATATAAAATCCATCAAACTTATCTTCTACTTCATCTACAGCTTCATTCAATGTTTGATGTGTTTTGACGGAACTATCTCCGAAAAACTCTGTTTTGTATATATTATTTTCTACTTCCTGAAAAAAAAGATAACCAATGCCCGAAATGGTTAATGTAATTAATAAAGGTGTTATAAATAATGCAGCATAAAAATGTAATCTTTGTAACGGATTAAATATATTTTTCAAAATTCTTCCCCCTTCTCCCTTAACATTATAAATAAATAACAAAATTATTATGTAGATAATTTGTGAATATTTTATAAAAAATTGCATTTAATTAGTTAATCTCTTTTAAAGTTAATTGCATTATTCTAATACCTTATGTTCTGTATTATATCGACTTTCAAATCATTAAAAAAGGAACGGAATTGAAATCAAATTTTGCAACTTGACTTCAGATTTCCGCTCCTATTTTGCATGTGTGTTTTTATATTTGTCAACATAACATGATGCTATTTGCATTAACTTCTAGAAAATAAGCTTATTTTGATTTAATACTTAACTACTTTTACTGAATAATAAATTAAGTGATAAGCCAATCAATATTGCACCAACTGTATAATCAAAAATTGCCTTTACAGTTCTATTAGCAAATAATAATTTAATATACTGGAAAATATAAACACAAAATATAAACCACAACAGAATAACAGTCGTAACAATTGCTGATAATATGGCAATCTGAGACGTTACCCCTTCTCCAGTAGTTAAAAATTGAGGTAAAATACTTATGTAATAAAGTAATGCTTTAGGGTTTAATATCGTACTTAATAAACCTTGCCTATAAGAACTCAAATAACTAATTTTTTGAGCTCTCATCTGAGACGTAGAAAAATTCATACCTTGGCGTGCGCTAATAATACTTCTGATACCTAAATAGATCAGATAGAATGCACCTAATATTTTAATAGTCATGAAAACATAGTACATATTTGCCAAAATAAATATGATACCAAATACTGCTAATAATGAATACAGTACATGACCAGATGTAATACCTAATGCTGCCATAGCACCATTGCCTTTTCCAGAAGTGATGGAATTTTTCATTACTACGAAAAAGTCTGGACCAGGTACAATAATAATCATCAAAGTAATTGTAATAAAAGCTGCAAGTCCTTCCATATCAAACACCCACCTTCATGCTTTATAGTATCAATTACAATGTGCGTCTGCAACATGAATAATCTGATATTTTAACCATCTTTTTTATTGAAGATATAGTCTTAACTATGATATATTAAAAGTGTAGTTGGAAACCGACTACTAGTCTTTTATATTCATGAACATATTACTCTTAAGGCGACACTAATGTGTCGTCTATTTTTTTAATATAAGGACATATGTACAAAATCCCCCCTCTCATTTTCACGAATTTGCATACACCTAATAACGTCCTCATCTCCATTTCAAATCATTTTAACTTACTAATTTCAAACCTACTGTGCTGCCTAAAATCACTAAAATACATATTACTCTCTTAATATCTTTAGATTCTTTATAAAATATCATACCTACTAATGCGCCACCGACAGCACCTATGCCTGTCCATACTGCATATGCTGTACTCATAGGTAATTCAAGCATTGCTATTGATAATGCAAAAAAACTCATACTAAAGAAACCAAATAAACCTATTAATGCACGAAATTTTCCACTATTTACATATGCGTTTAAAAAAGTAATACCAATCATTTCAAACAGACCAGCAACTACCAATAATATCCAAGCCATTATGTTTCTTCTCCTTTACTTGAAGTCACTAATTTCAGACTGATTACTCCAACTAATAACATAAATATCAAAATAACTTTAATCATGCTGAAAGGGGCACCGAAAAAGACAAAGTCAAATATTGTTACACCAGTAGTCCCTAACCCTACAAAAACTGCATAAGCACTTCCCACAGGTAACCACTTTGATGCTTCAATTAATAAATAGAAACTTAGAAATATAGCAATCATTGTAAATAGCCATTCAATTACTGATGTGGCATGAGTTAAACCGATGACCCATCCAACTTCAAATAGCGAAGCAATAATTATTTTTAACCAATTCATAACGAATCCTCCTTAAAAAATAAAAAAGCCTGGGAGATAGTGTTAGCTACTATCTCCCAGGCTTTTATCCTTCCGTGTCACATATAAAAATGTGGCTTTCTCTCGGACCAGACCAAGTCATATCATTGCGGAACCCTAGAAAGCATTTATTTAATTCAGTAAATCGTATCAAATTACTTCATATTTTTCAACAATTACTTTCCAAACCCTGTAATTTAAAATTATTATAATTTACAAAGAGCTAAAGTACGCGCTTACATGTATTTTTCACTCAAAATCCACATTTTTTTGAGTCTAAACCCTCTACATTTGATTAATTTTAATGTATACTAAGTATTAGATAATAACAATTATAATCTAGAACGAAATTACTGACATTCATTCTCAATTAATTCACTTTGTTACTAGGTTTAAAAATTTATAAAAGCGAGGGATTTTTATGCAACTTCTTAATTACAAGATGCACAATGACGAACTTATTGCCACAGTGTTATCGGATAAAAAACAAGTGTTCAAATACACATTTGATGTTACAACACCTGAATATGAAATCTTAGATGTTCTCGAAGAAATTAACGAATACGTAGACAATGGTCAGCATCCATTAGGCTGTTCTTTACTTAAAAACTATTCTTATGAGGACGTGAGTCACAATATTTTATAATCTAGATTACACACCAAAAAGATGAGTATAGCTGTTAATTACTAAACAGTATACTCATCTTTTAATTTTTCATTAGTATATACAGCCATACCAGTTTTTAGGTTCTTGAAACCTAACTGTCTGTAAAAGCCTTCATAGCCTGTAGTTGCAACTAGATGAACACAAGACAGCTCTCCTAAATACACCAATATTCTTCGGATGATTTCTTGACCGATACCTTGTTTTTGATGTGACACATCTACCATTACATCATAAATTGCTGCGTTAAAAACACCATCCGACATCGCCCTTGCAAATCCGATAACTTTCCCCTGGCATTTTGCAATAATCACATGTGTTGCCGTATTAAAAATTGTTATCACTTTTTCTTTATCATGACCTGTCCAACCGTTATCATGATAAATTCGAATAAGTTCATCTACATCTTTTATGTCTAACGCATATTCATAATCAATATCCATTTCTACACCGTCCAATCACACCCGCCGTATATTTATCTACTCCATATTATAATCTAATTTCGGAACTGTTAGTTTCTTATTTTCCTTTTCATCATCTTAACACGGCTAATTTATATTTAATAATTCCTTTCGATTATTCAGTTTACTACTTTTCAAAAATATTCTTACAAAAAATGCTTTGATCTATAAGGTTACTACTTAGTAATTGGTGGGTAAATACTTAATAAAGAGATTGTAATAAATATAAATCAAGGAGGGACACATCATGTGGATAGCTTCAATTGTTCTTATTATTGTTGGTATTGTGTTACTCATTTTGAATAAACGTACTTCTAAAAAAGAAGGTGTTTCTAAAAAACAAAGTTATATTAGTATCGGAGTTGTATGTATTATCGTTGGCGCTTTTTATTTCGTAGGACAAATCATTAGAGTAATAGTGTCATAACGATTTAAATTAGTCCTGTTAAAATACTTAACATATATGCTCAAAATATAAAGAGCGAGTGGGACAGAAATCAAATTTTCTAATATAGATTTCGTAGTCCCGCCTCGGCAACGGTGACTAGGATTGAAAAAAGCTTGATATAAGCGTATTTTCAATTCAGTCACCTACTGCCAAATTGAAAATGAGCCTGAGACATCTATTTATGTCCCAGGCTCTTATATCTATGCCGTAAAACAGATATTCCTTTTAGCTACTACATGTTAAATAAATCATTAAACGATTCTACCATTGTAGGGTGTGTATATATGTTTTCTTTTAATACTTTATAAGATAATTTTTGATCTATTGCTAATTTAATTAAATTTATAATTTCTTCTGATTGTAAACCGTATAGAGATGCACCTAAAATTTCTCCGTTATCTTTATTAACCACTGCTTTATACAATCCTCTAGTATCATTGTTTATTTTATGTCTAGGGATTGTATTAACAGGTATAGCATTTTCTATCACGTTATACCCTTGTTTTTTCGCTTCTTCTCCTGTTAATCCAACACGTGCTAATGGTGGATCTATAAATACTGTGTAAGGCACAGCCCCGCGATTTTCCGTAGAACGCTGTCCTTCCCCAAACAATTGCTCCTTTACAATTCTGAAGTCATCTAATGAAATATATGTGAATTGCATGCCTCCTTTGACATCACCTAAGGCGTACACATCAGATGCATTTGTTTGTAGATATTCATTCACTATGATTTCACCATGGTCACCAATTTTTACATCAGTGTTTTGAAGCTCTAAATCAGTATTAGGTTTACGTCCTGTTGCTATCAGTACAGCATCAGCTGCATACTTACCATTTGATGTATGCACAACTGTACCCTTATCTGTGTCCTCAAATTTCTTAGTATCTACATTTAAGACGATATTCACGTTTTTATCTGCTAAGTCTTTTTTCACCTCAGCAACAATATCTTTATCTTCTTTAGTCATAATATCGTTACCACGTTCTAATACAGTTACTTGCGTTCCAAAATTCGCAAACATTGAGGCAAATTCTAACGCGATATAACCTCCACCAACAATTACTAGATGACTAGGTTGAGATTTCAAATTCATAATACCTTCAGAATCATATAAATGTTGTGAAGTATCTATACCTTCAATTGGCGGAATAACAGATTTTGCCCCAGTATTAATGACGACTTGTTGTGCACTAATAGTTTCTACAACTTCGTCTTGATCATTTAATAAATTTAATTCGTGATTAGATTTAAATTTAGCAGTATAATCTAACACCTCTATATTATCATCATCAGCTAAGTTATGATAATTCTTACTATTTAATGCATTGACAACATCTGATTTTCTTGAAAATGCTTGATCAAATGAGCCATGTTCCAAGCCTTCATGGACTAACGTTTTAGAAGGAATACAACCTATATTGATACATGTACCTCCGTACATCTTTTTCGATTTTTCAATAACTGCTACTTTTTTATTTTGTGCAGAAGCAAATTTTGCTAGCGTTTTTCCACCCTTACCAAATCCTACAATGATTAAGTCAAACTTTTTCATGAGAATCCTCCTTTAATATGTCTTTTAATACATCTTTTATCGTAATAGTTTTATAATATGCCACTAATAAGTCTTGCTCTCTTTGGCGAAATTGAGACATTGTGTGACCTATTTCCCTGGAAATTTCACAATCGCTACCTTGATTGCCAGTAAATATTCTACCTTCTGATTTTTCTTCATTGAATAATACAAATAAATCTGCAAGGTTTACATCTTTGGTTGATTGATTTGATTGGTAACCACCAAACTTACCTCGGGTGGCATGCAAATATTGCTGTTCATTTAACTTCCTAGTCACACGACGTAATTGCACTGGATTGACGCAAATACGTTCTGCTAATTCACCACTTGAATACCGTTCATCTGAGTGTTTCACCAAAAACGTTAAAAGATGCACTGCAATGTTAAATTCTAAATTCATAATCATCACCTTTTAATTGTAACTTTTATAATTACATTATAACTTTCATCGCTTTAATAGTAAAATCATTTGCTTACAATTACTATATTCCCAAATAACTTTAAATTATTAATAAAGCAGGATAAAAAACTAAAATAATTAGAATTTTATCCTGCTTCCAAATCTTTAATACATATTATATTTTGTTGGTCTATATTAACTTTTCAGCATTATACAATTATTATAATATTGCAGCTCGAATACTTACGTTGTGTTCTAAATATGTTTTTAAACAACTAAGCATATATACCCAACCTTCTTTTTGACCTAATAATTGCTCTACATCTTGTGCATCAAAATCTTTTTCTATTGTAGTTACTACCGTACTTTCACCAATACCTTCAAATTGAATCGACACGGGATGCTCTCCCCAAATAAATTCAATACTTTTATTTTCCTCTAAGCTTTTTATCTGAATATCTAATTCAGCGTTATATTCTTCATAACAGAGGATAATGGTTTTACCTTGTTCCCACCTTTCTGAACTTGAAGAAAATCAAAAACCTCCAATTTAATCTGGATTTACAAAAGCTTTAAACACATTTTCTTTCGGTACGTTTACTTGCATTTTCGTAACAATATCCAAGTCACACCTATCCTCTCTTCAAGTAAAATACTACATTTTGCACTAATGTCACAAAGCACATACCATTACAAAATTCATGAAATTATACGCTAAAGATTATGCATTATAAAATTATATTTATTAAGATTGTAAATATTAAATACTCAATTGGTAATACAATTGTAAAAAACCTATTAGTCGGTATTATCCTAATTTCTGTTATAATTTCATCATCGCAACTATAAAATTAAGGGAGATTTCTATGAAAAATATAATCCATTCTTATTTATATTATTTAATCATGTTACTTATAGTAGGTGTAATTCTAACTTCCTTATATATTTTATATGTCTGGAAAAATGACCAACCACAAAATCAAGATTACTATAAAAATTTTTCAGAACTTAAAGCCGATACAACAGAAGGACGCGATTGGCAGATTAATACAAAGACAACAAATAATAAAGATATATTGATTACTGCTATTCATGGCGGTGGAATTGAACCAGGAACCTCTGAATTAGCAAAAATCATTTCTAAAAAAGGGAATTTCAATTTATATAGTTTTGAAGGACTATTAAAATCTAATAACGCCAAACTGCATATTACTTCAACTAGTTTTGACGATCCTAAACTTAAAGATATGGTTTATAAGTCTAATGAGTCTATTTCTATCCATGGAATTAAAGACAAGAAAAAAGTAGTCTATATTGGCGGAAAAGATAAAGATATGTCTCGATCCATTCGAAAAGAATTAGAAAAAGAAGGATTTAATGTAGAACAGAGTCCCAATTATGTAAATGGAGATTCTAACAACAACATCATCAATAAAAATGATACAGGGTCTGGGGTTCAATTAGAAATTTCAACAAAATATCGTAAATCTTTTTTTGATAATGGAGATTTCAATCGAAAAACGCGTGAAAACACTAATGACTACAAACAATCTATTTACGATTTTGCAGAAGCCGTTACTAAAGGTATCAAACAACAAACAAATTAGAATTAATTCCACTAGCATCCAGAAATGTCTTTATTTATAAAGGCATTTCTGGATGCTTATTTTTTAAATATTTTCTTTTTCATTTGCTTGCTTTTTAAAACAATAGGTATAAAATACTGTTTATTAAAATCAGTAAAGGAAATGACATAATGAAAATATTAAATAAGCCTTTGTATTTTTACCTTTTACTTTTTATAACTACAACATTAATTGGCGCGTTACTTTTATATTTACCTGTTACCGGTAAAAAGCCCATTGATTTTATAGATGCTTTTTTCATAGCTTCTAGTGCTTTTACAGTGACCGGACTAGTGACTGTTGATGTCTCAACACAATTCAATTGGTTAGGCGACTTTATTATTATGCTCTTAATTCAAATCGGTGGCCTTGGTATTGTGACAGTCACATTATTAACCTTTATATTAATCAATAAAAAAATTAGTATAAAAAATCGTTATCTAGCAATGACGATGTGGAATATCGATAAACCAGGGGGAATTATACGCCTGATTCTTCAATTTGTGTTATACAGTGTTGCAACAGAGATTTTAGGGGCTGTATTTATTGCCCTCTCATTTGTCCCTAAATACGGCCTTGGACAAGGTTTATTTTTAAGTATTTTTACATCAATCTCTGCATTTAACAATGCAGGTTTTGCTCTTTTCAGAGATAATTTAATGAGTACAATTAATGATCCAATTATTACAATTACTATTCCGTTACTCATCATTATGGGAGGCATCGGGCCTCTAGTGTTCTTTGATTTAATTTTGTCTCAAAAATTAGTAAACTTAAAATTACATTCTAAGATTGTGCTAAGCACATCACTTATATTAATTATTTTAGGTTCTATACTATTTTTCATTTTAGAGTATCACGCTACATTAAATCATTTATCACTTCCTGAAAAAATTGGAGCTTCATTCTTCCAATCTGTCACAACACGTACTGCGGGATTTAACACTGTAGACATTGGAGAAATAACGGCGCCGACTTCAATGATGATGATGCTATTAATGTTTATTGGGGGAGCGCCTATAAGTGCTGCTGGTGGTATTAAAGTAACAAGCCTAGTTTTAACTCTATTATTCATCATCAGTACACTAAGAAACGAAACGCATCCTTCCATATTTAAACGATCTATTTCAAATCGAACTTTAAATATAGCCGTTACAATAACACTTTGTGCTACCATATTTGTCTTAAGCGTCTCTATGATTGCCAGTATGCTTAACCCACACACGCCATATATAACCGTATTATTTGAAGTTATTTCAGCTTTTGGCACTGTAGGATTAAGTATGAATTTTACAACAGATTACCATACTGCTACGAAAATCATCATTATTGTAACGATGCTGATTGGAAAAATTGGTATTCTCACTTTTGTTCAATTGTTCATTACTGAAAAGAAAACTTTATTCTATTACGCTAAAGGAAATGTACATTTATAGTTAATGCAACAAACTAAAACAGCTAATGAAACCTAGTGTTTCAAATCTAATACACTGAATAATAATTATCTATGCAAACATAAAAATGATGATTGCCAACCTAATTTAAATGGAAATCATCATTTTTTATTTTTCTGAATGATTAAAACCCTAGGCATAATAATTTCAAACTATTATCTATTAAAATACTTAATTAGAATTCGATGATTTTGCTTTTCTCTTATCCATAATAATTGGTACTACAATGATTAGCACACTGATAAGCAATAAAATAACTGTAATCGGAGAATGAAATAATGATAAAAACTCCCCATTGTTAATTAACAAATGTCTTCTTAATGATGTTTCCATCAACGGCCCTAGTACAATTCCTAAAATTAATGAAGCAATTGAGAAATGATATATTTTCATTAAATATTCTACAACACCAAATAATAGCATAATCCAAACATTCAATAAGTCATTGTTTGTAGCATATGCACCGAGTAGAGAAAGTATAATAATAAATGTAGCTATAATACTGTAAGGTGCTTTTAATAATAATGTAAATACTTGGACGCCCGCTCTACCAGCAACCAATGTCATGATACTTGCGAATAACATAGCTAAAAATATTGAATATAAAAGTATAGGCTGATTCGCCATGAGTTGTGGCCCTGGCTGTACACCTTGAAGCACTAAAGCTGCTAATATTACTGCAGTTGTTGGACTACCTGGTATTCCAAGAATTAATGTAGGAATCATTGAAACTCCAGCTGCTGCATTATTAGATGTTTCTGGTGCAACTACACCTTCTGCTTTCCCTTTTCCAAATTCTTCTGGATTTTTATCTGTTTTCATAGCTACACCATAACTTACAAAAGAAGCTATTGCTCCACCTGTCCCAGGCAAAATCCCCAGCATACTACCTATTGTCGCTGATTTTAAAGCAGTCCATTTATATACAAAAAAGTCTTTAAACTTAAACACACCCTGTGATAATTTTGAAGGTGTATTTAAATTTTGTGGATTATTGTTAGTAACTTGTGAAAATACTTCACCTAATGCAAATGCGCCAATCATAATTGGAATATAGTCAATTCCATTCATCAATTCTAAAGTGTTAAATGTAAATCTATCTGTAGCTGTTAAGGGATCTAAACCTAATGAAAGAAAAGATTTACGTCGTCTCAAAACGTCCAATTGATATAACTGATTTACCTCATTTACCCAGAATATATTATAACACCGATACCTCCCTCAATAAGTTAATTGATGATTGGTGGATTGGAAAATTTATCGAGTCACCTTCTATTACAATAAATGTCGATAATATGGAAACAAGTAAAGAATTTGTTCAAAATGGGTTAGGTTTTTCTATTTTGCCTGGCATTTTATTACGTGATGATGATAATTTGTCTAAAATACCATGTTTAGACCAACAAGGTAACTATATCATTAGAAATACACACATGATTTTAAAAGAACAATATCTAAATAATACCGTAGTGAGAGCATTTTATAATTTCATGAAAGAGGTTAATTTAGAATTTTAATATAATATATGATTATATTAATGCATTTCACCTAAATATTATACTTTAATTCAATTATATGTCGTTACTCACTTCTATCTAATTTACTCAAAGGTACAGTACTCTTACACATAAAAATATAAAGTTACACTCGCAACTGAAATGTAGTACAATATATTTAAAGTTTTATATTTTTGTGTTCAATAAAATATGAATTAAAATTAAGGGAGAATGAGATGAACGATAATAAAAAGAACGGATGTATCGGTTGTTTAGGTTGTTTGGTTATAATTTTACTCATTATATTGTTAGTTGGCGGATGCAGTGCTTTCTTCTATACAGAAAATAATAGCGATAGTACCAAAAAAGAAACTCAAAAGAATTCTGATACTAAAAAGAAAGAGAAAGAGAAAGAAAATAAAAATTCTGACACTAATAATAGCAAAAATGAAGAGATTAATGCTCAAGAAAATGGCTCTCAAGAATCAAATGATAATAATTACGAAGAGTCAAGTAATGCTTCTGATAATAGCGAAAATAGTAATGCTAATGATAATGGCGATACTTATAATAATAATCAAAGCCAATCATCTAACAACTATAATAACGGCACAAATCAACAAAACAACTCAAGCACAGATATCGATACACCTGATCCTAATGCACCAGACATTGATGCACCTGAAAAGAATGATTTACCAAAAACGCCAGATGTCGACGTGCCTAAGCCAGGTGAAATAACAAAAGATATGCCAGGTTATGATTCATCCAAAGATAGAGATAACGATGGTATAATAAACGAAAAATAAGCAAAAACGACACTTCACAATTGCTGATATCAACAAATGGTGGAGTGTCGTTTCGTTTACTAATATTCTTCTTCACTTATTTAATTTTTAATATTTGTCCTACTTTAATACTATTAGAATCCAACTTATTGTCTGATTTAATTTTGTCTACTGTTGTTTTTTGATTTTTAGCTATACTATACAAAGTATCGCCTTTCTTCACAGTATATGTTTTCACTAAATATAATGTTTGTCCCTTGCTAATACTATCATTTTTCAAGTTATTCCATTTCTTGATATTTTCAACGCTTACATTACTTCTTTTAGAAATATTATACAAAGTATCGCCAGCGACTACTTTATGCGTATCTCCAGTTATCGTACCACTATTACTTGGCGCTTTTAATTTTAATATTTGTCCTACTGATAATGTGTTATTGCTTAAATTATTCCATTTCTTAATGTCATCGATGGCTACGCCGCTTCGTCTTGATATACTATATAATGTATCACCTTTAGCCACTTTGTAAGTTGAGCCAGTTATTGCGTCATCATTACCGCCACCGTTTAGTGCTTTATAGTGTTTTTGAACTAAACTGTAAAATTGGTCCATGTTATATCCCCATTGATTGAAATAACCTACTGGGTCTGTATGATCCGTACCACCCCAATATTGACTAATAGCATTGTGACTAATAATTGTACCTGTACCTTGATTATTATCTGCCAATGATGGAGCCAATCCATTTTGTTTCAACATTTTAGCAGCTAAATAAGCTTGGTTATTTACAGATTTAGCAAAACCATCAAATGTATTTGACCTCGTCAACTCTATTTGATAGAAATACGGGTTTGCATTCGCGCCTGCACCCCAAGCTAAATAATTACTTGGTGCTGTTTGAATAATTTTATCACTACTTGCATAAGCATGTACAAAAGCACTCTGATAATTGTTATACATATAGTTTACTTCGCCTTCAATCGTACTATTAGGGTTAGCTGTTTCATGTATAACAACTCCTATAAATTTTCCTGATTTATAATTATATTTTGGTAAATTATTAATACGTGAATCTTGAACGATTTGCGCTGGTTTAATATTATTATTTGCAATATATGTATTTACGTCTTGATAAGATCTATTTGCAAAAGTACGCATTTCTACTGAATTAGAATTATGCTCTGCAACCTTATTGTGTAATCGTAAATCTTCAGGTGTTAGTTGGTCTTTTAAAGCTTGAGGGCTCATCTTTTGTGCTTTATCAAAATCGATTGGCTTGCTTGTATTCTCTTTCTTATCTTTTTCTGTCGTTTGCTTTGCATTATCTTCCTGTGCATATGCTACTGTAGTACTTAGTACTAAGCTCGTCGCTACTATTAATGATAAACTTAACCTATACTTCATTTAAAACACTCCTTTTATTATAGAACACTATTTTATCGCAACGTCTATATTAATTAATTCATCTTATTCTTACAGTTTATAATATTATCCAAATGTTTACAAAAAACTTTATAATTTCGTACTATTTTTTGGACATTATATATATTAAGTGCTTTAAATATAATAAAAATGAGTAAGATAATGAAATCACAAATACTTTTGACTTCATTATCTTACTCTCACCACATTTACTAATTATACATTTGTTTGTCATTAAATTTATTATCCTTAAACTCTACATTGATACGTGTTGAGGACTACAACTTTGTATCCTGTTCAAAAATTATAAATCCATAAATACACTTGATAATATCGCAATTAATGCAACTATAAGTACAAACACAAGTAAGGTATCAATTTTCCTTTGGTTACGCTCTTTATATGATTTTCTAAATTCTTTTAATGCCACAAAACCTGCTATTAACACTAATAATAAACACACTAAATGTAAAACCAATGCTATTACGGCCATCTTCATCACCTCACACACGTTTATTAAATTATGATTTCACTTATTTGTTTAAAAATGCTTCATGAACAATTAATTAGAAATAGTTACTCAGTAAACTGATAAATAGAGGAATGGTTACTTACGTAGTCTTTATAATACGCTACCCTTTTTAATGTCTCAAAAAACGCAAAGTAGTATTTCACTACTTTCTAGATACATTGAGTTTTAAGACATAAAAAAACAAACCACACGCTAAAATCAGCAAATGGTTTGTCGATTATATGTTATCTATATTTATCTATAATAATTATATACTGTAAAACAGTCAGTTATTTTCAAAAAAATCTTTTGAATATGTTCTTAATCTACCACAATTTTCACACAAAACGTTTATCAACGTAATGGGTTCATTACCGTAAGTAGCAGATAGTAATGGTAAATAATATTGGCCATCCAATACTCTCATGTTAGGGTTATCGCAATTGCAAATACCTTTGTTTGTAGCCTTTGATTCAATAATACTTATGATACGTTCTTTTTGAATATCAGTGAATTTTTGCATTGTCATAAACTTTGCCTCCCAACATATTATATTGTACCCATTATAATATGTTGATCACATTAAATAAAGCTTAATTTAAAAAAGGCCCTCAATTAAGAGGACCACAGGATTAAAGGAGTTGCGTTCTCCTACACGTCATAGGACGTATAAGAGATTGACCCATTTAATCACTCACGCCCTAAGACGTGCAAAATTATTATAAGTTAATTATTTGTATAAGTAAAATAAAATCATCTCGAAAACGTAAACACTTTCTTAATAATCAGAAACATAATATTTATTGGAGGAAATTCAAATACTGCTGTTAATGGTTTTCTTTAGTAAGCAAGATACTGTAAAAGACATTAAACCACGTAACTCCCTTAACCCAACCAAAAATAAACCGCCCCGAAAGGCGGTTTATCACGGATGAAGTACTGGAGATACTTCATATATATAGCGTAACATATAAAAATTAGTATTGCCACGCCTATATTGTTTAATTCATTTTTATATTAAGTTTTTAAATACAGTTACTATAGCCGTAAGGTTATTTCTACAAAAAATATCTGACTTTATGATCATATAGTTTAAGTCTCTAAATAAAAAGGTAAATAAAAGTATTATAATGGGAGTCCATCACACCTATTAACCAAAATACAGTCTACCTATGTTCTATTTTAAGACGGCTCATTAATAACACACTTTTATAATTTAAACAGTACTTACTAAAAGGGATGATTAGTATGCAATATACACAATACTTACCTGGAACATGGAATATTATAGCTTCTACATTTAAAATGTGGACTTCAGGCAAAAAAACAAATCCTTCTATCACTTATTCAATAATACAATCTCATCCCTTAAGAATTCATGATGAAGTAACATACCAAACGCGAAATAAATCAAAATCCATTGTCGGTTACGATACACTAGATGACGACCAATTCAATTGGAGGGGTAAAGGCATTTTAAGACTATTTTCGAGCAAGTGGGGCATTATTTATATTGATGATGAAGTGCTAATTATTAATTTTTCTGCTACTTTGGCAACACCATCTGGAATGGATATACTTTTACGTAATAAGCAAAATGTTGATTCATATAAAAGTCAAATACTAAATCATCCAGAAAAATTCAACTTAAACACCAAAACTATACAGAAATTTAAATGGTTACTTTAATTTTAGACTAAAAACAGTTACATATAGATTAAATTACTAATCTTCATGTCTATTAATACTAATAAAACAAAAATAACCCCGTAGGTATATGCCTACGGGGTTTTCAGATACAATATCTATTATTGTTCTTCTTTAACATATGGTAATAATGCCATATGACGAGAACGTTTAATAGCTAATGTCAACATACGTTGATATTTAGCTGAAGTACCTGTTACACGACGTGGTAAAATTTTACCGCGTTCTGAGATAAAACGTTTTAATAATTCTGTGTCTTTATAGTCGATGTGTGTAATACCGTTTGCTGTGAAATAACAAACTTTTTTACGACGACGTCCGCCTCTTCTTGGTCCACCTGCCATGGTAACTGCCTCCCTTTAAGTTATTTTTTTAATTACCGTTTAATTTTAATGTTTATTAATCATTTATTATGATTCATGTGTTTTTATTTTCTATTATTAAAAGATTTATAATGCGTGTGAAACATTGTATTAAATCTTTGCGTGTGTGTGCATGTGTAATATTAATCTTATAAAATTCTAGACTATTTGTCAACACGTTCAGAATAAATAAACAAGCTGATTTTGAAATAAATTAAATATCTAACTATTAAGTACTAATTTTACTTCTTCACTTATATCTTTATAATGATTATTTATAAAGAAATGATCACCTTCAAAGAATCGATAATCTACTTTACCTTTTGTCAGGTCCGACCATTTATACAAAGTATTAGCACAAATGGAATCTTGTTTACCTACAAATACTGATAAATTGATATCTACTTGTCTTTCCTTGGGCTTATCGCAATAATAATCAATTGCTAAAAAGTCATTTTTCAATGCTGGTTTCACAAGTTGCCATAACTCTTCATGATTTAATACTTCTTCAGATGTACCGCCTTTTTCTCTTATAAACTGTTTAAATTCTTCATCATCCATGGCTTCTATATCATTATATTTATCCAAATAGCCAATCGGTTCACTCGCACAGAGGAACATATGCTTTGGTCGATAACCTAATTGATCCAATTTATAATAAAGTTCATATGCTAATATTGTCCCTAAACTGTAGCCTAATAGAATAAATTCTTCAGGTTTTTCATTAATAATTTGCTTAACTAAGTCATTTACCATATCATCAATGCTATCTAACGCCTCTTCGATTAACCTTTCACCACGTCCCGGTAATTCTAATGGCTTAAATTGAATATAACTTGGTAAATTATTCTTCATTGGATAATATAATGCCTTATTTCCACCTGCAAATGGTATACAAAATAATGTTGTTTTAACCATATACTCGCCCCTTAAAGTATAAATTCTGTATTAAAATTCTTTGTTATATCTAACATCTCTACTTCTAAATCGTGGTTATCCACGTCTAAAATCACTGACAATGCATATTTTCCATAAAAAATCTCATGAAAAAATGAACACCGTTGTATCACTTCATCTTCAGTTTCAATAAGTTGATAACGACCTTGAACTGGTGTAATAGAAAAAGAATCTAATGGTTTATACATGCCCATACCAAGTAATTTTAAATAGCATTCTTTCATCGTCCACACTTCAAAAAAACGGTTAAATTGAGAAATTGTACTTTGTGCCTCAGTAATGTATCGATATTCTAATAATGCAAAGTATTTTTGGGCAATATCTAAATCTATATTTTCAATTTTTTCCACATCTACGCCCACGTTCGTATCACTCACAACACATACTGAATAACCATCTGTATGAGACACATTGATGTGTATATCTTTAGGTAATTTTAATAACGGTTTACCATGTGTATTTTCGTCAAATTGAATATGCTCAAATTGCATTCCTGTGTGCGCTCGTACACAATAATACTTAAACCATTTAGAGTATTTAGGATGCCTCTTAAGATTATGATAATCAAAATTCTGCGTATTTAATACATATATCGTTATTTTCACGGTCACACTTCCACATCACTTAATCAATCAAAACAAATGAAGTAGCAAGTTATTATTTTGCTACTTCATAGTTGTAATTAGAAATTATTTTTTGGGTGACTAATCATTTTAGATAATGTTTCATCTTCAGTAGGTTGCCACTTGAAGTTTAACTTTTCAAGTATGAAATTAGTTTTAAAGTCTAATACTTCAAAATGAGATTTGTTGAAAATATTGTTATCTAGTACACCTGTATGCAATAGGAAATCGTTGATTTGATCGCTCATTACATCTTCTTTAATACAATGCATTAAGTAATCCACAAATTCATTCCACTGTACATCTTTAATATGGTAATTATTTTGATTATACACATGCATCAATTGTTTAAGTGAAAGGTGGTTATTATTATATATATGATGGATCTCGTTATTTAGTTGATTATTTTTAATCAATTGGCTACATGCTTTAGCTGCCTGATCAACAGGAGTAAATTCTAAATCATCATTTTCTAAATCTGGGAATATTTCTAGATTTCTAAATGATTTTATAATGCTATAGAAAGCATTGTTTTCTTCATTCTTCTGGAATACTCCTGTACGAGAATCACATTGTAAATTACCTAATCTATAAATATTTGTTTCTACACCTTGCTCTCTACTAGCAATCAATACTTTTTCAGCTTCTATCTTAGTATCTAAGTAAACATTATTCATTACCTGACCTAAATCTAAGTCATGTTCTGAAAATGTTAACTGTGCTTTGTCGTCTACCTTACCTGAAGCAATAGAAATTGTAGACATGTGGTGAATCTCTTTAGATTGATTGTATTTTGCAAATTGAATTAGTTGTTCAATACCGCCAACGTTTGCACCGTATGAAGCATCTGTTGTCGCAAAGTGGCTAACATTCGCCGCAGCGTTCACAATCATATCGATATTTTGAGATAACGACTCGTAAGTTTCTGATGTCATGCCTAGTTTTTCTAACTCGATATTACCTTCAATGATATGGATTCTTTCTGCATATTCAGGGTCAATTTGAGATTCAAAGTAATAAATCCAGTTACGATATAATTTCGTTTCTCCGTTAACCTCTTTATTACTTCTTACCATGACATAAATATTGAAGTCTGTATCTTCTAATAAATTGTTCAACATGTATATACCAAAGAATCCAGTAGCTCCTGTGAGCAATACATTTTTACCTTGTTTAACCGCTCCAGAGCTAATAACTTCATAATTTTCTACACTTTCTTCTTTATATTCATTAATTTCTTGAATAAATTCACTACTGAATTGATGTCCTTGTGCAGTATCTATATTTTTAAGCATTTCTAACTTAGTTAGAATATTTGTTTGATCTTTTGCAGCTATAGACTCACTGATACGATCAATCGTTTGTAGTTCGAAAATATCTTTAATTGAAATGTTATATGATTTTGATAATAACGATGTCAGTTTAATCGCTATGATAGAATCGCCACCAATTTCAAAGAAATTGTCATAAACACTTATGCTATCAGTGTTTAATACTTCTTTCATTGCTTGAACAACATCTGCTTCGATTTCATTTCTAGGTTCAACAAACTCCTGTCTTTCAACTTCAATTTCAGGTAATGCACGCTTGTTTAACTTACCATTAGATGTAACCGGCAATTGTTCTATTTGCGTCATATAAGCTGGCACCATATAGTCTGGTACTTTGCGTGCAAGTTCAGTCTTAATATCAGCAAATGAAATTGGCTGATCAGCAACAAGATAGGCACAAATCGCTAGTTCTTCGCTAGCCATTGGTTTAGCAATGACACCTGCATCAGAAATGTTTTCAATACGTAATAAGTGGCTAGAAATTTCACCAAGTTCAATACGATAACCACGAATTTTAACTTGTTCGTCTATACGACCTAAATATTCTATTTCTCCATCTGATGTCCATTTTGCTAAGTCACCTGTACGGTATACTTTTCCTTCACCGAATGGATTATCAATAAACTGTTGTTGTGTTAATTCAGGACGATTGAGGTAACCATTTGTTACAGCAACACCTGCAATACAAAGCTCTCCTGGAACGCCGATACCTGTATGTTGATTATTATTATTTAGAACATACATTTGCACATTAGCAATTGGTCGACCAATTGTTATAATATCGTACTCTTGATTTGGTGGTAACGGATTATAAGTTACCTCAATTGATGCTTCTGTCGGACCATATAAATCAATTAGCAATGTATCATTGTGCTGACCGATTATCGAATTAAAGCGGTTTGCTTGTTCAGATTTCAGTGCTTCACCTGTTGCAAGAACTGTATTAATAGATGCTATTTCAGCCACTTCATTTGTTGATTTAATATAATCAACAAACACACCTAACATCGAAGGTACAAAATGAATCATAGTAATTGCATGTTGTTGAATTAATGATGTGATTTTACTTGGATTTCCTTCTTCTCCAGACGGCAGTAACACGGCTTGCGCACCTACCATAGCGAATCCGAAAATTTCCCAAACTGATACATCAAATGTATATGGTGTTTTAAACATGATGATATCTTCTTCAGTAAAGTCATACTCATCAATCATCCAATTCAGACGGTTCAACACACCTTCGTAAGGAACAACCACCCCTTTAGGGTTACCTGTCGTACCTGACGTATATATTACATACATTAAATCAGATACATCTGTAATGTGGTTTAAATTGTCCATTGATAAATTAGCAAATTCATCTTTCTCAGTTACGTCAATTACATTTCTATCAAATTCAATACTTGTATCTAATGGGCGATCTGTAATCAACAATGTTGGCTGACTATCATTCAAGATATAGTTAATACGGTCACTAGGTTGACTAGGATCCATTGGTACATAAGCACCGCCAGCTTTTAATATTCCGTATATACTTACCATCATTTCTATGCTACGATTCGTCATTAAACCTACAAGTGAATTAGCTTCTACCCCTTCTGCACGTAATTTATGAGCTAGTTGGTTCACACGTACATTAAGTTCTTTGTAAGTTAAACTTTCACCTTCAAATGTGATGGCTGTTTGATTTGGTGTATTCGCAACTTGTTTTTCAAAACGTTCAACAAATGTTTGATTATTAGGTAAATCGGCATACGTATCGTTAAATGCATCGAGAATCTGTGTTCTCTCTTCTTCTGTAGTCATATCAATGTCACTAATATTTTGGGCTGGATGTTGTACCACTTCGCTTAATATTTTCAGATAGTGATTCAACATACGTTCAACTGTTTGTGGTTCAAATAATTCTGCAGCGTATTCTAGTGACACTTTGTATGCTTCGTTATCTTCAATCATCATATTTAAATCAAACTTAGCTTTTGTGTTTGTTGCTTGTTTTTCTTTAATGTCCCAATCTTCAATTTGAAGATCTTGTGTTTCATTATTTTGTAACGTGAATAGCACATCAAAGAGTGGGTTACGTGTTAAGTCGCGTCTTTCTACAACCTCATCCACTAATTCTTCTAATGGATACTCTTGATTATCATATGCTTTCAGTGCAGTATCTCTCACTTCATCTAAAAATTGATTGAATGCTTTGTTATTTTCAGGATAAGCACGCATAGGCAACGTATTAACAAACATACCTAATAAATTATCTGTATCTTGGTGTGTACGCCCTGAGATTGGGCTACCTATAACCACATCTTCTTGTCTACTATATTTATGCAATAAAATCATAAATGAAGACAGTAAAATCATATAGTCTGTACTATTAGTTCTTTGAGCCAATTCATGTAATGCATCTCTTGTCTCTTTAGGCATTTCAGCTGATATCGTTTTACCTGTAAAGCTTTGTTGTTTAGGTCTTGAATGATCATAAGGTAAATCTAATACTGGTGCTTCATCTTCGAATTGAGACAACCAGAAAGCACGTTGATCACTTAAATCACGACTATGCATCCATTCACTATAATCTTTGTATTGTACTTTTAGCTGTTCTAAAGTTCTTTCGTGATATAGTGCGATAAATTCTTTAATAATTAGATTAATAGAGAAACCATCTGAAATAATATGGTGAATATCAAAGAGTAAGATATGACGTTTGTCAGCCAATTTAACGATTTTCACTCTTAATAATGGTGAGTGTCTTAAATTAAATGGTCTTACAAAGTTATTCAATAATGTTTCATAATCATCTATACCTGTTTCTTCATAATCTACAGTTATATTTGCCTGTTCATCTATAATTTGTACGGGCTCCCCGTCTATCGTTTCAAAATGAGTTCTCAATACTTCGTGACGTTCCACTAAGCTTTGGAATACATCTTCAACACGTGCTACATCAACGACACCATTAATTTCTAGCATACTTGGCATATTGTAAGCCGTTTGACCTTGCACCATTTCATTCAACACATATAAGCGTTTTTGCGGAGAAGATGCCAGATAGTATGACTTCGATTCAGCTATAGGAATATTTTGTCCATCCAAGCTACTTTCCTGGTCATTTAATACTTTTCCAAGTTGTGCAACTGTAGGACTTTCAAATATTACTTTTAATGGTAAACGTATACCAGTTTCACCTTCGATTTTATTAATCACATTGATGGCTTTTAGTGAGTGTCCTCCTACTTCAAAGAAATTATCATATATACTTACTCGTTCAATATTTAATACTTCACCAAAAATATTTGTGAGCATTTCTTCTATCTCATTTGTAGGAGCAACATAATTTTCACTTTCAACCTGGATTTCAGGCAATTGCTTTTTATCTAATTTACCATTTGATGTTACTGGTAAAATATCGATTTGAGTCATATATGTTGGTACCATATAATCTGGTAAATTTTGATTAAGTTGTGATTTAATCTCATCAAAGTCAATACTTTCATCTGAAACTAAATAAGCGCAAATTGCCAATTCTTCACCAGCCATTGGTTTAGCAACGACTGCTACGTCTGAAATCAGATTAATCTGACGTAATAAACTTTCAATTTCACCTAACTCAATACGATAACCACGAATCTTAACTTGCTCATCAATACGGCCAAGATATTCAACGTTACCTGTCGTACTCCATTTTGCCAAGTCGCCCGTACGATATAATTTACCTTCACCAAATGGATTATCAATAAATTTCTCGTCCGTCAAATCCGGTCGATTTAAGTAACCTTTCGTAACACCTACGCCACCGACACATAATTCTCCTGGAACGCCGATACCCATTAAACTTTCATCTTCATTCATAATATAAGCCTGAATGTTTGCGATTGGACGACCAATTGGGATCTTGTCATACGTTTCACCCGGCGCACATGGGTAATAAATCACTTCGATTGAAGCCTCTGTTGGACCATATAAATCAATCAATAATGAATTGTTTGGTTCGCCAATTAAAGCATTAAATTGATTTACTTGTTCTGCTTTTAATGCTTCACCACTAGCAAGTACATAGTTAACTGTAGCAATATCTTCTACTCTATTAGTTGATTTAATAAAGTCGATAAACACACCTAACATAGATGGCACAAAATGAACCATTGTAATGTTGTGATGATCAATAAGTGAAGTTATTTTTTCAGGATTACTTTCTTCACCTGAAGGTAAGAGTATTGCTTGACCGCCAACCATAGTTGGTCCGAATATCTCCCAAACAGAAACATCAAACGTAAATGGTGTCTTAAATAAAATCGTATCTTCATTGTTGATGTAATATTTATCAATCATCCAATGCAGACGGTTCATTACTCCTTTATACGGTACCATAACGCCTTTTGGTTTACCTGTTGTACCAGATGTATAAATAACGTACATCAAGTCTTTGACATCTGTAACCTTGGATAAATTATCTGTTGATTGTGTCTCTACTACTGAATCGTCTGTTAAGTTCAATACGGCTTTATTAAAGTCTATTGTTGCATCTAACGTTTGGTCAGTTAACAGTACGTTTGGTTGACTATCTCCTAAAATGTAGTTGATACGATCACTTGGATAGTTTGGATCGATAGGAACATAAGCACCACCAGCTTTGAGAATACCGTAGATACCAATCATCATTTCTAATCGACGATTCGTCATCAAGCCGACGAGCGTATTAGGTTGAACACCTTCAATACGTAAATAGTTCGCAAGTTGGTTCGCTTTAGCATTTAACATTGCGTAAGTTAAACTTTCACCTTCATAGGTAATAGCTATTTCATTAGGTGTTTTGGCTACTTGTGCTTCAAAAATTTCCACAAAAGTTTTAGTGTTGTTGAACGGAACAGCTGTATCATTGAACTCATTAAATATTTTAGCCTCTTCTTGTTTGGTAATCATTTGAAGATCACTGATTTTTTGTTCAGGTTGTTGAACACTATGCTTCAATATTTCTAAATAATGATCTAACATACGCGCGACTGTATCTTGATTAAACAATTCTTCTGCAAACTCCAATGAAATCTTATAACCATCATCATCAAAAATCGTCATACTTAAATCAAATTTCGCGTTAGTCGTTGAAGGTTCTTTCTGTTCAATAGACCAATCTTCTATTTGAAGACTTTCTGTTTCGTTGTTTTGCAATGTGAATAGTACATCAAATAATGGATTACGTGTTAAGTCACGTGTTTCAACTATTTCATCTACAAGAGCTTCTAACGGATATTCTTGATTATCGTATGCTTTCAATGCAGTATCTTTGACTTCAGAGAGTAATTGATTAAACGTTTTACTTCTCTCTGGGTATGCACGCATAGCTAACGTATTTACAAACATACCTAGCATATTTTCTGTATCTTTGTGTGTTCTTCCTGAAATAGGGCTACCGACAACAATATCTTCTTGGCGACTATACTTATGCAATAATACATTAAATGAAGCCAATAGAATCATAAAGTCCGTGCTACCTGTTGTCTGTGATAATTCTTGTATCTCTTGACGTAATTCTTCCGGTACTTCAACACTTACAGATTTTCCTGTGTAACTTTGTTGAATAGAACGCGCGTGATCATAAGGTAAATCTAGAACTGGTGCATCTTCTTCAAATTGTGATAACCAGAAGGCGCGTTGATCACTTAAATCACGTGTGTGCATCCATTCACTATAATCTTTATATTGCGCAGTCAAGGTTTCTAACGCTTGTCCGTGATATAAAGCAGTAAATTCTTTAATGATTAGATTAATTGAAAAGCCATCAGAGATAATATGATGCATATCGAATAGCAATACGTAACGCTGCTCGGCACATTTAACTACTTTCACTCTAAGTAATGGAGCATGCGCTAAATTGAAAGGTCTAATAAAGCGATTTAAAAGTTGTTCATAGTCTTCAGTCGATACTTCTTCATAATCAACCGTAATGTTTGCCTGTTCATCTATGATTTGAACTGGTTCACTATTTACCGTATCAAAATGTGTTCTCAATGCTTCATGACGATTCACTAAGCTTTGGAATGCACTTTGTACACGTTCAACATCTACTTCTCCACGAACTTCTAACATACTTGGCATATTATAAGCTGTTTGACCATCCATCATTTCATTTAAAACATAAAGACGTTTTTGTGGTGAAGATGCTAAATAGTGCGCTTTCGTTTCTGCCAATGGGATAGTTTGGCTGCTTAATTCGCCAGCATGAGTACCAATTGCTTTAGACAATTGTGATACTGTTGGATTTTCGAAAATAGCTTTCAATGGCATACGTACAGACATCTTACTTTCAATTTCATTAATTACACTAATCGCTCTTAATGAATGTCCGCCTATTTCAAAGAAATTATCCAAAGCACTAACGTTATCAAGATTTAATACTTCACCATACACTTCTGCAATCGTCGCTTCTGTTGCGTTTCTTGGTTCCACATAGGCTTTGTTTTCAAGCTTAATTTTTGGTAATCCTTTTTTATCTAATTTACCATTCGCAGTCACTGGTAAGCTGTCAATTTGCATCATCAATGTAGGAATCATATAGTCAGGTAATTGTTTACCAAGCGTCGTTTTAATGGAATCAAAATCTACTACACTTTCTGAAACTACATATGCAGCAATCATTAAATCTGCATTATTTTCGTCTGATTGAGTAACTACTGCAACTTCTGAAATGTTATCAATTTGAGCAATTGAACTTTCGATTTCACCAAGTTCAATACGATAGCCACGAATTTTAACTTGCTCATCAATACGTCCTATATAATCAATTTGGCCATCCTTGCTCCATTTAACCAAATCGCCAGTTCGATACATTTTACCTTCACCAAATGGGTTGTCCACAAATTTGTCAGCAGTTAAATCTGGACGATTCAAGTAACCATTTGTTACAGCTGTACCGCCAATACAAAGTTCTCCTGGCACACCGATACCCAATAAATTATCATCTTCATTCATGATATAGGCTTGAGAATTAGCGATAGGTTTACCAATAGGTACTTCTGTGTATGATTGACCTGCAAAGACCGGATAGTATGTTACCTCAACCGTCGTTTCCGTAGGCCCATATAAATTGTAAAGTAATGTGTTATTTCTTAAACCAACTAAATCATTAAATTGGTTAACGTGCTCTGCTTTTAATGCTTCACCACTTGTAAACACATGATTTAATGAAGCAATTTCAGACTCCTTATGACTTGTTTTGATGAAATCGATAAAGACGCTTAACATTGATGGAACAAAATGAGTCATTGTGATATCGTGTTGATCGATTACAGAAGCGATCTTCTCTGGGTTACTCTCTTCTCCTGAGCGTAGCATGATAATTTCGCCACCCATGACTGCCCAACCAAAGACTTCCCAAATAGATACGTCAAAAGTAAATGGTGTTTTAAATAATATTTTATCTTCTGTACCTAAACCGAAATAATCAACCATCCAGTTCAAGCGATTCATAACACTACTGTAAGGTACCATAACGCCCTTAGGCTTGCCTGTCGTACCTGATGTATAGATGATGTACATTAAGTTTGTTTCATCTATTACAAGAGGCAGATTCTCTGTTGGTAAATTATTAAGAGCTGTGTTATTTGTTAATTTAATGATTTCATTATCAAATTTAATATCATAATCTATTTTTTCATCTGTTAGTAAGACACGCGGATTACTATCTTGCAAGATAAAATTCGTACGTTCATGTGGATGATTTGGATCTAATGGCACATAAGCACCACCAGCTTTCAAGATACCGTATATACCAATCATCATTTCTAAACGACGTTGAGACATAATACCGACTAAATCATTTGGTTTCACACCTTCGTTGCGTAATTGATATGCTACTTGGTTCGCACGTTCATTTAACGCTTGATAAGTTAAGTGTTCACCTTCAAATGTGATTGCAGTTTTATTTGGAGTTTGTTCCACTTGTTTTTCAAAGCGTTCTACAAAAGTCACAGTATTATTTAATTCTAATTCTGTATCATTGAATTGATTTAGAATTGTTTCTCTTTCAGCATCAGTGATTATTTCAATATCACTGATATTCTGTTCAGGGCGACGTACTACACTAGAAATTATTTCTACAAAATGCGCTAACATGCGCTCTATTGTATCTTCACTAAACAACTCTTGTGCATATTCTAGTGAGACTTTATAATCTTCGTTTTCATGAATTGTCATACTCAAATCAAATTTTGCGTTTGTATTTGAAGTTTCTTTTTTCTGTATTAACCAATCATCTATTTGTAAGCTTTGCTTGTCATTATTTTGTAACGTGAACAACACATCAAATAAAGGATTACGTGTTAAATCACGTTTTTCTACGACTTCATCTAACAATGCTTCTAAAGGATATTCTTGGTTATCGTAAGCTTTTAAAGCTAGCTCTCTAACTTCATCTAATAATTGGCTAAATGTCTTATTTCTTTCTGGGTACGAACGCATTGCTAAAGTATTAACAAACATACCTAGCATATCCTCAGTATCTCTATGTGTACGTCCTGAAATAGGACTACCTACAACAACATCCTCTTGTCTACTATATTTATGCAATAGCACCATGAATGATGACAACAGAATCATATAATCCGTACTGCCTGTTGTTTGAGACAATTGATGGATAGCCTTTTGAACGTCCTCAGGCATTTCCAAGCTCACTGTTTTTCCAGTAAAGCTTTGCTGATTAGGTCTAGCGTAATCATAAGGTAAATCTAAGACAGGAGCTTCATTTTCAAATTGAGATAACCAAAATTCACGTTGGTCGTTTAAGTCACGTGCTTGCATCCACTCACTATAATCTTTGTATTGTACACTTAATGGCTCTAACGCTCGTTCATGATATAAAGCAGAAAATTCTTTCATGATAATGTTGATTGAGAAACCATCAGAAATAATATGATGCATGTCATAAAGTAGTACATAGCGTTGTTCAGCTATTTTAGCTATTTTAACTCTTAATAACGGAGCTTGACCTAAATCAAACGGTTGAACAAATTCATTTAGTATAGCAAATTCGTCTTCTTCATTAATTTCTTGGTAATCTACAACGATAGTTGCTGAGTCATTAATTACTTGAACGGGCTCGCCTTTTATCGTTTCAAAATGAGTTCTTAACGCTTCGTGACGATTTACTAATTTTTGGAATACATCTTCTACACGTGATACATCAACATTACCTTGAATTTCTAACACGCTCGGCATGTTATACGCTGTTTGACCATCTACCATTTCGTTTAAAACATATAGACGTTTTTGTGGTGAAGATGCTAAGTAATACGGTTTACTTTCAGCTTGAGGGATACTTTGACTATTTCCATTATCAGTATATGTGTCAACAACTTTTGCAAGTTGTGCAATAGTAGGACTTTCGAACACTAATTTCAATGGTAATCGTTTACCGACTTCACTCTCAATCTTATTAATAATACCGATTGCTTTTAACGAATGACCACCAATTTCAAAGAAGTTATCATTTGTACTTACCTTCTCAATATTTAAAACAGACTCAAAAATAGAAGCTAACATAGATTCTGTTTCAGTTTCAGGTGCTACATAAACCTTACCTTCAACTTTAATTTCTGGTAACGCACGTTTGTTTAACTTACCACTTGAAGATACTGGTAGTTCATCTATTTGAGTCATATAAGATGGAACCATATAGTCTGGTAATTTATGGTTTAATTCTGTTTTTACTGCATCAAAGTCAATAACTTGATCCGACACTATATAAACACAAATTGCTAATTCTCCATCGACCATAGGTTTTGTAATAACTGCTACATCTAAAATAGCTTTATTCTGACGTAAGACACTTTCAATTTCGCCTAATTCAATACGGTAACCACGAATTTTAACTTGTTCATCAATACGACCAGAATATGAAATATTACCGTCAGCATTCCATCGAGCTAAATCTCCTGTACGATACAGTTTGCCTTCACCAAATGGATTGTCGACAAATTTTTCTTGCGTTAATTCAGGGCGGTTTAAATAACCTTCTGTAACATTGACCCCGCCTATTACAAGCTCTCCAGAAACACCAATACCCATAACATGGTTATCTTCGTCTAAAATATAAGCTTGTGTATTGGCAATCGGTTTACCAATTGGAATATTCGTATAGTGAACATCACTATATGTTTCAAAACTTGTTACATCAATCGTTGCTTCAGTAGGGCCATACAAGTTAATCAATTGTGTGTTATTTTTTCCACCTATATATTCATTAAATTGGTTTACTAATTCTGGTTTAAGTGCCTCACCACTTGCTAAAACATATCTTAAGCTAGAAACTAAGTGTGCTTGCTTTGTACCTTTAATGTAATTAATAAATACATTAAACATAGATGGCACAAAGTGGACCATTGTTGCTTCAGATGTTTGTATTAGAGAAGTAATTTGTTCAGGATTACCTTCTTCTCCTGAAGGTAATAGCACAGCTTGTGCACCAACCATTGCAAAACCGAAAATTTCCCAAACTGACACATCAAAGGTAAAGGGCGTCTTGAAACAAATAATATCATCGCTATCGATATGATATTTATCATAAACCCAGTTCAGTCTATTCATTACGCTTTCACCAGCAACTAAAACGCCTTTCGGACGACCAGTCGTTCCAGATGTATAAATAACATACATTAAATTAGAGACATCAGTGATATGCTCTAAATTAGTTGTCGGCAACGTTTTCAGTACCTGGTTCTTAGTGATATCAATCACTGTATTATCATAAGCAATGTCACTATCTGGTGTTCTATCAGTCAATAATACAGTTGCTTGGCTATCCTCTAAAATATAATTAATACGATCTTTAGGATAATTTGGATCCACAGGTACATATGCGCCACCCGCTTTAAGAATACCGTATATGCCGATAATCATTTCTAAGCGGCGATTTGTCATTAATGCGACAAGAGAATTTGCTGTCACACCTTCATTACGTAGTTGATATGCTAGTTGGTTCGCACGTTCATTTAATGCGTGATAACTTAAACTTTCACCTTCATAGGAAATTGCCGTTTTATCTGGTGTCTTCGCAACTTGATTTTCAAAACGCTCAACAAATGTTTGCGTGTTATTAAATGGCACCGTCGTATTATTAAAGTCATTAAATATAACGTCTCTTTCATTTTGTGTCACCATTTCAATTTCACTAATCTTAGATGTTGGTTGATCTGCTATATTTGAAAGTAATTCCATAAAGTGCGTTAACATACGCTCAATCGTATCTTGTTCAAATAATTCTTGTGCGTATTCTAAGGCAATTTTATAACCATTATTGTCATAAACTGTCATACTCAAATCAAATTTTGCATTAGTAAACGAAGCCTCTTTTTGCTCTGTTGACCAATCATCGATTTGGAAACTTTCATTTTCATTGTTTTGTAATGTAAAGAGCACATCAAATAATGGATTACGTGTTAGATCACGTTTTTCTACAATTTCATCTACAAGTGCCTCTAACGGATATTCTTGATTATCAAAAGCTTGTAATGATGTATCTTTAACTTCTGCTAACAATTGTTCAAATGACTTGTTACGCTCTGGATTAGAACGCATTGCCAATGTATTAACAAACATACCTAACATATTTTCTGTATCTTTGTGTGTACGACCAGAAATCGGACTACCTACAACAATATCTTCTTGTCTACTATATTTATGCAATAACACCATAAATGAGGACAATAGAATCATATAATCTGTAGTACCAGTAGCTTGAGACAGTTGATTAATAGCATTTCTTGTCTTTTCTGGCATATCCATACTTACTGTTCTACCTGTAAAGCTTTGTTGATTTGGTCTAGCGTAATCGTATGGCAAGTCTAGTACTGGTGCTTCTTCTTTAAATTGAGATACCCAGAATTGACGTTGTTCAGCTAAATCACGCGAACGCATCCACTCACTATAATCTTTGTATTGTACTGTTAATTCATCTAATGTACGGCCTTTATATAGTGCTGTGAATTCTTTGATGATGAGATTAATAGAGAAACCATCAGAAATAATATGATGCATATCAAATAATAAGATGTATTGTTTTTCTGCACATTTAACAACTTTAACTCTTAATAAAGGTGCGGTTGTTAAATCAAACGGTTTAACAAAATCACTCAACAACGTATCATAATCTTCCGTTTGCGTTTCTTCATAATCAATCTGGATGCTGCCTTCATCATCAATAATTTGAACTGGTTCACCATCAACAGTGTCAAAGTGTGTTCTCAATGCTTCATGACGATCTACCAGTGCTTGGAACGTATTTCTCACACGTTCTACATCAACCTCACCTCGAATTTCTAACATACTCGCCATATTGTAAGCAGTTTGTCCCTCAACCATTTCATTTAAAACGTATAAACGTTTTTGTGGTGAAGAAGTGAGGTAATACGGTTTAGTTTCTGCTAAAGGAATACGGCGTTCAATCGCATCGCTTACTTCGCTATCAATCACTTTTGAAAGTAGAGCAGCTGTTGGATTATCAAATATTTTTTTCAGAGGTAAACGCTTATTAGTTTTACTTTCAATTTCATTTATTACACTAATTGCTTTAAGTGAATGTCCACCAATTTCAAAGAAGTTATCAAAGATACTTACGCGTTCTATATTTAATGTAGCGCTAAATATATCAACGACCATCGCTTCCATATCATTTCTAGGCGCAACATACTCCAAATTTCCTACTTTTATTTCTGGTAGAGCTTTTTTATTTAGCTTACCACTTGAAGATACAGGTAACTCCTCAACTTGCATCATATAAGTTGGTACCATATATTCAGGTAATTGTTGGCTTAATTCAGCTTTTAATGATTCGAAATCTATTGTTTGGTCTGAAACAATATAAGTACAAATTGATAACTCATCATCAATAATAGGCTTAGCAACAACTGCAACATTTAAAATGTCATCATTCTTACGCAAGATACTCTCGATTTCACCTAATTCAATACGGTAACCACGAATTTTAACTTGCTCATCTATACGACCTAGATAAGAAATATTGCCGTCATTATTCCATTGAGCCAAATCTCCTGTACGGTATATTTTGCCTTCTCCAAATGGATTATTAACGAATTTTTCTTGTGTTAATTCAGGACGGTTCAAGTAACCTCTTGTAACGTTGATACCCCCAATACACAATTCACCTGGTACGCCAATACCCATTACATTGTTATCTTCATTTAAAATATAAGCTTGTGTGTTCGCAATCGGCTTCCCAATTGGTACTACGTCATATTTAACATTATGGTCAAAGTCAAAACTCGTAACATCAATTGTTGCTTCTGTTGGGCCATATAAATTTATTAATTGTGTACTATTTTTACTACCAATAAGCTCGTTAAATTGATTTACGATACTCGGTTTTAGCGCTTCTCCACTCGCTAAGACATATCTTAGACTCGAAATCATTTGTGTTTGGTTTGTCGCTTTAATAAAGTTAATAAACACGTTAAACATTGATGGCACAAAGTGGACCATTGTAGGCGTGTCATTTTGTATAACTGAAGTAATTTTTTCAGGGTTACCTTCTTCGCCTGAAGGTAATAGTACTGCTTGGGCGCCAATCATTCCGAATCCAAATACTTCCCATACAGATACGTCAAACGTAAATGGTGTTTTGAAGAAGACTATATCTTCATTGCCAATATCATACTTATCTATAAGCCAATTCAAACGGTTCATTAAACTTTCTCCTGAAACAAGAACCCCTTTAGGCTTACCTGTTGTCCCTGATGTATAGATGACATACATTAAATTGTTTACATCTGTAATATGCTCTAAATTGGCAGTAGGGAGTGAGGCTAATGTCTCATTATTAGAGATATCAATCACTTTATGGTCATATGAGATTGTTTCTTGCAACTCATTATCTGTCAAGAGTACTGTTGCTTGGCTATCTTCTAAAATGTAGTTAATACGGTCCGCTGGATAATTAGGGTCTATTGGAACATAAGCACCGCCTGCTTTGATAATTCCATAGATAGCCACTAACATTTCTAGGCTTCTGTTAGCCATTACAGCAACAAGAGACTCTGATTCGACTCCTTCAGAACGCAAACGATATGCCATTTGATTGACCTTGGCATTGAACGCTTTATAAGTTAGACTTTCTCCTTCATATTTGATTGCTGTTTTGTTTGGAAATTTAGATACTTGTTCTTCAAATCGTTCGATAAATGATTGGCTATTATTCAATGCTAAATCCGTATTGTTAAAGTCATTTAAAATCATTTCTCTTTCTTCACCAGAGACAATTTCAATGTCTTTAATTTTGCGTTCCGGTGCTTCAATCATGCTATTCAAGACATGTAAGATCGTCTCATGTAATTGATAAACACCTGCTTCATCCAATACATCAATTTGATAATCATAATCTATATCTAAGCCATTTTTACTGCTTCTATTACTGATGTTAACACTTAATGGCGCATTGTTTGTCCCGTTGTCTAACCATTCATCTAGGAAACCATCATTCATAAATTCAGCATCGTATTGTGCATTTTGGAAGGACACAAAGCAGTCTACTAAACCTTTTTTATTCCCACTATTTTCAACAATATACTCGTATGGGTATTTTCTATGTTTTAACACATTAAGACTTTCTAGCTTAATCTTGTTTAAGTAAGATTTAACAGTTGCTTCTTTGTCCATTTCAACGATTATGGGTAATACTCTTGAAAATACTCCTGTGGAAGTTTTCTCTTTTCGATTATTCCTATTATGTATCAGCAATCCAACAGAATTAGTTTTAGACAATGTTTTTTTATGTTTAATTATATGCATTATTGCTGAAAAAAGATTACTTATACTCACATCATTTTCTTCACAGAAACGTTTAACATTTTCAGCATCTTGATCCAACAAGTTAATACTTATTCTCTTACCAACTGCACTGTCCAATGTTGTCTTCTCAAAGAGGATGTTGTCTTCGAAATTTTCTAATTTTTCTAACCAAAAATCTTTATCTTTTGTGAAACGCTTAGTTGTTTCATAATCCATTTCTGTAGAAATTGCCTCAAAATAGGCTGCACTTTCTGTCTCTTTATCTTCTTTACCCACTAATTTTTTAGATAGGTTATCTACAACAATTGTTACACCCCATGCATCACTAATTAAATGGTGTTGTAACAAGAATATTACATAATGTCCCTGAGGCGCTTTAGCTATAATCACTCTATAAAGTGGTTCATCCAAGTTAAAGATATTCATAGTAGCACTTTCTCGAACCCACTTATCATAGCCAACTTCATCTTGATAAAAGTCTACAAACTCAAAATCTTGATGTTCATAGTCCACTAGATACTGCTTGTATTCTCCCTCTTCTCTAGTAACTCTTATTCTTAAAGTGTCATGTTGCTCTATGATTTTATTGAAGGCTTCATTTACTTCGTCATATCCTAAACCATTATTCATATGAACAATACCAGCAATATTATTAATGCTAGTGTTCTCATAAAATTGTTCTATTTGTAAAATTTCCTTTTGTGCGTATGATAACAATTTTTTATTCGCCAATTAAAGCTGCCCCCCTATAAATATATAGTACATAACTTATAATAATATTATTTAAAGCATTCTTCAATGATATTATATTTTTTATTTACAGTACAGTTAAATAAATTCCCAATTATCAGTTGTTTAAACATTTATAAATCTTTGGTAATTTATTTTAATTTAGCATTAATTAATTACTTTAATTAATTATAATCTTACATTAAACTTTATTTGTTATTAAAGTAATAATACACTCTTGGATTGTACTTAATTCTATTGTATTATTCTGATTTTTCAGTTATTTTAAAACGCAGGTTTTTAATTAAACTCTATTTACATCATGTTCTTACGACTTTTTCTCAGTTCAGTAAACACATATTTATAAAAACAAAAAAATACACCTTCAATACTTGAAGATGTATTAGTTATCATATTATACTTCACACATTTACACACACATATAATATAATTTCACACATTTTAATATACTTTTAAATAGTCTACACAACATTCACACAATGTTTGTAGATTAGAACGGTAAATCGTCATCACTAATATCAATAGGTCCGTTTGCATTTGCAAATGGATTATCTGATTGATTATTATTTGATGTATTGTTGTTATTATTATTGTTATTTTGATATGACGCTGTATTTTGTCCTGATTGTTGTCCGCCAAAGTTTTGGAAATTATTATTACTTTCTTGACCATGACGTTGGTTTTGATTTTTAGGTTCAAGGAATTGAACGCTATCACAAACTACTTCAGTTACAAAAACACGACGTCCTTCTTGGTTTTCATAGCTACGTGATTGAATGCGACCGTCAACGCCCGCTAAACTACCTTTGAACAAGTAGTTATTTACATTATCTGCTTGTTTTCTAAAAACGACACAATTAATGAAATCTGCTTCGCGTTCCCCTTGCGCATTTGTAAACGTACGGTTTACTGCTAGAGTAAAAGTCGCAACACTCACGCCTGAGGGTGTTGTTCTATATTCTGGATCTTTCGTTAAACGACCGACTAAAACAACTCTATTTATCATTTAAACGACCCCCATCTATTATTTTCTTGTCTTATCTTCGTCTTCACGAATTACGATATAACGGATTACATCGTCTGAAATTTTAGCTAAACGTTGGAATTCGTCAGTAGCTTCATTATCAGAAGTTTGGATACGTACGATATTGTAGTAACCTTCACTGAAATCATTGATTTCGTATGCTAAACGGCGTTTGCCCCAATCCTTAGCTTCTAAAACTTCTGATCCTTGAGAAGCCAAGATTCCGTTGAAACGTTCAACGACAGCTTTTTTAGCGTCTTCTTCAATGTTTGGACGAACGATGTACATAACTTCATATGTTCTCATTTTATAATTGCACCTCCTTGTGGTCTATACGGCTCGTCATCATTTGTGACAAGCAAGGAATAATTTTCATTACTCACAATCAAGAATTATAGCACAAGCATTTACTTTTTACAATGGTTATACATCTTTAGCAGTTGCTTAATTTAATATGCATGTTTCATATGAAACATTCGAAAACATTAATTTTGCAATAGCTATTTCTCCTATTATAGATGGCCGCTTACTTTATATTAAATAAATTGACACCATTTCATTTATTTAAATTTATAAATCACAATTCATTATTTTAATAAAAAATAAATGTCATTTAAGCTAAGGTTGAAAATCTACTTTAATTCTACTAGCATAACCACTATGTTCGTTTTTTATATTTTTAACCACTTTATTTTAGTAGTATTTTTTAAGTACATAAACAAAGGAGTATGTTATGGTTTCTGCAATTAAAAAAGGATTTGTTACAGTGTGTGTATTATTTGCATCAACAACAACTATTAACTCTGCATATGCAGCTGATAATACCTCAAGTCAAAAAGGAACAATGGGATATGGATACCAACAATATTTAAATAAACATCAAGAAAACGGTACAAATCAAGAGAAATCAAACCGTTCTAATGATATTCAATCAGAAGCTGGAACTACGCAAAATGGCGAACGTATTTTAGATATTTCTGAATGGCAAGGCGATTTGACTGAACAAGAAGTAAAGGACTTAAAAGCAAACTATGATTTCATTATCATTAGAGCCCAATACGGTTCAGAAAAAATAGACGAGTCCTTAGAACACAATTCTGATTTATTAGACAAACACAACTTAGATTTCGGTGTATATTCATATAGTATGTATGAAAACCCTGATGACGCACGATATGAGGCGCAAACTTTATATAACCGAGCTCCAAAAGCAAGTTTTTATATAAATGATTTTGAACAAAATTCAGTTACTTCTGGCACTACCGAAGAAAGCACGGATGCTTGGTATGATGAAATGAAAGGTTTAGCTGGAAATAAAAAAGTACTATTTTATTCATACGAAAATTTCATGTTAGAACATGCTGAACAATCTGTAGAAAATTATGATGGCTACTGGATGGCTAACTACAACCCAGGTCAGCCTACTCGCGATCACGTTTTATGGCAGTATACTGATAGCTATGCTTCCCCTGAATTAAATCAAGAAGTAGATGCGAATTATACAGGACCAAATGTTAGTACTGATTGGTTCATCTCTTAACCTTTATAAACATAATAAAGGGAATAGATCTTAAACTATTATCAATCTAATGATTAAGGCTGGGACAATTTAAATTGCCCCAGCCTGTTTTATAATATTGAGATATTTATACCTCAGTATTCCAATATATCATTTGGAGACCTATTGTTTTACACGTTAAATCTAAAGTGTACAACGTCGCCATCTTTCATAATGTATTCTTTACCTTCTAAACGCTGTTTACCAGCATCTTTGGCACCATTTTCACCATTAAATTCAACGTAGTCGTCATAACTAGTAACCTCTGCACGAATAAAACCACGTTCAAAATCCGTATGAATGATACCCGCACATTGTGGAGCAGTCATACCTTTAATAAATGTCCATGCACGTACTTCTTGTACACCTGCTGTAAAGTAAGTAGCAAGACCAAGCAAGTCATAAGTTGTACGAATTAAACGATCGAGACCTGGTTCTTCAATACCTAAATCTTCTAAGAACATTTCTCTGTCTTCATCCTCAAGTACAGCAATTTCTTCTTCAATCTTAGCACTGATTACGATAACTTCAGAATCTTCTTTCGCTGCATATTCGCGGATAGCTTTTACTTTTTCATTATCTTCATCGCCAATTTCGTCTTCACCTACGTTAGCGATATATAACATTTCTTTAGATGTTAACAATTGAGCTTGGTTCACATATTTTTGATCTTCTTCTGTAAATTCCAAACTTCTTACAGGATTTCCCTCTTCTAAAGCTTCTTTAATTCTTGATAAAATACGAGTTTCATTAACTGCATCTTTATCTTTTTGACGTGCCATTTTTTCTAATTTTGGTAAACGCTTATCTACAGATTCTAAATCTGCTAATACGAGTTCCATATTAATAACTTCAATATCATCAATCGGATCTACACGACCAGAAACATGTGTAACATTATCATCGTCAAAAGCACGAACAACTTGGCAAATCGCATCTACTTCACGAATATGGGATAAGAATTTATTACCTAAACCTTCCCCTTTAGAAGCTCCTTTAACAATACCTGCAATATCGGTAAATTCGAATGTAGTTGGAATTGTTTTTTTCGGTTCTACCATTTCTGTTAACACGTCTAATCTACTATCTGGCACTTCGACTATTCCTACGTTAGGATCAATTGTTGCGAATGGGTAGTTTGCTGCAAGTGCACCTGCTTTTGTAATTGCATTAAAAAGTGTAGACTTTCCTACGTTTGGTAAGCCGACAATACCTGCTGTTAAAGCCATTATTCATTCTCCTTATCGGTAGTATCTTGTTGTGATACCACAATTTTTTTTAGTTTTTTATTAAATGTTTGTCTAGGAATCATAATACTGCGCTGACAGTTTTCGCATTTTATTCGGATGTCTGCACCTACACGAATGATTTTAAAACGATTCGTACCACATGCATGCTGCTTTTTCATTTCTACAATATCATTCAAACCGTAATTGGATGTCATTCTGTAACACCTCCGACCGTCTTATGCATTATTTTGTTGATTTGCTTCGTATTGTACCATCATTGGTTGTGGCATTTTAATTTCTTTAAGTTTAAATAATTTCAATATTTCTTTTCTTAAAATGCGTGCACCTGTAAAGCCTTCTCCAGGTATCGTCTCTGCAGAAATACGCAATACGATTTCATTATTTGTGATGGAATTTACACCAACCACCTCTGGCGTAGATATAAATAAATAGTATTTCGAGCGAATTGCCTCAAAAGAATCATTTAATTCATCTTCCACTTTATCAATATCTTCTGTTATGGAAACTGGAATTTCTACTATTGCTTCACCATTTATTACGGAGTAATTCGTAATTTCACCAACGCTACCATTTGGTAATGTAGTCAACTCACCAGAAATAGTATTAATACGCATCGATCTTAACCCTATTGATTTAACAGTACCTTCTGCTACTGGAGCGCCACCATTGCTAATTTTAACATAATCTCCTACATCAAATTGGTTTTCAAAAATTATAAAAAATCCAGTAATAATATCTTTAACTACTGTTTGTGCACCAAAACCAACGGCTAATCCCACGACACCAGCACTTGCTATAATGCCTCCTACACTGATACCAAATTTACTTAAAATCGTAGTCAACACTATAAACCATACCACATATGATACTACATTTTGCACTAATGATATTAAAGTTTTTGAGCGTTTTTTATTACTATTCTTGCCTTTATTTTGAATTTTAAAGAACTGTGCGATACCTTTGTTCACAAAATGTAAAATAACCCATGCAGCCACTACGTAAACTATTATCATTATTAAATTAGAGAGTAATGATTGATATGTTTCTGGCTGTAATAATGGCTCTATTATAGAATAGAGAATATTTTTCACTTGATTCAACTATATTTCCTCCTTAACACAACTTCACTTCATTTTATTATAACCTTTTCAAAGGTAAAACAAATCCAACTTTCGCTCTAAATTAAAATCTTATCCACAATTTATGCTACTATTTAATTGCAGTAAAAGTTAACCTCATCTAGTTTATTAAAAATATAAACATTAGCAAAGTATTTAAGCATAATTGTCACGTTATTTTTAACTTTTGTAATTAAAAAATGGCAAAAGAAAAAGAACCATAATTAAAAATTATGATTCTTTAACACCCAATTAGCAATATTACTATAAACTTTCATAATAATTCAAGTGTATTTTTATAGAACAGAAGAAATTCAAATTACGTAATGTATAAAAATAATCGATTTTAATTAATCACATTTTTATGTGAATCGCTTAATAATCATAAGTATAAAATTACATATAATTAATTTTTAAATAATTTTTATATATTAACATTTACGCATTGTTTTTATTCAGTTAGGGAATTTGCACCAAAAATTTATTCAATTATTATAATATTTATGTGTAGGAGGTGAACTCGCTTTTAATAAACTTTGTATATTAATATGACTGACCACTTTTACACAAGCTTTTAAACGAATTCATGTTACTTTATTTAAATAATACTTTTTTTCGTCGTTGTTGGGTATTAAATAGCTAAGTTACATATTATTTTCAAGCTAGTGGTTAAAGTTGAAATATTAATCCCGTAATACTTAGTTTATGTTCTACACTTTTAGTACTTTTAGAACAATGAATCTTTAACTAAGAATCTTAATTAAAGATTATGATACTTTAACACCCAATTATTTATATGATAATAGTTTTTAACGCAAACTTTACTCTTCCGGATTCCTGATTCATAACTAGTAATATGCACATACTGTCCCTTACAACAGTATGTGCATTTTTTAATGTTATTGCCACATACAATATTAGTTTAAGTATCAAACCCCTAAATATGTGCTTAATTTATTTCTAACAACTTTTCAACGTTACACATACTAAATACACTTAATTTATTAATAAATTAAGTGTATTACTTCGAAAAATTAGTCATTACTACTCAGCAAACTTTTTCTCTAAATCATTATATAATTTAAAAATCATTATACGTTCTCCAGTTATAGAGCTCAAGTCTGTATGAAAGCTTTTAACTTCTTCCCCTGAAATTGACAGCACAATTTTATTAAGTTCTTCTATACCTGATTCTACAAGTTTAGAACGTGTTCGTTTAATCGTTAATAACCCTTCATTCGTGCCACAAACTTTATACTCTGCTTGTGTCAATACACCTTGCAAACTGACTATAATCATATCACGCAATATGTCTGTTTTAACTGAAAGAGAACCACGACCAAGGAAGTCTTTTTCCCATTGTGTAATTGCTTTACTGATTTCAGATTCATAGGTACCTTTGGTTTTTTTCATTAAATATACATCTCCTGTAGAACCAAAATTAGAAATTTATTTTAACAAAGATAACAGTACCATTTTTCAGCAATTTTCTCTATAGCTATGCTATATTGCCTAGGAAATATAAGCTATCTCAACCATATATCAAATTTATTTATTAAATGTTATAAATGTGGAGACATTAGATGTCCCCACAACCACTTAAAGGTTAGTTGTCCAATCATGCCATAAACCTTGTTCATCAACACTGGCTAATCTAACCCAACCATTAACTATTTTTTGATTAAAATCAGGGTCATTATCCAATAAGTTTTTGATAAATGACTGTGGTGCTTGGATAACAATCAATAATCTTATCGGCGAATGGTACATCTTGTTATCAGACGCCATTACAGATTGCCATGGCAGTCCCGTTAATAAATCACTGGCGTTTCCTTGCATAACACCGATACCCGCCGTTACTGTTTGCGTTGCTTTACTACCACTACCATAAAAATGAGGCGCTACTGTCGACGCATAGTATTGCAGATTAATCCATTGCGCAACAAGTGCTGGACCGGCAATAATATTTGCTAATATGCTACCACCTTTATCATGTTGCCAATCATAATTATGCAAGAAGGCTCTACCTGCTAAATCACTATTTTTAGTTAATTCACGTTGGCCTATAATAAACGCTGCATTTTTCGCTAATCCCCATTCTGGTCTTATCTCGCTCCAATCATTAGCTTTACGATGAACTTGATTGACTGGGTTTGGCTTAACTATATTATTATCAGGTAACTGCGCCAACCTTTTTTCACTTGCGGCATAACTTATTTGAGGCATTGCCGCTTCTATTTTTTCATAAGCTATTTGTGCTTCTTGAGATAATTCAGGTAAATATATCCACTTCAATTCATCTACTGAAGTTTGATGTTCTGCAGCTGCAAAAATAGTTTCTTCTGGGATTTTAATACCTTCCTGTAATAAACTTTCTCTGACCTCTGTCATATTACACAAATGAGCCAACACTTTAGCATTGAAACCACTCGCTGCCCCACCACAGGCGCCACAATCTAATGAGGCTGCATAGGGATTATTAGCACTTTGACTACCATGACCACACATCACAACTAACGGTGCAAAGTCTTTAGTTAAATCCATTAATTTTAGTGCTTGTAATGTATAATTTACTTTTTCTGTTTTGGTGAAACCAATTGGTAATTCATCTTCAAAATGCATATGTTGATTGTTATGATGTTGATTACGATTCAATGTTAAAGTAGTATCTTGTGGTTTTTGTAACCAATTGCTATAAAACTTACGAATCATCGCTCCCACACGTCTCGGGATAAAACTTCTCGTTAACATTTGTAGCGATAGCCAAGGTCCACTCAATTCCGGTAAAAGTAAACTAGGCAAAACGTTCTGTTTCATTTTTTTAAATGTATAAGTAACGGATTCTAATGCATGCTTCCGTTGTTGAAATGCATTAGGCTCACGTTCATGTGTGTATTCTTGGATTTTATGCTGTGGTTGATTCATAACTGGTAATGACGGATGATTGTACTTACTTCCTAACTCAGATTTCTCTATTGGCAACCCAAAAAAACCTGCAATACCCAGAGTTTCAAACGGTCCAGCTGCTTCAATCTGTCTTCTAAAAGGCTCCGACCTTACATCAATACAGAAAGCCATTTGAACTTCTACTTTTTGTGCTGTTATTTGGTGAGGTTGATCTGGTACAATCATACCCTTTAATTGTTCATTATAGGTTTCTTCCCATGCTTCCAACCACAATTTCCGACACAATTGTTCATTAAACTCTTGCGCAAATTGCACATATTGTTCTTTTTCTTCTATACTTAACGTACGCCAAGTTTCTACCGTAAATCCACCCCACTGCAGCCATGACACAATGCTTGTTTCCAAAACACTGTCATCTTTAGCATCTGGAGGAGTTACAGGTAAATGAGGCTCTACGATTGCCCATTCCATCGCAACACGTATAGCAAGATAAGTAAATAATAAATCATGAACCTTCTTATGATGGTCATCTTGCCACATCATCATACCTGCCCAACCTGGCAATGATAATAAATGATTCTCTAAATATGTTTGAATTTCTATATCCTTAATACCTAGATTGTTTAATGAGGTTTTAAGTAATGATTCAGCATCATTTGGCAATGATTGTAAACGTGTACGTTGTTGTTTAGTTAACGCTGGGTCATATGGAACTAATCTCTGCCAAGCATTAAAAAGTCCTTTATCTCTATTTGGCATCGTCCATCCGGACTGGGCGTCATCAATAAATAACTTGCACCATTTTATTACATGATAATCTAACGTATCGATTAATTTTTCATTTTTATCATCAAAGACGTATGTACTAATTAATGGCACTGATGAAAATTGTCCGGATGCAGTATTACTCCCCTTCAGACTTTCCGTCAAATCTTTCACGAGTTCATCTATGACGTCTTGTTCCTCTGAGTAAGTCTTCAATGGCCGTAACTTTAATGCTTGTTTACCATATTGAATAGCGTGCGCTTTCGGAATAGATAACTTTGTCTCTTCTATCCATTGTTGAAAAAGCTGTTCTATATACTTATCGCTTATTTCACCTTGTTGCCTTGCTTCTATAATAGTTGTTCTCGCTGGATAAATATCAACTTTACTTTCTTGCTTTAACCAACTTGCTACTTCATCAAATGTTTTATCTTCTAATCCAGACCAGGGACTTCTAGCAGCAAATACTGAAATGGGTGATAAAGGAACAATGACCTTGCTCGCAGTTTCAACTGTCATGCGAATATCATTAATGTAACTCGATTGCGCAATAGAATGTGTATTTGAGTTTCCCATTTTAGTGCCCTCCTTTGGATAAATATTTTTTTAAGTAATTAGGATGACGTTCTACTGTTTCAATTTTTGCATCACCTAAACGTACGATCCACATATAAATAATTGAAAATGCTACCGATGAACGATGACGCGCTACCCACGTACTCATCAAACTACCAAATAATAAAATTAACGCAACAATTACGGTTGCTAGCATAGGTGGCTGGGCACTATGAAATGCGATAGTATGCAAAGCATCACTAAAGAAATGGTGAACGATATAATAGACCATGCCGACTACACTAAGTACTAATAAACCCATGATACGACCAAATTTCCCTTCACCAAAGGCAACTAGTTGTGTCCAAGATACGGATAATGACCATGCTAAAATAAGACCACTAACTAAACGATAACCTTGTTCGGGAGCAGATAACCAAAAGCCAAGACCTATCATAATTGCTAAACCACGCCCTGCTAATATCCATAAGTAAGACATTCTTTCATTTGCACGACTCGGTACATTAAAATGTCGTACAGCCGAACCAGAGCGTAAAAAGAGTGTCGCTTTAAATAAACCATGTAATATTAGATGAATAATTGCAGGTATATAAGCACCTAACGCACATTGAATTAACATAAAGCCCATTTGCCCTATTGTTGAACCCACTAACAACCGTTTATAGTCTACATGCACTAAACTAATACTTGCACCTATAAGTACAGAGGCGCTCGCAAAGCATAATAAAACAATTGTTGCTATGTCACCATTAAATAATGGAGAAAAACGCGTTAGCATAATACCACCAGCATTCACAATGCCCGCGTGCATGATTGCAGACACAGGTGTTGGCGCTGCGACTGATTCAATCAACCATCTTTGGAACGGCCATTGTGCTGCTGGAATCATAACCGCCAAGATTATTAACATATTAATGCCAAAACGTGTCCATGCATTGATTTGATCAAGGTTAACATCGGTAAAAACACCTGTATAATCCCACTCTCCTGTTATAATTCCTAACCATATAACAGCTAGCAATAATGCGAGCCAACTTAAGAAAAATAATTTTCCTGTAACAATTGCTGCTGCCCTTGTCACTCTCCAAGCACTCGTCAAACTAATCAGTAATGTTAGGCCAATTAATGTGAAACCCCAACTGACTACCATAATACGGAGATCGCCTGTTAACCATGCCATAGATGCAAAACTTGTCGTTAAAGTAAATAACGTAAAGTATTTTCTATAGCTTCTATCTCCGGCCAAATAGCGTATACAATAACGTTGGATGATTAAACCAATAACTAATACGAAAAATGCCATCAACCAAGATAAAACATCTGAATACCATAAACCAAGATTGGTGTTCTTTGGTGCTAAAATTAAGCCAACGAATGCTATCAATGGCGGTAGTGCTACTAAATAAATATGTATATGAACGTACGCTAGTGATATGCGCTTATTTAAAAATATAACTCCACTTATTACTGAGATGAATATCGCGACAAATAATAGAATGATTAGTAATGATAAATTAGACGATGTAAGCATATCGCATCCTCCTCCGTTAGATATGATGACTGTAATCATAAAAGTTAGCTTTCTCTAAAATATAGTTGTAAGACTCATTAAAAAAAGCCGACAATATATAATAAATCTTCGTCGATTTATTACTATTATCGGCTTCATTACAACGCACTCTAATACTTTATGCAGTGATTTGTTTTGCTACCTATATATGTATGTTGCTTTTAAATTTATAAATTAATTTAAATTATTTCACATATGTCGTATGATTTTCGCTTTCTATTTCAATTTGTTTACTTTTTCAATTTGCCAATATTTCTATTAACATCTTGCTAAAGCCCAAATAACCTAGTTTAAGCACACATCAATGACTATATTTATTTTTATTTAATATTACAAACATATACTTATTGTTCGTCATTGTCAAGAATCAGCAATCTTTGGACGGAGAATATTTCATTTAATTATACTTTTACCCCTTTTGTGTTATTCTGTACTAAGCATATTATACAGTCACATTTATACTATTTAAATTTAATTGGAGGATGCTTATTATGCCTAAAAAGTTATTCAATATTGATTTAAGTAAGAAAATGGACCAACAAGACCACCCTGGACACAATAGATGGCACCCAGATATTCCCGCAGCCTTTTCCGTAGAAATTGGAGAATCATTTCGTATCGAATGCTTAGATTGGACAGACGGACAAATTTCCAATAATGATGATCCTAGCGATATTAAAACTGTTAATTTAAACCGTGTTCATGTTTTAAGTGGACCTGTACATGTTAAAGGAGTAAAACCTGGTGATTTATTAGTTGTAGATATCCTTGATATTGGAACATTTTCAGAGCATGAGTGGGGGTTTAATGGGATTTTTGACAAAACAAATGGTGGAAGCTTTTTAGTAGACCATTATCCTAATGCTCAAAAATCTATTTGGGACTTTAACGGTATTTATGCGACTAGTCGTCATATTCCAGGTGTGGAATTTGCCGGGATCATTCATCCTGGTTTAATCGGAGTAGCCCCATCGCAAAAAATGTTAGACGAATGGAATCAACGTGAACTTGCTCTTTATAATACGGATCCTAACCGCGAACCAGTGCTTGCAAATTTACCTGAAACTGATGCAGCTGTATTAGGTGACTTAAAAGGCAAAGATTTTGAACGTGTTGCAAAAGAAGGAGCTAGGACTGTTCCTCCCAGAGAAAATGGTGGGAACTGCGATATTAAAAACTTATCAAAAGGCTCTCGTATTTACTTTCCTGTATTTGTAGATGGCGCAAAACTCTCTGTCGGTGATTTACACTTCTCTCAAGGCGACGGTGAAATCACATTTTGCGGTGGCATTGAGATGCCTGGTTGGATTGAATTACGTGTCAATGTCATAAAAAATGGTATGGATACATATCAAATAAAGAAAAACCCAGCGTTTAAACCCGGCCCTGTAATGCCAAATTATACAGATTACATCGTTTTTGAAGGTATTTCAGTCAATGAATTTAATGGTAAACAAACCTATTTAGATGCTAACACTGCTTATCGTAATGCTTGCTTAAACGCCATAGAATTCTTAAAAACAAGGGGCTTTACTGGTGAACAAGCTTATATGCTTCTAGGATCTGCCCCTGTACAAGGTACCGCTGCTGGTATCGTTGACGTTCCAAATGCTTGTTGTACCATTGCAATCCCCCGAGAAATTTTCAAAGGTGATATTTTACCAAAATTGGAGCCTGATGAATAATGCCAAATTATACGTACAAATGTCCTAATTGCGATTCATTTACATTGCGTCAATCAATGAGCGAAAAACATGATTCAGCAACTTGTCCTAATTGTGGCAACCATTCCAAACGCTTATATAAGACGTTTCAGACCTACGGAATGAATTCAAATTTAAAAAAACGCATCGAGCAAGGGCAAGAACCTAAAGTTGTTTCAAAAGATAAATTACCCGTACAAAAAAAGGTAAATAATAGAGACGCCCGCCCTTGGATGATAGGGCACTAATATTCAAAAATTCCCCTTACTATTGATGTGCACCCCAAAAGTTGAACTAAAAATCTAACTTTTAGGGGTGTGTTTTTATGAGGAAACATTATAAATTTGAATTTGTTGAAAATGCGAATTCACTACGCTTTATTTGATTCTTTTAAATCTATACCTATTAAATAACAACGTCTAAAATCAAAATAAATCCTAATCCCAATACGGATAATACTGATTCCAACAACGTCCAAGTTAAAAATGTTTCTTTCATAGTTAAGCCAAAGTATTCTTTAAACATCCAAAATCCTGCGTCATTAACATGTGAAAAGAAGACACTCCCAGCTCCAATTGCAAGTACAATAAGAGAAATATTCACATCCATAGATTGTATTAATGGCAATACAATACCTACTGATGATAGCGCGGAAACGGTCGATGATCCTAAAGCTAATCTCAAAATTGCTGTCGCCAACCATGCCAATATAATTGGAGACATCTCAGTACCGTGGAAAATTTTAGATATTGTGTCACCTACGCCACCATCTATAATAACTTGTTTGAAAACACCGCCTCCACCAATGATAAGCAATAACATAGCAATCGGTGTAATAGCGTTTGAAATAGTCGCCATAATTTGATCAGTAGATTTTTTTCTTTTTATTCCCATCGTATAAATCGCTATAAGAACAGCAATTAACATCGCAGTTGTTGATGAACCAATGAAATAAATAAAACCTTCAAAACCACCGGCTTTACCATCCTCATGGCCTGTAATTAATTGAATAATTGTCGCCAACAACATTAAAATAATAGGGCTGAGTGCCGTTAATAAACTCAAACCAAAACTAGGTCTATCTTTTACTGCTACTGGTTTCTCTGCGTCAACGCTCATCTGTTTACCTTCCCTAGCAAAAGCTGATGGCACGATTTTATATACAAATTTGGTAAAAAAAGCGCCCACAATCAATGCCAAAGGTAAACCTATGATAATACCATACATTAATACATGCCCAATATTAGCATTCAATGCTTGTGCTACCGCTACTGGTCCAGGGTGCGGTGGTAAAAAACCATGTGTAATGGCTATCGAAATAGTCATTGGAAGACCGACTTTAAGATTAGAAATATTCATTCGTTTGGCTAATGTAAACACAAGAGGGATAAGTAACACAAACGCAACTTCTAAAAATAATGAAATGCCTATAATAAATGATGCAATTAACATCGCCCAATTCACATACTTTTCGCCAAAAGTTTCAATTAATTTGTCAGCTATTCGAGTTGCGCCACCACCATCTGATAGTAACTTACCTAAAATCGAACCCAAACCAAAAATGATTGCAATACTACCAAGCGTATCCCCCATGCCTTTTTCTACTGTTTCAACGATGTTATCAATTGGAATACCTAAGATGACCCCCGTAAACATAGAAGTCACTATGAGTGATATAAAAGTATTCAATTTGAACCCAATAATCAATATAAGTAAAACTATAACACCTATAACCACGCCAATAAGCGGCCAAATTTCTTCAAACATCCTTATCCCCCACTCTCTTTCACTAAATTAATATTTTATTTATGTTGTAAAGCGAAGCCTTCAAAAGTAAGCGCTTACATATATGTGCGATTTTAATATAGTTATTTTAAATTTTCAATTAATTTCATTTATTTATTTTTATTTTCGTTTGTTTTCACATTATTATTGACAAAAGTATTATAAATGATAGGGTTGAAATATATTGTTAGCGTTTTCAAAAATTATTTTATTTAACAAAAAACATATTTTTATTCAATATACAGTGACTTGTTAGGAGGAAAATAATGACGATTAATTTTGGTTGTCAAGGCTCTACTTGGGTTTTAGACTATGATGAAAAAGCAGATAAAATGGATCAGGTGATACACGACATAGCAAATGCAGGACTTACTGGTGTAGACGTACAAATTAATTTGTTAGGAAAATATGAGAAATCACCACAACTTTTAAAAGAAGCTCTCGACAAAAATAATTTACAGTTAGCAGCATTAACAGTACCACACGCTTTTGTAGGCGGTCATGCATCTGATAGTGAAAAAGAGATAGATGATTACTTTTTCAATTATCTCAAGCATTTTCCTGGAGCAATTATGAATGTTCCATCAAGAAGTGGAAAAAATAGAGATAATTTATTACAAAGACAAAAAGAAATTATTACAGGTGCAAATGAACTCGCTAAACGTGCTTACGAAGAACATGGTATTACAACTTCACTACACCCAATATCATATGAAACATCTTATTGGAAATTTGAAGAAGATTATAAAGTACTGTTCAACGGTCTAGACGGTGGTTACATGGGCTATACGCCTGATGCCGGACATATTGCTATGGGTGGTATGAACCCATCAAAAGTATTTGAAGATGCAATTTCACTTATTAAGCATGTGCACTATAAAGATGTTGCAAATCAATCAGAATGGAAAAACATGGGCGCAGGAGATATAGATTTTTCAAAATGTACACAAATTTTGAAAGATAATGACTACAACGGCTGGATAATGCTCGAAGATGAAATAGGAGAAGCACATGCAAACACTACCCAAGTGATTAAAGATCTCGGTAACTATGTTCAAAACCATCTTCAACCTATAATCGATGATAAATAGTAGAAAAATTTTTTAATAATGATAATGTTCATCACGCTATTATCAGTTAAATTAATTGCTAAAATTTATGTATATGGAGGTAATAATTATGAAAGTTGGATTTATTGGCTTGGGTATTATGGGAAAACCTATGGCACTTCACGTTATTAAAAGTGGCTATGAAACATATATTTTTGATTTAAATACAAATGCAGTTGATGAGTTAAAAGCGTTAGGTGGAAATGCCTGTTGCTCAAATAGTGAAGTGGCTGAAAATTGCGATGTTATTATAACAATGCTTCCTACATCTAAACATGTCACACAAGTTTTATTTTCTGAGGAAGGCCTTGCGAATAATTGTAAGCCAGGAACAATTGTGATAGACATGAGTTCTGTTTCAACTGAAGATTCCAGAGCATTCGCAGCTAAGTTGAAACCATTTAATATTCAATTTATGGATGCTCCTGTTAGTGGCGGAGAACCGATGGCACTTGAAGGACGACTGTCCATTATGGTTGGTGGAGAAGAACATGATTTCGAAAAAGTTCTCCCTTTATTTCAAACAATGGGAGAAAATATAGTTCATTTTGGAGAAAGCGGTACTGGTTCAGCAGCTAAATTGGCAAATCAAATTATTGTCAGTATTAATTTAGCAGGTTTATCAGAAGCTTGTGTTTATGCTAGTAAATCAGGAATAGATTTGAACAAACTTTTTGAAGCAATTAGTGGTGGATTAGCTGGTAGTGCTGTAATGGATGCTAAGATGCCATCTATCATAGAAAGAAATTTTGAACCTGGTGGAAAAATTGAAACAAATTTTAAAGACTTAGGTAATATCCAACACTCTGCCAACGCTTTAGGAGTACCACTTCCTGTTACAAATATTGTTAAAGAAATTTTCAGTTCAGAAGTTGCTAATGGTAATAGTAAAAAAGACCACTCCTATATTATTGATTTTTTCGAAAAAATGGCTAACCATCGCGTATAGAATAACGTAACCTGAATTTTGGAGAGAGGCTTTAAATTTCAATCAAGTCAACTACTACCTATATAATGATTAATGTTGAGACAATTAATTTGCCTCAACTTTTTTTATCTCTATTTTATATAAACCTACTAATACTCAAAATGTGCTTTCCAGTTTATTTTCAGATTATTACTTCAACACAGTATCCACACATTAATGCACCATTTTGACTAAAAAACCCTACAAAGTTCTCAATGTTAATTGATTACTTTGTAGGGAGATATCCATAATTCAAGTTAGGTTTCTTAGCAAATCAATTATTCTTTATTGATTTTAAGTGTAAATATCCACTATTAAAAATTACTTTTTAAGTGAAAATAAATAATCTAAGATCTTTTCCAATAAGTCTGATGCAGTATCTGTATCTGGCATGAAAATCACTCCCAACTATTGTAACGTTATGTTAGCGTTTACTCACACGCTTATAAGTTATTATAATAGTAAATTTTAACTTATACAAATTTTTTATATAAAAATTACTTAATATTTATAATTATATAAGCAATCGGACATATTACTTAATATTTATAATTATATAAGCAATCAGACATATTATATAATTATAAATTTCATGCAATGTATAACTTATCTGTATAGTAATAGCCACCTATTTCAGAACTTTGTCTAAAACAAATGGCTACTATAATATACTTTAAAAATTTTTAAAGCACGTTAGATATTCATTAATTGCAAGTTAATTACATTGTACTTGTATCGATAACAAAGCGATATTTAACATCAGATGCTAAAACTCTTTCATAAGCTTCATCTATTTGATCAGCTGAAATCATTTCAATTTGAGGTTTGATATTATGTTTAGAGCAGAAATCTAACATCTCTTGTGTTTCACGTATACCTCCTATAGCTGATCCAGCAAATGATCTACGGTGACCAATTAAATTTGCAACTCTTAATGAGATTGGTTCCGCTGGTGCCCCGACGTTAACAATTGTACCGTCTAATGTAAGCAATTTAAGGTAATTGTCTAATTGCAAGTTTGCACTTACTGTATTGATAATTAAGTCAAAAGTTTTTGGCAGTTGCTCAAATGTAGATTCATCACTTGTTGCGTAGTAATGTGTTGCACCTAATTTCAAACCATCTTCTTTTTTATTTAACGTTTGTGATAATACAGTAACTTCTGCGCCCATAGCATTTGCAATTTGAACAGCCATGTGTCCTAAACCGCCCATACCGATGATTGCTACTTTTTTACCTTCACTTGCTTTCCAATGATTCAAAGGTGAATAAGTAGTAATACCCGCACAAAGTAATGGAGCTGCAGCGTCTAAACCAATATTATCAGGAATACGTAATACAAAATCTTCATGTACTACAATATGTGTTGAATAACCGCCTTGTGTCGGTTCACCATATCTATCCGTACCTGCGTATGTGCCAACCATTCCTTTTAGACAATATTGTTCTTCGCCGTTTTGACAATTTTCACATTCGCCACAAGAATCAACCATGCAACCAACACCGACACGATCATCTACTTCGTATTTATTCACTTCTGCCCCAACTTCTTTAACAATACCTGCAATTTCATGGCCTGGCACTAGTGGATAGTGAACTGGCCCCCACTCACCATGTGCAGTATGAATATCAGAATGACATATACCTGCGTATTTAATCTCAATTAATACATCATGTGTATCAAGATCACGTCTTTTAATTTCTGTAGCATGAAAATTCGAATCCGGCCCGTTAACCGCTCTAGCTTTAGCATTAACCATAAAATAATTCCTCCAGTACTTATCCTATTTGAAGACTTTCCAACTTCTTCATCTAATATCATATCGCTTAGAGTTAACTCTAGTCTAAAAAACAGCCTATACATAAAGAAGTAATTATTCACACTATATAAATAGGAAATTTAACTTATTTGCATATGTACTTAAATTCAAAATCTTTTAAAAATTATTAACCTATATTTATCACTATACATCTATACCAAAAAACACATAAAAAAAGTAGAATGAAAATCATATTACTCAAATACGATTCTCACTCTACTCAATAAAACAATCAAATAATTAATCTACACTTACTAAATAACGAAAATAATTTCAGTTTAGATTCATAGTTTTAACCTATCTATTACCAAATTATTTTTTTAATTTTGCTTTTTTAAAGCCGTTTATAATCAGTGGATAGAACAATGCTAAAATTGTCATTAATAATAATACAATACTTATCGGTGACCCTATAAATATATCTAATATATTATTATTACTTACTATTAAACTTTTACGAAAGTTTTGTTCCATATCTGAACCAATTATGCAAGCTAAGATTAAAGGCGCGATTGGGAAATCTAATAACTTCATTACTAAGCCAATCACACCGAATATAATTAAAATATAAAAATCAATTGCACTATAGCCTAATGTATATGTACCTATAAACGCAAGTACTAAAATAATTGGATATAGAACTTTAGGTGGTGTACGTAAAATCTTTAATAGTAAGCCGATTAAAGCAATATTTAATATAACTAAAAATATATTCCCGATAAACATACTATTAACAAGAGTCCATATTGTTTCAGGTTCATTAGCAAATAACAACGGACCTGGTTGTAAGCCTAACATCACCACAGCTCCTAATATAACAGCTGTAGTTCCCGATCCCGGAACCCCCATTGTTAATAAGGGAATCAAAGCACCGACTGATGCAGCATTATTAGAAGATTCAGGTGCAGCTACACCTTCTATTTCTCCCTTTCCAAAATTTTTACCATTTTTAGATATTTGCTTTTCTGTCGAATAACTTAGCATTGCCGCAATTGATCCTCCTGCTCCAGGCAAAACACCGATTAGGAAACCAATTGGACTTTGCCTAAACATCGCTCCACGTGTTTTTTTCCAATCTTCTTTCGATAATTTCATTGATCCTACATCAGAATTTGGTGGCTTTAATGCGTGTAGATTTAAATAGTTGTACAACACCTCTGCTACTGCATATACCCCAATTATAACTACTAAGAAATCTATACCTTCACTTAAATGTGGAATATCAAAAGTGAAACGATAAATACTTGTCTGTAAGTCCACACCTACAGTACTAATAATCAGTCCAATACTTGTTGCAATAAATCCTTTGACCATCTTCCCAGATGACAAGGTAACAATAGCTGAAAGTGTAAATAAAAATAATAAAAAATATTCTTGTGGACCAAATTTCAAAGCAAAATTTGACAATGGTTTTGCTAGAATGATGAAACCAATAACTGCGATAATGCCACCAATTAATGAAGCTATAGCTGATATTGTAAGCGCCTTACCCGCTTCGCCTTTTTTTGTCATTGGATAACCATCAAATGTAGCTGCAATAGCTGATCCATCACCTGGTGTGTTTAATAATATAGAGCTTCTAGAACCTCCGTACATAGCGCCATAATAGATTGAGATCATCAAGATTAATGCACTTACTGGTTCCATACCAAAAGTAACTGGTATAAGTACTGCTACTGCAGTAGCGGGCCCTAATCCAGGCAACATTCCTACAACCGTACCAAGAAAACCACCGATGAGCACCCATAAAAGATTCATCGGATGAAAAGCTGTCGTTAATCCTTCCAAAAAACTACCTGTATCAATCCCCATTCGTATAACCCTCCTTAAGGTAAACTAACATCCAGTAATTGTGAAAAGGTATACCATGCAATACCGGAAAAAATTACTGTTACTAAAATATTTTGTAACCACCTTTTATATCCATTAATCAAGAACATAATACAACCTAAAAATAGAATGGTTGAAATTAAAAAACCAAAGGGTTCAAAAATAAAAGCATATATTATCGCTAAAATGATAGTCAGTACAATACGTATAAACGTACGTTTTTCAAGTAATTGGGAAAAAGCTGTAAATTTTTGATGACGCTTTTTGAATTCTTGAAAAAAGTAAATAATACTCATTACAACAAGCAACAGGCCGATTAATAATGGAAAATACATAGGACTATTAGGATCACCAATATTAGATTTCGGTATATTGATAGTTAGCACTAAATAAATCACACCAAATAATATTAATACTAATGGAAAAACAAGTCGTGACATTTATACTCCCCCTTATTTTAGACCTGAGTCATTTACTAGTTCGTTATATTTCTTACGTTGCGCTTTCAAGAATTTTTCACTTTCTTCACTATCTTTATAGAAATTTTCCCAATCATTGTTTTTTCTTATTTCTTGCCACCTTTTTGACTTAACTACTTTCTCCATTGTAGTATCCCAATACTCTCGTTGCTCAGGTGTCATATCTTTAGGACCCATGACGCCACGCCAATGTGGAAATACTACATCAATACCTTGATCTTCCCAGGTAGGTACATCTTCAATACCTTCAATTGGTTTATCAGAAGTTACAGCCAACATTTTTAATTTACCAGTTTGATGCTGTTCTTTAACCTCAGAAACAGCTGTTGAAGCTACATCTACATGTCCACCTAATAGAGCAGTTTGTAAATCTCCTCCACTTTTATAAACAAGAAAATCAATATTTTCTACATCAACACCATATTCTTTTGCCGCTTGAACAAATGCTAAATGATCATTATTTCCCAACCCTGGTGCAACTCCAATTGTTAAAGATTTAGGATCTTTCTTCAATTTTTCCATAACTTCTTTACCAGAATTTAAATTCGACTTATTAGATGCTGTTAGACTAATCCATTCTGTTGCTAAAATAGCAATAGGTGTAAAATCATTAGTATTTAAATCACTTAATCCTAATTCATTGTTAGATAATAATAAACTTGAATTAATAGAAATCGTATTAGGTGAACGTGATTTTAAATATTGCCAACCTACTTCACCGCCACCTCCAGGTTTATTAATAACATTAACGTTTTGTTTAGTTAAATTTTCCTCAAGTATGATTTTTTGAATAGCACGCGCTGTGGTATCCCAACCTCCACCCGGAGAAGCTGGAGCAACAATCTCTACTGTTTCATCTGGAAATTGATTCTTTGATGCGCTTGATTCATTACTTTTACCACATGAAGCAAGCACAGTTGACAAAACAATGATTAAAGCCAACCCTTTTTTCATAATACCCCTCCCTTTGTAAGCGATTACAAACTAGCTTTTATGTTATCAGAAAATTCTGAATAAGTGAACATTATTTTTATTAAAATATTATATTATCTATTAATAATACTTGATATTTCTATCATATTGCCCCTGAAGGATTGGCTTACACCCAATTAATAATACGGTTAACGTCCTCAGCATCTTTGGTAAAGTAAATAATATATCTAGCGTATATTTTTATTACAAAATACAATAAAACTATAAAAGAACATCTATTATATGAGTTATTGTTTACATTATTGTGTTTTCTGGTTTTATATTGCTCTGTACATCTTTTTCTTAAAATTGATTCTTATTTAGGCAATATTTCATTTTGAAACGATTAATAGACCCCTTATGCATAAGGAGCCTATTTTTTACTTCTGATAATCATCGATTATGTGAACAATTTTTTATAGATCATTATAAAATTCTAATTCAATAAGGGTTCTTTTTGAAATTTTTTAATTATTATAATAACCTAATTTGCTGTTTTTATTTCAGTCAAAAGCATCAAATACTACTAAGATTTATTATTTTAGGTAATATAACTAAACACTTAATATACTTATTATTTTAATTTTCGAGGAAGTTTAGTAATTTCAAGATTATTTGAAAGATAATAAGCAAAATAAAACACATTTACATCCTGTTTTCATGTTTCATTTGTCTTTCGCCCCATTCACAAATTTTATCTAAAACTGGTATTATAGATGAACCTTTTTCAGATAATCTGTACTCTACTTTTGGAGGTATCTGTGGGTATTCTTTACGATAAATCAAACCATCTTTTTCTAACTCTCTCAATGTATTCGTCAATGTTTTAAAAGAAACAGTATCTATTTTACGCTTTAATTCGTTGTATCTAATCGGTTTTTCATTTAAATATAATGCGTATAAAACCACCATTTTATATTTTCCACCAATTAAAGATAAAGTATATGCAACGCCTGTATTTTTTAATTCTTCTTTTTTTATTAATTCATTTTTATCCATTTTACACTCTCCTTAAGTAAAGTATATAACTTAAATTACTGTACTTGTTTAATATTATATACAATAATTAAAAGATGAAGAGGAAGGTTAAAATTATGAAAATAAAACTAATAGTTGCACATCCAAGAAAAAACTCTCTTACATTCGCAGCTAAAGATAAGTTTACTGAAGGTGCTAAAGAAAGTGGTCATGAAATAGATTTATTAGACTTATACCACGACAATTTCAATCCTTTATATAACATAGAAGATGAAAGAGATTGGGCAAAAGAAAATAAAATTTTTATTTCTAGTACTCAAAAAGAAATGAATCGTGTAACTAACGCAGATGCTATAGTTTTTATATTTCCAATTTGGTGGTACAGTATGCCTTCAATAATGAAAACTTATCTTGATAGAGTATGGAATATAGGTATATTAAATGAATTAGAAAATAAAAAAGTCTTATGGCTTGCACTTGCGGGAGGAAGTGAACGAGTTTTTGAAAAATATGATTACAAAAATATGATTAGCCATCATTTAAATGATGGCATAGGAAAATACGCTAATATGAAAGAATCAAGAGTTGAGTTTTTACACGACACTTTAAGTGAATCTAAAGAACATATACAAAACCTACTTCAAGAAGCATATGACATAGGTAGAAATTACTAAAAATTATTAAATGAAACTGGTGAGATAAATATCTCATTCTCAAATTAAAAACAGCAATCTATTATTTTTTAATAGATTGCTGTTTTTCTATTTAAAATGTTCGTTATTAAGACAAAATTTATTTTTAAAATAATAAAGAGACTTCCTTTTAAAAGGGAGTCTCTTTTGATATATCTTCTTATAATAAAATATGATAAACAAACTATTTAAAAGTCATATTTTCTGTCTTCTTGTGCTGAGGATTAGTTAGTTCAAATTAAATTTAAAAAAACGGCCATCTCCTATGTCACTCTTTTTTATTTACACATTATTTACGTTTCAATAATTCACGTACATATTTTGATAGTCCGCTTGGGCCTTCTAACTCATAAACCTTTGTGATTTCACTGCCAATCCCTATTGCATAACTACCTACAGCTAACCATTCTTGTGCATTAGCTATCCCGATACCACCTGTTGGGATAAATTCTAATTGCGGTAATGGTCCTTGAAAGTCTTTAATCGCTTTAGAGCTAAATTGATTGGCAGGAAACAATTTAATGATATTGCAGCCATAGTGACTAGCGTAAATCATTTCTGTTACAGTCATACACCCTGGAATATACAGTGTTCCATAAGCATTTGATAATTTGGCTGAGTCCTTATCAAATCCAGGGCTTACAATAAATTTTGCACCTGCTTCTATGGCGGCCTTTGTTGATGCACTGTCTAGTATGGTCCCAGCACCAATGACTACATCTCTATATTGCGATAGCTCTCTAATAATTTCATTTGATTGTGGGGTTGTTGCTGTCACTTCTATTGTCTTTAACCCATTTTCAATTAATATATGAGCGATATCAATAAACTTTTGTTTATCTGTAGTTCTATAAACTGCGATAAATTGGTTGTCTTTTATTTCATTTAAGATTTTTTGATATTTCAATTTATAGCACCTACTAACATTAATTTTATTTTTTATAGATATCTTATTCCAAGTTTGTATGTTGTGCATTAGCGCTCTGATTCGTTGTCTTATCACGTTTCGCTAATTTTTGGTTTAATACATCTAACGTGAGGTGTACGGTTTGATCAAATAAAGATGATAATAATTGTGTCGATTTCACACCTGTATTCACTTTAGTGGCACCAGGAACGATAATTGTTTTGTCCGCAATTTGAGCCAATTTTGATTTTGCATCACTCGTTAATGCAATTACACTGAGTCCTAGATTTTTCACTTTTTCTGTCTGTGTCAAAATACTTTCAGTTGTTCCAGAACCTGATATTGCTAACCAAACATCACCAACTTGAACTGATGGGGTAATCGTTTCTCCTACAACATAGCTTTGATAACCAATATGCATCAATCTCATCGCAAACCCTTTTCCTTGAAAACCACTCCTTCCTGCACCTACAACAAATATTCTCTTTTCTTTCGTTAACGTTGTTACAACATCATCGATTTCCTTTTCATCTACTAAATTCATTACTTCTCTAATTTCATTTAAAACTGTATTTATCGTACTCATACGTTTAATACCTCCATAAATTTTTCTGCTGTATCACTTACGCTTTTGGACTTAGTGATTTTAGACCCAACGACCACAATTTCAATAATATCTTGGTGAGTTAAGTCTTCTGTTGATTCATAATCGATTCCCCCAGCAATTGCTATACGTTCAATATGTGCATGTGACTTTTTGAATTCTGATATTATATTTGCTACCTGTACTTCCTCATTTTTATCCACTGAGTGATGCACCAAATAGATGGCTTTTGAAAAATCATCGATTTTTACAATTTGTTCATAGTTTAAATTAAGTAAATCAATCATCATTGTTCCACCACATTGCTTAGTCACTTCATAACATGCTGATAAAGTTTGATAACTCGCTGCACCCATAACAGTTACAATGTCTGCACCATATTTAAAAGCTTGTTTAAACTCATACGCACCTTCATCAATAGTTTTACTATCAACTAGTATCTGATTTTCTGGTGTCACCGCGCTTATTTTTTCAATTGCTAAGTTTCCATAATCTTTTATCAGTGATGTCCCAATTTCTATAATATCGACGTTTCCATTTAGTTTAGAGGCTAAATTAATTGCTTCATCTAATGAAATTCGATCTAATGCAACTTGTAATTTCATATTAGTATTCCTTCTCTATAGCATCTAACTTCGCTTTATCTGGATAGCCATCATTATCACCTGTGAACTGTACAGCAAGTGCACCAATAGTATTACCTCTTTGAACTGCTGAATTGATATCTATACCCTCCAATAATCCAGTAATAACACCTACCGCAAAGCCATCACCAGCGCCTACTGTATCTACAACTTGTTCTACATGTTGACCATCAATTGTCGTCCCAATTGTTTCTCCTTTTTGCTTTATATAAGCACCTGCTTCACCTAATTTCACAATCACGATACTTGTTTTTTCACTTTGATTTAAATAGAAATCTGCAATTATCCTTGGATCTTCACTACCAACAAGAATTTGCCCTTCGTTAATACCCGGCAAAATAATATCTGCATGTTTAGCCAAGTTATTGATTGTTTCTCTCATTTCCGTTTCAGAATTCCATAACTGAGGTCGTAAATTCGGGTCAAATGTAGAAGTTATCTGATTTCGATTAATCATTTCGATTAACATGTTAAATGCTGATAACGATTCTGATGAAATAGCCGGAAAAATGCCGGATAGATGCACAAGTTCTATGTCTGTCCAATCTATTGTTTTTAATATTTCTTCATTAAAATGCGCTGCGGCAGAATCTTTTCTAAAATAATAAATATCTGGATCTCCTTGACTCACACGGTTTTTCAATTGATATGCCGTCCAAAATTTATCTGTCTTTTCAATATAATCTGTGCCTATATTATTTTTGGCTAAAGATTTCTCAATAAAACTACCGAATGGGTCATTGCCAAGTCTTGTAACATATTGTGTACTATGCCCTAATCGTGACACTCCAACTGCTACATTAACCTCTGCACCTGCTAAATATTTAGTGAACTTTTGAGCATCTTCTAAACTTTTATCTATCTCATCTGAACCAAATAATGCGATTGGTTCTCCTATGGTTAAAAATTTACTCATCTGCTATCTCTCCTTATAGAATAAAGTATGCTAAGAACAAGTTGACTGCCGTTGCTATCCAAATCCATGGCAGACCTGTAATTAAAAACGTTTTAGTATCTAACTCATTATATTGAACTGCCCATAAATTCCAAGATTGTGTAATACAAGCTGAAATACCTACCATGGATGGCACAACGAGTAAGCCATATAAAAAGTATTGATCAAATAATCCTGTACTGACAAAGATACTTGCAGTTGCCGCACCTGCACCATACAAGAATAACGGCCCTCTAAAGTAAGCTAATGGCGCTAAGAAAATCATAATCACAGTTAATAACAACGTATTGTCAGGAATAATATGTTTAAATAAATCATTGAAGTCTACCATTGCATGAACTGCAGCAGCTTGGAACATATTTAAAACAAATAGCATAATTATCAAACCTGCAATGTCACTTATTGCGTTATATGCTGTATTGTTTATCATTTTTATCAAACCAGTATACGTTCGCATATTTCCAGTTGCGAGCAATGCTATTAATATTGATAAGAATAATGCCGGTACTGCATCCCATCCTAAAATGATATTTAATACTACAGGTAAAATAGGAAGTATGTAAGTCCATGTAGAAACCTCTTTGATTTCTTTATTTTCGTCTTCTACAACGACCAATTTTGATTTACCATTTTGAATTTTTTTGCGGTTAAATAATATAAATGCAATTGTAATTACCATTTGTACTAACATCGCCGTAAAGCCAAACTTTTGATATCTTAATCCCCACTCAATTTTCGGGAAAAATACTTGGAACTGCACGAACAATACATTGTTGATATACATGGCTGCACCAATCGATAATGTAAAAACTAAAACAGCTATATGCTTAGGGACACCTATTGAATACATAATTGGGAAAATAATTACACCGATTGCAATAGCTGAACCAACTCCATAAGAGCTTGAGAAAATCAAAGCAAGTACGCATGCTATAAGAATTGTAGCTACCACAGGATATCGATTACCTACTGTTTGCGTTCGTCTACTAATACTACCAGCTATGCCGGTATCAACTAATACACGACCAAACCAAGAACCAAATATAATATTTACAATTGTACTTCCATACTGAAGTACAGGTTCTGTATATATTTCTTTAATCGCTATATCTAACGGCACCAATCCAATAATTGTCCACAGGATAGCCATTATTAGGAACCCTAAAGTTAAATTTCCACCACGCATGACGAAAATTACAAATAAAATGAACGTTAATAATAGTAATATGCCAGTGACTGCTGCACCCATATACTCACCACCTAGTATTTGTTTAACTCACTTAATATTCTTTGATATGTTGAAACGTTTTTTTTCTTCTCTTCATAAAAAAAAGAATTTTCAAGATTGTTGAAATCTAATGCAACATAATAAGCCGTTAAATAAGATGCTAATGCTTCTTTTGCTGATTTTTGTATATCTTCAGAATTGTTAATATCACGCTGTATCGATTCCATAAATTTATAAGCAAATTTTTCTGCATCTACATTTGTTTTTTTAATTTCCATAACCTAACACCTCGATAGATTGTTTATCTGTTAAAATTTCTTCTTTATCATCTGAAGGATACTCTAGTGCAATAGGAACATCTTTTGGTAAATATAAAATTGCTTTGCGCCAATCAATATCTCCCTGTTCAAGAGAAGTAGCTAATAGCGTATCTGCAGATTGTGTCACGTTTTTTAAATGAATATAACTAACGTAATCTCTTAACTTCTCTGCTCCAGTAATTTCATCCTCACCAACATATCTAAAATTTCCTAAATCGTATGTGTAACCAATATTAATTTGCTCATATTTTGCTTCAGTTAAGAATTTTAAAATATTTTGAACTGTTCCTGATTGCTTAGTCTGATCATTTTCAATCGTAAAAATAAATGGTTGGTCGTTGATTAAATTCAAATTCTGTAATTGCGCCTTATTCTGATAATTTCCAATAGTCATTTTCACATGTGTTGCCTTAAGATTGATTGCTTCTCCAAAGTAACGCTTGATTTCCGGATTAACCTCCCCATTTTCTAAGAAAATCACTTCTGGAATGCTGTATAGAATAGTTATATTTTTCTCTAAAGAAAATTGGGAAATTGATTCAATTTCTCTATCAACATCTTTAAAGTATTCTCTTCTTACTTCTATACTGTTAAATCCTAAATCAACTATATAATCGAATATTTCCAGTTGCTTTAACCCTGAATTAACCTTTGCTTGAGCAATTAACGTATTATAAACCAAATCAGTATTTCTCATATCATCAGCCTTTATTTATATTTTTATAAACCGGTTTACTAAACCTGTATTTTATAGTAAACCGGTTTACATTAAATGTCAACGCTTACATTTAGGTTTTTATAAATAACAATGTTAAACTTTGATATGACTAAAAGATATTCCATGGGAAGGATTGAACGCAAAATGGAGAAAAAAACAACAATTTCTGATGTTGCAAAATATGTTGGCGTATCGAAATCAACTGTGTCGCAGTACATTAATGGCAATCACAAAAAAATGTCTGTCGATACACGTAAGAAGATTAAAAATGCTATCGAAGAATTAAACTATAGACCAAGTAGACAAGCTCAATTTTTAACAACACGAAGAAGCAATTTAATTGGCGTTGTTGTAGCTGATATATCAAATATGTATTCTTCATTACTGCTAAAAGGTATTAGTCAATATTTCGAACATACGAATTACCAGCTAATCATTGTTGAAGCAGCTAATTCAGAAATTAAAGAACAAAAAATATTACAGAAACTTGTCGATCAAAATGTCGAAGGTATTATCATTCAACCTTCAAATGATAACTCGTCAAACTATCAATTTATCGCAAACAATCAAATACCTATGATCTTAGTAGACCGAGAAATTGAAGACAGCCCTTGGTTATCAATTACAACAGATAACGAAGCCATTGTAACAAAGGTTATGCACTCAATCGTTGAAAAGCATTACCAAAATATCATAGTCGTTTCTCAACCTATACATCGTGTGAATACAAGAGAAAAACGTTACGACACGATTGTTGATATTGGGAATTCAAACAATTTGAATGTTAAATTAATTGAGATTGATGAGGCTCATTATACAGACATTCAACAAGTTACAGAAATAGCTCAAACAGGGAAAACTGCAATATTTGCACTTAATGGTACTGTCCTTCTAGATATGATTAAATTAATGAATGATAATAAGTTAAATATACCTGAAGATATAGGCATAACAGGATTTGATGACTTTAATGTGACGGAAATTATTACGCCAGGCATTACGAGTATCAATCAACCATCTAAATTAATTGGGGAAACCGTAGCAAAATCTCTTGATCAAATTTTAAAGGGTACACCCGCTAACAAAATTGATATTCCAACTATTATTAAATCTGAAATTCACTGGAGGAACTCTTTATAAAAGTTAAAAGCAGTCCTAAATTAATCTCTAGGAAATCTACTGACATATATCATAATATAAATGATAAAATATTTAAGTTAGGGACTAAAATATAATAATTCATCTCCAATTTTAAAATGCTCGTTTTTGACACAAAACCTCTTAATATAAAATCAAGAGGTTTTTCTTAGATATTTAAGTCTATAAACTTGTACTATAATCTATGCATCATAAATATCAAAACTCATGAGTTTTAAGCGATAAGAGACGCTTTTATTTGCATCGAGAATTAGATTTCGTTCATAAGTTTTTTACCCATAAAACGATAAAAAGAGGTGGTATTCAAACAGCTAAAATTGGTGATGCACGTGTATCAACCAAAGATGCGATGGGCAAGATGTTCTTCACCATGATGAGTGCTTTTTCGGAACTCGAAGCTAACTTGTTAAGTGAACGAACTAAAAAAGATTTGGAAGCTGCAAGAGCAAGAGGTCGAAAAGGTGGAAGACCTTCACTGCCAGATCATAAGAAAAGAGAAATTAAAATTTTATATAATGAACAAAAACTTACAGGTGAAGAACTTGCTAAAAAAACTGGAGGGAGTTGATTCACTGTTTATCGTACTATTAAATAATAAGAGTGTTTAGAATAATTCTAGACACTCTTATTATTTATAGTCATTCAAGAAATTTGAATTTGTAGAGCTACCAATATATTCATCTATAAAATTAATGACATTATATGAATATACTTAAAGCTGAATATAAAAGTAACAACGACATAACTATTTTAAATATATAATTGTATTTATTAAGAAATTCTTTTAGATAATATCCTAAGACACCCCAAATAATTAAACAGGCCCAACCTATAATAACTGTTATAGTCATATATATATATGTCGCTATTTTCATATCCGCAATTGGTATTATAAAAGCTCCTAGCAAAGTTATAAAAAATAGTAAAGATTTCATATTTAATATTTGAAGTATAAAACCAGATTTAAATGATGAATATGTTTCATTGTTCACACTACTTTTAGTGGAAGTGTATGTCTTATATGCTAAATATATTAAGTATAAAAAACCAAAAATCTTTAAAAAACTTTCTATTTTCATAATTAATTCTTCAAACGTAAACAAACAAATTATAGAGATTATGGCTAAAAATAAAAAGCCTGCTAATACTCCAGTTATAAACCTTTTAGCACCAGATAGTCCATATTCCTTAGCAGAATTTAAAATAAACAAGTTACTTGGTCCTGGAGTGATTGATGTTACAAAAACATAAATTAAAAATGCTGACATATTAATCACCTCATTAAAATTTTAAGTCGATAAGACGAATAAGTAAAATTAATGTTATTATTAATGTATTAATAATATTAATAGGTGATGTGATGAACATTAAGCAATTGAAAATTTTGAAAACACTCATAAACACAGGAAGTTACACAAAAACAGCAAGTTTGTTAAACTACACGCAATCTAATATTTCACAGCAAATAAACCAACTAGAAGTAGAGTTACAAAATGAATTATTCATATACTCTAACAAGCAATTGGTTCAAACAGAATTTTTGTCTCAAATTTTACCTTTAGTAAATGATTATATTTCAACACATGATCAAATATTGAATTTTTCTAAAAACGAAAGTAATAATAGAAAGCTAAAAATAGCAGCTCCTGAATCTTTGGTCACAACGGGATTAAGCGATTTGATAAAAAATTTTTTAGAAAAATATCCAGAAACTGATATCGATTTATATAATAATACTTGCAGTTATAATCAAACTTTACTTACCAATGGAGAAGTAGATATAGCCTTTGTTGTTAACAAGGAAATCCAAAATAAATATATTAATAAACACGTATTATGCAGCGAAGAAATAGTGATTGTAGCGCATAGAGAAGCTCCTGACTCATTAGAAGGACTATTAAAAAACAAACGATATAATCATTTCGTTATTAATGAAAAAGATAGCACTTACCGTAGGATGTTCGAAGAATTTGCAAGTGAAAATAAATTAGAAATAGCAAAAAAGACTGAATTATGGAGTATAGACACAATCAAGACTTTTCTTTTAGATAATATGGGGTTCAGTGTCTTACCATTAAGAACTGTTAAAGATGAAATCAGGAGGAATAATTTGAAAATCATTGGAGACTACAGTGATTTACCTTTATTTTATTCATTTGCCTTAACAAAAAAGAAAAATTGGGAAAACGCTTTGATTAATTTGTTTTTGCAAGAAACTAAAGAGTTTATTTTAAAAACAAAGGAACATAATTAAGTAGTTTTTGTTCATAAAAACTATAAAAATACAGCAAAATTATGCCTAGCGTATTTAATATTAACTGAATATATGCTAGCTATTCAACGGGATGTTAGAGTCCTCCAAAATATACAATTAACATCTTACAAAGTTAGTTTAGGAGCTTAAATCCCCCATTAAATATTAATGTCTTCCATTAATATTTAATGCGATTTCCTTAGCTAATTCTCCCTTTTCCCTTATATCATTAGCTAAGAAATTTGGTGATGAAGGGTTTAAAGTAGCAGCTATATCTCAAAATGCTGAAAAACTAAAAACTATCCAAGAAGAACTTAGCAACTTAAATATCGAGTCGAGGACTTTTGTAGCAGATATCACAGAGTTAGAATCATTAAAAGGATCTATTCAAACAATTAAATATGAGTTTGGTTCGATTGATGTAATAGAATTTAGTCCTTATGCAAAAGAAGGTAAATTTGCAAATATATTAGAAACTACGCCACAAAGCGTCTCAGAAATGTTGAAAACTTATCTGTTTCCATTAATTCAGTTAGTTAACGAGGTGTTGCCAGATATGATAAATAAAGGGAGTGGATCAATCTTATTTCCAACAGGGGTATCTACAATATTCTCTTTACCTTTTGCTGGGAACGCTGGAATTATAGGAGCTGGTCTTCGTAATTATACTGAAAACCTCTACAATGAAATGGAGGAAAAAAATATATTTATCAGACATCTTTCAATAGGTGCAGTGATATAATCTGGAACAAACGGTGATCCAAATTATATTGTAGATACTTGGTATAATTTATACAATAAAAAATAGCATTTGAAGAAATGTTCCCACAAGGTCTTAAACAGTCTGATATTTCCTAATTAGTGTCACGCACTTAAATGATAAAGTTGCTATTAATATATTAATTTAAGGATTTTGCATTCCTATCCACTGTGATGTTATAATACATTTAACAAGGAACTAGCATAGATACACCAATCCCCTCACTACTCGCAATAGTGAGGGGATTTTTTCGGTGTGGCTAGTCGCCTATTTATCATCGCGCTTGCGTAGCCAATGCGTAAATAACGCAATAATACAACCACTGATGATTGTGATCGTGATCTGAACAAGGATTTCTAGCATAGATTAACACCTCCTCTCTACGTCAACTTGACGCCTGAGAGATAGGCGACTCTATAATTATACCATCTGTAAACTCCTAAGCGTATGCACTTCCGCCAAGTTGAATTATGTTAATTTGTCATAATCCTAGAATTTATTTAATAATGTCAATTAACTCTTTTTTAGCTGCTGCTCGAGCTGGAATCCAACCGAAGACGATACCAATCAACATAGAAACACCTACCGCAATGACTACAGAACTGACACTAACAACACTCTTAATGTAGTCTGGTGTGACCGCATCAACTAGACTAGCAATTAAAATACCTAGAATCAATCCAATGAGACCACCGAGGACACAGAGAACAACACTTTCAACCAAGAATTGAAGCTCAATGTCACGACTTTTCGCACCAAATGCGCGTCGAATCGCTATTTCTTCAGTACGTTCAGTAACTGAGATGTACATTACATTCATAACGCCAATACCTGCAATAAATAAAGAAATCCCTGCTACTGCTGCCACAAAGTAAGTAATACCATCAAATACTTTGTTAATACCTTTCATCATCTCTTCAGTATCATTATAACTATAGCTACCGTCACCCATGCCCGAACCTTTTTTATTTAATTTATCCGCAACTTTGTTAGCGACTTCTTTTTTGTTCGCATTATCGGCAATTGTTAATTGCAATGACGGAAAATCTTGTTGTAAATTGCCCATATATTGATTAAATGTTTGAGACGGCATGCTAACAGCTTTTGGGTTCATCATATCATTAACGATACCTACAACTTCAAAGCCTTGGCCATCAATATACAACGTCTTACCTATCGCATCTTTATTAAAGACATCTTTAGCAATTTTATCATCAACCGTTACGACCTTTTTGCGTAATTCATTATCTTCTGAATCGAAGCCTTTTCCTTCTTCAGGACTCGTTACTTCGTCTTTTTTCAGAATGCTGATGTCGCCTTTTTTCTGCGGATTTGTCATTTTTGCTGAATAACCTTGATCCTCAGTTTCTTTAATTTTAGCATCTGACACGCCATCAATTTGTTTAACAATACCTATATCTTGCTGACTAAAAGGGTTATTTTTCGCACTTTCTCCACTGTTTGTCATAAAGCTAATAAGTGCGGAGTTTTTACCAGCGCCTGAATCTGAAAATTCATCTGCCGCAGTCTTTTTAAAACCATTACCTAATGACATAATCGTTATAACCGCCGCAATACCAATAATAATTCCAATCATAGTAAAGATATTACGTCGCTTGTTTTTTAAAATAGACTTGAAAGAGATGGCGATAATATTCGATAAATTCTTCATTCTACCACCTCTTCTCGCTGAACACGCCCATCTAAAATATGAATAATACGGTCGGCTTTATCGGCAACTTTACGATCATGTGTGACCATGATCATCGTCGTATTAAACTCTTTATTTAACTTCATAAATAATTCCATAATATCTTTTGAAGTCTTCGAATCTAACGCTCCCGTTGGTTCATCGGCAATAATAAATTTAGGCTGATTAATAATGGCACGTGCAATTGCCACACGTTGTTGTTGCCCACCTGATAATTTATTAGGCACAAGATGCTCTTTATCGTATAATCCAACGTCATGTAACGTACTGACTACCCTTTCTTTACGCGCTTGTGAACCTAAGCCAGCGTATACCAAAGGAATACTTACATTCTCTAAAATAGTATTATTTTGAATTAGTTTAAAGTTTTGGAATACGAAACCTACGGTCTTATTTCTAATATCTGAGAGCTGATTATCTGAAGTTTTTTTATAATTTTCTCCATTAAAAAGGTAATCTCCTTCATATCCGCGGTCAATAAACCCTAATATATTGATTAATGTACTCTTACCAGAACCTGAAGGGCCCATAATCGCAATGAATTCACCTTCGTTAATGTTGATATTAATGTCTTTCAAAATATGGTTCTCTTCATCCCCATTTTTGAAGTGGCGATTGATATCTACAAGTTCTATCATGATGACACCTCAACTTTGTCTCCATCATTTAATGTGTTTTTAGGATTTTTGAGGACTTTGTCACCTTTTTTCAGCCCTTCTTTAACAAAAATTTCTCCATTTATTTTATCAATTTTAATATTACGTTTTTCTACTTTATTATCATTATTAACGACAAAAACATTATTATCTTTAGTTAATACAGATTTAGGTAATTTAATAGAGTCTAGTGGTACTTTTACTTCCATAGAATAACCTGCACGTACTGGAATATCTATATCACTAATAATCACTGTGTACTTAGATGACTCTGAATCATTACCGCCACTTGGTGCTGATTGAACCGGGTTTGATGACTGTGTTGTAGCACTTTCTTCATCACCACTTCCTCCGGCACTCGCACCACCTGCTGCACCAGATTCGCTCAACTGATCTTCATAGCTTTTAGGTAATTCTGCGATTTTTTTAATTGTCCCTTTACCTGTTTTACCGTTACTTGTGATTTTAACGTCTACCTTGTCTCCTTCTTTGATTTTTTCTAAATCAAATTCTGAAACAGTTGTTTTAATTTGTGGTTCGTTTGAAACCAATTGTAATATTGTTTGCCCATCTGATACATTTTCCTTATTTTTGATATCTACTTTACCATCAAATGCTGCATATACACTGTCATTGATTTGTTTATCGTGTTGATTCAACTGTTGTTGTGCTTCGCTTAATGCACTTTGATCTTGTGTCAGTTTCTTCTGTAAATCATTGTTATTTGGCGCTTGATTAATATTTCTATAATCTTCATTAACTGCTTGCTGTGCTTCGTCCACTTTATTTACTAATTGTTGGCGTTTATTGTTGTTAACGTTATAGTTAATGAGTGAGTCACCTTGCTTAACTGATTGACCATCATCAACTTGTGGACTTACAAATGTGCCTAACTGGCTATTGTTGTTATATGTTTTTACTGCTTGAGGTGATGCTTTCCCCTCTAAATTAAGTGGACTTTCTTTCTCCACTTTATATGTATCGTAACCGTCTTTATCTTTTTCATCACTATTCGCTTGTTTTAACACTAAAGCAATGGCTAACAATCCTATAACTGCAACAATTCCTATAAGCCACATCCATTTTTTCTTCAATTAACAAACACTCCTTATATATCCATTTAAATATAGAATGGCAATTATATATAGATTACCTTAAAACCAATATAATTGTCATTCTATTTTTTCATTTAATTTTTATTTATACTACTGTTTTTAATTAAATTATTTTTAATTAAACTCAAATATAACGGAATCAGTACAATTATAGTGAATATTATCCCTGGTGTAGCGTTAATAACTACGACTAAAATAGGTAAATTCAAAATTTGAGATAAAATAATTCTTGATAAAGTACTACCTAATACAGCGGCAATAATCAAAGAAAAAACATTCACTTTAAAAAACCAAATAACTAAAATTGCTACAAACCTAAAGCAGAAAGACACAATCAAATTAATAGGATTAAATATACCTAATATTAATAATATAAAACTAGATAACAATCCTCCAATAAAATATTTCTTAATACCAAAAATAGCTAAAATTAAAAGAGATACAGGTGCTGAAAGTTGGAATTCTAAACCTGGTAAAATTGATGGCATTTTTATTATTGCAAATATACTTAATATTGCTCCAATGCAACTTATCTGCGTTATTTCTTTTGATGACAATTTAAGCACTCCTAATTTTATTAATATATTATTTGTTTAGGTACTTCCTCTAAAAATGCAATATATTTTTTTAGATCTATTTTTTCATCAACAAAAATAATTCTACCTCCTACACGTGTATTCTTATTTTTAATATTAAATATTCTATTATATCCTAATGTGGGAGAAGCATAATAACCTGTAGTATAATTTAAGTCATCAGATACACATAATTCTCCTTTAACATTATTAAATAAATTTATACAGGTTGCTATTGATAGCGCATCTTTTACTCGTTCAGAGATATCATTGATTTTATTTTTGTTTTTAAAAGCAAAATTTGTCACTCTAACACCTCTATTTTTAGTAGAATCTAGTCGCTTTCCTGTTTTTGCCGATAAAATAATAGCCCCAGTATAAGCGATATCATTTTCAATATATTGAAATCCATTTTTTAAAGCTTTATCAGAAATACCGCTATTATTAGCCAAATCTTGCATATTAGTATTTTGATTCTGGATTATTGGTAAAGCTTTTAGATTTTGAATAGGTTTTGTTATTTTTTCAATTTTTAAATTCAAAAAATCTATACTTCCGTTTTCATGATTAAAAGCTTTATTAAAATATTTTTTAATATTTTTTTCTAAATTTTCAAATTCACATATGGTTTCGGCACCACTTATATGAATTTGCTCATTACTAGCTCGCATCTTAATACTATACATTTTTTTCACCTTGATAATATTGATTGATTAGTTCTAAAAGTTTATCGATATCTTTTTCATCATGAAAATAAGATAACGAAATTCTTAATGTCGGTTTTTCGACTGTTGGATATCTTAAATAACTTAAAAAAACACCATTTTCGAAAAGTGTATTATATATCTTTTTAGCCACATCTAATCTATCAAAAGTAATTTTTTTAATTGGAGAGACAGAATTTGTTTGATTTGGAAAAAGAACTTTAAAACTTTTATTAAAATAGTCACTTAAATATGTTAATTTTTCTCGTCGTTTACCAGCATCAAACAAACACTGTAAACTTTTTTTAATAAAATATAAATTATAAATAGGTAAGCTACTCGAGTAAATTAACGTTCGTCCCTGATTAATCATTAATTTTCTTATATCATTAGAACTTAAAATAATCCCCCCATGCGCGCCCCATGCCTTTGATAAACTAGCTGTTAAAACATCTACATCATGATAGTTTTCAAATATACTTAAACCTAAACTATGAGAAGCATCTATCAAAAGAATTGCGTTATATTTATTTTTTAATTCAACTAATTTTTTTATATTTACAATATTTCCATTAGTCGAAAAAACACTATCTGATACGATTAATTTTTGAACATTTTTGTTTGAATGATATGCTAATTTTCCTTCTAAATCTTTATAATCTAAATGATTATAAATTTTTTTATCTAAACCACTAAGTCTAATGCCATCTATGATACTCGCATGGTTTTTTTGATCTGAAAAAACTAATATATCTTCATCTTTAAAAATATTGAATATAGATAAATTAGCATCATACCCACTATTAAAAATTAAGCAATTTTTGAAATTAAGCCAGTTGCTTATAGTAGATTCTAAATCATCATATATTATTGAATTTCCACTAACTAATCTAGAACTAGATAAATTTGGACTATATATCTTCATGAATTCTGAAAAATCTTGAATACTAAATTTTAATTGTCCTAAACCTAGATAATCATTAGAGGTAAAATTTGTATATCTTTTACCGTCTATATATATATATTTATCACAAACGCATTCTATAGATTTAAGTTTTCTATATAAACCTTCTTCATGTAATTTTTTTAAATTACTCTTCGAGTTCATTCCTTATTTCCTTTCAGCTCATTATATCCAGAGTCAATTTCAAAACCTAAGTCTTCTATCATCTTATAATCCAATTTATTAGGCTGTCCTCCAGTAATTAAGTAGTCTCCTACAAATATTGAATTTGCTGCCTTTAAAGCCAAAGGTTGTAGTGAACGCAAATTAACTTCTCTACCACCAGCAATTCTAATTTCTTTTGATGGGTTAATTAGTCTAAATAAAGCTATAAGTCTCAAGCATTTCATAGGAGTCAATTCATTCATTTCTCCAAATTTTGTACCTTTAATGGGATGTAAAAAATTAATAGGAATACTATCGGCATCGATTTCTTTTAAGGCAAAGGCCATGTCAATAATATCTTGATTTGACTCTCCCATTCCACAAATCACACCAGAACAGGGCGATATATTGTTTTCTTTCATAATTTCTAAAGTGTTTGTTCTATCTTTATACGTGTGCGTAGTTACAACTTCTTCATGATAGTTTTCACTAGTATTTATATTATGATTATATCTATCAACGCCAGATAATTTGAGTTTTTTAGCTTGTTCATCATTAGTTAAACCAAGGCACGCACATATTTTCAATTGAGGGTGGTTTGATTTAATTTCTTCTACAGTTCTACTTATGTGATCGATTTCCTTATTACTAGGGCCTCGTCCACTCATAACAATACAATACGTACCTATGTTATTCTCATGAGCTACTTTTGCTCCACTAATAATTTGTTCTTCCGGAACTAAAGCATATCTTTGCTTTTGCTTCATATCTCTAGATTGACCACAATAACCACAATTTTCTGGACATATACCACTTTTAGCATTTAAGATCATATTTAGTTTCACTTTTTTTCCATAGTAATGTTTTCTTAATATATAAGCCTCGCTTAATAAATCTAATGTATCTATATTAGTATCTTCATATATTTTCAATAATATATCTTTAGTTAAAGTTTCTCCTTGTAAAATTCTTTCAGCTAAATTCATGCTACTCATCCCCATCTAATATATTGTGTAGTGATTTTTCAAAAATATTAACCATTTTTTTAATTTCTTTATTGGACATATTTAAAATTGGAACAAAAGTAATAACATTTTCTAAATTTCTTATCATTAATCCATTTTCTTTACAATTTCGCACTATTCTTTCTACACTATTTATATCTAAAGCTACTTTATTATGCTTATCTTTTACTAATTCAACGCCAAACATAAGCCCTCTACCTCTAATATCACCTATATTTTCATGAGATTTAAGAGTGTGTAATCTACTTTTTAATGTCTCAGAAGTTTTTTGTATATGTGCTATAAGATTTGTTTTTTCAAAAAGATTAATATTTTCTAAAGCAACAGAACATACTATTTGGTTACCCGTATAAGTATGACCATGGAAAAATGTATTAATGCTATGATTATCGCTTAAAAATGCTTCATAGACCTTTTGAGAAGTTAAAGTAGCAGCTAAAGGTAAATACCCTCCTGTAATTGCCTTACCTAGACACATAATATCTGGTTGTACATTTTCATGATTACAAGCAAACATTGCACCTGTTCGTCCAAATCCCACAGCTACTTCATCACAAATTAGAAGCACATTATATTTTCTACATAACTTTTCTACAGATTTTAAAAATCCTTCTGGATGAACGAACAAACCGGTAGCTCCTTGAATAAGAGGTTCTAAAATAAAACCTGCTATTTCTTCATTTCTTTCTAATAAAATATTTTCAATACTATTTAAAATTGAATCAATCATATCCTTTTCATTTACGTATCTACTTTTATATATAGATGGGCTTTCTATCTGTATATTTTCAAATATCAAATCTTTAAAAATTTGATGGAAGCTGTCTATACCCCCAACACTTACAGAACCTAATGTATCTCCATGATATCCATTTTTTAAAGTTAAGAATTTATTTTTTTTAGAATATTTATTTCGATCAATGTTTTTCCAATATTGATAAGCCATCTTAATAGCTATCTCCACTGACGCACTACCGGTATCTGAATAAAACACCTTTTTAAGTTTCTCAGGCGTAATATTCACAAGTTTTTTTGCAAGTTCTATAGACGGGATATTAGATGACCCTAAAAGTGTTGAATGCGCAATTTTGTTTAATTGCTTTTTAATCGCTTTATTTAGTTTTTTATTATTATGTCCGTGAACATTAACCCATAACGAAGCATATCCATCTAAATATTTTTTTCCATTTGTATCATATAAGTAACTTCCTTTCCCTTTTTCAATAATAATAGGGTTATCTTTTGTGTAAACGCCCATCTGAGTAAATGGATGCCAAACATATTCTGAATCTTTAATCTTTAACTCTTTTGTATTATTCATTATTTCCTCCGATTAGATATTGAATAAATTCTTCTGAAAAATCACTGTGGATACCATCCTTTTGAAAAGTATAAACAACCTTTTCCGTTTCTTTTTCAATTGTTTTTTTATTATCATTTTCAATAAAATCATTTATGTAATTATTCATAATTAGTAAATTAGGTGGGAGATCTTCCTTATCTATATAACTTTGATGCACAATAGCATCGCTGATAGCACCTAATTTTGAAGGTAAAACGCTAATTATAAGTTCAGATGTTTCTTTGATTAAATCTTTAGTCATATAAAAATGATTATCATATTCATAAATAGGTACTCCAATACCTCCAGCACCTTCTATTAAGACAATATCAAATTTATTTTCTAAAAATTTGACTCTATGCAATAATTTTTGTCTATCTAGTTTTTGGTTCTTTTCAATTTTAAACGCTAAATGTGGCGATACTGGATCACTGAATTTATATAATGATGTCATTTTATAATCTAATAAGCATTCTTTTTTAAACACATCTAAATCAGGGTATCTTCCATTATTTATTTCTTCTGTTTGAAACGGTTTAAAAATGCATACATTATAGCCTTTTTCTTTTAATAGTTTAAAGAGATTTTTAGTTATATAAGTCTTTCCCATATTCGTATTAGTACTTGTAATAAATATATTCATAAAAAATCTTACCCCCTAAATGTTAACCTTTATAAATTAAAAGTTTACATTTAAAAAATAATATTTTCAAGTTATTATAACTAAAATTGTATATTCAATATTTTTTACACCCTACTAACTCTCAATTAATACTATAAATAACAATGGTAATAAAACTATAAATAGGTACGATATTACTTATTAAAAATTCTTGTTTCATTACATCTAAAAGTCGATGAAACGACTAATATATTTCAGTTATATAAATAGCAAAATTTAAATTCTGAGGTGTTAACCGCTATTACAAAACAATTGGAACAAAAAGTCTTGTTCGTCATTTCAAAAACATTAAATTGAATATAAAATGGAATTTGAAGTTACTGAAAAAGGCAAATGTAAAAAAATAATTTTATGAGATAACTTTTGAAATTGTATAGAATTTGAAACATGATGGCCACAAACTTTATATAAATATGCTAGAAGAGCTTTTTTCAATATTAAGTCATTATAAATTTAATTATTTATAATAGTTTCGTAATGGAAACAATTTTGGTAGAACTAAATAATCCCCTCACTATTTGAGTTAGTGAGGGGTTATTTAGTACTACTGTGCATACTTATAAAATATAAGTTTACTTTACTACTTTATTATTTATAAATATTTACCATTTACACTCAATAAAATTTTAATAAAGAGCATTTTTACAAGTATCAATGACTACTTTGATAGCAACATTTCCATTAGAATACACCACGATATTAAAACCTAATTTTTGAAATTTTTTAAATATATCAATTAATTGGTTGTTATTTATCAATGGTCTAAGCGCTTCGTTAACATCTAAATACTTATTACGAAAGAAAAATTACAATTGAAATTCAACTAACCTCAATTGCTATATTTAATGACGATAACTGAACTAAAAATTAAAACTTATCTCATTACAAAAGGATCGGCCATTTGTTCAGATGAGGAATTTATCCATATTGTTTTTGTTTTTAAATATTCATTAATAGATTCTATACCACCTTCCCTGCCATAACCACTCATACCTGAACCGCCAATAGGGGCCATTGGCGAAATACTTCTATAAGTATTCACCCATACTATGCCTGAATCAATGGAATCAATCATTCGTTGTGCTCTTCCAATGTTTTCTGTCCAAATTCCTGCGGCTAAACCATAGCGTGTGTCATTAGCTAATCTAATAATTTCCTCTTCATCATTAAACCTTATAATACTTAGAACAGGGCCGAAAATCTCCTCTTGCACTAAACAATCAGAATGGCTAGTATGTTCAAATATTGTTGGCTCAAAATACCATCCTTCTTTTAAATATTCTGGTCGTTTTCCTCCCACAACTAGATTAGCTCCTTCTTCAATTCCCTTTGATACATATTTTTCAATTTTTTCTAATTGCTCTTTAGTAGCTACTGGACCAACTTCAGTTCTGTCATCTTGAGGGTCACCTACAACGATTGAATTAGTTCTTTTTACTAATTTTTCCATAAATTCATCATAGATATCATCATGTAGGAACACTCTTGATCCAGCCACGCAACTCTGTCCAGTACCTCCAAAAATACCAGCTAGAACGCCCATTAAAGCATTATCTAAATTTGCGTCATCAAAAATGATATTGGGGGATTTTCCTCCAAGTTCTAAAGTTGGTTTGGCAAAATTTTCAGCAGTATTTTTCACAATATGACGTGCTGCTTCTGGACCACCAGTAAATGCTACTTTACTGATATATGGGTGCGTTGTTAATGCATCGCCTACTTCGTTACCAAATCCTGTAATAATATTAATAACACCATCAGGTACACCTGCTTCTTCTGTTAACTTAGCAAATTCTAAAAGAGAAGCTGAAGTATATTCAGATGGTTTAATAACTATAGTATTTCCTGCTGCTAACGCTGGTGCTAACTTAAGAAAAGTTAAATATAAAGGGGAATTCCAAGGTGTTATAGCTGCTACAACACCGACTGGTTCTTTTTTTGTATAAACAAATAAATCTTTTTTATCAATTGGTAATGTATCACCACTAATTTTGTCAGCCAAGCCAGCATAATAATAGAAGAATTGTGGCATATAGCTGAGCTGCCCCTTCATCTCTCTAATTACTTTGCCATTATCTTGAGTTTCAAAAGCAGCTAATTCATCAACCTTTTTAGCTAATATGTCTCCAAGCTTTCTTAACACTTGTCCACGTTCAGTGAAAGTCTTTTCAGACCAAGACGAACTTTTAAATGTATTATATGCAGCTTCAACAGCTTTTTGTACATCTTGTTCATTTCCTCTTGCTATTTGGCTCCATGCTTCCCCTGAAGCAGGATTATAACTATCAAAATACAAGCTATTTGTTGGTTTTTCCCACTTTCCATTAATATACATATTATACTGCTTTAATTTACTAATTATTCTTCACCTCGTTATCAATATTCTGTAAAAATCCATGTACGTTTTGATTGAAAATCTGAAATTTTTCTAAAGGTAACATATGTCTTGCTTCTGGGATGATTATTAATTTTGATTGAGAAATACGCTTTACCATTTCTTCTGCCATTCTGATGTTCGAGCCTTGATCAAATTGACCTGTTATTACAAGTGTAGGAGCGTTAATTTCACATAAATCTTTCCACAATAAGCGATCAGCTTCTCCAAAAACTCGATATGCTTTTAAATAACTGTCTTCGTCGTTGTCTTTAAGACGCTGTTTAATTTGATTTACTAGATTTGAATGACTTTTGATAAATGTATCATTAAACCATCTTTCTATTGCTGGTTCAATTGTGCTATTTTTTCCTAATTTCTCTACAGTTTGTATTCTTTTTTGTACTGAAAGCCTTTCTTTGTCATTTCTATGGGCAACCGCATTAGAGAATATAAGTGATTTAACTTTTTCTTTATAAACACTACCGAATGACTGTGCTACCATCCCCCCCATGGAAAACCCTAAAATATGGGGTTCATGAATATTAAGTTCATTCATAAAATTCAATAATTGTTCTGTGAAATCTTGTAATTCATAGTTTTCTTTATCAGGCTTACTTGATTTTCCATGACCTAACATATCATAAGCAAACACTTGATAATATGCTGAAAAATAGTTTATATGTTCTTTCCACATTGTATGATCAAGCCCCACACCATGAATTAAAATTAAAGGGTCTCCTGTACCAGCAGTCACATAGTAAGTATTATCTGATGTTATGCCGTTTTTCATTTATAGTAATCCCATGTCTTTCATATCTTGATGTCTATCTCCCGTTCTAGGATGTGGACGTCCCCCTGTAGAAACCCCAATAGCAACTACAATTTCATCTTGTTTTGGTGCATCATCAATACTTGTCTCAAATGTAACAAAATGAGATCGTTTTGAATCATCATTTTTATGCACCATAGGTATAGTAATTTTAGATCCTGGGCCTCCGCGCTTGTTTGTAAAGCTAAGTATACTTTTTCCTTCAACAGAATCTCTAAATTTATTGCCAAACTTTAATGTATGAATAAAGGCTGAAGCATGTTCAATTTCTCCATCAACACCTACTGTTGCTGCTTTCCCAAAAGCTTCTACTTCATCTGGTGAATTAATATATTTAAATAGTTCTTCAACTAAAGTCTCTCCTATTATAGGTGCTTGTTCATCTATTTCTGGTTTTAAGTTTTCAACGTATCTTTCTCCATACCAAGGGTTTTTAATTACTGCTGCAGTTATTATCATTTTTACCGGAACTTCTACTTCTTTCTGCCCTTCAATAAAAGTTTTTTCAATTGTTGTAAATATTTTTCTAATTTCTACCATTATATATTCCGCCTTTCCATTATTTAAAATTTGGCATTACTTTTTCGGTGAATAATTTTAAACTTTTCATCTTTTTTTCATGAGATAGGCCGTTATGATCTACCCATAATAAAAGATTTTGTAAATTTAACTCATCTTGTAATTCTTTAATTTTTTCTGTTACATATTCTGGAGTCCCGAATAATAAATTTCTAGGATGTAAAAAATCATAATCTAGTTCTTGATCTTCTGTTAATTCTTCGTCAGGATTCATTAAATTACCTAACCCTCTCCAATGACAAACCCATCTGTAATTGTTCAATACTGCTTCAGCAGCATCTTCTCTTGCTTGCTCCATTGTTTCTGCAACATATAAATCTCTAACTATAGCAATACCTTCTCCTAAAGCGACTTCTTTACCACGGGCTTCGGAAGCCGTATCTTTATATAAATGAAATCTTTTCTTTAGTTCTTTTACTGGTGGCATCCAAAATATTGCGTTAGTTCCTTCGCTAGCTGCTTTCTTGATTGAAGTTGTTGAGTCAATTGTTTGCCAAAACCGAGGATGCGGATTTTGATAAGCAGGTGGCATTATAGCTACTTTATTTATTTCCCCCTTATCTATATCCATAAAATCTTCTGAAGATGGACTCATCGGATGTTCCCATTTAATACCTTTTGGAGGGAAATTATAAAATTCTCCGTGATGAGCAAAAAAGTTTCCTGTTAAAGCTTTTTTTAATACTGTAACAGTTTCTTCAAATATGGCTCTATTTTGTTGCTGATTTGATGGATCCGCAGCTATATTGAGGTTGGCTGCTTCTCTTCCATACAAACCTCTCCCAACTCCAACTTCAACTCGTCCTCTGCTCATTTGATCTAACATTGCTATGTCTTCTGCTAATCTAAGTGGGTGCCAAAAAGTCACAATGTTAGCTGCTTGGCCAATTTTTATATTTTTCGTACGTGCAGCAATATCAGCTCCAATTAGTAATGGATTCGGTATAATTTCATTCCCTTCATGACCAAAATGATGCTCTGTGTACCAAATTGAATCATATCCATTTTGATCACAATATACCGCTTGTTCTCTCATCTCATCTAATACTTTATCAAACTCTTCTTCTCTATTTTGTGCATTCCAATTCGCAAAAATACCAAATTTCATATATAGTCACTCCTTATTTTTAAAATTTTGATTATAATTTAGCGTCATTGTTGATTTACGAGTTATAAATTTTAAATTTTTTTCTTTATTAGTTCCTTCAATTAATTGTTGCTCTATTGCTAATTTATGTGCAATTTTAGGCGCTGTCCAAACAGCAGGTAACATAATAATTGAAATAGGAACTGCTGTTATAATAATAAATGATTGTATCGCATTTATACTTCCTTCACCTATATTTATAAGAATTATAGAAATAACTCCCATAACAACTACCCAAAACACTCTAACAATTTTAGGCGGATCTCCTTCACCTGTTACTGACATAGATATTGAATATGACATTGTATCCGCAGTAGTAATAACAAAAATCAACGTTAAAATAAGTAACACAACGACAAGAATAGCCCCCATAGGTAAATTTGTAGCTATTGAAATCACTGCTGCAGGCAAACCATTTTCTGATAGAGGATTGCTAACTTCGCCCGGATTTTTGGTTTCATAGAAAAGACCACTTCCTCCTAAAATAGTAAACCATAAATGAGAAACTACACCTGCAACAATGGAAACAAGTATAAAAATCTCCCTAATAGTTCTCCCTTTTGAAACGCGAGCCACTAACATAGCCATTAAAGGACCGTAACCTATAAACCACCCAAAAAAGAAAAGCATCCATGAGCCAGCCCATTTATCGTCTCCTCTAAAAGTACTTATATCTATAAATTGAGTGATGTAAATACCATAAGAAGAGATAAATGTGTCTATTATAAATTTTCCTGGCCCAACTAATAAAATAAACAATGCAATTCCTATAGCTAACCAAATATTCAATTTGCTAAGAAATTGAATACCTTTATCAATACCAGTTACTGCAGATATAGTTACTACTATTATTAACCCTACTACAGATAAAATTTGGGTAATTATATTATCAGGGACTCCAAAAATACTATGCATCCAATAACTAAATTGAAAACCAAAAAAACCAATTGTTCCAATTGTTCCAGCTACAGCTCCTAGAATACAAAGTACATCTATCAACGAGCCTGTAGAATTATATTCAATTTTCTTACCAAATATTGGGTATAATAATGTTCTAGGGCGTATTTTCATCCCTTTATTATAGTGCGCGTACATTATAATAATGCCACTTACGGCTCCATATACTGCCCAAGCTGTAAACCCCCATGATGTAAAGCTTTGTGCCATTGACGCTGGTATTGCTTCAGTACTTTTGTTCTCAATATTAGAGCCCATAGTTGGTGGAACGTCAATGAAATAGTACATAGGTTCAGCAGCTGCCCAAAATATAGCTCCCGCACCTAATCCTGCTGTTATGACAATAGCTGCCCATTTAAAAAAACCCATTTCAGGTTTAGAAGTATTACCTAGACGTACACGTCCATATTTTGAAAAAATTAAAAATAGCCCTACTGCAAAAGTAGCGAGTAATAAAATTTGCCAAAATGCACCAAAATAAGTAATTGAAATTTGAAACCCCTTTTCAACAAACTTCGATGTAGCTTTGGTAAATAGTGAGGACATTACAACAAACAACACTAATACTCCTCCACTAAAACTAAATACCGGCCAATCTATTTTACTTTTCCACCCTTCCTTTTTCATTTTGCTACCTCAGTGTGCTCCGTATGCGCTAGTTGTTTTTGCATAAATCCCATTTCTATTGATAGTTCTTTCAATCTATATATTACGTCTGCATCTATAATTTCTTTATCGGAATTAAAATGAGAATCATTTAAGTAAACATTTCCAGGTGCAATATAAGCTCTAAAATATCCTGCTATTGGTTTCAACTGATTCTCAACAACAAGATAATGTTGAAACGTTCCACCAGTAGCTATAAACCCTATAATTTTACGTTTCATTGCCTTCGGTGGTATTAAGTCAAATAGATTTTTTAATACACCAGTAAAAGAACCTTGAAAAATGGGCGTACCGAAAATATATGCATCTGCAACACAAATTTTTCCTATTAATTCTTGTGTGTCATTGTTATATTCTGAAATAGGTCTACCATCACAAAATTCTAAATCATAATCCTTCAAATTTATAAACTCTGTAGTGACATCCTCATTCATATATTCTATAGCCTTCTTTACTGCAACTTCCGTTTTCGAACCTATAATAGTACCTGAAATGCCTAATAATTTCATGAATATTCCCCCTTAATAAATTCATATTCCTGAAGAATTATTGAATTCATTTAATTTGTGCGTTAATCCACCTTTTCCAAAAGACAATGTATTGTTGCTTTGTAAATAATTCAGAAAATCTATAATTTTTTTTCTTCTATGAAGAATATTTTTAACCCCTTGATTATAAAACCACGAATCTATGGTGTTATATATACCACGGTTAACTTTATACATATTCTTGCAATAGCTTGAAAATTCAAGATCTGTATTATGAATTATTTGGTTATACCAAGACAATTTTATCCCCACCTTTTCGCTAATAAAAATAACTTTGACATCTCCAACAAAATAAACTAAATATTCTGAATTTATAAGTTGCCATAAATTACTCTTATTTAATAATCTCCCCCTTATAAGAAAGCGCTTCCATTTAGTGTTAAAAATTTTTAAACAGGCCCGTAAACGATTTGTTATAATTAAAATAAGCAAATCCCAATAATTAAGTGACACTTAATTAAGTACAGGTTAATAGTTTTGCTTTTATTTGTCAATTATAAAAAGGAGAAAATTACAATGGATACTGATATAAAAATAGGTCAAAAACTTAGAAATATTAGAAAAGGAAAAAATATAACTATTAATAAACTTGCGAAAGATACTGGTTTTACACCCAGCTTTATCAGTCAATTTGAAAGAGGTTTTACTTCAGCTTCTATTTCTACATTAAAAAAAATAACAGACGCACTATCAATAAATTTAACAATGCTATTAAACGAGAATGAAGATGTTCAGAATACTCCTTATATTGTAAAAAAAGGAGAAGCTAAAAAACTTTCTTACCCTGATGAGAAATCTACAGATTATATGATAACCAGAGAGAACGCTCCTTATGAAGTAATTTATAGTGAAATAAAGCCTGGCGGAAATAGTGGTGACTTATTATCTCATAATAGTATTGAAGAAACTGTTACCATATTACAAGGAACAATGGAAATTGAAATTAATAATAATATTTATATACTGAACGAAAATGATTCTATATCTTTTTGCAGTCAATCTCCTCATGCTTGGAAAAACAATAGCGATAAAACTTTGAAAGTAATCTGGGTAGTATATCCACCTACCTATTAAATAATTAAATTTAAAGATTATGATTTTAATATTTTACAAAAAAATTTATTCGTTATAATATTAAATAAATTCAATTTAGTAGGAGGTGCTTGTATGAATAAAATAGAAGCTAAAACAATCCAAAAGTACGTTTGTCATGAATTAATGAACTTGAGAAAAAATAAAAATTTTAAAAAACATGATATTGCTCTCGTCTTAGATATTAGTATTAGCGACCTCCTAGAAATTGAAAGAGGAAAAAATTCAAATCTGCCACTACCTATTTACATGCAATTATGTGATTTATATGATGTTGAATTAGAACAAGTTATATATAATGCCAAAAGAAATCTTGCAATAGATAGAGGCTATTCTTTTTAAATATTAAAATTATGATTATTAAACAGTTTCATATACTTAACTTAATCGAAGTTTCTCAGAAGTTATTTTAAAAGACTCTTTATTAATAAAGGGTCTTTTAATTATTTCTAGATCAAATACTTTTCAAATAATAAAAGTTCTATATCACTTTTGCTTGTTCAAATTAATTTTACTATACATATAATTCACTATAATTAACTGTTAAATTAGCAATTATTGAATAAAAAATTCAGGTATTTATATGCTATAAAAAATAAATAATCATTTATTTTTTATTTATCTTTGTAAATTAATATTTCATATGTATATTAAAATGTAAAAATCAACAAAAATATTTCTAAATTTTCAGAATTTAACAAATTATTTTTAATTATTTTATGGTAAATTTAATTTATTTAGCATTTATATAAGGAGGAGGTTATTTGAGTTACTTCAATAAAGAACGCAATCATGCGCTAAAACCTAAGAAAAAATTTAAAATGCCACACATTTATGTCATTTTATTTATTTTTGGTGTAATCGCTACGCTTGCTACTTATATTGTTCCATCAGGTGAATTCAAGAGAATTAAGGGTCCTGAAGGTAGAGAAATGGTGGATGCTGATTCATTTCACTACATTACTTCTGCACCAGTAGGCATAGTCGACTTTATATCGATTATTCCTAGAGGACTTATTGAAGCTGGGGAAATCGTATTCTTTACATTAATTATTGGTGGCATGTTCATGGTACTTAGAAGAACGGGTATCATCGAAATTGCTGTTGATAACTTAACACGTCGTTTTATTTATAAAAGTATATTTATTATTCCGGTGTTAACTACAGTATTTGCTATTGTAGCTACTTTAATTGGTACAGCAGAATTATCGCTTGTTTATATTCCTGTCATCATTCCACTCGTCATCGCTTTAGGATATGATTCTATAACTGCCACAGCGATTGCTCTTTGTGGAACAGTTGTCGGCTTTACAGTAGGTGTTCTTAACCCTATTAATACGGGATTAGCACAAAAGCTTTCTGGAATCCCTGTATTTTCAGGTATTGGTTTAAGGATTATCTTATTTATCGTAGTGTTAGCAGTCACAATTGTTTTCATTATGCGTTATGCTAAAAAAGTTCATAAACAACCTACTTTAAGCCCCGTATATGAGGATGATTCAGAAAAAAGAGAGCTATATCAGCACATTACAGAACATGCTCCAACTAAAGCTACAACAAGACAAAAATGGGGGATCGCTGTTATCTTTGTCTTCTTTATTATCCTGGTATACGGCGTCACTACCCAAGGATGGTTCATGGTAGAAATGGCCGGTTTATTTATATTCATGGGCGTCATCGTTGGATTCGTTTCAGGCCTATCAACACAAACTATTTGCGAAGCATTCAATGATGGCTTTAAGGATGTACTCATGGGTGCAATTATCGTTGGCCTTGCACGTTCCATTGCTGTAGTTCTTGAAGACGGCAAGATTATGGACACCATCGTTCATGGACTTGGTTCAGTTATTGATGGTACTACTCCAACCATTGCAGTCATTGGCATGTATGCAGTACAAGTGCTTATTAACTTCATAATATCTTCTGGTAGTGGGCAAGCATTGGTTACAATGCCAATTATGGCTCCTTTAGCTGATATGTTAGGTGTTACTAGACAAACTGCTGTCTTGGCATTCCAACTTGGCGATGGCTTCACACACATATTTTATCCTACGAGTGGTTACTTTATGGCAGCATTGGCCATAGGTGGCGTTTCTTATACTAAATGGATCCGCTTCTTCTTCCCACTCTTTATAATATGGGCAGTTATTTCTATCATTACATTGATTATTGCACAACTTAGTGGATGGTCTTAAAGATTTTTTTATAAGATAGTAAGATCTTAACAATCTATATGTCTTTTTGTGACAATGTTTAATTTTGAGGGAACAAAAGATAAACTTATTACTAGTTTCTCTTGTTCCCCTTATTATTGTATGAGTTAAATCAAACTGCATTAAAAATTTTTATACTATGTGCTACTTTATTGGTAATCAATGGTTACCAAAATCAATTTTAAAGCCTAAATCTTCTATCATTTTATAATTTAATTTATTCGGCTGACCACCTGTAACAAGATAATCTCCCACGAATATTGAATTTGTAGCTTTTAAAGCTAGTAGTTGTAGCGAGCGTAAATTAACCTCTTTATTTACTAAGGTAATAAACCAATTTTTCCCACTAAATATTTGAATGTTTTTTATTGCTGAATGATAATTATAGTAATTTACATATTATTATCACACAGGAGGTAACCATGAGTTTAGCTGAAACTTTATTTACGACGGGAGAATTCGCTGAATTATGTAGTGTAAAAAAGCAAACACTTTTCCATTATGATGAAATTGGTATTTTAAAGCCTCAGTACAGAAATGACAAAGGCTATCGATTTTACACTTTAAAACAATTAGAAATATTTAGTGTGATTGATATATTGAAGGGTCTTGGTTTATCGCTTACTGAAATAAAGGAATTTTTAGATATCCGATCACTACCTAAAACAATTAATTTATTAACTGACAAAGAAAAAGAAATAGATTTGAAAATCCAACAATTAAAACAACAAAAACTAACCATACAAAATAAAAAGAGTTATTTATATGAGTCTTACAAAGCCGACTTTTCTACTATAGATATTATAACGTTACCAAAACAATATTATTTGTTAAGTGATACTATCGGCGACGTAACACTTAAATCTTCATCGCATAAACTCATGTCTTTTATTAATTTTATAAAGCATAATCATCTAGACTCTGGTTATCCTATTGGTGCAATCATTGATAAAAATAATATTCAAAACGATAAATATACTGAGTTCTCAAATTTTTATATTCAAGTAAAACAAAATATAGAAGAACCACATTTTACTAGGGAGGAAGGACAATACATTATTGCCTACCATGAAGGTCCTGATGAAACGTTATACAAAACACATAAAAAAATTAAAGATTATTTAATAAGCAATCGATTTAAAATGATTGGTGACAGCTTTGAAGAATATGTTGTTGATGAAATCAGTACTAATGGCCCCGATAAATACGTCACAAAAATTTCTATAGCAGTCGAAAAAATTTAACATCTTCTATTTTTTTATAAAAACTTACAAAACCATTCTTGACTATATGGTTACCATATAGTTTATATTTTTATATATGGAAAGTAGGTGACTGTTATGAATATTAAAAAGTGGACAATCTTATGTTTAGTCTCTAGTGCATTATTTTTAATCGTCATTGATATGACAGTTTTATATACTGCTCTACCATTGCTAACACATGATTTAGAAGCGACTGCTACACAAAAATTATGGATTGTTAATGCCTATGCTTTAGTAGTTGCGGGGTTACTGCCTGGTCTTGGTACATTGGGAGATTATGTAGGCTATAAGAAAATGTTTTTACTTGGTTTGGCTATTTTTGGTGGCGCTTCATTACTAGCAGCAAGTGCCACGACACCAACTATATTAATATTGGCTAGAGTGTTATTAGCTATAGGCGCTGCTACAATGATGCCTTCAACACTATCCATTATAAAATTAACGTTCAAAGATTACCAAGAACGTGCATTAGCACTTGGTATTTGGTCGGCAATTACCGCAGCTGGTGCGGGCTTAGGTCCTGTAATAGGCGGCCTATTATTAGAGAAATTTTCATGGCCATCTGTATTTATTATCAATATACCTGTTGTGATTATCGTCATAATTATTTCTTATATTTTAATACCTCAATATCCTACAAATAAAGATGGTACATGGGATTTTATAAGCTCATTCCAAATCATGGTAGGACTGATTACAGTGGTATTTGCAATCAAAGAATTAGCTAAACCAGAAAATAATTTTGTAGTATTATTCGGTGCTTTCGCTATTGGGTTCATCGCTATAATTATGTTCATTAGAAGACAAAACAGATTAAAATTTCCATTAATCAATTTAGCAATCTTTAAAAATCCATACTTTACAGGCGGTACTATCGTTGCTATTACAACTTCATTTATATTGATGGGATTTGAATATATTCTTTCTCAAAGACTACAACTTGTTTTAGGCTTAACACCATTAAATGCTGGGTTAACAATAATGATGATGGCCTTAGCTTCACTGGTAGGGGCAATTTTAATTGGTATCATTTTAACTAAATTTGGTACATTAAAACTACAATGGGTAACATTACTACTGGCCTTTATTGGCATATCAGCATTTTATTGGGTTTTACATGCACATTTAGCCATACAAATTGTTACTTTAATCATAATTGGTCTTGGTTTAGGGGGAGCAATGACGCTAGCATCTAACGCTATTATGTCAAATGCTGATGATAAGAATTCAGGTATGGCCGCTTCCATTGAAGAAGTGTCATTTGAATTTGGTGGATCATTAGGCATCGCTATTTTAGGTGGATTATTCTCTGTTTTTTACAGTTTATTCTTTAATTTTAATAGTAATTCTGTTGATTTATCTAAGGCAAAAGGCAGTTTAGATGAGACATTGATTCAAGCAGAACAACTTCCTTTATCTGTTAGCAAAGAACTTATCGAGGCTGGCAAAGCAGCATATGACAATGCCTTTTCACTCATTATTATTATAAGTATTTTGTCATTAGCATTCACCATCATCTTATTAATATGGATGGATTTAAAACATAAGCGACTGTCTGAATAAATAAGAGTATAAAAAACAGATGAAACGTTCAACCTATGAACACTTCATCTGCTTTATTCTTGTTCTTATATCATTGTTAAACACAATCCTAGTTATCAAACTAACTACAATCCGCATAGAAATTATCTATACTTTAAATCTTACGATAACCACTCTGGTTTACTAGATCCTCTAGGAATTAACGTAGTATTGTAATGACCAGGTGTTTCTGACATTGTAACTTGGTCAGTCACGCCGATATAATGTCCGAGTGGTGTCTCAGATTCAAATTGATCAGGAGCGACAATTGCATGCATATCTGTCGTATTAAAAACATCATTTACATATGCTTTTTCAAAAATACCTAATGACATTAAATAGAGTGAAACGCGACTCAAATTAACCTGAACTCTATAACTGCCGCCTTCTTTTGCTCTTCTTTCTAACGCTTTAATTGCTCCAGTTTCTAACAACCATGATATGACATAATCATTCACAACCACGATTGGTGGTAACTTAGGTTGCTCTACTGTACCCTCTAATGCCATAACACCCGTAGCGCTTCCTGCAGTTTGATCGAATCCATTTCTATCTGACCAAGGCCCTTGATCACCATAACAATTAACAGAACAATGAATAATTCCAGGTCTTTTTTCGGCAAGTTCATGAGGTGTTAAATGTCTCTCTTGCATGAAACCATATCTTTTATTCATGAAAAAGATATCTGCTGATTTTAATAGGTCATTAAATTTTTGTTGATGTTCAGTTGAATGATCGATATCTAAATAGGTTGATCTCATGCCGATATGTGAAGTTAATAATAACGTTTCCTCTTCTAGCTCAGAAGGTCTCCAAACATTTAACACGTCTGCACCATGTAAAGCTAAGCCTCTTCCTAAACCAGCCCCAGCAATTACATGTCCCATGCCTAACGCACGGATGCCATCCAATGGTTGTTGAGGGTTTTCACTGAAACTCTCGGGTTCTGACTCACCAATTTTCTCTATCGTAACAAGTGGTTCTTTAGCGATATATTCAAACTGTTCTTCTTGCATAAATTCAGGCAATGTTCTTATCATAGGCATGACGACACCTTTTTCTGCAGCAGCTTCTTCCAAATCTTTGGCGTCCCACTGTTTAATCGCATGAGCGACAGACTGTTTGTTTGGTAATGCTTTGATGAGTTCAAGCGTATGTCTATGTGAACTTGGATAAGGATTTAATGGCATCACCCATCGATTATCTTTTGTTTGATAAAAACTAAACCGTGTTGGATTATTTGGAAAATATTGCTGTTTAGCAGGAAAGCCATTTAATGTTTCCCATTTTCTTTCATAAAAAGGAGATAAACGTTTCAATGCCTTTCTTATATCTACATAAATATCCTGTCCATTACCTCCCCTGTTTTGCCATAAGGAAGCAAGTGCAACGGATTTGGCGGCTAAGCCTATACCTGCTAATGAAGCAATTCTTAGTGTACTAGGTTGTATTGGATCCTTACCATAGAATGTAACTTCCCCACCAGCATCCGCAGTTGAATAGCCAATATCATTCAACAATTTCTCTAACTCAGAATTAATATCAAAATCATCGTCTTTATTTATACGATGCCGATAATTGTGTAGCAACACTGTTTTTAAATCTTCATTTAGCATTTCTTTTCCTTCTTTCTCAATAGCTTTATTTCATTATAGTTATTTCGTTATACTCATTAAAGTAAGCGAAAGTTCAAAAATATACACTTTATTTATAATTGTTTATTTTTAAGGAGTGTTTTTTATTTATACAAATAAACGAAATAAAACCAAAAAAAGCATTACAGCTTCGGCGTTGTTATTACTAGAAAAACGCGATTTAACTGATATTACAGTATCTGATATATGCCACGACGCTAATATCACACGTGCCACATTCTATAAATACTATAAAAATATTGATATGTTATACAACAACATTAAAACACAAACGCTCAACGAATTATTTGGTAATCCTTATGTCTTCTTTAATAAGCATCAAAATATTTTAGATGCTCAATTGTACTTAGCAAACCAAGTTTTTCATTATATTATTCATCATCGTTATTTATTCAAAACTTTAATACTGAATGACACTAGATTCAATTTAGACATGTATAACTATTTTAAAGAAAACTATATTAACTTTTTAAGCAATACTATTGTTAATAACCACAATTTAGAAATTGATGATCAATTCTTATGTACTTATATCGCTTCAGCTTATACTGGCATCATCTATGAGTGGGTACTTTCTGATTTTGAAATGTCACCTATTGATTTAACACATAGCATGATTTTTATAAATTCAAATGGTCCAATAAGTGTTTTAGAAAAATAAAATTTATTGAAATTTCAAATAATAATAACGGTAAAATATTTTCTAAGTATTTAAGCAAAAATATTGAAACCCGATTAAAACGGTAGTATTATCACCTAATGTCAGTTTGAAATTCACTTCACAAGAACTGGACTATGAATATAAAAGACTAAGAGGAGTGTAAATATGTTCAATCAAACAAAACAATATATCAACGGTGAATGGGTAGAGAGTCACAGCAACGAAACAATGGATGTTATTAATCCAGCAACAGAAGAAGCTTTTGGTAAAATTGCTAAAGGTAATGCTCAAGACGTTGAAGATGCGGTTAACGCTGCAGATAGCGTTTATTTAGAATTCCGTAATACTTCAGTAGAATACCGTCAAAACTTACTTAACGATATCGTTAAAGAATATGAAAATCGTAAAGAAGATCTAATCAAAGCGATGACTTTAGAACTTGGTACACCAGTTACAGCATCTGAAAATGTCCACTATGAAATGGGATTATCACATTTTAAAGCAGCAAGAGATGCTTTAGATAACTTTAATTTTAGAGAGCGTAGAGGCAACAATATCGTTATAAAAGAAGCAATCGGTGTAGCAGGGTTAATTACACCTTGGAACTTCCCTACAAATCAAACTGCCTTGAAATTAGCAGGTGCATTTGCAGCAGGTAGCAGTGTAGTCTTAAAACCATCAGAAGAAACACCATTTGCTGCAATTATCTTAGCAGAAATTTTTGACAAAGTAGGCGTGCCAAAAGGCGTCTTCAACTTAGTAAATGGCGATGGCCTTGGTGTAGGTAATCCAATCTCTGAAAATGAAAAGATTAGAATGGTATCTTTCACTGGTTCTGGTAATACTGGTAGTAAAATCATGGAAAAAGCTAGTAAAGATTTCAAAAAAGTATCACTTGAATTAGGTGGTAAATCACCTTATGTCATCTTAGAAGATGCTGATTTAGACAAAGCTGCAGATGCAGCAGTCCATAAAGTAGTTGGCAATTCAGGACAAGTTTGTATTGCCGGCTCAAGAACACTTGTTCCAGAATCAATCAAAGATGAATTTATTGAAAAAGTAAAAGAAAAAATGAGTGCAATCAAAGTTGGCGACCCACAAGATGCAACAGTACAGATGGGACCAGTCATTAACAGTAAACAATTTAATCAAATCCAAGAATTTATTAAAATTGGTGCACAAGAAGGCGCAACAATTGAATTAGGTGGAGAGGGTAAACCTGAAGGACTAGAAACAGGCTACTTCATTAAACCAACTATTTTCTCAAACGTAGATAATCATATGACTATCGCTCAAGAAGAAATATTTGGACCAGTAATGTCTATTATCACTTACAGTGATGTTGATGAAGCAATCAAAATCGCAAATGATACAAAATATGGTTTAGCTGCATATGTGTATGGTTCAGATATGGACACTTTACAAAAAGTAGCTACTGCATTTGAAGCAGGCGTTATTGAAATTAATGAATACCCAAGAAGCGCTGATATGCCATTTGGTGGTTATAAACAATCTGGTATCGGTAGAGAATGGGGAGACTATGGTATTGAAGAATTCTTAGAAGTTAAATCAATTTCTGGCTTTTTTCAATAAATAATAGTAATAACTGTACGATAACCAACTGATTAATATTAATAATGAAACCCTAATTAAATACACTTCTATTTAAATGTAATAAACCCCAAAAGCTGAGCTTATAATTCAACTTTTGGGGTTCTTATATTATATATACTATTACAATTATTTTCGCACCATACTAAGTCACAATATTTTTAATCACTTTTACTATCCCACCAACTATATTAATCAATATATCTAGTGTTATAGTAATATAACATCAATTTGCACCCCTTCGTATTTTTTAACTCAATATGTTGAAAGACTACCCACAATAATAAATATACGAAATATCATAAATTAGCAATTAAAATCCAATAATAAAATGTTAACAAAAAACTGATTTACATCATAATTAAAATTTTTATTTGTATTTGATTAATTTTTATTAAGTTGTTTTAATATATTGTAGCACGTGTTATGCTTTTTAAAAAGATACACTTAGGAGGCAATATACATATGGAAACATCTAAATTACCGTTAGCTCAACATTTTTCAAATTTAAGAACTAATCCTAAATGGACATTAAAACTACTTATTGCTATTGTCGTTGTGATACTATCTACCATAATTACTAGTAGTTTAATTGACTATGATACATTGTTTAAAGATACTGGTTTAAGTGGACAAGAGCTTGAACAAACGAAAGCTATAGGGCAAATCACCGGAATCATTGGTGGCATTGTTGGTGGCATCATCGGCATCGGTATTACATTTGTTATTTTCCTATTAATTTCAAAAATCATGAAATCTGATGCTAGTGCTAAATCTATTTTTTCAGCTACATTAAGCTATACAGTTATCACTAGTGTAATTGGACTTATCGTGATTTTAATTCAATGGATTGCAGGCTTGTCACCAACGGACTATGTCATAACAAGTCTCAATATTTTTGATAAAGGCAACAGCTTTCTTAGTGCATTCAACTTACAAACACTTATAGGCGCTTATGTATTTGGCGTAATGCTCCTAGCTACAAATCGTTTTTCTAAAAAGTCAGCAATTATATGGTCAATTGTCTATTTAATTATCTTAGTAGGCTTTGCATTAATTGGTGCTTCATTCCAATAATTATTGAATCAATACCTTTTAAAATTAGAAATTTTCAAGTGTTATTTGAGCTGTAACGCATGAATAATTAACACTAGCGTCCTATACGGACTTACTAACTCTATAGTACCTATACAAAAAGGAACCCGAGGCGTAAATAAACGTCTCGAGTTCCTTTTTGGTATTATTTTAATTTTAAAATCATCATAAAATACTTGTAATAAATAAGATGCTAGCAATTATAAATAATACTCCTGCCACTTTAGACTTTCTTATATAAGCTATACCAATAGATACTAAGAATATCGCTTGAAAGATAATCTAGGCATTATTTGTAAAATAAATAACTTCAAAAAGACCTAAACAATTAATGACAATAAAAATAATTGCAATAATGATAAATATAATCTCATAAATTTTGAAATCTTTATTTATACTCAAATAAAAATCTCCTTTTACAAATTTATATTTTCTACATGATGACGCCAGAAAAAGAAACTTGTAATATTATTAACTACAAAACCTTTAATAAAAGTGACAAGCGATTTTGTTTAATGACTGAATTATTTATTCTTTTCTGCTTCTCTTAATTCAATACGTCTAATCTTACCTGAGTTTGTTTTAGGTAAGTCTTCTACAAACTCTATAGCACGTGGATATTTGTATGGTGCAACGTCTTGTTTCACATAATCTTGAAGTGTTTTGACTGTAGCATCCGTTGCTGATATACCCTCTTGCAAGATAACAAAGGCTTTAACGATATTACCTCTAATTTCATGTGGGCTAGCAACTACAGCACATTCTTTTACATATTCATGTTTTGTAAGTGAGTCTTCTACTTCAAATGGTCCAATTGTATACCCAGAACTGATAATAATGTCATCTTTACGTCCTTCAAACCAGAAATAACCATCCTCATCTAATTTGGCTAAATCACCCGTGATATAATAATCTCCTATTCTGGGTTCAGCAGTACGTTCAGGGTCTTTATAATAACCTTTAAATAATGCCGGTAAGTCTAACGGCACTGCTATATTACCTACTTCACCTATTTCTGCTAGTTCACCATCATCATTAATGACAGTAACATGACTACCAGGAATTGCTTTACCCATAGATCCTGGACGGCTTTCTGTATCTTTCAAGAAACCAATTAGCAAAGTGCTCTCCGTTTGTCCATAACCGTCTCTAACTGTTAGATTAAAATTAGTTTGGAATTTTTCTACAACTTCTCTATTTAAAGGTTCGCCTGCAGAGACTGCACTATGCAAGTTTTCTAAGTTATAGTCCGTTAAATTAGGGAGTTTTGCCATTAAACGATATTCAGTAGGCGTACAACAAAGGACATTAATTTTATAATTTTGTAGTAATTCTAAGTATTTCTCAGCGTTAAATTTACCATTATAAACAAATGCCGTTGCTCCTGACCCCATAATTGATAAAAATGGACTCCATACCCATTTTTGCCAACCAGGCGCTGCAGTAGCCCATGCAATATCGTCTTCTTTGATACTCAACCAATGTTTAGGTGCCATTTGCATGTGAGCATAACCCCATCCATGTGAATGTACCACAGCCTTCGGATTACCTGTTGTGCCAGATGTGTATGATAATAAGGCAACATCATCTTTAGATGTGTCGACAATTTGTAATTGATCTGCTTCTTTGGCTGATTCTGAATCGACCGTATACCAATCATCATACTCTCCGCCAACAATAAATTTCGTTAATGTGTTGTATTCTTTGACTTCTTTAAATTCATCAATACTATCAGCTGTTACTACGATAGCTTTGACCTCTCCATGTGAAATTCTATATTGTAAATCTTTTGTACGTAACATTTCAGAGCTTGGAATAACTACAATGCCCAATTTCAAAGCAGCTATATAAATTTCATACGTTTCAATAGAACGTGGCATCATTACAAGTACTTTGTCACCTTTTTGTAAGCCATGTTTTAAAAACATATTGCCGACTTGGTTAGCATTTTTTACCAATTGATTATATGTGATTGACTGTGTTTCGCCCTCAGCATTTTCAAAAATAATAGCTTTTTTATTTTCATCAGCTGTATATTTTTCGATTTCGCTAACGATATTATACGTATCTGGAGCGACTAAATCTTTTTTATTCATTATTAACTCTCCTTTAATTCTAAATCTATAATTATCGTATTTACGTATGTATGCAAACACAAACCATAGATCATACTTTCGTTAATACAAAGTAACCCTATTACTCAATAACACCATAATTCTAATCCTTCTTTATCTAAAAAGATACAATTATGACTTTATTAATATCAATACCTTCCTATTATAATATGCTACTAGATATACTTAAAGCCTAACCAGATTTGCGAAGTACTTGATTCTTAAAATATGGCTATTTCTTAAATAACTTTGACATTTAGGATATATCTCATGTAGTATTTCTAGCATACAGTTGTAAAATGTTATCGAAAAACGAGGTTAGAACACAAATATATGTCGTAACCTCGAAAACGATGCTTATTTCAGCGCATTATATTTATGTTCACTTCCAAATATTCTACTATAATTTTCTATTTTCATAAGTTTTATTGATGAAATTTATTTTTCACAGTTCAACATTTAGCTTTAACTTGTTCTTAGTGATATAATATAAAACTGTGTAATTTTTAATGAAAGAAGTGATACGATTGAGTTCAAATGATACTTTCCATGTTGAAAAAAGAATCCCCTTATTTATTGTGCTACTATCTGGGGCGTTTATTACGATCTTGAACCAAACGTTACTTGGTACAGCATTACCGCCAATTATGAAAGATCTCCAAGTAACTGAAAGCACTGTACAATGGTTACAGTCTATATTTATGCTTATAAATGGGATAATGATTCCAGTAACAGCATTTTTAATCGAAAGATATACATCGAGGCAATTATTCTTAACTGCCATGAGCATTTTTGCTGCAGGTACCTTACTCTGTGCAGTAGGCTCAGACTTTTCAATGTTACTTATCGGACGCGTCTTACAAGCAGCAGGCGCTGGTATTATGATGCCATTGATGCAAACAATTCTATTTTTAACTTTTCCTAAAGAAAAACGTGGTACTGCAATGGGACTCTTTGGTCTCGTAATTGCATTTGCGCCCGCTATAGGTCCTACCTTATCAGGTGTATTAGTAGAACATTTATCATGGAGAAGTGTTTTCTATGTTGTATTCCCTATCGCAGTTATTATTATTATTGCGTCAATTTTCCTATTGAAGAATGTAACCGAAACTTCTCATCCAAAATTAGATACACCATCAGTAATTTTATCTACATTAGGATTTGGTGGACTATTATATAGTTTCAGTTCTGTAGGTGAAGCAGGTTGGAGCAGCGTACAATTCATAGCACCATTAATCGTAGGTATAGTTTCATTGGTTGTATTTATTCGTCGTCAATTGAAACTAAAAGAGCCTATGCTTGAATTTAGAGTGTTTAGTTATAATGTCTATACATTAGGTACAGTATTAAGTATGTTTGTATTCGGTGTATTAATTGCTACAAACATTATATTGCCACTATATATGCAAAATATGTTACAGTTCTCTGCACTAGAATCTGGTCTTGTCTTACTACCAGGTGCAGTAGTCATGGGCCTCATGAACCCACTTACAGGCTATTTATTCGATAAATTCGGTGGAACTTGGTTAGCACGTATCGGGTTACTCGTATTAGTAGCGTCGTCCGTACCATTTACTGTACTAACAGCGCATACTACCTTTACTTATCTAGCAATATCTAACGCCTTACGCATGATTTCTATCGCAATGGTTATGATGCCTATGACAACGTTAGCCATTAATCAATTACCAAATCATCTCATTGCACATGGTACTGCAATGAACAATACTTTCAGACAAATGGCAGGTGCCATTGGTACAGCATTATTTATCACATTAATGTCTGTATCAGCTAATCCAAGTAATGGCGTCGAAGGTATCATCCATGGTGTAAATGTGACATTTATGGTTGCAACTGGTATTTCAGTAGTTGCGTTGATCTTATCAGCTAAACTTTCTGACGATAGTAAACCAGCTCGTAGAACATTATAAAATCTAATAATTTAAAACATGGATAAAAAATAACACTTTCGAAAAGTTCACTGCACATTGAACTTTTTGAAAGTGTTTTATTTTGCAAAATAGTAGATTACAACTCAATACATAATCAACAAAACTAATTAGCATACGCTAGGCATCTTAACTTTATTAAGCTTTAACAGATAATCTATTAATCGCAATTTCACCTAATGATTTTGCAGATACCAAGAGTGCATTTTCATTAACTTCAAACTTAGGATGATGATTCATATAAGGTTCTTCCATATGTTCTGGCTTACAACCTACAATGAAAAACGTCCCTGGTATTTCTTTTAAATAATAAGCAAAGTCTTCTGAACCTGAAACTGCAGGAATTTCAACTAAATGTTTAAAATAGTCTCCCTGACTTGTTGATAAAATGTCAGTTACCGCTTGTGTTTGATTAGGATGGTTGTATAAGACTGGATAACCAAATTGATAATCTAAGTCATACGTAATATCGAATCCTACTGCGACACTTTTTGCGACTTTCTCAATTTCTTCATACATAAATTGTTCTAAATCATCATTAAGATAACGTGCAGTACCTTTAATCGTTACTTTATCTTGAATGACATTAGCGCCACCTGGTGCATCGAAAGAACCAACAGTAATAACACCCATCTCTGAAGGATCAATACGTCTAGACACAATTGTTTGGAGCGTATTTACAAAATTTGTTCCCGCTACTAAGGCATCGTGTGTCTTATGCGGGCTTGCAGCATGTCCACCTAATCCTTTGATTGTTAATGTGAACGTTGAGCTTCCAGCAAAAGCATTTCCCGTATTATAACCAATTACTTCTGGACCAGCGACTGGCACAACATGGATACCATATACTTCATCTAAATCACTTAACGCACCTGATGCCATAATTTGCTGTGCGCCACCTGGAGGCATTTCTTCCGCATGTTGATGAATAATTTTAATTGTGCCTGGCAGTTCATCTTTGATATCAATTAGTGCATCCGCTAAACCTAGTAAATAAGCTGTATGCGCATCATGACCACAAGCATGCATTACACCTTCATTTGTTGATTTAAAAGGCACGTCCGCTTCTTCATGTATAGGTAAAGCATCAAAATCTGCACGCAAACCTATCGTATTACCAGGTTGTTGCCCTTTGATTTCTACAATAATTGCATTACTCTCAGAAACCGGTTGTGTGACTACTACATCTTTATCCTTATAAAAAGCTTTGATATACTCTGCTGTAGCATTTTCTTGGAAGGACAACTCAGGGTGCTGATGCAAATAACGACGATGCTGAATCATGTCAGCTTCCTTCTGTTCTAACTTCTCAAATAATTTTTCTTTCACATTCATGAACATTCACTTCTTTCGATTGAATTTTAAAACATATTACTCATTAATAAGTTTAAATTCCAAAGAGTATTAATTCAAACATAAAATAACATTTTATAAAATTTCTAGTTATTTTCAATCGAATTTAGTGAAATTAATTACCAAAACGAACATATTCTCATTCCACACTTTAATTTCTTAAGAAACTTTAAGTTCTACTGTCGTTTCTTTTTTATGAATGATATACATCATAGCACTAGCAATGATTACCATTCCAAAGCCAAAATATGGTGTCATTGTAATACCAAAATGATTTAGTACAAACCCACCAATAACAGATCCTAATGTGATTCCAATATTAAATGAAGCAATATTTAAACTTGATGCAAAATTCGTCGTCGCTTTGTTTCTACGTTCAGCAAAAAGTACCACAACCAGTTGTAGTCCTGGTACATTCATAAAAGCAAATAGACCCATAAGTAATACAATTAATGTACCTAATACGTGATGCGTAACAGTTATACCTACAAGTAATAAGACTAGTGCTTGGACCAAAAATATACCTATAAGCACTTTAGTGGGTTGATTATTTGTTAATTTGCCTCCTAGTGTATTCCCGATTGCAACCATTACGCCATAGATAACTAATAAAACTACAACGGCGTCATCACTATAATTTAATACATCTGTAAGCATGGTCGTCAAATAAGTATATACGACAAATGTTCCGCCATAACCTAATGCTGTAATTAAATAAATCATCATTAAAGATTTATTTTTAAATACAGTTAATTGTTCTAACATTGAAGCTTGTTCATATTCATTAAGATCTTTAGGAACAGTAAATACGTTAACGATTAAACTGATTAAACCAATTAGCGCAATTGTAATAAATGAAGCTTCCCATCCAAATTGTTGGCCAATCCATGTCCCTAGAGGTACACCGGTAATAGTTGCAACAGTCAACCCCGTAAACATCATTGCAATAGCGCTTGAACGTTTGTCCGGTGTTACTAAATCACTGGCAATAGCAGTCGCTATAGACATAAACACTCCGTGCATTAATGCAGACAGTATACGCATAGCCAACAACATACTCAAAGTTGTAGCAAAGGCAGCGAGTCCATTTGCGATAATAAATATTAACATAATACCTATAAGCAAATGCTTGCGTTTCATTCTATTAGTTAATGGGGTAAGTAATGGTGCACCAATCGTTACACCTACTGCATATAATGAAACAGTTAAACCAGCCAAAGAAATAGTTGTATTAAATGAATCTTTAATTAACGGTAATAAACCAACACTAATAAACTCCGTCATACCAATTGCAAAAGCTGACATAGCTAAAGCTAAAATAGCAAATTTATTTTTCTTCATAGTTCATTTTCTCTCCTTAATTTTATTGATTGTGTTACTATATATCACACATGCAAGAAGAGGAAGTACGCACTTTAAAGTAATATAGGTACCTTTTAGTACCTATAAGGAGGAAATCATATGAGTAAAACATATAATATAGGCGTTGAAGCTACAATTGACGTCATTGGTGGTAAATGGAAACCTGTCATACTATGTCACTTACAAAATAATGGCTTAATGCGAACTTCTGCATTAAAACGGGCGATACCAACTATTACTCAAAAAATGTTAACCCAGCAATTACGTGAATTAGAGAAAGACGGCATTATCAATCGTATCGTTTATGACCAAGTTCCGCCGAAAGTTGAATATGAACTTTCTGAATATGGTCAAACACTTAGTAATATTTTATCTTCCTTATGTTATTGGGGAGAATTTCACGTAGAAAAAATGTATGAACAAGGTGAATCTGTCACATTGAACCAACAAGACTTTATTAATATTCCAAATGCCTAATCAAACGATTTAACTCGAGTTTTAAGAACTATAAACAAATTTCTAAATTATAGTACTTAAGCATTCGGACTAATTAATGATGGATTACTACAGTAGAGGAGTATTTAAAAATTATGAAACTTGATGAATTTGAAATAGATGATGTATTTACTACGCCACCTAATAAGATAAGTGAGAAAGATATTATCAACTTTGCCCAAGAATTCGACCCACAATATATGCATTTGGATAAAGAAAAGGCTACACATGGAAGATTCAATGGCATCATTGCTTCAGGTATACACACATTGTCCATTTCATTCAAATTATGGATCGAAGCAGGTAAGTATGGTGAAGATGTAATCGCAGGCACACATATGAATCATATTAAATTTATCAAGCCCGTATATCCTGAAGATGAACTTTACACAAAAATAAAGGTATTGAAAAAACAAGCTACGAAGCGCGACCAAGGTTTACTCACAGTATTATTATCGACATTTAATCAATACGAAGACAAAGTTTTCGAAGGAGAACTGACAGCATTAATGAAACGTTAATGATGTTGAGTCATTAATATCTTACTAATCGTGTACTTAGCTGTAACATATCCAAATGGCTAAATAATAATGATGCGCCTTCATGTCTATACAGGACCCATTAAAAACTACATATTCATTCATGAGTGTTCATATAAAAATTAATCATAATTTATATTTATTTTTCATTGCTATTTCTATATAATCATAAAGATGTAAAAATTAATTATTTACAAAAGGAGATATTTATATGAGTATCCTATCAATTATTTTAGTTTTATTAGTTGCCGCAGAGTTTTTCTATATCATGGTCTTGCAGACTTTTGCTACAACTTCTGACAAAACGAGCAATTTATTTAAAATGACTAAACAAGCTCTACAACAAGATAATTTAAAAACACTTATGAAAAACCAAGGCGTTTACAATGGCCTTTTAGGCGTATTCTTATTATATGCTTTGTTCTTTTCAAACAATGCTAAAGAGTTAGTTACTTGTATATTAGTGTACATGATTATCGTTGCGATATATGGTGCCGTAACAAGTCAAAAATCTATTTTATTAAAACAAGGTGGCTTACCAATCCTGGCCTTAATTTCATTGTTATTTTAATGTCTAGGATCCATGAACATATCATTACAACATGCCGATGAAAATAATAAAAAATACATTCAGAAATCAACAGCAAGATATGTTAAATTGGTTCACACAATACAAAAACTTGCACCGTAATTCTTGAAACTTCTCAATTCAGCTTGCTTCAAATATACTAGCAGACAAATAAAGGCGAGAATATAACACCAATAATTAATGTTGATGTCATATACTCGCCTTTTAATATTCACTGATTATTTACAACTGAGTACTATAAATCTCGCTGTTTAAAACCACTAATACCTATGACACACATCACTATTGCAATAATAGTTAATATCATCAGTGGTAATAATTTGAAATTATCTACCGGTATATTTGGAATATGATTAAACGGTGTAATGTCTTTCATCCATGCTTTTACGTTTAATAAAACGCCTAAGTAATTTACTACAAAGGTGTAAGCTAAATAAAGATATACTAAATTTGTAAACTTAATACCCCAACCTATAACCAAAGTACCAAGTCCTACAAAAACTAGTATTGCTGGGATAAAGACCATTGCTGATTGCATAATCGTTCCAAAATCAATTGCGTTTTCTAATGAATAAACTTGCCCTACATATAAACCTAGAGCAGCTAAAAAGATCATAACTATAGCGTTAATAATACTTAAAATCAAGAAACTAGATAAAAAATTGGTTCGTGATACTGTGTTTGCTAATACCAACATCGCATAACCCATATCAATACTCTTTTTAATTTTAAACAGTGCCATCAATGATGGTATTGTGCTGATTAAGCTCATAACTAACATCAATTGTGGCAAAAATTGTTCAACATAATTATTACCTTTATCGGAAAGCATTGATTGTAGTAATGGATTGTCTTTGAAAAAACTATCTAAATCGCCGAAGATAGACCCATAGGAAAGTCCGAGTACGAATAATCCGATAGCAAAATAGCAAAATCCCGCTTTTTGTAATTTTATTTGTAATCCTAATGACGATTTCATGTACCACGTGGCACGTTTTCTACTTGGTAATTGTGGTAACATCTTAGCATTTATATCTCTAATATGATTTAGTACTAATGCGATAACATACATTAAAACAGTCACAACAAGCATGGTAATCACTGGCCACCAGTTATTTTCTGAAAAAGCATAGACTCTAGATAACCACCCCATGGGTGAGTACATTGATATTTGTTCATTGGCTATATCACCAAAAGCCCTAACTAAATACATCAATAACAAAACGGCAATACTCATACCTGCCGTTTCTCCACCTGATGATACAAGTTGTGCGATAATCATCGTTAACGCACTAAACATTAAACCGAAGACGCCCATACTAAAACCATAAACTAAGGCACCTGAAAAATCTATAGAACTGGTATTCAAACATGTAAGCCCTACCACAAATAATATAGCTAACAAACCATTGCTAAATATACTCATCAATAAATGACTTATTAATGGTGCATGTTTCCCTATTGGTAATGCTCTTAAAATTTCTGTTCTACCATCCGCTTCATCCCCACGTGTATCTCTAGCTACAATGAGAATATTCATAATAGCCACCATAATACCCGTAAACAAAGTCATTTCATGCGCAAACAATACACCAATATTAACATCGTTAAAATCTCCTGGCCCTAGCATAACTTCCATTGCAGGGTTCTTCGACATTTCTATTATTGGTCCCATCTTCGATTCATTAGGATACATGTTTTCAAAAGCGGGTGGGATAAGTAATGTTAAAATAGTTAAAAGTGTAAGCCATAGAAAAATTTTGAATTTATTACGCTTTAAATAAAAAGAGAAAAGTTTCGGTGTTTGGAATAATAATGCCCCCATAATTATTCCTCCTCTTCACTATGGTTATCATAATGACGCTTGAATAATGCTTCTAAAGTTGGCGGCATAGATTCCAATTTCTTAACATCGTATTTCCCTAAGTATTTAATTACATCTGATACACAATTTGCATCTACTTCAAAGTGATATGTTGGATCCGCTTGCTGAATATTATGAACACCATGCACTTGTGATAAATTTTCTAACTTTTGTTGTGACTCGACAATAAACTGCATGCGTGTTAAATGCCTCATTTCCTCTAATGTTCCCGTCTCCACAACCTCACCATTGCGAATAATACCCACGCGATCACACAATTTTTCTACCTCACTTAAAATATGACTAGAAAGCAATACACTTTTGTTGGCCCTTTTAACATCTCTTACACATTCTTGAAACACGTCTTCCATAAGTGGATCTAGACCTGAAGTAGGCTCATCTAATATATACAAACTTGCATCTATACTAAAAGCAGTAATCAAAGCTACTTTTTGACGATTCCCCGTTGAATAAGCGCTACATTTTTTGGTAATGTCTAACTCGAAACGTTTAATCAAATCCTTTTTCTTTTCATGGTTAGCATTAGGATGTAAATGTAAAAAGAAATCTATAATTTCGCCACCAGTCAAGTTTGGCCATAGATTAACATCTCCTGGTACAAATGCAATATCTTTGTGAACCTCAATGGCTTCAGTCATTGCATCTTTCCCAAACACTTCAATTAAACCTTGTGTTGGTTTCAATAAGCCTAATATAGACTTAATCGTCGTAGATTTCCCCGCCCCATTTGGACCGATAAAACCGTAAATCTCCCCTTCGCTTAATTCCATATTCACACCATTTAATGCATAGAAATCACCAAATTTTTTTGTTAAATTCTTAATTTTTAGAATAACCATCGTATCACCCATTTTTATCAATTTTCTATTCATAAAATTAAATTTATTTGAACGTGATTATTTTATAAAAGTATGTCTTATTACTACGATTAATTGTGTATATGTTCATTCTAACCATTGTATTTTATTGTTTCATTTCCAGATGTTCGTTCTCTTAAATCGTATTCAATTTCTTCTAAACTTCGTCCTCGCGTTTCTGGCAAATATTTTATTACAAAGTACATTGCAAATATACCAATAACCGCAAAAATCAAGAATACCCATTCTGTACTTAATGCATTATTTAACACTGGAAATAGTTGCGCAACAAGTAATGTACCGAAATTTAATACAAGCGTTGCTAAACCAGTAGCTGCACCACGTGCACGCATTGGGAACATTTCTGGCAACATGACCCAAAGTATAGGCCCCCAAGTTAAACCAAAGAATACAATAAATAGTGATAAACACACGATAATAATAGCTGCTGATGATGTGATGCCAATTGTCCATATTAAGATTGCCATAACAAGTAATGAAGCTACCATCCCGATATTTCCTGTTATCAACAATTTCTTACGATCAACTTTATCAGCTATAAACACCGCTATAATCGTTACAAGTACATTTATCGTCCCAATTCCTACCGTTCCTAAAATAGATGTTGCTTCACCTAACCCTGCTTTACTAAAAATAGTAGGTGCATAAAATATAATCGCATTAATCCCTATAATTTGTTGAAATAATGCAAAAATACATCCAATTATTAATGTCGGTCTTAACCAAGGAGATTTTAAAATAGTCCAAGTTGACTCTGAAATTGCTGACAATTCTTTCATCTCTTTAATTTCTGTATTAATCTCATTATCATCATTAAATGTAATTCTCATAACATCTCTTGCAGCTTTTTCATTCCTGTGTTCCAATAACCACCTTGGACTCTCAGGCATAAATGCTATACCAATTAATAAGATGACAGATGGTACTATTGCTAAACCTAGCATCCAACGCCATCCTTCTATATCGGCAAAAGCATAATTAACGAGGTACGCTGCTAAAATTCCAATTGTAATCATTAATTGATTCAATGAACCTAGCGAACCACGATAAGCTGTTGGAGCCATTTCTGATAAATATACAGGCACCGTTGCCATTGATCCACCTACAGCTAGACCAATAACAAGACGTCCAAACACAAGCGTTGGCATATTTTGCGCAACCGCTAATATTAATGATCCCACAATATAAATAATTGCAATAATTAATACTAAACGTCTTCTTCCGATTCTATCTGATAAAGGCCCACTCCCACCAGATCCAATGATTGCACCTATAAGCATGGATGAAACTACAAGACCTTCTGTAAAACTGTTTAATGGAATATCGTCATTTATAAAAAGCAATGCACCTGAAATAACCCCATTATCATAGCCGTATAATAAACCGCCAAGTGCCCCTAAAATAAATATTAAACTCTTATTTGCTTTCAATTTCTATCCCCCCTTTAAAATTATGTCTATTATATTCTTAATATGTAAGCGTTACAAATATTTCTAAATTATTATATATACGATATACCAATAAGTTTAAAACTTATAATTTAGGAAATTAAATAATATATTATGATTTTAAGGGGTGAAGCGTAATGCTTTTAAAAGAAGAAATTAATAACTTAGAAAAATATGATGGTACAACAGAGAACCAAAAAGTATTTTCAATTTATTTAAATACACATCCTGACCAAGGCACAAAATGGAAAATTGAATTAAAAAATGCACTAAAAGATTTAGCTTATAGAACTAAACACAGTGACGACCATGAGGAAAAAAATCAAGCTAAAGAAGTCATTAAAAAAGTTGAAACAGAAATTCAAAGTGTAGAACCTGAGTTAAAAAGAGGCCTTATTCTATTTTTAACTGCAGATGAATCATTATTATTTAAAAAATTAACTCATATCTCTTTAGATACTGAGTTTAATTGGGGAGATCAACCTAAATTAGATCAATTGAAATCATTACAAGGAAACTATCCTTATACTGGTGTATTAGTTTTACAACAAGACAAGGCGCGTTTAATTGAAACAGAAATAGGCACCATCGTTAATGAAAAAGACTTTATTTTAGATTTAGACACAGACGATTGGCGCGAACACCAAGGACCACAAGGTGACGACTTTACACAAGGCGGCTCAAAAAGAGACGAGTTTAAAGAAAGAGTCAAAGCGAACCAAGAACGTTGGCTCAAAAATTTAGCTTCTACTGTAGAAATAAATGCTAAAAAAAATGAATGGAAACAGATTTATTTAGCAGGAGAAAAAGAAGAAATAGAAAAACTACGTACTTTATTTAATAAAGATATTGATAAAGTGATTACCAGTAATATCTTAAATTTAAACGCTACTGAAATTATAAATAAAGTTAATGAAGAATAACAAAAATGGGGGCAATATAGAAATCAAAATGTTTAGATGATTTTTATATTTGCCCCCATTATGTTGCTTATATATTTTTAATTTGATTAATTTCTATAGTTCGCTTGCGTTTTAATTTTTAAAACTTACAATATGATTCCTCAATTATTCGCCTTTACAGCTTTAGGTTCTCTACCGATATATATTGATTGAAGCATTATATATAAAACAAGCAAACTACCCAACGTATCTGTAAAATAGTGTGCTTGTAGATAGATTCTAGAAATCATAATAGAAATAACTAATAATACACAGATTACCGATAATATTTTGCTGTTTTTTAATAATAAGATAAGACTTACTAATAAACAAACACTTAACACATGCATACTTGGAAAACTATAACCGTCTATATCTATACTTGGTCTCGGGCGTTGGATAACGTACTTTAGAAATGTGCCTATCGCAAATACACTAAAACACCAAAAACCATACCACCAAAATTTAACTTTATTAAAGAAAAACAACACAAGTAGTATTAGTAACACCATGATTAAACAGTTTAGAGGAGAAAATATCGCAGAAATAAAAGACAAATAATGAACTAATATATCGGCTGTGATTAATTGATGTAACCAATAATAAACAAAAGCATCTAAGCCATCCGTTAAGCCAGTATGTATACATAAAACTAAGAGCATAAAACATATGCTAACTAAAATCATATTCAAGTAATTCTTCATTTAATAGCCTTCTTTTCTTTATTAATATTTCGAGCTACTGCAAGCAACGCACCGAATGCAATACTTATACTTAACATCGATGAACCGCCATAGCTTAATAACGGTAACGTGACACCTGTTAATGGTATAAGGCCTGAGACACCTGCAAGATTGATGAACACTTGCATAAATAAATAACTAACAACACCTACACAAATTAACTTATAAAATTGATTGGTGGTTTTATTCGCATAAATCAATCCTTTAAACAAAATAACACCATAAACTATTAATGTGAATAATACACCGATTAAACCTAATTCTTCCGCTATTACAGTAAATATAAAATCTGTATGTGGTTCTGGTAAATATCCTAATTTAGCAATACCATTACCTAAGCCTCGGCCTGTAAGACCACCATTTCCTATAGAGGTGAGCGCCCCGGTTAACTGGTAACCATCTCCACTTTCATATTTAAATGGATCTAACATAACCTTGATTCTTTTTAATCTATATAAATTTTTAGAATCAAATATCAATGTATAAATAATATAAAAAACAATGGGAACCATCGTAATCATCATAATTTGAAGTTTAATTTTATTTTTTATATCTGAATAAATAAGTATAGAAGCAATTATAGCTACTGTTAGCAATGTGCCACCTAGGTCTCCTTGCATCAACACAAGTAATAAACCAACACCTAGCACACCTAATGGAGGAATCATATGTTTTAAATGATAATCTCGAGAACTCGAAATACGCCGGTTAATTATGTATGATAGATAAAAAATTGAAGCTAACTTCAAAAATTCCGAAGATTGTAAACTGAATAGCCCTAAGTTAATCCAGTTTCTCGAACCGTTGATTTCTTTTCCAATCAGTACTGTAATGAGTAATAAACATAAAGTACCTATAATTATAAGCTTTTGTATATTGCTCTTTTTTAATACATTTATATTGATAAAAGCGCCTATGAAAATAATGGCTAAAAACCCAATTACTACAAAGAGAAATTGCCTTTTCATAAAATGATTACTTTCAATAGGTACACCGCCTGTAAGAGAACCTTTAGAAGCTGGCACCATACTGGCACTGTAAACCATTATTACGCCTAAAATGCCTAGTAGCAAAAAACTTATAATTAAAATATAATCTAATTCCTTGATATGTTTACGTATGTAAGTTAAAAATCGTTTCATGTCTGCACCTCATTATGACTGTCAGAATATAGTAAAACACAAATTTAATATTAGCTCAATCATACTTTAGGCTTATCTAATTTGAATTCTTAATATTTAATTATTCGAGTTTTATTCAATTATTATATATTTATCTATAATTGGAATATTTACACATATACATACCCTAGCGATATTGCTTTAAAAACCCTCCTTGCCACCAAGTAAAAAGAATTGAAAAATATAAAGTGCTATGCTAAAATCAATCAAAGACTTAAAGTGTCTATAATAACCTTATAAGTAAAAGCATATTTCAAACTTACTTATTAAATAAAGGAGCTTTTATTTGAATAAAGATCGTTTTGACCAAATTGCGCAAAAATACGATGCCCCTGAAAGAATACACCTTGCTCATATTATTACCAAAGCAATAACGCAACAAATTAAAGATACAAACTATCAAACTTTGCTAGATTATGGTGGTGGCACTGGCCTTGTAACATTAAATATCGCAGATTATTTTGAAGCAGTTACGCTCATAGATGCTTCTCCACAGATGGTAGATATTTTTGAACACAAGGTGTCAGATTTAAATCAAACTTCCATTAAAACATTGGTGGGCGACGTACTATTAGACGATACAATACTTAACCACAAAAATTATGATGTTATTGTGTTATCTTTAGTCTTGCTACATAGTGGTAACTATCAATTATTATTACAGAAGCTTTATAATCATCTAAATAGTGGGGGCATGATTATACTTGTTGATTTTGATAAAAACGAAAATATTTATCATCCAAAAGTATATAATGGCTTTGAACAAATGGATATCATCCATATTTTTAACGAATTAGGCCTGATAAACCCACAGATTAATACTTTTTACAGTGGTCAGAAAATATTTATGAAGCAAGATGCAAGCTTATTCATAGCTACAGGCACCAAACTATAGATTTTCATATTTATAAAGAGAGGCTCCGTGACACAAATTGGTGTCACGGTTTTTAATTATCTAGTTAGTAGACGACCAATATCGATGCCCTTGCCTCTGTCATCAGGGGTATCAAATAACTTTACAATTATTGAAGTGTTTGTCCCTTTATTTAAGACTGAAACCTTGCTTTTAATGACATTTTTTCTATATCTGATAAGAAAGTATAGTTAATCGCACGTTGATTAATGTATTCAATTTGCTCTAACGTAATCATTTGGTTATCTACTAACAATTCATACTCTTCATTCAAGGAAGTTTGAGTAACCGTCCGATTGTCAGTATTTATAAGAAATGGAATCTCTTGTTCTAACAAATAAGAAATATTTAATTCTTTCAAATCTGAAATTGCTTTTGTCTGAATATTACTTTTAGGACACATTTCTAATAGTACATCCTGTGCTTTTACAAACTGTAAGGCTGCCTCATCTTGATTGATAGCAACGCCATGACCAATGCGTTTTGCCCCTAATTTGATAGACTCTATCACATTTTGCATACAACCACACTCACCTGCATGCAATGTGAGATTGAAACCTTGATCTAAGGCATATTGAATAGGTGGTGCTATATCATTAGGAGGGAAATCTGCCTCAGGACCCGCGAAATCAATACCGTTGATGACTTTACTATCGTATTTTTGAATAAAATCGAAAAGTGCTTTATTAACTTCAGACTCATGTTGTCGCATTGCACAAACTAATAAGTTAACTTGAATATCTAATGTGTGAATAGCCTCTTGTACGCCTGTTTCAACCGCTTCTATCACTTCAGTTAACGTTAACCCTAGATCCATATGAAATCGCGGTGCGAAGCGAATTTCAATGTATTTCACATTATCGCGTTGTGCCTGTTGTACAACATCAACAACCGCTCTTCTTAAAGCATCATGTGTCTGTAAAACTTTTAATATTTCATCAAAACATTGTAAGTATTCATCTAAACTCTCACAATTACTACTCACAAATAGACGCTCTTCATTTAAATTTATGCCTTGCTCCATCGCTAATTGTCTAATTAATTCAACACTAGTAGAGCCATCTAAATGGCAATGTAATTCAACTTTAGGGATATCTTGTAGCGTTTTATTCATATCTGACTGACCTGCCTTACCTCTCAAATGTCACCATTAATTTTTAATACGGAAACAAAAAGATTTTTTAAAAATTTTATCTATATACTATATCACGACGTTAAACACAATACTATAAACGCATATGATAAAGGAAATTTTATTTTGAATAAAATCACACAATATAACACGATAGCAAATAAATATCATCACGCTATTGAACAGAGCAATTCAATAAAAAAACTGCCAACAAGTCTTCAGACTAAGTCGACAGTATTATGAGTGATCTAAAAGAAATTACATAAAGCCCTTAAGTATATAACATATAAAACGTTAGCGTTACTACTTGCCGCCTAAATAACCTATAGTAACTAATGAAATGCCTAAACCTAAAAAGCATACACAAAGTAAGATTACAATGATTTTCAATTCAGTCATGAAATGTTTTCTACTTTGTCCTTTATTAATAAGCAAGATACCTATAACAATATCTAAAATAAAGACTGAAATTAAAGTGTAAGCAATGATATTTAATATGGTCATCCCATCTTCCCCTTTTAATGTTATACATAAGTCTTATTGTAAAACTATTATTGTGTTACTAAACTACTAAGCACACACGGTCATATTTGGCTTAATTTGTAAGACTTAAACTTTTGTACTTACAAATTAAATATATTGATGTGCTTTTAAATAATCGATGATTTGAGTAACTGCATCTTCGACACTATATTGCTCTGTATCTATTACAATTTCAGGATTTTGTGGTTCTTCATACGGTGCGTTTATACCTGTAAATCCTTGAATCTCACCGTTGCGTGCTTTTTGATATAAACCTTTAGGGTCTCTTGCTTCACATTCATCCAAGCTACATGAAGTGTAAACTTCTATAAATTCATCTTCTGCTAATAGTTCACGAACAACGTCTCTATCTGCTTGATAAGGTGAAATAAATGCGGTCACTGTGACTAATCCAGCGTCGACCATAAGTTTACTCACTTCACCAATACGACGAATATTTTCCGTACGATCGTCTGGGCTAAATCCAAGATTTTTATTAAGCCCATGTCTCACGTTATCTCCATCTAAACGATACGTATGAACTTGTTGATCATATAAAACTTTTTCCAATGCTACAGAAATTGTAGATTTTCCTGAACCTGATAATCCAGTAAACCAAATAACTGCACTTTTATGGTTTTTACGCTGTTGTCTTTCTTCCTTAGTTACTTCTGACGCATGCCAAGTAATATTTTTTGAAGTAGTCATAATCAAGCTCCTTTAAAGTTATTTTTCTTGTAACCCTTTAATAAGTACTGCCGCTACTTCAGGTCTTGAGAACTCTTTAGGTAATGATTCACCGTTTTTCAATTTTTCTCGAACTTTTGTACCACTTAGATGTAAGTGTGAAGAAGCATCATGCGGACAAGTTTTCGCTGTTGCCATGTTTTCACAAGATTCACAGTAGAAAGCATGCTCAAACTTCAAAATTTGTATTCCCAATTCTGCTTCATATTGTGCAATTAATTCTTGAGCTTCATATGTACCATAATAATCACCCACACCTGCATGATCACGACCAACAATAAAGTGAGTACAGCCATAATTCTTACGCACTGTCGCATGCAATATTGCTTCTCTTGGGCCAGCATAACGCATTGCTGCTGGATATATAACTAAGCGTGTTCTATTTTCTGGGTAATAATTTTCAAGAATAACTTCGTAACTTTCCATTCGTACTTCAGCTGGAATATCATCAGATTTCGTTTCTCCTACTAAAGGATTTAATAGAAGTCCATCAACTGACTCCAAAGCCGCTTTTTGAATATATTCATGTGCGCGGTGTACTGGATTACGTGTTTGGAAACCAACAATTGTCTTCCAATTTAAATCGTAGAATAGTTGTCTCGTTTCTGCTGGATCTAAATGATAATCTACAAAGTCGTCATGTTTTGGTCTATCTAATAAATGAATCGGCCCAGCTAAATATACACTACCTTTTTCATAAACTTTTGCTACACCTGGATGTTCTACATCTGTGGTTCCATATACAAATTGTGCTTCTTTCTCTTTGTCGTAAGTATACTTCTCTTCTAGTTCAAGCACACCGTATAAATGATTGTCTTCCCCATATAAAGCAATGCGCGAACCAATTTCAAGTTCGTTAGCTTTATCCTCAGTCACTGGTAAAGTGATTGGGATACTCCATACTAAACCATTACTCAAATGTAAGTTCTCTACTACCTCAGTATAGTCTGCTTCATTCATAAACCCTGTTAATGGACTAAAGCCACCGATACCAATAAGTTCTAAATCTGATAAACTCCATGGGTTTAATGTAATAGCCGGTAACGAATCTACTACTGCTAGTAATTCCTCTTTTAAAGTTGTATCTGCTTCTCTATTAATCAACGTTCCACCATGTGGTCGAATTGTATTTTCTTTAATTTCTTTAGTTAATGGCAATTGAAAAAACTCCTTTTTAATCTACTTCACGCGCATTGACGTTGGCATTATTTTTAGTGAATATAAATGGTAATTTCTTGTTTTGATATAAAGTGAAGAATAATAAACCAATCCAAATAACAATTAGTGCTATTTTCACTGAGATTGAAATTGCTGGGCTTGCTTCAAATACACTTAATAAAGAACTAGTATTTGTGAAAATTATTAATCCACTGACACAAACAGCTAAAATATTCATAGGTAAAATCTTAACTAAATAAGCTGCAAATGGTGCTGCTATTAAACCACCAATACTTAATGCAATTACTAAGCCCCAGTTAATCTGGCTCCATCCTAAAAAGATAATGAAACTAATAGAAGCTGAAACAGTTACAAAAAATTCACTCGCAGAAACTGTTCCTATTGCATATCTTGGTTCTAATTTTTTCTGAGCTAATAACAATGGCGTATTAACTGGTCCCCAGCCACCGCCACCAACAGAATCTAGAAAACCTGCAACTGCACCTTGTGGGATCATTGAATATTTACCAATGCTTGAAGGTTCTTTAATTTCATGTTTATTTCGTTTATATAAAAATTGATATAAAATATAAAAGCCCATCGTTAATAAAAATATCGCGATAAATGGTTTGATAAATTCACTGTGAATGTGGCTCAAAAATGCTGCACCTATAAAAGCCGTGACAGCACCTGGAAGTGCCAATTTAATCATCGTTGGCTTATGTACATTATCAAACTTCCAATGTGATGTACCAGAAGCAGCTGTTGTAGCAATTTCTGAAAAATGTATGGTCGCAGAAACGATAGCTGGCGCTACACCAAACGTTAATAGTATAGATGAGGAAGAGGCGCCAAAGCCCATTCCAAGTGAGCCATCAATTAATTGTGCAAGAAAACCTGCAAGTGCAAATATAAATAATTTATTCATGCGTCGTACTCCTTCCGACTCTATTTCATTGATTCAAGCCTTTTTATCATTTCAAGTTGCTTATTTTTCTCTCTATATGGCTGAGTTAAAACCATTTTCAAAAAGTCTTCTTTTTGGCTCATAGACAATTGCGTTTGTTTAATCTTTTGTCTACATTCATATAAAAAATCAACATAATCTCCATAACTATCATCAAAACGTTCTTTAAATTCTGATAAAATTTGTGCTGTTAGCTTAGGGCTAGCACCATTGGTAGAAATACTCAGTGTCAACTTCCCTCGCCTCAATATACTTGGAAATACAATATCACCTTCCTTAGCAATGGATGTCATATTGATGAATGCATGAGGAGGTTTTGAAGCTAGAATTTGTTGGTTAACTTCGCTATTATTGGTTGCAGCAATGATTAAACTTGCCTGCTTTATATCTTTTGCTTCGAATGATTTTGCATGCCATTGTACGCCGTCTTGCTTAACCATATGACGTAAATGCTCGGAAATTGTAGGGCTAATGATGTGAATATCTGTCGCATAATGTACTAACGTACTAACTCTACGTTCAGCAACTTTGCCACCACCAACGACAACAATTTGCTTTTGAGAAATATCTATCATAAGTGGTAGAAATGGCATAACATCACTTTCCTTTTTAGATTGAATTACTGAGTCACATATTCAAAAGTCTCTTCAACACGATCTTTTAACGCGTCTTGCAAATGTTTATGATTACCTAATCGTTTACAGAGTATAATCTCTTTGGCCTTCCCATATTCAACAACTTTCTTAGAAATTTGTTGATCTAGTATGCCTGTAAACCATATATAAGGTACAATATAGATTTGTGAACATTCTGAATGGACAGCATTATGCAAAGCTTGTTCAAAGGAAGGCTTACAAGCTGCTAAATAACATGTTTCGATATCATTAAATCCAGTTTGCTCTTGCAATTGGCACTTAATTGTCTCTACATCTATTTGAGTTTGTGGGTTATAACTCCCCCTACCGATGATGAGTACTTTGGCATCAGTTTTTGGTGTAACACCTGATGCTTCAATCCTCTGTTTTAAAATGCTAGTCAATCTTGGTTGCACACCTAAAGTCTCACCATAAGTAACATGGACGTTTGGATGTTTTTGTTGATTACGTTCAATTTCTGATGGAATGTCCTTGAAATAGTGACCAGCGCTTAATAACAATACAGGTATCACTGAAATTTCAGTTGCGCCTTTATCAACTAAGCTTTGGAATCCTTGTGATAAGTCTGGGCTTGCTAATTCTAAAAAGCAGGTCTCTTGCAGGGCCACATCAACTTGTACTTTTACTAAATCAATAAATGCTTTAGCTTCATTGACAGCATCGGGCACTCTACTACCGTGACTTACATATAAGACGCCTCGCATACTTACCCCTCCGTTTCTATCGCCCTCAATAACACTGGTTCATGTTATTGATATGTTAGTTTCGCGATTGCTGATTCAACTGGCATCTCATCAAACCAGCTAATGCGCTCTCTTAATTTGACTACTTCACCGACAACAATCATTGCAGGATTTTCAATGTCTTTTGCAACTTCAACAATATTTGATAACGTCCCTACCACAGTTTTTTGAAATTCTGACGTTCCTAAACGTACTAAAGCAACAGGGGTATCAGTAGCTCGGCCATGTTTGATTAACAACTCACTAATTTCAGGTAATTTTTTAACACCCATATAAATACATAGTGTTTCTGGCCCTAGGGCAAGGTGCTTCCAATAACTATCTTTATCTATATTTTTATTAATAACACCGGTAACAAATGCTACTGATGAACTATAGTCACGATGTGTTACCGGAATGCCTGCGTATGCTGGCGCCGCTACTCCAGAAGTTATGCCAGGGACAATTTCAAATGGAATATGGTGCTCAGCTAATATTTCCGCTTCTTCTCCACCTCTACCAAATATAAAAGGATCGCCACCTTTTAACCTAGTTACTACCTGTCCTTTTTTGGCTAAATTCACGAGTAATTTATTCGTGTCTTCTTGCGGCAACGAATGGCGATTAGGATCTTTACCACAATACATAAATTTTGCTGCAGGTGATGCATGATTTAACAATTCTTTATTCACCAATCGGTCATACAAGATTACATCTGCTTGTTCAATTGCTTTTAATCCTTTGACTGTAATCAGATCAGGATCTCCAGGCCCTGCGCCTACTAAAAATACTTTGCCCATCCTGTCACCACTTTCTCAAATTTTAACTATGGAATGTCTGTCCATCTCTTACTTCTTCAACAATTCCTGCACGTACAACGAAATCTCCGAAATGCTCTCCTTCAGTTCTTTCTTTTGCATATTGGATTAATATTGGTTTTAAACTTTCTAATATTTCTGCTTCACCAATATTTTCTTTGTAGATTTTATTTAATCTATCGCCTGTAAACCCGCCACCCAAATACATATTATATTTGCCTGGGCCTTTACCAATAAAAGCAATTTCTGCTAATGCCGGCCTCGCACAACCATTTGGACATCCAGTCATTCTAATCGTAATTTCTTCTTCGTTTAATCCTGCTTCATCAAGTAAGTTTTCAATTTTACTAATGAGTGAAGGTAGGTATCTTTCTGATTCTGCCATGGCTAGACCACATGTTGGGAATGCCACACAAGCCATAGAATTTCGTCTCAGACCTGTATAATTTTCACCGTCCGTAATGCCATACTCAGCGATAATTTTTTCGATTTCGGGTTTTTTATCTGCAGACACATTGGCAATCACTAAATTCTGGTTAGGCGTTAATCTAAAATCACCTGTATGAATTTCTGCTATGTTTCTTAATGCAGTTTTTAATTTATATTCTTTAGTGTCTTTGACGCGCCCATTTTGAACAAATAATGTATAGTGCCATTGGCCACTGCCTTCTGTCCAACCGTAGCGGTCACCATTGTCATCAAAGTGATATGGACGTGACTCTTCTAATTTCCAGCCTAAACGGTTATTGATTTCATTTTTAATCCAATCAACGCCAAGTCTATCTACCGTATATTTAAAGCGGGCATTCGTACGTACTTCACGATTACCATAATCTCTTTGAACAGTTAAGATTTTTTCACAGACATCTACGACTTCTTCTTTCGGGAAATACCCGATAAGACGTCCAACTTGTGGATATGTGGCTGTATCACCATGTTTCATACCCATACCACCGCCTACAGTGATATTGAATCCAACAAGTTCATCGTTTTCTAAAATAGCAATCAATCCAATATCTTGAGAATACACATCTATATCATTTGATGGTGGTACTGCGATACCAATCTTAAATTTACGTGGAAGATATGTTTTACCGTAGATTGGCTCTGGCTCTTCATCACTTGTATCCAATACTTTTTCACCATCTAACCAAATCTCATGGTATGCCTGTGTCTTAGGTGAAAGATGTCGGCTAATATCGCTTGCGATTTGATTAACTTCACTATGCACATCAGATTGGTAGGGATTAGGGTTGCACATCACGTTACGATTCACGTCTCCACATGCTGCGAGTGTATCTAGCAACGATTGATTGATGTCTTTCATCGTTTGTTTTAAGTTATGTTTTAAAATGCCATGAAATTGAAATGCTTGTCTTGTTGTTAACTTTATTGTGTTATTCGCATATGTGTTTGCAATATCGTCCATCGCGATCCATTGATCTGCTGTCGAAGCACCACCTGGCGCACGCACCCTAATCATAAAGCTATAGGCCGGTTCTAACTTTTGTTTTCTACGTTCATCACGAATGTCTCTATCGTCTTGCATGTAACTACCATGGAACTTTAACAGTTTCGTGTCTTCTTCAGCAATTGCACCTGTCACTCTATCTGCTAAACCTTCAACAATCGAGCCACGAAGATAATCACTGTCTGTTTTAATACGTTCCATTTCATCGAGTTTGTCTGAAAAATTCACTTTTGTTTCAGCCATATCATCATCCCTCTCTTAATAAACATCTCTTTGATAACGTTTGTCTTTTTTCATTTGAGTAAGATACGCTTCTGCATCTGTTTCAGACATACCACCCTCTTGTTCTAAAACATAACGTATGGTTTCATGTACATCTTTTGCCATATTTTTTTCGTCACCACAAACATATAAGGTAGCACCATCTATCAACCACTGATAAAACTCTTCGCTTTTCTCTGCAATGCGGTGTTGGACATATACTTTTTCATCAGTATCACGTGAAAATGCCACATCTAATTTGGATAATGTTTCATCTTTTAACCATGCTTGCCATTCCGTTTGGTATAAAAAGTCGGTTGTGAAATATTGTTCACCAAAGAATAGCCATGTATTTCCAGATAATCCTAGCTCTTCACGTTCTTGTAAATATGATCTAAACGGCGCTACGCCTGTACCAGGACCAATCATAATTACAGGTGTTGTTTCATCAAATGGGAATTTGAAATTTGGATTTTTCTTTAAATATATTGGAATTGTATCTCCCGGTTGTACGCGTTCAGCTAATTGTACAGAACACACTCCATTACGAGCTCGTTCATGTGCTTCGTATCTAACTGCGCCAACAGTTATATGAACCTCATCAGGTGTTGCTTCGTAACTACTTGCTATAGAATATTCTCTTGGTGGTAATTTTCTTAAGAATTTATATAAGTTTTCAGGGCTTAAATTTGCTGCTGGGAATGCATTTAATAGGTCGATAACATCACGGCCATCAATGTATTGTTGTATCCACTCAGCATCTTCTACATGTGCAAGTAATTCGGTATTACCAAATAACTCAGCTGCTTTTTGTAATAATGGTTTCGTTAATTTTGTAACTTCAAAGTGTTCTGTTAATGCTTTTTCTAAAGTTAATGTATCACCATCGTCATTAATATTTACTTCTGTCTCTTTATCCCAGTCTAATGTCTCGATTAATGATGACACTATTTCTGGATCGTTTTGAGGTAAGACTACGACACAGTCTCCAGGTTCAAATGATTCTCCATAATTGTCTAACAACAACTCAATGTGTCTAACTTCTTTGTTAGATCCTCTACCGTTGAGATTAATATTTTCTAGCACTTCTGCTTGATATGGATTCGCTTTGGTATAAAGTTTTTCTTTTGCTGATTGTACAGTTTCAGTGGATGTTACTGTTGGTTCGTTACCAGAAGATTGGTTGATTATTTCAATATTCGTGTTCATCCATTTTTCGGCTAATTCATCAAAATCTAAATCACAATCTTGTCTTTCAGCTAATTGTTCAGCGCCTAACTCTAGTAACCTCGCATCAAAATCCTTACCAGTTTGACAGAAATATTCATACGATTCGTCACCTAAAGCTAATACTGAGTACCTTACATTTTCTAATTTCGGTGCCTTACGACTATGTATAAATTCATGGAATGTAAGTGCATTATCTGGAGGATCACCTTCGCCATGTGTTGCAGTAATGACAAATAGATCCTCTACTTTTTTCAATTCTTTTGGTTTAAATTCGTCCATTGCTGTTAATTTCACTGTATGATTTTGTTCAACAAGTCGGTCGGCAAATATTTCAGCTAAACTCTGTGCATTCCCTGTTTCAGAACCATAAACGACAGTGATGTGACGGTTACTTATTTCCGTTTCTGATTCAGAATTCAATACATATGCTGCTACTTGTTGTGGCACTTCAGAAGCTGATTCTTGTGTTACTTGTTGTGCCGTAAGATAACCACTTAGCCAAATTTGTTGTTCTGCTGTTAATGTTTGAAAAATTTGATTTAATTGCGCTGCCTGTTCGGCGTCAAAAGGGCTATTCGATACTGATAAATTCACAATGCGTTCACCTCAATTTTATTTTTAAAACTCATGAATTTTTAAATCCTTCCCTTTATTTTTAATTAATATATAAATGTTAATTAATTGGGAAATATTTTAAAATGGTACTATATTCAATCATTCAATTCTATATATACCCGATACGAATACTAAGGTATTAGAGTAAAATTTTTTCTAACTTACTTTATGGTTTATTAGTGGTATGAAGACCACATTCTGTTTTAGTAGAGTTACTCCATCTACCTGCTCTTGAATCTCCCGAACCTGAAACAGCTGCTGTACATGGAATACAACCAATACTCGGATAATTAAAATCATGTAATTCGTTATAATGTAAATCATATTTTTTGATATATGCCCATACATCGTCCCATGTCCAATGGATAAGTGGACACACTTTAACAGATTTAAATCGCTCATCCTTATTAATAAAATTAGTAGACTGACGACTTGGTGATTGCTCTCTTCTTAATCCTGAAACCCAAGCTGTTGCACCAGACAACACTTCTTCTAGTGGTTTAATTTTACGAATATAACAACAATGATTGGGATCATTCTTCCAAAGTGCTGGGTTAAATTGATCGGCTTGTTCTTCTAAAGTAAGATCTGGCTGCTTAAGTTTTATATTCAATTCTGGATAACGTACTTTAACACGATCTATTAAATCATATGTTTCTTGGAAATGAAGGTTTGTATCTAAAAACACAATTTCAGCATCTTTTTTCACACTGTAAATTAAATCAATTAAAATCATACCTTCAGCACCAAAACTACATGAATATATAATAGAGTCGCCATATGTTTCGTATGCCCATGAGATAACTTCACGAGCACCTTTTGTTTCATCTGTGATATCTAATGTATCAAAAGCGTTTGACTCAAAGTTCTCATACGTAATTTTTGCTTCTGACATGAATGGGTCATCCCCTTTTCTTTTAATGTGCTTTGATTAAAAGTTCACGTTATATTTATTTTTTAGAATTATTCGAAAATAATTATGTTAAACACTTTACTCACTGATTTTTTTTATGTCAAGTTCACCTTTTAATAATTAAAAATGTTAAATTTCTGCTAATTTCATCAAGTGAAAGCGCTATAAACGCTTATTTAAAACGTTTTTTAATAATAATTTTAAAAAAACAATTATAATAATCTAATGATTGCAATATCGCTCAAACGTGCGTTTTTATAGCATTTCTATATTTTTTGAAAAATTTTTAAATTTTTATAATGATTCTAATTTAAAAGCAAAAAATACCAACAAGCATTTAAATGTTTGTTGGTATTTAGTAAATTTTTTATTATATATATATTTATTAGACTGAAAAGCTCAATCTCGGTATGAATGTTTCAAAATGGACATGATCCATTGAAATATTCAGTGACTGTAATTCAGCGATCATCGCTTTTAGGAATGAATTACCTCCACATACGTATACCTCAGTGTGTTCGTCCACATACCGACTCAATTGTTCTGTTTCAATAAAGCCATCACTATCACGAAAATGCTTAATAAAAGAAGCATTTTCTGATTGCTCAGTTATTTGATTTAATTTTTCTTCAAAAGCGACATTTTCTGCATTTGATGTTGATTGTAAAAATATTGCAGGTGTTTCAACTTTTACTGCTTCATCATACATGGATACAAGTGGTGTGACTCCTACGCCAGAACCTAAAAACAGTTGCTTATTTGATTTATTTTCCAATTTAAAACCGCCAACGGGTGCAGATAACATTAATGTATCGCCAACAGCCACTTCGTCGTGTAAAATCGTTGATACTTCACCTTCATGTGTTTCAGTCATATCTCTTCTGACACCAAAAGTTAAGAAATCAATACCCCCATCGACAATAGAATAATGTCTTTTAGCTTGATACGGTAATTTATCGCTAGAAATATCTACAGTGATGTATTGTCCAGGTATAAATTGACTCAAATCTATTTCATCAGATTTAACAGTAAATGATTTAATTAATTCTGTTTCCTTAGTAATTTGTGTAACTTCAAATGGTTTAAAACCTTCCCATATCATTTGGCTATATACTTCATTTTCTAAACCAATAAATGCGTCAGCAATTTCACCATATGCTTTTACCCATGCTTGAATAATTGGATCTTCATCTTTCAACCCAGTTACTTCTTCAATAGCCCAAATTAAATTTTCACCGACAATTGGATAATGTTCCGGTTTGACTTGTAGTGCACAATGTTTATACACAACTGGCATAATTGCTGGAACAATTGGCGTTAAATCTTCAATATTTTCTGCTGCAGCAACTACAGCCATTGCTAAAGCTGAAGATTGTAGCCCTTTTTTTTGATTCGTTTGATTAAATACATTTTTCAATTCTGGGTGCTCTTCAAATAACCTTTTATAAAAAATTGCAGTAATGTCTTGCCCTTTTTCTTTAAGTAATGGTACTGTTTCTCTAATTGTTTGAATCTCTGTTTCGCTTAACATTTGACCCCTCCTACTTAGTTCCTTATTCCCATTATTATCTAACATTAAATTACCTTGCAATATTATATAATTAAATTCACATAATCATCACACGCCATATTCATAAATCTGTAACTTTTTTATTTTTAATTAATTTATCGAAACAAAACGATTATAATAACCTATTAATATTTTATTAACTCAATATTAAACATAAATAATATCAAATCTAATTAAGTTTATAATTTTTAAAGCGGCGTAGTTGATCAAATTAATGAAAACTAACTGGCAACTCATGAGCGTCATATTATCTATAAATGTCATATTTTAAATTGTGTTACTGGAAATAAAAATGACAGAAATAATATTCTTCTAAAATAGTTTCTGTCTCACATTCTAAATGTAAACTCAATATTTACAATATACACAATTAGCGTGATTATTAGTCATTGTTATATTTGTCGTTCAATTGATGTATTAAACGTTTAAATTCTGCTTCTGATTTAAATTCAAAAGTAATTTGACCTTTAGTCTTGTTAGTAGATATCGCTACATTTGACCCATACTGCTCTTTTAATTGTCGCTCTTGTTGGCGAATAAATTTTGGTTTAGTAGCCTTTGGACTTTCAGTTGCTTGTTCTTTTTTATCACTGAAATGTGTAGTTACATATTGTTCTAACTCTCTTACGCTCCAAGACTCCTGATAAGCTTTATTAGCGATTCGTTGCATTTTTTGAGTATCTTTAACAATCAATAAAGTACGTCCATGTGCACCAGATAGCGAACCATTTTTCACCATATTAGAGACTGATTTAGGCAAATGCAACAAGCGTAGCATATTTGCTATATAAGGTCTTGATTTACTTAGACGCTGTGCAACTGCTTGTTGTGTTAGGTTTAAATCGTCCATCAGTTTACGATAACTTTCCGCTTCTTCAATTGCATTTAAATCTTCACGTTGTAAATTTTCTATAATAGCTAGTTCCATCATATCTTCGTCTGTTAGTGATTTTATGATCGCAGGAACTTCTCTTAAACCAGCAATACCAGCAGCTCTGAAACGTCTTTCACCTACAACGATATTATAACCAGCGATTGTTTTTCTTAACACGATTGGTTGAAGGATACCGTGTAATTTAATAGATTCAGCAAGATCTTTTAAACGTTCCTCATCAAATGTTTTACGCGGTTGATATGGGTTAGCTTTAATATCTTGAATTTTTATATTTTGAACTTGTGCATCTGCTTCTAATGTTAACCTTTGATCTTGTTCATTTTCGATTTTCAAACACCTACTTCCTTTATCATCATCAAAAAATGATTCATGTGCTCATACACTTATTATATCATCACTAGAACACCATAAAATATAGATAGTAGTATTTAGTTTAATCTAAATTTTCAGAAAAGTTGTTGACAAATGTAATTTTAATGTGTAATCTTGGGTATATCAAATTTGTAAATGACATATTTCACACACAGTAACAAGGAAAGTAAAACTTACACTACTGACACAGAGAGTCTTTGATACGCTGAAAGAAGACACGGAAAGAAAGTTTGAAAATGGCCTTTGAGTGTTGATACCAATATGAGGTATCAACGGGATCGCCCGTTATAGCGATACAGTATTAACATTTTGTTAAATGGCGTACTGGATTTTCCACACGTCGTATATTTCGTTAATACTCATTTTATTCCAACATAAGATGGGTTTTTATTTTTTATTGAAAGTACGATGTCATGATTCAGACAACGCTAATCATTCAACAATTTTGCGTACTGGATAAGGTTACTTTAGTGATAAAGTAGCAAACAAAGGTGGTACCGCGAGCTAAGCTTTCGTCCTTTACATCCGAATTATTCGGGTTTAAAGGACGGAAGCTTTTTTATTTTAACAAGGAGGTTAACAATTATGAAAAATACTGAATTCGCACAGGTTGCACTTTCTCAAGACCATACAGGTGCAATCGCTAATCCAATATACTTATCTACAGCCTACCAACACCCTAAACTCGGTGCGTCAACAGGATATGACTATACAAGAACTAAAAATCCTACACGTTCGGCGTTTGAAGAAGCATTTGCAAAACTTGAAAGAGGTACTGTTTCATTTGCAACATCCAGTGGTATGTCTGCCATACAATTAATTTGTAACTTATTCAAATCTGGCGATGAAATTTTAGTTTCTTTCGACTTATATGGTGGCACTTTTAGACTTTTTGATTTTTATGAGCAGCAATACGGTATACATTTCAAATATGTTGACTTCTTAAATTATGAAGAAGTAGAGCAAAGTGTTACAAAAAACACAAAAGCACTTTTTATCGAACCAATTTCTAATCCGCAAATGATAGAAGTTGATATTGTTCCATATTACATTTTAAGTAAAAAATTCAACCTTCTATCTATCATAGATAACACATTTTTAACACCATATCTTTCAACACCCCTTGAAGAAGGTGCAGATATTGTTTTACATTCGGCAACAAAATATATCGGAGGCCATAATGATGTACTCGCAGGAGTAGTAACTGTAAAAGATGAACAACTTGCTGAACAACTAGGACAATTACACAACATGATAGGCGCAACGCTATCACCTTTCGATAGTTATCTATTACAACGTGGGTTAAAAACTCTGCATTTAAGAATGGATCGCTCTGAACATAATGCTAAATTACTTGCTGAACGATGTAATCAGTTAGAAGCTATTGATCAAGTACTCTACAGTGGACGTACTGGTATGTTGAGTTTGAGACTGAACAAAAATTATAAAGCCGATAAATTTTTAGAACACTTAAAGGTTTGTATTTTCGCTGAAAGCTTAGGTGGCACTGAAACATTTATTACTTTCCCATATACACAAACACATGTTGATATGCCAGATGAAGAAAAAGATAAGCGCGGTATAGACGAATATCTATTAAGATTATCCATTGGCATTGAGAACTATGAAGATATCGAACAAGATATCATTCAAGCATTAGAACAATCTAAACAAGGAGTGATTTTATGAGTTTATCAAAAGAAACAGAAGTAATATTCGATGCACATAGAGGGATTGACTATGATTCAGCAAATCCTCCTTTATACGATTCTTCAACGTTTCACCAACAAGTTCTAGGTGGCGATGCTCAATATGACTATGCTCGAAGTGGTAATCCAAACCGTGCCCTTTTAGAAGAAAAGCTAGCTAAACTGGAAGGTGGCAGTCACGCCTTTGCATACGCGTCTGGCATTGCAGCAATTTCATCAGTGTTACTCACATTAAACGCTGGTGATCATGTCATTCTACCGGATGATGTATATGGTGGTACATTTAGGTTGACTGAGCAAATATTAACACGCTTTAACATTGAATTTTCAACCGTAGATACAACTCACTTAAAAGATATCGAAAATGCGATTCAAAACAATACGCAGTTAATATATATTGAAACACCATCGAATCCTTTATTTAAAATTACAGATATTCGAGGCGCAGCAGATATCGCCAGAAACAACAATCTCTTACTCGCTGTAGACAATACCTTTATGACTCCGCTAGGTCAATCACCATTAGCGCTCGGCGCAGATGTTGTGGTACATAGTGCTACTAAATTCTTAGGCGGCCACAGTGATATTATTGCTGGCGTAGCTGTTACCAACAATCAATCAATCGCTGACGCACTTTATCTATTGCAAAATGGCACTGGTAATGCATTATCTGCACAAGATAGTTGGACATTGGCTAAACATTTAAAAACTTTACCTGTACGCTTTCAACAATCTGTTGAAAATACTAAACAAATCTATGACTTCTTAGCACAATGTGAGGAAATCTCAGAAGTCTATTACCCAGGAAATAGCGATCTACACTTGTCTCAATCCCATCATGGCGGCGCTGTATTAGGTTTTAGATTGAAAGATGAGACAAAAGCACAAGCATTTGTTGATGCGTTATCATTACCTTTAGTTTCAGTAAGTTTAGGCGGCGTTGAAACAATCCTCTCTCATCCAGCTACGATGTCACATGCAGCTGTACCTAAAGCAGTACGTGAAGAACGTAATATCACATTTGGGTTATTTAGATTGAGTGTCGGATTAGAATCAGCCGACGAATTGATTTCAGATTTAAATTACGCATTTAAGGAGGCTTTCAATGAGTCAACTACTCAACAAACTAAAATCCAACATATTAGTAGCTGATGGGGCCATCGGTACGATCCTTTACTCTGAAGGTCTTGATACTTGCCCTGAAGCATATAACTTAAATCATCCCGATAAAGTTGAACGTATTCACCGCACTTATATTGAAGCTGGTGCAGATATTATCCAGACCAATACGTATGGCGCAAATTTTGAAAAATTAAAAATTTTTGGTTTAGAACATAGAGTGAAAGACATTCACCAAGCAGCAGTAAAAATTGCCAAAAAAGCAGCAAATGATGATACTTTTATCTTGGGTACAGTCGGCGGTTTTAGAGGCATTAAACAAGAAGACTTAGAACTGTCCTCTATTCAATATCACACGGAAATTCAAGTAGAAACTTTAGTTAATGCAGGAGTAGATGGAATTCTTTTTGAAACCTATTATGATTTGCAAGAACTTACCAATATTATTGAGGCTACCAAACGTAAATACGATATTCCAATTATTGCTCAACTAACTGCTTTAAATACAAATTATTTAAGAGATGGTACTGAAATTAACCATGCACTACAACAAGTGACTTCAAGTGGTGCAGACATTGTAGGATTAAATTGTCACCATGGTCCGCATCATATGCAACAATCCTTTTCGCACATCGAATTACCTGAGGGGGCATATTTATCTTGTTATCCAAATGCAAGTTTGCTAGATATTGAAAATAGTCAATTTAAATATAGTGATAATGCATCTTATTTCGGTAAAGTAGCTAAACAATTGATTAACGAAGGCGTAAGACTGATTGGTGGTTGCTGTGGCACAACACCAGAACATATCCAATACATCAAATCGTCTGTAGCTGGTTTAAACCCTGTTACGCAAAAAGATGTTATACCGATTACAAAATATATCAATAACACAGAAAAAGAACCTCAAAAACAAAACCTTAAATCAAAAGTTGAAAATCGTCCTACCATCATTGTGGAGTTAGATACGCCGAAGCACCTTGACACAGAAACATTTTTCAGAAATATCAAAAAACTTGATGATGCAAAGATTGATGCCGTCACTTTAGCTGATAATTCGTTAGCAACGGTACGCATTAGCAATGTGGCTGCTGCAAGCATTATTAAACAACGTTATGATATCGAACCATTGGTCCATATAACTTGTCGTGACCGTAATCTCATCGGATTACAATCACACCTATTAGGGTTGTCATTACTAGATATCAATGAAATTTTAACAATTACTGGTGATCCTTCAAAGATTGGCCATTTACCAGGGGCAACTAACGTTTATGATGTGAATTCTAAAGGGCTAACCGAAATTGCCTTACGTTTTAATCAAGGTATTAACACTGATGGTGATGCGCTGAAGACAAAGACAAGCTTCAACATCGCAGGTGCTTTTGATCCAAATGTAAGAAAGTTAGATGGTGCAGTTAGACGCTTAGAGAAAAAGTTAGAGAGTGGCATGCACTACTTTATAACACAGCCAGTCTATAGCAAAGAAAAAATCAAAGAAGTTTATGAAGCGACGAAGCACTTAGACGTCCCCTTCTTTATAGGTATAATGCCCGTTACAAGTTATAATAACGCATTATTCTTACACAACGAAGTACCTGGCATTAAATTATCAGAAGAAATATTAGAACAATTTGAAGCAGTCAAAGATGATAAAGGCAAAACAAAGGATTTAAGTCTTAAACTTTCAAAGGAATTGATTGACACGGTACATGAGTATTTCAATGGTTTGTATTTAATCACACCATTCCAAAAAGTCGATTACACATTAGAACTTGCAAACTATTCAAAAACAATTACTTCAACTAAACAGGAGGCAATATTATGACAATTAAAACATCAAATTTAGGTTTTCCAAGGTTAGGTAGAAAAAGAGAATGGAAGAAAGCAATCGAAGGTTACTGGTCAAACAAATATGATTTAGAAAAGCTTCACCAACAATTAACAGATTTACACAAAGAGAATTTATTGCTCCAAAAAAATTACAATTTATCTAGTATTCCCGTTGGAGATTTCTCATTATATGACCATATTCTTGATACATCGTTACTCTTTAATATCATCCCTGAACGCTTTCAAGGTAAAGACGTAGATGATGATTTATTATTCGATATTGCCAGAGGTAATAAAGAACATGTTGCGAGTGCGTTAATCAAATGGTTCAACACAAACTATCACTATATCGTTCCAGAATGGGATCATGCTGAACCTAAATTAAATAAAAACGTGTTACTTGAACGTTTTAACTATGCACAATCACTTAATGTCAATGCCCACCCAGTTATTGTAGGGCCAATTACATTTGTTAAATTATCTAAAGGTGGCACACAGTCATTTGAAGAAAAAGTAAATACACTTTTACCTTTATATAAAGAAGTTCTACAATCATTAGTTGACGCTGGTGCTGAATATATTCAAATCGATGAGCCAGCATTAGTTACCGACGATAGCTCGGAATATGAAACTATCACACAAGCCGCATATGATTATTTCGCTGAGGCTGGTTTAGGAGAACAATTAGTAATACAAACTTATTTCGAACGTGTTAACTTAAAATTCTTAAACAGTCTTCCTGTTAAAGGGTTAGGTTTAGATTTCGTACATGACAATGGATTTAATCTACAACAAATTAAAGCAGGAGATTTAGACAACTCCAAAACACTTTACGCAGGAATTATCGATGGCCGTAATGTTTGGGCTGCTGATATCGAAGCTAAAAAAGAACTAATTGAAACGTTACAAACATATTCAAACGACCTTGTCATCCAACCTTCATCCTCACTATTACACGTTCCTGTGTCACTGGATGATGAAACACTAGATACTTCAATCGCTGAAGGTTTGAGCTTCGCTACCGAAAAATTAGATGAATTAGATGCACTCAGACGCTTATTCAATGATAGCGATGATTCAAAATATAATGAGTTGAAGGCACGTTATGAACGTTTCCAAAATCAATCATTTAAAAATCTTGAATACGATTTCGATAGTGTACGTACTTCAAGACAATCAGCTTTTAAAGAACGTAAAAAAGCACAAGACGCACGACTAAATTTACCAGATTTACCAACAACGACTATTGGTTCTTTCCCACAATCTCAAGAGGTTCGTAAGTATCGTGCAGATTGGAAAAATAGTCGCATCACAGATGTAGCATATAAAGACTTCTTAAAAAATGAAATTGCTCGTTGGATTAAAATTCAAGAAGACATCGGTCTAGATGTACTTGTACATGGTGAATTTGAACGTAACGATATGGTAGAATTCTTTGGTGAAAAACTACAAGGGTTCTTAGTAACGAAATACGGTTGGGTACAATCATACGGTTCACGTGCGGTTAAGCCACCAGTTATTTATGGAGATGTAAAATGGACAGAACCACTTACCGTCAAAGAAACACTATATGCCCAAAGTTTAACTGACAAACCAGTTAAAGGTATGTTAACTGGCCCCGTCACTATTTTAAACTGGTCATTTGAACGTGTTGATTTGCCACGTGAAGAGGTTCAAGATCAAATCGCATTAGCAATCAATGAAGAAGTATTAGCGCTTGAGAATGAAGGTATTCAAATCATCCAAGTCGATGAACCTGCTTTAAGAGAAGGCTTGCCGCTTCGTTCAGAATATCATGCAGACTATTTAGATAAAGCAGTTCGTTCATTCAAACTGTCAACATCTTCAGTCGCTGATGAAACACAAATCCATACACATATGTGTTATTCTCAGTTCGGTCAAATCATACATGCAATTTACGACTTAGATGCAGACGTTATTTCTATTGAAACATCACGTAGCCATGGTGATTTAATTCAAGACTTTGAAGACATCACATACGATTTAGGTATCGGTTTAGGCGTATATGATATTCATAGTCCACGTATTCCAACTGAAGCAGAAATTACAGAAGCAATTAACCGTGCTTTACAAGAAATTGATCGTTCACTATTCTGGGTAAACCCTGACTGTGGTTTGAAAACACGTAAAGAAGATGAAGTTAAAGAAGCACTTAGCGTGTTAGTAAATTCCGTAGATAAATTACGTAAATCAACAAATACTGCAACTGTTTAATTATCAATCTTGTAGGTGATGCCAATGAGTTATCCTTTATGGAAGCAATTAGAACAATTAAAATCATCAACGTGGGTCGACCTGACCCACACCTTTGATGAGACTATTCCTTGTTTCAGTGAATTTGAACGTGCCAAAGTTTCAACACTTTTCAATGTTCCAGATGATGGCTTTTATGTTCAAAACTGGGATATTGTAAGTCAGTATGGGACACATATCGACGCTCCTATTCACTTTGTAGAAAATACACGTTATTTGCATGAATTAAATTTAAAAGAATTGGCCCTACCACTTGTAGTTTTAGATTTTTCACAAGATGTAGCGGAAAATGCAGATTTTATTTTAACACGTTGGCACATTGAACAATGGGAAGCTGAGCACGGCACAATTGAATCTGAAACATTTGTTGCCTTTCGCAGTGATTGGTCAAAACGTTGGCCAAATATCGAAGCGTTTGAAAATAAAGACTCCGAGGGCAACCAACATTTACCAGGTTGGGGACTAGATGCTTTGAAGTATTTACTTGAAGAACGTAAAGTTAAAGCGATTGGTCATGAAACTTTCGATACAGATGCCTCAGTAGATATTGCAAAAAATGGTGACATCATAGGTGAACGTTACGTGTTAGGTCAAGACACCTACCAAGTTGAGCTACTAACCAATTTAGATCAGTTACCTAATCGAGGGGCAATCATTTATGCTATTAGTCCCAAACCAAAAGATGCACCAGGGTTTCCTGTCCGTGCATTCGCGATAAAACCTTAAACTTAAAACATAAGATTAGTACCACTCATATACAGGGTCCGGGGCATTTATATATATGTCTTGGGCCTTTATTAATATATCAACACGCAATTAATTGTTTATCAACTCAAAAGATTATCCTTATTGGTTTTCATACTAATTATGTATCATTTCAGCTTAGTAAATATTTTAAATCAAGTATTTGTGTTCCTAGTTATATTCACCTGATTGTGGGTCAGAAATCCTTTTGGCACAATAAGGTTTCTGGCTCTTCTTTATTTATATCATAGTACAAAATATATAGGTCATTAGTTTGATTTTACATAAATGATAATCCATATCATTTAAAATCATTAAATCAATGTTATAATTCAAGAAAATTCAATATAGTTTATTTTGGGTGCTTTTCACCTATTTTCTATATAAATACCATAAATAGAGGTGACTTTTTTGCAACTTAATCAGACCAACACCCCTTTTAACAAGGAGCAATTGGCTCTCATAAATCAACTACTACCAATGCTTTCGACAGAACAGCAACATTGGTTAAGTGGTTATCTTATCAATCCAAATGCGTCAGAGCCTGAAGACGACATTTCAGCAGCACAAGAACCGAACACCACAGACAATACAGGGGATGAAACAAATGATACAACATCTGTAGTAAATTCAGCGGAACCTATACACGTTAATATATTATATGGTACAGAAACAGGTAACGCTGAAGAAATTGCCGAAACATTTGAAGGTAAGTTGAAAGAACATAATTTTAATGCACATTTATGGGATATGGATGATTTCCCTAAAGAAACCTTAACCGAAGTTGAACATCTCTTTATCATTTGTTCAACACAAGGTGTGGGTGAACCCCCTATTAATGCTTTAGATTTATATGACTACCTTCATAGCGATGAGGCACCACAACTAGATACTGTCAACTTTGCAGTCTTAGCACTTGGTGATCAAGACTTTCCAGATTTTTGTCAGGCCGGCAAAGACTTCGATCATATTCTAGATGAACTTGGTGCAAATAGAATAGCTGACCGCGTAGATTGTGATTTTGACTTTGAAGAAACTGCCGAGCAATGGATTTCAAATATGCTTGAATTGCTTTCTCAAACGTCATCGAATATGGCTACTATTGATGAAGATGATGAAACTGTTACTATAGATGAACCTGAAGTACCATTTTCTCGATCAAATCCTTTTCAAGCAGAAGTTTTAACAAATAAAGTACTCACACAACCAGAAGCTTCTCGTGAAGTACGTCACTTAGAATTATCACTTGAAGGTTACTCTGAAACATACGAACCTGGAGACAGCTTGGTCGTTATGCCACACAATGACTTAACATTGGTTTCAAATTTAATCTCAGCATTAGATTGGGACGCCGATACTAATATTCAACTTAGCGACAACAATACCTCACGCTCACTTAAAGATGTGTTGCTATATGATTTTGAAATTTCTAAATTAACTCCCAGTCTCTTGCAAAACGCGGCAGAATTATTTGGTAACCCAATGTTAAATGCAAATATCCAAAAATCAGAATGGATTCAGAATTATATATATGGTAGAGATGTGATTGATTTAATTCAAGACTTCACACCGGTATCTTTAGAACCTCAAATGCTGCCACAACTATTAAGAAAATTACCACCAAGGGAGTATTCTATAGCGAGTAGCAATCAGGTCAACCCTTCCAGTGTCGATATTACAGTTCGTGTTGTTAAGTACGAAGCACATCGTCGTGAGCGTTTTGGTGTTTGTTCTGTACAACTAGCAGAACGGACGCCTATAGGAGAGAAATTACCTGTATACCTTAAAAAGAATCCAAATTTCAAGTTTCCTTATGAAGCCGATACACCAGTGATTATGATCGGAGCTGGAACTGGAATAGCGCCATACCGAGCTTACCTTCAAGAAAGAGCTCACTTAGGTCTAAAAGGAGCACAATGGCTCATCTTCGGTAATCAAAATTATCAACACGACTTCCTCTATCAAAGTGATTTAGAGAGCTGGCTTAATGAAGGCGTATTAAGTAAATTAGATTTAGCTTTTTCAAGAGAGACAGAAAATAAAATTTATGTTCAACATCGCATTGAGGAAAATAGTGCTGAATTTTACCAATGGATTACTCAAGGCGCCATCATTTATCTTTGTGGTAATAAAGACGAGATGGCAAGTGGCGTCCATCAATCATTGATTAACATTCTTAAGAGAGAAGGTAATTACAACCAAGCAGATGCTGAGGACTATTTGACAGAAATGATAAAACATCAACGTTACCAACGTGACGTATATTAATCTGTTAAACCAGTAACTTAACTTTAATAATTGTTTTAATTATCATTAACTATAAAAGTGCTATGCATACACTGACAAACGTAACCTGAATTCACGATTAAATGAGACTCCAATTTCAAAAGGTGGTTATTATATGACACAATTCGCAATCACTTATGACAATGCATTAATACTGATAAATAAGGAATATGATGGTATTCAGCTTGAAAGAAAATTAGAAGGTATGAATATCATTTCAATAGCTCAAGACCCTAACGATAAAAACACGCTTTATTGCGGCACGTTTGATCGTGGTTTATGGAAAAGTGTGGACAAAGGTCAAAATTGGGTCCCTATTGGGACACGTTTCACATACAATAGTCCTTTCAAACATGATGATATTCACATGACTGCTATCACTGCAGTTACAGTTATAGATACAGGCAATCATCATAGTTCTGTGCTCGTAGGTACTGAACCTAGTGCTTTATTCATATCAGATGATCAGGGAGAATCATTCGAATTACTTACTGATTTTAGTCATATTGCTGGTAAAGAACATTGGTTCTTCCCACCTAGACCACATACGCATCATGTGAAATGGTTCGATACAAATACCAAATCACCAAATGTCATTAACCTTACAATTGAAGCTGGTGGTTTTATCCAATCTACAGATTCAGGTCAACATTGGACAGCACCACAAACCCAAGATACACCTATTGATATTCACGTCTTAAAGAGCCACCCAGACTATCCGAATAAATTGTACGGAGTATTAGGTGATGCATTCTTAAATGGTGGACGTGATACATTTATTGAAAGTGATGATTATGGTAAGACATGGACAACATTTATTGAAGGAATTGAGCACAGATATGGCTATGGTTTAGCGATAAATTCTCAAAACCCCGATAATATTGTCATCGCTACTTCAAACTCTCCATATAACGCACATAACTATGGAGACAACACCTTTTCAACCATTTACACTATTAATAAAGCACAAGACAATGAGTGGACTGAAGTAACTACAGGGCTGCCTTCTCCAAATGGCACATTGATTTCATCTATCACTGAACAAGATGGTACGTTTTATATTGCCAATAATAATGGTGTCTATTATTCAGATGATGGTGGTATCAATTGGACAGCATTTGATATCGCATGGCCAGATTCACTCACGTCTCAACACGCACATCAATTTATTACTTTAAATTAGAAATTGTTAAATGCATAACCTTAGAGTTTGGTTGTTGGCCAAAATCTAAGGTTATTTTTATGCGCAAACATAGCAACATTCAGGGGAATACATACCACTTAAACGTAAATACATGCCACTTATATAATTTATGTAGTATTCGTAGTTAAAATTTGGTTTACTTATGGCAATAGGAGGTGTGCCTTTATGGATTTAGAAATAATTCACGATAATGATTTACCCAAAGGCAAGGTTATTATTCAAAGTCACAAACATACTGAACAATTACCAGAAATTATCGCTTTTATGAAGCAATTATCTCAAAACAAATTATTTCCCGGAAAATATAATAAAGATATTTACTATATCAAACATCAAGATATTATTAGTTTTCGTATAGAGAATAAAGTTTTAACGATTATAACGTCAGACCATCAATACACCAGTACTCAACGTTTATATGAAGTGAAATCACAAATTAGCATGCAATTTCTACAGATTTCGAAATCTGAAATAATTAATATTAACTATATCGATCATTTAAAACTTAATAAAAATGGTACTATCGAGGTTCGTTTTACAAATAATGATTTCACATACTCTTCAAGAAGATATTTGCCATTTATCAAGGAGGCTTTAAAACTATGAAACGTTTATTTCGCGGTGCAACCATTGGTATTGCCATTGGTATAATAATTGCTTTAATCTTTTCAGCTATTTTTGCTCGAACAGCTTTTCATCCTGTCTCACCCGTATCAACCATGGGGCGCTTTTATTTTCAACATTTAAATGAATTACAAATTATGTTTATTTCAGTTATTATCTGGGCCTTAATTGGTGTTAGTTTTAGTTTTGGCGAACTCATATTTTCAAGTTCTAGAAAATCAATCTTATTTAAAACATCACTTCATTTTAGCCTTATGTTTATCATTATGTTGCCTTTAGCTATACTAGCAGGATGGTTTCCACTTAAATTATCAGCAGTTTTGTTTTTCATTATTATCTATACAATTATCTATTTTATTATTTGGACAATAGAAACGAAGCGTAATCAGAATGATATCAATGAGATTAACGCTATACTATCTAACAGAAGGAATGATAAAAATGAACAAAGGTAGATATACTGTATTACCAAATGAATCTATTACTCTATTCTTAATTGGTCTTCGTGTGAACAAATGGTATAAAATTCATAAATGGTTACCCGTTCTTTTAGCTATGCCACCTATGCTGAATGAATTATTAAAAAATAAGTCTCTTGGCTGCCTATCTTATGAAATGTTTTTTAAATATCGTGGCGTGATGATAGTACAATATTGGAAATCGAATGAACAACTTTTATTTTATTCAAAAATGCCAAAACACTTAAAAGCATGGCATAGATTTGCAAAAGTATTAAAGCAGAATGACGCTGTCGGTTTCTATCATGAGACTTATAATTCAGGATCAAAACAATATGAAAATATTTATATCAACATGCCAGACTTTGGGCTAGGTAAGGCGCGTGATAATCAAGTAGTAAACAAAGAAACACAATCTGCAAAACAAAGACTATGCTCTCAAGGATGACTTTATACCAGTGTTTTAACAGTAAATTAATGCAAATAGTAATGGCCGAGACACGATAATTGATGTCCCGGCCATTATTATATTGCTTCTATATTACCTTATATATTCGAAGATACCTGCAGCGCCCATGCCGACGCCTATACACATCGTTACCATACCGTACTTTGTATCAGGTCTTTTCTTCATTTCTGATAACAATCTCCCTACTAGCATGGCACCAGTCGCACCTAGTGGATGTCCTAATGCAATTGCACCACCATTAACATTCGTCTTGTCAGTCTCTAATCCAACTTCTCTCATAGATGCTAAGGTTTGAGATGCAAAAGCTTCATTTAATTCTACTAAATCTATATCGCTAACATCCAAGTCAGCTTGTTTTAACACTTCAGGAATGGCATATGCTGGTCCAATCCCCATTAATTTAGGGTCTACACCAACAGCTTTAAATCCTACAAAACGCGCAATTGGTTTAACACCTAATTCTTTAACTTTTTCTCCAGACATGACAACTACAAATCCAGAACCATCTGTTAATGGTGCGGATTGCCCTGCAGTCACTGTGCCGTCAGCCTTAAATACCGTGCGTAGCTTAGCAAGCGCTTCTTTATTTGTGTCAGGTCTAATCAATTCGTCATCTTTAAACACTTCTTTGCTAATAACTGGACCATTTTGATCATAAGTCACCTTATTAACTTCTATAGGAATAATTTCATCTTCAAATTTTCCTGATTGCTGTGCTGCTGCTGCTCGTTGATGACTTTGCACAGCATATGCATCTTGGTCCTCTCTCGAAACATTATATGTTTCAGCTACCATTTCTGCAGTCAATCCCATAGGATAAGAAACACCAGAATCTTCATCTTGAAGTATTGGATTATTCGTCGGTTCATTACCACCCATTGGCACTGCACTCATCAGCTCAATACCACCAGCAACAAGGACATCTGCTTGGTCAGCAATAATTTGGTTTGCCGCATGTGCAATCGTTTGAAGTCCTGAAGAACAATAGCGATTCACCGTTTGTCCTGGAACTTCATTTGGCATACCTGCAAGTAATGCAATTGTTCTTGCAATATTCTGACCTTGTAAACCTTCTGGGAATGAATTACCAACAATCACATCTTCTACCATGCTTGGCTCAAATGAACCTCCAACCCTTTCTAATACACCTTTTAATACTTTAGCGGCAACCTCATCTGGTCTTTCATGAGCCATTGCACCATTTTTTGCTTTACCAGCTGCTGAACGTCCATAAGCAACAATATATGCATCTCGCATTTAAGTTCACCCTTTCTTATCCTGATTAATGATTAGTTACGTAGTGGTTTACCTTTTTCTAACATGTGTGAAATTCTGTCATACGTTTTTTTATTTTGTAAAAGTTCTAAAAATCTCTCTTTTTCAAGTTTTTGCAAATATCTTTGATTAACGTAAGTGTTACGTGGAATATCTCCACCTGACAACACTTCTGCCACTTTCAACGTAATTTCATAATCATAGTCACTGATAAAATGACCCATACGTTGTGCGTCTAACTGACCTTCAGCTAATGCTTTAAAGTCTTTTCCTAACGCTATATATTGTGTTTTTGGCGTTGGCACATAATTTGTTTCTGCTTCATAACGAGCTCTGTTTAAGGCTACCTCTACACGTCTTTCAGTATTTAAAATTACTGTATCTGTGTCTCTTAAATAGCCAAATCTGATAGCTTCATAGGCATTAGTTGAAACTTTTGCAAAACCAATTTGCATCAATATATCCGTAATTGATTTTTGTTTATCATCGTTTTTATGATTCGTACGCAGCACTCTATCTGTTAATTCAGCGAGTCCACCTCCAGCAGGTAACAATCCAACCCCTGTTTCAACAAGACCTATATAAGATTCACTTGCAGCAACTACTATTGGTGAATGTAAAACTAATTCACAACCACCACCTAAAGCTCTACCGTGAACTGCTGTCACTACTGGTTTCAATGAATATTTCAATCTAGAGAAGACATGGTGTAGTTGTTCAACTGCTGCGCCGACTTCTTCTACTACGCGACCTTCTTCATGTGCTTTTTTCATTTGGAATAAGTTCGCGCCAACACTAAAGTTGTTTCCACCACCATAAATGACCATGCTCGTATAGTCTTCACTTTCTAATTTATTAATTGCATCTAATAAATCATCAAGGAAACCATTAGAAATAACATTATTTTTACTTTGTAGTTTTAATAAAAGTTGGTCTTTATTAGCTACTGATAAATTTGAATCCTCTTTATTCCAAATTTCTTCATCAATATATTCTGCTACCGGTGTAATTCGTTCAATAGATTCACCATCACTATAGAATGGTGCCGTACGTTGCTCAATCCATTCTGGCAGCTGACCTAACTCTTCTTTCATACGTGATTTCACACGTTCGAATCCCATTAAATCCCACAGTTGAAATGCTCCTAATTTCCAATTGAACCCCCATACTAATGCGCGATCAATATCTTTAAAGGATTCTGCAGCTTTCGGCACATTAATTGCTGAATAATAGAAATTATTTCTTAATGTTTCCCACAAGAATACGCCTGCATCATCTTGTGCATTAAAGATAACATCTAAATTATTAGCTAAGTCTTTACTAAATTTACCTAAAATTTCTAATTGTGGTTGTTCGGGCGCCACGTATTCATTCTGTTCTGGATCAAAAACATGACGTTTTTTATCTACTTTTTTATAAAATCCTTGTTTAGTTTTATTACCTAGCGCACCATTTTCCACTAATTTTTCAGACAGTTTAACATCGTGGAAGAAAGGTTGTTCTTCAGGTATACTTTGTAATCCTTTGATAACCGCTAAAGCAATATCTAGTCCTACTAAATCAGACAAACCATATGTCCCCATCTTAGGACGGCCAATACTTTGACCAGTTAATGCATCTACTTCTGTAATAGAAAATCCTTGTTGTTCAGCTCTATACATAATGTCATTCATCGTTTGTGTACCGACCCGGTTAGCAACAAATCCTGGCACATCATTTGCAACAATGACGCCTTTACCAAGTACGTCTTCAGCAAATGCTTGCACACGTGCAACAACTTTTTCAGAAGTGTTGCTATTTGGAATGACTTCCACTAATTTCATAATACGTGGTGGGTTGAAGAAATGCATTCCAAAGAATCTTTCTTTATCTAGGGTATCAAATACATTTGCGATTGATTCAATTGGGATTCCTGACGTATTAGTCGCAAATATTGCTTCTTTTTTGGCAACGTCTTTCACTTTATTCCAAACTTGATGTTTAATATCTACTTCTTCTTTAACGGCTTCTATATATATATCTGCATCATCTTGTTCTACTAAATCTTCATTGAAATTACCATAAGATAAATTGGATGCAAACGCTAAATCAAATAATTGTGGACGTTTAGGATTTGTTATAATCTCATATGCTTTTCTTGAAATTTTATTAGGATCATTTTCATCAATCACAATATCCAGCAGTTTTACTTTTAGTCCTGCGTTAACAAGCAGTGCTGCTATTTGACTGCCCATTGTACCTGCGCCTAATACTGTTGCTTTTCTTATCGTCATACTAAACCCTCCAAATTTTTTCTTGAACTACAGATATACGTTAAATAAACGCTGAGTCACCTGTGATTGCTCTTCCAATTACCAAGGCATTAACTTCATGTGTGCCTTCATAAGTGTAAATAGCTTCCGCATCTGCAAAGAATCTAGCGATATCATATTCTCCAGCTAAAATGCCATTACCTCCATGTATGCCACGCCCCATAGCTACAGACTCTCTCAATCTTAATGAGTTCATCATTTTCGCAGTTGAAGTCGCTACTTCATCATACTCTCCATTGGCCTGCATTCGAGCAAGCTGTGCACATGTCGCCATTGCTTGAGCTAAATTACCTTGCATCATGGCTAATTTTTCTTGAATTAACTGGAACTTACTAATTTCTTTACCAAACTGTTTACGTTTTGTTACATAGTCCGTCGTTGCTCTCAAAGCACCAGCCATAGCACCTGTAGCCATATAAGCCACACCAGCACGTGTAGAGTACAAGACTTTCGCAATATCTTTAAAAGAATTGATATTTTGCAAGCGTTTTTCCTCTTTGACGACTACATTTTTTAAACGAATCTTTGCATTAGGAACAATTCTCAGTGCAATTTTATGTTCTAATAGTTCTATTTCTACACCTTCTTGACTCGGTTCAATGATGAAACCTTTTGGCTTACCTGTATCGACATCAACTGCATATACGGGCATAACATCAGCTACATTTGCACCGCCAATCCATTTTTTCTCACCATTGATAATCCATTTATCGCCTTCTCGTTTAGCCGTCGTTTCTAATCCACCTGCAACATCAGATCCGTGCTCTGGTTCAGTTAGTGCGAAACATGTACGTAATTCATGAGATTGTAATTTTGGTAAGTAGTAAGCTTGTTGCTCTTTACTCCCCCCAAACCAAAATGAATTATGTCCTAATCCTTGATGCACACCTAACAATGTAGCTAAAGAGACATCAAATCTTGCTATTGTATAAGACATGAAGAATTGGAACATTTGGCTTGGTGTTTGTGCACCTTCACGCCCTTCAAAAAGTAATGGATTTCTGAAATAATTTAATTTACCCAACTCTTCGAAATAATCTTCTGGTTCAGTAGCATTTAACCAATGTTCATTGACTGAATCTCTGTATTTTTCTTCTAACATGTCATTCAACTGTTTTAGCAGTTTAACTTCGCCCTCCGTTAAATCTTTCGCAATGCTTAAGATGTCCTCTGGGTATAGTGCTTTGATTGTTTCTTCTTTTGTTGGCATAATTAAAACCTCCATTGTAATGTTTACGCTTACATTTTCATTGAAAATTTTTTGTTTAATAATTATTTTAATTCATCTTTATCTTGAGCTAACTTCTGAGCTTTATCATTCATGTATTTCTGAAGTTCCAATTTATCTGCTTTTGACGTAGAGTTCAACGGCATATGTGTCAGTTTTAGATATAGTCTCGGTATTTTATAACCTGCAATGTTCTCTCGCATATGTTCATCTAATTTCTGTTCAAAGTCTGGATCATCTTCGGTAAGTACAACAGCTGCTGAAACTGATTCACCATATTTAGGGCTATCATATCCAACAACAACGCCCTGAGCTACAAGTGGATGTTCTGATAATACTGCTTCAACTTCAGAAGGTAATACATTCTCGCCACCAGTAATAATCATTTCCTTGCGGCGATCAACGATATAGACATCACCATCTTCATCTACTTTGGCTAAATCACCAGTTAAGAAGTATTCACCATGAAATGTTTTTGCAGTTTCTTCTGGTTTATTCCAATAACCAGGTGTCACGTTATTCCCACGAACTCCAAGTTCACCAATTTCTCCAACTTCTACTTCTTCAAAATTATTATCAAATATGCATATATCCATGAACATTACCGGTTGTCCAATACTACCAGGCTTCTGCGCCCCATTTTCTGGTGTATTAACCATAACAAGTGGTGCTTCAGTTAAACCATAACCGTTAATAATAGAATAGCCCATACTATTAAATTTCTTTTGTACCATTGGTAATGGAGCTGAGCCACCTTGAATTAAGAAATCAATACTTTCAAAATTTTTCAGATCAAAATTTTCAGCTACTAACATGGCATAATACATCGTTGGGATCTGAATTAAATAATTCGGCTGGTACTGAGCCATTAAATCATTTAGAGATTCGCCATTAAAGTAACGTTGCAATATAAGCGTTCCGCCAGCCATTAATAAAGGAAGCGTCAAATCGTTAAATCCTAATACATGGAACATAGGCGTTGAAATAATAGTTGTATACGTTGAATTAATTTTATAAGTTAGAGCTAGATTAATTGGGTTATTTACAAAAGAGTCGTATGAAAACATAACCCCTTTGGGCAATCCCGTCGTACCACTTGTATACATTAACGAAGCTAAATCGTTTCCTTCAACACTTACCGTATTGAAAGGGCGATGTTGCGTTGGATCTACTATGTCATCATATACTTTTGAATCTATATCCATGTGTATTAATTCGTCTGCAATACCTTCTAAACTTGAAACGTGCTTCTCAGCGTAGAAAATGAGTTTCACATTTGAATCATTAATAACACTCTCAATCTCCTGTGTTTTTAGACGCCAATTAATCGGCAAGTATACTGCACCTAATTTAAACGAAGCAAACATTAAATCCAATATCGCTACATCATTGGGTGTAAATATACCGACGACATCACCGCGTTTAATACCTTGATCTTGTAAATAATTGGCTAAGTTTTCTGCACGAATATTCAAATCTTTATAGGACCATTCAGTACCTTTAAATGGATCAATCACTGCGGCTTTATTATCGTCAAACGTTGCTCTTGTTTTAATCCAGTCGTAGTTCATATTTTTCTCCCCCTTATTTAAATACGATGTTCCGACTTAATTGCTTGGGACAATCCTCCCCATTCATCTTGATAAATATCGCTATTAGTCACTTTGATATTATCTGCAATGATAGGTTTAAATTCCATAAGTGCTAAAATGTCTTTTTCTAAATCCAAGCCAGGTGCAATTTCAAGAAGTTTCAACCCCTTAGACGTTAATTCAAAAACTGCGCGTTCTGTTACAAAATAAACTTCTTGCTTTAATTCCACTGCGTTATGGGCGTTAAAATCCGTATTACCAATATTATTTACAAATTTTGAAGTATGACCCTCTTGTTTCACAGATACTTTGTTATTTTCATACGATAGTTGACCCCCGACAACCATCGAGCCTGAAAAAACAATGGTATGCACTGTTTGGCTGATGTCTATAAAGCCACCACAACCATTCATTTTATCTCCAAATTTTGAAACATTTACATTTCCGTATTGATCAACTTCGGCAAAACTGAGATAGGCTACATCTAACCCATCGTTATAAATGAAATCCCATGTCATCTCATGCCTCATACGGGCGCTCAAATTATAGTTCATACCAAACCGTGATCCACTACTGATTAAACCACCGAAAACACCTGTATCGATATTTGGTTGTACTAGATGATTCACTTCTTCTTCTATTAACACATTGGATAATTCATTATTTATGCCAAAACCAATACTGATTACGTCTCCCTCTAGTAGAAATTGAGCTGCGCGCCTCAATATTACTTTACGGGTACCTAAAACTATATATGGTTCTCGCATCTTAACGATTTGATAATGACCAGAGAGCGCAGGATCATATTGTGTTTGTATGACCTGTCTATGAAGCTTTGGATTAGTATTAATCACTACATAATCCACTAGTTTTCCTGGAATAAATACATCGCTTGGGTTAAAGCTGCCTTTTTCTACAACATCTTTAACTTGAACAATCACTTTTCCTTTATTCCTATGCGTTGCAGCCGCCAAACTATAACCTTCGCCTAAATGAGCCTCATGAGTCATATAAATATTTCCATCTGTGTCGGCATATGTACCTCTTAATAGTGCTATATCAATGTCAGGAAAATGATACTGTAAATACTTTTGATTATTAATTTCTATCAACGATACTAAATCCTCTGTTGTACATGTATTGACTTTACCTCCTGAATAGCGAGGATCTACGTTGGTATTTAGGCCAATTTTAGATATTATGCCTGGTGAAGCATGTGTTTTATTTCTATAGTGTGTCGTAATCACACCTTGTGGTAAATAATATGCTTCAATGTCATTATTACGCATTGCATTGATAGTTTCTGGTGAACCAGTAATGATGCTTGTAATTAATCGCTTAATCATACCCCTCGTTGTAAAAGAATCTAAATCATAACTATCTCCACGATAATCACTAATGTCATTCGCTAGCATAAAAGTAAAATTCTTAAAAGATTGATCTTCATCATTATGTTCGACTAACGTTTTCAATATCTCAGCTGGTAAATTAGCCGTTGATAAGGCTGCCAGAGCTATAACATCACCTTCTTTAATGATGCTTGTTAAATCTGAAAATGGAATAATTTTCATATAGGTGTCTCCTATCTTTATTTAATCCAAACTGTTATACATAATTTCCCCTTTTAAAACCTCTCCTTTTTTATAAATGTAAGCCCTTACATGTAATATACCATTATTTTTGAAAATTATGCAAAAATTTCAAATTTTACAAACAAACACCTTTCTTAAATCTAATTATAAAGATATCTAGCAGCAAAAATGCATTTTCACACTAATATTCTTCATCTAATTTACTTAATATCATTTAGTAATAGTCCAGATGCAATTATACCTGGGAATACTTGTGATGACTGGTTAATAGTGCTCTATTATTCAAATTATATAACTTAAAACATTTTGTTTTGTGACAAAAGTTAACGCTTTAGGTTATGTTTTTTTACACAAATTTTGAATACAAAAACTTTTATAATAATATGTAAATGTAATATAAATTCAAAGCAAGGGGGCTTGATTATGTTATCAGGATTATTAGGACCAATCGTTGATTTAATTGCTGCTTTAGGACTTTAATTTCTTTGGCCCAAGATTCATGGCCAATACTTCATATTCTGATTTTATAGAAATTTTGATGATATCAAGCTAAACAAGGGGGGCGTTTGATTATGTTATCTGGACTATTAGGACCAATCGTTGATTTAATTGCTGCTTTAGGACTTTAATTTCTTAATATAATTAAAAACAGAGTATATTTATTATAAAAATCAAGGAAAACACTTTCGTCGAATTTATTAAGCGAAAGTGTTTTTACTTCGAGATATCTACAATCATTTGCTTTTTAAAATAAATAAAAATGAAACTTAACAATTATGTATATGTCACCTGCCATATAATTATAAATACAAAATTCATATGTTAGGCTAACCTAAATATATTGTTAAGAAATGTAAAATATGTCATAATTGCACACATACTTTTTAAGTGAACAAGTAAATAATTATGAAATACGTTGCTTATATTAATGTGACGTCTATCGGCTTCACTTAACTAAGATACCTCAATGATTGGAGATGATAAAATGAAAGGAAACAATAATATTCTGGAAAGAAATAACGCGTTATTCAATAAATATGAAGCGTTATTGAAAATGATTCAGCAAGGAGAAAATAGTCAATTTATATATAGTTTTTCTTGTTTACATCCATATGAAAAAAGTGAATTTTTCTTTTTAGTGGATGAAGAAGAAAGGTTATATATGTATCGCTTTCTAAACTCGGAAGAGATGGCACAAGTTTTAAGTAACGCCGAAAGCCTAAAACATGATATGTCAATTGTCTTTAAAGAAATGCCTAGTGATTTTGCTAGAGAAGCAATCTTAAAAATGTCAGATGACGATGCAACTTATGTATTAAATTTATTAAATAATGACCAAAAATCAGAAATTTTCAATTCTCTACCAGAACAGAAAAAAAATGAGCTTAAAAATTTAATGAGTTATCACCACGAAACTGCTGGTAGTATCATGACAACCGAATATATATCAATTTCTCCAACAATGACAGCTGGAGATGCATTGAAGCATATTAAGTCTTGTTCCGGAAAAGTACAAACGATTTATGTAGTCTATGTAGTAAATAATGATAATGAACTTATTGGTGTGCTTTCTCTCAGAAATATTATTAATTCAGATCCTGCCCAACGTATTAGCGATGTGATGAATTCAAATGTTATTAAAATTGAGAGTTTTATAGATCAAGAAGAAATTGCACATGTGATGCGTAAATATGATTTCTTAGCCATCCCAGTAGTTGACAATTATAATCACCTAATAGGGATGATTACTGTAGACGATATCATTGATGTAATCGATAAGGAAGCAAATGAAGATTATCTAAAAATGGCTGCTCTTGACCATGTGAGCGACGCAGAGGGCACAGTTATCAATAGGGCCACTAAACGTTTACCTTGGTTAATATTACTTACCTTTTTAGGGATGATTACTGCCACTATCTTAAGTTCTTTTGAAGATACTTTAGCCAAAGTATCACTACTCGCTGCATTTATTCCTATTATTAGTGGTATGTCCGGTAATACAGGTACACAATCATTAGCTGTATCAGTAAGAGGGATATCTACAGGAGAAATGAAAAAGAAAAACAAATTTAAACATGCTCTAAAAGAGTCAACGAGCGGCTTAATGACTGGAAGTATATGTGGATTTATTCTTTTTTTAGTTATAGTAATTATTTATAACCAACCTTTATTAGGTTTGATTGTAGCCATCAGTTTAACAATAGCTATGACAGTAGGTACTACAATTGGTTCATTAATACCCTTCTTTATGACTAAGATAGGTATTGACCCAGCTGTCGCTAGCGGCCCCTTCATCACAACAATTAACGACATTGTAAGCATGCTAGTATACTTTAGCCTTGCTACAACATTTATAAGTTCTCTTACTTAAAACATGTACTATTTAAAGCGTCACTACTCAATTATTTGAGCAAGTGGTGCTTTTTGTTAACTTCTGTTTAATTTACTCGATATACTTATAAATACTCGGTTGGGATAGAGCCTTAGTCATGCACTGAACATTTAAAATAATACTAGGAGTATGAGAGTAATTTAATTATTTAAAAATATTTCATTACACTACCCCAATTCAAAATGACTAGAATCGATAGGGCTAAAAGATTTATCTGATCTGAACCTCTTATGTAAACACTAATAATATTCAAAAATAGAAAACCTGAGTAAAAGTTCATGCATAAGTCTATCCTCATAAACAAAAAAACGGTAAGGCTAGACAAGAATCTAATTTTACTAATTAGATATCGTTGTCTTGACCTCACCGTTTTTTATTATTGAAGTTTTTACGTAAAGTGTAAATGTCCCTCTAGTGCTATTAATTTTTTTTATTTTTCATTCCATCCATAAGCACATCTAAATTATATTCCAGATATTTCAAATAAGTGTCTGCTTGCTCGCCTTTTTTTCCTATTTCATCTGAATAGATTGGTTTTTTATAAATAGGCACACCAGTTTCGTTGGATACTGTTTTCATTGGACGTGTATCAACGTTAGATTCTACAAATAAATTAGCAGGTTTATTACTTTTTATAAATTTAGTTAAATCTTTGATTTGGTTGGGAGTGCCATTTTCATCCGTATCAATTGGCCAAATATAACCTTCTTTTAAATCATAACGGTCAGTTAGATACTGAAAAGCTTGTTCACTAGCTACAAACACACGATTTTCTTTAGGAATACTGCCAAGTTGTTGGTTATAGTTATCCTCAATGTTATTTAATTTCTTTAAATATTCTTTTTCATTAGCTTCATAATAACTTTTATGTTGAGGGTTTCTTTCTGATAATGATCTTGTAATATTTTTAATCATTTTTTCCCCAACATTTGGGTCGATGAAAGCATGAGGATTTACTTCTTTGTTACCATCTTCGTCTTTAATGTATTTAGGTGAAACCCCTTCTGATGCTTTAATAGCATTCTTTTTAGAAAAATCAGTAGAACTTAAAGCTTTAGAGAGCCAACCTTGATTTCCACCTTCTAAATTCAACCCATTATAAACAACTAAATCAGCTTGAGATAAATGTTTAATGTCGCTAGGTTGCGGCTCGTAATCATGTGGATCTGTGCCAGTAGGAACTAGATTGGTTACTTCAACATGTTCCCCACCTATTTCTTTAGTCATATCTTCAATCATTGAAAAACTTGTAACGACTTTAACTTTATCTTTATCAACAGCTTCCAACTCATCGTCAGAATCGGCATCTTTTTGATTATTGCCACATGCTGATAATATTATAGTTAATAAAACTGTAGCTAAAATTAATATTATCTTTTTCATTTTGAGACCTCCTGTCTATGATTTAATCATTTTCCATAGCAAGCCATTTTTCGGTGCTAAGAAGAATGTAATGATGAATATTATTGTAATTACTAACACGATGACTACACCTGATGGTAAATTGAATGTCACGCTAAAGAATAGTCCAATCACAGATGACATCATACCTATCAATGCAGAAGTTAAGATCATCGTTGATAACCTTTTAGTCAATAAATATGCCGTAGATGCTGGCGTAATTAATAATGAAACAACTAAAATTACACCTACTGTTTGTAGTGAAGCTACTGTTACTAATGTTAATAAAATCATAAGCGTATAATGAATAAACTTCACTGGTAAGCCAGACGCAGCCGCCATTGTCGGATCAAAACTGGATAGTAAAAATTCTTTATAAAACACAATAATGACTACCAATACAATCGCTACTACAATAAATGTGATGGTTCTATCTTCTGGTTTCACGGTTAACACGTTACCAAATAAAATTTCAGTCAAATCGATGGATGACTGTGCTTTAGTAATAAGTAATACACCCAGCGCTAAAAATGAAGAAAATACAATACCTATTGAAGAATCGCTCTTAATCTTACTGTTTTGATTAACAAAACCAATCCCTAGTGCCGCTAATACACCAAATACAACGGCCCCATAAAAGAAATTAATCCCTATCATATAAGAAATCGCCACGCCAGGTAGGACAGCATGTGAAATTGCGTCTCCCATTAAAGCAAGACTTCTAAGTACAATAAAGCACCCTATAACACCACAAATCATACCTATTACAATTGAAGTAATTAGCGCTCGTTGTAGAAAACTAAATTCAAATACATCGTGTATAAACTGACTAACCATGATGCGCCCCACTTTCTGAAGCGATTAAAATATCTGTACCGTAGGCAGCTTTTAAATTACTACTATTAAACACTGTCGCTACTGAACCAAAATCAATTAATCGTTTATTTAAAATGATTAAACTATCAAAATATTTCTCAACTTTAGACAAGTCATGGTGAACAATTAAAATTGTTTTACCTTTTTGAGATAACTCTTTCAACAATTCAACGATAATTTCTTCACTTGTAATATCGATACCTACGAAAGGTTCATCTAATAAAATAATATCTGTTTGTTGAACGAGTGTTCTCGCAATAAGTACACGTTGAAATTGTCCACCTGATAACTCTCCAATTTGATTATCCTTATACTCAAACATATTTACTTTTTTAAGTGCCGCTTCAGCCTCATGCTTTTGTTGTTTACGCGGTAATTGCCACGGTTTTAATATCGGATAAAACCCTAATATCACGCAATCTAACACTTTCATTGGAAATGTTGAATCAATATTACTTTTTTGCTCGACATATGAAATATTTTTAGGTTGCTTAGCTATTGGCAAATCGTTAAAGCGAGCTATACCTTTATGAGGCATTAAATTAACTATGGACTTAATTAACGTTGTTTTGCCTGCTCCATTAGGCCCGACAATGCCTACAATTTGCCCTTTTATAAGTTGGAAAGAAACATCTTGTAACGCTTCTGTTTTATTTTCGTACGTTACAGATAAATTTTTTATATCTAGCATGAAATCAATCCTTTCCTTCTTTTCTGATATAAAAACAATAATATTAGGCTAACCTAAATTTAATATTTAGTCAATAAAATCATTTTATTCAAAAGTATTATTATACTATATCGTATATATTTAACTTTATATTTTTTCCAAATTCAAAATAATTAATAAATAGAATGTATTGGCATAGCATATAGCTTATTAGAATTAAAACGTAATGTAGGTGCAAGGTTTAATTGATAGCGGTTGGGGAGTTGGTGCTTGCTAAGAGGGTACTACTGAATAAAACAAACCACGCGCGCTTTTTAGTTTGTCTTTCGATGAATATGCGTTATATTGTTGTTAACCAGTTAACAATAAAGAGGTGTACTATGAATAAAGAAAATATCATTCAATCGATTACTCAATTGATTCAAATTAAAGAGAATCAACAACGTCATTTTTCGTTAGATAATAACCAAGATAATTTATCAATCACACAGTTTCATATACTAGCTATTATTTTAAAAGAGCAAAATGTTAATAATAGAATGTTAAAAGAGCAACTTAAAATTTCTGCACCTGCTATTACAAAGGCTACAAAAAAGTTGATTCAGCTGGAATATATTGCAGAAGATAAAAAACGGGATAATAAAAAAGTATATTATAAGCTGTTAAACAAAGGTAATGCATACGCAAATCTACATGAACGTATGCATAATCAAATTATAAATAAATATTTATCCATTTTAGAGAAGTATAATGACGAAGAACTAGCAACTATTGATAGTTTTATTAAAGATTTAACAAATGAATTAGAGGGGTGACAACATGGACAAAATCACATTAAAAGAACAAATTGAAAACTTATACAATGATATTTTAATTAATTTAGATATAGAACAAATCCCTAAATACTTTGCAGATGATTATATTCAAATTACTGATCATAAAATATCTAATATCGACGAATTCAAAAATCATTTAACTAAGCTAAAAGAAGTCGTTAAACAACTTTCAATCACTCACTTTAAAACTATGATAACTGATGAAAAGCAAAATATTGTTTATTTGAGATACGATGTATTAGTAGAAAAGAAAAATGGTTATTTGGGAAAAATTGAAGTTTTTGCAGAATTTACCTTTAATAAGTACGGTAAAGTTAAACATTGTAATGAATTAACTCAAGCCTATGAAACAGAATTATCTGGTATTGGTAGTATTTCCTAATAAGAACTCCTCTGTTTAGTGTCTATATATATCTAATATTGAATCAAAACAATTCGTATTGGAAAATTAAAAATAGACATATGCTTCAAGGAATTGTTTATAAAATTACATCATTAGTTATTAGTATAAAATTAAGCAAACAGCCTAATAAAAAGCTTTCAAGGTGGCAATAAAATAATATGTTTTTCAATTTCGTTAACGCTCTAATAATTACCCAAATTTTATTATCACCTTGATTAGCTCCAAAATATTTCTGTAATTTTAATAAACTGTACTATTCGTCAATTAGAGAGTACAGTTTATATCAAGTTAAGTTAAGCAAACAAATTCAAACTAATTGTCTCAACGAATGGATTGTGCTAGTAAGTGATGTAAGCTCTATTGGACAGCTCAAAATTTCATTTTTTATCAAAGTCATATAAGGTGATTTGCTATCATAACGCGGCCATAACGAGCTATCTTTATTGCTAGGAATGCCATTTCGCGCAAATGATACCCATGCATGTTGTAAAGCTTTTGAAATAGTTATATCTTTTTCATCGTAGTTTTCTCTGGGATTTAAGTTACCAAAAATATATCTAATTTCTGATGTATGTTTAGCTAATTCTTTTGTTCTATGAGCCACTGGAGAAACTCTTGAGAAATGATAATAATAAATATTGTAGCCTAACTTTTCAAAATGTTTGACCGTTGCATAGCATGGTTCAAACCATACTGCAGTAGTGAATAATTTATCTAAAGCGTCATATGTAGTTAAGTTATCTGCCTTTAATATATGATGTACACGGTCGCTTACTGGTTTCGTCAATGCCGTTATCATATTACTAAGCGTTTCAACATTATATTCCCTATCAGGTTTTATAAAATAGCGGGCTTCATTTTCAACGCAACCGATTAAAATAGGTATATCTGTGTTCCAATTTTCCAAACCTTGTTTAGATACAATATCCCCATCAGGTACTGGGTTCCAAATTAGATTCGCTGGTGTATGTACTTCGCCAGGAGGCGGAAATACTCCCGAAAATTCTGTCGAAGCCTCTAACACTGTATCGGTTGAAAGTTGCTGTAATGATTCCAAATCACTTGAGCCTAATTTATTTAACATATCTACAGTAACTTTTTCCACCTTTTTATAAGTTGGTTCTGGTGCAAACACATAAGGTTCAAAACCAGCGCTTTGGATAATAGCTCGATGAAATAATCCTTTAGCACGTTTAACTGACAATAAATTCCTCACAGCTTGGGCACCAGCTGATTCACCAAATATCGTCACGTTATTGGGATTTCCTCCAAAATATTCTATATTATTAGTAACCCATTTTAATGCAGCAACTTGATCAAGTACAGCAAAATTGCACCCTATTTCTGGATGTGCTAAGAAACCAAAAGCACCAAGACGATAATTGAAGGTAACTACGGTTACACCTTGTTTTGCCAATTCAGCTCCATCAAAAGCGTCTTCTGAACCAGCACCGCCTAAATTACCGCCTCCATGAATCCAAACCATAACGGGTTGCTGTGCAGTTTTATCGATAACAGACGTCCATACATTTATATATAGACAATCTTCGCTTTGCTTTAAAGTTCTTAAGTTAAAAGACGCACCACCTTTTTGTGGACATACCGGACCAAACTCTATGGCTTTATACACGCCTTTCCATTTTTGGGGCAGCAAAGGTTCTCGCCACCTTAATTCTTTGATAGGAGGCTCTGCGTAAGGTATCCCTAAAAATTTATAAGTAGAATTGTTAAATATTCCCTCTAATTTTCCTTGTTCTATTTGAATTTGCATCATTAACCCTCTTTTCTCAAAAATTTCAGGCTATAATTATAAAATTGAGTATATTTTGCATTAAAATTTTTAGCTTAAGGCCATGACATAAGCACGCCCTAATATATATGTCATCAAACCAAATAAAAGCTATACAATGGCTTAATTATTTGCGTAAAAAGTATGAATTTTATATATAAACCAGTAATTCTCTACAAAATTAGATATACACGCATTCTCAATTATAAAAATTACTAACCACACCATAATAGACAAATTAAAACCTGAGACATTTATCCCAGGCTCTACTTTATTAAATTTAATTACAATTTACACTTAATTCAACCACTTCAATTGCTAATGTAATTAATATGCGATAAATTTACATATTCTTATTTAGTTGAAGCAATTTTTGTGCATTTTTATAGTTAATTTTGGCTTGGTCTTCTTCCGATAACCCTAATTCCCCTAAAAATGTTCCAAGCTTTTCAGGTTTAATATATGGATAATCAGCAGCGTAAAGTATTCTATCAATGCCAAAAGCATTTTTAACCATTTCAAATTGTGGTGGCGTCAACATACCGCTCGGTGTAACATAAAAATTATTTTTAAAGTATTCACTTATAGGATAACTAAGATGATCTGATAATATTGTATCGTCCATTCTCTCTAGGAAAAATGGAATAAATTCTCCCCAATGACCAATAATCATTTGTAAATTTGGATATTTGTCAAATACACCACCTAAAACAAGGTGGATGGCGTGGATACCGACATCAACGTGCCACCCATAGCCAAAGGAGGCAAATGAAGCGGCCGTAGCATCTGAATATGCATCGCTCTTGTAATACTCTTGATAAACATCCGCATTAACTGGAGCAGGATGTAAATATATAGGCACACCCAATGCTTCAGCCTTAGCAAAAATGATATCGTACTTTTCTTGATCTAAAAAGCCATCTTGAGGTCGCCCAGGTATTAACACACCTTTAAAACCTAGCTGCGTAATTGCCCTCTCTAATTCTTTAGCCGCTACTTGAGGTTCATTAATTGGTATACAGGCAAACCCAAGAAAACGTTCTGGATACATTTCAATATAATCATACAATTTATCGTTAGCATACCGGCAGAGCTCAATTGCTTTTTCTCCTGTAAGATTAGATGGTGCACCATTACCATATGATAATATTTGGACTTGGACATTATGTTCATCCATAAAATCAACACGATTTTTATGATTTTGTAGTTCATCATCATCCGTGAATCCTGTTTTACTTTCTAAAGCTTCTAACATAGTCTGTAAAGGTACACCTTCTGGGTCAGGTTGTACAAGTTTTGCCATTTCGTCTTTAACTTCTGGTAATACAAAGTGTTCTTCAAATGTAATACTTTTCATATAAACACAACTTTCTTTTCATATATTTTTCAAGTAAAAATACTATTTTGAATTAAGCGAAATCTTTCCATTCTAATTCTTGGAGCCAGTCATCAAAATTGAGCAGTTGAGGATTTATCTTACATAATTCAGCTATATTAGCCTCATAGCCTTCATATTCAAACCATTCGAACATTTTCATCATTTGTTGAAACTTTTTACGTTCATCTACTATTTCACAAGATACTTCAAATCTCTCGCTTAACTTTTTAGCTATTTCATTTAAAGTAATTTCTTCCCCCGCTAATTCCATAGCTTTTCCTATATATTGTTTTGGTTGGCTAAAAGTAATAGCGGCAAAAGCACCGATGTCTTGCACAGCAAGCATCTGTAATGGTATTTCAGAATCCATAAAACCTTGAATCACTATTTTGTCATCTTGCGCTTTCGCAAAACCAGTGAAATTATCTATGAAAAACGTATGGCGTAAGATTGTATATGGTAAATCTAATGCACGAATATGTTCTTCAATTTGCCATTTACTTGCAAAATTATCAGCTCCACTATACCTTTCAGCGCCAGCAGCTGACCCGTATACAAAATGAGTAGTACCTACTTGCTTAGCTACATCTGCTATCATTTTTCCTTGTTGTACTTCTTTTTCAGGGTCTTTAGGATCAAATGATTGTACGCTGTAAACACCATAAACATTTTCCATTGCTTCGACAAGAGACTGCTTATCATTCATATCTGCTTGTACAATAACAGCTCCATCTTGTTCTAATTCTTTTATTGCAGATTGGTTAGGATTACGAGTCATAGCATGCACAATCCAACCATCGGATAGTAAACTTTTAGCAACTGCATTGCCTTGGTTTCCGGAAGCACCCATTACTAAAATGTTTTTATTGTTTTCCATCATAATCACCTTTCATCTCATTGTTTAATCAAAATATTACGTCCATATCGATAATATTGTTTCTGAAAAACCTTCCGGCTTCTGAATATACCCTAAATGTCCGCCAGGTATGTCGACGATTTTGATACCCGATTGTTCAGCGATATAAAAATTGACATCTTGAGGAAACGATCCTTTAGAGTCAGTCCCATTTAATAATGTTATGAGTTCTTTGTATTGTGATAAATCTTCTAATTTAATATCAGAATGTGTGTACTGTCTAATTTCATATTCAGCCCAAAACATCATACGTTCATATTGTTCTTTCTGCGCTTCATCATCCTCGGAAACAGGTTGAGCCATACTTTTTTCATCTATTGCTGAAATATTCAGTGTTTCTCCAAAAGTTTTCATACCTACTTGCAAACCTTCAGTTAAGACTTGTTCTACAATTTCATCATTTTTATCTTTCCAATATTTACTATCTGGTAAAAACGTATTAATGGGTGGCTCATGAAAAGCAATTTGTTGAATTACTTCTGGATAATCTTTTAAAACATGCATGGTAACGATAGCGCCAGAACTAGACCCAAGTAAATATACTGGTTCATCGCTTAAGTGTTTCGCCAGTTCTGCAATATCCTTTGCATCACGTTTAACACGATAATCGTCATCAGGTTTTTGTGCTCGTTCAGGCAAAGGTGCGGTTAACTCACTGTAACCATAGTCACGACGGTCTACAGCTACGACGGTAAAGTTATCTTTCAAGTGCTCTGCTAAAGGTAAAAATATATCACCTGTACCATTGGCTCCTGGCACTAATATAAGTATAGGACCTTGGCCTACTTTATAATAATTTAATGTCGCGCCTTCTAATTCTAATTTATTCATTTCGCTTCCTCCATTTATAAAAATTCGAGTTGCACTACTTAATAAATTACCTATATGATATTTCCCTTTCATATACTTAATACTCTTTACCCACTGTCTAAAATTTCATTTAGCTTTCATACTAATATAACCAATGTACGGTATATTATTAGCAACACTGTGAATTAATCCACATTCGAGGCAATAAATAGTACTTAACAACACGGTTAAGTTTTTGTAGTATTTTAACTTTATTTATCAGTATCAAATATAGTTATAAAATATTAATTATTATCTATCACTGGCACGAGTATGTGTGAATCGTATTCACCACCAGTATAAATATTGTGTATCCCTTTATTTACTGTTTCGTCATGTTCATAACGTGTTTTGAGTCCAGGCGTACTATTTCCTTTAACAACTTCGCTTGCTTTGACAACGACTTGAATACTTTCACCTTGCTTGAATAACGTACCAGAAGGTAAAATTTCGATTTCTACAGATACGATTTCATCTTTATTGAGTTTATCTTCTCTTTCATGTGTATGCCATGGTTGTAGCGTTGTGGATTTATCTTGATCTAATTCACGGTGAGAGACACGTAACCAACCTGTCGCAACTTGCCCATCTTCAATATGGTTAAAGTCTGGGAAGTTCACTTCTTCGTCTTCGCGATTTAATTTTTTAATACCTACAAATAAATCCATGTCGTCTGCTTCATCTGCTGAAACCCATAATTTTAATTTCATATTGCCTGTAAGTTCTGTGTCTTGGTCAAATACTGTGCTAAATCTTACTTCGTCTTTGTCTTCGACTTCACTATCGTATGAAACTTTAGTTGTATCTTGAGGTTTTTCAGTATTGAGTGACATTGTTTGACCATCTAAATATAAAGCAGTTGCAGTTGTATTTGGTAATGGGAAATCAGTCGCATATTTTGTATAACCTTGATAAAATTTATCTCTGACTTCGTAGCTCACTTTAGGTGTATCTTGCCAATCGTTGTCGATACCTTTGAGGTAATAATCAAAGAAATCTTTTTGTTGTTCAAGAGATTCACGTTCATAGTAAGTTTCCCATTCTTTACGTCCGTGTATTTTAAGCCATTTATCTTTGGAAGAAGCTTGTTTAAAGCCTTCAAATGTTCCACGATTATGCAATCCTTGTGTAGACCAACTTGCACAAACAAACATTGGCACTTTAATGGCAGAAAGATCTGCTTGTTTGCCTTTCCAATAATTATCAAAAAGAGGATGATTTTTTTGAGCATCTTTTAAATTTTCTATATCTGCGTCTGGCCATCTTGCTACGATACCTTCATACCAAAATCTATAAAATCCAGTATCTGGTATACCACCATGAAAAGCAATTTCGCGATACATATCATTTAAGCCTTCCCAAGGAATCATTGCTTTAAGATGAGTCGGATTTAACGAAGCTACCCACCATTGTGTAACTGCTAAATAAGAAACACCATTGGTACCAACATTGCCGTTACTCCACTCTTGTTGACCAGCCCATTCAATTACCTCTGCATAGTCTTTTGCTTCTGAAAGACCCCAAGGGTATAAAGATCCTTTTGATTTAGCGCTACCGCGTAGCGCAACTTTAACAACTACATAATCATTAGGAACCCAAAAACCAGGATCTGGTGATTCTTCAGGCGTGATGCTTGAAGTTGGTATCGCTCCTAACGTTGGCCATATTGCGCCCATATTGGTGATTTTTGGTTTATTATCTTTACCGTATGTGTCCGCAGAAATCACAACTGGAAATTTTCCTTCTTTATTTGGACGAATGACATTAACATATAATTTTGCACCATCTGACATTGGTACAGCAATGTCTTTATCCATAATCATTTCTTGATTGCCATATTGAATACTATCAACAACGATATGATTTGTACCTCCTTTAATATCTTCTATTGGAGTCGCAGTTAAACTAGGGTTACCTAGCATTTGTTTAGTCATTTAAATCATTCCTTCCATATAAAATAATTACTTGTTTTTCAATACACTTTTACCTTATATTCATAACAAGTAATAAACAACAAGCAAGTGTATGATAACTGTTTGAAAAACAACAGTCTGTATAATATTGTTGTCTAAAAGAGCATATTAGAGGAGGAAAACCTTATGGTTCAAGACCGTAGAATACGTAAATCTCAACAAACAATTAAAATAAATTTTTTAGAACTATTAAAAACAGTTTCCTTTGAAAATATCACTGTACAGCAGCTTGCTGATTTGGCAGATATAAATCGTGGTACTTTTTATGCTTATTATGTAGATAAATATGATTTATTAGACACTATGGAAAATGAAAAAATTGATGAGCTTCAAAGATTTATAAATCAACAACATAAAGCTATTGGAGAGAATAATCCAGCTTATATGGTTAAAAGTATTATGACTTATTTGATTGAACACATTGATGCAAATATAGGATTCTACAAAACAATGTTTAGTATTGGAAAAGTTTCAATGTTGCAAGAGAAGTTACATATGCTTATTCAAAACCATCTAAGCACATATAAAAGTAAAGACAATAAAATAGGAGATATGCCTTTCGACTATTTTATGAGTTATGTTTCTGGAGCAGGAATTGCACTATTGAAACATTGGGTTCAAGATGAGAAAAGAATTAAAAAGGAGGATTTTATTCATTATTTTTATAATATTGTGACAGAGGGGACAATAGGCGTTGTTAAAAAATCAGTTTAAAAGTATTTTATGTTTAAATTTCTATTATTTTTAATGAGTCACTATTCCTTTACCAATTGAGTAACATTAAAAATGGCCCATTACATAGCATAACTATGAATGCGACCATTAAGCTGTTTTAATCATTTAGTTGTCTAATTGACTGTATGAAACTTAATATTTCTTTCAGTCTTTTTTATTTATGATTGCTTTTTTAGATGGAATAGGCACAATGAAACTAGAAAAAGGTAATTTACTTATTAAATAAATCGATAACACTGAAACACATAATACAATGATATATGAAGCAACAAATGTTGATGGATTATTTACTATATCAACATATGGAGTTTGTCTGTAAACCATAATTATAAAAACGTGGATTAAATAAATCCCCATAGAATAATTACCTATAACCGTTAAAGTTTGAGTTAGCAATGAATAATTTTTTATATGATTATAAAATATGATTAATAAAGCAAGAAAAATTGGTATATATATGATATTAGCAACATTCGTCGAACCATATAAATTTGTAATATCAATTTTAATAATTAAATCGATAAATAGAAGTATCCCAATAATCTTGAAATATATTTGGTATTTTAAAACGATATCATTAATTTCCTTATAATACTTCGCATAACCGATACCGAGGAAAAAGAAAGATATCCAATTTAAGATAAATGCTTTACTATTAACAAACGTATTCAACATTTCACTATGCAAAGTAACTGTTCCACTACCATAGCTTAACCAAAGCACATTAATAAGCGTTCCTATTATATATGCAATAATAAGTGGTGCTCCTTTTTTCAGTTTATGCACAAAAGGAAATAATACATAAAATTGAATCACTACTAAAATAAAGTACAAATGAATTTCTGCAGTCCCTAAAAGATAATATTTAATTATTGGTGTTCCTGCTGGATAATATGTATTCGATAAAAGCATTCTCAATATGATATATAAAGTAGTCCAAAGTAGATAGGGTATTAAAATTTTTGTGAATCTAGATTTAATAAAATAAGGTAGTTCAAACTCACGCTTTAGTGTCGAGCTTGTAAGTAAAAAGGCACTAATTACTGCAAAAATAGGTGTCCCTAACCTCGCTATTTGATTAAAATAAGATAAAACTGGGTCTGTAATAACCCCATTAGAATTATATAATTGCGCTGTTAAATGTATACAAAGCACTAACATCGTTGCTATAGCTCTTATGACAGGGATTTCTCCATAATATTTCATAAACTGCACCTCTAAATTTGTTATAAGCATTTTGTAAATTTAATAAAATTACAACTAATTGATGATAACATTTATTATAAAACTAAAATACAACTAATGTTTAATTATAATTCGAAATATATATAATTAACCTACAAATAATTAAGATATGTTTATATTCGTCCCCTCGGCCAACTATAATAAGTAGCTCTTTTATGATTTTCAAAATATAAGATGCACTTCATTTTCTTACTGTTAATATAATTGAAAAATTTTAATAAAAAAGAGGACAGGATGGAAACTAAAATTTTCATATTAGTTTCTTAACCCTGTCCTCATAGTATTGACTAGATTGCTATCATATGTTTATTTGTTCGTGATAAATTATGCTTTTATATTTTTAGGAATAATAATTTGCGCTACAATGATGCCAATAATCATTAGAGCTACACCTGTAATCATTGACCAAGCAGCTGCTACGCTAGCACTATTTGAAATTTGCAATGCCGCGAAAATAGTCGTGTACATTGCTATACCAAAGGCACCGCCTAAAGTGGCACTCATTTTATAAAGACCTGATGCAAGCCCGACCTTTTCATCAGGAATAGTTAATATCGCAACAGTTAAACCAGGCGTTGCACATAAACCATTACCAACGGCACAAATGACAAAACCAAACGTGACTGCTGCAATATACCATTCAGACGGTAAAGTCGTTAAACTAATGAATATAATGCCAATTGCAGGAAAAGCTGGCCCTAATAGTAACATTGGTTTTCCACCATGCTTCATCGAAATCTTCTCGCCTAAACGAATCATTAAAATTGCCATAATTACGTAAGGTACCGTTACTAATCCTGATTGGAATGAACTTAACCCTAGTTCAGTTTGGGCATACATATTAAATACAGTTGTAATACCTACAGCTGAGTTTAAAACAAAATTAACCACAGATGATCCCATTAAACCGCGATTTCGGAATAACTCAAAATCTATAAACGGTAAATGTTTACGACGCTCAAAGAAATAAAATATAATTGTTGAAATAACAAAAATACTTAAGCAAATCATTGAAAAAAGACTTGTCCACCCTTGTTCAAAGCCTTGTGTTGCAAATAAAGTAATACTGCCTATAAGCACCGCAAATATTAACATACCTATATAATCGAAAGGCCGTTTGTCTATAACTTCCTTAGCTTCTTCTTTCGTACCAAGTAATAACACAAAGGCAATAGTTGCAATAATGATAGACAATATAAAGTTAGATTGCCAATTAATATATGTAGCGATCAATCCTCCAACCATGGAAGCCAAACCTATACCACCTACACTACCAATCATTAAATAACTGAACGCCCTACGTAATGCTTTACCATTAAATTGATCATTGAACACACCGACCGTTGAAGGTAATAATATAGCTGCAGAGATCCCTTGTAAAATTCTACCAATAAGTAGTAATGCTGTAATATCAGAAATAATAATTAATAGTGACCCTATGATGCTTAAAATAATACCAATATAAGTCATTTTTAAGCGGCCAATTTTATCTGATATATCGCCCGCACCGACCATAAAAATACCCGTTGCAAAAGAAGTGATACTCACAGATAAATTCAAAATTCCTGGAGTAGTATGATAAGTCTGTTGAACTGGTGTTGATATATTTATAAACGATTGGGCAAACAGCCAATACGTTAATATACTTAAGACAATTGCTAAAATCAATTTATTGCCAGAGCGTGAATGTTCGCTTGTGCTCATGATGTAAAACGCCTCCTAATATCAATAATAAAGCTAGAACAACGAAAGTTTCTTAAAAACCTCTCCTCATTCTGCTCCTAACTGATAATATCACATAAGCAATAAATTATCGTGAGCATTATAAAGTTTTCAATTAATTTTTAGCAGTATTTTTATATTTTTAACTTATTTAAAGCCTAATAATAAATTAAGTGTTTGCACCACACCATCTTCATTATTATTTTTTGCTATTAAGTTAGCTTCTTCCTTCAATTCTGGATATGAATTGTCCATCGCCACTTTATATTTAGCCGCTTTAAACAAATCAATGTCATTTAAACCATCTCCAAATGCTATTGTTTCTGTAGGACTAATTTGGAGTAACCGTTGTATTCGACGAATTGTTGTACCTTTGTTAACGCCTAAATCTGCAATATCAATCCACTCATCATCAGAAGCTATAATATATACTTCTGATTCATAATGTTTTATTTGGCTAGCAGTAGTCTTACAATTTCCCGTAGCATCATGAACTGAAATTTTTAAGAAATCATCTTCAACTTCAGAGAAATCATTGATATATGTCACGTTTTGAAATGATCCATGCACAATTTTCCTTTCAATTTCTGGAATATGATTTAATACATAAGCTCCCTTTTCAGTACAACCTAATATGGTTTGTGTTTGGTCAATATCTTGAATTGTCTGTATAATTTCTTTCCCTTTTTTATTTTCAATTTTAGCATTATAGATAAACTCTTCATTATATTTAATCCTCGTTGCACTATCTCCAACAATAAATGTATCTTTGGACAACTCCCCAATAATACTTTCAACACGCTCACATTGTTTTCCAGTACAAAAAACAAAACGGATTTGATGTGCTTCACAATTTTCTTTTAATAATTGAAAAGATTCACTATTAAATTGACTGTCACTATTTAAAAAAGTACCATCCATATCTGCAACAATAAGCTTAATATTCACTTCAATGCACCCCTACGATTCATATTTATGCTAATTATATCTATTTGTTAGTAAAAAGCATAATATTCATATTCTATAAAACAAGCATTATATTATTAAGTAAAAAATAGATAACTTTTACCATATTAATAGTTGATATATAATAAATATATAAATTTATTATGTAGAAATCATACAAACAACACTTTTATTTAAAGGGAGCAAAATATAATGGAGCTCAGACATATGAAGTACTTCGTGGAAGTGGTTAATTTAAAAAGCATGACCAAGGCAGCGTCAAAACTGTTTATCACGCAACCTACTATTAGCAATACAATCAAATTATTAGAAGATGAATTAGATGTTACTTTATTTCACAGATTTAAAAATCAAATTTATTTAACAGACGCCGGCGAAGCGTTTTTCTTCCAATGCAAAGAGATGCTAAAAATGTATGACAACATTCCTAACGATTTAAGCAATTTACTAGAAATGAAGTCCGGCCATTTAAAAATAGGCATACCCACTATCATTAATATACGAAAGTTAATCAATTTAATTTCTCAGTTTCATGAATCTTATCCAAATGTAACTTTTCAACTTTTTGAAAACGGAAGTAAAAAAATTGAAAATGATGTTTATTATGGAGATTTAGACATGGGTATCACCGTTTTACCCACTGACACTAAAATTTTTAGTACCTTTTCATTTTTAGAGGAGTCTTTAAAACTTGTCGTACATAAAAACCATAAACTGGCAGATAAACATATGATAGATATAGAAGATTTAGTAAATGAAGAATTTATTTTATTTAATTCTGACTTTTACTTAAACGATAAAATCATTAATATTTGTAGAAATCATGGATTTAATCCAAATGTTATTTTTGAAACAACACAGTGGAGTTTTATTGGAGAAATGCTTTTAAATAATATGGGCGTTTGTGTGCTACCAGAAGGGATTTTAGAATTATTAGACTCTGATTTAACAGCAATAGATATCAATGAAGCATCGATGAAATGGGAGTTAGCACTTATTTGGAGAAAAGATACAATAGTTGATTCACTTACTAAAAACTGGATTAAATTTATACAAGAGAACGTTTTATTGAATGATTAAAGAATAAGGTATTTGTAAATTTTATACCTTTATAAATTATAGATATTTTATAGTTATAACTGCTCCTCCTATAATTTAATGTGTAATAAATAATAGAAATGGGAGCTAAGTTATGGAAAATTGTAAGTATCCGAACGACAGTAAAATCATTAGTACTGATCAAGTATTAATTAATGATTTAAACAATTATAATACCTTATTTGGTGGCGTATTAATGAAAAAAATTGATAATAACGCTACTTTATCAGCACGAAGACATGCTCGGGTTAAAGAATGTGTGACTGCATCCACTGATTCTATAGAATTTTTACATCCAATTACCCAATTAGACTCTGTTTGCATTGAATCTTATGTAGCTTACACAGGTGAAAAATCAATGGAAATATTTTGTAAAGTAATTGCAGAAGATATGATAACTGCTGAACGAAAAATAGCTGCAATTGCCTTTTTAACATTTGTTGCTCTAGACGAACACAAAAAACCGATCAAAGTAGCAAATATCACACCTCAAACACATGAAGAAAAATTATTGTATACGCATGGAGAAGATAGAGCAAACATGCGAAAGAACAGACGTCGACAAAGTAAACACCTTATTCAGTCACTTAATACAGTTAAGCCGTGGGCATTGGAGGTTGTAAATAAATGATAAGTGAAATGGAAAAACTACAACAAATTAAAACGAATCTATCTCAATTACAAGTTCATTCACCCGAACTCTACTTAAAATTAGAATATATTGCCAGTTTAACTAGACAACTAAGTATACATTATAAATATTTAGGGCTACTTATGTTTTCAGAAGACTCATATGTTATTCAGGAAAACAGACCCACTTTAATTAGGGATTCTGTTTTAAGTTTATATGAACAAGAAGTTGAAAAAGTAAAAAGTAATGAAGCATTTAGTGATTTCTATACCATGATACAAAAATTTCAAGATATAGCTTATTCCCAAGTGTTCCTCATTATTTTAGGGGCTGAACCTAGCTTCGTATTCCACAATACAATTATTAAATAATTAGAACAACCTTTTAAAAAATGAGGTGTACTTAATGAGCATATCCGAGTGTAGATATGTATGCGTCAAAAATAATCAATCCTTTACAGTAGGTAAGCTATATTGGTTATTTCCAACAGATGTTACAACTTTAGATGAAAATTATTCTTACGTTTCCAATGATGGCCAACTATTAACAGAATCATATAAAACAAATTATTTTATAAAAGCTAATAATTTAGTAAGTCATAGTTGTTAGTATAAAACATCCGTAATATCTTTATACCGATAATACAACATCACTCCCTGTTCCCTAAACCGCCAATAGTAATTAAAATTAAACACCAAAACGCCGTTTCCCTTATCCTAGCGTTTTGATTCTGAAACTATATATGATAAATCATTGGATATTCGTAGAAAATAGGAGAGTTACAAGTTAACTATTCCAATAAAAATGATAGGAAGATTAAAGAATATATTATGAAACAAGAAAAAGTATACTTATCTAAAAATTAGTAAATTAGATAAATATACTTTTTCTATAAAAGTTAATAATTTTTTTTAAGCATATCGCTAAATGAGTTTCTACCTATAATATATTTTGAGAAAGGGATGTGTGATAATAATAAAGCAATCCCTAAACTAAAACCTAAAGTAAACAAAACCAACAATAATACAAATAAAACTGGTATTTGTACAAATGAAGCTAGCCCTCTAGATAAGTACGAATTAATCAGAGGATGCGATAAATATATAAAAAATGATACTTCACTAACCACTAATAATGAAGTTAATTTATACTTACCTAGAACTTTCATAACATATAAAATCATTAAGAACGTAAATACAGTGTACAAAATAAGATCAAATCTATTGGATTGGGCATATGTTACATCCATAAATTTATAAGTTATAATGATGGGTACAATCGATAAAATCCATAATCCAAATAGAAACCATATGTATTTTTTAACTAACGACATTATGTAGCCATAATTTTTTCCTAGGTAATAACCGAATGTAAAATAAAACAACCAATACGGTATAGCAGTTCTTGAATAAAAAGGATGGAAATCTATCCACCATTGCAAATATGAATCATTTGTATAAGCAAGAAATGAATGAATGAAACTAATCATAAAAGTCACAAAGATTATTAATATTGGATTAGTTTTATTTAAAAATTTATATAGTAATAAATGTAAAATATAGAATTGAAAAATGACTATTACAAACCAACCATACCAACTGCCATATAATACATAAGTTGTAAATATATCAAAATAACCCCTGGTTTCATTTGTATTGAGATAAATATTTAATGAATAAAAAGCCCCTATCAATAAATAAGGTATTAATATAAATTTAATCCTTTTTTTAAAAAAACCTTTAGGTAAGCCGTCAGAATAACGCATTGATAGTAATATTTCTGATAAAACTATGAAAGCAGGTGTAGCAAATAGGAATAATATTCTTAAAAATGAGCTTATTGATTTACTAAAATCTGTGGTGTGTGGATCGTTGATTAACCCAGGAAACGAGTGTAGAGCTACTATAGATATACAAAAGAAAGCTCTAGCATATGTAATTTCTATTTTTTTATCCATTCTGTTCCCATCCTTTGAATTACTTTACATTATAAAATAAGGGTTATAGAGTGAATTATTTTTGTGAGAAAATGAAGTAACTATTATAATCGAAACATGAATTTAGCTTAGAAACTAATATTACTTTTCTAGTTTTAGCTAAAATTGAACAATACATACAATAAATTACCTTATTAACGTTCAAGAGTACAAAATTCATCCTATATAATAATTTAAAAAGTGTTAAAGATTTAGGGAAGTCTTCTTCTTTTTTAAAGATCAGACAATAACTCAAATTAAATCTTTAACACTTTAGTTATAACGTATTGCCTTAATTTATTCTAAGTAAATTTTAGTTGAAAATTATATTCATTTATTTTCCATCACTTCATAGAGACTTGTCCAATATGGTGTGTTCTTTTCATAATTATGAATATTATTAAATTGAATATCACCGAACAATCTCCTTTTCTCTCTTTGGTAAGCTCTCTCATATAACATCTTAGTTTTACTATTTCTTATTTTATGACCCTTTTCAACATCTTGAATAGCTATAATTTCTTCAAATGTTTTTGGCATAGGTCCTGCATGGGGCAATAGATTTACATTTTTACTAAAAGTTAATATCTGACGCGCTTTAAACGAATCATTCACTATACTTTTTTTCAATGAAATTGAAGCAATGTTCCCTTCTTCTGTTGTAGCCTTTATATTAGCGATAAGGTTACTTATGTTATTAGTATCGGATAGCTGACCAATTAAATATAATACTTTATTATTATATTTGTCAGTTGGAACAATATTCACGCCACTTATATCATCTTCAAAAAACCACTGAACCACATGCTTACTTGATTGCCCATAGTCATAAGGACAGAATTTTTCTTTAGCTTTTAAATACTCATAACTCGGTTCTGGATGACTTAAAGAATACTCCACTAAGGAGATTAAATTTGTAGTATTTTCAGCAATATAACCTGGTAATTCATCTGTTGTTAAGTTTAAACCTCTAACATTAGTATATTCTTCAATGTCGTACAAATAATGTATGATTGGCTTTTCTGTTGGAATAAAGTCAAAGAACACACTGGAATAATCTGAAATTAGTACATCTACTATGCCCATCAAATGGTTCGTTGAAATGTCTCCAGGAGGAATAATAATATTTTTGGGAAAAGTTACATCCTTAAGTAACGATTTCGTAATGCTATGCCCCCTAAATAAAATATTAACATCCATTTTAGATAATTCTTTTAAATCATAAATCAATTTACCAATATCAAAACCATTACTTTCTTTCGTCTCTCCACGCCAAGTCGGAGCGTATAATACAATACTTTTATCATTATCTATATTCATACGTTTTTTTAGTTCAGTCTTTTGGGCTTCAGTAGTATTCAAAGTCGTATCGATTCTAGGATAACCGACTTTTGCAACTTCACCAACATGAATCCCACCAATAGAATAAGCTGATTTTTGTTTGTCTACCATAAATTGATTAGGCGCTATAATATGAGTTGCTTGCAATAAATTCCTTGTACTACCCGCTACTCCTACTTTACTACCATTACTGTCGCGACCAACAGTTTTGTAAAAAATACCATGTGTAGTCTGTAAGTATTTTTGTTTAGGTTTTCGTACGAAGTAATCAGAGAATGTCGAATTACATATTAAATATTTTGATTTAGCAATATATTTTAAATAAGCATCTGAATTTTTCTTAACAAAAATAATGTTACTTTTACTTCTCATATATACGGGGATATTATCAAACGAATTAATTACCCAAACATGTATAAAAGCGTCATAATTTTTATTATTATCAAGATAATCAAATATAGCGCGAGGGTTCCCTACAACGCCCGCTCCGCCCATACTTTCATAAAAAATCATATTGTCTTCTATTTCATAATAATTATAGCTTTGAGCATATCTTACTGAGATTGAGTCTAGATGCTTTTCGTAAGCATTTTTTGACATATAACTTGGTTTTCTAAATAGCTCTGCTTCATTATATGCTTCTAATGCTGCTGCTTTGTCACCTATTTTTTCTAACATATATGCTAATCTTCTAAAATTATTTGGTCGGTGTGTTTGTTGTCTTATGATTGCGTTTTTATATGCTATTGCTGCTTTTTCATAATTTTCTATTTCTTCATAGCATAAAGCTAGTTGATAATACCAAGGAGACCTAGCCTTATTCAATTCTAATGCTTTTTCAAAATAGTAAATTGCTTTCTCTACATTACCTATTTTTTTTATAAGCGTAGCGATTTTAAAATGTAACTCTGGATTATCATTTTCCTCTTCTAATCGTTCTTGATAAGCATTTATTGCTTGCGTATAAGATTGTGCTTTTTCATGTACATAACCAATTCCCCATTTCTTTAATAATGGATCTTCAGTGTATTGTATTGTCTTATTATAACTATTTTTCGCATCTTCAATCCGATTTAAATCATACTCATGTTGTCCTTTTCTATAAAAATATGCGCTTAGTGACTCATTTGTTAAACTTACGTCGCTATCTATCAATTTAGAAAAGTAATGGATTGCTTTAGCTTTCTCATTCATCTCTTCAAAATAATTAATTAATTGAATTATTTTATCTGTATCACTAGAATTTAAATTTACATACTTCTCCAAATATTTTACTACATTTTTATTATTATTAATTTTACGATATGCGCTTACCAATTCTAATAAATATTCACTATTATTCGGTTCTTTTTCTAAGTCGTTTTCCAATAACTCTATAAGTTTTTGATACTCTTCTGTATTTTTCAGACATTTTTTTAACTTCGTTTTGATTACGACATTGTTTGGTTGGTAAGATAAAATAACATTAAGATGATATTTAGCTTTTTTATAATCTTTTTCTTCAATCTCTAAATTTGCTAATTCATTAAGCGCTTTTGTATCTTTTTTATTGACTTCTATATATTTTTCTAGAAATTCAACACTTTTATGGTTATTACCTAGTTTTTTATATAACATCGCTTTTTTATAATATATGTTTGCTCCATTTTCCAAACCATGTTTAATTGCTTTATTCATATAATGAATTGCTTCTTCCCACTTTTGTAACTCTATAGCTAAGTCCGTTAAATTAGAATAATATTCTTTTGATCCTTTTAAAATTGGATGTAATTCCTTCAGGTTTTGATACTCAGCTTTTTTATTCTTACTTTTTTTGTTCAACCTATATTTTACTATTGCTTTGGGAACATTATAGATTCCATTTAATTTACTCACATTATTTTTTACACGATATTTTACAAATTTATTTATTCTTCTTTTTTTAGGTGAAGTGTTTAAATCAAAGCTAATATTATCATAAGTTTTAGTAAAATATGGGCGTACATATTTAAGTTTCATATTATTCAGTTTTATGTTATTCCTATTATTGCCTATACGAATAATATGGTGTTGTGCATCTTCTTGAATTTCTAAACTCACATCATATATTTCATTATAGTCAAATAATTCAGGGTTAAATTCTGCAATAATGTCAAAAACATTATCTCTGATTTTAGTTACTTGTACAGATTGTTTAGTACAAATTTTGTTCTCTCTATCGTTTAGTGAAGATCGCTTATAAAATAGAAACTTAAAGTTTGGATGATGGATTTTACTTGCTTTCAACTCTACTCTTGTTGTTAATTGATAAATTCCATTTTCTAAATCGACATTTGTTAATTTAACTGATGGTGCAAATACTTCTTGTTGTGTTTTAATCTCATTAAACAAGTTTTGCCAGTTCTTAACAAAGTTATCATAAGAAAACTCCTGGGCTTTTTCTAATGATTTTTCAGAAAATTGTTTTTTCTCTTGTTCATGCTTAGAAAGATATATATTTATAAATTTAGCCAATTGGTCAACATTTCCTTCTTCTACTAGATAACCATTTATTCCATCTTGGATCATATCGCTAGGGCCATACTTAATGTCATATGAAATAACAGGTGTGCCATTCGCAATGCTTTCTTGAATAACTAATGCAAACCCTTCGTATAATGAGGTAAGTAATGTACACTCTGCCTCTTGTAATACTTGGTCGATATTGCGTGTATAACCTTCAAGTTTTACATTATCTGTTAATCCTAGTTTGTTAATTAGAATTTGCAAATTTTGACGCTCTTTACCTTCTCCATATATATGAAGTCTTGCCTCAGAATTCTCTTCTACTACCTGTTTAAATGCTTGAATAGCCTGATTTATCCTTTTTTCTTTATGCAACCTTGATACCATAACTATTTTGTTTTTTATTTTTTCTTTTTTAATATATTTAGTTTCAATTGCATGGGGGATTACAAAGTAATTTTTTCTATACCCAAAGCGATTCGTTATATCTTGCTTTTGGGATTCTGTTAGTAACACTAAGCCATCTATTTCATTCAAATTATTTAATACTGCTCGGTTACCTTCTCTCACAATATCTGTGCCCGGTCTAATATGAATACTATGCGTCATAAAGATTTTTCTTACGTATTGATTTTTAATGCTCAATATTGCGTCATCCATGCCCCTTGCCTCACTAATTAAATACGTATAGGGCTCTTTTATAAATAAAGATATAAAATATGTTTTGAATTCATTAAAAGATGTAAATTCAATTATTTCTTTATCAAATAAAGTGATTTTTGCTATTTCATTTCTTCCATTTTTATTTTCATAAATTCGACTTTCAAATATAGATTGATCCTTTCTATACAAGTCTTGTTTTTTTAAATATTCATCTTTATAGTAATTAATCGAGAATAAACATTCATCGCTATCTAATGTTATTTTTTGAATCATTACGTCGTTTGAATATTTCTTAATTTCTCTAAGTTTATTCTTATAGTACTGAACACTATAGATTTTTTCTTTTTGATCATAATATTCAACTTTATTCTCATTTATAGATATTTTTTCTAAATTACTATCTGGTTTAAATGTATATTTCACTAATTGTTGACTAGTAATTTTACTTTTAAAATATTCATTTATATTTATAAATCTAGCTTTATTATCCAAATTATATCTATGGACAATTTCGTCTTTTATAATGTTATATTTCCAATCCAAATGAAATGTTAATATTAATGGTTTTATATTTAGTTTATCATTTATAATACCAACTTTATTTAACATAGATGCTGTTAATCCACCATGATTTTTATCCAACCTACTTGTTATAAATATATATTCATTCAATAAAATCCCTCACTTCATTTAAAAAAATGCCTGTTTATCAAATATTAAAAGTATTTTGTTAATAATTTGTTTAATCTACTATTTAGGTAGTTAATATGATTCCTTGAAATGTATTTTTCATTCTAAAGATATGTATACGAGAGAAGATATTAACTTATAACAACTACGTATAATTAGATATATATACAGAAATCGTTATGAATTTATGATTAAAAAAAATAGCAAATTCCCTATTCATGTTCACCTATTAAAAAAGAAAAATTATATAAATTCATTATAAAAGTTTTTTTGAATAAACGTAACTGTCGCACATTTTTAAAACTTGAAAAAAGCTGTTTTAAATCCGCTCTTTTTTAATATACGCATATATATTATTATTATTTATTTCTATAAAGCTCAGTTTTTGAGTTGTCTTTATTTCATTATTTATTCTTGCCATAAAATATCCATTAATAAATAAAAAGGGTGACGAATCACAAATTATTACTTCTCCCTCTAACTTTTCATAATCTTTATAAACAGATTCAATTAGTTTTTCGTTCTTAATTAAATCTTCATTATTTAACATTAACAACTCATTATTATTGTAATTATAATAGTCTTTTTCCATAAATCGTTGCTTCATCTTACTTCAAACTCCTATATTTGTAGTTTTTAAAACTTTTGAAAATAGACTAATAATACTAACTGCCAAAAATATTACGTACAACTCTTTCACTCGAACGACCATCATGATGTTTAAAGTGCTTATCTAAGAATGGCTCTACTTTCTCTACTTCAAAGTCTTCGTTATCTAGTGCTGCTATTAAATCACTAAATGACTCTACAATTTTCCCTGGCACAAACGTTTCATATGGCTCATAAAAATCACGTGATGTAATATAATCCTCAAGGTCAAATGCATAAAAAATCATTGGTCGTTTAAATACCGCAAATTCATAAACAAGTGATGAATAATCACTAATTAAAATATCCGTAACAAATAAAATATCATTAACTTCTCTAAAATCAGAAACATCCACAAAGTATTGCTCGTATTCTCTAGGAATATTTAGTCTATTCTTCACAAATGGATGCATTTTAAATAAAACTACTGCATTATTTTCACGACAATATCTTGCAAATCTAGCAAAATCAATTTTAAAGAATGGATAATGCGCCGTATGATGTCCATTACCTCTAAATGTAGGCGCAAATAAAATCACTTTTTTATCTTTAATGATTGGCAGTGCCTCCTTCATTTCGGCTGTAACTTGTTGCTCATACGCCTCATCAAATAAGATATCTGTTCTAGGCACACCAGTCGGAATTATATTTTGTTCTTTAATACCAAAGGCTTCACCATAAAATGGTATATCTGTTTCTGATGAAACAAAGGCCTTAGTATAGTTTCTATGATTTACAGAATTAAAGAATGGACCACCTTTTTTTCCAGCTCGACTATAACCAACAGTTTTGAAAGCACCAACTGCATGCCATACTTGAATAATTTCCTGACTTTTTCTGAATTTTACTGTGTAGAGTAATGGGTGAAAATCATCCACAAATATATAATCTGCTTTACCTAATAAATACGGAAATTTAAATTTGTCGATAAAGTTACGACGTGCCGAAATGTTAGATTTAAACAAGGCATGTATCTTATATTTGTCGTCTAAATTTTGGCGTAACATCTCATTATAAACATATTCAAAGTTACCTGACATTTCAACTCTTGAATCAGATGTGAATAGTACAGTATTCCCCTTTTTCAAATGGAAAAATTTTGTGATGTTAAAAATAGATTTAAATAAAAAATCACGCAATTTATAAGACTTTTCATTATAGTTCTTTTTATACTCATTAAATTTCACAAATAATTTATTTTTTTTAGGAATAAGCATATTAAATTTAATGTCTAATACAAATTCATTAACTTCTTTAGAAATTTTTGGATAAACATTATAATTTATTTTTTTTGAATTTCCTCCCTTTTTAAATTGATATTCAAATTCTTTAAGCAAAAAATTATTTTTATCATTAGTAGTTTCAAGCGAATGATAATGTTCATATTGTTCGTCGTCTAAGTCATAGTTTAAAGGATTTAACAATACTTCATTAATATGAGCAATATGTTCAAATTCTTTTTTCAAAATTAATAAGTATTGTCCTGAAGGTAAGTAGTTTCCATTATCTAAAATTGCCACATTAAAACGTGCTTTAAATCTATTACCTTCAACTTTAACTTCATTTGCTTCTACTTCTTTTGTTTCTGTTAAATTTCGTAATACTAATTTTTTTCTTTCTATCCTATTACAATCAGTATAACCTTCGATAAAAAGCTGAATTCTTTCCCAATATATATTATCAATTGTCAATTTATAATTATCCAACCTTCTATTACACTCCTTTTTTAACCCTTTACATCGTCCATTTAATGACAGTCTTGCCCCACGAAGTGGATAAATCTGTTTCAAATGCATTGACTGCATCATTAATGGTTTTAACATCAAATTCGTTACCTTTGAGTAGCGCTAATTTTTCCACAACATCTGGATGATCTTTATAGAATTTCGCAATATCTTTAAAGTCTTGCGCACCACTTCTACTGCTTCCAAACATTGTTAAACCTTTCTCTAACACTAATCTTGTGTTAACTTCAACAGGATATTCGCTTACACCTAACAAACTAACTGTGCCTTCAGGTGAAATCAAATCAATGATTTGGTTTACTGCAGACTGGCTACCTTTTCCGCCTACACACTCAAATGCATGATCAAAAGTAACCCCTTCAGGTACTTCATGTATATGGTATATTTCATCTGCGAAAGAAAAATGACTTAATTTATAATCTGTTTTTCCAAAGATATAAATTGCTGCATTGGGGTATAGTTTATTTAATAAAATTGCAGTAATATATCCTAAATTGCCATCGCCCCAAATACCAAAACTATTTTTATTTGCATTTGATTTACGCTCAAACCTTTGAATCGCATGCCAACTCACGCTTACTAATTCAGAGTATGCAATTGTACTTAAATCTTCGATACTATCGTCGATTTCTACGACACGGTCATGATCCATAAAAACATAATCTTGCATAAAACCATCATAACCACTAGATCTAAATTTACTACTAGGTAAATAGTTTTCTGCTATGACTTCATCTGTTTCTACGGGTGTATTCGGTACCATAATAACTCTTGTACCAGTCTTAAATATGCCTTTGTTATCATAAACAACTTCACCAACACCTTCATGAACTAGAGACATCGGTAATTTTTTCTTTAATACTTGTTCATTTCTGCTACCAGTATAATATCTTTGATCTGCCGCACAAATTGATAAGTATAATGGTCTTACAACAACTTTATCACTTTTAATATTTTCATTATTATATGTTACTTCGAATTGTCTTGGCGCAACCAATTGATAAACTTGATTAATCACTCAACATCCCACCTTTGATGATAGAGTTCGCTACTTTAAGATCATAAGGTGTGGTGATTTTAATATTATATAATTCTCCCATCACTAATTTCACTTTTTTATTAGCTACTACAAGAATTTTACAGGCATCTGTCATTATTTCTTTCTCTTCTACAGATAACGCATTATAGCTATTCCTCAATAAATTCACATTAAATGATTGTGGTGTTTGACCTTGATACATTTCACTTCTGACTGGGATAGACTGTATTTGTTCTCCATCGCTTGAAGTGATAATAGTGTCAGTTGCAGGTATTACAGTATCGACTGCACCATGTGCTAATACACTTTCAATATTTTCTTTGATGATTCGGTGCGTTAAAAATGGTCTAACCGCATCATGTGTAACGATTACATCTTCATCAGTTATAGAGTGTGCTTTTTCAGCTTCATTTATAATATTCATAATCGTTTCATTACGGTCTGAACCACCTTGTACCACTTCGATTCTATCGTCATTAATTTGATGCTTACGCAACGTATCCTTCGTATGCGAAATCCACTTTTGTGGTGTCGCAATAAATATTTTGTCAAATTCATTTGTGAGCAAGAACTTTTCAACCGTATGAACTAATATAGGTTTACCATCTAAATCTAAAAATTGTTTTGGCAGTGGCACGTTTCCCATTCTAGAACCGATGCCTCCCGCTAATATACCAGCATATATCATGTATTCATCTTCTTTCTATATAAAAATTCACTTCAATAAACGTTCTATAATTTTTGAAAATATATTTCTACATATAATAATTTCTAAATTAGAAATTACTCTTTCTTTATTAAATTAATGAAAACAAATTACAAAACATTCTATTCAGAATCTACGGAATAATATTCATACATATTAATTATATCTCTATTCCTTATATATAAAATCCCTAAAACAACGCATGATATCAATAGTAATTTTTTCAAAATATTATTAATCCTCCTCATAAAATAAATTAATTTTACATAATCCCTTTATATAAATAGTATGCCCTTATTAAAAGAATAGTATTTTAGTAATACTTAACTGTTATTCAATTAACAATTTTATTATATCAAAAATAAGCATAATAAATATAGTGCGTCCTTACATTATTTAATATTATTTTTTAGTTGTTTGTTTTATATTTGAATAAATTGAAAATATGTTAACTAACAAAAATAAGACGACAATCAAATATATATTGAAATAATGTGGATTTTAAAAATAATACATACAAATATAGAACTGTCTAAACAGGAAAATTGAAAACATAAAAAAATGGCCGAATTCATAGCATAGCTATAAATTCGACCATTAATGTTATGATTAGTTTGAGTGATTTCAGTGTCTTAGTATTACATTTGATTAAATTAATTTAAACAGTTAGACAAATCATTGTAGATAGTACTCGTGAGTAATTCTAAGTGTAGAATTAAAAACAAACTAAATATATCTTTCTAAATTTAGATTGATCTTATTCATTATTATTGATTTGTGCTTGTAGTGATTGTGAATTAGACTGTGAAATATTGAGTAAATATTTGGACCTTGCCAATGATTGCTTACTATTATTATAGGAAATTCCTATTCGCTTGGAAAGTAAAACTGTAACAAGCGACCCTAATATCGCTAACACTGTAATTGTGATAAATAATGACACGTTCGCAGTTGGATTAACAAAAAAGATAATCACAGCTATAAGTATAGACACTATAGCGATACCTATTAATATTAATGTAGCATACATATATTGCGTTGCTTGTTTCAAATCTTTTTGAAATTGTTCTTTGGAACGTCTATAGTAAAGGTTGTTTTTGTATAATTTCAAATCTCTGTTTGCATCCATCGTTTGCGCAAAATCTGAAACTTCTTTATTTTCATCCTTTTTTAATGCTTCGATGATTGGTTGGTAACCAAATGTAAGTGCAATTTTTTTCTCTTTTACTGTGCCCTTTGCCAGCCGGTGCAATTCTTCTAATTTTTGTTGGTTCATTGTGTCCACTCCCGTATTGTTTAGTATTGATCTGTGTTATTAAGCCAACTCTCACTTTTCCATTGAGTCTGCTATTTTGTTAACAATAGGTGCTTCTATACATCATCATTTATTTTTTGATAATTCTGTTTTTTGTGAGTTTTGAACTTGAGTTTGCGTCTCCGTGTTATTATCTTGTTTTTCTTGGCTATTGGCTACATGACTGCCAAATAAAGTACCTGAACCTAGCACAGCACATAAAAAGAGCCCACCTAACCAAGTAAAGAATGTTGGTTTTTTTCTTCGTTCATAGCGTTTTGCTTTTTCAGCATCATCATCTAATAAATTACCTACATCGATGTTCTGCGGTCCAGCAACCTTACTGAAATTTGATTGATTTGACTCAATATTTGAAAAACTTAGAGCTTGTTGTTTAATTTCCATAGCACGCGCCGAGATACTTAAACTTGTTTGATTACTTTGTTCTAGTTGTTGATTTAATCGATCTAGATGACTTCTATTATTTTGAAGTTCCATTTCTTTAGAACGGATCGATTCATCTTTATCTGCGCTTTCTCTTTTTGATTTTTCTAATTCTACTCTTAACCAATTAATTTCATCTGTCATTTGTGAGTCTTTTAATTCATAATCAGTTACTTTTTGATTCACTGCTAAATCTAAACGTTCATTAAATGTTGCTTCATTATGAATTAAATCTTGTTCTAACTTACTAATTTCTCCTCTAAGTTTGTCGACGTCTTCACTTCTTTTTTGGACTAATGTTTCCACATCTTTTTCCATAATATTTTGAAGTTCCGACTTTTTAGTAGCTATAGTCTCTTGATGATGTTGAACGATGTCATCGACAATTTTAGTAATATGCAAATCATAGTCATTTTTTACATTGGCATCTAATACTTTAATTTGGTTATTATAAGCATTTTTGGCTTTATCTGATAATGTCTTCTCATATTCACGAATACGATTTGTTAAAATCGGTCTTTCTTCTCTTTCTATTCTTTCTTCCATATCTCTACGTGCTTTTTCGCTACGCTCATTTTTACTTGTTTCAAAATCTTTTTCTAATTTTTTAGTTTGTTCTTCAACTTTCTTTGGAATAACTCCTAAATCTTCTTGTAATTTACTTTCAATTTGTGTGTATGTTCTATGATATTGAGAATCATTTGATTTATAATTACGCATTTTATCTGCTTCAATACTTTTACTCCACAAATCATTAACAAGTTGATTAAAAATGCTGTTTATAATATCTTCTCTCTTTTTTTCTAAAACTGCTAATTTATCATTTTTTGCTTTGTTAAAGTCATCTTCAGTTAATTGTTCAAGCTTTCGGTAAGTAGGTAATATTTCTTCATTATAACCTTTATCATCGACAATACTTCTAAATTCTAAATTTTCATCATCTAAATATACTTTATCTATAAGTGAATCCAATGTGTTATATAGGTTGCTTTTTAAAAATTGGATATCTGAAGACTCTTCATTTTTATTAATAGATATAACTTGTTTTTTCTTATTTTCGTTAAACAATTTTTTCTTAGCTCCATTTTTATTTTGAATTTGTTCTATAATTGCGTCTTTTAATGGTTGTAATGTTTCAAATTTTAAACCTTTACTTAAATCAGAAATATCAAAGCTAGTAATATTAATTTCTTTTAAAATATCATTATTTATAACTTTTAATTTGGACTCATTTTTTTGAGGCATATAAAGTCTTAAACCAAAATTACAGTCAGGACGTTTAGCCTCTTTAATATTATGTAAAGAAGTTAAGTCTGTAACACAATATTCTCGATCTTCAAATATTTTGAATGGCTCATTTTCATCATTATGATCTATCGTCACATCAAAAGATTGCACAATTTTAGAGGAACCTAAGATTTGTTTAAAACAATCAACAGCATTCCCCTTAGAATCTCCTTTTCTCAATACTGGGGCAACGATTGGAACAATATATATTTCGCTTTCTCCTGCAAGTACATGGTCTATTTCTAAAGAACTAATATCTAAAACGTTATTGCTCATTACATGTCATCCTTCCATTCGAGTTATTGTTTAAAAAGTATTTTCATTTTATGCTTAATCGATAGTCAAGAAGTCATAAAATAATATTTCTTCCTGCGCAATGAAATAATATCAAAAAACAAACTTATTTATTTTTTAACATGTTACACAGTAAATTATTATTACTTATCATATTTAGATGATAACATATTAATTAAAGTTGTAATATTAATATTTTAAATAAAAACACGTATTTTAATTATTAATTCGAGTATTTTGTATTTGTTTTTATACAATATACGGAATATAAATATTTTTTTGTGATATGAAATATTAACAGTGATGTGTAAAAATTTATCAGCATAAAAATTTTATATGAACTCCATCCAAATACTTCATTAATTATAGAAATATTTATGTTACGCAGCATTTTCCAGGAAATATTAGCTAATGTTTTAGTTTGATTTTACAACAATAAGTGAAGCCTTATTCTAAAACATAAAAATAGAAAGTCCGAGACATTACTTTATGTCCCGGACTTTTAGCGTTTTACATCAACTTTTCTTAATTAGGAATTGATATCAAACACAGTTCTGATAAGTTTTATTTAATTAATCTTTCACTCTATTTCACTTATTTTTTGTTCTGGATATTTTGTAACACTATCCAATATGTTTATAAATCTATCCAACATACGTTGAATTGTTGATGAAGAAAATAATTCACTCGCATATTTTAAAGACACTTTGTAAACTTCGTCCCCTTCTATCATCATGTGTAAATCAAATTTTATATTTGTATCGATAGTTTCTTTAGGTTCAATTTCCCAACCATCTACGTTCAATAATTGATCATTAATATTTTGGAATGCAAAAGTTACATCATGCAACGTATTACGAGTTAAATTATATTTTTCTACAATTTCTTCTTTCAAGTATTCAATAGGATAATCTTGGTTATCTAAAGCTTTCAACGTTAGCTCAGTAATTTCTGTTAATAATTGATTAAATGATTTATTACCTTCTGGAAAACCACGTAATGCAAGTCTATTAAAAAACGCACCGACAACTTCTTCAGTATCTTTTTGTGTACGTCCTGAAACGGGGCTACCGATTACTACATCTTCTTGATTAGTATACTTATTCATCAATATCATTAATGATGTTAATAAGATTGTATAATCAGTGCTACCAGTCGCTTGTGCAAGTTTATCTATTGCTTTTTTAGTTTCATTAGGCATGTTCACAGTAATTGTTTTACCTTCAAAAGTTTGTTGTTTAGGTCTTGGATAGTCTAAAGGTAAATCTAAAATAGGAAGTTTATCTTCAAACTGTGACAACCAAAATGTACGTTGCTTGCTTAAATCATAATTTTTAATCCATTCACTATAGTCTTTATACTGTAACTTCATCTCACCTAAAGTATGCCCTTGATATAATTTTGAAAATTCACCAATAATATGATAAATGGACGCACCGTCTGAAATGATATGATGAATATCGAATAATAATATATAACGCTGTTTATCAAATTTCACTATTTTAACTCTTAATAACGGTGCAATTTTTAAATTGAATGGTTTTACAAAATCTTGTAAAAGTATATCATAATCAATATTTGATTTTTCTTCATAGTCTACGCTAATTTGTATGTCATCTTCAATTATCTGAACAGTTTCTCCATCAATTGTTTCAAAACGCGTTCTTAATACCTCATGTCGATTAACTAAAGTTTGAAAAGCATTCTGTATACTTTTTATATCTATATCACCTTTTATTTCAAAAGCTCCAGGCATGTTATATGATGTTGTTTGTTTACCAGCAATTTTATTCAATGTATATATATTCTGTTGCATCGGAGATATAGAATAAAATGATTTATCGTCAGCTTTTGGTATTTTTCGTAAATTTTTGTATTTATTACTTTCCTTTATAATTTTAGCCAATTGTATAACTGTTGGTTTTTCAAAAATATCAGTAACTGGTATACGGACACCGCTTTTATGTTCTATTTCATTTATAATTCCCAAAGCATTAAGTGAGTGGCCACCAATTTCAAAGAAATTATCATTCGTGCCAACACTTTCAATATTCAATATATTCTCAAATATTTGAGTGATCATTACTTCTGTGTCATCTTTAGGCGCAACATATACTTTGCTTTTAACTTTAATTTCAGGCAGTTGACTTTTATTTAATTTACCATTGTCTGTGACTGGTATTTTGTCTATTTGAGTTATATATGTTGGAAGCATATAACTTGGTAATTTTTCGCTTAAATCTCTTCTGATATTTTCACAGTTTAGTTGCTCATCTGAGACTAGGTAAGCACACAGCGCTATATCTCCCTCTCCCATTGATTTGGCAATAACAGCAACATCTGTAAGTTTTTCATTCTTACGTAAAGTACTTTCTATTTCACCAAGTTCAATGCGATAACCACGTATTTTTACTTGATCATCGATACGCCCTAAACATATAATATTACCATCTTCCTGCCATTTTGCTAAATCACCGGTACGATATAATTTTCCTTCACCGAATGGATTATCAATAAACTTTTCTTTTGTCAATTGAGGTCGATTTAAATAACCATCAGTTACGCCTGCTCCCCCGATACAAAGTTCTCCTTGAGTACCAATACCCATGAGGTTATTGTCTTCATCCATAATATACGCTTGTGTATTCGCAATAGGTTGACCAATAGGTACAGTTTCATAGGTAACATTATTTTCAAAACTAAAGTTCGTCACATCAATAGTAGTTTCAGTGGGACCATAAACGTTGATTAGTTGTGTATTATTCACCTTACCAATCCATTTACTAAATTGATTAACTAACTCTGGCTTCACTGCTTCGCCTCCAACTAAGACATACCTTAAGCTAGCAAGTAAGTTCGATTGTTTAGTTAACTGAATATAATGAATAAATGGGTTAAACATAGAAGGTACAAAGACAGCTATCGACACTTTAGATGTGTGAATTAATGATGTGATTACTTCTGAGTTACCTTCTTTACCCGAAGGTAACAATGTGGCTTGTGCACCAACCATAGCCCATCCAAATAATTCCCAAATTGACGGATCAAATGTAAATGGCATTTTAAATAATATATTATCTTTACTACTAATACCAAATCTCTTAATTCTTCTATTAAGATTATTCATAACACCTTTAGAAGTTATCTTAACACCCTTAGGTTTACCTGTAGTGCCAGAAGTATAAATAATACACATCAAGTCAGATATACTTGTAACATGCGATAAATTCTTTGTGGGTTGTATTGATATACTTTTATTCTCCATTAAATTTATAACCGATTGATTAAATTCAATAGAAGTGCCTAAAGCTCTATCTGTTAATAGTGTATTGGGTTTACTGTCTCTTAAAATATAATTGATGCGCTCGCTCGGATATTCTGGATCAATTGGAACATAGGCGCCACCCGCTTTTAAAACACCATATATCCCAACTATCATTTCCAAATTACGGTTTGTCATTACACCTACTAAGCTATTCGGTTTGACGCCATTGCGTCGTAATTGATGCGCGACTTGATTTGCTTTAGCGTTCAATGTTTGGTAAGTAAGACTTTCACCTTCGTAAGTAACTGCCTTATTATTTGGCGTTTTTTTCACTTGGCTTTCAAAAATCTCTACAAAGGTTTTCGTGTTACCCATACTTACTTGTGTATTATTAAAGTCATGTAAAATAAGCGTCTTTTCTTCTTCAGTAATAGTCTCAATTTCACTAATTTTTCGTTGCGGATTCTCTAATATTATGTTTAAAATTTTCATAATATTTGAATGTAAATTTGCAACTTCTTTTTCACTTACGACATCTAACTGGTAATCATAATCTATTTCTAGACTCTCTTCTCCATCTCTATTGCTTATATTTAAACCTAACGGTACATTTGTTGTACCAGGGTCTAACCATTCTTCTGAGTATCCTTTTTTTATAAAATCTGGATTATGCTGAGTATTTTGAAATGATACTACAAAGTCTAGTAAACCTTTTGCATTTTTGCTATGTTCCACTATATAACTGTTTGGATATTTTCTATGTTTCAACAACTTGAATGTTTCTTTTTTCATTAACTTTAAAAATTCATTAATAGATAATTTTTTATCCATTTCCACTATTATAGGCAACACTCTTGAATAGACTCCTGTCACTTGCTTTTCAAATTGCGTATTTCTATTGTGTAATATCAATCCAATCGAATTCTTATTTATTGAATTTTTTTTATACTTTAAAATCAACATAGCTGCAGAAAACAAATTACTAATACTTAATTGGTTACTTTTACAAAATTCCATAATTTTCTGTGTGTATATGTTTGGAAGTTTATAATTCAGCCTATTCCCCTGGCCACTGTTATTCCTTTTATTTTCAAACAACTCGTTATTTTCTAAATTTTCTACTTTTTTAATCCAAAATTGTTTATCTTTTTCGAATCTAGATGAATTTTTATAATTTATTTCTTCTTCCACGTGATCTAAATACGTATATTCAAAATCCTCTTCCTTTTTTCCGTAAATTAATGATTCACATAATGTATTCCCCGCTATAGTCATACTCCAGCCATCTGAAATAATATGATGTTGCAATAGTAATATTCCAATATCTCCACTAGGCTGTGTTAAAATTACAAATTTAAATAATTCGCTATTAAGGGCAAATATATTTGTTTCTATCTGTGTAGTAATCCATTCATCATAATCCTTTTTATTATTATAAAAATCAATGTAATTAAATTGTTTTCTTTTATATTCATCTATATATTGCTTATACTCTGTGTTTTGTTTTTTGACTTTAATTCGATAACTCTCATGTCTTTTTATTAAATTGTTTAATGCTTCATTAATCTCTTGTATTTTAACATTATCTTTAATAGTAACCATTGCTGCTATATTATTAATACTAGTATTTTCATAATATTCTTCTAACTGGATAATTTCACTTTGCGCTTCAGATAATATATACTCTCTCACTAAATTACCTCCATAATTTTAATCGAAGTATATAACATGCAATTACATACATATGCACGTTATTTTATGATGATATTCTTTATAGTTTTTTACTACAATCATATATTCAAATAAGTGTAGTTAAATAGAACAGAAAAGCATTTATTTTAGCAGATTCTAAAAAATAAATATTTTATATTAACAAAAAATGGCAAGTTTTATTTTAGCTTGGTCTTATTATACATCAGGCTGTTTTACTTTTTCTTTTAGGCTAAGTATTTGTGTAATTTTTTCTTCAAAAATAATGGTGATACTTGATATAATTTTAAAAGATAATGAACAAGTCGGGGCTTGTTTATTTCCTCTTTTTTCTTTTGAATACCTTTTACTATAGTTTCTGCCAATTTGTCAGAATTTAATATAAATGTTTTATTCATGTTTTTATATAGTCCATGTATATCAGCTTTCTTTAAAAAAGGAGTGTCTATTGGTCCTGGATTTACTACAAGAACATGGTAATTAGGCTCTTCCATTCTCAAAGTATTTAATATTTGAGTAAATGCCGCTTTTGAAGCTCCGTAATGACCAGTACCTTTATCTGTTATTAGTGAAGCAAAGCTAGAAATCCCTACAATTGTTGGTTCTTCAACAAAAAACTTTCGTAAAACATTCAATAAAATAGAAAAATTAATCATATTAATTTTATAAATTTCATTCATTTTCTCTATAGAGATTGAAGACATATTTTCTATATAACTCAAACCTGCACAATGTATAAAACCATCTATATCATGGCTTAATTTATCCTCTAATAATGTTAAATCTTCAACATTTAATAAATCACACTCTAAAGATTGAACATTTTTGTTATTTTTAAATAATTCAATTTGGTTAAATTTATATAAATCTCGGGATAGAATAGTAACTTTACATCCTTTGTTAAGCAATGTTTTTACGATAGAGTAACCTAAACCACTTGTTCCCCCAGTAATAATATAATGCTTATTATCCACGCTAACACTCCTTTTAATTATAATTTAAAATCAAAACATAATAACATTCATGATAATAACATAAAAATCAATTATAAATCATTTTATATATATTCTCTAATCAATAAAATACATCTTTATATAATATTAAAACAATCAAAAACAATAGGAGGCTATTCAAAGTGAAATAAAACCAAATATTTTTCTGCGTATTAATTCAATAATTCACAATCATATTTATTGTACTCATCAAAAAAAGTTGACAGTATAATTCCAATGTTTCATTTATATATTAATCTCTTTCCTTCAGAAAGACAGATAATTTTATACAACAAAAAAACTGCCATACAAATCAATGACTTGAAGGCAGTTTGAAGCATATATTTTAGTATTATATTTTAACATTTACTTCTGACTATTTTTGCTGTCCATTCGTCTTAATAATATAGAACAGGTAGTATAATATACCGATGACAAACCAAATCAATGTATAGAATTTAGCTTGTCCACTTAAACCCCAAAATACTGCAAATACACAAATAAAGATAAGTATTGGCATAACAGGATACAAAGGTAATTTAAATGCTGGTAATGGCAAATCTTTACCTTCTCGTTTACGTAAAGCAAAAATACCCACTGTTACAAACATAAAGGCTACTAACGTTCCTGCTGTAATTAATTGAGCCAAGAACCCAAATGGGAATACAGATCCAACAATTACTGCAACGATAGATAATACGACTAAAGCGCGATTTGGTAAGTTTTTATTGTTCAATTTACCTAACCAAGATGGAAGGATTCCATCTCTACCAAATGAGTAAAGTAAGCGCGAACCAGCTAACATCATTCCAATTAATGCAGTAAACATACCAATGACAGAAATAGCTTGTACAATAATTGCAATCGTACCATGACCGCTTGTACGTAATGCCCATCCAACTGGTTCAGCATTGTTTTTATATTCACTATAATCAAACATACCAACTAGCACTAATGCTACAATGACAAATAACGTCACGGCAATTAGTAATGATCCTAAAATCCCTCTAGGCATCGTTTTTTGAGGATTAATAGCTTCACCAGAATTAGCAGCGATAGAATCAAAACCAATGTAAGCAACAAATATAACAGAACTACCTGCATAAATTCCCTGCCAACCACCGAAAGCACCTGCTGCAGTTTCTTTATATTCAGGAATAAATGGTACATAATGTCCTATATCTATTACAGACAAACCTACTATTATAAATAGGAAAATTGCTAGCACTTTTAACACGACTAATATATTCTGTACTCGTGCTGTTTCTGAAGTACCTCTAGACAATAATAAAGCAGTAATAACAACCACAATTGCTGCTATCAAGTCTATTACCCCACCATCAGTACCTAATGAATTAGAAAGTGAATTAGGTAGTGAAATATGGAAGGGGTCTAACAGCCCTCTTAAATTTGCCGAAAAACCAGAGGCTACAAAGGAAACTGCAATTAAATATTCAGCGATTAATGCCCAACCAACAATCCAACCAAAAAATTCTCCAAATAATATACTAATCCAAGTATATGCAGAGCCTGCAAAAGGCATTACTGTTGCCATTTCAGCATATACAAATGCAACCATAGCTGCTACAATTGCTGCAACTAAAAAGGATAGACTGACGGAAGGCCCCGTATGATCCGCAGCCACAACCCCTGGCAATGTAAAAATAGCAGTTGACACTATTGTCCCAACACCTAATGCTAAAAAGTCCTTAACGCGAAGTGTACGTTCTAAGTGCGCATCTTTATTTTGATAGCGCGATACATCTTCTTTACGTAGTATTCTATGTATCAGATTCATTTTTATATCTCCTAGCTTTTTTTAAAACAAACATGTTTTTAAGTATAATGATTTTTGAAACTATTGTACATGCCATTTTAAAAAAGAATTATTATTTTTAAGTAATTTTACCTAGGTTACTTTAAAGTGCGTACTTACATTTCCCTAATAAGAGGTTTAAAATGGCGTTCATAGGTAATAATTTACTAAAATTTATTTAATAAAAAGGAGTATAACGATGCAAAATATAACTTTTAATAATGGCAATACAATGCCACAACTTGGCTTAGGCGTCTTTAGAGTAGAAAATGATGATACAGCGAAAAATGCAGTAAAGCATGCAATCATTAACGGATATCGTAGTATTGATGCAGCGTTAGTTTATGCTAATGAAGAAATGGTTGGACAAGGTATACAAGAAGGTATAGAAGCCGCAGGTATTAATAGAGAAGATTTATTTATCACATCTAAATTATGGTTAAATCACTATGGTAAAGATAACGTGAAAGATGGCTATGAAACGTCATTAAATAATCTTGGCTTAGATTACTTAGACCTATACCTTATTCACTGGCCAGGTACAAACGAATCACTCATGTTAGAAACTTGGGAAGGTATGGAAGCACTATATGATGAGGGCAAAGTTAAAAATATTGGTGTTAGTAACTTTACAATTGAACAATTAGAGTTGCTAGAAGCGAAAACGACTATTAAACCAGTTATTAACCAAGTAGAATTTCACCCATACTTTACTCAAGAACCGTTAAGAAAATATTTAGCTTCAGCATCTATTCAAATGGAATCTTGGTCACCTTTAATGAATGCTGAAATCCTTACAGATGAGACAATAAATGCTATAGCTGACGAAACTGGAAAATCTCCTGCACAAATTGTAATCAGATGGAACATTGAGCATGGTGTTGTTACAATTCCTAAATCTGTGACGCCACATAGAATTGAAGAAAATATAAATGTTTTTGACTTTTCATTAACTGAAGCACAAATTAATCGTATTGATGCTTTAAACCAAGATAAAAGAATTGGTCCAAATCCTGTAGAATTTAATGGATAAATAATTAATAGAGTGGAACAACAATCATTTTATAATATATGATTACTGTTCCACTTCTTTTTATCCATTATTTCATTAAATTATTTTTTAGTTCTTTTCTTTGAAATGCTAATGAATACGGATCATTGTACCAATACGTCTCGGCTTTTACTTTAATAATATGATTATTTTTAACAGCAGGAATTTGTTGCCACATATTTGTTTTTTCAAATTCTGGTTGAGCTTTACCTTCACTCATCGTGATAATATAGTCGCCAGCATACTTCGGTAGTTGTTCTTGTGATAATTCTTTCCAACCATCTTTTTTGACTTCTTTTTCTAAGGGAGTAGGCATATTTAAATCAAATGCTTGATATAACACTTCTCCACCACGCCCCCACTCTGGGCCAAATGCATAGATAGTTTTGCTAAAATCATCAAAAATTGAAACTGTTGCGTTTTCTCCTATATGCCTTTTGATTTCTTTAGAATCTTTAGCAGTTTGAGCTTTCCATTTTTCCACCCAGTCTTTAGCTTCTTTCTCCTTACCAAGTATCTTACCTAATTCAATTTGTGTATCTAAATAATCCTTATTACCATATTCGATTGGTAATGTTGCAGCAATTTTTTTATATTTTTTAATGTTTTTATCAGTAGTATCAACAATAATTAAATCTGGCTTAAGTTTTGCAACTTTTTCCACATCGTTTTCATTTAGCTTGGCAGTATTTTTAAATTTATCTTTTAGAACATTACTCTTTTCTATATCTTTAGTAACACCTATAATATTGCCGCCTAAATATTTTATGCCACCTGCATATGTATTAGCCACAACTGCAATACGCTTTGGATGTTTCGGGATATCAACTTTCTTACCACTGCCTAAAGTATAACTTTTCGTACTTTCTTCCTCATTAGATTTTGACTCGTTACTACACGCTGAGAGCAGCAGTACTGCTAAAATAATAAAACTTACTAATTGCTTCATTTGAACCCTCCTATTGATAATGATTATCACTATTAATTATATTCTATGCCCAGTATTAATAATAATCAATATATTTATTTGAATTTTAAAATTAACAACAGATATAAGTAATTTAAGCTTTTATTTTATGTCTTGGGTTGATTTATTTATTAAATAATTTACTTACATGATATTGAAGTTATAAGGTAAGTTTATTAACTCATGAAACAAAATAAGTGGCTGGGAGATAACTCCCAACCACTCTCACGTTAAATTTATTCCATACGTTTTAATATTTCTAATTTAATCACTTTTAATGCTTCGCTATATTCTCTATTTGTACTTTCTTGAGCATTAATGATTAATAGTTCAACAAGTTCTATGTCGCTTTTTTCGCTAACCTCATGTTCAAATTGATGTAAGTGTTCTTCAGATGTTTTAGCATTTTGCTTTTCTATTTGATAATATTGATCAGCGCCTAAGCCACCTTCCTCGATCATGACAGATATCCCACTTGAACGTGTTTCATTCAGTCTTTTCACTTTAATGCATTTATTTTCACGAATAATCATTTGAATCCCTCCTAATTTAATGCGTATTTTAAAGTATACTACTGCTTATATAAACATCACATTGCTTCTAGAATTAGATTGACTTCAAATAATCTAGCTGACTTTAATCATTATGTATCGTATTATCTTCACAAATCTCAAGTAGTTAGCTATTAAAATTATTATTTACTAAAGTGTATTATTACATCTTAGTAATTACAACTTCTTTGCTCACTATACTATACCCATTTCCATAATTAATTACGGATTACTAAATAATTTCTTTTTTACTACTTAAAACAATGTATGTCTCTTTCAAAAATGTTTAACAAAGTTTTCATAAATACAATATTACAACGACTTTTATTGCTTAAAATATAATTATATAATTGATAATGATTATTATTATGAAAGAGTGATAAATATGTTGAATTTAAAGACTGGTATTTTAGACAAAAATTATAAAATCAAAGGTATAGAAATTAAAAACAAGCACATGACCCAACGTCTTAATGCTTTAGGTTTAACCCCTGGATCGAAATTAAAGATTAAACAAAAATGCTTATTTAGTGGCCCTTGTATTCTAGAAATAAATGGTCAAAATTTAAGTATCCGTGGTTGTGATGCATGTCATATTTTACTAGAGGAAGCCCATGGCTAATAGTTTCTGTATTTTAGGAAACCCTAATGTAGGGAAAACCTCATTATTTAACGCATTAACTGGCACATACGAATATGTAGGTAACTGGAGCGGAGTCACTGTCGAGAAGAAGGTAGGACGTCTTAAAGATAATGCTGGAAATCTCATTGATTTACCAGGCATATATGAATTATCTCCTATTTCAAAAGATGAGACGGTAGTTACTGACTACTTATTAAAAAATGAATTTTCTGGCATGATTAATATAGTTGATGCTAGCCAATTACAACGAAATTTACAATTAACCGTTCAATTACTGGAACTTGGTGCACCAATAATTATAGGGCTAAATATGATTGATGTTGCTGCGAAACGTGGTATTCATATTAATCAAGAGACACTCATGAAAAAATTAAAAGTACCTTTACTTCCTATTATCGCTAGAAATGGCAAAGGTACTAAAAATTTATTAAATGCACTAAACGATCCACATCTATCTAGAAATTCCCCATTACATATTAATTATGGTGAAGCTATAGAAAACACAATTCAAAACATATCAGAACAGCTTTTGAGGTACAGTAATTTCGACAGACACTTATTACGCTTTATCGCCATACAATTTTTGTTAGATAACATAAAAATCTATGAACTTCTTGATAAAAATTTAATTACTCGAATTGAACCTTTACGCCAAAAGCTAGCCGCTTCTCAATCCATTGATATTCGAGCAGTAATCCTGCAAAAACGAAACGCTTATATAGATAATTTGTTAAACGATGTCGTGGAATATCCTGATGAAGAACGACAATATTTTTCATCACGTTTAGATAAATTATTAACGCACAAATTTCTTGGTATTCCTATATTCCTAGGTATTATGTGGTTGATATTTCAAATCACATTTACTTGGGTCGGTACACCACTATCAGATCAACTTGATGAATTTATTGGGGGAAGACTGACCGACACTGTTAAATCCGCAATGGAAAGCATTAGTTTAGTGCCATTTCTACAGGATTTAATCACGGATGGCGTTATCGCCGGCGTAGGTGCAGTCATAGTATTTATACCTCAAATCATGGTACTTTTCTTCTTTATTTCATTGCTAGAAGACTCTGGATATATGGCACGTATCGCTGTACTCATGGATAGAATTATGGAAACCTTTGGATTAAGTGGTAAATCATTTATTCCTATGATTATAGGGTTTGGCTGTAATGTACCTAGTATCATGGCTACACGTAGTATCGAAAGTGAAAAAGAACGACTTACAACAATTTTAATTGCACCTTTTATGTCCTGTTCTGCACGTCTCCCGGTTTATGCTTTATTTGTTGGTGTATTCTTCGCACAACATCAGGCTTTGATTGTATTAAGTCTTTATATCCTTGGCATCGTTGTAGCATTGGCTACGAGTATAATCTTGACTAAGACTTTATTGAAAAATGATGACTCTGTGTTCATAGTAGAATTACCAACATACCGCATGCCATCTATCAAGACATTGTGGCGAAGCACATGGGAAAAAGCTAAAGGGTTTGTAAAAAAAGCAGGCACATTTATTTTTGGGGGTTCTGTTGTTATTTGGTTATTAAACTACACTGGACCTAGTGGGTTTAATGTAGACGTCAATGATAGTTTTTTACATGCAATTGGTAGCTTCTTTGCCATTTTCATAGCACCATTAGGCTTTGGTACGTGGCAAGCTGGTGCAACTTTAATTCCTGGATTCCTTGCAAAAGAAGTCATTGTCAGTTCAATGGCAATTATTTATGCTTCCGATGAGTCAGGATTAGTCAATATTATCCAAGAGCAATTCACACCATTATCTGCATATGCATTTATGATATTTATATTATTATATATACCATGTTTATCAACCGTAGCAACTATTCGAAAAGAAACTTATTCACTTAAATGGACTGTACTAGCAGTTGCGTATCCTCTAATTGCTGCCTATGTATTATCGTTCATTTTCTATCAAGTTGGACATCTATTTATTTGAGGGAGTAATTTTATGACTATTTTAATTAATATTATTGTATTTTTCGCAATATTTAGCTATACAGTATATACACTCACTAGATTTATTAACAGATCCAAATCTGGAAAGTGTAACTCTTGTGGTTCAAAAGACGGCTGTATAACTGAACGTAGAAAAAACTAAAACAAACGCCGAAGAGATTGGGACGTAAATCCTAGACTCTTCGGCTTTTAATATTTTATCCTAATTAACATCTTGATATGATTATACTTCATCAACAAATACTAAAATAGCATCCTTAAGAAATTGTGTACCGCCTTCAACATGCTTATCATAGTAGTCAGTAAAAGTAGCATCATTAACATACATTTCTGCTAGTCCAGCATGAGCTTCTTTAGAGTATTCAGGCCATGTGTACATGAGCCAGTCTTTGTGTTTTGCCGCTAATAATTGGGCAAGTTCAGAAGCTGGGTTACCTGTTTGATACGCTTCAGATAGCAAATCAATAATTTCTTTTTCTAAAGCTTTCCAAGCATCGTAATCTGCTTGTGTCATATCTTTAAATTTTTTATTACTTTGATCTATAAGATCATCTCCATACTGCATTCTGATTTCTCTTCCATATTTCGTTTCATTTTCTTTAATAGCTTTTTCTTTGAATCCTTCAAATTTTTCTCTATCTTGCATGATAATTTCCCCTTTATTATTAGCAATAGTTTTTTTAACTGTTTGAATGATTTTATCAAGGCGTTCACGTTGTTGTTTTAAGTTATAATAATGGTTTTCTAAAGCTTTCATTCTATTAAATGTTGGTTGTTGAATAATCTCTTTAATTTCGTCTAAACTGATCTCTAACTCACGGTAAAATACGATTTGTTGCAGTGTATCGACTTCTTCTTGTTCATATATACGATATCCAGATTCATTAATTCTAGCTGGCTTAAGTAAACCTATTTGATCATAATAACGTAAAGTTCTATTACTTACGCCTGATAGTTCAGCTAATTGACTTACTGTATATGTCATCATCTGCCTCCTTTCGAATTCCACTTTACACCCTTACGTAACGTAAACCTCAAGGAGAAATTTATTTTTATATACTTACTATTATTCATAAAATTGATTCAACTTTAGCCTGTTTCTAATATATTTACAAAAACTTACATAGCTGATTATTTCCTAGAAAATAATTCACTAAATATTACTATAAGTTACTGATAAAAACATTAACTTTCGAAATTTGATTAACATTTGGATGTTTGGGAAAAGTAATAAAAGAGACGCATTTAGCCCCCTTACTTTCACTTTTCAATGTCGTGTGTGAACACAGAACCGCTAGGCTAGCACTACCGAATTTTTAAATAAAGACAAACACAAAAAGGGTTGAGATAAAATGAAAAAATTATTAATCTTTATTAGTTTTATTATATTATCAACAACTAGTTTTATTGTATGTAAAAAATACTTTTCTTACATTAATACAATGGAAGATCATAATAGAGTGCATTTAGATTAATCATTTTATACATTAATAAAGAGAGAAGAAAACCAAGATCTTGGTTTTCTTCTCTCTTTATATTTTTAATTATGAAGTCATATACCCACCGCCATTCACATGGATGGCTTGGCCAGTTACATAAGAACTATCTGTTAAGCTAGCTAAGAATACATAAGCAGGTGCTAATTCAGCAGGCTGTCCACGTCTACCCATAGGTGTATTACCACCATGAGTTTCTACTTTGCTTTTACTGAAAGAAGCAGGTATTAATGGCGTATAAATTGGTCCAGGTGCAACAGCATTAACACGAATACCTTTCTCAATTAAAGTTGTAGCTAAAGAACGTGTAAAAGCAACAATTGCACCCTTCGTTGCGGAATAATCTATTAATTCAGCTGATCCATTATATGCTGTTACGCTTGTTGTATTAATGATTGTATCTCCTGAAGTTAAATGTGGTAGTGCTGCTTGAGAAAGAAATATCATACCGAAGATATTAGTTTCAAATGTTTCCTTTACTTGCTCGGGGGTTATATCTTGAAATTCATCTTTTGGATATTGTATTCCACCATTATTCACTAAAATATTTAAGCCATCAAAATCATTAACAACATCTTCAACTAACTTTTTTGAATCCTCAACGTTTTTTAAGTCATGGCTATAAGCTTTAACAGATCTTCCTAATGATCTTATTATTCCTATAACTTCTTCAGCGTCTTTTTCTTCATCATAATAACCAATTGCTATATTAGCTCCTTCTCTAGCAAATAAAATGGCGACAGAACGTCCTATGCCTGAATCGCCTCCAGTGATAAGTGCCACTTTCCCTTCCAATTTACCACCAGCCTTATATTCTTCAAATTCGCTAATAGGTCTAGGGTCCATTTGGCTCTCAATGCCTGGTTGTCTATCTTGTGTATAACCTCTAATCTGATTATGAAATTCAGTTAAATTCATTCCAGAAACCTCCAGTTTATTTTGACTTATAACTACTATTTTTAATGTCACCACCTGAAACAATAACATCCTTTTCGTCAAAATCTTTATCATTAAAAAAGTTAGTTAAGATGTTTTTCACACCATTTTCAATACGTTTTTGTGCTTCTAATGTCATACCAGAATAGTGGATTGTCATAGCATTACGTGGCATAGTTCTCCAAGGATGATCTTGAGGCGCAGGCTGTGGATACCAAACATCTCCCGCATAACCTTGGATATGTTTAGCGTTAACCAATTCAACTAAATCTTCTTTATTGACAATCTTACCTCGCGCAGTATTAACTAAATAACTACCTTGTTTCATTCTACTCAATACATCATAATTAAATAAATCATCGGTTTCTTTAGTTAATGGAGATAAAATTACTAAAGCATCACTTGTAGATACTAATTCGTCAAAGTTCACATACTTCGAATATGCTGTATCTTCTTGACTAGAACGTCTAAAATGCTGCACTTGTACGTCAAAAGGTTGTAACCGTTGAGCAACTAATTCTCCAATTTGTCCGTAACCAAAAATGCCTATTTTCTTATGTTGAATATCGTGCGCGTGTTCTCCCACTTTTGATAAATGCCATTCTCCATCATAAGATTGACGATGTCCCTCCATAAAATTACGCATCAATATTAAAAGGTCCATTACCGTATGTTCAGCGACACTTACAGTATTACAGCCAGTCACTTCTATTACTGTTAATTCATTTTCACTTGCCGCTTCTAAATCAACGTGATCTGAACCTACGCCAGCAGTTATAGCTAATTTGAGATTTTCAGCCTTATTAATTCTTTCTTTATTTATATATGCCGGTAAAAATGGAGAACTAATAACAACGTCCATATCTTCAATATGCTCTTCTATTTCTTCATCACTATTAACAACTACAAATTCGTGTTTTTTATTATCTAAAAATGATTTAATACCCAATGCATATTTATCATTTAAAAGTTGATTCTCACTTTCCGCATTAGGGTCTGAAGGGAATAAACCAACTATTTTCATAACTATCTACCTCTTTTTATTTGTCTTTGTATCATGGAAATGTCCCAATTGGCCTACTCAAACTATTTTTAATATATTCACATAGTTTAAGAACAATTCAACAAAACTTATTCAGGTTTTAATACTACTTTGATATTGTTATCTCTTTTTTCATCGAATATTTCATAAGCTTGAGGTGCGTCATCTAATGACATTGTGTGTGTGATGATTTCAGTGGGGTTAAATGTTCCTTCTTGAATCATGTTATATAATTTTGGCATGAGGTGTATAACCGGAGCTTGTCCTGTTTTAATTTGGACATCACGATTGAAGATAAGATCAAGCGGAAAATCGTCTACTGGAGTTGCATAAACGCCTGTTAATTGAATTGTGCCGAATTTACTTACCGCTTCGGCAGCAGTATGAATTGGGCTGATAGTTCCACGTTGGGAAGAATTTGAACTTAATTTACGTTCAGACGCTTGGACTTGGCCATCCATCCCTACACAATCAATAACTATATCAGCACCACCATGCGTAGTTTCACGAAGTAGTTTGCCAATTTCTTTTTCATGATCGAAATTATAAATTTCTACTTGGTTATATTGTTTAGCATGTTGTAGTCTATGTTCAACATTATCCACGCCGATAACACGTTTTGCTCCTTTAAGCTTGGCAAATTTTTGAGCCATAAGACCTATAGGTCCACAACCAAGAACTACCACAGTATCACCTGCCTTGACGCCAGAATGCTCTACACTCCAATAAGCAGTAGGTACTACGTCAGATAAAAATAATACTTGTTCGTCATTCATATTACTGTCAGGAACCACAAAAGAAGAAAAATCTGCGTATGGTACCCTTAAATATTCTGCTTGGCCTCCCCAATAGTTACCGTGCATTTGACCAAAGCCAAATAAACCACCGTTATCCAATTTCCAACTTGCCGGTTCTTTATTTGAGTTATCACATTGCGACTCCATTTCATGAGTGCAATAGTAACACTCACCACAGCCTATATTAAAAGGAATCACAACACGGTCCCCTTTTTTAAGTTTTTTTACGTCTTTACCAACTTCTTCGACAATACCCATAGGTTCATGACCAATAACAAAGTCTGAATCCAACATTAAATCTCCTTGGTGATATAGATGAAGATCAGAGCCACATATGCCTGAGGCCGTAATTTTAATAATTGCGTCTGTCGTTTCTTCAATTTTAGGATCGTCTACTTGCTTAACTTCCATGGTTTTATTGCCTTGAAAAGTTACTGCCTTCATTTAAACACTCCTTCATTATTTTCAGAATATTTAAATATTACCCTTTTGGAGAAATAAGTAAACTGGCGATTGTTTTGAAAAGCGATATGCTTTCATTTATATTAAATGAATTATTTTTCAATCTAAATATTTACCATGTTTTAGCAGAGCTATATCATCAAAATTATTGACTAATTAACTCAGGTTCTTTGTAAGTTCTTTACCTTTCATAGGTAAGCCGTGTACTGTTATAGCTATCTTAGGTTGCATGCTTTCTAACTTTTTATCTAAATATTAAATTATATTACTATAAAATTAGATATTTTAACCCATTAGTCCCCCTGTTTATTCACTTTACAAAAGGTTATATAACTAATATATTTACAAATTCACTTTTCTAAATATTTTATATTATAAATATTCTCTAATTTCCAATAAGACATTTTAATTTTCAATTATTGCAAAAGGAGGTAATAGCTTGAAAAATATAAAGGTTGGATTAACCGTTGCTCCTAATATGCCAGAAAAATTAACAAATAAATTTATAGATATACTACCAGAACTCTTAGAGAAAAGAATTTCAGGAGTTAACTTCGAATTTAAAGTAGAGTCAAATACAGTGGTAGGTAGCGCTGAATATGTAGATAGATGTATTGATTACGTTTATAAACGTAAAGAAAAAAGTGAATTAGACTATTCTATATGTGTTACTGATTTACCAAGCTTTTCTAATAATAAAAGCGTCATATCAGATGTTAATTTTGAGAAACAAACCGCACTTATTTCTTTACCTGCGTTAGGAATCTATAGATTAAAACGTAAACTATGCTCCACAATTATAGATGTCATTATAGACATGTATATGAATTCTGAACATAAAACTTCTCCTTTGAAAAAATTGTCTTCTATAAAAGTTAATGAAGTAATTCCTCAAGAGAAAACTACAACTAGTCACAGATATGTTTATAGTTCCACTATTCTAGGAGTGTTGAAAATAATCTTAGGTATGACTTATGCAAACGAGCCATGGAAAGCAATTATCTCATTCAAAAAGATAATTGCTCTCGGGGTAGCAACTGGCACTTATATTTCTATATTTTCTACGCCTTGGCAATTAAGCCTAGTCTATGAATGGCAAAGATTCATACTACTTATGACGCTTTCGTTAATAGGCATGATTAGCTGGCTAGTTTACGCTCACAATTTTTGGGAGCTCCCTTCTTCAGCAACAGAAAAAAAATACCGTTATCTTTATAACATTACTACATTGTTAACTATGTTTTGTTTATTCCTTTTAAGTTATATTATTCTTTTTCTGTTATTACTAACTAGCATAATTTTCTTTGTACCTGACGATTTATTTAAAAATTGGGGAAACGCAACAGAAAGTTATTCAGTAAGCAATTATTTACGTTTAAGTTGGTTCATATCCTCTGCTGGTCTTTTAGCAGGGGCATTAGGCTCCGTTATGGAAGGAGAAAATACGATGAAAGAGATTACTTATACAAGCCGACAAAGAGGACGTAAGCAAAGAATTCAACGCCAATTAGAAAAAGAGGAAACATCATTAAAAACTGAAAAACAAAAAAAATCGCATAAAATCAAAACATAAAATCTGAAGGAGTAATTACAATGAAGAAAAAAGTCGGTATACTGACAGCCCCTGATTTAGCAAAAAAGCTAGCAGATAAGTATTATGAAACACTTCCTAGTTTGCTCTCTTCACAATTTGATTCATCAATAGAATGGGAAGTAGAAGTGATAAAAGATTCTATAACAGGCGCAGCCAAAAATTTTATTGATTTATATACAAATACTGAAAGTTATGCAAAAGAAAATAACTGGTCATATGTAATCAACTTAACTGATTTACCTATACTTGATGAAAAAAGAGTTATAGCTGCTGATATTAACAAGGAAAGTAAAACAATTTTGCTTTCTGTTTCTGCTTTTGGGTGGGGATCTATACGTAAAAGAGTAGAGCGTGCTATATTATACGCTATGAAAGAAGTTTACTATCTCAACAATGATAATAATCAACAGGATAACGAATACAATAAAAAAGATTATAATCAACACGCTTTTCCATCTAAACGATTACAAAGAAAAACTGTCTATATAGAGGACACTGACTCTTATCATATTCGTTATTTAATAGTCCCTTCTTTTATCGGTAAATTACAATTAGTTTCTGGTATGGTCTCAGTTAACAAACCTTTAAACATGATGAAAACCCTTACAAGTTCACTTGCTTTATCTTTTACCACAGGTGCTTTTGGCTTAATTTTCACCACACTGTGGCAATTAAGTTATATTTTTTCAGAATTACGTTTGTTATCTCTTTCTTTTGCATCTATATTTGCAATGTTAATATGGATTATTTTAGCTCATCAATTATGGGATATCCCTGCTGGAAAAGGAGAAAAATATATTTCTAAATTATATAATTTTACGACGCTAATTACACTTTTCATATCAGTATCAATTTACTATATAACTTTATTTATCTTATTTTTAATAACTTGCTTAACTATTTTGCCTGCTGATTTTGTAGGAAAAACAATAGGAACTTCAGGTCCTGCAGATTTTATACAATATATAGAAATTGCTTGGCTTGCTGCTTCTATTGCTACAGTGGCTGGCGCAGTAGGAGTAGGTTTAACAAATGAAAAATTAGTAAAAGAGAGTACCTTTAGTTACAGACAGCAATCTAGATATGAAAATATCGTTATCAAAAAGTCTGAAAAATAAAAGGCTATAAAATTAAGTATAAATTTTTACTATTTCTTTAATTAACCAATAGGCTAGATAAAGCAAGTATATTTTATCGTTAAACTCACTTCTCTGCTTTCTAGTATTATTGGTACTTGTGCCGCCCAAAAAGTAATGCACTACCTTGTTTTATACCATTAAAAATTTTATATATTATTAAATTTTTAATATAAATATACTTAAAGTTATTCCACGGTTAACTTTAAATGTTTAATAAAATAATTGTTGGGAATATTAATAAAGTGGTGAAATATTATTTTTTTAAAAACCCTAAAGGAGGGAATTTAAAATGATTAATACTTCTTATAAAACGAGTAATAAAACACCTATATAGCATATGATAAATTAAACAAGTTAATTATTGATATAATTAATAAACAAAATTTTACGTTCTTTATAGTAAAAACTGCCTAGAATCCCTTTTTAGCATTTACGTTTCCCATTAAATATAAGCACACACGATACCTATCCTAACGACTAAGTATTTGTAAGAAAATTTCCAAACTATTTTCATACAAATACTTTTTATTTACCTATCTACTTTTAAGATTGGAGTGAAACTATTGATGGTACAATTAAAAGATTATTTAACACGTGAAATCGTTACTTCTGACGTAGAAGAAAATTTAACATCTATAGCACAAAAAATGGCTGAAACAGCAGTCGGTTTCTTACCAATTCTTCAACACACTAATTATGTTGGTGTCATAACAGATAGAGATATAGTAGTGAAAGGGCTAGCAAACAATCAAACAAAAGCTGGAGATATCATGACGACAAATATTGTAACTGCTAATTCTGAGATGACTATTAAAGAAGCAACATCATTAATGAAAGAGCATCGTATATACCGTTTACTAGTAGTAGACGATCATAAAATACAAGGCATAGTAACTTTAGGTGACTTAGGTGTAGAGAATGCTACACAATTAATTGGACAAACAGTAAGCGAAATATCTGAGGAACAAGATAATAATTAACTATTAATTTATTAATCCTTAAGGGTCGCAAACATTTTGTGACTCTTTTTCAAAATTACTTATATGTATCTACAATCGTGTAATTCAAAGAATTTTTTGAGAGTTAAACTATTAAATATTTAGAGGTGATTCTATGAAAATAGAAGATTGCATAGAAAATTTTATTCTCAGTATTAACGAAAAAAATTCCCAATTGTTTTGCAATTTATTAGGACCTAAAGAGCTTTCCAAATTAAGAAAAAAATTATATATAAACAGAAATTATATAAGTATTAATAGATATGTAAAAGAACGGTATTTGGAAAAACTTTCTCGTTTAGTTTCTCCACCTTATTCCTATGAGTATTTTAAGAGAGGAAATAAGTATATTGTGAAATATAAATTTGCCAAAAATAAATCTTATTTCATAACTGAATTCAATGTTTCAGAAAGTGAAGATGATTCCTTGATTAGTTTAAATATTACTAAAATACAAGCTAAAATATAAGACTTTAACCCCCTCTTCAAGTGGTCCCAAATCACCTACGTTTTTTACAATTTGAATCGAAATGAGGTTAGTGTTATGAGTTTTGAAAACGAAACAAGTTACGATATAGACAATTTACCTAGTATTGGTCAACAAGCGCCCCATTTTAAAGGACTGTCTACTCAAGGAGACATAACTTTAGACGACTATAAAGGGCAATGGATGCTATTATTTGCATATCCCTATGACTTTTCTCCAGTATCCACTTCTGAGTTTATAACATTACAAGAAAATTATGATGAACTTAAAGATTTACAAATATCTGTTGTAGGTTTAAGTGTGGATAGTATTGCTTCACATATAGCTTGGTTAACAAGTATAGAATCATCTTTTAATACAAATATAGAGTTTCCACTTATCGCTGACTCAAGTAAACAGATTTCAAAAAATTATGGAATATTGTCTAAAGAAGATGACAAGCAATCAGCTACTCGTGCAGTATTGATTATTGATGATAATTTAGTTGTACGTTCAATTATGTATTATCCTACAGCTATAGGACGCAATGTGAATGAAATCATACGTATGGTAAAAGCAATAAAAACGTCCGATGAAAATGACTCAATTATGCCCGAAAATTGGCAACCAGGAGACAAAGTACTATCCTTACCTCCCTCTAACGTTAAAGATGCCAAGGGACGCATAAATGGTACTAACTATAACTGTAAAACTTGGTATTACTGTGAAAAAGATATAGACCACAAAACCAAAAAAATTTATAATGCTTTCTTGCAAGATGAATAACATATAGATTGTAATTGAACACATTTAGCCAACAAGTGCCTAAAAAATAATAGGAAAGTTTTTACTATATATTTAGTAGAAACTTTCCTTTTTATTATGTGTAAATAATTAGAGTGGTATTATTATCAGTAACATACTAGACATATAAATTGGAAATTTTTAAGTAGATGCCTCTTCTATTCATGTAAATACTTTTTCTTCCAATTTTTAATAGCAATAAACGATAATAGCATCGTACAAATAATCAATACTATGGTAAATGGCCAAAACCATATAGATACAATACTTCCTTCTATGGCTAAACCAATTTTAGAAAATAGGCCAAATGTAAAAACAATACTTCCTAATAAACAAATTGAAACTGGCAACGCGTATTTCCATGGTGTTAAATTAACAACAGCTTTGTCTTGGAAAGTAAAAGGAATCTTTAACGGTCTTACTTTGCCTAAAATCAATAAAAATAGTACTTCTATTAAAAAAAGTAGACCTTGAATATGAATAAAGTTAATAGGCATCGTTACATTGAAAATTGTTGGCAAGCCCCACATTAACATATAATAAATCACCACATGCGAGATAATAACAATTTTAGCTCCAACTGCTGGAACAGTTTTAGAAAATATACCCACTAACACGATTACTATAATCGGTATATTAAAAAAACCTGTAAATTCTCTAATAATCGTCCACAAGCCGTCTGGAGCATACAGTAAAAGTGGGGAAATAAAGAAGGTCAACAAAGATAATATAACGCCAAACCACTGGCTCACTCTTATCATTTCTTGGTCATTTGCTTTTTTATTCAGAACAACTTTATAAATATCATAACAGAACATTGTCGCAGCACTGTTTAACAATGAATTGAAACTAGAAAAAACTGCTCCTAATAATACAGCTAAAAAGAACCCGTTTAAAAACGTAGGGAAAATATCATTGATTAACGCTGGATAAGCTAAATCCATAGTTTTTAACTTAGGACCATAGAGATGATAGGCTATTATACCAGGTATCATCATTAAAAATGGAACTAATATTTTTAAAAAACCTGTAAACAAGGCGCCTTTTTGTCCTTCAGCAAGACTTTTAGCGCCTAATGTTCGTTGAATAACATATTGATTAGTTCCCCAATAAAATAAATTAGCGAATAGCATACCAGTAAATATTGTTCCAAAAGGTACACCATCTTTGCTAGATCCAATAGAATTTAGTTTTTCTGGATGTTCTGTCACTACTGTTTTTATACCTATTAAAAAATCGCCGTTTCCTAACGCTATAAAACCTAATATAGGTACAATTAGACCAACAACCAATAAACCAATGCCATTGATGGTATCTGAAATAGCAACAGCGCGCAAACCTCCAAATATAGCATAAATAGAACCTATAATGCCTATCGTCCAAACTGACAACCACATAGCTTGTTCAAATGTAATACCTAACATATTAGGTATATCAAATACCTGTAATACAGCTATTGCTCCTGAATATAGAACTGATGGGATCGTAATAAGACCATAGCCAAGTAAAAATAATAATACAACAAGCAATCTTGTTCCTTGATCAAATCTGTCATTTAAAAACTCTGGTAATGTTGTAAACGCACCTTTTAAATAACGTGGTAAAAGTACAAGAGCTAAAATAATAACAGAAAAACCCGCTGTGACTTCCCAAGCCATATTAGTTAAATTAGCACTATATGCTTGGCCATTTAACCCAATTAATTGTTCTGCTGATAAATTTGTCAATACTAAAGATCCTGCTATAAAGCCACCTGTCAATCCTCTTCCTGCTAAAAAATACCCCGTCGAGTCGTTCACTTTATTTTTAGTTTTGTGATAAGCATACCAAGCAACAAATGCCATAAAACCTGCACAAGAAAAAAGTGTAAAAAAAGTTTCTCCCATAATTGTCCCCCTATATAAGAAAATCTCAACCGTTAAATTTTATTACTTAATTAATTAATTATTTAAGCAATAAATTTTCTGTGTTTATACATTATTTCCCTTTTTAAGTAAATTTAACTTAAAAATATAAAGATAATTTATTTTTTAGTATCGAATATAATTAGAATTTAATAAAACAATATGCGATGTTTATTAACATAAAAACAGGGGAGTTGATAATTATTGAAAATAAATAATATTTCGAAAGGGGTGTTACAATATGGAACAGTTAATTTCTCATCCACAACGTAATGTATGGTCTGGGATTCTGTTTGGTCTAGGTGTTGCAGCTTTTATTGACGAAGTAGTGTTTCATCAGCTTTTAGCTTGGCATCACTTTTATGACAAATCATCTATGGCTATGGGCTTAGTGTCAGATGGCTTGTTTCATGCGTTTAGTTGGTTTGCCACAATCGCCAGTCTATTTTTATTAGCAGATATTAAAAGAAGAAATTCATTTTGGGTAAAAAGATGGGTTAGCGGTATATTGTTAGGTCTTGGCTTCTTCCAATTGTATGACGGTCTTATTCAACATAAAATATTTCGAATACATCAAATTCGTTACGAAGTTAATGTACTCCCTTATGATATAGTTTGGAACGCCATTGCAGTCATTGTCCTAATTGTTGGATTTATTGTCTTTATACAAACTCAAAAATATATAAGAAGAAAAGGAGGATAAAATATGCATAATCACCTACAACCAGAAATTATTTATTTTGAGGTGCTTATCGTGTGTTTTTTAGTTTTAATTTTTCTTCTCTATTTCTTTGCTGCAATAATAACTAATAAAAAATTTAGTAAATGGCCATGGCATCGTTATGTCTTTTGGAGTTTAGGTATTTTTTGTATAGGCACAGCTTTGGTAGGGCCATTAGCATCTTACGCTCATATGAGCTTTGTTGGTCATATGATTGGGCACCTATTACTCGGTATGCTCAGTCCGCTTCTCTTAGCACTTGCTAAGCCTATGACACTGTTACTGCGATCACTGAACGTATCAACTGCCAGAAGTCTTACATCTATATTAAAAAGCCACTTATTAAAATTTTTAACTCATCCTATTATAGCTACTACACTCAATATTGGTGGATTATGGTTACTTTATACCACACCGCTTTTTCATTTAATGCATCAATCTATTTTTCTATACGCGTTTGTTCACTTGCATGTATTTTTGGCTGGTTATCTGTTCACTATTTCTATTATTTATTTAGATATAACGCCTCATCAATATAGTCACTTATATCGTTCTTTAATATTGATTATAGCTCTAGCAGCTCATAAAATTTTATCTAAATATATTTATGCTTTTCCAACATCCGGCGTACCTAGACCAGAAGCAGAAGCGGGAAGCATATGGATGTATTATGGTGGCGATATTATTGATTTAATATTAATTATTATTCTTTGTTATCAATGGTATAAAGCAACAACTCCACGTGCTACAATGTCTTAAAAATCTTTTTAATAATGTGGTTATATTATAGAATTGAAATTATTAATTTATAACTTCTATATTTTTAAAACCAACATTATTTTATTACTTAGTTATCATTTAAAAATATAGATACTTATTATTAAAATTATTAAAAATGTACCTACAACTAATATAAAGCTGTACAAAAATGTAGCTATATTTCTTAATTTAGTAGTCTTAACCTCATTTGGATCGTTACCTTTCATAAACGCAACGATACGGTCATAGGTTTGTATATCGTATGATTTCTTAATGCTATCCACTTTAATAGAAGCCGTTATACCAATGCCTAATAATATAACTTCAATTATAGCTCCAACTGTTCCCCAATAATACATTGCTGGGCCAATTAAAATCGCGACCGTTAGCATTGGCCATATCATTAAATGCGTCCACAAGTTAAAGCGAGCTTTTCTTAATTTTTGCTCCATAATTTCTACATCTCCTTTGACTAAATCGTCTAAAGAAACATCGAACAATGAACTAAGCATTAATAAATTATGCACGTCAGGATAACTCTTATCATTTTCCCAGTTTGATATTGTTTGTCGTGAAACATATAATTTATTAGCTAAATCTTCTTGAGAAAGTTGATCACGTCGTCGAAAATATTTTATTTGATAACCTAAGTTCATTGCTTTTTGCTCCTTCTATTAGAGATTAAGATAAAATATATTATTAGACTATCAAAGTTCTTTAACATCTGCATAGTTTTCTTTGTCTAAATGCTTTTACATCCTAATTTAACAACTTTTTTAAGACTACCTTTAGACAGAACGACAAAAAAGGACGAGATTGAAACCAGTAAAGTTTCATATCTTCGCCCTCATGATAATCATATATCTAGGTATTTAGTAATCATTTAATCACTTAATTTTGATAACTGTATAGATTCAATAGTTAAAATTCATTCACATCTATACAATTAAATTAGTGATATGGCTAACTCAATTAATGTAGTTCTTCTTGACCACGTTTATTCCAAGTAAGTAAGAAACTGAGCATTGCTAATATACTAATCACTGTCAATAATACAAAACCAATATCCCAGCCAAAATGTTGCACTACAAATCCTAATACGATATTAGCCATTACAGCTCCAAATAAATAACCAAACAATCCTGTTAACCCTGCAGCAGTTCCAGCTGCTTTCTTAGGAACATAATCTAATGCTTGTAAGCCAATTAACATTACAGGTCCGTAGATAAGGAACCCAATAGCAATGAGTGAGACGTTATCTAACCAAGCGTTGCCAGGAGGATTCAACCAATATATAAGTACAAATATCGTTACACCCAACATGAAGACAAATCCTGCTGGACCACGACGTCCCTTAAATAATTTATCAGATAGATAACCGCATAACAATGTACCAGGGATACCCGCCCATTCATATAGGAAGTACGCCCAACCTGACTCACTCAGATTGAATTGCTTCTCTTCACTTAAATATGTAGGCGCCCAATCTAACACTCCATAACGTACAAAATAAACAAATATATTTGCAAAGGCAATTGCCCACACCCATTTATTATTTAGAACATATTTAAATAAAATTTCTTTCGTAGTCAGTTCTGTCTCTAATGTCTGTTTAGATGATGTAGAATAGTCATTATTATAATATTCAATTGGTGGTAACCCCTGTGACTGAGGTGTATCTCTAATTAAACAATATGAAATGATCGCAATAATGATGGCTAATATTGCTGGATAAATGAATACACCTTCAAAGCCTTTTAAATAACCAAAATTATATAGTGCTGTCATGGAAATACCCCATGTCGCTATAGGCGCCATTAGACCGCCGCCTACATTATGAGCTACATTCCATATTGAAGTCTTACTACCACGTTCACTGACGCTATACCAATGGACTAGAACACGTCCTGAAGGCGGCCATCCCATCCCTTGGAACCATCCATTTAAAAATAGTAACACGAACATAATTGTAATACTTGATGTAAAGAAAGGCACAAAACCAAGTAATAAATTTACAATTGCCGTTAGTATTAAGCCTAAAGTTAAAAATATGCGCGCATTACTCCGGTCACTAATGGTTCCCATTATAAACTTACTAAAACCATAAGCAATTGAAATTGCTGAAAGTGCAATACCAAGTTCACCTTTACTAAATCCATCTTCAATTAATGATGGCATCGCTAATGAAAAGTTTTTACGTAATAAATAATAACCTGCATAACCAATGAAAATACCTAAGAATACTTGAAAACGTAATTTCTTGTATGTATCATCAACTTGCTCCTTAGGCAAAGGTTCTATATGTTTTGCTGGTTTTAAAAATTTAAACACCGAATCACTCCTGACTTAATATACTTTTGATATATGATTTATAAAATATCATCATTATATTATATTCAAAAGTAAAATATAGCAAGGCGTTTTGCAGATTTTTTATAAATTAGATAATTTTTTATAAATAATTGAATATTAGAAAAAGCAAGAATTAAAAATTAAAAATATACTCGCTTTTTATAACAAATAATTTTTTATTAGCCTATTTAATAAACTGACAGCTTATCTTTTTAATATTAAACACATTTTTTATTAATATCACGTTACCTGTTGTTGTTGATATGGAACAGGATGATCTAATTCAAATTGAGCGCCGGTAGCAATTTTCTTATATTGATAACCAAAGTAAGCAACCCATAATATGGTCAGCACAAATGCGAGTATATAGCTCAAATTAAGGTCTAAGCCTAAACCAATTTTCTGACTTAAAATATAAGTGAATATATTCCATGTCATAAATACAGCTGGTATAGCTGCAACCCAGAAGTTCTTTTTCGCTATTAATAAATACATGGCGCCTACCCACAATGCCACTACAGCAGTTGTCTGGTTAGCCCAAGAGAAATAACGCCATAAAACTGTGAAGTCAACTTGTGTTAATCCAAAACTTATAACAAATAATGGTGCAGCAACTATAATTCTTTTTACAATACTGCGCTGTCCATAATTCAAATAATCTGCAATAATCATTCTTGCACTACGAAAAGATGTATCCCCACTTGTTATCGGTAGTATGATAACGCCTAATACAGCAATTGTACCGAAGACAGAACCTAATAATAGATGCGAAGCTTGACTAACTACTAGCGCCGCTTCACCACGCGCTAACACATCATTTAAGCCATTATAGCCATTAAATAGACTCATTCCAGCTGCTGCCCATATCATTGCAATAATACCTTCTGCAATCATCATACCGTAAAAAATGAAACGACCATTCTTTTCCTTATTAGTTGTTCTTGAAATAATAGGTGTTTGTGTCGCATGAAAACCAGATAATGCGCCACAAGTAATGGTAAAGAATAATAATGGAAAAATAGATGCGCCATCAGGATGCATATTCTTTAAACTTAACTCAGGAATAGGAGCACCTGTTTGAATAAGACGGAACCCAATGCCTACTGCACTCACTAAGAGTAAAGCACCAAATATTGGATATATACGGCCAATTATTTTATCTATTGGTAAAATTGTAGAGAGTACATAATATAAAAAAATAACAAATATAATAATACCTAGAGCAATACGACCATCCATTAAATTATGTAAAAGTAAGGCTGGACTTGTTACAAAAACTGTACCTGTTAACAACAATAATAAAATTGAAAATATATTAACGAAATGTTTCATAACTTGTCCCAAAAATTTACCTGCAAGTTCAGGTAAATGTGCCCCTTTGTTTCTTATCGAAATCATTCCAGTTAAATAATCATGTACGGCACCTGCAAATATACAGCCAAAAACAATCCAAATAAATGCTACTGGGCCATATAAAGCCCCCATAATCGGACCAAATATAGGACCAACTCCTGCAATATTCAATAATTGGATCAGTGAATTAGATGATGTTTTCATAGGTAAATAATCTACATTATCCCTTTGATGATACGCTGGTGTAGGCCTCTCTTCTTTTGTTCCGAACATTTTATCGATATATTTCCCATAAGTGAAATACCCAATAATAAGTATAATAATAGAAACTATAAATGTGATCATGTTACCATTCCCCCTTAAGATAACGTGAAAGCGTTTTCTTAATTTAATCATAAATAGTATTTTTTCACAATGTTCCGTTAATGTTTTATTCTAATTTGTTTCATAGAAATTGATAATAATATTATATGAAGAACAATCAATGTTTACTTAATTTTTTCAATTGATTATACTATTTAACAAAGATAACTACATAGTTAGTTTTCGATTATTGTAAAATTATGCTGAAATTAATCAGACTAGACACACCCATGAATACTACTAATATAAATGCAAACAATAAATAATTAAAAGTCGAGACAAATGATGTCTCGACCTCGGAACCCAGACGAATCTTAGGTTATAGTTCGTCTAAGATTTGTTTATTTATAGTTGTATAATTACTTTTCAAAACAGCAGTGGTCTTTCAAAACGAAGTTGGCTCTTTTATCAATTGATTTATTCAACATTAATAACACCACCACTGTTTAATTTATATATAATAATCTTTTCAGTATAATATTGACAGTGACTTGGACCGGCTCCTGTGGAAAGAACACTGCCGAAGACTACAGGCTAACCCAGCGCCAACGGAAAGTATGCACAAAAAAATGCCAACAAAGTCGGAGGCTTTGTCGACATTTTGAGGTCGAGACATCCATTTGTCTCGACCTTTATAAATCTAATATTTATATAATTTTATTTTAATTTCATAGTAATCATCGTGATCTTTAGCTTGATGTTCGAATTTAATACCACTTTTTTCAATAGACTCTAAGCTTTGACCAACTGCTTCACGAGCATCAGTTAAGTCTTTTTCAAACTCAAATCTACGGGCTTTAACTTTTTCAGGACCAAGTTTTTGTTTAACTCGTGCTTCTGTTTGTTTAACATTTAGTTTTTGGCTAATAACTGTTTCGACCAAGTCAACTTGATCTTCTTCTGATAAACTTAACATCGCACGTGCGTGACGCTCTGTAATCTTACCTTCACGTAGACGCTCTATTACTTTAGGCGCTAGTTTTAATAGTCTTAATTTATTTGCTATAAAACTTTGGCTTTTACCAACACTTTTGGCCAATTCACTCTGCGTGGTATCACCAATATCTAATAGCTTCTTATATGCTTCCGCTTCTTCTATAACAGATAGATTTTCACGTTGAATATTTTCAATTAAAGCTACTACAGCCGTTTCTTCATCATCTAAATATCTGATAATTACTTCCGCATGTGTTTTATTGAGTGTTTGTAACGCTCTAAATCTACGTTCACCTGCGATGATTTCAAACATATCTTCTTCGATTGGACGTACTACAATCGGTTGTAGCAAACCATGTTCTTCTATAGATTCTGCGAGTTCTTTAATCTTATTTGGCTCAAATACTTGTCTCGGTTGATAACGGTTTGGCACAATGCGTTCGGTATGAATAGATTCAACGTTATTATGATCCTCTTCAATATAACCAACAATGTCATCTTTGTTCTTTAAACCAAATAATTTAGAAAAAGGTTTCTTCATTTATTATGCGCTCCCTCTAAATTAATTGTATTGAATTGAATTCTTTCTATTTTTCAAGTAACGGTGACTTATTCGGCGTTCCTGGTTTTCTTGGATATTTCTTAGGTGTTTGACTTCTTTTATCAATGATAATCATCTGTCTTTCACCTGCGTTTTCAGGTAATTCGTATGAAATGGTATCCAAAACTTTACCACCTAGGACACCTATACCAAAACGTGCTTCTTCCAATTCTTCTTCACCTTTAGAAGATTTTAAAGCAATAAATTGCCCACCCTTTTTAACTAATGGAATACACAATTCACTCAATACCGAAAGTCTTGCAACTGCACGTGCAGTCACAATATCATAAGACTCCCTGTAGACTCCCTTGCCAAATGTTTCAGCACGATCATGTACAAAACTAACACGCTCTAAATCTAAAGCATCTGCCAGTTGGTTTAAAAAATGTATTCGCTTATTCAATGAATCTACAATCGTAACTTTTAAATTTGGAAAAATAATTTTTAAAGGAATGCTAGGAAAACCAGCACCAGCACCTATGTCACATATTGTTAATTCTTTAGTTAAATCCGTATAAAAACTAGCCGCAATTGAATCATAAAAATGTTTCAAATATACTTCATGTTCCTCTGTAATACTTGTCAGATTCATTTTTTCATTCCACTCTACAAGCATTTGATAATACGTTTGAAACTGTTGTTGTTGTTTGTCTGAAAGTTCAATTCCATGTGTACTGAGTTGCTTAGTTAACCATGTTACACTCATTTTAATTATTCACCCTTTGAATTTTACCTTGTTCAAGAAATACAAGTAAGATTGAAATATCGGCTGGATTCACACCTGAAATACGAGAAGCTTGCGCAATATTTAAAGGCTTAACTTCTGCTAATTTTTCTCTTGCTTCCGTAGCTAAACTATCTACTTTGCTATAGTCTAAATCCTCTGGAATTTTCTTCTCTTCCATACGTTTAACTTTTTCAACTTGTTGTAATGACTTATTGATATATCCTTCATATTTTGTTTGAATTTCAACTTGTTCTTCAACATCTGAAGGTAATTGATGTGATTCATCTAAGATTTCAAGGATTAAATCATATGTCATTTCTGGACGGCGTAGTAATTCTAAAGCTAATATACCATCTTTTAGACGTGAACCGCCTTGTGCTTCAATAATTGCTTGTACACGTTCATTTGGTTTAACACGAATGCCCTGTAGACGTTCTTGTTCTGCTTTAATCATGTCGCGTTTTTCATTGAAGCGTGCATAACGTTCTTCAGAAACCATACCTAATTCATAACCTAAGTCTGTTAAACGTAAATCAGCATTGTCATGTCTTAACAGTAAACGATATTCTGCACGAGAAGTTAATAAACGATAAGGTTCATTCGTACCTTTAGTAATAAGGTCATCTATAAGTACACCGATATAAGCATCAGAACGACTTAATATGACTTCTTCTTTACCTTGAACTCTGGCTGCTGCATTAATACCTGCCATAATACCTTGGCCGGCCGCTTCTTCATAACCAGAAGTCCCATTAATTTGACCAGCTGTATATAAGTTTTTTATTTTTTTAGTTTCAAGTGTTGGCCATAATTGTGTAGGTACTAGCGCATCGTATTCAATTGCGTACCCTGCACGCATCATGTCCGCTTTTTCTAAGCCAGGAATAGTTTCTAGCATTTGACGTTGGACATGTTCTGGTAAACTTGTTGATAAACCTTGAACATAAACTTCATTTGTATTTCTACCTTCTGGTTCTAAGAATAACTGATGACGCGGTTTATCATTGAAACGAACAAACTTATCTTCAATTGAAGGACAGTATCTTGGACCAGTACCTTTAATCATACCTGAGTACATAGCTGATAAATGTAAATTATCATCAATTACTTGGTGTGTATCACCATTTGTATACGTTAACCAACATGGTAATTGATCTAAAATATACTCTGTTGTTTCAAAACTAAATGCTCTACCCACGTCATCACCTGGTTGAATTTCTGTTTTAGAGTAATCAATTGTTTTTGCATTAACACGTGGTGGTGTTCCTGTTTTGAATCTAACTACATCAAATCCAAGTCCTCTTAAGTTATCAGCAAGTGAAATAGACGGTAATTGGTGGTTTGGACCACTAGAATACTTCATGTTTCCTAGTATAATCTCTCCACGTAAAAACGTACCTGTTGTGATGATTACTGCCTCTGCCCAGTATTCTGTTCCAATATTAGTACGCACACCTTTAATTACATCGTCTTCAATAATTAAATCGTCTACCATACCTTGCATAATATCAAGGTTGTCTTCATCTTCAATAACTTTCTTCATTTCTTGTTGATATAACACTTTATCAGCTTGAGCACGCAAAGCTCTAACTGCTGGTCCTTTACCAGTATTTAACATGCGCATTTGAATGTGTGTTTTATCAATTGTCTTGGCCATTTGACCGCCTAATGCGTCAATTTCACGTACAACAATACCTTTTGCTGGGCCACCAACTGATGGGTTACATGGCATAAACGCAATGTTATCTAGGTTAATTGTTAACATTAACGTTTTGGCACCACGTCTCGCTGAGGCAAGTCCTGCCTCAATACCAGCATGCCCGGCTCCTATTACTATTACATCATATTCTTGAGCCATAATTTTTCCTCCTTATTATTTTCCTAAGCAGAATTGACTAAATAATTGATCAATCAATTCATCACTTGCAGATTCTCCGATAATTTCACCTAAAATTTCCCAAGTTCTAGTTAAGTCTATCTGTATCATATCCATTGGTATGCCTGTTTCTGCTGCGTCTATAGCATCTTGAATTGTATTTCTTGCCTGTTTCAGTAACGAGATATGCCTTGAATTCGATACATATGTCATATCTTGGTTTTGAACATCGCCACCAAAGAATAAATCTCTGATTTGTATTTCTAATTGGTCAATGCCTTCTTGTTTTAACATAGACGTTTGTATCAACGGCATATCGCCAATCATTTCTTTAACTTCATCTAAATCTAATTGTTTGTCTAAGTCCATCTTATTTACGATGACAATGGCATCTTCGTTTTTAATAACTTCGTATAATTTACGGTCTTCTTCAGTTAATCGCTCATTATAATTAAGTACAAATAAGATTAAATCAGCTTCGCCAAGTGCTTTTCTAGAACGCTCTACACCAATACGTTCTACAATATCTTCAGTCTCACGTATTCCAGCTGTGTCTACAAGCCTTAATGGCACGCCTCTTACATTAACGTATTCTTCTAATGTATCTCTTGTTGTTCCAGGTACTTCGGTCACTATAGCCTTGTTATCTTGAATAAGATTATTAAGCATAGATGATTTACCTACATTTGGTTTACCGACTATTACTGTAGCTAAGCCTTCTCTCATAATCTTACCTTGCGTACCTGTATCAAGTAATTTATTAATTTCAGTTTTAATTTTATTAGATTTATCCAATAAGACTTCTGTTGTAGCATCTTCTACATCATCATATTCTGGATAATCTATATTAACTTCAACTTGTGCGAGAATTTCGAGAATGGATTGTCGCTGTCGTTTAATCATATCACTTAAACGACCTTCTATTTGATTCATTGCAACTTTAGATGCGCGATCGGTCTTAGAACGAATAAAATCCATAACTGCTTCGGCTTGAGATAAATCAATACGACCATTTAAAAACGCACGTTTTGTGTATTCACCCGGTTCTGCCATACGAGCACCATATGTCATTGTTAATTCTAATATCCTATTTATTGTCAAAATACCGCCATGACAGTTTATTTCAACAATATCTTCTCTTGTAAAAGTTTTAGGTGCTCTTAATACACTGACCATAACTTCTTCTACTACTTCATTTGATTCAGGATCAATTATATGACCATAATTAATGGTATGAGATGCCACATCTTCAAGCTTTTCTTTACCCTTAAATAACTTATCTGCAATTTCTACTGAATCAATACCAGATAAACGTACGATTCCTATTGCCCCTTCACCCATTGGCGTGGATATACTCGTTATCGTATCTAAATCCATCATCCATCTCGCCTCCTTGTTGAACTCATTTTTTGTCATTATAATATTTTAAAGACTTTCCTATTAAAAAGCGAACATATTGTTTCGAAAAATTTAAAAATACATCAAAAGCTAGCCTAAGGTTTGTCTGATGTCAGTCTTACTTCAGTCTTATTTTAGCTTCCCCTGCCCTGCCTAAATACGCTTATTAAAAACTTTCGCTATTTTCAAAACATGTTCTAAGCTAGACTGTATTTGTAAAGTGTCCATATGTTTTGCTGGTTGCCTTGCAATTACAATAATTTCTATTGGTATAATATTTTCCTTATGAACTTTAAAGTTTTCTCTAATCGCTCTCTTAATCCGATTTCTAACAACTGCATTACCCAACTTTTTAGAAACACTAATACCTAATCGAAAATGTTCTAGCTCTTTATTAACTTTTGTATATACTACAAACTGTTTATTAGCTACTGATTTCCCTTTTTTATAAATGAATTGAAAATCACTATTCTTTTTAATTCGGTACGCTTTCTCCACCAAACATCACTCACTTATCTATTCATTACATATATTCATATATATATGTTATATATCTATAATTGTCTTAAAACAGCAATTAAATTCAGCGTATTCACTAATCATTTTGCTAAATTAAAACCAAAAAAAAGACCACTGATGAGTCAGTGATCTTATGCTGATAATACTTTACGGCCTTTACGACGACGACGCGCCAAGACTTTACGACCATTTTTTGTGCTCATGCGTTTTCTGAAACCATGAACTTTACTATGTTTACGTTTATTTGGTTGATAAGTACGTTTTACCATGCAAAAACACCTCCATCTTTATTCGGTTCTATACTATTATAATAGATAAATTAATATACGTTTCTGCCTTTAAGTCTTGATTTAACTGTTATTAATTTCTAGTCATAATTCAAGCAACTACTACAATATAACAAAATATATTTTATAAAGCAAGTATCAATTTGAGTGACTCTTTTAAAATAGCTTCAGAGCAATAATACTATTTCTTTTACTATTTATATTGAAGAAACTTAACAACTATCACTTCAATATTGTTGTTGAATTGTATCATACTCCCCTTTTATACATAACCATTTATCCCTAATTTCCATTATACATTTTTCATACATATTTTATAAATTATTTCCCAAGCCCACAAAACGCTAAAAATTTGATATACTGTTTATTCCTTAAAGTTATCCACTTATACACAGTGGTACGATACATATTTGTGGATAAAATATATATTATTCACAGGATTCCATACAATTTAACAACATATTCACACCCATTTGACAGAGGTTCATGTTAAAAAGTATAATTGTGTGGATAAGTCGTGTAGATATTGATAGATACAGGGTTTAATTTATTAAATTATATTGTAAAAGTCTGTGTATAAATCATAGAACTAGATTAGTTATCCACCGATTGTGTGTAACTTGTGGATAATTATCAACAGGCTGTGATTCTTTTTAATTACACTTGTTACTTTTGTGTATAACTTTTAAAATTTACGAAAGTTGGAGTTAGTTATTATGTCAGAAAAAGAAATTTGGGAAAGAGTTCTAACCTTAGCTCAAGAAAAAGTTAGTTATCCTAGCTATCAAACTTTTCTTAAAGATACGAAACTTTATCAACTACAAAACAATGAAGCCATTGTAGTTATAGATGATCCTTTTGTTGCTAATTGGTTAAAATCGAATTACGTTGAAATTGTTCAAAGTGCCTTATACGAAGCAATTGGTCATGAAATTATGCCTGTTTTCTATACAGAAGATGAATTGGAAAACTTAAATCCAAGTAAAAATCAAGAAACTAATGAGGTTGAGCAATTCAAAAAAGAATATACACCTGGAGTAGATGAAGCTGCTATTGGCGGAGAACAATTCAATACACATAATACATTTGAAACATTTGTTATTGGACCTGGCAACAGATTTCCTCACGCAGCAAGCCTTGCAGTTGCTGAAGCGCCTGCACAAGCATACAATCCATTATTTATTTATGGTGGCGTTGGTTTAGGTAAAACCCATTTGATGCATGCGATCGGACATTATGTATTAGCAAACAATCCTGATGCTAAAGTTATTTATACTTCAAGTGAAAAATTTACCAATGAATTTATTAAATCTATCCGAGATAATAAGACTGAACGTTTTAGAGAAAAATATCGTAATATTGATGTACTTCTCATTGATGATATTCAATTTATTCAAAATAAAGAACAAACACAGGAAGAATTCTTCCATACGTTTAATGAATTACATCAAGCAAATAAGCAAATTGTTATTTCCAGTGATAGACCACCTAAAGAAATTGCTAAACTTGAAGATCGACTACGTTCACGTTTTGAATGGGGACTAATTGTTGACATTACGCCGCCTGATTATGAAACAAGAATGGCAATTTTACAGAAAAAAATTGGCGAAGAAAACTTAGATATTCCGACTGAAGCACTTACCTATATCGCAAATCAAATTCAGTCAAATATTCGTGAACTTGAAGGTGCGTTAACTCGTGTATTAGCATTTTCGAAATTACAAGGTCAACCTATTACAACTGAATTAACAGCTGCAGCGTTGAAAGATATTATTCAAGCACCTAAATCTAAAAAGATCACCATACAAGATATTCAAAAAATTGTCGGCCAATACTATAGTGTGAAAATTGAAGACTTTAGCGCAAAAAAACGTACAAAATCAATTGCTTATCCTAGACAAATTGCGATGTATCTTTCTCGTGAACTAACAGATTTTTCACTTCCTAAAATTGGCGAAGAATTTGGTGGACGTGATCATACTACTGTTATTCATGCACACGAAAAAATCGTAAAAGATATACAAAATGATCCAACTTTTAAGCAAGAAGTTGAAAATTTAGAAAAAGAAATAAGAAATCAGTAAAACATTCTGTACTATAACAGTTTTATTGTAGTTTATTTGAGGAATAACATGATGGAACTATTTTTGTGAATTGTGGATAATGTGTAAAAGTCATACACACTGTGCACAAGTTATCCACACCTTTGAAAGGGTGACGCCATCACTTAAATTTGAGTTATCCCCTAATCCACAAGCCCTACTACTATTACTACTGTTTTAAAACCTATATAATTTAATATATAAACGACTGGAAGGAGTTTAATATGATGGAATTCACAATTAGAAGAGATTATTTTATTAATCAATTAAATGACACGTTAAAAGCCATCTCACCAAGAACAACATTACCAATCTTAACTGGTATAAAAATTGAAGTTAAAAATAACGAAGTAATACTTACTGGATCGGATTCAGAAATATCAATAGAAATCACTATACCTAAACAAGTTGATGGTGAAACTATTATTGAAATTGCAGAAACTGGTTCAGTGGTACTTCCTGGTCGTTTCTTTGTAGATATTATTAAAAAATTACCAGGTAAAGAAGTTAAATTGTCTACCAATGAACAATTCCAAACATTAATAACATCTGGTCATTCTGAATTTAACTTAAGTGGTTTAGATCCTGATCAATACCCATTATTACCACAAGTTTCTCGTGATGATGCAATTCAATTGTCAGTTAAAGTACTTAAAAACGTGATAGCACAAACGAATTTCGCAGTGTCCACCTCAGAAACACGCCCAGTACTAACTGGTGTCAACTGGCTTATACAAGATAATGAATTAATATGCACAGCTACAGATTCACACCGCCTGGCTGTGAGAAAAGTAGCGTTAGAAGACGATTCTGAAAATAAAAATGTCATCATTCCAGGTAAGGCATTGTCTGAATTAAATAAAATTATGTCTGACAACGAAGACGATATCGACATTTTCTTTGCATCTAATCAAGTACTTTTCAAAGTAGGTAATGTAAACTTTATTTCACGTTTATTAGAAGGTCATTATCCTGATACATCTCGTTTATTCCCAGAGAATTACGAAATTAAGTTAGGCATTGATAACGGTGAGTTCTATCATGCAATTGATCGTGCATCATTATTAGCGCGTGAAGGCGGAAATAATGTAATAAAATTAAGCACAGGTAATGAATTAGTAGAATTATCTTCGACATCTCCAGAAATAGGTACTGTGAATGAAGAAGTTAAAGCAAGTAATGTAGATGGTGGTAACTTAAAAATTTCTTTCAATTCAAAATATATGATGGATGCACTTAAAGCCATTGATAATGATGAAGTGGAAATAGAATTTTTCGGAACTATGAAGCCATTTATTTTAAAACCAAAAGATGATGACTCAGTTACTCAACTTATTTTACCAATTAGAACATACTAAATTAGTATAAAATGTGAATAAGTGAGCCATAGCAACTAAATTAAGCAGCATATAATGAGATATGCATAGCATGAAACAGTTAACTAAGGCATATTTAAACAATTTTATTAACTGGCTAATTAACTTTGCAGGAGCGAGACTATGAAACCAATTTGTACGTTGGTTTCTGTCCGTTCCTTTTTTTATGGGATTTCAACAAAAATAAAAAGAAATGTGACGCATTGAAACGTGTATACAAGAAAGGATAATGCTAAAAAAGTGAGCGAATTAAGAGAAGATAAAATAAATTTTAATGATTAGAGGCATATAGAGGGCCAATATAAGCCCAAAATAGATATTAGTGGGCCCAAACATCATAACCAAAAAAAATACGCTAAAAATAGCTTAAAATGCAATTTTTAGTTAAGTGCATAAAAATTATGAATTTTATAGCAACACTTTATAATTTGTTTTTAAATAATGATTTGGAGATAGATTGATATTAATTTTAAAGAAATAGATTATTAATCATTAATTTTTGATATAATATTACTAGTAAAGAGCTGTTATAAACAACTTTGAAACTAAATATAAAAAAATAGTTAAAATAAGTTGGAAGAAATCGCTTACTCACTGTATTTTACATGAAATTTTTCGCAAAAAAAGGTATAATATATAAGTGAGCTTAAAAGAAATGGAGTGATTGATTTGGTTGAAGAGGTAATCGTTGATGGGGACATTACTTTAGGACAATTTCTAAAGACAGAAGGTATTATCGAATCTGGCGGACAAGCAAAATGGTTCTTACAAGATTTTGACGTCATGATTAATGACGAGCGTGAAACACGTCGTGGTAAAAAATTAAATCATAGAGATAGCATTGTTATACCAGAAGTCGGTTCATTTTTGATTTTACATCAAGGTGAAGAATGAAATTAAAGAAACTCCAACTAGAGCATTATCGAAATTACGAGTCAATCAGTTTAAATTGTCATCCTGACGTAAATATTTTGATCGGTGAAAATGCTCAAGGGAAGACAAACTTACTTGAATCAATATATACCTTAGCATTAGCAAAAAGCCATCGAACATCTAATGACAAAGAACTGATACGTTTCAATAGCGATTATGCTAAAATAGAAGGTGAACTTAGCTATAGATATGGCGAGATGCCTTTAACGATGTATATTACCAAAAAAGGCAAGCAAGTTAAAATCAATCACTTAGAGCAAAGTAGACTGACACAATATATAGGTCATTTAAATGTCGTATTGTTTGCGCCTGAAGATTTAAACATTGTCAAAGGATCACCACAAGTTAGACGCAGATTTATAGATATGGAACTTGGTCAAATATCTGCAGTATATTTAAATGATTTATCACAATATCAGAGGATTTTAAAACAAAAAAATAATTATTTGAAGCAACTGCAATATGGTCAAAAGACGGACAGTACAATGCTAGAAGTCTTAAATCAACAATTTGCAGAGTATGCGCTCAAAATTACACAAAGACGTGAACATTTTATTAAAGAACTTGAATCACTAGCTAAACCTATCCATTCTGGTATTACCAATGAACGTGAAACATTGTCATTAGAGTACTTGCCAAGTATTAAATTGGCAGATGAAGAACAAAGTGAGACGGAACGCTTAGAGGAAGTCTTAACCTTACTTAATGACAATATGGAACGCGAGAAAGACAGAGGCGTATGTTTATATGGCCCTCACAGAGATGATTTAGGTTTTAATGTAAATGGTATGGACGCTCAGACATACGGTTCGCAAGGTCAACAGCGAACAACAGCACTATCAATAAAACTCGCAGAAATTGAGTTGATGAATATTGAAGTCGGTGAGTATCCAATATTATTGCTAGATGATGTATTAAGTGAATTAGATGATTCGCGTCAATCTCATTTATTGAGCACTATTCAACATAAAGTGCAGACTTTTGTAACGACGACATCCGTAGATGGTATAGAACATGAAATTATGAAAAACGCTAAACTTTATCGCATTAACCAAGGCGAAATTATAAAGTAACAGAAAGTGAAGGTGGAAGCATTGTCAGATGTGAACAACACGGAAGATTATGGTGCTGGACAGATACAAGTATTAGAAGGTCTAGAAGCGGTACGTAAAAGACCTGGTATGTATATAGGATCAACTTCAGAAAAAGGTTTACACCATCTTGTATGGGAAATTGTCGATAATAGTATTGATGAAGCACTTGCAGGGTATGCTAACCAAATCGAAGTTGTTATTGAAAAAGATAATTGGATTAAAGTAACAGATAATGGGCGTGGTATCCCGGTTGGTATACAAGAAAAAATGGGACGCCCAGCAGTTGAAGTTATTTTAACAGTACTTCATGCCGGTGGTAAATTCGGCGGTGGCGGATACAAAGTTTCTGGTGGTCTACATGGTGTAGGTTCTTCTGTAGTAAACGCTTTATCTGAAGACCTGGAAGTTTATGTATATAAAGATCGTCAAGTCTATCATCAAGCTTATAAAAAGGGTGTTCCTCAATTCGATTTGAAAGTAGTTGAAGAAACAGATGATGATAATACTGGTACAGTGATTCGCTTTAAAGCTGATCCTGAGATTTTTACAGAGACGACTGAATATCACTATGAGACATTGCAACAACGTACAAGAGAACTTGCTTTCTTAAATAAAGGTATTTCAATTACTTTAAGAGATGAACGTGGTGAAGAAGTAAGAGAAGACACTTATCACTATGAAGGTGGTATTAAGTCTTATGTTGAGATGTTAAATGAAAACAAAGAGCCATTACATGAAGAGCCTATATATGTCCATCAAACAAAAGATGATATTGAGGTTGAAATTGCATTACAATACAACAAAGGCTTTGCAACTAACTTATTAACTTATGCGAATAATATACACACTTATGAAGGTGGTACACATGAAGAAGGCTTTAAACGAGCACTTTCTCGTGTATTAAATAGTTATGGGATAAGTAGTAAAATTATCAAAGATGATAAAGAGAGACTTTCAGGTGAAGATACACGTGAAGGTTTAACAGCGATTGTCTCAATCAAACATGGTGATCCTCAATTTGAAGGGCAAACAAAAACAAAATTAGGTAACTCTGAGGTACGTCAAGTCGTTGATAAATTATTCTCTGAGTTGTTCGAGCGCTTCTTATTAGAGCATCCGCAAGTAGGACGCATTGTTGTTGAAAAAGGTATTATGGCTTCTCACGCACGTCTTGCTGCGAAAAAAGCACGCGAAGTGACACGTCGTAAATCTGCTTTAGAAATTTCGAGTTTACCTGGTAAACTTGCAGATTGTTCTAGTAAAGATCCTTCCAGAAGTGAAATCTTTATAGTAGAGGGTGACTCTGCCGGTGGGTCTACAAAATCAGGTAGAGACTCAGAAACGCAAGCGATTTTGCCATTACGTGGTAAGATATTAAACGTTGAAAAAGCTCGCTTAGATAGAATATTAAATAATAATGAAATCCGTTCTATGATTACAGCATTTGGTACAGGTATTGGTGGAGAATTTGATTTAAGCAAAGCTCGTTACCACAAAATTGTACTGATGACTGATGCTGACGTCGATGGTGCGCATATTAGAACGTTGCTATTAACATTCTTCTATCGCTTTATGAGACCGTTAATAGAAGCAGGCTATGTATATATTGCTCAACCACCTTTATTCAAATTGACACAAGGTAAACAAAAATATTATGTGTTTAATGAACGTGAGTTGGAAAAACTTAAAGCTGAGTTAGATCCTACACCGAAATGGTCAATTGCACGTTATAAAGGTCTTGGTGAAATGAACGCAGACCAATTGTGGGAAACAACAATGAACCCAGAAAATAGAGCTATGTTACAAGTATCATTAGATGATGCGATAGAGGCAGATCAAGTTTTTGAAATGCTCATGGGAGATGTTGTTGAGAATCGTAGACAGTTTATTGAAGATAACGCAGTCTATGCCAACCTAGATTTCTAATAGAATGAACTGAATTTTTGAAGGAGGATATCTTGATGGCTGAATTACCTGAATCAAGAATTAATGAACGAAATATAACGAGTGAGATGCGCGAATCATTTTTAGATTATGCGATGAGCGTTATTGTATCGCGTGCTTTACCAGATGTTAGAGATGGTTTGAAACCAGTACATCGACGTATATTGTATGGTTTACATGAACAAGGTATGACACCAGATAAGTCATACAAGAAGTCTGCCCGTATTGTTGGGGACGTAATGGGTAAATATCACCCACATGGTGACTCATCTATTTATGAAGCGATGGTAAGAATGGCACAAGACTTCAGCTATCGATATCCTTTAATTGATGGACAAGGTAACTTTGGTTCAATGGATGGCGATGGCGCAGCGGCGATGCGTTATACTGAAGCACGTATGTCTAAGATTACATTAGAAATGCTTAGAGATATAAACAAAGATACGATTGATTTTATAGATAACTACGATGGTAATGAGAGAGAGCCAGCAGTCTTACCATCAAGGTTCCCAAACTTACTAGTTAATGGTGCTTCAGGGATTGCAGTAGGTATGGCTACAAATATTCCACCACATAATTTAACAGAAGTTATTAATGGTGTATTGAGTTTAAGTTATAACCCTGATATTACTATTGCGGAATTGATGGAAGATGTTCAAGGCCCTGACTTCCCAACGGCGGGAATTATACTTGGAAAGAGTGGTATTCGTCGTGCCTTTGAAACAGGCCGTGGATCTATTCAAATGCGTTCTCGTGCTGAAATTGAAGAACGTGGTGGTGGACGTCAACGCATTGTCGTTACAGAAGTTCCATATCAAGTAAATAAAGCACGTATGATTGAAAAAATTGCAGAATTAGCACGTGATAAAAAGATTGAAGGTATCACAGATTTACGTGACGAAACAAGTTTACGTACAGGTGTACGTGTTGTTATTGATATTCGTAAAGATGCAAACGCAAGTGTCGTACTAAATAATTTATACAAACAAACTCCATTACAAACATCATTTGGTGTGAATATGATTGCTTTAGTTAACGGCAGACCTAAATTAATTTCATTGAAAGAAGCTTTAGAAGAATATTTAGAGCATCAAAAAGTAGTAGTACGTAGACGTACAGAATACAACTTGAAGAAAGCATTAGATCGCGCACATATTTTAGAAGGGCTAAGAATTGCATTAGATCATATCGATGAAATCATTCGAGTGATCCGTGAATCAGAAACTGATAAAGTAGCGATGGCTAGCTTACAAGAACAATTTAAATTATCTGAACGTCAAGCTCAAGCTATCTTAGACATGCGTTTAAGACGTTTGACAGGTTTAGAGCGAGACAAGATTGAATCTGAATATAATGAATTGATAGCATATATTGAGGAATTAAAAGAGATTCTTGCTGATGAAGAAAAATTATTACAAATCGTCCGCAATGAATTAATCGATATACGTGAACGTTACGGTGATGAACGCAGATCTGAAATTCAACTTGGCGGACTAGATGATATCGAAGATGAAGATTTAATACCTGAAGAACAAATCGTGATTACATTAAGTCACAATAACTATATTAAACGTTTACCAGTTTCTACGTATAGAGCGCAACATCGTGGTGGACGTGGCGTACAAGGTATGAATACACTTGAGGAAGACTTTGTTAGTCAACTCGTAACGTTAAGTACACACGATAATGTATTGTTCTTTACTAATAAAGGACGCGTGTACAAACTTAAAGGTTATGAAGTGCCTGAGTTATCACGTCAGTCTAAAGGTATTCCAGTAGTCAATGCGATTGAACTCGATAATGACGAATCAATCAGTACTATGATTGCCGTTAAAGACTTAGAAAGTGAAGATGATTACTTAGTATTTGCAACACTCAAAGGTAGAGTGAAGCGTTCTGCATTGAGTAACTTCTCTCATATCAATAAAAACGGTAAGATTGCGATTAGCTTCAAAAATGATGATGAACTGATTGCTGTTCGTCTCACTGATGGAGAACAAGACATTCTGATTGGTACATCTCATGCATCACTAATACGCTTTAACGAAACTACATTGCGTCCGCTGGGTCGTACAGCAGCAGGAGTTAAAGGTATTACACTTAGAGAAGATGATAAAGTTGTCGGTTTAGATGTCACTAATGCTGAGAGCGATGAAGAGATTCTAGTCGTTACTGAAAATGGATACGGTAAACGTACCCCAGTCGATGATTACAGATTATCAAACCGTGGCGGTAAAGGTATAAAAACAGCTACAATTACTGAGCGTAATGGTAACATTGTATGTATTACTTCAGTAACTGGAGAAGAAGACCTGATGGTTGTAACAAACTCAGGCGTCATTATTCGTATTGATGTAGAAGATATCTCGCAAAATGGCCGTGCTGCTCAAGGTGTAAGATTGATTAAATTGGGGGAAAACCAAATTGTATCAACAGTAGCTAAAGTTAATGAGGAAGATGAAATTAAAGAAGTTGATGAATCCACTGAAGCTATAGCATCTGATGTAGACAACGACAACGCATCACAAACTGATTTACAAGGTTCACAAAATAGTGAAGCCATTGTAGAAGATGATGCGCCAGGAAATGCAATTCATACAGAAGTTGAAGACGAGGAAAATACGTCAAACAATGATGGACGACAAGAAGTAAGACAAGACTTCATGGATCGTGTTAATGAAGATATAGACAACGCGGATCATGGAACTGATGAAGACAATGAAGAAGAATAACTTTAATAAAAAGACCTACCTCGTATGAGGTAGGTCTTTTTGTATTATTCATTTTCTAATGATTTCATAGCAATTGGAATTTCACTAATAAGTCTAGAAGGCGGAACGACATACATTTTTTCAGCTAATTGTTCGCCAATAAAACTGTGTGTATATGTCGCACTTGTAACAGCTTCTTCGATATCATTAAATTGTCCAACAAAGCTAGTTATCATACCAGATAAAGTATCACCCATGCCTCCAGTGGCCATCGCTGGTGTACCAATAGGTAGTTTGTAATCTTTATCTTTAAAGTAAAGTTCTGTACCGTGCATCTTCAGTATAATTGTGGCACCAATACGGTCTACCGCTTCACGATTACGTTCATAAGTTTGTTCATCTATCGGGATACCACTTAAACGTTCCCACTCTTTTTGATGTGGTGTGAATATGACTTTACAAGTTGGAATCTCAGGTTTCAATTTACTGAAAATCGTAATAGCATCACCATCTACTATCAAAGTTTGATGAGGTTGTATATTTTGAAGTAGGAAAGTAATTGCATTATTACCTTTAAAGTCACAACCTAACCCAGGACCGATTAAAATACAATCTGTGTTTTCAATCATTTTTGTTAACATTTTTGTATCATTTATATCGATTACCATTGCCTCAGGACAACGTGAATGCAAAGCAGCATGATTTGTTGGATGAGTCGCTACTGTTATTAAACCACTACCACTGTATACACATGCTCGTGCTGCAAGCATGATTGCACCACCTAAGTTCGCATTACCACCAATTAAAAGAATTCTACCATAATCACCTTTATGTGTTTCATCTTTTCGCTTTGGGATGCTCACTGATGATAAAGTTTCCATATTGAAACCTCCTTCTTAAATTACTGAATGTGTGTAAAGTTCTGTATTTTAATAAAGAAAATTAACTGACTAACATATTAAAGAGGTTCTGCTTTTAAAAGTAATTATGACAATTGCAGAACGGTCTGTATTTCAGTTAATTCTCCTTCGTTTTTTGTAATAAGAATTATAAATACAATAAGAAATATTATACCTGGTTGTGCTATTAGTCAATAGTTAAAAGCGTTAAGAAATTATTAATTTCAATAAACTTATTTTTATTACAGCTTTATCCCATTAAAACAGTAATTTAATACCATGTTACGGATATTGGTTAAGCTATTGTCCAACAAAAAATGTAAGCGTATACTCAAAATAATTAGAAAAAAATATTAATCAAGGAGATGGAAAGATGACATTACAACTTAATGGGGAAACATTAACGATTAATGATATTAAACAGTTTTTAAATAGAGAAGATAAAGTAGAAGTTACAGAAGATGCGTTTGAACGTGTGAAAAAGAGTCGCCAAACAGTTGAAGCTATTATAGAGAATAAAGAAACAATTTATGGAATTACAACTGGTTTTGGTTTGTTTAGTGATGTACGTATAGACGAAGGAGAATACAACCAATTACAAGTCAATTTAATTCGTTCACACGCATGTGGTATAGGGAAACCATTTTCAGAAGAAGTTGCATTAGTGATGATGGTATTAAGATTGAATACATTATTAAAAGGGCACTCTGGTGCAACTATAGATTTAGTAGAACAACTGATTTATTACATTAACGAAAGAATTATACCTGTTATTCCACAACAAGGATCATTAGGTGCTTCTGGAGATTTAGCGCCACTATCACATTTGGCTTTAGCATTAATAGGGGAAGGTAATGTCTTTTATAAAGGTGAAGAAGTAGACAGTCGGTACGTCTTAAATCAGTTAAATCGCAAAGCATTAGATTTACAAGCTAAAGAAGGGCTTGCGTTGATTAATGGTACACAAGCAATGACTGCTCAAGGAGTTATAAATTATATAGAAGCGGAAGACCTAGGTTATCAGGCGGAGTGGATTGCTTCTCTTACACACCAAGCTTTAAATGGTATTACAGATGCCTATAATGACAAGGTACATAAAGTTCGAAATTTCCAAGAACAAATAGATGTTGCGGCTAGGATGTTAGACTGGTTGGAAGGTTCAGAATTGACGACGACTCAAGGTGAAATACGTGTGCAGGATGCTTATACTTTGCGCTGTATCCCTCAAATTCATGGTGCTAGCTTCCAAGTATTCAATTATGTGAAGGAAAAGTTAGAGTTTGAAATGAATGCTGCAAATGATAATCCACTTATATTTGATGAAGATGATGAACCCCTTGTTATCTCAGGAGGAAATTTCCATGGTCAACCTATAGCGTTTGCTTTAGACTTTTTAAAACTAGGCGTAAGTGAATTAGCGAACGTTTCAGAGAGACGTCTAGAACGCTTGGTAAATCCTCAATTAAATAATGGACTACCGGCCTTTTTAAGTCCCCAACCGGGATTACAAAGTGGTGCAATGATTATGCAGTATGCTGCAGCAAGTCTTGTTTCAGAAAATAAAACACTCGCACACCCAGCAAGTGTTGATTCTATACCGTCTTCCGCTAACCAAGAAGATCATGTTTCCATGGGGACTATAGCTTCAAGACATGGCTACCAAATGATTGAAAATGCTCGTCGTGTATTGGCAATCGAAACAATCATCGCTCTGCAAGCTGTTGAATATAAAGATATTGATAAGTTATCACCTAAGACGTATGAAAAATATCAAGAACTACGTCATATTGTGCCATCTATCACAGAAGATAGACAATTTCATAAAGATATTGAAGCAGTATCACAATATTTGCGCGATATTGCTTATATGGATGAGATATAATTGACATAAATACTATCACTCTTGAAAAAAATGATGTTATTTGCTATATTTAATTTAACTTAATAAGTCATTGTTCGTAGGATAAGTAGTATTAATTTTTCGGTTTCAGAGAGCCTGTGTTGAGTGTGAACAGGTAGCCAAGGTTAATGTGAATCTACCTACTATTAAGAGAACAATCGGATTTAACCGTTATTTTTGTGAGAGTGCAGTCTAATTTTAGACTGTTAAATAGGGTGGCAACACGTAGACCACGTCCCTTGTAGAGGGATGTGGTCTTTTTTGCGTGTTTATCCCAAATTTTTAAAAATTGAAAGGATGGATGAAGCTATGTTAGATATTAAATTATTTCGTAATGACCCTGATTTCGTTAAAGAAAAAGTAGCTAAGCGAGGTATGGAAGATACAGTAGTAGATGAAGTACTAGAATTAGATGAACAGCGTCGTCAGTTAATTAGTAAAGCTGAAGAAATGAAAGCTGAGCGTAATAAAGTTAGTGGTGAAATTGCTCAGAAGAAACGTAATAAAGAAGATGCAGATGATGCAATCGCAGCAATGCGTAAACTTGGTGATGAAATTAAAGTTTTAGATGATACACTTAATCAAGTTGATGTGGATCTTAACGATAAATTATCACGCATTCCAAATATTATTCATGATGATGTGCCTGAAGGTGCTACAGACGAAGATAATGTAGAAGTTAAACGTTGGGGTACGCCAAGAACATTTGATTTTGAAGAAAAAGCACATTGGGATTTAGTAGAAGAATTAAAAATGGTTAATTTTGAACGTGCAGCTAAAGTATCTGGAGCTAGATTCGTCTTCTTAACAGGCGAAGGTGCACAATTAGAAAGAGCATTAATGAATTATATGATTACGAAACATACAACACAACATGGTTATACAGAAATGATGGTACCACAATTAGTTAACGCTGATTCAATGTATGGTACTGGTCAATTACCTAAGTTTGAAGAAGACTTGTTTAAAGTTGAAAAAGAAGGACTATATACTATACCAACTGCAGAAGTACCGCTGACAAATTATTACCGTAATGAAATTATCGGACCGGATGAATTACCAGCTAAATTCACTGCCCAATCAGCATGTTATCGTAGTGAAGCGGGTTCAGCTGGTCGTGATACAAGAGGCCTTATTCGTTTACATCAATTCGATAAAGTTGAAATGGTTCGTTTTGAAAAACCAGAAGATTCTTGGCAGGCTTTAGATGAGATGACTGGACATGCAGAAGCAATTTTAGAAGAATTAGGCTTACCATACCGTCGTGTTATTTTATGTACAGGTGATATTGGTTTTGGTTCAAGTAAAACGTATGATTTAGAAGTTTGGTTGCCAAGCTATAATGAATATAAAGAAATAAGTTCTTGTTCAAATATTACTGATTTCCAAGCACGTCGCTCGAATATTCGTTTTAAACGTGATAAAAATGCTAAACCAGAATTAGCACATACACTTAATGGTAGTGGATTAGCAGTAGGGCGTACGTTTGCTGCAATAGTTGAAAATTACCAAAATGAAGATGGTTCTGTAACAATACCAGAAGCATTAGTTCCATATATGGGTGGTAAAACAGTCATCCGTCCTATTAAATAAATTATTAAAAGTGCGTAGTTAAAGTATTAGCTATGCACTTTTTTATGTACGGAGAGGGTAGGGGAGGCGTAAAAGTTGAGCATAAGAAATACATAAAATACGCACTATTAAAATAGTTAATTTGATTGAAAGTACTGGAGTTTCTAAGGGAAGTCTAATTGATAACACAAGATTCTGAAATATTTAAATAACTGTATTAACAATGTTTTAAGACGTTCGTTAGACTAACATCACACAAACCGGCGTCTAAAGATGTTGATTACTTTTATGCTATTATATTAGAATGGATTTACTGTTTTTAGCGTTTGAAGTGAGAGGGTGGGAAAATGGACAATGAGGCGCATGTTACTTTTAAACAAGGTGTAAAAGCGTGTATTCCTACTTTGTTAGGTTATGCTGGTGTTGGTCTGTCTTTTGGAATTGTTGCAGTGGCATCAGGATTTAGTATGTTGGAAATTATTTTACTTTGCTTGCTAGTGTATGCGGGCGCGGCACAGTTTATTATTTGTGCACTTGTTATTTCTGGCACGCCCATATCTGCAATTATATTGACGACATTCATTGTGAACTCAAGAATGTTTTTATTAAGTATGACGCTTGCGCCAAATTATAAAAACTATAGTTTATTAAATAGAATTGGTCTTTCTACATTAGTAACAGACGAAACATTCGGTGTAGCTATTACACCACATTTAAAAGGTGAGAAGATTAATGATCGTTGGTTGCATGGATTAAATATAACAGCATATGTTTTTTGGACATTTGCATGTATTATTGGTGCAGTCTTTGGTAAATACATACATCAACCAGAAGCACTAGGATTAGATTTTGCAATTACCGCTATGTTTATATTCTTAGCTGTCTCACAATTTGAGTCGATTAGACGCTCGAAGATAAACATATATTTTGTATTGATTATATGTGTGATTGTAATGATGCTTAGTTTAAGCTTGTTTATGCCTTCATATTTGGCTATCATATTAGCTTCAACTATTGCAGCACTGATTGGAGTGATGATGGAAAAATGACAACGACGGTACATATGTTAACAATTATCGTGTTATGTGGTGTGGTAACATGGCTCACACGAATTATTCCCTTTATTTTGATAACTAAAATAAAGTTGTCTGAACGTGTTATTAAATGGCTATCATTTATACCAATTACATTATTCACTGCTTTAATCATCGATGGATTAATAGAGCAACAAGAAGGTGTGATGGGTTATAGTATTAACGTGCCGTTCTTAATAACGATGCTCCCGACTATTATCATTGCTGTGATATCACGCAGTCTAACAATCACTATACTTAGCGGCATTATTATTATGGCAGTGTTACGTTGGGTATTTTAAATAATCCTATTGAAGTAAGTTATATTATCCGTTAAACTATAAATAATTAGAAAATTAAGATATTTCAGATTGCATTAACAGTTTAATTTTATCTTAATTAATGAGCTTATCTTTAATACAATTAAAATCAAATCTTATTTCGAGAAGCTGAGGGACTTGGCCCGTTGACGCTTCAGCAACCGGCTTATAAAGTACGGTGCTAATACCATCGATACACTCGAATGATAAGTACTTTTAACTTCTTACTTATTTTATGAGTGAGGAGTTTTTTTACTAAGTAGGAGGTAAAACATGACGAATTATACGGTTGATACACTAGAACTAGGGCCATTCACAACGGAGTCAGGTGAATTCATCTCAAACTTAAAACTACGTTATGAACATGTAGGATTAAAAGGGCAACCACTCGTAGTGGTCTGTCATGCTTTAACAGGTAATCACTTAACGTATGGTACAAATGAAAATCCTGGATGGTGGAGAGGGATTATTGACGGTGGTTATATGCCAATCAATGATTATCAGTTTTTGACATTTAATGTTATTGGAAGCCCTTATGGTTCAAGTTCTGCGTTAACAGATCCAAAGTTTCCTGAGACACTTACGTTAAGAGATATCGTACGTGCCATAGAATTAGGTATTGAAACATTAGGTTTCGAAAGGATTAACATATTAATCGGTGGTTCGTTAGGTGGCATGCAAGCAATAGAATTATTATATAATCGTAAATTTGATGTTGAAAAAGCAGTGATTCTCGCAGCTACAGATAAAACATCATCCTATAGTCGTGCGTTTAATGAGATAGCGAGACAGGCCATTCATTTAGACAATAAAGAGGGGATGAGTATTGCAAGGCAGTTAGGGTTTTTAACATACCGTTCGTCTAAAAGCTATGATAAACGTTTCTCACCAGATCAAGTTGTAACCTATCAAAAACATCAAGGCAATAAATTTATGAATCATTTTGATTCTTTATGCTATTTAACACTCCTAGACGTCTTAGATAGCCATGACGTAGATAGAGGACGCGACGATGTAGATGAAGTGTTTAGTAACCTAGATACTAAAGTAATGACAATGGGCTTCACAGATGATTTGTTATATCCAGATGACTTAGTGCGTGCCGTGGGAAAACGTTTTAAATATCACAAACATTTCTTTGTCCCAGATAACGTAGGTCATGATGGTTTCTTATTGAATTTTAATGACTGGGCACCTAATCTATATCACTTCTTAAAAGTATATAAAATTAAAAGAAAATGATTTAATAACTCTATTATATTAATTTTTAGGATGAAGCTATATGACTACTTTCGATAGGGGAGGGTAGACTGACATATATATATAGTACATCCTTTTTTTGTACAAGTATTTAAGTTGTGGTGGCGTAAAGCGACACGAGAAGTAGTAGTATTAGAAATGTAATACCGTGAAGTGTTGATTAGTACAATCATTTATAAGTTTATAATTTTGAAAAGTATAGTATATCGTTATCTTCTGTATTTGGATTGCCAATAATTGTATAAAAGTTTTAAAGAGGTTAAAATAATAGTTATAGTCAAAAATAGTATGGGAGTGGCGAAATTGTTTTCAAAAATATATCCTAAAGTAACTGTGCTTAGTATACTAACGCTAATCGTAGTGGCTTTAGCTTTACATATATTACCTCCGTTAGGCCTGGTGTTAGGTATCTTTGCGACAATTCCAGGCATTATCTTATGGCATAAGTCTATTGAATCATTTGGTTTAACAGCAGTCATTACAGTGGTATTAACAACATTATTAGGTAATATATTTGTGTTGAGCACCATGGTCATTATACTCTTAGTGAGTTTTGTTATTGGCCAATTATTAAAAGAACGTACATCTAAAGAACGCATACTTTATATAACAACTACTTATATTAGTATGTTCTCGTTAATTGCGTTTATGGGACTACAAACGTTTGATAAAATACCAAGTTCTACAGTTTTGATAAAACCAGTGAAAGATTACATGCATAATGTTGTTTCTGGAATTGCGGGAAGTGCAGAATATAAGCAAATGCTTGAAGAAGGCTTCCGCCAGATGTCAGTTCAGTTACCAAGTTATGTCATTATCACAGTATTTCTACTTATTTTAATCAATTTAATTATTACTTTTCCAATTTTACGTAAGTTCAAAATCGCTACACCAATATTTAAACCATTATATGCTTGGCAAATGAAGCGTTCACTATTATGGATGTATATTATTGTCTTGATTTGTGTTATGTTTGCGAGCCAACCAGGGACTTTCCAAAGTATCGTTTTAAACTTTGAAATTGTGTTATCATTATGTATGTATATTCAGGGCTTAAGTGTTATTCACTTTTTCGGGAAGGCAAAATCAATGCCAATCGCACTTTCTGTGTTATTCATGGTTATAGGGACAGCTTTAATGCCATTAACACATATTGTAAGTCTCCTGGGTGTTATAGATTTGTGTATTAACTTAAAAAGTATCATTAAAAAATGATTTGAGGTGGAAGAATGAACCGTCAATCCACTAAAAAAGCGTTAGTTTTACCATTTATTATTATGGCGCTCACAGCAATTGTACTTGTAGTAGTTTGGTTTGTTTTTAACCAGCTCATTGCAGGCATAGCGACAGTTGTATTAGTGATTATTATTGTAGGGACAGCAATAATGGTAAGACGAGCTTTGCAGAAACTAGATAGCTATGTTGATAATCTAAGTGGCCATATTTCGGCAGGCAATAATATTGCAATTAAAAGTTTGCCAATCGGTATGATTATCTTAGATGAAAATGAAAACATAGAGTGGATGAACAAATTTATGTCGGAACGCTTAACGCGTAATGTAATTTCCGATCCAGTTAATGAAGTATATCCTAATATCTTAAAACAATTAGAAAAAACACAAGAAGTTGAGATTTCTGAAAATGAGTACCACTATCGCGTACGTTATTCTGAAAAAGAACATGTATTGTATTTCTTTGATATTACTGAAGAAGTACAAACAAATAAGTTATATGAAGACTCTAAACCAATTATTGCTACATTGTTCTTAGATAATTATGACGAGATTACGCAAAATATGAATGACACACAAAAATCAGAGATTAACTCGATGGTTACACGTGTGATTAGTAGATGGGCTAGTGAGCATAACATTTATTTCAAACGTTATAGCTCAGATCAATTTGTTGCTTATTTAAATCAAGATATATTAAACAACATAGAGGCAACAAACTTTAGTATTTTAAGTCAGTTACGTGAAAAGAGTGTCGGTTACCGTGCACAATTAACTTTAAGTATCGGTGTCGGTGAAGGTTCTGAAGATTTAATAGATTTAGGGGAACTATCACAATCAGGCCTAGACTTAGCGCTAGGACGTGGTGGTGACCAAGTTGCTATCAAGAATATGAACGGAAATGTACGTTTCTATGGTGGTAAGACTGACCCAATGGAAAAACGTACACGTGTTAGAGCACGTGTTATATCACATGCGCTTAAAGATATTCTGATGGAAGGCGACAAAGTTATCATTATGGGGCATAAACGTCCTGACTTAGATGCAATCGGTGGTGCAATTGGTGTATCACGTTTTGCAATGATGAATAACTTAGATGCGTATATTGTCTTAAATGATTCTGACATTGATCCAACATTACGACGTGTTATGGATGCAGTAAATGAAAAACCAGAATTAAAAGACCGTTTTATCACATCGGATGAAGCATGGGATATTATGACATCTAAGACAACATTAGTCATTGTAGATACGCATAAACCTGAAATGGTCATCGATGAGAATATCTTAAATAAAGCTAACCGTAAAGTGGTTATTGACCACCATAGACGCGGTGAGAGCTTTATTTCGAGTCCATTACTTGTTTATATGGAACCATATGCAAGTTCAACTGCAGAACTTGTGACAGAACTACTTGAGTATCAACCGACAGAACAACGATTAACACGTTTAGAATCGACAGTAATGTTTGCAGGTATTATTGTAGATACGCGTAACTTTACGCTACGAACAGGTTCTAGAACCTTCGATGCAGCAAGTTACTTACGTGCGCATGGTGCAGATACAATATTGACACAACATTTCTTGAAAGATGATCTTGATACGTATATCAATCGTACCGAGTTGATTCAAACAGTGAAATTACAAGAAAATGGTGTAGCCATTGCACACGGTTCGAATGATAAAATTTATCATCCTGTTACAGTTGCACAAGCTGCCGATGAACTGTTAAGTTTAGATGGTGTAGAGGCTTCGTACGTGATTGCAAGAAGAGAAGAAAATGTAATAGGTATGTCTGCCCGCTCACTTGGTGCTGTCAATGTGCAGTTAACAATGGAAGCACTTGGCGGTGGTGGCCATTTAACTAATGCAGCCACACAGTTAAAAGATGTAACAGTGGATGAAGCAATAGAACAATTACAACAAGCTATAACAGAACAAATGAGTAGGAGTGAAAATGCATGAAAGTAATATTCACACAAGATGTAAAAGGTAAAGGTAAAAAAGGTGAAGTTAAAGACGTACCAGTAGGTTATGCAAATAACTTCTTATTAAAGAAAAATTATGCAATAGAAGCAACACCTGGTAATTTAAAACAATTAGAACAAAAAAATAAAGCTGCTGAAGCAGAGCGTCAACAAGAAATTGAAGATGCTAAACAATTAAAAGCACAATTAAGTGAAATTGAAGTCGAAGTGTCTGCTAAAACAGGCGAAGGCGGTAAATTGTTTGGTTCAGTAAGTACGAAACAAATCACACAAGCATTACAAGAACAACACAACATTAAAATTGATAAACGTAAAATGGATTTACCAAACGGTATCCATGCATTAGGTTACACTAACGTGCCAGTTAAACTAGATAAAGAAGTTGAAGGTACAATCCGTGTACACACAGTTGAACAATAATAGTGGATTGAGATATGAGGTGTAATCACAATGGATGGAATGTATGAACAAAATCAAATGCCACACAGTAATGAGGCTGAACAGTCTGTCTTAGGTGCCATTATCATAGATCCAGAATTAATCAACACAACTCAGGAAGTATTGCTTCCTGAGTCATTTTATAGAGGTGCACATCAACACATCTTTAGAGCAATGATGAACCTCAATGAAGATAATAGAGATATTGATGTGGTAACCATTATGGATCAACTAACACAAGAGGGTCGATTGAATGAAGCGGGCGGTCCTCAATATCTTGCAGAATTATCAAGTAATGTGCCGACAACACGTAATATCCAATACTATACTGAGATTGTTTTTAAGCATGCAACTAAACGTAAATTAATACAAACTGCAGATAGTATTGCGAATGATGGTTATAATGATGAGCTGGAACTAGATACGATACTTAACGATGCTGAACGTCGTATATTAGAATTATCATCCTCACGTGAAAGTGATGGATTTAAGGATATTCGAGATGTACTTGGTGAAGTATATGAGAATGCAGAATTATTAGATCAAAACAGTGGTCAAACGCCAGGTATTCCAACGGGCTACCGAGATTTAGACCAGATGACAGCAGGGTTTAACCGTAATGATTTAATCATTTTAGCAGCACGTCCTTCGGTAGGTAAGACTGCCTTCGCACTTAATATTGCGCAAAAAGTTGCAACACACGAAGATCATTTTTCAGTAGGTATATTCTCGTTAGAGATGGGTGCAGATCAACTTGCAACACGTATGATTTGTAGTTCAGGAAACGTGGACTCAAATCGCCTGAGAACTGGTATGATGACTGAAGAAGACTGGAATAGATTTACTATAGCAGTCGGTAAACTGTCACGTACTAAGATATTTATCGATGATACACCAGGTATTCGGATTACAGACATTCGTTCTAAGTGCCGTCGTTTAAAACAAGAGCACGGATTAGATATGGTTGTTATTGATTACTTACAATTAATCTCAGGTAGTGGCTCTCGCTTTTCAGATAACAGACAACAAGAAGTTTCTGAGATTTCACGTACATTAAAGGCTATTGCTAGAGAGCTAGAATGCCCTGTTATTGCACTGAGTCAGCTATCACGTGGCGTTGAGCAGCGTCAAGATAAACGTCCAATGATGAGTGATATTCGTGAGTCAGGTTCTATCGAGCAAGATGCCGATATCATCGCTTTCTTATACCGTGATGACTATTATAATCGTGGTGAAGACGAAGAAGACGATGATGACACTAATTTCGAACCTCAAACAAATGATGAAAATGGGGAAATTGAAATTATTATCGCTAAGCAACGTAATGGTCCTACAGGAACAGTGAAGCTGCACTTTATGAAACAATACAACAAATTTACAGACATAGACTATGCACATGCTGAAATGGGTTAAAAAATTATAAAAAAATATTTTCCGTACGATAAATTGATTCAAATTTTTATTGTACGGTTTTTGTTTGTGTTTGGTTTATAGGTTTATAAGTAAGTATGTGTCTTTATTTTACAAATTAGTTCGATAAAGCATTGGTATCACTAGCATAAAGATGCATGAGAGTTAGTTGATATTTTTTGCTGAGTAGAGAGAATCATTGAAAATCAATGTTCGATTTTTGGTTTGCAATCTATCCTGTGTATTGGTAAAATACGTAATGGTTAATCGAGAAAACTTGGAGGTGCTCACATGTCATCAATAGTAGTAGTTGGGACACAATGGGGAGACGAAGGTAAAGGTAAAATTACAGATTTCTTAGCAGAACAAGCAGATGTTATTGCACGTTTTTCAGGCGGTAATAATGCAGGTCATACTATTAAATTTGGCGGAGAAACATATAAATTACACTTAGTACCATCTGGTATTTTTTATAAAGAAAAATTAGCAGTGATTGGTAACGGTGTCGTTGTAGATCCAGTGGCACTATTAAAAGAATTAGACGCATTAAATGAAAGAGGTATTTCAACAGATAACTTACGTATTTCAAACCGAGCACAAGTTATTTTACCTTATCATATTAAACAAGATGAATATGAAGAAGAACGTCGTGGAGATAATAAAATTGGTACAACGAAAAAAGGTATTGGTCCTGCTTACGTAGATAAAGCACAACGTATTGGTATTCGTGTTGCCGATTTATTAGACAAAGAAACATTCGAAAGATTATTAAAAGATAATATTGAATACAAAGGTGCATACTTCGAAGGCATGTTTGGTAAATCATGTCCATCATTTGATGAAATCTTTGAAGCTTATTATGCAGCTGGTCAACGTTTAGCTCCATTCGTTACTGATACTGCAAAAGTTTTAGATGATGCATTTGTAGCAGAAGAGAAAGTATTATTTGAAGGTGCGCAAGGTGTAATGTTAGATATCGACCATGGTACGTACCCATTTGTTACTTCAAGTAACCCAGTTGCCGGTAATGTTACTGTTGGCGGTGGTGTAGGTCCAACCTTCGTATCTAAAGTTATCGGTGTATGTAAAGCATATACATCACGTGTAGGCGATGGTCCATTCCCAACTGAACTATTTGATGATGACGGACATCATATCCGTGAAGTAGGCCGTGAATACGGTACAACTACAGGTCGTCCACGCCGCGTAGGTTGGTTCGATTCAGTTGTATTACGTCACTCTCGCCGTGCAAGTGGTATTACAGACTTATCAATCAATTCTATTGACGTATTAACAGGTCTAAAAGAAGTGAAAATCTGTACTGCATATGAATTAGACGGTAAAGAAATCACTGAATATCCAGCAAACTTAAAAGACTTACAACGTTGTAAGCCAATTTTTGAAACATTACCTGGTTGGACTGAAGATGTAACAGGTTGTCGTTCATTAGATGAATTGCCTGATAACGCACGTAGATATTTAGAGCGTATCTCTGAATTAAGTGATGTTAAGATTTCTATCTTCTCAGTAGGTCCAGACCGTAATCAAACAAACTTATTAAGTTCATTATGGTAAGCAATTAGTGCCATTTAAATTTTATTAAAAAGAAAACCTTGTAGTCGTTCATTTTTCTAAAAATGATTTTGGCTACAAGGTTTTTTGTATGTTTATTTTTGTATCATGCAATGCGTGTCACGAAACTCTAGGATTTTATTAACAGCTAATTCATAACCGTATTGTTCATTATGCGAAGGGCCCTTAATCATATCTATATTGTTTTGATATTCGTCTAAATGATTAAGCATCGTTAATACGGTTTGTTTTAATTGTTCTACAGTAAAAGTTTCGGAATTTAACTGTTGCCCAATATTTAAGTTTTCGATTTGTTGCGCTACAACGGGTTGGTCTGCATTCTGTGGAAAAGCTAGCATAGGTACACCCAGCATAATCGCTTCATTTGCGCTATTCATACCTGCATGTGTTAAGAATAATGAAGTATATTGTAATAGCTCAGTTTGAGGTACAAACGACTTTATAATAAAGTTGGAAGGTACTTCATCAAAATCCTCTATGCGATTCGTTTCTCCAATAGAAACTATAACTGTAACATCAATATCAGCCAATGCTTTAAAACATTTATTGAAAAACGGTATATTTTCATTAAAAACAGTACCTAAAGAAATGTAGATGATTGGTTTAGAATGATCAATTTCTGCCATGAATCCCGAAGGCTGTGGCATGATAACAGACGGTCCAGCAAAGAAATAGTGATTACTGTCAAATGTATCAGAGTTGATTTGAAAGTTTCGCATGACGTATGAAATATTTAAGTCACCTGGATTATTCATCACTTCAAATCTTGAAGGTATCGAAATATCATAAGTTTGTTCTAAACGTGTCTTTAAAGTAATAAACGCTTTGTCAGCATCATCTTTTGCTTCAGCACTCAAATTTACGTTCAATTGATTTGTGAATCGATCAAATGAATCTTTAGTATGTGCAAATGTTGTAATAGAAGAAATAGCAGGAATACCTAATTTTTGAGCCAACATATAGCCACATCCAAACATAGAATCATAAATCATATAGTCATAGTGTTCATCTTCGATCTCTTTTAATATTTTTGGTAAGAACAGATCTGTAGTATTTAACAAGCCATTCATGACATTAAAGAGATTATCACGTCCATAAGTCGAAAAATGAGCCATCATGTCGTCTGAATTAAATGTACGTATTTCTACGCCAATATCTTGAAGCCTATCTGTGAATTTATCAGTTGCGTAATATACAACTTCCTCGCCTTTCTCTACTAATGTTTTACAAACGGCAACTGTTGGGTTTACATGTCCTGCAGAACCTGGGTTAATAAATAGTACTTTTGCCAATTGAGTGCCTCCTCATATGTATTATTTAATTATTTTATCAAAATACATAGAAAACATAAAATATTTCAAATTTAATAAATAGGTTTAATATTAAAGTTTGATGCATTGTTATTGGTATTTTAGTAGTAATACTTAAAGTTTAAGTGCTATTTTGTCGGGCTTTTATCACATTTTTATAGTTTTTTGTAGGTATAGGTAAAAAAGTTACACATTATACCATTAAGATAGAAAATTATACTAATTTAATTTAAAAAATAGCTTGTCATCCTATGAAAGAGTTGGTATAATTTATTTTGTGCTTAAGACAGGCTCCTTGGTCAAGCGGTTAAGACACCGCCCTTTCACGGCGGTAACACGGGTTCGAGTCCCGTAGGAGTCACCATTTTTTTAGGTCTCGTAGTGTAGCGGTTAACACGCCTGCCTGTCACGCAGGAGATCGCGGGTTCGATTCCCGTCGAGACCGTATAATGCCCATCCAATAGGATGGGCATTTTTTGTATATATTTTTTTAATTACTACCTGATTAGGCTTCAATATAAATTGTTGTTCTAGCAAATATAATATTTTTGTAGTTACCTCAGGATAAAAGAATTTATAAGTATTAAATATAGAAGGAAAGCAGATTTTTATTTCGTAAGTAAATTGTGTAAGCAATTAATTCGAACGTAAACGCAATATTGTTTAGACTGGAAATATCTATTCATGACTCGAAAAGTACCCATTTTATAGCAATAATGTTATAATTTTACAATATACAATTTTAATTTTCTATTTAGAAAAATAGAATTGAAGTGCCATAAATGGTAAATTATATTATAGAGATGTGCGTAGAATTTAATGTAAATGTACTACAATATAGAAATGAGGTTTATAAAATATGGCTAGAAAAGTTGTTGTAGTCGATGATGAAAAACCAATTGCTGACATTTTAGAATTTAATTTAAAAAAAGAAGGGTACGAAGTGTTTTGTGCCTATGATGGAAATGATGCAGTAGATTTAATATATGATGAAGAACCAGATATCGTGTTGTTAGATATTATGTTACCTGGTCGTGATGGCATGGAAGTCTGCCGTGAAGTACGTAAAAAATATGAAATGCCAATCATTATGTTAACTGCAAAAGATTCAGAAATAGATAAAGTATTAGGTCTTGAGCTAGGTGCAGATGACTATGTGACGAAACCATTTAGCACACGTGAATTAATCGCACGTGTGAAAGCCAATTTACGTCGCCATTATTCACAACCAGCACAAGAAATTAACGACGAATCTAATGAAATTACTATTAAAGATATCGTTATTTATCCAGATGCGTATTCTATTAAAAAACGCGGCGGTGACATCGAATTAACACACCGTGAATTCGAATTATTCCATTATTTATCTAAACATATGGGGCAAGTCATGACACGCGAACATTTATTACAAACCGTTTGGGGCTATGACTATTTTGGTGATGTGCGTACTGTAGACGTTACAATTCGACGCTTACGTGAAAAAATTGAGGATGATCCATCTCATCCAGAATATATTGTGACACGCCGTGGTGTTGGATATTTCCTCCAACAACATGATTAGAGGCCATGTTAAATGAAATGGCTTAAACATTTTCAATCCTTACACACAAAACTTGTTATCGTCTATGTATTGCTGATTATAATCGGTATGCAAATTATCGGTTTATATTTTACGAATAGTCTTGAAAAAGAATTAACACAAACATTTAAAAATAATATTTCGCAATATGCGAAACAAATAGAAATTAATATTGAAAAGGTCTACGACGAAGATAATTCGGTAAATGCTCAAAAAGAAGTTCAAAACTTATTGAATGAGTATGCTAATAGACAAGAAATAGAAGAAATTCGCTTTATTGATAAAGATCAGATTATCATGGCTACTTCAAAGCAGTCTACCCGTAGTCTAATAAATCAAAAAGCCAATGATAATTCTATTCAAAAAGCACTGTCGCTAGGTGAAATCAATAGCCATACCGTATTAAAAGATTACGGTAATGGTAAACAGCGTGTCTGGGTATATAACTTGCCTGTTAAAACATCTAACGATGGTACGATTGGTGACGTTTATATCGAAGCAGATATCAATGACGTATATAACCAGTTAAGTAATATCAATCAAATCTTTATCGTTGGTACAGGGATTTCATTGTTAATTACGGTAATCCTAGGGTTCTTTATTGCACGTACAATTACGAAACCAATTACAGACATGCGGAATCAAACTGTAGAAATGTCTAAAGGTAACTATACGCAACGTGTAAAAATTTATGGTAACGATGAAATTGGCGAGCTTGCACTCGCCTTCAACAACCTATCTAAACGTGTACAAGAAGCACAGGCAAATACCGAAAGTGAAAAACGACGTCTCGATTCCGTTATCACACACATGAGTGATGGTATTATCGCAACAGATCGACGCGGACGTATACGTATTGTAAATGACATGGCATTAACGATGATGGGGACAATGAAAGAAGATATTATTGGCGATTACATGCTTAACGTATTGAATCTTGAAGAAGATTTCTCATTAGATGAAATTCAAGAGAATAACGATAGTTTCTTGTTAGACATCAATGAGACGGAAGGCATTATCGTTCGAGTTAACTTTAGTACGATTGTTCAAGAAACCGGTTTTGTCACAGGTTATATCGCCGTGCTACATGATGTAACTGAACAACAACAAGTTGAACGAGAACGTCGTGAATTCGTGGCTAACGTGTCTCACGAATTACGTACACCACTGACTTCGATGAACAGTTATATCGAAGCGTTAGAAGGTGGCGCGTGGAAAGATGATGACCTAGCACCACAATTCCTATCCGTTACACGTGAAGAAACAGAACGTATGATTCGTCTTGTAAACGATTTACTACAATTATCTAAGATGGACAACGAATCTGATCAAATTACTAAAGAAATCGTCGACTTTAATATGTTTATCAATAAAATCATTAACCGTCACGAAATGTCTGCGAAAGATACGACATTCATCCGTGAAATTCCAAAACAAACCATCTTTACTGAAATTGATCCAGATAAGATGACACAAGTGTTTGATAACGTTATTACTAATGCGATGAAATATTCACGCGGTGATAAACGTGTTGAGTTTCACGTGAAACAGAATGCATTATATAATCGTATGACGATTCGTGTGAAAGATAATGGTATTGGTATTCCAATCAATAAAGTAGATAAGATCTTTGACCGCTTCTATCGTGTAGATAAAGCACGTACGCGTAAGATGGGTGGTACAGGTCTAGGATTAGCTATATCTAAAGAAATTGTAGAAGCTCACAATGGTCGTATATGGGCGAACAGTGTAGAAGGACAAGGCACGTCAATTTTTATTACGCTTCCATGTGAAGTTTTAGAAGATGGTGATTGGGATGCGGAGTAAAGAGTTAATCAAATCCATAATCCTTATCCTTCTTGTATTAATGAGTGCGGTTTTAACATATATGACCTGGAATTTCTCACCTGATTTAGCCAATGTGGATAAGCAACAAGACAATAAAGAAACAGAAGCTAAGACGATAGGGAAGCCATTAGATCAAGGAATGGATAAAGTGGTTACACCCTATCAGGTAATTCATTCTAAAGGTGAAGATTCTGAAGGTATGGAAGCGACGAAAAGTAATGTAGAAGCAACATTGAAACCATTGAAGAATCATCGTGTATTACGCTCAGAGCAAATGCATAGTAACCATAACTTAATTATCCCAGATCTTAGTGATGAATTTTTAGTATTGGATTTTACGTATGATATGCCATTAGCAACTTATTTAGGTCAAGCCTTGAATATTAACGCTAAAGTGCCAAACAATTTTAAATTCGATCGCTTAATCGTCGACAATAATAAAGATGGTACAGTGAAACTTTATGCGATTAGTAAAGATCGCCATAATGTTGTGCGTATGACAACATCTGCTAAACTCAGCCAATTTGAAAAGGTAATGAAGCAACAACAGAAAAATATGCAGCCTTATACTGAGATTATTACGAATAAAGATACGATTGATAAGGCTACACATATTTTCGCACCAAAAGCCCCTAAAGGTTTGAAATCATATCACACTATTTATAATCGCATTAGTGTAGATACGATGAATGCAATATTATTTAATGATTCTGTCGTGGTGCGTAGTTCGAAAAGCGGTAACGCAACATATAATAATAATACGGGCGTTGCCAATTATAGCGATGATAGTGAAAAATACCGCTATACTAATCTCTCAGAAGATGAAAATCGTTCTACTAATATGAAAGAAAGCATACCGAGTACCTTTGATTATATAAACAATCACGGTGGCTTTACAGATGATTTCAGGTTATTTAATGTGGATAACAAGACTGGTGAACTGACATATCAAATGTTCTTAAACGGTCGCCCAACATTTAATAACGATGATCTTAATAACATTAAAGTATCATGGGGCGATAAAGGCGTCTTTAGTTATGCACGTGCACTATTGAAAGCCAATGTAACGATTGATAGTGGTGAAGACGAGGTTAAACTACCTGGTGCTGAGACTGTACGTGCAGAGTTAGCAAACAATCCAGAGATTAACTTTGAAGAAGTAACAAACATGACGATCGGCTATAATATGGACAACAAACCAGATAATACCGATATTGAAATCCAACGCAATAGTGAATTCAAACCACAATGGTATGTACAATATGATGGTGAATGGCGTGCATACAGTGATGGGGGGCTAGAATAAATGAACTGGAAACGTACAAAAACATTATTTATTTTCGTCTTTATTCTAGTAAATATTGGCTTAGTCATTATCTATATCGATAAGGTGAATAAGTCACATATCAATGATAGTGAAGTTGAAAATGCTGTGGATTTTAAACAAGAAGAAATTAAAATTCCAGACAACCTCCCTAGTGTTAAAAATTTAAAAATGCAGTTACTAACCGCGCGTTCATTTGATTTTTCATCCTATGCTAAAGCACATTCTGATATATCGAGTGAACAATCAGGTGCCATGGCTAAAGGTGACATCAGTAGTCCTATCGACGTCAGCAATGATCAATACACCGACTTAAAGACATATGTCAAAGATAAGGTGTATAAAGGTAAAGACTATGAAATGAGTAACATAGACAACAAAAACGTAACATTTGAACAAACTTATGAAGATTACCCAATAATGAATAACAATAAAGCGAGATTAGAATTTAATATAAATAATGATGGTAAAGCTTCAAGCTATAAACAAACGGCAATGAAATCTATTACACCATCAGAAGGCGCTAACAACGAGAAAAAACAAGTGAATACGGCGAGAAGCGCAATAGAAGCCCTTTACTTTAACCGTTATCTTAAACGCAACGATGAAGTTACTAACGCAAGACTTGGTTACTACACGGTTGTGAAAGAACCCAATGTGCAAGTACTCGAAGCCAATTGGGAGATCAAAGTAAAACACGGAGAAAAGATTAAAACTTACTATGTTGAAGCCGTCTCAGACAGCCCGAAAGTAATTGAAGAATAATATAACTGATCAAACGCACGTCTCTTGAAGAGATGTGCGTTTTTTAATATCCAAAATAATAACTAACGTCTTATTTCTCGAAGAGGGACATAAAACATTAATAAGAAAGCGTTTACAAAATCAAACTACAATGGTAATATTTCACTTAAGCTAGTTAGTTAATTTAAAAAACAAACCAACTAGCAAAGGGGGTATTCAATGGATAAAATTTCGGGTACGCATGATAGTTCTTATGCTGACGAAAGCCAAGTTAATAGTTCAACTAAGTTACGCACTTCTGAGAAAGTTGTATTTGGGGTAGGGGATTTTGGTGCTAATTACAGTTGGACTTTTATTGCATCATTTATCATTATTTACATGACAGATGTAGTAGGTATTGCAGGATCAGTTATTGGAACTATTATACTTTTTTGTCGTTTTGCAGATGGTTTTTCAGACATTTTTATGGGAAGTATTATAGATAATACAAACACTAAAATGGGTAAAGCCAAGCCTTGGGTCTTTTGGACAGCACCTGTATTGGGCGTTTTAACATTCATGTTATTTAATGTGCCAACGTCGTTTAGTTATACAGGTCAAATTGCATATATTTTTATCGTATATTTTTTGATTTCAGTTATTTTTTATACAGCAAATAATGTTGCTTATTCATCATTAGTATCATTTATGACTAAAGATGAAAAAGATAGAGTTTCACTAGGAAGTATACGTTTTATATTTTCTAATTTAAGTGTGTTATGTATAACAACTTTCACTGTCTATTTTGTAACAAGTTTTGGCGATAATCAGCAAGGTTGGACATATACTTCAGCTATATACGCGTTGTTATGTGCAATCCCATTAATGATTACAGGTTATTTTGTAAAAGAAAGAAATGTGGCCGAAAAGCAATATAATGAAGTTAAAAAAACAAAGCGCATTCCATTTAGTTTAATTATTAAATCTTTAATAACTGAAAAATATTTCCTGATTACAATCGTCTTATATTTATTGTGGTATTTGAGACAGACAGATAATAGTATGCGAATCTATTACGCAACGTACATTTTTAATGACGCAAATGTAATGGCAATTATGAGTATAGCGACACTATTACCTACCATTTTAGGATTATTAGTAGCACCCCAATTTGCCGAAAAAGTAGGTATCAAAAATAGTATTATTATCGGGTTAATTCTATCTATTATTTCGTATATTATGATGGGCATATTCTCAGAGAACTTAATACTTTTAGTCGTTGGATTAATTATTCATGGAATCGGATTAGTACCTTTTACAGCAGCATTAAGCGGTATTGTAGCAGATGTTGGAGATATCATTTATTGGAAGACAGGCGTACCAGTACAAGGCTCAATATTCAGTTTAGCAAGTGCTGGCATGAAGATTGGTTCAGGTTTGCAATCTGCAATTGTTGGATGGTCACTATCCGTAGGTGGCTATGTTGCCGGAGCATCAGTTCAATCACAAAGTACCATTTTTGCTATAAAATCCATGCAGATTTATTTTCCATTATTAGCAGTCGCTATCGTAACGATATTCACTTTATTTTTGAATTATGAAAAATTTATTAAACACATAAAAGAACAAATTAGAACAAATAACGTAGGTGAAATGAGAGACAAACAAATATATAAATAAAATGAGGGATTACTATGACAAATTGTATTCATGTAGATAAAAAAGGTTCAGATTGTGGATTAGGTAATGTTGAATCACCACTCTTAACAATAGATAAAGCTGCTTCAGTTGCACAACCTGGAGACAGTATCATTGTGCATGAAGGGATATATCGCGAAGAAATAACACATATAAACACTGGATTAAGTGAATCTAGACGAATTTCATTTGAAGCAGCCAAAGACGAACAGGTGATTATTAAAGGCTCTGAAGAAATAACAGGATGGCAACAAATCGATGGCAGTATATGGAAAGTTGAAATAGATAACACGATATTTAAAGATTTTAACCCATTTGCTACAAAATTATTTGGCGATTGGTTAGCGGTCGATAACGATAAGAGTTTAGGACAAGTATATTTAAACAATCAATCACTTTTTGAAGTAAGTGAATATGAACAATTGGCTGATCCGAAATTGGTTGAAGAAACACTAGATCATTGGACAAATAAACAAGTTACTTATGACTATAAAGACCAATCAATCTATGTCTGGTACGCAAAAGTAGAAAAAGATATAACAACGGTATATGTGAATTTTCATGACTATAACCCCAATAATGAAGTAACGGAAATAAATGTTAGAAAAAGCGCATTTCGTCCCTTCAAAATGCATACAAATTATATTACAATTAGAAACTTTGAAATTGCGAATGTAGCAACGCAATGGTCGCCTCCAACTGCAGCACAGACAGGCATGATTGATACACATTGGAGTAAAGGGTGGATTATCGAAAATAATAGACTTTATAACGCTGTGTGTAGTGCGATTGCGATAGGTAAAGAAATTTCAACAGGTGACAATTTAAATACTTATAGAAAAGATAAACCAGGTTATCAATATCAAATAGAAACCGTCTTTAAGGCAGCCAATAGTGATTGGAGTAAAGAAACTATAGGGTCACATATCGTTAGAAATAATGTGATACATGATTGTGGACAAAATGCAGTAGTAGGACATCTAGGAAGTGCCTTTAGTAAAATATATAATAACCATATTTATAATATAGGTAATAAGAGAGAATTTTTTGGTTATGAAATTGCAGGTATCAAGTTGCATGCTGCGATAGATACACAAGTGTACAACAATTATGTTCATAATTGCTCACTAGGTATGTGGTTTGATTGGCAGACCCAAGGAACAAGAATAAGTAAGAATATATTTAACGATAATACTAGAGACTTGTTCGTGGAAGTAAGTAGCGGTCCGTATATTGTAGATAACAATATACTAACTGCGGATTATGCTTTAGACAACCATGCCCAAGGTGGGGCTTATGTTAATAATATTATTAATGGCGAAATAGTACATAGGTTAATGTTGGATAGAGCCACGCCATACCATGTGCCACACAGTACATTAATAGCAGGATTTGCGCCAGTTTATGGTGGAGATGATAGATTTTATAACAACATATTTATTGGAAAAGAAGATGTACCTAATGTAGGAACTGAAATTTATAATGGTTATAACACGTCACTATCAGAATTTAAAGAAGCGGTTGCTAAAGAAGAAGGCGATCATGAATCATTTCATAAGATAAAACAACCAGTTTATATTGAAGATAATGCATATTTGAATAAAGCAAATCAATTTAATAGAGAAAATCGTAATTTTACAGATAAAAGTGTTAACCCTGATTTATCAATAATCGAAGAAGGTAATGATGTGTATTTAAATATCTCTTTACCTGAATCATTTATTGAATTTAAAGGAAAAGTATATAATACCGAGACATTACCTAAAGTACGTATTGTTGATGCAGACTTTGAAGATGAAAATGGCAATTCACTAACACTCAATACAGATTTAAATGATGATTTGAGAGAACATGAGTCTATGATAGGTCCACTTCAAACGCTAACTACTGGAAATAATAAAGTGAAAATTTGGACTAAAAATAATGCGAAATAATAGAGTTCATTTCAAGAAATAAGAAATTTATATATCTATATAGTATGAAGTAAAAGATTTGTTTTCTACATTGCGTAGGAGATGAATCTTTTATTTTTATGAATTGAAACACGATTAATAAACCTTTCCAATTTTATTCAGATGAAATATCCATAAAGTATGTTAAAATTAAATACTGTTGATGAGCGTTATACAAAAGCAAAAAATAAAGCGATATAGTATAATAAAAGCGTAAAATTCGCGATAAGTTGAAGCGGAAAAGAGAAAATAATTTTATGCGACAGGATTTTTTTAAATTCTGTGATTGTAGTCGTATGCATGATATGACATTAGCTATGCGCCGTGCTCCTGATAGCAAGAGCAACGAAAATTTTAGACAGAGGGTATATTGACGGCACATAAACCGTAGTCTGCCCTATAAAAATATATATTAAACAGTGTTTACAGATTAGAAAGGGTGAATCGCTTGATACGTATGAGTGTATTAGCGAGTGGTAGTACAGGAAACGCCACTTATGTGGAAAATGATAAGGGCAGTATCCTAGTTGACGCAGGTTTGACTGGGAAGAAAATGGAAGAACTTTTTGGACAAATTGATAAACAGATTAAAGACTTAAACGGCATTTTAGTTACCCACGAACATTCAGACCATATTAAAGGATTAGGCGTATTAGCACGTAAATACAACTTACCTATTTATGCGAACGAAAAAACATGGTCAGCCATCGAAAAGAAAGACAGTAAAATTCCAATGGATCAAAAATTCATCTTTAATCCATATGAAACGAAATCATTAGCTGGCTTCGATATCGAATCGTTTAACGTTTCACATGATGCCATCGACCCACAATTTTATATTTTCCATAATAACTATAAGAAATTTACGATTTTAACAGACACAGGTTACGTTTCAGATCGCATGAAAGGTATGATTCAGGGCAGTGACGCATTCGTCTTTGAAAGTAACCACGATGTAGATATGTTACGCATGTGTGGTTACCCATGGAAGACAAAACAACGTATCTTGAGTGATATGGGACACGTTTCCAATGAAGATGCAGCACACGCAATGACAGACGTCATTACAGGCAGCACTAAACGCATTTACCTATCGCACTTATCTCAAGATAACAACATGAAAGACCTAGCCCGCATGAGCGTCGGACAAGTTCTAAATGAACACGATATCGACACACAAAAAGAAGTATTGTTGTGCGATACTGACAAAGCCAATGCTACACCGATATATACGTTATAGAAGCCCTAACCCCTTGATTGAAGGGGTTAGGGCTTCTTAATGCATTAGCCAATGGCTAATGTAATCCAAAAGAGGAAGCGAGTGTAACTGGAAAATTTAGCGGATTGTAAAGCATTGGGAATAAACCAACGTTAACTTACTTTTATAGCGGCATTAAATTGAAAAATTCAGAGACTTTTCATAAATTTGCCGAGATTTAATATGATATTTGAGACTTAGCGCTTTTTAATGGAGTATTACGTAGGAATGATACAATCTATAAATAAACTCACAAATTAATTGAGGAGGACTAGCGATTATTGATAAATCATTAGTCTGATTTGTATTGTAATAACCTAACCAATATCACAATTTGAGATGTTGGTTTTTATTATGTGTAAGAAGAGTAGTGCTAAATTTTAAGGATCATACATCTCTGTGTCTTAATTGAAACCTCATATACACTTAGAGCATAATTATAAACAGTGGATAACTTAGCTAATAAAAGGTTTTTATAGGTAAAAATCATGAAGAAAACGTAAAATTTGTGAATAAGTATGTAAGACACCCATCAACTTATCCACTGTTTTATCCATAGTTATCCATAGATGTGCACAATTAACAAGGAAATACCCACATTATACACAGGTTTATCCACAAATTAACATGTTATTAACGTATTTTTGTTTAGAAAACGTAAACATTATTAAATAATGATATACATTCCTGTTATAATAAGAGGGAATAGTGTGAATAAGTGTACAACTTGTGGATAACTCTAATAACTATTGTTTATTTTAAATTTGGAGGACAATGATGAAGATTACGATACTAACAGTAGGTAAATTAAAAGAAAAATACTGGAAACAAGCAATCGCAGAATATGAAAAACGTTTAGGGGCATACTCCAAAATTGAAGTTATAGAAGTGCCTGACGAAAAAGCACCTGAAAATATGAGCGACAAAGAAGTTGAACAAGTGAAGGAGAAAGAAGGCCAACGCTTATTAGCAAAAGTAAAACCCAAGTCAACTGTCATAACGCTTGAAATCAAAGGCAATATGTTGACGTCTGAAGGATTAGCTAAAGAAATAGAAGGACGAATGACTAGAGGACAAAGTGACTTCACCTTTATTATTGGTGGATCCAACGGCTTACATAAAGACGTGCTAAACCGCAGCGACTATGCATTATCCTTCAGTAAAATGACCTTCCCACACCAAATGATGCGCGTCATATTGATAGAGCAGATCTATCGAGCATTTAAAATTATGCGAGGAGAAGCATATCATAAGTGATGCGTTTTTTTTTAGGTTTTTGGTTGGAATAGTGTGGAAATATATTAGAATTATAATTTTATTTTTGTTTCATGCGCTATTTCACCAGATCCATCGTATATCTGTACCCAACCATCATCGTATACTTTTATAGTATTAGACCCTGAACCAGATTTATTATTAGCATCAATTGTCCATACACCATTACTGTAAGAAGGTTCTTGGAATTTCATTAAATCAGCGTCACCCACTTCATTTATGGCAGTACAACCATATGGATCAAATAATATAACAGATGAGTTAAATTCGATTAATGAATAAATGGAATGGAGAGGATAATATGAAAGAATTAGAAAAAATACTTGAAGATCCAAAGGTGTCAGAAGATGTAAAAAAAACAGTGCAATCAATGAATAAAGATGGTATGCAATTATTAAATGATTACTATGATGAAAATTCTAATTTTTATCAGCGAGCTCAACCGGAGCTTATTGCAAATGAATTCTATGCAGATCCAAATAAAATTAAAAATTTATTTCATTATACTACCTATGAAGCATTTGAAAAAATTCTGTCTTCATCAACTTTTTTAATCGGATCAATACACTATATGAATGATAATAAAGAAATTAAATATGTATATGAGTTAATGAAAAAAGAATTAAAATTACTTGGGGCACCTAATGATATAATTCTCAAATTAGAAAAATTAAATACTATTTTGCCAGATGATGTATACGTATGGTCCTTTAGTGAAAATGATTATTCGCAAGCATTATCAAATTATGGTGATGTAGCGTTAGGTTTTGATAGTCAGGAAATAATGGAGCATCTTGCAAGCTATTACTCAAAGGGCAAAAAAACACTAGATGAGTATACATTTGGTAATGCGTATGTATTTCCTTTAAAAGTGGAATATGATTATGAAGTACAGTCTAAATATATTACAACATTAGCTCATGCTTGGTATGTTGCGCATGATAATTTTGAAAAGGATCCTTATGATATGGATGAAATAATAAAGAGTATAGTACAAGCGCTTCATTTCTTTTCATTATTTTTCAAAAATCCTATTTTAAGACAAGAAGAAGAAATTAGATACATTATTTTCAATATCAATGAGGATAATCTGCTAAATCCAGAGTTGTACATGAATAATAAACCTTTCACTTCTTGTAAAATTACAAACGAAATATTAAAAGAAGTAATTATTAATCCCAACAGTGAAAAAAATTTAGAAGAAGTAGAAAATTCACTAAATAAACAGGGGTTTACTAATGTATTAGTAAATTTATCGAAGTTACCATATTAATATTTAGTTTATTATTAATAAATGAAGAGAGGCTGTTCTTGTGAATGTAATTGGAGCAATAGAGCATAATTATTTATATGAACATGGAGCTGAGCTATTAGGATCTATAATAACTGGGTTAGCTTTCATATTTACTTTTGTAAAACTTTATATTGATACTAAGAAGGAAGCAAATACTGAAAAAGTGAAAAATGAAAAAACATTAATAATGTTAGATTTAATTAGTGAGAAATATATTGGCAAAATTGAATTTCTAGAAAATAAATTAATTGATATAAAACAAGGATTTGCTATAAAAATAGGATTAGATGCGGAACAACAAACTTATCAAATAAACCTAAAGGACATTGAAAGTAATAACCAAATGCATTTCAAAGAAATTTTTCATACAAATTCTTTCGATAAATATCTTATTTTAGAAAGTTTCAAATTAATTAAAGAAAGCTATATTATTAATCATATAAACAAATTTAAAGACGAATTAACTAAAATCCTTAGTAATCAGCATATTAATTTGCAATTAAATTCTTTAGAAAAAATAAATAATAAATTAAATGTATTAAGTGAATTATTAGATGAGTTGGAAGAAATAGATAAGTTTATTAATATTGTAGAAATATCTGTAATGAGAGAATTCAATCATCCCAATTTTATAACATCGAAAAGTGGAAAAGATGAAGGTGAAAATATTCAGGATTTTGAAAATAAAATTATTTCTAAAAAGGTTAAGGAAATTGAAAAAATAACTGAAATTTTGAGTGAGTCTAAACAAAAATTAGTATGATTAAATTAATGATAGGAGTTTATTGAATGAAATATAGTTGGATAATAAAAATATCTTTAATAGTTGGTGCGATAAGTTTAATTGCAAATTTTTTATATGGATTACAAAATAAGAATGGAACAATGTTTGATGAAAGTTTAGTTTCAGCTTTAGCATTTTTTTTATTAATTTTGACTGCATTAATGCAGAATACAGATTTAAAAATCCAAAAAAAAGAAATGGCTAATAATACGCAAGCATTAATTGATCAGCAACAAGAGTTGAAGGAAAATAATACACAATTTAAGTTCTTTCGCACAATCGAAACTATGAATAAAATTAAGGCAGATTTAAATATAATGTACAAAGAAGTAGATTATATTAGCGATTATACAGACCCTGGTAAGTTAACCAATAATATTAATCTGAACAAATTTAATCATATTGAAAGAGTGATAAAGAGTGAGGTGACACATTGGTTCTTTCGTGACCCACCTTCATACTATAGTAGAACTAATGGAAAGGTATATCAATATTACATTAATGCTATAAAAGAATTGGAAAATTCTATAAATACAAAAGATGTAAATATGTATGTGCTTAGGTCATTAATAGACTTTGATCGTATTGATACTAAGGAAATGGAAAAGGAGATAAATAATGATATTAATCAAAAAGTAGAAAAAATTCTTTCTAAAAATAATATTAAAAATGAGTTTTATGTATTATTTAATTTACATAGATTTATTTTGAAAATAACTGAAGATACAAAAAATAATGAGAATAGTTTAAGAGTTTTATATATGAGCACATTAACAGAGAGTGAAAAAATAGTGTATAAGTTATTAGGTGGAGAAGCGTCTATAAAAGACTTTTATGAAGAGTATGGAAATGAATTAGTTTTAAAAAGTAAAGAGTAAGAAAGTATTTATAATTATGTTCAAAAACCGCATCACTACCTGATAAGCAGAAGCGTATCATAAGTGATGCGTTTTTTTATTTTACATTTTACTAGTGATGATGTTAACTAAAAACATACTTGATAACCCAATTTAAAGACGCAATGATCAATTTTATATGCAGAAGATTACATATAGAATTGATAACTTTAATGGGAGGTGACTTATATATGAGACTTGCAGAGCAAATTAGAAAGTATAGAAAAAGTTCTGGTTTAACTCAAGAAGCTTTAGCGGAGAAATTGAATACTACTAGACAGTCTGTTTCAAAATGGGAACAAGGATCTTTAGAGCCTAATATTCAAATGCTTAATAATTTAGCTGAATTGTTTGGTGTTAGTCTTGATAATTTAGTTAATGGTAAAGACGGATTAGAAGATTCTGATGATAAAGATTATGCACATGTACCAATGAATATATGGGAATTTGCTTCTAAAAAATGGTGGTTAATTATTTTAATCGTATTGATTATCGGTGGTACACTTTCACAAATCTTCGGTTAATATATAAGTTCCTTAATTGTTGTTAAGGAGTTTTTATTATGAAAGTTTTAGTTAATATTTTAAAAATTGTAGGATTGAGTATCATATTATTTATTATTTCTGTACTCGCGCAAAATATAGGCATTCTATGGCATATGTTTAGTTTGTATACTTTGGAATATTTGTTGCATGGTTTAACTTATCTGATAGTGGCTATAGGTCTTGTTAATCTATTAGTTAAGAAAGGTTTGAAAAACACGCTATCATATTATAGAGTTACTACTTTTAAGATTTATCCGTTATGCTTAATTTTAGGTTTGGTTTTACCGATTATAGTCATAACTGTTTATTTTGTGTTTATATCTGGAGATATAATTGTTACTCAATTTGCCTCTGAAAAAGAGTATATTGAAATGATTATTTCTGTATTATTCATATCAGGTATCGTTGCGCCAATTGTAGAAGAAATTATATTTAGAGGTGTGCTTTTAAAATACATTGAAGATAAAACAAATATCTTAGTAGCAATTATATCAACATCTGTACTATTCAGTTTGGTACATTTGTTCAATGGGAAATTAGTTGGTTTAGACTTTTATTTATTAATTATTGCTGGAACTATTGCAGGAATGATGTATGGCATTGCTTGTTATAATTATTCTTCAATTTGGGCTAGTATATCATTACATATGTTTTGGAATATTGGAGGTATATTTGTTATTACAAATAGTAAAGAAGACTACGGTCTCATACAGTATGTAATAAATAGTAACAATATATTTATAACAGGTGGTGATTACGGTACGGATGCATCAATAATTTCTATTGTGGGTTACTTTTTGGTTATTGTTGTCCTCTTATTTTCGAGAAATAGTAATTTAAAAGGTTTATAATACCGATATATTACAGTCATTTTAAATTAATAACAGAGCATTTCCCGGGGAATAAATGTGTTTTACAGTATTATTGAGTATGCTATAACAATGAATTTCTGAAAATAATTCTTTCTCTAGCAAAAGTGAAACCGGACAATAACATTAATAGCAATTTAATTACAAGTGCGTCATTAGCCCAATACCACAAAGCAGTGATAGAAATACTTACTATGAAAAATATGTGCAACCAATTATGAGATAGAAATTTGCTGAGTATTATCGCAATCAAAGCCTTTCTTAATAGTATTGACTTTGGTAAAAATTAATAGTTTTACAAGTTGTAAAAAAGCATTCTCGTGGAAGAATGCTTTTTATTTTGGCTAATAAACAATGAAGGAAGTTACATTAACAAGTTAAAAATAAAAACAAAAGAGGGGATCATAGCTCTCTTTTAATTTAAAAAATTATTCCTAATAATAATAAGATTGAACTAATAATAAATAAAATTGAAGCAATCTTTTCACGTTCAAAAAGATAAATTGAAGTTGAAAGAGTAAATATAATTAAAAATACTAACCTAAAAGTTTTGCCAAATGAAAATACACCAATGAAATCCAATAAGAATCCTAGAAAAAAGATTACACTTATAGCGAATAAAACTGTTTGATAGTTTTTCCAACCCTTCATTTGAACTCTCCTTTTCATATATACTTTCCTTATTATATTTACATAAATTAAACAAAAATAAAAATCTATATTCTTTTTTGAAAATTATATTTCAAACAACTTCTTTAAAAATTAATCTCACATTTACATATTCATTTTTGTAGATATAAATATATAGAAATTACTATTAAATAATCGGAGGATATTTATATGGTTACAAATAATAGTATTCAATTATATACAAACAATCGATTACCAGAAATCTTAATTATTAATGGTGTGGATAGAGTTGGTAAAGATTCGTTTATTAATGAAATAGATAAACAAACTAAGTATAGACACATTAAACGTAATACTGTAAGTGATAATAAGAAAAAAGTGAAAACGATGGGTGGTACGTTATATTATTTGCCCAAATTTGAACTGCTCCGATTGCTTTGCCCTCCTAAATAAGATTGTTTTTTAAGAAACTGATATGAACTTAACAACAATTGAGATATTGTCCCCCGGTTTATGAATTTTTAATATATAAAAATCATTATAATATGTCGGAACTGCTATAATGATAAAAGGGTTGAAGTTGCGTAGCTTTGAAGAAAAAGATAACACTTTAAATATTTACATGAGCTCTAATTCAGAAAAATATCAATTGATGTTTCTAAATAAGTTAAAAATGAAAATAAGTGTTAAATTGAAATTTAATAAGGTTTATAAACAATTTCAATATATAGTTATTTATGAATCACTATACAACATATCTTTGAGAAAAGATGCTTTTTTAGCCTGGTTTAGATATATTTTGTTGGAGGATTATAAATGAATACGGATGAAGAACTATTGATTCAATTTTTAAAGGATGTAGATATACTCAACGAGATTGAAACCAATATAGATAATATTAATGTGTTTGAAATACTAGGGACAGTTAATACTGAAATTAGACATAGTAATATGCTCACTTGGTTATTTAATCCTAATGAAGTACATGGACTGAAGGACTTATTCATTAAAAAGTTTATTGAAGCTTATTTGAATAAAGTGAGCAATTCAAAAGATGATAGTTTTATACTGAAAATGTTGGTGAAAGATTTTAATGATGTCATAGTACGTAGAGAATGGAACCATATTGATATTTTGCTTATCTCAGAAACTAATAAAGTTATTATTGCTATAGAGAATAAAATTTGGAGTAAGGAAAGTAAAGGTCAGTTGAAACGATATCAAAATGTATTAGAATCAGAGTTTTTAAACTATGATAAGAATTATATCTTTTTAACTCCAGAAGCAGAGGATTCAAGTAATATAGATGTGTGGACAAGTATGTCATATCAAGATGTTATCACTTGTTTAGAGACTATAGTAACTATGAAAAAAGATACTATAAATTCCAAAGTGGTCAGTTTTATTAATCAATATATAGATATATTAAGGAGATACATAGTGAAAGATGAAAATTTAGAAAAGTTATGTACAGAAATTTATTTTAAGCATAAACGCGCATTAGATTTAATATTTGAATATAAGCCAGATATACATAGTGATATTTCCAATAAATTACAAAGTATCATAAAAGAACATGATTACCTAATACTAGATGATAGTAATAAAAGTTTAGTTCGTTTCACTTCTAAAAAGTTAGATGAGAGAATGGGAAAAAATGAATATGATTCTAAATGGACCTCATCGAATAGGTATTTACTATTTGAGGTAAGGAATACGAATCACCGTAAAAGTTTACATTTATTAATTGGACCTAGTAAAGAAGAATTTCGCAAGAATTTACATGAAAAAGCTTTATCAAATCCCCACATATTTAAACAAGTCAAAAAGACAATATCTCCTGTTTATAATAATCTTTATACAAAAGAACTTTATTCCAGTAAAAAACAATTTGAATATGAAGATATTATTGAAGAAGTTGAGAAAAAATTCAACGAATTTTTGACTCATGACTTACCTAAAATAGAAGCGATTTTGTTAGATGAAGAAATAAGTGATAATACAAAATAAATGGTATTGTAGTCATGTTTTTTAATTGATTGTTTAATATTAAGCTCTTAGATATACATAAACATCATTATTAAAAAAACGCATCACTAACCTATAAGCAGAAGCGTATCGTAAGTGATGGAGGTTTAAATAGAACTATTAATTAAAATAGTTCTATTTATTTCCTGATGCTATTGAGATTCTATTCCGTTATATATTCATGAACTTAATGAGCTTGGAAAAGTGAATATGGATGAAGTCGTAGTCTTTTTTTATCAATTTTGGATAAAATATAAGTCATTTATATGAATGCTTCAAAAACAAAATAAGCAACTGTTCTTACTAAATGAGTTTAATCATCATAATTTCAATGTACATCAATCTACAAGTGGAAAATGTCAACATAATTTAAATGATGAATCTATGATGTTATCTTTTAATGTAGGTGGATTATGGAACATGTTGCTTTATGCTATAGAAAATGATTATGGTAAAGAAGAATTCTTGAAAGGTTTTCAAGAAATTTAGTTATTTTATTATTGTGCTGTATATCCGCCATCTATTAAGATAGATTGACCTGTTACGCTTTTGCCTTTATCACTGGCAATAAATACGGAATAGTCTGCAACATCTTGAATGTCGACAAGTCGTTTTTGAGGAATCATTGGGAATAATACTTCATCAAGTACTTGATCAACACTTACGTTCCTTGTTTTAGCTAAGTCTTTCATTTGATCACGAACAAGTGGAGTATCAATGTAACCTGGACATATGGCATTTACAGTGATACCGTCTTCTGCAGTTTCTAAAGCAGTGACTTTTGTTAAACCGATAATCCCATGTTTGGCACTGTTATATGCAGATTTTCCTGAAAATCCGATAACACCATTAATAGAAGACATATTTAAGATGCGACCAAATTGTTGTTTTTTCATAATAGGTAATACATGTTTCGTCATGATGAATGTACCCACTAACATAATATCAATCATTTGTTTGAATTTAGTTGTTGGGAAATCCTCAATATTTGAGACATGTTGTAAGCCTGCGTTATTTACTAAAACATCTATACGACCGTAATGTTTTTCAGTTTCTTCGACAAGATTTATGACATCATCTTCATTCGAAACATCTGCTGGAATACCGATACAGTCAATCCCTTTATCTTTAAAGTCACGCACGACGTTGTCTAAATTAGTTTTATTAATATCTGTGAATACTACTTTTGCACCTTGGTTTAAAAATTCTTTAGCGATTTCTAAACCAATACCACTAGCAGAACCTGAAATAATTGAAACTTTATCTTTTAACATCGAAACCCCTCCATATTTTCTATATATATTTAGTTTACTTCTACAACATTGATAAGTAAAATGAATGTTAATAATGAAATCTATAACTTAGAGTTATAAAGAGGGGAGAAATAATTTGGAAATCCGTCAATTTAACTATTTTATGACAGTAGCCAAACTGGGTAGTTTCACTAAGGCTTCACAACAATTACATGTTTCTCAACCAGCGCTTAGTAAGACTATCAAAGCGTTTGAATCAGAATTGAATGTCGAGTTATTAGACCGTTCAGATAGACAAGTTAAACTTACAGATTCAGGTGAAATTGTCTATAATCACGGACTCAAAATCTTTGATACATTAAGCTCTTTAACAACGAATTTGGAAGATAATAGTTCATTAAAAAGTGGAAATATAAAGATTGGTTTACCTTCATTAATTGGCATTATGTTCTTTCCTAGCATGATAAAGGAATTCTCTTCGGCGTATCCACATTTAACAACAGAATTAATAGAAGAAGGTACTCATAAAGTTATACGTTTAGTAGATGAAGGTGAGATAGATTGTGGCATTGTTATGTTACCAGTCGATGAAACAAAATTTGATGTCTTTCAATTGACTGAAGATAAATTGATGTTATATCTACAAAAGTCACATCCTTTAGCGCAACGTTCGGAAATTGCATTAACGGATATTAAGAATGAACCGACTATTTTATTTACAGAAGATTTTACGATGCATGATCGTATTATACAAGAGTGTAATAATTCCGGGTTTAAGCCAAATATTGCGTATCAAAGTGCACAATGGGATTTTATAAAAGATATGGTAGAAAATAATTTAGGCGTGACTTTCTTTCCAGAATCATTAAAACGTAAAATCGACTATGATAAAATCACTGCAGTACCTATAACTGAACCGTATATTTACTGGGAAGTGGGTCTTATCGTTAAAAAAGATAGATATCGTTCACATGCAACACGAGCACTAATCGATTATATATTAGAAAATGGTCTTTAGTTTGTTATAACTTTTAGTTATAGAAATTATGATATTTATATATTTAACAAATAATAATATCAGAGCTATATTAGTAATTGTTCACAGGAAAAAAATTTAAAGCTAGCAATTATTATTAGGGAGCGATGTATTATGAATCAAACTAAATACCAACAAGGTATGGATAAACTTATGGAATATACCGCAGAGACAGGTTCAACACATTTAAAAATAGCTGACAATCTTAAAGATATAGCACCTGACGTTTCAAAATATATTATTGAATTTGCTTATGGAGACATTTATTCACGTAACGGTTTAACTAATCAACAACGTGCTTTGGTAACGGTTTCTTCACTTGTAACACAAGGAACAGAGCCTCAATTAGAATTACACATCAATACAGCATTGACTTCAGGGGTGACTCCAGAGGAAATCATAGAAGCGATTACACATTTAATACCTTATACTGGTTTTCCACGTGTATTAAATGCGTTAACAGTTGCTCAAAAAGTATTCGAAGACAGAGAGATTAAAGTATATTTGTCTAAAGTAGAACAATAATAGAGTGTATATTATTTTATAAAGAAAAACATTAATACAACCAAAAATCGCCCGATCCTGTAGTTCTGTTCTACGGATTGGGCGATTATTTTAATACATAATTTGACTATTCCATTAAATAACTATCTTCTGCGCGTTTGATTGTTTTGTTTTTCCATGGGTTGAGTATTGGTTTAACGATAAATCCTATTGTGAATATTACAACGCGACCGCCAGCAATTAGTAGTTTCATGATTTCTATAGTTAGTTTTTTTAAAAAACCGCATCACCAGACGATATGCAGAAGCTTATCACAAATAAGGGTAATTCTATTTATTGTTACAAGAAATAGAGCAGAAATTCAAGTTTAAATGTAAATTGAATTTCTGCGCTTACTTTTCTAATTCTCCAATATATATCTATAAATCTCATCTTTTACAGGTGTTTCCATAGACAATCTCATAGTTACAATGTTGTCTTTGTTTTCGTTTGGCATTTTTGATTGTTCTGCAGTACCTTCTAAGTAGTGTGCTTTTCCCAGGTAATAAAATTCTTTACCATCTAAAACATCTTCTTTTTTTACAAAAATATACATATCCACATTATTCTTTTGATGCGCTAATATTTTCTGTACTTCTGGTGAATTTAATTTTCTATTTGATTTTGTAAACCATTTGAGCTCATCAGGACTTAGGAATTCGTCTTCGTATTTTGTGTTGTCACTGATATTATCATCTTTATGATATGTTATGAAAATCGGTAAAGTATTATTACCGAATTTATATCCATTGATTACCCCGGATTCATCTGATTTCCAATTTAGTAATTTAACGAAGTCTTTTCTTGTATATTTGTTATAAAGTAATAATCCGTTTTGGCATTTTTGATGTGTTTTATTGTTATATTGTGCTAATTCTAATATATCTTCGACATATATCTGGAAGACTCTTTTTTCAAGTGATACAGCAAAAGATTTTGTTAACGTTACTGCATCATTTGAAATGATGATAATTGGTTTACCGTAGGTTTTATTAATAGTGTTGCTAAAAAAACTATAGTCTAATATTTTTAAAGTAGTTTGAACATCTTCTAAGGTAACGTTTGGATCTACATTTTGAGCAATTGTTAATAGTTCATTTATCTTATGTGGTCTTTCAATTATTGCTTTTAAAATAGTATGATCTACATTTTTTAAACCAGGTGCAATTTCTCGCGATAAAAATGTTAAATTGAGGTTTTCATTTTTATTTAAGTGTTCTTCTATTTTCTTACTTTTAACAAGAAAATCATTATAGTTTTTATACGAACTATCTTTTGAGTATATGACACTTGGGTCTATAGAGTTCTGTCTAATAAAGTCCATAAGTAGAGGGATTCTACCGATTCTTTCTGCAACTTCGTTATATGCTTGTTTTATGTGAGAAGCAGCACTTAATTTAACTTGTTTAAGTGAATCGTATATTTTCTTCTTAGCGACTTCCTCAAAGTTGATTGTTGAAACACCCATTAATGCGGTATTACTTGTTAAAAACCTTCTATAGTTATCTTTATTTTGAGATTGGTCTCCTGATAATGCTATTGGGATAAGATAGTTTTTCTCGTAGTTACCTATAAAGTCTATAACCGTTACATATTCTTTGTTTTGACTTTTTCTAAGCCCTCTACCAAGCTGTTGAATAAAGATAATACTTGATTCAGTTTCTCTTAACATTACAATTTGATTTACAGGTGCAATATCTATACCCTCATTAAATAAATTAACAGTTACAATATAATTGATTTCTCCAGATTTAAGTTGCTCTATCACTCTTTGTCTCTTTTCTGCATTGTCTTCACCTGTTAATGCAACAGAAGGCACATTATGTAATGTTAATTTATTAGCTAAATTTTTAGCCTCATCTTTTCTGCTAACAAATATAATACCTTTTAACTCCTCACCAGAATACCCATAATATTGTGTTTTTTCTAATACATGTTTGACTCTTTCATTAGAAGTTAAATTAGTTAGGCTACTAAAATCATCCTTTGATTGTCCTTTATGGATATAATCTGTAACACCAAAATAATGGAAGGGACATAACAATTCACTTTCAAGTGCTTTTTGTAATCTAATTTCATAAGCAATATTGTAATCAAACATTTCAAATATATTTAAGTTATCTGTTCTTTCGGGAGTAGCTGTCATTCCAAGAACGAAATCAGGAGTGAAATAATTGAAAACTTTCTGATATGATTTTGCTGCAGAACGGTGTGCTTCATCATACACAATATAATCAAAATGACTTTGATCAAACTGATTAAAAATATAGTCTTTAGCTAAAGTTTGAATTGTAGCAAATAAATATTTAGCATCAGTTTCTTTATGCCTCCCTGTTAATAATCCAAATTCTTCATCTTTAGAAAAAGGTAATACTTTTTTGAATTCTTCAATTGCTTTCTGTAAGATTTCTTCATTATGTACGATAAATAAAAATTTGTTTGGATTAAAATTTCGCACATCTAATGCACACAAGATTGTCTTACCTGTACCAGTTGCAGATATAATTAATGACTTATCCTTCCCACTCTTTCTAAGTTGCTCTAAAGAATGTAAAGCTTCTTTTTGCATAACGTTTGGTTCGATTTTTACCGCTTGTTCAATGTGATTTTGAGTAACACTTTGTTTCTCTAGATTATATAGTGCATTTTTTAAAGATCTATCATTATATATAAGTTCATAATCTCGTATCCAAGTATCTGAAAGAGGTGTACTTTTATACCATAATTCATCAAATTGAGTTTTTATATTATAAACAAGGTCACCATTCTTTTGTGTGGAAAGTAATATATTGTGTTCATAGTTTATCTTTAATGCATTAGAAGTTAAATTAGAGCTTCCTACTATGATAGAAGCGTAATTTTCATGATCAAAAACATAACCCTTAGCGTGAAAACCATTAACATCAGTTAATCTAACATCAACGTTTTTAAGTTTTAATAACTCTTTATACATTTTAGGCGTGTTAAAACCTAAATAATTAGAAGTAATAATCTTTCCATGAACACCTTTTTGATCTAAATCATAGAGATGAGATTTTAAACTAGCTAATCCACTTTCAGTAATAAAAGCTACAGAAATAGTAAATGATTTGCATTTATATAATTCATTAATAATTGTTGAAAGTACATTCTCATCTTTATTATTAATCAATAACTTAGGCATGAAATTACCTTTATGAGAGATTGTACGATCGATAAATCCCTTATGCAGCGACTGATTAAAGTCTTCTAATAAATTATTCAATATCATTCCCCATCTACAATAATTTTTACAGCTGGTATGTCTGCCGGTGCCCATTCTAATGTTTCTAATTCATTAATATTTAACCATTTAATACTTTTATGTTCAGTTAACTTAGGCATTTTTTCGTTTAATTTACATTTATATGTATGAAGATTAACTATTCCAAAATCATATTTATAAGAAGTTGAAGTAATTTTTTCCCCAACCTCAAGATCACACAACATTTCTTCGTTTATTTCACGTTTTAATGCATCAATCTCAGATTCATCTTTTTCAACTTTACCACCGGGGAATTCCCACATAAGAGGTAAACTCATATTCTCATTTCTTTGCGCACAAAGAACTTTATTATCAGAAAAAATAACAGCACCAACAACTTCAATTTGTTTTTTCAAAATATTACCTCCCAAATAATGTATTTATTTTATATTTTAACAAAATATTGCAGCAAAGGTAATAAAATGTAAATTTACGATCAAATAAATTGAGATTTCTCAAAAATAAAATATCAGAGTATGGATATTTAGGAAAACGGAGCTTTTCTAGTGAATTAATAAAATTTTATTTAGGGACAAATCAATTTTTAGACTATCAATAAGATTTAAGTTTTTAACTAAATACTAAAAAAGTAGATAACCTTATCACAAAATTGATAAAATAGTAATTGATAGAAGATAATTCAATAGGTGATGTAAATGGGAAACTTGTTAAAGATAGAAAATATGCAATATTCATTAGAAAATCTTAATAATTCGGTTCAAAAATGGAAAGCTTCACCGTATGGTAAGTATTTATTAAGATATCCAACGGTTTATATAATAAATGATAAAAAGTGTGGAGGTGATTTTGAAGTATATGTTGGAGAAACTGCAGATATTAGAAATAGAACCAGACAGCATCTTAATGTAGATAGTAAAATGAAAGCATTTTGGGAAGACTTTTCTGAATCAAATAGTTCATCAATGTATGTGATAGGTCATGAATTGTTTAATAAGTCATTGACCTTAGATATTGAAAATAGATTAATGCAATATTTATTAAGTGTAGATAATATTTCCAGAATTCATAATAGTAGGACAAATCAACAAAATGAATACTTTACTTCGGATAAGCTAGATAAAATATTTTCTGATATTTGGAAATCATTAAATAAGAAAAATAAATCCTTGTTTCCAATTGAAAGTATTATTAAAGATTCAGCAATATTTAAAGCCTCTCCATTTCATAAACTGACCCAAGAGCAAATAAACGCAAAAGAAGAGATATTAGATAAAGTCAAAGAAGCCGTTACTTTAGATGAAAATGGCCAATTGATAATTGTTGAGGGAGAAGCTGGATCAGGAAAAACAGTTTTGATGAGTACGTTACTTTATCAAATAGGAAAGAACAATTTAGATTTAGATAAAAATCTAGATATTCATTTATTAGTAAATCACAATGAGCATGTATCAATTTATGATCAAATAGTGACTAAATTAGGTATTTCTACTAAGTCTAATAATATTGTAAGTAAACCCACTAGTTTTATTAATAATCATTCATCAAACGAAAAAGTAGACGTTGTAATTGTAGATGAAGCACATTTACTTTTAACTCAAGGTAAACAGAGTTATCGAGGCAATAATCATTTAAATGATTTATTAGAAAGAGCTAAAGTTGTAGTTATTGTATTTGATTTAAAACAAGTACTTACAACTGAACAAATTTGGGAATTAGATAAGTTGAATTACCATTTTGAATCAGCAAAAAACAAGAATAATCATATTATATTAAAAAATCAAATGCGTATTAATAGTGACGAGGCAACAATTGATTGGATTAGAAATTTGGTTGATAAGCAAGTAATAAACAATATTCCTTATGACAATAAAGGATATGAAATTAAGATTTTTGATACTCCAAATGAGTTAGAGCAATCTATAAAGGACAAGGCTAAAAATACTGATAGTGGTATATCTAGAATGCTTGCTACCTTTGATTGGCCATATAAGGAGAAACCTCATGAGAATGAGGACTATTGGAGAGTGAGGGTTGGTAATTGGTCAATGCCATGGAACTACCAGCTTAAAGTAAGGAGAAACCAATCAAAATTACCATGGGTTGAACAAGAACAATCAATAGATGAAATAGGCTCGACATACACAATTCAAGGTTTAGACTTAAACTTTGCTGGAGTAATAATTGGACCTTCTGTAAAATATAGAGGTGGTCAGATTGTTTTTGATGAAAAAAGTAGTGCTAATAAAAAAGCTACACGTCGGAGAACCTTAGAAGATGGTTCAAAGCAGTATTTCTCAGAAATGTTACTAAAAAATGAATTAAATGTCTTGCTGACACGTGGTGTAAATGGTTTATATATTTATGCAGTAGATGGACAATTAAGAGAGGCACTAAAAAAAGCATTTAAAGGTGATATAAATGGATGAGACAAAAAATATACTAAAAGTGATTAATAAATTTAGAGATGAGCGTAACTGGAGACAATTTCACAATGAAAAAGATTTATCTTTATCTATTAGTATAGAAGCAGCTGAACTACTTGAATTATTTCAGTGGAAATCATCTGAAGAGGTAGTGAATAATAATAGAGAGAGATTAGCAGAAGAATTAGCAGATGTATTAATCTATAGTTATATGCTAGCAGATAATTTAGAATTTGATATTAATGAAATTATAAGTAAGAAATTAATGAAAAATGCTGAAAAGTATCCATTAGAAAAAAGTAAAGATAATAATGCTAAATACAAAGATTTATAATTAGGTGTATGAGTCTTTGATTCTTAGGTGTTAAGGTTAATAATTAAGTTTTATATGATCTCATTGCAAGCTGTTTGAGTAAATCTTTTCATTTTACAATGAGATATTTTTAATTTCAAGATGAATTTCGTTTATACTATTCATTATTATATAGGTTATGCTTAATCATAAACCAATAAGCAGAAGCGTATCATAAGTGATACGATTTTTCAGCAACTTTATTGAATAAGATTTCACTAGCTATGTTTTCAATATATGTTGTTTATTTAACTTCTAAAAATGATAGCTTAATATTAAGTGAGTTTTTAAGTATAAATAATGAAATACTATCAGTTTTTACATTATATAGCTGAAATCTATATTTTTGAGTGGAAGTAACTATTAATTTAGTTATTTCCATTTTTTATGTAAAAAGGAAATCAATAATAACCCTATAATATGGTAATGTTTAAGTAATAGATATAGATAAAGGTAGGAAAATATTATGAGTAATTTATTAAAGAAAAAGGATCTACAGCAATTGTTAAAAATAAATAATGATACCTTTCGAAAATGGAAGAATGCTGGAATACCAATAGTTAAAGAGAAGAATGAAGAATTCTTTGATATAGAACAAGTAAAGAGATGGCATAATAAGATAACAGAAGCAATTGATAATCTAATAATTGATAAAAAGTATGACAATAATACGATCAGTGATGTTTTCAAATGTTCACAGCAGGGAGGAATGCGGCGTTCTCATTTAACTAATACACTAGTACTATTCTCGGATCATACAAATGATATTTATAGTGATCATTCAGTAATAGATGATGAAGGAAATGAAACATTACATTACACAGGTATGGGTCAAAAAGGGGATCAGGATATTAATCATGGTCAAAATAAGACTTTAAATCATTCTGAAAATTTAAGTATTAAAGTATATCTGTTTGAATCATTTATTTCGGGCGAGCATATATTTCGAGGAGAAGTCAGATTGTTTAATAAACCTTACGCTACAGAACAAAATGACAGAAAAGTTTGGATCTTTCCACTAACTTTTAATATTAGTGAATATTATATTCCAGGAAATAGTTCGGATGAGAAATATAGAGAACAGGAGAATCTAATAAATAAACTCAGTGATAATGATGTCTTTGAACGTGCTACGCAGGCGAAACCAGTGGGAAGAAAGGAAGCTGTTACTAAAGTATATACCAGAAATATCCATGTGACTGCACATGTTAAAAATAGATCTAATGGCTATTGTGATTTATGTAACGAACCAGCTCCGTTTAAGGATCGAAATGGACGATCCTATCTTGAATGCCACCACGTAGACTGGTTAGCTAACGGCGGGAAAGATAGTATCGATAATGCTGTTGCTTTAGACCCTAATTGTCACAGGAAAATGCATGAATTAGATTTAAAATCTGATGTGAAAATTCTGAAAGATAGACTAAATTATTATCAAAGTAAGAATTTATAGAAATCTTAGTAATTTGGCTAATTCAATAGTAGACCATTAATGTTTAAAAATAAAAGATTGTTTTAATAAATACACATCTATAAAATCGGTATCAATAAACGATAAGCAGAAGCAAACCATAAATAATGTTTACATTGTGTAAGTGATGATGTTAATAAATAACGTGCTTGATGATTCGCTTTAAATATATAATGATCAATTATGCATGCAGGAGTTTATATATAAAGTTGATAATTTAATTAAGGGTAAAGATAAATTAGAAGATACTGATGGTAAAGTTTATACTTCTGCTCTATTATTAATAGAATTTACAAGTTTATAAAAATATTGAGCGAAGGGCATGTCCATTTGGATGTGTCCTTTGTTTTTAAATTTATTTTGTTATAACAAAAGGTCAGTATTCGATATATCCGCAAAAACATAGAAACAACTGACACTAAAGCAGCATTTCAGAAAGTAGAAAACAGACATGAATACACCTGCTATTTTATTTCACTACATCGATTTGACCGACTAGTAATTTTCTGTCATCTTTTCCAAAAACAATACTAATGTTCCATAGTATAAAACCCCCGTAGCGTAAACTTTATTATCAATTATAATACTGTATAAAAAATACCATGAATTTTATGTATTATTTTCTTAATTTCTTAATAGTGCATAAAAGTCAAAATTAATTATAAAGGTGTTTGAATCTATAATGAATGAACAATATTCATTAGGAGGCAAAGATATGGCTGGAAATTGGTTAGAAATAAATGGAAAAGTAATTATTGTAACAGGTGGAACGTCTGGTATCGGTAGACAAATTGTAACTTCATTACTAGAAAATGATGCAGTTGTTTATAATATAGACCTAAAGGATGACCCAGTTGATAACAGAGATTATCATTTTATAGAGGCTGATGTAACAAGCAAAGAAGCTGTTGAAAGGGCAGTGAATGCGATTGTGGAAAAACAATCTCGTATAGATGTATTAATTAATAATGCTGGTATTAACTTACCTCGATTATTAGTTGATGTTAAAGGTGAAAAACCAGAGTATGAAATTAATATGAAAGATTTAGATTTAATGTTCGGTGTAAACTTAAAAGGGCCAATTCTATTTAGCCAAGAAGTGAGCAGACATTTTATTAAACAAAATAAAGGTATCATCGTGAATGTTGCTAGTGAAGCTGGTCAAGAAGGATCAGAAGGCCAAAGTATATATTCTGCTACAAAAGCAGCTTTAATAGGATTTACGAGAAGTTGGGCTAAAGAATTAGGGAAACATAACATTAAAGTTGTTGCTATAGCACCAGGTATTTTAGAAGAAACTGGTCTAAGAACCAAACAATATGAAGAAGCATTAGCTTATAGTAGAAATACGACAGTAGATAAATTAAATGGTGATTATTCAAAATCTATTCCTCTAGGTAGAGTTGGTAAATTGTCAGAAGTAGCTGATTTAGTTTGTTATTTAAGTTCGGACAAATCAAGTTACATTACTGGTACAACAATTAATATATCAGGTGGTAAATCAAGGGGATAACTTAAAATAGAGAAAGGAGGGAAAGTATTGATATTAAACAAAAAGCATTTATTAATTATTGAAACGCTTAAAAAACAAAATATCTCAATTGATAAACTTTCCCATAAACTTTCTATCTCCCAAAGAACTTTAACGAATTACATTAATCAACTTCAAATTTATTTTGAAGGATCTATTAGTATATTTAAGCAAAATAAATCTCTTTCAATGATAGTAACTGATGAAATGAAATTTCTTAATTTAATTAAAGATATAGAGTTTCAAGTTTATAACCATTTAGATGAAATAGAGGAACGTGGAGAAAACATATTTCATTATTTACTTTATAACGGAGTTTGTACGATAGATGACATAGCTGAAGATTTATTTCTGAGTAAAAGTGTAGTTAATAATAATATAAATGAAATTAAAAATGTATTAGAAGACTATAGGGTGAATATTAGAGGTACACAAAACGTAGGTTTACGTATAGAAGGTAATGAATTAGAAGTAAGAAAGGTATTGATAGAACTATTCAATAAACAGTATAGTTCTCACACATTGCCGGGTTCTATATATGCGATTCTTAACGAGACGAAAAGGCAATATAATTTAGACAATGCAACATTTGAACGTCTTATTACCGCTACTAAAGTTGTTTTATCTAGAATAGAAAACGGTTATGAGATAAGTCAAAAAGTACAAATCGACGATAGCGTATTTGAGTCTAAAGATTTTATAGCTTTAAGCGAAATTAGGGATTATTTAATCCAACACTACTCAGTAAAATTTCCTAATTTAGAAATTTTACAAATTGTTTTTCAAATTATTGGTAGAAGAGCATCATTATTAGATGAATTTATTTCAGAAGATGATCAATCTACTTTAAATCGTATTATTCAGCAAACAATAGATGATATTGATTTTTATTATACTATTAAAATTGATGATGAATTGTTTAGTACGGACATACAACTTCATATTAAATACCTTATCAATAGACTGATATTTGATATTAGAATACAAAATGATTTTATTGATGAAGTTGAAAATAAGTACCCATTTGCATATGAACTGTCTAAAGTGTTAGCAACTAATATTGAAAAAGAAATCAAAATTAAAGTTCCATTAAATGAACTTGGGTTCTTATCAATTTATTTCAGTGTTTATTTACAGCAGTTAGAACAAAAATTTAAAGAAATTCATTCAGTCGCATTTATTACAAACCAAGGTTTGAGTAGTGTGAAATTAATGAAAATTCAATTACAAAAAATATTTGGCAATCAAATAATGATAGATGTAATTAACGAAAATGAGTTAAATCACTTTCAAATTGATAATTATGATTTAATAGTATCAACTATTAAAATCAATAGATTGTTTAACAGAATTATTTATATAGACAACATTTTAGATGAACAAGCACTAAAACTTAAAATCGAACAATTTATGATTTACAAAGACGTAAGCAATAAAAAGCTATTTAATAAAAGTATAATAGTGGATTTTCTAACTGAACAAGATGTTTATCACGTTAATGAAAATATGACATATGAAGAAGTAATCGCTTATTTATCAAACGAGTTGATTAATGAGAATAGAGTTGATCATACTTTTATTACAAAAATTTTAGAGAGAGAAAAACATAAATCAACAATAACAGGATCTTTAGGATTTCCACATACTAGTCATCTTTATCAGGGCATATGGCTAAAATTAGCAATTGTTAATCAGCCACTTCAAGATTGTGAAACGGTAAAACTAGTTGTGCTCGTTGCGACACCAGAAGCAGAAGTAAACGAAGCGGTACTAATCCGGCTATATGAGGAAATTTTAGCTATTACGACCAATAGTTATATTATAAACCAAATATGTAAAGATACGGATTACATAACGCTTGCACATATACTAAATAATGAAATGAGGGTTTAGCTATGTTTTTTATCATGTTAATTGTCATATTAGCTGTTGGATTTGTAGTTCAATACTTACTTGGTTTGGTTCAAATCAAAAATTTCACTAAACATTACACAGAATTGCGAGAAAATGGACGCGTGGCTATAGGGAGAAGACCAGCTATTTTTAAATCAGGAACATTAGTTTTATTCCAAATCAATCGACGTAATGAAATTGAAGATGCGCGTTATATGCAAGGTGTCACAGTATTTTCTAAATTCAAGAAATTAAAAGGTTTAGAAGGTTATAAAATTCATAAATTAAGGGATACTGATTTAAAAAAGTATAACAAATTATTAATAAAAGCTATCTTAGACGCTCAACATACATTTAATATTATTCAATCTGGAGGAGAAATTGAAAAAATACCTTCCCCAATGATGAAAGCGGTTAAAAAAATAAATAGAATGTTTAAAAAAGAAGGGAGTAAATCAACATGGATTTCATAGTTAAGTTAGCTGAAGGTTTTATCAATCTATTTCAAACAGGCGCAGATACATTTATAGACTGGATGACAACAATTGTACCTTTAGTATTGATGTTATTAATTGCGATGAACACATTAATTCAATTAATAGGTGAAAAAAGAATTAATATTATTGCACAAAAATCATCTAAAAACCCATTTTTAAGATATTTAGTATTACCATTTTTAGGTTCATTTATGTTAGCCAATCCAATGGTTCACTCTCTAGGAAGATTTATGCCAGAAAAGTATAAGCCAAGTTATTTTGCATCAGCAGCACAGTTCGCGCATACAAGTAACGGCCTATTCCCACACATTAATCCAGCAGAATTATTTATATTCTTAGGTATCGCAAATGGCGTTCAACAATTAGGGCTACCAATGACAGATTTAGCAGTAAGATATCTACTTGTTGGTTTAGTTATGAACTTTATAGGCGGATGGGTTACTGACTTTACAACTAGTTATGTAGAAAAACAACAAAAAGTAAAATTAAGTACAAAAGTAAAATTAGAAGGATGAGGTGAGGCGTATGAGTAAAAAGGCTAGAATTGTAAAAGGTTCAGGAGGCTTCGGAGGTCCTTTAGAAATTGGAATAGAAGGTAAGAAAGACAAAGTTATGTACGTTACAGGCGGCCACAGACCTGAAATAATAGATAAAATATGTGAAATTACTGGAGGCTCACCTGTAAATGGTTTCGAAACATCAGTACCTGAAGATGAAATTATGGTTGCTGTTATAGATTGCGGCGGGACATTGAGATGTGGTATTTATCCTCAAAAGGGTATCCCTACTGTGAATATTATGGCAACAGGTAAAAGTGGGCCATTGAGACAACATATTACAGAAGATATCTATGTATCGAATGTGGACGTAAATCAAGTTAGTGTAGTGGATGAAAGTGATATCAGTGAAAAATCGGTGTTAACTACTTCGACTGAGACAACAAAAAATAATGAAACTGCTTCTTATACTAGAGATAAAAAAATCATGGAAACAAGAGCAGAACAAGAAAATAAATCCTTCTTAACCAAAATCGGTCTTGCAGCAGGTAAAGTGATTAATACTTTTTATCAAGCGGCACGTGATGCGGTAGATACAATGTTACACACTATTTTACCGTTTATGGGATTTGTAGCACTATTAATCGGCATTATCCAAGGCTCTGGAATAGGAGATTTATTTGCTAAGGTTATGTCACCGTTAGCAGGTAATATTTGGGGCCTACTTATAATTGGATTTATATGTTCACTACCATTTTTAAGCCCATTATTAGGCCCAGGTGGTGTAATTGGACAAGTATTAGGAACCTTAATTGGTGTAGAAATTGGTAAAGGGAATATACCACCAAATTTAGCATTACCAGCATTATTTGCAATCAATACTCAAAATGCTGCTGATTTTATACCAGTAGGTTTAGGGTTAGCAGAAGCAGAAACTAAAACAATAGAAGTAGGTGTGCCATCTGTATTGTATTCACGTTTCTTAAACGGTGTACCGCGTGTATTTATAGCATGGTTAGCAAGCTTTGGATTATATAAATAAGAAGGAGTGTATAGATAATGTACAAGACAGAGATAAAGCGTATAGGAAAAGATGCATCAGCATTCGAATCTGAAAAAATGGTTATATTATTTGGTGATAATGCTCCTGCTGAGTTAGTAGATTATTGCTACATAATTGATATAAATGAAATAGATGGAGAAATAACTGAATCACAAAAGTTATTTCTAGATGATAACGAATATAAAATTACAAAAGTAGGTTCTACTGTTAATAAAAATTTAAATGATTTAGGTCATATTACTTTGAAGTTTGATGGGAGTACAGAAGCTGAACAATCTGGAACATTATATTTAGAAGATAAGCCTCTTGCTAATATAGAAGAAGGCACAAAAATAGAAATTAAATAGTTTTATAAAATCTTTCCCCTTAAAAGAAAAATAACAGGGAACTTTTAAGGGGATTTTTCCCTCTACACTCTCATTACATTCAGGTTGTCAAATTTAAATTACCTGTTTTTCATATTATTTTTGATTCATAGAAAAGTAAGATCAATATACATTTTTCAATAACTGTTTCTATTAGCAAGGATTTATTTTTTATAACTATATTTACTTTTATACACTGATTTTAATTATGAAAATATTTAAGATATTCAATTTTCAACAAAAGCATTAATACAATTAATAAAATAAATGATGGTAACCAAACAAAGTTTAAATTTAATATACTTAGATAAATACAGAGTGCAAGGACTGGGAGGCCTAAAGCATTTCCCAGAGAATAAATGTGTTTTACAGTATGACTGGAGTATACTGTAACAATGGTTTTCCTGAAAATAATTCTTGCGCCACCAAATGTGAAACCGAACAATAACATTAATAGTAATTTAATTACGAGCGTATCTTCAGCCAAATACCACAAGACAGTGATAGAAATACTTACTATAAAAAATAAGTGCAACCAATTATTAGATAGAAATTTGCTGAGTATCATCCCAATCAAAGCCATTCCTAGGCCTAAAGCACAGTCCAATAGTGCGACTTCATGAACTTCTCCACGCTTAAAAGTTGTAAAGGTAGGTAACATGAAGTTGATAGTGCCCAATATTGGCCACATAAGCATACTTATGAAGTAATGTGTAAATTTTACAGATTCTTTAGTATAAACTTTCCCATCTTTAGAAAGAAGCTGATTATCCTTATTTTGTTTCCTAATAGCAAAGTAAAGTAATAGATAGATTAAGGCATACATCAAAAATATCCAACGCAGTGCAATAAATTTAATGATTACTGAAGTAAATACAGGACCTATCATTAATGCAACTTGATTTATTGTCATTGAAAGTGAACTATATTGGTTAATAAATAGTTCACTTTTCTTTTCGACTAATTGTGAAAACCAAAATTCTAAACTTGTTTCCAATAGAAAAAATACAATCCATACAGTAAAGTTTAGAATAATTAATTGTAGTGCATTTTGATAGCATACCGTTATGACGATGACTATATAAAATAGTATTAAGAAAGATAATTTTGTAAGGCCAGCACCTGAATAATTTTTAAAATATAACTTAATTAAAAATGGAGTGAATATTGCTGGAACAAATGAAAGAATTGTAGCAATGGCTAACTCACTGGTAGATTCAGGATTTGCTAGTTCCCAATTTATAATGAGGATTAAACCACCGCAGATAAATCGGTATAGCGCAGTAGTAGTTAAATAGTTAGTCATTGTGAGCATCACTGCAATCAAAAATTTTATTTGCTAATTCATTAGCTTTGTGAATATGTTTGTATGTTTTTGTAGTTGGTAACTCAGGCCAGTTAAATTGAATAAGCCCCTCACGATTACTCCAATTTTCAGGATCAGCTACGGTATCCCCAACATTTTTAAATACATTTATTTTTTTGATTTCAGTATCTTTTGATACATCTGGATAATGAATATGCATTATCTTACCTTTTTGTGCTTTCATAAATGCTATGGCAGACGTTTTTTTGGGCGTAAATGCATATGCAGGTTTTACTTCGTTATTAATATACATAGATATATGAAGTTTGTAGGGGTTAATGTCATAAGAAGATTCGACTAAATCCATAATAGCATCGCCACCAGGTCTAGCTGCAGCTTCTATGACATAGAGGTTGTTGTCTTTTATTTTTATTTCGACATGAGCGACGCCACGTGTAATACCTAAAGATTTACAAGCCTGTATTGCAAGGTCTTTAATATTTATATCTTTATACCTGAAACTGGGAACTAAATGACCCATTTCAGTAAACCACGGTCTAGGAGATAAATATTTCTCTGTAACAGTAATAACTTCATAGAAATTGTGGCCGCACAATACTTCAACTGAAACTTCGTCATCACTATCAATAAATGCTTCGATTAGAAATTCACTTTTAGATACTTGGAAGTCATCTGCATAAACCTCCATAATTTGTTTCGATTTAGCATAGACATCCATACATTCTTGTTTATTATTGGCTAAGTAAACGCCGCCACTACCTCCAAAATCAACCGGCTTTATAATTACTGGAAAATTAAATTCATTCATTAGCTGCTGTAATTGTAAAGAATTATTAAAATACATAGACTTTGGTGTAGGAATACTGACTTTTTCAAATATTGTTTTCATAATGCTTTTATTTCTACATGCATCGATAATTTGTTCTTCGAGGTAAGGCAAACCGGAGTCTTGATTTAGCCTATTGGCAACTTTTAGCGTCCAATCATTTAAAGGAACGATAGCTTTTGGTTCGTACCCTTGAGATTTATGATAAGCTATTTCATTTTTTAATTCTTCATAGCTTAAAGGATTGGCATTAATACAATAATCAAAATATGAATTATATTGATATTTCGCATTTTTAATAGCTGTCCAAATTTGAAAATCTCCGATTGCTTTACCCCCTGCATAAGACCGTTCTCTGAGAAACTGATCTGCACCTAACAACAATAGATATTCTTTCATATTAGCCTCCTCATTTTATGAAATATTTATTATATAAAAATAATACCATATAAATTTAAGTTATAAAATTATGGTGAAATGAATTGTAGAGCATCTATATAGATATTTCTTAGAAGGCGTTAGTTTTAATTTATATAAATTAAAATTCAAGAATATTTACTAAATCTGTTCAACTGTATTTTGGAATTGTTTACTAAAGAAAATATAATTAATAGGCAAGATTAGTTAAGTGAATATAGTATTTTTATTAAAGATAGTTACCGAAATAAAGGTATAGGAAAGTTATTTCTAGAAAAATTAAAAAATGACAATAACACATTGAAGTTATATGTATATGAGAAGAATGTGAGAGCAATTCGTTTTTATCTAAAACATAACTTTGAAATTAAATCTAAAAATGTTGAAGAAGAAACTCAAGATATGAATACTTTATGGGATGGACTGATGGTTGACATCTAAGACAAAGAATTGTTTAATAAGTATGCTTATTATTACATCTTAAGGAGTGGTGGAATGGAAGAGAAGACATTAGAGGTTTTTAAGAAAGGGTCAAAATTATTAAATATACTTCAAGATGAAAAACGCCAACAAATACTTGTGTTGTTATGCAGAGAAGAACAACTTACTGTGAATCAAATAACTGAACTATTGCCAATTTCACGTCCAGCAGTATCACATCATTTGAAATTAATGTATGAGGTTGGGTTATTGACAGTTAAACAAGAAGGGTTAGAAAGATATTATAGTTCTGATTTAGAAGACGCGTTACTTTGGCTCAAAGAGCTCACCACTTCTCTTGAAGAGAATATAAAAAACAAAGAAACTATATAAAAAATTTTAGCCCATATGTTTATATGTTTAAACATATGGATAGTATAATACTATTATCCTCTTATAGAGAGAAAATTTTAATGTTGAAGGAGATTGTTAATTATGGTCAATAAAGTAGTTTTGGAACAAGCTGCTCAAGAATTTAGTGAGGCTAATAAACCGCATCCTCGTATTTATGAATTGGAACCTAAAGATGGTAGAGCCTTATTAGAAGAAGTGCAATCATCCCCAGTCGAAAAATACAATGTAGATATTGAAGATACAACATTTACAACTGAAAAATTTGGAGATGTGCCAGTGCGTTTTATACGTCCAGAAGGAATTAAAGATACACTGCCTGTCATTTTCTATATACACGGTGCGGGTTGGGTATTCGGCAATGCTAAAACACACGATAAGCTAGTTAGAGAGTTAGCCGTAAGAACGAATTCGGTCGTTGTTTTTCCTGAATATACACTTTCACCCGAAGCGAAGTACCCAACAGCAATTGAACAAAATTACGATGTTCTACAACAATTAAAAGAAGTTGCAGAGGAGAAAAACCTAGATATCAATAAGCTTACAGTTGCAGGGGACTCAGTAGGCGGTAATATGGCTACGGTTATGACAATTATGACTAAACAACGTAAAGGTTTAACAATTAACCAACAGTTACTATACTATCCAGTAACAAATGCTGAGTTTGATACTGAGTCATATAATCAATTTGCAGAAAATTATTATTTAACTAAAGAAGGTATGAAATGGTTTTGGGATCAATATACAACTGACCCTAATGAAAGAGCAGAAATAACAGCTTCCCCTCTTCGAGCAACAATAGAAGATTTAAAAGGATTACCAAGTGCTATGATTTTAAATGCTGAAGCTGATGTATTACGTGATGAAGGCGAAGCGTATGCAAATAAATTAAGAGAAGCTGGTGTAGAGGTAACGCAAATGAGATTTCAAGGTATTATTCATGATTTTGTTATGGTAAATTCTATGGATCAAACGAATGCGACACGCGCTGCTATGGATGTATCTACAAAATGGATTAATAAAAAGAATAACTAATAATAAAATCGTTAATTTATCATATTTAAGTGGATGTTATATAAAGTGAATCAATGAAAAGAATTGGTTCACTTTTTTTAGTAAAAAAGGAGATGTAGACAATGCAAACGGTATTAGGAAGTAATGGACAAATTGGACAAGAAATAGCGAAGGAAATTTATAAAAACTATACTAAACATATTCGATTAGTTGGCAGAAAGCCTAAAAAAATCCATGATACTGACGAATTAGTAGCAGTAGATTTAATGAACTATGAAGATACTTATAAAGCAGTTAAAGGAAGTGAAATTGTATATTTTGCTGTGGGCTTACCTGCTAATTCAGAGATGTGGGAAAATAAGTTTCCAATAATTATGGAAAATGTAGTTAAAGCATGCCAGGAAACAAATACTAAATTAGCATTTTTTGATAATACATACATGTACGAAAAAAACGCTGACGTTCAAGTAGAAAATAGTCCGTTTATTCCAGTAGGCAGAAAATCACAAGTTCGTGCTAATATGGCTGAAATGTTGTTGTCAGCTATGCAAGATAAATCTATTGATGCAGTTATTGGCCGAGCGCCAGAATTTTATGGGCCTGGATTGACTCAAAGTATAACGAATTCCTTAGTATTTAATCGAGTGAAAAATAATAAACGAGCGTTTGTTCCTATAAATGATTCTGTATTACGTACGCTTATTTGGACTCCGGACGCAAGCCGCGCTTTAGTACTATTAGGTAATACGCCTGAAGCATATGGTGAAACTTGGCATTTACCGACCGATGATAGTATCACTTATAAAGAAATAATGAATAAAGCAGAAAAAGTATTAGATAGAAAAATTAATTATACTATTGTACCGATGTTTCTATTTAGAATAGGGAGTTTATTTAACCAACAAGTTAAAGAGCTTACAGAGTTATTACCAAGATATAAGTATGACAATGTCTTTAAATCTAACAAATTTAAGGACAGTTTTCCTGAGTTTAAAGTTACAACATATGAAGAAGGTATTAGAAATATTTTAAAAGGGGATTAAAGTAATGAAAAAAATTATGATAGTTAATACAAGTACAGATTATTTTGAAGGCAGCAGTAAAGCGACAGGACTATGGCTTGGGGAACTTGTTCATTTCTATGATTATTTTAACTCTAAAAATTATCAAATTGATTTATTTAATATTAACGGTAGGAGAACGCCAATTGATCCAGTTAGTTTAAAACCATTAATGTTAGATAGTATGACTAAAAAGTATTACAACAATCAATCTTTTATGGATATGTTAAGTAATTCTCAGTCTATAAATGAAGCAAAATCTGCTGAATACGACGTGATTTACTTTACTGGTGGGCACGGGGTAATGTTTGATTTTCCTAATAATGAAGCCATACAACATACAATAAATGAAGTTTATAATCATGGAGGTATTGTTGCTGCAGTGTGCCATGGCATAGCTGCGTTACTGAATGTAAGAGACGAAAATGGCAGGTACTTTATTGATAATAAAGAAATAACTGGTTTTTCTAATACTGAAGAAATCTTAGCTAATCGTAAAAAAGTCGTGCCATTTATGTTAGAGAGCGAAATAAAAAAACGTGAAGCGTATTATAGTAAAGCCAAAGTACCGTTTATTCCCTATGTTAAAGTCGACAATAGACTGGTTACCGGACAAAATCCCCAATCACCAAAACAAGTTGCACAAGCTGTTGATAATATACTTAATAAAAATTAAGCTGAGCAAATTTTGCTCAGCTTTTTAAAAGCCGTATCTTAACGGTAAGTTATTAAACGCAGACCGTCCCTTTGATAAAAGGGACAAAATATATCTACATCGTCAATCTGGCGTTAGAAGTTCTATCGCTGTGGGAATACTAGAATACAGAGGATTTACAAATATTGTTAACATGAGAGAAGGCTATCAAGAATTCCCAGCATTATTTCAATAATCATGACAATAATGGGTTATTTTTAAATTGAGTCATTATTTCTATGTAAATGTATGATGAAATAAAATTGTCCTTACTACTTTTAATGGAGTTGAAGATGACAAAGAATTTTCAGTAACAATAAAATCCATCTAAATTTAGGTAATGAGACTTAATTACTTTATTAGTATACAAATTATAAATATTAGCAAGTAGGAGAGAACAGTATAATTTCTGTTCTCTCCTATTAATTTATTATATCTATTATTTATCATCATCAAAGCAATAGATAAAGTAACATAATATAAATGATGTGAAAAATAACTTTCAAAATACAAAAGTTTGTTTATGAAACGAGTAAGAAAATCGTTAATTATTAAGGGTGTTTTTTAGCTTCATTTTTTGATAATTATCTTTATCTAATTTACTAATATATAGTAGGAACAGTTAATAAAAATTTGTAGAAAGTAATGATAACCTACATTTTAAAGTTAAATTATACATATTTCATTGATTAATTTCTCTTTATCACTTTCATTTAATTCGTTATCGCAGATTAATATATCAAGTTCGTTAAAATCACATATTTTTATAGTAACGGTTTTATTTAATTTACTACTGTCTGCTGTAAGATAATTAATTTTAGACATTTGTAATATTCTGCGACGTGTTTCAACTTCTTCTAAACTATAATCAGTCACTCCATTATTTGATGAAAAACCACTACAACAAATAAATGATTTTTCAATATTTAACCGATCAAAATTAAATAAAAAATCAAAACTTGTAATAGATTGTTCTGATTTACGCACTTTTCCTCCTATGCTAATTACTGTGTGACCTTGGTTTAATGTTTGTAACATTACCGGGATAGAATTAGTAATGATAGTTAGGTTCTCATGATAAGTTAAGTTTTTAGCGATTTGTAAAGTAGTAGAGCCACTATCTAAAAAGATACAATCTCCATTTTTAATTTCATTGGTTGCTTTTTTAGCAATCTCTTCTTTCTTAGCTAAGTTTAAAGATAAGCGTTGTTCAATCATTGATTCTCCATTTTGCTCTTTTTTGATACGGATGCCTCCATATTCTTTAGTAATCAAATCTTCTTTAGCTAATTTTTGAACATCTCTTCTTAATGTTTCCATAGAAATATCTAAATTTTCTTGTAACGATTTCAATTTCATAAAATCGTTTTCTTCAAGCACTTTAATTATTTTACGTCTTCTTTCAGTAGGTAACATAGTGGAATCCTCCTAAATTATATAGTAATATATTAAACAGTTAGTAATTAAGTAGTCAACACTTAATCAACTTTTACATTTGTTTAACATGAGGTTAATAAACAATTTGTATACTTTTAGTATAGCAAATTGGAGGTGCTACATTGTTAGAATTAAAAAATGTTTCAAAAAAATATAAAAATAATGAAGTTCTAAATGATATTAACTTAGCTATCAATAATGGAGAAATCGTTAGTTTACTTGGCCCGAGTGGTTGTGGAAAAACAACATTATTAAATATGATTTTAGGTTTGACAGAAGTAAGTGCTGGAGAAATTATTTATAATAATGAAGTTATTCAAAATAAGCCAATGCACAAACGTGATTTTAATATTGTATTTCAAGATTATTGTTTGTTTCCACATTTAAATGCTTACGAAAATATTATTTACGGTTTAAAAAACTTGAAGAAAAATCCATATGATAAAAAGGTGACTGATTTAATAGAATTGCTCGAACTTAGACCACATTTATATAAAAAGATAAATGAATTGTCAGGAGGACAAAAGCAACGTGTATCTATTGCAAGAACAATCGCTATGGAGCCTAAAATTTTATTGATGGATGAGCCGTTGAGCGCATTAGATGGTGTAATTAAAGAATCTATTAAAGATATGATTCAAAAAATAGCAAAAACACTAAATTTAACGACAATCATTGTAACCCATGACCCAGAGGAAGCCTTAACTATGGCTGATAAGGTGGTTGTAATAGAAAATGGAAAGGTAGCACAATTTGGTACGCCAGATAATATTATTAATGAACCGAAAAATAAATTTGTAGAACAATTTATTTTAGATCAGCTTAAAGTTAAAAGAAATCATATTTATCAACTATTTGGAGCATCCTATGGTGCCTAAAATTTATAGTCAGCGTATATTATTTACACTTATTATTTTATTTTTTCTTATATTTCTTGTTATACCTATTATTTTCTTATTAGGACGTTCAATTATCAGTGATGGTCAATTTAGCTTACATTATTATGATGATATTTTAAATAATAAAACTATAGTGACTTCATTATTTAATAGTATAAAAATATCGTTGTTAGCAGCTACTGTGACAACTATATTAGCTTTTTTTGCAGCTTATACAATTCATATGACACACGGAGCGAGCTGGATTAAAACATATAATAAAACAATGGTGTTGTTACCAATGCTTGTACCGACAATTACATATGGTTTTATACTTATGTATCTATTTGGTAATGAGGGGATATTAGCTCGTATATTAGGTGATGCATCATTTACGATTTATGGTAAAAATGGTCTTTTTATTGGCTATGTAATCTACACATTACCAGCAGCCTATTTCATTATTTCAAATGCATTTAATTATGTAGACCATAGGTTTTATTACATTTCACTAATTATGAAAGATAATAGGTGGAGACGTTTCTATCATACATTATTAAGACCATTATTAATTCCGATTGCAAATGCTTTTGTATTGTCATTTATATTAAGTTTTACTGATTTTGGAATTCCGGCGTCGATAGGTGCGGATTATAACGTTATAGCAACCTCATTATATCAAATGATTTTAGGCTCTATACCTAAATTTGCAGAAGGTGCAGTAATTGCGGTACTAATGCTTATTCCAGCAGTCTCCGGCTTTATATTCTTGTCAGTGATAGAAAAATGGAATGTGAGACAACAAGGAGATAATCATACCGGTGTCAAAAAACGACCAATTCATGACAATATTATGAATGGTGCGAATTTTATACTGAGCACTATTATTTTATTAATATTCATGGTTATGTTTATCGTACCGTTTACAGAACGTTACCCGTATCAATTGAACTTTACATTGACGCATGTAATCAAATTATTTCAAGATGATATTTTGATTCATATTTATATTCAAGCATTATTTGTAGCTGTAGCAACAGCAGTCTTTGGGACTATTATTAGTTTCTGTGGTGCGCTCATTACTGTGCGTACTCAATTATATGGAAAACAAGTGTTGAAAATGATGTCGATGGTTACGAATACTGTTCCAGGAATGATTTTAGGTCTTTCATATTTATTGTTTTTCCAAAATAGTAGCATTAAAGGCACATTTCTTATCATTATTTTGAGTATTGTAGTGCATTATTATACGACACCATTCTTAATGGCTAAGTCTGCGTTAGATAAGCTAAATCCTTCGTGGGATACAACAAGTACATTAATGCGAGATACTTGGACGCAGACAATATTCAAAATTATTATTCCTAACATGAAAACAACTATCGTAGAAATGGTTAATTATTATTTTATCAATGCAATGGTAACTATTAGTGGCGTGATCTTTTTAGTGTCGACATCTACACAAATAGTATCTACACAAATTAATCAGCTACAACACTTTAATCGCTTTGTAGATATCTTTATCCTCTCAATTTTAATTTTTATTACTAATGTTATTGCGCGACTGTTAACGAGTTGGTGGCTAAAGTCACAAAGTAGAAAAGGGGAGAGCTAAATGAAATTGAAACTGTTTGTTGGTGTATTATTATGCCTAATACTGTTATATTTTTCGTATTTTGGTCTTGGCTCATCTACCGATAAAGTCGTCATTGCAACGAATTCTGATGAAGAAGCCATTACTGTTATGGAAAAAACTTTAGACCAACATGGCTTTAAAGGAGAATATATTATTCAACCACATTCTACTGCCGAATTAGGAGGCAAAATGATTGCAGAAGGTAAAAATATTGAAGCAGATGTTGTTACACAATCTACCTATTACTTAGAAAGTGCACAAGATAAAAATAATATGTTTGCATCAATGGAAGCAGAAAAACAGAAAAAGGCTATTGATTCCTTTCCTAATTATATAACTCCATTATTAGGAAATATGGGTTCCTTATTTGTGAATACTAAAGCGTTAGAAAAACAAGGATTACCTATTCCTAAAACAGTAAAAGATTTGACCCAACCTCAATACAAGAACCAAATTGCAATGCCAAATATTATGGAGTCCTCAACCGGATGGCTAGTAATTCAAAGTATTTTAGGTCAATACGGTAAAGAAGAAGGAAGCAAAATTTTAAAAAAATTAATTGAAAATACAGGACCTCATTTAGAAAGTTCAGGTTCAGGGCCACTTAAAAAAGTAGAATCTGGGGAAGTATCTGTTGGTATTGGGTTAAGGGCCCAAGCTGTTAAGTCTGAACAGAATGGAAACCCGATACATTTTATTGATCCTAAAGAAGGTAATTATTCACTAGTAGAGGCTGCGGCCGTAGTGAAAAAAGGAGGAGAGAAACAACAAAAAGCGCAAAAAATGGTTCAAACTATTCAACAATATGGACGTGAAAATTTACTGAAAACATATCCAGTGCCTTTGTATCAAGGAGAAAAAGTAGAGAAAGCTCATAAACCGAAGCATCCTAAAAAATGGAATGAACGTTTAACGGTGGAATTATTAGAAAAACATCAAGATATTTTTAACGATGCTAAAAAACAAGTAGAAAATAATTAAGGAGGCGTTGATTATGACACAATATAAACTTTTAACACCAGGACCATTGACGACAACGGAAACAGTAAAAGCTCAAATGTTGGAAGATCGCTGCACATGGGACGATGACTATAAAGATTTAACGCAGTCGATACGTCAAAAATTGTTAACAATAGGAATGGCAGATACAAATAAGTATACTACAGTGTTACAACAAGGGAGTGGCAGTTTCGTTGTTGAGAGTGTATTACAAACAGCATTATCCAATGATGATCATATACTTATCATTAGTAATGGTGCGTATGGTGAAAGAATGATTAAGATGGCACAAGTGATGAATAAAAGGGTAACCTCAGTTTATTCACCATATAATGCTATACCAAACATCAATGAATTAAAGCAAATAATAGATGATGACACAACAATAACCCACCTCGCATTTGTTCATTGTGAAACAACAACAGGGATTTTAAATCCAATCAAAGAAATATGTGAAATAGCTACTCAAAAAAACTTGCAAGTAATAGTAGATGCTATGAGTAGCTTTGGCGGTGTCCCAATCAATGTAGAAGAATTAAATATTGATTACTTGATTAGTAGTGCTAATAAATGCATACAAGGCGTGCCAGGATTTGGATTTGTTATTGCAAAACGAACATCATTAGAATTATGTAAAGGCAATGCGACGAGTATATCCCTAGATCTTTATGATCAATGGAAAAATATGAATATAGATGGAAAGTGGCGTTTTACTTCACCTACACATGTAGTTGCTTCTTTTAGTCAAGCAATCAGAGAATTAGAAGAAGAAGGTGGCGTAGTACAGAGATATCAACGCTATCAAAGTAACAATACGTATATTATTAATGAAATGAAAAAAATGGGATTTGAACCTTATGTTAAAAATACAGTACAATCACCAATTATTACTACATTTTTATATCCCAATGAGTCGTTTGATTTTAAAGATTTCTATGAATATATGAAGCATCGAAATTTCGTACTATATCCGGGTAAATTGATGAATAAACCTTCGTTTAGAATTGGTAATATTGGTGATTTACATCGAAATGACTTTGAATTAATGATTAAACTAATAAAACAATATCGAATAATGAGAGGGGAATAAATATGACTAAAATCAAAGGAATTATATTCGATTGGGCTGGCACTACAGTTGACTTTGGTTGTTTTGCACCTGTAAATGTATTTATAGATATTTTTAAAGAAGCCGAAGTAAAAGTGACAATAGACGAAGCTCGTGAACCAATGGGTATGTTAAAAAGAGATCATATTCAAACTATGTTAGAAATGCCAAGAATACAACAATTGTGGCAAAAACAATACGGAAAACCACATAACGAACAAGACATAGATAATTTATATAATCAATTTGAAAAGCTATTAATGAAGAATCTAAAATCATTTACTGATCCAATAATTAATGTGACTGAAGTCATAGACGACCTTCGAGACAAAGGATATGTTATTGGGTCTACAACAGGATATACAAGAGAAATGATGAAAATAGTGAGTTCAGCTGCGAAAGAAAAGGGATATGCACCTGACTATATTGTAACAGCTGATGATGTGGGGGGATATGGCAGACCGTATCCATATATGATTTTTGAAAATATGCGCCAACTCGAATTACAATCGGTTCATGAAGTAATAAAAGTAGGAGATACTGTATCCGATATCAAAGAAGCAGTTAATAGTGGTATTACAGCAGTGGGTATTATTAAAGGCAGCTCGGTTGTTGGATTAAGAGAAAATGAGTGGAATAATTTGAATAAAGAGGAAAAAAATAAAATTATAGAAGAAACAAAACAAAAATTCATAGCTAATGGGGCAGATTACGTATTACAAGATATAACAGAATTACCGCTATTATTAGCAGAATTAAATAAAAAAGAATAAAACATTAAAGATATTCCTTATTTACTAAAATAGTCTCAAATATAAGATGTAAAATAAAGACGCTTTCGTTGAATTCATCTTCAGGATGAATTTATTCGGAGGTGTTTTTTTATAAAAATTATCAAATTCACTAACATCTGAGAATAAATTACTTTCTCTCGAAGTATTCAACATTTTTAAACAACACCACCTAAATATCTTTGAACTTTACTGTTACAATTTATTGCTTCGTAGTCACCTTTATTTAAAAACTTCATTGTATTAAACTGTTTTTTCTTTTCCAACTACATGAATCATCATAGTGAAAGTAAAGCGCTAGAGGATATGACATCAACTAAGAAAGAGAAGTTTAAACCAGGAGATAAAGTGACTATAACAACAGCTTATATGCTAGGCATGAAAAGCGCAGAAGGTACAGTTAAAGGCGCCTACAAAACGCATGCTTATGTTGTTAGTTATAAACCTAAAAATGAGGATGAAAAAATAAATAATCATAAATTGGTCGTAAATGAAGAAATTAAAGATGCTCCTGAAAAAGGGTTCGAAAAAGGCGATATAGTTAAATTAGAGCTAATCATATGGATGGTATGAAAGGTGCACAAGCTAAAATAGATGATGTAAAAAACACAACTGTCTACATGTTAGATTATAAATCAACAAAAAATAATAAGATGGTTAAAAATCATAAAAGGATGATAGGTGATGAACTAAAACCGCGTTAAATATAATATTAATATCTATAATTAAAAATTACGCTCTTCCAACTATAAATAATGCAATTTTCTTAGCTAATGCTTCCTTTTCTATCGTGCCATTACTATCAGCTAACTGTAATGCGGCTTCATGAACCATTTGTGAAAAAATAGGCACAAATATTTCTTTTTCATTATCTTCATAAACACCTTTCAAACTTTTTGTTAAAACATTATTCAACTCGCTTAGTATTTTTTCTTTCATTTGAGGTAATGCTAATCCTGCATAGCTACTTCTGCATTCAATATTAGGTTCTTTATAAAAATCGTGAACTGCTAAAATGAGTTGACTTATATTTTCTTGATTAAAAATCATAGTTTCCGAAACATAGTTCTCAATAGAAACTGTAGCAAAATCTTCCATAACATAGTCGATTAAGTCATATTTATCTTCAAAATGAGCATAAAATGTTGCTCTATTTACTTTAGCCCCTTTTGTGATATCTGCTATTGTTATTTTCTCAAAATCTTTTTTATCTACTAAACTAAAAAAGGCGTTAATCAATGATTGTTTCGTATGTGTCACTCTCAAATTTTTTACTTTTTCTGCCATTTGAATCATCTCCTCAACAATTTAAAGTTATTGTTGCTATAGCAACATTCAAGCATGGTTTGTTGATTGTTATATCACTTTATTAATTGTATATTTTACTTAAAGCAACACTTTGTTGTTTTAATATATCATAGACAAGGAGCTACTTAAAATGAAAACATTAGTCATTGTAGGCGCAGGTACTGGTTTAGGACTATCTATAGCTAAAAAATTTGGTGCTGAAGGATTTAGAGTAGCAACTATTTCTCGAAATGTTGAGAAATTAAAAGTTATTCAAGAAAACCTGAGTAATTTAAACATCGAGACAAAAACTTATATAGCAGATATCACAGACTTGGAAGAATTAAAAAAATCTATCCAAACAATTAAAATTGAGTTTGGTTCAATTGATGTCATAGAGTTTAGCCCTCACGCCAAAGAAGATAAATTCACAAATATATTAGAAACTACACCAGATAGTGTATCAGAAATGTTAAAAACTTATTTATTCCCATCAATTCAGTTAGTTAACGAAGTTTTACCAGATATGATAAATAAAGGAGAGGGGGCAATTCTATTTACAACAGGTGTATCTACAATATTCCCTTTACCTTTTGCTGGAAACGCTGGGATTATAGGCGCTGGCTTACGTAATTATGCTGAAAACCTCTACTCTCAGCTGGAAGATAAAGGCATATTTATCAGACATCTTTCAATAGGAACAGTGATAGAACCTGGAACAGTAGGAGACCCAAATTTGATTGCGGAGGCTTGGTATAATTTATATAGTCAAAAAGAAAAGTTTGAAGAGACCTTTCCAAAAGGTCTTAAACAATCTGATATTTCCTAATGAGTGTACCGTAATTAAATGATCAAACTTTATTTTTATATTAATTAAACGTTTTTATGTTTTACTATGTTAGGAAGTTATAGAACATTTATCAAGGAACTAACATAAACGCACTAACCCCTCACTATTGCTAGTAGTGAGGGGGATTTCGTAGGTGTGACTAATCGTCTTTTCATTATACTTGTATAGTCAATACGTACATGTCGTAATAATATAATCGGCGTCATGTGAGCAAGGATTTTCAACATAGATAATATCTCATCTCAGGGGCAAATTGGCCCCTGAGAGAAAAGCAACTACATTATTTTACAATTTGTGAATGTATTCGTATCGTAATTTCCTTAAGTGAATATATGTTAAATAGAATGTACAACTTCACTGTTGCATATAGTCATTTCAATTAAATCATCATTCAATACTACGTTGGTGTCCAGTGGGTTTTTGTTTAATATTACAAAGTCAGCTACGTTACCTTTTTTAATAGCTCCTTCGTAATCATCCGTATTATTCAATTTAGCAGCATCTATAGTCATTTTTTTATATGCTTCACTACGTGTTAAACGTTGGTTTTCACCTAAAACTTTCCCGTTTTTTGTGATCCTATTAACTGCAATTTGAATTGATTCTAAAGGAGAAATAGGTGTAACAGGTGCATCTGTATGAATTGTGAATGTCATATTTGCATTTTCAGCCCATCTTAATGGATCTAAATTTTGTGCTTTCTCTTCACCTAAAAATACATCACGGTGTAAATCTCCAAAATAATATACATGATTGATAAAGAAAGAACCACCAATGTTGTGTTCAGCCATTTCTTTAATATCATCCTGTGTGACTGTTTGTAGATGTTCAATACGATTTAATAAAGGTGTTTTTTTATAATCAGCTGTAGCTTTATAAGCGTTAATGACTGACTTAGCAGCAAAATCACCATTAGCATGCGTCACGATGTTAAATCCTAATTTTTGAAAATGTTTAAATATATCAATCAGTTTGTTGTTACTCATTAATGGTGCAGGCGCTTCACTGCCATCCAAGTATTTATTACGAATTGATGCAGTTTGTAATTGTATAGAGCCATCGCTAAAACATTTAACTCCACCTAAATGTCCCATACCATTACTTATATTATTTAACTTTTCTTCAATTTCGTTAGCATGAATATTTTTTAAATTGTGATTTTGCTCTAATAATTCATGACTTAACATCCAACGTGTGCGAATTCTCTGAGGAGACTCCAAAAATTTAAGTACTCCCTCATAATCTATATATCCTCTACTACCAATTAATAAATCAGATGTATTAGTTATACCACTTTTAACATAGTCATCTACAGCTAAATTCATTGTATAGATAGTATCTTCTGGTTTAGCCTCAGGTAAAGCATGTTGTAATTTTGCAGTTGCTGGAATTTCAATTAATACACCATTAACTTTGCCATTTTGGTCACGCTCATAGTAGCCACCCTCAGGATCTGGGTCATCCAAACTAACTCCCATATACTCTAAAGCTTTTGTATTAACAGTAGCCATGTGCCCCGAATAATGCATAACGCATATAGCAACATCTTCTGAAATTTTATCTAAATCAAAGCGATTAGGATGTCTTTGTTCTTCTAATGATTTTTCATTATAACCGAAGCCCATAACCCATCCTTTTTTGTATAAATTTTCTTTTTGTACTTTGAATTGCTGAATTAATTCATCTATATTAGAAATTTTATTTGCAGAACAATCTACCATTGTTTTTGTAGTACCATATGCTGTGGGATGACTATGAGTGTCAATAAAACCAGGTGTAATCCATTTTTCTTCTAAATCAAGTGCCTCATTATCTTTTATAATTGAATCTTGGGAGATAATTTGATCAATATACCCATCTTTTAAATACAATGTAGCAAGATAAGGCTTATTATCTATCATATCTAAAATATTTGCATTAACTATCTTTGAAATTTCCATTTATAAAACCTCCTATTTTACTGTTAATAATCTATTGGACACCTTATTTTTAGGGTGGTATTTTTTTACATTGCTTTTAATTAATTTCGCAATTTACTTTTTGAGTTTTCAGTAATATATGAAATAACAACTTTAGTTCTTTGTTTCGAAAAAGCTAAAATTACTTGATTTACTAATGGTTATTACTTAAATTTGCTACAATACCAAGCATATCGCACATCAATTTATTTTATTCTATTTTAGTATTTAAGTATTTTACATGTTCAAATAATTTCTTTTGTATGCTTAGTAGTTGCTCAACTTCTTCGGTATTTAAAACAGAATAAACTTCATTTCTCAAGTTTCGGCCTTGCTTTTGAGCTTCTTCTAAAACATCTAACCCTCGATCAGTGATTGTAATTAAAATAACACGTCGATCATTTTCTTGTTGCTCTCTTATTATATAGCCTTCTTTTACAAGGTTGTTTGTTAATTTAGTAATAGCTCCTGAGGTATATCCTAAAGAAAGTGCCAGAGATGACGGTTTTTGTGAACCTTTATCTTTTAATTTAGATAAAGCCAAAATCTGAGATATATTGACATTCATATTGAATTTTTTCATGAAAAGCGTCATTGTAGCATCGTTGAGCAACTCTGCATTATGAATAAGTTCAAAAAAATTATTGTTTTCCATAATTACTCCTTCTTCTAAAATTATTATGATATTAATATACCAGTAATTATCTTTCTGGTAAAATATTTAATAGTATAATAAATGTAAACTTTTATAAATTGAAAATAAGCTAAAAGATAATAATTTTAGGGAGAGGACGAGGAGGAATTATGAGTATTTATATAGAAAGTGTTAATTCATTTAATATAAATGAAGTTAAAAATTTAAAAATAGCTAAGAAACAATTTCATTTTATAGAAACAATAACGGATTGTTTGAACGAAGCAATGAAATTTTCACAGTGGCATCCAGTAGCAATTTATAAAAGTGATATTGTCGTTGGTTTTGCGATGTATGGTTGCTTTGGAGAAAACAAAGAAACTTGGATTGATCGAATTCTTATTGATGAACAACATCAACGTAAAGGCTATGGTCGAGAAGCTATGAAATTGCTGATAAATTTAGTTTTAAATAAATATGATATAAACACAATCTATTTAAGTATTGTTAGAAATAATGATATTGCAAGAGCGTTATATGAAGATTTAGGTTTTCGTTATACATCAATAGATGATTTAAATGGTGAATTAATATTTAAGTATAATAAACATTAATTGCCACTGTAGTGTTTAGTAGCTAAGATTCATAACATAAATTAAACCAAATAAGGAGTGCATAAAAAATGAAAAGATTAAAAGATAAAGTTGTAATTATTACTGGAGCAGCACAAGGCATGGGCAAAATGCATGCTGAAAAAGCATTAAATGAAGGTGCAAAAGTTGTAATTACTGACATAAACAAAGAACTAGGGTTACAAACTTCACAAACATTTGGAGAAAACGCTATATTTATTCAACATGATGTGGCGAATGAAGAACATTGGAGCAATGTAATAAGCACAGTTATTGAGAAATGGGGGCGTATTGATGTATTGGTTAATAATGCAGGAATTACTTATAGTACACCTTTAGAAGAATTGAGTTTAGCAGCTTATATGAAGATTGTGAATATTAATCAGGTTTCTGTATTTTTAGGTATGAAGACTGTAGCAGAGACTATGAAAGCTCAAAAGGCCGGTTCAATTATTAACATATCATCTATGAACGGTTTAGTAGGGGGTGCTATTGGATATACTGATACAAAATTTGCTGTTAGAGGTATGACTAAAGCAGCATCTAGAGAATTATCTCCTTACAATATCCGTGTTAATTCCGTACATCCGGGGGTTATCCAAACCGCTATGTTAGAGCAAGAAGATGTTAAAGAGCAAGTAGAAAAATTCAAAAAAACGATTCCTATGAGACGTGTAGCACAAGTAGAAGAAGTATCAAACATGGTTATCTTTTTAGCTTCTGATGAAGCTAGTTATTCTACAGGGGCTGAATTTGTTATTGATGGCGGTCTGACAGCATTATAATAAAGCAGTTTTAAGAATTTCATATTATGAGGAACTATTATTTTATAATTTTTTGATAATATTATTTGCTTTTCTGCGCCAAAACTCTAGTTAAAAATTTTTATTGCTCTATAGTTACTTACCTTTCTTATATTCAGTACAATAAGAAAAAACAAGTTCTTATTTAACAACATTATCGAAAAGTAGAAATATACTCTATATAAAACAAGGAACATTTTTACGTACATTATTTATGTCACTTAATTATTCAATGGATATAATATAGAACCTATGGGTGAATAGGACGGTAGTTCCTAAAGTGATATATAAAATAAGGCATCATCAGTAACCATTTCTCTCTAGATTTGGTATTGATGATGCCTTGTTTTTAACATAGTTATCATTGTGAATTGATTAAATTTTTGAATATATGATTTTCTCAATTTCTATATTATTTCAATAGAAACTGACTTTTATTTATTAGCCAAAGATATTATACGCTGAACCTTGATTAGATTTATTTCAATGCTAATGAAAAATCTTTATAACCTTCGCTAACGTTTACAATATTAGTAAAACCTCTATATTCTAGTATACCGATTGCGATAGAACTTCTAACTCCTGATTGACAATGAACGTATATTTTATCATTTTTATCAAAAGGTATACTCTCATTTAATAATTTTCCGTGATGGATATTCACCGCTTGTTCTAAATGTCCTTGGTTCCATTCTTCATCGTTACGCACATCTAGCACATGAGTTTCTTTGCCAGTCATATCCGCGCTATGAATAGAAGACGTCATGGTTGTTGTTTGTGGTAAACGGTAACCTGCTACATTTTCAAAACCAATTAACTGTAAAGTATGCACTGCTTCTTCAATCGTAGCTTTATTGCCGATTAAGTCTATATCTTTATTATAGTCTAAATACCAACCAATTTGATTAATAAAGTTGTGATTATAAGGAATATTGATAGTTCCTTGCGCATGACCGCCATGGAAAGCTTCTTTACTACGAAGATCAAATGCGATTCTTTCATTGTTTAAGCTAGGATAAACATTATATGGTTGATACATGTTCATACCAAATTGGTTAATTTGTTTCATTTGGGCAAAATGATGCGGTGGAGCTGGTTGATTTGATGTTAATGTTTCAACAAATGTTGCTTCATCAGTTACATTAAAGGCCCAGTTGTTTATTTTTTCGTAACCTAACGTAGACATAGGTATTGCCCCTAAAGCTTTACCACATGGACTACCTGCGCCATGGCCTGGCCAAATTTGAATATAATCTGGTAAATCTTTAACACTATTTACAGATTGATACATTTGTTTGGCACCGACTTCTGTTGACCCTTTCATTTGTACTGCTTTTTCTAATAAATCAGGTCTACCTATATCACCAACGAAGATAAAGTCACCACTAAATAGCCCCATCGGTATATTAGAGCCTCCGCCTTCGTCAGTAAGTAAGAAACTGATACTCTCGGGGGTATGACCTGGTGTATGCAAGACTTCTAATTTAATATTTCCTACATAAATAGTGTCTTGATGTCTAACAAAATGGGTTTGTTGTGGCATGTTTTTATAACTCAAGTCATCGTCACCTTCACCAGATACGTATATGCTTACGTCCAATTTGTCCGCAACGTCTCTGATGCCTGAAGCAAAGTCAGCATGAATATGCGTTTCAGCAGCTTGTGTAATTGTAAAACCTTCATCATCTGCAACTTGCATATATTTTGTTAAGTCCCGTATTGGATCTATGATCATCGCTTCTCCTGTACGTTGACATCCAATTAAATAAGAGGCTTGAGATAAATTATTATCATAGAATTGTTTGAAAAACATAAAAATCTCCCTTTTTAAAATAAATTTAGTTTATTAAATGAATAAATTATGACTGGCTTGTTCTGTTTCACCAATATAAGTTCCCACGCCACCATATTCGACTTCATCTCTAAGTTCTTCTTTTGTAATGCCCATAACGTCCATGCTCATCGTACATGCGATTAACTTGATGTTTTGATCAATTGCTTGGTCTATAAGTGACGGTAAGGAATCAACATTTTTCTTTTTCATAACATAACGCATCATGATATTACCTAAACCGAACATATTCATTTTTGATAATGGCATGTGTACTGGTGTCTTAGGCAACATAAAATCAAACATTTTTGCAATACCTTTCTTCTTAACATGAGTTGCTTGTGCTTTTTTCAATGCATTAAGTCCCCAAAAAGTGAAAAAGATAGTTACATCTCTGCCGGCAGATTTAGCACCGTTTGCAATAATCATTGCCGCTACTGCTTTATCTAACTCACCACTAAATAAAACGATAGTCGTACCTTTATCGGTATGATTTACTTCTAATTCTCGTGGTTTTTCTTTTTGAATAACGACGTTAATTTCATTGTTATTTTCGTTCAGCTTTACAAGTGTGTGTCCTGTTTGTTTCACCCAGCTTTTAATATCGCTAAGAAAACCAGGGTCTGTAACGGTTACTTCGATTTGGTCACCAATTTCAATATTTTTAATTTCTTTACTAACATTAACTATTGGTCCCGGGCACTGAAGGCCATTAAAATTAAATTGTTTGCGGTTCGGTTTAATTACTTTATTACCATTTTCTACCACATCGTCATGATTGATATTTTGTTTTTCAAAAGCTGCATAACCACCGTCTAAATTCACAACGTCATAACCTTGTTTAGCTAAATATTCGCTTGCTTTAGCGCTTCTATTACCACTTTTGCAGTAGATATAATAAGTTTTATCCTTGTTCTTAGCGAATGTGTCAATATTTTCTACAGAATGTAATATTGCACCATCAATACGGCCTGATTTGTATTCTTCTGGTGTTCTAACATCAATCAATTGTCCTTTTTTCGCTAATTGCTCTAACTCTACTTTACTTAATTCGTTAATATGTTCTTCTTGATATTGTTTCATATTTTCCTCCTCTAGATACCTATAGGGGTATAGTAACAGGTGGGAATAACTTGAGTCAAATACCCCTCTGGGTATTTGACAATTTACTATAAATTTATTACTATAAGTATATTCAATTTAAAATCGGAGGAAACCAATATGGATTATAATAAACAAATGGTAAATCGCATCAATAGAATACAAGGCCAATTAAACGGCGTTATTAAAATGATGGAAGAAGAAAAAGATTGTAAAGATGTCATTACGCAACTCAGTGCATCAAAGAGTTCAATCCAACGTTTGATGGGCGTTATTATAAGTGAAAATTTAATAGAATGTGTAAAAGCAGCCGATGATAAGGGAGAAAGTTCTCAAGAAATGATTAATGAAGCTGTGAATTTATTAGTAAAAAGTAAATAATGGATATGCTCAATATAATAACTATGTTGTTGATTGGTATATTTGGAGGTTTTATATCTGGCTTAGTAGGCATAGGAGGATCCATTATTATTTATCCAGCTATTTTGTTGTTACCATCATTATTAGGGGCTCCTGCCTATAGCGCATACATTGCTTCGGGTCTCACTTCTAGCCAAGTGTTTTTTAGTACACTCAGCGGTTCATTTAAAGCAAGAAAGAAAGCTGAATTCTCACCTAAACTTGTAATGAATATGGGTGGGGGTATGGTTATTGGAAGCATATTCGGAGCAATGCTAGCTAATTTATTTAACGCTACTTTTATAAACAATATATATATAATCATCGCCATAGTTGCATTATTATTAATGTTTGTTAAAGTTAAATCTGTTTCCCAAGAGGTAAGGTTCAAACCTGTTTTACTTATCTTAGTAGGATTTGGAATTGGCGTAGTATCAGGCATTGTAGGTGCAGGCGGCGCATTTATTATTATTCCCGTATTATTAGTTTTATTCAAGTTGCCAATGAATACAGTAGTGACTAACAGTATCGTCATTGCTTTCATCTCATCAATAGGGGCTTTTATTATTAAATTCATACAAGGCTATATCCCTATCGAAAGTGCAATATTTTTAATAATTGGAAGCATGCTCTTTGCGCCTATAGGACTAAAAATAGGTTCCAAGGTACCTGACATTGTGCAAAAAAGCATTGTCAGTATCTTAATCGCAATTGCAATTATACAACTTGTATTTTAATAAATTTAAAAAGGGGGCTTTAAAGTGAATCAGTGGGATGAAAAATTTGATTCAGAAGAATATATTTATGGCAAAGAAGCGAATTCATTTGTTAAAGGTATTTTTAAAAAGCCAACAGACAATAATGAAAAAATTTTATTACTTGCAGAAGGTGAAGGCCGTAACGCGGTATATCTAGCAAAACTCGGGTATGATATAACGACTTATGATATGTCACAAGTGGGGATTAATAAACAATACCAATTAGCGAAAGCAGCACATGTTGACATCAATGCAAATTATGGAGACATCACAAAACCTAACTTAGCGGCTGGGTCATCATTTGACTATAGTATTAATATCTTTGGCCATGTACCTAATGAAGGTAAACAAGAGATGTTCAATAATCTCGTTCAATCATTAGTCATAGGGGGTTATAGTTACTTTGAGTTTTATTCAAAAGAACAATTAGCATATGGCACTGGCGGTCCTAAAGACGAATCCATGTTATATACAATTGATGAAATCGAAGCTTATTTAAAACACTTACCTGTTAAGATTCACGAATTAGAACAGCATGAGGTTTATCGTAATGAAGGTATTAAACACACTGGCACAGGTTCTATAATTCAAGGTTATATAGAAAAAATATAATATTTGAGTATAAGATGATAACAGAGTACGTTAAATAACTTTGACTAAAAATAAGAGTTAATTTATATTGAGTTAGTTATAGAAATTGATGTTTTATAAAAAAAGCGTCATCTAATAAAATCATTTCAAAAATGGTTTTACTAGATGACGCTTTATCATATTGAAGTCCACCGTTAAAAATAAACAGCTATATTATGTTCTTGGCAAAAAACATTGATATCTTTTGGAGGAATTTTATCGGTAAACATTTTGTTAATATCGCTTAAGTCACAATAGGTGAGTAAAGTGGATTTCCCCATTTTACTATGGTCGGCTAAGATAAATGTTTCTGTAGCTTTACTTGTAATATACTGCTTTATCAAATTTTCTTCCATCTCAGAATTAGACAATCCGTTTTGAATATTAACACCTGTTGCTGACATAAAAGATTTATTAATAAGTCAGTGAATTTTTTCATTCATCGTGATAGTAATAATATAATGTATATTATTTTCTCTATAAAAAGACGCTTTCTCAAAAATTTGGTTAAGTGTCATTATAGTTACATATCGTTATAAATCATGATGATTGGTTAACAATATAGAATAAGTAATGAAGACGGTATTATTGGTAATTGAAAATATCAAGGCGAACCAGATTTAGGATTTTTAGAAATGAAAGCCATACAAGAACCCATTGATATTCCGCTAGTATTACATGGTGTATTAAGAATTTCAGATGAAAATTTATTATTTAGTATAATGCTCTAGGGTATGTTCAAGAGATTTCTTATTATCTATGTTATTATTGGACGGATTTTATCGTGGGTACTTAATTAACATTAAGATTATACTTATAAAATTGGACTATTGATTATCGATAGTCCATTTTTTAATTTAATTAAAGTGAATTTTTCTTTCTTTTATGTATGAAAGAGAAGAAACGAAAATTATAGCTTAAACTTTGCATTTTCAACTATAGAAATATTTAGATAGACAATTTGCAACTATTTAGTTATATAGCAAAAAGTTTATGAAATATGTAGATTCATAGTGGTATACACAAAAAAGTATAGACGTATATCTATATAGATGTTAATCTATTTACTGTATAGGAGGTATATTAATGTCTTATAAAGAACTATCATCAATACTAAAAGTTTTATCAGATCCAAGCAGGTTAGAAATACTAGATTTACTATCTTGTGGTGAATTATGTGCATGTGACTTATTGGAACATTTTCAATTCTCACAACCAACACTAAGTCATCATATGAAGTCATTAGTAGATAACAATATAGTTACTACAAGAAAAGATGGCAACAAACACATGTATCAACTTAATCATGCTATTTTACGCGACACCAATCAAAATTTAAATATCATTAACACATCTAATCAGCGCTGTATATGTAAAAATATGAAATCAGGTGGCTGTTGATGACGACGTTAGCAATTATAATCTTCTTGTTAACTTTAATCTTTGTGATATGGCAACCGAAAGGTTTAGATATTGGTATTACAGCTTTAATAGGAGCTGTCGTTGCTATCATTACAGGGGTTGTTAGTTTTTCTGATGTATTAGAAGTAACTGGTATTGTTTGGAATGCTACTTTAACCTTTGTAGCTGTTATTCTTATTTCATTAATATTAGATGAAATTGGTTTTTTTGAATGGTCTGCGGTACATATGGTCAAAGCTTCAAACGGTAACGGCTTAAAAATGTTTGTTTTTATCATGCTACTTGGGGCAATTGTAGCAGCATTTTTCGCAAATGATGGTGCAGCATTAATCTTAACGCCAATTGTATTAGCGATGGTAAGGAATCTAGGATTTAATAAAAAAGTGATTTTTCCTTTTATTATTGCCAGTGGTTTTATTGCTGATACTACATCACTACCTTTAATTGTAAGTAACTTAGTTAATATCGTCTCTGCAGATTATTTTGATATTGGGTTTATTGAATATTTTAGTCGAATGATTATTCCTAATATATTCTCTCTGATTGCTAGTATCCTCGTTTTATGGGTATATTTCAAAAAATCTATACCTAAAACGTTCGATACAGAAAATCTTACAGACCCTAAAAATGCAATTAAAGATCCTAAATTATTTAAAATTTCGTGGATTGTATTAGCCATACTACTCGTGGGTTACCTTGTTAGTGAGTTTATCCAAGTCCCAGTATCAATTATTGCTGGTATTATTGCTTTCATCTTTGTACTGTTAGCTCGTAAATCTAAAGCAGTTCATACAAAACAAGTGATTAAAGGTGCGCCATGGAATATTGTTTTATTCTCTATTGGTATGTATCTTGTTGTTTTTGGACTAAAAAATGTAGGAATCACAACAATTTTAGCTGATGTATTATCTAATATTTCAAGTTATGGGTTGTTCAGCAGTATCATGGGTATGGGCTTTATAGCTGCCTTCTTGTCTTCTATTATGAACAACATGCCAACTGTTTTAATAGACGCTATTGCTATCGGACAATCAAATGTAGTAGGTACTATTAAAGAAGGTATGATTTATGGGAATGTGATAGGTTCTGATTTAGGCCCTAAAATTACGCCAATTGGTTCTTTAGCAACATTATTATGGCTACATGTTTTAACACAAAAGGGTGTAAAGATTTCTTGGGGAACATACTTTAAAACCGGAATCATTGTTACTATTCCAGTACTATTTATAACACTCTTAGGTTTATACCTTACATTAATTATATTTTAAGAAAAGAGGATTTAATTATATTTTAAGAAAAGAGGATTTAATTATGGGTAAGAAAACAATTTATTTTATATGTACCGGCAACTCTTGTCGTAGCCAAATGGCTGAGGGTTGGGGGAAGAACATATTAGGTGAAGGTTGGAATGTCTATTCTGCTGGTATTGAAACTCATGGCGTTAACCCTAAAGCAATAGAAGCTATGAAAGAAGTAGGTATTGATATTTCCAACCATACATCTGATTTGATTGATAACGATATTTTAAAACAATCAGATTTGGTCGTAACGTTATGTAGCGATGCAGATGATAATTGTCCTATCTTACCGCCAAACGTCAAAAAAGAGCACTGGGGTTTTGACGATCCAGCGGGTAAAAATTGGTCAGAATTTCAACGTGTAAGAGATGAAATAGGCGAGGAAATTAAAGCGTTTAAGAAAAAGACCGAGTAATCACTCGGTCTTTTTCTATTAAAATAGTTTTACCTATCTAAATGTCTATATAGCGTAGCTCTACTTATGTTTGTTTTTGCTTTTATCTCATCTAATGTATATTTCTTACTCATATACATTTCTATTGCGTCTCTTAAATTTTTATCATCACGTTTAGGTCTACCTAGACTTTTACCCTCTCTTACATAATTCTCTAATCCCATACGTGTTCTAAATTTTACAATATCACTTTGGAAATCAGTAATATCATGCAATATTTTTATAAAGCTCTCATTCTCATCTTTAATAATATTTCTACTTAAATTAATCACATATAGAGAAATTTCTTTGTCTGAAAGCATATCTAATATATCCACTAAATGTTTTGTAGAATCCGCAATAATACATAAATCTGTAATAAACAATATGTCTTTAGCAGCTAATTTTGAATTTAATAAAGAATCTAGTTCATTTCTTTTTTTATTGTTAGCATGTATTTCTTCAACAATATTATTTGTATATATTTCTATTTTCTTTGTTTGTTCATTGACACTATCATTTATTGTCACAGGTCTAACATAACCATATTTCATTTAAATGCACCACCTAACAGAAAAAGTATAACATACAGTTTCGTTAAGGGGTATACATATGAAACTTTTCTGTTATACTTTACAATATAAATTGATCTGAAGGAGAGGAAATAATGGTTAAAAAACTAAAAAATGAATGGCTTAACCAGCCTGGAAAAAATATACTTGCTGGTATTGTTGTAGCATTAGCATTAATACCGGAAGCTATTGCGTTTTCTATTATCGCTGGCGTAGACCCCATGGTAGGGTTGTATGCAGCGTTTATTATTTCCACTGTGACGGCGATAGTTGGCGGTAGGCCTGCGATGATATCTGGCGCAACTGGGGCCGTAGCACTTTTAGTGACCCCTTTAGTTAAGGAACATGGTGTTGAATATCTTTTTGCTGCGACCATTTTGATGGGATTTATTCAATTATTATTAGGTATACTTAAAGTTGGCCGTTTAATGAAATTTATCCCAAGATCTGTAATGATTGGCTTTGTTAATGCATTAGGTATTATGATTTTCATGTCTCAAATAGAACATATTTTTGGTATATCTATATCGACATATATATATGTAATTACTACTTTACTTATTGTATATGTTATTCCTAGATTCTTTAAAGCTATACCTGCCCCATTAATAGCGATAATCGTTTTAACTGCTCTTTATATGTATACAGGTTCTGATATACGAACTGTAGGAGACTTAGGCAGTATTAAACAAACTTTACCTCACTTCTTAATGCCTAACGTTCCGTATAATTTAGAAACATTGCAAATTGTTTTCCCATATTCATTATCAATGGCTATTGTAGGTTTAGTAGAAAGTTTACTTACAGCTAAAATTGTAGATGATGCGACAGATACCTATAGTAGTAAAAATAAAGAGTCACGCGGGCAAGGTATTGCCAATATTATTACTGGTTTCTTTGGTGGTATGGGAGGCTGTGCCATGATTGGACAATCAGTTATCAATGTTAAATCAGGTGCAAATAGTAGGTTGTCTACATTTACAGCAGGTATTGTTCTTATATTTATGATTATTGTTCTTGGTGGCGTAGTTGTTCAAATACCGATGCCAATTCTTGCGGGAATTATGGTCATGGTTTCTATCGGGACTGTTGATTGGAATTCATTTAAGTATATAAAAAAAGCACCCAAAACAGATGCACTTGTTATGATTTTAACGGTAATTATTGTATTAATGACACATAACTTAGCTATTGGCGTAATCGTAGGGGTTGTCTTTAGTGCTCTTTTCTTTGCGACTAAAATTTCAAAAATTGAAGTTATTCATGAAGAATTAGATAAGAAGCATCATTTCTCTTTTAAAGGTCAAATATTCTTTGTATCAATTGATTCTATGATGGAGCAAATTGATATTAATATTGAAGATAGTATCATAAAGTTGAATTTTGATCATGCTCACTTATGGGATGATTCAGCAGTAGATGCCATTGATACGATTGTTAGAAAATTTGAAGAGAAAAATAACATTGTTTATGTTGAAAAATTAAACACAGACAGTCGAAAAATCGTTTCAGAATTAAGCCAATTAAATGAAAATCATTTAAATTAAGGAGTGTTTTAATGTATAAATCAATTTTACTTGCTGCAGATGGTTCAGAAAATAGTGAACGTGCAGCTCAAGAGGTTCTGAACTTTACAGATGAATATACACTTGTCACAATACTGACGATTGTAGATGCTGAAGAATCAAAAACAGATGTTTTACATGGTAAACAGGGAACTAGTTTAACTCAAGAAAGAGAAAAAAAGCTTTCTCCCATTATCAATTTGTTCATTGAACATAATGTGAATTACGAAATTAACATTGCTCATGGTAACCCATCTGAAAAGGTAGTTGAAGTTGCGAATAGTGGAGAATATCAAGCCATCATCTTGGGAACGCGTGGTTTAAACAGTTTACAAGAAATGGTTCTAGGCAGTGTTAGTCATAAAGTAGCTAAACGTGCTCAAATACCCGTAATTATTGTTAAATAATATTAAATATCTCTGACTAAAGAATAGGCGTCAATTTCTATTGAGATTATATAGAAATTGACGTTTTCTTTATTGTCATTATATTTAGCGTCATTAAGACATAGCTAAATTCTTGTTTAACCGTATCTCTTTGCCCCATCGAATATTTTTTATTGGAGAACTATTAGTAAAATGATTAATAGGAAAAGTTTAATCCAAATAATTTATAATAGTAGAAAGTGATTTTAATTTTTATATAATATAATGTTTCTATGACCTAATAAATTTATAAACACACAACTTTGGATTTTAATTAATTTTAATGCTTTAATGATATAGTATTAAGTGGATTGTGTATTTTCAATATTCAGAAAAATGTTTTTGGCATAATCTATAAAAATTTTGGTGGCATGGGATGGTGTGCTCGAAGAGCATATTCCTAAAATACGATATGCTTCTTCTTTAAATTTTACAATTTTAATTTTTTTATTACTCTGCCTATTGTCTAAAACGAGTTTTGGTCTAATATTTATCCCGAGATTAGCTTCTACAAGTGCCATTATAGAAGCATCTTCAGATATTTCATACCTAATATTAGGTTCTAAATTATGAGATGAAAAAAATTTATTAATTTCATTATCCCAATTTTTTTTAGGTTTAATGAAATCATATGTAAATAAGTCATTAATAGAAACACTCTCTTCATTGGATAATGGATGTTTTTCCGATACTATGCATAGTAATTCATCTTTAATCAATGGTGAAAAGTTTAAAATGTTATTATCTGGAGGTGTATTAAAACAACAGTCCAATTCTCCTGATAGCACCATTTTTTCTAATGATTCATAATCTCCTTCATGAATATTTATTTTTATGTCTGGATAATCATGCTGAAGCGTACTTAAAATTTGAGGAAGCCAGCTCATAGTAATACTAGAAAAAGACCCTACATTTACAATACCAGTTTTTAGACCATTTAAGTTTTGAGCTTCTTGAATCAATGCCTCATGTATTCTTTCTAATTGAAGTGTATATTTATATATTTTTTCCCCTTCAATTGTAGGAGTTACCCCATTGCGATTTCTATTTAATAACTTCAAATTAAGTTCTTCCTCTAATATCTTTATAGAATTACTTAACCCTGGTTGAGTTAAAAATAAAGATTCAGCTGCACCACTCATTGTTTTTAATTGAATAACTTTATTTAAAATTTTATATCTTTGTAAAGTCAAATAATCCCCCCATAATATTTCTGTATATTAAATATAAATAGAATTTATTTTAATTATATATAGTATCCGAATATAATTGTAATATGTCAAGAAAAGTTAAATAAGGGGGAAGAGTATGATTAATACACAAAAAGCTTTAGATATAAAAAATTTTATAGGTGGAGAGTGGATAAAACCTAAGTCCAATGAATACATTGATGTGTATAATCCAGCTACTGGAGAGAAAACTGGAGTTGTTGCTAAGTCTAATGCGGAAGATTTTGAAAGCGCTTACAAAAGTGCCTCAGAAGCCTTTAAAATATGGAAGAAAACGCCTGTACCTAAAAGGTCAAGAATATTATTTAAATATCAACAATTATTAATTGAAAATCGTGAATTACTAACAGAAATTGTTACATTGGAAAATGGCAAAACACTTGCAGATGCAAGCGGAGAAGTACAAAGAGGTATTGAATGTGTAGAATTTGCTGCAGGCGCACCAACTTTAATGATGGGCGAACAACTACCAGATATTGCCACGGGTATTGAGTCAGGTTTATACAGATATCCGATAGGTGTTGTAGGAGGTATTGCACCATTTAATTTTCCAATGATGGTGCCTTGTTGGATGTTTCCATTAGCGATTGCGTGTGGCAATACTTTTATATTGAAACCATCTGAGAAAACGCCGTTACTTGCTAACAAATTAGCTGAGTTATTTAAACAAGCTGGACTTCCTGATGGCGTGTTAAACGTGGTACATGGTTCAGAGAATGTAGTAAATGGCATTTTAAATCATGAAGGTGTTGAAGCAGTGTCATTTGTTGGATCACAACCTGTAGCAGAATACGTATATAAAACAGCCGCAGCAAATGGTAAAAGAGTACAAGCATTAGCAGGAGCAAAAAATCATAGTATTGTCCTTGAAGATGCGGAATTAGATAACACTGTAACTAACATTATTAGCGCAGCTTTTGGTTCTGCAGGACAAAGATGTATGGCAGCTTCTGTAGTAGTAGCAGTTGGTAATATTGCAGATAGATTAATTAAACGCTTAAAAGTAGCTGCTGATGAGATTGTTATTGGAGATGGGGCCGATGAAAACACATTCCTTGGACCAGTTATAAGAAAAAATCAACAACAACAAACATTAGAAAACATTGATAAAGGTGTCGAGGAAGGTGCAACGTTAGTAAAAGATGGAAGAAATATCGATGTAGATGGAAGTGGATACTTTGTTGGCCCGACTATTTTCGATCATGTGCGTACAGATATGAGTATTTGGGAAAAAGAATTATTTGCTCCTGTGCTATCTATTGTGCGCGTTGAAACGCTTGAAGAAGCAATTGCTGTAGCTAATAAATCTGAATTTGCGAATGGTGCATGCTTGTATACTGATAGCGCTAAAGCTGTTAGAGAATTTAGAGAAGAAATGGATTCTGGCATGTTAGGAATTAATTTAGGGGTGCCTGCACCTATGGCATTTTTCCCATTTTCTGGATTTAAAAATTCTTTCTATGGCGATTTACATGCTAACGGTAAAGATGGAGTTCACTTTTATACTAGAAAAAAAATGGTAACAGCACGCTATTAACGAATGATTGGAGGGATTAATATGATTCAACAACAAAATCAAGAAAAAATAAAAGAAAAAGACGCTAATCAAGTTTGGCATGCTATGAAAGGTGCCGATAAAGATGTTAATAGATTGATTGTGGAATCTGCAAAGGGAGCTTGGGTAAAAGATATTGATGGTAATCAGTACTTGGATGGTATGTCAGGTTTGTGGTGTGTCAACGTGGGATATGGCAGAACTGAAATTGCTGAAACAGCATATAATCAATTAGAAAAGTTAGCTTATTTTCCTTTAGCTCACGGTCATAAACCTGCTGTTGAATTAGCTGAAAAATTAAATAGCTATTTAAATGATGAATACGTTTTTTTCTTTTCGAACAGTGGGTCTGAAGCAAATGAAACAGCTTTTAAAATAGCCCGTCAATATCATGAACAAAACGGGGAAAGCCAACGTACTAAATTTATTTCAAGATACAGATCATATCACGGTAATACTATGGGTGCATTAGCTGCAACGGGACAAGCTGAAAGAAAATATAAATATGAGCCGTTAGCTCAAGGTTTTTTACATGTTGCTCCTCCTGATATGTATAGAAAGCCAAAAGATAATGAAACACTGGAGTCTGTTCAAGCGATAGACGAAGTAATGAAGTGGGAGCTTAGTTCCACAATTGCTGGTGTAATTATGGAACCTATTATTACTGGTGGTGGTATTTTAATGCCTCCTGAAAATTATTTAAAGAAAGTTAAGGAAACTTGTGAGAAACATGGGGCTTTGATGATTGTAGACGAAGTGATTTGCGGATTTGGTAGAACAGGAAAAATGTTTGGTTTTATGAATTATGACATAAAGCCAGATATTATAACTATGGCTAAAGGTATTACAAGTGGTTATATGCCATTATCAGTCACAGCTGTAAAAAAAGATTTATTTCAAAGTTTTTCAGGTGAAGACACATACTATCGATTAAGACATGTTAATACTTATGGTGGTAGCCCATCTGCGTGTGCAGTTGCCTTAAAAAACATAGAAATTTTAGAAAAAGAAGCCCTATTTAACCAATCAGAAATTTTAGGACAAAAACTATTAGATAGCTTAGAAGAATTGTTAACGCACCCTAATGTTGGTGATATTCGAGGTAAGGGGTTACTTTTAGGCATTGAATTAGTGAAAGATAAAATAACAAAAACGCCAATAGATTCAGAAAAAAGTAACGGTATCGTTAAAATGTGTAAGGAAAAAGGTTTACTTGTAGGTAAAAATAGTGACACAGTGTCAGGTTATGACAATGTGATTCAATTAGCTCCCCCGCTTTCTATCACAACTGACGACCTTGATTTTATTATTAATACCTTGAAAGAAAGCATTAAGTCATTATAAGTATATACAAAGGAGGTTTATTACTTGGATAATCTAACTATTTTTGAAAGCGCTTTAAAAAACACTGGAGAAGTCAAGCCTATGTATATCAATGGTCAGTGGGTTAAAGGTGACCAAAAAAGAAAAATATATAACCCGGGCAATAACCAGGTGATTGACTCTGTCAGTGAAGGAGGAATTAAAGAAGTTAATAAGGCTGTTCAATCGGCTAAAGAAGCATTTTACCATCACGGATGGCGTGAATCTTATGCCAGAACTCGTGCAGATTTGCTATTAAAGGTAGCTTCTAAACTTGAAGAACAAAAAGACACATTCGCTAAAATAGAAACTTTAAATAATGGAAAAATATATGAAGATGCTCTAGTAGATGTTGAAGATGCAATTCATCAATTCAAATATTATGCAGGTTTAGCTATGCAACCACATGGTCAAACTTATGATGTGCCAGATGAAATACAAGCGATGGTTATTCGTGAGCCAGTAGGTGTAGTAAGTATCATTGTACCCTGGAATTTTCCTTTAGTTATGGCAGTACAAAAAATGTCTGCTGCGTTAGCTGCTGGTTGTACTGTTATCGTTAAACCAGCAGGACAAACACCGTTAACAATCCAAAAATTATTTGAAATAATTGATGAAGTAGGGTTTCCAAATGGTGTTGTCAATTTAATATTTGGACCTGGATCAGTGGTTGGTGACACGTTAGTTAAACATAAAGATGTAGACAAAATAACCTTTACTGGTGGTACTGATACAGGTAAAAATATTATGAAAGATGCGGCTGATACCATAAAAAAAATAGGATTAGAATTAGGTGGTAAATCTCCTAATATTGTATTTAGTGATTCAGATTTCGATACTGCTGTAGATTATGCAATGTTAGCTATCTTTGCAGGCCAGGGGCAAGTATGTTCAGCAGGGTCACGCTTAATCGTTGAGAAAAGTATATATGACGATTTTGTAAGAGAATTAGTAGACAGAACTAAAAATATAAAAATTGGACCTGGCTGGGAACCGGACACAGAAATGGGACCTTTAATCTCTTCACAACATTTAAAGCAAGTGCTTGATTATGTCAATGCAGGAGTAGAAGAAGGTGCAACGTTACTCTGTGGTGGAAATCAATTACAAGAAGGTATATATGCTGAAGGTAATTATATGGAACCAACAATATTCACAGATACTACCCCCGACATGCGAATTGTCCAAGAAGAGATATTTGGCCCCGTATTAGCAATACAAGTTTTTGAAACGGAGGAAGAAGCTTTAGCATTAGCAAATGGTACTGATTTCGGTTTAGCTGCTGCAGTATTTACAAATGATAGTGCAAAAGCCCAAAGAGTTATAAGAGCTGTGCATGCTGGCATCACATGGGTTAATTGTTATCATCCAACATTTAATGAGGCGCCTTGGAGTGGTTACAAACAAAGCGGTATCGGAGGAGATTTAGGAACGTATGGTTTTGAAGAATATTTAAACAAGAAGCAAGTTAATATTTCATTGGATGTGAAACCTTCAGGTGCTTATCACTACAAAGGTAAATCTTAATAAGCATTTTAAATTAAAGGTGGTGATGGTAATGGATAGTTTTGATGTAGTCGTTATTGGAGGAGGTATTATTGGCTCAAGCGTAGCTTATTACTTGTCTAAAGAGGGATATAGTGTCGCTTTAGTGGAAAAAGGTGACATTGCCAGTGGAACTTCTAGTAGATGCGATGCCGTAGCACTAATTTGTGATAAAAAGCCTGGTATGGATACAGAAATTGGTTATAGAAGTATTCAATTATACAAAGAACTAGCTAAAGAATTCTCATTTGATTTCCAATTTTCTACAAGAGGTAGTTTATATGTTTGTGAAACTGAACAGGAATTAGAGATTGCAAGAACCTATGTCAATCAACAAAGGGCTAACGGTTATGATATGAAGACAGTTAGTCATGAAGAGTTACCAGATATCGAGAGACATTTAGCGAATGATTTAGCAGGAGGAGTATGGACAGAAACCGACTCCACAATGAATCCATATTTAGTGTGTTATGCATTTATTGAAGAAGCAAAAAAATATGGATTAACAGTATTTACAAATGAAGAAGTTAAAGAAATCACACAAGGGCCTAATGGATCTGTAGAAGCAGTTAAAACCTCAACGAAAACAATTTATACTAATACAGTCGTTAACTGTGCAGGCGTATGGGCTAGTAAAATCGGTGCCCTAGTTAATATTAATATTCCAATTAGACCGAGGAAAGGCTTGATTTTAGTAACTGAAAAAACAAAAAATATTGTCCACCAAAAAGTACATGAATTTGGATATATGTTATCGAAATTTGAAGATATAAGTTACAAAAGAAATGTGAGTGATTTAGTAGAGCGTAATAATATCGCATTTACGATAGAACCTACAGAAGCTAATAACTATTTAGTTGGAGGACATAGAGATTTTACCGGTTATGATACAAGTACTGATCATGAGGTGATGAAGGGTATAGCAGAAAGAGCCACGAGATTTTTACCAATTTTAAAAAATGTGAATTGCATTCGTGCTTATGCAGGTATTAGACCATGGGTCGTAGATCACTTACCTATCATTTCAGAAGTAGATGAAGTCCCAGGGTATTATATAGCAAGCGGTCATGAAGGCGATGGCATTAGTATGGCTCCAATAACCGGAAAAATGATGACTGAACTTATTTCTCAAAAACCAACAGAATTTAATATCGAAAGTCTTAAATTTTCAAGATATAAAGCAGTAGATAATTTAAATATATAGGAGGAATTATTATGTATAGACCAATAGGAATGATCCCAGCAATGCCAACACCTTTGAATGAGGACGAGTCAATCAATTTCTCAGGATATGAAAAATTAATTAATCATCTAATAGATGGTGGTGTTCATTGTTTATTAGCAGGAGGAAGTACTGGAGAATATTCAATGATGTCTACAGAAGAGAGGAAAGAAGTGCTAAAAGCAGCCGTAGATTATGCAGATGGGCGAGTACCTATAATGGCTGGAACAAGCGAGCATCGTTTAAATGAAACGATTGAATTAACAAAATATGCAGAAGAAATTGGTGCAGATTGTGCTCTGATTATCACGCCTTATTATATGCAAACAAGCGAAGAGGGTATTAAAAATTATTATGAACAAGTAGCAAAAGCTACCAATATTGGTATCGTTATTTATCATTACCCTGGTGCGACAAATGTAACATTGACCCCGGAATTTATTGCGGAATTAAGTGAAATAGAGGGAATAGTTGGAGTTAAAAACACTACTGATCAAGAACATACATGTAAAGTCATAGCATTAACCAAAGATAATGAAGGATTTTCAGTTCTAACGGGTTCAGAGCATTTAATTTTACCTACGTTAGCAGTTGGAGGGGATGGTGCGACAGGTATTATTCACAATTTAGTACCTGATCAAATAGTGGAGATGTATGATTTATTTAAAAATAAAAAAGATATTGATGGTGCTTTAAAGATTAACCAGAGATTATTGCCTCTTTATGACTATGTGGAAGCTGAGCCAGTGCCAGGTCCAATTAAAGCAGGATTAGATTTAATTGGATTAGAAGGAGGTAATGTTCGCGACCCTCTAGTTGAAGCATCAAATGAATTAAAAGAGAAAATGCGTGAAACTTTAAATCGTTTAGATTATAAACTCAATATATAATAGTTTATTTTTACCCTATTTAAAATGAATATAGGTAAGAGAATGGAGATAGGATTATGAAAACCACAAAAAAAATTACCGAATATGGATTTGTGACTTCTAATGATGATGCAAAGATAAATATAAAAAAAGGCCAATACGTATCAGGTTTTTCAGTAGGAATTTTATGTTTAGATGAGTGTTGGTATCCTGTAATTCCGGGGAACGTAGCTAATTTATCGACGTATGATTTTCCAGTTCTTACAAAAGTAGTTCCTAATTGTACACAAAAAAGGATACACGTTGGGGATCCCACTTTAGTTAATGATATTATAGCAAGTGCTATACAATTAGAAAGGGAAGGCGCCAAAGCAATTTGTGGCGCTTGTGGTTTCTTTGGTAATTATCAGAAAGAAATAGCAGAAGCAGTAAATATTCCTGTATTCCTTTCTAGTTTAGTACAGGTGCCTTGGATTGAAACAGGACTTAAGTCTAACCAAAAAATCGGTATACTTACAGCTGATAAAAAAGGTATAACTAAAAATTTATTATTTAATTGTAATGTAGTGAATTATGACAACATAGTTATTAAAGATTTGAGAGAATTGACTGAATTTTCTGGAATCGTGGATAGTAGAGGTAATTTTGATAATGAAACTATGAAAGAAGAAATTATACAAGCAACAATAGAATTATTAGCTGAAAATACTGATTTAGGTGCTATTTTATTAGAATGTAGTGATCTACCACCTTATGCGTCCTTAATTCAACATACGGCAGGCTTACCAGTATTCGATTTTATTACAATGATTAAATGGGTCCATATGGCAACGGCTCAAAAACCTTACACAGGTTTTGTTTAACTATAATGATATAAATTTGAGGAAGTAGAATTAATTTAAGTTTAATAAGGTGGGATAATCATGAATCAACAAAGCCCAATTGTCTGTAGATGTGAGGAAGTAACGTTAGAAGAAATCAACCAAACTATCAATACTTATCAATGTTCCGCACGCGAAGTCAAGTTACGTACAAGAGCAGCTATGGGATGTTGTGGTGGTAGGACATGTCGTCATATGGTAGATCAAATTATTCAAACATATAATGAAAATCATTTCTCAGATGAGATTTCTTTAAGTTATAGGCCTCCAGTAAGGCCAGTAAACTTTGCTGACTTGGCTGAGTTAGGAGGAGATAAGTAATGACGACCAGAATCACAGATCATCCAATATTAGGGAAGTTAGAAAATCAAAAGAAAGTAAACTTTACTTTTGATAATACACGTATTGAAGCTTTTGAAAGCGATACTATAGCGTCAGCATTATTGGCTGCTGGTTATCGAAAAATTAGAGAGCATGAAGAAAGCGGTAATGCACGTGGTATATATTGCAACATCGGTCATTGCTTTGAATGTAGAGTACAATTAAATGATAAAGTTGTAAGAGCATGTATAACAAGTGTACAAGAAGGTATATCGGTCTATTCATTAAGGAAGTGATATAAATGTGGGATTTTTTAGTCATTGGTGCTGGTCCAGCAGGGTTGAAAGCAGGTATAAAAGCGGCAGAGAATGGTATAAGAACAAAAGTGATAGATGAATTTCCTAAACCTGGGGGTCGATTATTAGGCCAATTATATCAAGATAATAATGGCGAATGGTGGAATGGAATAAAAGAAGCAGAAGCTTTAGTACGTAAAGCAGAAAGTTTAAATATTAATATAGAATGTGGTCTTTCTGTATACGATTTAGAAAGTAAAGAGGACTGTTGGGTTGTACATACAGAAAACAGTGCGATTCAAACAAAACATCTTCTTTTAGCAACTGGGGCAAGTGAAAAGCATTTTCCATTGCCAGGGTGGACATTACCAGGAACAATGTCTATTGGAGCAGCCCAAGTTATGAGCAATGTTCATCGAGTGAAACCAGGAGATAATTGTATTGTAATAGGCGTGAATGTGTTGTCCCTTTCAATAGCAGAAGAATTAAATATGTGTGGTGTAAACGTTAAGGCGATTGTATTACCAGTAACACATCAAATAGAGGAACAAGCTGCCAAGCCACAAGAAGTTATTTCAAGATTAATGAATTTAACACACTTGGCACCTTCAAGAATACTTAAAATATTAGGAAGCATTGGAAAGTTATTACCCGCCAATTTAATTGCTAAGATTTACCCTAAACAGGGAATAAAGATGAATGGGATACCTATAAAACTTAAAACTGCTGCTCAAGAGATTGTGGGACAAGATACAGTAGAAGGTGTGGAATTAGTAGATATCGATAAAGAAGGTGTGGTGATACCTAAAACAGAAAAGATAGAACAAGTAGATGTAGTTTGTATATCAGGAGGATTAACTCCTTTAGCTGAACTTGCCTCTGTAGCAGGGTGTGAATTTAAGTATGTCGAAGCGTTAGGTGGATATGTCCCTGTTCATAATGAGAAAATGGAAACTTCTATTTCAAATTTGTATGTTGCTGGAAATATTACAGGAGTAGAAAGTGCCAAAGTAGCAATGGCTCAAGGTGAGGTAGCTGGTTTAAGTGTAGTTAAAAAGCAGTTTGATAACAATGAAATTATAGTTAAACAAGTCGATGACGCTATTGAGAAAGTAAAAAGAGTTAGAGATGAAGCATTAATCCAATTTCAACCCCATATTGATAAAGAGCGTACAAAATTATATCAACAAAGTGTTGAAAATTAAACATAATATAAAGGAGTATTAGATATGAAAATTTTATTAATTGGTGCCACAGGAAATATTGGAGAAGTAGTCTATGAAGAGTTAAAAGATGAAGCAGAAATTATACCAGCACATAGAAATAATTCTGAATATTCAGTTGATATTACTTCTCAAGAAAGTATTAAAGCATTATTAGAAAAAATAGGTGAAGTTGATGGGATTATATGTACCTCAGGAGCAGCAACATTTAATAAAGTAACAGATTTGACTCCAGAACAGAATATGGTAGCAGTCAATAGTAAACAATTAGGACAAATAAATTTAGTGTTACTTGGTTTAGATTATATTAAAGATAATGGATTTATTACTCTTACTACAGGAATCTTAATGGATGACCCAATTAAAACGGCTGCTTCTGCAGCAATGGCAAACGGAGGCGTAGCGGCATTTGTCAAATCCGCATCTATTGAACTGCCAAGAGGTATTCGTATTAATCATGTTAGTCCCACAATGTTAGAAAAAGCAAAAGACAAATATGGACAACTTTTCCAAGGTTACTATCCAGCATCTTCAAAACGTATCGGCTTAGCTTATAGAAAAAGCGTTTTCGGTTCTCAAACTGGACAGGCTTATAACGTATATTAATTACAAGATACGTAGATGGATTGAATATATTTGTCTTGCTTCTTTATAAACAAAGGGGGATAAACAATGAAAGAAATTATTCATTGGTTAAATAGTATAGTTTGGAGTCCAGCATTAGTTATTTTTATTTTAGGTTTAGGGTTTTTATTTACTATAAAAACCAAGTTTGTACAATTTAAATATATAAAAGAAATGATTAAATTAACTTTTTCTGGATCTAAATCTACTGCTGGAATTTCATCTTTTCAGGCTATGTCTATGTCTTTAGGGAGCAGGATTGGAATAGGAAATATAGCAGGCGTGGCAACAGCTATTACTTTAGGAGGCCCGGGCGCTATATTTTGGATGTGGATTTTAGCATTTATTTCTGCAAGTATTGCTTTTGCAGAAACGACACTCGCACAAATTTATAAAGTTAAACAAAATGGAGAGTACCGTGGGGGTGCTCCATACTATATTAATAAAGGATTAAATAAAAAAGGCTTAGCATTGTTATTCGCAGGTATTACGATGATTTCTATGACATTGCTTGTCCCAGGCATACAAGTAAATACAATTGCACTTTCAATGGATCAAGCGTTTGGTCTCCAACCATCTATAACAGCTATAATTTTAGTTATTTTATTAGCTACAATTATCTTTGGTGGTGTAAAAAGAATAGCACGTGCTGCAGAGATGGTCGTGCCTATTATGGCAATTGGTTATATCAGTATATGTATCATCATACTGTTAGTGAATATTACCTCTATACCTAGTGTCGTAGGTATTATAATTAATAGCGCTATAAACCCTACTTCTACTTTTGGTGGCATTATTGGATCTGCAATCTCTTGGGGGGTACAAAGAGGAGCATTTTCAAATGCAGCTGGTTTCGGTAGTGAAACTTTTGAAACAGCTGCAAGCGAAGTATCACATCCAGTAAAGCAAGGTTTAGTACAAGCACTTTCTGTTTATATAACAACGATTATTATCTGTTCTGCAACAGCATTTATGATATTAATAACTGGTATGTATAATATCCAATTAGAGAATGGAACGATAGTTAAGGATAATATCGGTAATGTTGAAGCGGGAGCTAGTAACGTTCAAATGAGTATAGAAACACTTTTTCCAGGTTTTGGAAGTGCATTTGTAGCCATTGCTACATTCTTTTTTGCATTTACAAGTTTAATCACATACTCATATAAAGCAGAATCTAGCTTAGCATTTTTTAATAGTGAACGTAAGAAAGTTATTAAATGGCCACTAATAGTTTTAAAAATAGGTTTTCTTATAATTGTTTATTATCACAGTGTTAATTCAGCTGCATTAGCATGTAGCTTTGGAGATTTAGGTTTTGGTATTATGGCATGGATGAATATGTTAGCGCTTATATTTCTAGTTAAACCAGTTGTTGTAGCTTTAAAAGATTATGATGCACAACGAAAAAAAGGTATAGATCCCATTTTTAATCCTAAGAAATTGGGCATTAAAGGCGCAGACTTCTGGGAAGAAGAATATTATCATGAAATAGAAAAAGAAGTAAAATCAAAAAAATATGTAAATTCTACTATGAAGACAATAAAAATACAAAAAGTTTTAAGTTATACCAAAAATAATATTAATTAAATTTGGAGGTGGAAGAAATGATTATAGGTATCCCTAAAGAGATTAAAAATAATGAAAATAGAGTGAGTTTGTCTCCGAGTGGTGTACATGCACTTGTTGAACAAGGGCACACTGTTATCGTTGAAAAATCTGCAGGTTTGGGTTCATATTTTGAAGACGTGGACTACACTACAGCAGGGGCTAAAATTGTTAATGAGCAAGCAGAAGTTTGGAATGTAGATATGGTTATGAAAGTTAAAGAACCATTAGCAGAAGAGTTCCAATATTTTAAAGAAGGCTTAATTTTATTTACTTATTTACATTTAGCGAACGAACCAGCGTTAACTCAAGCTTTATTGGATAATAAAGTTGTTGGTATTGCATATGAAACTGTGCAATTGCCAGATCGTTCGTTACCATTGTTAACTCCAATGAGTGAAGTAGCGGGACGTATGTCTGCTCAAATTGGAGCTGAATTTTTACAAAAATATAAAGGCGGCATGGGTATACTTCTTGGTGGCGTACCGGGCGTTTCTAAAGGACGCGTATCAATTATCGGTGGGGGTCAAGCAGGTACAAATGCTGCAAAAATTGCGCTTGGACTAGGTGCAGATGTTACGATTTTAGATGTTAATCCTAAACGATTACAAGAATTGGAAGACTTATTTGATGGTCGAGTACACACAATTATGTCTAATCCTTTGAATATAGAGCAATGCGTGAAAGATAGCGATTTAGTGATTGGTGCAGTATTAATTCCTGGCGCTAAAGCTCCAAACCTTGTAACTGAAGATATGGTTAAACAAATGAGAGATGGTGCAGTCATAGTTGATATAGCAATTGATCAAGGCGGTATATTCGAAACAACTGACCGTATTTCTACACATGATGACCCAACTTATAAGAAACATGGTGTTGTACATTACGCAGTAGCAAATATGCCTGGTGCAGTGCCTCGTACATCAACGATTGCTTTGAATAATGCAACACTACCTTATGCGCAACAACTTGCTGGAAAAGGTTATTTAAAAGCATTACAAGATAATCAAGCATTGTCATTAGGTTTAAACACAATTAATGGTAAGCTTACCAATAAAGGCGTAGCTGAAGCTTTAAATATAAAGTGTGACTCTGAGAAGGAGTTTATCCAAGTCTAAGTTAGTAGTTATTATAGGAGCAAAAAGTGTTCTATGAGAAGAATTAGTTTAAAAATTGTTCTGATTTAGGTTACAAAATACGCTTGCTAGGAAGAACGCAATCCAAAATAGGGAAAAACGTAAAAATGAACGTCGATCTCTATGCTATATATAACTAAATCATCAGAAAACCGATAAAGTTTTGAAAAATTATTAACTAAACATTTAACTATAAATGTTTAGTTAATAACTCTGATGTCGATATACTTAAAAATCTGGAAATAAAGAAATAGAGTTACTTATAAATAACAACTTAAAAAGCGCTATTTATGTTACTAAAGCACTTTTATCAGAAATACAAAGAAAAAACACTAATAATATTTAAAATTTTATTTCAAATTCAGGTAAATATATTAAGTGTCATGAAATAGTATATAGTGCTAGTAAATTAGGCTTAAGAGGTTTCACAGAAAAGTTAAACAATTTACTATAAAATACAAGTGTCAAAATTTTAATAATATACATGGGTAAGATACCAACAAAATTACGAAAAAATAACGTTCTTGAAAATATAGGAATATTTATTACGCTAAAGTATGTAACCAGAGCAAATTGTACATGATTTTAAAATTAATATGGCTATTTATCAATTAGGTTAGTAATTATTTCAGGAAATACTGTTAGTTGGAATGTCTCTTTGATATTATTCGTTTTGATGAGCATACTTATTTCTATACTTGGTTATTTATGTGGTAAAGAAATAAAATTTAAAAAACCAAAAATATAAATAGAATTAAAATGGAATTCTATTTATATTTTTGGCGTTTATATGATTTTTAAAAGATTAAAGTTTCTTTTTTACAAGCTTTTTAAATACTACAATAACGAAAATTGCTGTTGTGATTTCGGCAAAAGGCATCGAAAGCCAAATACCATTGGAGCCTATTATTTTAGGTAAAATAATTAAATACCCTAAAAATAAGACATAACTTCTTATAAAAATAATTAAGATTGCTGATCTAACATTACCGACAGATTGAAAATATGTCATGTAGACAAAACTAATACCAATAAATAAATAGCTAATAAAAAACAATCTGATACCATTTACAGCAATGTTTACAACTTCTGTGTCGTGTACGCCAAATAAATTGACTAACCAAGGGGCAAATGAAAAGCCAATTATAAATAAAATTACGCCAAGTGTAAATCCGGTTTTTTCGGCCAAAGCTAGTGTTTCTTTGATTTTCAAATTCTTTTTAGCCCCGTGATAATAACTAATCATAGGTTGTAAAGCTGTTTCGATTCCAAAGAATGCTAAGAAAAGAAAACCATGTAAATAATTAATAACAGAAAAAGCAGTAACGCCTTCAGTGCCTAAACTTGATGCAATGCTTAAATTATAACCTACTATTAATATAAAACTACCAATTTCTGTAAAGAAGCTTGGGAAACCAACTATGATAATTTTGAACAATAATTCTTTGGACCATGCCCATGCAAATTTACTTAATATTACATGCTTTTTGAAGAAATGTGGAATAAAAACAATGATTCCACAGGCACCACCAATTACAGTTGCTAGCCCCGCTCCATACACGCCTAAACCTAATATAAAAATGAAAATATAATTTAACAAAATATTAACTATGGAAGTGATGCCTAATGAGACCATCCCAATTATTGGACGACCATCATTTCTAATAAATATGCTTAGAAATTCTTGTAAACCTAATATCCAACCAAATGAAAATAAAATTTTCAAATAATCTGTGGTTGGTTCTATAGTATCTTTATTAGCACCCAGTAATTTTGCGACAGTATCTATATTTGTATAACCAATAATACTAATAATAAAAAAGGTTCCAACAAAAATAATTAAAGACAACGTAAAACTACTTCGTGCTTTTCTATATAAACCTGCTCCAACATAATTGGAAAAGTTCGTAGCCCCACCAATACCTATCCATAAACTTAGTGCCAATATGAGAGTGAACACAGGAGCTGCTAAATTCACCCCAGCTAAACTATTTTCCCCGACTCCATGACCAACAAAAATTCCATCAAGTAACATATTCAATGACATAAGTAACATGCCAAGAACAGCAGGAAAAAAGAAATTAAAAAACAATTTTTTTACTGGTTTATCTACAAAATCTGTTTGTAATGTTTCCATCTAATATCCTTTCTAAAATAAAGTATAAAAATAAGGAGGCACCTTACAATCCAACTTTAGAGAAATACTTAATTTTTTCATAATTCATACAAAAAGATAACACTATTCGGACGTTCGGTCAATTAATTACGAAAATGAATGAATAATTTGTTATTAAAACGTATAATGAGATTTAAGAAAAATTTAAAAGTAAAATATGGAGGACTTATGAGCAGACCAACAGGTATTAATAGCGCTGATACTAAACAAACCATTACAGATATTGCAACTAAGTTATTTGAACATAAAGGCTACAACGCTACTTCTATGGGAGACATAAAAAATACAACACATTACAGCAAAGGGACAATATATTATCATTTTAAAAACAAAGAAGAACTATATTTGCATTGTATTAAACAAGTTTCTCAAGAATTCATCAAAGCTTGGAGAACAAAATCAAACGACGAAGAATCAGCCGAAGAACAATTGTATATCTGGTCCGACTTAAATCATTTAATGCAAGAAAAACCGATTATGAATACAATTCATGAATATTTTGTATCGACTAAAAAAAACAGCTATGAAATTGTAATAGAGTTATATGAACCGGAATTTAATATTGTTCAAGAAATATTGAAAAATGGTGTGAGACAGGGCGAATTTAACAAAGATTTAAATATTTATGATACATCAGTATTGTTATACAACTTTATAGCTTCACTTGAGAACATTACCCTATTTGGTTATAGTGAGCGGAAAGAACAGAATAATCTATATAAACATGCGATTGATTTGATTTTACCGGGGTTAAAATAGATATTTGCATCAAAAGAAATCGACATGGCACAACTAAAGCTGTTTAAAATATAGCAAATGTGAATTTTTTTTCTAAATTATTAAGAGATTTTAAATTTAACATCACGGATTTAGAAATTCATTACTATTAAAAGTATATATTTTTTCTATGAAAAAAGAGAATTTGTCAATTTTCAATTTGCTGTTATTACTATAATTTAAATTAATATATCTTAATTTCTAAATATATATTCTGTAACAAAGTAATCTAAGTTTATTATATTGAAGTTTTAATATTTCTTGAAATAACTGAAAATATTTATATAGTTACTAAGTATATAAATATGATATAATTGACTGAATTTTCAAAAAGAGGTGTTCATAATGACTAAAGTTTTAATTATTGGTGGGGGCGTTAGTGGCCTTCGAATAGGATCGTTACTTTCAAAAGAAAATATATCTTTTAAAATATTAGAATCAAGAGGAAGAGTAGGTGGGAGAGTTTTAACACATAACCAAGATAATAATTATTTTGATTTAGGGCCGACTTGGTTTTGGCCAGAAACTGAAAAAACTATAACAAACTTAATCAGCGAGTTAAATATTCCTACAATTGAGCAGTATAATGAGGGAAATAGTTTGTTAGAATTATCAAAAAGTGAGAAACCAAAATATATAGAGTCTAAAAAACTTAATAATAAAAGTAGGAGAATTGTTGGGGGCATTAACTCATTAGTTAATGTTTTAAAAAGTAAGATACCTTCTGAAAAAATTGAACTAAATAAGAAAGTAGGTTCAGTTATTAAAAATAATGATGCAACTTTCTCAATAAATACATATGATGAAATAAAAAATGAAAACAAGAGTTACCATGCTGATATTCTTATTTTAACACTGCCTCCTAGGTTACTTTTAGAAAGTGTAAGCTTTACACCTAAATTGCCTAAAAAACTTCAAATAGATTTGCTTAGTAAACCTACGTGGATGGGCGCTCAAGCTAAAATTGTAGTAACTTTTAATAAGGCTTTTTGGAGAGATAAAAACTTATCCGGTAATGTAGTGAGTTGGGCTGGACCACTACGAGAGATATATGATGCCTCTACTGAATATGATGAAAGTGCGTTATTTGGATTTTTCAGTTTACCGCCGGCGATTAGAAATCAATATGATAATGAATCGATTAATAATCAAGTAATTGAACAACTCATTAGGTTATTCGGTCCTGAAGCTCAATCTTATAATAATATCTTTTATAAAGACTGGTCTCAAGATAAGCACACAGTAACTGAAGGTGATAAGCTTAATATTGAAAGTTTCCCAAGCTACGGTGAGCCTCCTAAATACGCTGAAAATGTAATTTTTTCTGGTACTGAATATAATGAAGAACATGGAGGACATTTAGAAGGTGCGTTAGTTTCTGCTGAAAAAGCTTACGTTAAAGTTAAAAAATTACTTACATAAGTGTAATTATCAATATATTATATATTTAAAATAGAAGCTCTCTTTCAATTGACCTAGAATTATGAGAATACGCCTTATTTATAAATATATTAAAAAAGTAGAATGCTATAAGTAACATTTAAGTCATACCGTTGAGCCACGAGTCTATATGAGTATACTTTATAATAAAAATAATCTTTTAAAAGACTTTCTGAACTTTTCCCACGCATATTCATTGAGGTAATATTTATCTCCTGTTTTGATGATGACACCTTTTTTTAATAAATTGTTGAAGGTTCTTTTGTGCTTAATATTTAAATCGTTGTAAGTTTTAGCAGTTTTAGGTGAAGTGGCTCCTGCTTTAATCATTAACTTAGCAACTCTATTTTGTTTCCATACAATGCCTTCAGAACCGTTAGTCACATTACTCACTCCTTTTAGATAATTATATCATTATATAAAATAATTATCTTAGATTGGTATACCTATTTTGTAAGGGAATTGTTTCTATAAACAGTTTTCTTAATCTTTATATTGTTCTATTTAGAATAGTCTTAAATAAGCTTCAAGCATCGTTTAAAACATAAAGTGTTTTTCGTTTATCTTCTAATAGAAGTTAACAAAATTTACAATTGTTTGTTTCTACTTTTATAAGTTTTCACCTGTTGATTTAATTCATCATCTATATAGTCTAGTGAATTGAAATATTTAGCTATAGTGTTTAAAATATCTTTTTCTTGTGAAATTTCGTTTCTAAAATATCTTTTACTTATAATTTGATATTACAAACTAGTAAAAAGCCTATTGTTTTTATATTTATTAAATAACAATAGGCTTCATTTTGCCACTTCATACGATTGACTACAGTAGATTCTTCTGATTTCACCCAAAAAATAATTTCATCACATTGATTAGCACAATAGACGACGTCTTGCGTGGTAAGTACGAGATCTATATATAGCTATATTCATCGCTTTTTTACGTATGTTGAAAGGTATAATGTTTTAATGAACAACTAAAATTGATTGACAGTAATTACAGTTGTAACTATAATGGTTACATGAGGTGGTTAATATTAAAATAAGTAGTCGCTTTACAGTTGCTGTGCATATATTGACTTTAATAAAAATAGAAAAAGAATATACTTTAACTTCTAGTCAGATAGCAGAAAGTGTCAATACGAATCCAGTAGTTATTCGCAGATTAATGGGGAAACTTAAAGATGCAGGTTTTATTGAGGTATCTCGAGGTAATTCAGGTGTGAGACTTTTAAGGCCATTAGATGAGATTACACTGTTTGATGTTTATAAAGCTGTAGAAGTGGTTGAAAAAGGAAATTTATTTCAAATACATGAAGATACTAATATTAATTGTACTGTTGGTGCAAACATACAAATTGTATTAGAAGTTATCTTAGAAAGTGCCCAAGAGGCAATGGAGTCAGTATTGAAAAATGTGACATTAGAAAATATCGTAAATAAGATTCTTGTAAATAACGGGTAAACATATCCGTTCTCCTAACTTGTAACTGTAACTGTTACGATTACAAGATTAAATGAACGGAAATTTTACCAAAATTATTAATCGCCTTAATAAATTTTATTAAAAGAGAAATATTATTTAGCCATTACAAATGGTTATTATGAGTGTAGTTAAGTGAATTCGCAATTACAAAAATTAGGAGGAATTTATTATGAAAATTGGAATTATTGGAGCAACTGGAAAAATCGGAAGCTTAGTACTAGAAGAAGCAATCGAAAGAGGACATGATATAACAGCAATAGTTAGAAATGCCTCAAAACTAGCAAATAATAATGTGAATATATTAGAGAAAGAAGTAACTGAAATTACTTCAGAAGATCTAGAAAAGTTAGACGTTGTTGTTAATGCATTTGGGGCGCCGCTTGGTGAAGAAGATGCACATGTAATAGCTGGTCGTTCATTAATTGAAGCGTTAAAAGGTACTGATACAAGAATTATCGTCGTAGGTGGCGCTGGTAGTTTATATGTTGATGAACAACAAATAATTAAGTTAATAGATACATCAGAATTCCCAGAAATATTCTTACCAACTGCTAAAGGACAAGGCAGAAATTTACAAGATTTAAAAGATTCCAAAGGTATAACTTGGACATTTCTTAGCCCGTCTGCTGATTTTAATGCTGAAGGTATAAGAACTGGAAGTTACCAATCAGGTAAAGATAATTTATTAGTTAACTCTAAAGGAAATAGCTATATTAGTTACCCAGACTTTGCAATAGCAATTTTAGACGAAATTGAAAACCCACAACATAAAAATGAACGCTTTACAGTTGTTGGAGAAGAAATATAAAAATAAGAAGATAAATTGAAAAAGATAGAAAATCAATATCTTAGAAATATATAGGACGGATAATTTCTTTAATTAAAGAGGTTATCCGTTTTTTTATGTAATTAAGATACATTGGTGTTCATCACAATTAACCCTGTTGTTAAAAAATGAATTAATTTTTTGTTTGTTATAATTTTGTGATTTGAATTAACTGAAACATTATTGCTTCTGTCACCCAATATCATATTGATATTTCCAGTACCCATGTGGCAAAATGTATTTACTACCATAAGGGGTGTTATATGAAAATAAATAAAATCATAAATAACAATGTGATTAGTGTTCTGCACAATAAACAAGAGCGTGTCGTTATGGGGAAAGGGATTGGGTTTCAAAAACACGAAGGAGATATCGTAGAAGAATCGAAGATTGATAAGATTTTTGATCTAAGTAGTCAAGAGATATCAGAACGTTTCAAAACGTTATTAATTGAAGTGCCAATCGAGGTTGTTCAAGCAGTTGAGAAGATTATTGAGGTTGCTAAGGTTGAATATCATAAAGACTTGAGTGATACGATTTATGTCGCACTCACAGATCATATAAACTTTGCAATTGAGCGTCAACAACAAGGTATGACGATAAAAAACGGCTTATTATGGGAAATTAAAAAATTCTACCCTACTGAGTACGAGATTGGGATACGTGCTTTGGAATGGATTGATGAAAGTGCAGCTGTTAAATTACCAGTTGATGAAGCAGCGTTCATCGCGATTCATTTGCTCAATGCAGAACATAATAATTTAGCGGATTACAACCAAGTGACTGAAATGGTACGAAATATCTTGAGTTTAATTAAATATCATTTTAGATTAGAGTTTGATGAAGAAAGCCTAACTTATTTTAGATTTGTAACCCATTTAAAATTTTTAGCACAACGTATTTATGCTAAGAACCCACTTAATACAAGTGAAATGGAACTCTATGAAATCGTGAAAGAAAAGTACAAAGATGCGTTTAGGTGTGTGAAGAAGATTGAATCATTTTTAATGAAAAAGTATCAATATGAAATGACACATGACGAAGCATTATACTTAACGATTCATATCCAAAGATTAATTTCTAGAAATGAAAGCGTTGACAATTAATAATTATGTGGTAGATTAATGTAAAGAAAACAAAATAAACAATTAATTGTTTAGGATTGTAACTGTTCGGCAGGCGAGACCTAAGCCATTAATAGACGATTTTATCTGGGGATAAGTATGTCTATTTATGGTTTAGGTCTCTTTTTTATTGTTCTAAATAAGATGGGAGTGACTTAAATGGGAAATGAGCAAAGAATGGCTGATGAAATTTTAAAAAATATCGGCGGTAGTGATAATGTAAAAAATTTAACGCATTGCATGACACGTTTAAGATTTGTATTAAAGGACGAAAATAAGGCCGATGATGAAGCCATAAGAGATCTTGATGGGGTAATGGGTTTGCGAAAGCAAGGAGGACAATATCAAATTATTGTCGGCAATAATGTTTCACGAACGTATGCGGATCTAATGAAATTGGGAGTAAGTGGTGGCGCTAAAAGTAACGAACCCGCTGAAAAGAAAAAATTAACACCTAAACAAATAGGTATTAATATTTTAGATGCCATTATTGGTACGATGTCACCTTTAATACCAGCAATTATCGGTGCTTCAATGATTAAATTGTTAGTAATGATTTTAAATATGACTGGGGTATTATCATCTGAAAGTTCAACATTTAATATTCTAAATACGATTGGTGACGCGCCATTCTTCTTCTTACCTATGCTTGTTGCAGTATCAGCAGCTAGGAAATTTAACAGTAATGTATTCTTGGCATTAGCAGTAGCTGGGGTCATGGTTCATCCAGTATTTATGGATATTATGGAGAAAGCCGCTGAAGGTAAAGCAGCAACATTTGCATACGTACCAGTAATGTCCGTGAAATATACGTATACGATTATTCCTGCTATCGTTATGACTTGGCTGTTGAAATATATTGAAGATATAATCGATCACATTACGCCTATCGTTATGAAAAACTTTTTAAAACCTATGTTGATTTTGTTAGTTGCAGCGCCAATTGCAATTATTATTGTTGGTCCTGCTGGAATTTTAATAGGTACAGGGTTATCGCAATTTGTCTTCTTTGTACATGATCAATTAGGTTTCTTAGCAGTAGCCATTGTAGGTGCATTATGGCCGTTATTGGTTATGACAGGTATGCATCGTGTGTTCACACCAACAATTGTACAAACTATTGCAGAGACTGGTAAAGAAGGTATGGTTATGCCATCTGAAATTGGTGCAAATTTATCACTTGGTGGCGTTTCACTTGCAGTAGCATTTAAAACTAAAAACAGAGAGTTACGTCAAACATCATTGGCGGCAGCATCGTCAGCAATTATTGCAGGAATTACTGAACCAGCATTATATGGTGTAGCTATTCGATTAAAACGGCCTATGATTGCATCGATGATTACCGGATTTGTTGCAGGAGCGGTTGCCGGTCTAGCGGGACTTGCGAGTCGATCAATGGCTTCACCTGGTCTGTTCACTAGTGTGCAATTTATAGATCAAGACAATCCTATGAGTATTTTATGGATTATTGTTGTAATGGTTTTATCTATTGTATTGTCATTTATTTTAACTTTAGTGCTTGGATTTGAAGATATACCAGAAGCAGAAGATGATTTATTAGATGCAGAGACGAAAGGTGACATGATTGTAGAAGCACCTGTTGAAGGTAAAGTGAAGCCGATTGAAAGTGTGGAAGATGATGTGTTTAGTCGAGAAGTGATTGGTAAGAGCATTGCGATTGAACCAACAGGTAATACAATATATGCGCCAATAACAGGAACAGTGACCTCAGTCTTCCCTACTAAGCATGCTGTTGGTATTACAGGTGACGAGGGCGTTGAAGTATTAATTCATGTAGGTATTGATACTGTTAAGCTAGAGGGCGAACCGTTTACATCTGCAGTTGAACAAGGTGACCATGTTAATAGTGGAGAGATTATTGGGTCCTTCGATTTAACTGAAATTATTGAAGCAGGTTATGATCCGACAACGATTGTAGTAATTACAAATACAGATGATTATGATTCTATTACGTCTTTCGATACTGTTGACGTTAGTGCTAATACATCAATATTAGGAGTGGTTAAAAAATGACGATAAAAACTTTTCCAGAAAATTTTCTTTGGGGCGGAGCTATTGCAGCAAATCAGACAGAGGGGGCGTGGAATATTGGAGGGAGAGGTCTAAGTAATATAGATTTAATCCCACATGGACCAAACAGACAAGACATCAAATTAGGATATAAAGCGTCGCAATTAAGCAATACAGAATATTATCCAAGCCATACAGGTATTGATTTTTATCATCATTATAAAGAAGATATTGCTATGCTTGCTGAAATGGGATTGAAAGTCTTTAGAACCTCTATTTCATGGAGTAGAATTTATCCGAATGGTGATGAAGCAACTCCTAACCAAGCCGGTATTGATTATTACACAGACTTATTTAAAACATGTAAAGAACATAATATCTCGTTACTCGTAACATTGGCACATTTTGATATTCCTATGGGAGTCGTTGAGCAGTACGGTGGTTGGAAGAATAGAAAAACAATTGATTTATATATTAAATTTGCAGAAACGTGTTTTGAAAATTTTGGTTCGTATGTTGATTATTGGATTCCATTTAATGAAATTAATGTTGTGTTACACAGCCCATTTTCAGGCGGTGGATTATATTTTGATGAAAATGAGGATAGAGAAACATTGTTATATCAAGCAGCACATTATATGTTAGTTGCAAGTGCTAAAGCTGTGGAAAGTTGTCACCGTATTACGCCTGATGCTCAAATAGGTTGCATGATTGCAGGCGGTAGTTTTTATCCGTACAGCTGTAACCCAGAAGACATCTGGCAGTCTATGATTGATGAAAGGACAAATACATTCTTTGTAGATGTCCAAGCTAAAGGGAAGTACCCTTACTATATGGAATCATTATTTAAGTCTAAAGGAATCCAAATTGATATTACTGACCATGATAAAGAGGTTTTGAAACAAACCGTAGATTTTGTAGCGTTTAGCTATTATGCATCTAGAACCTCTATTGCTGATATTACAAGAGTAGAGAAAAATGAAGGTAATGTAATAGTGTCAGCTAAAAATCCATACTTAAAGATGAGTGACTGGGGATGGGTTGTCGATCCACTTGGTTTAAGGATTACGATGAATCAAATATATGAACGTTTTGAGAAACCACTATTTGTGGTTGAAAATGGATTGGGAGCAAAAGATGTCATAGAAGCAGACGGCAGTATCCAAGATAACTACCGTATTGATTATATGCAACAGCATATACAAGCGATGCATGATGGCATTCAAGACGGTGTACCATTACTTGGTTACATTAGTTGGGGAATTATAGATTTAGTATCAGCGTCCACAGGTGAAATGAGTAAACGTTATGGTATGATATTTGTTGATAAAGACGATGCTGGTAATGGCACCTTAAAACGTAAGAAAAAGAAATCATTTGATTGGTATAAAAGAGTCATACAACAAAATGGTATAGAAATATAAATAGATAGAGAACCAAGTATTTATATTTGGTTCTCTTTTTGTTTTGTAAATGGATAACATAATCCCACAATCTTCTTGTTAAAAGATAAATGCAATATAGGTTCACAGTCTATAAATTCTATAAAATATAACTATAATCAAATGACAATTGTATATTTATAATAATATATAGACTTAATGTCATATTTACAAATAATATATGTAATTAATATAGTCTTAAAATAGTAATGTTAAGGTAGTGGGGAAAGAGTGATATGAATCGTCAGAGGAGGAATTATATGAATCAGAAGAAACATCAATCGATTGCTTTCCGCGCTGCAGCGAGTTTAGTCTTATTATTTAGTCTTATTGCTACACCACAAGTAGTACACGCAAGTGAATCAGAGAAGGCTGTCGATAATGCCAATCCAACAACTAAACAAGAGAGTAATAACAAAATAAAACTTTTAGATAAAAAGCCTAAAGTTGAAGATATCAAAAGGCAAAACAAACCTAATCGAATTATTACAAATATAAATGGTAATCCACAGTCAGAAATGGGTTTTAGCTGGTATACATCAGATGAATTTAATGATTCCAAAGTATGGGTCTCAGAGTCTAAGAACTTTAAAAATGCTAAATCATTTGATGCAGATGCTCAAAAAGTAGATTCAAAGTATCTTGAAAGAGATAAACATGGAAATATCATTTTTAAAGATATTGTTAAAAATGATGAAGGTGAACCAGTAAAAGGTAAAGACGGTAAAGAAAAAGTGAATGGTTATTATACAGATAAACATGCTGGCGGACCAGAATGGATGAGTGGTGACAAGCATGGTAAAACAAGCTTGATAACTGAAGCAGAGTATACATACAAAGCTCAAGCAAAAGATTTAAAACCGAATACGAAGTACTACTATAAAGTAGGAAGTGATGATGGTAAAAAGAGCCAAGGTGGACAGTTTAAAACAGCAGGCAAGAAAGGCGACCCATTTAATTTTGTACAATATACAGATACGCAAAATGCATTTTGGAATGAAAATGTAAGAAATGAAGCTACATTTGGTGCAGATACATTGAAAAATGCTATTCAAACGGCTGGAGATCCTAGCTTTGCTTTACACACAGGTGACTTTATTGAAACAGCAGAAGTTGAAGATGAATGGAAAGATTTATATAAACAATCGCGTCCGTCATTCATGTCATTACCAGTTGTAGCTACAGCAGGAAATCATGATGAATATGCATTAAATGAAGAAGATGAAAAACTATTAACTAAATTTAATGAGCACGTGAACGTACCAAAAGAAAATGACGCTGTAAATGGTGGTTCTTACTATTCGTTTGATTACAATGGCGCACACATGGTTGTTGCAAATACAAATGACAATAAAAAATCTAAAGACAACCCAGACGAAAAAGCAATTGGCAAAAAACAAATGGAATGGATTAAGAAAGACATCAAAAAAGCACGTGATAATGGTTCGAACTGGGTAGTATTAAATCTACACAAACCAATGTACTCTAAGTCTTATCACGCTTTATCAGACAAAGATGTGAAGAAAATTAGAGAAGAGTTAACAAAAGAAATCGACGAGTTAGATGTAGATTTAGTCTTACAAGGTCATGATCATGTATTATCACGTACACATCCACTAGAACATACATCGACGAAAAACAGTTTCGTGAATGCTAAAAAAGAAGACACTAAACAATTTATAGGCCAAGATAACGTAACATATTATGATAATCCCAAAGGTTCTGTGTATGTGTTGCCAAATACAGGTGGAACAAAAGAATATGATAGTATTTATGACCGTTCTTTAGAACATATTAAAAAGGTGAGACCAGAATTAAGTTGGTTAACTGAAAAAGATTTAGAACACTATAACAGCCTATTTAAATTAGGTGAGCAACCTCAAGAAACAGATGCCTTTAAAGATAGTCACTCAAATAACCGTGATTCTTCTTCACAAAACTTCTCAGTCTATGAAGTTGAAGGCAATACATTGAAAGTTAAAATTTATCAATTAAATGGTGACATTAGTAAAGGTGAACAGCGTAATGTTGAACTAGTTGATGAATTTGGTATTCAAAAAGATAATAAATAATTAAATCAACGCCTAAGTTAGAGGATAATGGTCTAGCTTAGGCCTCTTGATTTCCCAGGAAATTGAGGATTGATAAATAATGAAACAAGCAATAAGATACTTAGCAATATTAGTTTTATCTTGTATGGTGTTAGCTGCTTGTAATAGTGAAGAAGCAACTCAACAATCAGGTGAAAAGGCTAAAGCTACTAAAAGTGCTAACCAAGAAAAATCATCTAAAGCATCTATATCAGACAAAGATAAAAAAGAAATAAAAAAAGAAGTCTTGTCTTGGCTTGCGAAGAATGAAAAAAACAATGATAAAGCAGTGTCAAATCGCTATTTCGGTAGTGGTAGTATGTCTGACGGGGATTGGTATGCAGGTACTGAAGGTGGGGAAATTCAAGTAAGTAATAAGGATAAACCAGGGCCGAAAGCTTTTGATTTACATACTGTGACAGGCGCAGTAACTTACACATCAAATGAAGGGATAACTGGTATAGATAAAGCTTCAAAAAACTTATCAAATATTGAAGGGTATAGTACGGTCGCTGATATTAATAAACCCGTAACTAAATATTTATTTGCAGATAATGGCAAAGTGTATGAATATATATTTAAAGATTCAAAAGATGTTACACTGTCATCTGGTTTTGCACCTAAAGATCATAATGGGAAAGACCCAAACTTAAGTCCAAACCAGATGTTCAAAGTAAGTGATAACAAAGCACTTAACGATTTTTATAGTGAGTTATTGAAGAAATATTAGTGGACTAATATAATTTTATTGAATTGACTTATATCACTAGTGATAGTGAAAAGGAAGTTATTATTAAATTAAAGCTTATAGTGGGGATAATAATCAGAAATATAATGATATATTTGTATAATTACTAAATGTAATTAGAGGCTTAGTGATGTATCAAGTGAGAAAATCGCAGAATAAATAAAATTGTACCCCTGAAGTTGGAGTTTAAAAATCTGACATCAGGGGTTTTTATATGAAAATAAACTACATTATACGAAAAGCATAAAGCAATGCTATAAAACTTTATAATATATGAATAGAAATAGGTATTCACTTTTTTTGAAATTTATTATATGCTTTGAAATATATTAACTAAATGAGGTGAGCACTTGAATAAATTTTCAAAATCTGTCATATCTATTTCACTTGCAACTGTATTTACAATTGCGACACCACTAACTACATATACTACTGTTGCACATGCAAATGAATCAACTGCACCGGTAATGGAACAACAAGAGCAAACCAATCTTGGCTCTGAAAATATTATGGCAGTTTCATGGTATCAAAATTCAGCAGAAGCTAAGGCACTTTACTTACAAGGTTATAATAGTGCTAAAGTACAATTAGACAAAGAGCTTGAGAAAAATAAAGGTAAACATAAACTCGCAATCGCGCTTGATTTAGATGAAACAGTTCTAGATAATTCACCTTATCAAGGTTACGCGTCTATAAATAATACATCATATCCGGAAGGCTGGCATGAATGGATACAGGCAGCTAAAGCAAAACCTGTATATGGCGCTAAATCATTTTTGAAATATGCTGATAAAAAAGGCGTAGATATTTACTATATTTCTGATAGAGACAAAGAAAAAGATTTTAAAGCAACTCAAAAAAACTTGAAAAAGCAAGGAATCCCACAAGCAACAGATAATCACATCTTGCTTAAAAGTAAAAATGATAAGAGTAAGGAACCTAGAAGACAAATAGTAGAAAAAGATCATAAGCTAGTAATGTTATTTGGTGATAACCTATTAGACTTCGGGGACCCTAAAAAGCCTAATGCAGCAGAGCGTGAAAAGTTTGTGCAACAGCATAAAGAAGATTTTGGTAAGAAATACATCATTTTCCCTAATCCAATGTATGGTAGTTGGGAAGCGACACTATATAATAATAACTATGATATGAGTGATGCGCAAAAAGATGAACTAAGAAAACAATCAATTAAGCAGTTTAATCCTTCAACTGGAAAAGTTGAGTAATAATAAAAACAGTAGTGAAATAATATTTGTTTTTTTTATTATTAGTTTTTAAACTTTCAGGTATGTTTAATAAATCAAAGAAATCATTTTGTATGGTAGTCAAATGGTGATTAAACTCTTAGCGCATGTTCAACCAGGTATGCGTTTCCTAGGATAAAGATTATTATGTAAAGAAATTGTACACTATTTCAATGAAGAAGGTATCTCAACACCGAAACCAACATTAGTTAAATTTGAAGAACCAGTAGTATAAACATATAAAAGTTACATTTTACAAATCTTTATATAAAGCATTCATCAAACCCATCAACAAATTTTGTTGGTGGGTTTTTCTTTTGGAATAATTATTTTTTAAAATTGTAAATTGACTCTATAAATATATAATGATAATATAATTCATATTAATTTAATCGGAATAATAAAATATGGAGGGATAAAGATGAAAAGAATGAAATTAGGGTACTTTTTAACGGGCTTTGGTCACCATGTTGCTAGTAGTAGACATCCAGATGCATTAGTACACGGGGGCATGAATTTAACAAAAACAATTGAACAAGCAAAACTTTTAGAACAGGCAAAATTTGATTTTCTATTTATGTCAGATAGTTTATATCTTGATGAAAAAACACATCCAGATATGTTTACGTTTTTCGAGCCAATTTCCTTAATGTCGATTATAGCTAGAGAAACCAAAAATCTTGGTTTAATCGTGACAGGTTCTACTTCATTTTCAGAGCCATTCAACTTAGCTAGAATCTTTTCATCTTTAGATCATTACAGTGATGGTAGAGCAGGGTGGAATATTGTGACATCTGGTATTAATAATACAGCTAAAAACTTTAGTGGCGTAAATAATGCGGATCATGACTTAAGATACGATCAAGCGGAAGAATTTGTTGATATATCCAAGCAATTGTGGGATTCATGGCAAGATGTTAGCCCAAAACGACTTCACTCTGCTGGAGGGTTCTTTGATGAAAAACAACCTGAACCAATAAACTATAAAGGAGATTTTTATAGTGTCAGAGGACCTTTAAATATAGAGCAATCACCCCAAGGTTATCCATTACTTGTTCAAGCTGGTTCTTCTAAAAAAGGAACTGCATTTGCCTCTAAACATGCAGAAGTTGTGTTTACAGCACAAAATGATATCGATAATGCAGTTGCTTTTGCTCATAATTTGAAAGAACAAGTTGCTGAAAAACGAGGTCCAGAACAAGAAATTGTTATTATGCCAGGTATTTTCCCATTTATTGGAGAAACACGGGAAGAAGCTGTAGCCCACTATAAAGAATTACAAGATTTGATAGTTCCAGAGATGGGATTAGAATTATTATCTTCTTATTTAGGTGACACAGATTTAAGTGGTTATGAGTTAAGCACCCCATTTGAAAATGTTCATATAGATAAAGGTAATAATATCCAAAGTCGTGTAGACCTTATTAAAGACACAGCGAAGAAGAATAATTCAACGTTAGAGGACGTCATGAAACATGTTGCTGGTGCAAGAGGTCATCATACTATTGTAGGAACGGCTGAAGATGTGGCAGACAGAATGGAAGAATGGTTTACTCGTGGTGCCGCCGACGGATTTAATATAATGCCTCCGTTAAACCCTACGCAATTTGAACTATTTGTAAATAAAGTTGTTCCAATATTAGAAGAAAGAGGTTTAGTCCAAAGGGAATATAATGCAGGTACATTAAGAGAAAAATTAGGATTAAACACTACTAAAGTAAAAAGCTAAGAATAGATATTTTTTGTGATATAAATAGTTATATTCTATTTAAATTTATAATAGGTAAAAATTGAAATAGAAAACTAAATTGAAATTATTAAATACAGGCATGTTTATGAATAAAAACCATAATCAATGAAGTCTGACACCACATCGATTATGGTTAACTAAGTACTATTAATAAATGACTTTTGAAAATTCTAAGCTAGATTCCACGTGGATTAAATCAAATTATTAAGCGCTGAAATCACTGTCACCATATCTTCATTGATAACTAAATCTGCATTATGATCATAAGGTGTGGCATCTTTATTAATAATAATAAGGTTTTGTCCTTTGAAGTTTGAAATTAGACCTGCCGCTGGTTGAACTACGAGTGATGAACCTAAAACAATTAATGTGTCAGCTGTTTCAATTTTATTAATAGCATTAAAAATAGTGTTTTGATTTAACATTTCTCCATAAAGTACGATATCAGGTCTAATGATACTGCCACATGCTTCACAATGGCGCAGGTGATGTTGCATGACATAAGATTTAGAATATTTATTAAAGCAATTAACACAATAGAACTGATTTAAAGTACCGTGAAGTTCATCTACATTCGAACTACCCGCATCAGCATGAAGGCCATCGATATTTTGGGTGATAACGCCTAAAGATTGTTGGTCTTTTTCAAGTTGTGCTATCCATTGATGAATAGTATTAGGTTGTTTATCAGCGAGGAGTAAACGTTTATGATAAAAATCGACAAATCCTTCTGGATCATCTTGTAGATAATTAGTACTTAACAAGTATTCAGGTGAGTAACCTTCTTTTGAAATTTCATCGAATAAACCACCCATAGACCGAAAGTCAGGCACACCACTTGCTACAGATACGCCAGCACCTGTAAAAAATGTAATTCTACTGGAATTATTAATGATACCTTTCAATTGTTCAATATTACGATTCACACTTATCACTCCATTTAAAAATATACTTTGTTGTTGCAAATATTTTATTATACTTACGATAATTTTAAATATCAGCCACTATTTTAGCAAATATGGAAAAATATAATATGAATTAATAGGTTGATGTAATGGTTATAGAGATTATCCATATAAAACATTTGATATTCTTTCAAAGTGGATGATAAAAAGAATTTAATAAATGGTATTATATAAGTAGAGCTAAAGATGATGTTTTGTAGCATACTTTTAAAGTAGTATAAAACAAAATGTTAAGCTTAAAAGTTAATATTACAAATATAAATTAAACGGATATAAGAAATGCTGACAGCATAAGTGTGAGATATTTATTCCGCACCTAACTCATAGAATTATAGTTTCAACCTTTTATTAAATGAAATTAGGAGAAATTGACATGAAATTTTATTTCTTGAGTATATTGATGATATTTTTTGTAGTTCTAGCTACAGCTTGTGATAATGATGTAGCTGATCAAGATAATACAGATGAGAACACACACCAGACAGTTAACCAAAAATTGCCCGATGATATATTTAATAGTGATAAAGCTGATACTGAACTTTCTAATTCTGAAATAAAGCGAAGTATCAAAATATATCTAGATACAGATGAGAAGATAAATAGAGTAAAAGATGAACTAGAAGAAAAAATAGACTCTGATGAAAAGTTAAATAAAGATGAAATGGCTAAGTTAAAGAAATCTAAAAGCCTTTTAACAACTAATGATGAGAATTTTAAGTCATATATAGAAAACAACGAGATTTCAAAAGAATATAACAAACCTTCCCATCAAATAAGTGAGTATATTAGTGAATCGAATAAGGGTATTGATGACATATTTGCTAAACAAAAATTAACAGAAAATGAAAAAGAAAGATTACAAAAGCATAATAATATCGTTAATGGTCGACAACAAGAGAAAATAGAAGCGTTTTTAACAAAACATAATATTAAGACGATAGCTTTTAAAAAATAGGATACCAAAACGACGGTGAAAATAATAAAAATCAATTACAAATAAAATCATTATTGGAGTTAATAAGTGAATAATTTGCATGTATAGTTTATATGTATAATAACCTATACTATTCTCGAGGAAATGAGTATAAGGATTAAAGACGGAATTGAGAATAGTATAGGAAGAAGTAGTTTAAAGTAAGCACAATAAGAGGTAAGTTAAATAATTAATATAGTGAAAGGGCTAAATACTATTCATTAATAATAGCCCTAACTCTATATTTATATGGTTTTTAGATATTAAGGACTATTGATTAGTGAGACGTCTTTCACAGACTTTAAAAAGTTTTCTATTGTTATAAATTCTTCGTTTAAAATTTATACTTTAATTATTACTATTTGAGTCAGATACTTTACTAACTACCTTACCAATAAGTTGCTCTGCATTTTCTTCACCTAAATCACCAAGCGTTACTACACCTGTAATTTTATTATCATCGACGATGAGTAAACGATAAATATTGTGTTTCTGCAATAAATTAACTGCTTCATCAGTTTCCATTTCAGAATCCCCAGTGACTACGTTTTTAGTCATAACCTGTTGGGCAGTATTCAAGCTTTGAGCTACCCCTTTTATAACAATGTCTCTGTCAGTTATAACACCTACATAGTTGCCATTATCTAAAACAGGTAAAAAACCAATATCTTGTTTAGCCATTTTTTTAGCTAACGTTTCTAGGTTCTCTTCAACGTTAACAGTTTCAATATTTTTCGTAATATAGTCTTTTACTTGGCTCATTTTTATCTGTATCCTTTCAACGAGAATTATAATATCTTTAAATATTTAATCGTAAATTGTGAAAGTTCATGTGATTTTGACGTTTAAGAGGAGAGTTATGCTTTAGTCCAATATGCGGCTTCGTTGCTAGAAGGAGAAGGTGGGAATTGTTCATTTTTTTCAATATCGATTGTGGAATTGTCTTGATCAGAGGAATTTCCACTTACTAAACTATCTACTTTAAAAGTGCCATTTTCGGGTGATTTCTCACCTGTTTTATATAAATTTTTGTTAGTCATAAAGTTTGACCTCCTTAATAAAATTTAGAAGAATCAGAAATTTCTGACTCTACAAAGGAGATACCACCTAATGTTATTATTAAACATTTTGTAACTATTAATAATTTTATTTTATACATAGATAGAATTTTACAATGTTTTATAAAAATAATAGGTGGTATAGTTCATTTAGAGTCATGTCTATAAAATAAAAGTTATGACACTATTCTTAAAATATTGAGTACATCCTTTGTATAAATAATTATTTTTCAATTAAGTACAATAGTAGTTAGTGTTAAATAATTAAAAAAATTAGATATTTTGACTTGAAAAATATTTAATGAGATAGGTAAATTACTCACTAAAAAAGTCATTTGCAATACTTTTAACAAACCTCATTCAGAACATTATCCTGCTTACAGAAGATTATCTAATACTCCAATTTATAATATAACAAAAGCTCATATAGAAAATATTATTGCCATGTAGATGTAAAAATATATTAATACATCGCCACCAATTGAAGATAGACAGTGGATTTTACTTTATGAACTAGGTTCTGCAATTTAAACCCTGAAATTAAAGTGAAAAATACAAATAGCTTAGGTGGTCTCCAGAGGATTGCATATAAAAATAAAAAAGGGTGTTATAACATATGTATAAAAACATACTTTTAGCATACGATTGCGAAGAAAATTTTGAAACAGCTATTCAAGAATTAAATAAGATTGCTAGTAATAATACAAACAATTTAAAAAAAGAACCTACTTTGATAACGGTTTTTATTATTATCCCCCAACAGTTACTTGAAAAATCTATTGCTTATCAAAATAAGCACTTTGAGAACATCGTTACAAAAGAAAAAGAAAAATTCAAGCCCTTTTTTGATGACTTAGAGATGTATGGTTTTTGTTATGAAACAAAATATGTATGTGGAAATGTTAAAAAAGAAGTCTTAAATGAATTAAATAGAAAAAGTTATGATTTAATCATACTATGCAATCGAAAGAGTAAATTTAAGACAAAAGACGCGTTAGGAAATGCTTCATACCAAATCTCTAAAAATACAAAAATTCCTACACTTATTATACGATAATAAAATCATAGAGTGCTCAATTATGATCCTATGTTAATTTTAAACTATGTGTACCTTTTTGAAACCTTTATTATGTATAAAGAACCTTATTTTGGAAGAAGAGGGTGGCAAAGTTGTTGACTTTATCGATTGTACCAAAATTAATATTTGGTTTTATTGTTATATTAGTAATTATTAGATTATTAGGAAAAAGGAATTTATCTCAACTTACGCCGGGAGATATTATTTATTTTATGGTATTTGGAGGTATTTTAGAAGAAAGTTTATATGATAATAAAGTTAAGTTTTGGCATGTTTTGTTAGGGTTAATAATTTGGGGACTTATTATTTATTTATTTGAATTAATCATTTCTAAATCACGAATAGCGAGGAAATGGTTCCGTGGCGATACAGATATTCTGATTTCTAATGGAGAAATTAGTCAAAAGTGCTTGAAACATAACAAGTTAGAAATTGACCAAATTTTATCAATAGCACGTGAAAAAAATATATTTGATTTAAGTGACATTAAGAACATGTACATCGAGAGTGATGGCGGTTTTACTATTGAGCCGTATACGTACCAATATCCGTTAATAGAAAATACGTATACAATTTATCCTCTTATCGAAAATGAAACCATTAACAAACAAAACTTAAAAAAGATAAACAAGGATGAAACATGGTTATATAAACAATTAGCCAGAGAAGAAGTTTATAAAATAAAAGATGTATTTTACGCCGATTGGTCTGAATATAGAGGTACATATATTCTTAAACTGTTTCATTAATAAACAAATTTCTTTTTAATAAATATTGGTTATTTTTAGTTCTTTATTTTGGTAAGGATTGAGTCTGTAATGTGAAATTTTCAATATTAAATTAATATAAGAGTATTATTTATAATAGCGTTTACTTTTTATTCTAATAACAGAAACAATTTATATTATATTAATTTTTTTGCTTATAATTAAAATTTGTTTCAATACTGAAAGAAAGGGAACAGCAATTAATGACATTGGCTATTTATAAAGTAAATGTCATTAATTGTTGTTTTTAAGATATACTTCTCAAAACCCACCTCTACTCCTTCATAAATATTACTATTTTTTCCTCTCTCGAAATTTTCATTTTAAATAAAAATAGTAATATTTTACATTTTTAACTGCTACTCATTGAACGTTAAGTATAAAAAATATAAAACCAAATTTTTATGAAAATAAAATGATACAAGTATTAACCACCATATAAAAAGTAATTATTTAAAGAGAATTTCTCAGCTTATCACGTAAACATTTTTATTTGAGTTTAAGGATTTAAAAGAGCCATATAACCATTTGGATTTTTAAACACGTTCCAATCACTCACTTTTTATAAAAGTGGTATATTTTACATTTATTAAAATATTTATATTTGATAATATAAATTACGTTTAATATTAATGAGATGGGGAAAGCTAATAATATGCTTTAGAAATAGTATGGTTAACTAAAGCACACTACTATATTTTCTTGAAAGGAGAATGTGTTATGACAAATAAAGATAACGAAAGAGATGGTATGACAAGAAGTGAAGCTGGACAAAAAGGTGGAGAAAAAACATCCGAAACACACGATAAAGAATTCTATGAAGATATTGGTGAAAAAGGTGGAGAAAAAACATCTGAAACACACGATAAAGAATTCTATGAAGATATTGGTGAAAAAGGTGGAGAAAAAACATCTGAAAACCATGATAAAGAATTCTATGAAGATATCGGCCAAAAAGGCGGAGAACAGAAGTCTCAAAATAACCGCAGTAATAACAACCGCAATAGCTAATAATAAATTTCTCAGTTTAAAATGATTTCTATTTCCCAACTTGATTACAATTAATTTCCCCATTAAAAAACATTCTCAGAAGTGAATAAATTCCAAAATTAAAATAGAATACTAAATATTTCTCTGATATATAATTATATATATCAAACTAAGGCTATATACAAAGCTTGATATTTTGTATATAGTCTTTTTATTTTCTTATGTTATGCAGTCCATATTTTAGTACGCATCCTCCTCAAATATTAGACATATAACTTAGTAATAAGTATATTTATCTTTCTTATAAATAGCCAATTTAAGTTTTTTTAATAACTATTAATTGAAAAATATTATCATTTGTATTGACAACTATACAAGACCGATATATTATATAAATCAAATCGTAACTGTTACGATTTGATAAGGCTGCGCAATGATCTGAAGTTTTTTAATCAATGTTAGCAGGCTTACATAAAATAATTTTAAGTAGAAGGAGAGTCGTATGAATCGAAAGGTTATAGAATTTTCTAAGTATAATCCATCGGGGAATATGACGATACTAGTGCATTCGCAACATGATTCAAGAGATTACGCAAACATAGCTAATCAATTAATGACAACGAGTCATGTTTGTTGTGAGCAAGTTGGATTTGTAGAGTCTACCAATACGGATTTAAATAGAAATTGCCATTTAGTTATGAGCGGAAATGAATTTTGTGGTAATGCCACAATGTCATACATACATTACTTACAAGAAAGTAACATATTGCAAGAAAGGCAATGTGCAATAAAAGTTTCAGGATGTTCAGGGTTGGTTCAGTGTGAAGTACATAGCAATCAACATTATGAAGTCAGTATGCCCCAAGCACAGCACGTGTCCGGAGTAAAGCTTAATATTGATCAACAACAACGACATGCAATAGAAATTGTATATGAGTCATATGTGCATTTTGTTGTTCCAGTCACTGAAGTTACTACAGAATTGCAACATCAAGTTGAACAATTTGTCCGTCAGCAAACATGGAGTAATAAGTATAAAACGATAGGTATCATGTTATTTGATGAACAACGTCAGTTTCTTAAGCCACTTATTTTTATACCAGAAATTAAAAGTTTAGTTTGGGAAAATAGTTGTGGTTCTGGTACTGCATCGATAGGGATTTTTAAAAATTATAAAGCTGAAAGTGCATGCGAGGACTTTATAGTTCATCAGCCAGGTGGCAACATTTTAGTAACATCTAGGAAATGTCCAAAGTCTGGATTCCAAACTTCCATTAAAGGGCAAGTCTCAACTGTAGCAACAGGAAAAGCATTTATAGAATAGGAGGCTGAAATGAATAATTTAGAGAAAGAGATTAGCGCTATATTACATAAATATTTATTGAACTTTGAAACACTATATGAAAATGTCTTGAAAAACAGTGATTACATTGATGCATTAGAAATATTAGTGGATGAGTATAGTCAGTTTATATTAAATCCAGTTTTTAGAAGATTGTATGAAGATTGGGAAGATGAAGCGGTAAAAGAACATCTTACATTGAGACTTCAATTCATATCCGCCCAATGTGTTAAACAAGTAGAAGTTATTCGAGCGCAACGTTTATTAGACGGTAAGGCTTCTACTTCAGGCTACTTTGACAACATAGAGCACTGTATTAATGAGGAATTTGGACAATGTCATATAACTGAAAATGACAAATTATTGTTAGTTGGATCTGGTGCATATCCTATGACACTCATTCAAGTGGCTAAGGAGACGGGTGCTTCTGTTATTGGCATTGATATTGATTCAATGGCAGTTGATTTAGGTCAAAAGATTGTTAAAGTATTAGCACCAAATGAAGATATAGAGATTACAAAGCAGACAGTAGACCAATTAGTTGATATCAAAGAAGTGACGCATATTATATTTAGTTCAACAATTCCAATTAAATATGCCATATTAGACCAACTTTATGATTTAACGAATGAAAATGTTGTTGTTGCAATGCGATTTGGTGACGGAATCAAATCGCTATTTAATTATCCTTCTAAGAAAACTAGTGTAGATAAATGGCAATGTGTAGAGAAGCGTATACAATCTAATCAAATTTTTGATATTGCTTTATATCGTAAGGCAGCAATAAAGGTTGGTGTAGCGGATGTCTAAAATGTTAATTATAGGTACGGGGCCAGTTGCAATTCAATTGGCCAATCTGTGTCATCTAACAACAGACAAACAAATAGATATGGTAGGTCGTGCCTCAACCTCGTTGAAATCAAAAAAGTTATTTCAAGCATATCAAAACGATAAATGCTTTAAAGTAACGACGCAAAATGATGCCCATAAACACATGGCTGGCCGCTTCCAAATTAATCATTTGTATGAAGATATAGAAGTTGTTAATGATTACTATGACACGATTATTATGGCGTGTACTGCAGACGCATATCATAGTACATTGGCACAGCTATCGACAGCAATATTAGAAAAAGTAAAGCGAATCTTGTTAGTATCACCTACATTTGGTTCACAAATGATTGTAGAGCAGCATATGGCTAACTTTAATAAAGATATTGAAGTTATATCATTTTCTACATATCTGGGTGACACGCGTTTGTATGATACTGAGCAACCTAATCATGTTGTAACAACTGGGTTGAAGACGAAATTATACGTAGGTTCTAATCGTGAGCATTCAACAACAATCAATTATTTAAAAAATGTGTTCAAGCAATTCCACATAAATTTGATAGATATGCCAACACCTTTACATGCTGAAACACGCAATAGTTCTTTGTATGTGCACCCGCCATTATTTATGAATGATTTTTCATTAAAAGTTATTTTTGAAGGGACAGAAGTACCTGTTTATGTATATAAGCTATTTCCAGAAGGCCCAATTACGATGACGCTCATTCATGAAATGCGCTTGATGTGGACAGAGTTGATGAACATTTTGGCAAAATTTAGTGTGCGGTCAGTCAACCTTTTGGAATTTATGGTGAAAGACAACTATCCTGTGCATCCTGAGACATTAGCGGATGATGACATCTACAGTTTTGAAAAGTTACCACCAATTCATCAAGAATATTTACTATATGTGAGGTATACAGCGATATTAATTGATCCGTTTTCTGAACCTGATAAACACGGGCGCTATTTTGATTTTTCGGCGGTGCCGTTTAAGCAACTTTATGAAAATGAACAAGGTGCCGTGCACATACCACGCATGCCAAGTGAGGATTATTACCGTACTTCAATTATTCAACATATTGGCAAGCTATTAGATGTTGAGACACCAATGATTGATACATTTATGGAACGTTATGAACAATATTGTCAGGACTATAAAAAGCATAACCATAACCGACAACTATCATCACAATTCACTATGAACTTATTTAAAGATGATAAATCTTTGGTAGAGGAGTTTTTAGATACCAAAGATAAAATTTAGTAATAAGGATTTGTAATATAAAAATATTAAATATTTTTTGGTTTTACATAAGTATTCTCCACAAAAGTATAAATGATATTACAATTTTTAAATGAAAAAGAGGAAAAATAATGAACAAAATTACTAAGATGAGTGCAGTATTAATTACATCAGGCATTATTTTAGCGGGATGTGGAAACGGTAAAGGCATAGAGGAAAAGAAAGAGAATAAGCAGTTAACGTATACAACAGTGAAAGATATTGGTGATATGAATCCACATGTATATGGCGGATCTATGTCTGCAGAAAGCATGATTTATGAGCCACTTATACGTAATACTAAAGACGGTATCAAGCCATTGTTAGCTAAAAGTTGGGATGTGTCTGATGATGGTAAAACGTATACTTTCCATTTGCGTGATGATGTTAAATTCCACGATGGTACAGGGTTTGACGCTGAGGCAGTTAAGAAAAATATTGATGCAGTTCAACAAAATAAAAAATTGCATTCGTGGTTAAAGATTTCAACATTAATTGATAATGTCAGTGTTAAAGACAAATACACCGTCGAACTTCAGTTAACAGAACCATATCAGCCAGCTTTAGCAGAATTAGCAATGCCGCGACCATATGTATTTGTATCTCCAAAGGATTTTAAGGATGATGGAACTAAGAATGGTGTAAAATCATTTGATGGCACAGGTCCATTTAAACTTGGTGAACATAAAAAAGACGAGTCAGCAGATTTTAATAAAAACAATGATTATTGGGGCAAAAAATCAAAGTTAAACAAAATACAAGCAAAAGTAATGCCAGCAGGTGAGACTGCCTTTTTATCAATGAAAAAAGGTGAGACAAACTTTGCTTTCACAGACGATAGAGGTACAGATAGTTTAGATAAAGATGCTTTAAAACAGTTGAAAGATTCTGGTGATTACCAAGTAAAACATAGCCAACCAATGAATACAAAAATGTTAGTGGCAAATTCTGGTAAAAAGGACAGTCCAGTGAGCGATAAAACTGTAAGGCAAGCGATTGGTCATATGGTAAATAGAGATAAAATATCTAAAGAAATCTTAGGTGGCGAAGAAAAGCCGGCAGCACAACTATTCGCGAAGAATGTTACAGACATTAATTTTGACATGCCTACACGTAAATATGATGTGAAAAAGGCGGAAGCACTGTTAGATAAAGCGGGATGGAAACAAACAGAAGATAGTAATGTCCGCAAAAAAGATGGTAAAGAATTAACAATGAGTATGTATTATGACAAAGGCTCATCAAATCAAAAAGAACAAGCAGAATTTTTACAAGCAGAATTTAAGAAAATGGGAGTTCAATTACAAATTAATGGTGATACATCGGACAAAGTTGCTGAACGTCGTACATCTGGTGATTATGACTTGATGTTTAATCAAACTTGGGGATTATTGTATGATCCACAAAGTACAATTAGCGCATTTAAAGCAAGTAATGGTTATGAAAGTGCGACATCAGGTATCGCTAATAAGAATGAGCTGTACGACAATATTGAGGAATCATTTAAAATTCAGGATAGTAAACAACGTTCTGATGCATATAAACAAATTTTACAACAAATAGATGATGAAGGTATTTTCATTCCTATATCACACGGTAGAATGACAGTGGTTGCACCTAATGATTTAGAGAAATTATCATTTACACAGTCGCAATATGAATTGCCTTTTAATGAAATGCAATTTAAATAAAGGAGTGCATTTATAATGTTCAAATTTATTTTAAAGCGCATGATGATTATGGTTCCACTGATGATTGTAGTAAGTTTTATGACATTTCTACTAACCTATATAACAGATGAAAACCCGGCGGTTACAATTTTACATGCGCAAGGCACACCAGATGTATCACCACAATTAATTGAAGAAACAAATGAGAAGTATGGATTAAATGACCCGTTATTGATGCAATACATGAATTGGCTATTACAAGCATTGCAGTTAGATTTTGGTACGAGTTATATTACAGGGGATCCTGTTGCAGAACGTATTGGTCCAGCATTTTTAAACACTTTAAAACTAACTATTATTTCTAGCATTACGGTAATGATTACATCAATTATTTTAGGGGTGGTCAGTGCCTTAACAAGAGGGAGATTTGCAGATTGTGCGATACGTTCTGTAGCTTTCTTTCTAACAGGCTTACCGTCTTATTGGATTGCTTCGATGTTAATTATTTACGTTTCTGTAAATTTAAATTTATTGCCAACTTCTGGACTGACAGGTCCTGAAAGTTACATATTGCCAGTTGTTGTTATTACAATTGCATATGCTGGCATTTACTTTAGAAATATTAGGCGTTCAATTGTTGAGCAGTTAAATGAAGACTATGTACTTTATTTGAAAGCATGCGGTGTTAAATCGACAACTTTAATGCTGCACGTATTACGTAATGCATTACAAGTTGCCGTCTCAATCTTCTGCATGTCTATACCAATGATTATGGGTGGGTTAGTAGTAATCGAGTATATATTTGCTTGGCCAGGATTAGGACAATTAAGCTTGAAAGCCATATTAGAACATGATTTTCCTGTCATACAAACGTATGTATTAATTGTGGCTATACTATTTGTTGTATTTAATACATTAGCAGATATAATCAATGCACTCTTGAATCCAAGATTAAGGGAGGCATCTTGATGATTATTTTAAAACGTTTATTACAGGATAGGGGTGCCGTTGTTGCTCTAGGCATTATTATCTTATATGTTGTGTTAGGTTTTGCAGCCCCTTTAGTGACAACACACGATCCTAACCATATTGATACAGCTAACAAATATAGTGGAATAAGTTTACAACATTTCTTAGGTACTGATCATTTAGGACGAGATATTTTAACGAGGTTGATTTATGCGATTAGACCCAGCTTATTATATGTTTTTGTAGCGCTCTTTATTTCTGTTTTAGTTGGTGCCATATTAGGTTTTGTTTCTGGATACTTCCGGGGTTATATTGATGCACTTATCATGCGTATGTGTGATGTGATGTTAGCATTCCCTAGTTATGTTGTTACACTCGCACTGATTGCTTTATTTGGTATGGGTGCTGAAAATATTATTATGGCATTTATTTTAACGCGCTGGGCATGGTTTTGCCGTGTGATTCGCACAAGCGTTATGCAATATACTGCCTCAGACCATGTTAAATTTGCCAAGACAATTGGCATGAGTGATTTGAAAATTATTCGCAGACATATTATGCCGTTGACACTTGGTGATATTGCAATAATCTCAAGTAGTTCTATGTGTTCCATGATTTTACAAATATCTGGGTTTTCATTTTTAGGGTTAGGTGTTAAAGCACCGACTGCTGAATGGGGCATGATGCTCAATGAAGCTAGAAAAGTTATGTTCACTCATCCAGAAATGATGTTTGCTCCAGGTATTGCAATCGTTATTATAGTTATGGCATTTAACTTTTTATCAGATGCATTACAAATTGCAATTGATCCAAGGATATCTTCAAAGGAAAAACTACGTTCTGTGAAGAAAGGATTGGTGCAATTATGACGTTATTAACAGTACGCCATCTGTTTATCAAAGATAGTTGGACAAATCAGACCATTGTTAACGATGTGAACTTTACAGTGGATAAAGGTGAAGTGCTAGGTATTATTGGTGAAAGTGGTAGTGGTAAGTCAGTCACATGTAAAGCTTTAGTAGGTTTAAATCCTAAGCGCTTAAGTGTTGAAGGGACGGTGACATTTAATAATATACAAATGCTTACTTTGTCAGAGATGCAGTTAAAGAAGTATAGAGGTAAAGATATTGCGATGGTTATGCAACAAGGTAGCCGTGCATTCGATCCATCATCTACAGTGGGCAAGCAATTGATCGAAACTATGAAGGTTCATACGCAACAATCTATTCAAGAAATCGAAGCAACTTTGATAGAATATATGGATTATATGGGGTTAAACAATCCCAAACAGATATTAAAGTCATACCCTTATATGTTATCTGGGGGGATGTTACAGCGTATGATGATCGCTTTAGCTTTGGCATTAAAACCCAAATTAATTATTGCAGATGAACCGACGACAGCTTTAGACACTATTACACAATATGATGTGTTACAGGCGTTTAAAGATATTAAGCATCATTTCGATTGCGCCATGATCTTTATTTCACATGACTTAACAGTGATTAATCATATCGCAGATCGAGTAGTTGTGATGAGGCATGGAAAACTTATTGAAGAAGGCACTAGAGAAGCGGTACTCTACCAACCACAACAAGAGTATACTCAGTATTTATTATCCACACGAAAAAAAGTTAATGATTATTTTAAATCTGTATTAAGGGGTGACTCAAATGCTTAAGATCATGAATGTTGAAAAATCGTATTCGCGTTCACACATATTTCGGCGTAGCATGACCCCTATTGTTAAAGATGTGTCCTTTGAATGTCCAGTTGGTAAAGCAATTGCAATTATCGGTGAGAGTGGTAGTGGAAAATCAACATTGAGTAGGATAGTATTAGGTATTGAGAAACCTAACAAAGGTTCAGTAACGTTGAATGATCAGGCAATGTATAAGAAAAAGGTGAGAAATCATCAAATAAGTGCGGTTTTTCAAGATTACACATCTTCATTACATCCATTCCAATCTGTGAAAGAAATATTATTAGAAGTGATGTGCCAGTGTGACAATCAATATAAAGCAGTCATGGAGGCACGAGCTATTGAATTATTAGAAGAAGTTGGATTATCGAAAGTATACATGGATAAATATCCAAATATGTTATCCGGCGGTGAAGCGCAACGTGTGGCGATAGCGCGCGCTATATGCATGAATCCTAAATATATTTTGTTTGATGAAGCAATCAGTTCTTTAGATATGTCTATTCAAACCCAAATTTTAGATTTGTTAGTAAATTTACGCTCGAAAAGGCAGTTAAGTTATATTTTTATTACTCATGATATTCAAGCTGCCACCTATTTATGTGAGCAGTTAATTATTTTTAAAAACGGTAAAATTGAAGAACAAATTGCAACCAAAGATTTACATCTAAGTGATAATGCTTATACAAAAGCATTGATTGAAAAACAATTATCATTCTAAGGAGTGAGACAATGAAAGGTGCTATGGCATGGCCTTTTTTGAGACTATATATACTAACATTAATGTTTTTTAGTGCTAATGCTATTTTGAATGTCTTTATACCATTACGAGGACATGATATTGGAGCTTCAAATACGGTTATCGGTATTGTAATGGGTGCTTATATGCTAACTGCTATGGTATTTAGACCTTGGGCAGGACAAATTATTGCACGTGTTGGCCCGATTAAAGTATTGCATATCATTTTAATTATTAATGCAATTGCTTTAATTCTATACGGTTTTACTGGATTAGAAGGATATTTCTTGGCACGTGTGATGCAAGGTGTATGTACAGCATTCTTCTCGATGTCATTACAACTAGGAATTATTGATGCCTTACCAGAAGAGCATCGTTCAGAAGGGGTTTCGTTGTATTCACTATTTTCGACAATTCCTAATTTGATTGGTCCTATTATAGCTATTGGTATTTGGCACGCTGATAATATATCTATTTTTGCGATTGTTATTATTTTTATTGCGCTATCCACCACATTCTTTGGTTATCGCGTCACAATTGCCGAACAAGAACCAGATACGTCCCATAAAATTGAAAAAATGTCATTTAATGCGGTTACGGTATTTGCTCAGTTTTTCAAAAACAAAGAGTTGTTCAATAGTGGTTTAATCATGATTGTAGCGTCGATTGTGTTTGGTGCGGTAAGTACTTTTGTTCCGTTGTACACTGTGAATTATGGTTTTGCTAGTGCGGGTATATTCCTAACTATTCAAGCTATAGCAGTGGTTGTAGCAAGACTTTATTTAAGAAAATATATCCCATCGGATGGATTATGGCATCCAAAATTTATGGTGATTGTATTATCGTTATTAATGATTGCATCTTTTGTTGTGGCTTTTGGACCGCAAGTAGGCGTCTTTATTTTCTATGCGAGCGCAATATTAATCGGTATGACACAAGCATTGGTATACCCAACATTAACGTCTTATCTAAGCTTTGTCTTACCTAAAGTAGGGCGTAACATGCTATTGGGTTTGTTTATTGCATGTGCAGATTTAGGTATTTCTTTGGGAAGTGTCATAATGGGACCTCTATCTGATGTACTAGGATTTAAATGGATGTATATTATTTGTGGCCTGCTTGTGATTTGCATAATGATATTAAGTGTGACGAAACGGCCTATACCCTATAAATCGAACTAGTGTAGATTATCAAAAGTTTTAGTATTTGATGCTTGAAAAGTGAAATAATTACAATCATGAAAATAGTAGTGTTTGTATTGTTATACTTAGCGTGGATGCTAAAATGATTTATTGATTAAGTTTAAAATTATTAGAGATATTACATATGAAAACATATAATAAACGCTATAAATTGCTTAAGAAAGGCATTTTATAGCGTTTTAAATTTGGACATTCAAATAAATAATAAAGAAATCTTTGTTAACATACTTTATACTTAAAACAAAATGACAGAATAGAGGTTATTGTAGTGAGGAAGTTATGGATTTGGGGCATATGTATCATAGTTGTTGTTATTATAGCGGCATTTATTACTATAAAGATGTTTACTCAAAATCAATCTGTGATGGAAAAGTCTGGACACTCAAATTTTGTTAATAGCCAAATACCAACACTATTTCTACATGGTTATGGTGGAAGCGCCAATTCAGAAAAATATATGGTTAAGCAAGCTAAACAAAATGGCGTAACTAAAGATGTGATCACAGCAATTGTATCTAAAGATGGAGAAGTAGAATTAAAAGGGAAACTTGAAACAGATACAGCTAATCCTATCGTACAAATTGAGCTAGCAAATAATAAGCAAGGTAATCTTGATGAAAATGCGAAATGGTTTAAAAATGTATTAACGAAATTGCAAAGTGAATACGACATTAATAAGTTTAATTTTGTAGGTCATTCTATGGGGAATTTATCATTTGCGCAATATATGCTGACATATGGGAATGACCCCTCGTTACCTCAATTGAATAAGCAAGTGAATATTGCTGGGACATATAATGGCGTATTAAATATGAATGAAAAAGTGAACGAAATTAGTGTGGATGTTAATGGTAAACCAAGCCGTATGAATCCCCCTTATCAAGAATTGCAACAACTTGAAGATATATACAACGGTAAAAATATTGCCGTATTAAATATATTTGGAGACTTGGAAGATGGTACTCATTCTGATGGACGTGTATCTAATAGTTCATCCCAGTCTTTAAAATATTTACTTGGTGATAGTCCAGAAAGCTATATAGAGTCCAAGTATAAGGGTAAATCAGCACAACATAGCCAGTTACATGAAAATAAAGAAGTTGCTAAAGACTTTATCGCATTTTTGTGGAGGAAATAAGATGATTAAGTTAACAGATTTTATAAAGGTGCCAGATATTGATAAAACAAAGATTAAATTTAATATGAACAGTGGCGACGTAAACGTAAAAGCATGGGATTTATTGTTAGAGGACGAAGCAAGTTGGAAAGATGCTTTAAGTAATATTTATTGTTAACCAAAAATGTTAGTTAAAGAATTAAATAGTTGTTGTTAAAACTTAACACACCATTTACTTATCATATATTTATAACCACCAAAAATGATACAATTTATTAAATTAAAGATAGGAGGCTTATTAATGAATAGTCAAAGAAAATGGGTAATTTTATATTTTATCGCTTTTTTAATCATGATCGCAGTTAATTATTTAAGTGGTAGTAATATAGGAAGTATCGCCCAAAATAAACAAGCAATTATTCAACCTGCTGGTTTCGCATTTGCAATTTGGGGTTTAATCTATGTGCTTATTTTAGTATGGCTAATCAAATTGTGGCTCATGCGTTCGCGTGATAAAGAAGTAGTAAGTCGGTTAAAGTATCTTCCTATTATTAATTTTATATTAAATAGTGTTTGGATTATTGTTTATACACAACAGTGGTTCTTAATTTCAGTAATCGTTATTATAGCATTACTTTATAATATCGCTCAAATGTATGTAATATTATCCAGCTATCGCGGATATAATCGTTTCCCAATTTCAATTTACTTCGGTTGGACGACTGTCGCAACTATTGTTAATATTTTTTCGTTAGCGATAAATAATCATGTTAAAACAGTATTCGGTTTAACAGAATTGAGTTGGACGCTTATAGCGTTAATTTTAGCTACAATTATTGGACTCTTTATAGCTGTCTCTTTTAAAGATTGGCTATATCCATTGGTTTTAATATGGCCTTTTTATGGTATTTATATAGAAAATAGTAATCATTATTTAAGCGTAGATATTATTTTAATCACGGCTAGTTTTATATTATTTGTTATTGCGGTTATTATAGTTTGGAAAAATTTCATTAGGGATAAGCTTTAGATTTTCAAAAGTGTGGTTATTAGAATATTAAATCTAACTAAATTTAATTATAAAGGCATACATTAATAATATAAGGGTATTATATTATACAAGAGACTTAGAACTCTTATCATAATTAAATTAATTGTAATGAGCAAACAGGCTTATTATGCAAAGGATGAGCTGAGGAAGATTTTCCTGCTCATCTTTTTTATTGGAGGCTAAATTTATGAAAAAAATTCTGTTAACTGGTGCTTCGGGGTATATTGGCGGTCATTTAATGAATAGGTTAAAAGACAACTATGAAATTATAGCTGTTTCTAGACATATAGAGAATAAAAAGGACGAACAAAATGTAACTTGGAAATCTGCTGACTTATTTGATTTGAACGAGATAACAGAAGTGATGAAGGACGTTGATATTGCTATATATTTAGTGCATTCTATGATGCCTTCAGCTAAATTAACACAAGCAAGTTTTGAAGATATGGATGCATTACTAGCAGACAATTTTGCAAAAGCAGCGAGTTTTAATCAAGTGAATCATATCGTATTTATGAGTGGATTAATCCCTAATACAAATGAATTATCACCACACTTAAGAAGTCGTTTAGAGTGTGAGCGTATTTTAGGGGCTTATGGCGTACCAGTAAGTACTTTAAGGGCTGGTTTGATTATAGGTTCGAAAGGTAGCTCTTACCCGATCCTAAAAAAATTGGTGGAACGTCTACCAGGGTTACTGTTGCCACAATGGGCATATAATAAAACATTACCAGTAGCTATTGAAGACGTCATTAATGGGCTTTATAAGATTGTAGAACGTAACCCCCATACTAACGAATCAATTGATATCGGCGGACCAACTCATATGACATATAAAGACTTATTTAAGCAAACCGCTGAAGTATTAGATAAACGTTTACCTACCTTAGACTTACCTATTATTCCAATATGGCTGAGTAAATATTGGGTTAAATTGATTTCTGGTGTTCCAAAAGAGATGGTCTATCCACTAATGGATAGTTTGATTCACGATATGGTAAGAAATGAAGAAAATACAGTTGAAGGTATCTCTGTTGGCAAAATAGATTTTAGAGAGAGTGTACGTAAGGCTTTAGCGGAAGAAACTACAAAACAAAAGAAACATAAGAAATCAGGTAAGTCTGCAGTTAAGGATGTTCGTGCAATTTCGAGAGCAATCTTACCTAAAGACATGAATATAAGCCAAGTAACAGAATTATATGCTGATTTTTTAAATAAGATTACACTAAACGTCGTTAATAGCGACTTTAATGAAGATAACTTCTCAATAACTGTACCATGTTTGAATAAAGATTTACTTTTATTAAAAAAAGATGAAACGGCATCTAATGATGAAAGAATTTTGTACCGTATTGTAGGCGGTGACTTTGCGCTTGATTCAAACGGTGGCAATGCGAGATTAGAGTTTAGAAGATTGCCTAATAGCAATGAATGTATTATAGCGTTACAAGAATATGAACCTACATTACCATGGTGGGTGTATAAGTATACTCAAGCAAAAGTTCATAAAAGTGTAATGAATCTTTTTAAATTGAAGTTGGAAACTACGAAAAGTATTAAAAAAGGAGACGTAAATATGAAAAAATTTATTTTACCTGTCGTTATTGTAGGCGCAGTGGTTTTAAAATTATATGGATTGAAAAAGTGTTTAGCTAAAAGAAATAATATGTCTAATGCTGAACTATAGTGGTTAGTTGAATAGTTAGTTATAAAGAAGAGGAGATTAACAATGAAAGCAAGCGAGATAATTAAATCAATCATAAAAGTTATAACGCCAGTTACCGGTGGCAAATTTATAGGAAAATTTGCAGTGAAAAATGCTCGAAAAGATTATAAAAAGAATGTTAAACCGCCTTTTTCACCGCCTGGATATGTCTTTCCTATCGTGTGGCCAATACTTTATACAACGATGGGTGTCGCTTATGCGCTAGTGACTAATAAATCAGAACATAAGACTTTAAGAGGCGTTTACTATACACAATTAGGGCTTAATTACTTATGGTCAGTCTTGTACTTTAAATATAAGTTACGCTTCAGTGCGTTAGTAGAGAGCGTTGTATTGCTTGGTGCAGTAATAACTACAACTGTAAAATTTTTCAATGTGAAGAAGATTGCGGGTATCTTGCTAGTCCCATACATGCTTTGGAGTGCATTTGCAACGTATTTAACGGCTGGGAATTGGTTTTTAAATAAAGAGAATCCAAGCTACACAGGAAAAAATGAGAATTAAATTGATGAAAAAAATAATATATAATGCGCTATATTGGTTTATAGTTCAAATGGTCATTGCCCAATTAGGCACGCGTATTAGTTATAAATATTTAGAGAAGGATAATATATATTTTAGAACTTGGAATTTTGAACAAGAAGGCCGACTATGGCAACAATTAGTTAAAGTCCAATATTGGAAACGTCATTTACCAGATGGCAAACATATTAATCCAAATATTGTGAGTAAAACGACATTTGATATATCTAATAATATGAATGAAATACGTCAATTTATACTAGAAACTAGACGTGCTGAACTTGTACATTTATTGTCTATAATTCCTATTATTGCATTTTTTAAATCATCTAAAAGCGTTAAAATCATTAATCTGTTCTATGTCATTATAGCCAATGTGCCTTGTGTGATTGTACAGCGCTATAATCGTCCTAAACTAATACGTATTTATTTAAAAATGCGAAAAAGAAAAGGTGATTAAATGGGTAATAAAAAAGTTATTGTCATCGGAGGGGGCCTAGGCGGTATTTCCAGTGCAATTTGTATGGCTCAAGCAGGTTATAAAGTGGATTTATATGAACAAAATAAATATATTGGTGGAAAGGTAAATAGGCTAGAAATAGATGACTATGGATTTGATCTCGGTCCATCTATTTTAACTATGCCTAAAGTATTCCAACATTTATTCCAACAATGCGGTGAAAAGCTAGAAGATTATGTTAGTATTCGCAAGTTAGCATTACAGATTAGAAATGTTTATCCGGATGGTCAAATTATAGATTTGTATGAATCTATGGAAGATATATTAATAAATAATGAATCATTATCAAATAAAGATATAAAGCAACTTACTACATTTTTTAATTATGCTCAAAAGATACATGAAGTTGCTAAAAGAAGTTATTTTGATAAAGGATTAGATACGATGTCTGCAATTATCCGTTACCATGGTCCATTTTCAGCCTTAAAACAATTCGACTATTTTCATACAATGCAACAAGCAATTAACAAAAGAGTCGAGAACCCTTATTTAAGAGAAATGCTAGGATATTTTATCAAATATGTAGGATCCTCGTCTTATGATGCTCCAGCTGTATTGAGTTTACTGCCTCAAATGCAACATGCTGAAGGATTATGGTACGTAGATGGTGGGATTCATAAATTAGCAGAAGCGATGGAACAATTAGCGAGAGAGTTAGGGGTGTATATACATTTTAATGCCTCTGTCAAACATATAAATTATAATAACCAAAGCGAAGTGACAGGGATAACTTTAGAAACTAACGAAGAAATATATGCAGATTACATTATATCTAATATGGAAGTAATTCCTGTTTATAAATATTTATTGAATTTTGATGAGCATAAAATAAACAAATTGGAACGTAAATTTGAACCAGCTAGCTCAGGTTATGTGATGCATTTGGGCGTGGATAAAAGTTATCCAGAGCTTAGACATCATAACTTTTTCTTTTCGGATAATTCTAAAGTTAATTATGATGAAGTTTTTCATCAATATATTTTGCCTGAAGATCCAACAATTTATGTCGTTAATACAAATAAAACAGATGAGGCACAAGCGCCAGAAGGACATGAAAATATAAAAATATTGCCACATATACCGTATATTCAAAATAAACCATTTAGTGAAGCGGAATATCGTCAATTCCGAGAACGTATATTGGATAAATTGGAGTCTATGGGCTTACAGGATTTAAGACAGCACATAGTATACGAAGATGTATGGACGCCGCATGATATAGAAAATAAATATAATTCTAATAAAGGCGCCATATACGGTGTAGTATCTAGTAAGAAGAAGAATAAAGGTTTTAAATTTCCTAAAAAAAGTCAATATTATAAAAATTTGTATTTTGTAGGTGGGTCCGTAAATCCAGGAGCGGGCATGCCCATGGTAACCTTAAGTGGTATGCAAGTAGCAGAAGCTATTATTATTGGAGAAAGTAGTTGAGGTTGAATGGCACTTTACATGATAGCTATGGTATTAACGATATTATCTTTAATATGTGGAATGTGCATGTATATGCGTCGAGCAGTTATAAGTAGCGACAAAGAAGGAATTGAGGAAACTGTCAGTGTTATTGTACCTGCTAGAAATGAAGTTGAGAACTTACCTAAATTACTTAACAGTATAGGTAAAGAGCAAGAAATAGAAGTTATCATTATGGATGATGGTTCAACAGATGATACACCAGACGTTGCCCGATATTACGGAGCAAGTGTATATACTGTTAAAAATGATGATACATGGCAAGGTAAATCGCATGCTTGTTGGCAAGGTAGTCAATTTGCATCTCATAACTTATTGATGTTTGTTGATGCGGATGTTCAATTTACAAATGGTTACAGTATCCCTCGTATAGTCAATCAATATTATCTACAGGGCGCTAAAGGTCTACTTTCTATACAGCCTTATCATAAGATAAAGAAATTATATGAAAATATATCGGCTATTTTTAATTTGATGACAATCGTCGGTATGAATAAATTTTCAATAATTAAATCATCAAATAAAGAACAAAGCGCATTTGGGCCTGTGATTTTGACGAATAAGCGAGATTATGAACTGACACAAGGTCATTTGAAAGCTAAAGACCAAATTATCGAAGGGTTTGCCATAAGTAAAGCGTATCACGATTACGATTTGCCAGTTAAATTATATGAAGGTCAAGGGGTAGTCAATTTTAGAATGTATCCCCAAGGATATAAAGCATTATTAGAGGGATGGAGTAAACATTTTGCGCTTGGATCTCAAGTAACTAAAAAATCTACACTTACTTTTGTATTTTTATGGCTATTTGGGTCACTTGTAACTATTTTAGCTATAATTTTTTCTATTAATTTAGACCCATTATATATGATATTAGCCATTATTTTCTATTTTATATACGCTTTACAATTTCACTTATTCATTAGAAGAACAGGCAATTTTAGTCTTATTACAAGTATTTGTCATCCAGTGTTTTTCATATGCTTTGTAGTGATATTTATTAAATCGTGGTTAGATATCAATGTGTTTAAACGTATACATTGGAAAGGCCGTAAAATAGATTTATAATTTAGTTTTTTATAAACGTCGAGTAATTAAAGGCATTTTGAGGAGGGCAACAAATGAATGAGTTAGAGAGAGATTATAACTACTGTCATAATATAATGAAAACACATTCAAAAACGTTTTCATATGCCTTTGACTTTTTGGATATAAGAAGAAAAACAGCAGTATGGGCTATTTATGCAGCTTGCAGAATTATTGATGATAGTATCGATAGATATAAAAACCTTGAGAAATTGGATGAGATAGAGAGTGATTTAGATACTATTTACGGTAATCATATCCGAAGTTATCAAAGTGATGCATCCATTATGAATGCTTTAAATGACACTTTGAATACATATGCAATACCTCAAAACCCATTTAAATCTTTAATTCAATATGTAAAGGGAGATTTAGATTTAAAAATAATCAAAACAGATTCCGATTTATATGATTATTGCTATGGTGTGGCAGGTACTGTGGGAGAATTGTTAACTCCTATATTAGCTGCATCAAATGAAAATAATGTCGAGCAAGCTAAAGACGCTGCTATTGCTTTAGGTAAAGCAATGCAAATAACTAATATTTTAAGAGATGTTGGTGAAGATTTTCAAAATGGACGGATTTATCTCAGTGAAGAAAAATTAGCTCAATATCAAGTTGAACTACATTCTACATATTATGAAGGAGTTAACTCAGATTATATAGAGCTATGGGAAAGTTATGCTACAGAGGCAGTTGGACTATATAATATTGCACTAAATGGTATTAATCACTTTGATGAAGAGGTACGTTATATTATTGAATTAGCGACAACTACCTATCGTGAAATACTTGAGGAAGTAAGAAAGTCAAACTATACGTTGCATAAAAAAGTATTTGTAAGCAAATTGAAAAAAATAAAAATTCATCGCGATATTAGTGCGAAGTATAAAAGGAGTGAAACATTATGAAGCTTGCAGTTATAGGTGGCGGTGTTTCAGGTTTAGCTGCAGCTTCAAGATTAGCAGCAAATGGACACAAAGTGGATTTATATGAAAAGAATCAACAAATAGGTGGAAGGATGAACCAAATTAAGCAAGATGGTTTTACATTTGATATGGGGCCAACTATTGTAATGATGCCTGAAATTTATCGTGACGTTTTTAATTATGCACATAAAAATATGGATGATTACTTGGAGATTAAACAATTAGCACATATTTATGATGTTTATTTTAGTGAAACAGATCAAATTCGTGTACCTACCGATCTTGCACAGTTAAGAGATATGCTTGAAGCTATTGAACCTAATTCTACACATGGCTTTATGTCATTTTTAACAGATATATACGAAAGATACGAAATCGCACGGAAACATTTTTTAGAACGTACTTTTAGAAAACCTACAGATTTTTATAATCCTTTCACTTTATATCAAGGAATGAAATTAAAAACGTTTGATAAAGCAGATAACTTAATTGAAAAATATGTAGATAATAAAAAAATACAAAAAATCTTAGCATTTCAGACTTTATATATAGGCATTGATCCTAAACGAAGTCCTTCATTATATTCAATTATACCAATGATAGAATTAATGTTTGGTGTTCATTTTATTAAAGGCGGCATGTACAATTTTGTAAAAGCACTTCAAACATTAAATGAGGAGTTAGGCGTTCAAATTTATACAAATGCAAACGTTGAAGAAATTATCATTGATAGTCGATTTAAGCGTGCGGAAGGTCTGAAAGTAAATGGACATATAGAAAAGTACGACAAAATAATCTGTACTGCTGATTTTCCGTACGCAACCTCAACTTTAATTAAAAATGAACACCACCCCCCAAAATATACGAGGCAAAAAATTGATAATATGGACTATTCTTGTTCTGCCTTTTTAATGTATATAGGGGTTGATAAAGATTTATCCGAAGAAATTTTGTTACATAATGTTATATTTTCAAAGGATTTTGATAATAATATTAATGAGATTTTTTCTGGAGAAATATCTCGAGACCCTTCAATATATGTATATGCGCCTAGTGTAGAAGATCAGTCGTTAGCGCCAAAAGGTCATACAGGTATTTATATACTCATGCCAGTTTCAGAATTGAAAACAGGCGATGTGGATTGGTCTGATGAAGCAACAATCACAAAGGTGAAGGATATTATTTATAACAAGCTTTCTACAATTAAAGCTTTAAAAAATTTGAAAACACAGGTTGTTACAGAAATTATATACACACCTAAAGATTTTGAAGGAGATTATAATGCGAAATTTGGAGCGGCTTTTGGTTTAATGCCTACATTAGCACAAAGTAACTACTATAGACCACCTAATGTTAGCAGAGATTACAAAAATTTGTACTTTGCTGGAGCAAGTGTTCACCCAGGAGCAGGAGTGCCAATTGTATTGACGAGCGCTAAGATTACGGTTGATGCTATGTTAGAAGATATTAATAAGGGCAAATAAAAGAGCGCTTAAATCACTTGTGAATGGGGTGATTTTAAGCGCTTTTTGTATTAATCGAACGTGATGGTTTGGGGCGTATCTAAATTATTATCGTTCATAACTTTTATTGATTTTGGAACCACTTTAATTACACATAAGTCCGGATCGTCTTTAGAGTCAAAGAAAGTCTTATCTTGTTTTTCCCAAATCCAATCAATAGTTTTCTTATCTTTTAGTATTTCAACATTAGCTTCAATTTCTAAAAAACTACGGTTTGTCGTTTCGTCATAACCTATAAGTACGTGTGCTTTTGGATTATCTTGAAATTCAGCAATTTTTTTAGACTCAATGCTTGTTTTTGTATAAAGCGTGAGTCCATCATTATAAAATACCATGTATCTACTATTAGGTGTATTGTTATGTGCTGTAGATAAGACGCCTATTTTTGATATGTTTAATATATTTTCAATTTCACTTTGCAATTGTTCAGTATTCATATTTTAATCACCTCTAATGATTACATACCCTAAAAGCCTTTGTGATATGTAAATTTTTAAAAGTGACAATATTTTTTAGTGAATTATACATAAATTATAACGGGTATATGGTTAATAAAGTAATTATAAGTTAGAGAATAATTATAAAGTTTAATGTTATCATTTCACTAATTCATCTAGAGCATTTACCGATTTTATAAAGTTGTTTTTAGGCCGATATGGGAGGGAATAGAATGAATTTAGGAGTCGTACTCAATCGTGTTTTTAGAGTTAAAGACAATCCACTATTTGAATATGTAGCGGAGCATCAAGATGAGATAAATAAAGTATATTTTATCGTACCTATAGAAGATTTAAATGACGCAGCAACAGTAAAGCGTGATTATTACCATAAAGTAATAAAAGGATTCTTAAGTACGCTAGAAAGGTATGATATATATCCTTATATTGTCACGTACGAAAAGCTAGGTGAATTAGCTCATACATTGGCGTTGTCTCATGTATTATTAGCAAAAGATATTATGAGTTACCACAAAGAAATGTATGACTATCATCATGTCAAACGAGCTTTTGAAAACCTTCAAATTACAGTGATTGGGCAGCGTGTGAATCATTATTTTCAACCTACAAAGACTTTTAATAAACAGCAACAGCCTTATAAAGTATTTACTAGTTTTTATAAAGCAAATCGTCAAGATTTAGTACATACCCCTAAGAAAAATTATCAATTTAAGCAGTTAACCAAAAATGCGCAAAAAGGTTCAAATCAAAGCGACTTAAAATTCGGAAATAATAAAGATATAGAAAAGTTAGCGCGTAAAACGTGGGATGATTTTTTAAATGATGACATCGCTCGTTATGATAAATTGACTGACGATGTATCACAAGATTTTGTAAGTGGATTAGGTAAATATTTAGCATATGGATTAGTCGATATTCGTGAAATTATAAATGATTTGCTTGAAGGTTACGATAGCGATGAAACAAGTTATGAAGCTTTTATTAGAGAAGTTATATTCCGTGAATTTTATTATGTGTTAATGACACAATACCCAGAAACTGCAACTAAATCTTTTTCTGAAAAGTATCGCAACATGCAATGGTCTTATAATAAATCGCATTTTGAATCGTGGAGAAAAGGACAAACTGGCTATCCAATCGTTGATGCTGCAATGAAAAAGCTAAACCGCACAGGATATATGCACAATCGCTTGAGAATGGTTGTATCTCAATTTTTAACTAAAAATTTATTCATTGATTGGACATGGGGCGAGGACTATTTTAGAGAGTATTTGATTGACTATGATAATGCGTCTAATGTACATGGTTGGCAATGGTCAGCATCAACTGGGACTGATGCGGTGCCTTATTTCAGAATGTTTAATCCTATACGTCAAAGTGAACGTTTTGATGCACAGGGCTATTTTATTAAAACACAGTTAGAAATATTCGATAAGGTCTCAAGTAAAATTATCCACGACCCAACAAAACATAAGACTAAATTGAAAGAAAACTATCAAATTGAAATTGGTAAAGATTATCCAGAAGCTATCGTAGATCATAAAAGTAGTAGAGATTACGTTATGCATAAATTTAAACAGTATTAATGAATAAATAGATTGAGGAGGCGTTGTTCCAAATGTTAAAAAATTTAATACATCATATTTACTTAGAACAAAACAATGATGAAATAATAATAGAAAAATTTAATGAAAAACAGCAATATACCATTTTAGAACAAATTAATGATTTACCACAAAGTGGATTTACAGTTTTTAATCACTTATATGTAAATCCTAGTTTTGAAGAAGCATTTGAGCGTTTGTTTTTAAATAGAAATAGACATTTAAAAAGTATAGAAGGCTTTGAGAGTCTATTGTTTTTGAGGCCTCAAACTAATCATGCGCATTATGTTATTGTAACTGTTTGGACAGACGAAACTACTTATCAACATTGGCAGAATTCTAAAGAGTATAAAGCCTCACATCACAAAAGAGGTACTGACAGTGGCTCAGACAAAAATATCATAAATAGAAAGTTATCATTTAATATTAGTTTAGATTTAACTGATAGTTAAGTGTATTTCAAAATGTAGAATAATTTGAAATATAAAGAAAAAGACGATTTATATTAATCAACAATAGCTTATTTTCAGTTAGCTCGTGAGCAAGATACATGTAGTCTCTTTCTTATATTATAAAATATGGAATCCATTTAGTGATAACTATAAAGTTTCTCGTGAAACATGTAAATAACATAACACTATCAGTTAACTACTCATTAGAAATAATTTAGCGCAATAAAATTATTGGCGATTTATTTGGTAATTCTATGTTGTGAGTAAACTTAATATGGGTAAATGTAATAATATAAATAACTTAACGGAGTGATTAATATATTATTAAATGAGTGGGAGCAAGAAAAAGAAACAATGCATTTATTGTCACAAATACTAGGAAAATATAAATTAGCAGCAGCTTATCAACAGCCACAATGGGCGCATGTAGCTTTAGATATTACAGTTCAAGGCTTCACAACAGGTATGTTGCATGCAGATAATAAAGATTTTTATATTACCGTCAATTTACTTGATGATGAAATTGAGTTGAGAATTGACAACAATAAAGAAATTATAGTATTGAAAGATGATCTTACAATTCAATATTACTACCAAGAGATTCAACGTATATTATCAGAAAGCAAAGTGTTTATAGATATTAATACAATACCACAAGAATTCCCAGATACGACACCGTTTGAAGAAGACTTGCACCATCATCACTATGATTCTCAAATTAGCAATGATGTGTTGAAGTTGATGAAGTTTGCCTATCACGCAGAATCCCAATTCATCGCTCCACTGCGTACTAGGAAGTTTATGCCAAGGTTATTTTGGGGGACATTTGATGTTTCATGTGCAATTATTCAAGACATCCATCAACCATTTGAAAATGATGATATGGTCATTGAACGTGCAGCTTTTGATGAAGAAATGATCGAATTTGGATTTTGGTTTGGAGATGATAATTTTAAAGGCCCAACGTTCTTTGTATTACCATACCCATTCGCTGATAGAAAATTTGAATGTCATGATGATTTTCCACAAGATAGCTATTACAGTGAAACTTTAGGAGAGTTTATTATAGAAGTAACGGAATACAGTAAAGAGAGCATGGACGAAATCGAAAAATTCTTCTATGAATCTTATAATATTTTAAAGGATTATTTAGAATGGCAAGGATGTAGTCATTTTCACTTACCGCTTAAAATGGCTAATAATCATTTGAGTTAGTCTACTTGATCAATTTTTAGTTCTTTAGCGTAAAAATTAGTGTTATGTAATGCGAAAGAAATAAAATGAATTTTGTTTATCAAATGCTATATTATATAAAATTAAAACCATTCCTTTTGTTTATTAAATACAAGAAGAATGGTTTTATTATTATGTTTGCCAACTAGGTTAGGCTTAGGGTTGTGTGAGGTTACAGTGAGGGACGTCTAGTTTGAGACGCAGCATAATGCATTTTATTAATGTCGTTTGTGCGTATAGTGAAACAATGGGTTAATGGATATAAAGAGCTAGAAGGAATTTTGGAGATTATAGTTTGCTACTTGATTTTAATTATTTAATTGATAGTTTCACTTCATGATTTCATTCCACGTCGCATTGTTATATAGCACACTTCACAATTTGTGAGCTAGATAGTTAACTTGAAAATAATGTTTTATCTTTAGGTTGATTCTCTAAATAAATGATTTTCCCTTCATCATCTAATCTTGCAATATCTATACCCTCTTGCGTATAAACACCTGTTTCAAATCTATTTCCACAAATAGCCCAATGTGTTTTGAAAGTGCCATCTTCTTGTTCTATCCAGCCATTATGCATGTGTTTTAAATCTTTATTTGTTTGGTACACACCTTTAACAAATTGTTTCCATGCGTCTTTGCCTTTAAAAGTTTTTTGATTCAACACAAATTCAATATCATTGTTAAATAAATCATTTAACTTATCAAAACTTTCGTCGCTATATCTAGCTTCATCGAACAAGATAAAGTATGAATCTAATGTTTTCATTTTATATACCTTCTTTATAAGTTGATTTGTACATAAGCATCCCAATTAACAAGTGTCTTATTAAAATCTTATTTTATATATAATTAAAGGTGTCGTATAGATATCTGCCTATCAACAGTAAATTTTATATTAACCTTTTAACATAAACACTTAGCCATAAATATAGTTGGCAATGATAAAAGTGATAATTGATAATATCATAGATACAATGATGACACCGATTAAAGGCTTAAACGCTCGGTCTTGCAAATCTTTAAATGATACATTTAACCCTAGTGCCACCATTGCCATCAATAAGCAAATTGTTGTTAATGGCTCAATTATTTGCATTATAAATTGAGGTATAGGTACATAAGTATGAAATAGTGCCATTAATACAAATCCAATTAAAAAGTATGGCATTTCGATACGTTGGTTTGTATTCCTAGCCTGTGATTTCAAGTTCATCACAAATATAAGTATTATACTTAAAGGTATGAGCAAGAATACTCGACCTAATTTACCTAATAAGCCAATTCGTAAAGCTGTCTCACCTGAGAAATCTGCAGCAAGAATAACATGGGCAATTTCATGTAGACTCACACCAGACCATACGCCATAAATCTCTGGTGGTATTGTGAATAGTGTATAGATTACCGTATAGCCTAGTGAAAAAAGTGTACCAATTAATGCAACGATGCCTATACTAATGGCTGTGTCTTTTTCGTGTGCTTTTAAAATTGGAGATACAGCAGCTATCGCAGCAGCCCCACAGACCCCGGCACCAATACCTAGCAATAATGTGATAACTTTATCTCCTTTAATATAGTGATTTAGTAATAACATTAAACCAATACTTACAATTATGACACCACCGTCAATAAGTAATAACGTACTACCTTCTCCTATAACATCAAAAATATTAAGTTTTAGACCATACAATATAATGGCGAATTTTAATAAACGTTTAGATGCGAAAGTAATACCTGGACGATAACTTTCAGGATAACCATTAAAATGTCTAAATAGTATTGCGATAACAATTGCAATTGTCAAAGCACCGACCTTATCTAAAAGTGGCAGCTTTGAACTAATTAAACTTATTGCAGCAATGATAAACGTGAATAATATGCCAAAGATAAATGGTTTATTATTAAATTTAGTCATGTACCGTCTCCTCCTTTTATCAAAAGTGTAGCACCAGAAATTTATAACGTTAAATAAATATTTAGTATATAGGTCATAACAATTTTGATATGATAAGAATAAAACAATGAAAGGTGATAAGCTATGGACCCACTAAAAGTGTTAACTGAAGTTGTAAAGGCACAAAGTTTTACAAAAGCTGCAGAAAATTTGTATACATCACAACCATCAATAAGTAGAGACATAAAGAGACTTGAAAATGACTATGAGATAAAAGTATTTGAGTTTAAACATTCAAAAATGGCATTAACAAGTGATGGAGAGAAACTATACCAATATGCGTTGCAAAGAAATCATTTAGAACAAGTGCTGCGACAAGATCTAAAGATGCAAACAAATACAATCGCTGGAGATTTAAAACTGGGTAGCAGTTACACATTTGGTGAATATCGTTTGTCACGACAACTTACTAAATTAGCCCAAAGGTACCCAGAATTACATATTCATGTACACTTAGATAATTCAGAAACGATTGTTGAACAAATTAAAAATAACATCGTTGACGTTGGTGTGGTCGAAAAAAAGATACAAAACAATGCAATTATAAGCACGTCAATTGCTCAAGATGAAATTGTATTAATTAAAAAGAAGAAATCTAGCCCGTCTAATTTAGAGACATGTTTTATTCGAGAACAAGGTTCCGGTACTCGTGTATACCAAGAAAATGGTTTGAATCAATTATCATTAAACCCTTATTTAGTAGTCATTAATAATACAAGTCTAATTAAAAGTATGGTCCATGCAGGAAATGGTTTTTCGATTGTATCTAAATCAACATTGACACCTGAAGATTTGGAGCAACTTGAAGTTGTTAATTTAGATATTGAAAGGTTTTTCTATTTAATTTTACATAAAAATAAATACATTGATGAAAAAATGAAACGAGTCATATCCGTATTAAAGCAAGATATGGAATAACTTATAAAATGAGATGATTCATAGTGGAATATTTTTGGTTTAGGAGTAAAGAAGTGGAGTAGAAGTTATTGTCACTAATTATAAATCAGTAATAAGTAATTAGCATAGGGTAGAAATCAAATGATAGGCATTGATTTCTATCCTATGCTATTGAGTGAGCATTCATTACTTGTTGCTAATTGAAAAATGGTACCGATATTCAGAAGCACTGATTTCAAAATGCTTTGTAAAATTTTTAGAAAATAGTAGTGGGTCTTTGTAACCAACACGTCTTGATATGTCACTTATACGTGTGCTCGTATGTATTAATAATTGTGAAGCGTGATACATCCTTATATAGGTTAAATATTCTTTAGGGGAACAACTTAAATTCTTTTTGAACAATTTATATAAATGACTACGTGTAATATTAACGCTTTTAGCAACATCCTCAACAGTTATATGTTTTTGATAATTTGTATTTATAAAGTCAACGGCATGTTGGATATCTTCATTTACAATATCAACTTGGACAGAAAAATTTTTAGGAAACTTTTCTTGTAAGGTATAAACTAATTGATACAAATATTGCATAATCAGAATATCATTGGAGTTGTTTGACTCAATACTCTGAGAGAGTTTACAAATGAGTTGAATTATATTTTTAATATCTGTCGTATCTTGTTTTAATATGACATGACTATCAACAATACTACATCGAGATAAATAATTTAATATTTGTTTACCATTCATGCCTACCCAATAATAAGTCCAAGGATTTGAAAATGAAGGTTTATATTCTACTTCCATGCCACGTTCAAGCAAGAAAATATCTCCAGCAGTTAAATGATAAGTTTTACCTGCATAACTAAAAGTACCTTCTCCTTGAGTTACGATATGTAATACGGATTTTTGAAAAACAGTATAATTATAACCTACATTCGGTACGCCGATTTCAATACCACATTCGGCTAAATTAGCATCGACCAGCTTTTTTTGAAATTTCTTCCACAATACTTGCATGTTATCCCTCTTAATTAAAAAACATATTTGAACTTATATTTATATTAATTGAAAATGAAACATTTTGCCATATATCGTCATCATTATGCTATTCATAACCATAACTTACTACTGATAGAATAGAATCAACATACATGTAAGCGTTTTAATTAAGAACTAACATAGAGGTGAATGTAATGAATAGGCATTTAACAGGAAAACAAAAATTTGCATTTGGCTTCGGTGCCGTCGGTAAGGACGCCATATTTAATATCGTCAGTGTATTTCTAATGTTTTATATTACAGACATAGTAGGGCTATCTCCTGCGTTTGTTGGAGTTATGTTGTTTGTTGCACGTATATGGGATGCAATTAATGATCCAATTATGGGAATGATTGTTGATAATACACGAAACAACTTTGGTAAATTTAAGACATGGCTTGTTATCGGCACATTGATTAATGCTGTAGTAACAGTATTATTATTTACTAATTTTGATTTACCACAAACAGCAATGTACATTTATATTTCTATTATATATATTTCCTGGGGAATGACATATACCATGATGGATATACCTTATTGGTCATGGCTTCCTAACTTGACGCATAATCCAAGAGAACGTGAAGAAGTATCAGTCATCCCAAGATTTTTCGCTAGCTTAGCTGCATTTACTGTCGGCACATTTGGTTTATTCTTTATACATAAACTTGGTGATATTTTTGGCGGAGGTAGTGATTCTACAGGTGTTTTTGTATTTGCGATAATTTGTAGTTTGATTTTTATATTTACCATTGGTGTAACTGTCTTTAAAGTACCGGAAGACCAAGAAATGGAAAAGCAAATAGGCATAAAAGTTAAATTTAAAGATATCGGTCGAATTTTATTTAAAAACAAAGAATTATTAGCAATTATGGGCGTACTCTTAACTTTTAACTTGTGTTTGCAAACATTAAATGGCTCTATTATTTATTATTTTAAATATGTAGTTAATGCAGAACATTTATTTTCAATTTTTAATTCTATGATTTTATGCGAAATGGTTGGTTTACTGTTATTACCACGCTTTATTAAATGGGTTGGCAGAACCGCTGCATTTAACACTTCTATAACATGCATTATCTCTGGATTGTTAATTATTTTGATATCCGGCTATATTGCACCACAAAGTATGACTTTAGTTATTATAGGCGCGGGGATATTACGAATTGGTTCAGGTTTTATGGTTGGTATTACAACTGTTTCATTAGCAGATGTGATTGATTACGGAGAAGTTAAATTCGGTCAGCGTAATGAAAGTATTATTACATCAACAAATACATTCTTAACTAAGACCTCTCAAGCGGTGGCGGCATTAATCGTCGGCGTAGGTTTATCTATTTTAGGTTATACGCCAAACGAAGCACAATCAGTTGTGACAATTAACGGTTTAAGAATCATGATCTTAGTTTCACCACTTATTTTCGTTTGTTTAGCCGCATTTTTATATCATAAAGCCTTTAATTTAAAAGGTGACTTTTTAACGGATATTGAAAAGACATTACAGTATAAACGACAAAGGGAATTTAGAGAAAGAATTAAATGAAGGGGTTGTTAGCTATGTTAGACCAGCAGTTTCACGAAAATATAGAGATTCAACATGTTAATTTATTACCAAGACGTGCGTTTTATATACCATATCAACAAGGGGAAGTAGATTATCATTTTGGAACAAGATATAATACTCGAAATGCGACATTGTTAAATGGGGAATGGTGCTTTCAATACTTTGAGTCAATAGAAGCTTATCTAAATCATCCAAATGAACAGGAAAGCAAAACACTAACAGTCCCATCAGTTTGGAATTTATATGGCTATGATCAAATACAATATTTAAATACTCAGTATCCAATACCTTTTGATCCACCATATGTACCTAAAGATAATCCATGTGGACACTACACGAGAAAGTTTACTATCGATGAATATGATCAACAACACGATTATCATTTGAACTTTGAAGGTGTAGATAGTGCATTTTATGTATGGATTAATAATGAATTTATAGGCTATAGTCAAATTGCACATGCTATTTCTGAATTTGATATTTCCGATTTTGTGCAACAAGGTGAGAATAATATTGACGTACTTGTACTTAAATATTCTGATGGTACTTATTTTGAAAATCAGGACATGTTTCGACACTCGGGCATTTTTAGAGACGTTTATATATTGAAACGTGCAACTGAACGTGTTGATGATTTTAAAGTGGAAACAAATCTAAGTGACGGATTAAATTCTGCCCAGATAGATGTAAAAATAGAACGGGCTCACAATCTAAAATCAGTAGAATTTCAATTATTTAATCCTGAGGGTGAAGAGGTAGCAAGCATATCTGGAGTACATGAATATCAATTTGATGTCCAAAATCCACATTTGTGGTCTACAGAAAATCCAAAATTATATACATTATATATTTTGACGGATCAAGAAGTGATTACACAAAAAATTGGAATTCGTGAAGTGGCTATCCAAAATAATCAATTTTATATTAATGGTCAATCTATCAAACTGCGTGGTACAAATTACCATGATAGTCACCCAGAAACTGGTTACGTAATGACAGAATCCCATTTTAAAAAAGACCTAGAATTGATGAAACAAGGGAACTTTAACGCCATTCGCACGGCACATTACCCAAAATCTCCGTTATTCTACGAAATGACGGACCATTACGGTTTTTACGTAATGAGTGAGGCTGATATTGAGACTCATGGTGTTGTTAGGTTATATGGTGAAGACAATAATGAAGATTTTAATATTATAGCTGACGATAGTAAATTTGAAACAGCTATTATAGAGCGTATTGCAGCTTCTATTGTGCCACTGAAAAATTATAGCTCTATCGTATCATGGTCATTAGGGAATGAATCAGGATTTGGTAAGAATATGGTCAAAGGTGCAGAACATGCCAAATCGCTAGATAATACAAGGCCAATTCATTACGAAGGTACATTATATCGAGATAAGCAACAACACTATGATCTATCTAATATAGATATGATTAGTAGAATGTATCCTTCCCCTAAAGAAATTGAGGAAACTTATTTGAAAAAGCCGGATTTAGATAAACCGTTTATCCTATGTGAATACGCACATGCAATGGGCAATTCTCCAGGAGATTTACACGCTTATCAAACACTAGTTGAGCAATATGATAACTTTATCGGAGGATTTGTTTGGGAATGGTGCGATCATGCCATTCAAATTGGAATGAAAGACGGTAATCCTATTTTTAGGTATGGTGGTGACTTTGGAGAAAAACTACATGACGGTAATTTTTGTGTCGATGGCATTGTTTTTCCAAATAGGGTGCCCCATGAAGGTTATTATGAATTCAAACAAGAGCATAGACCATTAAAACTTGTGTCACAAGATGATTTTAAAATTGGGCTACGTAACCAATTGGATTTTACGCCTGCAGAGAAATATTTGTTTGTAGAGGCTACAGTGACAAATTTGAATGGAGAAAAAACGATAAGTGAAATACCTCTTTCAAACTTCTTGCCACACACTATGCAAACAATTGATTTGAGCAATTATATTAATATAGAACATATCAGTGATGTCATATTACGATATAAATTAAAAGATGATGATATATTTCGTCATGAAAATTTTGAATTAGGACATGATCAAATCGTATATCAACGTCGAACAATGAAAGAACAGGATGAGCAATTGGGTGAAATTGATCTTCTAGTAAATGAAACTGATAAATTAATAAAAGTTTCAGTAGATAAAAGTGAAACGTATGTTTTTAATAAAGATAATGCAAGCCTTGAGTCAGTTCTCAAGCATAATCATATAGTGATTAACCCACACACAACAAATAATATTTGGAGAGCTCCCACTGATAATGATACGAATATAAAATGTGACTGGGTTTACTCTGGTTATAAAGATATCACCACACGCGTGTACGATTATCAAATTGTAGAAAGCGAGACAGAGGTCAGTCTTATTTTTAATATAGCGATGGTTAATGAAGCGGTGCCGCCGGTTCTATTTGGAACAGTGACTTGGCGTGTTCAGCATGATGGAATACTTAATGTAACTTATGATTTAGAAAGAGATATGAAAGCACCTTATTTGCCACGATTTGGTTTAGGTTTGACTTTACCTAAAGTATTTGAACAAGTGAAATATTATGGCAAAGGTCCTTTCAGTAGTTACGAAGATAAGGGTGTATCCAATTATTTAGATAAGTTTGAGACGACTGTCACAGACAATGGTGAAGTCCATATCAGACCCCAAGAAACAGGAAGTCATAATGAAACTACATTTGTTGAAATTAGTGATGGGTATAAAAGAGTTATCGTGACAGGTGACAATACATTTAGTTTTAATACAACGCATTATTCATTAAAACAGCTGACCGAAACAACTCATAAAGATGCACTCGAACTTGAAGATCAAACCTATGTATATATCGATTATGCACAAAGTGGTATAGGTTCAAATAGTTGTGGTCCAGAATTAAATGAAGCATATCGGTTAAATGATCGACACATCGAGTTTAGCTTTAATTTGAAATTTGTTTAAGAAATTTTTGAATAATATATAAATAAAAACAGCCCTGATTAACTAATGTTAGTCAATTAGGGCTGTTTTTATTTTACTGAAATTCAACTTAATTATTAGTGATTTCTATATTAATATTCACTCATTATAATTCTTGATTCTTAAATATTTTTAATGAAGTAACATAAGATAGAACAAAAGCTATTATGCCAACTAACGCATATACGCCTACAACAACTACACTGTTTGTTAGATTTGTAGCTTCTGAACCTGATACTGCAACTTCTGATAAATTCATGCCAAAGAAGACGATGAAAAATAAGAAAAGTACAATAAATGATGTTGAAATTAAAATAGCTTAGAAAAATAACAATGGTGATGTACAATTGTCTATAATTTACAAATAAGGGGGGATTGAAATGCAAGAGGATGATTATAAAATATTGTCACTATTAAACGAAGATAAAAGTTTTACAAAAGCTGCAAACAGGTTGTTTATGTCACAACCAACACTATCTTATAGAATAAAAAAGATAGAAAAAGAATTTGGTATTAAACTTATTAATAAACAAGGGAATGAATTTAATTTTACACCTGAAGGTGAATATCTGGTTAAATTTTCAAATAAAGTATTGTTTGAAATTCAAAATTTGAAGTTAAATATTAATGAGATTAGAGAAGGATTGAAAGGAACCATTAAGTTAGGGGCAAATACTAACTTCGCAATTTATAATATGCCTGATTTAATTAAAAGTTATGTGGAAAATTATTCAGACGTATATATGAACATGACAAGTGGATGGAGTATTGAAATTTTGGAACAATTAGAAAATAGTGATATTGATATAGGAATCATCACAGGTGATTATGAATGGCATGGTGAAAGGATATTATTAAAAGAGGATCCATTAACAATTATTAGCAACCAACCTATAAATTTAAAAAAACTACAAAAAGAACATAGAATTGTTTACAAGGCACATCAGAATTATAATACTTATATTGAATTAGAAAATTCAATATCTAAAGCTATTAATGAGTGGTGGGATGAGCGGTATAATACTTATGCCAAAAATATTTTACAAGCGGATAAAATTGAAATTTGTAAAAAATTTGTGCAAAAAGATATGGGATATTCTATTGTACCTAAGTCTTGTATTTTAGAAGAAGACCTATTTTATACAAAAGACCTAGTATTTAAAAATGGGCATAAAATTATGAGAAATACATGGTTATTCTATAAAGAAAGCACAATGAATAATGATATGAAAAATTTTATAACTTTTTGTGCAGAATATTATAATTGCCAATAGGACAAACAGCAAGCTAATGTTGCTTGCTGTATTTTTATTAAAAAATAAATAAGTACATAAATAAATTTTATAACCTCTTAATATTTATAGTTATTTATATTGGAATATTGTAGTGATAATAAGGAGTTAGGGAGCAAAGCAAACTCTTAAATAATCTTATTTTTCTGAAAATTTATTTGCTGTGTAAAGATTATGGTGCTAAACTTCAACTAATTTGAAGCTGTCTTCAAATAAGGGGGGGGTGCCATGAAAGCTAAAAAGCAAATAAATTTGTATATTTTAGGAATGGTATTGGCAATATTAACTTTTTGGCTTTTTGCTCAATCAATGATTAATATCATACCAACGATGCAAAAAGATCTTAAAGTTTCATCAGGTGTTTTGAATATTTCAACGAGTTTGACGTCGCTATTTTGTGGACTATTCATAGTAGTTGGTGGAGGTATCGCAGATAGGATAGGAAGAAAAAGAATTACTTATGTTGGATTAATTATCAGTATCATTGGGTCGTTGTTAATTATTGCAGCTAGAGAACCTGTCTTGTTGATATTTGCAAGAATACTTCAAGGATTATCTGCTGCTTTAATTATGCCAGCAACTTTAGCTTTAATTAAAACAACATTTGACAAAAGTGAAAGACAACGTGCATTAAGTTATTGGTCATTTGGATCATGGGGAGGCGGAGGTGTAACAACATTTGTAGGAGGATTAATAGCGACATATTTTGATTGGCGACTAATTTTCGTACTTTCTATAATCGTATCTGCAATCGCTATGGTATTACTTAGGACAATTGAAGAAACTAAAATTTCTAAATTTAATAAAAAAAGGTTTGATGTAGTAGGGTTTAGTATTTTTGTTTTAGCACTATTAGTAATAAATGTAATTATTACACAGGGTCAAGAATTAGGGTGGTTTAGTATAACTACCATAGGATTATTTATTACTTCAATCATATTAGCCTTAATTTTTATTTTTTACGAAAAGTCTAGAAAGCATCAATTTATAGATTTAAAGTTATTTAAATCTAAGCCTTTCACAGGCGCGGTGCTTACTAATTTTTTACAAAATGGTATAGCAGGTACTATTGTTGTAGCAAATACTTATATTCAACTTGCTAGAGGATATACGGCCTTTGAAACCGGTTTGTTAACGTTAGGTAATATTGTAGCATTGTTGTTAATGATTAGAGTTGGTGAGAAAATGCTTCAGAAGTTTGGTCCTAGCAAGCCAATGTTTCTATCAATTATTATTGCGAGTATAGGAATGAGTTCAGGTGCGTTAACATTTTTACCTAATTTCACCTATCTTGTAGTTGTATTTATAGGATTCTTAATAGGTGGCATTGGAATAGGGTTATATGCTACCCCTTCTATTGACACTTTGCTAGAAAATGTAAGCGATGATAAGTCAGGTATTGGTTCAGGTATATATAAGATGGCGAGTTCTTTAGGTTATTCATTTGGAATTGCTATATCAACGGCAATTTATAGTACATTTTCAGTCTTGATTCATGACATTCATTTAGCAGGTGCAATTGGTATGTTAACACCTCTCGCATTTGGAATTGTATCTATTATTATTTTGATATCGACAATGTATGAAAAGTCATTAAAAGCAAAATTAACTTAAAAATGGAGGAGTTAACTATGATGAAACCAGACGAAAAACAAATACTCAATCTACCGTTTACTGGAATATGTACGTTTGGAAAGTATCCAGTTTGTGATGATATAAAAAAATTAAAAGAGCTTAATGCGGATGTTGCTGTGATTGGCGTACCAAATGATATGGGGACACAATGGAAATCGGGAGCAAGGATGGGTCCCAGAGCAGTTAGAGAAGGTTCTACACTATATAGTTTTGGTTTAGATGGTGCATATGATATAGAAAATGATATCACATACTTAGGCCCCAAATGGAAGGTATTTGATATAGGAGACGTTGATGTTGTGCATGGTGATCTTATGCAAAGTCATGAAAATACTGAAAGAACATTAAGAAAAATCGTTGAAACAGAGGTTATACCTGTGATTATTGGGGGAGACCACTCTATAACAGCAGCGACAGGAAAAGGACTTGAAGCATTAGGGCCATTCCATGTATTACAAATTGATGCTCATTTAGATTGGGCAGATCATAGATCAGGACAACGATATGGTCATGGCAGCTGTATTAGAAGATTATCAGAAATGGATCATGTAAAAAACATTTATCAATATGGTATTAGAGGGATTAGCAGTAGTTTAAAAGAAGATGTCGAGGCAGCACGAAAATATGGAGCAACAATTTTGTCACCCAAACAAATGAGAGAAAAAGGAGCAGAAAATTTAGCCTCCCTCATTCCAAAAGGTGAAAAAGTATATATTACTATTGATATTGATGGTATTGATCCGTCAATCGCCCCTGGTACCGGAACCCCTTCTCCTGGGGGACTACTATATGATGAGGTAAATGATTTACTAAAAGCAGTAGCCAAACATAATGAAGTAGTAGCATTTGATTTAGTAGAAGTCGCTCCTATGTATGACCAAACAGGTATGACAGGTCAAACTGCTGCACGTATTATGCTAGATTTATTGAGCTATGTTTTAAAAGAAAGAGAATTAAAAGGTGAAAGATAAATATAAAATAAGTAGCTGTAAAATTTGATACTACAATAAAAGCACTTCCTTGCGCTTCATGCCTTATTTGATTCGTAAGGAAGTGTTTTTATGTTTAATTAATGGAGATTATATTCATTAAAATAATCCATATTTTGCTTAGAAATAAAATATATAAATGAAAATTATAAAATGTACATAATGTTTGTTATAATTATAACATGCTAAATAAATTTAATAATAAAAAATGTGTAATTATAGTATTTGTCGCTTGAAATAGAATAGAAAAGCCATACATGAGCAATTTAATTAAGCATCAAGATCTATTGAATTACATATCAAGAAACGAACAACATCTAATTGCAATTTAGGAGGAATAAAATTGACAACATCTAACAAACTTATATTCAATCGTACATACATGCTCATGTTAGCAGCAGGTATTTTTGCCATGATTGGATTTAGTACGATTTTAACAACGATTACATGGTATGCTGTTAAAGAGTTACAATCGTCGATGGCGTTAGGTTACATATTAGTATCGGCTACGGTGCCTAGACTACTGATGATGACATTTAGTGGTATGGTGGCTGATAAATTTAAGAAAACAACGATTATGTATTACTCAAATATTGCAGAAGCTGCTGTTATGGTAATCCTCTATTTTCTTATTATTAATAATCAACTTTCATTAATTCCTTTAATGATTTTAGCTGCTTTATTTGGTATGTTAGATGCATTTTTTGGCCCTGCATGTACATCATTAATTCCTAAAGTAGTTAAACAAGCACAACTTCAAAGAGCTAATTCTCTTTTCCAAGGTGGTACTCAAATATCATTTATACTTGGACCAATTGTTGCAGGTATGATTATGGAAAATTTTTCAATCGCAACAAGTTTTTATGTTGCGCTAATATTTGTATTTTTATCAGCAATATTTGTTTTTCCATATTTTATCAAAGAAACGGAAGCACCAGAACGTTCCAATGAAACTCCAATTAAAGATATTATTGAAGGTTTTCGTTATGTAAAATCATCTCGCTTTTTAATTACAGGGATTATTATTCTTGTTACTGCTAACTTTTTTGGTTTGGGAGCTTTAAGTGTAGGTATCCCTATATTAGTAGAAGCTTCGGGAGGCACGCCGATCAATTTAACTTACTTACAATCGAGCTTAGGCGTAGGTATGTTATCTGGAACAGTATTACTAAGTATCGTCACTTTAACTAAAGTTAGAGGGAAAATAACATTATTTACATTATTAGCTATGCTTTTAATATTCTTGGCATTTACACAAGTAACAGATTTAATTTGGCAAATAGTATTATTATTCTTAATAGGATTCTCGTATACAATTGTTTATATTCCATTTATTACCATGGCTCAAGAATTTTCAGATGAAAAGGTGACAGGCAGAGTGATGAGTTTAATCTTCCTTGCAATGACTGGTTTTGATCCAATTTCATATGTTGTGATTTCAGGATTAAATACAATGGATATTTCAATTTTTAATGTTTTAGCGATTTCAGCCATAGCTAGTATCGTTGTTTGGTTGCTTATTCTAATGAATTCTAAAGTATATAGAACAATTGATTAATAAAGAACGGATTATTATAAAATTTCATATATAATCGAGAGCCTCTCACTAATTGTAATAGTGGGAGGTTTATTTTATGGTGAAAATGTTTTGGAAATAATTTATTTTTTGAAAAAATGATTATTAAAAGAAGGTTAATATGTGTTTGAAGAATATCATAGAAAATTTTAATTAGTCTAGGTTTCATTTAACAAAAATTAATTTATTCGTTATAATGCATTTTCGCTTTATTTATGTATAAATTTATACTATATTGATTATTGTGTGTATTTTGAGGTGTATAAATACACAATACAATGTAACGTAAAACTTAAAAAAGACTGACGAGTAGATGTGTACTTTTAGATATAGAGGAGGAAAAACAATAAGAACGTTGACTTCTTAATTGATGTACTGCGAAAGTTAAAACAAATGATTTAATAATAGAAAAGTAACTATGGCATATAAGATTAAAATAGTGAAAATATAGATAATAATGAACAAGAGACAAGGAGCTTGATTATGCTTAACTCTACGATTGAAAATGTAGAAAATGAAAAATATAAATTACAACCAATGAACATACATTACTTGAAAAGAATAGAAAAAATAAGTTTAGAAGAGGTTTACTTTTGTATTGAGAAAAGTGATGTTGTATCAATAGAAGCTTTAGAGACACATATACAACAGTCCAAAAAAGCAATCGCATTGATTGGTGAAGACAATGTGAGAACGACACTTCAAGATTGTGGTAATGGTTTATATCAAGCCACAATAATTTACTTTGAAAAATCACTCGATTCGCTCATGAAAGCAACAAAAGATTTAACGCTTTTAGAAACACAAGAAGCGAGTAAATATATGCTAGCAGATTAAAATAATAACACTTTCGCACGATTTCATTTTAAAGGTGAAATAAGCGAAAGTGTTTTTTTATAGTGAATGAAAACTTTTAAATATGTAAAGTAATATATTATGATTGGTTTATATAATATGAAACATAAAAAGCCACTTTTTAATGTGGCTTAAAGTGTTTATTATTCTATCAGATTTCTGTAAATTTCTTATTTTTTATTGGTGAAATTTGCCATTTCAACAAAATATTGTGAATAGAAGAATAGTTTTGAATGTTATTGCAAATAGCTTTAGTATAAGATTAATTTTTATTATACACATTAATTTAATTGCCTTATACTTATCTTGAAAATATTTTGGATTTCCAAATTTCATAAAACCACTTTAGGAGGTTTTCGATTGAAAAATGCAACGGAGCTAACGCAAATATTGAAATTGTTAGATGGACAGAAATATGGTACTTATAAACGGCTTAAAGGAATATATCAGTTCAAACAATTTCGACTTGCGATAGACCATATACAAGTAGACCCGTATGCCCCTCCATCCAAAATGAGGGTAGTGATGAGTAGAGATATAGCGAATATCCCTAACAATTTATTGGATACTAAAGATAAAATCATCGCTGTAGCAGACTTTTTAGCGCGAACTTTTAATGATAGTATAAGTTCATTTAAGCGAAACAGCCAAAATGCAAAAGCTGCATCAAACATTACTATAGATCAATGTGGCCAAGAAATTTTAGAACGTACAGCGGTAGTAATCAATAAAAATGATATCGAAGTAAGACTTGAGATTAGTTTGCCAGCGGCAGGAAGAAAAATTTTAGGGAAAGCTGCGGTAAGTACATTAATAGAAATACTGCCAAATATTGTACATGAATCATTGCTCTATAAAAATATAGATCATGTGAAATTAGATACACAGGTTACGTTAATGCTAGATCAAGCTTTTATTCGTGAGGAGCTTGAACGTCGTAATCTTGTTGCATTTATTGCGAATGGTTCGATTTTACCGCGTAAAAGTGGCGTATCAGATAAACATTTACCTGGCGCAGTTGCGTTTACAAGTCCTAAAAATGTAGAAGTACAAATGACTATGCCAAGTGGAAAGACGATTACTGGGATGGGGCTACCTAAGGGTATTACCTTAATTGTAGGCGGAGGCTTTCACGGTAAATCGACTGTGCTTGAAGCGCTTGAGCGCGGTATCTATAATCATATTGATGGAGATGGTAGAGAATATGTTATTACATGTCATGATGCCATGAAGATTCGAGCTGAAGATGGTCGCCATATTGAGAAGGTGAATATTAGCCCATTTATAAATAATTTACCGGGAAATAAAGATACACATCAGTTTTCCACTGAAAATGCGAGTGGTAGTACATCTCAAGCAACGAATGTTATGGAAGCATTAGAAGCAGGTACATCATTATTACTGATTGATGAAGACACTTCAGCTACAAATTTTATGATTAGAGATAGCCGTATGCAACGCTTAATTGCACCTGAAAAAGAACCTATCACACCATTTTCGAGTAAAGTAAAACCACTGTATGAAGATTATAGTGTTTCCACTATTTTAATTGTAGGTGGCTCAGGTGATTATTTTGAGGTTGCTGACCAAGTGCTAATGATGGATGAATATGTCTTAAAAGATGTTACTGAAAATGCAAAAGCGATTGCCCAAACACCGGATAATACCACAAATGCTACAAATAATAGTGATTTTGGCAATCTACCTGCTAGAGTACCGTTAAAATCAAGTTTTACTAAAAAAGGGAAAGACAACCATTTCAAAGTAAAAGGACGTTATTCCATTTTGTATGGTAAAGAGCTTATCGATATTTCTGGTTTGGAACAATTGGTGGATACAAGTCAAACTCAATGTTTAGCAGCAATGATAAATTATTATCAAAGTCATTTATTAAATGACCAGGATACGTTATTTCAATCTGCCGATAAATTATACACAGTTATTCATGAGCAAGGATTAGATGTAATATCGTCATTTAAAGGACACCCAGGCAACTTAGCGCTACCAAGAAAACAAGAATTTTGTGCAGCACTTAATCGTTACCGTGGACTAAAAGTGAAAAATAAATAATTATAAAAAACATACTAAGATTAGCTATGAAGAAATCTATGACGATAGATTTTTTCATAGCTATTTTTTATAGTTATAGAGAGAAGTAGATCGTGCGGGCTCTTTTTCAATCCTAGTCACCCTTGCCCGAGTGGGACTAAGAAATCTATGTTAGAAAATTTGATTTCTCTCCCACTCCCTTTTTTGGTTCATACACACATAATTATCAAATGATTTTGTGAACTTAAAATTTCTAGTCTTTATTTTAAAGATTAAGCATAATATCATTTAATCATTTTACGCATCTTATAAACTTGCACATGATTATTCCCAGACTGTCCGATAACTTTGTAGCCTTGTTTAGTATATAAGCGTTGAGCCGTAGTGTTTTCAACTTCAACAGTTAATGAAATTTTTGTATAACCTTTATGTAACGCAAGTTGTTCAGCATATTCAAGTAAAGCACGTCCTACACCCATACCTCTGAATTGGGAAAGTGTTGCTAACATACTCACATGATACTCGTCTGTATTGCCTTCATCTAACCTTATAAGGGCGATTATATCTTTAAATGCATGTAAGAATTGAGGAATTAACTGCAACTTTTGAATTTTTGCAATTTGCCATACAGTCGTAAATGTTTGTTGCTGAAGTTCACTGTAAGGCAAGCACGATATAGCACCTGCAGGCTGTTCATTAACCATAGCAACCATTGTATTTTGGTAACTAAAACGATTACTAGGTTTTTTCCATAATTTCTGCATATTACGAATTAATGCTTGCTTGTCTGTGGTATAGAATAAAACATTTGCCATATCATTTATAGCTAGTAAGTTGAAGCGCGCGCCTTTTTGTAATTGTGGATAAGCCGGAATGATTTTTAAATTGTGCATTATTTATCCTCCTAAAAAAGTGTTCTACTCAACCTATACCCATATACATAAGTGAATAATTTAGCATCATTTAAAATAACGACTTTCTAACTTAAGGCAATTATATACTTTGTTTAGATGAGGGGGAGTCATCGGGTTGTGTGACGGTACTGTTACGTTCCGTGTAAAACACCGACGCATCAATTATTATTAGGTTTGCTGTTTCCTATTTAAATAGAGTTGAGCATTTTGTGCTATCATAAATATAAATTAATGAATGTCTTTTTTAAAAAGAAGTTTACAATGCAATTTGTGTTGGTTAAACTTGGAATGTAGAAGAATTAAGTAGTGCAATATACATATATTAAGGGGCTTATGCTAAATGAAGGAGAAATGGATTTTACCAACAGTTTTAACGGGTGCATTGTTAATTACTGGATGCTCAAACGAGGGTGCGAAAAATGGAGATAACCAAGCAAATAAAGAAAATAAGGACAGTCAATCTACTAAAAGTAATGTTGATGTGAAATATCCTAAAGATGGAGTAAGAGGTATTTATGTAAGTGCCGATGCGACAAACGGCGAAAAATTTGAAGAACTCACAAAGTTTATTGATGAAAGTGATTTAAATGCAATGGTTATTGATGTTAAAGATGATTCAGGGAACGTTACTATAAACTTTAACACTGGTAATAAAGAAATTGATAAACATACATTAGATATTGTTGATGCCAAGCCATTACTTAATAAAATGAAAGATAAAGATATTTATCCTATTGCAAGGATCGTTACTTTTAAAGACAAGAATTTAGCAGAAAGTCATCCTGAATGGTCGTTCAAACAAGCAGATGGGTCAGTATGGGAAAGTGATAGTGGTGATAAGTTTGTCAATCCTTTCGTTAAAGAGGTATGGGATTATAATATTAATGTATCTAAGGAAGCTGCAAAAGCAGGTTTTAGAGATATTCAATATGACTATGTAAGATTCCCTGAAGCATTTGAAAATGTAGAAAGTAGTTTGACGTATGATAAAGGAAACTATAAAAACAGCAAATTAAGTGATGTTGATCAACGTGTAGACACAATTTCACAATTTTTAAAAACTGCACGTAAAGAGTTAAAACCTTATGGTGCTGAGGTATCGGCTGACGTATTTGGTTATGCTGCTATGGTTGAAGAAGCACCAGGGATTGGTCAAAGTTTCCCTAAAATAGCAGAAAATACAGATGCTATCTCGTCTATGATTTATCCGTCACATTGGAGCCCAGGTGACTTTGGTTTAGAAGCGCCAGATAAGGAACCTTATGAAGCTGTTGATCATTATTTAGATAAAGAAACAGCTGTGTTAAATAAATTAGGAGATAAGAAACCGAAGTCTCGTCCATGGTTACAAGATTTTACAGCACGATATTTAGGTGAAGGTAATTATATGGAATACGATAGTAAAGCAGTAGAAGCACAAGTACAAGCACTTAAAGATCATGGCATTAATGAGTACCTATTGTGGAATGCTGGCAATGATTATTCTATGGGTGTAGATTATACACCTGAAGCAAATAAAGAAAAGTTAGACCAAAATAAAGAAGATTTAAAGAAAGGTAACAAAGACGAAAAGAGCGACAAAGATAAAAGTGACAAGTGATTTATCAAAGTGAGAATATTAGTTAAACAACCATTGTACTTTAAATTAAAGTTGTACTAATAAAAAGGAGTAGCACGTTGAAATCAAGTTGAACATTTTGATTTCTGTGATACTCCATTTTTTATATATTTAATTTTTTGTTTCCAATCAAACAGAAGTATAGTAAGCCTGTAATTATTATGATAATACCCATAATAGCGTACATATTTCCATAACCAGTTAAAGGAGTAACATAACCTAATAAATATGGAGAGAGACCTAAGCCTGCGTCAAAAAATATGAAATAAGTGGATGTGGCAATACTTATACGAGAAATTGGTGCTGATTTAACTGCTAAGACTTGTCTTGCAGATTGTAAGTTTCCGAACCCTAATCCCATAATAGCGCTGATTAATAGTAATATAATTCCGTTTGTAACTTGACTTAACATAAACATACTAATTGCATAAAAAATAATTGCTGGATATACAACAACATGGTTCCCTTTATTGTCCATGAGCTTACCCGCAACTGGACGTGTTAGTAAAACCACAATTGCGTAAACTACAAAGTACAAACTTGCTACACTTGTTAAATTTAATTGACTCGCATATAAATTTAGATAAGTTAATACCCCAGAATATGCAAAACTTAATAATAAGATGATTAAACCAACAGGTATGACTCTTGGTTCAATGATATTTTTAAGAAATGAGGTACCTTTTTCTAAATTAACGGAAGCTGTTTTGATTTCAGTGACTTTAGGGGCTTTAACAAAAATACTCATGGTTAAAGCGATGCACATTATGACAAAACAAAAAATAAATAATATAGAAAATGAAATATAATGAATCATTAATATACCAAGAAATGGGCCGAATGCAGTGGCTAACGTCGTACTCATACTATAGTAGCTAATACCTTCAGACTTACGAGATTCTGGAATGATTTGTGTAGCAATTGAACTAATGATTGTTAATGCCATACCATGAGGAATCCCATGTAATAAACGTACTAATATAAGGAACTGTACGTTGATATTAATAAAATAAATACTGATGATAGCTAAACATATAATGATGGTGATAAGTAATAAGCGCTTAAGGCCGAACTTATTAATAAAATACCCAGCAAAAAGTCTGCCGATAACACCACCGATAATAAAGATACCACTGACGAGCCCTGATTGACTCATTGAAGCTTGGTACTGATTAATTGCAAAAGTTGCAATAGTAACCATAAGTAAGTAAAAGACTAAAGTTAGTAAAAAGTTAATCAATGATACGCTGATAAATTGTTTAGTCCAAAGTTTATTGTATTGCATGATGAAAGCCTCTTTTCTAAAATTTAAATTTAAAATTTATCAAAATTCGCACAAAAAAGGGAGTGGGACAGAAATCAAATTTTCTAACATAGATTTCGTAGTCCCACCCCGGCAATAGTGACTAGCATTGAAAAAAGCTTGATATAAGCGTATTTTCAATTCAGTCACCTACTGCCAAATTGAAAATGAGCCTGAGACATCTATTTATGTCCCAGGCTCTTTATATTATTTTGTTAAAAAAGTATATCAATACAACTAAGTACTGATAAAGATTTCACTAATAAAAAAATGGTCACTGTCTTTGTACATATATTGAATTAAAAAATGATAGACTACTCCCGACAGTACAGTTTTTTCGTGTCTTAAATAATTTTTTAATCTAACAGGCTTTAAATATACAGCTACCATGGTTTAGTTGTTTTTTTAATAAAAATTTAATAATTAAATAATACACTCTTCAAATTTAAATAACAATACAAGATATGATTAATTTAGAGAACTATTACATAACTCCAATATACATCTAATGAATGTAATTTTTGAATATCCAATAATCAAACACAATATAATAATAGTAAAACTACATTATTTCTTTTGTATGTTGTATAATATACAATATGTTATTTTTTATATTAATAAATACTAATGAGGAGTACGTTATTTTATGATTAGAATTTTAGTTCCGTGTTTTAATGAGGCAAGTGTTATTGAAAAAACATATGCTGAATTAACAGAAATCATGCAACAAGATAGTCGCAACAATAATTATAAATACGAATTGCTTTTTGTAGACGATGGAAGCAAGGATGACACTTTATCTATTATTCAACAATTAGCGCAACAAGATCATGCAGTGAAATACATATCATTTTCAAGAAACTTCGGTAAAGAGTCTGCCATGTACGCAGGATTAAAGGCAAGTGTAGACGCGGAAGCTTTAATTATTTTAGATGGTGATTTACAACACCCACCAACATTAATACCACAAATGATTAAATACTTTAAAGAAGGCGAAGATCAAATCGTTGCTAAAAGGGATAGAACAGGTGAAAACATAGCACGTAAACGTGTGTCACAATTGTATTATGCAATTATTAACAAAATGGTTGATGTCACACTAGAAGATGGTATTGGTGATTTTAGATTATTAAGCCAGCGGGCAGTGAAAGAAATCGTGAATATGGGAGAATACAATAGATTTTCTAAAGGATTATTTGCATGGATTGGTTTTGAACCGAAAGTCATTGAATATCAGAATGTAACTCGGTTAGAAGGAGAGTCTAAATGGTCATTTAGCTCATTATTAAATTATGGTATCGATGGTTTGATTTCATTTAATAATAAGCCATTGCGTGCCATCATTTATTTAGGCCTGTTTATTTGCGGATTGAGTTTTCTCTATATTTTATTTAATTTTATTTACACATTAAATTATGGTGTGTCTACACCAGGATATTTCACAACAATCTTCTCTGTATTGTTTTTAGGCGGAATTCAGCTTACATCAATAGGCGTGATTGGAGAATATATCGGAAGAATTTATTATGAAGTGAAACAACGCCCACTCTATATTGTTCGTCAATCCAATTTGAATGAACAAGAGGTGGAATAAGATGAAATTATTCAGGATGAATAAGACGTACCTTACAGTAACCGCATTGTTTATTTTTTATATTTTTATGGCTATGCTTACGCCATTAACACATGACGACTGGGATTGGTATAGTCATTATGGTATTCAGATGCTAGAAGAACGCTTTGCAAATTTGAATGGCCGTTATTTGGGTAATATGTTAGAAATTATTGCTGTTCGACTTGATTGGTTTAGATGGCTGTCTTATGCGATTTTTAGTATTTCGATTATATGGATAATTGGACGTCTTGTGAATGAAACTAAGAGTTTATATTATTATTTGTGTGCATTTATTCTGATGCTTACGATACCAAGTGATATATATAAGCAAACATACGGTTGGTTTGCTGGATTTTATAATTATGTTCCTGCAACGTTCTGCGCGCTATTTATTATATGGTATATCTCAACAATTTTATTTAAGCAGAAAAATATGGATCCTATAACTAATATTTTGTTTTACAGTATCTGTTTGGTAGGACAATTTTTTATGGAAAATACAACGTTATTCAATACGATGATTTTAATTTTAGCAATCGTATTACATGTATTACTTTATAGAAAGTTAAATCCTAAATTTATATTAGGTTTGGCTATTTCATCACTAGGGACAATTTTGATGTTTATAAATCCTAATTATCGCAAAATATTTTTTGAGGGTAGTAGTTACCAAAAAGTATCTAGTGATACCGGCATTATTGATAAGGTGACCACAACAATAACAACAGTACTACCTGACTGGGCGGTTTTTAATCAAATGACGATAATCTTGATGATTATTGGTGTTGTTATTGCACTATTATTCAGAAACGCTAAGTTATATACAAGCTCTAAATTGACGCAAGCATTTGTTATAACTGGATTATTGATTTTGCCAATATACTATTTCTTTATTTATAAACAATTTGCGTTACAAAATTTTCATTCACTACTTACTGCTAATTTAGTAAATACATCAATTTGTATATGGTTTTTAAGTGCATTTATTTTATCAATTCATATAGTAGTTGAACCGAAAGAAGTTAAATATACGTTATATTTATTGCTGGCTGCTGTTTTGTTAGTGTGTGCACCTTTGGTAATTGTGTCGCCATTAGGGCCAAGAAATTTTTATACAGTTTCTGCGTTGTTTGTCATTATCTTTTTAATATTATTTTCACAGTTGAACATTACTGGTCAACTATGGAAACGGATTTTGGGTGTTTTAGCAATTGGCTGTGCGACATTATATTTAGGGGCATTTTTCTATATTAATCAAAAAAATGAAACACGAATTACACAGTTAAAAGAAGAGATAAAAGCTCATCCTAAAAAAGAATTTTATACGATGGAAAAATTACCTTTTGAACATTATTTGCATCATGCTACACCAACAAGTACAAGATACCAGTCATTATTTAACAAATATGAAGGTATACCTAAAGATACAAAAATAAAATATGTGCCCTTTGGTTGTAAACATAAATAGGATGCTTGTATGGAGAATTTATAAATTGTAAAAGTAAATATAACATGGGAGTGCACAGAAATCATTGTAGCAAAGTATGATTTCTGTGCACTCTCGTTCTTGTCTTTATATAACGGTTAGTTATCAAGATATAAGCCTGATAAGAGTTATAGATTGAGATACGATAGCCGTATTTTATAATTCTTTTTCTAATATAATTGCTTTGTAATCGTGAATATCTATGCGAGCGAAGATTTCACGTTTTAAGTTTTTGATATGTTCTAGTTTAGCTATGTTACTCATCATGTTATTAGGTACATGATTTTCCCAATGTTCAAGTTCTGAGAATAATTCGTGCAATGATTTCATAAAATTACCACCTTTTATTTTTTTACAAATAAAATAGCTCTTCTTAGATAAGAAGAGCTTCCGCACATCTTCTCATCTGTCAGTTCGTAAATTAGAACTGTTGGATTTAGCACATCGCTCGTCTGAGCTGTTGCTGGAGTTTTACAGGGCCAAGTCCCTCCACTCACTCTTAATAAGAGAACTATTATATTTATAAACATTATAACAAAAGAGTGCAAATTAAGAAATGATATAAATTATTTTATCAATTTGGAACTTTTAAAATAATTAAAAAAGATTAAAAACAAATTAAGCAAGCCCACTAGTAGCCCTATCACTAAAGTAAAAAAGCTCAAAGGCACTAGGAACCAAGGTTCATGTAAAACGCCATCATGAGAAACATAAGAGGGTAACATTAAAAATAAAAATGCAGACAAAATGCCAATTAAAATAAAGATGAGACTTAATATACTGAGCCGAATGCGTTTGATATTACTCCCATCACTGACAAGTTTATTTTTTATGGCGTCATCTCCTAAAATTAAATCATCAAGTGATAAATCGAATTTTTTAGCAATGATTACAATCATTTCTATATCTGGCAGATATCTATTATTTTCCCAAGCAGAGATTGTTTGTCTAGAAACATTAAGTTCATTTGCTAATTGTGATTGCGTTAGCTTTATTTTTTTTCTTAATAATTTAATTTGATTTCCAAAATCCATTTATTTTATCCCCCTTATCAAATTAATAATCAATGTACGCTTGAAAGTTGATTCTACGCAATAGCTAGTGATACTTTACACATACCGCTAGACATACTATCCTCTCATATATGAATGATAGTAATGCTTTCTTTTAATAAGTACTCTTATAGTAAATAATAAATTTTAGCAACAATACAATTATTTAATATAAGAGGAGATGTAAAAATTATGAGTAAAGAGTTTTTGATCGCAAGTGTTATAAGCATGATAATCGGAATTGCGTTAGGAGTTTTATTTCTCATGATACCAAGTTACGTAGATGAAAACAATATATTGCCAGAGCCATGGATTTTAGTGGAGTATGGTTTTCTCTTTTTAGTTATTGGTATTTTTATGATGATAGTATCATTAACTATTTATGGTATAAATAAGTTTAAAAATAGAAATTAAAATAGCGAGCCCGAAACATATATGTTTCGGGCTTTTATTGTATAGAGTATATATTATTAGGATAAAAATTTTCTTATAAAATACTTAAAACTAAAGATATTTCTTTTAAATAAATAGAAATATCCAGGATCAATAAAATAGCACTCCAAGTAATACCCCTAAAATTACAATTAACCAAGATGGTGCTTTACAATATGCCAATAATACAAATAATGTAGCAGCAAATGCGAAATCCATATTGGTGTTTACTGATGACGTGAATATTGGGTCATAAAAAGCTGCGATTAAAATACCTACTACGCCAGCACTGACAGCTTTTAGCATTGATTTTGCGTAGCGATTTGATTGTACGTGCTCCCAAAAAGGTAAAACCCCAACCAATAATAAAAAGGCTGGTAAGAATATAGTAATTGTTGCAATGATACCACCTGTAATACCAGACATAACGGTTCCAATATATGCAGCAAATGTAAATAACGGCCCTGGTACTGCTTGTGTTAATGCGTAACCTGATAAAAAGTCATCGGAACTAATCATATCAGTTGCTACAAATGATTGTTCTAATAAAGGTAAGACAACATGTCCACCGCCGAATACAAGAGCACCAGAACGATAAAAGTTGTCGACCATATTAATCCACGAATTGTTAGTGACAAAATTCAATATAGGTAAGATAAATAAAAGACTAAAAAATAGTATAAGAGAGATGGCGCCTACTATTCGTGGAATATTAAATATTTTTATCGAATCTTTCTGTTCATCTGTTTCTTTAAAAAGCGCTAATCCAACTATAGCCACTACAGTCAAGGCACTTAATTGTGCTAATGGATGAATGACTGTTATAGCTACCACTAAGGTGAACAATGCTAAAATTTTTGTTTTTAAATCGGACAATAATTTTTGACCCATGCCTATAATTGCATTTAATACAATTGCAACGGCAACTAATTTTAGGCCATGTGTCCAACCTAAATCGTTGTTGTAAGCTAAAAGTAAAGTGGCGCAAAGCATTAATATAATTACCGAGGGGATAGTAAATCCAATAAATGAAATTACGCCGCCAATCAACCCCGCCTTAGTTATACCAATACCGAATCCAACTTGACTACTAGCGGGTCCAGGTAAAAATTGACATAATGCGACTAAATTGGTGTATTGTTGTTCTGTCAGCCATTGTCTCCGTTTCACATATTCATCATAGAAGTAACCAAGGTGTGCTGTTGGGCCGCCAAATGAAGTACAGCCTAACCTCAGAGCTACGAGAAATACTTCAAGATATTTCATAACAGATACCCTCCCAAGTTCAAATTTCTCCGACAATTTCTTTTAATTTCTGATGGCTTTTTTCTAGCATTTTCTCACCGAATGGAGTGATTGTGTAGTTCTTACGTTGTTTACCGGCAACGACAGTTTTTTCACTAACAAGTAATGACTCATCTTCCATTCGATGTAAAAGAGGATATAACGTTCCAGCGCTCATTGCATAACCGTGTGTTCTTAACTCATCCATCATCCAGCTACCATAAATAGGATGTTCATTAGCATGATGCAAAATATGGATATAAATAAATCCGAGAAACATACGTCTTTCTAATTTAGAATCGATATTATACAGCCCCTTTAATTATTAATAACGTTAACCGATATCGGTTTGCGATATCATGGACAATATAGCATATATCAAGGTGCTTTTTACTAGATTTACAGAAAGTTTAAAAATTTATAATAATTGTTACTTTATATATTTAAATACGTGTAATTAAGAATAATTAAGATTATTTACTAATGATAGATAAGTAAGGTACAATTATGTGTAAGCGCTTACTATAGTTATTTGACGTGTTAATTTAAGTCGTTTATTTAAAGGAGAATGCACATGAGAGATAAAGTAATCATTGTGACAGGCGGTAGTAGTGGTATGGGTAAAGCAATGGCAACAAGATTTGCCGAAGAAGGTGCAAACGTTGTAATTACTGGTCGTTCATTAGAACGATTAGAAGCAGCCAAAGCTGAAATGGAGAAGTTTGAAGGGCAAGTGTTATGTATAGATATGGATGTGAGGGACCCTGAAAGGGTTCAATACACAGTAGATAAAACAATAGCAACATATGGAAAAATCGATGGCTTGGTCAATAATGCGGCAGGTAATTTTCTATGTCCGGCAGAAGACTTATCACTCAATGGTTGGAACTCTGTTATAGATATTGTCCTTAATGGAACTTGGTATTGTACACAAGCTGTCGGTAAAGAATGGATAAAAAATGGTCAACAAGGACGCATTGTCAATATGGTAGCGACCTATGCATGGAGAGCTGGTGTCGGGGTGGTGCATTCAGCAAGTGCTAAAGCTGGTGTATTATCTATGACAAGAACACTAGCAGTAGAGTGGGGAAGTAAATATGGTATTACAGTCAATGCAATTGCGCCAGGACCGATTGATAATACAGGGGGATCAGGAAAACTTAGTTTATCAGAAGAAGCTAAGCAACAAACACTTGATAATGTTCCATTAGGTAGAATGGGACAACCAGAAGAAATAGCTAGTTTAGCTAAATTCTTATTATCAGAAGAAGCTAGCTATATAAATGGTGCATGTATGACTATGGATGGTGGCCAATGGTTGAATCAAAATCCATTTTAATTAAGGTGTGACAAGAATAACTAATTAATATATAACATAAAACTAATGGAGCATGTCGTTCATACAGTTTTTTAATTAGTACACATAACTAAAATATAATTTAGTTAACGGATACAATTTTAATTTAACCTCATTCAATTGAAATTATCGTCCTTTTCTACTATGATATAGACTTGTGTTAAAAAAAATTAATAAAAGCTTTAATTTACGAAACTTTTTGGTTCAATAACTAGAAAGTTTCTTTTTATGTCGTCTGATTTTTAAGGAAGAAAATGTTACTTTGAGGAAGTTATGTGTGTGTATTTTAAATAATTAAGAAAAGAGGTGTTTGGGGGATGTTGTATAAAATCCATTTTAAAAATATATGTTTTTGTATTTTAGGTACGTTTCTTATTAGTATAGGTATCAATGCGTTTGTCATTGCTTCAAATTTAGGGGAAGGTGGCACAGTTGGTATTTCTTTAAACTTGAAATATACACTGGGTTTATCACCGGCGCTCACTTCCTTGATTATAAATATGATATTAATTGTGATAGGTTGGAAATATTTAAGTAAAACTACTGCAGTTTATACTTTAATCACAGTTATTTCGAGTTCAGCGTTTTTAGGACTGACTGAATCGTTTAATATGCATCTGGAATCTGATTTTATCAATACTGTATTTTCTGGTGTGTTGATAGGAATAGGAAGTGGACTAGTGATTTCTGCACGAAGCACACTAGGCGGTACTTCTGTCATTGCTAAAATTATAAATAAATATAGCGAGATGAAAACTTCGCAGGCATTGTTTATTTTAGATTCAATTATTGTATTATCGTTCTTAATTGTACTTCCAGTCCAGAACGTATTATATACGATTGTAATGCTTTTTATTGTTGAAAAGAGTATGACATTTATTATAGAAGGATTTAATCCGAAAAAAGCGATTACGATTATTTCAGATTATAATAAAGATATCAGTTTAGATATTAATAATGAAACAGGTAGGGGCTCCACACTATTAAATGGTGTAGGAGGTTATGAACGTAAAGAAACGAATGTACTTTATGTCGTAGTACCGCAAAACCAATTAGCTAGAATTAAAAAAATCGTTAACGCGCATGATGAAAATGCATTTCTAGTTATCCATGACGTGCGCGACGTTTTAGGTAATGGATTTATGAAACTACAATAAATTTAGCATTGTAGCTAGGAAATCAGCATTTTATAAAATGATTGCATGATTTTAACTAGTTATTTACTGGTTGTATGATTAGTGATTTGAAGATCCGTGGCTTATGTTGAAGTCTCGGGTCTTTTTAAATATAAAAATAGCTATAAATGAACCTATTGACATAGATCTCTTTATAGCTGAATTTAATGTGTTAATTATGGATGAAAAATAACCTTATTAAAATGTTTCTTGTTATTTACTATTGCATCAAATGTGGCAGGACCTTGCGCTAAATCTAGATAATCTGAAATCATAGCATGTACTTTAATTTTCCCAGTAGACATATAATGTAGTGATGTATGCCATTCTTCACCTGGGAATGGCGCAGATAATCCATTCCAAGAACCAATCACTTTGAGCTCATTACGCAATATCTTTTCAAAATGTTCGCGAGTTATTTCAATATCTGAATAAGGAATACCAAGCATTAAGACTTCCCCGCCTTTAGACGGTAATGTTAATACTTGCCCTATAGTAAATGGTGAGCCAGCAGATTCAACGGCTACATCTATGTTATAAGGGAGTGTTTTAATAACTTCATTTAGATTTTTCTCTTTAGAATTAATTGTATAATCAACACCAAGTGTTTTAGCAATTTCTAGTTTGTTGGAGTCTATATCTATAGCAATAGTCTTAGTAGCACCAAATATTTTAGCCCATTGTAAGGCTAGTAATCCAATACTTCCGCAACCGATGACAGCCACAGTTGCGCCGGGTTTCATAGTTGTTCTATAAAACCCATGTGCCACCACTGCAGACGGTTCAATCATAGCGGCCGTATCAAAATCTACATTATTAGGTAACTTTAAGACGTTATGAGCTGGCAGTTTAACGTATTCTGCAAAACAACCCGGTTCATAAGAACCTATGACATATAAATTTTCACATCTAGAATATGCACCTTTTTCACATTGTTCACAGTTGTGACATGCAATCGCAGGGCATCCTGTCACGGCATCACCAACAGATAAATGTTTTACATCATTGCCTATACTATGGACGGTACCTGAAAACTCATGGCCAAATGGTGTACCTGGTCGGTAAGGACCTAATTTTTTATAACGCGAGTTATCGGAACCGCAAATTCCTGTTGCTACTACTTTGATAATAACATCATTGCTATTGTCAATTTTAGGAGATTTCGTTTCTTCATATCTTAAATCTTGAATGCCATATAAGTTTAAAGCTTTCAAATGTTGTCACCTCTTAACTTTTAAATATGAAATGAATTAACCTTGCTCAGCATTTGTTTTTCTCTTTTTAAAAAATTTAGCGACAAAGTAACCGAAAATGACGATAGTATTTGCATATAGTAAGTTGTTCATATATAAATCTGTAATATTCCTCAAGGGTCCAAGCATGAAATCCAACATTAGTTCTACCATATTTTTACGCTCCTTTTATCGTTTGTATATTAACGATGAATATTTTGAAATTATTCGATAGGGCGAAGTAATACTTTGATACCTTCACCACTCTTGATATGATCGTATCCTTCTGTCCATTGCGTAATATTAAGCTCGTTTGTAATAAGAGATTCTGCGTCGACTTCTCCACGGCTTAGCAGTTGTAAAGAAGGTTCCCAATCTGCTGGTTTTTGGCTTCTAGTACCTACAATACGTAATTCTTTTTGAACTATTTGTTCTAAATTGAATGGGATTTCGCTATCTTTAAAAATACCAACTTGGACATATTGTCCTTTTTTACGTAAAATATCTAATCCTTGTTTGGCGGCCGGTATTGCACCAGAACATTCTAATACGACATTTGCGCCATAACCATTAGTGACTTTATTTACATATGATTTCAAATCAGTATTTTGAATATTAACTACATGATCTAAGTTAAGTTCATATGCTTTATCTAGTCTTGCTTGATCATTATTCAATCCGGTTATTATAACTTTAGCGCCTTTACTTTTAACAACTTGAGCGACTAACAGTCCAATAGGACCAGGGCCAATAACAACAACAACATCTTCAGGTTGGATATCAATTTTAGAAACGGCATGGTGCGCACAGGCTAATGGTTCAGTCATCGCAGCAGCTTTGTAAGAAACATTGTCTGGTATGTGATGAGCGCTAGTTGCTGGAGTAACTAAGTATTGCGTGAAACCACCGTTTTGTTGAGTACCCAAGCCTTTACGATGATTACATAAGTTATAATCGCCATTTTGACAATAGTCACATTCCCCACAAATGTAATATGTTGTTTCGGAAGTAACACGATCCCCAATAGTGAAATTTGTAATATTTGTACCGACTTCTACAACCTCGCCTGAGAATTCATGGCCGAGTATAACTGGAAAATTCACTTTATAATGTCCTTCGTATGTGTGAATATCTGTACCACAAATACCTGTATAATGAACTTTTATTTTTATTTCATCTTTGTTTGGTGAAGGCGTTTCTGTATCTAATACTTCTAGGTTTCCAAAACCTTCTTTAGTTTTAACAAGTGCTTTCATGTGAAGTCATCTCCTATCAGTTAATTAAATAAGCCAAAGAATTTGAATATAATATAGTTTAAGATGTTACCACCTTGGTCTATACTTGAAATTTGTGATGAACCAGCTGGCATTTTCACATTTGTACCTTCTGCCATACTTGTGAATATCGGTGCAACATCAGTTGCGATATATAAGGAAATGGCAATCATGATTGTGCCAACAATAACTGAGTGTATAATGTTTCCTCGAGCAGCACCTACAATAAAAGCGACAATAAATGGAATTGTTGCTAAGTCGCCAAAAGGTAGCACTTGGTTACCAGGCAAAATAACAGCTAACAATACGGTAATAGGCACTAAAATTAAAGCGGTTGCGATAACTGCTGGATGTCCTAATGCAACAGCCGCATCTAAGCCAATGTAGATTTCACGATCACCAAAGCGTTTGTTCAGCCATGTACGTGCAGATTCTGAAACAGGCATTAAACCTTCCATCAAAATCTTAACCATGCGAGGCATCAACACCATAACTGCAGCCATGGACATACCAAGATTTATTACGTCGCCAGCGTTGTAGCCAGCTAATAAGCCAATTGCTAAACCGAGTACTAAACCGACGAATATAGATTCACCAAATGCACCGAATCTTTTTTGAATCGTTTCAGGATCTGCATTTAAGTTTTTAATTACAGGTACTTTTTGCAATCCTTTTACTAAGAAAATACCTGGAGCATATGAAATTGTACTACCTGTTGCAATAGACACCCCAGGTAAGTCATAAAATTTACTCATCATTGGTGCAGTCCAATCAGCCACTTTTAGACAAACAATTTGGAATACTGCAGCGGCTATTAAAGATTGCCAAATACTGCCAGATATTGCATAAACCATGGCGCCCATAAAGGTATAGTGCCAGAAATTCCAGATATCTACGTTCATGGTACGTGTTGTTTTTGTTAATAACATTGCGATGTTAACGACAATGCCTAAAGGAATAATAAATGCAGCAATTGTAGAGGCCCATGCAATAGAAGACGTTGCTGGCCAACCCACATCAATGACATTTAAACTAACCCCTAAGTTTTTAACCATGGCTTGAGCAGCAGGACCAAGGTTGTTAACTAGTAAGTCAATAACTAAGAAAATCCCAACGAATGCAACACCAATTGTCAGGCCTGACCTGAATGCTGCTCCTACTTTTTGCCTAAAGAATAATCCTAATAAGAATATAACGATAGGAAGTATAACTGTTGCCCCTAAATCTAAAAAAGCTTGAATAAAATCTACAAATCCACTCATCCCATACACCATCCTCTTTATATAAAGTACTATTGGTATAAATTAAGATGTCACTTTGTTATAACTATAAAAAATTGTTACGGTATTTATCCCAACAGTTCGTACGATCATTTTAATAAATAGTTCATTAGCTTTGTAATGCATCTAGAATTTCTTTTTTAGTGTCTTCAACCCCAATACCAGTTAAAAAGTTACGTGCATTAATAACAGGGAAGTCGTATTCTTTTTGCGTCATAGCAGTTGTAACTAATAAGTCTGCTGTATCAACATACGAGCCTACCTCAGAAATTTTTATTTGTTTTAAATCTACTTTGATGTTGTGTTCTTTCGCCATTTCTTCAATTGCACTGTTCACTACTGTTGATGTTGCAATACCTGCACCACATGCTACTAATACTTGTTTCATAATAAATTCCTCCTAATTTTTGATATATATATATTTAAGGTGTACTGCTTAAAAGTTTCATTATTCCAAAAAGATGTTTATGCTTCTCTAATTTCATGTTCAATAATATCTACGATGTGAGCATTGTTTGTTGAATTTGCAATGGCTTCAAGTATTTGATTGTTTTGAAAAATACCCATTAATTTTTGGAGTAATGATAATTGTGTATCTTCTTTATCCATTGCGAGCATGAAAATTAATTTTACATCTGTTGTTGCTTCAAGTTCTCCCATAATTACAAAAGGTACGGTTTCTTTAAGTACAGCCACGCCGATAGACTTTGAATTAACGTGTTGAATGTCTGTGTGTGGAATTGCTACCGAACAATACACTGTAGGTAATCCTGTAGCAAAGGATGCTTCTCTTTCAATAACTGCATTTTCATAAGATGCTTTGACGTAACCATTATTGTACATCCGTTTGGCTAATTGACTTAACGCCTCTTCTTTTGTGGTTGCCTCTAAACCAATAATGATGTTAGATGTATCCAATTTTAAACTTTCCATATGGCTCAACCCCTTTGTTTTACTCTATTATTGAAAAGTGTTTAATGACTTCGAACACTTGTGATTTTGAATCAGTTTGTATAATGTTTTGTACCATTTCAGCGTCTTGAGCCAAGTCTCGTAATTGTAGTAGAGGCCTTAAATGTTTAAATTTATCTGTAGCTGCAATAATCACAAATACATTTACATCAAGTCCTGTTTTTAGTGTTAATGGTTCATCTAAAATCAACATACTCATAGAGGTACGGTTCACATTTTGTTCGTTTTCTGCGTGCGGTATTGCGATATTTTGATTAATTACCATGTACGTTGCATCAAAATATTGAATCATAGAATCGATGTAATTAGCATCTATATAGTTTTGGCTATAAAGTGGCTTAGCAGCTACTCGTATGGCTTCGTCTATATTTTTAACGTGAGAGATTAATTGAATATGATTTACAGGCAACAAATCTTGCAAGTTTAAATGATAATTCAATGATATTGAAGACGATTCGATTGATGTATAGGCATGAATCTCATCGAACTGTTGTTTAATTTCATTCAATAAGTTGTCCTCATTATGAATGTCAGCGTGTTTACGTATCATTGCTAACATTTTTTGAGCGTGTATGTCAGTATCAAATGTGTTATTAAGTTGGCCGAATACGTGTTGGCGTAGATGATGTTTTTCTTTAGCAGTTAATATCGTTTTAGTGATATACAATCTCTTATTTGTCATGATGTGCATTGGTGAGAACACCACATCGAAATCAAGAGTGTAATGATTAAATTCGCGTAATGATAACGTATCTAAAAATATAAATTCAGGAAATACACTTCGTAGTTCTTGTAACATTAATTGAGAAATTGATGTCCCTTGTGTACAAACAACAACTGCTTTCACTTTTTTATCAATGTCTTCATCTTGTCTTCTTAAAATGCCACCGATAATAATAGTTAAGTATGCAATTTCATTATCGGGCAGAGGTTGTCTTAATATTTTTTCCATTGGTTTAGAAGAAAGTTTTACAAGGTGAAACAATTCTTTATAATCATCTTTCAGAGTATTCTGTAAACTTTCGACGTCAGATAATTGATATCTAATTCTATAAAAAGCTGGCTTCATATGAAACATTAATTGATTAAGTAACGTTTCACGATCTTTAAATGTGATGAAAGTGATTTTTTCAAATTGATCAAGCATAGACTGAAGTGCTACTTTTAATTCTGGTAAAAATGTTGAATCATCTAGTTCTGACCATTGCACACTTGTTGATAAAAGTTGTAATGTTATAAACAGTTTTTCTTGTAGAGGTATATCAGAGTAATTTGAAGTGAGTATTTCTGTTGCTCGATATTCCTCAGTGTCCGAGAGATCATCATAGCCAATTGAAAAGGGTGAGACAATTTTGTTATGTTGAATTCTCCTAATAATAAAATAGAGTTTATAACGTAACGTTTGCGTACTTTGGTCTATAAAATTGCTTTCTAAATATTGTTCAATTTTATTAATTTGCGCATCTATGATTTGAAGCTTTTCTTTGCGTAAGCCTAAAATATCAAAAACATCATGGTTTAGAATGTTTAGTGTATATGCTTTATCAATTAAGTTAGTTAAAAGTTTTCTGATTTCAAATTCATTACCTTTTAAATGATATCCCTTTTGTCGCGAGTATTTCAGCATAATGTTATATGGTTCTAGTAGTGACTTTAATTGCTTTAAATCGTTTAATACAGTGTTCTTACTAATTTTTAAATCGATAGAAAAGTGATTTAACGATAACACTTCATCTTCTTTAAACAACATCAGTAAAATGAGATGCGCGCGCTGACAAGCAGTATATACTTGCTCATTTTCCTGTGGTAAAGGTTCAATATATACGTTAAGAAAATGTTTTATTGCGTCATCAACGATGAAGAAGCCTTGGCTAGTACGCTCTATCGTAGGTAAATTTTGTTCAGTTAACCATGTATTGATTTTTTGGATTCTATAGCCAAGTTGTCTACGAGATATATTGAACATTAATTCGAGATCTTTGCCTTTAAGCTTAGGGTTTTTAATTAATTCTGTAATGACGCTAAAATTTTCTGTCTGTATATTGAATCCCTCCCTTGTTGTTGACTCTAATTTAGCACATAGCATCAAAGAGTTGTACATTCATCAGACACAAATCCAATTTCATTTTATGTACATCATTGTGATAAAAGTTGCAATATTCAATGAACATCATTGTTTTACGAGTATCATTAGATTATGAAATCGATTAGCGTATAAAGATATTTTTTGTAGTTATGAAAAGAAGACGGGAAAATGTAATAATCGTGAGGACGGTATACTTATCTCTATAGTGTGAAATTACTATAAAATTTTGAATTATTGCGTTTTGAATTGACATATTTTTGACAAAATTTCATAATAGTATATGAATATAAAAATCTAAATATTCACATAAATATGTTTGGAATGATGCATATCAATGAAGTAAGCATAAGATGTAAAGCAAGGACAATGTTGACAGAAGCAGCAATAAATAGGATTTCAGAGGTATCAGAACAATTACAAATGATTGCCAACTTGAATCAGGCAAATGTTTTTATTGATTGTCCCATAGAAGAACATGGTGAAGTTATTGTTGTTGCAGAAGCAGTTCCGGTGAACTGTAAAAGCTTGTATCAAGGATCCGTAGTAGAAGCTAATGTTTATGAGAAGTTTGAGCCTGCTGTATTTGAAGTGCTTTCAGGTAGTGAATTTGCACAACATCGCGCAATTTCACAAGAGGGTAAAGTAGTAGAACAGAGCGCTACGCCAATTAAATTAGCTAATGAAACTATTGGTATTCTAATAATGGAAATAGATGTCAGTAATAAAATTATGGAAGAAAAAAGGTTGAAAGCATTAACACAAGCAACTAGTACTCTAAGTGATTTGGTATCAAATTCAGAGAGTAATCCAATTTTTGTACCAGACATGATTGAAGAAAGCTTGTTTGACTTAGATAACGAATTGAACATACGTTACTTTAATTTAGCAGGAGAAGCAATGGTAAGTGAACTTTTACATTTAGACTGTGAAGCAGGATTAAATTTCATAGAATTGTTTCCATCTATCGAAAATATGCTTACAGATGGACGAATTATCACAATAGAAGAGCGTGCTCTACAAGGGCATTATTTTCAAATTAAATGTATACAGTTGCTTGAAGATGATGTGATGACCGGTCATTTAATTCTGTTAAAAGATATTACAGATTTAAAAGAAAAAGAAAGGGCATTAATATCTAAATCAGTTGCTATAGGTGAAATTCATCATCGTGTGAAAAATAATTTACAGACTGTTGCAAGTTTATTGCGTTTACAGATGAGACGAGGGTTGCCTAATGGGAGTGAAAAATACTTCCAAGAAAGCCTTAACAGAATTTTAAGTATCGCATCAGTCTACGAAGTTATACTAGATGAATCATCCACAGATTCTGTAAATATTGATAAATTAATTAAAAAAATTGGGAATATGATAGTTTATAACGAATCTCCTAATAGAATGATACATATTAATTATAAAACAGATGAAAATATCCACTTAGTTTCAAATATAGCAGTGTCTATCGCATTAATTGCAAATGAACTTATAACGAATTGCTTAACACATGCATTTAATGGACAAGCAAAAGGGGAAATAACAGTTTGTCTATCTTACAATGCTCAATCTGAATTAATTAATCTAAACGTACAAGACACAGGAAAGACTGCGTGTGAATTCAAACAATCATTTGGTTTGAAAATTGTAAACACAATTACGGAAAATGACTTAGACGGGGCTTTTAGAATTGAACGTAATAGTGTTGGAACGAATGCGAGAGTGGAGTTTCAATACAAAGGGGAGAATTAAAATGACATCTATTATAGTTGTTGAAGACGAGTCAATCGTTAGGATGGACATCGTAGAAATGTTAGAAGCTGCGAATTATAATGTAGTTGCTGAAGTCGGTAATGGAGAAAAAGCATTAGAAGCTACTGATAAGTTTCGGCCAGATTTAATCATTATGGACATTAAAATGCCAAAAATGGATGGTTTAAAAGCGAGCAAAATCATTACGAAAAAATACAATATTCCAATATTGCTACTGACGGCATATAGTCATTGTGAATATGTAGAAGAGGCGAAACAGGCTAATATAGTGGGCTATATTGTGAAACCTATATCCGAAGCACAATTATTACCAGCTGTTGAGATTGCAATGAGGCAAGCTCAAAATATTGCTGAATTAAGATTTGAAGTAAATCACACTAAAAAACAAATGAACGATAGGAAGCTTGTTGAAAAAGCAAAAGGCATATTGATGAAGCAATTAAATTTAACAGAAGAAGCAGCTTATCAGAAACTCAGGCGAAAGAGTATGGACAAGCAAGTGGGTATTGAAATTGAAGCGTCTAAGATTATCGAAAAATTGAGATAACAAAACAAGTGAATATAAAAAGCAAAGGTGCTTATTTGAATTAATCAAATAGGCACTTTTTTGTTTTTTTATAGCTTTTAACAATGGGGGAAACATTATGGAGCATATTGGAACGGTAATTATTTATATTATTATGGCGTGTGCAGTGTTAGGTGCATTTGGTGCGATCCGTAATGCAGATAAAGGTATAGGTAAAGAATTTATGGAAGGTATTTATACTATTGGGCCTATTTTTGCTAATTCAGCAGGCATCATGGCATCAATTCCTTTTATTTCAAAATTCATAGAACAAGTTTTTGGACCACTATTTGACAAGATTGGTGCTGATCCAGCAATCGCAGCTACTTCTATACTTGCAACGGATATGGGAGGATATCAACTTGCAGATGTTTTAAAGCAAAGTTATGAAGGATGGATAATGGCGATGATTGTTGGTTTTATGGCAGGGGCAACTATTGTGTTTACTATACCGCTGGGGTTACCAATGCTAGATAAACGAGATCATAAGTATATGGCGCTAGGAATATTGTCAGGGTTATTGGCTATACCATTTGGTGTTTTTATTTCCACGGTAATAATTCTATTAAGCCATACAAAAATTAGAACAGTCATTGATACAACAAGTGCAGCAACACATATATTTCAGATTAGCATATCTACGGTATTTATTAATCTTTTACCATTAATTCTATTTGTATTAATCACAGCAATAGGGTTATATTTCTTTTCTGACATTATGATTAAAATATTTATTGTCTTTGGTAAGGTTCTAGATACATGTATTAAATTAGTATTTGTCTTTTCTGTAGTAGAAATATTCACAGGTTTGTTTACCACTATATTTGGGAGTTGGGGGTTTGATCCTATTATGGCTGATAAGCACGACAATTTTAGAGCATTAGAAAATGCAGGTAATATTGCTATTATGTTATCAGGTGCTTTCCCGATGGTATATTTAATACGTAAATACTTTTCTACAGTTTTGCATAAAGTTGGAAATAAAGTAGGGTTAAGTGAAGTAGGGAGCGCAGGTTTCATAGCAACAATTGCGAACATTTTAGCAATGCTTAAACTTGTAAGAGATATGCCACCAAAAGATAAAGTAATCAACATTGCTTTTGGTGTATGTTCGGCATTCTTGTTAGGCGATCACCTATCTTATACAGCTAATTTCCAGCCAACGCTGATACCTGCTGTAATGATAGGTAAGTTGAGTGCAGGTATTATTGCAATTATATTTGCATATATATTATGTATTCCAAAAGCGAAAAAATTAGAAGAAATTGACAGACGTGCAGGTATTATTGGTGAAAATGAATATTTAGAAAATAAGTAATAGCTCGAGTCTATAAATCCAATATTTTCATTACTCAGAACGGTTGTTTCGAATATAATTCGTACAAAATTGATGAAAAAATAAGGATGTAACAGTTATTGTCTATAAAATTAAAAGTCCCGAGACTTATAATGTCTCGGGGTTTTTTTTATCTATTTCTAAATGTGTACTAAAAGGCTATGAAGTACATGCGTTTTTTATAGTCGGCTCTAAAGTATTTATATATATGTGTAACTATTTAGAAGTAGTTTGCAGTGATACCACCATCTACGTTAATATTTGCACCGTTTGTCCAGTCTGATTCATCTGATGCCAAGTATAACGCACAGTTTACAATATCTTCTGGTTTCCCGAAGCGGCCAGTTGGTTGTCTGTTTAATCTAGTGTTTTTAGCTTCTTCATCTGAGACTAACCACTCCATTAGTAATGGTGTTTCGATTGGTCCAGGACTTATTGCGTTAGTTCTAATACCTTTAGGTCTAAATTGAATAGCTAAAGATTTAGTTAAAGAAACAACAGCGCCTTTTGATGCAGTATAGGCATCTTGTGGTACAGAACAACCCATTTCGGCGACAAATGATGCAATATTAATAATAGAACCAGAATTATGTTTTTCCATTTCAGGAATTACATATTTTGTCATAAAGAAAATTCCTTTAACATTGATATTCATGACTAAGTCCCAAACATCTTCACTTGTATTTACTACAGAATTATCTGCTTCAGGCATAACACCTGCATTATTGTATAGTACATCAATTTTTCCATAAGATTGAACAGTCTCTGCAACTGCCTTTTTAACATTCTCTTCGTTTGCAATATCTACTTTGAACAATGAGGCTTCGCCACCATTGTCCTTAATTATTTGCACAGTTTCAAGACCAGCTTCTTCATCTCTTTCAAAGACTGCAACTTTAGCACCTTCTTTGGCAAAGGTTTGTGCTGCAATTTTTCCCATACCGCCACCTGCGCCGGTAATAATACATACTTTATCTTTTAGTCTCATAAATTGTTCCTCCTTATAATAATAGTTCTGAATGATATTAGCTCTGTTCAAAATAACGTGAACGTTCCCAAGTCGTGACGTAAGAATCGAAATCATTTTGCTCTGATTGCGCAGCTTCTAAATAGTGATTTGCGACATCTTCACCTAATACTTCTGTGACAACTTCACTATTTTTCCATTGCAAGATAGCTTCATGTAATGATGATGGAATTCGCGTAATACTATCTTGTTCGTAGGCATTACCAACCAATTCTTCACTTAAAGGAATTTTGTTATCGATACCATATAGTCCAGCCCCTATAAGTGCGGAATATGCTAAGTAAGGGTTCATATCTGCACCTGAAATACGAGATTCAAAGCGTAATGAATTGCCATCACCAACTACGCGGTAACCTGCTGAGCGATTATCTCTGCTCCATGCGATGCTAACAGGTGCCCAAGAGTTTGGTGCGAAACGTTTATATGAATTGACGTAAGGTGCAAACATTAAGGCAAAATCTTTAGTATATTTTAAAATGCCAGCTAAGAAATGTTGCATAGTTTCAGATTTAGGTTCTTCGGCGTCATCACCAGCATAGAAGGCGTTCGTTTTTGTTCCTTTTTCCATCATGCTCAGATGTATATGACCACTCGATCCAGTCCACTCTTCGTATGGTTTGGCCATAAAGGTTACGGATTTATCATTTTGTATACAAATTTCTTTCATTCCATGTTTGAACATGATGTGTTGATCGGCTGCATTTAAAGCATCAGAATATTTTAAATTGATTTCATGCTGTCCTTTGTAGGCTTCACCTTTTGAAGATTCGACAGTAATTCCCATAAGGTGCATTTGGTGTCGTATTTCTTGATAAATAGGCTCGTTTTTACTTCCTTGTAGTAAATTGTAATCTTCATTTAAATGTCCAGCAGCTTCCAAATTGTTGTAACCTTGTTTTGAAATTTCTTCGAAAGAATTATTGAATAAGTAGAATTCTAATTCACTAGCCATATGTGGTGATAAACCATGTGATTCAGCTTTTTTGATTTGATGCTTTAATATATTTCTCGGTGCAATACAAATAGGTTCACTACCGTCTACGGAGTAGACATCACAAAAGACCATGGCAGTTTTTTCTAACCACGGCACAACTTTTAACGTATCTAAATCAGGTACTGCTAAATAGTCGCCGTAGCCCTTATTCCAATTCATAAATTCAAAGTTTTCATTTGTATCCATTTCGAAATTTGTACCTAGTAAGTAGTTACAAAAATGTGTCCCATCTGAAATATCATTTTCTAAAATAAAGTCTCCTGTAATTCGCTTACCCATGAGTCTTCCTTGCATATCACAAAATCCCATGATTATAGTGTCAATTTCATCTGATTTGACTAATTCAATTAATTTATCTTTTGTTATATTTCCAGTTACTCTATTTTTGTTTTGCATGTGTGACATCCCCTTAGCTATTTTATTTAAGTAAAGATAGTGAAATATATTTTAATTCTAGGAAGCCATCTAGACCGAAGTGACTGCCTTCGCGTCCTATCCCGCTTTCTTTAATACCGCCAAATGGTGCTTGAGGTACACTTAATTGAGTTCCGTTAACGCCAATCATTCCAAACTCTAATTGTTCGCTAATTTGATATACTGTATTGATATTATTAGAGAAAAAGTAAGCAGCTAGTCCATAAGGTGAGGCGTTTGCTATTTCTATTGCTTCTTTAGTAGATTCAAAAGTAATAATTGGTGCTACTGGTCCAAAGATTTCTTCTTGAGCAATCGACATAGTTGGCGTGACATCAGTTATAACTGTAGGTTGATAAAAAAGTTCAGAGCCTGCTATATCAGCTTTGTGCCCACCTGTTTGAATAGTTGCACCATTTTCCTGGGATTCTGCTACTAATTTTTCAACTTTTTCAATGGCTTGTTGGTTAATTAATGGACCAACTTGTGCACCGGATTCATTGCCAGGAGCTACTTTTAGCTTATTAACTCTACTAATGATTTTTTGGGTAATCTCTAATTCGATATCTTTGTGTACGAGTATGACGTTAATTCCATTACACATTTGACCACTATTCTCAAATTTATTATCGACTATAGCATCAGCTGCGTTATCTAAATTGGCGTCAGGTAATACGATTGCAGGTGCGTTACCACCAAGTTCTAGAGATATACGTTTTATGTGTTTGGAAGCTTCACTCATTAAGGTTTTTCCAATTTTAGTAGAACCAGTGAAAGACATTTTTTTAACACGTTTATCGCTAAATAGTTTGTCAGATATTAATGAAGAGCTACCTGTAACAATATTAGCAACGCCCTTATCGATGCCAGTAGCTATTAGTTCTTCAAAAATAGCAATGGCAATTCTAGGTGTTTCACTAGAGGGTTTCACAATAACTGTACATCCTGCAGCTAGTGCTGGCGCAACTTTACGTGCAACCATTGCACCTGGGAAGTTCCAAGGTGTAATTAGGCCACAAACACCTACGGGTTGTTTAATTACAGAAATACGTTGATTTTCAGATGATGGTGGAATGATTTCTCCATATATACGTTTACCTTCTTCGGCAAACCAACGGATGAATTTAGCACATACACCGATCTCACCAAATGCTTCGTTATATGGTTTGCCTTGTTCTTCACTCATAATAGTTGCAAGTTCTTCTTGTTTATTAAGCAAGTTCACTGCCCACTTTTCTAAAAATGCTTGTCTAGTTTCAGCTGTATAATTAGACCAACTTTCAAAAGCGTTAGCAGCGCTATCAATTGCTTTTTGAACGATCGGACCATCTACACTAGGAACTTCTCCAATAGTTTTACCACTTGCAGGATTGACAACTGATAAAGTTTTTTCAGTTTGAATTTGCTCACCATTTATCCAATTGTAATTTAAATTTCGTGTCATAAAATCGCCCCTTAACATGTAAAAAGGCGCTTATATACACAATCAACGAGATTGAGATATAAGCGCCTTTGCTTAATTTATATTTACTTGTGAAAATTCAAAATAATATTACTTGCTTCTTTTATATATTGATATAAACAAAGATTACTAAAATTTTTAAATCTTGTCAATATTCAGATAATATATTATACTTTTTCACAATTAAAGACAGGGGGTATGGTCAATGCAAGATACATTAGATTTACTAGAACATTTGATTCAATTTGATAGCTCTAGTCAGCATACTGCAAACGAAACAATAGACTATTGTGCGGAATGGTTACAAAAAGAAGGTTTGGCGTCAGAAATAATAATAAATAATGGTTATAAGATGCTCATTTGTAACGTAGGAGAAGGAAATAAAAAACTCGTTTTAAATGGTCATGTTGATGTTGTTAGTGGTAATAAAAAACAATTTACACCACAAATTGAAGACGGCAAGATTTATGGGCGGGGGTCAGCAGATATGAAAGCAGGAGTCGCTTCATTTATGGTAGCGATGCGAGATTTGAAGAATATTGACTTAGGAGATGTTTGTGTTCAGCTTCAATTAGTAACTGATGAAGAAATTGGAGGATATAACTGCGCTTCATATTTAACGGATCAAGGTTATTTAGGTGATTTTGTAATTTGTGCTGAACCAACACAAATAGGGATTGGCTTTCAAGCTAAAGGTATTTTGCAATTTGATATTCAATTTAAAGGAAAATCAGCTCATGGTAGTAGGCCATGGGAAGGGGAAAATGCAATTGCTAAAGCAATGGAAGTTTATCATAAGATACTTAATTTACCCTTTGCTAAAGAGTCTACAGATATATTTGAGGCACCTTCAATTAACCTTGCCAAAATTAAAGGTGGCGAAGTATACAATAAAGTTCCAGATGAATGTTTGATTTCATTTGATATTCGTTATTTACCTAATCAAGATAAAGAAGATATTTTAGCGCAAATTAAAGAGATTACTGATGGTGAAATCTCTTTGAATTTGACTGGCCCAAGCGTTAAAAATGAAATCAGCAATCCTTATATCCAAAAATTGGTTCAACATATAAAGATAGTTGAAAACAAAGAGCATGTTGATGTGTTCGGTCAACATGGTTTTGCAGACACAAGATATTTTTCAAGGTATGATGTCCCTGCTATTGAATTCGGTCCATCAGGAGGAGAATGGCATGGTGATGGCGAGTATGCAGTTATTGAATCTTTAGAGACATATAAAGATATTATTATTTCATTTAGTAAGGATTTTGCGCATTAGGAAAAGAATAACTCATTCATCATGAGGGTAAAGTCTTACTGTAACGAAAATTAATTATAACCTTGGAAATATAAGCAATTCAATTCCAATAATAAATGAGGAGATCTAATGAATAGAATTAATTTAATCACGTTAGGTGTTAAAGATTTGAAAGCATCACTCCAGTTTTATAAAAATATTGGCTTTAAAACAACCGCCGAGGTAACAGATGATAATTTAGCAATCGTGTTTTTTAATAATGACGGTACAAAATTAGAAATTTTTCCTGTTGAAGAATTAGCAAAAGATATAAATGCAGATAGTCCTCCTAAAATAACTACGGGTGGTTTTATAGGTATTACTTTAGCTTACAACGCCAAATCTAAAGAGGAAGTCGATTTAATTTTAGAACAAGTCGAGACATTTGGCGCAACAGTTGTTAAATCACCTCAAGATTTAGATTGGGGTGGTTATGGGGGCTATTTTACAGATATCAATGGTTATTATTGGGAAGTTGCATATGGTGATATGTGGGAATTTGATGAACAAAATATGTTGATTATTCCTGATTAAATTTATGAGATTCGGCAACACAATTATTGAGGATCGACAATATATAACAGTCATAAGCGGAAGAAAAATAACTAATGATTAGGTGATTTAATATGGATGTAAGATTTCCAATCGGTAAATTAGACATACCTGAAAATGTAACATTAGATGACGTTCAAAAATGGCTAGCAGAAATCGACAATTATACACGGCGTTTAAGAGATGTAGTTGGAAATATCACAGAAGAAGAATTAAATAAAACGTATCGTGATGGAAGTTGGAATGTACGTCAATTAGTCCACCATATTGCGGACTCACAACTCAATATGTATCAAAGATTGAAATTAGCATTAACAGATAATAATCCAATCGTCCCACCATTCAATCAAGAGGAATGGGTAGAATTAGAAGATAGTTTAGCTCCCATCGAATATTCTCTGCAAATATTAGATGGGATTAATGCTCGCATTGTAGCATTAGGGAATCGTATTGATAAAGATCAATTAGAACGTAAATTCACGCTTAAAGATAATGGCGAAATCACAGTTGCTACAAAATTAGCTAAATTGGCATGGCATGAAAACCATCATTTAGCACATATTGAAATTGCATTATCAAGATAAGTATCACTTTCAATTTCAGGCTAATCATCGGTGGATTAATTATTAACTAGTATATATATTGTTACATTTAGCACGAAAAAGCGCTACGGAATCAATTAACTAAGTTGATTCCGTAGCTTTTTTGTGTGCATTTGTTTAAACACGATTAGGTAAGTAGTTGTTACTTAATTGATTAGAACTATAGATGTTTATGATGTTATTTAAATCTTAATTGAAATTTTCGCTATATTTAAGACTGAGTTAAGAAACATTAATAATTAGTTAATGTTAAATGTTTTATTTCCGCCGTATTATAAAAATATGAAAAAAATAAATTGAAAGTAGGTATATATTATGAACATAAAAACATTATTTGTTTCAGGCACGGTAGCGACATCATTATTACTAGGAGCATGTAATAATATGGACAGTAAGAAAGAAGATATGAAAGAAGAAACAAAATCCGAGTCAAAAATGGATAACAAAGACATGAGTGAAAGTAAAAGTATGAAAGAAGGTATATTTAAAGGAGAAAATAAAGAAAAAGTAGAAGGTAAGGCGATGATTCATGATAATAAATTGATGTTAAAAGATTTTAAATCATCTAAAGGTCCAGATTTACATGTATATCTCACTAAAGATGGCAATATTAAAAAAGGAAAGAAAATAGATAAAGTTGATTATGATAAATCAGAGCAAACGTTTGATTTGAAAGGCATAAATACCGATGAATATAACACCGTAACAATCTACTGCGACAAAGCTCATGTAATCTTTGGTTCAGCAGAACTAAAATAATAACCAATTAGCACGTGGATTGGCTTCTAGATTATAGGTTAGGTCAATCCACACTATATTATCAAGGAGTGGATTAATGAGATGATATCGAAAATTATATTGCTGATTATTCGATTAGGAGCTGGTTTTTATATGCTATTTCAAGGCTATGAAAAAATAACAGGTGGTTTTGCGATAGATGGTTTAGTATCAGTAATTAAAGAAAACCAGGATTCCCCAGCTTGGTTTAAATTTTTCTTTGAAGCAGTTGTGGCGAATCATCTAGAAATATTTAAATGGATGGTGCAACTTGGAGAAATTGCTATAGGACTTAGTTTGATTCTTGGTGTGCTTTCTTATACAGCAAGCTTTTTTGGTGTTTTTATAATGTTAAATTACATTCTTGCAGATATGATTTTCACATACCCAATTCAATTGTTTTTCTTTATAATTATATTAATGAATAAAGAGATAATAAATTCAATAAGCTTAAATCATTTTATAAAAAGAAAACAATTAAGGAATGATGAAAATGCCCCACATACTTATAGCGGATGATGAAAAAGATATTAGAGAAATCTGTAAAACCTATTTTGAATTTGAGGGTTATCAAGTAACCCTTGCCGAAAATGGTAAAGAAGCACTTGGATTCTTAGATGAATCTATAGATTTAATGGTGTTAGACATCATGATGCCTGAAGTAGATGGTTATGATGTGGTCAAAGAAATGAAAGCAAAGCAATTAGATATTCCATACATTTATTTAACGGCTAAAACAAGTGAATCAGACACAATTTTTGGGTTAATGTTAGGCGCAGATGATTATGTAAAAAAACCGTTTAGCCCAAGAGAACTAGTGATACGAGCGAAAAATTTGTTAGATAGAGTAGCAAAGAAACCTAAAAAACATGAAGTTATCAGTTGTGGTAATCTTAAATTGAATAATATTACTAAAACAGTAGAAATTAACGGTGAAGCTGTACCATTTCGTATTAAAGAGTTTGAGTTACTTTGGTATTTTGTGACGCATGAAGATGAAGCTATTTCAAAAACTTCATTAATAGAAGAAGTTTGGGGTTATGAATTTTACGAAGATGTCAATTCACTTAATGTCCACGTTCATCGTATTAGAGAGAAATTGGAAAGTAATCATTTTAATGAATATACAATTTCGACAGTTTGGGGACTTGGTTATAAGTTTCAAAGAGGTGTTTAAATGACGATTCGTAAGCAATTAATTTATTCATTTATGGGATCATTATTTATAACGACACTTTTAGTTTTTATATTATACAAATTAATGTGGTTCGATGTTCATCAAACTATATTACTTACACTTTGTTCTTTTGTATCAAGCATGATGACAATGGCTATCGCGATATTTTTCTCTGTTCCAACGATTCATAAAATTGAGAGATTAAATGATCGCACTGACCAAATTGCTAAAGGGAATTATAAAGTAGAAGATTTAAATATCCAATCACCGAAAGAATTAAAAGAATTAAGTGATGCCTTTAACCAAATGACTATAAGAATCGATAACCAAATGAATCAAATTAAAGCAGAACAAGATGAAAAATTATATATGGTTCAGAATTTAGCGCATGACTTAAAAACACCGTTAGCTAGTATTAAGTCATATTCAGAAGGGCTTAATGATGGCATGATTTATACTGAATTAGCTAAGCAAGATGCTTATCAAGTGCTTATTAGACAAGCAGACCGTTTAAATCAAATGTTTGATGATTTAACAGATGTCATGTCTGTAAACAATAAGCGTTCTGATACGCGAATAAATATTGATCAATTATTGATGCCTATTTTAGAATCATATCAACAATGTTTGAAAAAGGACAAGAGACAATTAGAAGTTAATATTCCACTTAATATAAAGCCTTTCTATCAAGATAAGATCGCATTAGAACGAATTGTTACGAATTTTATAGATAATGCATTAAAATTTTCAGATGCTGATAAAGTAGTGACAATTACAGTCTTTGAAGATGAACGTAATATGTTAGGAATTTCAGTAAAAGATGGAGGCATAGGTATAAAAGAAGTACATTTAAGATATATTTTTGATAGAACTTATAGAGTAGATAACTCTAGAAATAAAGAAACTGGTGGATCTGGGTTAGGATTATATATTGCGTCGACACTAGCTAAACAAATAGGTGGTGAAATTTCTGTTGATAGCACGTTTGGAGAAGGTACGACGATGACAGTGTATTTCCCGAGAAATTAAACGGTTTGATTCATATGATTATTGTGAAAAGGTATGCTGTTTGGACAATCTAAACAACGTACCTTTTATTAAGTTTGTTTAAATTTAAATCAATATTTAGTAGAAAAAGAACAAAGTTTTCGCACTAATTACATTAATATTACAAAGATATGAATTGATAGATAAACTATATAGACTTTCATGACAGTTTTAAAAAAGGGTTTTGTGATAAAAATAACTAGATTGTATGTAATTAGGATGTAAAAAAGACGTCGCTTATTTTAATTTCATTGTAACCTACAAGAGTTTTATGGATGTTATAGTACTATTTGTGAATTAATTGAAGCAGTAAATTATCTTTGTGTTTTAGATAATTGAAATTCAATAACAATTTTAAAATAAAAACGAAAATTATCTTCTGGGAGGATTATTAATAATGAAAAAAACAGTAGTAGCATCAACATTAGCAGTAGGATTAGGTGTAACAGGTTTCGCAGCAGGAAATTCAGCAGACGCTTCAGAGCAAGGTGTAGATAAAGCACAATTAGCTCAACAAGCGCAAACTAATCCAGAATCATTAAACGAAGCGCCAGTACAAGAAGGTGCTTATAACATTAACTTTAACCATAATAATTTAAACTATAGCTTCCAATCAGATGGCCAATATTGGACTTGGAGCTACGGACAAGGTAATGCTTCAGCAGAGCAACCAGCGCAAACTGAACAACCAGCACAAACAGAGCAAGCACAACCACAACAAACAGAGCAAGCACAACCACAACAAACAGAGCAAGCATCAACTGAGCAACCAGCTCAACAAGCAGCTCCACAAACTGAACAAACTCAACAACCACAACAAGAAACAACTACACAAGCTTCAACTACTTCAAATGAATCAAGTTCAAGTGAAGCTTCAAAAGGTTCATCAGGCGTGAACGCACACTTACAACAAATCGCGCAACGTGAATCAGGCGGCGATATTCATGCTACAAACCCATCATCAGGTGCTTCAGGTAAGTTCCAATTCTTACAAAGTACATGGGATTCAGTAGCACCAGCTGAATATCAAGGTCAACCAGCTGCTAATGCACCAGAAGCAGTACAAGACGCTGCAGCTCAAAAATTATATGATGAAGTTGGCCCTTCACAATGGGTTACTGCATAATATAATTGAAATTCAAATTTTAACTATATAAATTTTAAGAGGTTAGACATTAATAAATGTTCTGACCTCTTATTTTTTTATGTTTAGTTAATGGATTGCTATTGATAACTTTTATTTGAATATTAATGAATGATTTAATTTTCAACATACAGAAAGAGATTATTTTATGGTTTGTTATTTTTTAAATATAGTAAAAATCATAAAAAAATTAATGTATAAATGAGTTTTATAATTAGGTATAATGAAATATTCTATCCATAATTATATTCCAAGTTGCTTTACCTTAAATCTATGGAAAATAAAACTTATATATGTTTAATTTTCACACTAATTACAACTGTATTACACAATACCGAAGTGTATTTATACACCTTGGTGCCTCCATGAAAGTTTTTCACCACTAGTATAACTATAGTTATCATACTTTTTAACGTAATGACGATGTAAAAAATCAATTGTTTTTTTAACTTGGCTGTAACCTACGAGCTTTTTGTGGGTGTTATAGTAGTAATTACAAATTAGTTGTAAAAAGTAAACATTTCAATTTGTTGGAATTGCAATCTAATTTTTAAATCTAAAATATGGAAATTATCTCTTAGGAGGATTATTAATAATGAAAAAAACAGTAATTGCATCAACATTAGCAGTAGGATTAGGTGTTACAGGATTAGCAACAGGAAATTCAGCGGATGCATCAGAACAAAATATTGATCAAGCAAATTTAGCACAACAAGCTCAAAATAATCCAGAACAATTAAATGAATCAGCATTACAGGACGGTTCATATAACTATAACTTTAATCAAGACGGAGTAAACTACAACTTTACTTCAGATGGTGAAAACTTTAGCTGGAGCTATGGTGAAGGATCAGGAGAAGGTTCAACTAGCTCATCAGCACAAAATACAGATAACAGTGGACAACAAAGCGGACAAGCAACACAAACTGAACAAGCTTCAAGTGAACAATCTGAACAAGCACAACAATCAAATCAACAACCACAACAAGAGTCAGCTCAACAACCACAACAAGAAACAACTACACAATCTTCAGCTAGCTCAAACGAATCAAGCTCAAATGAAGCTTCAGAAGGTTCATCAGGTGTGAACGCACACTTACAACAAATTGCACAACGTGAATCTGGCGGCGATATTCATGCTACAAACCCATCATCAGGAGCTTCAGGTAAGTTCCAATTCTTACAAAGCACATGGGATTCAGTAGCACCAGCTGAATATCAAGGTCAACCAGCTGGTAATGCACCAGAAGATGTACAAGACGCTGCAGCACAAAAATTATATGATGAAGTTGGCCCTTCACAATGGGTAACTGCATAATATAGATATTCAGTATCAAAAATATTATAAACTTTAATAATAAGATAACGGTTGGGGCATATATATGTCTCAGCCGTTATTTTTTATTTTGACAATTTCTTTAAACTCAATAAATTATCGATATAAATATGGGTATACATAAAATAATACAACTTGTAGTTTTAATGAAAATTTTAAAGGATAAACAAATTTGTGGAATATAGATTGGGGTAATTAGTATGAGAAAACTTGTAGTGTTCTTGCACAGTTCTTTGGACGGTTTTGTTGAAGGTTCTCAAGGTGCCATGGATATTGGATGGATTGCTTACAATCATGAATTGGAAGATTTTGCTAATGAAGTGTTGCAAACTGCAGACACAATTGTTTGGGGACGAAAAACATATGAAATGATGCATGATTATTGGCCAACAGTACCATCAAATGAAAATGCTTCTAAACATGAACTTAACCACGCGAAATGGATTGAAAATGTTGAAAAAGTCGTATTTTCAAAAGCTTTGAATAATGTCGATTGGCATAACTCACGATTAGTTAAAAAGAATGTTAAAGATGAAATCATTCATATGAAGCAACAAGAAGGTAAAGATATTGTAGTATTGGGAAGCCCTCGGTTCGCACATTATTTGATGCAATTAGATGTAGTGGATGAATATAAAATTACTGTTTCACCTACACTGATTGGTAAAGGATTACCATTATTTCAAAATATACACAAACAAGTAGATTTGAAATTAATTGATAGCAAAACATTTGAATCGGGTGCGCTAGGACTTATTTATCAAAAAAAATAAAGAGTAACAGAAAGTAGAGGTTGGTTAAGTAACCGACCTCTATTTTTGAATAGTACCTTATCATCATTCGTTGTGAAAGGCTTGTTCTAATGTTGCAATATCGAACTTCTTCATTTTTAAAAACGCTTCTGTAACACGTTTGATTTGTTCAGGTGTTCCTTTACTAATCATTTCATCCATTTGTTTAGGCGCAATTTGCCATGAAAGCCCAAATTTATCTTTAATCCATCCACATTGTTCAGCTTCGGGAACGGCAGAAAGTTTATCCCAATAAGCATCAATCTCTGCTTGGTCTTCTACAGTGATTAGCAGAGAGATGCCTTCATTGAATTGAAAGTCATATTTATATGCGCTATCCATGCAAGTGAACCATTGATCTTCGAGTTTGAATGTTGCATATGCTAATTGAGATGTACTATTAGGTTCTAACCCCTTTGGATAATAAAATTTATCCCCTTGTTCGCTTTGCTTAAATACATTGGTGTAAAAAGTCATTGCTTCTTCAGCGCTTCCGCTATTTTCGTTCATAAACATGATTGAGGGTGTTATACGATGTTCAAATTCTTGACCAGTAACGAGTAATTGCCAAGAAACATCAAATTGGTCCTGAACCCAACCATATTTTTCACTAAAATCATATTGAGCTAAAGGCATAATAGCTCTACCATTTTCTATTAATTTTTGATAAATATTTTCTAATAAATCTGTCTCAGATTGTTTAAATAATACTGTAAAAGAAATTGAAGGATTCTTTACAAAATAAGGTCCAGCGTTAATTGCCATAAAACGGAATCCATAAATGTCGAAAACGAGCTGATTAGTTTCTCCAGAAGGGGTACCTTTCAGCGTGACCTCTGTAATAAGATTTGTTTCTGGAAATATATTTTTATAAAAGTCAAAGGCTTTTTCTGCTTCGGTATCAAACCATAAATGTGGCACTATTTTTTGGTGAGTCATGACTTCATCTCCCGTTTTTTAATTTAATACATGTTATATACCCGTTTTACATAGATTGAAGAAATAATGATGGGATAATTAATTTATAATAAAAAAAGCTGAGACATTTGTATGTCTCAGCTTTAAATATGATTTTAGAAATATCGACTAAGTTGAAATACATTTACAGTTAGTCTGTCAGTACAATCGATATTTTAATATGTGCTTAATACGTTTATTGATTTACTAATTCTTTGAAATTTTCTAAGCGATTAGCTTTTTCTTCGTCACTAATATCATGTTTTTTTACGTAACGATTATTTTCATGAGTTGCACATTCATGAGAGCAAGCACCTAAGTAACGTGCTTCATTCTCTTCTGACACGAGAATTTGTTTATTACACTCAGGATTGCTACAGTTGATATAACGTTCACATGGCGTACCATCAAACCACTCTTTACCTACAACTGTCTTATCTACATGGTTCACTTCTACACTGATACGTTCATCAAAAACATACATTTTACCGTCCCAAAATTCACCTTTTGTTTCTGGATCTTTACCATAAGTAGCTATGCCACCTTCAAGTTGGCCCACATTTTCGAAGCCTTCTTTTAATAAATAACCTGAGAATTTTTCGCAACGAATACCGCCAGTACAGTAGGTTACAATTTTCTTATCCATAAATTGATCTTTGTTTTCTTTAATCCAATCAGGTAAATCTCTGAATCTGGTAATATCAGGACGAACTGCACCACGGAAATGACCAAGGTCATATTCATAATCATTTCTCGCGTCAATAACGATTGTATCGTCGTCTAGTAATGCTTCTCTAAATTCTTTTGGAGATAAATAATCACCAGTTAATTCTCTTGGATTTACATCGTCTTCAAGGTCTAAAGCTACGATTTCTTGTCTTGGGCGAACATGCATTTTCTTGAAAGCATGTCCTTCTGCTTCATCAACTTTAAAAGTAATATCTTGAAATCTTTCATCAGACTTTAATGCATCCATATATTTATCGGTAGCTTCAATCGTACCTGAGACTGTACCATTAATGCCTTCTGTCGATACTAAAATACGACCTTTAAGCTCTAGTTCTTTACAAAATTCTAAATGTTCTGTGGCAAAAGTTTCGGGGTCTTCAATAGTTGTATAATTATAATACAATAATACTCTGTAATCCATAATACTATTCTCCTCTAATTGATTTTTATAGTTATTCATTTATATTAATGTTAGGTTATAGTGGTTCGCGTAAAAAGTATGCATCACATTTTATTTAATATAAGAACAGTTTATACTTTGAATAAAAGCACAAAATTCTCCTTATTACATTGTAACAAAAAAGGGATAATATTCAATTTATAAATTTGGCTAAATTAAATATTTTGATTAATGGTTAATAGACTGACAGTATTATTTAATTAAAATATGTTAAATACAAATATTAGCTGAAATTAATAACTCTTCCGCTGCTATTTGTAAAAATTTTGTTTTTAAATTATATAATATTAGTTGATTTTACTTTTCACAAAATGACAAGCCTACTATAAATAGAAGTTATTGAGATATCTTGTGAGAATTACTATACTTTATTAAATATAAGAAGCAAAAGGAGTGATAATGATGGAAACAGTTTATTTAGCAGGTGGGTGTTTATGGGGCGTGCAAGCCTTCGTCAAAACACTTCCTGGTGTTGTTAATACTGAGGCGGGGAGAGCTAACGGTATTTCGAATATTTTAGAGGGCGAATATGACGGTTATGTGGAAGTTGTTAAGACAGACTTTGACCCTGAAAAAGTAACAATAACAAAGTTGATGGGATATTTATTTGAAATTATTGATCCATACAGTGTAAATAAGCAAGGGGAAGATATTGGTTTGAAATATAGAACTGGTTTATATAGTGAAAACCCTAAACACTTGAAAGAAGCTCAATCTTTTATAGATTTATGTGATAATCATCACCTTATTGCAACAGAAGTGTTACCTTTAACAAATTACGTTAAAAGTGCTAGAGAACATCAAGACCGATTATCCAAATTTCCAAATGATTATTGTCATATACCTAAAAAACTTATGACTAAATACACATAGTCACGTAGTTATAAAGAGCGCTTGTAGTGATATGAGTGACAATAACACTAAATGTGAAGTTTATTTAGTCTATCTATATAGAAAATTGCACAATTATATTTTTTTGTAGTGAATGATTCAGAGAATAAATTAGACGTATGCTATAATATACGTTATTACTAAATATTGGTGCGATTAGGAGATTTTCAATTATGAATAAGCCCAAATATCAAATTGTAGCGGATGAAATAAAAGAAAAAATAATAAATAAAACGTATCAAGTCGGCATGTTACTACCAACAGAAAAACAATTTCAAGATAGATATAATGTGAGTCGCTATACAATAAGACAGGCGATGGATGTACTTGTTAAAGAGGGATTTATTAAAAAGAAAAAAGGTTCAGGCTCTTATGTGAGCTATAGTTATTTGAACGCACGCCAAACGAATGAAACTAGAAAAATAGGTGTTATCGTGACATATTTATCGGATTATATTTTTCCGAGCATTATTAGAGGTATAGAAAATGTGTTGAGAAAAAATGGCTATTCCTTAATACTAGCAAGTACTAATAATAATCATGAAGAAGAACGTAAATGCTTAGAAATGATGTTGAATCAAGGTGTGAGAGGATTAATTATAGAACCTACTAAAAGTAATGTTTATAATCCCAATCTATCTTATTATTCATTATTCAAACAACGCGATATTCCGATTTTAATGATAAATGCAAAATATGATGAATTGAGTTTACCTTATACAGCAATTGATGATGTGAAGTCTGGTTATTTAGCGACTAAATATTTGATTGATCATGGGCATGAGCACATTGCGTTGATTACGAAAATCGATGATAACCAAGGTAAGCTAAGGATGAAAGGTTATTTTAATGCCTTTGAAAATAATCATATTCTGTTTAAAGGTGAACATATCTATACATTTGATACTGAAAGTAAACTACAAGTAATCGAACAAATTGTAGAACATATTTGTAATAAAAAGATTAACATTACTGGCTTAGTTTGTTATAACGACGCTATTGCATATGAAGTTATGCAGGAATTGAAAAAAAGAAATATACAAATACCGAATGATTTATCGGTTGTAGGACAAGACAATTCAGTATTGAGTAAGTTAAGTGAGATGAATTTAACTACAACTTCTCATCCACAAGAATTACTAGGCAGTAGAGCAGCTGAATGGATGATTAGTGCAATAGATACAGATAAACAACAAACCTCACAACTCATAGATACATATATTATAGAACGTAATTCAGTAAAAAAAATATAAATACTGACTCAAGCCAATGAATATGTTGGTTTGAGTCTTTTTCTACCCCTTTACATATACGGACATAATATATTATATATTGACATGTACGGACAAATAATATAAGGTGTACTTGAAAACGGTTTCAAAGGGGCGTTAAAACATGTATAACTTGAATAGGAATTTAAAAAGTGAAGATATTTCAATAGGTATTGAGCTAGGATCTACAAGAATTAAAACCGTAGCTATAGATCAGAATTTAAACACTGTTGCTTCTGGTCATTTTGAGTGGGAGAACCAATTCATCGATGGGTATTGGACATATTCTATTAATGACATTTGGGTCGGTTTGCAGAAGAGTTATAGTGCAATGATGGTAGAAATCAAAGAAAAGTATGATTTAACCCTAAAAAAAGTAAGATCTATTGGGGTTAGTGGTATGATGCACGGCTATCTGGCATTTGATCAAAACGAAGACTTACTCGTGCCATTTAGGACTTGGAGGAATGGGAGTACAGCTAAAGCAGCGAAGTTACTTAGTGAAGCATTTCAATTTAACATACCTGAACGTTGGAGTATTGCGCATTTGTATCAAGCTATATTGAATAAAGAGTCCCATATAAATCGAATAACGTATTTAACTACATTAGCTGGATATGTACATTGGTACTTAACTGGAGAGAAGGTGTTAGGTATAGGTGATGCTTCAGGTATGTTTCCTATAGACATTCATACAAAAAGTTATAGGAAAGATTTGTTACAGGAAGCAAATCATATCTTTAAAACAAAGTATTTTGAAAAGTCAGTTGAAGAGATATTACCTGAAATTAAATTAGCTGGTGAAAGTGGAGGGCTACTTACAGAAGAAGGAGCGACGTTACTAGACCCTTCCGGCAATCTTGAAGCTGGCATTTTGATGTGCCCACCAGAAGGGGACGCTGGCACAGGTATGGTTGCAACAAATACAGTTGCTCAGAATACAGGTAATATATCTGCTGGTACAAGTGCGTTTGCCATGGTCGTACTATCAAATGCTTTGAAAGATATGTATCCAGAGATTGATGTTGTGACAACTCCTGATGGCAGTGAAGTGGCTATGATTCATACTAATAATTGTACTTCAGACATTAATGATTGGATGAATTTATTTGGTGAAGTGCTAAGCGTCATGGGTGTTGATTTTGCATCGGATGAGTTGTACGGACATATTCTTGAATGTTCATTAAGTAGTGATAATAATATAGGCGGTTTACTATCATATAATTATGTTTCTGGGGAGAATATCACAGATGTAGAAACAGGCTATCCGTTATTTATACGAGAGCAAAATTATCAGTTCAATTTAGCAAATTTTATGAAAATGCATTTATTTAGTGCTTTCAGTACTTTGAAAATTGGCATGGATTTACTAAAGGAAAATGAATCTATCAACATAGATAAGTTAATTGCTCATGGAGGAATATTTAAAACGAAAGAAATCGCTCAACAAGTACTAGCTTCTGCACTTGAACAGCCTATAACGGTTATGGAAACCGCAAGTGAAGGAGGTGCTTGGGGAATTAGTGTTTTAGCGTATTATGTCACATTAGATTCTGAAGTGCCGCTAGATGTATTCCTTAACGAATCAGTATTTATAAATACGAAAGAAAGAACATTACAACCAGTAGAACAAGAAGTTATTAACTTTAATAATTATGTTGAAAAAATGAAAAAAGGATTAACGATTGAACAATCCGTAGCTAAATATTTAGGAGGCGATACGAATGCTCGAAGCGTTAAAAGCTGAAGTATATCAAGCGAATTTAGAATTACCTGACCGAGGACTAATTAAGTATACCTGGGGTAATGTCAGTGCGTTTGATTCAAAATCACAGTTATTTGTTATTAAACCAAGTGGTGTTAATTATGATGAAATGAAGCCTGAGGATATGGTTGTTTGTAATTTAGATTGTGAAGTTGTTGAAGGGAATCTGAAACCATCATCAGATATGCCAACACATGCAGTACTGTATAAAAAATTTGGCGATATTGGTAGTGTGGTCCATACACATTCACCATGGGCAACCACTTGGGCTCAATCTGGGTTGCCTGTTCCTGCAATGGGTACCACACATGCAGATACATTTTATGGTGATATTCCATGCGCAAGATTTTTAACAACAGAAGAAATAAACAAGGATTATGAGTATGAAACAGGCAATGTCATAGTTGAAACATTTGATGAAATGGGGATAAATCCACAAGAAGTGCCTGCTGTTTTACTACATGGACATGCGCCGTTTATATGGGGAGAAAACTCCGACGAGGCCGTCATGAATGCAGTTGTTTTAGAAGAAATATGCAAAATGAATATATTTACGCGCCAGTTAAATCCATTTGCTGAAACATTGCCTAAAGCAATACTTGATAAGCATTTTGAAAGAAAACACGGAAAGAATGCCTACTATGGTCAAAAATAAGGGGGAAGCAAAATGACAAATATTAAGAAGTTCTGGTTTGTAGTTGGTTCACAAGCACTTTATGGTGAACAGGCTTTAGATCAAGTTAAGCAAAACGCCAAAAACATCGTTGAAGGGTTGAATGAAAGTGGTCGATTACCTTTTGAAATTGAATTACAGCCTAAATTGGCGGTCTCAGCAGATGTGATAACTGAAATTATGAAAGAAGCCAATTATCATGATGATATTTTAGGTGTTATTACTTGGATGCACACATTTTCACCAGCAAAAATGTGGATAAGAGGTACTAAATTATTACAAAAACCACTATTACATTTAGCGACACAATACAACGAAGATATTTCCTGGGAAAACATTGATATGGATTATATGAACCTACATCAATCGGCACATGGAGATAGAGAATATGGTTATATTAACCGTCGCTTGAATAAAAATAATGAAGTTATATTTGGTCATTGGAAAGACACAAATGTGCAACAGCAATTAAGAGATTGGATGCTTATAGCTAATGCTTATAGTGAAAGTTTTAATTTAAAAGTTGCTAGATTTGGGGACAATATGCGCAATGTGGCAGTAACAGAAGGAGATAAGATAGAAGCACAAATTCAATATGGTTGGACTGTTGATTATTATGGTATCGGCGATTTAGTAGAATACATTAATCAAGTTTCTGATGAAGATGTAGATGAATTATTCAAAACATACGAAAATTTATACGAATTTGACTACAGAAATTATAGCGAAGCGGCATTTAACAGTTCTGTAAAAGTACAAATTAAGTACGAAATAGCGATTAAGAAATTCTTAGATGAAGGTGGGTATACTGCTTTCACTTCAAACTTTGAAGATTTACATGGTATGCAACAGTTACCAGGTTTAGCAGTACAAAGGTTAAATGTACAAGGGTATGGATTTGCTGGCGAAGGAGACTGGAAGACGGCAGCGTTAGACCGTTTATTGAAAATTGCTGCAGAAAATGAATCAACAGGATTTATGGAAGATTATACGTATGATTTAAGAAGTAGTCATTCACATATTCTAGGGTCACATATGTTAGAGGTCGATCCAACACTTGCCGAAACGAAACCGAAGCTTGTTGTGAATCCACTAGGTATAGGTGATAAGAATGACCCAGCAAGATTAGTGTTCGATGGTAAATCAGGTGAGGGCGTTGTCGTAACTATGCTTGACTTAGGAACACATTATAAATTTATTGTTAATGAAATAGAAGCTAAAAAACTCGATGAACCTGCACCTCATTTGCCGGTAGCTAGAGTACTTTGGGAAGTGAAACCATCATTAGAAAAAGGCGTGAAAAGTTGGATAGAAGAAGGTGGAGGACATCACACGGTACTTTCCCTAAAATTAACACGGTCACAAATAGAAATATTGTTGAAAATGTTTGATGCCGAATACACGCTAATTAATTAAATATCAAAAATGTTTGTCGTGAATTGATGCATATGTGATTAAGTTTTTCATTAAAAAGAGGGTGAATGGGATGAAAGTTAACAGTAAGGTTTCAAATCGTTTTATCTATTTCTTTGGGGCATTTGGTGGTATATTATTCGGTTATGATATAGGGGTTATGACTGGAGCTCTACCATTTTTAAGAGAAGATTGGGGTGTCGAAAGTGGATTTATTATAGGTTTAATTACATCTTCAGTTATGCTAGGCGCAATATTTGGAGGTATTTTAGCTGGTAAACTATCGGATAAACTAGGTAGAAGAAAAATGATATTGATTTCAGCAATTATTTTTGTTATTGGTTCAATATTGTCTGGGATTGCACCACATGATGGTAATTACTTTTTGATTTTATCTAGAGTTATACTTGGTTTGGCAGTCGGTGCAGCGTCAGCGTTAGTACCTGCTTATATGTCTGAAATGGCTCCAGCGAAATATCGTGGTCAATTATCTGGAATGAACCAGACTATGATAGTATCAGGAATGTTATTATCGTATATTGTTGATTATTATTTAAGAGAGCTACCTATAGAAATTGGTTGGAGATTGATGTTGAGCATTGCGGCTATTCCGGCACTTATTTTGTTCTTAGGTGTCTTAAAACTTCCAGAATCTCCAAGGTTCTTAATTAAAAATAGTAGATTTGAAGAAGCTAAACTTGTATTAAGTAACCTTAGAAATAATCATAAAGTCGATGAAGAATTTGAAGAAATTAAAAAAACGATTCAAAAAGAGAATAATGTGAAAAATAATCAGTCATTAGCCACATTATTTAATGGTAAATATAAATATTTAGTAGTTGCAGGATTAGGTGTAGCAGCATTTCAACAGTTTCAGGGGGCGAATGCAATATTTTATTATATCCCCTTAATTGTAGAACAAGCAACTGGAAATTCTGCGAGTGATGCTCTTATGTGGCCTATTATTCAAGGTGTCATACTTGTATTAGGATCATTACTCTTTATTTGGATAGCAGATAAATTTAACAGAAGAACATTACTTATGCTAGGTGGCACGGTAATGGGATTATCGTTTATATTGCCTGCTATTATTCATATATTTTTACCCAATGCGAATCCGATATTGATAGTAATCTTTTTAAGTATTTATGTGGCCTTCTATTCATTTACATGGGCGCCACTTACATGGGTTATTGTTGGTGAAATATTCCCCTTAGCAATTAGAGGTTTTGCTTCGGGTAGTGCATCATCATTGAATTGGATTGGTTCTTTCTTAGTTGGGCTTTTATTCCCAATTATGACAGCTTATTTTTCACAGCAAATTGTTTTTGCCATTTTTGGTGTTATCTGTATACTCGGTGTATTATTTGTGAAAAAATTTGTTCCGGAATCAAGAGGTCGTACGCTTGAAGAGATTGAAGCAATTGGAGAGTCACATAATTCGAATAAGGTTAATGCGCAGGTGGAAAAAATATAGTAATTTAAGTAAATAATAAAAGGCCTTTTCTATGAAACTCTTCAATTAAGAAGGGTTTCTAGAAAAGGCCTTTTTTAATGCATATGTTTATTTAAAGAAACCTAAAATGAAGTCTACACCTTTACCTAAAACCTCTGCGATGCTTACGCCCATTGTAGCCCAGTCATGAGCTAAACCTGCATTTACTGCGTTACCAATTGCTTCTACGATTCCTGCCATGTGAAACACTCCTTTATTTTAGAAATTTAAAATTAAAACATTTGCTTTAATTTGTTAAATACAATATAACTTGTTTTATTAATTAATTGCGTAAAAATGCCTAACTAAACGTTTTTTATGCCTGAGTGTAATGATAGTTTTTTTATAGGAATTGTAAGTATAGTATACAAATTTTAATTCTTTGTAAATTTTTTAATGTTGCGTAGCGCTTTTATTGGAATTGTGGCATGATGGTAAGTTATGCAGCTGAGTTTATTGTGAATAAGGTTAATGAAGTGAAAAATAAAAAAGGAGAGGGCAATGAAATCATATTTAAAAAAATCGATTCCATTACCTCTTTTTGCTTTTGTGAAAAGTGGTGGGAGAATTTTTAACATTGTTGTTAGTGAACATATGATTAGTATGAAATATGCGTGATTGGATACGATGATTTTATTAAATAAAGGTCTACATAGCAATAAGGAAGGAGGGCGAAAACTTTCAGCCCAACAACGAATCGGGGGTAATCTTATTAATAATAGTTGATAATTCCTCTGTAGTTTCTGGTTTTCCGTTATCTACCCACTCTTGAATGATACCAAAAATCGCATTGCTCAAAAAAATTACAAAATAATGTTGTTCTCTTTCACTTAAATTAATCGTTTTTACTGAAGGCAGAATATTTTTTTCTGCATTTATTTGTAACATTGATTTTACTTGGTTTTGAATTTCAGTAGAACCATTTTTAGAGATGAGCAATAATAAAAGTTCGGCTTCATTATTCCAAAAATTAAGCATGTGATAAAAAAATAAATGACGGTCTGAGTTTAAAAATTTATGAACTTTCTTACTGCCACTTTTTATAATTTCTTTCTGATATTGATGTACTAAATCATATTTATCTTTGTAATGTATATAAAAAGTTCCTCTACTTACATTAGCTTCATTACATATATCTTTTACCGATATATCATCAAATCTTTTAGTTTTTAAGAGCGTTATTAAAGCTTTTCGGGTATTTTTCTTCGTCTTCAATATGCGAGCATCTGTAAATAATTCTTCAGTCATTCTCTTCACTCCTAATATTATTAGACATAATTTTTAAATGTGTTCAGTAATGATAACCTTTTTATTGTTTTTATATTATATAGGTATATAATCGCATTATGAATGATGATTGACGCTGTGTCTAATAAGGGGGCTAAACATGTCTGAAGTTGCAGCTAAACTAACAAGTGCGACAAAACATTATGGCAAAAAGAAAGTTTTAGATCATATTGATATTGAATTACCATTTGGAAAGATTTTAGGGTTAATTGGTCCAAGTGGCTCGGGGAAAACGACAACGATTAAGTGCCTTATGGGTATGGAGAAATTGGATAAAGGTCATGCTCAAATATTTGATACGAATATACCTAACCGTAAAATTCTTAATGAAATTGGTTATATGGGGCAAAGTGATGCGCTATATGAATCGTTAACTGCGCGAGAAAATTTAGTCTTCTTTGGTAATTTGATGGGGTTAGACGGCGATAAGCTAAAACAAGCGATTGATAAGAATATGAAGCTAGTTAATTTAGAGAATGAATTACATCAAATTGTGAATACTTTTTCAGGTGGTATGAAGCGTAGATTGTCTTTAGCGATTACGTTACTGTCAAATCCTAATTTAATTATATTAGATGAACCAACAGTGGGCATTGATCCGAGCCTTAGAAAAGATATATGGAAACAACTTAACCTACTCACAGAGGAAAATAAGTCAGTAATTGTGACAACACACGTCATGGGAGAAGCCGAACGCTGTGATTACATTGGATTAATTATGGAAGGCCGTTTATTCACTATGGGAACACCAAAAGAACTGAAAGAAAAATTTGGCGTAAATTCTATAGAAGAAGTGTTTATAAAGGCTGAAACGGAGGCGCAATCATGAGATTTAAAGCCGTTTTTATAAGAGTGGTTAAGGAATTGTTGAGAGATAAAAGAACATTGGCATTAATGTTGTTCGCACCGATTTTAGTATTAACATTGCTGTATTTTGTTTTTGATACAAATTCAGAAACAAATTTGAAAATTGGTGTCACTGGCCATGTACCCAACGAAATTGTAAATGAATTGCCTTCAGATAAAGTGGATATAGAGAAGGTTGGCTCATCAGATTCTGTAAAAGATACGATGGTAGATTCAGAGCTAGATAGTTATATTACGAAAGATGGGTCTAAAATAGAAGTAACGTATGCTAATGAAGACCCTAGTAAAACTGATGCTACGAAACAGTTACTTGCTAGTGCACTTCAGAAAAATAAAATGCAAGATATGATGAAAATTGTAGAAAAAATTCCAGATAATATGCAGCAAGGAAATAAGCCATCCTCAGAGAATGTAGAGTTGGATAATCATTATCTATATGGTGATTCAGATAGTACGTATTTTGATAAAATGTTCCCAATTTTAATTGGTTTCTTTGTTTTCCTCTTCGTATTTTTAATATCTGGTATCGGATTACTTAGAGAGCGTACTAACGGTACACTTGAACGTTTATTAGCAACGTCGATTAAAAGAAGTGATATTGTGTTTGGCTATTTAGCAGGTTATGGTTTATTTGCTATATTACAAACGTTACTCATCGTGTTTTATGCGATTATTATCTTAAACATAGAACTTGCAGGTAGTATATGGTGGGTATTGTTAGTTAATATTTTAATCGCATTGGCCGCATTAGCTATGGGAATATTTGTTTCAACTTTTGCTAATTCTGAGTTTCAAATGATTCAGTTTATACCTATTGTAGCAATTCCTCAAATCTTTTTTTCAGGTATTATTCCTTTAGAGAATATTGCTAATTGGGTAAGTTTCATAGGTTATCTATTTCCCTTAAGATATGCAGGTGATGCATTGACGCACATTATGATAAAAGGACAAGGACTTGAATATATTTGGTTTGATATTTGTATATTATTCGTCTTTATTATCGTGTTTACCATTTTAAATATTATTGGGCTTAAACGTTATAGAAAAGTTTAATTTTATATTAACTTGAAGAAACAAAAGCTCCTTTCTTAACAGTGTTACTGCTTAGAAAGGAGCTTTTTTAATGCTTAAAATTTTGGTGACAAGATTTCAACCAATTGATATTATGTGCTTCTCTTTCAATAGCATAATCTAATACAAGATAATGCCCATAATGTTGTTCTTGAGATGCTTCATTGCTAAATAATGCTTTACGTCGTTCTTTTAAATGTTCTAACTTTAATTCATGTAAATGAATTTGCTCATCGAACATTACTGGCAATATAGGATCATTTCTATCATTGATAAAATATAATTTTAAATTGAATTCATTTTTGTGTACTGACAACTCAGGTGTTGGGGAAACAAGCCATTCATTCAGTAGTTGTCGTCCTGTATCTGTAATAGCGTATACTTTTTTTTCTAACTTTTCTCCTGTTATTTCAATCGTTTTATCAATTAAAAGACGACCGTGCAATTTTTTTAATTCAGGATAAATTTGGCTGTGATTTGCTTGCCAAAATTCACCGATATCGCGTTCAAAAGCTTTTTTGATATCATAACCAGACATGCGTTCATTTTTTAAAAGGCCTAATAATACATATTGTAATATATTTTTTTGTGCCATAACATCCTCCTTGACGTTTTATCGAATAAAGTATAGCATTTATATGTAATCGAAAACATGTAATTAATTACATGTTTGGAAGGAGCTTTTTTATGACTAATAATTTTGAAACATTAGAAGATTTTTTAGGTACACATCTTATTTATACTTATGATAATGGTTGGGAATATGAGATGTATGTGAAAAATGAGAATACAATTGATTATCGTATACATGGTGGTATGGTAGCTGGTAGATGGGTTAGAGATCAAGAAGCTAATATCGTAAAATTAACTGAGGGTGTTTTCAAAATAACTTGGACTGAACCAACAGGTACAGATGTAGCATTAGATTTTTTACCTAATAATCAGCTTATGCACGGTACAATTTTCTTCCCTAAATGGGTTGAAGAGCATCCAGAAATTACAGTGACTTATCAAAATGATCACATTGATTTAATGGAAGCATCTCGTGAAAAATACGATACTTACCCTAAATTAGTTGTACCTGAATTTGCGAAGATTTCATATATTGGTAATGCAGGACAAAATAATGAAACGGTTGTTAATGTCGCGCCATATGAAGGTATTTTAGAAGATATTAGAAGTGGTAAGTTTTTTGATGAAAATTATCAACATACAAAATAGTAATTACGTTAATTAAATAAATTCATAGTATAAAAATATTAATTACTGATTCTGTCTTTTTAAAGGGAAGAATCAGTATTTTTTATTAAAACGAAACATTATAATGTTATAATGATTGCGCTTACAAACATTATAATGTTATGATGTTTTTCGAGAGGTGATATATATTGAAAAGTACAGGTATTATTAAAAATATTGAAACTTTAAATAAAAGAAGAATCGATATATTACTTGAAAAAGGTGTCATTAAAGAAATTTCAGATGGAAATACATTACAAGGAAATGTAATTTTCAATGGTTCGAATTCTTTTGTTTCAACTGGTTGGATTGATTTACATGTTCATGCTTTCTCTGATTTTAGTCCTTATGGAGATGAAATAGATGAAATAGGCGTTAAACAAGGGGTTACTACAATCGTAGATGCAGGGAGTTGTGGCGCTGATAGAGTTAATGAGTTATACGAAAGAGCGCAACAAAGCTTAACTAATGTATATTCATTTTTAAATATATCTAAAATAGGACTTGAAAGAATCGATGAATTATCAAATTTGGATTGGATAAATCAACAAGCGTGTATTAAAGCTGCTCAACAATTCGAAGATATGATTATCGGATTAAAGGCGCGTATTAGCAGTAGTGTAGTTAAAGATAATGGTGTAATGCCTTTGAAAAAAGCTATACAGATTAGTGAGCAATTAAAATTACCGATTATGACTCATATTGGATCCGCACCTCCTAAAATACAAGATGTAATTCCATTACTTAGAAAAGGCGATGTTATTACACATTTTTTAAACGGTAAGTCTAATAACCTATTTGATCAAGATGGAGTACCTTTAACAGTTTTAAGAGAAGCAATAAGTCGAGGAGTGAAGTTAGATGTTGGTCATGGTAATGCAAGTTTCTCATTTGAAGTAGCACAACAAGCACAACGTAACCATATTCAATTTAATAGTATAAGTTCAGACATTTATAAAAAAAATAGAATAGAAGGTCCAGTATTCAGCTTATCGAATGTACTTACTAAATTCTTGTATCTCGGTTATACATTAGAAGAAATTATTAAAGGTGTCACAGAAAATCCAGCTCAAATTATAAATAAACCTGATTTAGCAAAATTTAAAGAGGGCATGACAGCTAACTTAACCTTATTCGATGTCATAGATTCACAGCAAAATCTTATAGATTCACATGGACACGAAATTACAATTAAAAAAGTAATTAAAGAAAGAGGCGTGGTAACAAATGGAAAATTCATTGAATTATAAATACGGCTTAAAACAAGTTATAAATGCAAGTGGGAGAATGAGTATTCTGGGTGTGTCTTCTCCAACAAATTCTGTGATGAATGCTATGAAATTTGGAGGACAAAACTATGTAGAAATTGCAGATTTAGTTGATAAATCTGGGGCATATATTGCTAATAGAATTAATGCTGAAGATGCTGTCATTGTAAATTCAGCGTCTAGTGGAATCGCATTATCGATTGCAGGTATTGTTACCGAAGGAAATGAACGTAAAAGTCAAAAGCTCCACAATGAAAGCATAGAAAAAAATGAAATCATATTATTTAAAGGACACAACGTTCAATATGGTGCGCCTATTGAGACAATGGTTTACTTAGGTGGCGGTCGCACAGTTGAAGTAGGGTATGCAAACGAAGGTAAAGAAAACCATATACAAGAAGCAATAAATGAAAATACAGCAGCCATTCTTTATGTGAAATCGCATCATACGGTGCAAAAAAATATGGCATCTGTTGAAGAAATATATCAAGTAGCTCAAAAATATAATATACCGTTAATTGTGGATGCTGCTGCAGAAGAAGAGTTAACGAAATACATCCAGTGCTCAGACTTAGCTATTTATAGCGGTTCAAAAGCAATTCAAGGTCCAACTACTGGTATAGTCGCTGGTAAAAAGTCATTGGTTGAATCTGTGAAAACTCAATTACATTTTATCGGGCGAAGTATGAAAGTAGGAAAAGAATCAACTTTTGGGTTATTACAAGCATTAGATGAATACTTCGATAAAGTTGATAATTCAGAATCAGAAAAAAGTGAATTAGAGAAATTATCACCAATTAACAACTATGAAGGTATTCGATTAGAAATTGTTCAAGATGAAGCAGGAAGAGAAATTTATAGAACACGCGTACATGTAGATTCATCTATTTTAAATATGTCTGCAGAACAATTTGTTGGAAAATTGAAAAATGCTGATGTTGCAATTTATACACGTGATTATGGAGTGAAACAAGGATTCTTTGATATTGATCCAAGACCATTAAAACAAGGTGAAATTGAGATTATTTATGAAACAATTATTCAAATTGTACAGGGGGAAATTTAATGAAAATACATGATAGATTTTATAAAGATAGAGTTGCTTTGAATGTTTTAGCTAAAGGGGAAGAGAATATCAAAGCAGTATATCAAGCAGCTGATAAAAATATCGTTATAGGTGTGTTATCGAAAGATTATGACGATGTAAATAGTGCGGTGACAGCGATGTCACAATTTGGAAAGGATGTTGACGACGCTATTTCGATTGGCTTAGGTGCTGGAGATAACCGACAAGCTAAAGTAGTAGCTGAAATCGCAAGATACTATCAAGGTGCACATATTAATCAAGTATTTACCGATGTAGGACAAACAACTGCTAAAAGCAATGAACAATCTTGGGTCAATGCATTAGTCTCTCCCACAGGAAAAGCAGGCTTCGTAAATATTTCTACAGGACCTATTAGTAGTGAAGGAGAAGAGAAAGCAATTATACCTATTGAAGCAGCAATTAATTTAATTAAAGATATGGGAGGATCTTCAATCAAGTTTTTCCCTATGAAGGGCTTAGAAACAGTTGAAGAATATAAAGCAGTAGCCGAAGCTTGTGGAAGAGCAGAATTTGGGTTAGAGCCAACGGGTGGCATCACTAAAGATAATTTTGAAGAAATCGTGAAAATCGCTTTAGATTGTAAAGTTCCCAAAATTATACCGCATGTTTATTCCTCAATTATTGATAAAGAAACAGGTCTTACAAATATAAATGATGTAGAATGGCTTACTTCTAAAATTAAGAAATTAGTGGATTTATATGAATAAGCACATTGCAGCTTATGGGGAAATTATGATGCGGTTAGAAGTACCCGACAATCTTTTATTGAGACAGGCGGAAAATTTGAAATACTCTTTTACTGGAACAGGCGTTAATGTTACGGGATTATTGTCACAATTTGGCTATGACACGAGCCTAATCAGTGCGGTACCAGAAAATTCAATTGGTACAGCTGCTATTGGTGCGATAAGAAGATTAGGTATTCACAGTGATTTTATTATCAAAAATAATGATAACTTAGGTATGTATTTCTTAGAGCAAGGGTTTGGTAATCGCCCTAGTAATGTGACCTATACAAATAGACAGCAAAGTAGCTTTAACACAACAGATATCTCAGAATATGATATTGTTCAATCCATGAAAGGCGTTGATGTGTTGCATATTTGTGGTATATCTTTAGCTATGAATAATCTAACTCAGAACAATATTCTTACTATTGTCAAAGTGGCAAAAGAGCAAGGTATTAAAATAGTTTTTGATTGTAATTTTAGGCCTTCTTTATGGGGTGAGAATGGAAATCAGCGTGCAAAACCATACTATGAAACCATTTTAAGAGAAGCGGATATTGTAATTATGAGTGAAAAAGATGCAATTAACACACTCAATTTAACAACTACTAAGGAACGTAAAGAAGAACAATTAGAAGAATTATTACTTGTTGTAGCTGAAAAATTTAATATAGATATTATTGCTGGTACTATCAGAACAATTCAAGGAAGTAATCAAAACAACATCAAAGGATATTTATTTAAAAATGGAACAATGTATTATTCGGAAGATTTTGAAGTGAATATCTTAGACAGAATTGGTACTGGAGATGCATATACATGTGGCGTAATCCACGGTGAATTATCAAATATGGATCCTCAAGAAATGGTTACATTTTCAACCGCATCTTGTGTATTGGCACATACAATTTCCGGAGATACACCATTATTTGATACTGATGATATAATAAAAATCATAAATGAAGAAAAAAATGATATTGAGAGGTAATTGATTTATGACGAAATTATCATCAGATAAAGGTCCATTATATTTACAAATAAAAGAAATTATTGAAGACCGTATTATCCATGGTATCTATACTATTGGAAACTATATACCAACTGAAATTGAATTTGAAGAAGAATTTAATGTAAGCAAAGTAACAGTCAGAGCGGCTATTAAAGAATTAGTTACATTAGGATACTTGGAGAGAAAAAGCGGTAAAGGTACAACAGTCATTAATCACAAACAAGTGAGTAATGAAACCAATAATAAAAATTTTACAGAAAAACTTGTAGAACAAGGAAATAAAATTCATAAACTTATAAAAGATATTGTAGTAGAGACACATGAAAAAAATAGTGAGTTATTTCAAATGTTTGGCGAGAAATCTTATAAAATTACAAGAGTCTATTTATTAAATGATAAACCATACATTCTATTTAATCATTATTTACCCTACCCATTAAGTAGCTTGGATGAGTATGGAGAATTAAAGCAAAATAATGATCTTTCTATATATAAAATTTTAGAAGATGAGCAAATAGAAATAAAAGATATTGAGGATAACTTCTCTGTAGATTTCAATGAACAAGCCACAGCGTACTTGAGTCTTCAAACCTCAGACCCTTTACTTGTAAGGGAGAGAATATCGTATTCAGTAAATTACCAAATTGTTGAATATAGTATAGGTTATTACAATAGTAAATTGAAAAAATATAGTATCAGTCTGAAAGGATAAGCAATCTCTTGTGATTTGTTGGTAGCGCTAACATAATTGGGGGAAAAAGATGGATTCTAATATATATTTATTAATCATTACGCTACTTTCAATCGTTATTGTCATATTAGGCGTTGCATGGTGGAAATGGCATGCATTTATCAGTTTAACAGTGGCAGGTTTATTTTTAGCTATCATGGCAGGATTGTCTCCGGAAAAGATAGTTACAGCGTATGAAACGGGTGTAGGGGATGTTTTAGGCCACTTAGTAGGTATCTTAGCGTTAGGAACAATTTTAGGAAAACTAATGTCTGATTCTGGAGCAGGTATGCAAATATCTGATTATCTTGTTAAAGTCTTAGGTTATAAAAAATTACCATGGGCTATGATGCTATCCGGTTTTATAATCGGAATACCTGTATTTTTTGAAGTGGGGATTGTAATTTTATTACCACTTGTGATTTCAATTCATAAAACGACTAAGACGAATATATTACTTATTGCTATACCATTATTAGCAGGATTATCAATTGTGCATGGTATTGTACCACCACATCCTGGAGCTATGACAGCAATTGGCATATATGAAGCAAACTTAGGTAAAGTGTTGTTATACTCGCTGCTGATTGCATTACCTACAGCAATTATAGCAGGACCTGTTTTTGGCAAGTTTATAAGTAAAAGGGTAATACCAGAAAAAGAACCAAATATTATTAAGGTAAACAATAAAACAAATGGTTTGCCAAGCGTTATTGTTTCATTTTTAGTAATTATTTTACCAGTACTTTTAATGTTGTTATCTATCGTGACACCTTATTTAGGGGATATTCCTAGCATATTAAAAAATACATTGTTATTCATAGGTAATCCAGTAATAGCATTATTAATATCTTGCTTTGCTGCATTCTATTTATTAGGATTCAAACAAGGTATGACGAAAAACGTAATTAAAGATTTGGTGGAAGAGTGTATCTTACCTATTGGTTCTATTATTTTAATTATAGGTGCTGGCGGAGGTTTTAAACAAATACTTATTGAAACAGGCGTAGGAGATTCAATTGCACAGATGACAGAACATCTTTCACTATCGCCATTACTGCTAGCCTTTTTAGTAGCAGGCTTAATACGTGTCGCTACAGGTTCTGCTACTGTTGCTTTAACCACAGCTGCGGGAATAGTGTCACCAATTATCCAACATATGTCTGGCGTGAATTTAGAATTGTTGGTAATAGCTACTGGAGCAGGGTCATTAATGCTCTCTCATGTGAACGATGCTGGATTCTGGATGGTTAAAGAGTATTTAGGTTTAAATGTAAAAGAAACTTTTAAAACGTGGACAGCCATGGAAACTTTATTGTCATTTGTGGCATTTGCAATTGCTTTTGTAATAGATGGTATTATTTAGGTGGAAATCGTTTATAACATCAATATAAAAAGTCAGCCACCGGCAAGAGTGGCTGACTTTTTTAATTTACAGTAAAATTAGCACGTTATAAAACTGGGATTCAATTTTTAGTTTGTTTAGTTAGATTGACTTTGAATTTTTCTGAATGACTTTGAACTTTTTCATCTTGATTTGAAACAGATGTCACGCTTTCCTTTTTCCAAACGCTTTCTAGTTCTTCAAGTGTTTTACCTTTGGTTTCAGGAATGAATTTCCACACGAATAGTCCTGATAAAATACTCATCAGTGCATAAAAACCATAAGTCATGGCGCCGCTAACATCCATCATAGTTGGATAAGTGGAAGTAATCGTAAAGTTAGCTAACCATTGAACTGCCACGGCTATTGCCATAGCACTACTTCTAATTCTATTAGGAAATATTTCTGATAATAATACCCAAATGATAGGTCCCCAACTCATCATAAATGAAGCAGTATAAAGTACTAGAAATATTAAAGTTATAACACCGAATGCACCGTTTGCAGCTAAGACACTCATACCAATCATACCGATTGCCATACCAGTTGATCCAATTATTAGTAAAGGTTTCCGTCCAAATTTGTCTACATATAATATAGCAATGATTGTGAAGATTACGTTTACTAAGCCCATGACAACAGTTTGTATCATAGATGTGTTGCTACCTGAACCTAAATTTTCAAAAATACGAGGTGCATAATATAAAGCAACATTGATTCCAATAAATTGTTGGAAAACAGATAATAAAATACCTACTATAATAACAGTCTTACCAAAACTGAAAAGTGGCGCTTTTACATCTGTTAACTTATTTTTAGTAGCTAAAATGTCATTTAGTACATTTTGAGCATGATTCTTTGAAGCATATATTTTATTAAGAACCGAGAGGGCTTCTGTATTTTTATTACTTAATGATAAGAACCTAGGTGTTTCAGGTACTAAAAATAATAAAAAGAAAAACGCTATTGCGGGAATCGCTTCAGTAATAAACATATAACGCCATCCAATATCTTGAATCCAGTTTTGGGATTGGCCATATGTAATACCGTAATTTACAAAATACACTACTAACATACCGAATATAATGGCAAATTGATTCCATGAAACGAGTTTACCTCTAATTGACGAAGGGGCTATTTCACTAATATACATAGGAGAAATTGCAGAAGCTAATCCTACACCGATACCACCAATAACACGGTACAGATTAAATGCAATGAGTAGGCCAAGGTTAGATCCAGTTGAATCAAAAAATAAAAATTCGGGATAGCCTGACAAAATTGCAGAAATGATAAATAGGATAGCAGCTACTTGTAATGACTTTTTTCTACCTAAGCGACTTGAAAAACTTGAAGACAATAGACCACCAATAATACAACCTATTAGCGCACTAGAAACTGTGATGCCATGAATGAAACTGCCATAATCTTTTGTCAAATATTGCTGTAGAGATTGTTCAGCTCCAGAAATAACTGCTGTGTCATAGCCGAATAATAAACCACCGAGCGTTGCGATTAAAGCTATTTTAAAAATAAATTTCTTATTATTATAAGTTGACATATATCCATCCCCTTGATAGATCACTTAAATTTATTAAGTTTTTGAGTTGCTGGCTGCGTAGCGTCATAAATTGTTTTATATATATTAAATAAATCTTGATAAGATTTTGTATTTGCTTCAATGGGGTATACTTTTTGATGGTATGCTATCCATGCTTCGCTCATCTCATTGAAAGTATTAAACCATTGTTCTCCCATAGCGGCTAACATTGCTGCACCATAAGCTGGACCTTGTTCTTCTGTTCGGGTAGAAATAGTTGTATTGAAAATATCTGCTTGAATTTGCAACCATTGATTATTTTTAGCTCCACCACCGATTGATACAATTTCATTAATGTTAGTAGCGTTGTTTTTCATAATTTGAATACTTTCATTAATAGAGTAAGTAATGCCTTCTAGAACAGAGCGTTTCATATCGATCTGTGTCGTATTTGCATCTAAACCGATGAAACTACCTCGTACTGAAGCATCATTGTGTGGCGTACGTTCACCTAATAAATAAGGCGTGTATATTAATCCATTAGCACCAACTTCTGAGTGATTAATATCTTTTAAGAAAGTAGTGAAATTTTCATCAGGAGAGATAAGTTGCTTAAGCCATTCCAAGCTATACCCAGCAGATAAAGTCACGCCCATAATGTATTTTTGGTTTGGAACGCAATGATTAAAGTAATGTACGCTCCCATCATTTTCATAATCAATACGATTTTCAATAGACAATGCTACTCCTGAAGTTCCGATACTGACAAGTTGCTTTTGTTCGTTGGTAATACCTGAACCTAAAGCGCCACAAGCATTATCTGCGCCACCTTGGTACACGTTAATGTTCCAATCAACACCTAAAGTATTTTTTACTTTTTCAGTTAATTGTCCACTTTTTTGGTGTGAAGCTATAATTTCAGGGCAAATGGATGGATCAATATTTAAACGATGCAATAATTCTGTAGACCAATTTTCATCTTTTACACTAAACATAATTGTACCTGCAGCGTCTGAAGGTTCTGTGTAAATATTACCTGTCAATTTATACACGATGTAGTCTTTAGGAAGCATGAACTTATCGATACGTCTATAGTTGCTTTGCTCGTTATTCTTTAACCACATAAGCTTAGGTAAAGTGAACCCTTCTAACACTGTGTTTTGTGTTAATTCTAATAACGAATTAAGGCTTAGCTTTTGTTTAATGTCTTCAACTTCTTGAGACGTTCTTGTATCATTCCATAAAATGGCTGGTCTAATTGGATTGCCCTCTTGATCAATTATTACTAGGCCATGCATTTGTCCAGAAAAACTGATGCCACTAATGTTATCCTGAGTATAATGATTTAAAATATGTTTTAGACTCTCCAACGTTGCTTCATACCAAATTTCAGGATCAATTTCGCTATATCCTGACTTAGGATGTGCCGTGTTATAAGAGACGCTGTAAGATTCTACAACGTCGCCACTTTTATTTACCACAAGAGTTTTTAAAGCACTCGTGCCAATATCCATACCAATTACATAGGCCATTTTTATCAATCCTTATTATTAATATTTAAGATATATTGGTTAATTTGTGATTTAATGACTTCTAAATGATCAGAAGCGTTATTAATCGTATTAATATTGAAAGCATAATCTTCTAACTCATTAAATGAAGTCTTTCCTTCAACTATTTTTTTACCAATGCCTTCATTAAATGATTTATATTTTTCATCCATAATGTTTTCAAAAAAATTATCTTCAATCATCTTATAAGCAACACGTAGGCCTAATGCGAAAGTATCCATACCTGCAATGTGAGTTAAAATTAAGTCTTCTTGTTTAAATGATGTTCTTCTAGGTTTAGCATCAAAGTTTAATCCGCCTGGAGCCAACCCACCATTTTTAAGTATTTCGTACATTGCTAACGTAGTATCATATACATCAGTTGGAAATTCATCTGTATCCCATCCTAAAAGAGGATGTCCTTGGTTAGCATCGACTGAACCCAACATATTATTATCACGTGCATATCTTAATTCGTGTTGGAATGTATGGCCAGCAAGTGTCGCGTGGTTAGCTTCAATATTAAATTTAAAGTCTTTATCTAAATCATATTTTTGTAAGAAAGCGTGTGCTGTTGCAACATCAGTATCATATTGATGGGTAGTAGGTTCTTTAGGTTTTGGTTCTATTAAAAATTGTCCTGTATAGCCGATTTCGTCTGCGTAACTTTTTGCCATTTTAAAGAAAGTAGCTAAGTTATCTAACTCTAATTTCATATTAGTATTTAGTAAACTTTCATATCCTTCACGACCGCCCCAAAAAACAAAGTTTTCAGAACCAAGCTTTTTAGCAATTTCTAATGATTTTTTAACTTTTGCAGCTGCATATGCAAATACTTCGGCATTTGAAGACGTGGCCGCACCATGAACAAAACGCTCGTGAGTAAAGTTGTTGGTTGTATTCCAAAGTAATTTCTTACCGGTTTGATCCATTTTTTCTTTAATAAGTTCTACGATGATATCTAAATTCTCATTAGATTCTTTTAAAGATGCACCTTCTGGAGCAATGTCTACATCGTGAAAACAAAAGTAATCAATACGTGTTTTTTCCATAAATTCAAAAATTGCTTCTACTCTTGCTTTTGCTTTTTCCATCTCATCTAATGAATCCCAATCACGTTCCGCTGCACCTACACCGAATGGATCGGAAAGGTCAGCAGTAAAAGTGTGCCAATAAGCGACACTAAACCTTAAAAGTTCTGACATGGAGTGATTACCAAGTTTTTCTTCGGGGTTGTAATACTTAAAACTAAAAGCGTTATTTGACTTAGGGCCTTCGTAATTTACTTTATTGATATCAAAATAAGACATAATATTCCTCCTACATTTTAGTTGGTTAATTTAATAAACAAACTAACTTTAGAGGTAATATAGCACATCGTTTATTTTTTGTAAACGCTTACGCAAAAATAAAAAAAGAGTAGGACAAAAGCCAATTTAGTTTGAAAGATTTTGTTGACCCACTCAAGTAAGAGGAATAAACAGCCCGAGACATCTACTGTATGACTCGGACTGCTATGATTATTTGATATTCATTTGAATGTTATTTATATTTAAAGTCTTTTGCATTATTGCTAAGGTGCCACCCAACAAAGTAGCTTGTTTTACATTAGTGGTCAGATGTATTTGAATTGGACTAGCTTGAGAAAAATACGAGAATTGTTTTTTAATTTCATTTAAAATATTAGGTAATTCATTAATTAAAGGACAGTTAATGTAAATAGCGTCTGGATTAAATTGTGTATTCAAATTATGAATCAGAACTGCCATTCTGTTTATAAATTGTTCAATTTCCTGAGCAACAATTGAATTTCCCGCATTATAATATTGGATTAGTTCTGTAAACGTAAGTGCGGCTCCCAATCTATTATTTATTTTCTGTATTAAAGCATCTTGAGAGCATATATCTTCGATTTTATAATATTTGTTGCCATTGTCATTTATAGATCCTAAAACCAATGTTTTACCTATCTCTCCAGCCTCTCCATTTGAGCCACGATAAAGTTTTTTATTTATTACGATACCGGCACCTATACCTTTGTGAATACTTAAAGTAATCAAATTATCTATGTTTGAATTTATATATAGACTTTTTTCATATAGGGCTGATAAATTTGCTTCATTTTCTATAACTACAGGAACATTTGTGAATGACTTTAATTCATCAGTAAATGTACTGCGTTCATTTTTATGAAAAGGAAGGTTGATAATGTTTTGCTCATCGTCGACGATACCATGTATGGATATAGAAATGCCAAGTAACCCATGTAACGTATCATGTTTTTCTGAGACATTTATATTAGATTTTAAAATTTGTAATATACTGCTGACATTTTTATCTTTTAATTCGTAGGAATCTTGCTTTAATATAGTAGCATCAAAGTAGTTGTACATTAACTCAACAGAATCATATGTTAAATCCATGGAAATATAGTAGCCATATTTTTGGTTGATTTCGAGTAAAATAGGCTTACGGCCACCACTTTTAGTACTATTGCCTTCTCCTACTTCATTAACTAAACTCTTGTGTTTTAAGTTATTCAGGATGTTAGAAATAGTAGCTTTATTAAGTTCTAAATTCTTCGATATTTGTGTTCGTGAAATATTACTGTTATTGAATATTTGTTTTAATACACGTTTCTCATTTTCATTTACTATTAAATTATTTTCCATTTATTATTACCTCTTATCTAATTTGGACAGGGGGAAGTTCGGTTAATATTACCAAGTGTAACATAGTGTAATGTGAGTACTAGGTGTTGGCAAACGATATAAACAACATTGTTCTATAACCAATTATATATTATAAAGTGGAAAATATAAATTTAAGTTATAGACGTAGAATATTGAGTGAGAATAGATTGATTAATATACGTTACACTTTGATAATGAAATTAATTTACGAATTGATCGTTATATAATAAAAATTAATTTCGTATATTTCGTTTATTGGTTTTGCAATAATAAAATTTATATAATTATAATAACTTCGATTGACAACTGTTTTTGAAGCGAGTATTATATAAAAATGTATAAGGGGTGTACTGTTTTGAAGGTTTATATATCCCATAAATTTGAATAGCTATAAACGCCCCGGAATAAGCATTTTAGCATGTTTCGGTTTTTAAAATTTTAATAGTACACATGGTGTACAATTATAAAAAGGAAGGTAAAAAAGATGTTTAATGAATTTAAATTTATTTTTAGAAACAAAATGTTAATAATAGCACTTATAGCGATAGCAGCTATCCCATTGCTATATGTAGCATTATTTGTAGGTTCTATGTGGAGCCCATATGATAAGACAGACCAATTAAAGATTTCCATTGTTAACCAAGACAAGACTGCAAAATTGAATGATGAAAAAGTTACAATCGGTGATGATGTAGTCGATAAATTAAAAGATAATGATAAATTTGACTTCCAAGAAGTTTCTAAAAAAGAAGCATATGACCAACTTGAAAAAGGGAAAAGTGTTGGTACAATTATTATTCCTAAAGATGCATCAAGTAATGCAACAACATTATTAGATAAAAATCCTAAGAAAATAAATTTAGAAACACAAGTAAATCCAGGATCAAGTTACACTGGTAGTCAATCAGCTCAAAAAGCCATTAATACAGTGACAGACTCAATCAAAGACAATATTCGTTCTAATTATTTAGACCAATTATTTGATAGTGCTAAAAAATCAAAATCTGGTTTCCAAGATACTTCTGAAGCTTTAGGCGAAATGTCAGACGCTGAATCTCAACTTATTGATGGAAATCAACAAGTTACAGATGGTTTGAAACAGTTAGAACCTGCAGTAGGACAGCCTGCACAACAATTGATTTCAGGAAATCAACAAGTTACAGATGGTTTAACTCAATTACAACAAAATAATAATCAATTAAAAGAAAAAATTGACCAATCAGTTTCTCAACAAGAGGGTGTCGCTTTTGAAGGAGATAACGAAAAAGCTCTAAATAACGTGACGAAAGTGAACGAAAATAACGCTACAGAAGCTGATAAATATGGTGAGACAATTGTTCCATATATGGCAAGTGTTAGTTTATTTGTAGGTGCAGTTTCATTTAGTGCAATTTATCCTTTAAGAAAAGTATTAAGTAAAGAGGTCAAATCGATTAAACAAGCATTTGGCAAACTATTATTATATCTTGCACAAGGTACAATATCAGCACTTTTAATGAGTAGTTGGGCGATATTTGCACTGAATATGTCTATCGATAATATCGGTAAATTTATCTTAGTAGGATTATTGTGGGCTATTGCAGCAATTACCATTACAACATTCTTAAGTCTGTTGCTAGATAGAATCGGACTCTTTATATCAATGGTCTTATTGATACTACAGTTAAGTTCCAGTGAAGGGATGTTCCCAATAGAATTATCAGCACAATTCTTCAGATGGATTCACCCATTCTCACCAATGTCATACGCAATACAAGGTTATAGAGAAGCAATCTTTACTCATGCAGGACATTTTAACTTTGGTTTTGTTGTAGCCTTACTCATTGGTATTATAGTAGTAATGATGATTTTACAATATATAGTAATATTATGGTTTAACAAAAGACAAAGAGTACCATTCTCAATAGAGTTTAAATAAGTGTTATTCGGAGGTGGCTTTTTTGGAAAATGTAGATAAGACAATTGAAGAAGCGATTATTAAATTTCAAATAGTAATGTTGCATTTAAATAAAGAAATTGTAGATATCGTTAAAGAGACCGGGCTAAGTAATTTGCTTTCAAGAGAACAAATTGAGGCAATGAGAATTATAAAAACTGAAGGTAAAGTAACGATTAATGAATTAGCTGGTTTACAAAATATTTTTAAAACGGCTGCATCAAAGCGTATAGCAAAATTAGAAGATATGGGCTATGTGCAACGTGCACACTCAGATAATAAACGTATCAAACTCATTAAATTGAGTGATGAAGGTGAAGCATTTTTGAAGAAAGCAACAGCTGTTATGACAGAAGCAGTGAAAGATCGCCTTGGAAATAAATTTACAGCCGAAGAAGTTCATCATTTCGTAGATCAACTTACACATATTGATAATGCTTTTAGAGAACACAAATAAATTACAAAAAATGGCCCGAGACATACAGTGATGTTTCGGGTCGTTTTTTATGTAGACATTCTAGTTGAAGATAAATTAATACAATGAAATCATTTTAGGTAAGTAGATTTTCTGTCTGATTCAATATTAGCAATAATAAATAATGAGTAACTATAATTAAAAAATGTTAATATCTATAAAATATGGACTTAAATATTTGCAATTAGTATAATTAACATTGCAATTAAGTATTTTTTATATTATGTTGGTAAAGATTATTGTCTTAATAAATTTAATTTTATAAACAGGAGGAACATTGTTATGAAAAGAACAATAGAACGCGTACTAACATGGATCGGTATTGCGCTACAATTAATTGCTGTAATACTATTAGCTATTTTAATTCCGATGTTTGGAAATAGTGAGCTCAAAGATACTTTTATTAATCAAATGATGCAAGAAGAGGCTAGCGTTACATATGAAGATGCTAATGCATTCTTTAGTACATTAAGCGGACTTGTAACTGCAGGTTTAGTAATAGGTATTGTAATTTTAATTATTGCATTGATAGCAGCATTCTTAATTGGTAAAAAAGCTAAAATAGCAGGCGTTTTATTAATTATTGCAGGCGTAATTTCTTTATTAGGTAATTGGATTAATGCCATATTGTGGATTGTTGCTGGTATCATGTTATTAGTGAGAAAGCCAAAAACGCCTGTTTATAGTAAAGACAATGATGAGGACGTAAATCCATATATTAAAGATGGTTCGCAAGTCAACGAACACAATAATTCGTTTGTTTTATCAGAAGAACAAAAAGAAAATGAAAAAGAAGCTATAAAAGATGAATATACAAAATCAGATGAAGAGAACAAATATAAGTATTAAATAGCAAGTGTAATAACATAATTTTAAGCACCAAGTCGACCTTAATGTATGAGGGACTTGGTGTTTTTTCATATACAAAAATGATGTGAAGTTATTCAGATTTTATTAAATGTAATATTTGTTGTAAACATTTGTATAACTCATGCTGCCCAATTTTTTTATTTACTTGATTAATAGGATTTTGATTGATAAAATTTTTGGGCGACATGTGCATTATATTTTTAAAATCACGCAAATAAGTATTGTAAGAACGAAATCCGTATTGTCTCCAGATAGATTCCAAATTACCATGTAATAAAAGTTCCCTCGACAAATTATAAATCTTTACTTTTTTAATATACTTTAATAAAGATATATTCATTTTCTTTGAAAATTCACGTGATAGGTAACTACTGTTTACATAAAATTTCTTTGAAATATAAGATAAAGTTAAAGGCTCTTTATAATTTGTATTAATATACTCAACTACATTTTTAATCAGTTTACTTGAATATGACATATTCACATATAAATTATCTTTTGAATGATTAAGATAATTTATAAGTTTTATCACTCCAATATCTGCATTGAAAAAATCTTCCTCTAGAATTACTTTTAAAATCTCAATATAAGTTTCAGTTATAACTTTGGGTGGCGGATAATTGTCTGAATCGCCTTCTCGATATGCTAATGAAAAACGGTGATAGGTTATGTTATTTACAGAAATACAAGAAATTATAGCTTGTCTACTAATTATTAAATTTTCTTCGAAGTCATAAACTATAAAAATTTCACCTTGTTGGAAAGTATATGTAGAGGTGAATTTTTGAAAGGAAATTTCACCTTCTATTACTAAATATATATTCGCAAAGTTAGGTGTATTTAGATAGTCGAGTTTGTCATGTTGTTTATAAATAACTAGGTTGTAATTCACTATATTACCTCCGTCTTTTTATATTGGAATGTAAATCTCGAATTAAATTCAGCTGCGAAAGCATATATTATATTGAAAATATTACAGGTAATTTATATTATGGTCAATTATTAAAATATAGATAAATAAAAATTACTTGATAATATAAAATGTTTATTTTAGGCGGGTGTTAAACATAACCCTTAAAATATTTTCGTTTAGAAATACTATTATTTTACTATGGTTTTTAGATTTGAATTCACCATAGAAGTTTTGGGTATTCATGCTCAATTAATTGAGGGAGTAATATAAATAACCTTTAGATTACCAAGATGTACATTGCTTATTAAAAAATATTTCTATATAGTCATACGCTTGTGTTGTTTTTGATTTCTTAAATATAAAGTATTGAATAAACTAAATTGTTTTATTGAGGAAGATGTATAAAAGGTGTAAATTAATATTATAAGGATACTATTTGATTTATTATCTATACTTAAAATTTATTTTTCAAAATATCAAATAATGAGGTGAAGTAAATGTTAATAATGGTTGCAGTTCTTACACCGATATTACTTGTCGGCTTTATCGTGATGTCGATTTTAGAAGAAAAGAAAAACAATAAGAAAAAGGGAAAGAAAAAGTAAGGTTAAGACTATAAATTAATAATCAAAATTTGATTTCCTAGTATCGAGACAAGTTGTTTAACGTGAAACATAACTTAACAGTCTTGTGGGTATGCTCCAGTTTTTGCATTTCATAAAAGAATTTGCAATGAATAGTTTTATACGCAGTTAGTTTTAACGGGAACAATGTGTGATTTATTTTCAAGGGGGATACTTATGTAAATTTCTCATTATTTCATAAGTACAAAAAGTAAGTGGAATTAGGCAAAGGGGGCAAAATTAAAATGCACGAAATGTTAGTTATTTTAGAGACTGTATTGTTGCCTATTTTTATTATGATTGTAATAGGATATGTACTGCAGAAAAAATTTACATTAGATTTAAAAACATTGGCAAAGTTAAACATATACATATTTGTACCTGGATTCATATTTGTAAAATTTTATAAGACGAATTTTGAAATCAAGCTATTATTGTATATCGTATTATTCTTTATCATATACATAATTATCCTTTATGGTATTGGTAAGTTATTGGCATATTTTGGTACAAAGGATAAAGGGGAAGCAACAACATTAACGAATAGCGTATTATTTTTTAATTCTGGTAATTACGGCGTCCCGGTAAATGATTTAGTATTTAAAGGAGATCCTTTGGCGATGTCTGTTCAAGTCATTGTGCTTTCCTTACAAAATATTTTCACTTTTTCATATGGTATATTTTCAATACAAGCGGTGCATATTGGGAAACTTAAAGCGATATTAGGTTACTTTAAGATGCCTGTTTTATACGCTTTAATATTCGCGATTGTTTTGAATTATGGTAATGTCGCTATACCTAAGTTTATATGGACACCGGCAAACTATATTGCAGATGCAATGATAGCAATTGCCTTATTATTATTAGGTGCCCAAATTGCTAATATTAAATTTAGCTTTAAATGGTCAAGTTCATATGTGTTTATATTTGTAAGGCTGATTGTCGGCCCGGTAATAGCATTTGGTATTATCAAACTGATGGGGCTTGAAGGTATCATAGCACAAGCGTTATTTATTACTTCAGCTATGCCTACATCCGTTAATAGTTCTGTTATTGCCCAAGAATATGATAATCATCCAGAACTTGCGGCCGAATTAGTCTTTTTATCAACATTACTGAGTGCGATAACCGTAGTCATCGTCATTTATATGTCGAAAATATTATTTTAACTTCAGTTTCATTATAATGTCATATTATTGGAAATTTGAAAGTTATTTCAATATGATACAGTTGTTGAATATTTAAAATCTAACAAAAGGAATCGATGATATTGAATGAAGCAGTGTTAGGTATAGATGTAGGAACAAGTTCAGTTAAAGTTATAGCCGTGAGTAAAGAAGGAGAAGTTCTAGCTAAGGTTAGCGAAGAGCTTGATATTATACAACTTCAATCTGGATACAATGAACAACAACCAGATGAATGGTTTGAGGCAACAAAATCATGTATTAGACAAATATTAAATAACAACACGTTAAATGATATCTATATTCGTGCCTTATCGTTATCTGGTCAAATGCATAGTTTAGTGGCATTAGATAGCAATAATAAACCGATTCGAAATGCAATATTGTGGAATGATACTCGATCAACACATCAGTGCGCAACAATTGAACAACAATTTGGTAATTATGTGTTATCAAATCCGGTATTAGAAGGCTTTACACTAACGAAATTGCTATGGATAAAAGATAATGAGCCTAATAATTGGAACAGGATAGCGACATTCTTATTACCTAAAGATTATGTGCGGTTTAAGCTTACCGGTAAAATAAATATGGAATATTCAGATGCTTCAAGCACGCTATTAATGGATCCAAAACAAAAAAATTGGTCGAAGGCAATTGGCTCACAATTTGGTATTCACGATATTTATCCTTCACTCGTATCATCCGGAGATTTTGTGGGATATGTAGAAAGTGGCCTAGCTAAATCATTAGGATTAAAAGATGAGGTAGCTGTTTTTGCTGGTGGTGGTGATAATGCATGTGGTGCACTTGGTGCTGGCGTTATCAAATCCAACGATACATTATGCAGTATTGGGACTTCTGGTACGTTATTAACTTGTGAAGAAGGTGAAGGAAAGACGTATCGCCATAATTTGCACTATTTCAATCATGTTGTCGAAGATAAATCATATGTAATGGGTGTGACACTTGCTGCTGGAGATAGTTTGAATTGGTTAAAAAAGCATGTATTTCCTGACTTAACTTTCAATCAAATTTTAAGTTTAGCAAGTGAATCTACAATTGGCAGTGAAGGGTTGTTATTTGCACCTTATCTTTCAGGTGAGCGTACACCACATGGCGATTCCCAAATTAGAGGTAGCTTTATCGGGTTAAGTACTTTACATACAAATGCAGATATAGCTAGATCAGTAATTGAAGGTATTACTTATTCATTGTATGAAACATTGGTATATTTACGTGAAAAAGGGAAGGACATAACGCATATTACCTCGATTGGCGGAGGTGCGAAAAATGATTTTTGGTTACAATTACAAGCTGATATATTTAATGCGAAAGTCAGTAAATTGAAATATGAGGAAGGGCCTTGCATGGGGGCTGCAATGCTAGCTATTGTCGGTTTGGGTTGGTATGAAAATATAGAAGATGTAGTTAATCAATTTATTGTCTATGATAGAACTTTTCTTCCAAATAAAGCTCATCACAAACGCTATGTTGAATATTTTGAAATATACCAAGAAGTCTATCGTCAGACCAGGTCTATAACAGCACGTTTGTTAGAGTTGTCTTTATAGGTGTGAAATTGCATAATAATATCAGCTAATATTAGAAACATGTGTTACAAATGTCAAAGTGATACTTGAAAAGTAAATCATTATAAGTTAGATTGTAAGTAATCGCTAAAACATGTGAAATGAACATTTAATTTGAAAATTTAATAGATAGAAACCACTGGAAGTGCCTTTGATAAAGGCTGAGACCGAAGTAATAACTGAGGGATTCCTAGAACCTGATCCAGTTCGCACTGGCGTAGGAAAGTGGCGTTTTCTATGATAGAAGTAATCATATAACGTTATTTTTCCACCAGGAAAAATAACGTTTTTTTTATTTTGGGGTGAATATATTGTTTATTGCTATTACACCATATCAAGATTTGTCTAAATCACATATTAAGCATTACTGTGAAATCGAAGGTGTTATTGATTACTTATTAATAAGAGTGCCAATGAATACTGAAGAACTAATTCAGTGGGTTCATGAATTACTAAAAAATGAGTTCCCTAAGGATAAGATTATTATTCATAGCGATATCAAGGTAATCATACGATGTGACTTGTCTGCAATTCATTTTAGAGAAAATGACCGTTCTATTAGGGAAATACAAACTCGTTATCCTAATTTACAAGTGAGTATGTCTACGCATCGTAAAGATGCTATTGCTAACGCTAAATATTTAGGGATAGATTTTGTGTTGTTCGGACACGTATTTGAAACACCTTCTAAATCTAAACAAAAGCCTAGAGCAAAGACGGAAGTTGAAGAAGCGCTACAAATTGATATTCCGATTATTGCAATTGGAGGTATTAATCAACATACTTTGCCTTCCTTACCTAATGGATTTTCAGGCATAGCCGGTATTTCTATTTTTAATCAATACTCTAAACATAAACTCATGAATATGAAGGAAGTGTGGGATGGACATGTATGATGTCATTATTATTGGATCTGGAGTCATGGGCATGTCAATCGCACGTGGGTTAAGCCAGTCCTTTGCGAATATAGCTGTGATAGATAGAGACGAAGCAGGTAAGCATGCATCTTATAAAGCGGGTGGGATGTTAGGTGCGCAAAATGAATTTACCGAAAACCGTGCTTTGTTTAGTTTAGCAACAACTTCTCAAAAGATGTTCAAACCTCTAAGAGATAGTTTGTTTGAAGAGGTTGGCGTGGATATTGAGTATTTAAATAGCGGATTAATAAAATTGGCTACGAATCATTATGATAATAAAAAAATCGAACAACAATATCAATTCTTGAGACAACATTTTACATCTGTAGAACATCTTAGCCCGACTGATGTTCAGCACATGTCCAACGGGGTCATTACTTCAAAACATGCAAATGGTATTTATATGCCTGAAGATAATCAAATCAATGCAAACCGATATACCAAAGCGTTGCTGAAGTCACTATCACATCGACATATAGATAGGATATATCAAACAACTGTGACCCATATTGAAGCCGGAAAAGGCGGATACCGTGTGGATACACAAAGTGGAACTTATTATACTGAAAAATTAATTGTCACGGGTGGCGCTTGGACAAGCAAACTTTTACAGCAATATTTACCCTGTGAAGCGGTTAGTGGTGTAAAGGGAGAAGTATTATTGGTAGAACAACCTGATTTGAATTTGGGCGTTACCATGTTCCTGACAAATGGTTGCTATGTCGTCCCTAAATTAAAGAATAGATATTTAGTCGGTGCAACAAGTTACTTTGATGATTACTCAGTTGGGGTGTCTAATGCAGGGAAATCATGGCTTAAGTCACAAGCTTTGCACTATATACCTGATTTGAAAAATGGAAAAATTATAAACCAGTGGTCAGGTATACGACCTTATTGTCAAAATGAACAGCCTATTATGGATGAAGTGGATAAAGACTTATTTGTCATTACTGGCCATTATCGCAATGGAATTCTACTATCACCTTTAATAGGCGAGTTGATGAGTCAATGGGTTATTAATGGCCATAGGCCAAAACAATTATATGATTTTCATATTAGGAGAGGTGAAAGAAATGAAATGTAAGATTAATGGCGACGTATTTAACTTTGAACAACCAATTAATATACAAGAAATAATTCAATCATTAGGGCTGGATGAAACACGTATTATTGTAGAGCATAATGAGACACTAATTAAGCGAGAACAATTTACATCTCGAATAGTCAATGATGAAGATAACTTAGAATTATTAGAATTTGTAGGAGGCGGTTAATATGTTTAAAATAGGCAACTTTACATTAAATTCAAGATTATTATTAGGTACAGGAAAATTTGCTAATGAAGAGATACAAACTCAGGCTATTGAAGCAGCAGAAACAGAAGTATTAACTTTTGCAGTGAGACGTATGAATTTATATGACAAAGATTTACCAAATCCATTAGCAAAAGTTGATTTATCGAATTTCATCACATTTCCAAATACTGCAGGGGCTAAAACAGCTAAAGAAGCAGTCCGTATAGCAGAAATTGCTAATCACGCAGGTGTTTGTGACATGATTAAGGTAGAGGTCATTGGTGATGACGAAACATTATTGCCAGACCCATTAGAAACATATAAAGCATGTAAAGTGTTATTGGAAAAAGGTTATACGGTCTGTCCATATATATCTAACGATGTTGTGCTAGCGAAACGCTTAGAAGAGTTAGGTGTTCATGCAATTATGCCACTTGCCTCTCCTATTGGTACGGGGAGAGGAATCAATAACCCATTAAATCTACGCTATATTATTGAACGCGCCAATGTGCCCGTAATCGTAGACGCAGGTATTGGTTCACCTAAGGATGCTTGTCATGCGATGGAATTAGGTGCTGATGGTATTTTACTTAATACGGCAATATCAAGTGCAACGGATCCTGTGAAAATGGCAGAAGCAATGAATAAAGGAATTACTGCGGGAAGATTGAGTTATGAAGCAGGAAGAATACCTGTGAAGTATACGGCACAAGCATCGAGTCCAACTAAAGGTATTGGATTCTTATGATAGAACGGTACAATCGACAGGTAAGATATCATCAGTTTGGTGAGCAAGGCCAAAGCCAACTTCAAAAAACTCATGTCATGATTATGGGCGCAGGTGCACTTGGTAGTCACAGTGCAGAAATGTTAGTAAGGATGGGGGTAGGATCACTTACTGTAATCGATATGGATATTGTTGAATTATCCAATTTACATAGACAGGCGTTATATGATGAGTTGGATGCGGAACAAATGTTACCTAAAGTTGAAGCATTAAAGCATAAGTTGAATCAAATCAATAGCAATGTACAAGTAACAACAATAGATAGTGAAATAACAAATTTAAATATAGAAAATCTATTAACGACATATCATCCGGATATTGTTATAGATGGTATGGACCATTTTAAAATAAGGTATTTAATCAATGAATCTTGTAATAAGCAAAGTATACCTTGGATTTATGGTGCTGCAGTTGGAAGTAAAGGTACTGTTTATGGTATCGATAATCAAGGACCATGTTTGAAATGTCTACTTGAAACAATGCCAAGTACTGGTGAAAGTTGTGCAATAAATGGTGTGTTGCCACCAGTGATTTATCAAGTAGCTAGTATGCAAATTTCCGAGCTAATGAGATGGGTCTCTGGAGAAGCATTTTCAAAAAAACTTATAACTATAGATTGTTTTAATATGCAATATAAGTCAATGGATATTAGTGCTTTAACACAAAGTGATTGTAATGTTTGTGTGAAGCACGAGTATGAATTATTAAATGATAAATACGACACCAAGATAGAGAAGCAATGCGGAGATATGTTCTTGTTACGCTTTAACGCCGACATTTTTAACCATATTGATTATTTACCAGTTACTGTGAAAAAAACTAATGACTTTGTGAAACTATTGGCATATGAGACTCATGAAATCACACTGTTCAAAGATGGAAGAATGCATGTCTATGGTACTGAAAATGAGGAGGAAGCTAAGAAAATTTATAGAGAAATTGTAAAGAGTTTGAGTTGAATATAAAATAATTTAAACACTGATTAGATAATAGGATGATTAACTATTGTGTAGTCAGTGTTTTTATATTTTTAGATTATTAATATAGATGTTTTGAAAACGCAATTAAAGTTCACAAATACTTTGAAAAGATTTTACAAATTTGTGAACTGCTTATACACCCATTGAAACACTATATATTGTGTTATAAATTTAAACAAAACACAACATATAGAAAAGAGGGGTAAAATGAATAAACTTGAACAAGATTTAAAGAATTTAATAACTAAAGATCCTACAGTGATAAATGAAAATGCCAATAAGGATAGCGCTACATTTTCGACGATGAGAGATTTAACAGCCGGTGTAGTATCTAAATCATATGCGTTAAATCATTTATTACCAGAACATATCGCAACAGCTCATAAAGAAGGGGAGATACATTTTCATGATTTAGATTATCATCCATTTCAACCGCTTACGAATTGTTGCTTAATAGATGCAGAAAGTATGCTCAAGAATGGTTTTCAAATTGGTAACGCAACTGTGACTTCACCTAAATCAATTCAAACAGCTTCTGCCCAACTTGTACAAATCATTGCCAATGTTTCTAGTAGCCAATATGGAGGGTGTACAATTGACCGAGTTGATGAATTACTGAGCCATTACGTTCAATATAATGAAGCTAAGCATCGAGAATTGGCTGAAAAATTTGTGACACCACAAGACATAGAAACTTATGTTGATTATCGAGTTTCACAAGATATCGAAGATGCTATAGAAAGTTTAGAATATGAAATTAACACATTGTATACATCAAATGGTCAAACACCTTTTGTAACATTAGGATTTGGATTAGGAACAGATACATATAGCCGTAAAATCCAACAAGCAATTCTTAACACTAGAATCAAAGGTTTGGGTAAAGATCGTATTACTGCCATCTTCCCAAAACTTGTGTTTTCAATTAAAAAAGGCGTGAATTTTAGTTCGAAAGATCCGAATTATGATATAAAACAATTAGCATTAGAGTGCTCTACTAAAAGAATGTATCCTGATATTTTGAATTATGATAAAACGGTAGAAATATTAGGTGATTTTAAAGCTCCGATGGGTTGTCGTTCGTTTTTGCCAGCTTGGAAGAACGAAATTGGAGAATTTGAGAATAATGGAAGATGTAATTTAGGTGTTGTGACATTAAATGTGCCTAGAATAGCAATTGAATCTAATGGTGACATTGAAATGTTTTGGAAGATATTCCATGAACGAATGGCACTAATGCATGATGCTCTCGTCTATCGAATTCAACGCATTTCCGAAGTAACACCTGATAATGCGCCTATTTTATATAAAAATGGTGCATTTAAACATCGTTTAACAGATAAAGAAGATATTATGACATTGTTAAAAGGAAAACGAGCTACTTTATCTATGGGATATATTGGTTTGTATGAAGCGGCTACAGTGTTTTATGGTCCTAATTGGGAAACACAGTCTATAGCTAAAAAATTTACATTAGATATATTAAAAGCAATGAAAGTTTACCAACTGAAATGGACTGAACAATATGATGTTTGGTTCAGCGTTTATAGCACACCAAGTGAATCTCTAACCGATCGTTTTTGTAGACTTGATATGGAAAAATGTGGTGAAATACCGAACGTCACTGACAAAGGATATTATCAAAATTCATTCCACTATGATGTGAGAAAAGATATTACACCATTTGAGAAAATTGATTTTGAAAAGGATTATCCTTTTTATGCAAGTGGTGGTTACATCCATTACTGTGAATATCCGAAATTAAATCATAATTTAAAAGCCTTAGAAGCGGTATGGGATTATTCATATGATAAGGTAAGTTATTTAGGCACGAACATTCCGATTGATCATTGTAGGGAATGTGACTTTAAAGGTGATTTTAAAACTACAACAACAGGCTATCAATGTCCTGAGTGTGGTAATGATGATCCTACTACAGTTGATGTAGTAAAACGTACATGTGGGTATCTTGGTAATCCAGTCCAACGTCCTACGATTGAAGGAAGGCATAAAGAAATGTGTGCTCGAGTGAAACATCTGAAAGACCAAACACTATGACAATATTAGACATTAAAAGGGGACAAGGTTACATTGCCAAAATTGAGTCACAAAGTTTTGTTGATGGAGAAGGTGTCAGATGTAGTTTATATGTCTCAGGATGTCCATTTGCCTGTGAAAATTGCTATAACAAAGTGGCGCAAAACTTTAGATATGGTGAAAGATTTAACGATTTAATTTTGGAAGAAATATTAGAAAACTGTGAACCTGATTATATTTCTGGGTTAAGTATCTTAGGTGGAGAACCATTTTGTAATTTAGACATTACATTAAAGTGCGCCCAAGCATTTAGGGAAAAATTTGGGTATTCAAAAACATTATGGGTTTGGACAGGCTTTTTATTTGAATATTTAATGGAAGATAAAGGTGAAAGAAATGAGTTACTTAATCATATAGATGTGCTCGTAGATGGTCCTTTTATTAACCATTTATATCAACCTAACCTACCATATAAAGGTTCTTTGAATCAACGAGTAATTGACGTAAAAGCATCTTTATCCCAAACACGAGTACGAGAAATACAATTAACGTAATTTAAAGTAGAAAGAAGGTTGAGATAAATAATCTCATAACCAAGACTACCAACTTAACAAAGCGGTTCATTATTATCAAAGCGTGTCTATTAGTTCATTAAAGTATATTTAGAGCGAAAATATACCGGACTTTTCACTTATATTCAGACTTATAGGGATGGGACAACACAATCATTTTTGAAAAAAGGTGATTTCTTTCCCGTCCCTATTATTGTCATTGTTAGTGAAAGTCGTTACACAGTGAAAGTTTGTTTTAAGTATTAGCTTTTCATAAGTGCATGCATATCACAAGCGAATTACTATTAATATAAAGCATAATTAACTAAAATGAATATTGATGAAAGATACAAAGTAATTAATTTCTGACATAGAGAAGGTTGAAAGGAGCGGATTAATCATGTGCACTGGTTTTTCATATTTATCGAAAAGTAACCAGGTGATATTAGGACGCACTATGGATTTTGTTTATCAATTAAAAGGAAACCCTGCAGTACAACCACGTCATTTTTATTGGGAATCACGCGTAGCATATAAAGGTAAAACAAAGTATGGTTTTGTTGGATCGGGTAGTGATATGGAAGGATTCTTATTTGCAGACGGCGTCAATGAACATGGTCTCGGTGCTTCAATACAGTATTTTAGAGGATATGCAACATATGCCACAGATGTACGAGAGGGGTATATGAATATTGCTCAAAGTGAAGTGATCACGTGGGTGTTGGGTTACAATCGAAATATTGAAGATTTAATAGAAAATGCTAAATCCGTAAATGTTGTCGCACACACACTCAATGATATAGCTGAAGTGCCTCCATTACATTATCATATTACTGATGATTCAGGTAGAACGATTGAGCTAACTTTTAAAGATGGCACTATGATCGTAAATGAAAATCCAGTAGGAGTCTTAACTAACAATCCAGATTTGAATTGGCACTATGAAAATTTGAGGAATTATATAAATATTACGCCACAACGCCCTCAAGCAAGCCAACTAATGAATACTATTTTCCCAACGCTAGGAAATGAAGGTGGAACGTACGGATTACCTGGTGGGTACACTTCGGCGGAACGTTTTGTTCGAATGGCTTACTTAAAAAATAATTTAGAAGAAACGAGTAATGCAGAAGAAGATGTACTCAATGCATTTAAACTTTTAGAAATTGTTAGTATACCCAAAGGTGCAGTTAGAGACGAAGAAGCGGCGCTACATTATACTTTGTATCAAACAGTCCTAAATTTAACTACACGCACAATGTACATTAAATGGTACGAGTCAAATCAGATTACAGAATTACAACTCACAGAAAAGTTATTAAATAAAGAAGAATTAACGATATTCGAACCAGTTTCGGGTTTAGTAACAAATAAATTAATCGACTAATATAATTTAGAATAAAGCTGATATATTCGCATGGAAAGCACATTCCAATTTAATTGGGGTGTGTTTTTTTGTTTAATTCCATATTTTTACTTTAAAGTTTCAAATTTTTACTGAATTCTTAACAAGTATAGTGCTCCTTTTTAAAAATAAATATTATTGTTAATAGCGTGGATATTATCAACAAAGGAGAATAAGACATCTATGAGATTACTCAAAGAATATATTGCTAAAAGAAATAATAAGTATTCTATTCGAAAATTCACTGTGGGAACTGCGTCGGTTTTAGTAGGATCCATATTATTTATGAACCAAACCAGTGATGCCAAAGCAGATGTGATAGAAAAGGAAATGAATTCGACAACTCATGAAGGTGAGGTAACAAATAAACACAATTTAGAATTAAATCAGACTAGTGTAGAAAAACCTTCAAATTTTAATAATAAAGTAGATAACGTAAATAAAGAAGAATTATTGTCAAAGGACGAAGAGGAGAATAAAAAATTAGTTAAACCAAAAAGTGAAGAGTTAACGAATGATGTATCGGAATCGAAAAATAATAGAAGTTATAATAACGATGGTAATAAAAGAGAAGCAACAGATACACTGTCCAAAGATAATACATCTAAAGAGGAAATAAATGAAAATATTCCTCACAATGATCAAACAACCATACAGGAAAAAGAAATTACTATTTATGATGATAGTAAGAAAGATTCTCCTACACAAAATAATGCTAGTAACTCCTCCTTGAAAAGTAAGATACATCCTACTATTAAAAATGAAACAATTAATGAAAGTGAACAAAAATATACTGAACCAGAAAGTAATAATGATAAGGAAAAAATAAAAGGAGATGCATTAAAAGATAATACAATTAGTTCTAAAAAAGAGAGTGATAATGAAAGTACGGATTTAATTGATATTATTAATGAAATAAAAGAAGATGAATCAAGCAAACCTAAAGTTCGAATGAGAAGGTCGTTGAATAGGTTTGGTTATACAAGTAGTATATTAAGCAGATTTTTTGGTAATAGAATAATGTATGACCTTATAGTACAAGGTGATAACCTAACAAAAGCATTTAGAGAAGTAGAAAGAAATAGAAGTGAACTTACAGAAGAGGAGCGAAAATTATTTTTAAGAAATATCATTAGACAAAGTGCACTTAAAAACAATCGTAGTGCTTATGATAGAGTTTTTGATGGTGATTATTCATTAGCAAGAAATATAAGAGTGACAGCACACCAGGCAAGTTTAATGAATGAATTGCTATATAAAATGAAAGATTTAACGCTTAATAGGGATAATAATGATTATGGTGCAGTCTATACATTCGGTGGGCAGAGTGATGTAACTAAAAATAAGTTTGGTATAGTTAAAGATGACGTTTTTTATGATGATGGTGAAATTTTAATAGCAACCATGGTGTTAGAGAAAGAAAAAGGTAGAGGTACATATAGATTTGAGAATTATGCCATAAGACCTAATGAATCACTCAGTAAAAAAATAAAAAAAGTTGTAGCTGTTTATAATGGCAGACAAAGAATGATATTAAAAAAAGATAAACTTGGATATTATTCATACACAAGGCCTAATAGTGGTAGTAATGGAAACCCAAATACAGGTGGAGGCTCTGGAGGAAGAGTTGAGTTTATAATATCATTTGATGCAAATTATTATATAGATGTTAAGAAAGATAAACTTTTTGGATATATATTAAGTGACACTTTAGACCCTTTTGTACTTAGAGGTGTAAATATAACAAACCAAGCAGTTGATATTGATGAAGTAGCAACAAGTATTAATAATGCTTTAAATAAAGCTAAAAAACAAAAAGCTATGGAAGCTATTCAGATTGCTGAACAAGCAAAACATTTTGCTGAGCAACAATTATCAAAAATATTACAAGATGGAGTAGTAAATCCTTCTGAGAAGAAAAAGGTTGATGAAGCGAGTAATGATTTAGAACAAGCAAAACAAAGTGCTCTTAATAAATTAAATAGCATATTAGATGGAACGGACGGTAAAGATGAACTTCAAAGAAGATTTAATCAAATAGGTTCAGTGACGTCACCAGAAGTGAACGACCAAGATAGTAATGGTGTGTTAGATACAGAGCAATTAAATGAAGCACAACAAGCGATTGAAGCAGTAGAACAAGCCAAAGTAGCTGCGAATAACAAGATGTCTGAAATTACAGCAGATGGATTAGTCAACCCAACTGAAAAAGCAGAATTAGATAAATTAGTTGAGGCGCTAGAAACGGCTAAAACAAACGCAACAGAGAAATTGAATAATGTACCGAATGGTACAGCAGGCAAGGACGCGTTACAAAGTCGTTTAGATCAAATCGGTTCAGTAACATCACCAGAAGTGAATGATCAAGATAGTAATGGTGTCTTAGATACAGAACAATTAAATGAAGCACAACAAGCGATCGAAGCAGCCGAACAAGCCAAAGTGTCTGCGAATAACAAGTTATCTGAAATTACATCGGATGGCTTAATCACTCCAACAGAAAAAGCAGAGCTAGATAAAATAATTGAGGCGCTAGAAACAGCTAAGACAAACGCAACGGAGAAATTGAATAGCGTACCGAATGGTACAGCAGGCAAGGATGAACTCCAAAGTCGTTTAGATCAAATAGGTTCAGTAACGTCACCAGAAGTGAACGACCAAGATAGCAACGGAGTCATAGATACGGAACAATTAACTGAAGCGCAACAAGCGATTGAAGCAGCCGAACAAGCGAAGCAAGCCGTAGATAACAAGTTGTCTGAAATTACATCGGATGGATTAGTCAATCCGAAAGAAAAAGCAGAGCTAGATAAATTAGTTGAGGCGCTAGAAACGGCTAAGACAAATGCAACGGAGAAATTGAATAATGTACCGAATAGTACAACAGGTAAGGATGCGTTACAAAGTCGTTTAGATCAAATAGGTTCAGTAACGTCACCAGAAGTAAATGACCAAGATGGTAATGGTGTTTTAGATACGGAACAATTAACTGAAGCGCAACAAGCGATTGAAGCAGCCGAACAAGCGAAGCAAGTCGCAGATAACAAGTTGTTTGAAATTACATCGGATGGATTAGTCAACCCAACAGAAAAAGCAGAGCTAGATAAATTAATTGAAGCGCTAGAAACAGCTAAGACAAACGCAACAGAGAAATTGAATAACGTACCGAATGGTACAGCAGGAAAAGATGCGTTACAAAGTCGTTTAGATCAAATAGGTTCAGTAACGTCACCAGAAGTGAACGACCAAGATAGCAACGGAGTCATAGATACGGAACAATTAACTGAAGCGCAACAAGCGATTGAAGCAGCCGAACAAGCGAAGCAAGCCGTAGATAACAAGTTGTCTGAAATTACATCGGATGGATTAGTCAATCCGAAAGAAAAAGCAGAGCTAGATAAATTAGTTGAGGCGCTAGAAACGGCTAAGACAAATGCAACGGAGAAATTGAATAATGTACCGAATAGTACAACAGGTAAGGATGCGTTACAAAGTCGTTTAGATCAAATAGGTTCAGTAACGTCACCAGAAGTAAATGACCAAGATGGTAATGGTGTTTTAGATACGGAACAATTAACTGAAGCGCAACAAGCGATTGAAGCAGCCGAACAAGCGAAGCAAGTCGCAGATAACAAGTTGTTTGAAATTACATCGGATGGATTAGTCAACCCAACAGAAAAAGCAGAGCTAGATAAATTAATTGAAGCGCTAGAAACAGCTAAGACAAACGCAACAGAGAAATTGAATAACGTACCGAATGGTACAGCAGGAAAAGATGCGTTACAAAGTCGTTTAGATCAAATCGGTGCAGTGACATCCCCAGAAGTAAATGATCAAGATGGTAACGGAGTCTTAGATACAGAGCAATTAAATGAAGCACAACAAGCGATTGAAGCAGTAGAACAAGCCAAAGTAGCTGCGAATAACAAGATGTCTGAAATTACAGCAGATGGATTAGTCAACCCAACTGAAAAAGCAGAATTAGATAAATTAGTTGAGGCGCTAGAAACGGCTAAAACAAACGCAACAGAGAAATTGAATAATGTACCGAATGGTACAGCAGGCAAAGATGCGTTACAAAATCGTTTAGATCAAATTGGTACAGTAACGTCACCAGAAGTAAATGATCAAGATAGTAACGGAGTCTTAGATACAGAGCAATTAACTGAAGCACAACAAGCGATCGAAGCAGTAGAACAAGCTAAAGTAGCTGCGAATAACAAGTTATCTGAAATCACATCAGATGGCTTAGTTAATCCGAAAGAAAAAGCAGAATTAGATAAATTAATTGAGGCGCTAGAAACAGCTAAGACAAACGCAACAGAGAAATTGAATAACGTACCGAATGGTACAGCAGGTAAGGATGCGTTACAAAGTCGCTTAGATCAAATAGGTTCAGTAACGTCACCAGAAGTAAATGATCAAGATGGTAATGGTGTTTTAGATACGGAACAATTAACTGAAGCGCAACAAGCGATTGAAGCAGCCGAACAAGCCAAAGTAGCTGCGAATAACAAGTTATCTGAAATTACATCGGATGGCTTAATCAATCCGAAAGAAAAAGCAGAGTTAGATAAGTTAGTTGAAGGACTCGAGGCAGCCAAAGTAACAGCGGCTGAAAAACTAAATAACGTACCGAATGGTACAGCAGGCAAGGACGCGTTACAAAGTCGTTTAGATCAAATCGGTTCAGTAACATCACCAGAAGTGAATGATCAAGATAGTAATGGTGTCTTAGATACAGAACAATTAAATGAAGCACAACAAGCGATCGAAGCAGCCGAACAAGCCAAAGTGTCTGCGAATAACAAGTTATCTGAAATTACATCGGATGGCTTAATCACTCCAACAGAAAAAGCAGAGCTAGATAAAATAATTGAGGCGCTAGAAACAGCTAAGACAAACGCAACGGAGAAATTGAATAGCGTACCGAATGGTACAGCAGGCAAGGATGAACTCCAAAGTCGTTTAGATCAAATAGGTTCAGTAACGTCACCAGAAGTGAACGACCAAGATAGCAACGGAGTCATAGATACGGAACAATTAACTGAAGCGCAACAAGCGATTGAAGCAGCCGAACAAGCGAAGCAAGCCGTAGATAACAAGTTGTCTGAAATTACATCGGATGGATTAGTCAATCCGAAAGAAAAAGCAGAGCTAGATAAATTAGTTGAGGCGCTAGAAACGGCTAAGACAAATGCAACGGAGAAATTGAATAATGTACCGAATAGTACAACAGGTAAGGATGCGTTACAAAGTCGTTTAGATCAAATAGGTTCAGTAACGTCACCAGAAGTAAATGACCAAGATGGTAATGGTGTTTTAGATACGGAACAATTAACTGAAGCGCAACAAGCGATTGAAGCAGCCGAACAAGCGAAGCAAGTCGCAGATAACAAGTTGTTTGAAATTACATCGGATGGATTAGTCAACCCAACAGAAAAAGCAGAGCTAGATAAATTAATTGAAGCGCTAGAAACAGCTAAGACAAACGCAACAGAGAAATTGAATAACGTACCGAATGGTACAGCAGGAAAAGATGCGTTACAAAGTCGTTTAGATCAAATCGGTGCAGTGACATCCCCAGAAGTAAATGATCAAGATGGTAACGGAGTCTTAGATACAGAGCAATTAACTGAAGCGCAACAAGCAATCGAAGCAGTAGAACAAGCTAAGCAAGCCATAGATAACAAGTTGTCTGAAATAACATCAGATGGCTTAATCAATCCGAAAGAAAAAGAAGAATTAGATAAGTTAGTTGAAGGACTCGAGGTAGCCAAAGTAACAGCGGCTGAAAAACTAAATAATGTACCGAATGGTACAGCAGGTAAGGATGCGTTACAAAGTCGTTTAGATCAAATAGGTTCAGTAACATCACCAGAAGTAAATGATCAAGATGGTAACGGTGTTTTAGATACAGAGCAATTAACTGAATCGCAACAAGCAATCGAGGCGTTAGAACAAGCAAAGCAATCCGCAGATAACAAGCTGTCTGAGATTACAGCAGATGGTTTAGTCAATCCGAAAGAAAAAGCAGAACTAGATAAATTAGTTGAAGCGTTAGAAACGGCTAAAACAAACGCAACAGAGAAATTGAATAACGTACCGAATGGTACAGCAGGTAAGGATGCGTTACAAAGTCGCTTAGATCAAATAGGTTCAGTAACGTCACCAGAAGTAAATGATCAAGATGGTAATGGTGTTTTAGATACGGAACAATTAACTGAAGCGCAACAAGCGATTGAAGCAGCCGAACAAGCTAAGCAAGTCGCAGATAACAAGTTGTTTGAAATTACATCGGATGGCTTAATCAATCCGAAAGAAAAAGCAGAGTTAGATAAGTTAGTTGAAGGACTCGAGGCAGCCAAAGTAACAGCGGCTGAAAAACTAAATAACGTACCGAATGGTACAGCAGGCAAGGACGCGTTACAAAGTCGTTTAGATCAAATCGGTTCAGTAACATCACCAGAAGTGAATGATCAAGATAGTAATGGTGTCTTAGATACAGAACAATTAAATGAAGCACAACAAGCGATCGAAGCAGCCGAACAAGCCAAAGTGTCTGCGAATAACAAGTTATCTGAAATTACATCGGATGGCTTAATCACTCCAACAGAAAAAGCAGAGCTAGATAAAATAATTGAGGCGCTAGAAACAGCTAAGACAAACGCAACGGAGAAATTGAATAGCGTACCGAATGGTACAGCAGGAAAAGATGCGTTACAAAGTCGTTTAGATCAAATAGGTTCAGTAACGTCACCAGAAGTGAATGACCAAGATAGCAACGGAGTCATAGATACGGAACAATTAACTGAAGCGCAACAAGCGATTGAAGCAGCAGAACAAGCTAAGCAAGCCGCAGATAACAAGTTATCTGAAGTCACATCAGATGGATTAATCAACCCAACAGAAAAAGCAGAGCTAGATAAATTAGTTGAGACGCTAGAAACGGCTAAGACAAACGCAACAGAGAAATTGAATAATGTACCGAATGGTACAACAGGCAAAGACGCTCTACAAAATCGTTTAGATCAAATCGGTTCAGTAACGTCACCAGAAGTGAACGACCAAGATAGCAACGGAGTCTTAGATACGGAACAATTAACTGAAGCACAACAAGCGATTGAAGCAGCAGAACAAGCTAAGCAAGCCGCAGATAACAAGTTATCTGAAGTCACATCAGATGGCTTAATCACTCCAACAGAAAAAGCAGAGTTAGATAAGTTAGTTGAAGGACTCGAGGTAGCCAAAGTAACAGCGGCTGAAAAACTAAATAACGTACCGAATGGTACAGCAGGCAAGGACGCGTTACAAAGTCGTTTAGATCAAATAGGTTCAGTAACGTCACCAGAAGTGAACGACCAAGATAGCAACGGCGTCTTAGATACGGAACAATTAAATGAAGCAAAACAAGCGATCGAAGCAGCAGAACAAGCCAAAGTCGCTGGAGATAACAAGTTATCTGAAATTACAGCAGATGGATTAGTCAACCCAACAGAAAAAGCAGAACTAGATAAATTAGTTGAGGCGCTAGAAACGGCTAAGACAAACGCAACGGAGAAATTGAATAATGTACCGAATGGTACTGTAGGCAAAGACGCGTTACAAAGTCGATTAGAACAAATCGGATCAGTGACATCACCAGAAGTAAATGACCAAGATAGCAATGGCGAGTTAGATACGGAACAATTAACTGAAGCGCAACAAGCGATTGAAGCAGCAGAACAAGCTAAACAAGCTGTAGATAACAAGTTGTCTGAAATAACATCAGATGGCTTAATCACTCCAACAGAAAAAGCAGAGTTAGATAAGTTAGTTGAAGGACTCGAGGCAGCCAAAGTAACAGCGGCTGAAAAACTAAATAACGTACCGAATGGTACAGCAGGCAAGGACGCGTTACAAAGTCGATTAGAACAAATCGGTTCAGTGACATCACCAGAAGTGAACGACCAAGATAGTAATGGTGTCTTAGATACAGAGCAGTTAACTGAAGCACAACAAGCGATCGAAGCAGTAGAACAAGCCAAAGTAGCTGCGGATAACAAGTTGTCTGAAATCACATCGGATGGCTTAATCAACCCAACAGAAAAAGCAGAGCTAGATAAATTAGTTGAGGCGCTAGAAACAGCTAAGACAAACGCAACTGAAAAAATAAATAACGTACCGAATGGTACTGAAGGAAAAGATGCGCTCCAAAGTCGTTTAGATCAAATTGGTTCAGTAACGTTACCAGAAGTGAACGACCAAGATAGTAATGGTGTGTTAGATACAGAGCAATTAACTGATGCCCAACAAGCCGTTGAAGCAGCCCAACAAGCTAAAGTAGCTGCGGATAACAAGTTATCTGAAATTACATCGGATGGATTAGTCAATCCGAAAGAAAAAGCAGAGCTAGATAAATTAATTGAAGCGTTAGAAACAGCTAAGACAAACGCAACAGAGAAATTGAATAACGTACCGAATGGTACAGCAGGTAAGGATGAGTTACAAAGTCGCTTAGATCAAATTGGTTCAGTAACGTCACCAGAAGTGAACGACCAAGATAGTAATGGTGTGTTAGATACGGAACAATTAACTGAAGCGCAACAAGCGATTGAAGCAGCCGAACAAGCCAAAGTAGCTGCGAATAACAAGTTATCTGAAATCACATCAGATGGCTTAATCAACCCAACTGAAAAAGAAGGATTAGATAAATTAGTTGAGGCGCTAGAAACGGCTAAGACAAACGCAACAGAGAAATTGAATAACGTACCGAATGGTACAGCAGGTAAGGATGAGTTACAAAGTCGTTTAGACCAAATTGGTTCAGTAACGTCACCAGAAGTAAATGACCAAGATAGTAATGGTGTGTTAGATACGGAACAATTAACTGAAGCACAACAAGCGATTGAGGCAGCCGAACAAGCCAAAGTAGCTGTGAATAACAAGTTATCTGAAATTACATCGGATGGTTTAGTCAATCCAACAGAAAAAGCAGAGCTAGATAAATTAGTTGAGGCGCTAGAAACGGCTAAGATAAACGCAACAGAGAAATTGAATAACGTACCGAATGGTACAGCAGGTAAGGATGCGTTACAAAGTCGTTTAGATCAAATAGGTTCAGTAACGTCACCAGAAGTGAACGACCAAGATAGCAACAGCGTCTTAGATACGGAACAATTAAATGAAGCAAAACAAGCGATCGAAGCAGCCGAACAAGCCAAAGTCGCTGGAGATAACAAGTTGTCTGAAATAACAGCAGATGGATTAATCAATCCGAAAGAAAAAGCAGAGCTAGATAAATTAGTTGAGGCGCTAGAAACGGCTAAAACAAACGCAACAGAAAAACTAAATAATGTACCGAATGGTACAGAAGGAAAAGACGCGTTACAAAGTCGATTAGAACAAATCGGGTCAGTGACATCACCAGAAGTGAACGACCAAGATAGTAATGGTGTCTTAGATACAGAGCAATTAACTGAAGCGCAACAAGCAATCGAGGCGTTAGAACAAGCGAAGCAAGCCGCAGATAACAAGTTATCTGAAGTCACATCAGATGGCTTAATCAACCCAACAGAAAAAGCAGAGCTAGATAAATTAATTGAAGCGCTAGAAACGGCTAAGACAAATGCAACTGAAAAACTAAATAGCGTACCGAATGGTACAGCAGGCAAGGACGCGTTACAAAGTCGTTTAGATCAAATAGGTTCAGTAACGTCACCAGAAGTGAACGACCAAGATAGCAACGGTGTGTTAGATACAGAGCAATTAACTGAAGCGCAACAAGCAATCGAGGCGTTAGAACAAGCGAAGCAAGCCGCAGATAACAAGTTATCTGAAGTCACATCAGATGGCTTAGTCAATCCGAAAGAAAAAGCAGAAGTAGATAAATTAATTGAGGTGCTAGAAACAGCTAAGACAAACGCAACGGAAAAACTGAATAACGTACCGAATGGTACAGCAGGCAAAGACGCTCTCCAAAGTCGTTTAGATCAAATCGGCTCAGTGACATCACCAGAAGTGAACGACCAAGATAGTAATGGCGAGTTAGATACGGAACAATTAAATGAAGCGCAACAGGCGATTGAAGCAGCCGAACAAGCTAAACAAGCCGTAGATAACAAGTTATCTGAAGTTACATCAGATGGCTTAATCACTCCAACAGAAAAAGCAGAGTTAGATAAGTTAGTTGAAGGACTCGAGGCAGCCAAAGTAACAGCGGCTGAAAAACTAAATAACGTACCGAATGGTACAGCAGGCAAGGACGCGTTACAAAGTCGTTTAGATCAAATAGGTTCAGTAACGTCACCAGAAGTGAACGACCAAGATAGCAACGGCGTCTTAGATACGGAACAATTAAATGAAGTAAAACAAGCGATCGAAGCAGCCGAACAAGCTAAACAAGCCGTAGATAACAAGTTGTCTGAAATAACAGCAGATGGATTAATCAATCCGAAAGAAAAAGCAGAGCTAGATAAATTAGTTGAGGCGCTAGAAACGGCTAAGACAAACGCAACTGAAAAACTAAATAACGTACCGAATGGTACTGAAGGTAAAGAGGCTCTCCAAAGTCGTTTAGATCAAATCGGTTCAGTAATGTCACCAGAAGTAAATGACCAAGATAGTAATGGAACATTAGATGTAGAATCACCAAATATAAAAGGTCAAAATCATGCTAAAGTAAATAAACATTTGGATAATGCTATCAAAAATTCAAAAACAAATAATCCTATGCATAAAAATGTGAAAGAACAATATTTAAATGATAGAGATAGTAAGTTATTAGAAGAAAGACCTCCTCAAAATCAGCAACAATTAAATGGAGTTTCGAACCATTTGCAAATAATGAAAAATGAAACAAATGAAAATTCAAAACAGAGTATGAAGTCACTAACTCATTTACCTAATACAGGTGGAAAAAATAAAGATAGTTGGATTTTTGGAACTTTACTAGGAGCTATAGGTTCAATGATGCTCTTAAGAAGGAAACAAGAAAAAAAGATAGAAAAAAATAACTAAAATTTAATAACGACTATAGGGACAGTACAAAAAAGAGCCGAGGCATACTTTTATGCCTCGGCTCTTTAAATTTATAGGTAGCTAAAATATTAATGCAATAGTGATTTAAAAATCGTATTGATTATTTTCTTCTTCTAAAAGCTGATTATATAATTTAGAAACACGCAAGGTTGATGTTGCCAAGTCATTAATTCTAAATATAATGTCATCATTAACGATAGTGCCATTAGAAAAATCACGTTCTTCAATAAATACATAAGTTTGCATAACATGGGCTTTCATATAGCTTAATATTGGTTTTAATTGTGTTTCAGCAATTAAGTAATGCTTAGGAGAACCCGCAGTTGCTATAATACCTACAACTTTATCTCTAAATGCATTAACAGGAAGTAAATCAAATACGTTTTTAAGTGTTCCTGGTATAGATGCTTGAAAGATTGGAAAACCTATAAAAATAATATCAGCTTGCATTAAAGCAGTAGTTAATTCTAATGTGTCTCCAGAATAATCCAAGTAATTTCGTCCATCGCTAAAAGCTAAATCTAAATTCTTTAAATCGAATAATTGGATATTAAGTGTATCATCTTGATTTGTTATGGCTTCGTTTAGATATTTTATAGCAGTACTTGTTTTAGAGCCAACTGTAGAACCAGATAGTAGCACGACGTTTTTCATTTTTATACCTCCTATTTGTTCAAATGCTTTTTAACACCTGGAATGATTTCATTACCAATGAGTTCTATATTTTTCATTATTTTATCGAAAGGTACGCCACCGAAATCAATTTGAGCCATAAATCTCTGATGATTATAAAGTTCATGTTGGTAAAGTATTTTTTCAATGATTTGTTGTGGGCTTCCAACCATTAAGGCATCTCTATAATCTGGTGCATTAGCAAATTGTTGTTTTGGATATCCAGTACCTCTTATAAAAGACATACCAACATTAAGGTGAGGATAATATTCTTTTAATGCTGATTGTGTAGTTTCAGCAGTGTAGAATAAACTAGCAGTAGAAACTGGTAACGATTCGGCTGAAGTATCGAAACCATGTTCTTTTGCAGTGAGTCGATATTCATCTATTGAATCTTTAAATGTCATTGCTGGCCCACCTAATGTTGTAATCATCATTGGAATACCTTGACGTCCTGCTTTAATCGCACTTGCTGCTGGCCCACCAACAGCACGCCAAATTGGTAGTTCATCGTCTATTGGTCTTGGGAATATTTTCATATTATTTAAATCTGGTCTAAATTTACCAGACCAAGTGATTTTATCAGTCTTATTCAACTCTAACAGTAAATTTAATTTTTCTTCGTAAAGCTCATCATAATTATTTAAATCTAAACCAAATAAATCAAAGATACCTGTACGAGAAGCTCTACCTGCTACTATTTCTGCTCGTCCATGTGATATTAGGTCTAAAGTTGCAAAATCTTCAAATATTCTAACTGGGTCCGCTGCGCTTATAATTGAAGAAGAACTAGATATTTTAATTTTATTAGTCGCTTGTGCAATAGCACCTAACACAACTGTATGTGCTTGTGTAGTAAAGTGCTCTTGGTGACTTTCGCCTACACCGAATACATCTATACCTGCTTGTTCTGCTAATTGACTTGCCTCGATTAATTCTTGAATGCGTTGTTCATAACTTACTTTTTCACCGTTGTGAGGGTTGAGTAAGTGATCTCCAAGTGAATAAAGTCCAAATTCTAATGGAGTATTTTCGTTCATTTTTAAAATAGCCATATATCATCATCCTTTATAAATCGTGTAATTGTGATTCGATTTGAGTACGTTGATCTTCCATAAAATCTGGTAAATTGAGCTGTTTACCCAAATTTTCAATAGCTGTGTCTACCGTGAAACCAGGAGATTCTGTTGCAAATTCATACATAATGCTATTGTGTCGATAGTATAATGATTTGAAAAAGTAACGATCAATAATACCGCTATTATTTCCAGAATTTTTATTAACTGTTGCTAAAATAGCTTCTAAATTTGAATCTTTGGGTGTGTTTACAGCTATGTGGTGCACATAACCTTGACCAGGCCTAGCGCGTTGCCCTTGTTGTTCGACAATCACAAAATCTGAGTATAAGCCAGTTTCATCCAAGGTCATAACTATTTCCTCTGTATCCTGCCTTGGAGTATAACGAAGTTCATTTTGTAAAAAATCGACAGTTTTTTGCGTATCACGTAATCGTAATTCGACAGGTCCCATACCTAAAATTTGATGCTCTGTAGGGATATCTGAGTATGGATTTTTGCGCCATGACTTTGGTAGGTTATATTGTTGGTTAGCAATTAATATAATCTCTAAATCATCTGGATCTTTAAATAACAAAGCTGGTTGGTTTAAATATGTCATATTTATCGTATCTATATTGTTATCTTCTAAACGAGATTGGAAATAAGTTAAAGATGCTTTATCAGGGACTAATAAACCTATACGATGAATGGAGTTTGTACCGGGGCGATTTTTCCCTATATTAGGTATCTCAAAAAAGCTCAGCAAAGTTCCTGCAGACCCGATTTCATCTCCGAAAAATAGATGGTACATCATAGGGTTGTCTTGATTTACAGATTTTTCTACTAAACGTAATCCTAAAATTTTAGTATAAAAACCTTTATTTATTTGTGCATCTTTTGTATACATAGAAATGTGATGATGGCCAATGATATTCATATAGCGCCCCCCATAGATTTGATAGTTACTATTGTATTAATTATTACCTGTTTACAGTATATATAAACTGTAGGTATAAAAAATATACTTGTTAGCAATAATATATACCTTGTTTAACAGAAAATCAACACCTATGGTTTGCACACTACTATTCGTTAATTATAAATTAATTTTAATTCATAAAAAGACACGAAACTATTAAAATTTCGTGTCTTTTTAAATTATTCATTGTTTTTAAATTCTAAATAATAAAGACTGAATTCTAAGTCGTTTTTTAAATGGTCTTCGAGTAACGTGACAGCTAAATTAATATCTCTGTCATAAAGCGCTGAAACAATGGCTTTATGTTCTTCTATTAAACCAGGCCGACGTTTGTTAATTACAGTTTGGCTAAATAAATAAATGAAACTCTTATATTTCTGGTATGTATCTAGGATAAATTGGTTATTAGTAGCGGCGATAATTTTTTGATGGAATTTGTCATTGATTTCAATGATTGTAGCTTCATCCTCCACTTCGATATCTATCTCTGTGTAACCTTTTAATTCTTCTAAATCTGATGTTGTATAAACAATAGCAGCTTTTTTTAACGCGTGTGTTTCTAATAAAATACGCATTTCAAATATTTGCCTATATTCTTCACTAGTTGGAATGAAAATATAAGCATTTTTAATAAAATATTCTAGCTCTAATTGCTTTAATGCTTCACGAATTGGAGTTCGACTTACCTCATATTTCTTTGCAAGTTTAGCTTCGGTAATTTTCTCATCTTTTTTAAAAGCTCCAGAAATGATGTCATTTCTAATTCTTTGATAAATTGTTAATTCATTATTATTCAATTAACTCACCTCATTACAATAAGTGTACTATAAAAAAATTAGTAATAAAATGTATACATTTTATCTGATTTGGTATACAATTATTTTGCAAACGTTTTCAGGAAGGGTGTCGATTTATGAAAGTAGGATTTATAGGTTTAGGTATTATGGGGAAACCAATGGTAGAAAATTTATTAAAAGCGAACGTAACTGTTCTTGTTAATGATTTAAATAAAGAAGCAGAAAGTGAAGTAGTGATGCAAGGGGCAAATGCTGTTTCAGTAAAACAAATGGCCCAACAAGCTGATTATGTTATTACATCGTTACCAAATGGTGCGATAGTAAAGGCTGTTTTATATAGTGGCGAAGATGCAATAGTTAAGCAAACTGATATTAATGTAAAAGCTGTTATTGATACTAGCTCTCTAACGCCAAATGAATCATTGGAAATAAGTAAAGTACTAGAAACAAAACAAATTAAATATATGGATGCTCCCGTAAGCGGGGGAGAGCCTTTAGCGATAACTGGTGAATTATCAGTGATGGTTGGTTGTACAGAAACGGATTTACCAGAAGTTCAAAAAGTTTTAGAACCTATTGCTGCATCAGTTATAAGAGTCGGTGATGTTGGCGCGGGTAGCGTAGTAAAGTTAGCAAATCAAATTATAGTTAACACCAACATTGCTGCGCTTTCTGAAGCGGTAGTATTAGCGAAAAAATTTGATATAGATTTAGCAAATATGTATAAAGCAATTAAAGGTGGTCTAGCAGGTTCTAGCGTAATGGATGCGAAGTTTCCAAAAATGATTGAGGAAGACTATCAACCAGGGGGAACGTTAAATATAAATTTAAAAGATATGAAAAACGTGAGTTCAACAGCAGATACAGTTGGTCTTACATTGCCTATAGCAAATCAAGTGAAAGAAATTTACAAATCAGAAGTTGCACACGGTAATGGTATGAATGACCATTCAGGCATTATAAAATACTTTGAAAATATAAATAATATGTAGGTGAAAAGATGTTAAACGAGCGTTTAATAAATGTAACGAAGCAAGATGTTATTTCAAAAAAACTTAGTACTTTTAAATATAAAATTATCGTTCTAGATGACGACCCAACTGGCACTCAAACAGTAAAAGACTTACCGGTATATACAGAATGGTCAGAATCATTAATTGAAGATGGTTTTAAGCAAGAAAATCATATGTTTTATATATTAACGAATTCCAGAGCGTTAAATGAACAAGAAACTACACAATTACATCAAGAAATCAGTCGTAATATAGCACGTGTTTCGCAACGATTAGATTATCCATACATTGTAATAAGTAGAGGAGATTCGACATTAAGAGGGCATTTTTATTTAGAGCCGAAAGTCTTGAGCGAAGCTTCAGATGAACAATTTGATGGAGTATTTTATATACCAGCGTTCTTTGAAGGAAAACGTTACACATTGGATGGTATTCATTATTTAAAAGAAGGCAATGGATATATTCCTGTGTCTGAAAGTGAATTTGCAAATGATACTACATTCGGATTCAGTAGTAGAACGATGGCAAGTTTTATAGAAGAGAAAAGTAACGGAGAAATTAATGCTGATGACGTAAAACATATTCGTTTGTCACAAATACGAGAACGTGATGCCCAATCAATTAATGAAGTACTTAACAGTATCTCAAATTTTGATGCTGTTATCGTCGATGCATTAAATGATGAAGATATGGATTATTTTGTTTCATGTTTAACTAGATTTTTAGAAAGTAATGATAAAAAATTCATGTTTAGAACAGCCGCGTCATTTGTTAAGGCTATGTGCGAAACACCAGGAGAGATCATTAACTTAAATCATTATAGTGATCAAACGAATGGTGGACTTATGATTGTAGGATCACATGTTAAAAAAACTTCATTACAACTACAACATTTATTAAAAAATACTGATATAGCATCCATTGAGTTTGATGTAAAAGCAGTAACTACAAATGATTTACAAACGTACATAAATCAACAGATAGAAAAGGTGACATCATATATTCAATCGGGAAGAGATGTCGTTGTATATACTTCAAGAGATGTAATCAAAACAGAAGATTTAACGAATAATTTAAGTATTTCTACGAATATTTCCAATGCATTGGTTGGTATTGTACAAGGCTTGAAAGTAAAACCAAGATTCATTATTGCTAAAGGTGGTATTACTTCTAGCGATGTTGCCACTAAAGGACTAAATATTAAAAAGGCACTTGTTATTGGCCAAATAACGCAAGGTGTACCAGTTTGGCTAACAGGGGAGGAAGCAAAATATAGTCAAATGCCTTATGTTATTTTCCCGGGAAATATTGGAGATGAAGATACGTTAACAACTGTATATAAAATGAATACGAAAGAGATATAGAAAGTAGGGGAAGAACATGATGGGAGAATTTTGGCCATTAGTTGCTGTTGTGATTGGTGTACTTATATTATTAATGTTAATTATGTGGTTTAAACTTAATACATTTATCGCGCTAATTATCACTTCAATGGTAACCGGTATTTTACTGGGAATGCCTTTAGATACAATTGTAACTACTATTGAAAAAGGTATGGGGGATACACTAGGACATATTGCTATTATTTTTGGTTTAGGTTCCATATTAGGTAAGTTGTTATCAGATGGCGGTGGCGCTACACGCATTGCTGATACATTAATCAATGTGTTTGGTAAGAAATATGTGACGTGGGCAATGATTATTGCTTCATTTATTATTGGGATATCACTATTCTTGGAAGTAGCATTTGTGTTATTGATTCCTTTAGTATTTACATTAGCTAAAAGGATGCAGATTTCAAATTTAACAGTTGGCCTTCCGATGGCAACTTCTATAGCAGTAACACATGGTTTTTTACCACCACATCCAGGACCAGTTGCAATTTCAGAAGCGGTAAATGCCAATATTGGTCATGTATTAATGTATGGCGTTATTATCGGTATACCTTTAGCAATTATTGTTGGAGGTATTTTCCCAAAAATTGCACGTAAATTAACGCCTGAAGCTTTTAAAAGAAAAGGAAATCAAGCAGCTGTCGGTGAGTTTAAAGTGTTTGAAAACAAGGATTTACCAAGTTTTGGTATGAGTTTGCTCACGGCACTTGCACCAGTTATCTTAATGCTACTAGCTACAATTGTACAGTTAATCACTGGTAATGAAGAAGGAAAAGCAAGTGGTTTCGAAGGATTTATCTACTTTATTGGAACTTCTGTAACTGCGATGTTAATTGCCGTATTATTTGCAATTTATTCTATGGGGATTAGAAGAAAACAGAGTATGAAACAGATTATGGATACCGTTTCGAATGCCATTACACCCATAGCAATGCTTATTCTTATCATAGGTGGTGGCGGAACATTTAAACAGATACTAATTGATGGTGGTGTAGGTGACACCATTTCGGAGATATTTAAAGGTACTGAAATGTCACCGCTTATCCTTGCATGGCTAGCTGCGGCGCTATTACGTACAGCATTAGGTTCAACAACAGTTGCAGCAATTTCGTCGGTAGGTATTGTTTTACCATTATTACAGTCATCTGATGTAAATATTTCATTAGTTGTATTAGCTATCGGAGCTGGGAGTATTTTTTGTTCACATGTGAATGATGCAGGATTTTGGATGTTTAAAGAATATTTTGGTTTAACTATGAAGGAAACATTTTTAACTTGGACCTTATTAGAATCCATCTTATCAATTGTAGGTTTAGGATTGATTTTAATTGTGAATTTCCTCGTATAACAATGAATTGGAGTGAGTATTCTCAATCAAATTTTGGTTGGAATCTCACTCCTTTTTATTATAAAAAGTGGTTAAGTCAGTTGCAAAGTACCATCTTCCATATGATATACACGATCACAAAATGATGTTAAACGCTCATCATGAGTCACAACGATACAAGTTTTATTGTGTTGTACTGTTTGTTCTTTCAATATATGCATTACTTCCATAGCGTTATCTGTATCCAAGGAAGCGGTTGGTTCATCTGCTAATATGAGTGAAGGTTTTGTATATAATGCTTTAGCAATAGCGACACGTTGTTTTTGTCCACCAGATATCTCACTTGGTAATTTGTTTTCTATCATTTTGAGATTAAGTTGTTCCATAAGTTGTGTATATTCATTTAGTGTTAGAACATCTTTTTTTTGTTTTTGCAATAATTTAAATTGTTGCTTTACCGTTAAAAAAGGAACAAGATTCGTTGCTTGTAGAATGAAACCTATTTCTTGCATACGTGTATCCGATAATGCTTTTTGATTCATTTGTGAAATGTTTTTATTATTGATTATAATTTCTCCAGATGTAGGTGTCTGCAATGCGCCTGCCATTGTTAAGAATGTACTTTTTCCAGACCCAGAAGGTCCTATAATAGCGATAAGTTCATTTTTATCAAAATTAACTGTCGTAGGTTTGACAGCTTCAATGGTTTGGTTACCATCCTTAAAGTATTTGGTTACATCTTTAAATTCTAGCATTTAATACCTCCTTATTAACTAATCGCTTTGAGCGGATCAACTTTTCTAATTGTTAAAATAGAGAAGAGGCTTCCTATAAGTGAAACCAAGATAAGTACAATACCATATACTGTTAGTGTGACAAAACTAAATTTAATTGGAACAGCATCAGGTAAAAAGAAACCAGTAATTATAGTAAGTACAAGACCTATAATTGTACCAATGACTGCAATGATAAAAGTTTGTGACAGCACTACTTTAGCAAGATAAGCATTTGTAAAACCTTGTGCTTTTAAAACACCAAAGAGATTTGTTTTTTGTAATGTAATGACATATAAAAAAATAGCAATGACTGTTGCAGAAATTATGAATAAAAATGTAATCATAAAGTTTAATGTCAGGTTTTGTGCTTGATAACCAGGTAAATTTTCAATAAATTTTTCAATTTCAATGGCTTCTAAGTCGTTATCTAAAGACTTTTGCTTCCACTTTTTATCTTTGACGATTACAGCATTTGTTTTATCTTCTATTAATGATGGATTGATATTTTGAATAGTTTTATTACTTGAGAACAGGACTGGAGAAGCATTATATTTTGCACTTTCACTAAATCCTACAATTTTTAATTTTTCGTCTGATTGTGATAATGACAATTTGTCACCTAATTTGAAACCTTTATCTTTCAAAGTTTTATCCGCTACGACATCATTTTCATTTTTGAATTTTTCTCCTTCTAGGATTTTAGGTAGTAAGAAAGTATTAGATTTAACTCCGAAAAGTAATGCATTTTCTTCTTGTTTGCCATTTGAAACAATAACTCCAGTTTGTTTTAAAGTCGTTTGTTGTTTGTAAGTGTTTGCTACTTTATCTTTATTAAAGATAGATTGTTCGACAGTCTGGTTTGCATCGCTATTCAATATAATTGCATCGGCTTCCCATTTATCAATTCCTTCTCTATTCATATTCATCAAGCCACTCGCTAAACCTGATAATAGAAAAAGGAGATAACTAATCATAATTAAAACGCCTATGATTAGACTGAATTTTAATTTATTCCTTTTTATTTCATTCCATGCTAAAAACATATGTAACCGCCTTTTCAATTAAAATAATCAGCCATTAAAAAGCACTTATTAATATGCATATTTAGCGTCACATAATAAGTGCTAGTTTAATAATTAATCAAATTGTACTATTTCAGGTTGATCTAACTCATCATCGTTCATAATTTTTATAGTATTAGGTAAGATTTTTAATACGCATAGTTCCGGGTCTTCACTATTATCAAAGAAAGATTTGTCTTGGCGTTTCCATAGCCAATCAATTGTTTCCTGATCTTGTACTACAGATAATGTTGCTTCAATTTCTAAATAGCTTCTGTTCTTTGTATCATCATAGCCTAACAATATATGTGCTTTAGGATTTGATTGGATTTCATCTATTTTAATAGAATTAACATTTGTTTTGGTGTACAAGGTGTTACCATCATTATAAAACACCATGTACCTACTATTGGGTACATTATTATGTGCTGTAGATAATATGCCGATTCTTGACGTGTTCAAAATTTCATTAATTTTATTTGATGCTTTAGAATTACTCATTGAATATATCACCTCATTTAGATTAATTCCCTATTTTTATTAAATTAAAAGCATAAATCTCATTTTCAATTATAAAAATGCACGATAATCTGTTTTTTAGTTCTAGTATACATAGTTATTCTAACAACATCATAAAGGCTAATACAACTAAACTTAATGACATGAAAATCTTATAGGCAGTATTATATTTTAGTAATATTTTTTTGAAACAGATCCCTAAAAATGCCCAAGCAATAGCGCCAGAAACACCTATTAGAGCGATAGTAACTGTATAGCTCATGGAAGTGAAAGTTGTCATATCTTGTGTAGTGACGTAAGTGACAATTGCGGTTAGTACATAAACGATAGTCTTAGGGTTCATGTATTGAAGATATAATCCATCACGTAAGCGATAAGTGTGACTTAAATTAGCATCTTTATGATTATGTTTGAAAACTGTATAAGCTAGATATAGTAAATAAACAAATCCTATTAATTTTACAATGAAAATGAAACTTGTGAAATAAATTGTCATAAACTCACTAAAAATAAGACATAGTAATGAGAGTGTTAAGAAGCCCAAACCAATTCCAATTAAAAATTTCAATGTACCTCTAATACCTAATCGTAAGGCGCCATCCAAAGCTAATAAATTATTTGGCCCAGGTGTATAGCTCATAAAAAAAGTATAAATTATAAAAGATAGAAACAAATTGCATTCTCCTCACATCATCCTTTATCATGGAAATATAGCGCTAATAATTCCTATTTACTGGATGTATCCATTTAAAAGGATTTTATATCCGTTTTACAGGAAAGTCAATAGAAAAAGGAGCAGTTACGATGGAATTCCATAAAATTGTGGCAAAAAATATTTATTTATATAGAAAGAAAAATAAAATTAGCCTGGAAAAATTATCAAAACTCACTGGGGTGAGTACATCTTCACTAAATGAGATAGAAAAAGGAAATACAATTCCATCTATTAATACTGTTTGGAAGATTAGTAATGGACTGAAATTATCATTTAGTAGCCTCATGAGTGAAGCAGAATCTGATTATATACAAGTGAAAAAGGAAGATATTGTGCCAGTAACAGAAAATGAAGGGAAATATAGAGTTTATCCTTACTTTCCATTTGAAAAAAGTAAGTCATTTGAATTCTTCTATGTTGAATTGGATCCCGGTGCAATATTAAATTCCGAACCACATTTAGCTGGCTCCGAAGAATCAATTATCATTATTGAAGGTCAATTAGAAATGCATTTAGAAAATGAAGTGCTTACCTTAAAAGAAAGAGATGCATTGAGATTTAAATCTGATATTGCCCATAGTTATATTAATAACGGGAACGATATTACACTCATTTCTATGGTTATAGATTACAAATAAGATGAGTAGTGGCATAATGTAATTATTGTAGTGACAAGTAATTTTATTGTCGTATTTAACATAAGGTAAATAGTTGTGAGATAATTTTTATATTACAAAATCGTCATTTCACTTTCACTTTATAATATGGAGCTCATATGATTTGCAATGCTAGAATATACGAAAGAAAAGTTTTATAGGTGTATTTTGGATTAATAACGAGATATACAGTATTGTAAAGCGAATATAGAGTGAAGAGGAGTAATATTTTGAACAAAATTAACAATAGAATAGAAACATTGGATTTTCTTCGTGGGTTTGCGTTATTGGGAATCATACTTGTAAATATTATTGCAATAGCACAATTACCGGCTCCGGAACTTTCAAATGATATTACATATAAAAAGTTCCTAGATTTCTTTATTGAAAGCAAATTTTTTGCTATTTTTTCATATTTATTTGGTATTGGTTTTTATATTTTTATGCAAAGAGCGGAGCATAAAGTAGAAAATAAATATGTTATCTTTTTACGTCGTATTATTGTACTTGGTATTTTTGGTTTCTTCCATATGCAACTGCAATCAGGAGAAGCGTTGTTAATATACGCTATATTTGGATTGTTGCTTATCCCATTTTTTAAAGTGAATAAGTATATTAATTTAGTAATCGGTGTAATTATATTAGTTTTTGTTATTTGGTTAGATGCTAAATTCTTGATTCCATTTCCATATTTTATATTAGGATTAGCGTCGGCACAATTTGAAATTATTTTTAAATTTAAGACTACTAAAAAGATATGGAGCATAGTAGCAATTGCTTCAGGTATTGTATCACTACTTGGATGGTATGTACTTAATAAATTCTACGTTGTGCCACATATTGATTTGTCACCTCAGCAACTTCAAAAAAATCCAGAAGATTATATAGTAGCTGTTGATCAATATCATCATCTTATTACAATATTCTCACCTTTCATGAGTTTATTTTATATATCTTGTCTCATTTTATTACTGAATATGACTTGTGGTCGTTTTATTTTAACACCACTTAAATATTATGGCAGAATGGCATTGACAAATTATATAGGTCAAACTTTAATCATATGCTTGTTAATTTTAATATTTGATGGAGAACAGTGGAGTTTACTTAACACATTGTGGATATGTTTGATGATTTATATAGTTCAAATAATTTCAAGTTTGGTATGGCTTAAATATTTTAAATTGGGCCCATTAGAATATATTTGGAAATTAGCAACTTACATGAAATGGATTAACATGACAAAGTAAAAGCTAAGATTTGTAGTGAGAATATACATTATCAAAAATGAGAGTTAACCAGTATAGTGTTGTGTTCATAAAATCATACATTTGTATATATACATGTTTTTACAGAATATGATTCGAGTTTTTATTCTTTCTCCTATACTATTTCCCAGGACATCAGCAAGGTGCAAACTTTCATAAAAATAAAATGGCCGTCAACTTCTATATTCTTTCATAATTAGAAATTGACGGTTATTTTTTATTCAGAGACCATTTGTGACATGTTATTTTTTGTAACTGGATATGCATTGAAGCAATACCTTAAATTAAATGGATTTATTTTAGTAATCAATTATTTGTGAACTTGCAGAATTTTATATTACATATTTTTATTAAAAGTTTTGTTCATTTCTTGCTTTATTTATCCAAAAATCAGCATTGGGAACTTCTTCATTTGTAGGATGATATACAGCTAACCCACCGGAACCTTTTTCTTTTTTCTGCTTTTCAAAATCCTTTAGAGCGTGAAAAGCGGGCTTGAATAGAATCCATATAGCTATGATATTTAACCATGCCATCAAACCAACACCTAAGTCTCCCATATCCCAAGCGGCATCTGCTGTTTTTAAAGTTCCAAATGCAGTTGCAATAATTAACATACAACGCGTCAAAGTGATATAAAAATTTGATTTTTTAGGTGTCATTTTACGAGTTAGGTATGCCATATTTGTTTCAGAAATATATGAGTATGCCAATATTGTAGTAAATGCAAAGAAAAATAAAGCAATAGCTATAAAGTATGAGCCAAAACCAGCAAAATTAGGATCAAAGTGGTAGTCAGATCCTTGAAACGCTTTATCAATACCAGATTGAACATACATCGCTGTGCCTGAATAATCTCTTGAGCCATCTGCATTCTGTACATAAATACCGTTATCTTCAATTAAATTCGGAGAGCCATGTATATTTTTGGTACCATCTGTTGTGTTAAAAGTACCTGACATTAGAATAATTAATGCAGTTGCTGTACAAACAAATAATGTATCTATGTAGGCAGAGAATGCTTGGACGAGTCCTTGTTTAGCTGGATGAGATACTTCAGCTGCCGCAGCTGCATGAGGGCCTGTGCCTTGTCCAGCTTCATTAGAATAAAGCCCTCTTTTTACACCAATTTCAATCATTGCACCGACTATGCCACCAAATGTTGATTGTAGTCCAAGTGCAGATTTAAATATAAGCGCAAACAATGCTGGTACTTCTTCTAAATTCAGGCAAATAATTATAATAGCTAACAAGATATACGCAATAGCCATAAATGGAACCACTGCCGTAGCCATACTAGCAATACGTTTAATGCCACCAAATATTATGAGCGCAAGAAGTATGATTAGAAAAATTGTAACAAACCATTTTGGAATATTAAAAGCACTATGCAAAGAAGTTGCAATTGCATTGGATTGAACACCTGGCATTAAAAAACCTATAGATATTACTGTAATACCAGCAAATACTAGCGCAAATATTTTACCAAATTTGCCCCCTATACCTTTCTCTATATAGAAAGCAGGACCACCTCTGTATTCTCCGTTTTCTTTCTGCTTATAGATTTGACCTAGTGTGGATTCTACAAACGCTGTACTAGCGCCAATTAATGCAGTAACCCACATCCAAAATACTGCACCAGGTCCACCTATAAAAATTGCTGCAGAAACACCGACTATATTCCCAGTACCAACTCTGCCAGCCAGTGATAGGGATATTGCTTGAAAGCTAGAAATACCTTGTGGGGATTTTTCACCTTTAAATAATAAACGAATCATTTCTTTAAATTGCCTGATTTGCGCAAAACGAGACATGATTGAAAATAGTAATCCAGTAATTAATAATCCAAAGACGAGCGGTGGACTCCAAATGATTTTATCTAAAAAACTAATGATATCTGAAAGCAAAATAATTCTCCTAACATAATGAATTTACACTAATTTTTGTAAGCGTTTCCACCGATTCTACACTTTTGAGAAATCTTAGCAAGTCTACATATTAAATTGTTAATTGTTTAATTCATTAAATTATTAAAATTATTTTCAAATGTTTATAAAGAAGAAAATAATAGTGATATGATGTAGATAAATTTGAAAATTATGTGGGGTTTTGTATTTAAATATTTTCAATTAAATGGATATAGGGGTATATGTATGGATGTAATTATAATACTTAGTCTGTTCGCGATATTTCTAGGGGGACTAGTAAGGACATATTTTGGATTTGGAGAAGCACTTATAAGTATGCCGTTACTAGCACTGATAGGATTAGAAACACATACAGCGATATCTGTCGTTGGTTTGGCTGGCTTATTTGTAGCAAGTTTAAATATATTTTCTGGTTATAGAAATATAAAATATAATGTTTTATTACTGATGTTAGTAGGTAGTTTAGTTGGTATACCTATAGGCATTTGGATTTTAAGATATTTTAATACTAATATGGTGCAAATGATGTTAGGTGGATTTTTAATCATGTACGGTACATATTCATTATGTAAGTTTTTATTTTTTAATAATCGCATACGAGTTGTATTAAAATCTAACATATGGTCCGGTATTACAGGCATTGTTTCTGGAATCTTAGGTAGTCTATATAACTCTCATGGTGTTCCAGTTGTAATCTATGGTACTTTATCACGTTGGCATATCAAAGATTTTAGAAGCACAATTCAAGCACATTTTTTCTTAACTGCAATATTTGTGGTTATGGGGCAAGGATTTGGTAGTATATGGACAGAACAAACGATTCCTTTATTTTTATTGTCATTACCTTGTTTAATTATTTCCGTGATAATAGGTAAGTATTTATCTAAGTTAACGTCTTATAATCATTTTGAGAAATGGCTGTATCTATTTATTGTCATATTAGGAGCGTTAATATTAATAACTTAAAAAATAATAAAGTATGATGCTCCTTATCATTATATTGATATTTGCCTCGCTACTGAATCATAATAAATAAAATCGCTTTAAAGTACTACTTTATCATAAGCACTTTAAAGCGATTTAATTATCACAATATAAAGTATTATTTAATTTTATTTGAGTTCGCATTTATTCTTTTATTTAAAAGTACAAAGAATAAAATAAAGGCGATAGAAATCATTATGTGCCCTAATCCTGCGATACCCGCTATTGCTGGGCTAACACTAAAACCTTTAATTGTCGCAATACCATTAACATATTGCATGGCTACTGTTACTAAAATACCTAAATGGAAGATATAGAAAAAGCTGTTAAATAATTTACTATTTTTAGTTAATTTCAATTGATATTCAATAATCATAAATATTAGGAACATAATTGTACCTAAAACGAGTAAATGCGTGTGTGTAACATTTAATTGAGAGTAACCACTAAAATTTTCTCCTTTAGACATTTCGCGGTAAAAAAGACCGCTTAACATACCTAGTAAAGTATAGAATGCTGAACTAAACATTAATTTTTTCATTTTTTTCGACCTCCTATTTGTTAATAACTGTAATATAAATTTCTTATATGAACTCTATGTGAACAAAAATAAAAAAATGCTAATTTTATATAGTTGGTATATGTAGTTATTAAAAGATAGGAGAAAAAGAAGGGGGTATTGTTTCTCAGCTATATTTTTTAGTATTAGCAATTGTTTTAATTGTTATATTATTAGTGTTTATTTTCAGAAAGTCTTTAAAATCTATAGGAGTTTGTATCGAATGATGGTTAAGAAGTATAGGCCGTTACTTATAATTTTGAAATGAAGAGGGGTAATGTGATTAGTGAAATGTGCAATTCATCATTACTTACATTTATCAGATAACGATGAAGAGCCTGGGACATAAATAGATGTCTCAGGCTCATTTTCAATTTGGCAGTAGGTGACTGAATTGAAAATACGCTTATATCAAGCTTTTTTCAATGCTAGTCACCATTGCCGGGGTGGGACTACGAAATCTATGTTAGAAAATTTGATTTCTGTCCCACTCCCTTATTTTAAAAGTAAATAGTGTTTTATTTTAATTTTTTTGCTGAGCTAATAAAAGTGGATAAATTGTATCAAGTGTAGGGGTCTTTAAACCATGCAATCGTGCTTTGTTATATAAAAACCCTTGAATTCCCTCAATCTCTAGTGGCTTGTTTTCTACAATATCGTAGTACATACTCGTCCCCATTTCATTAGGGTAACCTTCATAAATTGTCATAATTTCAGTTACGATTTTTTCCTCAAATAGTACATTTTCATATTTGGCAATTTCTATACCTTCGCGTAATAAATTTTCACATAGGTTTTTAATACCTGGGACAGTTAATACAGAAGCGGTAGAACGGCTCAAAGCTGTCACACTATTGATAGCTAAGTTCACAAGCAGTTTATACCAAATTGCTGTTTCTATATCATCAGTTAGGTGAATATCTAGTGGTGTATTATCTAGTTCTTTGCGTAGTGCTTCTGTTTGAGGTGTATTCTTTAAAATTAATTTATGATCACGAAAGTGAGTTACTTTATCATTCTCTTTTTGACCACTAATATACACAACAGCTTGATAAACGAATGGATGTTTAAACTTTGATAATTGGCCATGACCATTTTGAGCTAAAATAATAGTAGTATCTTTATGTAACAAGTGATCTAATTCAGTTAAGACTTTTGACAGTTGATGTATCTTTACAGTAATAAATATAACGTCAAATTTTTTATCACAGTTACTTAAAGTAGTTACAGTTAATTGATGTGCTTCATTTGGGTTTCCATTAACAAAGAAATTAATTGTTTTATTGTGACGACCCAATAATTTTAAGTTAGGTTGATTATGTTGAAGATCATACGCAATTGTACTGCCTACTGCGCCAGGACCAATAATAGCAAAATTACTCATGTTATTTTATTTCCTTTTCTAGAAAGTTTAGTTAGTATATGTATGACAATATAAATATATCAAATTGTGGAGTTGATTTTAATTGAAAACATTGAGTCAGTTACAAGCATATAAAGAGTATAAAGAAAAAATTTCAATGGTAACAGCTTATGATTACCCAAGTGCTAAACAAGCTGAAGCGGCACAGATAGATATCATATTAGTTGGAGACTCACTAGGTATGACAGTTTTGGGTTACGACAGTACAGTACAAGTAACTGTCGAAGATATGATACATCATGCAAAGGCAGTGCGCCGTGGCGCACCTGATACTTATGTAGTCGTCGATGTGCCATTTGGTGGCGTAGGTATTACTGAACAATATGACTTAGAAATAGCAGTCAAATTGTACCAGCAGACTAATGCCAATGCGATTAAAGCAGAGGGGGCGCATCTAACAAAATATATTGATAATTGTAGCCGTATGGGAATTCCAGTCGTTTCACATTTAGGACTTACGCCACAAAGTGTAGGTATTACAGGATATAAAATGCAAGCAAGTAACAAAGAAGCGGCACAACAACTTCTGAATGATGCCCATGCAGTACAACAGGCTGGCGCAGTCATGTTAGTGTTAGAAGCGGTACCAGCAGATTTAGCATCAGAAATCTCAAAACAATTAGATATCCCTGTAATAGGAATAGGAGCAGGTAAAGATACAGATGGCCAAGTATTGGTTTACCATGATTTATTAAATTATGGTGTTGAGCATAAAGCGAAATTTGTAAAACAATATGGAGATTTTTCAGTGGGTGTTGATGCATTGATTGAATACAACAGCGAAGTGAAATCTAGCCAGTTTCCTGACGAAAATCATACTTATAAAAAACGCGTAATGGATGAGGATACAAAATGACTAAAATAATCACGAGTATTAAAGAAATGAGACAGATTACAAAGGAGTTACAACGTCAAGGTAATGCTATTGGTTTTGTGCCGACAATGGGGGCATTACATGATGGTCATTTAAAGATGATGGCTCAATCTGTTGAAGAAAATGATGTAACTGTAATTAGCATTTTTGTTAATCCTTTACAATTTGGACCCAATGAAGATTTAGCATCATATCCAAGAGACATTGATGGAGATGCAATTAAAGCACAAACAGTAAACGTTGATTATATATTTCATCCAAGTGAGAAGGAAATGTATCCACAAAAACCAACAATTGAAGTGAAAGCAGGCCGTCTTGCTACGGTGTTAGAAGGTGCTGAGAGACCAGGACATTTTGATGGCGTAGTTACTGTTGTTAATAAATTATTTAATATTGTGCGTCCCAATAAAGCATATTTTGGTAAGAAAGATGCACAGCAACTAGCTATCGTTGAAAAAATGGTAGAAGATTTCAATCATCCAATTAAAATTATTGGTGTAGATATTGTAAGAGAAGAAGATGGATTAGCCAAAAGCTCACGTAATATATATTTAACTGAACATGAACGTTCAGAAGCGGCATATTTATATCAGAGTCTTTGTTTAGCACAATCAATGTATGAACAAGGAGAGAGAGAAAGTAAAAAGTTAATTGAAAAAACACGTGAATATATTGAAAATCATACCACTGGTAACATTGAAACGGTGGCTATTTATAGCTATCCGCAACTCATTAAACAAGAACAAATAAAAGGGAAAATATTCCTCTCATTAGCAGTTAAATTTAGTAAAGCACGCTTGATAGATAATATAATTATAGGTGACTAATTAGCATGATATAAATAATACACTTAATGTAATTTAACAGAAATTAATCTTATCGTAATATACATTTTACATTTCGACAGTGTTGTTTTATCATATGCTATGAGAGATATATATCGAGAAGTAAATTTATGATAGTAAGACAGTATTATAGGGTATAAATACATTAGGAAAAGAATAACTGGTATCTTATAAAATAAAACATATTATAAATTGCTATTAAAAAGTGATGATTGAAAGGTGGAAACATAATGAGTGAATCAAACTCTAAAGACGTTATTTTAATTGGCGCGGGTGTTTTAAGCACAACATTCGGGACAATGTTAAAAGAACTTGCACCAGATTGGAATATTAAACTTTTTGAAAGACTCGACAAACCTGCTATAGAAAGTTCAAATGAGCGTCATAATGCTGGTACTGGACATGCCGCATTATGTGAATTAAATTATACAGTTGAACAAAAAGACGGCTCAATAGATGTAGAAAAAGCTAAAGAAATAAATGAACAATTTGAGATTTCAAAACAATTTTGGTCTCATTTAGTAAAAAGTAAACAAATCGCAAATCCACAAGAGTTTATTCGCCCTTTACCACACATTAGCTTTGTACAAGGGGACAAAAACGTAAACTTCTTGAAAAGACGTTATGAGGCATTAGCTCCATTATCAATGTTTAAAGGTATCGAATATACTGAAGATCACGAAAAATTAAGAGAGTGGATGCCATTGATGATGGAAGGTCGTGACCCCAATGAAACAGTTGCGGCTAGTAAGATTGATGAAGGTACAGATGTAAACTTTGGTGAACTTACTAGAAAGATGGCTAAAAATTTAGGCGAACATGAAAATGCACAGCTTTTCTATAAACATGAAGTCCAAGACTTTAGCCGTCGTAAGGATGGTAAATGGGAAGTTAAAATTAAAGACTTAAAAACTAAAAAAGTAGAACATCATATTACAGATTATCTATTTATCGGTGCTGGTGGTGCAGCGATTCCATTATTACAAAAAACTGGTATTCCAGAAAGTAAACACTTAGGTGGTTTCCCAATTACAGGCGAATTCTTAGTATGTAATAATCCTGAAGTTGTAGCTAAACATGAAGTGAAAGCTTACGGTAAAGAACCAGAAGGTACGCCACCAATGACTGTACCTCATTTAGATAGACGTTACATTCAAGATGAAAATTCATTATTATTCGGACCATTTGCGGCAATCGGACCAAAATTCTTGAAAAATGGTTCTAACTTAGATTTATTCAAATCAATTAATCCAAGTAATGTGATTACGATGTTATCAGCAGCTGCTAAGAATTTCCCATTAATTAAATATTCAATTCAAGAAGTATTAGCGAAAAAAGATGATCGAATGAAAGAGTTACGTCGATTTGTGCCTGATGCTAAAGATGAAGATTGGGATATCTTACAAGCTGGTAAACGTGTTCAAGTTATTAAAGATACTAAAGAACACGGTAGAGGATTTATTCAATTTGGTACAGAGGTTGTTAATTCTAAAGATCATTCTGTTATCGCATTATTAGGTGAATCACCAGGTGCTTCAACATCAGTATCTGTTGCTCTAGAAGTTATTGAAAGAAACTTCCCAGGTGAACTTAAACAGTGGGAGCCAAAATTGAAAGAAATGATTCCATCTTATGGTAAATCATTGATTGAAGACTATGCGTTATTGAAACAAATACGTCAAGCTAATGACACAGAGCTTCAATTAAACAATAAATAATAAAGTTACTTTTACCTCGAAACATGTCTATGTTTCGAGGTTTTTTTGTTGTAGAAATATATTAGCTTATTAAAATTTTAAGAATAAATAAAACTAATGAAAATAATATTTCAAAATAATCATATAATTATTTTAACCACTATAAATGTTATTTAGGAGTTTATCGGTAAAGCTAAAAATATTAATTACTATAATTATTTTGGTATTTAAATTATTGAATAGATACTTTACATTGTGCGCTATCGAAAATATAATTAATAGTGAATTGCGTTACTCAAAAAATAATTGTTTAAATGCAATTTTTTATGTGGAATTTTACATGGAATATCATTTTCAATAATTGGAATTTATACTACTGAGGATGTAGGAGAAATTATAGTTTTGATCATATACGTAGGTAATTAGTATATTTTTTGATGAAACATATTTATTTATTTAAAATACTTCGCATTTCCTCAATAAAACTTTCAATAATTTTAGACTATGCTCAAAACTTCAAGATAAAGAACCAGATTTAAAAAGTGATACCAATGCAATTAGTTGAATTCCAAATTTTTGAATTGTGCGGAATAATAATGTAGCTTTTATTAAATGCGCACGTTTGAATGTAAAAATTATGTAAATATTTACAAAAAATTCTTGCATTTATTATTTAATTGAGTAATATTGAATTGTGAAAAGTAAATTTGAGGTGGAAAAATTATGAAAAATAAACAAGGATTTTTATCTAATAGATTGAACAAATACTCTATTAGGAAATTTACAGTTGGGACAGCGTCATTATTAATCGGAGCTACTTTAGTTATGGGGATAGGTAATGAAGCTCAAGCCGGTGAACTTGATTCAATAACTAGTGATAATGCAAACACTAAAGATAAAGGTGAAGCTTTAGATATAAGCGATATTAAAGGCGTAGAAGATACTAATTCTGTAGAACACAATAATGAAGAAGTAGAAAAAACTAATACAACAACGCAAGAAAAAAACAGAAAATTCAGAACAAACACCTAAAAATAACGTAGAACAATCGACAGCGGATGAACATAACAAAGAACAATTAAGCAACGAAGAACCTAAAACAGAAGAAACAAATGCAGAGCAAAATGATTTTGAAGACACAAATAAAGTTGAAGAACAAACATCATCTTCTAATAGTGCAGAAGAACTTGCAAAATATGAAGAAGCAGATACAGAAGAACTCAAAACAGAAGAAAATAAAAGTAATGTATCAACCAAGGATGAAACACCAACTACAGAAAATGATAAAGAAACAAACTCAGTAAAAACAGAGGAAACAGTTAATAATCAAACTGATAGTGAAAAAGATAAAAAAATAGAACAATCACAAACAGATAGCAATCAAGAAGATACAAAACAACAAGAATCAAATGTGAAAACAGAGGAAGTTGCAACATCTGAAAATTCAACGACTTCGTCTAAAGTTGATGAATCACTTGAAATAACTGAAAAAGACAAGGCAAATAATGAAAATGTTAAATCAAAATTAGAAACAGAGTTAGCAACTTCTAAAGACAAAAAAGACACCGTTAAATCTTTTTTAAGTAGTCAATTATCATCAACTGAAGCAGATGCAATTATGGATAATGCAGATATTAATTATGAGACTGCCACAGCTGAAGAAATCAATACTGAAATTTTGAAAGCTTCACTTATTGAACTTGTAAATGATCAAGAAAGCGCGACAACACTCGCTACACCAACGCGTACAATGTTTAGATCAATGGCTACACCAATGGCCTTAGCTGCCGCAACAGATCAAAATGAAGAGGTCCAAAAATCGTTAGGATATTTAGATAACTATACCTTTGCATCATTAATGTTTAATCCTAAACCATTAGATTCAGACACAATTTTAAAAGGGAATTATATTCCATTCGATATAAATAGCTATATGTCAGGATCAAACTCAGGTGATAGATATAAAATTGATTTAAAATTAGATCCATTAATTGCAGACCATGTAACAAAAATCACAGCTAATCCATCAGGTAGATCAACACCTGTAGAATTTACTAGATTACGAGATACGAATGGAAACCTTACTGATATTTGGGAAATTAATTTTATCAGAGCGAACGGTGGTCTTTTTGGTGGAGCTGAAATTCTATCTCAATACAAAGCTACTAACGGTAGAATAGAGTTGGATGACACAGTTGGAAATATTCTGGAAGCAGCTGGAGATTTAAGTAATAACAAACTTAACTACCAAATGTATGTACGTGACTCAGAAGGAAACAAAATAGTGAGAACATCAGAAAGTAGCGGTTACTTCTTAACAAAAGCTGATGCAGACTTAACTCAGTTACTGAATAATGTTTCAAGTGATAGTAAAACGTCATTTCAAGCGAGTACAGGTTCTGCAACATTTGACCCGACAATAGGTACAAATGGCGGATTTATTGTCGATCAACAAATAATGAAAGATGGTATCTTCACGTATACAAGAGGAAAAGGTTGGAGTTATAATTTCCAAATCGATAAAGATTTATTACCATATATTGATACTGCTGAATTACACTCACTTGATTATAGGGGCTTAAGTGGTTTTGATAAAACTTATATTGCGGGGAATAAAACAGCGACTTTGACACTTGATGCAAATGGTAATGGAACAATTACAAGTTCGAATCTAAATGATTTAATTGAGTTTAATAACTTAACACCAGAAACGGTTGGTATACGAATTGTACTTAAATTAAATCAAAGTGCAAATAATATATTGACGCAAGATGCACAATACGATGCACAAGGAAATTTGATTGGTGAAACAGTTAGGCAGAAGGAAGATTTCACTTTTGCTGGATACTTAACAGATAGTACAGGTAAACTTATCAATAATACTATGGGTACCGCAACATTAGCTTTACAAGATTACGATAGAGATGGTCTTTTAGATAGATACGAACGCCAAGTCTCGCTATCTAATCCTGAAAATAACGATACAGACGGTGATGGTAAAAATGATGGAGATGAAGTTGTAAAATACAAAACTTCACCATTAGTTGGTACGCCTATTGTAGCTGATATAACTACTGATGATGTTGTTGTAACAGGAACTGTTCCATTAAAAACGGGTGCAGCAACTCAAACTGCTAAAGTTATAGATGCAAATGGTAAAGTGATTGGCACATCTACAGTTAATCCAGATGGTACATTTTCTGTGTCAATTTCTAAGTCACCTGAAGGCACATATACTATTGCAATTGATTCACCTAATTATGACAATGATGAAGTTAATACTTTTGATATTATTGATGTTTCTAAAGTTCCTGCACCGTCTATTAATCCAGTGGACGATAACGATACAGAAATACATGTTAATGGTACTGCTGGTGCCACTGTAACTGTTCGAGATAATAATAATATTGAAATTGGAACAGTTAAAATTCCTAATGATGGTTCAGCAGCCACTATCGTATTAAGTAAACCATTACCAACTGGAACAGTTTTAACTGCGACAGCTAGTAAAGATGGTAAAACAAGTGAAATTTCAGATCAAATTACGGTTACAGATGAAACAGCACCTGAACCACCAGTGATTAATACAATAACAAGTAATGATACACAAGTTACAGGCAAAGCTGAGCCTAATTCAACAGTAACAATAGGTTTCCCAGGTGGAGGGAAAGTTTCAGTAGTTGCTGACGATCAAGGAAACTTTACAGTTGATATACCAAATAGTGTAACTCTTGAAGGTGGAGAAGTATTCAAAGCAATTTCAACAGATGAAGCAGGAAATGAATCACCAGTAGCAACAACAACAGTAACTGATACAACAGCGCCAGAAGCACCAACGGTGAATGAAGTAACAAGTGAAGATACAACAATAAGTGGAACAGCAGAACCAGGTTCAACGGTAATAGTAACGTTCCCAGACGGAACAACAGCAACAGGCACGGCTGATGACCAAGGTAACTATACAGTAGAAATACCATCAAACGTAGACTTAAAAGGCGATGAAGAGATCGTTGTCACATCAACAGATAAAGAAGGTAACGTATCAGAGGAAGCAACAACAACAGTTACAGATACAACAGCACCAGAAGAACCAACGGTGAATGAAGTAACAAGCGAAGATACAACAATAAGTGGAACGGCAGAACCAGGCTCAACAGTAACAGTGACGTTCCCAGATGGAACAACGGCAACAGGTACGGCCGATGATCAAGGAAACTATACAGTAGAAATACCATCAAACGTAAAATTAGATGGTGGAGAATCAATCAGAGTTGTAGCAGAAGATAAAGATGGCAATACATCAGAGGAAGCAACAACAACAGTAACTGATACAACAGCGCCAGAAGCACCAACGGTGAATGAAGTAACAAGTGAAGATACAACAATAAGTGGAACAGCAGAACCAGGTTCAACGGTAATAGTAACGTTCCCAGACGGAACAACAGCAACAGGCACGGCTGATGACCAAGGTAACTATACAGTAGAAATACCATCAAACGTAGACTTAAAAGGCGATGAAGAGATCGTTGTCACATCAACAGATAAAGAAGGTAACGTATCAGAGGAAGCAACAACAACAGTTACAGATACAACAGCCCCAGAAGCACCAACGGTGAATGAAGTAACAAGTGAAGATACAACAATAAGTGGAACAGCAGAACCAGGTTCAACGGTAATAGTAACGTTCCCAGACGGAACAACAGCAACAGGCACGGCTGATGACCAAGGTAACTATACAGTAGAAATACCATCAAATGTAGACTTAAAAGGCGATGAAGAGATCGTTGTCACATCAACAGATAAAGAAGGTAATGCGTCAGAGGAAGCAACGACAACAGTTACAGACACAACAGCGCCAGAAGCACCAACGGTGAATGACGTAACAAGTGAAGATACACAAATTTCTGGAACAGCAGAACCAGGTTCAACGGTAACAGTAACGTTCCCAGATGGAACAACAGCAACAGGCACGGCTGATGACCAAGGAAACTATACAGTAGAAATACCATCAAATGTAGACTTAAAAGGCGATGAAGAGATCGTTGTCACATCAACAGATAAAGAAGGTAATGCGTCAGAGGAAGCAACGACAACAGTTACAGACACAACAGCGCCAGAAGCACCAACGGTGAATGAAGTAACAAGTGAAGATACACAAATTTCTGGAACAGCAGAACCAGGTTCAACGGTAACAGTAACGTTCCCAGATGGAACAACAGCAACAGGCACGGCTGATGACCAAGGAAACTATACAGTAGAAATACCATCAAATGTAGACTTAAAAGGCGATGAAGAGATCGTTGTCACATCAACAGATAAAGAAGGTAATGCGTCAGAGGAAGCAACGACAACAGTTACAGACACAACAGCGCCAGAAGCACCAACGGTGAATGACGTAACAAGTGAAGATACACAAATTTCTGGAACAGCAGAACCAGGTTCAACGGTAACAGTAACGTTCCCAGATGGAACAACAGCAACAGGTACAGCCGATGAACAAGGAAATTATACAATAGATGTGCCAACCGCTATTGATTTAGTAGGTGGAGAAGAATTATTAATAGCTTCTATAGATAATAACGGTAATATTTCTGATTCTGTAACAACAACAGTTATAGACACAACAGCGCCAGAAGCACCAACGGTGAATGACGTAACAAGTGAAGATACAACAATAAGTGGAACGGCAGAACCAGGCTCAACAGTAACAGTGACGTTCCCAGATGGAACAACAGCAACAGGCACGGCTGATGACCAAGGTAACTATACAGTAGAAATACCATCAAATGTAGACTTAAAAGGCGATGAAGAGATCGTTGTCACATCAACAGATAAAGAAGGTAATGCGTCAGAGGAAGCAACGACAACAGTTACAGACACAACAGCGCCAGAAGCACCAACGGTGAATGACGTAACAAGTGAAGATACACAAATTTCTGGAACAGCAGAACCAGGTTCAACGGTAACAGTAACGTTCCCAGATGGAACAACAGCAACAGGTACAGCCGATGAACAAGGAAATTATACAATAGATGTGCCAACCGCTATTGATTTAGTAGGTGGAGAAGAATTATTAATAGCTTCTATAGATAATAACGGTAATATTTCTGATTCTGTAACAACAACAGTTATAGACACAACAGCGCCAGAAGCACCAACGGTGAATGACGTAACAAGTGAAGATACAACAATAAGTGGAACGGCAGAACCAGGCTCAACAGTAACAGTGACGTTCCCAGATGGAACAACGACAACAGGTACGGCTGATGATCAAGGAAACTATACAGTAGAAATACCATCAAATGTAAAATTAGATGGTGGAGAATCAATCAGAGTTGTAGCAGAAGATAAAGATGGCAATACATCAGAGGAAGCAACAACAACAGTTACAGACACAACAGCCCCAGAAGCACCAACGGTGAATGAAGTAACAAGCGAAGATACACAAATTTCTGGAACAGCAGAACCAGGTTCAACGGTAACAGTGACGTTCCCAGACGGAACAACAGCGACAGGTACGGCCGATGACGAAGGAAACTATACAGTAGAAATACCATCAAATGTAAAATTAGATGGTGGAGAATCAATCAGAGTTGTAGCAGAAGATAAAGATGGCAATACATCAGAGGAAGCAACAACAACAGTAACTGATACAACAGCGCCAGAAGCACCAACGGTGAATGACGTAACAAGTGAAGATACAACAATAAGTGGAACGGCAGAACCAGGCTCAACAGTAACAGTGACGTTCCCAGATGGAACAACGGCAACAGGTACGGCTGATGACGAAGGTAACTATACAGTAGAAATACCATCAAACGTAGACTTAAAAGGCGATGAAGAGATCGTTGTCACATCAACAGATAAAGAAGGTAACGTATCAGAGGAAGCAACAACAACAGTTACAGATACAACAGCCCCAGAAGCACCAACGGTGAATGAAGTAACAAGCGAAGATACACAAATTTCTGGAACAGCAGAACCAGGTTCAACGGTAACAGTAACGTTCCCAGACGGTACGACAGCAACAGGTACGACTGATGATCAAGGAAACTATACAGTAGAAATACCATCAAACGTAAAATTAGATGGTGGAGAATCAATCAGAGTTGTAGCAGAAGATAAAGATGGCAATACATCAGAGGAAGCAACAACAACAGTCAAAGATACAACAGCGCCAGAAGCACCAACGGTGAATGAAGTAACAAGTGAAGATACAACAATAAGTGGAACAGCAGAACCAGGTTCAACGGTAATAGTAACGTTCCCAGACGGAACAACAGCAACAGGCACGGCTGATGACCAAGGTAACTATACAGTAGAAATACCATCAAACGTAGACTTAAAAGGCGATGAAGAGATCGTTGTCACATCAACAGATAAAGAAGGTAACGTATCAGAGGAAGCAACAACAACAGTTACAGATACAACAGCGCCAGAAGCACCAACGGTGAATGAAGTAACAAGCGAAGATACACAAATTTCTGGAACAGCAGAACCAGGTTCAACGGTAACAGTAACGTTCCCAGACGGTACGACAGCAACAGGTACGACTGATGATCAAGGAAACTATACAGTAGAAATACCATCAAACGTAAAATTAGATGGTGGAGAATCAATCAGAGTTGTAGCAGAAGATAAAGATGGCAATACATCAGAGGAAGCAACAACAACAGTAACTGATACAACAGCGCCAGAAGCACCAACGGTGAATGAAGTAACAAGTGAAGATACAACAATAAGTGGAACAGCAGAACCAGGTTCAACGGTAATAGTAACGTTCCCAGACGGAACAACAGCAACAGGTACGACTGATGATCAAGGAAACTATACAGTAGAAATACCATCAAACGTAAAATTAGATGGTGGAGAATCAATCAGAGTTGTAGCAGAAGATAAAGATGGCAATACATCAGAGGAAGCAACAACAACAGTCAAAGATACAACAGCGCCAGAAGCACCAACGGTGAATGAAGTAACAAGTGAAGATACAACAATAAGTGGAACAGCAGAACCAGGTTCAACGGTAATAGTAACGTTCCCAGACGGAACAACAGCAACAGGCACGGCTGATGACCAAGGAAACTATACAGTAGAAATACCATCAAATGTAGACTTAAAAGGCGATGAAGAGATCGTTGTCACATCAACAGATAAAGAAGGTAATGCGTCAGAGGAAGCAACGACAACAGTTACAGACACAACAGCGCCAGAAGCACCAACGGTGAATGACGTAACAAGTGAAGATACACAAATTTCTGGAACAGCAGAACCAGGTTCAACGGTAACAGTAACGTTCCCAGATGGAACAACAGCAACAGGTACAGCCGATGAACAAGGAAATTATACAATAGATGTGCCAACCGCTATTGATTTAGTAGGTGGAGAAGAATTATTAATAGCTTCTATAGATAATAACGGTAATATTTCTGATTCTGTAACAACAACAGTTATAGACACAACAGCGCCAGAAGCACCAACGGTGAATGACGTAACAAGTGAAGATACACAAATTTCTGGAACAGCAGAACCAGGCTCAACAGTAACAGTGACGTTCCCAGATGGAACAACGACAACAGGTACGGCTGATGATCAAGGAAACTATACAGTAGAAATACCATCAAATGTAAAATTAGATGGTGGAGAATCAATCAGAGTTGTAGCAGAAGATAAAGATGGCAATACATCAGAGGAAGCAACAACAACAGTTACAGACACAACAGCGCCAGAAGCACCAACGGTGAATGAAGTAACAAGCGAAGATACACAAATTTCTGGAACGGCAGAACCAGGCTCAACGGTAACAGTAACGTTCCCAGATGGAACAACAGCGACAGGTACGGCCGATGACGAAGGAAACTATACAGTAGAAATACCATCAAACGTAAAATTAGATGGCGGAGAATCAATCAGAGTTGTAGCAGAAGATAAAGATGGCAATACATCAGAGGAAGCAACGACAACAGTCAAAGATACAACAGCGCCAGAAGCACCAACGGTGAATGAAGTAACAAGTGAAGATACAACAATAAGTGGAACGGCAGAACCAGGCTCAACGGTAACAGTGACGTTCCCAGACGGAACAACAGCAACAGGTACGGCTGATGATCAAGGAAACTATACAGTAGAAATACCATCAAACGTAGACTTAAAAGGCGATGAAGAGATCGTTGTCACATCAACAGATAAAGAAGGTAATGTGTCAGAGGAAGCAACGACAACAGTTACAGATACAACAGCGCCAGAAGCACCAACGGTGAATGAAGTAACAAGTGAAGATACACAAATTTCTGGAACAGCAGAACTAGGTTCAACGGTAACAGTAACGTTCCCAGACGGTACGACAGCAACAGGTACGACTGATGATCAAGGAAACTATACAGTAGAAATACCATCAAACGTAGACTTAAAAGGCGATGAAGAGATCGTTGTCACATCAACAGATAAAGAAGGTAACGTATCAGAGGAAGCAACAACAACAGTCAAAGATACAACAGCACCAGAAGCACCAACGGTGAATGAAGTAACAAGCGAAGATACACAAATTTCTGGAACAGCAGAACCAGGTTCAACGGTAACAGTGACGTTCCCAGATGGAACAACGGCAACAGGTACGGCTGATGACGAAGGAAACTATACAGTAGAAATACCATCAAACGTAGACTTGAATGGTGGAGACACTATTGTAGTGACTGCTACGGATAAAGATGGCAATACTTCAGAACCTACAAATACAAATGTAACTAGCACAGGAGAAAATCCAGGCACAGGAGAAAATCCAGGCACAGGAGAAAATCCAGGCACAGGAGAAAATCCAGGCACAGGAGAAAATCCAGGCACAGGAGAAAATCCAGGCACAGGAGAAAATCCAGGCACAGGAGAAAATCCAGGCACAGGAGAAAATCCAGGCACAGGAGAAAATCCAGGCACAGGAGAAAATCCAGGCACAGGAGAAAATCCAGGCACAGGAGAAAATCCAGGCACAGGAGAAAACCCAGGTACAGGAGAAAATCCAGGTACAGGAGGAAATCCAGGCACAGGAGAAAATCCAGGCACAGGAGAAAATCCAGGTACAGGAGAAAATCCAGGTACAGGAGAAAATCCAGGCACAGGTTCAAATTCACCAAATACTAGCCACAACACAGATAATAGCAATTCTAATGAATCACAAGTAGGAGATTCAAATAATAGTTCTAACGTTGTGGAAAACAACAAATCAAAAGATAATAAAGCAAATAAACAATCAGAATTACCTGAAACAGGTGAGGAAGAAATGCGCAATGGTACATTATTCGGTTCATTGTTTGCAGGATTAGGTGCATTATTACTATTTGCTAAACGTCGTAGAAAAAAAGAAGATGAAAAATAGACGTTTCAAATAAAGTATTATAGAAATCATTATTTATAGAGGCTAGGTCGAAGTTATGTCCTAGCTTCTATTTTTTTATATAAGAAAACATCAAAGAAGATTAAATAAGCGTTTAGCCCTTGTTGCAAAGTATTAAATATTTCTTTTTTACGGTTGTCAATTTAAGCGCTTACACAAATGTTTGAAGGGTATATGACCATATAAAGGAGGTATTTATATGATTTATACAAACCCAAATGAAAGTAATGCAAAATACAAAGTTAAAGAGCAATATAGTAACTTTATTGATGGAAGTTGGACAGAGCCACAAGAAGGTGAATATTTTGATAATATTTCCCCAATTACTGGCGAAAATTATTCAAAAGTACCTAGATCTTCACAAAAAGATGTCGATTTAGCAGTAAAAGCTGCTAAAAAAGCACAAGTTGAGTGGGGGAAAAAGTCATTAGCTGAAAGGTCGCAACTTTTATTAGATATTGCGGATCGTGTAGAAGAGAATCTAGAATACTTAGCAGTTATCGAAACTTTTGATAATGGTAAACCTGTTAGAGAGACGCTTGCTGCAGATTTACCGTTAGTTGTAGATCATTTTAGATATTTTGCAGGTGTGATACGCGCAGAAGAGGGTGGTATTTCACAGATAGATAATGATACAGTAGCTTATCATTATAAAGAACCATTAGGAGTCATTGGTCAAATTATTCCGTGGAATTTCCCGTTACTTATGGCAACTTGGAAAATTGCTCCTGCTATAGTGACTGGAAATGCTGTCGTCCTTAAACCAGCAGAACAAACACCTGTGTCTATTCTACATTTCATTGAAATAATTGAAGACATTTTACCAAAAGGATTAATAAATGTCATAAATGGATTTGGCAATGAAACTGGTGAAGCACTTGCTACGCATAAAGGGATTAATAAAGTCGCTTTTACCGGTGAAACAACAACAGGTAAGATTATTATGAAGAATGCCAGTGACAATGTCATACCAGTAACTCTGGAATTAGGTGGCAAATCACCAAATATATTTTATAAAGATATTATGGATGAAGATGATGAATTTTTAGATAAAGCAGTAGAAGGATTAGTTATGTTTGCCTTAAATCAAGGTGAAGTTTGTACATGTCCTTCTAGAGCTTTGGTTCAAGAAGATATTTATGATGAATTTATAAAATTATGTATTGATAAAGTTAATAAAATAAAACTAGGGAACCCGTTGGATGATACAACAATGGTAGGTGCACAGACCTCCAATGAACAACAAGAAAAAATTAAGAAATACTTAGATATAGGTAAAGATGAAGGTGCAGAAATACTTGTTGGTGGTAATGTAAGAAAAGAAAATGAGAATTTAAAAAATGGTTTTTATATTGAACCTACTATTTTTAAAGGTAATCAAAATATGCGTGTGTTCCAAGAAGAGATTTTTGGACCAGTATTGTCAGTAGCAACCTTCAAAGATAACGATGAGGCGTTAGCCATGGCAAATGATACAATTTATGGCTTAGGCGCTGGTATTTGGACAAGAAATCAGAATATAGCATATCGTGCTGGTAGAGGTATTCAAGCTGGTAGAGTATGGGTTAATAATTATCATACTTATCCGGCACATGCTGCTTTTGGCGGTTATAAAATGAGTGGTATAGGTCGAGAAAATCATTTAATGATGTTGGAACACTACCAACAAACAAAAAATTTATTGGTTAGTTACGATACGAAACCAACAGGACTATTTTAAAAAGTTGTTGTAAATTCAATTTATTTTGTTTATAAATTGCGTCAAATGTGTACAGTATAATAATAAATAATATAATGTTAGAATTGGGGAACTTATTATGTTTATTATTATTCAGTATAGTAGGGGCAATACATTATTCTATTTAAGAAATAAAAATAAAGAACCAATTAATTCTAGAGTAGTTGCTATTTCTGGAGATAATTATAAGGCATTATTATTAGAGAGTATTGAGAAACTACTTGCTCAATCCAATTACCATTCAGAATCGCTTCGTTTTATATTACTTGAGATGAATGAAATAGAAAATCTTCAAGTTAACGCTGTTTGTGAAGTGAGTAGATATCTTAAGTTTAAGCTTGATACAAGTGTTGTTGTTACCAATAATATTGAAACATTTGATTATGATGAGTATTTGAATGTGTAGTTTCTTTCCATAAAGCATATTACCTATAAAAAGTAATTAATTCATATTAAATTAGAATGTTCAATGATATAAAAGAGGAACACTCAAATTGAATCTTGGATTTTGCTTGTTCCTTTTCTTTTTTAATCATACATTATTTCAATTTAGTAAATTGATAGAAAGCGATTAAAGGAGGAATGGTTGTATGGGAATAATTATTTTAATATTGCAAGTAATCCTAGGTTTATTCTTTATCATAACAGGGTTTAAAATATTTTCTGGAGAGATGAAACAAGAATTTGCACGCTTTGGGTACCCACCTATTTTTAATAAAATCACTGGAGCATTTGAGTTTATTGGAGCTATAGGAATGTTAATCGGTGTTTTCTATAGTTCATTGGCACTATTTGCTAGTGTATTAATAGGTTTAACTATGTTGGTTGGTGCGTTGTCACATATTCTTTTAGGAAAAGATCCAGTTACGAAAGCTATGCCAGCGATTGTGCTATTTTTATTAAATTTTGGTGTGTTTATCTATTATATTTAGATCTATTATTTTTCATGTTAAAGCCCCCAGTAACTCATTCCAAGCTGGGGGTTATTTGTAGTTGCTTAAGCTAGACCTTGAATTTTTAATATAATTTCTGCTACGAGCGCAGAACCAATATATGTACTGAGCAAAATAACAATGCCAATAACAATGGTTTTCCACCCTAACTTGGCAAAGTCAGTCCAAGAATTTCCTATTGAAACGCCTGCATAGGCTACAACTGGCGTGGCTAATGATAGTAGATCTACTTTTTCAGTCCAATCGACGATATGTGAGGATCCAGGAACCCCAGGGATAGTAATGATTAAACCTATTATGCCAATATAAGCAATGCTTGGTATGTTTAAAGGCACAATATCACGTAAAATCAAACCTAATAAGGCAATACCCATTAAAGCAATGATGCCCGGAATTGCATCAGTAGGCATGACATTATAACCAATCCAATTACTAAAAAGTGAAATAATTCCTACTATACATAAGGTGAGAACCCAATTTGTAACTTTTGAAGACATCGCAGTCACTCCTTGTCTTTAGTGATTTTTGATTTAACGTGCATAATCAAACTATAGTATTTTCGGGTTAAAGGCAGAGCAATTAACATACCAATATAAAGCCCTGTCACTGACGTTAGAAGATTACTTACGCCAGAAAATGCGGTGATTGTGCTAGCTTGGTTAGGATACATTTCGACTAAAGGTCCCAGAGCAGCTGCAGTCATTACACCACTTCCTACTCCTGTAGCCATGGCAAAAGCAATTGGACTAAATGGTAAAATGGAAACTAAAATGCCAGAAAAAATACTAAAAAATATTGCCCCAAAAATGGTTCCAAAAATGTACATAGACATTACGCCTCGCCATTCTGGAGAAGAGATGCCGTATTTTTCGGTAATTAGTGCTAAATTGGGTTCTCTACCTATTGAATGTGTCATCCCTATAGACTCTCGTCGTAACCCTAATAATATAGCTAATGGTAATGAAATGACAATCGTAGCTAAATTGCCAGCTTCCTGTAATATTAAAGCAGGTCCAGCTGCAATGATTTTAGGTAAAGCAGGTCCTGCTTCTACACCAAATTTTGCTATTAGTAGTGCTACGGAAATAAATACCATTGGTTCAGAATTTTTAGCTTGGATTTTACTGATGATGGGCGTGAAATAAACTCCTAATCCGAGTAAAACTGCGTAAACAACTGGTAATAAAAGGATTGAAGTTATCCCTAAAGGTATTTTATGTGTGCCAATTACCTCAGAAATAATCATAATAATTAATACAACGCCATGTAATCTCCAATCTTTCCAAAGAATATTTTGTGGTTTCATATCAATACCTCCTGATTAAAATATTCAGAAAATTAAGAATTCGAATAAAATCCATTGTATACTTAATATTTCAAAATTAAAAGGGGGATTAATATGATTTATATACTTTGAAATTTTGATGAATATAAATATATAGCTTAAATCATTTTGTTGTTTTCAATTGATTTACTAAAAATGTTAGAATGACGTAATATTCTGTTGCAATTTCACCTATATAGAACGTTATTTGATATCAAATCTAAATTATTAAGGAAAGCAGCGCCTTTTATCTTCTTTGTAATATATTGATAGCGAGCTTTATTTGAATAGGTTTTTTATTGGATAACTTCCTTTTGTGTAAGTTGACTTTTTGTGGTAATATCGTCATGGATAAAAATTCGAGATAATAATAGATAAGAAGGTTTAAATATATATGAAAGAAAATTTTTGGCGTGAATTACCACGTCCATTTTTTGTCTTAGCACCTATGGAAGATGTTACAGATGTTGTCTTTCGTCATGTTGTAAGTGAGGCTGGAAGACCTGATGTGTTTTTTACTGAATTTACGAATACAGAAAGTTTTTGTCATCCTGAGGGGATACACAGCGTACGTGGTCGCTTAACATTTACTGAAGATGAGCAGCCAATGGTTGCTCACATTTGGGGAGATAAACCTGAGCATTTTCGTGAAATGAGTATTGGTATGGCTGAGATGGGCTTTAAAGGTATCGATTTGAATATGGGGTGCCCAGTAGCAAATGTTGCAACGAAGGGTAAAGGTTCAGGCTTAATACAACGACCTGAAATTGCAGCTGAAATCATTCAAGCAGCAAAAGCAGGAGGCCTGCCAGTAAGTGTAAAAACAAGACTCGGTTATTCTGAAATAGATGAGTGGAGAGATTGGTTGAAACATGTATTTGAACAGGATATTGCCAACCTATCTATTCATCTTCGTACACGTAGAGAGATGAGTAAAGTAGATGCACATTGGGAATTGATTGGAGAAATTAAAAAACTCCGTGATGAGATTGCACCACATACATTATTAACTATTAATGGAGATATTCCAGATAGAAAAACCGGGCTTGAGCTTGCTGAAAAGTATGGAATTGACGGCGTAATGATCGGGCGTGGTATTTTCCATAACCCCTATGCATTTGAAAAAGAACCACGAGAACATACAAGTGAAGAACTTTTAGGATTATTAAGGTTACACCTTGATTTGTTCGATAAATATTCAAAAAATGAATCGCGTTTATTTAAACCTTTACGTAGATTCTTTAAAATATACGTACGTGGTATTAGAGGTGCTAGTGAATTAAGACACCAGTTAATGAGCACAAATACAACAGATGAGGCTCGCGAGTTACTTGATGAATTTGAAGCACAAATAGAAGCGACAATAGAACGATAAAGTTTAAATGTAAATAACAAAATAGACTTGGAAATCTTAAAACTTAGATTTCCAAGTCTATTTTTGTTTAATAGTAAGGGAAATAGCAAATGCAATAATCATAAAAATTGTAATCATTAAAACCACGCCAGGCCATTGAATATAGTTATAAAAAACACCGGCTAAAGTACCGCCAACAGAAGATCCCATATAATAGAATAATAAATATAGGCTAGAAGCTTGTGCTTTATGGTCTTCTGCGCGACTGGTAACTACTGCACTTGAGATTGCATGCCCACTAAAAAATGCATAGACACTAAAGGATAAACCAATAATTTTAAAATATAGAGGTGATAATAAAGTAATATTTATACCGATAATTAGTAATAAAATGCTAAATTTTAACGCATTTAAAGTACCTAATTTAGTACGTAATTTTGCATTTAAAATCGAGGAAATCATGCCTATTAAAAATAATAAATAAACAAAGCTAATGATACTATCATGCAAATTGTAAGGCTTATCTGCTAATTCAAAACTAATATAATTAAATGCAGCTATGTTACAACCAAGTAGTAAAAAGCCTATCATAAAGGGTTTGAGTAATCGGATATTTGTTAAATGATTATAATAACTAATTAATAACGTTTTTACAGAAAAAGTTTGTTTTTCAAAATGCTTAGACTTAGGTATTAAAACTACAAACAGTATAGTTGCAATGACGCTAATTATGGCGATAGATAAAAGCCCAATTTGATATCCATAAATACTTGAAATGAATCCTGTAAATATACGTCCAAAAGCCCCTCCAAAGGCATTTCCACTTATATAAATTCCCATGGCTTCAGGCAAATTATGTGGTGAAATTTCTTCGCCAATATAGGCCATAGCTATAGAAGGTAATCCTGCTAAACAAATACCTTGTATTAGTCTTATAATAAGGAAGGTATTAAAGTCTGCTACAAAAGGTTGAACTAATGCTAATAGTGTTACGGATATTACTGAAAAAATCATAATAGGTTTACGTCCTAATACTTCTGATATAGCACCAAAAAATAGCATAGCAATAGCTAAAGTAATAGTTGCTGCTGACAAAGCTAAACTCGCAACAGTTTCACTAATATTAAAGGATTTAGTAAAATTTGGAATCAATGGTTGAACACTATATAAGATTGAAAAGATAGTAAAACCAGAAATAAAGAGTGCAACAATAATTTTGATATAATCTTTTGAACCTTTTGCTACATAGTTGTTTTTTAAGTTATTCAATGTCATGTCCTCACTTAATGATTGATGTATTTATGGTAGCATGTAATTAATAATATAAAAAATGCATTATTTTCATATTATTAATGCATTATTTTCATAGGAGTTGTTGTTTATGGAATGGCATCATTTTGAATACTTTAAATATTTAGCACAAATTGAAAATATGTCTGAATGTGCGCGTGTGTTAAATATAAGTCAGTCAACACTAAGTAGAGCGATAAAAAATTTAGAGACAGAGCTTGGCGTACCTCTTTTCAATAGAATTGGTCGGGTAATTAAACTGAATAAATATGGAGCAGAATTTTTGAAAACAACAAATAATATTGTTGAAGAAATGGATATTTATAAAACTAATATTATAGATTCTACTAACGTTTACAATGGTAAATTGAAAATTGGCTTTCTACATTCGGTTGGCGTGACATATATTTCAGAATTTTTAAAAACATTCAATTTAAAATATCCCAATGTAGAATTAAAATTAGTGCAAAATGATGCTAAAAATTTAATTGTGATGCTAGATAAAGGAGAAGTAGATATCATTATCACAACCGTTGAAGAAATGAATAAACATACGCATTTCGAACCACTGATCGTAGAGCAATTATATGTAACAGTAAATGAAAACCATAAATTAGGAGAACGTAATGAAATAGCAATTGATGAATTGATAGATGAAAAGTTTATACTTCTAAAAACAAATTTATTATTACGTCGTCAAATAGACGAAATTTTAAAATCATATCAATTTACACCAAAAATTAGTTTTGAAGGTGACGAAGTTATTACAATTGCAACTTTTATCAGCTCAGGATTAGGAATTTCTATTTTACCTCATTTAAGAAATGTAAAAATTCCAAATTTAAGACAAATCCCAATAAAAAACCATGATGCGAAAAGGGTAATTGGATTATGTTATAAAAATAAAAATGATGTAGTACCAATTATAAATAAAGCAAAAGAAAGTTTAGTCAACTACTTTAAAACGATAAGCAATTAGGAATATTCAAAATAATTACAGCTATCTCAAAACAATTACCAGTAAATTAAAAAACGATGTCTACTATTCTATTAAATCACTCTATCTGATATATTAGCTTAAGAAAAAATTTGGGAGGATTTATTAATTATGAAAAAGTTTGTTACAGCAACGATTGCTACATTGTCATTGGGAGCAATTGGCATAGCACAAGGAGAGGCACAAGCATCAGAAAATGATCAATCTAATTCACAATATTCGAGTAACCAGTCTTCTAATAGTATTTTTAACTATGGTTATATTGATCAAGATGCTAGTGGTAATTATCATCACACGCTAGATGGTAATTGGGACCAATCTATGTTTGATCAACAACAATATTATTTCTATTTAATTGATGGTGAAGGAAATTATCATTACTTTTATTTCCCTATGAGTGATCAAAGTGGAGATACAAATGCAACAGTAAATAATGATAACAATTATTCGGCTAATCAAAGCCATGAAGAAGTTCAAAACGAGGGTTATGATGTAAACCAAACTAATACGCCAAATATAAATAGTTCTGACGAAGTTTCTGCTCAAACTTCATCAGAAAAAGCAACCTCACAAAGAAAATACCAAGAAAAATCACTAGCAACATCAAACGTAGATTACAATAGTGGTTATACACGTAATGACGGTAATGGTGAACAAAATGTACAACAGAATGCGACATCAAATGACACAACTAATGCATCTACACAAAGTTCAACAAGTCAAAGTACTTCAAATAATACATCGGATTCAAATTCAACAACGAATTCGAATTCATCAAATTGGTTAACTAAAAACCGTCAATTACAACCATACGGTCAATATCATGGTGGCGGTGCCCACTATGGTGTCGATTATGCTATGCCTGAAAATACACCAGTTTATTCATTAACTGATGGGACAGTAATTCAAAGTGGTTGGAGTAATTATGGTGGTGGTAACCAAGTTACTATCCAAGAAAAAAATAGTGATAACTATCAATGGTATATGCATATGAATTCTTTAAATGTTCAAAAAGGACAACAAGTTAATGAAGGACAACAAATTGGTGCGTCAGGTAGTACGGGTAACTCTACTGCTCCTCACTTGCACTTCCAACGTATGCAAGGTGGTGTAGGTAATCAATATTCAGTTGATCCTACATCATACGTAAATTCAAAAGCATAATAAATAATTAATTAGTCGTCTTTGAATGCCTTTAAAAAGGTGTCAAAGGCGATTTTTTGTTAAGTCATATTTTTATAGACCTAGTGAATAACTCTAATAAAGGGTTTAGATTATTTGTAATATCTTAAATGACATATCATAATTACACTAAAATCTATTTGAAAAGGAAGATGAGATGTTTACTATATATGGACATAGAGGTTTATCAAGTAAAGCGCCTGAAAATACTATAGCAGCATTTGAAGCGGCAGCAAAAGTGACTGGATTAAAATGGGTGGAACTAGATGTTGCAATTACAAAGGATGAACAACTCGTTATTATTCACGATGACTTTTTAGATAGAACCACAGATATGGTTGGTGAAATTACACAATTAGAATATGAAGAAATCAAGCATGCTTCTGCAGGGGATTGGTTTGGACCAAAATTTAAGAATGAAAAATTACCAACTTTTGATGAAATAATAGCATTTGCTAATAAATATCAAATGAATTTAAACATTGAGTTAAAGGGTGTTACTGGAAGTAACGGTAGTGATTTATCTTTAAGCTTGGTTCAGCAAGTAGCTGAAAAATTAAAAGACTTAGATAAAAGCATAAATGTATTGATATCTAGTTTTAATATTTATTTAGTAAAATTAGCAGAAGTACATATGCCAGCATACAAACGAGCAGTTATCTTCAAAGCAGCTGCATTTCAAGGAGACTGGAGGACACTTTTAGATTTTTGTAGATCAACAATTGTTAATATTGAAGATGCAAAGCTTACAAAAAATCGTGTTCGCGCAATAAAAGATGCTGGCTATGAATTAAATGTATGGACAGTAAATAATAAAATGAGAGCAAACCAATTGGCTAATTGGGGAGTGGACGGGGTCTTCACAGATAAAGCTGATGAATTAGTTCATTTAAATAGCTAATTCATCTACATATAATAGTATGAGGATACAAAACGATAATCTGATTTTGTATCCTCATTTTATATAAAATTATGTATGATATTGTTGGAAGAATGTTTAATAATTACAATTAAATATTCTCTTTGCTTTTATTATACTATATGAAAAATAAATATTATAGACTATTTCTTTTATTAATTGACACATATAATAGTAAGACACTTTAGCGAAATGTGGGGGATTATTTAATGGGAAATCAAAAGCAAGCATTTGAACAAGATTTATATTTACATGGTACAAAAGCTCAGTTGCAGATAGGTGATTTATTGAAGCCTTTGCAAAAATCTAATTATCAAGACCGCATAATGAATCATATTTATTTTACAGGAACATTAGAAGCAGCAAAATGGGGGGCTGAATTGGCTGTAGCTTTAGCTAATGAAGAAGCAGATGCACACATTTATATCATAGAGCCACTAGGAAAGTTTGAAGATGATCCCAATGTTACAGACAAGAAATTTCCTGGCAATCCAACGCGCTCATATCGTTCTACTGAGCCATTGAAAATTGTTGCAGAATTAGGTTCGTGGGAAAGTCATACTGAAGAAGAAATCAATCAGATGCTAGCAGGAATTGAACAATTGAGAAGTGAAGGTCTAGACATTATAGAGGATTAATAATTATAAAATAAAAAATAATTAGAAGGTTAATTTAATAGATGTTCACTTCATTTGTATTTAATTATTTGGTAATCTGTTCATTTAGTGTTTTACAAATAAATAGCGTGTATAATTATCTTAATTTACAAAGATGTTTTTAAAAAAATATATAAATATGATTATCTTTATTTTTCTAGGGTATTTGTCCAAAAAAGGGGGCAATTTACATGAGTAAAATTTTAGATTCTTTAATGGGAGCGCTTGATAGTGTTATAAGTTTCATCCCAAATATTATAGGTGCATTAATATTCTTAATTATTGCTTGGATTATTGCAGTAATTGTTAAGAATATCATAGTCAAAGGGCTAGGTGCATTAGGTTTTGAATCCTGGTTACAAGAAAAAGGTTTAGTAGATGCAGAAAGCGGAAAGTCTGAGTCAGCAGGTTTAATACAAACCTTTGGTAAGTTAGCCTACTTCTTAGTATTTTTACTATTCTTACCATCAGTTTTTGATTCATTAAACATGCAATCAGTATCTAAACCTATTAAAGGTATGATGAGTAGCATACTTAACTTTGCACCTAAAATTATTGTTGCAGTAGTTATATTAGTAATTGGCTTATTCATTGCAAAAGTTTTAGGTACATTAGTAAAAAACATATTATCAAGTTTAAATGTAAGCAAGTTTAATCAATATGTTAATTTTGGAAAAAATAAAGATAGCATAGATATTCCAGTAGCAGCTGGATGGGTAATCACTACGCTAATTGGTTTATTCTTTACGGTTCAGGCACTTAGCACAGTGAATTTATCTGTATTAAATCAAATTGGTGAAGCGATTATAGGTTACTTACCGCTTGTCATTTCTGCTGCGATCATTTTAGCACTAGGATTAATCGGTGGTAACTTAGTTGCAAAATTAATCAACAAATCAACTGGAAATGGTATGTTGGCTGAAATTGTAAAATACTTAGTCATCATTGTTTCCGTATTCATGACTTTAGATCAGCTAAACTTTGCGCAAAGTATTGTTAACGTAGCATTCTTATTAATTTTAGGTGCTGTAGCTGTAGCATTTGCAATTGCGTTTGGTATTGGTGGTAAGTCATTTGCCGAGAAACAACTTGAAAAATTCTCTAATAAAATTGATTCAGAAAATAAGAAATAATTAAAAACAGAATTAGTTTTTGTTTAATTAGCAAAAGGACTATTGCTACCAATTTTGGGGCAATAGTCCTTTTTTAATTATGAGTTGAATACAAAAATAATATATAATAGAAAGGATTGAGGTTTTATTGATATATCGTTATTATCGTTTTATTTAGCTGCTCAGAGTCAACTGTGGTATAAGCCTAAATGTTTTATAATGAATTAATCCAGTAGTAAGTCTGTTATAATCATAAAAGTGCTATGATTATATTATATATATTTCCTAGAAAAAAGGTAAAGCGATTATAACAAAAGCGATTAATATAGATAAGGAATGTGAGTATAAATGGAAGGAAATAATAATGATTATGAGAATTTGTTATTTTACTTTGCGTATAAAACATTTATAAATACCGCAGATGAAATAATTGAAGATTATGGTTTGAATAGACAACATCACAGATTTCTATTTTTTATAGAGAAAGTCCCAGGTATTACAATCAAAGATCTCTTAAAAGGCATGGAAATTTCTAAGCAAGGTAGTCACGCAACTTTGAAAAAACTTAAAGATGAAGCATTTATTATTGAAAAACAGACTGAAGCTGATAAAAGAGTTAAAGCCCTTTATCCTACTGAAAAAGGTACCAAATTAGTTCGTGAATTAAACAAAGCCCAGAATGATTTATTTAGAGATATTCAAAAAAAAGTCGGAAATGATTGGTATGCAATTATGGAAGAATTTGCTTCGTATCGCACAGGATTTCAAGAGGTAAAATATTTGAAAGATGAAGTGAAAGATTAAAAAGTTAGTGCAATATCCAGTTAACGTTATTAGGCCCAACGCTTTTTAAAATGAAGCATTGTATTCATACAATGCTTCATGAGTCTGAAAAAACTAAATTGCACTATATAAATAGTATTCCGGGACATTATTAGATGTCTCGGAATTTTTAATTATAATTTAGAAAAAACACAATTAATATTTCAATTAGCTGTGTTTTAAATTATACAATTTTTAGGGGATGGCGAAATTTAATTGTAATCATAGGTCTCTATAATCTCTTTTATGTGCGTCAATAAGTCGTTAACATTTAATCGTGTTGATATGTAAATGAGCGATTTCAGAAAGATTCATATAATATTAAAAGTCAATATTGTTGACCTTTATTGTGTTATAAGTTAAATTTGAAGTGTATTAGATATAGAGAAAAAGGGGAAATGAAAATGAAAAAACGCGTAGGACAATATCTAATGGACTGTTTGAGCAATGTTGGTGTAGATAAAGTGTTTGGTGTACCAGGAGATTTCAACCTTACTTTTCTAGATGACATTATTAGTCGTGATGACTTAGAATGGGTTGGCAATACAAATGAACTAAATGCAAGTTATGCTGCAGATGGTTATGCAAGGCTGAAGGGCATTGCTGCTATGGTAACGACATTTGGTGTAGGAGAGCTAAGTGCCGTAAACGGTATTGCAGGATCATATGCAGAACGTGTACCAGTTATACAAATTACTGGCGCACCGACACGTGCCGTTGAACAGGCTGGTAAATATGTACATCATTCTTTAGGTGAGGGACGTTTTGATGACTATAGAAATATGTATGCTTCAATTACAACAACACAAGCTTATATCACACCTGAAAATGCCCAATCAGAAATTCCAAGAGTGATAAACGCTGCACTATTTGAAAAGAGACCGGTCCATATTCACTTACCAATTGATGTAGCAAATACTGAAATAGAAGTGACATCACCTTTTGAACTAGCAGAACATCAACACATGGATGTTTCTAAATATATGCAAATGATAATGGAAAAATTACAAAGTGCAGAGCAACCGGTTATCATCGCTGGTCACGAAATTAACAGTTTTGGGTTACATGAAGATTTAGAAAAATTCGTAACACAGACACATATCCCAGTTGCACAATTATCATTAGGTAAAGGCGCATTTAATGAGCAAAGTCCATATTATATGGGGATTTATGATGGTGCATTAGCAGATAAAGCCATTAGAGACTATGTAGACCAAAGTGATGCAATTTTAAATATTGGTGCAAAATTGACAGATTCAGCCACAGCCGGTTATTCATATCAATTTGATATTGATGATGTAGTAATGATCAATCATCATAATTTTAAAATGAATGAAACGAAAGATACGGATGTATCGTTAGTAGATTTGCTAGCTGGATTAGATAAACTTAATTATGTAAATCATACGGATTTTCCGAAATATCAGCGTCCAAGTGCGCATGATTATGATTTGAATGATGACCCTTTAACACAAGAGACTTACTTCAAAATGATGCAAGATTTTATTAAAGAAGAAGATGTAATTATAGCTGAACAAGGAACTTCATTCTTTGGAGCGTATGATTTAGCATTAAATCAACATAATAAATTTATAGGGCAACCATTATGGGGATCTATTGGTTATACTTTACCTGCGACTTTAGGTGCACAATTGGCTGACCCTAATCGTAGAAACTTATTATTAATTGGTGACGGTTCGTTACAATTAACTGTGCAAGCTATATCTACGATGATAAGAGAAGAAATTAAACCAGTTATATTTGTTATCAATAATGACGGATATACAGTGGAACGTAAAATTCACGGCGAAAATGCAATGTATAACGATATTAAAATGTGGAATTATAAATCATTACCAACTGTCTTTGGTGGTAAAGAAGAAGTGTGCACATATGATGTCAACACGAGTGAAGAATTCCAAAAGGTATTGCTTCAAGTCGAAGCCCAACCTGACAAAATGCATTTTGTAGAAGTGAAAATGGATGTGCATGATGCGCCTCGTAAGTTAAATGCGATAGGTCAAGCATTTGCTAATCAGAACGGTTAATAAGGAAAAACAGTTTGGAATTTATATATGTATGCTAGATTTATAGCTAGTATCTCAACTTAAAAGAAGCGGAAACATAAGATTAAATGATCTTATGTTTCCGCTCTTTTTTAATAATAATTAGTAAAATTTAAATTATTATTTTTATTAAGAAAGACTGTTTGAAAACTTATTATAAAATAGCGATATATCGTTGACTTATTTCGATATATCGTTTATAGTTTCGATATATCGAAATAAGGGAAGGTGAGATCTATGTTCAGAAGACAATTTCACAAAGGACATGCACAATTTGGAAATATAATGCAAGACAGAGAAGACTTTGGGTTTGGAAGAGGGATAGGAGATTTTGGTGACTTTCGTGGCAGAGAAAGATTCTTTAAAAAAGGAGATTTACAGTTTGTCATACTAAAAATGCTCAAAGAGGAATCAAAACATGGTTATCAAATTATTAAAGATTTAGAAGAACAATTTAAAGGTTTTTATTCCCCTAGCCCGGGGTCGGTGTATCCAATTTTACAAATGCTTGAAGATAGAGAGTTTGTTTCTATTTCTAAAGAAGGTAAGAAGAAGATATATACAATTACAGATGAAGGTATTGCATTCTTGAAAGAGAATATAAATGATGAAGTGCTACAACATTTCGATCAAGTAAAAAATATGGACTTTGAATCTATGAAAGAAGCGCGTGTACAATTACAAATTTTATTTAAAGAACTGATAAATAAAAATAAAGAAGCATTAAACGATAAAGGAAAAAAACAAGAATTTGATAATTTTATTGAAAAAACAATGAATGATTTGAATAACTTATTTAAATAAAGAGAAGGTAAACTATGGCTGTGAAAAATTTAAAAAATATAGCAATTATTGGTGGTGGTCCAGGAGGATTGATGCTTGGATTACTAATACAAAGACTAGGTTATAACTATACAATATTTGAAAAAGGAAATCCGCATGACAATCATCAACGCGGAGGCTCTTTGGATATCCACTCTGATACTGGTCAATTACCTATTAAAAAAGCTGGAATATATAATGAATTTATGTCGTGTGCTCGATTTGAAGGAGAGGATACACGTGTAATAGGTGCAGACGGAACCATCTACTACGAAGAAGATGCAGAAGGTGATGGAGAACGTCCTGAAATAGATAGAGGTGAATTGTGTGACATAATTATGAAACAAATTGATTCACACCATTTAAAATATGGTTATGAATTTGAGTCACTTGTTCAACATAGTACTCAAGATATTGAGATTATTTTTACAAATGGTGAGTCAGAACATTTTGATTTAGTTGTTGGAGCCGATGGTTCATTTTCAAAATTGCGTACACATCTATCTGATGTGAAGATTGAATATAGTGGTATTTCAATGATAGAAATTAATATTGATGATGTTAAAAATCAACACCCAGCATTATATAAGTATAATAAGAATGGAAAGATGATGGCGTTAGGTGGGGACCAAGCACTATTAGCTCAATTGAATGGTGATGGTCGAATTAAAGCATATGTTTCTTATAGAATGGATATGGATAAACTAGATACTTATAAATTTATGACGTTGTCAGAGTTAAAAGAACAATTATTATTAGATTTTAGTGGTTGGGATATTCAGCTACAGAAATATATTATGAATATGAGTGACGATGTACTTTTTAGAAGAATATATAAATTGCCAATTGGTTTTAAATGGCAACATAAACAAGCTATTACATTAATAGGAGATGCGGCGCATTTGATGAGCCCCTTTGCTGGTGAAGGTGTTAATATGGCTTTGTATGATGCATTTATACTTGCTAGAGCATTGGAAGACTATGAAAAAATTGATGTGGCACTTAACGCGTATGAACAAGAAATGTATCAGATTTCATCAACAAGTGCTCAAGCTTCTCAAGACAATTTGGAATTAATGTTTTCAGAGGATGCAGCTAAAAAATTAGGAGAATTCTTTAAAAATTGATGTATTATTGAAATACTACTTTTTAAAAGAACATCCTTACATTTATAAAATATAAAGGCAGATGCTCCAGTATCTTAACTTAAAAGAAGTGGAAACATAAGATTAAATGGTCTTATGTTTCCGCTCTTTTTTCAACTGTAGTATATTCTACTTGTTCATAATTTTTTTCAAGCTTACGGAGTTCATCTCGTGTTTCTTTATTTAAGCCCTCACCATAATCCATCATCTTAACGATATCTTTAAATGCTGCGTATGGGATAGCTAATTCATCTATATCTTCTAACGTGACATGTAAATTGATTTTTTCTGGAGTGCCATTTGCTAATTTCGTTACGAAATCCGGCTCTGTTACAAAAGGTGAAGACATACCAATCATATCAGCGTGTTTCAAGGCGTCCAACGCACTTTCAGGAGAATTAATTCCACCACTTGCAATCATAGGCACTCTGCCTCTTAAATAGTCATGAACAACAGCATTTACAAATTGCCCCTTATAGATACCATCTGAGCGAACCTTGTTTTGGTAAATTTGACGCCCCCAACTAGCAATCGCTAAATATTGTATATCTGCTACCTCTAAAACCCAGTCTAGATGTTGGTTGAATTCATCAATTGTATAACCAACATCATTCCCACGTGTTTCTTCTGGTGTGGCACGATAACCTAGTATAAAGTTAGGGGGCGCTTCCTTATCAATAACAGATTGCACAGCATTTAATATCTCTAAGCCAATGCGCGCTCGATTTTTAAGGTTTTGTGGGCCATATTGATCCGTACGTTGATTAGAGAATGTAGAGAAAAATGTTTGAATGAGTAGACGTTGTGCTGCAGAGATTTCAACGCCATCAAATCCAGCTTGAATGGCACGTGAAGTTGCATCTGCGTATTGTTCGATTATAGTGTCAATCTTTGTTTGTGACATTGCTAAGACTTCATGTTCGATAGGTGAATGTAATAACATAGGGCTAGGGCCATATACTTGGCTAAAATTTAAAATAGCTTGGTTTGAAAACCTACCCGCATGTGTAAGTTGCAAAACAGCTTTATTGCCATCTTGTTTCATGGCAGTAGCTAATTTTTTTAAACCTGGTATACAGCTGTCATCTGTAATACTAAAGCCGTATTCAAATAGTTGACCATATGGTTCTATATAAGCTGCACCAGTTACTTGAAGAGGTGCTGCATGAGAACGTCTTTGAGCATAACGCAAGTCTTCTTCGGTAATATGCCCATTTTGTGTAGAGGAATTGGTCGTCATAGGTGAAAGTACAAAACGATTATTTAATTTAATACCGTTAGGCAATATAAGTGTTTTGAAAAGTGAATCAAAATTATTTATCATAGCTTTGACCTCATTCTTTGTTGTAATATGTAATTTAAAATTAACACTAATATGACAAGATGGTCAATTAAACGAGAAATTTCAGCATTTTATAAGCAAAATATAACAAAAATTTTCTATATCCGTTATTCTATAAAGTGAGAGTAATATGTATTGAATGTGATACTTTGACTGAATATAAAATAATATTACATTGCCATATGTAATAGAAATAGAGATGCAAACGCATATATGTGGTATAACGGGAGTGAATGTAAACGTGGTGCAGTTGAATATATTAGATTACGCTGTCATTGACGAAGGTCAAACGGCACAAGATGCTTTGCAAGATACTGTGAAGTTAGCGCAATTAGCAGATGAATTAGCTTACAAACGTTTTTGGGTCACCGAGCACCATAATGTACCGGCGTTTGCCTGTGCAAGTCCAGAGTTGTTGATGATGCAATTATTAGCAAAGACACGACATATACGCTTGGGATCGGGTGGTGTGATGTTACCACACTATAGTCCTTTTAAAGTGGCAGAAAACTTTCGATTATTGGAAGCATTTTACCCGGGGAGAGTGGATTTAGGCATTGGTAACAATCCGGGGACATCTAGCGTGAAAAAAGCACTTAATGAAACGAAGGATTATTTTTTAGACTACGCGCAGTCTATATCAGATGTGAAAGACTATTTAATTGAAAATAATACCGAACAGCGATTAGACAGTATTATGGCCCAACCAAGTATTACGACAGTTCCTGAAATGTGGTTGTTAAGTACAAGTATTACATCTGCGGAAATGGCAGGTGAAGTAGGCATGGGTTATACATTGGGTACGTTCTTATTACCCAATGCACAGGCTATCCAAAATGCCAAAGCAAGTGTTCAAACTTATAGAAAGTCTTTTAAAGATACTAAGTTGAATATGGCTCCTACAGTTATGGTCACGGTATTTACCGTAGTTGCTGATAGTGAAGTGCACGCACAATCGTTAGCGCAATCGTTAGATGTTTGGCTTTTAGGCAAAAAACAATTTGCAGAATTTAAACGGATGCCATCAATAACAACAGCTCAAAATTATCAAAAATCAGAACGAGATAAGCAACTAATTAAACAAAATCGTGCACGTATGGTCGTGGGAACAAAAGCAACTGTTCAAAACCAACTAAAGCAAATAATAGAGACGTTTGATGCAGACGAACTTATGATTGTTCCTTTAATACCCGGTATCGAAAATCGAAGTCGCACAATAGAATTGATTGCACAAATGAATTTATAATCAAAGAAAGGAAGATACAAATGAAAAAATTAGCGAATTACTTATGGATAGAAAAAATTGGAGAACAATATGTTTATAGAATGACACCAGAACTACAAGATGATGTTGGAACTGTTGGTTATGTTGCATTTATGGGTGAAAATGATGTGAAAGTTGACGATGAAATTGTAAGTATCGAAGCTTCAAAAACAGTTTTGGACGTCCAATCACCATTAGCAGGTAAAATTGTGGCGCGTAATACAAAGGCAGAAGATGAACCGACACTTTTAAATTCTGAAAAACCAGAAGAAAACTGGTTAGTAAAATTAGAAAAAGTTGATGAAACAGCCTTTAACGCACTTCCAGAGGCATAATATATGCAACAGGTAGAACGCTTAGCGTATTTGATTGAATATTTATGGGTTGAGGCAAACCGTGATGAAATATTAGACTTACCTAGTACGGAACAAGCACGCTGGCACATGTTTAGAAGTTTAATAAATGTAAGACCAGCAAAAGATATATCTAAAGATTTTCTTGATGTACAAGATGCATTATTAATTCAATATAATAACCAGCAAGTGACTGATATAACGTCATTAACACCATATTTAGGCAACGATATTTATTTATGGCAAGGTGACATTACACAATTACAATTAGATGCAATTGTTAATGCAGCTAATAGTCAGTTTGTAGGTTGTTTTGAACCAAATCATAATTGTATAGATAATATCATTCATACAAGAGCAGGTGTACAGTTACGTTTAGCATGTGCAGAACTAATAGAAAGACAAGGGAAACGTGAAGGTGTGGGTAAGGCAAAAATTACAGATGCTTATAATTTACCAGCAAATTATGTAATTCATACAGTAGGGCCACAAGTACGCAAGACACCAGTGTCACGAATGAATAGTGATTTACTTGCACGATGTTATCAAAGCTGTTTAGAAATAGCAGATGCTCATCAATTAACGAGTATTGCTTTTTGTTGCATCTCTACAGGTGTTTTTGGTTTTCCTCAAGCAGAAGCTTCTCGTATCGCTATAGATACAGTATTAAATTATAAACGAACTCATCAATCAGATATCAAAGTGGTATTCAATGTGTTTACTGATACAGATTCAAAGTTGTACAAGGAAGGATTGAAACAGAATGACTGAGTCAACGTGGAATGCCTTAACGACAGTATATGACCAACAAGCTGACCAATTAGCAGATGCATTGCAAGAAGCAAATGCTGTCGTAGTAGGTATTGGTGCAGGTATGTCTGCGGCAGATGGGTTTACATATATTGGAGAAAGGTTCACGCAGCATTTTCCAGATTTTATAGCTAAATATGGTTTTTTTGATATGTTGCAAGCAAGTCTACATCCTTTTGAAAGTTGGCAAGAGTATTGGGCATTTGAAAGTCGTTTTGTTGCATTAAATTATTTAGATCAACCTGTCGGGGCATCTTATGTAGCATTAAAACAAATTTTAGGAGCTAAAGACTATCATATTATTACTACAAATGCTGATAATGCTTTTGCAGTGGCAGATTATGATTTAGAGAAAGTCTTTCATATTCAAGGAGAGTATATTTTATGGCAATGTAGTCAACATTGCCATGCGCAAACATATCGTGATGATAATGCGATACGTCAAATGGTAGCGCAACAAGAAAATATGAAGATACCTAGAGCATTGGTGCCGCATTGTCCAAAATGTGATGCACCTATGGAAATAAATAAACGTAAAGCTCAAGTTGGAATGGTAGAAGATGCGGATTTTGAGGCACAATTGTTGCGTTATAATCAATTCCTTAATGCACATAAAGAAGATAAAGTACTGTATCTAGAAATAGGCATAGGCTACACAACGCCACAATTTGTGAAACATCCTTTTCAACGTATGACAAAACAAAATCCAAACGCATTATTCATGACCTTGAATAAAAAAGCTTATCGTATTCCAGAAGATATCCGTGAGAGAACGATACATTTAACTGATGATATTTCAGCATTGATTTTAGAAGTAAATAAAAAATTAACTAAATAGGAGATAGCTATGTATTTAATTGAACCGATTAGAAATGGTGAATATGTAACTGATGGTGCTGTAGCATTGGCTATGCAAGTATATGTAAGTGAAAATATATTTTTAAATGAAGATATACTTTTCCCATATTACTGTGATCCTAAAGTAGAGATAGGTCGTTTTCAAAATACTGCCGTAGAAATCAATCAAGATTATTTAGAACAAAAGGGTATTAAAGTTGTACGTCGAGACACAGGAGGCGGAGCGGTTTATGTAGACCGTGGTGCAGTGAATATGTGTTGTATTCTAGAAAAAGATGACACAATCTATGGTAATTTCAAAAAGTTCTATGAACCGGGTATTCAAGCTTTACATCAACTTGGGGCCACTGAAGTAGAACAAAGTGGACGTAATGATTTATCGATTAATGGTAAAAAGGTATCTGGAGCAGCTATGACACTAATAAAAGGTAGAATTTATGGCGGTTACTCTTTATTATTAGATGTAGATTATGAGCCTATGGTAAAAGTACTAAAACCGAATCGTAAAAAAATTGAGTCTAAAGGTATTAAATCGGTACGTTCTCGTGTAGGTAGTATTAGACCATACTTAGCATCGGAATATCAAAATATAACAATAGAAACATTTAAAGATTTAATGGTTAAACAAGTGTTAGGTGTTGATGATTTAAGTGAGGCCAAACGCTATGTCTTAACAAATAAAGATTGGGAAGTCATTGATGACATGCTTGAGAAAAAATACAATAACTGGGAGTGGAATTATGGACGCTCACCACGTTATGAATATAATCGAGATGCGCGGTTAGTAGCAGGTACAATTGATATCTCTTTAGCAGTTGAACATGGCCGTATTTCAGCATGTCGTATTTATGGTGATTTCTTTGGACAAGGCGACATTAGTGATGTTGAAAATCAACTTCAAGGTGTACGCGTAGTAAAAGATGATATTATAGCAGCATTAAATAAGTTAGATGTTACGTACTATTTCGGGAAAACATCTGCTGAAGAATTAGCGGACGTTATTTTAAGTTAATTAAAAATATAGAAGTAAGACGTATACCATAGCTTGGAATAAAACATATAATTTTGAGTCGTGTTTATTTTACAAAAATGTTTTTAAACTACTCATAAGTGTGTGTCTGAAGTAGGTCAATATCCATATCGTTTTGAAAAGTGAATGTCGGGTATAGCAATTACAAATGCTTGATAGAGAGGTAAGGAGGACATCGAATGGATAAAAATCATATTAAAGAAGCTTTATCTAAAAACTCAGAGATTATTATAGAAACTGTTGAACATGAGCGAATAACAGTTAAAGCAATAGAGGACAATAATGATTCACAATATTTGTATGTTACAAAGCCGAAAGAACAACAAGTAGAAATCGATAAAATAACTGATGTACAAGTAAATAACTTTGATCAACTTTAGTATTAATAAAAAGAGTTAAAGTATATAAAACGACCTTCCACAAATATTAAATTAGGTGGAAGGTCGTTGTCTCTTTATTTCGATATTATTAGTGTTATAAGACATCTCTTGCGCGAGAATCAGTAACGATTAATAAAACTTTTCCTTGGTCCATGAGTTCTTCATATTCTTGAGAATCTTCTTCGGAAATGCCAAGCACCTGTAGTTTTTCACGCAGTTGACTTCCTTGCTTAGCAACCTCATCGCCCACGTTAGAACGGTTGTAATTAATACCGGATACTTCGGTATGATTTACAATGCGTTCAGTGCGGTCAGGATCGTGAGATAATACAAAGACATCTTTTGCATTTATTTTTTGATCTTTTAGTGTATTAATATTTACTTCGATTTCTTCATCATTTGAATATACTTTTATAATTGGTGTCATTTATAAGCCCCCTTGGTATAGAACAAACTTAATTTATTTTCCTTAATTGTTATTTTGCTCTTTAAGTCTATCGTAACGTTCATGATTAATATAAAAATGTGTGTGTTGAAGAGCATAATCATATACTTCTTCTCTTTGGATGTCGTTAGGCAATTCAAAATGAGTATCTATCTTTTCTTCGTTCTCATCTTGAACTTGAGAGACATTATTATGCTTAATGTTCAATGTTTCTTTAGGATAAACTAAAGTGATATGTTGTGGTGTTTCTTTGATAGCTTGTAAGTTTTCTATTTTGAATGCTTCATTGATATAATTTTCAACTCTTTTTTCACGTTTACGTTTTCTTTTATTCACGGCAGCTTCATTCCTATATAGTTTCTTGATGAGTAGGAAGAAAGCCACGACTATTATCAGAAATATTATAAAATAAAATATGGACATCTTATAGCCCTCCTTATGCATAAAAAATACAAATGCGATTTTATACCTTTATATTAAATGTATACCACCGAATTAATTTTAAAAACAAAACTCATGATTTTGTTTTATTGATTTTGAATTAAATGTATCTATAAAGTACACTATACTTATGTAATTAATTATTAAAATAAATAGAGAATACAAATAATCAACAAAGGGGAATGACTTATGAATCTTGGAATTGTCGGGGCGGGCAAGATTGTTAAAGAAGCACTACCTGTCATGGAGCAAATACCAGCGTATACTTTTCAGAGCCTTGTTTCTTCAGGGAGAAATCCAGAAAATGTAGAGAATTTACAAAAGCAATTTAATATTAAGCGTATTTTTGATAATTATGATGCATTTTTAGCAGATGAGACAATCGATACTATCTATCTAGCCGTACCGAATCATTTACATTTTGATTATGCGCGTAAGGCAATTAAACAACGTAAACATGTTATATGCGAAAAACCATTTACGTTAACAAAAGCAGAATTATTAGAATTAAGGACTCTAGCTGAAGCTCATCAAGTTATTATTATAGAAGCGATTACTAACCTATATTTGAGTAATTTCGATGTATTAAAACAATCTTTACTTGAAATAGGAGATGGTAAGATTGCACAATTTAATTATTCGCAATATTCATCAAGGTATGATGATTTTAAAAAAGGTATTATTCAACCTGCATTTGACCCAGCTAAAGGTGGCGGTGCTTTAATGGATATCAATGTTTACAATATCCATTTGGCAATTGCATTATTTGGTAAACCTAATGGCGTAGCTTACTTTGCAAATATAGAAAATAATATTGATACGTCAGGCATTTTACAATTAGATTATGACGGTATAAAAGTTGTATGTATAGGTGCGAAAGATTCTAGTTCAGATAATCAATCTTATATTCAAGGCGAAAAAGCAACAATAAATATTAAAGGTCCCACAAATGAATTAAAAGCCTTGGAACTAAAATATAATGATGGTGGAACGCAATCGTATCAAGTTAATCAGCATGAACACCGTATGTACGAAGAATTTGTGAAAATTGCAGAAATTATTAAAGAGAAAAACTTTGACATAGCAAGGCAAAAATTAGAACACAGTATTCAAGTAAGTGAAGTATTAGAACTTGCACTAGATAGTGCACATATTGAATTAGGACCTTCTGTTAATAATAAGTGATTGAACTTAGATTAGTACTTAAGAGAATCTAAAATAGCATAATTAAGTTAAAATAAAGCACCTCAATTCGACTAATGAATTGAGGTGCGTCTTACTTTTGATTAGATATATAATTCAGACTAAAGAAATGTATAACAATTATGATATCTATTATGCTTCATAATTCTAATATGATGAAGCTGTGATTAAGTTTTGTTTATGCTACCGTTGGATTAATCATTTTCAATATTAATGTGTTTTTGTACAGTTGTTTGAATATCGTTATAAACCGTAGCAAAAGGCGTTCCTGATTGAATCGCAGCATTACGAACATCTTCAAATTCAGGTTTGGCTTTTATAACTTTGTCACCAAACATACCTAATTTCACTAATATTGCTCCGTAATCTGTGTGCACGGTTTGAAATTGACGATGTAAGATTTTTCGGTTTACTGTAAAGCTACGTACACCTAGCGATGTCGTATATTTGAGAATATAGTTTTCGAAATACTGTGCTTGGGACAGACTACAAATAACTGTTAGTTGTGTAGCTGGACGACTTTTTTTCATTGTGATAGGCGTGTAATAAGCGTCCAAAGCACCGTCGTCTATTACTTGTTCCATAAAAAATCCAAGCATTTCTGGTGTCATGTCATCAAGTTGGCATTCTAATACTTGAACTTGAGAAGGAGTCGCTTCTTTTTTAGAAAATTGAATTGCACGTAGTATATTTGGAAAATCAAAATCTTTTGAACCACAACCATAACCAATATTCGATATTGTGACACTTGGTAGTGTGCCGATTTCTGATACTAATGCTTTAATAAAACCCGCTCCTGTAGGGGTCGTTAATTCACTTGCTACATCAAAAGCAGCAAGCGGAATACCTTTGAGTATTTCAGCAGTTGCAGGTGCGGGAACAGGGTAAATGCCATGTGCGATATTGATTTTTCCATGTCCCGTAGGAATCGGTGAAGAGAGTATAGTATCAATGTCTAAGTTTTCTAATGCTAAACAACTTCCGATAATATCAATGATTGAATCCATAGCACCTACTTCATGAAAATGTACGTTCTCAACTGACATGCCATGAATTTTTGCTTCTGCATGTGCAATAACGTCAAATACGTGAATACTTCGTTCTTTTACTCTATCGGGTAGGGTGCTTTCATTTATCATTAAGAAAATATCCTGAGCTTTTCTATGGTGATGTGCTGGTTCAAAATCGATTGATAGTGATGTTGCTTGGATGCCTTGTTTATTTTGTGAAGAAAAGTTTAACTTAAATTTGTTTAAGGGTAAGTCGTTTAAATGCTTTTCAATATAATTTATATCTGCACCTAAGTCAACAAGTGCAGATAGCAACATATCGCCTGCAATACCTGCATGACAATCTAAATAAATTGCATTCGGCATATTGTTTCACTCCATTTCTAATGAGCTTCAATCATTTTTATAATCATCGCGGCGTTATAGCCCCCGCCAAAGCCATTATCTATATTGAGGACGCTTGTTCCTGGTGCACAGGAATTAACCATTGATAATAGTGTTGTTACGCCTTCTAAATTCGCACCATAACCTATACTAGTAGGAACAGAGTAGACTGGATGATCTACTAAGCCTGATACTACACTTGAAAGGGCGCCTTCCATACCGGCAACAACGATTGAAACCTTACTTTGTCTAATTGCTTCTATATGTGAAAATAAACGATGGATGCCAGACACACCTACGTCATAAAAACGTTTTACATGTATGCCCATTACTTCAGCAGTAATGGCAGCTTCTTCTGCAACTGGTAAATCAGAAGTTCCGGCACAAATCACAGATGTGTAATAATTAGATTTTGAAATACTGCTTATAGGGGTACAAATAATACGAGCTGCTTCGTGATATTCAAGATGATTATACTTAGCGATAATATCTTGTGCTTTGTCATGGTTGACCCTTGTAACTAGAACAATCTCATCGTGTGCAAGTATTGTGTTAATGATATCTATGATTTGAGAAGTTGTTTTTCCTTCACCAAAAATAACTTCTGGAAAGCCTTGGCGTTGTCTCCTATGCAAATCAATTTTAGCAAAACCTAATTCGTCATAATGACTTAATTGAGTCTTGGCTTCTGAAACAGAAAGTTGATTCGATTGAACAGCTTGAAGCAATGAGTCTAGGGAATCTTGCTTGTCAGTCATAGTTATGCCACCTTTATAAATTTAATATGCATCTAATGAATTGATGACTTCGTTCATACTTCCTGTACGGTAGCCTTCTAAATCAATCGTTACATAGTCAAAGCCTAGTTCTTTAAGGCGTAGTGTTATTTGTTTTCGATACTTTACTAAGGTTGGAATGTCGATATCGTTAACTTCTACTCTAGCAATATTATGGTGATAACGTACTCTAACATTATTAATATCTAAACTTAAAATATATTTTTCCGCTTCATTTACTTTATTTACTTTTGCAAAATTCAATGTTTCTCCATAAGGAATACGTGAGGCAAGACTACATAATGCTGGTTTATTCCAAACTGGTAAACCATTAGCCTTACTAATTTCTCTTATCTCGGATTTGTATAAATTAGCTTCTTGCAATATACTTCTTACATTAAATTCTGTTCTTGCTTTTAAGCCTGGTCTGAAATCATCTAAGTCGTCCATGATCATGCCATCAAGCACATAATTAAAGCTATATTTCTTTCTTAATTCTTCTAATTTTGAGTATAATAAACGCTTGCTGTAATACCAACTATCAGGTGTATTTTCAATAATATGAGGATCTTTCAGTTCTTCAATCTCAGCCTCTATTATTGGCGCGTTAAGTTGATTTGCTAATTGAATAGCTTGATTGAATTCTTCATGTCTAAATAATTCCGATTTGACTATAACTGCTTTAACATTTGCATTACCTAATACATCAATGGCTTTCTTTAAGACCAGACTGCTATCTACACCACCAGAAAAAGCAATAACTACTTTGTTCATATCTTTAAGAATATTTTCTAATTTTTGTTCTTTATTTAAAGTTTCAGTTAACATTATTATTCCTCCTAATTTATGATTCAACGTATGGAATCGTTAGTGGTCCTAACGGCATAACGCCAATCGTCATATCTTTTCCATATTTGTCTTCAAGCATTTTTAGTGTGTCGTTAATTTCAGTAACTGGATGTAGCATAGCGTCTTTAGTCTGCTGGTCAGTGAGTTTCGAATATAAATAAACGTCAGCAAATGTTTGGATAACAGCTTGTTTTTGAACTTGCCATTGATCTAACATAGCAAAGTCAGGGTCGTTAATCATGTTGACGAGTGCTTGTGGGGTATCAGCCATTTTAAGAATTTCAGCATAGTTACCGTGATTTGGATATCCGTCACTACACTCTGATAACATGATAATACTGCCACCTTCTTTGACAACTTTGTGTGCGGCACTCATGCCTTTAACGGTTTGATATAAGTTTTGGTCTAAAGGATATCCAGAGTTAGAAGCTATTACAACATCAAAAGGTTTATCACATTTGAACATGGCATGTTTCTTAGCGTAAGCACACCCTTTATCATGTGCTTCATATAATTCTCCAGCAAAAACCTCAGTAATGGCTTTCTCTTTGTTTAATGTTACATTAAGCATAAAGTCTGGCTTACACATGGCATTAATTTCTCGAGTCATATCTTGAACAGGATTATCTGTCATATTACCCCAAGTTGAGCGAATATCACCAATCATTTTTGCATTATGGAAGGTCATAATAGTTTCGATACCTGCAATTCCTGGCATGATTCCTTTAGGACCACCGGAAAACCCAGCAAAGAAATGTGGTTCAATAAAGCCTGTAACAATTTTGAAATCAGCTTCAACATATGATTTATTCAGGTATACATCACACCCATATTTACTATGTCCAACTTTGCTCAAGGTTGCTTTATCATTACAATGATTATGAACAATTTTGATGTCATTAACGATGTCTTCACCTAACATTTGGACAAGCTCTTCGTGAGTTTGGTCACGATGTGTGCCAGTACCATTAATAATTACAAAATTCTCCAATGGTACGTGGGACAATGTTTTTATAAGTAAAGGAACCAATATATGGTTAGGCGTTGGTCTTGTTATATCACTAATCACAATAGCTACAGTTTGATTGGCTTGAACCATTTCACTCAAAGGTTTAGTACCAATAGGGTGACGTAAAGCGTTTTGAATTGCACCGATATCATCTTCAAGTGCAGTTAGGTCTTGAGGCTCAATTAAGACACTGTGATCAGGTAAATCAATTTCAACATTGGATTTACCATATAGAATAGTAGTTTTCAAAAATTACTCCTCCTTTTTATTTAAAACGCTTTCATAAAAGCGTAGTTTATTTATTTGTTTTAGTTTGAAAAATGGTTCGTTTGTGCGTTTAAAATATTCTTTTCTTCCATATATACCCTTGTTTTTCTGGTATTTATCAACCATTATAACTGCTATTGGACATAAAATAGCTGTAGTAATAGCAGATATTGATATTTGCGCCGTTGCCACAGGCGCTATTTTTTCTATCATTGCATACTCACTTTGAGTTAAATTACCGTTTGCTAGGGCGGTAGAAGCAGCCGCAACTACTGCAGCTGGAGTAGATACAGCATTCCCAGCAGTGGAAGCTTCAGAAATAGGAGCGATAACACTTTTTTCTTTAAATAATTTAAATGTAGCTATACCAGTAATAGCGGTACATATAAATGTTAGTAAAGCTAAAGTTAGCCCACCTGATAATACAGAGAAATTAAAGAATTTAGCTAAATTCATACCAGCACCTAATGAGAAAGCGAAGAACGGAATTAGTATTGTTTCTCCTGGACGTAGAAATTCTGAAATTTTAGGATCTAAGTTACCTAATAGCATGCCAATACCTAACGGAAGAAGTACTGATATGAAGGATATGACTGGAAAAGTAGTGCCAATAAAACCTAATGAAATTAGGGTGAGTAAAGGTCCATCATTAATTGCTAATATAGATAGTCCACCGATATCTGAACGATTTCCATAGGCACTTGTTAATGCAGCATACATACCACTATTACTATTTGTCATTGCAGCAATAATAGCAATTGTAGATAAGCCAAATAATCCTGTCCACGGGTCAAAAATAGCTCCGAGTAGTAAACCAACTGCTAACCCTGAAAAATATTTAGTAGATGTTAATAAAACTCCTTTCTTTAAAGCCTTTCCACCGATTTTCAAATTCATTTGGCTTCCAACACAAAATATGAAAAGTGCAATTAATACTAATGCACTATCTTTAAATAGTTCCTGTGAGAACCCGCCAATTTGGAGCATTTCATAATGCCCTTGCTCAGTCTTTGGTGCACCGAGTCGTTTTAATATATTCATTATAAAACTTAAATGTAGTTGGTCAATCGTATTAATTGCAGCACCCAAAAGTAAGGGCACAACCATCAATCCCCCTGGTATTTTTTCAATCGTATCTTTGATTCTCATAACTAACATCCCCTTGAATATGTTATTAATTATGGAAAAATGTTTTTACGATATTCTTAGTTGCTTTTTTTATTAATTTTTCCGAATTAGCAATCGTATGTGCAAGTGACATAGGTCCATCGGTTAAACTAAAAGCACTTACTACACCAACATCTTTAAACATATCAACATCTACATCGACAGTCCCTCCAATAAAGATGACAGGTACATTGAACTTTTGGGCGCATTTGGCAATACCAATTGGCGTTTTACCATAAAAAGTTTGGAAATCAATTTTACCTTCGCCAGTAATTACTAAATCTGCATCCTGTAAATAATTTTCGAGATGTATAAGATTTATAACGACTTTAATACCATCATCAAATTTACTAGGGAAAAATGCTTTAAAAGCACCTCCTAGTCCACCAGCAGCCCCGGCACCTGCTAATTCATGTAGACGTATATGTTGTGTGGATTCGACAATGTTTGCCCAATTTGTAAGGTTTTGCTCTAGTAATGTTATTTCTGAAGATGATGCTCCTTTTTGTTTTCCAAAGACATGTGATGCGCCATCTTGTCCAATTAATGGATTTTGAACGTCTGTTGCAATTACAAAGTTGCAATGTTGAATTCGATCGTCGAAGTTTTTTAAGTCAATGTGATGGATATGTTTTAGTGCAGCACCGCCAAAAGGTATATCATTAAGGTCTTTATTAACTAATCTTGCACCTAATGCCTGTAACATACCAGCGCCGGCATCATTTGTTGCTGAACCACCTATTGCTAGAATGAATTTTTTATAACCTTTATTTAGTGCATCTTGTATTAACTCTCCAGTGCCGTAAGTTGTTGTAATCATTGGGTTTAGTTTTGCTTCTGGTACATGCTTCAATCCTGATGCTTCTGCCATTTCGATGACACAAGTTTTATTATCATCTAACACGCCGTATTGAGCAGTAACTTGATTACCTAATGGTCCAGTAACAGAAACAGTTTCAAATTTGCCGTTGGTTGCATTTACTAGTGCCTCCATGGTTCCTTCGCCACCGTCACCAACAGGTAAAGCATGAACCTCGGCATGAGGGTAAGTTTCTAAAATACTTTGAGACATATAGGATGTGGCCTCAGTAGCCGTCATACTACCCTTGAATGAATCAGGCGCTAAGATAATTTTCAATTTAAACGACCTCCCTTGTAAACGCTTTCTAATATATATTATTCTATTATATAGATTTTATTTTATTGAAAATAGGGTTAAACTATACAATAATATACCTTTAAATTTGTATAAAAGTGATAAAGTGGTGGGATAATGGAGATATTAACAGAGGAAGTAGCAACGCTTATTGTGGAAGAAACTGCAAAAAGAACAAAAAGTAATATTAATATAATGAATTTTAACGGTAAGATTATAGCATCATTTGACAAAAGTAGGATTGGTAGTATACACGAGGGCGCTTGTAAAGTATTGGCGTGCGAGCAGATGGTTATATTGACTAAAAAAGATTGCGAGAAACTTAAAGGTACACAACCGGGTATTAATTTACCCATTATATTTCAAGATGAAATTGTTGGTGTAATTGGTATTACAGGTGATCCCAAAGCATTGCTATACGTAGCAGATTTAGTGAAAATGTCGACCGAATTATTGTTATATCAAAATTATTTTACGTATGAACTAGAAGGACATATACGTAGCCAAGAATTATTCATTGAAGAACTGTTGAAAAGTAATCCCTCTAATTCATTTATACAATATTTAACGAAGCAACTTAACACAAATTTATTAGCTTATAGAAAATGTATTATTATTAATTTAGAGAAGCAAATATTCTCAAGAAATAGCATTGTTCGTACGTTAACTAGTAAAATCGATCAAACTACTTTTACATTAGCTTTTACTAATCATAATCGTATCGTTATACTGGCTTCTGATGCCTCGAAAAAGGCTTTGGAAGAAAAAATAGTGAGAATTTATCATGCTTTTAAATCATTGAAGTTAGAAGTAACAATGGCTTCGAGTTTACTTTTTTCAAGTTTGAATGATTTCAAAAAGGCTTATGAAGAGTGTGACCTTGTATTTATGTTGAATGAACAAACTCAAGCATTGATGTCCTTTGAAGATGTAGAAGAGAAAACATTACTTTATCAAATAGAGAGCGGAATAAGAGAAAGATATAAGCAAAGAATTTTAAGTGATCTAGATTCACAAAGTATAGAAACTTTAAAAAGTTTCTTCAAAAATGATTTGAATATTGCTAAAACTGCAAAATATCTCTATATTCATCGTAATACGTTACTTTATCGATTAGAAAAATGCGAAACACGTACAGGACTGAATCCAAAGAAATATTCAGATGCGATTAAACTACAAATAGCTTTATGGTGTTAACTATTCGTAGTTTAGTTGGTATATTGCTTTTATTTAGAAAATCGATAATAAGTAGCAATATCGCAATGTAGAAATATTAAAATATGAATATCATAAATTATAGTAGATACGTTTTTTAGGAAAGTATCAAAAAAGACTTTACAAATTACACGACCGACAATATAATAAATTTAAGTTATTACTTAATAATTCTATAAAATTTATAATAAAAATCTTTATGTATACAAAACGTTTTGTTTTCAATCTGAAATTCTTAAATAGTAATGGTACCATTATTGAGTTATTAAGTGATAACTCACATCAACTTGTTATTGATGTACCGTGGAATGAAGGGACGTGGTCATAATGTATAAAAAGTAATTATGAAGTTTTGAATGGATTATTATGATGATGTGATGAAAATATATTACACTACATGAAAATAGTCAAAACGAAGTAAATTTAACAATAAATATTGTTGTAATTTATCATGTTAGATTAACTATGAGAAGCTAGTATGATAAATCCTCTGTATGTCACTTTGACAAATGATTATATTTTAAATAATCACCTACTTTAGCACAATACAACGATTGTGCTGTAATCTGCCATTTTTAGTAATTTTCGTACTCCAAGTTATTTAGTACATCTTAATTAGAAAATGTGATTTCTCTATTTCACCTACTTTTAAAGTCCGCAAAAATATAAGAGCCAGTTTAAATCAAATAGTAATTTGAAATAGGAAGAAGATAGTGTAAATGCATCTGCTTTTATCTTTAGTTATACAGAATTATAATTATATGACTTAAATGACCTTATTTGAAAATTAAACTTAATAATATATTAAGTCATTTAATCATATTATATAAAAATGGCAATGAACTGGTGATGTTAAAAGTCCCAAGCAACAAATCAATGTAGCTTGGGCTTTTTTTATGCAACAAAATTATGATATATCAAGAGATAAAGGTGCAAAAAGAAATTAATATGAACAAATTTTTATATTTTAGTTGTCATTTTTCGTCTAATATGACATACTCAATAGCAATTAGTATAACATAATAACTATTTGAGGTGATTCAGTATGACGAAATATATTTATGCATTTGATGAAGGACAAAAATCGATGAAAGATTTACTAGGAGGTAAAGGTGCTAATTTGGCAGAGATGAAGCGCTTAGGTTTACCGGTACCTGATGGTTTTACGTTAACAACAGAAGCTTGTATAAAATATTTAGAGCAAGGGTCTAAGCTTTCTGATGCGCTTATGGAGCAATTAAATACACAATTAACAGCCTTTTATGAACGTACAAAAAAATCATTTTCTTCAGACTCATCTTTATTGCTGGTTTCAGTACGAAGCGGAGCTAAAATATCTATGCCAGGGATGATGGACACAATTTTAAATTTAGGTTTAAACGATGACAATGTTAAAAAGTTAGCTGAAAAGACTGAAGACGCTCGTTTTGCTTATGATTGTTATCGCCGACTATTACAAATGTTTGGCGAAGTCGTATACGGTATTCCTATGGCATCATTTGATACATATTTCAATCAATATAAAGAAAAGCATGGTTATCAAAATGATGCAGATATTCCAGCTGAAGGACTACAAGAAATTTGCGAACATTTTAAAGAAGTATATGTTGAAGAAGTTTATAAGCCATTTCCACAAGTACCTATTGACCAATTAACTGAAGCTATTGAAGCAGTGTTTAAATCATGGGACAACGACCGTGCTCGTATATATCGTGAATTAAATGAAATACCACATGATATCGGTACTGCTGTAAATATCCAAGAAATGGTATTTGGTAACAGCGGGGAACGCAGTGGTACAGGAGTTGCCTTTACACGCAATCCAGTTACAGGAGAGTCTAAACTATTTGGAGAGTATTTATTAAATGCGCAAGGTGAAGACGTAGTGGCAGGTATCCGTACTCCTAAAGATATTGATTCATTGAGAGAGCAAATGCCGCATGTACATCAACAATTTGTGGATGTTTCCAAACGTCTTGAAACGCATTATAAAGACATGCAAGATATTGAGTTTACGATTGAAAATGGACAATTATATTTACTGCAAACGAGAAATGGTAAGCGTACTGCTAATGCGGCCATACACATAGCAGTTGATTTAGTTGAGGAGGGTATTATAACTAAAGAAGAAGCAGTGATGAATGTTGAAGTAAAATCTATCGATCAGTTATTACATCCTAATTTTGATGAGCAATCACTTAAACAAGCAACTACAATTTCTAAAATTGGATTGCCAGCAAGTCCGGGAGCAGCAAGTGGTAAGATTGTATTTTCGGCAGAAAGTGCGAAAGAACAAGCAGAAAAAGGCAATAAAGTTATTTTAATGCGACCAGAAACTTCTCCAGAAGACATCGAAGGAATGATTGCAAGTGAAGCAATCGTCACAACGCATGGTGGTATGACTTCCCATGCAGCCGTTGTAGCACGTGGTATGGGTAAATGTTGCGTTACAGGATGTTCTGATATCGAAATTAATGTCATAGATAAAGTAGTTAATTATTCAGGAGGCACGTTGTACGAAGGAGATGTTATTTCCGTAGATGGAGCTAAAGGCGATATTTATTATGGCGAAGTGTCGACTATGAAAGCAGAGCGCAGTGAAGCGTTTGAACAGTTTATGTCATGGTCAGAAGATATAGCGAGATTACAGGTTAGAATGAATGCGGAAACGCCTCAAGATATTCAAACTGGTTATCAGTTTAATGCTAAGGGAATAGGTCTCGTTCGCACAGAGCACATGTTCTTTGGCCCTGAACGTTTGGTTGAAATGCGTCGCTTTATCTTATCAGATACTCAAGATAAACGTATTGCTGCTTTAAATAAAATTCAGCAATATCAAATGACTGATTTTGAAGAAATATTAAAGTTATCTGGTCAAAGACCAACGATTATTAGGTTGTTAGATCCACCACTTCACGAATTTTTACCAAGTTCGATGGAAGAAAAAAATAATGTAGCTCAACAGTTGAATGTGTCTGTAAAAGAATTAGAACAATACATTGAGAGTTTAGACGAAGTAAATCCAATGTTGGGGCATAGAGGGTGTCGTCTTGCTATTACGTATCCAGAATTATATATTATGCAAGCTGAAGCTATAGTGAAAAGTGCGTTACGTTTGAAAGCACAAGGTATTGAGTGTCAACCAGAAATCATGATTCCTTTAGTTTCTACAGTGGCTGAGTTTACAATTTTAAGAGCTAAAATCGTTGAAAAGATAGAACAATTGCAACAAGAGGCTGGGGAAACAATACAATATCTAATTGGAACAATGATTGAAACACCAAGGGCTTGTCTAATTGCCGGTGAATTAGCGAAAGTATGTGATTTCTTTAGCTTTGGTACTAACGATTTGACACAATTAACTTTTGGATTCTCTAGAGATGATGCTGGTAAATTTATTGGTTCATATTCAGAACAAGGTGTTTTAGAAAATGACCCATTCCAAACATTAGATCAGGATGGTGTTGGTCAACTTGTCAAAATGGCTACGCAACAAGCTAAATCTGTTAACCCGTCTATTAAAATAGGTGTCTGTGGCGAGTTAGGTGGAGACGATAAATCTATCCATTACTTTAATCAAATAGATATTGACTATGTTTCATGTTCACCATTTAGAGTTCCTGGCGCATTGTTATCGACTGCACAAAGTGAGGTTAAAGGTGGTCGATTACGTGTTTAATGATTCAATAGAGCCACAACTTAGATTATATGTTATTTCAGATTCTATAGGAGAAACAGCACAACGGATGGTACACGCAACGTTAACTCAATTTCCTGATGTATCACAAATTGAAATAAAAAAGTTTCCTTTTATAAAAAATGAAGAAGAACTGATTAATATATTAAAAAGTGCTAAAGCCCGTGCAGCAGTTGTGATAACAACATTAGTGAATCCTGAATTTAATATTGTTGGTCAGCAATTTGCAAAAGAAGCGGATATTCCATATGTTGATTATATGTCTGACTTGATTGGTATTATTCAGCAACGTACAAATTGTTCGCCTATTTTAGAAAGCGGAGCCTTACGTAAATTAGATGAAAATTATTTTAGAAGAATAGAAGCTATGGAATACTCTGTTAAATATGATGATGGTAAACATTTCACTAACATAGGGGAAGCGGATGCACTAATTGTTGGTGTTTCAAGAACATCTAAGACACCACTTAGTATGTATTTAGCGAATAAAGGTTACAAAATTGCAAATATACCATTGGTACCAGAAGTAGATATACCTGATGAAGTTTTTAGGCATAAGAATTTAAAAGTGTTTGGTTTAACTGCAAGCCCTAACTACATTTTGAATATACGTAATGAACGTGTGAAAGTATTGGGGCTACACGGTCCAACAAACTATAACAGTATTGAGAGAATCAGAGAAGAATTGATCTATGCTGAAGAGATTTTTGAAAAGTTAAATGCAACAGTCATTAATACAGAATACAAATCAATTGAAGAATCAGCGTTTTATATAGAAAAGTTTTTATGATTCGATGTTATTACTTTTTAGAAAAGAGTAAAAGAAAATGTTAAACCTAAAAGCTAAAAATGCGACAGGAATATAAATTTTATTCTCAAAAAATGACTAGTCCACATGATATTGGATTAGTCATTTTTTATATTTAAAGAAAGTTGTCGAAACAATTCAGCCAATGCATTAGAAAAATTCAAACGCTTCATTACTCCTTTAGTAGAGAAGAGATTGTTATACTAAATAATTGTCTAAATACTTTATGACGATTATTTGAATGAATTACAAAATTCCACTAATTATAATTAAATCTTTTGAGAAAAATAAATATATTAAAAACTATTTTGGTTTGAATCATAAGATAAACTTATGTATATAAATAATAAATTAAATTTATACTTATGATTATATTTATGGTAATTTAAGCTATAGTTAGGTTGGAGGCAGAGCACTGCTAAATACACTATAGTGGGGGTTGCTTATGTTTATTTTTATTATCTTAGAAGTTATATTACCCATTTTACTATTAATAGTTATTGGGGCATTTTTACAAAGAAAATTTGAGTTTAAATTACAGAATTTTTCTACGCTAATTACATATTGCCTAATGCCCGCTGCCGTATTCATAAATATTTACCATATTAAAATTGAATTTCAAGTGTTTTCGCAAATTATATATTATGTAGTAATTTATAGTATAAGTTTAATATGTTTTAGTCATATTACAACAAGGTTATTGAAGTTAGAAAATGGTGAAGGAGCAGCATTAAAAAATAGTATATCTTTAATGAACTCTGGCAATTATGGGTTGCCTGTCAGCCAATTTATATTCAGCCACAATCCATTGGGCGTTTCTGTGCAAATTTTGATTTTAGTATTTCAAAATTTACTCACCTATTCATATGGTATGTATAATTTGTTATCAGCCACAAGTTCTATTAAAGATATCACTACTTTTTTTCTTAAACTGCCGGTCTTTCACGCACTTTTACTAGGTATTTTTTGCCAAATATTCACACTTAAATTACCACAATTTATGTTAATACCAATTGGACATCTTTCAGATGGTTTTGGTTCGATAGCGCTACTTTTATTGGGTGCTCAATTATCAAAAATTAAAATTAAATTTTTTCATCGTGTTATAACAATTTCATTAATAGGCAGATTACTTGTAGGCCCTATAATCTCTTTACTTGTTATCTATTTACTCAACATTGATGGTGTTATTGCACAATCATTATTGATTGCTAGCTCATTTCCAACATCTAGAAATACATCTACAATTGCCATGGAGTACCAGGTGGAACCAGAACTTCATGCACAAATCGTTCTTTTTTCAACACTCTTCAGTATGTTAACAGTAACGGGTGTTATCTATTTATCCTATGTTTTATTTTAAATAAAGTAAAAAATCTTATATTACTAATTATTTTCTTTATAAGTTTTAATGAGCTTTATTCTAGCAAAGCCATAAGTGATAAAACCCGTTATAATAGCAATGATTAAATTAACAAATAGATTTTTCAAGATATCTGAACTTTGTGGTAAATCAGAACCTGAAATGAGTGGTATCCAATAATTATTTAGATTGAATACTACAAACATTATAGTTGCGAATAATATGCTACTTTTATGTAATTTTTTTAATTGCATCTTATATTGTGTCTCAGTATGTACTTCTAAAGTATCCACTTTTTTTCTTACGAAGTGAAGCGATCAATATGATTGAATAGATTAAGATTAATATGAAAGTTAATGTACCTAATATAGGTAGACGATTTAGATAACTAGTTATAAAAAAGTCTGACGCACTGACGATGAGTCCACCATAAAAAATCCATGGAGAGAACCTAGCATAATCATGTAATAATTGTTGGCGTTCATATTCGTCTGTAAATCTAAAATTAGGAATTAAACGTAGAATTTTGTCATTATTCATCATGTTTACTCCTTTCATCTAGCAATTTTATCCGAGAATCCTTAGTAATCGTAAATATTATGATGACAATTAAAGGTAGATAGGTGCTGAACTTTGTTAATATAGAAAAGTTTAAACTATTACCTGCAAGGATTGGCGCAATTACTACTGTAGTCAACAACATGTAGGTTATTGTAATGATTAAGAAAATGACTCTTTTATTACGAGTTTCTCGTAGCAATTTATGATAAACTTCTCGATTTTTTGCCTCTATTTCTAATGGATCAGCACTAAATTTACTCATAGACATTCTACAACCTAAAACGATAAGTAATAATCCCCCGCCGACAGTAAATGGAGATAAAAACTCACGTTCAATATCGAAGAAAATAGATAAATAAACGAGGGCGATAAGTACATATAATCCGATAATATTGTGCTTGGCTAGAGTTTTATCGATTTCATACTGTTGGTATTCATCTGGATTGCTCATTGAACCGGTGAAATTTTGATATAACCACTTATCCTTTCTATTCATAAGAATTCTCCTCCCAAAATAAATCATTGAGTGTAACATCTAAAGCTTTCGCTATATTAATACATAAATTCAATGATGGATTATATTTATTATTTTCAATCATATTGATTGTTTGCCTTGATACTTCAACTGTTCTTGAAAGTGTAAGTTGAGACATATGCTTAGCGTTTCGATAATGCTTAACTTTATTCATGGTGAATATATCGCCACCTTGTGTGTCAAATATATGTTACATGTACAATATATACGACTTTTTTAAGAGAGTCAATGCTACATATTTTTATTTAATAATCAAAATGACACTATGTTGTGTTTTATTACGTGAAATATATAAGTTGTAGAACAACAAACGTAAGAGTCAGTAGTTAAGTATGAGGAACATATGAAGTAATAAACATAGAAAAGTCCCACTTGATCAATTAATTGACAGTGGAACTTTCATAAGTGGTTGTATAAAATAGTTCTCTAGCAGAGTGTCTTTATAAATGACTTATTGATAATACATAGTTGAAGTGAAAACAACAGTGACATTTCCATGATTATGATAACTATGCGACACATCACTGTTAAAACGAAAAGCTTGATGATGATTGATTGTGTAAATTGTGGAATCAACTTCTATTTCAAGGACACCCTCGTTTACAATGATATATTCTTCAGAACCAACATGGTGAGGCGCTGAATTCATTTTTCCATCTGGTTCTATTACCATTTTAAACATTTCAAATTTCTTATTATCATCATACGGAAAATATGGGTAAATAGAGACTTTATCGTCAATGATTGGAATGATATCAGATTCATCTATAAAATCTACTTCATCGTTATTTAATGATGTTAATTGTGATAAAGAAAGATGAAGTCCGTTGGCAATTTTCCAAAGTGTTGTAATGGTAGGATTTGAATTTCCTTTTTCAATTTGACTTAACATGTTTTTGCTGACACCAGTAATATTTGCAACTTTCTCTAAGCTAAGTTGATGCTTCCTACGATGATCAGCAATGTTTTTCGCTACTATATTCTGAATATTATACAAATGTATCGCTCCTATTTACAATATAACGTACATATCGTACCATATAGTGTGTTGAATTTAAAATAATCCCATCAAGGTGGTAAAGTATGGAAAATTATAGAAAAATAAAACCATTTAATTGGTTATTATTTATAGGTATTTTATTAGTTGGCGCAAATTTACGAGCGCCTATAACTTCTATAGGTGTGGCGTTACCAGATATAAAAGCAGATTTAGCATTATCTAATAGTGCTGTTAGTATAGTTACAGTAGTACCCTTATTAGCCTTTGCAGTAATTTCATTATTTGCTGCTAGAACAAGTAATAGGTTAGGACTTGAGAAAACGATTTTCCTAGCTTTATGTTTAATATTTATAGGTATTATTGTCAGGTCAGTGACGGGTATTTCATGGTTGTACATAGGTACTGTATTGATTGGTATAGGCATTGGTTTTGGTAATGTACTTGCACCTGCAGTCATTAAAGCGAAGTTCCCACTACATATAGGTATTATGACTGGGTATTACACCGTTGTTATGAACGTCTTTGGTGGACTATCTTCATATGGAACAGCACCATTAGTAAAAGCTTTTAACTATAACATTGCAATAAGTGTGATTGGCATAGTAACACTTTTGACAATTATTTTATGGTCATTCCAATTAAAAGGCAGACAAGAGATGACGACTGCTATATCTCGAGAAAGTATTAATGTTTGGAAATCTCCGTTATCATGGCAGATTACTATATTAATGGGAGGACAGTCGCTTATCTTTTACGCGCTTATAAACTGGATGCCAGCATATCTTGCACAAAGTGGCATGTCAATCAGTGAAGCAGGCGCTTATCTATCAGTACTTCAAATTTCAATTATTCCATTCACATTTATTACGCCTATTTTTGCTACAAAAATGAAATCTCAATTTTTATTAACCTTTATTACTGGTCTATGTTTTATAGTAGGTGTTGTAATTATGATATTTATTCCTCATTTAGCAATTATATCAACAATTCTTATTGGTATAGCTGGCGGTATTGCATTTGGTTTAGTTAACACTTTCTTTAGTTTGAGAACAGAGCATAGTCAAACAGCTGCTAAATTGTCAGGCATGGCTCAATCTATCGGTTATTTATTTGCTGCGATTGGTCCATTACTATTTGGTGTTTTACATGATATTACTGGTGAATGGTTAGCTTCATTAACTATTTTATTAATAACATCTTGTATTATCACGCTATTTGGTTCTCAAGCTGGTCGTAATCGTACTATTGAAGAAACACTTCAGAAATAGTATAAACCATTTTATAAATAATAGACTAAAGAAGATGGTAAAATTAAGAATTTTACAATATAATTGGCTTTAATAAGCGTTGCATTTTTAGTAATATACAAGTTTGATATTTAATTTAATTAGTAAATATTTTGATAGTTTTATAAATCTTTCGATAAACCAAGCACAATGAGGTGAGTTTATGCAGTTAATTTTTGATCCAAGTGTTAGTCCAATCTATCGAGGTGTTTTAGCATTTTTCTTCGTAGTGAATATTATATTAGCATTGTTAATTGTATTTTTAGATAGAGATAGAAGAGATGCGACAGCAACTTGGGCATGGTTGTTCTTACTCTTTGTTATGCCTATATTAGGATTCTTTATTTATATCTTCTTTGGTAGAGGTGTGCGTAAGAAACGGGAGCGAGGCTTTGCACATAATCAAATAGAAGATGGTATGAAACGTGTAGAATCTCAATTGAAGAAATCAACAAATAAAATTAGCGATTCAGATAATCCAATTGTAAGGAAGCACAAAGATATTGCAACAACGTTATTAACAAAAGAACCTTCATTTTTAAGTGATAATAATAATGTAGATATTTATACGGATGGTCATGATTTATTTACTCAAATGAAAGAAGACTTACGTAGTGCTAAGTCCTATATTCATATGGAATATTATGTTTTAGAGTTAGATGGTTTAGGTACTGAAATTGTTAATATTTTAGAAGAAAAAGCAAATGAAGGATTAGAAGTAAAATTATTATATGATGCAGTAGGTTCAAAATCTGTCCACAAATCAAAATTCAAATCATTCCAAGAAGCGGGTGGCCAAGTTGAAGCATTCTTTCAAGCCAAAATTCCTTTAATCAATTTTAGGGTGAATAATAGAAATCACCGTAAAATTGTTGTCATTGATGGTATGACTGGTTATGTCGGTGGTTTTAATATTGGAGATGAATATTTAGGATTAAATGAAAAATTTGGTTATTGGCGAGATACACATCTAAGAGTTAGAGGTGATGGTGTAGATGCATTACAGCTAAGCTTTATTCATGATTGGAATTCTCAAGCTAAACGTGAGCAATTAGATTATAATGAAAAATATTTTCCAGAAAATGCGGATCAAGGCGGCGATGTATCCATGCAATTAGCACTCAGTGCACCAAGTGATAATTGGCATCAAATTGAATTTGGTTACATGAAGATGATTATGAAAGCTGAGAAATCTATTTATATGCATAGTCCGTACTTTATTCCAGATAAAGGTTATATTAATGCTTTGCGTATTGCTGCTAAGTCAGGTGTGGATGTACGTTTGATTATACCTTGCAAACCAGATCATATATTTGTATATTGGGCTACAATTTCAAGCGTGGCTCAGCTTATACGAGATGGTGTTAAAGTTTACACATATGAAAATGGCTTTATCCATTCTAAGATGATGATTATTGATGATGAAGTTGCAAGTGTAGGTTCTGCCAATATGGATATTCGAAGTTTTGAATTAAACTTTGAAATCAACGCATTTATGTATGATGAACGTATTACTAAAGAACTTAAAGACGCTTTCTTTGAAGATTTGAAAGTATCACAAGAATTGACAGAAGATCGCTATAATCAGCGTTCTAATTGGATTAAATTTAAACAAGCTATTGCAAAATTAGCTTCCCCTATATTATAAATAAGAATTATTTTAGCGCGAAAAAAGGTAATAAATAGAATTTAAGGCAACAGTTGTCAGAAGGATAACTGTTGCTTTTTATATGATATAATTTATAAAATCATGAATTACTATAGCTAATGTTAATAATAATTTATTTATTGAATAATAGAGAGGTGTAACTATGCAGGGTGATACAAATCAATATATTTATAGACGATTATATAATCATTTAAAGTCGGATATGCTAGATTCTAAATATGAAAGTCATGAAAAATTGCCTTCTAAAAGAAATATGGCAAAACATATGAATGTAAGCGTGAATAGTGTTAAAGCTGCATATGAACAATTATTAGCAGAAGGTTACATCTATACTGAAGAACGGAAAGGATATTTTGTAGAACCATTAGATAAATTAATAATTAACCCAGATGCACATAATTTGCACACTTCATATGAAAGTGCTGCAGAAATAAATTATGACTATTCATTTTCTCATATGAGTACCGACATATCTGAATTCCCAATAGATATATGGACAAAGTTAACCAAACGTGTTTTTCAAGAATATGATCAATACCTATCATCAATCCCTAATGTGAAAGGACCTATAGAACTAAGACAATCTATAGCTAAATTAGTATCTTATCAAAGAGGTATTCAATGTCATCCAGAACAAATAATTATTGGTTCAGGTACCAATACATTATTAATGAAATTGATACAACTCATGTCTGAAAATGTGAAGATTACTGTTGAAAATCCAGGCTATTCTAGGTTCAGAACTATATTGCAGCAAACACAAACACAAATGGTTCCTGTTTCATTAGATAATAAAGGTATTTCTATAGAAGAAATTAAAAAGATTCAACCAGATGCTATTATTGTGACACCTTCGCATCAATTTCCTATGGGCACAATTATGCCTGTATCTAGACGTATAAGCTTATTAAACTGGGCGAGTAAAACACATAGCTATATTATTGAAGATGATTATGATAGTGAGTTCAAATATGAAACGGATAATATCCCCTCATTATTTAGTTTTGATAAAAATGAACGTGTAATATATCTAGGCACATTTTCCAAAACATTAATGCCAGCGTTGCGTATCAGTTATATGATATTACCAACGAAATTAGTTCAAAAATTTGAAGTACAAAACCAAAGTACAATTCCAGATTTTTCAATATTAAATGCTTTAACATTAAATTTATTGATTAAAGAAGGACACTACGAAAAATATCTAAAAAGGATGCATCAGTTATACGGTAAAAAAAGGGAGTATCTTATTGAGGAATTGCAAATGACATTTGGTAATAATATTGATATCAAAGATACGCAAGCAGGTTTACATTTTATTATTGAGGTTGTTTCACCGTATACTTATGAAGAAATTGAGGCCCGAGCTAAGGAATATAAATTAGAGCTTTATACAATAAATCGTTTTAATGTGAAAGCGCTTCAAAATAATAGTGAGCGAAAGACATTGATTATTGGTTTCTCTAAAATCGAACAACAGCAAATACCTGAAGCGGTTCAGCGCTTAAAAAAAGTAATTAGTGCTACATCTGGTACCATATAAAAAGTCAAACTGGTACTTTACAGAACACCAATAATATTTTAAATTTTTAGACAATAAATGAAATAGCATTTGTATTTAAGTTATAGGAGGTTTCATGATGTCAGATAAATTTAATTATTATAAAGAACAACGTGAAAAATATGTAGCTCGTGGTGTAGGAAACGGAAATCTGCATGTTGCTGATGAAGCGCAAAGTGCAACTATTAAAGATGTTGAAGGCAATGTGTTTATTGATTTTGCTGGTGCAATTGGAACATTAAATGTGGGCCATACGCATCCTGAAATTACGAAACATTTAAAAACACAATTAGATAAATTTATACATCCAGGATTTAATGTCATTATGTATGAGAGTTATCTTAACTTAGCACAAAAGTTAACAGAGATTACACCAGGTAATTTTGAGAAAAAATCAATATTGCTGAATTCTGGAGCTGAAGCCGTAGAAAATGCAGTGAAGATTGCAAGAAAATATACTGGTAGACAAGCGGTCGTTTCATTTGTAAGAGGATTTCATGGTAGAACAAATTTAACTATGTCAATGACAAGTAAAGTGAAGCCCTACAAATTTGGTTTTGGTCCATTTGCACCAGAAGTTTACCAAGCACCTTATCCTAATATTTCTGAAAAATCTGAAGAATTATCGGATGAAGCTTATATAGATCAAATTATCAATAAATTATATGATTTCTTTATAGAAACAGTAGATCCAAGTGATGTGGCTTGTATTGTTATGGAACCTGTTCAAGGTGAAGGTGGGTTCATTATCCCAGATTCTAAATTTGTAAAAGCAGTCAAACAGATTTGTGAAGATAATGGCATTGTCTTTGTAGCTGACGAAATTCAAAGTGGTTTTGCCAGAACTGGCAAGACTTTTGCTATAGAACATTTTGATATTGAACCAGATTTAATCACAGTTTCTAAATCATTAGCTGCAGGCTTTCCGTTAAGTGGTGTAGTTGGTAAATCAGAAATTATTGATAGTGCTGCCCCAGGCGAATTAGGTGGTACTTATGCCGGAAATCCATTGGCTTGTGAGGCTGCGCTTAAAGTTATTGAAATTATAGAGACAGAAGATTTAAACAATAAAGCAGAACAACTAGGTTATAACATAGAAACATATTTAACATCATTGAGCGAAACATATAATCAAATCTCAAGTATACGTAGATTAGGTGCAATGGTTGCCTTTGAAGTAGTTGATCCTGAAACTGGTGAACCTGATAAAGCATTAACAGGTAAACTTGTCCAAGTAGCAAACGAAAAAGGCTTATTGTTGTTATCTGCAGGTATTAAAGGCAATGTTATTCGATTTTTACCACCTTTAGTTATTACAGATGATGAGTTAAATGAAGGATTACGTATTTTAACTGATGTGTTTGAGACTGTAATTTCTAAAGAAGGTATCGCATAAGCGACTACACTTTATGATTTTTTGATATAGGGTATGGATAATTGTAAGTATTTTATAATTGATTAATAAAAAGGAGATTTTAATATGACAAAATTAGAAGTGTTTAACCCAGCTACCAATGAAGTCATTGAACGCTTAGATTATACAAGTAGCGAAGATATTCAAACACAAGTGGAACGAGCACATAAAGCATTTCAACAATGGAAAAAAGTAGACGCTCACGAACGTTCTGCTAAATTATTGAAATGGGCAGAACTTATAGATGAACATCAAGATGAATTAGCACGACTCATCACATTAGAGGGTGGTAAACCGCTTGCTGAAGCAAAAGGTGAAGTGGCTTATGCTAATTCTTATGTGAAGTGGTATGCAGAAGAGGCAAAACGTGTTTACGGTCGCACAATTCCAGCCAATGCTGCGTCTAAAAAAATTATTATCGATAAATTCCCAGTAGGCGTTGTTGGTGCAATTACACCATGGAATTTCCCAGCAGCTATGATTACGCGGAAAATGGCGCCAGCCTTAGCGGCCGGTTGTACAATTATTTGTAAACCAGCAGTAAAAACGCCGTTAACTACAATTAAATTAGTAGAACTTGCCCATGAAGCTGGATTCCCTAAAGATGCTATTTCTTATATTATTGCATCTGGTAAAGACGCAGGTGATTTATTTACTGAACATGAACTAATCAGTAAAGTGACATTTACTGGGTCAACTGCAGTGGGTAAAACATTGATAGAACAATCAGCACAACAGGTTAAAAATGTAACAATGGAACTAGGTGGACTTGCACCGTTAATTGTGCATAAAGATGCGGATGTTGATGCAGCTGTTGATGGAACAATTGCTTCTAAATTTAGAAATGCAGGTCAAACGTGTATATGTGCCAATAGAATTTATGTACATCAAGATATAGCAGAGACGTATACAGAGAAATTAATAGAAAAAGTGCATGAACTAACTGTAGGTAATGGTTTAGAAAGTGACGTGAAAGTAGGGCCACTTATCGATGCACAAGCTGTTAAGAAAGTACTATCTCATATAACTGATGCGCAAGAGAAAGGTGGAGAATTGTCGCGTAGCATTGAAGATATTCAATCGTTAGGTGGAAATTTCTTGAAACCAGTAGTTATCTCTAACGCAAATATAGATATGAAAGCTATGCATGAAGAAACATTTGGACCAGTTGCACCAGTTATGACATATGAAGATTTAGATGAAGTTATTCAAATAGCCAATGATACAGAATTTGGTCTAGCATCATACTTCTTTACTAATGACTATCGTACTGGACTAAAATTCTTTAATGAATTAGAGTATGGCGTTATTGGTTGGAACGATGGGGGTCCTTCTGCTGCACATGCACCATTTGGTGGTTTGAAAGAAAGCGGTTATGGTAGAGAAGGTGGTATAGAAGGTATTGAACCATATTTAGAAACAAAATATCTTTCTATTCAAGAATAATTTTAGAAATGAATGATTAAAATACTTTCAATTGAAACATAAACAAGGGTTGAAGATTTAAAGAATAATAATTAAGTCAAGACAAGGTTGTAAGCACAGTAATTAGGTTATATTACTGTGCCGACCTTGTAAAATTATTATTTTAATTTGAAGAATGTAATGGGGTATGTTCAATGAAATCACAAAAATCACAGTTTGATAAATCAATGAATATTGTTGATGTCTTATTTCTTGCAATCGGTGCCATGCTTGGATGGGGATGGGTCGTGTTATCAGGTGAATGGGTATCAACAGCAGGTTTTGTAGGAAGTATTGTTGCCTTTTTAATAGGAGGCTTTTTAGTAATTGTAATTGGTCTTACATATGCAGAACTTGCTTCTGCAATTCCAGAAACTGGCGGAGGATTTGTCTTTGTTAAAAAAGCATTTTCACCTGGAATTGCTTTTATTTCTGGTTGGTCAGTATTATTTGGCTATGTATCAGTGATTACGTTTGAGGCGGTTGCGTTACCTACAGTAATCGATTATGTTATTCCTTTTCAACATCAGGGATTCATGTGGAATATTGCTGGATGGGACGTGTACTTAACATGGGTGTTAATTGGTTCTGTGGGGAGTATTGTCTTAACGTCATTAAATTACTTTGGTGTTAAACCTGCAGCGATAATACAGACAGTCTTTACAATCTTTATAGTTTCGGTCGGTTTGCTACTTGTTTTTGGTGCTGGCTTTAATGGTAATTTCAGTAACTTAAAGCCGTTTGAACATGGTGTAGGTGGAACAATGTCTGTATTGATGATGATTCCTTTTCTATTTGTTGGGTTTGATGTTATACCACAGATTGCTGAAGAGGTAAAAGCACCTTCTAAAAAAATAGGTGGTATTTTAATCTTATCGATTATTGCATCTGTGATTTTTTATTTGCTTATTGTTTTTGGTGTCGCAACAGGGTTATCTCCAAAAGCACTTGGTACAAGCAGTCTAGCTACAGCTGATGCAATGGTAAATCTTTTTGGACATAGTGGATTTGGCGTTTTACTCGTACTGGGCGGCGTCGCAGGCATTATTACCAGTTGGAATGCATTTATTATAGGTGGTAGTAGAATTTTGTATGCTATGGCTAAAAACAAAATGATTCCGCAATGGTTTGCTTATATTCATCCTAAATTCAAAACACCAACACATGGTATTTTATTTTTAGGTGTACTTGCATTTGTAGCTCCATTATTAGGGAGACCAGCACTTTCATGGATTGTTAATGCTGGAGGTATTGGAGTCGTATTAGGCTATCTATTAGTAGCAATTTCATTTTTAAAATTGCGTAAGACACAGCCTGATTTAGAAAGACCATACCGTATTAGAAATGGTAGAGTTATAGGTATTATTGCAGTGGTACTTAGTATTTTATTTATAATTATTTATCTCCCTGGAATGCCTTCGTCACTCGCTTGGCCAGCAGAGTGGTTGATCGTATTAGCGTGGTACTTTGTGGCGTTTGTCCTTTATTTTACTCAAAAGAGAAGAGTGACAACTGGTGGACAAGTACCAATACAAGGTGAGAACCAATCTAATTAGCATTGAATAAAAATAGGTGACTCGATTTCTATAAGCTGGTTTAAGCAGCAATAGAAATTTAGTCACCTTTTTCTTTTTATATATGAAGTATCGATAGTAAATAAATTGTTACTTAGCGATTAATGACCAATATAAAATCATAATCTGATTAACATATCATATCTTTAACTAGCTATATTGATGCGTTGGTCTCCTGGTTTAATCCATTGCTTATTTAAGAAGAATATATATAACATAAAGCTGAGACATGAAGGTAGCAAAATATGGAATATGACTATCAGTAACCATGTTTGAACCGAACCGCCCATCGTATTAATCGTCATAATTTGACCTATAAAGCCACTTGTACCCATACCTGCACCTGCAGGATTATTCGACATAGGGAATAGTGTTGTCATAATTGGCGCAACAATCGCACTTGCAAGTGTTGGAGGTAAGAGAATCATTGGATTTTTAATAATATTAGGCACTTGTAACATGCTAGTTCCAATACCAATCGATAGTAAGCCACTCCATCCATTATCTTTATAACTATTGACTGCAAATCCGACCATTTGGGAAGCGCAGCCAATAGTGGCTGCGCCAGCAGCTAAACCACTTAAATCAAGCATCAAAGCAAGTGCTGCACTAGAAATAGGGGCTGTTAAAGCTAGGCCAAATATAACGGACACGACTATGCCCATAACCAATGGTTGTTGTTCTGTGCCAACTATAATCACTTTTCCTAAGCCAGTCATGAATTGATTTAAGGCTGGACCAAATAGTTTTGCTATTGCACCACCAACTATAATCGTAAGTAAAGGCGTGATGATGATATCTATTTTTGTCTTACCCGCATAAAATCTACTTAATTCAACAACAATAAGTGTTGCGATATATGCACCAACAGCGCCACCACCAAATGTGTCATAACCAAGGGTCCCAACGATAACGCAAGAAAAAATAACTAGAGGTTTTGCGCCTAGACCATAAGCTATAGCAACACCAATTGCTGCTCCAGTTACGGACATAGCTACCTTGCCTATTTCAGATAAGAAAGATAAATTGAGTTGAGATATCAAAGTTTGACTTCCTAATGTTTCTAAAATCAGCCCGATTATTAGTGAACCAAATAAGCCAAGTGCCATAAAACTTAGTGCTTCAATAACCCATCTATGTAAATAATTTTTCATTAAGTATGCTCCCTGTTTTTTAAATAAAGTTATTTTATAAATTAATATTAGTATATAGATAGTTTTCAGTGTTGGCTAGTTTATTTAGAAATTGATACAACTATTGTTAGTACTAGTTACTAATAAATTACAATATATTAAGTGTGAATGGAGACATGTATATGCGACGTTACAGCTAATATAAGAGATATAAGCGCTCAAGAGATAGTATTATCACATATGTGATTTTAGGGGGGAAGTGTAGGTGTAACTAACGTTAACTTAGTAAATTGTAGTTATATTGCAATGAAAATTAAGGCTGGAACACAAAAATAATGTCCCAGCCTCAGAAAGTTTAATTATTTAATTTATATAGCGAAACGTATTATGAAACTATAAGAATGAATACTTAGTTTTTATTAACAGAAGCATCATAGATAGATTCAACTGTTTCGCCTAAAATTCTATCGAATTCTTCATCTGATTGGTTTACATTTAAATCATTGATAAGTGCACGAGAGAAACTTGCGATTAAGTCTTTATTTTGTTTAAGTACTTCATTTGCATGTTCTCTGCTATAACCACCAGATAACGCAACGACACGAACAACGTTTGGATGATTAATTAGTGGTTGATATTGATCTGCTTTAGTAGGGATAGTTACTTTAAGCATTACTAATTGATCATCATTTAATTTATTTAATTCTTCTAATATAGAATCAGTTAAATAAGCTTCGATTTCTTCTTTGTTTTCAGCGTTAATATTAACTTCAGGTTCAATTATAGGTACTAAACCTGCAGCAATGATTTGTTTAGCTACTTCAAATTGCTGTTTAACTACTAAATCAATACCATCTTTATTAAGTTCTAAGATATTAGAACGCATTTTAGTTCCAAAAATTTTATGTTCATTTGCACGGCTTAATAAATCGTCTAATTCAGGCATTGGTTTCATCAATTGAACACCATTTTTTTGTTCATCTAAACCTTTATCTATTTTTAAGAATGGTACGATACCTTTATCTGCAAGGTAGTCACCAGTATGTTTACCTTCTACTTCACGATCCATTGTTTGTTCGAAAAGGATTGCACCAACAATTTTATCAGAGCTAAATGAAGGTGATGAAACAATACGTGTACGCATGTCATGAACGAGTTTGAACATTTCGTCTTCACTATTGTATTGATCTTCAGTAACACCATAGTCACTTAGCGCTTTAGGTGTACTACCACCACTTTGGTCTAATGCTGCAATGAATCCTTTACCATTTTTTACTTTGTCAAATTGTTCTTTATTCATTCTTACCACTCCTTTTACTTTATTCAATTATTAGTATGATAAAAAACTGTCTGAAACGCAAGTTGTAGGCACCTTGTATATCAAAATATAATAAAAATTATATCTATTATAAAAAATACGTAATAATAACTGTATCTATTTTGTAACGGATATTAAAAATATGGGCGTTGGGTTATAGAAAGCATCTTTTTCATTATAAATGCGATGATATACTCCTTCATCAAGATGTATATGATTAAAACCTAATTCTTTAAGTATTTGGATATCATATTGTGGTCGGGGTTGATGATTAATTGGGATACTTTGCTTAATAGCTTCGCTTTCTACTAGCATGTCTTTATCAAGTGTGTCATGAGCATGATTTGAACCAATCGATTTATAGGATTCAAATGAATCTTTACCATAATCAGCATCAATATTTATCAGTTTGCCCTGGGGTTTTAATACGCGTAACCACTCTTTATAAGCAGCATTTGTGTTTGGTAGGAGCCAAGTTACGTTTCTTGAGATAACAATATCAAATGTTTCATCTTCAAAGTCTAGATTTTCAGCATCCATAATTTTAAAGTCTAGATTTTGTTTGAAGTGTTGTGCATTTACTTTAGCATGTTCTATCATTTCTGGCGAAAGATCTATACCAGTAACTGTTCCTCCTTGATGAGCGCATAAGATTGCTAAAAATCCAGCACCGGTACCAATATCTAATATTTTCATACCTTCATGTATAGGAGCTATTTGGTTGATTTCATCAATCCAGGTTAGTGCATGTTTACTCTCTAATTCTGCTTGTTTATTTTCGCCAAAAGAGCCAGCTCGTTTATCCCAGTAATTAATAATTTGTGATTTTTGCATTTACAGTACTCCTTTATTTAATTCGCCTAAAAAGCTTTTTATTTTATTATAGAATATTTGAAGGAAAAAGTGAGTTAAGACGATTAGAACATTGAAATTTTACATTTATTGCCAAAAATGGCATGCATTTTGTCTAATTAAAAATTTCTAATTTTATACTTTTTAGGTATTAAGAATTTAAAATTTTAATAATAATTAATTCTAATTTTTTGAATTCAAACGAAAAAATAAAACAAATATTTATGCATTAATTTAGCATAAATATTCAATAAGTAAAGTTGTAAGATTCATTAATTACGTTAAATTTAAACTTAACACTGTGATTGTAGCAAATTTCATATGAGGGGTAAATGTGCGTTTTATATAAATATTCATATTTTGGTGGTGATATTTTTGAATGTAATTTGCATTATTATTTAAAGTTCGTTAGGCTCATGTTTGTGAATTAATATTTTGTTTTGCTAACATTTATTTATTTTAGCAACTTATACATAGTTAAGAAAACTAAATTCAGGGGTGTTCAAAAATGGAAAAGAATAAAGTCATGGATTGGACGACCTTTATAGGATCATCGATAATTTTACTTATTGCAGTAATTCCTATGATGGTCTTTCCAAAAGCAAGTCAAGATATTATTACTAAAATGAACGATGCTGTTTCTAGTTCAATAGGTGCTATATATTTACTAATTGGCTTAGCAACATTGATTTTTGTATTATACATAGCTTTTGGTAAATATGGAAACGTAACTCTAGGTAAAGCAACAGATAAACCTGAGTTCAATAATTTTAGTTGGGCTGCAATGCTGTTTTGTGCAGGAATTGCTTCTGATATTTTATACTGGGGTATAATTGAATGGGCATTTTATTATCAAGACCCTCCACATGGCGGTAAAGGTATGACAGATAGTGCGCTTAATTATGCAACTATGTATGGCATGTTCCACTGGGGGCCAATTGCATGGGCAACATTTGTATTACCGGCACTTTGTATTGGTTACCTTGTATTTGTGAAAAACAAGCCAGTCTATAAAATTAGTCAAACATTACGTCCTATACTAAAAGGACAAACAGATGGTATTGTAGGAAAAGTAGTTGATATTGTCTTTATTTTTGGTTTGTTGGGCGGAGCAGCTACATCATTAGCATTAGGTGTGCCGATGATTACAGCAGGAATAGAACGTCTTACAGGAATAGATGGAGATAATATGCTCATGAAGAGCATTATTTTGTTAGTTATTACAGCAATATTTGCTTATAGTTCATATTCAGGGTTGAAAAAAGGGATTAAAGTTTTAAGTGATGGAAACGTAATATTGTCATTTGTATTACTTGGATTTGTGTTAGTTGTAGGACCGACCGTATTTATAATGGAAACAACAATCACTAGTATGGGTAATATGTTTAAAAACTTTTTCCAAATGGCGACATGGATTGAACCATTTGGCGGCATAGGGGGACGTAAAGAAACAATGTTCCCTCAAAAATGGACGATATTTTATTGGGCATGGTGGATAGTTTATGCACCATTTATTGGATTATTTATTGCACGTATATCAAAAGGTCGTACACTAAAAGAACTTGTTTTAGGTACACTAGTATATGGTACGTTGGGCTGTATGTTATTCTTTGGTATCTTTGGAAACTATGCAGTATATTTACAAATAAGTGGACAATTTAATGTAATTGAATTCTTAAATACGCACACTACTGAAGCTACAATTATTGAAGTGTTGCATCATTTGCCATTTCCTAACTTAGTTATTGTATTATTCTTAGTTTCAGCAATTTTATTCTTAGCAACAACATTTGACTCTGGTTCCTATATTTTAGCTGCAGCATCACAGAAAAAAGTGATTGGTGAGCCATTAAAAGCAAATCGCTTATATTGGGCATTCGCTTTGTGCTTGTTACCATTTGCATTAATGTTAGTAGGTGGTGAGCGTGCATTAGATGTATTGAAAACAGCTTCTGTATTAGCGAGTGTACCAGTACTTGTTGTGTTTGTAATGATGATGATTTCATTCTTAAGGACATTGTCTGAAGATCGACTCAAATTGGAGCATCGCGCTGATAAATATAGAGAAGTAGAACGACGTTCATTAAGAATTACACAAGTGAGAGAGAAAAAAGAAGACGACAATTTATAAATTGTAAAATAGCTGCCGACATGTTGTCGGCAGCTATTTTTATACACTTTATTAATTAAATGAAAATGAAACTCCACATATTAGCGAACAAGATTAAATTAAGTATATAGGACAAAAATGAAGGCGAATCATTAACAGAATAAGTAATGTGACCTTTATTCTTATAAATTTGAAAACTTATTCTTCTCTGTGCGTTTCTTTTGGTATAGGGAAGTATTTAAATATTTCGCCGCTTTCAAGCGCATCACTTAATTGATCTAACCATTCATAATAAGGCAATGTATCAACGAGTTGCTGTTTAGTTTCAAGTGCATCACTCTTAGTAGCCTCATCAACGTTTTTATCATTAATGATGTTATCTAAAATTGCAACTGAATCATGGACAGCTTCAGCATTAATGACAATTTCTCTCCTCCATTTTCGAGTGAAGAAATTTCTGAAGAAGTTAAAGAAATCTTTTTCGGCTATGAAATGCTGTTTTCTACTTCCACGTGTGAATTGTTGTTTTACTATATCAAATTCTTGGAGTCTTTTAACGCCAGCACTCATACTCGGCTTACTCATTTGTAATTGTTCGCGCATTTCGTCCAACGTCATACTATCTTCGAAAAGCATAGTACCGAATAAATTTCCGACACTTCTATTGATACCATATAAATCCATTGTCTCACCAATTGCATTGATAACAATGTCTTTGGCTTCGTCTAATTGATTTTCAGGGTTATTAGAATGTACCAATTTGTACACCTCCGGTTAAATTTTTTAAGTTCAAACTAAGGAAAGACAATTAATCTAAGTAATATAGATACCAGACCATAATTGAAAATGAGTGTGTAATATTTGAACTCGTTTGACACCCTTTCAATTACTATGCTAACATAAACTCTATAAAATTCGTTAAATAAAAATTTAACAAACTTAACGGAGGTAATTTTAATGGAACTTGTAAAAAATTTATCTCGTCGTCAATTTATTGATGGTGAGTGGGTTGAAAGCTCAAATAAAGAAACAAGAAAAATTATTAATCCATTTAATCAAGAAGTGATTTTTGAAGTTGCAGAAGGAACAGCTGATGATAGCGAGCGTGCAATATTGGCAGCTAGACGCGCTTTTGAAGATGGCGAATGGGCTAACGAAACAAGTGAAACTCGCGGTAAGAAAGTAAGAGCAATCTCTGACTTAATCGTTAAGCATCGTGAAGAATTAGCTAAACTTGAAACATTAGACACTGGTAAGACGTTAGAAGAATCTTATGCTGACATGGACGATATTGCTAATGTATTTAATTTCTTTGCTGGACTCGCAGACAAAGATGGTGGTGAAATTATAGATTCACCAATTCCAAATACAGAGAGTAAAGTTATCAAAGAACCAATTGGTGTTGTTACACAAATCACACCGTGGAATTATCCTTTACTTCAAGCATCTTGGAAAATAGCACCTGCATTAGCTTCAGGATGTTCATTAGTCATGAAGCCGAGTGAAATTACTCCGTTAACAACTATTCGTGTATTTGAATTGATGGAAGAAGTAGGTTTTCCACAAGGTGTGATTAACCTTGTACTAGGTAAAGGTTCAGAAGTAGGTGAGCCCTTATCATCACATAAAGAAGTGGACCTAGTATCATTTACTGGCGGTATTCAAACAGGTAAACATATTATGAAAAATGCGGCAGATCATGTAACAAATATTGCTTTAGAATTAGGCGGTAAAAATCCAAATATTATATTTGATGATGCTGATTTTGATTTAGCAGTAGATCAAGCGTTGAATGGTGGATTTTTCCATGCAGGTCAAGTTTGTTCTGCAGGCGCGAGAATTATTGTGCATAAGGATATTAAAGAAAAATTTGAAGCAGCACTTATAAAAAGAATAAAAAATATTAAATTAGGTAATGGTTTTGACGAAGATACAGAAATGGGACCAGTCATCTCAGCAGAACACCGTGAAAAAATTGAAAACTATATGGAAGTTGCTAAATCTGAGAATGCAACGATTGCAATTGGCGGTAAACGCCCTGAACGTGAAGATTTACAAAACGGTTTCTTCTTTGAACCAACAGTTATTACGGATTGTGATACGTCAATGCGTATTGTACAAGAAGAAGTGTTTGGACCTGTTGTAACGATTGAAAGTTTCACAACTGAAGCAGAAGCAATCGAACTTGCTAACGATTCAATTTACGGATTAGCAGGTGGCGTGTTTACAAATGATGTTGGAAAAGCAGAACGTGTAGCAAATAAATTGAAAATGGGTACCGTTTGGATTAACGATTTCCATCCATATTTTGCACAAGCACCATGGGGTGGATATAAACAATCAGGTATTGGTAGAGAGCTTGGTAAAGCAGGATTAGCTGAATATCAAGAAGAAAAACATATTTTACGTAATACAAATCCAGAGCCAGTCAATTGGTTCGGTAAAGCATAACTAAATTACAAATAAAGAAGGCTAAATAACATTTAATAAATTCAGGAGGCAGTATAACAATGAAAGAATCATATGATTATATCATCATAGGGGGCGGTAGCGCCGGTTCAGTACTAGGTGGCCGTTTAAGTGAGGACGTATCAAATAATGTACTTGTATTAGAAGCGGGACGTAGTGATTATCCATGGGACTTATTAATACAAATGCCAGCAGCTTTAATGTATCCTGCTGGAAATAAATTATATGATTGGATTTATGAAACGACGCCAGAACCACATATGGGCGGTCGTAAAGTTGGTCATGCACGTGGTAAAGTTTTAGGAGGTTCAAGTTCAATTAACGGTATGATTTACCAAAGAGGTAACCCGATGGATTATGAAAAATGGGCTAAACCTGAAGGTATGGATTCATGGGATTTCGCACATTGTTTACCGTATTTCAAACGACTAGAAACAACATTTGGTTCTACTAAAGATGATCCTTACCGCGGACATCATGGACCAATCAAGTTAAGACGTGGTCCTGCTGATAACCCATTATTCCAAGCATTTTTTGATGCAGGCGTAGAGGCAGGTTATAATAAAACTCCAGATGTAAATGGTTTCCGTCAAGAAGGTTTTGGACCATTTGACAGCCAAGTGCATAATGGACGTCGTGTATCGGCTTCCAGAGCGTATTTACATCCAGCGATGAAACGTAAAAACTTAGAAGTACAAACACGTGCCTTTGTTACTAAATTAAACTTTGAAGGTAATAAAGTTACAGGGGTAACATTCAAGAAAAATGGTAAAGAGCATACAGTAAATGCGAAAGAAGTTATCTTATCCGGTGGTGCAATTAACTCACCACAATTATTACAATTATCAGGAATAGGTGATTCTGAACACTTACGTTCATTAGGCATTGAACCTCGTATTCACTTACCAGGTGTTGGTGAAAACTTTGAAGATCATTTAGAAGTTTACGTGCAACATGCATGTAAACAGCCAGTATCAATGCAACCAAGTTTAAATAAATTGAAGATGCCATTTATTGGTTTACAATGGATCTTAGGGCGTAAAGGTGCAGCAGCATCAAATCACTTTGAAGGTGGCGGATTCGTTCGCTCTAATGATGAAGTAGATTATCCAAACTTAATGTTCCACTTCTTGCCAATCGCAGTAAGATACGATGGTACAAAAGCGCCAGCTGCGCATGGATACCAAGTGCACGTTGGACCTATGTACTCAAATTCTCGTGGTCACTTGAAGATTAAATCAAAAGACCCATTTGAAAAACCTGAATTTGTATTCAACTACTTATCTACTGAAGAAGATAAGCGCGAGTGGGTTGAAGCTATTAAAGTAGCTAGAAATATCTTGAAACAAAAAGCATTAGATCCTTTCAATGGTGGAGAAATTTCACCTGGGCCTGAAGTACAAACAGATGAAGAGATTATAGAGTGGGTAAAACGTGATGGTGAAACTGCTCTACATCCATCATGTAGTTGTAGAATGGGTCCTGCTTCAGATGAAATGTCTGTTGTAGATCCAGAAACATTCAAGGTTCATGGTATGGAGAATTTACGAGTGGTGGATGCTTCGGTAATGCCACGTACAACAAATGGTAATATCCATTCTCCAGTACTAATGATGGCAGAAAAAGCTTCTGATATCATTCGTGGTAAGAAACCATTAGAACCAGAATACATTGATTTTTATCGTCATGGTGTACATGATAAAGACGCCGGTACAGTTAAGTAAACACTAGATTTTTAGTTTAATATAGATAATCTTAAGGCTGAGACAACTTTTAATAGTCTCAGCCTTAATCTTTATATTAGCAGTAGATAATGGCCTAATTTTATATAAATTAGGTTTTTTTTAATTACATACTGTTTTATGAATAATAGACAATCTGATTTTATATGTTTAGAGTTTATCGTAAAATAAAAAATTGAAATACAAAAAAGAGCCCGTAATGCACGGACTCTTTCTTTATTCAGAGGCGACTTATGCACAAGCACTAGTATAGCTCTGTTTATTTTATTATTAGCCTTGTTAGTAATTAAGTCTCAATGAAATGACTGTAATTAAATTTAGGTTGTTATAATACAATAGGGTAAAACTAAATTATTTATACTTTTTACCTGTAATTAAATCTGCAATTGCTTTAGAGCCTTTACCTTTTTCTAATGAACAGAAGTCATTATAGAATTTATCAATTTTATCTTTATAATCAATAGCTACTTGATCTAAGTTTTTTAGATGTTCTGTTAACTGGTAAGCATCTTGATGGATAGGACCAGGTAAATCTTTGTGATAATCAAGATAGAAACCACGTAAGTCTTGTCCATATTTATCTAAATCATAAGCAAAAAAGAACTGTGGTCTTTTAAGCACGCCGTAATCAAACATTACAGATGAATAATCTGTAATTAGACAATCTGAAATTAAATATAATTCAGAGATATCACTATAGTTTGATACATCAATTGCAAAGTCTTCATAACCACGTAAATCTAACGCGTTAGAAATAAGGTAATGCATTCTTAGTAATACGACATATTCATCGCCTAATTGCGCTTGTAAGTTATCTAAGTCAATTTGTAGGTTGAATAGATATTTACCTTTTTTGACGAATTCATCGTCTCTCCACGTTGGCGCGTACATAATAACTTTCTTATCTGCAGGTAAGTTTAGGTTTTCTTTAATTTGCTGAATATATGCTTTATCGTTTGCGTGATTTACCAACACGTCATTTCTTGGGTATCCAATTTCAAGAATTTGTTCTGGATTCATCCAAAAAGCAGTTTCAAATATTTTAGATGAATAAGCATTAGGTGAAACAAGATAATCCCAACGGCTTGTTTCTTCTCTGAAATTACGTTTGTAATTATCAGTTGTTGTTCCGGGCATGCGAATCACTTTCATATCATTTGCCAGACGTTTCAAGGGTGTACCATGCCAATTTTGAATATAAACTTGGTTAGGCTTTTTATTTAAATATAAAGGTAGTCTTGCGTTAGTTACCCAATATTTAGCTGTTGAATAAGCCTCATAATATGCTTTAGACCCTTTTTTAACTTTTTTAGCCGATCCAGGTATTTGAACTTTCGAAGGATTCTTGAAGACCCATATAAATTCATAATTTGGGTGATGCTTCATCATATATTCATAAATATATTTAGGACTATCACTATAGTTTTTGCCGGCAAAGGCTTCGAATACGATTCTGTTATTCTTCACTTTATCTTCGCTATCAGTTAATTGATAAAGTGCACGATGTTTATTTTTTCTACGTAAAACAATGTTTTTAACTAAACGTGCTTGCTTTCTAAATTGGTTCACTTTAAAAGCAAAATTGCGTTTATTGAACATAAGCATTAATGATTCAATCATAAATAATGGTTTTTCATTTTTAAATATTGTAGGTAGTAATTCGCGCGTCACTTTTGGAAGTAATTCACTATTGTTTTCGTAACGTTCAGGTAGTTTTCTCAGTGATGGTTCAAAAGAACGTTTGAATAAGTTTTTCATTTTATTTTTAATGAATGCCTTGTTTTCTTTTAGTGGTGCGCGTTTAACAGAATCTGAGAAACTATAGACATAATCATTAAATATAATGCCGAAGTCTTGTTGAGATAATGCTGGTTTTAAAAATGGATCATAGATTTCCCCTTTAATATAGAAAGGGAATCGGCTGATACGCACGAAGTCGTTAGCATATTTAATGAATTCTAATATAAATGACCAATCAACAAAGATATTTAAGTCTTCGTTAAATTGTAGATTATGCCCACGTGCGATTGCCGTTTTGAAAATAATATTACAAACCGTTTGTTTACGTAAAAATTGGTTTGATTTTGTTTTTGTATTTAAATATTCTGTACGTACTAAATTTTGATCAACGTACTGAGGAATATCCAAAGTGAAAGAATGAATAGGTGCAATTAAAGCATCGAAACTATTCAACTTTTTCATGTAAAATGATAAAGCATAAGAAGCTAGATAATCATCTGAATCAATAAAAATAAAGTAAGGCGATTCAACTTCTTTAAGACCAATATTTCTGGCATGTGCATGGCCAGTATTCTGTGGTAAATCTATTACTTTAATGGGAATATCCCAATCTTTAGCAGTTTCTGTCGCTATTTTTTTTGAATTGTCAGTTGAACCATCATTAACTAAAATGAGTTCAAAATCTTGGAATCTTTGGTTTTTAAGACTACTCAAACATCTTTCGATATAATCTTCTGAGTTGTAATAAGTCACTATGACTGAAATGGACTTCATTATGTTCCCTCTTTTTTTAAATTTTCTCTATATTTTTATACAAGGTAAAATATTAACAAATATCAATCTCAAATATCAACTATTAATACATAGGTAGAAAGACTGATTTTGTAAAATACACTCTGAAATTATGGTATAGGTAGTATTGAATTATTAAATCTAAAGCACATATTATAGCATGGTTTAAAACTGTAATTGAAAATAAACGGGTTTAGATATTTATGCAAAAATAATTATAATTTGCTTTAGTTCTTTTTTGCCTATTTATTTTTTGTAAAAGTGCTACTAATATATTTTACTATAAATTTACAATTAATATAGTGTGTAATTAAAATTTAAAACATATTAAACGCTTACATTTAGTTAAATCTTTATCTCGTATGCAAAAAATAGATGTTTTAGGGAATTGAGGTATTAATTAAAGATAGATTGTGTGCGTGTACACAATGAAAAATGAAGGAGTGGAATATATTATGTCTATTAGAAAAGCGAATACTCAAGAGTTAGTAGAGATAAATCAAATGATACCAGATGTGTTTGAATCATCTGTAACTGTAAATTTTAATTTGAGTGAGGAGTGTATGCGTACGATGTCTAAGCAATTACAAGAAGAAGGTGCATCGTATTTTGTTTATTCTGAAGATGAGGTTATACGTGGGTTTGTACTTGTAGATAAGAAAATAGACGCTATTGAACAGAAAGAATATGGGTTTATTTATGAATTATATGTGTTAGAAGCTTATAGAAATCAAGGCATAGCTAAAAAGTTAATTCACTTTGTTAATGATTACTATAAAAAACACAATGTGAGTGAGGTAAGGCTCAACGTATATGCAGGGAACGATGCGAAATATTTATATGAAAAAATAGGCTTTCGTGAAAGAACTACTTCAATGTCTATTGATATTTAAATATGATTATTCAAAACTTTATGTAATTTGAATAAAATTACTTTAAATTGAGTTCAGATAATAACTTATTATTTATAAGAATGTCATTTCTTTTGGGAAAATTTTATGGATGTAAACATTGATTGGAATAAGGTTTTAGAATGTTTTGTTATGTTATGAAAATTATTTATAAACAAATGATTTGTAAAAGTGGTCAAATTGAGTATAATTTGATTTTGTTAAAAATAATTAAGGAGTAGAAAAGAATGATAAATAATAATTTTGAAGATATTTTAAACAATAGAAAATCAGTGAAAGTGTTTGACGACCAATTTAAAATCCCTAGAGAAGAAATGGACGAAATGATTCAAAAAGCAACAAAGGCCCCATCATCTGTTAACATGCAACCTTGGCGTTTTTTAGTAGTGGAAAGTGATGAAGGTAAAGATAAATTACGTCCGCTAATTCGTTTTAACACGCGTCAAAACGATACATCATCAGCAATGGTAGTTATTTTTGGTGATATGCAAAGTCAAACTTACGGTGAAGAAATTTATGGCAATGCTGTAAAACATGGCTTTATGCCAGAAGAAGTTAAAAATGAAATGTTAGATAAAGTTGTAGCGCTTTATGATAGTGCCCCTAAAGAGCAAATGAATGATATCGTTAAAATTGATAGTAGTTTAGCTGCAATGCAATTTATGTTAGTTGCTAAAGCACATGGATATGACACAAATCCGATTGGTGGATTCGAAAGTGATCAAATAGCTGATGCATTTAATATTGACTCACAACGTTATGTACCTGTATTAATCGTTGCTGTTGGGAAAGCAAAAAATCCAGCACATGATTCATATAGATTACCTACTGAAACTGTTACAAAATACGTTTAATCATTTATGTGACTGTAAGATAAGTAGCTAGATCATTTGTTTAGATATATTTGAATATAGAATTATCAAAAATAGAACAATAGATATTAAAGCGTATTTACATCTTGATGAGTTGACTAATATTTAAAGGTAGTTATTTCAAGGCTTTTAGCTATTTGTCAGCTCTGCAATATTCTATAGCTTGAGGTTGGGGCAAATTAATTGTCTCAGCCTTAATTATTGTATAAGACTTATACATGAGCGAGAGTTCAATTAAACCATTTTTCCTTATCATTACTAATTGACTTTGACAGTGATAGAAGATAACGAAAGTTTTAAAATAAATTAGATTTTTCTTTTATGCATTAACATTTTTCACTTTGATAAAATTAAAATACTTCGCCAATATAATTGAATCGTAGAATGATAAAAACTATACTGAAATTAACGAAAGTAGATATATAAGGTAATTCTTGATGAGAGGACGTCTTTGATGAGGTATCGTATACTTTTAGTTTTATTATTTTCACTTTTTTTAACTCTATGTATATTTTGTTTATCAGATCAAAAGAATTTAACTCATAAAGCATCTTTTTATGCAGTAGGTGATAATTTAATACATCCAGTTGTATATCGTGACGCATTACAAAGGAATGGTTCTTTCGATTTTGAACCTATGTACGAATCACTAAAGAAAGAAATACAAGCAGCAGATATTTCCTATGTAAATCAGGAATCGCCGATTGGTGGAGATGAAAAGGGACTTTCTGGATTTAAACAGTTCAATACGCCTAATGATATTGCTAGGGATGTTGTGGATACTGGTTTTAATGTAGTGAATGGTGCTAACAATCATGCTTTGGATCAAGGTACTGATGGATTATTAAATGAAATTAATGTGTGGGAACATTTTAAAGGTGTTTTTTATACAGGGACATTTAAATCACAAAGAGACAGGGATACAATCCCAACGTTTAATAAAAAAGGGATTAAAATTGCAATGCTAAGTTATACATACGGTACGAACGATATTAAACCGGAAAATAAATATCAAATAAACTACTTTAATGAGGAACAAATCAAAAAAGATGTAGCAAAAGCTAAAGAACAAAGTGATATGGTTATGGTATCGGCACATTGGGGTAATGAAGGCAAACACGAGCCTAATGCAAAACAGAAACAATACGCCAAGGTATTTGCTGATGCAGGCGTCGATGTAGTAATAGGAACACATCCTCACGTGATTCAGCCAATCCAATGGGTGAAGGGCAATGATAATCATCGAACATTGGTTGCTTATTCCCTGGGTAATTTCTTGAATGGCCAATCTACTGGTAATGAAAGTAATGCGCTAGGGGGCAACATTCAGTTTAATATTGAAAAACAACCTAAAGGCATAACAATTAAAGATGTAAAATGGAAGTCATTAGTAACGCATTATGAAATTGAGAATCCACTTGATAGTAAGACAAGGCAAAATTTTAAAATGTATCCACTGGCTGATTATACTAATAATAAAGCTAAGCAACACGCTTTGAATACGACTGCAGAAAATGAAATGACTAAAGATAAAATGGAATCTATTACTAAAAAAGTCATAGATAATCAATATTTAGATGACAGCAGTTATTAAAATTATACAATATAAAAACCCCTGAATTTTAATTTAAAATTCAGGGTTTTTTTCTATTACTTTGTAACTTTTTTAGCCAAATCAGTAATATATTTGAAGAAATTATCATGGTCAACATGGTCAATTACTGAAATTGGTCTACCATATTGATCATCGACATAAGTTTTACCTTGGCTAGGGCCCTCTGTGTATACAGATACATTTAAATCATGCTTACGAATCAGTTCAGGCATACCAACATAAGCTGTAGTTAAGACATCCCAAAGGAAATAAGTTGAATTCGTTTGGAAATGAGTCAATGGTGGAACAGCTGCATAACTTATACCTAAAAAATCCACGCCTGGATAATGGCGTTCATTCGCCCACGCTTGTCTAACCTCCCACGTTATAGGTACTTGATTGGTACTCTCTAAAGCAACCATATCTATTTTAATATCTGTATCAAAAACCGTTTTTACAGCTTCTGGATCCCAAAATGAATTCCATTCTGCAGTGCCGTCATGTTCAGGTTCTTCAACATTACCTTTCTCTAAAAATGTTCCCCCCATCCATACTAATCGTTCAATATTTTGAACAATTGTAGCATCTACAGTAATCGCTTTAGCTAAATCAGTAAGTGGTCCAGTAAAGAGTAAAGTAACTTTTTCAGGACTTCCCTGAATTTTATCGATTATATCTCGATAAGCTGCATGTTTTAGTATTTTAGAATAGTTATTTGTAGGTTCGTTTAAGATGGGTAACGCATCCATAAAGAAAGCGTGCATACGCCAATCTTTTGGAAATGGATTTTTACCACGTTCTTTTGAAGCGGCTATGTGAATTGGTTGTTTAGAGAAACGATTGATAATTTTTTGAGAAGCACTTACTGCAGGCTCGATATAACTATCTGCACCAATGGCACTGACACCAACAAGATTGATATCATCCATATGTAATAGAAGAAATAAGGAAATTAGGTCATCTACGCCCCCATCATGGTTAAAGTAAATTTGTTTCATTATTAAATACGCCTCCATAAGTTGTTGATGTTTTTATTATAACAAAATTTAACAGTATTAGTTATAAGCTGAAAAGTGATTGTGTAGCATTAATATAAGTTGTTTGGTAACTATAAATGTTAATTTAAGTTAAATATTTAAGTTGAATCTAATTGTTATTAAACGAGTTGTAAATATTAAATGGAAATACTTTTTTTGTAATTTGAATTGAGTATTATACAAATTTTAAGTGTTTACAAAATAATATAGAGGTTATGTTATATTAGATAGAAACAAATTAAGGGGTGTTTTTATTTGTGAAGTTTAAAAAGGAAAAAGTTAACAGAGTAGATTCGGACCAAGCAAAAAAAGGTGTGGTTGCTACAAGTATTGGTAATGCCATTGAATGGTTTGACTTTGGATTATATGCACAATTAGCAGTCATTCTAAGCGCAAATTTCTTTGGCAACTTACCACAAGAAATGCAAATAGTCTCTACGTTTGCTGTATTTGCTTTTGCATTTATTGTTAGACCTATCGGTGGTATATTCTTCAGTCATTTAGGGGATAAATATGGACGGAAAATTGTACTGTCGACAACAATAATACTTATGGCAGCATCCACACTGATGCTAGGCTTATTACCAACACAAGAACAAATTGGTATATGGGCACCGATTCTATTACTGGTAGTACGTATGATTCAATCATTCTCGACAGGTGGAGAATATGCAGGTGCAATGACTTATATTGCTGAAACATCTCCTGATAAGACTCGCGGTAAATTGGGAAGTGGTTTAGAAGTCGGTACACTTGCTGGTAATATAATGGCGGCGATTTTAGCGGGCTTGATGTATTCATTATTAAGTAATCAACAAATGGAAGATTGGGGTTGGAGAATTCCGTTTATTCTCGCCGCGCCTTTAGGTATTGTGGGGATTATTTTACGTTCAAGATTAGACGAAAGTCCTGCCTACGAATCTACATTAGAAGAAAAAGAGGAATTAGAATATTCTTATTTAGATATATTTAAATATTATTGGAGAGATGTTGTCGTTTGCTTCACTGGTGTTGCATTTTTGAATGTCGCAAACTATATGGTGCTCTCTTATATGCCTTCCTTCCTAAACTCAACCATTAACTTAGGTGGAACGATGGGTTCTATATTAAGTACTGTAACAATGTTAATCATGATACCTGCAGTGTTCTTCTTTGGTTGGTATAGTGATAAAGTTGGTAATAAACGGACAATAATATTTGGATTAGCAGGGTTTAGTTTGTTTTCAATACTTGCTTTTTGGTTAATGAGTATACCAATGATTCCATTCGTATTATTAGGCTTGTTTATTATTGCATTATTCATGTCTACATTTGAAGGTGTAATGCCTTCAGTCTTACCAAGTATGTTCCATACAAAAGTGAGACTACGTACGCTATCACTTGTATATAATATTGGGGCAGCAGTTTTTGGTGGTTTAACACCATTTATCTTGTCTACTTTAGTAGAAACTACAGGACAACAAATAGCACCATCTTATTATCTAATGTTTATTAATGTGATTGGACTCATTATTTTCATAACGATGTTTAAATCTACATCCAATAAGTCGCTTAGAGGTTCATATCCTAACGTCGAAACTCAAGCAGATTATGAAGATGTTGTAAAAAATCCTAACGATGCACTTTGGTGGGAAGAAGAAGAAAAACATAAAAAGTAAGTTCTAAATAAAGAACTAGCAGCTCTTTTTACAGAAGAGTTTCTATAATTAGGTAATTGTATATAATTGTTTAGTGATTTATTTAGTTTTTATATTTGTGTGACATTATAAAAAAAGCAGTATTTACAAGGTATTTTAAGAAATAAATGTAAATGCTGTTTTATTTTGTATTTATACACATTAAAAGTAAATGTGATATTAAATTTGTTTTTAAATGTACTATAAAATACGTTAAAGACTGGTGTTATAGGCTTCAAGCAACATTTACTACTTTTTAGAATTTATTTGTATTTATACTTTAAATGAATAAATGAGTAACATTAAAAAATAAGCCTTCACGTTGTTTGTATCGTGAGGTCAAAGTGTATAAATTGTGCAAAACTATCATACATTAGCCAGCTCTATATTGTATAAAAATACTGAAACATACATAGATTGGCACTTAGAATGTTGATTTGACTTGAATTGTAAACAGAGTATAATAACGAAATATACAAGGGAGTGTATAAAATTTACATTTTTTTGATATGAATATAAAAGATGTTTAAATAGGAGTAATTATGGAACAAAAGGATGAAAGTAATAAGATTAATTTACCGCAGTTGGTATTGCTAGGTTTAGGGTCGCTCATTGGTTCTGGTTGGTTATTCGGTGCCTGGGAAGCTTCATCTATAGCGGGCCCAGCTGCAATTATTTCATGGATTATAGGTTTTGTAGTCATTGGATCAATTGCTTATAACTACATAGAGATAGGTACGATGTTTCCACAATCAGGTGGAATGAGTAACTATGCACAATATACTCATGGTTCATTGTTAGGGTTTATTGCCTCTTGGGCTAACTGGGTGTCATTAGTAACTATTATCCCAATCGAAGCAGTATCAGCAGTACAATATATGAGTTCATGGCCATGGTCATGGGCAAAATTCACAACAGGTTTAATGAAAGATGGTTCTATAAGTAACGCTGGATTAATGGCAGTGTTTGTAATTATTATTATATTTTCGTTATTGAACTATTGGTCAGTTAAACTGTTAACTTCATTTACAAGTTTAATTTCAGTATTTAAATTAGGTGTACCGTTATTGACGATTATTATGTTAATAATTTCCGGTTTTGACACAGGAAATTATGGACATACAGTAGGTCAATTTATGCCTTATGGTTCAGCACCTATATTTGCAGCGACAACCGCTTCAGGTATTATCTTTTCTTTTAATGCATTTCAAACGATTATTAATATGGGCTCAGAAATACAAAAGCCCGAAAAAAATATCGCGCGAGGCATAGCTATTTCACTAACATTAAGTGCGGTGTTATACATAGTGCTTCAAAGTACATTTATTACATCAATGCCTAGTGACATGCTTCATGAAAATGGCTGGAGTGGTATTAATTTTAACTCTCCATTTGCTGATATGGCTATTCTTTTAGGTTTGAATTGGTTAGCTATTTTATTATATATGGAAGCTGTTGTTTCGCCATTTGGCACAGGTGTATCATTTGTTGCAGTAACTGGTCGTGTACTACGTGCAATGGAAAAAAATGGTCACATCCCTAAATTTTTAGGTAAGATGAATGAAAAATATAACATTCCACGTGTGGCTATTATTTTTAATGCCATTATTAGCATGTTAATGGTGTCATTGTTCCGTGATTGGGCGACATTAGCAAGTGTTATATCAACAGCAACACTAGTTGCCTATTTAACTGGACCGACAACAGTTATTTCATTACGAAAAATGGCTCCGAACATGCATAGACCGTTTCGTGCAAACTTGCTGAAATTTATGGCGCCATTCTCATTTGCGATGGCGTCGCTAGCGATTTATTGGGCGATGTGGCCGACAACTGCGCAAGTAATATTTATTATTATTTTAGGTTTACCAATCTACTTCTTTTATGAATATAAAATGAATTGGAAAAATACTAAAAAACAAATCGGAGGTAGTTTATGGATTATTTTATATCTTATAGTACTTGCTTTCTTATCATTTATAGGAAGTAAAGAATTTAAAGGTATGAACTGGATCCACTATCCATATGATTTTGTAGTAATTATCATCATTGCACTAATATTTTATAAAATTGGCACGTCTACTTATTTTGAAAGTATTTACTTCAAACGTGCTAAGAAGATAAATAATGATATGCGTATAGATTTAAAAGAGAAACATGAGGCAGGGCAAGGAGTAGAATGATTTTAATAGAGAAATATATATGAAGAGTGTTTTAACGATGTGTTATAGCACATAATAATGAACTAACATCTAACTTTAAACTTGTCTCAAACTATAGAGAAACAAGTCAACTTTGTGGGGCAAGCATACGGAATTAAATTATTTTGTAATTTCGTGTGCTCGCCTTCTTTTATTTACTTTTGTGTTTTGCATAATGAGTTAATCCTATTTTACTGGAGTACAATTTAACAGTATGCCATGTATTATGCAGAATAAATGCATATAAAATGATATATAACTTCACACTAATTATTTTGAAAATTTAGACAAATCACCTTCTTATTGCTATAAATCAAGGTTTTGAATAATTTTTTAGTGTAAAAATTCAAAAAAACCTTTGACTAATAGTAAAAACAAGCGTATTATATATGAATATTAATTCAAATTTAAGAATAAATATAAAAGGAATGAGGATTTTTGATGAACGATTTATTTGCACTAACAGATCAGTATAGTTCGAACAATTATAGCCCGCTGAAATTAGCATTGGCTAAAGGCCGTGGCGCTCAAGTTTGGGATGTAGAAGACAATAATTATATAGATTGTGTTTCGGGTTTCTCAGTCGTCAATCAAGGACATTGTCATCCTAAAATTATAAAAGCATTTCAAGAACAAAGTGAAAAAATAACAATGGTTTCTCGAGCTTTATATAGTGACAACCTAGGAAAATGGGAAGAAAAGATATGCTCACTTGCTAATAAAGAAAAGGTACTTCCAATGAACACAGGTACTGAAGCTATTGAAACAGCGATTAAAATCGCTCGTAAATGGGGCACAGATATTAAAGGTATTGCCGATGGTGAAGGTGAAATCATAGCGATGAATGGTAACTTCCATGGTCGTACACTAGGTGCTTTATCGCTATCTTCTCAAGAAAGTTATAAACAAGGTTTTGGACCATTGTTAGATAACGTTCACTACACTGACTTTGGTGATTTAAGTCATTTAAAAGATTTAATTAATAAAAATACAACAGCTATTATATTAGAACCTATTCAAGGTGAGGGCGGGGTTAATATTCCACCCGATGATTTTATAAAAGAAGTACGTAAGTTATGCGATGAACATAATGTGTTATTTATTGCAGATGAAATACAGGTAGGCCTTGGACGTACAGGTAAAATGTTTGCTATGGAATGGGAAGGTGTAGAACCTGATATTTATTTACTCGGTAAGTCACTTGGCGGAGGCCTTTATCCAATATCAGCAGTATTAGCTAACCACGACGTGATGGACGTATTAACGCCAGGGACGCATGGATCTACATTTGGAGGTAATCCACTTGCTTGTGCAGTTTCAATGGCTGCCTTAGATGTACTAATCGAAGAACAGCTAATAAAGAATTCTGCAGACCTTGGACAAAAGTTATTAAATGAATTACAACTTATAGACAGTAATATTATCTCTGACGTGAGAGGTAGGGGATTATTTATCGGATTAGAATTAACAGAAGCAGCGCAGCCATATTGCTTAGAGATGATTGACAAAGGTGTGTTATGTAAAGAAACACAAGGCAATATTATTCGTATTGCGCCACCACTAGTTATTAATGAACAAGAGATAGATAAAGTAATTAGCGTAATTACAGAAGTATTAGAAAAAGAAAAATAATAGCGTTTTAAAAGACCGAATATTCAGAAAGGACTGAACGTCATGACAGATGTTGGTATTGTTGGAGGTAGTGGTTATGGAGCTATTGAATTAATTAGGTTATTAATACATCATCCATATGTAAATGTTAAATATATATTCTCACATTCAAAAATTGATGAACCAATCAAAGAAACATTTCCTCACTTGAGTCACTTAACACATCAATATGAAGCGCTAAATAGTGAATGTATTGACTGTGATGTTGTATTTTTTGCAACACCTTCTAATATAAGTAAAGATTTAGCACCGTCATTAATTGAAAGAAATATTAAGGTTATTGATTTGTCGGGTGATTTCAGATTGGATGATAGGGCAGTATATAAACAATTCTATGGTGAAACAGCAGCACCACAAGAACAATTAGAAAAAGCCAATTATAGTATCGCTGAGTGGTCGAATATTGAACCGAATAATACGCAATTAGTTGCCAATCCCGGTTGTTTCCCTACTGCTACATTGTTAGCTTTACATCCACTCGTTGATCAACAAATCATTAACAATGATTCTATTATAATTGATGCTAAAACGGGTGTGTCAGGTGCGGGTCGATCACTAGCGCAACATGTCCATTATTCAGAGATGAATGAAAACTTTAGCGCTTATGCGATAGGTAAGCATAAACATAAACCTGAAATAGAGCAGTATATTTCAAAGCTAGCAAATGAAAATGTAAAGGTAGTATTTACCCCACATCTCGTACCGATGACAAGAGGTATATTATCAACAATTTATGTAAAACTTAATAAACATATGACCAACGAAGATTTACATGCAACTTTCACAGATTATTATGATGATAAATCATTTGTTCGTATTAGAGATATTGGTATTTATCCGAAAACAAAAGAAGTCTATGGCAGTAATTTTTGTGATATTGGGATTTATGTCGATGAAGATAGTCAAAATGCAATTATTGTATCGGTAATTGACAACTTAGTTAAAGGGGCAAGCGGCCAAGCGATACAAAACTTGAACTTAATGTATGGATGGAAAGAAAATACAGGATTAATTCAAACACCAGTATATCCATAAGTTAATTTGAAAGGGGAGAGAAGATGATAGATATTGAAACGATTGATACATTAAACCAATTAAATATAAATTTACAAGGTGATGTAAGTTCACCGTTAGGTTATATTGCAGGCGGTTTTCATGCAGGATTAAGAAGAAAGAAAAAAGACTTCGGTTGGATTTATTCGACTACAGAAGCGACAGCTACAGGTGTATATACACTGAACCGTTTTAAGGCTGCTCCTTTAAAAATAACTGAAGATAGCATTAATGCTAATAAAACATTACAAGCAATTGTGGTAAATTCAGCAAATGCGAACTCATGTACAGGCGAAAAAGGCATGCAAGATGCTCTAGATACACAATCTTGGGTAGCAGAACATTTGAATATTAATCAACAAAACGTTGGTGTTGCATCTACTGGCGTTGTTGGTGCGTTCTTACCTATGGATAAAATTCATTATGGCACACAGCATGTTTTGAAAGAAGAATATAATAATAGTCAATTTTTCAATCAAGCCATTTTAACAACAGATACTGCGACTAAACATTTATCAGTACAAGTTGAGATTGATGGTAAGACAGTAACTATTGGTGGTAGTGCTAAAGGTTCTGGTATGATACATCCAAATATGGCTACAATGCTTGGATTTATAACAACTGATGCTAATATTGATGCGGATACTTTGGACTATTGCCTGAAGCAAGCAACAGATCAGTCGTTTAATATGATTACAGTTGATGGTGATACAAGCACAAATGACATGGTACTATGTATGGCTAATGGCCAAGCGAACAATAGTAAAATTGACGCCTTACATCCAGAATGGCATAAATTTGTATATGCCTTTAATTTTGTAAGTCAATATCTTGCGAAATCAATTGCTAAAGATGGCGAAGGTGCGACGAAATTGGTTACTGCAAAGGTGACAGGTGCGCCTAATGTCAAAGAAGCTAAAAAAATTGCTAAAAGTATCGTGTCTTCTAATTTGGTGAAAACTGCTATACATGGTGAAGATGCAAACTTTGGTAGAATTGTAACTGCAATAGGTTACGCATCACAATTTGTAGAACCAAATGAGACAAATGTTTCTTTTTGTCAATTACCAGTGCTAGAACAAGGAATTCATTTAGCGTTTGATGAACAGTTATTAAAAGAACGTCTAACAGAAGATAACATTGTAATAGAAGCTTCAGTTGGAAACGGTGATGGTGAAGCGGCAGCATATGGTTGTGATTTATCATATGAATATGTGCGCATTAACGCATCGTATAGAACATAAGGAGTGTGTCAGATGAGTTATATTGTTATAAAAATAGGCGGTAGCACCTTAACTAATTTACATGATTCGACGATTGAGGATATCTCTAAGTTAAAGCAACAAGGCTATCAACCCATTATAGTTCATGGTGGCGGGCCATTTATAAATAAGGCATTAGAGCAACAAGGTGTGGCGCCTTTGTTTGAAGATGGTTTAAGAGTTACGACAGAAGAAGTATTGTCAGTAACTAGTCAAACGTTAATAGGTACTGTAAACCCAGATCTAGTAAGCAAAATTAATCAATCTAATATGCAAAGTATTGGTATGAATGGCATAGATGCTAAACTTTTTGATGTAGCGCCACTAGACGAGAAATATGGATACGTAGGTGAACCCAAAGATATAAATACATCTGTATTTGATAAAGTAACGGACCAATTTATTCCAGTTATTGCTTCAATTGGTATGAATCAAGCAACGTCACAATTATATAATATTAACGCGGATACATTAGCTTATAAAATAGCACAAGCACTTAATGCGCCACTCTATCTTTTAAGTGATATACCAGGCGTATTAATCGATAAAGAAGTGCAATCTACGTTGAACGCAGAACGTATTCAGTGTTTTATCGATCAAGAATTGATATATGGAGGAATGATTCCAAAAGTACAAGATGCAATTCAAGCAATTGAACTTGGCTGTCAGAAAGTTGTGATTGCAGCAGGAAGCGAATCACATATTATTCAAAAATTACAAGATGGCGAAAATGTAGGAACAACCATACAACAATAGATATATTTTGGGCAATAGTAACTGTATGTAGATTATTGATATATGCAATAACATAAAGAATATGAAAAAGGGCTTAAGTCTTATAATACATAAGAGTTAAGCCCTTTTTCATATTTAATGATTCATTCTATTTATGGTTGTTTGTGTAAGTAGTTAATAAGTCTGTATAGAAGTCAATAAATTTGAAGTACATTGATTTTTCAACTCGTTCGTCAATTTGGTGTGGTTTTTCACCAGGGCCAAATACTAAGAATGGGAAGTTTTCATCTTTACCACGTAATAAATTAGAAGCATCTGTAACGCCACCGATTGGAGCTGCAATGAAATCTTTATCAAACGCTGATTTAGCAATTGTTTGAGCAGTATCGATTAGGCTGTTTTCACCTGTAGTCAGAACAGGGTCTAAATCAAGATATAAATCACTTTCTAATCTAGCGCCGTTAGTATTATGTTTTTCAAGTGTATCGTCAAACAATGCTTTAACTTGATCGTTATTATACTCTGGAATTGTGCGAATATTAAAGTCTGCATCTGCATCTTCTGGTACAGAGTTGACTTGGACGCCGCCTTTAATTAAAGTGTTTGTGATTACAAGGCCTTGTAGAGCATTTTCAATTTCTTCTGCAGCATATGTTGCAGGTAGGGATTGTTTCATTCTATCTATAAAGTGAGTAAAATCTAAAGCATTGCCTTTTACTTCTTTGGAAATTTTATTGTAAGAAGCATCAATATCTTGAATAAATTCGATTAAGGGCTTAATTGCGTTAAAGCCGAGGATTGGCATTGAGCTATGTGCGGATGTACCGTGAGATTTTATACGATAGTCCATTGAACCTTTGTGTGCATAAACCATCATATCTTGGCATGGTTCAGCTATTACAAGTGCCTCCACATCGTCCATATAACCTTTTTCGTATAAACTTTGTGAACCAAGTTGCTCCATTTCTTCACCAGTTGTAGCTAAGAATTTAATACGTCCTTGTTTCAATGATTGTGTGTTGTTGATTTCAATTAATGCAATGGCTAAAGCGGCAAGCCCAGATTTCATATCTGCAGCGCCACGGCCATACAAGAAACCATCGTCTTCAGTTAATGTGAATGGCTCGTAAGTCCATTGGCTATGATCACCTTCAGAAACAACATCCATGTGACCGGAAATACCGATAACAGGTTGCCCTTCGCCAATTTCAGCAATTAAGTTAGCTCTACGGTCATCAATTTTATCAATCATAGAATCAATACCGTGTTGTGCAAATAGTTTTTGAATATATTCGCACACTTCAATTTCATTATCATTTACTGTGTTCATTGCCACAATATCAGATAAAATTTGTACTTTTTCTTCGTTGGAAAATGTACTCATAACATACCACTCCTTTTAAAAAACTATCACAATTATACATCTGGCAATTTAATTTGATAAGCAAAAGGACTTTTATTTAAAATCTTATAATAATTTTATTTGTTTTGTGTAAAGTTATTACAATATATTTGATTGTAGAAAACCTTGTTTTGTCAAACTATTAAAGGTATGATGGTGAAAAATAAAATACTGAGGGAGAAAGATTATGACTTTTTCATTGTCTGCAATTCAACAAGCACATCAACAATATACTGGGGTAGATTTTCCTAAACTATTTCAAGCGTTTAAAGCAATGGGTATAGCAATCAATACCGTTGATATTCAAAATGGAACTACAATATATACGCATCAAAGCGGAGAACAAATTATAGATAGAGGTGTGAAGAGTACTGTACCTATATCACACCATACAGACAAAGAGCAAATACAAGAATCATTGAAACAACATCAAATAGGTAAAACAGATTTTCCAAGCTTTTGTGATGAAATGGCTCAAGCAGGAATTTACAAGTGGCATATAGGTATTGAGGCTGGGACATGTACTTACGTAAATTTAAAAAATGAAATTGTTATAGTCGAACAGATTCCGCAATAATTATTTGATTGAGATATAAGTAAAGAATTGAGTTTTAAGACGAATGCTATGACAGTATTAATCATTGATGATACGGTAGGCTCATAGAATAATTATTATTTGAAGTCAGCATGTTTTGTGTTGTTTATTAGAGCGATGTTATATAAAGCTGAGGGAAGGGGTTCATTAATATGGCAAGTGTAGCAATTATTGCAGGTGGCAATAAAATACAATCACGTTTAACAGGTGTAGTGGATTATGCTGAACAATATCTGAATGATGTAGGTATTGATACTGACATCATTCATGTGCATCAGTTAGATGCAGAAGCATTAATTACAGCAGATTTTTCAAATGATTCAATTAATGAAACGCACAAAAAAATTGAAAATGCAGATGGCATTATCATCGTATCTCCAGTATTTAAAGCAGCATATTCAGGTATAGTTAAAACTTATCTCGATTTATTACCACGTGGTGCATTTACTGGGAAAACTGTATTACCTTTAGCATTAGGTGGCACATTTGCACATGTCCTTGCGATTCAATATAGCTTAGACCCAGTGATTAAAGAGCTAGGTGCAGATACGATTCATAAAGGTAGATTTATTTTAGATAAGCATATTACTGCAAATGAAGATGGGACATATGACTATGATCAAGAAGCGAAAGATGGACTGAATAAGACGTTAAAAAAGTTTGTCAGTGATAAATCTCAAATGACAGAATAAATTGAAGTCGAACTATGTGACACATGCGTATAGCATAAATGTATGGCATATGGCATGTGCATTAATATATTTAGCGATTTTAATTAGGAGAAGGTAGAAAAGTCTTGAATATTTTGAAAAAGCGATGCGCATACGTGTGAAATCAAAATTGCTGATTTTACATGTGAAATGCGTATCGCTTTTATTATGTCATAATTATGATGGCATTATATGCCATTGTTGAAAGTGGTCATAAGTTAAATTAAATTGTTGCGTTTTAATTTCTATTGGGAAGGCGAATGATGTCTTTTCAGAAAAGAACCACCGTCTATGTTCAGGCGTTAATAAAATAAAACTTTCATCATGTTTATCGCCTAGAAAATTCAAGTCGTCAGGTACAAATTGTCTTTGTTCATGCGTTTCCAACTGATATTGTGTTAAGGCTTGATAGACAGACTCTGTATCATTGCATACAAAACCAATTTCGCTAATTCTTGAAAATTCAGGTTCCTCCGTCATATTAGAGACTCTAGCAATTAATTCGACAATATTTCCAGAAGGATCATTGAAGTAAACAGAATGTGCAACAAAAGATTCAAAATAAGTTGTATGTTGTTTGTCCTCCATTAATAGAAATAAAATGTTTTGATAATGATTTTTCATTTCAAAAAAATGATTATAAGGAATATCAATAGCAAAATGATAATAAGGTTGGTTAATATCATGTGCATGTCTAAAATATAATTCTGTTTCACCAATTTCAACCATAAATGATTCTTGGTCAATGATTTCAACCGTACACTCTAATGTTTCCTCATAAAACTGTCTTGTTTCTTCCAATTCTGACGTTAATAACGTTATACTTTCAAATTTCATATGCATATCCCATCCCCACGTAGTACCCATATATAATAAATGATTTAACTGTACTTTATCAAAATAATAACGATGATGATAATATTAAGAATTTATAAAACCTAAATTTTTTGAAATGTTATTTGCTGTATTTTGGAGTTGAGTAATATAAAATTCTTTTTTTGGCAATTGAGTTGTTGAAAAGGACAAACTAATCGCGCCCTGTACTTCATTACGATAATTAACGAAATAAGTGCCAATACAATAAATGCCTTCTTCATTTTCTTCTTTATCCTCTGCATAACCTTGTTTACGAATCATTTCAATTTCTTTCATAAAATCATCAAAGTTAGTGATAGTGTGGTTTGTGTAGGGGATAATTTTAGAATTATCCCAAACGGCTTGAATCGTATAGTCATCATACTTAGATAATATTGCTTTTCCCACAGCAGTACAAAACATAGGTGCGCGTAGACCTATTTTAGAAGCCATTGTATAAATCGCGTCATTTGGAATAAATTTTTCAATATAAAGGATTTCATTTTTATCTTCAATGACTAAATGACATGTTTCATTGACTTTGAAAGAAAGTTGACTAATAAAACTTTTAGCGATATTCAAATAGTCAATGTTTTTGATGCTAGAATAGCCTAATTGAAATAATTTATAAGTTAATTCATATTGGTGTGTTAATGGATTTTGTTTTACATAATGATTATCGATTAAAGATTTAACTAAACGGTGCACAGTCGTTTTAGATAACTGTGTTTTTGTTACAAGTTCATTTAATGATATCGGACTATGATGTGATATCAATTCTAATAAATTTAATGCACGATCGATTGATTGAACATTTGACATAATTCCACTCCTCAAATTGACAACGTTTTCATTTTCACTTTATACTAATAAAGCATTCTATTATATGATATAACATTTCATAATGTGGAACAAGTGTAGAAATTATAAAAGCTATGGACAGCTACATATAAGACAAAAGGAGTGTGTTGAAATGTTTGGAGAGTTCTGGCCATTAATTAGTGTTGTATTAGGTGTTATTGTACTGTTATTTTTAATTATTAAATGCAAGATTAATGCCTTTATATCTTTGATAGTGACATCAATTTTTACTGGTATGATTTTAGGTATGCCACTAGACAAAATAGTAGAAACTGTTGAAAAAGGTATGGGGAGTACTTTAGGAAGTGTAGCAATAATATTTGGGTTAGGAGCTATTTTAGGTAAATTTCTTGCCGATGGTGGTGGCGCAAATAGAATTGCAGATACATTTATAGATAAATTTGGTGAGAAATATATTAAATGGGCAATGATTTTAGCGTCATTCATTATTGGTATTGCCCTTTTCTTTGAAGTTGGATTAGTACTATTGATACCTTTAGCGTTTACAATTGCAAAGCGCTTAGGTGTATCACATATGAAGATTGGTATACCAATGGCTATTGCCCTTTCGGTAACGCATGGATTTTTACCCCCACATCCTGGTCCAGTAGTCATTGCAAAAGAGTTAAATGCCAATTTAGGACAAGTATTATTATATGGACTCATAGTTGCGGTTCCAACGGTGGTCATTGTTGGTGGTTTATTAGTCAAAATGTTACCTAAATTATCTCCGAGTGCATATAGTAAAGAAATTGATATGACCAATATTGTTTCTGAAGTATCGATTGAAGAAAAAGATCAACCAGGGTTTGGACTTAGTGTATTTACTGCATTGTTACCAGTTATATTGATGTTATTTGCAACAATTGTACAAATGATTACTGGTCATCAAGATGGTGCAACCAATCAATTTGAAAGTGCTATTTATTTTATTGGTAATGCACCAATAGCAATGCTGATTTCATTACTCTTTGCTATGTATTCGATGGGGATTCGTAGAAAGAGGACAATGAATCAAATTATGGACAGCGCTACATCTGCCATTATTCCAATTGGTATGATGTTACTTATTTTAGGCGCAGGCGGTTCATTTAAGGAAATCTTGATTGATGGTGGTGTAGGAAAAACAATTGAGCACATGTTTGTCGGTTCTAGTATGTCCCCAATCTTATTAGCTTGGATTGTTTCTTCTTTACTGAGGGTTGCACAAGGCTCAGCAACAGTTGCCGCTATATCTACTACAGGTATAGTATTGCCTTTATTACAAGCCACAGATGCTAATCTAGCATTAGTAACATTAGCCATTGGCGCAGGGAGTATTATATTCTCACATGTGAATGATACTGGCTTTTGGATTTTTAAAGAATATTTTGGATTGACTGTAAAAGAAACTTTTTTAACGTGGTCCGTTTTAGAAACAGCGATATCAGTTTGCGGCCTAGTATTTGTATTGATTTTAAATATGATTATTTAATTTGAAAGGAGAATGAATACGATGAAAGCTGTATTTATTAATGGGAAAGAAGATATTGAATTAAAAGAAGTTGAAGAAATAAGTACACAAAATAATCCTGAAAAAGTGCTTATAGAAGTTAAGTATGTGGGTATATGTGGTTCGGATTTACACTATTTGGCAGAAGGTGCTAGTGGTCCAGCAGTGATTAGAGAACCATTAATACCGGGCCATGAATTAAGTGGAGTTTTACTTGAATCTATGGATTATAAAGGAACGATACTCCCAAAAGGAACAAAAGTTACAGTGCACCCTGCTACCTATGGGGATAAATTACCACGTGCGCCACATAATCCAGAGATATGGCCGAATGGTTCATATTTAGGATCGGCTAGGTATTTACCACATAAACAAGGCGGTATGGTAGAAAAAATGCTAGTAGATAAAGCGCAAATATTACCACTACCAGATAGAGTTTCTTTAAAGATGGGAGCGTTAGCTGAACCACTTAGTGTGGGCATGCATGCGATTAATTTAGCAGGTGGTGTTACAGGTAAAAAAGTACTTGTGTCAGGAGCTGGTCCAATTGGATTACTAGCTGCAAGTGCAGGTTATACCTTGGGAGCAGAAAGTGTGACGATAAGTGATATGTTAGAAGAACCATTAGCGCGCGCACATAATTTAGGCGATATCGAAACATTAAATATTACAGATAATAATATTCCTGAAGATAGATACGATATAGTACTAGAGTGTTCTGGAGCTACTCCAGCAGTAACGACTGCATTTAAGGCTGTAAATATAGGTGGTACAATAATTCAAGTTGGTAATTTACAGGATAAAGCTTCACCAATTAACTTAAGTCCGATTAATATCAAACAGGCTACTTATCGTGGATGTTATCGTTTTAATAGAGAAATTGAAGATGCATTAACAGTGTTAGCGAAAAATGAGAAGATAATTAATGTGATTACTCAAACATATGATATCGAAAACTTTAGAGAAGCTTTTGAAATAGCTGCAAATTCTAAATTATCATCTAAGGTAATGATCAAACTATAAAGGTTTATTATTAAGAATAGAGAGTAGAGTCTCATGTTTTAGTCTGAACAAAGAAATGATTGTTTGAAAAATAAAAAGGTTTAACAAGATTTATAACAACACGAACTAAAAATTTTAAACATTTGAAGAAAAAGTTTCTAGTAAAATATCATCATTCTTTAATTATGCTGATGATACTTTACCTTTAAGGTTTGTAATCCTAATCATTTTTTAATTGATCTCAGGGGAGTCCTTTTACCAGAAACCGTTATAATTTCTCTATTAAACTTTATTAGCATTTAAGTATTTAAAGGATGACAATTAAATAATTTAAGATAACAAAAAGTCCCACTTCTCTTTTGATTGAGCTAGTGGGACTTTAATGTATTTTATAGCGTATGGATTACACTTAAACTGAAATTTAGTTTTAAATTATTGATTGATAAGTCCAATTCTAAATTTAATTTTTAAGACATGTTGCTATTGTTTAATGGCAAGGCGTTTTTTTAGCTAAAAGAATAGCCACGTAAATAGGAAACCGCTTATACCTACAAGTAGACAATATAGTAACGCAGGTCCGAGTGTTTTTCTAATAACACTTCCTTCTTTGCCAGGCATATCAACAACAGCACAAACTGCTACAACATTGTGTACACATATCATATTTCCAGCTGCTGCTCCGATAATTTGAGCTGCTAATACAGTGAATGGTTCGGCACCGATTGTTTGAGCAATATTTAATTGAATAGGTGAGAATGTCAATGTAGAAACAGTTGCACTTCCTGTTATAAACGAACCTAATGCGCCTAAAAATGGAGCGACAAATAACCAAATAGGTCCTAAGTAGTGTGCCATATCTTTAGCTATATATTCTGGCATACTGATTAAATCATGTGTATTAATGCCAGAGTTAATAAATACATGTACCATTGCAAGAGTAGCAATGAGTGTAATGCCAGTTGTCTTGATGGTATTTAATGAATCGAGACTAGCATGTCCTATATCTTTTAATGGTTTACGCTGTATAAAAACAGCAAAAATCGCTGAAAGTATAAGGATAGTTCCTGGTGAATATAAAATCTCCCATTCAGATGCGATTGACTCAAAGTTTAAAATGTTATTCCAAGAAATATCCAATATATTCGTTGTGAAATGTTTGATACTGGGAATTGTTCTTGTGAGTAACAATAAGACAACAACCATTAAATAAGGGGCCCAAGCAGTTAACAATGGCATTGGTTGTTCTTTTGTACTAACTTCATAATCAGGATTCAAACCATCTGTCCATTCTTCTTTTGGTAATAACCAGCCCTTTCTGGCGGTAATAACAGCAACGATTAATCCAGTTAAAGAACCTAAAATAGCAACAAATTCTGCGCCAAATAAAAAGGCATACACAAAAGCAGATCCTGCATAAACAATACCAATTAGAGCAAGCCAAGGTAACATTTCAACAATCGATTTAAGTTTATTATTTTTGCCGAAGAATACCACCATTGCAGTAATTAAAATAATAGGTATGAAAATACCACTCAATAAATCTAAAGTTGTAATACGTTCTGCCGTCGATTGAAAGAAAGAACTATCTGCGTCATTTAATGTGCTAAGTCCAACAAGGACAGGCGTACCAACAGCACCAAATGAAACGGCTACGCTATCTGCAACTAGTGCAGTTACAACTGCGATAATCGGACGGAAGCCTAACGCAACCATTAGTGGAGCAGTTACCATTGCAGGCGTTCCAAAACCAGAAGCACCTTCAATTAAAGAACCAAATAAAAAGGCGACTAAGATAACTTGGACACGCATATCACCTGATATCTTTTTAAACCCTTCATTAATACGAGTTACTGCACCAGTTTGACGTAATGTATTAAGTAATAAGAGAGCGCCAAATAAAATATAAAGAATAGTAAGTGTTTTGTGCGTACCTTGTAATAATGATGCAATAATAACATCTCCATTCATTCCCCAAACAAAAATTCCTAATAACGTTATAATAATTGCACTTATCGTCATCCCTTTTAATGCAGACATACGTAATAATACTAAAAAAATAAACGGAACAATAACTGCACTAAAAGCAACAAGAAGCATCATAAAAATCACATCTCCCATAAAATAGATATCATCAAGTCATATGATGACTAAATTTCCTTAATTGTAATCGCATTCATAAAAAAATTCAATCATTGTTAAACAAAAAATTCCATTAAAAATCTATTATATTTTTGGAAAAATACACTTTTTAAACAAGAAAGAATGGGTCAGCATGATGTTTTTAAAAATTTGAATTTCAACATTTCATTACTATTAACCTAAAATAACGAAAACAAACGAAAATAAATTTGCATAAAATAAAAAAATGAAATAAAATAACCACAATATCTGAAAGCGCTTTCTATTTTATGAATAGCACTTTATGGATAAAGTAACTTTAGCATTAGGGGAAAATATTCTTGAAATTAAGGATAATTAGAAATTATATTTTACAAACAGGGGTGTTATAGATGAATGATAAATTAGCTAAAATGGGAATGCCACCGACGTTAATATGGGGCTATATTGGTGTGCTTATATTTATGATGGGAGATGGTCTAGAATTAGCGTGGATTAGTCCATATTTACATGACCAAGGTTTATCCGTACACCAAACAGCATTATTAACCACTTGTTATGGTGTAACTATTGCCATAGGGTCATGGTTTTCTGGTGTTTTAGTAGAAGTGATTGGGCCACGAAAAGTAATGTTATTAGGTACATTGTTATATATTATTGGACATATTATTTTTGTAGGTTTAGCAATTCCAGCTATGAACTATGAAATGATGATACCATCATATGCAATTAGAGGTTTTGGTTATCCTTTATTTGCTTATTCATTTTTAGTTTGGGTTGCATATCGTTCTCCACAAAAACGTTTAGGTGCAGCTGTTGGATGGTTTTGGTTTGTATTCACAGGAGGATTAAGTGTTCTTGGTTCATTTTATTCTTCAATTACAATTCAATTATTTGGACATTTTTTTACTTTATGGACAGCTATCATTTGGGTACTTATCGGAACGTTTTTAGCAGTATTTGTAAATCGTGATCAATTTGAACTTGAACATAAAGAAGGTGGTTTTAAAACACATCTAAAAGAAATGGGTGCTGGTATTACAATATTAAAAAGAGAACCTCGTGTAGCAGTAGCCTGTATTGTAAGAATTATAAACCAGGCAGCTCAATACGCATTTCCATTATTTCTTCCAATATATTTATCAACCAAAGGTATAGCTACAACAACATGGCTAAATATTTGGGGGACTATTTTTATAGCAAATATTATTTTTAATATAATATTTGGGGCTTTGAGCGACAAAATAGGATGGAAGAATACCATTTCATATATCGGCGGTGTCGGTTGTGCTGTATTCACTTTAGGATTATATTTTATTCCTGAAATATTTACAGGGAATGTATTTCTCGTAGGAACTGTAGGGTTTTTATGGGGGATGTGTTTAGCAGGTTTCGTGCCAATATCGGCGCTTGTGCCGTCTCTTGTTCATGATGGTGACAAAGGCCCAGCAATGGCAATATTGAATTTAGGTGCAGGATTATGTGTTTTTGCTGGACCAGGGTTAGTTGCATTGTTTTACGATAGTATTGGCGTAAAAGGTATGATGTACTTAATATTTGGGTTATATGTAGCTAGTGCTATTATGACACGCTTCTTAAAAACACCAGAAGAGAGAGGTATAAGTGAAAATAAGGAAGCTTTTTAAGACATTATAACCAATTGAATAAAGAACATAGATTAAAGCAGGAAGTAGGACAGAAATCAATTTTTACTAAAATGATTAATTGATTATACTTCCTGTTTTGTATGTAATAAATTGAAAATAAAATTTGATATCTATTCTTTGAATGAATATGAAATTGTTATACAAAAACTAATTATAAAATTTGATAATAAGTACACAATAAAAAGCCTATTAAGCTATGGTGGGATAGCTAATAGGCTTTTTATAAATCGACGCTTAATGACTGGTTACTATATTCATTTTTAAATTTAATGTAATTATGAAGTTTTTGAAGTGGAACAATAATGTACTTGTTTATTTTTCTTGAAAACCGCCAGAAACAAAATGAGCAGCGATTTGTTTTATAAGAGCTAAGATTTCTTTAAACATTACAATTCACCTCCATTGATTAACTTATTACAACATAAAGATACTATAAAAAAGCTAATTAATGTTTTGCAACGCATAAATAAAACTTTTAACTTCATAAGTGTTTATTGTCAGATATTTTAATTACTTAAGTGACATAAAATTACGCTTATGCGTAGAAATAATCAAAAATAGAGTTTCTTAAGATAAAATAATTGTGAGATAATTCAATAATATACATTAAAAGGTATATTTATACTTGATTTTATTTAATATTACAGTTATTATGTATATAAATCTTATAAAAATATTGGAGTGATGGAATTGGGGCGTACACAACAGCACTAAACAAGTTACAGACATTTAAAGGTAAACATTTTTTGAAAACATGCGATTTTTCTGCTGATGAGTTGAACACTTTAATTGATTTTACCGGTGAATTAAAAGAAAAGAAAAAGCGTAATATCCCGCATCCTTATTTAAAAGGTAAAAATTTAGCATTTCTATTTGAAAAACCATCTACAAGAACTCGTTCAGCTTTCAGTGTTGCTGCCTATGATTTAGGTGCCTACCCTGAATATTTTGGACAAGGAGATATTCACTTAGGAGTTAAAGAGTCTGCAGAAGACACTGCAAAAGTATTAGGTAGAATGTATGATGGTATTGAATTTAGAGGACATCACCAAAAAGACGTAGAATCACTTGCAACAAGCGCTGGTGTACCAGTGTGGAATGGCTTAACTAACGAATGGCATCCAACACAAATGATTGCGGATTTCTTCACTTTAAAAGAGAACTGGGGCACTTTAAAAGGAAAGACATTAACTTATGTTGGCGATGCTAGAAACAATGTAGCACATGATTTATTAATTACTGGTGCAATATTAGGTGTTAATGTTCATATTGCTGCACCAGAATCTCTACAACCGAATAAAGATATTCAAATATTGGCTCAAAAATATGCTGCTGATTCACAAAGTGAAATTTTAATTACTGATGATATTCAACAAGCGATATATCAAACTGATGCAATTTATACAGATGTTTGGTTCTCTATGGGCGAAGATGAAGGATTGTTAGAGTCCCGTATCAATCAATTATTGCCTTACCAAGTAAATGAATCAATGCTAATGAATACGATGAATCCAGATGTTATAGTGTTACATTGTTTACCAGCGTTTCATGATGTGAACACAGAAGTAGGTCAAAAAATATATGAAACATATGGTCTAACTGAAATGGAAATTGCAGACGATATATTCAGAGGGAAGCATGCTGTTATTTTTGATCAATCAGAAAATAGATTACATTCCATTAAAGCAATTATGGCAGTTACATTAGGTGATATATTTTAAATAATTATCTTAAAAAGGTTAGGACAAAAATATTTTTCAAATTAACTTTTCTGTCCACTTTGTACTAGTAAAGCAACTGTTATTGTGAAAATTATGAGAGCGGACTTTCAATATTAATATTGTTAGGCATTGCCAATATATTATCCGAGGCTAAGACATTTATAAATGTCGGCCTCTTTTTTTGTATGGATTTATATGTTTATTGCAAACGAAGTAAATCGCTTTATGAAAATAATTTTCAATACGAAAATAAATATTGATTATTATTTTCTGTGATTGTATATTTAGGTTAATTAGGAGGTTAGCTATTATGAGTAAATTGTTTGAAAGAGCACAACAATTTGGGAAATCATTTATGTTACCCATAGCAATTTTGCCGGCAGCAGGATTATTATTAGGCATCGGTGGTGCATTAAGTAATCCGAATACGATTAAAGCTTATCCAGTATTAGATATTAGTTTATTACAGAATATTTTTATTTTAATGTCATCTGCTGGGAATATTGTTTTTCAAAACTTACCAGTTATATTTGCGGTAGGTGTAGCCATAGGGTTGGCAAAGAGTGATAAAGGAACTGCTGGATTAGCAGCAATGCTTGGGTTTTTAATCATGAATGCATCTATGAATGGTTTGTTAACTATAAGTGGAACATTAGCAAAAGACAATTTAACCGAAGTAGGACAAAGTATGGTACTAGGAATTCAAACTGTAGAAACAGGGGTATTTGGTGGAATCGTCACTGGTATAATGACAGCGCTTTTACACAATAAGTTTCATAAAATATCGCTACCTGACTACCTTGGCTTCTTTGGAGGATCACGTTTTGTACCGATTATTACAGCAATTGCTTCGATTGTATTGGGTGTCATTATGTTTTTCGTTTGGCCAACAGTACAAGGATGGATCTTTGGTGTCGGTGGATTAGTAGACAAAACAGGGATAATTGGTACGTTTTTCTTTGGCTTTATCTTGAGATTATTAGGTCCTTTTGGATTGCATCATATTTTCTACTTACCATTTTGGCAAACAGCTTTGGGAGGATCGTTAGAAGTTAAAGGACATATGGTTCAAGGGACACAAAATATTTTCTTTGCACAATTAGGGGATCCTGACGTTACAAAATATTTTTCAGGTGTGTCACGATATATGTCTGGTAGATTTATTACCATGATGTTTGGGCTTTGTGGGGCAGCTTTAGCGATTTACCATACAGCTAAACCAGAACGTAAAAAAGTTGTAGGAGGATTGATGCTCTCTGCAGCTTTAACATCGTTTTTAACAGGTATTACAGAACCATTAGAATTTAGTTTTTTATTTGTTGCTCCTATATTATATGTGATTCATGCATTTTTAGATGGACTAGCATTTATGATGGCAGACATTTTTAATATAACTGTAGGCCAAACTTTTAGTGGAGGTTTTATAGACTTTTTATTATTTGGTGTGCTTCAAGGAAATTCTAAAACAAATTTCTTGTGGATAATCCCAGTTGGTATAATCTGGTTTATGATATATTACATTATTTTTAGATTCTTGATAACGAAGTTCAATTTCAAAACGCCGGGTCGTGAAGATGAAGTGACGACAGAAACTGTAGAAGCAACGGATCGTGCTAAGACAATAATTCAAGCACTTGGTGGTAAAGAAAATATAGATGTAGTTGATTGCTGTGCTACTCGTTTAAGAGTGACGTTAAACAGTGATGAAGAAGTGGATAAGTCTTTGCTAACAGCCACGCAAGCTAGAGGAGTTATTCAAAAAGGGAATGGCGTTCAAGTTATATATGGTCCTCATGTTACTACGATAAAAAATGAAGTTGAGACGCTTTTAGAGAATGGAAAATTATAATACAACATGTAAAAAGATAGGAAAGGATATCAAATATTGAATAAAGATATGGTGAAAAGATGAATGTTACAAATTTGAAGAATCAAACTATAGCTAGTCAATACTTAGCAACTGAGCTGTTAAAACAACTTAAGACTAAACCTAATACGGTTTTAGGTTTGGCCACAGGCAGTACAATGATAGGCGTGTATAAATATCTATCAGAATTATTAAATAGTAATCTAGTTGATTTATCACGTGTGGTTACGTTTAATTTAGATGAGTATGTTGGTTTAGCACCAGATCATGAACAGAGCTATCATGTGTATATGAATGAACATTTATTTAAGCATAATGATTCATGGAAAAAGGATAATATACATTTACCAATGGGAAATGCAAAAGATGTTTTACAAGAATCTAGGAATTACGAACGACTTTTACGTGATATAGGCCCTGCAGATATTCAAATTTTAGGAATTGGTGAAAATGGGCATATTGGTTTTAATGAGCCGTATACATCTTTTGATAGTGTGACGAGCGTAGTGGATTTGACCTCTTCAACAATTAAGGCGAATAGTAAAAACTTTGAAACAATTGAAAATGTACCTAAACAAGCAATATCGATGGGCCTTTCATCTATTATGCGAGCGAAGAGGATTATTTTGTTGGCGTTAGGTGAACATAAGCAATATGCAATCAAACAACTCTTAGAAGGAGATATATCCGAATCGTTACCTGCCAGTATATTGCGACAACATGCTAATGTAGAAGTTATCGTGGATGATGAAATATTCCAATTGAATAAATATAACTAAATTATAATCATGGTATTACAGTGCAATTTATGAATTATAATCATATTAGTGATTGAAATGAAGTTAATGGCGCAGTACAGAAGTCTAAAGAAATTATTTTAGATTTCTGTACTGCGTTTTTATATTTTTAATCGTATCGTTTCTCAAAATAGCAATTAGAGAATTTTAAAATAAATGAGCGTTTTGAATAATTAAAAAATTGATTTTTGTAAACGTTTACAATTATAATGTAATTATACAATTTAGGAAGAGGTGTATCGTGATGGTGAATGTGAATAAAGAACGCATGAAAATGTAAAGAACTACTATTTTCATTTGTGAAAATTAGTAGTTCTTATACATGAGCACAGCTCAGGTAAACCAATTAACAAGCTGTTTTTGTATTTAAATGGTAAAAGTTACTTAAAAGTGTGTATCTTTTATAATACTAAACCGATTATAGATGCTGAAATGATAGAAGCTAAGGTAGAACCGAGTAATAAACGCATAGCAAATGAAGCGACTTTATTCCCTTGTTCGGTGCTAAATCCTTTTATTGATCCAACAATAATGCCAACTGTACCAAAGTTAGCGAAACTAACAAGATATACTGAGATAATACCTTGGGTACGGTGTGAAAGAGTATGGGCTAATTTTTGGAAATCTAGCATAGCAACGAATTCATTAGTAATTAATTTTGTAGCCATAATTGAACCAGCTTGAACAGCTTCATGCCAAGGTATTCCTATAATAAAAGCGATTGGTGCAAAGATGAGACCAATTAATTGTCTAAAGTCTAACCCGACTAAGTTGAATAATACAGTGATAGCTTCCATGAGGGAAATAAATGCTAGTAGCATAATAGCAACACTAACAGCAATTTTGAAACCATCTGTAGCACTATCACCAATCATTTGAAAGAAAGGTACTTTTTTAGGTTTTGTAGTATTGTTCTCATGCACGTTGCTATTAGCCGTTAAATTTGATATTTCAACATCTTTATCATCGGATTTATACGGATTAATTACACTAGCAATAATTAATGCACTGAAAATATTAAGCATCACAGCAGTAACAACAAATTTAGGCTCGAGCATTTGCATATAGGACCCTAACATCGCCATACTCACTGCACTCATACCAGAAGTAGTTATTGTATATAATTTAGCTTTAGATAGTTTCGGAATCATTTCTTTAATAGTTAAGTAAACTTCTGGCTGACCTAACATAGATGTAGAAATAGCAAAATAACTTTCTAAACGTCCCATACCAGTTAGTTTATTGATGATTATGCCAACATATTTGATAATAAAAGGAAGAATTTTAAAATAATTCAACATACCTATTAATACTGAGATAAATACTAAAGGAAGTAATACAGTAATAAAAAATGTAGAAGCCCCCTTATTTTGCAAACCACCGAATACAAAATCGATACCAGATTTACTAATATCTAATAAAGCTTCAAAAAATGAGCCTAGTGTTGTTAATGTTATTAAGCCAATAGTTGTATTCATCATAAATAATACAATAATTACTTGAATGATTAACATAGTTAAAGGCTTTCTAAATTTAATGGCTTTTCTATCGTAACTAAAAATAAAAGAGATTATTAATGCGAATAGAATACCAGTAATAGAAAATAGAATGGACATTTAAATCACCTACAATTGAGTGAAAGCAACAGCTATTTTAGCTCCTAGAACTGCATTGTTTTCAACAAGTTTTATATTTGTTTCTAAACTCTTACCTTCAGATTTTTCGACAATTTTCCCAAGTAAAAATGGTGTGGAATCCTTTCCACTAATTCCTTTTTCCTCTGCTTCTTTTACAGCATCTGTGATAATACAATCAATATATGATTTAGATAACGCATGTGCTTTGGGTACAGGATTAGCAACGACGACACCACCACTTAAAGCTAAATCATTTTTAGCTTTACAAATTTGAGCAATAGTCTCAGGTGAGTCTGCTGAACTGTTTAATTTAATACCGCTTTCAGGAGTGAAAAAGGCAGGCAGTTCCTCGGTTTGATAACCAATCACAGGTACGCCTTTTGTCTCAAGGTATTCAAGTGTTTTTGGTAAATCTAAGATCGATTTAGCTCCTGCACAGATAACAGTGACATTGGTTTGTCCTAATTCTTCTAAATCGGCTGAAATATCCATAGTTTGCTCAACACCTCTATGTACGCCACCAATTCCTCCAGTAACAAAGAATTGAATATCTGCTAATTCGGCACAAATCATTGTAGATGCAACCGTCGTTGCACCGATACGTTTAGTAGCAATAATCTCTGCTAAATCTCGACGTGATACTTTGGCAACATCGTCATGTTTAGCTAGTAATGTCAGTTCTTCAGGTTCTAAACCTATTTTAATTTTCCCATTAATTAAGGCGATGGTTGCAGGTATTGCACCGTTATTCCTAATAATTTGTTCAACATTTTTAGCCATCTCAACATTTTGTGGATAAGGCATGCCGTGTGAAATAATAGTTGATTCTAAAGCAACTATAGGTTTATTACTATCCATGCCTTGTTGTACTTCTTGTGAAAATTCAATGTATTGTTTCATCTTTATACTCCTCCAAATCTCTAAATAATTGTTTTTTATCTAAATTTTGACGAACGGTGTAATTTGTTTCTATCGTTTTTCTGGCATTTATCATGCCAGCGTTTAGTATGTCATCTATACCTAAACCATTTAGCCAACTGAAGACTACTGCGCTAGAAAATGAATCACCTGCTCCTGTCACATCTACAACCTCATTTGAACTGAGAACGGGTTTAATGATTTCTGTTTTTTTATCTTTATAGATAAGTTCCTGAACTCCGTTTGTGATGATTACTTTAGAGACACCATTATCTATCCATTTTTGTGCAGCATTTTTCATATCATTTGTGTTTTGGATTTTTATATTAAAATAAGCTTCTGTTTCATCTCGATTTATAATAAGCCAGTCTATTGCGTGTAATGAATCAGGCATATGTTTCATTTTTGGTGATGATACAGGTATGATTACTAGTTTAATGTTATGCTTCTCAGAATATGCACACAGAAAATCAATGGCAGGTTTATTTAAATTTAAATCTGCGATAATACATTTGGCTTTAACTAATAAATGTGTTCGTTTAATTAAAAACTCGGGCGTGATATAGTCATAAACTTCCATATCAGCTAAGCCGTATTGCATATTACCATCATTGTCTATGAGTGCAGTGTAAGAGCCAGTGTTTGCATTTTCTATTTGTTGCACATGATCTAGGTTCATGAAAGGACTTGATAATTTGTGTATCATGTCCCACTCACTGTCATTACCACTAGTAGATAAAAATGCTACGGTTTCACCCATTCGACCAAGATTTTCTGCAATATTTCTAGCTACACCACCTATAGAACGTGTAGAAGTTACAGGATTGGAAGTTTCTAGTTGCAATGTATGATGGACGTAAAACTTTCTGTCTAAGTTAGCAGCACCAATACATACAATAGGATAATTTTCGTTTAAGACATAGGCTTTACCTAAGACATATTCTTTGCGGATTAATCCTGAAATAATATTAGCTACTGCAGGTCTTGATAAACCAATTGATAGTGCTAATTCTTGTTGAGAAATAAATGGATTGTCTTGTATGCGTTTCAAAACCTCTCTTTCATTACTATTCATAGATGAGACCTCCTTTTTATAAAATCTAAACAATTGTTTTAAAATAAACTTTTGTTTGTATTTAAGCGAAGTCTATCATGTAATATTACATTTGTATACGCTTACAAATAAAGTTGCGAAAATTGTGACAATTTAAAATGGTCTTTGTCACATATTTGAAATTATTGATACATTAAGGTTTTAACCGGTATTAATTTTTTATAGAATAATATCATTATTTTATTTTTGAAAATTATTTTCAAACGTGAACAACGTCTATTATGAGTGTGAAATTATAAAATAAAAATAAAGATGAAATGTATTTTCTATAATGAAATATTAAAGAAAGAAAAGGAGTGATAAAATTGTAAGAAATTTAAATTATCTGAAATTAAAAAAAATATTATCTTATCGATAAAAATCTATTGACTAAATAGTGGGATAGGAATAAACTAATTTTAATCCGATAAGAATAATAAGAATAGAGGGCGAGAAATGAAAAAATTTTTAATGGTGTTAATTACTTTAATTTTGGCAGTGACGCTGGCAGCATGTGGTAATGACTCTTCAAGTAAAAAAGATAGCGAAAGTAAAAATAAATCAGTTAGTGAGAATAAAACATTTGTAGTGGGAACAGAAGGAACTTATGCACCTTTTTCGTTCCACGATAAGAATGATAAATTAACTGGCTATGATATAGATGTAGTGAAAGCAGTAGCTAAAGAAATGAACTATAAAGTTAAATTTAAAGAAACTCAATGGGATTCAATGTTTGCAGGATTAGATTCAGGTAGATTTAATGTTGTAGCTAACCAAGTTGGTATTAACGATGAACGTAAAGAAAAGTATAAATTCTCTGAACCATACACTTATTCTAAAGGTGTATTAGTAGTAAATAAAGATAATACAGATATCAAATCATTTGATGATGTTAAAGGTAAGAAATTAGCACAAACATTTACTTCAAACTATGGTAAATTGGCAAAATCTAAAGGTGCAGAACTTACAAAAGTTGATGGATTCAACCAAGCAATGGATTTATTACAATCAAACAGAGTAGAGGGCACGTTTAACGATAATATTTCTTACCTAGATTATAAAAAACAAAAGCCTAACGCTAAAGTAAAAGTGATTGAAGGGAATGCTGAAAAGAGTCAATCTGCTTTGACTTTTAATAAGAAGGAAGACGATGAAACAATCAAAGAAGTTAATAAAGCAATGAAAAAATTAAAAGATAATGGTGAATTAGCAAAAATAAGCGAAAAATGGTTTGGTGAAGATGTTTCTAAACCTTAATTCAGAGCAACAACATGCATTAGATGCAGCTGGACAAGCCTTTATGCCAATGCTTGAAGGATTGGTGAAGTTTTCAATTCCCATCACATTAGTGACTTTTGTTTTAGGATTGGTTATAGCACTAGTAACTGCATTAATGCGCATATCAACAAGCCGTATTCTTAGAGGGATTGCACGTTTTTATATTTCAATCATTAGAGGAACACCAATGATTGTACAATTATTCATTATCTTTTATGGTATCCCTGAACTCGGCAGATTATTAACTAACAACTCAGAAAATCAATGGACGTTAGCTCCAGTAATAGCAGCAATTATTGGTTTGTCTTTAAATGTAGGGGCGTATGCATCTGAAATTATTCGTGGAGGCATCATGTCTATTCCAAAAGGACAGACAGAAGCAGCGTATTCAATTGGTATGAATTACCGTCAAACGATTCAACGTATTATACTGCCACAAGCAATAAGAGTTTCAGTTCCTGCACTAGGTAATACGTTTTTAAGTTTAATTAAAGACACATCGTTACTCGGTTTTATACTTGTTGCTGAAATGTTTAGAAAAGCACAAGAAGTTGCATCGACGACTTATGAATATTTAACAATTTATTTACTCGTTGCACTGATGTATTGGGTTGTATGTTTTATTATTTCAATCGTCCAGAACTTTTACGAATCTTATCTTGAAAGAGGGTATCGTTCATGATTGAACTGCAAAATATAAAGAAAACATTTAATGATAAAGAAGTGATTAAAGGTATTGATCTAAAGGTAAATCAAGGAGAGGTAGTTACCTTTATTGGACGTTCAGGTTCTGGTAAAACTACTTTGTTACGAATGATTAATGCGCTAGAATTACCTACAGAAGGCGCCGTTTACGTCAATAGTGACACTTATGACAATAAAGATAAAAAATCACAAATTAAAGTACGCAAGCAGTCGGGTATGGTTTTTCAAAGTTATAATCTCTTTCCTCATAAAACGGCATTAGAAAATGTTATGGAAGGGCTAATTACTGTTAAGAAAATGAAAAAAACTGATGCGCAACAACAAGCGTTAGCACTTTTAGAGAAAGTGGACTTAACAGCTGTAAAAGACCAAAGAACTAACGCATTGTCTGGCGGACAACAGCAACGAGTTGCGATTGCGAGAGCTTTGGCGATGAATCCAAAAGTTATGCTCTTTGATGAACCTACCTCTGCATTAGATCCAGAGCTGGTAAACGATGTATTACGTGTAATTAAAGACCTAGCAAATGAAGGAATGACTATGATTATAGTTACGCATGAGATGCGTTTTGCTAAAGAAGTTTCAAATAAAATTGTGTTTATCCATGATGGTGTTATTGGTGAGTCAGGAACACCAGAACAAATTTTTAATCACCCACAAACGACAGAGTTGCAACGCTTTTTAAATATGCTTAGAGAAGCCTAAAATAAGTAATACTTGAATGAGATGGAAGCTAAATAGCTGAAATCTCATTTTTTTATTTTAAAAATAATTATTATAAAAATGTATCGACTATACAAATATCATTATATAATTTGTTAACATAATGTAATTTTGATGTGCAACTTTTCGTATTAGTAGGCGAAGAAGATTACACATCCACAATCAAAAGAAAGCGATTACAATATAAGTGTAAGGAGGTTGCTAATATGTTAAGCAAGAGGCAGTATCATATTTTGACGTTCATTATTGAACGTGAGACTTTTGTGCAAATTAATAATTTAGCAACACGTTTCAATGTTTCAGAGAGAACTATTCAATATGATCTTGAGTACATTGAAGATATGGCGAGTAAATTAGCTTTAACGATTCAACGAAGCAAATATGATGGTATTAAAATCACAACATCTTCAGAACAATTAAAGGCTGTAGAACCTCAATATTTGTCAACGTCTATACATTATTCTAAAGACGAAAGATTACTGTATATTACTTTGAAACTCTTTGAATCTACATCACCTACAGCTTCACATGTATTGGCAAACATGGTTTCGGTGACTAGACGTACGATAGTGGAAGATTTAAAACGCGTACAGCAATGGCTAGATAACCACGATTTACAGTTGAAATATGAGAAGAATAAGGGTTTCTTAATTAAAGGCGATGAAAGTGCATATCGTAAAGCATATGCAGAAATGGTTTATGAATATTTTCAAACACATACGCATCAAATGGGTCATCATTTGTTTTCGAATCATGAATTAGAACAAATTCGCTTAAGTGTTACTTCGGTATTGATTGATTCAAATTATCAACTCGTACAGAGTGCTATTGATGGATTAATTTACCACATTTTAATTGCAATTCATCGGGCGAATGAGGATTTTATTTTTGAGATTCCAGACAAAGAATATAAGAAGTTGCAAAAGACAGAACAATTTCAAATAGCCTTACAAATTAAAGGGAAATTAGAACAGATTTTTAAGCTTCATTTTCCAAAAAGTGAAGCTGCCTTTATTACTTTACATCTGCTAGGTGCAAAGACTTCAGAAGTAAATCGGTATCATCGTGAAATAGACGATTTGGATATTTTAACGGAACAACTGATTGAGCGTATGAGCGGAGACTTGGGGTTAGACTTAATGTCAGACAGTAAGTTGTTAAATGGTTTGATTGTTCATTTAAGACCGGCAATTCACAGGTTGAAATTTGATATGACACATGATAATCCTTTGAAAAAAGAAATTATTCTGCAATATCAACAACTGATTGAAGGTATAAAAAAGCATATATGGGGTATTGAAGAAAATTATAATATTGAGTTTGATGATAATGAACTAACTTATATTACCTTACATTTTGCATCAGCAATTGAGCGTATTTCTACTGTGACAACAAATAAAATCAAAGTTGTATTGCTATGTGGTTCTGGGATAGGGACTTCGCAGTTATTAAAAAGCAGAATTGCTCATATTTATCCAGAGCTCGAAGTTGTTGATGCATATTCTATATATGAAATAGATGAAAGTATGTTAAAGCATGAGGGAGTTGATTATATTATTTCTACTGTCCCTTTCAATCAAGTAACAGTACCTGTGATAAGGGTTTCGCCATTTTTAAATAAAAATGATCGTGTTCAATTAAATGAAATTATTAATCACTCTAGAGAACGATACATTGATGATTTACGTGGTATTGGTCCAACTCTAGAAGAGGTGTTACCACAATCGAGGATATTGACGCAACAGCCAGTACTTTCACGTGATGATGCGATTAAACAAGCTGTATCTATGCTAGAAAAAGATGGTGTAGTGGACAGAGCATATGCGACTGATATCATCCAACAATTAGATGCGTTTGGGCCTTATATGGTGATTAGCCCTCATATCGCATTGATTCATGCAAAGCATGATCATGTACAACAGCCAGTGGGTTTTAGTTTGATCCAATATGAAAATGGTGTTCATTTTTCACATGATCAATATGATCCAGTATACATTGTCATTACTTTAGCTACAGCACAACCTCAAATACATCTAAATGCGTTAAGGCAACTGAGTACACTAATTATGGATGAAGCCGCAAGAGAAGCTATATTTTCAGGAGATATAACAGCTATTATGCAATACATTAAGCATGTAAGCCAACGGTAAGGAGAGGATATAGATGAGTTTGGAAATACTGTCTGCAGATAAGGTACAAATACTAGATAAAGTAGAAACGTGGGAACAAGCAATAACAATAGCTGCGAACCCCTTACTTACACAAGATTATTTTGAATCAAGTTATGTTACAGCGATGATTGACAGTGTGAAGGAATTAGGACCTTATATCGTTATTGCACCTGAAATTGCAATTGCTCACGCAAGGCCTAATGATGATGTGAAACATATTGGATTAAGTTTATTAAAATTAAATGAGCATATTAATTTTTCCGAAGAGGGACACTTTGCATCACTTATATTTGTACTTAGTGCTGTAGATAACGATGGCCATTTGGCTATTTTAAGAAGCTTAGCAACTAAATTAGGTAATCAAGATACAGTAAATCAATTGTTAGCAGCGCAAGAAATTAATGAAATAGTAAATATATTTAAAGGAGAATGAGAAAAATGAAAATTTTAGTAGTTTGTGGTCACGGTTTAGGAAGTAGTTTTATGGTGGAAATGAATGCACAAGAAGCGTTGAAAAATATAAATGCGCCATCTGATATTAAAGTAGAACACAGTGATGTTATGAGTGCTAGTCCAGATATGGCAGACTTATTTATTTGTGGTAGAGACTTAGAGGAAAATACTAAAAATTTAGGTGATGTCATTGTATTAGATAACATTTTAGACAAAGAAGAATTACAACAAAAATTAAATGATAAATTAAGCGAACTGAATATCTTATAAATAAAATGTAAGGGGGCAGTAAAATGAAACCAATACTTGATTTTATTGTTGATGTATTGAGCCAACCAGCGATATTAGTTGCACTGATTGCATTTATCGGATTGATTATGCAGAAGAAATCGGCGACAGATATTACATCTGGAACAATTAAAACAATTCTCGGATTTTTAGTGTTAAGCGCAGGTGCAAATGTAGTAACACAATCACTCGAACCATTTGGAAAAATATTTCAACATGCATTTGGCGTACAAGGTGTAGTGCCGAATAACGAGGCCATTATATCAATTGCGTTAGAGCAGTATGGTACAACTGCAGCACTAATAATGGTATTTGGTATGATTGTAAATATTATTATTGCACGTATTACTAACTTAAAATATATCTTTTTAACTGGGCATCATACCTTCTATATGGCAGCATTTTTAGCAATATTATTATCTGTCGGCAATATTACAGGTACTTTGACGGTAATTGTTGGAGCTATTATTTTAGGATTGATAATGGCTATATTACCCGCATTGGCGCATCCTACAATGAAAAAAATCACTGGTAATAATCAAGTTGCTCTAGGTCATTTTGGCACGATTAGTTATTGGGCAGCTGGAGAAGTTGGGAAACTATTTAAAGGTAAATCAAAATCTACAGAAGAAATTAATTTCCCGAAAGGTTTAAGCTTTCTGAGAGAAAGTACGATTAGTATTTCTTTAACAATGACATTATTGTATTTTGTTGCGGCATTATTTGCAGGTCCGACTTATGTACATAGTGAGATTAGCAATGGACAAAACTTTATTGTATTTTCACTAATACAAGGTGTGACATTTGCTGCAGGTGTATTTATTATACTAACAGGGGTGCGCTTAATTTTAGCCGAAATAGTACCGGCGTTTAAAGGTATTTCAGAGAAATTGGTACCTAATACAAAGCCAGCTTTAGACTGTCCGATTGTCTTCCCTTATGCACAAAACGCAGTGTTAATAGGATTTTTTGTCAGCTTTATAGTTGGTGTAATTGGCATGTTTATCTTATTCTTATTTGGCGGTGTCGTGATACTTCCAGGTGTTGTTGCACACTTCTTCTTAGGTGCAACTGCGGGTGTCTTTGGTAATGCAAGAGGAGGTATTAAAGGGGCAGTTGCAGGATCAGCTTTAAATGGATTGTTGATTACGTTCTTGCCATTACTGTTTTTACCTTTCTTAGGAGATTTAGGGGGAGCAGCGACGACATTCTCAGATACAGACTTCTTAGTTGTAGGTATTGTATTTGGTAATATCGCGAAATTCCTTGGACTAATTGGCATCATAATTTTAATTTTAATAGTTGCAGCTTCAGCTATCATTTTACAAAAACGTACTAATGAAAAAGAAGCAAAAGAATAGTAGCAAAAATTATAATAAAATAGTATATATTTTAGGATGAGTGGGACAAAAATCTAATTTATTTAAAAAGGTTTCATCTTACCAGTTAGCTATGCAATATAATGATTGAGGCTGAGACGGTTTATTTATAAATTGTCTCAGCCTCTTAACTATTCTTTTGGAAGAAGATGATTGGTAAACAATATAAGTCAGCTAATTCATTATAAGAATATAAACTTAGTTTCACAGGCCTATTTTATATATTATTGATAATAGTATAGCTCATACTTTAAACTGTTAGTTCAAAACTTTCGTCAATTAAATCAGTTATATAATGGAGGTTACTTATTTCTCTCAAGTTAATAGTAATCCAAGTGGTTTTATTCATATGATACGCCTTATAAATACCTTTTTTTTTCGTTAATGGTCCAATAAAAGCTTTATCAACTTTTACATTCAAAACATCAACTTCTTCAAAACTTTTAAGCCCTAATTTATCTTCTGTAATATTCATAATTAAACCAAACCATTTTTTATTTTTATTATGTCTTAAAGTAGCAAAATGAGGAAAATTTTGCCATGGATAATCCGGTTTAACTTCATAATTTCGAGTAACATAATTTACTACGTCATCTCTATTTACCAACATTAATACCTCCATTTAAGTTTGATAATTAATATCAATGAAACAAACAACTTAAAGTTAGTTCCAACGCTTCTTCAATGGACCATGACTACCAAATATTGGGTCTGTATTAGGTATGGATACATTTTCAATATTATATAAATTTTGAGGACGCTCGCTTACTTTACCGACACAAATATCATATGACTGACTATGGGGATAGGCTCCCATAACTGTAAAGTCATTACTTTGACTTACCAGTTTGTGACCAGTACCAGCCGGTAATATTAAAGCATCACCTTCAGTAATATTAATAAGAGTACCATTTTTGCCTCCTAGTATTAATTGGGCTGTTCCATTGATTACCAATAAGACTTCATGTGAATTACTGTGATAATGATGATAAGAGAAAACACCACCTTCCCAAGTGTTACCCCATTGATTTGTGGATAATATATGTCTTAAATCATCAGTCGCTAAAAATACATTTTGATAAACTAAAACAGGTAAATATGGGTTGTTAGGTATTTGTCCATCATCATCAAAATTTAATGTATTAATTGTAATTTCTTCTGGTTGTTTCAAGTTTAAACACCTCTTTATTTTTAATAATATAAATTATAGTTATATCAAATAAGTATAAAATTTATTCTTTGTAATATACAAACTGACTTGTTGTTGCAAGTAAATTGCCATTATGACTCCATATTTCTCCAGTTTGATCGAAGAAACCATTGAAAAATTTAAGGGCGCGTGTATGTCCAAGTAGCGGTTGGCTCCCATTGTTCTTTAAAGTCTCGGAATTAGCATGGAAATATATAGTGAGTGATACTGTCCCAATGGGAACGAATGCTTTACGACGTACATAGATACGTGGGAAGAATGCATCACATATAGATGTAAGAGATAAGAAATCTAAATCTCTATCAGGGGTGTCTTTTATCCATTGTAACGTTACGGAATCTGGTTGTTGAGTAGGATTCATTGCTAGGGGTGCACCTTTAATCATTCTGATGTCATAGTTTTGTGCCCATGGTGGCGCGCTTTCTAATGATGTACGTGTTACTTCGTCTGCTGGTGGAACATCAGGAAAGGCTAGTTCTGTTGACGACCATGTATCACGTCGTTTAGCAGTAACTGCTGTTCCAGTAATAGCGGTTTTATCATTTTGTTTTAGTTCTATATACCAGTGTTGTGTTGACCGATTAGTTCTCGATGGATAGGTTATTATTCTAAAATTATCTTCTTGTATAGGAGCAGCATAGTTTATTGTTAGAGAGATGGGCTCTCCTAGAATATCATCATGTTCTAAAACTGCACGTAATAATGTGGATGCAATAACACCACCGAATGGCCCGACCATATTCGCATAGGCGCTGGAAGTATGTCCTGAATACATGCCTGATTTCTGTTGTGTGAGCTGAGTTGCTAAATCAAATGGATGTTGTGGTTGATTAGATTGCATGGCAAATGCCTCCTTTTTTCTTATATAAGTTATTCAAAAAGTTTAAATAAAACACATACAAAATGTTGATATTAAAGATACTCAAAAATTTAGGAGCTGCACAGAAAGTTAAGTTAAAAAATCATTTCTGTCACGCTCCTATATGTGTAGTTGCTTACTGTAGCATTTCTTTATATACGCTATGGTTTTGATAAACACAAGTAAGCAGAGGGGCTTCTAAATTGTAACGTGCTGCTAATTCTAATAAATAACCTTGCAAATGATCAGTTTCGATATTAAGTCCCTTTTCCATATCGCGTTGCATGGAAGTTTTGAAATGATAAGATAATTGATTTAGCGCTTGCATGTATTTAGAAACAATTTGATCAGAGATAGGTGCATCGTGTTTACGCATAATACCAGCAGCCTCATTATACAAGGATTTAATAAATTCTATACCACCTTCACTATCACGAATAGGTCCAATAGGTGCATGCATAAGTGTTGTTACGCCCGATAATACAGTAATCATTAAGTATTTATGCCACATGCCTTGTTCGACATTTGTGTTTAGAATAAATTCAGCTTTTGTGCCTGAAAATGCCTGTTCAACATATTTAGCACGGTTGCTTTCAGTACCGTTTAATTCCCCAAAAAAGAGTTTATCAAATTGACTGGTTTGAATAATCTCCCCAGTACTATCAAGTGTTGTTTCTATAATGCAGTAGCCACCCATGATTTTATTTTTTCCAAAAGCGTTTTGTAACTTAGGGACATGTGCAACGCCATTAAGTAGTGGAATAACTAAGGTGTTATGATCTATAAATGGTTTTAAATCTTCAATAGCATGATCTAAATGATAAGACTTTGAAGATAATAGCACGATATCAAAAGGTTCGACACGATCATTTTTTGTGATGAGTTGTGGATTAAAATGATAATCGCCTTTTTCACTATGAATGGCTAAGCCATTTCGTTCTAGATATGATTTGCGTTTGGGCCGTACTAAAAATGTAACATGCTTGCCAGCCTCAGCTAAGCGACCACCAAAATAACCACCAATTCCGCCAGCACCTAGTACCAATATACGCATCGACAACAACTCCTTAAAATATGTATAGTATATTTAATCTCTATATACCACTTTTCATTTCCTTTTACGCATTGAAAATTAAATTATTTAGTTTAAATGTCGAGCTATACTATCTATTTATATTATTGTAAAATGTTTGAAGAAAATAAAAATTGTGCAATGTAAAAGTGTGTTGTATATAAAACTTTAGGAGGGGCTACAATGTCGTTAAAAAACGAAAAGAAATATCAATGGAAGGATATTAACGGTAAAGATTTTTTTCTGCCAATCATTTATTTAGCTAGCAATTTTATATTATCAATCATAATTTTGGTCATATTGTTGGCAGTTAATATAAGTTTTGGTGGTAGTTACTTAGATAATGGAATTGATGAGTCGAGCTCTACTGCTTTGTTAATGGAGATTGGCGTTTTTATATTTATCATGATTATATGGATGTTGTTACATAAAAATAGTTATAAAGGTGAGTGGAAAAATGGGTTCAATAATATCAAGAAATATTGGAAACTCATTGTTGTTACATTTATTGTTATGTTTATATTTAAATTAATTTTTCCAGTATTAGTTGATACATTTGCACCTGAACAATGGAAATTTGAAGAAACACAAAATGACTTATTGGTTCAACAAATGTTTAGTACACCATTTTCAACGGTGCTTGCGTTCTTTTCTATTGTAATTATTGCACCGGTTACTGAAGAGTTTCTCTTCCGACACTTGGTAATTGGTGAATTAGGAAAGAAATTGAATTTTATAGTGATGTCAGTATTATCTGTAATTGTTTTTGCATCTCTACACGTAACAGAAGCGCAATCACCATTAGAAATAGTTATGTATCTCGTTATCGCTATAGGTATTGTATACATCTATTTAAAAACACAACGAAGTTTAGCTACTGCTATAGCACTGCATGCATTAAATAACTTTATTGCATATGTAGCAATGGTCCTTCTGTAAAGGTAAATAGCTTTAAGAGTTTGTTGTTTCACATGGAACAGGATTGAATTAATAAACGTATTATTTAGAATTTTCTAAAAACTAATTGACTAAATATGAGTATAATGCTAGGATAAAAACATTGCAACTACATATTGATTTACTCTTATCAAGAGAGGTGGAGGGACGTGCCCTATGAAACCCAGCAACCGTCGTTATACGAAATGGTGCTAATTCACAAAAAGTTATCGAACTTTTAAAGATGAGAGAAGGTTTATACTTTCTCTTATAAAATTAAGAGAAAGTATTTTTTAATTTAGTTTGAAATTTAAAAATTCATGAGGAGTGAAATGAATTATGAGGAAATTAATTGTTTTAGGTTCATTATTAATATTAATGAGCGTGCTTGCAGCATGTGGCAATTCAAATGGTAAAGATGGGGACAAAAAAATAACCATTGCAGCTTCACCAGCACCACATGGTGAAGTGTTGAAACATGCGAAAGAAGAAATGAAAAAACAAGGATATGATTTAGAAGTTAAAACAGTTAATGATTATAAAGTACCTAATAAATTATTAGATAAAGGTGATGTAGATGCCAATTTCTTCCAGCATACGCCATACTTAAAAGCAGAAAAGAAAGACCACAATTATGATATAGAAGAAGTTGGAAAAGTATTTACTACGCCTATGGGTGTTTATAGTAAAAAATATAAAGATATTAAAGATATTCCTAAAGGTTCAACAATATACGTTTCTAACAATCCAGCTGAAGAGGGGAGATTCTTATCATTCTTTGTAGATGAAGGATTAATAAAGATTAAAAAAGGTGTTAGTATAGAAGACGCAAAATTTGAAGACATTGTAGAAAATAAAAAAGATTTGAAGTTTAATAATAAACAAGGGGCAGAATTCTTACCTAAGACATATGAAAGTAAGGAAGGGGCTGCAGTTATTATGAATTCAAACTACGCGTTAGATAATGGCTTAACGCCACATAAAGATGCTATCATTAGTGAAACTGAGTCATCACCGTTTGCGAATATCGTTGCTGTGAAAAAAGGACATAAGGATGACAAAAAGTATCAAGCACTTATAAAAGTTTTACAATCTAAAGACATGAAAGAATTCATTAAAAAAGAATACGGTAAAGATGTAATTCCGTATGAAAAATAAATTATTATGAACGGATATTAGTAATAAAAAAGGGGTGTAGTTTATGTCTAAACTAGGCATTGTTGGATTAGGAAGAGTAGGTAGTCAAGTTTTAACAGATGTACAATATTTGAATTTATTTTCAGAGATTGTTTTGATTGATGATAAAGATGAGATTGCAAGTGGAGAAGCTCTTGATCATAATCATTCGCAAGGATTATTTAACACTGCGCATATCAATATTAAAGCTGGGGGTTATCAAGATTTAACAGATGCTGATTTTATTGTAATTGCTGCGAGTGTACCAACAGATAAAAATGATGGTGATCGTACTTTATTAGCGCAAGGCAATCATGACATTATAAAAAATGTTATGAGCCAAGTTGCCGAGGTAACACAAGAAGCAATAATTATTTTGATTTCTAATCCTGTAGATTCGATAGTATACTTTGCTAATCAAGTAAACTATCCATCTAATAAAATTATTGGAACGGGAACATCTTTAGAAACTTCAAGGTTCAAGACGATTATCGCTCATCATTATCAAATCGATCCCAAAAATGTTGAGGCATTTGTTATTGGAGAACATGGACAACATGCAATACCTGTGTGGAGCAAAGTGCGTATTCATGGTATGTCGCTCACAGAGTATGAAGAGCTAAGTAATAGCCCAGAAATTGATAAAGCACATATAACATCTATCATTAATGAGGTATCTATGGACGTCTTTTATCAAAAAGGTTGGACTAATGCTGCTATTTCTAAAGTTACAACATCCTTGATACAAACTATTGCATTGGATCAACGTACTATTATCCCGCTGACTTCAATCAGTAAAGAATATGACTTAACAGATGGTGCATATAGTTTACCTACGTTAGTTGATGGCTCTGGTATTGTTCAAAGATTTGCAATTATGTTGGATGATCAAGAAATGCAACAACTTAAAGAAGCTTACGAATATATTAGAGAAACTATCCATACATCAGAAAAATAAAATAAATAAAAACACCAATTCATTAGATGATATCTTTTGAATTGGTGTTTTTATTATGTGAACTTCGATTAGCCACTTCTTGCTTAAATAATAGGTAATAGCTACAATGAATTTAAATATTAATTCATCTTTGATCAAGAGTGAAAATAAGGGAAAGCGCGGTGCAGTGATGTTAGAAAGACATGCCAAACTTATTAGATTGTTACTCAACAACAGTAATCGTTTTTTAAGCGCAGATGAAATAGCAAATTACTTAAATGTCTCTAATAGAACAGTGAGAAACGATATTAAATATATTAATGTTGAAGTATTGTCGTCGTTAATTGCCAGTGTCAAAGGTAGAGGTTTCAAAGTGAACCAAGACCTATATAGTATAGAGTATATAGAAGAAATCGTTTCTGATTTTACAAACAAAGAAAACGAATTACTGCTAAAATTGGGTTATCATATTTTAATGCACCAACAACCCACAACTTTAGATTCATTAGCACATCACTTTAATTTATCTAAATCAGAAGTTAGTGATTATTTAACGCGTGTTCAGTCGTGGTGCAATTCATTTGATATTACTGTTAATCTAACTAAGAAAAAAGGCGTCACTGTAAACGGAAGTGAAATGAATATTAGAAATGCGATTCTACATTTAAACCAACTATCTTCGAAAAATAAAACTGTTGATGATGTAATACTAAATGAAATACCTAAGGCTCATATTGATATCATTAGTCAAATTATTGAAAATAACTTAAATGCACATCATATACAAACTTCTAAAATACGAATAAAACAATTACTTATACACTTAATTATTATATTTAAACGTAATAACGATGACGGTTATTCATGGGTAGTCGATAAATCCTCCTATAAAATCGCGCAACAATGTATTACAGATATCAATTTGGAGTTAGGTTATCAACTTTCAGATAAAACTGCGCAACTGTTATCATTCTTCATTAGCTATTATTTTAATAAATATGATTTAGGGTTTGAACGGATTTTTGTTAAAAGTTATATCGATCGTATGATTCATCAGATGGAGAAAAATGTAGGAGTAGATTTTACAGAAGACCTAGAACTACGCGACAATTTATATGCACATTTCAGCAGAACTTACTTACGTATAGCAAAGAATGTTTATATTAATAATCCTTTAACAGAAGATATTAAAAAGTATTATCCCTTTGTATTTGATGCATTGTATGAGACAGTAACTCATCTTGCAAAAGACGCAAAAATAAATTTAGTTGAAGATGAAATTGCATTTTTAGCGTTACATTTTCAATCCTCCATAGATCGCCATAAAAAAGATTCATTTAATATTGTTATCACTTGTTATTATGGGTTGGGAATTTCTAGTTTATTAGAAGTGAAAATTAAAAATATAGATGACAGCATTCATATAGTAGATACATTGAAAATGGAAGATATTGATAATTATAACTTTAGCAATATTGATGTTCTTGTTTCTACACATTCTATTGAAGGTGCACAAGTGCCTAACGATTTAACTTGCATAGAAGTATCTCCTTTATTCTCAGAGGAGGATGAAAATAAAATTACTTCAGCGTTACACCATAAGCAAAACCCTGTATTACACCAAAATGAATTAGCTTCAATTCAGTTTAGTGTTTGCTCAGATAAACAGGAACAAGTGGTTGCAAGTTATGTTTTTGAACAAGCTCAAATGATTCTGGATAACAATTATGCTGTGACCAAAGATTACATGAAAAGTGCATTGGAAAGAGAGAAATTTTCTTCTACGTATATTGGTAATGGGATGAGTATACCACATGGTGACCCAGAAAAAGTATTGAAATCACATGTAATTATTTTTAAAAATATGCAAGGTTATATCTGGAAACAAAATAAAGCTAAGCTAGTTTTTTTCTTAGCAATTACAGAACAAGACATTCCTATAATGAAGAAAATTATTCATACTATTGCTAAATTGGATGAGAATGCTGTAGATCAATTATTAGTACTTGAAGATCAAAGTTTAAAAGAGAAAATTATTGACTTAATTAAAGAATAATTGCCACTAGTAACGGCAATTATTCTTTTTTACAACCTAATGAATGCGTTTACAATTGAGTCAAGGAGGATGAATCATATGAAAATTTTAGCGATTACGTCGTGTCCAAATGGGATTGCACACACGTATATGGCCCAAGAAAAATTGGAGCAAGCTGCCAAAGATATGGACGTGCATATCAAGGTGGAAACACAAGGTGGCGTAGGTGCAGAAAATGTCTTAACAACAAAAGAAATTAGAGAAGCGGATGGCATTATTATTGCAGCAGATCGCCAAGTAGATTTATCTAGATTTGATGGGAAGTTATTAATTAACGAAAGTGTTAGAGAAGGTATTCATAAACCGGAAGTATTGATTCAACGTATTATTGATAAAGATGCTCATATCCATCATGAAACTAATGGAGCTAGTCAGCATAGCCAAGAAGATAAACCCAAAACTGGTATTCAGATGGTTTATCAGCATTTAATGAATGGTGTATCGTTTATGGTTCCCTTCATCGTTGTAGGTGGATTGTTAATGGCGATTGCACTGACAATTGGTGGAGAAGCAACTTCAAAAGGTTTGGAAATTCCAAATGATTCATTTTGGAAATCAGTTGAAAATATAGGCAATTTAGCTTTCAGTTTTATGGTGCCAATATTGGCTGGCTACATCGCAGTGAGTATTGCTGACAAACCTGGCCTTGTACCAGGTATGATTGGTGGCGCTATAGCTGCTGATGGTAGCTTCTACGGTAGTGATGCTGGAGCTGGTTTTTTAGGCGGTATTGTTGCTGGTTTTATAGCAGGTTACATTGCGAAATGGATTAAAAATGTAAAAACACCAAAAGTAATGGCACCCATTATGCCGATTATAATAATTCCTATTATTTCATCACTCATTGTGGGATTAATATTTATATTCTTAATTGGTGCACCAATAGCGAGTATCTTTGAAGCATTGACAACTTGGTTGAAAGGTATGCAAGGTACTAACATTGTAATCTTAGCATTAATTATAGGGGCAATGATTGCATTTGATATGGGAGGACCAGTAAATAAAGTTGCTTTCTTATTTGGTTCAGCGCTAATCGCTGAAGGTAACTATGCTGTAATGGGAATGGTTGCAGTAGCGGTTTGTACGCCGCCTATTGGTTTAGGCTTAGCTACGTTTATTAATAAACGTAAATTTAATAAAGGTGAAGTAGAAATGGGAAAAGCTTCATTTACTATGGGATTATTTGGTATTACAGAAGGTGCTATTCCATTTGCTGCACAAGATCCGTTAAGAATTATTCCATCCAATATGATAGGGGCAATGGTAGCAGCAGCTATTGCAGCAATAGGTGGCGTAGGCGATAGAGTGGCTCATGGCGGTCCGATTGTAGCTGTTTTAGGTGGCATAGATCAGATTTTATGGTTCTTTATTGCTGTGATAGTTGGTAGCCTTGTCACGATGAGTGTAGTGCTATTTTTGAGAAAAAATACACCATCATTAGCTGTTGATACTAATAGTATTGCAACTGGGATGACAGCGGAACAGCAAGATGACCAGTCAGAAGCCAATACTACAACAAATACTACAACGGATATAAATAAAGAAAAAACAACTGAACAGACAAATAACACAGTTGATGTATTTGATAAAGATGTTATTAAAATAGTCGATAAGAAAATTACAAGAGACGAAGCGATAGATGATCTCATAGATCAACTAGATAAGAATGATTACATTACAGATAGAAAAGAATTGAAAGATGCTGTACTGAAACGTGAAGCAGAAGCAACGACAGCAATTGGAATGAATGTTGCAATACCTCACGCAAAATCATCAGCAGTGAAACGACCTGTTGTTGCTGTAATGAATAATAAACATGGTATAGACTGGGACAGCTTAGATGACACATTGCCTAATATTGTATTTCTAATTGCAGTACCTAATGACAGCAGTGATACACATTTAAAACTGTTACAAAGATTATCAAGAACATTAATGGACGACAATATTCGCCAACAGTTAATTGAGGCAACACAAACACAACAAATTTACGATTTACTTAAAGAAATATAAGTAGGAGGTAGGAATAAATGCCATTATTATTAAAACCTGTTTTTCAAGAAAGAATATGGGGAGGCAACGCACTTAAAGCATTTAACTATGATATACCTAATAATCATACTGGTGAATGTTGGGCGATATCAGCACATCCGAACGGTCCAAACATAATTAAAAATGGACGTCATAAAGGTAAAACATTAGATGAAGTTTGGGCAGAAGACAAAGTATTATTTGGGAATCCTAAAGAAGATAAATTTCCGTTACTAACTAAAATATTAGATGCAAATGATAATTTGTCAGTACAAGTACATCCAGATGACACGTATGCGCAAAAGTATGAAGGAGAATATGGTAAGACTGAATGTTGGTATATATTAGATGCAAAAGAAGGAGCAGAAATTATTTATGGCGTAAATGCACAGAGTCAAAATGAGTTAAATCAAATGATTGATAACAAACAATTCGATGCACTATTCAAATCAGTCAAAGTTCAAGCAGGAGACTTCTTCTATGTGCCGGCAGGTACCGTGCATGCAATAGGAGAAGGGATTTTAATCTTAGAGACACAACAATCTTCTGATACTACTTACCGCATTTATGATTATGACAGAACTGATAAAGAAGGAAATAAAAGAGAACTTCATTTAGAAGAAAGTAAAGAGGTAATTGACCTTTCTGCTAGCTCACCGAATAAATCAGCTAAACATGAAGTGGTTCAAGGTCAGGATTATACGCAATTTGTATCTAATACGTTCTTTACAGTGGAAAGATGGATAATCAATGGTCATTTAGACTATACAAAACCACAATCATATTGTCTAGTATCCATTGTAGAGGGCAATGGCGAAGTTACAGTAAATAACGAAATTATTACTTTAGAAAAAGGAACACATTTTATACTGACTACTGAGGATGAAGAAATTACATTTAAAGGTGATATGACATTTATAGTTAGCTATGTATAAAAATTAAAGGCGAGATAACTTTAGTTATTTCTGCCTTTTTATGCAATCATAGGAGGTAATTACAATGTTGAAAATTTGTACAGATATAGGTGGAACAAAGACAATTGTAGGTTTAATCAACGAAGATTTAGAAATTATAGAGAGCCATAAATTTGAAACTTATGTAGATAACCCCAAACAACAGTTTACTGAAATAATCAATATAGCTAAGAATTACTTAGAAAGTGTTGAACATATAGATGATACAGTGCTAAATATTGCTATGCCTGGGCCGTGTGATTATACTCAAGGTGTATTTTTAAATCCTCCTAATTTACAAAAATACAATAATTTTAACGCAGGTGAGTTTATCACTGAACATAGTTCATTTAAACCATATTTTGTAAATGATACGGATGCTGCTATATTAGCAGAACAACGCTACATTCCATCGATGACAGAGGATTTTATATATTTAACTATAAGTACAGGTGTTGGTATGGCATACATGAGAAATGGCACTCTAGTTTCTGGTAGCGATGGTAATTTCGGTGAGATTGGTCATACTATTATTAAAGACAATAGTGACTACCAATGCCCTGTTTGCAAACAATATGGTTGCGTTGAAAATGAAATTTCTGGCTTAGCAATAAGTAGGAAAGCAGGCGTATTGCTTAACAAAGAAGTTAGTACTAGAGAAGCAATTGAAATGTATAATGCAGGAGAAAATAAACAAATCGTACAGATGATTGAAGAAGTAATAGATTTAACACAAAAGTTATGTACGAACCTATATAGTGTCTTCAATGTATATAATATCGTACTTGGAGGTGGTGTAACACAAAGTAAATTACCTTATAAAGTGCGAATTGAAGCATATGCACAAAAACATCACTTGATTCAAAATAGAGAGATTGTAGTCAGAATAAGTGATTTAGATGCGAATGTGTTAAGAGGGCTTTATTATGTGAATAAAAAATAAATAAAAGTTTTTCAGTGTCTATTGGAGAGGGATTGAAACTTAATTTTTCTGAAAAAGTTTCGTTGTCTATCCTTAGCAATGACGACTAGAGTTGAAAAAAACATGATTTAAAGGCCTTTTCGAATCAGCCAGCTACTACCATTATAATGAGTTGAGACAGAGACATTATTTATGTTTCTGCTTCTTTCTCATACGAACTATGAAGCCTTTTTATAATTTTTTTACTAATAATAATTTACGAATATTGAGTGTCTTCGATAACTAATCAGATAATAGCAGACCTAAAGCAATTGAGCCAGCAATAATTGTAGTGATTGCATCTGACCAGGTGCCGCCTTGTAAATATAGGAAACTTAATGAAATTATTCCTGCAGCCATTACCTTTTTCCATAATGGGATATTTAAATTAGTGTAATCGACATTTTTTAATAGGATATAAGCCTAATCAATAGATAATTGATTACTGTAAGCTTTCTAGAAATTGAATTAACTTGAAATATTTTTAATAAATTAGTGTTGTTTTTGTTTATATGTAATATACGTGTATCATGTTCTTCACTTAATGAAAAATTGATAAATACGTTGATTACGTAACCTTGACTATTATAATAGCCCATACAAATTGCGATGCGACGCATGGTATCTTCTACTCTTGATACTTCAGCATCAGAGGAAAGTAGTATCTTGCCAGCCAGTAGTATAACACTTACGGTTAATCTGTCTTTATTCTCACTCAAATGAACACCTAATTTATGCTATTAATATGATTATTATCCTAATATTAATTTATAAATTCAATATGGACTATAAAGTGTCGACAAAGTCATATTAGACACGGAGGGTAGGCTTAGGTTTGTGTGAAGGCATAGTTTAAGGGGGTCTAAAAAAGTTTATTGATTAGTGGATAGGAGGAGCTTATGTATCACACTTCACCATTCATTTTTTATTTATTATATGCTTAAGGCTGAGACAATTAATTGCCTCAGCCTTTTTATTATTAACATAGTTTTGAGTATTCTTTTGCATAAGCATCCAAAGGAAATTCGTTCGTTAATTTTCAAGGGATTAGGGGAACACAAAAGTATTCTTTTGCATAAGCATCCCAAAGAAAATTCCTTCGTTAATTTTCAAGTGATCAGAGGAACACAAAAGTATTCTTTTGCATAAGCATCCCAAAGAAAATTCCTTCGTTAATTTTCAAGTGATTAGGGGAACACAAAAGTATTCTTTTGCATAAGCATCACTAAGAAAATTCCTTCGTTAATTTTCAAGTGATTAGGGGAACACAAAAGTATTCTTTTGTATAAGCATCACTAAGAAAATTCCTTCGTTAATTTTCAAGTGATGCTTTAAAACCTTTTTCAAGGTCATTAATTATGTCATCAATATTTTCAGTACCAACTGATAATCTTACAAGTTCAGGCACAACGCCTGAAGCTTGTTGTTCTTCAGGTGATAATTGTAAATGAGTCGTACTAGCAGGATGGATAATTAAAGATTTAGAATCTCCAACATTTGCTAAATGAGAGAATAGACTTAATGCATCAACAAATTTTGCAATATCTTCAACAGAACCATCTACACCAAAAGTGAGTACTGCACCTTGTCCATTTGGTAAATACTTTTGGGCAAGGTGCTGATATTTATTGTTTTCTAAACCAGGATAATTCACCCAAGTTACGTTTGGATGTTGTTCTAAATATTGGGCAACACGCAATGCGTTTTCAGAATGTCTTTCTAAACGTAAATGTAATGTTTCTAATCCTAATAAAAATTCATGGACGTTAAAAGGTGATACTGCTGAACCTAAATCTCGTAATAACTGTACACGCGCCTTTGTAATATAGGCTGCTTCTCCAACATCTTTAGTATATGAAATGCCATGATAACTTGAATCAGGTTCTACAAGACTTGGGAATTTACCATTATCCCAATTGAAATTACCGCTATCTACAATAACCCCACCTATAGAAGTACCGTGACCACCTATAAATTTAGTTGCTGAATGTATAATAATGTCTGCACCAAATTCAAAAGGACGAAGTAAATATGGAGTTGGGAAAGTATTATCTACAATTAAAGGAATGTTATTTTGATGTGCAACATTTGCGACTGCTTCAATATCTAATACATCAATTTTTGGATTACCTATAGTTTCAGCATAAACAGCTTTTGTTTTATCGTTAATAGCATTTACAAAATTTTCAGGATCACTTGGATCTACAAAGTGAACTTTGATGCCTAATTTATTAAAGGTAACATTTAATAAATTGTAAGTTCCACCATACAAGTTAGAAGAAGCAACAATTTCATCTCCAGATTCTACAATATTTAAGAGTGCTAAATGAATTGCAGCTTGCCCTGAAGATGTGGCTAGAGCTCCGATTCCACCTTCAAGTGCTGCAATACGCTCTTCAAAAACATTTTGCGTTGGGTTCATTATTCTAGTATAAATATTGCCAGGTTCTTCTAAAGCAAAAAGCTTTCTTGCATGTTCGGTATTATCAAATACATAACTAGAAGTCTGATAAATAGGAACTGCGCGAGATTTTGAAAAGTCATCTGTTACTTGACCGCCGTGAATGGAAAGTGTATCTAAATGCCAAGGGTTTTGAGACATAATATAAATCCTCCTAAAATTAGAATTTTCTGATAATTATCACTATACAAGACCCTTTTAACCTTTTCAACCATTTCTTACTAAAAAAGTAAGGATTGATTTGTGTTTTTTACAACGCACTTAGTTTAAAGGGGTTGCAAAAATAAAATAAATTGTTTATAATTCTTATCGTTATAGTAGGGTATTGTAAAAGGAATGGAAATGGTAAACTCATGGAGGAATAAAATGATTGGTTTTGACTTAATAGGAAATACACCGCTTGTACTTTTAAAATCATTTAGTAATAAAGACGTTCAAATTTATGCAAAATTAGAACAGTTTAATCCTGGCGGTAGCATAAAAGATAGATTAGGAAAGCATTTAATTGAGGTAGCTTTAAAAGATAACATCATTCATGAAGGAGATACAGTTGTTGAAGCATCAGCAGGTAATACGGGCATCGGTGTTGCTCTTGCAGCCAATCATTATGGACTCAGTAGTGTGATTTTTGCGCCTATAGGTTTTTCTGAAGAGAAAGTATCAATTATAAAAGCTTTAGGAGCGAAAGTAATAAGAACAGAACAAGGACTTGGTATGGAAGGTGCAAAAATAGCAGCACAGGAATTCGGATTAAAAACGGGGGCTTTTTATTTAAATCAATTTGAATCGAAACATAATCCTGAAGCATATAAAGATACCATAGCACAAGAAATTACAGATAAACTGGACGATATTGATTATTTTGTTGGTGGCGTAGGATCTGGTGGAACCTTTGCTGGTATTGCTGAACATTTAGCTCAATTTAATATTGAAAGTGTCATAGTTGAGCCAGAAGGATCTACTTTAAGTGGTGGTCAAGCACATGCACATGATATAGAAGGCATTGGTTCCGAACAATGGCCATTATTCTTACCTGAAACATTAGTAGCAGATATTATAAAAGTTAGCGATGATGATGCATTTAAAAATGTAAAACTAATTGCTAAACAAGAAGGACTCTTGGTTGGTAGTTCATCGGGAGCAGCACTACAGGCAGCATTAGACATAAAAAAACATATAAATAAAGGTGTTATTGTCACAGTTTTTCCTGACGGAAGCGACCGATATATGTCAAAGAAAATCTTAAATTATAAGGAGAATGATTATGAATAAAAAAACACAATTAATACATGGCGGAGTGACAACAGATCCATACACAGGAGCGGTAACGACGCCAATTTATCAAACGAGTACTTATATTCAAGATGATATTGGAGATATGAGACAAGGTTACGAATATTCACGTTCTGCGAATCCTACAAGAACGGCATTAGAAGGGCTAATTGCCGATTTAGAAGAAGGAGAATTCGGTTATGCATTTGGTTCTGGTATGGCAGCCATCTCAGCAGTGATTATGTTGTTAGATAAAGGTGACCATTTATTAATTAATTCAGATGTTTATGGTGGCACATATAGAGCATTATCTAAAGTGTTTACCCGTTTTGGTATAGAAGCTGATTTTATTGATACAACACAAATTGACGAAATTGAACAATATATTAAGCCTGAAACGAAAATGTTATACATTGAGACACCGTCTAATCCGTTATTACGTGTAACAGATATTAAAAAATCTTCCGAGATAGCTAAAAGACATAATTTGATTTCTGTCGTAGATAATACGTTTATGACACCTTATTTCCAAAACCCATTAAAATTTGGTATCGATATTGTATTACATTCTGCAACAAAATATCTCGGCGGTCATAGTGATGTTGTTTCTGGTTTAGTTGCTACAAACGATGAAGCGTTAGCAGAACATATTGGATTTATTCAAAATTCAACAGGTGGCGTACTTGGACCGCAAGATAGTTATTTATTGATTCGAGGTATTAAAACCTTAGGTATACGTATGGAACAAGTACAACGCAATACACTCGAAATTATAGCAATGTTGCAAGAACATAATGCTGTTAGACAAGTGTTCCATCCAAGTATTGCTACGCACTTAAATCACGATATTCATCAAAGACAAGCAGAAGGGCATACAGGTGTGGTTGCATTTGAAGTTGCAGACATAGAAAGTGCTAAACAAGTAATTAAAACATCTAAATATTTTACATTAGCTGAAAGTTTAGGTGCGGTGGAAAGTTTAATTTCCGTGCCTGCTTTAATGACACACGCCTCTATACCAAAAGACATACGTGAAAAAGAAGGCATTGCAGACGGCTTGATTCGTTTGTCTGTTGGTATTGAAGGTACAGAAGACTTAGTAGAAGATTTAAAAGCAGCATTAAATACTTTAAATTAAATAAAAAGAAAGATAACCCAGGAAATACTTCATTTGATATCCCCCTTAAAGAAGATGCCAAAAACTTCTTTAAGGGGGGATCATTTTCAGAAGAAACCTGGGTTATTTTAATTTTATATGAAATTGAACAGCTTAATGATTGTTATACTCTGTTTGCGTTGGTGTTTCAAAGTCAAAAGAACGTTCTGAATTCAATACATCAACATTCGTTTGTTGTAGTTTACTGTAGTCCCCTTTAGGTGCTTTGCTTTTCGTAATTTCAACCTTAGGATAAATTAATAAAGGTATTAAACCAATTACACCGTATATTAAAAAGGTGTATTGGTAGTTTAGTATATCAATGAATACACCTGCGAAAGAAGAACCAATGACTTGTCCTACTGCTAATAGTAAAAAGGGGATACCTATGCCTAAAGAAGCATTTTTTACAAATAATTTAATTCCCCAAACAAGTAAAACACCTGTTAAGAATATATAACTCATACCAAATATGGAAGATGAAATAAATGGAAGTAGCCATATATTTGGTGTTAATGCTAGTGAAATTGAGGCGCATGCTAACGAAATTACGCCGATATTAAATGCAAAATGAAGGCTTTTCTTATCGATAATAGCTCCAGATATACCTCCCACTATCCCAAAAATACCAATTAAAATCCAAAATACAGAAAGAGCCATATCTGAGTAATGACCAGTAAGTTGAACAAATGACTTTGAGAAGGTCCAAAATGGTGCAGTTGAAACACCGAGTAAAGTAGAAGCTATTACAATGCGTTTACTAGAAGAAATATCTCTGATATTCAAACTACCAGTATCAATTTTAATGTCCTGTTGCAGACTTGGGATAATAATATAATTCCAAGCTAATACGATTAATGCTATAAATGCATAGATTAAATAGGTGTCACGCCAATCAAGAAAGATAAACATAGCGGTTATACCGGTGAACATTAAGCCTAAGCTTGTACCTGAATTAATCCATGTATTTGCTTTACCTTGATCCTGCAATTTAATCCATAAAGAAATTGTATAACCATAAGGTGGTGATACTAACCCGGTACTAGCACCAGCGAATATGACACCTAAGGACAGTATGATTGCAGTTGATGAGATACCAATTAGGATTAAGCCAATTAATACAGAAAGACCTGCAAAGATAATCATCCTTTTAGGACCGATTTTGTCAGTTTTTAATGTGGAATAAATAATTGTAAAACAATAAGCCAAATAAAATAGTGATGAAATCATACCTGCTTGTGAAGCGGTTAAACTCAAGTCATTGGAAATTTCTGGTAGAAAGAGACCGAAACTAAATCTACCTAATCCATAAGTGGTAGCAATCATAGCGATACCTGGTAACACAAGTCTTGAAAATTTCATAAAATACCTCCAAATCTATATAGAATGTTCATTCTAACAATAGTTAAAAATATATAGAATGTTCATTCTATTTTTTATTTTAAAATAACGAGTAGGGGAGGATTCTTTTGAATACTGGTACCTACTCGTCTATGAATTATTGATTGTGCGCTTCATGTAATAATAACTTTGCCATAGTAATGGCGTGTTCAGTTGCTTCTTTAGATCCTAATAATGCAGTCATTGAGGTTGTACCTTCTAATAGTAAGGTGTACTGTACAGCAAGATCATAGCCATTATCAATACCTGCATTGTTAGCGAGTTTTTCTAAATAATGTAATAGGCGCGCTTTATGTCCTCTGGCGGTACTTTCAATTTCATTATCGGTATCAGCATAATCTTCGATAGCGCGCATAAACATATCGCCTTTGTAAGAGTAGTCATTAAGCCATTGACAATGTGCTTCAACTGCTGAAATAAATGGTTTATCTGGATGTCTTTCGACGAAACTGTCAAGATAACGCCAATAGCGAGCTTCTCTTTGCTTTAATACTTGTGCTACTAAATTATCTTTAGCGTCAAAATGGTTATAAAGTGTCATGGTAGCAACATTTGCTTCTTGGATAATCTGTTTTAAACCAACACCTCGAAAGCCATATTCATAAAATAATCGCTCAGCAACACTCAGTATATCTTGCTTTTTCTGTGACATAGTATCTCACACTTCCCGAAATAGAATGGTCATTCTACTTCATAGTATCAATGGAATGAAATGATGTCAAAATCGAAGTATGTCAAATTGTATTATTTACGTTGAGGTATTTGAATAACATGACCTAATTGTTTAGGCACATCAAAGTGTTGTTGCTGATCAAAATAATTTTTAAGTTTTTCTTGAATAGGCACTGGGAATTCTGTGCTACTTCTTGTGTGGTTGCTAACACCCATCATCATCGCTTCATATGTAGCAGTAGGTTCATTATTAGCGTTGTACATAGTTAAGAATAAATGTATGCGTTTAGCATCATAATTATAAATTTGTATCTTGATGTGAAAAGTATCGTGAAGTAATAATTCTTTTAAATAAGAAATGTGCGCTTCAACATTAAATATTGTAACATCTTGGTTGTGACGATAATCGCTTGAAAAATCAATATGTTCTAAAAATCCAGCAACTGCATCGCTGAATACGGAATAATATTGTGCATCATGCATATGGTTATTATTATCTATCCAAGAGGGTTGTACAGTGTTTTTATAAATATATTCTTTTATCACAAGATCACTCCTATTAGAAATTATTTATTAACCTGTACTATTGTAGCAATAATAAAAGTACAGAGTTAATAATTTGTTTTAATTATAAAAAAGCATTCAGTATTCTTTATTTATAAACTAAGTTAAGATAGTATGACAATTAGTTATTTTAGTAAATGTTACTCAAATGGGAGGGGGATTTTTATGGTGTTCGTTGCATTAATATTATTTATTTTGTCTTTAATTTTACTTATTTATTCTATCACTTTATTAATGGGAAAAGATGGAACATTATTTAGTTTATTTACTAAAAAAGAAAATGAATTGAAAAAAAGTCAAAAATTAACAATTTATATTACGACGATTGTATTATTGGTATCTAGTCTTATATGGTTTTTGAATATAATTTAGCTTTTTAATATGTATGATAGTGTGAGTTTTACAGTAAGTGTTATTTAAGATTAGTCGTTAGTTAGATTGGCTAGTTACATTAACATGAAAAGGAGAGCCCATAAGCAAAATTTGGGGCTCTCCTTTATGTTATAGTTTTTAATATTTTCTTAAAAAATCCACATCACGATCAAATATTGTTTTCACTACAAATTCTTGTAGGGTCGCCAATATTCTTTCAATTATTTGTGTTTTATTTGATAAAATTCGAATGCTAAAGCCATGTGTTGGTAGCTTAGTGATGCCGAAACGACAATCATATTGCTGTTGATAGTGTTTGATTTGCTCATAAACACTATCGATTAATTTTTGATTTACAGTAGGATGTATAAAATAACAAGATCCTAAGTGCGTATAATCTTCCATATAACCAAGGCCATCAACTTTATTTTTGGATGGGTCAAGCAAAGTATTGTCGAAAACAACTAATTCATCATCGACATAGATTTCATTTAACAGGTGCATATACGTATAACTAAATTTTTTATCATCTTTAGAATAACCTGGGGTTAATATATCTGTATAAAATAATGCAGCTGTAGATTTTAAATGAAATGTATTATGTTGATAGAATTTTGCATTTTCAAAAGCGATAATTGGATCGCCAACATACTCAGCATAAGCATCCTCTTGGATATTAAAGTTTTGGTATTGTTCTACATGGTTATTAGGTGTTTTATAAATTTTTGTAGCACCTTGTGAAGTTAAAATAACTTTTGCATTTGGTTCGATATTAAAATCCATTTTGTAACGGTCCCCATCTAAGTAACCACCACCTACGTTTACAATATAAAACGTAGGTATATCAGAGTTATTTAAATAAACTGGTCGCATGACTTTCAAGGCTTTTTCGAAAAAAATGTCACGCGCCACCGATTTCTTACCATTATTAAAGACAGTTAAATCTAATTGGCCAGTCCATTGATTCTGTCCATCAGACATTAAGCTAACCCTTTAAGAAATACGTCTTGTTCTATCCACTCAATAACTTCATCTAAACCTTCATCCGTTTTGAGATTTGTGAAAGTGAAAGGACGGTTGCCACGGAATACTTTTGTATCTTCAGCCATGCGTTCTAATGACGCACCAACATAAGGTGCTAAGTCAGTCTTGTTTATAACAAAGAAATCGGATTTAATCATACCTTGTCCACCTTTTCGAGGAATTTTTTCCCCTTGAGCAACATCGATAATATAGATTGAGAAATCTACTAATTCTGGACTGAAAGTTGCCGCTAAATTATCGCCACCAGATTCGATGAAAATAAGTTCAATATCATCATTTCGTTCTTTTAATTCATCAATTGCAGCAAAATTCATTGAAGCATCTTCACGTATAGCTGTATGAGGGCAGCCGCCTGTTTCTACACCGATAATTCTGTCTTCGGGTAACACACCAGAATTAACTAATATTTTTTCATCTTCTTTTGTATAAATGTCATTCGTGATAACACCAATACTCATGTCTTTTGCTAAGCGTTTTACAATTTTTTCAATAAGTTGAGTTTTTCCTGCACCAACAGGTCCGCCCACACCTATTTTAATTGTATCTGTCATAAAGTTTGACCTCCTAAGATATAAAAATTCTTACGTTTACGTTTTCATGTTCCATCTGATTGATTTCTAAACCTGGGGCAGTAATACCAAGTTGTGATTCATCTAAAGTCATAATATGATTTCTAGTATCTTTCATGATGGGAATCATTTGATGAACGATGCGTTGCCCAGAAGTTTGCCCTAAGGGTATTGCACGTACTGCATTTTGGGTAAGGCTAGACACGTTTTGGTATAAATAGTAATCAATAATCGTTTCTATATCGACCCCGAGATGATGGCCAAGCATAGTAAAACAAATAGCGGGATGTAACATTGCTTTTTTGTCACGCATTTGAGCATGATACCAGTTTAACCAATCACTGTCATAAAGCTCAGAAGCAAGTTTCACCATGCGAGTACCCATCTGTTTAGAACCTTGGCGTGTTTCTTTTGGTAAATTTTGTACAAAAAGGATACGATCTAATCGTAAAATAGCTTGTGTATCATTTTGTTCAAGCGCATTGTAAACGAGACGCATCGTTAAGCCATCAGCATAAGTTAATTGTTCATTTAGAAAAAGTATGAGCCATTGCTGAAAACTTTGTTCGTCATGAACGATATCGCGCTGGATATAAGTTTCAAGTCCAAATGAATGACTGAATGCCCCTGTTGGAAATTGTGAATCACAAAATTGAAACAGGCGTAGATGAGCGTGATCAATCATGTGAATGACCTATATGTCTAAATGCTTGATTAACTTTACGGTCTTCGTGTTCATATGGTATCTCTAAATCTTTTAATAGTGATTCTACTAGATAATCATATTGAACGAGCATCTCAGTTTCTGTAAATTGCGCAGGTAAGTGTCTATTACCCAGTTGATGAGCGATATCTCCCATTTCTTGTAAAGAGCGTGGTTTAATTACAAGTAAATCTTCAGAATTTACATCTACGACAATCATATTAGTATCATCTTTATACAAAATATCTCCATATTGTAAGTCAATTGGTTGTTTTAAACGGATGCCAATTTCATTACCGTGATCTGTTTTAACACGTTGGATACGTTTAACTAAATCAGAGTTTTCTAAATATACTTTTTCTATATGTTTTCCTTTATCGCTGTCTGAAATGTTAGCGATATTGCCTACGATTTCTTCGATGATCATTTTTAACCTCCTAGAATAAGAAATAACGTTGTGTTAATGGTAATTCCGTAGCTGGTTCACTTGTGATTTTTTCGCCATCTACAAATACTTCATATGTCTGCGGATCAACATCTAGTTTTGGCGTTGCGCTGTTATTTTTCATATCTGCTTTAGTTAGTTTACGAATATTATGCACAGGTCTTAATTTACGTTTTAAACCTAATAATTTGCCAATATCATTTTCATAAGCTGTGGTAGATACGAATGTCATTGAAGTACCCTGCATATTGCCGCCAAGTTGACCATACATCTTACGATATTTTAAAGGTTCTGAAGTAGGTATAGAACCATTAGCATCACCGTTAATTGCAGTGTTTATTAACCCACCTTTAACGATGACATCAGGTTTAACGCCAAAGAATGCGGGTTCCCACATAATTATATCAGCAAGTTTACCTTCGTCGATTGAACCAACGTAATCTGAAATACCATGCGTAATCGCAGGATTAATTGTGTATTTCGCTATATAGCGCTTGATTCTATTATTGTCATTATACTCGCTGTCGCCATCTAATGGACCACGTTGCTCTTTCATACGGTGTGCAACTTGCCAAGTTCTTGTAATTACTTCACCGACACGTCCCATGGCTTGTGAATCAGAGCTGACCATACTAAATACACCAATATCTTGCAATACGTCTTCTGCAGCAATCGTTTCTTTACGAATACGGGAATCGGCAAAAGCTATATCTTCTGGTATAGAAGCATTTAAATGGTGTGTAATCATAACCATATCTAGATGTTCGTCAATTGTATTAACAGTGTAAGGTAAGGTAGGGTTTGTGGAAGATGGTAGTATATTGGAATAAGCTGCAGATTTAATTAGGTCAGGTGCGTGTCCGCCACCTGCGCCCTCTGTATGATACATATGCAGTACACGGTCTTTAACGGCAGCCATTGTTTCTTCCATAAAGCCTGCCTCATTTAATGTATCTGCGTGTAATGCAATTTGGACATCATAATCGTCAGCAACTTGAAGGGCATGATCTAATGCTGAAGGCGTTGCACCCCAGTCTTCATGTACTTTTAAACCGATAGCGCCGGCATGTATCTGTTCTACTAAAGCTGTATGATTAACTGCTTGTCCCTTACCAGTAAAACCAATATTTAAAGGTAACGATTCTGCTGCTAGTAACATGCGATGTAAATGCCAAGGACCTGGAGTAACAGTAGTTGCTTTAGCACCTTCAGATGCGCCTGTCCCACCACCAATATGTGTAGTAATACCACTTTCAAGGGCGACTTGAGATTGTTCAGGATTAACGAAATGGACGTGGGTATCGATACCACCAGCTGTTATTATTTTACCTTCTGCAGAAATAATATCTGTAGTTGCTCCAATGATAATGTCTACATTATCCATAATATCTGGGTTACCAGCTTTACCTATTTTCATAATGTAACCATTTTTAACACCGATATCTGCTTTAACGATTTTATCGTAATCAAGAATTAGTGCATTTGTAATTACTAAATCTGCTACTTGCTTATCATCACGTGTCACATTAGGATTTTGAGCCATACCATCACGGATTGATTTGCCACCGCCAAATGCGGCTTCATCACCATATGTTGCGTAATCTTTTTCGACACGCGCAAATAAATTAGTATCTCCTAATCTTACAGAGTCTCCAACAGTAGGGCCATATAGACTTGTATATTGTGATTGCGTCATTTTAAAACTCATCTGTTATACCCACTTTCTTTATTAGCATTTTCGCTGACTTTATTTTCTTCAGCGATAATTTCTGTAGCGCTGTCGTCATCTTCAGCTTTATAAACACGCGCCTCGTCAATAGGTCCATTCACTTTACCATGGAAACCAAAAATTCTTCTTTTACCGCTAAATTCAACGAGTTGAACTTCTTTTTCGTCACCAGGTTCAAAACGTACCGCTGCGCCAGCAGGGATATCTAACCGTTTGCCATAAGCTTTTTCTCGTTCAAATTGCAAGGCAGGATTCGTTTCAAAAAAATGATAATGAGAACCAACTTGAATAGGGCGATCTCCTGTGTTTTTTACATCAAGTATCGTAGCGTTATGACCACGATTAACTTCAATTTCTGTACGTTTAACTATAATTTCACCAGGTTTCATAATTAACTTCCTCCTCTACACAATTGGGTGATGAACGGTAATTAATTTAGTACCATCAGGAAAAGTTGCTTCAATTTCCATTTCGGTTAACATATCTGCAACGCCCTCCATTACATCATCCTCACCTAATATTTGTTTGCCATAACTCATAAGTTCTGCAACGGTTTTTCCGTCTCTTGCACCTTCTAATAGCTCAAAACTTATAATGGCAACTGCCTCGGGATAATTTAACTTAAGACCTCTTTGCTGACGTCTACGAGCCAAATCTGCTGCAATAACTAACATTAGTTTGTCTTGTTCACGTTGTGTAAAATGCACATGCTCACTACCTTTCGACGTTTTTATAAAATAAATATATAGTATGTGACTAATCTAATAATAAGACGATTAGAAGCATACTACAAGAATAACCACCTGAAATAAATTGATGACGAAAAAAAACGTGTTGAAATTAAATATGTATTGCTTTAAATTTTATCCGTTATAATATATTATGTTGTATGTTGGAATAAGCGTAGAAACTAGGTGACAATGTGAATGCTGTTCGAATTATATTAAAGAACATCGCACAAGTACTGCTATTAAATAATGCATGGACAGGCTTATTTATCTTGTTAGGTTTATTCGTAGGAAATTGGAAGGTTGGTATTATGACCTTAGCTGCGAGTATTATTGCATTATTATTAGCGAAACGGACAAATTACTCAAATGAAGAGATTAACTCAGGATTAGCAGGTTTCAATCCAGTACTAACAGCAATTGCATTGACACTATTTTTAGTGCCAGAATGGTATAGTATATTAATTGCTTTTATAGCAATTGTGATTACAATGCCAATAGGCTCAGCATTCAGAGAATTTTTTAAGCCTTTTGGCGTGCCTATGTTAACCATGCCATATGTATTTGTTAGCTGGTTGATTTTACTAATGTCATTTCAATTTAAGTTTGTGAATGCAGATGTCAATATACTGCCAGACACAGTACAAGAGATACAATTTTCAGGACATAGCATCCATTTTATAAATGCTTTTTTATCAGGATTCAGTGAAATTTTCTTGTTGAAGAGCATTATGGCAGGGGTTCTAATTCTTATAGGAATTTTTATTGCTTCAAGTAAAGCTGGTGTATTTGCTATAGTAGCCAATTTAATTGGTTTTACTGCTGTACTAGTACTTGGTGCAAATCATGATCAAATTAATGATGGATTGTTTGGCTATAATGTCATACTAACAGTGCTCGCTTTGGGCGTTGCTTTCCGTACTAGGATTCAACGATATATTAGCATTGTTTTAGGAATCCTTTTGACAGTTGTTTTGCACGCGGGCATGACAACTTTATTAACACCATTCGGTTTGCCAGTGTTTACACTCCCTTTTATTATAGCAACGTGGATTATGTTGTTTGCAGGTAACCGAATGAAGGTTCAACAAATTGAATAGCATGACTTTATTGGATGAAGACCCTAAATTATATTTTATAATAATATAGGCATCGTTTGAGAGTAGCTCGATTTTCTAATTAATTATAAATTTATTGGGAAGAAGGAATGAAAATGAAAAAAATTGTTTCATTAATTGCAATATCAGCTGTGGTCTTAGCGGGGTGTAGTGGTTCAGGAAGTGAATCAAAAGGGAAAACATTAGACGTTGAACTGCCATTAAAAACAACTTCTATTGCACCATATGAGACAGATGTACCAGTGAAGATAGGTGCTGCTGAAGCTCTATTTAAAGCTGGTGCAAATGGCAAAGTTGAAAAGGTATTGGTCGATTCATATGAACAAAAAACACCAACACAATTAGATATTAAGTTGAAAAAAGACATTAAATTCCAAAATGGTAAAAAAGTGACAGGTGAAGCGGTAAAATCTAGTTTGGAAGAAAGCATTAAGAAAAGTGATCTCGTTAAAGGTTCGCTTCCAATTAAAGATATTAATGTAGATGGGCAAAACATTACGATTACTACAAAAGAAGCTTATCCTGAATTAGTGTCAGAGTTAGCAAGTCCATTCTCTGCAATTTACGATACAGAGGCAGATGACGTTAATAAAACGCCTGTTGGTACCGGACCATACCAAATTAAAAATTATAAGCAATCTCAAAATATCAAGTTAGATCGTTTTAATGATTATTGGCAAGGTAAACCTAAACTAGATCATGTAAATGTTACATATCAAGAAGATGGTAATGCTCGTACAAGCGATTTAGCATCAGGTAAAGCTGATGTAATTACAGATGTTCCTGTTGAAAAGGAAAAAGAGTTGAAAGATGGAGATAAGACAACTACATCTGCAGTATCAGGATTTAGAACATCATTGGTTATGTACAATCATACAAGTGACAAAATGACTAAACCTGTACGTAAAGCGCTAGATAAAGTTATTAATCGTGAAAGTATCGCACGTAATGTCTCTAAGAACCATGCCCAACCAGCTACCGGACCATTTAATACAAAATTAGATTTTATAGATAAACAACCTATACAAAAACAAGATTTAGAAGAAGCCAAACAGATTATAAAAGAAGAAGGATATTCTAAATCAAATCCATTAAAGTTAACCGTATCTACGTATAATGGTAGACCAGAACTGCCTAAAATGGCACAAGTTATTCAATCAGATGCTAAAAAAGCCAATATCGATATTACTATTCGTAATGTAGATGATATTGAAGGCTATTTAAGTGATAAAAAGCAATGGGATGCCTCTTTATATAGCTTTGGTACAATACCTAGAGGAGATACAGGATACTTCTTTAATCAGGCATATAAGCCTAAAGGCGCAATTAATTCTGGCGACTATAACAATCAGAAAGTAACAGCATTAATTGACGAGTTTAATAAAACAGTAGATAAATCTGAACGTAATCGTTTAACAAATGAAATTATTAGTATTACACAAAGTGATTTTGCAAATAGCTATATCTCATATATGGATAATATCGTCGGTATGAATAAAGATGTGAAGAACTTAAAAGCAACACCCGAAGGTATCTATCTAATCGATTACAAGGTCGATAAAAAACAATGATAATTAAAAATATACTAACTAGAATTGGACAAATGATCATTGTATTGTTTGTCCTTTCTAGTATTACATTCATATTAATGAAACTTACACCTGGCGATCCAGTTGATAAAATCCTACATTTAGATATAGCAAATGTATCCTCAGAACAAGTTGAAGCAACAAAAGAAAAATTAGGCCTAAACCAACCAGTTGTCATGCAATATTTTCAATGGTTAGGTCAAATTGTTCAATTTAATTTCGGTACGAGTTATCAAACAGGTGAACCCGTAATAAAAGAATTAATTTATTACACGCCGCCGACCTTAAGCATTGCTTTTCTAACTATAATGGTTGTCTTATTAACAGCACTTCCAATGGGAATTTTAGCAGCGAAATATTATCATACGTGGGTTGATACATTTATCAGAACTGTAACGTCCTTTACAGTGAGTGTGCCTTCATTCTTTTTAGGTACAATATTAATTTATATTTTTGCACAGAAATTTAATGTTTTGCCATCTTCTGGTATAGACACGATAGCTGGTTACATTTTACCAGTGATAGCATTAAGCGTGGGTATGAGTGCATACTATGTAAGGTTGATGCGATCGAATTTAATAGAATTATATCAATCTAAAGAAGTTGAGGCTTCACGACTCAGAGGTATGTCTGAACGATATATTTTATGGAGTGATTTATTTAAACCAGCTATTACCCCAGTTATAACGGTATTAGGCATGTCTGTGGGGAGTCTTATAGGAGGCACTGTCGTCATTGAAAATTTATTTGGAATACCAGGTATAGGACATTTCCTAGTAGATAGTATACGTGCAAGAGATTATCCTGTAGTACAAGGTGCGGTAATTATGATTGGTTTCTTTGTTGTTTTGGCTAATACAGTGAGTGATTTATTATTGCTATGGTTAGAACCGAAGCGCCGATATAATAGTTCACGTCATCCCAAGAAACCGCAACGACAGGATGGTGAAATGTAATGAATCAATTAAATAAACAGCATCTTATATTTTATGTGTTTACATTGTATTTATTGGCTCTTATCATCGCACAATTTTTTGTGTCGACAACAAATGCTTATGAGGTGAACCTAGGGAGTAGTCTTGAAATGCCAAGCTTAAACCATTGGTTAGGCACCGATGATTATGGTAGAGATTTACTTTCAAGAGTTATTATTGGGGCAAGGTACACATTGATTATTAGTTTGATTACATTGTTGATTACAATCATTATTGGTGTACCATTAGGATTGATTGCTGGTTACAAAAAAGGCATCGTTGATACAATTATTATGCGTGTTATTGATATAGGATTAAGTATTCCTGAATTTGTCCTTATGATTGCATTTGCTAGCTTTTTCAAACCTAGTATTTGGAATTTGGTGATAGCAATTACGATTATTAAATGGATGACTTACACTAGATTGACCCGTTCAGTCGTAAGTAGTGAAATCACGAAACCTTATATACAAATGGCTCGATTATTTAACGTGCCAACACATGTTATTATCTTTAAACATTTCTTCCCCCAAGTTTTACCATCTATTATTGTGCTGATGACGGTAGATTTTGGGAAAATAATATTATATATATCGTCACTTTCATTTCTCGGGTTAGGTGCACAGCCACCTTCACCTGAATGGGGAGCAATGTTGAATACAGGTAGAGATTATATTAGTTCTTATCCGTTACTTTTGATTGTTCCAGCGTGCTTAATCACAATAACTATTCTATTGTTTAATTTAGCTGGCGATGCATTAAGAGATAAATTATTAAAAGGAAAGCGTGATATCAATGGCTAATTTACTTGAGATAACCAACTTAGTAATTAAAGGTGAAAGATGTACCACACTGATAGATCACATAAATCTCAGTTTAAAAGCAAGTAAAGTAAATGTTTTGGTAGGGGAAAGTGGTTCAGGAAAAAGTTTAACTGCTAAAGCGTTAGTACAACAATTACCTGATAATTTAATAATGACTTATGACAGTTTAAATTATGAAAATAAAAAATTGGTGAATATGCACGAACTTTTAGGGAAAGAGATTGGTTTTATTTCTCAAGATTATACGCATAGCTTTAATGAGCATACGAAATTAGGCATACAATTGATTGCGATTTATAGACAACATTATAAGATAGATAAAACTAAGGCCAAAAAAATTGTAACGCAAGCGCTTGAGTGGGTTGATTTAGTACCAGATAAAACAATGAATAGTTATCGCTTTAGTCTATCAGGTGGACAACTTGCTAGGGTTCAAATAGCGAGCGTATTGATGCTCAATCCGAAATTAATTATTGCTGATGAACCCACTGCATCACTAGATGTGATAACAGGAGCTAATATTATGAACCTAATCAAACATTTGGCAGAAGTTCATAAAGTAACGCTTTTATTAATTACCCATAATTTATCACATGTTTTAAATTTTAGCGATTGGATAAATGTTATTCAAAAAGGAAAACTAGTCGATTCAAACCATGTACAAGCTTTTAAAAATCATGATGTGGATCCATATAGCTTGAAATTATTTAACTCCCGTAGCCAATTAAAGGAGGGGAGCAATAATGATTAACTTAAATAACATGAATTTTAAATATAGACAGGCCCCTGTTTTAAAAAATATAAATCTTACCATACAGCCAGATGAAATTGTAGGTATTGTAGGTGAGAGTGGTTCTGGTAAAACGACATTAGCACAAATTATTTTAGGTTTATTGCCAGTATCTCAAGAACAATATACAAATAATGATTTCCGATTATTACCTATATTTCAACATGCGTATGATAGCTTTAATCCAAAATTTAAAATGAATAAATCTCTAGAAGAGGCGATAAAGTATCATCGTGATTCAAACTCATCTGAAGTTTATCGACGAATGTATATTTTAATGAAGCAAATGCATTTAGATAAAAACTTGTTGAATAGATTCCCTGATCAATTAAGTGGTGGCCAATTGCAACGTTTTAATACGATTCGTACATTGATGTTAGCACCAGATATGTTAATTTGCGATGAGATTACAGCTAGTTTAGACGTTATTGCTGAGCAAAGTATGATTGAAGTGTTGAAACAGTACTACGCAGATACACATAAAGGTATGTTATTAATATCTCATGATTTAGCATTTTTAAATAAAATCGTTGAACGATTAATTGTCATGAAAAATGGTGAAATCGTAGATGATTTTAATACTGAATTTTTATTCGACAAACAACGTCATGAATATACAAAACAGCTACTAGCAATCTATTAAGTAGCTGTTTTTAATTTTTAATGATAGGAAAAATATATGTTTTGATTTTAAAAATAATGTGTGTAATATTATTGAGAATCATATGACTTCATGTATAATTAAATACAATATGAGAAAAGGGGATATTTTAAGCATGAAAAAAATATTATTACCATTGCTAGCTTTAATACTTGTGCTAGCAGCATGTGGCAATGATTCAAATGACAAGTCGTCAAAGGGAAATAGTGAAAAGACAACATATAAACAAGACTCAGGAAAAAAAGTTGAAATACCGAAAAAACCTAAACGTATTGTAGTCTTAGGGGCTACATATGCAGGGGGATTGAAACAACTTGATGCCAATATCGTTGGCGTAGCTAATATTATAAATGATAGCAAAGTTTTAAAAGATAAATTTAAAGATGTAGAAAAAGTAGATGCTGAAAATGTTGAAAGTGTAGCAAAACTTAAGCCGGATTTGATAATTACGTATAATACAGATAAAAATATCAAAAAATTAAATAAAGTTGCACCTACAATAGCTTTTGACTACATGAAACATGACTATAAAGAACAACATAAAGAGTTAGGTAAAATTGTAGGTAAAGAAGATAAAGCAAATGCATGGGTTAAGCAATGGGAAGAAAAAACTAAGGACGATGGAAAAGAAATTAAAGACGCTATTGGTGCAGATACTACAGTATCAATCATTAAAGACTTTGATAAAAAAATCTATGCATTAGGAAAAACATATGGCCACGGCAGTGAAATTCTATATGATTCCTTTGGACTGAAAATGCCTGGGAAAGTAGAAAAAGCAACACAAAAAAAAGACTTGGCAGATATTTCTGAAGAACAAATTCCTGAAATGACGGGTGATTACGTGGTAACGCCAGTTGCTAAAGACAGTGATTTATCATTTGAAAATAAAGATGTTTGGAAGAACACAGATGCAGTTAAAAAAGGTCAAACGTTTAAAGTAGATGAAGGTATTTACTGGTTAAATGATCCGTATTCATTAGACTATGAACGTAAAGATTTAAAAGAAAAATTATTACAACATTAATCGATTTATATTACCATGCTCAAATAAAACATCAATCTATTTCATTTAATGGATTGGTGTTTTTTAGTGAGAACTTTTTAGATATTATTTTTGGTCAAATCGAGATTTAATAATTAAGTGATATTAAGAAATTTTAAATGTTTTAGTAAGACTAATCGAATTTATGTATTAATTTAAAAGGTCACAGGCAAATATTTCAATATACGTTATGATGATGTAAGATATTAATAACAATTCATAAATTGTGCCTTAGGGATTTATATATGATAGATGAATATTGCATTGGCTAACTATAATATAGATAATTTAATGAGTAAAAGATAAACTATGATAAGTAATCATACACATATATCTTTGGGAGGATATGATGGAAAAACAACAAAAAATTGATAATTGGGTACAATTAACCAAATACGTTCATTATATAGAAACATTAATTGAGAAAAAAATGAAGCAATCTTACAATTTAAGCTTGAAAGAATTTTATGTATTATATGAAATTTATAAAGCTAAAGGGAAAAAATATAAAATTAATGATTTGATAAAAATTGTTGATTTAAGCCAAAGTGCAATGTCTAGATTGATTGTACGAATAGAAAAACCAGAAAAAGCATTAGTTGTAAGACAAGAATGTGTTGAAGATCAACGTGCTATGTATATCTATTTGACAGAAGAAGGACTTAAAATTACAGAATCGGCATTAAATACCTATGAAAAATTAATTAAAAAAGTAGATTTTTCTAATATTCGTAAGTTATCCCAAATAGACGAGGATGAAGAATAATCCTTTTTCTAACATAAAAAACAGGAGCCTGGGACATAAATAGATGTCTCAGGCTCATTTTCAATTTGGCAGTAGGTGACTGAATTGAAAATACGCTTATATCAAGCTTTTTTCAATGCTAGTCACCATTGCCGGGGTGGGACTACGAAATCTATGTTAGAAAATTTGATTTCTGTCCCACTCCCCAGTTTTTTTATTAAGAAGGTTTTCCTTTTTTAGAATGTCTCACACCATAAATGAGATAAATAATTAGCCCTATGATAAACCAGCCGAGTGTATATAATTTTGCTTCTGCACCTAGGCCCCAAAATACGGTGACTACACTCACGAATGTGAGAATCGGCATTACAGGATAAAAAGGCATTTTGAATGCTGGGACTGGAATGTCTTTACCTTCTCTAGGACGTAAACCAAAAATACCTATAGAAACAAACATAAATGCGACGAGTGTACCAGCAGATATTAATTGAGCCAAGAACGCAAATGGGAACATTGATCCAATAATTACAGCAATTATAGTAAGTATTATTAGAGCGCGATTAGGCAAGTTTTTATTATTTAATTTTCCTAACCATGAAGGCAAGAGGCCGTCTCGACCAAAAGAATATAATAAACGTGAACCTGCTAACATCATACCGATGAGTGCTGTAAACATGCCAATTACAGAAATTGCTTGTACTACTGCGGCTACTACACCAAATCCGCTTTGTCTTAATGCCCAACCAACAGGTTCTGCGTTACCAGCATATGCTGAGTATGTAAACATACCAACAAGCACAAGCGAAACTGCAACAAATAATACTACAGCAATGAGTAGTGATCCTAAGATCCCTCTAGGCATTGTCTTTTGTGGATTGATTGCTTCGGCTGAATTAGCAGCTATTGAATCAAAGCCGATATATGCTAAGAAAATCATAGACACACCAGCATAGATACCTTGCCATCCTCCAAACGATCCAGTTTCAGTAACTTTATGTTCAGGAATAAATGGCACATAATTACTGAAATCAATAACTGTTAAACCTACGACAATAAATAATAATACGGCTAATACTTTAATGACGACAAGGATGTTTTCGATACGTGCTGCTGCTGATACACCATATGCTAATAAACAAGTTGTAAGAATAATCACGATAGCTGCGACAATATCAATGACACCGCCATCGTTACCTAATGTGTTAGAAAGTGATTTTGGTAATTCGAGACCTAATGGCGAAACTAAACCACGTAAGTTCGCGGAAAAACCTGATGCAACAAAGGCGACAGCAATAAAATATTCAGCAAGTAAAGCCCAACCTGCCACCCATCCAAACACTTCACCAAATACTACATTAATCCATGAATAGGCTGAACCAGCAAAGGGCATTGCAGATGACATTTCAGCATATGCAAAAGACACAAGCCCAGCTACTACTGCTGCTAATAAGAATGAAAGTGCAACTGCAGGGCCTGTGTGTTGTGCTGCAACAACGCCAGGTAGCGTGAAAATAGAAGTAGAAACTATGGTGCCGACACCTAAAGCTAAAAAGTCTTTAACTCGTAATGTTCTATTTAAATGGGCATCCTTCACTTGATAAACGGATGGTTCTGCCTTTTTAAAAATTTTGTTAAAAAAATCTTTCATAATAAACCTCTCCCAATGAATACTATATTGTAAAACTTTATAACTAAATTATGATAATTTATATCATAGCATAAATATCTCTAAATATTCAGAAAATTTCGCGAAAATTTAGAGAACATATATGAAGAATAATGTATTATAGCTTGTTTTAGTGTCATTAGTTGCTTAAAGTGATTATTTATCCTTTCGGTGATGTTGGATTTTGTAATTTATAATTTTTAGATTATGTAAAAAGGGCGAGGTGAGTAATAACTTGGTTATACTCATATATGCACGCCCTTATCAGTTTATCTATTCATCTATTAAGGTTACTATATTTTTGCTTATAATTTGTTTGATTGTAATTGTTATAAATCAAATATTAGATTTTATTGCTTTTATAGTGAAATACAGTTTAATTAGTATTTCACTATAAAGAAATGACTTGTGGTTGGACTTCGGCATCATGATTAGCAATGGCTTTGACACAATCTTTATCTATTGCTTGTGCTTTTACCCAATTTAATGATTTTATTGCATCATCTTTATCTACTACGAGGCCAGGTAAAATACCGTTTTTCCATGATTTTTCAGCATAACCTACGTCTGAAGCTAACAATAAGTATGACGCATCATCTTTATGTGCTTTAACACGTGTAGTACATAGCCCAGCGCTATGCCCTGGTGTATGAATAAACACGAGTGTACCATCTCCAAATAAATCAAAGGATTTACCTGTAGGTCCAATGCCATTATCTTTTAAAGGATAGGTTTGAATAGCAATATTGTCCCATTGGTGTGGAAGATAACGTATTTTATCGTTGTTTGCAGCGTTCCATTCCACTTCACTGACTAAGATGTTTTTTGCGTCAGCTACATGTGCTAAGCCATCAGCATGATCACAGTGTAAATGACTCAACATCACATAATCTATATCCGAAGGTTGATAGCCTAATGCTTCAATTTGTTCATGTACCGCAGTACCTTTAGGTAAAACTGCCTTGTTTATTGGATATTGAAAAGCTAAATTTTTAATAGGCTTTGTTCGATTGATTTCATGCCAACCCGTGTCAATTAGAACAAGACCCTTTGGATGTTCTATAAGATACACAGATACAGGTAAGCGCAGTTGTTTCTTTTTAGATCTAAATAATCCGGTCCATGCTAAAGGTGGATTATATTTATAGTTGAATGGTAATGCTTCATCTACAATCACTGAACCAGTGTGTAAGACGTGCACATTGATTGTACTAGTCATTTTATTTTACTCCTTTTAGTTAAAACAATATGGCTAATGTAAAACGAATAATCAGAGATATGTAGGATTTGATCATTCAAGTACCATAAAATAGTGACGATTATCAATAGACATTAATTTCATCATAATTTGGTTATAACTATCTTCAGATGCTTTAAAGTGTTGAAAATAAGCAAATAAGATGTTGAAAACTTTAACTTATTTAGAGATTATGTGTCAAATAAATAATGATTTATTATAGTTATTCCATTAAAAACTTGTCGTATAAAAGTGAAAGAAGAGGCATGAGACAGGTTCTTTATAGCACTTTAAAAGTGGAGTATGGTATGGTGATAAAAAATGGGGGGAACTAAAATGAATATACAATCATCTTGGCTTAATTTACCGGTAGAAGATTTAGCAGCAAGTGAAACATTTTTTAGTGAAATAGGTTTTACAATCAAAAGAAACGAAGCAGTTTTAGATAAAATGAGAGGAATTGAAACTTTAGATAATAAAGTCATAATGCTTATTGAACGTAATCAATTTGAGAAAGTCGCCCAAGTTTCAAATGTCGGAAGTCATAGTACATTAGTTTCTATTTCTGTATCTGAACCGGAAGAGGTGGATTGCTTATTAGAACAAGTTGAAGCATCAGGTGGAGAAGTCCTACAAAGTGGTACTATGCACGAAGGGTATTATGGTGGCTTATTTAGAGATATTGATGGTCACCTTTTTAATATTATTGTAATGTAATTTAAGCAAGTATATGGTTATTTAATTATATCTTCGAGAGCAGAAGGGAGTATCAATGATGATAAAAGCAATTGCTGTAGATAAAGATGGGACCTTTTTAAAATCGGATCACACATACGATAAGGTATATTTTGAGAAAATATTCAATGAGTTGAAGCGTCAAGATATTAAATTTATTGTGGCAAGTGGTAATCAATATGCTCAATTACAGTCATTTTTTCCGGAAAAAGACCAACATATCACGTATGTTGCTGAAAATGGTGCTGTTACTTATTATGATAATGAATTGATGACATCTTATTATTTTGATCAACAACTCATTTATGATGTCGTGGAGACACTTACAAGAGACTTTGGGCTAGCAGATATTGTGTTGAGTGGTATTAAATCAGCTTACGTGAAACAGACGTGTAGCGAGGAGTTTTTGAATTTTATTAGTAACTACTATTATGATATTGAAAAAGTAGAGTCTTTTGAACATATAGAAGAAGATAATTTTGTAAAAGTTGCAATGCGCATCAAAGATAAAGATTTGGTTAAAGCAGTTATAGATGCATTAGAAACTAAATTTAGAGGAGAATTACGTGCAGTAACAAGCGGTAACGATAGTGTGGATCTTATTTTACCAAATGTTAATAAAGGTGTTGCGATTCAAGACATATTAAAACAATGGGGGATTGAACATGACGAGTTATTAGCATTTGGAGATGCCAATAATGATATAGAAATGTTAGGCTTAACTACGCATAGCTATGCGATGGCTAATTGTAGCCCTGAGGTAGAAGCGGTTGCCCAGCATAAAGCACCTTCAAATGATGACTCTGGTGTTTTACAAGTGATTGAACAGTATTTGAAGCAACAGCAATAAAAAATAAAACTCAATTCTTCTATTCATTTATGATGGAAGAATTGAGTTTTTTATATGAAAGCTAATTTACGATAAGTACAGGTATATCTACGTTACTTGCAATCTTGTGTGTCACATTACCAAGTATATTTTTAATATCTGATTTTGTACGTGTATTACTCATTACAATAATATCATAGCTATGTTCGTTAATTTCTGACAAAATTGAGTTTTTGATGTAGCCTGTACTAAATCTAATATTTACATTTAAACCTAGGTCTTCTAATTTGTTAACAAAAGGTTCGAGTAATTCGCTTTTTTCATGTGCCAAATCTTCAAAGTGTTTATTATCATACCGTACTGAAGTTTCTAACTCACTTTCTGGTATAACGTGGAATACTGTAATTTCAGCATCATCTACGCCAGCGGTTAGATTTTGCAACTCTTCAGGTACATTGTTAAACGAATTATCAAAATCATAAGCTAATAATATATTTTTATACATAATGGCACTACCTCCTTTTATTATACATATACCCTATTATTATTAAAGTAAAAGAGGTAGTGCAAGAATGAGCATAGACAATCACCTAGAAATATTAGGAGTCTAACCCAATAATTTCGCTAACATTACTATAACCATTAGATTTGAGATAATGTGCGAGTTGCTTATTTAATTTTTGAGTTAACCCAGGTCCTTCAAAGACTAAAGAACTATATATTTGTACTAATGAAGCACCACTACGTAACATTTTAATTACATCATTATCACTGAAAATACCACCTGTACCAATAATTAAGAAATCACCATTTGTTTGTTTGTAAGCATATGAAATTAATTCTAGATTACGGTTGAATAATGGTCTTCCGCTCAATCCACCTGTTTCATGACGATTGTCTGAATTTAAGTGCTCACGTTGTTGAGTTGTATTGGCTAGTATAATCCCGTCAAAGGTTTGTGTTATCGGTTTTAACATTTGATTAAGACCATCTAATGTTAAATCAGATGTAAGTTTGATGAAAATAGGGACGTTTAGATTTTGCTTTTCTTTATAAGATTGAATAGCTTCGCACAATTGGGCGAATTCATCTTTATCATGGAAACTTTGTAAGTTTTTTGTATTAGGAGAGCTGATGTTAACCGTAAAAAAGGTAACGTCATTTTTAAATGTATCGATAACTTTAATATAATCTTCATAACGCGCATCATAAGATGTGGTCTTGTTAACACCAACATTTAGGCCTATTGGAATTTGATAATTATATTTGCGTAGATTACTTAAAGCTTTGTTCATGCCTAGATTATTAAAACCCATTCTGTTAATCAGTGCATTATCTTCCACTAAGCGATACATCCGTGGTTTGGGGTTGCCAGGTTGTGGTATAGGTGTGATGCCTCCTAATTCAAGTGCGCCAAAACCAGCGTTTTCTAAGGCTTTAGGTACCTCACAAGATTTATCAAAACCTGCCGCTAATCCAATCGGATTGTCGAAATGAATGCCTTTGATATTTTGGTATAAGCGTTCATTTTCATAATGAAATAATTGATTAATAACAGGTAAAAGTTTTGGGTATTTTTGGACGAATTTGAGTGCGTTAATTGTCATACCGTGCGCTTTTTCAGGATCTATTTGGAATAAAATAGGTTTGATGAGTTTATACATATCATGATCGCTCCATTTATCAAATTATTTGTAATAAAACTATGTATTGTGATGAGTGCTTAGTCAATTAAAAAAAGTAAAATTGAAAAAGATGTCTTTAATAGACTAGCATTTTACGTATTATATGCCTAGAGTAAATAAAAGAATTATTAAAACTTTCACATATAATTTATTTGAACATGTGAGTGATTACATAAGTTAAAAAAGGCAATAATAATGATGTATTTATTTTTAATTATAATAATTGGAGGTATAACTCATGAAACAGTCATGGCAAACACAATTGCCTTTAAATAATATAAAGTTTATAACACCTGTTAGCGGGGGAGATGTAAACGAAGCATTTAAAATTGAGACAACTGAGGGAGCCTATTTTCTATTAGTTCAACGAAACCGAAAGGCATCTTTTTTTGCCGCAGAAATTTCAGGTTTAAAACTTTTTGAAGAGGCGGAAGTTACTGCACCACGAGTAATAGGTAGTGGTGAAATTGAGGGCGATGCTTATTTATTATTAACTTATTTAGATGAAGGTCGTACAGGAAGTCAAGAAGCATTAGGGGAATTAGTAGCCCAAATGCATAGTAAACAACAAGCAAATGGCAAGTTTGGTTTTGATTTACCTTATGAAGGTGGAGATATAACATTTGATAATAGTTGGACAGATAATTGGATAACATTATTTGTGAATCGACGCTTAGATCATCTGAAAGCAACTTTAGTAGAGCAAGGGGCTTGGAGCGACGACGATGTTTCACAATATGAATCTGTACGTTCAGTAATTGTAGATACATTAAAACAACATCCAAGTAAACCCTCTTTATTGCACGGTGATTTATGGGGTGGAAATTATATGTTCCTGACAGATGGTTCACCAGCGTTATTTGACCCAGCGCCATTATATGGTGACAGAGAATTTGATTTAGGTATTACTACTGTCTTTGGTGGTTTTACAGAGGCATTTTACAATGAATATGACAAACATTATCCACTAAACGAAGATGTAGAAAAGCGTCTCGAATTCTATAGATTGTACTTATTGATGGTTCATTTAGTTAAATTTGGTGGCATGTATGCGGGAAGTGTTAAACGTTCTATGAAACAAATCTTGTCACAATAAGATATAAAAAAGGAGCGAGCAAGCAATCTATCTTTAACTAGATTGCTGACTCACTCCTTTTTTGTGTTTTAATTAAGGTCTAATGTGCCCATTTCTTCACGTAATTTATAAACTTTATCAGGTGTTACGTCTTCACCTAATGGATCAACTACTTTCATTGTTGAAAATGTATTAATAACTTGTCCACGAATCATTTGTAAATATTCTTGTCTTAATATGTGTTGTTCTTGTTTTTCTTCAACACTCAATGCTTCTACTTTTTCTTTATTTGCAAGTTCATTAATTCTGTCTAATAATGTCATTTTTATGTTCCTCCTGTAATATATGTGGCGGGAAATGTGGTATTACATAATCGCCAATTTCTGTTAATAATGATTTATATGATCTGCTATTTGATTTTAAATGTAACATAATATGATTTGTGCCGATTTTTTCATAGGCTTTTAGAATTTTTATTAAAGTATTTCTACCTAACCGATAACCACCTTTAACAGGTTTCACTAATTCGTTCGGTTGGTTTGATAAATCTACAACAAGCGGATGCATAAATGGTTTGAAAGTATCATTGTTGTGCCAATCTTGAAGTAGCGCTTTCTGTTGTTGAAATGGTTGTGGGTAAAACATTAAGCCGTCCATATTGGACTTTAACCAAGACATTTGTTGTTTTGAATAGCCTGTCGCAAACATTGGGATATGTTTATGCTTTGGCAACATTTGTAGTCCTGAGTCTGCATATAATTCAAATATTGAGTTCGATATATCTGGTGAATGTACTTGCCATAACTCATTTATAGCCATAATAGTATCTTGAAATTTTTCGGTTAACTGTTCTTCTTTTATCTTAAATGTAGGAAATTCAAATTTACGGTCTCCTGTTGCCATACCTAACAAAAAGCGCTCATTTGAAATTAAGTCAAGAGAAGTAGCTGCCTTAGCTATATGAATTGGATGACGTAATGTAGCAACAATACTAGAGGTCCCGAGAGCGATTTTAGATGTTTTGGCACTGAGATAAGATAAAAATACAAACGGATCGTAGTTTGTCGTTACATTTCCTAGATGTGGACTATAAAGCGGACTGTCACGCACAAATAGGCTAGTAAATCCGAGTTCTTCAGCATATTGAGCTAACTCAATTTGATTTTCAAATGATAATTCATGGTCTTCCGAATTGTCGAAAGGAAATGCTAACCCTAAGGTCAAGTGATCCTTTTGAAAAGTTCGTTGGAACCCATGATGGTGTTGGATTGTTGTCACGTCTATCCCTCCTAACTTTTAATTTACAACACGAATCGTCTAACTAACACCTGTTGCATAGTTATATTGTATAACGTGTTTCTAATTATAGCAAACAACATGTTTATGCATATATCGTGTAAACAACACATAATCATAAATGTTGCTTAAATACGTAAAATCTTTATTTAATGAATATAAATTATTCTATGTATAATGAAATGATTTTTTGTAAAGAAATTTAAAATATAATATAATTTGATTATTTTTAGAAAATTCTTTAAATTGAAGAAGAGATTTATATTTTATTGGAGGGTTAATTTATGTTGAAAAGAATATTAATTAATAGTATCTCATGTGCTTTTATCGCTGTATTGTCATTAGCAATGTTTAATAGTGATAGTAAGATTGATGCTCAGAGTACTAATGCTACAGCACAGAGTACTGAAGCAACGCAAAATACAGCAGAACGTCCTGCTGAAAACAAAGCAATGCCAAGAGTTATATTACCCAACGAAGATAGAACACAAATTGAAAATACAAACAGTGGACATTATCAATCTATTGGTTATATAAATATTGGAAACAATATCGCGACAGGTGTTGTAATAGATAAGAATACGGTGTTAACGAATAAGCATGTTGCAGACCTTTCGGATGGCAACATGACCTTTGCACCAGCTGCCAAAGATGCTAATACATTTCCTAATGGTACTTTTACTGAAAAAGAAATAAAAGCATACCCTGGTGAGGAAGATTTAGTTGTTGTTCATTTTAATGAAAATAAAAACGGTCAATCAGTAGGTGATGTTGTTCAACCAGCAACGTTACAAGATGCTTCAAATGTTAGTGAAGGCGAACCTATAACGGTTACTGGGTATCCTGGAGATAAGTCACTAGCGACAATGTGGGAAAGTAAAGGAGAAATTTTAGCTAATAATAGTAATATACTTACATATGATGCGAGTACTTATGGTGGTAATTCTGGTTCACCACTCTTTAATGAAAATAATGAAGTTATTGGATTGCATCAAGGTGGTATTGAGGGTGAAAGTAATAGCGCAGTGGCGATAACAGGTAAAGTGTTAGATTTTATAAATGAAAATAGAGAATAAAGAATTAAAAAATACATTTGATATGTTTGAAAATGTAATGTGATATTTAAATTACAGTATAAAATATAAAGCGGAGCTATAAAATCAAAAATATCATTTGATTTTATAGCTCCGCTCTTTAAATATATTTAATTAGTATTTTGATTCATTAAGAAAGGAAGTGCTTGTTTAATATACGTTTGTGCTGGTAATTGACTCGTATGGAACCAATGCTTAGCTGTTCCATAAAGCCCCCAAGACAAGAACCTCGCAGTTGTAGCAAGCGTTTCACGATTTTCGTTAACGTGTTGTTGTACTAGCAGTGTTAGAAAGATATCCTCTAATTCTTCTTTTACTTTTTTTTCTACAACTTGACCATAAGCTTCACTATTTAATTTGCATTCGTTATGAGTCTCTTGAATATAGCTTGTGATAGTAATAAAACTTTTACATAGCGTTTCTTCATTGAGTTCCGTTGATACATTTAATGAATAATTTAAGTTTTTAAGTAAAGTTTCTGATAATGTATAATCCATGATGTCATATTTATCATAAAAATGAGCATAGAACGTTGCACGATTAACAGTTGCACGGTCTGTAATGTCTTTCACTGTTATGGATTGAAGTTTCTTTTCTTTTGCTATAGCTCGGAAGGCATCCATTAATAATTTTTTAGTTCTGGTAATTCTTGGGTCAACATGAGTTGTCGGCATTGACCTTGAACCTCCTTTAATTTATATCACTAGCAATGCTATTTGATATAAATTATCTTGCTTTCAAATAAGAATGTCAATGTGACTGTTTAGTTCAAATTGTAGATATAGTGTTCATTATATTTTATTAGTCATTTTTGAAAATGTGACGAAATAGTATACATTGATATGATTTGATATATTAGCTGAATTTTTGAATATCACTATTGTTTTCTCTAATTTTGGCATTCATAAAGCTATAAACAAAAATACCTAATGTGATAATAATGATACCAATAATACTAATAGGATCTGGTAAAGGTAACCCCAGAAATAACATTTCACCAATGAGTGTAAAGATTATTTCAGTAGCTTGAGTTGCTTCAACAGCAGCTAATTTAGCTTGGTTGTTTTTTACTAAATTTGTAGCATAGAAAAAGAGTGTAGTCGCGATGATACCAGAAAATATAGCGACTAAAAAAGTTTGTAATACTTGATTAGAAGAAGGGAATCCACTTTTAAAAACACCGATTACAAAGATAGTAATCCAGATAGGTAACGTGACTAAGGTCATACCATAAATACGTTCAATTGTTGTTAATTCATTATCTACAAGTTCCATCATTTTACGGTTACCCAACGGATAACTGAAAGCTCCAACGATAAGTGGAACAACAGAGAGAATAAAGGTTTGCATTTCTATGGACGTAATTTGAGGTATTTGAACTAACACGACACCAAACACCATAACGCTAGAAGTACTAACAGAGCGCCAAGAAATACGTTCTCTAACTTTAATTAATTGTTTATCAAACTGAATATATTCATAAAATAAAGGTGCAAGTAATAAACCACATATAATTGTTAGTTGCCATGTTGCTGATATCAACCAACCTGGGCTGTAATTGGAGACAAATGTAATGGGAATATAGAAAAAGACGAAACCAAGAGTACTCCAAAGTAACCATTGTAAAAAGTACTTTTTAATATGTTCAAGTATGTATCCATGTCTTTTTTTTATATAAACAAAAATAAAAAGAAATGGGAACATAAATATAAAACGTAATGAAGCACTAAATAACCAATTTCCACCACTACTTGCCATAGAATGATTTAGTATAAAAGTGATTGAAAAAAATAATGCTCCGAGAATACCTATAAAAATCGCGCGCATTAAATCCCCCCTCAGATATATATAAGTTAATATTTTTAATTTAACAGTTTTTATAATATAAGCAAGAGGAGAATATTTATGGGTGCGATATAAATATTGTATAAAAAACTTTTTGAAAAATAATTTAAGTTGAAATATGAATATAGTTGATTTATGATTGTGATATTATGTAAGCGCATACATAAAGTGATTTAACTTTTTTATTATTGAGTTAATAGTAAATATAATAGGGGAAATTATTTGCTAAAAGCATGTTAATACACTTTTAATGTGAATTTGGTGTAACTTTCTTGTTCAAGTGAAAAAGTAGTAAAATAGAAATGTGCGCATATTTCAAGGTTAAGGGGTTAGGAACTATGGCAGACAGATTAAAGAGAGAGTTAAGTAATAGGCATATACAATTAATTGCTATTGGTGGCGCAATAGGTACAGGTCTGTTCTTAGGAGCTGGACAGTCTATTAGTTTGGCAGGTCCATCAATTTTACTAACATATATTATCGTAGGATTTGCCTTATTTATGTTTATGAGGGCTATGGGGGAAATGTTACTTTCAGATACAAAATTCAATTCATTTGCGGATATAACAAATGAATATGTTGGGCCGCTCGCTGGTTTTATTACTGGTTGGACTTATTGGTTAACATGGATTATTTCCGGTATGGCAGAGGTTACAGCCGTAGCTAAATATGTATCATTTTGGTATCCAGAAATTCCAAATTGGTTATCGGCATTAGCTTGTGTCTTATTGCTAATGTCATTCAATTTACTAAGTACGAGATTGTTTGGAGAATTAGAATTTTGGTTTGCTATTATTAAAGTTGTTACTATCATCGCATTAATTATTATAGGTATTGTTATGATTGTAATGGCTTATCAAACGCCATTTGGGCATGCAAGTGTTTCTAATATTTACAATAACGGAGGGATTTTTCCCAACGGTATATCTGGATTTTTAATGTCATTCCAGATGGCGATTTTTTCTTTCCTTGGTATTGAAATGATTGGAATTACAGCAGGAGAAACTAAAAATCCTCATAAAACTATTCCACAGGCTATTAATAATGTACCATTTAGAATTCTAATATTTTATATCGGTGCTCTAGCAATTATTATTTCTATTATACCTTGGAATCAATTAGATCCAGATAGCAGTCCATTTGTTAAAGTTTTTGCGTTAGTCGGTATCCCATTTGCTGCAGGGATTATTAATTTTGTTGTATTAACTGCAGCGGCATCTGCTTGTAATAGTGGGATATTTGCAAATAGTAGAACATTGTTTGGATTAGCAGATAGAAAACAAGCGCCACCTAAGTTCCAAGTAACGAATCGTAGAGGTGTACCTGTTACAGCAATTTTAGTGACATGTATATTATTGCTTTTTGCAGTACTACTAAATTATTTTATACCTAATGCGACAACTGTATTCGTTTATATTAGTACTGTTTCAACAGTATTAAACATATTTTTATGGACATTGATTATGATTGCGTATTATAGATATACACGAGCTCGACCTGATTTGCATAAAGGAAGTAAATTTAAAATGCCTGGTGGTAAAGTAATGGCATTATGTATCATCATATTTTTTGCTTTTATTTTTTGTGTATTATTTGTAAATCCAGAAACACGAATAGGTGTAATCTTTGCGCCATTGTGGTTAGTTGTACTTGCAATTATGTATAGACAGTACAAAAAACATGCAGTCTAATAACTTTTAACTTTGAAATATACACGGCATGTATTTTTATGATTGGAGTGAAGAATATGAGTAAAAAAATTATTATGGATTGTGATCCAGGTCATGATGACGCGATTGCGTTAATATTAGCAGGAGCTAAAAATAGTACGTTAGATATATTGGCTGTAACAACAGTGGCTGGTAATCAATCAGTTGAAAAAAATACCAAAAATGCTTTAAACGTATTGGAAGTAATGGGAAGAGGAGATATTAGTGTATCTGTCGGTGCTACAAGACCACTGATCAAGCCAGCTTCATTTGCATCACAAATACATGGTAATAGTGGATTAGATGGTCCAAAATTACCAGAAGTACCTTCGTTGAAACCAACGCAAAGTCATGCCGCTGATGTAATAATTGAAACACTAAAACATAGTGAGGAACCTGTAACGCTAGTGGCTACAGGCCCTTTAACGAATATTGCAACGGCTTTAATTAAAGAGCCGAGTATTACGCAATATATAGATTCTATAACGATTATGGGTGGAGGAACCTTTGGAAATTGGACACCTACTGCAGAATTTAATATTTGGGTTGATGCTGAAGCGGCCAAACGTGTATTTGACTGTGGCGTACCTATCAACGTGTTTGGCTTAGATGTAACGCATCAAGTATTGGCAAACGATGCCATTATCAACAGGTTCAAAGCAATCGACAATCAAATTGCAAAATTTGTTGTAGAACTTTTAGAATTCTTTAAATCTACATATAAAACACACTTTAATATGGATGGAGGGCCTATACATGATGCTTGTACAATTTTGTATTTGTTGCAACCTGATTTATTTACAATGCAACAAACACATGTTGATATCGAGCACCAAAGTGCGCTTACCTATGGAACGATGGCTGTTGATTTAAATAATATTACAAATAAGGAAAAAAATGCTTATTTTGCGACTGCTGTAAATGTTGAACGCGTATGGACATTAATGGAAGACATACTTAAAAGTTATAGTGATGACCAATAACTTTTAAATATAGATATAAATAATGAAAACTTACATGGATGTTGTATGCACACCGTTTGGTTGCGCTATAATACCATGTAAAATAATAATTGCGTAGTTTTGAGTTAATTGTGGAAGCGAAAATAAGAAACTGCATTTCCCTCTCAATTTTTACGTCAAACTAAAGTATGAGGTTCTTTTTAAGCGGATTATTAGTTTTTTGGGACTATAAAAAGTATACTTATGAACTAATAATAACTATTTAAAAGGTGATTCATTTAGTGAAAAATACGTTGAAAACAATTGTGTTATTAATCATTATAATCGTTCCATTTATTTTCTTGATGGCGAATATGGATTATATACAAAAAAGTATAAATGAAAATTTTTCAGAAATCAGTAACCAAAATAATAAAAATGACCGATCGACATCTTATACAGATTTTTTTGATCGAAGCAGAGAAACAGAAAATTTTGGTAAATATGAGTTTAGTGGTTTTGATGGGAAACATTATGGGATAGATTATGATTTGCCTGAAGATACGCCGGTTAAAGCCGCAACAGATGGCAAGGTTACTCGCACATTTGAGAATGACTTAGGTGGCAAAGTAGTGCAAATAGCTGAAACGAACGGACAGTATCACCAATGGTATATGCATTTAAATCAATTTAAAGTTAAAGTAGGAGACAATGTACAAGCGGGAGATGTAATTGCACTTTCTGGTAATACAGGAGAACAAACGACTGGGTCTCACCTTCATTTTCAGAGAATGAATGGTGGCATCGGTAATGACTATGCAGAAGACCCTAAAGATTTTGTTGAAAAATTACCAGATGGTGAGAAAAGTTTATATGAACTAAAATGACTAGAGTGTATATTGTGACATCATAAAAAAACTACCGCTTACCCTAAGGTTCTGATAGGGTAAACGGTAGTTTTACGTTCATTTATTTTAATTATAGTTGTTTACTGTAATAACGCTTGAAGCACAACAGCTTGATTATGTTTTTTATCTTTAGCGGCAAATAATAAAATGATATCTTTATCAGTCTCAGAAACTTTATTTTGCAATTCTTCAAATGCTTGTTTTTGGCTAATATTTTCGCGAAGTTCTTTCTCGTACTTTTCTTTAAAAGCAGCATATAACTTGGGATCATGGTTAAACCATTTTCTTAATTCAGAAGTTGGCGCCACTTCTTTGATCCAATGATCTAAATTTGCATCGTCCTTAGCTACACCTCTTGGCCATACGCGATCTACGAGTATCCGTAAGCCTTCTTGCTGTTTGTCTTCATAAATTCTTTGAATATATACCGTCATATAATAAATCTCCTCCAATATTTATCTAATTAGTTTTATCATTACCTTTAAAAATTGAATAAGAAACATTTATAGATAAGTATGTACTTGTTCTATAAAAGGGTATATTAATAAAAATGACTATAGGAGTGATCGTAATGACTAAATTTGATCATATTCAACCACCTGGCCAGTTTAAATATCGCAATGGTCAAGTTTTGATAAAGAATTATTATAAATTCACTTGTGATAATCGAATTTATTTTACAAATACAGTGCATAAAGACCTAGAAGATCAACAATATCAATTTAATATTGAGATTTTATCAGATATAGATAAATATGGTTTAGCATTAGATTTCAATGAAGTAGATAAATTATACCAAACAGAAATTGAACCGTATTTAGATGGTCAGTTGGTAAATGACACACTACCCGAAATGAATACAACTGCTGAAAATATTGCTATATGGATATGGGAACAATTTGAAAAAAGTTTACCTAAGGAAACCCAATTGCAAAAATTGGAATTTTTTGAAACAGCATCTCAAGGGCTGGTACTAACAACAAATTTAATGAAACGCTAAAATTTGTTGATTATGAAAACATGTTAATTATATATAGAAGTAGGTAGCCGAAAGCGAATTTAAAATTTCGATTTGGGCTACCTATTTTTTATGCTGTAATATTTTAATCATAGTTGTGAAATTTTAATTGTTAATTTGATATAAAAATATTTGAGGAAAATACAGGAACAATATTCTGAAAATTAAGAAAATATGATATATTAGTATTTATTTCAGCTTAGGGGGAACTTCTATGATTAAAGTAAGTCCAAAACAATTTTTATATAATGTACTATCTGGTGTAGCAATTGCCATAGTAGCAGGGTTAATACCTAATGCTATCTTAGGGGAACTATTCAAACTTTTCGCTCCTAAGTACCAGCTTTTTCAAACATTATTACAAGTAGTAGAAAGTATTCAATTTACTGTACCATTATTAGTTGGTGCACTTATAGCAATGCGGTTCAATTTATCACCTTTAGCAACAGCTGTTGTGGCAAGCTCTGCTTTTGTGGGGAGTGGCGCAGCGCAATTTAAAGATGGTGCTTGGATGCTTGTAGGTGTTGGAGATCTTATTAACACAATGATCACTGCAGCAATTGCTGTATTTTTAATATTAGTCGTTGGAGAAAGATTTGGTAGTTTAACGTTAATTATTCTGCCGACCATTGTCGGTGTTATAGCTAGCTTTATTGGCGTACTTATATTGCCATATGTCCAAATGATTACAACTGGTATTGGTAATTTAGTCAATACATTTACAGAATTGCAACCAGTATTGATGTCTATGCTTATTGCATTAGTATTTAGTTTTATAATTATTTCACCTATATCAACTGTAGCAACTGCATTAGCTATAGGTATTAGTGGTCTAGCGGCTGGTTCTGCTTCACTTGGGATTGTGGCATGTGAAGGTGCATTAGTTGCAGGGACGTTAAAGGTAAATAGAGCAGGCGTACCTCTGACAATCTTTTTAGGTGGTGTGAAAATGATGATACCTAATATGGTAAGGCATCCTATTATTTTACTTCCAATCTTTTCAAATGCGCTAATCACTGGTTTTGTTGGTGCGCTCATAGGAATTGGTGGAACAAAAGAATCAGCAGGTTTTGGAATTATTGGGCTTGTTGGACCAATAAGTGCATTTAGATTTATGGAACATTCAGTATTATTAACTTTAATATACGTATTTATTGCGTTTTTTGTAGTTCCATTTGTAATGGGCTATTTGATAAATACATTTTATATGAAAACGTTGAAATTATATGATAGAGAAATTTTTAAATTCTTGGCGTAAAATTATATATAACGTTTAAAATGTATAGTTGTTTTTGTAATATAATGTAATGTTTTGAATGTTGGATAAAATAATAAAGTATATTAAAAAGGCCACAAAACAGTGGTCTTTTTAAATTTTAGACAAAAAAATTTGCAAGTTTTACTCCAAAATATATATTTTTTATCCTTTTATTATTTTACAGTTATGTAACAAAAAGGTTTGCTGTAATAATTCAGACAATGTAAAACCATTCGATGATAAAGGAACGAAGCTTAATATACCAGTGCTATACACAATATATTTTGAAAACAATGCAAGAATTATGCATTACAAAACAAAACAACAGTATTTCAATGTTACAAATAGACTTTTCTTTTGTAACGTTTTGTTATGTAAGTGTAATATAAATGGGCGAAATATGTGTTATATTATTTGTGGCGAAAAAATAAAGCATAAAAATTAATCGATTTTAGCACATACGATAAATAATTTAACGAAAATATAATTTTACTTAAAAAGATTTTAATTGGAGGATTTTTTAATTATGAAGAAAACAATTTTAGCATCATCATTAGCAGTAGCATTAGGTGTAACAGGATATGCAACAACAGTAGATCACAATCAAGCTCACGCTTCAGAAGAAAATATCGACAAAGCGCATTTAGCTGATTTAGCTCAAAACAATCCTGAAGAATTAAACCAAAAACCATTACACGCTGGAGCGTATAACTATAACTTCGTTTTAGGTGGAAATGAATATACATTCACTTCAAATGGTCAATCTTGGTCATGGAATTACACAGCTGCAGGTGCTCAAAGTGCAACTTCTAATTCAGTACAAGATGTAACTACTCAAGCAACTACAAATACTAACGAAACTTCAGCTAGCGAAGTAAGTGCTCAAAAACAATCAAGTAATACTCCAGTAGCAGCAGTTGAAGCTCCTAAAGCTTCATCTAACTCAAATGTTCAAACTGCACAAACAAGCGTTGCAACTAAAACTTATAAAGCTGCTCAAACATCAGCTGCATCAACTGGTGGATCAGTTAAAGCTCAATTCTTAGCTGCAGGTGGTACAGAAGCTATGTGGAATTCAATTGTAATGCCTGAATCAAGCGGTAACCCAAATGCTGTTAACCCAGCAGGTTACAGAGGTTTAGGTCAAACTAAAGAATCATGGGGAACTGGTTCAGTAGCTAGCCAAACTAAAGGTATGATTAACTACGGTGAAAGCCGTTACGGTTCAATGGAAGCAGCGATGGCTTTCCGTGCTTCTAATGGATGGTGGTAGGATCTAAATAACTAAATAGAAACGTTTAGTTATCTTAGGTTGAACAACCCGGAACATTTATGTTCCGGGTTTTATTATTTTATTCTATGTTTTTATGTGAGTGATATCTAGGTCTTATTATTCTATAAGATTTTGATGTCACTTTTTGTTTTATAAGTAGATTGACAAGCGTGAATATTCTGATAAAATTAATGGTAATTTAAAATAAACTTATCCAGAGAAGCTGAGGGATTTGGCCTGATGAAGCTTCAGCAACAGACTTTGATATAAAAGTACTGTGCTTACTTCCAACAAGCGTTAATGCTTGAAAGATAGGTGACATGTGTAACTATATGCCACACAGGTCGGCATATAGTTTTTTTAATAGGAGGAGTTTTATGGCAATTTCGGATAGATTGGCACAGATACCAGATAGTTATTTTGCAAAAACAATGGGACAGAAAGTAGAACATGGTCCTTTGCCATTAATTAATATGGCTGTAGGTATCCCTGATGGTGAAACTCCCAAGGGAATTATTGACTGTTTTGCTGATGCGCTACGTCAGCCTGATAATCAAAAGTATGTTGCTTTCCATGGTAAAGACTCATTTAAGCAAGCAATAGTAGATTTTTATCAAAGACAATTTCAAGTTGAATTAGATAAAGAAGATGAAGTATGTATACTATATGGTACTAAAAATGGTCTTGTAGGTTTACCTACATGTATCGTTAACCCAGGAGAAAATGTATTACTACCAGATCCAGGATATACGGATTATAAAGCAGGAGTGTTACTTGCCGATGCACAACCACAACCACTCGTTTTAGAGCCGCCTTATTATTTGCCTCAGTGGGACAGAATAAGCAAAGAAACATTACTCAATACACGTTTAGTTTATTTGACTTATCCAAATAACCCGACAGGTTCAGTTGCTACAAAATCAGTATTTGAGGAAGCGATTGAGCGTTTTAAGGGAACAAAAACAAAGATTGTTCATGATTTTGCCTATAGTGCCTTTGGCTTTGATGCTAAAAATCCTAGTATATTACAAGCAGATGGAGCAAAAGACCTAGCAGTAGAAGTATTTTCATTATCTAAAGGATATAATATGTCAGGTTTTAGAGTTGGATTTGCAGTAGGAAATAAAGATATTATACAAGCATTAAAAAAATATCAGTCACATACACATGCAGGTATGTTTGGTGCATTGCAGGACGCAGCAACATATGCTTTGAATAATTATGATGATTTTCTAGAAGAGCAAAATATAACATTTAAACGTCGTAGAAATGAATTTGAAGCTAAATTGCAACAAGTGGACATACCTTTTGAACCAATGAAAGGTGGTATTTTCTTATGGTTACGTACACCGAAAGACTTTGATGGAGAAAGTTTTGTTGATTATTTATTACAAGAACAGTCAATTCTTGTTGCACCAGGTATACCATTTGGAGAACATGGAAAGCATTATGTGCGTATTTCTTTAGCTTTAGATGATGCATCGTTACTAGAGGCTACGGAAAGAATACAATCGCTTAAGCACCTTTATGAATAGAATAAATATTATTGGAGTGATTAACTTATGACAAGTATTAAAATTTTTGGAGTAAGAGAAGAAGATTTACCTTATATTAAAGCATGGTCAACCAAGCATAATGTGACTGTCGATTTAGATGAAGCATTACTTTCGTCAGAAACTGTCGATCGTACAAAAGGCTTTGATGGTGTTTCGATATCACAGCAAATTCCTTTTGGTGAAGATGTATACCGCAAGTTACATGAATTTGGAATTAAGCAAATTGCACAACGAAGTGCTGGTTTTGACATATATGATTTCGATTTAGCTCAAAAATATGATTTGATTATTTCTAATGTGCCATCTTATTCACCACATTCTATTGCTGAATATACGGTATCACAAGCACTTAATTTGGTCAGAAATTATAATGATATTCAACAGAAAACAGCTTCATATGATTTTAGATGGCAACCAGCTATCTTATCACGATCTATTAAAGATTTGAAAGTTGCTGTTATAGGAACTGGTCGTATCGGTTCAATTGTTGCTAAGATATTTGCACAAGGCTTTGAAGCTGAAGTTATTGCTTATGATATTGCTCCTAATGAACGCTATAAGGCATTTTTAACGTATGCTAATAGTATAAATGAAGCTGTGCAAGAAGCGGATATTGTTACAGTTCATATTCCTGCAAGTAAGGATAATGATTATTTATTTGATGATGCATTGTTTAATGAATTTAAACCAGGGTCAGTATTTATCAATTGTGCAAGAGGCTCCATTGTAAAAACTAGTGCGCTAATACACGCACTGGATAAAGGAATTTTGAAAGGAGCAGCACTTGATACATATGAAGGGGAAAAGGGATTGTTTCCAAGTGATCAACGACATTCAGAATTAAAGGATGAAGTATTAAAGCAATTAATCGAGCGACAAGATGTTATTGTTTCACCTCATATTGCTTTTTATACAGATGCTGCCGTTGAAAACCTCATTGTCGATGCTTTAGATGCGACAATTGATGTTATTGAGACTGGTGACACTAAATTACGTGTGAATTAATAAGGAAGCAATTATGTATATTTAAGATGTAAAATATTAAATATAAAAAAGGGACGGGACAGAAACCTAATTTTTCAAAAAGAATTTCGTTGTCCTGCCCTTGGCAAAGCAAATTAGAGTTGAAAAAGCTTTTAGACGAAGCTTTTCAACTCTAATCAGCAACTGCTATCACACTGAGCGGAGATCGAAATATCATATATGTCCTAGCCGCTTTATTTTGATAGCATACCTTATGAATTTTATTCAATTGTGTTACCGATGACGCTTATATTTGACGTGTTTTTAATATATTATTTTACGTCATAACCTTGATCTTCTATTGCTTCGTACATGTTTGGCGATGTGACTTTGTTATCATCAAAATCAACTTTAACGTTACCTTCTTCAAGATTAACATTAGCTGTTGATACACCATCTAGATTTGTTAGTGTATCTTCTACTGCATGTTTACAGTGTTCACAACTCATACCTTCTACTTTAATTGTTTCAGTTGCCATATCAATCACCTCCTTAAAAATAATGATATTCATATGAATCATCTCAAATTTTAATTATAATTTCATGCGTTTTAATCTAAGTGCATTAGTGACAACACTTACAGAACTTAAAGCCATTGCAGCACCAGCAATCCATGGTGCAAGTAACCCTAGTGCAGCAATAGGAATACCCGCAACGTTGTAACCAAATGCCCAAAATAAGTTTTGACGTATATTACGTATAGTCGATTTACTAGCCGTGATTGCTTTAGGTACTAGTAACAAATCGCCACCAAGAATGGTAATATCAGCAGCTTCTATAGCCACTTCTGTTCCTGTACCGATAGCAATACCAATATCTGCTTGGACTAAAGCTGGTGCATCATTTACGCCGTCTCCAACCATAGCTACTGTCTTATTATTAGCTTGTAATGATTTTATTTTAGCCGCTTTTTCTTCTGGTAACACTTGTGCAATGACTATATCTATACCAACTTGTGAAGCAATGGCTTCTGCTGTACGTTGGTTATCCCCAGTCAACATGACGACTTCGATATTTAAATCATGTAACTGTTGGATTGCTTTATTGGTAGAATCTTTGACAGTATCAGCTACTGCGATTGTACCACGTAATTTTTGATCAATCGCTATCAACATAGCCGTCTTACCTGATTGTTCAAACTTGGATAATTGTAGTTCAGAACTACTAATGGTTACTTGATAATCTTCTAAGAATTTACGATTACCTACTAATAAAGATTTTCCATCAATCGTAGCTTTGATGCCGCGTCCAGGTACAGCTTCGAAGTCATGAACTTCTAATAAATTAACTTGTTCTGCTTTTGCATAATTTACGATAGCTTCTGCGAGTGAATGTTCAGAAGCTTTTTCAGCGCTAGCTAATAATTGTAATGCTTCATTATCGCCATCAAAGTCAGTGACTACAGGTGTTCCGTGTGTGATTGTTCCCGTCTTGTCTAAGACAACGGTATCGATTTGATGCGCACGTTCAATATGTTCGCCACCTTTAAATAAAATACCGTTCTCGGCAGCTTTTCCAGTACCTACCATAATAGAAGTAGGAGTAGCTAACCCAAGTGCACAAGGACAAGCAATAACCATTACGGCAATTGCTGCTACTAAGGCTGGTTCAAATTGACCTTGGCGTACTAAAGTAATCCATATAATAAATGTTAGTATCGCGATCCCAACTACAATAGGCACAAAATAACCAGATATAATGTCAGCAAGTCTTTGGATAGGCGCTTTAGAACCTTGAGCTTCTTCAACTACTTTAATAATAGAAGAGAGTGCAGTATCTTTGCCTACTTTTGTTGCTTCAATTGTGAGAACGCCATTTTGATTCATTGTTGAACCAATAACATAATCGTTTTGTACTTTTTCAACAGGTATAGATTCACCAGTTAACATAGATTCATCTACAGAAGTTTTCCCTTTAAGAATTATACCGTCTACAGGTATTTTCTCTCCAGGTTTAATAATTAAATAATCACCTTCTACGACCTCACTTAAAGGTATCATATATTCCTCTTTGTTACGTAGTACACGTGCTTCTTTAGCTTGCAAGTTTAGTAATTCGCTTAAGGCATTTGTTGTTTGTGATTTTGCACGTGCTTCCAAATATTTACCAAATAAAATCAGTGTAATGAGTATAGCACTTGTTTCGAAATATAAATGAGGCGTAATGTTTGTATCATTTAGCCATTTAACCATCTCATATAAGCTATAAAAATAGGCTGCGCTAGTTCCTAATGCTACTAGGACATCCATATTTGCTGAACCATTACGAAGATTTTTATAAGCTCCAACATAAAATTGCCAACCAATGATGAATTGTATCGGAGTTGCTAAGATAAACTGAAACCATGGGTTCATTAAAATAGAAGGCAAATGCATATTAAATAGATGTACAAACATAGTTAATAATAATGGTAAAGCCAATATAGCCGAAACAATTAATTTGGTAAGTTTATGTTTTAACTCTATTGCTTTGTGTGATTGTTTCTCATCAGCTTCTTTTTTGAGTTGTGCATCATAGCCTAATTTTTGAATTTTTTGAATTAAAGTATCAACTGAAATTGAATTAGGGTTATATACAATCGTAGCATTTTCCGTTGTAAGGTTAACGTTTGCTTCCTCTACACCATCAGTACGATTCAGTACCTTTTCAATACGGTTAGAACACGCTGCACATGTCATGCCTGTAACGTCCAAGTCAATTTTTTCATTTAATACACCGTATCCTGTTTTTTCTATTGTATTGTAAAGATCAGTAGTAGAAGTTGAACTAGGATTATAGCTTATTGTGGCTTTTTCAGTTGTAACGTTAACATTAGCTTCAACTTCATCCATTTTATTTAAATTTTTCTCTATACGGTTGGCGCAAGCGGCACATGTCATGCCTGTGATGTTGAAAGTAGTTTTTTTCTGTTCACTCATTAAAGTGGTCTCCTTTCAGTTTGTAAATAAGTATCTATAACGTTAGCCCTTTCATATCACAAATATACCCCTAGTAGGTATATTTGTCAATGTTATTGTTTTAAAAAAGGAGGGACAAGAAATACAAAATCAAAATTTGCAAATTGACTTTGTATTTCTTGTCCCTCAAGGTATTCCGATAATAATTTATTGATGGTGGTATCTTAGATTTATACATTTTGTTTGTAAGAATGATCAATAATAAACAAATTAAATATAAGAATATTGCATTTTATTCATACTATAGTTTAGTTTTGTTGAAATTTAATGAATATGACAGCAAAATTGATTTATTATTTGTTAATCTGTGCGAATTAACTTGTTTTTATAAAAGGTGCTGCTGGTTTACTTTACTTAATTCGTTAACAATTTTACGACTATCTTTATTTAGATATTGGACATAAATTTTGTTATTCTTTTTATGATAATTTTCAATTAGTGTGTCTATGGCATTAACTGCCGAATCATCCCATAAATGTGCTTCTTTAAAGTTTAAATAGATGGTTTTGTCACGTAATTCTAAATTTAGTTGGTTCATTAATGAATCTATAGAAACAAAAAAGATTTGTCCTTTGATATTATAATGAATGGCATGATTACTTTCTTCATATTGTACGGAAACATTTGAAATTTTGGTAGCAAAGGACAAGGCGCTTACAATTACACCAATGATTACTCCCAGTGCTAAATTACTTGTAATTAATACGATAGTTACGGTGAGAATCATCACAAGTGCATCTGTACGGGGTGCTTTTTTAATAAATTTAAATGAACGCCAATTAAAAGTTCCTACAGAAACCATAACCATAATAGCTGCTAGAATCGGCATAGGAATTTCAACGACCCAATCGCCAAATACGATGATTAAAATAATTAAGAATACACCAGCAGTAAAGGTAGATAGACGTGTCGTAGCGCCTGAACGGACATTGATTACAGATTGACCGATCATCGCACAGCCACCCATGGCACCAAAGAAACCTGTGATGACATTGGCAATTCCTTGGCCACGAGATTCTTGGTTTTTACTACTATAGGTATCTGTTGCTTGGTCAACAATTCGAGCTGTAAGCAAGCTTTCTACAAGTCCAACAATTGCCATAGATAATGCATATGGGAAAATGATTTTTAACGTCTCTAAGTTGAACGGCACATCTGGAATGAAAAATTGAGGTAACGAACGTTTAATTTCTCCTAAATCTCCAACTGTTTCTACATTTGCACCAGTTACTAAATAAGTTGCCGTTAATAATATAATTGCAATTAATGGCGCGGGTATCTTGTTAAAAATACGTGGTAAAAGATAGATAATCAGTAAGGTAATAATCACAAATAGATAAGTAGCAAAAGATATACCAAAAATATGTTTGATTTGTGTTAGGAAAATCATGATTGCTAAGGCATTAACGAAACCAATCATGACAGAGTTGGGGATAAACTTCATTAAACGACCAATTTTTAATATACCAAAGATAATTTGAATAACACCCATTAAAATAGTGGCTGCTAATAAATATTGGACGCCGTGATCACGTACTAAAGGCACAATAACTAAAGCTACAGATCCTGTTGCTGCAGAAATCATTGCTGGTCTTCCACCTACGAAAGAAATGACAACTGCAATAATAAAAGAGGAATATAGACCAACCATAGGGTCTACTCCTGCTATAATTGAAAATGAAATGGCTTCTGGAATTAATGCTAAGGCAACGACAATACCAGCCAATATATTGGTTCCTGGAGCAGTTAGCCATTCTCGTTTGATTTTATTTAACATCTATATTACTCCTTATTTAAAAATGAACTAGACTATTATATCATATGGTGAAAGTTATTAATCCTAAGTTATAAAAGTATTTATAAAACGAAAAGTCTAAGACATAAATAAGTCATGATTTTCAAAAGGTGTGACAAGTTTGTCATTTTAGAGCATAAAGTTGTTAGATGAAACAAACGAAAACAGATTGCAACTTAGTTAAACTAAGGATATAAATTATTTAAGGAGTGAATGGCATGCCTATACTAAAAGTAGAAGGGCTCACTAAAAGCTATGGCAACAGACATAGACAACAAGAAGTGCTTAAAGGCCTTGATTTTTCTATAGAAAAAGGCGAGTTTGTTACGATAATGGGACCATCTGGATCAGGAAAAACAACGTTGCTAAACGTATTGAGTTCAATTGATTATATTACAAGTGGTACAGTCGAAATCAATGGCAATAAAATAAATAAAATGAGTAATAAAGCATTAGCTGATTTTAGAAAACAAGAAGTGGGTTTTATTTTTCAAAATTATAGTGTGTTAAATACACTTACAGTTAAAGAAAATATTATGTTACCACTTTCTATTCAAAAAATGTCTAAAACAGAGAAAGAGAAAAATTACAGTGAAGTTACTAAAGCTTTAGGAATTCAAGATTTAGGTCATAAATATCCTAATGAAATATCTGGAGGACAACAACAACGTACTGCTGCAGCGCGTGCGTCTGTTCATAAACCGGCTATTATATTTGCAGATGAGCCTACTGGTGCATTAGATTCTAAAAGTGCCCAAGATTTGTTGAATCGCTTAGAAGATTTAAATGAAAATTTAGAAGCAACGATTGTTATGGTTACACATGATCCTGTCGCAGCAAGTTATTCAAATAGAGTAATCATGTTAAAAGATGGTAACATTCACTCTGAAGTGTACCAAGGTGATGATTCAAATCAAGCCTTTTACAAAAATATTATTCATATGCAGACGGCATTAGGCGGTGTCGCACATGAGTTTTAATCAAATTGTGCTTAAGAATTTAAAACAGAATTTGCGTCACTATGCGATGTATATTTTTTCATTGATTGTAAGTATCGTATTATATTTTAGTTTCGTAACTTTAAAATATACAGAGAGTATTAATAATGAAAATTCAATGGCAATTATAAGAAAGGGCTCAGATGTTGGATCATATTTCTTATTTTTTATCATCATTGTATTTTTAATGTATGCAAATCAATTGTTTATAAAGAGGCGTACACGTGAATTTGCTTTGTTTCAATTGATTGGACTAACTAAGTCGAATATATTACGTATGCTTATAATTGAACAAATTGCTATGTTTTTAGTAACTGGTATCATTGGTGTCATAGTAGGGGTGTTTGGGTCTAAGCTATTACTTATGGTTGTGCTAAAAGTTTTGCATATTAGTACAAGTGTAGCTTTAACTTTCCAATTTGCTGCAGTATTTCAAACAAGTTTATTAATCTTTATATCCATGCTACTAATTATTATACAAAGTTATATTTTCTTGCGCAGACGTAGTATTTTATCAATGATGAATGATAGTACAAAATCAGAAGTATCAAAGAATACTATCTCAATAGTCGAGATTTGTGCAGGCATCTTAGGAATTGTGATGATTGTATTTGGTTATTATATGTCCACAGAAATGTTTGGGAAATTCTCGAATGGAATGATGTTCACACCTTTTATTATATTGCTTTTAACAGTAGTAGGTGCTTATTTGTTTTTCAGAAGTTCCGTATCTGTTATTTTTAAAATGATAAAAAATGCGAAACGTGGCAAAGTGTCTATAACTGATGTTGTATTTACATCTTCGATCATGCATAGAATGAAGAAAAACGCTTTGTCGTTATCAATAATTGCAACTATATCGGCAGTAACGGTGACTGTTCTTTGTTTTGGTGCTATTAGTAAATCAACTATTGAGGATAATGTTGCCATGACATCACCTCAAGATTTTAATTTTATTGATAATAAACAAGCAGAGTCATTTGAAAGTAAAATGAAAGAAGCGCATATTGGTTTTGATAAAAAGTATAAAGAGGTTTCTGAAGTGAAAATGTCGAAAGATACATTTTTTAAAGAGACTGGAAATCCAAATATGTTTAAACCTGATTCAATGTTAATTACAAGTAACAAAATTTTCAATGATAAGCAAGTGACTGGTAATCGTGCAAAAGTAGTTAATATGGGAACCACTGGAGGGCTCGTTCAGCACAATGAAAAAGGTGAGATTGTGTTAGAAAATCATTCCCAAGAAACGTTTAAAGTCATTGGCTCAGAAAAAGACGTTAACTTTATGAGTGTGATAAGTTTTGGTGGTCCAGTGTTATTAGTTAGTGATGATAAGTATAATAATTTAAAACAAAATTCTGCCGAAATACGTAAACAATTTGGTTATAATTTGAAAAAGCAAAGTGATTGGAAGGAAGCAAACAAAATTGCTAAATCAGTGTCGCCAAATACGGAATCGCAAAAAATGGTACGTCAATCGATGGATGATTCTATAGGTATTCTATTATTTGTTACATCGTTTTTAGGGTTAGCCTTTTTAGTCGCAGCAGGTTGTATAATCTACATTAAACAGATGGACGAAACTGAAGATGAAATACCTAATTTTGTTATTTTACGTAAAATTGGCTATACACATCACGATATGTTAAAAGGGCTAGCTTTAAAAGTGACGTTTAACTTTGGTTTACCTCTTATTGTATCCTTACTGCATGCCTATTTTGCAGCAAAAGCATTTATATTACTTATGGGTGGTAATAGTATGTTACCAGTTTATATTGTTATGGGTACTTATTCTGTTGTGTATTGTATTTTTGCAATTATGGCATTTGTACATTCAAGTAGAATTGTTAAGCATTCGATTTAAAGGAAAGTCCTAGGAGTAATTTAAAATAAGATAGAAAATTAACAGTTATAGATGAAAGTGAGCTTCTCAATGTTAAGTAAATTTATAAAAATATATTTAGTGCAAAGTATATATAAGTGATGAGCAAAGATGTTTGCTTAACTAATTGGATGTTGTTTATATCATATAAGCCTTTGAGGAATTTTTTTATTTCTCAAAGGTTTTTTGTATTGTTATTAAGTTGTTTGCTATTGAATATTCATTTAACATGTTTGAATCCTATTTAAAGTGGTATTTGGCAGTAAAAGGGTAAAATGGAGGTATATAACATATGAATTTAACTGAATTCCATAAAGAAATTAAAGGATATACGCAAGATAGACAGCCAGGCATACAAAAAGATATGAATCCCCAGCCTATTACTGAAATGGAAGATTACAAAAGTGGTGGTAAACTCCAAGGTAAAATTGCATTAGTAACTGGGGGAGATTCAGGGATTGGCCGGTCTGTGGCGGTATTGTATGCTAAAGAAGGGGCAGATGTGGCGATTGGTTATTACGATGAACACGAAGATGCTGAAGCGGTAGTAGAGCAATTAACTTCACTAGGCGTCAATGCAAAAGCATATGCGCATGACTTAAAAAGTGTCGACGCATCAAAAAATTTAATTGAAAAGGTCGTTAAAGATTTTGGTGGATTGAATATATTAGTTAATAATGGAGGGGTACAATTCCCTCAGGATAGCTTTGAAGATGTTTCACCAGAACAGATTAAAGAAACGTTTGAAACGAATATTTTTGGCATGATTTTCTTATCGCAAGCTGCAGCACCACACTTGACAGATGGCGATGCAATTATTAATACTACTAGTGTAACTGCTTATAGAGGATCAGCTCATCTGATTGATTATTCTGCTACAAAAGGTGCAATAGTTGCCTTTACACGTTCATTAGCGTCATCTTTAATTGGTCAAGGAGTTCGAGTAAATGCTGTTGCACCAGGGCCTATTTATACACCACTAATTCCAGCTACTTTTTCAGAAGATAAAGTTGAGAATCAAGGTGGAGATACGCCAATGGGAAGAAGAGGGCAACCAGCAGAACTTGCACCTTCTTATGTTTTCTTAGCATCATATGCAGATAGTTCTTATATCACTGGTCAAGTTATACATGTAAATGGCGGAGATTATATAACATCATAATATAAAAATTAAAAAAATATAAATAAAAAGTAACGAGACAGTTTTTTAGCTGTCTCGTTACTTTTATGTTTGAAGGTTGTCTTGGAAATTTTAGTTTAGACAATTAATGTCAATTGTAGGTTATTTTATCTAGAAGAAAGTGTATAAACGTTAGAAGAAATCTGAAGGTTTCAGATCATTGAAATCTAAATTTTTTAAGCCGTCAAAATTAATGTTTTCAATAGTTTGTACTATTTCACCGCTTTTAAATTGGTTATAGTAGTTTGTCGCTTCTGAAACAATATCGTGTTCCTCGAATGTTTTCACTATACCAAGTATTAAGACAATTGCTATCGCTCCTTTAAATAAGAATTTCATAATTATTGACTCCTTCTATAAGTTTATAACGTTATTTTACAGTATTTTTTCTAGTAAAACATGCGTCCATAGTATAGAAAGTGTATCATACATAAGTTGTATATTGTATATTAAACAATTGTGTTAAATTATTTTTTATAATCCGAATGCTATAGGTAACCAGAAATAAGTAAAGAGTGAAATTACAATGATAGCGAAAATATTTAAAATAAAACCAGCTTGTACCATGTCTTTCATCTCTATTTCATCAGAGCTAAATACAGCTGCATTAGGTGGTGTTGAAATCGGCAGCATGAATGCACATGTAGATGAAACTGCAACGATGCCCATAATTATAAATGGATCTTGACTAATCGCTGCTGCAAAGCCAATACTAATTGGCATCAACATATTAGAAACAGCTGTGTTTGACATAACCTCTGTTAAAAATAAAATAGCTGTTGTTAATACAAGTACGATTAATATTAATGGTAGTGGTTTTACAATTCCCATCATACTACCAAACCATTTTGTAAGTCCTGAATCTTCAAAGGCTGCAGCTAAAGATAATCCGCCTCCGAATAAGAGTAGTATACCCCAAGGGAGTTTAATCATATCGTCCCATATAAGTAGCCCTCCTTTTTTAGATTTTGCGGGAATGAGAAATAGTAATACTGCACCAAACATTGCAATATTAGTATCTGTTATATGTAATGAGCCGGGGAGTAATCCGCCAAATATCCATAAAAGACTGACAAATAGAAAAACAACTCCTGTGAGTTTCTCTTCCTTGGACATAGGCCCTAAATCATGCAATGCTTTCTTCGCAAAATCTGATGATATATGATCCGCATCTTCAATTCTAAATAACCATTTCGTTAGTAAGAAATAAAGAATTGCTAATAATATGATAGTAAGTGGTAAGGCAAAAATCATCCACTGAGCAAAGGATACTTTTCTATCAAGGCTAGAAGATGCAATTGCTGCAAAAACAGCGTTTGGTACTGAACCGATAAGTGTTGCTAGTCCACCTATAGATGCCGAATAAGCTACAGTTAGGAGGAGTGATTTACTAAATTTACTAGCAGACTCAGGCTTAAGAAATTGTGCCTCTTTAATTTCTTTGATGAGTGCTAACGCAATAGGTAACATCATGAGTGCAGTAGCCGCATTTGAAATCCACATAGATATGAAGGCAGTCGCAATCATAGTACCTAGAATGATACGGTTACTATTTGTTCCCATCATTGAAATGATGGTCATTGCAATACGCTTGTGTAAGTTCCATTTTTCAATGGCTAAAGCAATAATAAACCCACCCATATACATAAAAACTATAGGATCAGCATAAGCACTTGATGCGATAACTTCATCAGTACCTCCTGTTAATGGAAGTAAAATTAGTGGAATTAAGGATGTTGCTGGTATAGGAATAGCTTCTGTAATCCACCATGTTGCCACAAATAGTGTAACTGCAAGTACAGCTCTAGGTGAGTCATCTAAACCTGTTATTCCAGGAATAAAGTAAAAAATAAGAAAAAGCAAAGGCCCCAAAATTAAACCGATTTTTTGTTTCATAATTATTTCCCCCTTGTTTGTGACGCTATAACTGTAAGAATATCAATAACCTAACATATAGACAATTAAATTTTTCAGAAAATTATAAAAATATGTAACCAAGACTGATAGAATATAGGTGATATATTAAAACAAATATAAGAAAAGGGATGATTTTATGATGGTGGGTGCACTTGTAGACAAAGGGGATACATGGATTTTATGGGCAATCATTATTGTGTGGGCAACGGTGAGTTTATTTTTAGAACAGAGGTATCAATGGGCAAGTACAATTTCTGGGGCCATTATTGCACTTGTTGGTGCGATGGTATTATCTAACTTTAAAGTGATACCAACGAGCTCACCCGTATATGATACGGTATGGGACTACATTGTCCCTTTATCGATACCATTACTATTATTTAGTTCTAATATTATGAAAATATGGAAAGAAAGTAGAAGGTTGTTGATTATATTCTTCATTGCTTCGTTGGGAACTATGATTGGAACGTTGGTTGCATTTATTGTATTAAATCAATGGATACCTTATTTGAACAATATAGGAGCTATGATGACAGGTAGTTATATTGGTGGTGGAGTCAATTTTGCAGCGCTAAGCTCTAAACTTGAAACACCAGGCGATATGGTATCATCTACAGTAGTAGCAGATAATAGTGTTATGGCTTTGTATTTTATGCTATTGATTGCACTCCCTTCACTCCCATTAATTAAAAAGTATTTTAAAACAGACTATAATACAAAACAATCTCCAAAAGTACAACAATCGTATTGGCAACCTAAAAAAATTCAATTGTTAGATATCGCATTTTCGATAGCGAGTGCAATCACACTTGTCGCAGTTAGTTTTAAAGGTGCTGATTTGATTCAGCAATGGATACCTAAAAGTAATATTGTGCTCACAATTATTACTTCTTTCTTTGGAGATTCCTATCTTTTGCTAACGACTTTAACGCTAATTGTGGTTGCGATATGGGGTGACTTCTTTGAAAAGTTAGCTGGTGCATCAGAAATAGGTACTTTTTTAATTTATATCTTCTTTGTAGTTATAGGTATTCCTGCTTCTTTTGCTACAATTGTAACAACGGCGCCATTACTCTTTGTTTTTGTTATTATTATACTCGTTTTTAATTTAGGATTAAGTTTGTTGTTAGGCAAGGTATTTAAATTTAAAATTGAAGAAATATTATTAGCGAGCAATGCGACAGCAGGTGGACCAACAACTGCAGCTGCATTAGCAATTGGAAAAGGATGGACAGGACTCGTTGGTCCTATTCTAATAGTAGGAACATTAGGGTACGTAGTAGGAAATTATGCTGGTACATTGATGTATCAATTATTAAGTCATATCTCTTAATCCATATCGAAGTGTAATACGTAATTATAAATATAGGGAAATTAAACTAAATGCATACGATAAGAAAGGAAGCAATGATTATGAGTGAAAAAAATAAGATGTTAGCTGGTGAATGGTACGATGCAAATAATGATAAAGATTTAGAGGCAGAGCGAATGAAAGCTAAAGATTTATGTTTTGATTTAAACCATGTCCGTCCTAGCAATCAAACACAGAGACAAGAAATAATAACGGAATTATTAAATTATGAGCCTCAATCATTAGAATTACTAAGTCCATTCCAAGCTGATTATGGCTATAATATCAATTTAGGTCAGCGTGTCTTTATTAATCACGATTGTTATTTTATGGATTGCAATAAAATTGCTATTGGAGATGATGTGTTTATTGGTCCTAATTGTGGGTTTTATACAGCAATTCATCCTCTTGAATATCAAGCGAGAAACGAAGGGATAGAACAAGCTTTGCCTATAAATATTGGGAACAATGTTTGGATAGGAGCTAATGTCGTTGTATTACCTGGCGTAACTATCGGTGATGGTGCTGTTATAGGAGCGGGTAGTGTGGTTGCTAAAGACATACCTGCCAATGTGCTTGCACTCGGCACACCTGCGAAAACTGTTAGTACAATTAATCAATAATTATGCTTTATCTGTTTTTATTAAATACATTCACTTAATATTTAAGAAAGTGCCGTCAAAAAATTATTGTTTTGGCGGTATTTTATATTTTCTAATTTTCTTGTTTTAATTTTTATAGTGACTGTTTGTTTTAGGTGAATAAAAGAAAATGGGGGTATTTTTCACTGAACTATTATAGAGAATGGAATTATATTTGTATTTGGTTGTGTAATATCAAAAAACAAATTAAAATTATATTGAAAAATATTCCGCGGAGCTTAAATGGAAAATAATTAAATTGTTCGGAATATAATTGAAATTTGTGTTAAAATATAAAAATGTGAGTGAAATGGTAAGAGTAATAATAGTGACTATATAAACATGAATTCAAAATTTATAAAATATAAAGTTTTTACAGATTGTTTGAACAAGCCAACTTTTAAATAACTATTTCCATATCTAACTTAACGATCACTAGACAAGAAAAGAGGAATATTGAATATGGATATTTTAATTGGTACATTATTTTTAATTATAGTGTTAGCTTTATTTACAATATTTACATATAGAGCACCTAAAGGTATGCGTGCGATGGGAGCTTTAGCAAATGCTGCAATTGCAACATTTTTAGTTGAAGCTTTTCACAAATACGTAGGTGGAGATTTATTAGGTATTAAGTTTTTAGGAGAATTAGGTGATGCTGCTGGAGGCCTAGGTGGCGTTGCGGCAGCTGGCTTAGTATCATTAGCTATTGGTGTTTCACCGGTTTACGCGTTGGTAATCGCTGCATCATGTGGTGGTTTAGATTTGATACCAGGCTTTGTAGCTGGTTATGTAATAGGTTATTTAATGAAATATGCTGAACGTAAAGTACCGGATGGTATAGATTTAATAGTAGGTATTATCATCATTGCACCTTTAGCAAGGTTAGTTGCAACAGGTGTAACGCCGTTAGTCAATAACTCGCTATTAAAAATAGGGGATATTATTCAAAGTTCAACTGAAGTAAGTCCAATTATTATGGGGATTATTTTGGGTGGAGTCATCACAGTTGTTGGAACAGCTCCACTTAGTTCTATGGCTTTAACGGCATTATTAGGCCTTACGGGTATGCCAATGGCGATTGCGGCCATGGTGTCATTTGCTTCTTCATTTATCAACGGCACCATGTTTAACAAACTAAAATTAGGTGACCGTAGATCTAGAATTGCAGTATGTATTGAACCACTATCTCAGGCTGACGTAGTGTCTGCGAATCCAATACCGATATATACAGCAAACTTTATAGGAGGTGCACTTGCGGGTGCAGTTATCGCCTCTTCCGGTATGATAAATGATGCTACAGGTACTGCTACACCGTTAGCTGGATTTTTAGTAATGTTTGGATTTAACGATCCAATGAAAATCTTTATTTATGGGGCTATTGTAGGTGTTATCGGTTTAATTGTTGGTTATGTATGTTCCGTTATTTTTAAGAATCACCCAATTGTTTCCAAAGAAGATATTGAAGCAAGATAAAATTAAAAAGCACTTTGACGCATCTAAAACAATCGTCAAAGTGCTTTTTTTAATCGCTTAATTGGCTATCAGGAATATCGGTAATGAACATATGACCGGGAGCATGTGTAATCATAATTTCTGGTTTAGCATCTAAAGCGACAGATTGAGGCGTTACACCACAGCCCCAAAAGACAGGAACTTCATTATTTTTAATTTCTACGGGTTCACCAAAATCAGGCTTATTTATATTAGAAATACCAATTTCTGAAGGGGCTCCTATATACATAGGTGTGCCATGTACATTTTTAAAACGAGAAGTAATTTCGGTTGCTTTAATCGCTTGTTGCATAGTCATAGGACGCATGCTTACGGTTATGTTACCAGAAAATTGGCCGCTATCGGCAGCTGGAATATTAGTCATATACATTGGTACATTATGTCCTTCTTCTAAATGGCGTATAGGAATACCAGCTTCCAGTAATGCATGTTCAAATGTAAAGCTACAGCCTATTAAAAAACTGACCATATCTTCTGTAAACAATGTGTCGATGTAAGCTCTTTGTTCTATGAGCTTACCTTGTTTATAAACACGGTAGGCAGCAACTTCGGTAGTGATGTCAGCTTGTTGACCAAAGGTAGGAAATGACTTCGATCCTTTTTCTGACACATCTAAGAGCGGGCAAGTTTTAGGGTTCCTAAAGCAAAATTTCAAAAAGTCATAAGCATAGGCAGAAGGAAGTATGACAACATTAGCCTGAATGTAGCCTTTGGCCATACCACTTGTATGTCCGGTCAGTTCTCCTTGTTTAATCATTTTTCTTATTGTAGTTGGTTGTTGTATTTGTAAGTCCAAATTTATCATCCCCTTATAAAAGTAATAATACCATTTTACCAAAAATTCAGAAAAATATAGTGTTGAGCATATTTTAATTACTTTGTAATACGGTTTTAAAATACTAAAAATAACGTTATAATAAATCAGTAGATGTATTGAATTCATAATGATTTCTTGGGAGGGGACATATGAAGAGGACTGGAGAAAAGGTGCTTGTATGGATTGGTATTATCTTGCAATTTATACTAATATTTTTAATGGCAATTGTCACACCATTTTTAAATGATATAAGCGTGAAAAACGAATTAGCAGATACTATTTATAATAGCGATATGTATAATCAGGGGACGCCACAAATGGATGCATCTAGCTTAGTAGATATTGCTAGTCAAATATTTCTTCTAGCTTTAATTATAGTGATTATATGTACTGTTTTGGCTATTATATTTGCTTTATTCATTAATAAAATTCCAAAAGTTGTAGGTGTATTCTTTATTCTCCTTGGCATTACTACGGTCTTAACGCTGAATTGGCTTACAGCTGTTCTATGGTTAATTGCTGGGATTATGTTGCTAGCGAGAAAACAGAAACATACAGATAGCTTGTATAGGTCGAATGAATACAATAATTATAATAGAAACCAAAGTAACTATAATGAAACACAAAAAACTAAGGTAGATAACACTAGACAAACACGTATTAAACATAATGATTCGGAGCGAAAGCAATCAACACAGTTTAATCGTAGCGAAAGAAATAAGAAATAGTACTGTTGAGTATTGTGTATACTCGAGGGATTTTCAAACAAAATTGGCAAGAGTGAAATTAAAAAGGTGAGACAGAAGCTATAAGTTACTGTCTCACCTTTTTTATATACAATTGATGAAGCAAAGAGAATCAATTCATTTTGCCCTGTTTATAACTTTCATAAACACTATCATATTTGATATTTCCAATACCACCAACAACAAATTTGCCAAACTTAAATAGATTAAATAAATAAGCTAAACAGATAGAAACTACTAAAGTGATAATTAAGTTAAACGCGATATTACGTATCGAACTATCAGCTCTTAATAACCCTAAGTCATGTACAAAGAAATAGTGGGTTAAGTATATACAAAATGAATAGTTACTAATAAATAGTACAAATTTAGGTACATATTTTATATAAGAAGAGAATAAGAAAAAGACTAATATAACCATAGTGACATAAAAGGGAATGTCAAAACGTTTCGATTCCACCCAGGTACTAATGCCTAGCAGATAATTACCAATTAAAATAGATGATGCAATTACTAGTCCTATAATAATGGGCCAAGTGTAACGTTTAATATTTTTCATGAATGTTTCATAATAAATACCTGTATAAAAACCAAGTAAAAAATAACTAAGCCATCCTAAAAATAACATCCAACCTTCTCTTTCCCAAAATAAGCCTAAAATATCATTTTCTGATTGTGGTACATACTGGCGGAATGCCCAGTATATTGTAGCGAATATTATCGAACCGATAACCATTGGAATAGGCTTCCATTTAATTAAATACTTAGCAAAAAGAATATGCAATATGTAGAATTGGAAGATAATGATAATGAAGTAGGTGACAGCGCCACCGTGAAACATAGTATCTCCAACATTATGCATATATTGAGCTAATGTTTTTGGCTCGAAATAAAAATATGAAATACCAAGGTTAATCAAGATATAAGGTATACCTAAATAGATTAATTTATTCTTAAAAAATCCTGGTTTTGTTATAACGTGATAATTTTTAGCTAATAAAAATTCTGAAATAAATACGAATAATGGTGTACTAAACATAAGGAGTAATTGGAATACTCTAATAGTTGTACCATGACCAACAAAATCCATTTTACTAAAAGTTGTTGTAATCGAATGAATAAGAACAATACTTAAACAAGCTATCGCACGCATCCAAAATATCACAGACGTATATGTTTTCATTATAGCTTACCTCTCGATTGTTCTTTTTGTGTTTTTAAAATAAATATAAATCTTATTATTTGTGAATAATCATACTAACATATTGAATTTAGTCTAAATGTAAAGTTTAGATTACAAATTATTAAATTTATATATTATATATTCATGGGTGCAATAATAAATGTGATTGAATAAAATTTCAAATATCAACGTAATGGATGAAATAAGTTCAATACCATTTATTTTAATAAAAAATGTTGTAAGCGATTGCAATTATTGTTTGATAACTATACAATGGCAATAAGAATGGAAACATTTCCATTTAGTTTTCTATTTACAAACTTACATGGGGGTAGAAAAATGGTAGTCAATTATCACAACGAACCAGGCATTGATTTTACAGATAGTAAAAATGTCGAGTCATTCAAAAAAGCTTTAGAGAAAGTTAAAGGTGAATTGAATCAAAAAATTCCTTTAGTTATTAACGGGGAAGAGAAATTTACAAAAGATACGTATCAGTCTATCAATCCGGCTAATACTTCTGAAGTTATTGCTGAAGTTTCAAAAGCAACGCAAAAAGATGTAGATGATGCATTTGATGCAGCTAATGAAGCATATAAATCTTGGAAGAGATGGTCTCACAAAGACCGCGCAGAATTTTTAATTAGAGTTGCAGCGATTATTAGACGTCGTAAAGAAGAAATCTCAGCTGTAATGGTTTATGAAGCAGGTAAACCATGGGATGAGGCTGTCGGTGATGCTGCAGAAGGTATTGACTTCATTGAATACTATGCAAGGTCAATGATGGAGCTTGCAGATGGTAAACCAGTATTAGATAGAGAAGGAGAACATAATAAATATTTCTATAAACCTATCGGTACAGGTGTAACAATCCCACCATGGAATTTCCCATTCGCAATCATGGCTGGAACAACATTGGCACCAGTAGTTGCTGGTAACACAGTACTTCTAAAACCTGCTGAAGATACGCCATTAACTGCTTATAAATTAATGGAAATCTTAGAAGAAGCGGGACTACCTAAAGGCGTTGTTAACTTTGTTCCAGGTGATCCAAAAGAAATCGGTGATTATCTTGTAGATAGTGTACACACACACTTTGTAACATTTACAGGTTCTCGTGCAACAGGTACAAGAATCTTTGAAAGAGCTGCAAAAGTACAAGATGGTCAACAATTCTTAAAACGTGTTATTGCTGAAATGGGCGGTAAAGATGCGATTGTTGTTGATAAAAACATCGATACAGATTTAGCTGCAGAGTCTATTGTAACTTCTGCATTTGGTTTCTCGGGACAAAAATGTTCTGCATGTTCTCGTGCTATCGTACACAAAGATGTATATGATGAAGTGTTAGAAAAAGCAATAGCTTTAACTAAGAACTTAACGTTAGGTAACACTGAAAATAACACATATATGGGACCTGTTATTAATCAAAAACAATTTGATAAAATTAAGAACTATATTGAAATTGGTAGTAAAGAAGGTAAGTTAGAACAAGGTGGAGGCACAGATGATTCTACTGGTTACTTCATTGAACCAACAATTATTTCTGGCCTTAAATCAAGTGACCAAATTATGCAAGAAGAAATCTTTGGTCCGGTTGTAGGATTCGTTAAAGGTAAAGACTTTGAAGAATTATTAGAAATTGCTAATGATACTGATTACGGTTTAACTGGTGCAGTGATTACAAATAATCGTGAAAATTGGATCGAAGCTGTAGAGTCTTATGACGTAGGTAACTTATACCTTAATCGTGGTTGTACTGCAGCAGTTGTAGGCTATCATCCATTTGGTGGTTTCAAAATGTCGGGTACAGACGCTAAAACAGGAAGTCCTGACTACTTATTAAACTTCTTAGAGCAAAAAGTTGTTTCAGAAATGTTCTAAAAATAAATGATTAAAAGGAGCGAGCATACGCAATCAAAATTGATTGTGTACGTCGCTTCTTTTTTTATTCATCTATGACTTGGATATTAATTAATTTTCTGAAATACTTGTCTAGTTCAACAGGTGGTAGTTCGATACATTGTTCTCTAATCCATTCTGTAAATCCAAACAGGCTCGCACCATAAACATAAAATATAAGTTCGGCAGGAATTTCAGAATCTACTGAGATACGGTGCTCATTTTCTTTAATATCATTCTGTAAAACGCTGATGAAATGATTTGATATCGTACGTTCAAACTCTTTGTCATGTTCTTGTTTATCCTTGATACGTTGCAATTCAATCACATCACTAGTTCTATCTATTACTGAAAAGGGCGCATTGATACGTTCTTTTAAATCGATTGAAAAGTAATCTTTTGTCACGAACTTAATTAAATAAATCAAAAGGTCGTATTTATCATAAAAATGTTTATAAAATGTTGTACGATGTACTAATGCTTTTTCGCATATTTGATTCACTGTAATAGTTGAGAAAGTTTGTTTTTCAAGCAATTCATAGAAACTTTGAGAGAGGGCACGTTTAGTTTTAATAACACGTAAATCTTTTGTGTTCAATATACATTTCTCCTTATTTGTAGTTTAAATATACAAATTCTAATAATTAATTCTTTTAATAAAAGGGTAAAGCATTTAATATGTGGATAGAAATAATCTACAGTATATATTTAAACTATAACGTTGATTAATTTAGGAGGCAATAGTTTGGCAAAGTTTTTATATAGAGTAGGATCGTTTGTGGCTAAGCATAAATGGTGGAGTGTTGTTGCTTGGATAGTTTTGCTTGCGGCTATTATTATTCCCCTTACAATAAGTGCGCCGAAGTTCGATAATGACATTACTATGAATGGCTTACAATCACTCGATACTAACAAGAAAATTGAAGATGAATTTGGTCAAGATAGTGAAAAAGCTCAAATAAGAGTTGTATTAAAAAGCGATGCAAAAGAAGGTATCGTTAAGCCTGATGTGACTAAAGACATCAAAAAGGCTTTGAAAGATATAAAAGATGACGATAAAGATGTCAAAAATGTTTCAGATCCATATGATAGTAAACAGATTAGTAAAGATAAAACAACTGCGTTTGCAGATGTGAATTATGATGTTAAGACAACATCGCTAAAATCAAGCTCTAAAGATAATATCAAAGAAAAAGTAGATGAAATTAAAGAAGATCATAATGTACAGGTTGAATTAATGGGTACAGGTATGGAGTCTACAGAAATTGGTGGCGCTTCTGAGATAATAGGTGTCATTGTAGCCTTTGTCGTACTATTAATCACATTTGGTTCAGTTATTGCTGCAGGTTTACCAATCATCAGTGCATTACTTGGATTAGGTACAGGTGTAGGTGTGATTTCGTTACTTACATATGCATTCGATATTCCTAATGTTACTTTGACTTTAGCAGTTATGATTGGTTTAGCAGTTGGAATAGATTATGCATTATTTATATTATTTAGATACAGACAAATAATGAAGACAGAAACTAACCATATTAAAGCAATTGGGCTAGCAGTAGGTACTGCAGGTAGTGCAGTGATATTCGCTGGTGTCACTGTAATTATTGCAGTATGTGGTCTATCTCTTGTTGGAATAGATTTCCTAGCTGTTATGGGATTTGCTTCAGCAATCAGTGTATTTGTAGCAGTGGTAAGTGCACTTACTCTATTACCAGCACTAATTAGTATATTCCATAAACAAATTAAACCTAAAAGAACGAAATCAGAATTTAAAAATGATAACGATACTGGGTGGTCAAAATTTGTTGTAGGAAAACCATTATTAGCTATATTGGTTGGCTTAATTATTTTAATATTAGTTGCTATACCAGTTAAAGACATGCGTTTAGGTATCCCGGATGATGGTATGAAGACTGCAGATTCCACGCAGAAAAAAGCATATGATATTATCTCGGATAAATTTGGCGAAGGATTTAATGGTCAAATCGCAATGTTAGTAAATGTTAAAAATCAAAAAGATAATCCTCAAGCTTTACAGAATGATTTGAAAGCTATGCGTCAAGATATTAACGATATGGATAACGTTGATGTAGTTACAGCTCCACAACTAAGCGAGAGTAAAGACTTTGCGATGATCGCAGTTATACCTGAAAAAGGACCAAACGCAGAATCAACAAATACATTGGTTCATGATTTAAGAGATTACAATGATAAAGCTAAAGATGAATATGACTTCAAGACAGAAGTTTCAGGCCAAAGTGTTATTAATATAGATATGTCCCAAAAATTAAATGAGGCAATTCCATTGTTTGCTGGCGTAATTGTTGCACTAGCCTTTATATTATTAATGGTCGTATTCCGCTCGATTATTATACCTTTAAAAGCAGTACTTGGTTTTGTATTATCCTTAATGGCAGCACTTGGATTTACAACAGTAGTTATGCAAGAAGGTGTAATGTCTGGATTGTTTGGTGTCGATACTACTGGGCCATTGCTTGCATTCTTACCTGTTATAACTATAGGACTGTTATTTGGTTTAGCAATGGATTATGAAGTATTCTTAATGTCACGTATTCATGAAGAATATACAGTAACACATGATAATGAACATGCTATAAAAGTAGGTATTAAAGAAAGTGGTCCAGTGATTGTTGCAGCTGCATTAATCATGTTTAGTGTCTTTATTGCCTTTGTCTTCCAAGATGATGTGATGATTAAATCGATGGGATTAGCACTCGCATTTGGTGTACTCTTTGATGCAGTTATCGTACGTTTAATATTAGTACCAGCATTAACTAAATTATTCGGTAAAGCATCATGGTATATGCCTGCATGGTTAAACAGAATCTTGCCAAGTGTCGATATAGAAGGACATGGGTTAAAAGATGATATAGATAAATCAGATAAAAAGTAAATACTTGTTAAAGAGCACATACTAAGATTAGCCATGAAAATCTATGACAATAGATTTATTCATGGCTATTTTTTATAATTTTAAAGAGGGGAGGTTTATACGTGTTATTGGGGTTGAAAGGCGATGCTATCAAACATAGTTCACGCCTAGTTACATTCGATAGGATGGAACAATGAAATTGTTTTGAACTAATTAGGCTTTTGTTCTACTATCTTTTTGTCAAAAAAAGAACAAATTCTAGATTTTATAGATTATTGGGAATATTTCTTTAAAATAGTAAACTATAAAGAGGTGAATTATGGAAACTTTTTATAGTATTGATTTGATGAAAGTAACTAATAATAGTACCCAAATTAACCAAGGATTAAGAATTGGTTTGATATTAAATAACGATATGTCAATTTGGAATTTTAACGAATCTCATGAATTCAATAAAGGTGATGTTTTCATTATTAACCATCACGAACCTTATAGATATAAGAAAGACGAAGAGACGTTATGTATCGTGCTTCATTTAACAGAAAATTATTTAAAACAGTACTTAACTGACTTTACGGATAAAATTTATATATTGGATAAAGCACATATACAAAATGCAATATATAAACAAATTGTAAATATTGTAGCTAAAATCGGGATTGTTTATATCAGAAAAGGTGAGTTTTACCGCTTATATATAGAACAACAATTGATAGAATTAATGTTTATTATTGCACGGTTTTTACCTACAAAACGTAATGATTTTTATAGGAAAAGTGTAGAGGATAATCGTGTGGCATTTGTATGCAATTATATAGAAAATAATTATAGTAATAGTATTTCGCTCAATGAAGTAGCCAATATGGTACATCTCAGTACTACTTATTTATCTAAAGTATTCACACGACAAGTTGGTATGGGATTTAGTCAATATATCATATATATAAGGCTGAAACATTGTAAGAAAGATTTAGTTATGACGGATAACTCAATTACACAAATTGCTGTGAAACATGGGTTCAGTAATTCGAACACTTTATTAAAACATTTTAAAGCACATATGAAATTAACGCCTTCTCAATTTAGAGAAAAATATAAAAATATAGAATTAGTGGAAACCATCAACAAAGAGCAAAAAGAAGTTATTTATCAAAGATACTTATATTATTTATCATTATATATTTACCAAACAGATGAGATGTTACTACAGTCACCTGAGGCTCAAAAAAGAATAGACATTAGACTCAAAGAAACAAAACAAAGGCTGTTACCGTATGATCATGTCATACAAATAGGGAACTTAGAAGTATTACTCATCAAAAGATTTAGAAGACAATTGCTTGAAGTTAAAAATAATATTGGCGTAAATCATGTGCTAATCAAAGACCCAATCAAAGAGGAATTTGTAGAACATGAATGGATTGAAAGTGATGAAGAAATTCCCAATATTCACCCATATATGAAATTAGATGAATGCTTGGATTTTCTAATTGAACATCAAATAGGTTTAGGAATAGAAATAGATCCGCCTAAGACAAGAGTAAACTTTAAAGTATATTATCAAGAAATGACTTATTTATTAGAACACATGTATAACACATTAATGGAGAGAAAATCACTTGATTTAATAGTTTATATTAGTACTAATGATGAACAGTTATTTAAGTCTCTTTTGAAATTATTTAAAAATTATTTTCCTCATATAAAAATAGTAATGAATACGAGCATTGATTCAGAAAAACAAGCAACTGCAGTTAAGTATATTTTAAATAGTCATCGAAATAATATTGATAGTATTAGTTTTAGTGCAAATCAAAATGATATGATTAATTTTAAATCAATCGACGATAATCAATATAACCAAACTAAAAAACATATTAAATTAAAATTGAAGCAAATTAAGCATTGGTTAGGTTTGAAAGATTATTGTATACCATTTACTTTGTTAAAGTGGAATACATTAACAGGGAATACAAATTATACAAATGGCGCGTATTTTCGCGCAGGTATTATTTTTGAACAACTAGTGGAAATGAATGAAGACATTCGTTCGATCGGGTATTGGTTAAATTTTGAGATACATCAACAATACTGTCAGAAAGAAACTATTGCTCAGTTGAATGGTATCGAGTTATATCATCAATTTGGAGGTAAGAGACCCGCCTTTTTTACAAGTACAATGTTTTCAAGACTCTCTGAGCAAATTTTATATAAAAATGAAAATTGTATGGTTATAGGTGCGTTTAATCATTTTCAGTTGGTTTTATGGAATGCAGAACATTATAATCCATATTTCACGATGAATGATTCATCGAATGATGTAAACTATAATGAATATCAATTTAATATTACAAATGCTTTACCTGGTACGTATAAAATTAAACATTACACTTTAGATAAGAATCATGGTGCGTTATATAAAGTATGGCAACAATATAATACACGTTATGGTATGGATAAAGAAACGATTGATTACGTAAATCGAGTTAATTATCCAAAATTAAATATTAGTGAAATCAAAGTCACAAATACAATTACATATCATTTAAAATTACTGACTAATGCACTACATATTATTGAATTTAGAAAATATTATAATGAAGAAACTTAGGAGCTAACCTAGGGGTATTGAACTTCAAATGCCCTAGGTTAGTTTTTTGAGTGAATAATGGTTACGAATACTGTAGTTATTGTAAAGTTTGGTAGTAATGACAAAAAATGGAGTTCTTTTTTTGTCATTACTAAAAAGGTACACAAAGTTATTATAAAAAGAATATAAAAATAGCAAATAATCTATATTAAGAAGGAAATAAGCGCGCTACAATCTTTTTTGAGAGAGGATAGCAAGTATCATTGATGGAAGATGTTTTGTAAACATCTCACAATTGAGCTTATCTTCCCTGTTTGTCATTTGTAAATTTAAAAATAGGAGGAACATAAAATGACTCAAAAGGGAAATGCGCAAACATATAAAGGTGACAATAAATTGATTTTAGGCATTGTGCTAGGCGTTGTGACTTTTTGGTTATTTGCACAATCTTTATTAAATGTTGTACCTACGTTGCAACAATCGTTTCACAGTAATATCGGAACAATCAGTATCGCAGTGAGTATTACGGCACTGTTCTCTGGTATGTTTGTTGTTGGCGCTGGAAGTCTAGCTGATAAGGTGGGCCGCGTAAAGATAACTTATATCGGTTTATGGTTAAGCATTATAGGATCATTATTAATTATCATTAGTAACTTACCAATATTATTAATTATTGGCAGGGTTATTCAGGGATTGTCAGCAGCAGCTATTATGCCCTCAACATTAGCAATTATGAAAGCATATTTTGATGGTAAAGATAGACAACGTGCATTGAGCTATTGGTCAATAGGATCGTGGGGAGGTTCAGGTTTAGCATCACTGTTCGGCGGGATGGTCTCAACATTTATTGGCTGGCGTTGGATTTTTATTTTATCTATACTTATTGCCTTATTATCAATGTATTTAATCAAAGGAACCCCTGAAACGAAATCACCAATAACTAATAATAAACGCTTTGATTATGTTGGTTTGATTTTATTTGTAATTATAATGTTAAGTATCAATATTGTTATTACACAAAGTGGTGCGTTGGGATTACTCTCACCAATTATTTTAGGACTTGTAATCATTTTTATAATTTCGACAATTATTTTCTTAAAAGTTGAAGTTAAAATAGATAATCCATTAATTGATTTTAAACTATTTAACAATAAGGCGTATACAGGCGCAACATTATCTAATTTCTTATTGAATGGTGTGGCAGGTGCTTTACTAGTTGCTAATACATTTGTACAGCAAGGATTAGGATTTAATGCATTTCAAACAGGATTACTATCAATAACATATTTAGCAACCGTATTATTAATGATTCGTGTTGGAGAAAAAGTACTACAAAAAGTTGGTGCGAAGAAACCAATGGTTTTAGGAACTTCTTTTAATATGGTTGGTATCATTTTAATTTCGCTTACTTTTTTACCCAGTATGATTTATGTAGTTGTCTGTATTTTAGGTTATTTACTTTATGGCTTAGGCTTAGGATTTTATGCTACACCTTCGACAGATATGGCTATTTCTAATTCACCAGAAGATAAAGTTGGTGTAGCCTCAGGTATTTACAAAATGGCTTCATCATTAGGCGGTGCGTTCGGTATTGCTTTATCTGGGGCATTATATGGGATTGTAGCAAATTTAACTAATGTACAAATTGGTGCATTAGCGGGCTTATGGTTAAACATTGTTATGGCATTGTTATCCTTATTCATTATTATAATTATGGTGCCTACAACAAAACAAATTAGAAAATAAAATCCCAATAGGGCTGACAAATATTTTGAAAACAAAAGGTGTATAATGTAATTATCACGTTATAGGGGGAACTATTATGGTGAAAGAATTAATAGAGTTATTGAAAGATAAAGAAGAACGAATGATTGAAATTCGTCGATTTCTACATCAATATCCTGAACTATCGTTTCATGAAGAGCAAACTCCAAAATATATTGAAGAGTTTTATAGAAATAAAGATTGTGATGTAGAAACTAACATAGGGCCTAACGGATTAAAAGTGACAATTGATAGTGGGAAACCTGGCAAAACAATTGCTATTCGTGCAGATTTTGATGCGTTACCAATTGAAGAAGATACAGGTTTATCATTTGCTTCAAAAAATAAAGGTGTGATGCATGCATGTGGTCACGATGCTCATACAGCATACATGTTAATACTTGCTGAAACATTAATAGAATTAAAAGAACAATTTAAAGGCAAAGTAGTAGTTATTCACCAACCTGCAGAAGAAGTGCCACCAGGAGGCGCACAAGCAATGATTAAAGATGGCGTGTTAGATGGCGTGGACCATGTGTTAGGTGTTCATGTTATGAGCCATATGCCTACTGGAACGGTTTTTTATCGTGAAGGTAACGTGCAAACTGGGAGAGACTTTTTTAAACTTACAGTAAAAGGACAAGGTGGTCATGGCTCATCACCACATACAGCAAACGATGCTATAGTTGCTGGTGCGTATTTTGTTAATGCTGCCCAAACGATTGTATCAAGAAGATTGAATCCGTTTGAAACGGGCGTCGTAACGATTGGTTCATTTGATGGTAAAGGTCAATTTAATGTCATCAAAGATAGCATCGTTATTGAGGGAGATGTTCGAGCATTAACAGACGATACAAAACGTACCATTAAAAATGAAGTTACACGCTTGTCAGAAGGTTTAGAATCAATGTTTGGTGTGGCTTGTGAGTTAGAATATCATGACGATTACCCTGCGTTATACAATGATCAGGCATTCACACGTTTTGTAGTGGATTCTATTGAAAATGCAGAAACAGATGCAATTAAAAAAGTAGAAAGATGTGAACCACAACCACCATCTGAAGATTTTGCATATTATGCTAAATTGGTACCAAGTACATTTATATATGCAGGTGCAGCTCCAGAAAATGGGGATATTCATCCTCATCATCATCCTAAATTCACAATTAGTGAAAAAGCAATGCGAGTTTCTGCGGAAGCGGTAGGTATTACTGTATTAAACTATTTAAAATAAACCAATATTTAAGACACCTTGATGACTATTCACTTTATAGCATCAAGGTGTCTTAAATTATGTTGTAAAAATGATTATTAAACTATTATTTAACTCATAAACTTTAATATTGTCATAAAAGTTTATGAGTTAACTATTGAGTGTATATATAGAATGACAATAAAAAGATGAAGGATGATTATGATGAATGGCGATAAAAAAATAAATGAACTACTAGATAGTTATAAAAAACCATTAAAAAAACTTTTTAAGTATGATAAATCAAAAGCCTCAACATTTGATAAAGAAAGTAGAAATGAAGTTGAAAATGAAAAGGGTGTCTTTGTCATATTTAATAACAAAAAACCTATATTTGTGGGACAAGCTGGTGGATTTATGACGGGGTACAAATTAACACAAAAAGATCTGAATGATAAATTAGGTCAATTTAATTCCAAATCTGACGCAGGTACAGCAAAATTTAGAAGAGTGTTTAGTGCGCAACAAAACTTAGATGAAATGGAACAACAAAATATTAAGGCAGAAACTTATAATTTAAAATTCCAATATATTAAAGTGAAAGAGAATCCAGCAATGATTAATATATTAGAACTACTTGCTTTAGAATACGCAAAAGATAATGAAATTGAATTGTATAACTTTTTATAAATTAAGATAGATTGTTCTCGGTTTTAATGCTTGAAGTGAGGTGATATGAAATGAATTTAAGCATATTAAGTATTTATTTTCAAGATCATGAGATAAGAATAAAACTACCAAAAAACTATTTTAAGACTGAACGGAAGTCTTATCCACTAGTTATAGTACAAGATGGCGATTATTTATTTAAAGATGTAAAGGTAGACGTAGTGTTTGCAGGGGTTGTTCCTAAAGACAGAAAGCAAGACTACACACCTTGGCACACAAACGTAAATGGAATTGAATATGGTGGTAAGGCAGACGATTATTTAGAGTGGATAGCTAATGAATTATTACCGTATTTGAAAAAATGTTTCAGTATTTCCAAGGAACATAAAGATATAGCTATCGCAGGTGCGTCGTTGGGTGGACTAGTATCATTGTATGGACTTTTAACGGAGAAGAATGTTTTTGGTAGCTATATATTAATATCTCCATCAATGTGGTATCCTGGGTTTTTAAAATATATGAGAGAGCATGAAATACTTAAACAGCCACGCCATGTGTACTGGTATGTAGGAGAGTTAGAAGGAAAGCAAAATAAACTTTTAACTCAAAGTATGGTTTCACAAACAGAACAAGGCGTCGATATTTTAAACGAACTCTTAATATCTGAACAATCAATGTTTTACTTTGTAACTAATAGAAAAGGAATACATCGTAAATATTACTTTAAAAAATATTTCAAACATGCAATTAAGAAACTATTTTGACTAAATGAAAAAGTTTTTCGCCTATATTATCAGAAAATTCTTTAAATTAATCTAAATTCAGCACTTTTATGTTAGAAAAGTGATAACATTTATAGTGTAAGTATTTATAAAATGGAGAATCATGCATCTAATAGTGGAATATAACGCTTTAGATGTAGCGTTGATTGATGTTTTGAATTTTTATAAATATTGATTGAATTTATATTTAAATATAGGGGATGCTTTTATGACAGAAAACACTAAAAATTTTTCGGGAAGTAAGTTATTGACTGGCATTGTATTATCTATATTAACTTATTGGCTTTTTGCGCAGTCTTTTTTAAATATAGGGCCAAAGATACAATCATCATTTAGTACTAGTCCAGATATAGTTAATATTTCAATTAGCTTAACTTCATTTGTTACTGGCGTTTTTATGGTTGTAGCGGGTAATTTTTCAGATAAACTTGGTAAGGTGAAGATGACTAGAATTGCATTGATACTTAGTATTATAGGTTCGCTTATGTTAATCGTTTCTGGAAATGTTGGTTTATTACTCACGGGGAGAGTAGTACAAGGACTATCAGCAGCTATTATAATGCCGGCCACAATTTCAATAGTAAATGACTTTTTTGAAGGTGAGGAAAGACAAAAAGCGTTAAGTTATTGGTCAATTGGCGCATTTGGTGGTACTGGTTTATCTTCTTTTTTCGCAGGTGCAATGGCAACATTTATATCGTGGCAATCGATTTTTGTATTATCTATTATTTTATCTCTTTTGGCGTTATTCTTGTTGAATAATTTACCTGAAAGTAAATTAGTTAAATCAACGTCTAATCAGTTTGATTATATAGGTCTTATTATATTTGTGATTATGATTGCAAGTATTAGTTTTGTGATTACACAAGGTTATAAAATTGGGTGGTTAAGTACCCCTACATTAGTCTTAAGTTTACTATTTTTCGTGTGTATTTTTATATTTTATAAATTTGAAAAGTCCAAACAAACACCTTTTATTGATTTAGAATTATTTAAAAATAGATCATATATTGGCGCAGTGTTAGCAAACTTTTTATTGAATACAGGTGTAGGTGTTATCGCTTTGTTTAACATGTATGCACAAGGTGGATTGAAACTGAGTGCATTCCAGGCTGGTATGCTCACTTTACCTTATTTAATTACATTATTACTTGTTGTTCGATTAGGTGAAAAAAGTATTAAACGTTTTGGAGCAAAACGTGCAATGGTTATCGGTCCGATTTTTACAGCTTTAGGCATATTACTTTTTAGTTTTACTTTCTTTGATAAATCTCTATATATAATTGTAGCATTAATAGGAGCGGTATGTTTTGGAGGAGGAACCGGCTTGTTTGCAACGCCAGCTCTAAGTACGGCGGTATCAACTACACCAGCTGAAAAAGTAGGAGTAGCATCAGGTATTTTTAAAATGGGATCTACACTAGGTGGCGCATTTGGCATCGCAATTATGACCTCTATTTATACAGCTGTAATACAAAGTGGCCGTAGCATTGAAGCAGCAGCAAGCATAGGTTTTATCGTAGGGACATGTTTAGTTGTTTGTGGTGTGTTAGCGAGTGCGCTGGTTATTCCAACTAGGAAGATTAAAACTAGATTGAAAACAAGCTAATTATTTAATCAATGCGTATATGGTATGGATGATAGGTATATATAACGCACATATTATGAATTCAATGATTAACATGTAAATAGCTTCAAGTTAAGATGTTAATCATTAGGAAAAGAGAAATAGATAGTCAAAGACTTATTTTCTCTACTCCTCTTTACCTTAATTTATAATTTATGCTTAAAAGCTAAATGTAAATCGTGAGTAAATGCAATCAAAGGTCTTATAGTCATTTGAATACTGCCTATAACGAATAATACAGTACCAGTTGTTACAGTTGAACTGTTGAAAAATAAAAAGCTACCACATAGGAATACCAAACCTAAGATAATATCATTTAATTGGTAGAGCGCTTTATAAATTAATGTAATACGCTCAGATTTTGGATTTTTATGAAAATTAAGTTCTATACTTTTGTTGTGGTGTTTGAAGTGTCTCACTTAGAACCTCCTAGAGTTAAATTCTATATGAGTTGTACATACCCTTAAGTATTTACATAAAACAAATAAAGTTTTATGATTATAGAAAATTAAAAGGGTGGGAAGAGGAATATTATGTATTATAAAACAACTTATCAATCACCGATTGGCCAAATCACCTTAACCTCTGACGGAGAAAGTATTACAGGTTTGTGGTTACCAAACCATCAAGACATTGAATCACATTATGATGATAAATTAGTAAAACAAAATCAACCAGTATTTGAACAAGCTACACGTTGGTTAGATAGCTATTTCTCAGGAAATAAACCTAAAATAGATTTTCCTTTGAAGGCTATAGGGACTCCTTTTAGAGAGACAGTTTGGAAAATATTGTTAGAAATACCACATGGAGAAACGGTAACTTACAGTGATATTGCCCGAAAAGTGGCGTTAGAAAGAGGTAAAGAGAAAATGTCTTCTCAAGCTGTAGGCGGGGCAGTTGGAAGTAATCCAATCTCTATTATCATTCCATGTCATAGAGTTGTTGGAAAAGATGGAAGTTTAACAGGTTATGGTGGTGGCATTGACACTAAAATTGAATTATTAAAATTAGAACAATTAGATATGACTCAGTTTTATAAGCCTAAAAACAGTACCAAACCGTGAGTTTGGTACTGTTTTTTGCATTTTCAAAAAATAAAATATGTATAAATAAATATACTGGATTTTATGGAAAGTTGATTACTATCTTCAGTGTGTTATTCTGTACAACATAATAATAATTTATTTAGGTGGTGCAAATTTTGGGTGACGATGAAAAGCGATTTTCAAGTGTATTTGTTTTTTCAGCAACAATTGTGGGTTTGTTAGTACTTATTGGTGCAATTTTTCCAATCCAATTTGGAGAAATAACAGGATACATATCGACGTGGGTAACAAAAACATTTGGCTGGTATTACATGCTACTTTACACAGTTGTTTTAGGCTTTTGTGTATTTTTAGTATTCAGTCCGATTGGAAAGTTAAAACTAGGAAAACCGTCTGATAAACCGGAGTTTCATACGGTATCGTGGTTGGCAATGCTATTTAGTGCAGGTATGGGAATTGGTCTCGTATTCTATGGGGCTTCTGAACCTATATCGCATTATCTAGCACCACCTACTGCCGATCCAGAAACAAAAGCGGCAATGTCAGAAGCATTTAGATCATCATTTCTTGATTATGGATTTCATCCATGGGCTGTATATGGTGTAGTGGCATTAGGATTAGCATATTCGCAATTCCGTAAAGGTGAAAATGGATTGATTTCTAGAACATTACGACCTGTATTAGGCGATAAGGTTGATGGTCCGATTGGTGCCATAGTGGATGTATTAAGTGTATTTGCAACAATTATTGGGGTGGCAGTGTCACTTGGTGTTGGTGCAATTCAAATTAATGGAGGTTTAAATTACTTATTTGGTATCCCTAACAATGCGCTTATTCAAGGTATCATTATTGCAGTGGTTACCGTCTTATTTTTATATAGTGCCTGGAGTGGTTTGAGTAAAGGGATTCAATATTTAAGTAATTTAAATATGTTTTTAGCTGGCTTATTATTAGTGGTTATTTTTATAGTGGGTCCTACGTTGTTAATCGTTAATATGATGACAAGTGGCACAGGAGATTATTTAAATACATTGATCTTTAATAGTCTAGATGTAGCCCCGCTAAATGAACAAAAGGCTGAATGGCTTCAAAGTTGGACAATCTACTACTGGGGATGGTGGATGAGCTGGAGTCCATTTGTAGGTATTTTTATAGCTAGAATTTCAAAAGGGCGTAGTATACGTGAATTTGTTATAGCAGTGTTAGGTGTGCCAGTAGTAATTAGTATCATATGGTTTAGTGCTTTTGGTGCTACAGGAATTGATGTAGGACAAACACATGGTGAGATTTTCAAATTACCTCCTGAGACGCAATTATTTGGTATATTTAATGAACTACCATTTGGCTTCATCTTATCAATTATTGCGTTAGCATTGATTGCTTCATTCTTTATTACTTCAGCGGATTCAGCAACATTTGTATTAGGAATGCAAACAGCTTATGGCACATTAAATCCTTCAGGTTTTATCAAAATCATTTGGGGATTAGCGTTGGCTGCTATTGCTTATGTATTACTACTTGCTGGTGGAGATACGGGATTAGACGCTTTGCAATCAGCAGCGATTATCTCGGCGTTACCGTTTAGTGTTGTTGTGATATTAATGATGATTTCATTATATAAAGATGGTAATGAAGAAAGAAAACAATTAGATTTATCGTTACAACCAAACGAAAAGCAGTATGAAATTTATAAAAAACAAGTAGAAGCAAATGACAAGAAATAAACCATTATAAGAATGAGGTGTTTAAATCATGGGTGTGTTTTAAAGCATTCCTATGATTCAGCACCTTTTTTAGTATTGATATATCAAGGAGAAAACAAGGGAAGTAGTGATAGCAATACTATACGCAAATGACATTATGGATAGAACTAATAATTAATTTTTCGCCGCTCTTTCATAGAAAAGGGGGATAAGTGAACGAAATACACATCACTTTATACACATTCTCTCTACATCAAATTGACGCCTGAGAGATAGGCGACGCCATTATTATTCCGCCTGTAAATGTAAAAGTAAATACACTTCCAATACTTTGAATAATATTAGTTCAAGAGCAAAATAATGTGCCTTACTTTGGTAAAAGTTGAATTCGACTTTATGATTATCTATATATTCACTTTATACAGATATAACGAATGGTTAAGGCTGGGACAAATAAAATTTTGCCCCAGCCTCACATTAATTTATAAAGAGATAAGAATAAGTGATTTAAAACTTAATTTAAGGTATTATAATTACGGATATGATCGTTAATGCTTTCAAGATAGAAAATTGCATTTTCTTCATTTTCTAATTCAGTTTCGTGATCAAATTCTAAATTATCAAAACGGTTGAAGAAAGTTTCATATGTTTCAACTGAAATTTCTGTCCGGTTGTTTAGTAAATCTTTATGTCCTTGAATATCAAGTGCATCTTGGTAACCTTCAACAACTTTACCACTAAAGAATTCACCAACAGATCCAGAACCATAACTGAATAAACCAATTGTGTCATTAGCAGCTAAATCATGCGTTTCTAATAATGAGATTAAACTCAAGTATAGAGAACCTGTATAGATGTTACCTACATAACGATTATAATAAGTAGCTGCATCATAACCAGAAGTTAGGCGCGATTTAGTTTCTTCATCTATGTCATCTGTTAAAATTGAATCAAGTGCTTTTTTGCCCATTTTAGTAAATGGTACATGGAAGCATAAAGAACTGAAATCAGCTAGTGATTTATTGTAACGACGTGCATATTCTTGCCAACTTTCTTGGAATGAATGAATATATGCATCTTTTGATAATGCACCATCTACAAGTGGATAAGGTTGTCCGCTTGGACGCCAAAAATCATATACGTCTTCAGTGAAAGCAACCGCGTCATCATTTAGTTCAAGAATACGTGGGTTTTGTGATATCATCATAGCAACTGCACCAGCACCTTGTGTAGGTTCGCCACCAGAATTTAAACCATAACGCGCAGTATCACTTGCAATGACAAGTACTTTTTCATCTGGGCGTTGCGCTAAATAATCTTTAGCTAATTGTATAGCTGGTGTTGCAGCATAACAAGCTTCTTTCATTTCAATACAACGTGCAAATGGTTGAATACCTAACAAATTATGTATTTGCACTGCTGAAGCTTTTGCTGAATCTATTGCAGATTCAGTTGCAACAATAACCATACTGATTTGTTTTTTATCTTCTTCTGTCACGATGGCTTTTGCAGCATTAGCACCCATCGAAACGATATCTTGACTCATAGGACTTACTGACATCTCAGTTTGGCCGATGCCTAATAAGAACTTGTTTGGGTCCACTTGACGTGATTCGGCAAGTTTAGCCATATCTACATAAAATCTTGGAACATAAAAATTAATTTGATCAATACCGACTGTCATAAAGCGTATCGACACCTTTCTATATATAAATAAGCAACTGTATCATACCAAATCATACGCATAAAATACAATTATTTGAAAAGAGCTATAAAGGAGACTAATAATGAATAAAGTAGCAATCGTAAGTGCAAAACGAACACCAATAGGAAGATTCAGAGGAAAGTTGAGTAAATATTCAGCAGTTGAACTGGGAACAAAGACATTAGAAGCTGCGATGAAGGCGATTAACATAGCTCCACAGAGAGTAGAACAAGTTATCTATGGTAATGTATTACAAAGTGGTAGTGGTCAAAATCCTGCTCGCCAAATAGCAATCCATGCTGGTGTTCCAAATACAACGCCAGCTATGACTATAAATGAAGTGTGTGGCTCTGGCTTAAAGTCTATTATTTTAGGAAAGCAATTAATCCAATTAGGTGAAGCTAAAGTAGTAGCTGTAGGTGGTGTAGAAAGCATGACAAACGCACCTAAGTTAGTGTTTAATGATGATGAAGCACCTGTAGATAGCTTTATGCATGATGGTCTTACTGACGCATTTTTAAACGTACCTATGGGGATTACAGCTGAAAAAATTGCGGAAAAGTACAATGTATCACGTGAAGCACAGGATTATTTTGCTAACGAATCACAACAAAAAGCACAACAAGCGACAGAAGTAGGGAAATTTAATAATGAAATCATTCCATTAGAAGATGTAAATGGAGAAATGATGACTACGGATGAAGGTATTCGTGGAAATAGTAGTGTAGAAAAATTAAGTACATTAAAAACAATATTTAAAGAAGATGGCACCGTAACAGGTGGGAATGCGTCTAGTATTAATGACGGTGCGTCTACAATCATTTTAATGGACGCTGAATATGCGAAACAAGAAGGTTATGAAATTTTAGCTATAGTAGGAGAACATGCCGAAATTGGTTGTGATCCTGAATATATGGGTTATGCACCATATCATGCAGTGACGAAATTATTAGATAAGACAGATAAAGTCATCGATGACTTTGATGTAATAGAAATGACAGAAGCATTTGCGTCACAAAGTATTCCTGTGAGAGATAATTTAGGTATATCTGAAGATAAGTTGAATCTATATGGCGGTGCGATTGCGTTAGGTCACCCAATTGGTGCAAGTGGCACACGCTTGGTTACAACTTTAGTTAATATTTTAGCTCAAGAAGAGAAACAATCAGGCATAGCAACTGCCTGTATCGGCGGCGGTTTAGGAATTGCAATCCAAATTGAAAAGGAGAATAACTAATGGAATCATTAGATAAGACATTTCGTCATTTGTCTAGAACAGAAAAGTTAGAGGAGTTAGTAATTAAAGGCTGGTTATCAGAAGAAAATAAAAATGTGTTACTCAATAATCCTTTAATTTCGGAAGAGGTTGCGAATAGTCTTATTGAAAATGTCATTGGACAAGGGACATTACCTGTAGGTTTATTACCTGAAATAAACGTAGACAATAAATCATATGTTGTACCAATGATGGTAGAAGAACCTTCAGTAGTTGCTGCAGCTAGTTACGGAGCAAAGCTTGTAAATCAAACTGGAGGCTTTAAAGTTATTTCTAGTGAACGTTTAATGATTGGTCAAATTGTGTTTGACGGTGTAACTGATACAGCAGTTTTAGAGCAACGTCTACAACAACTTGAACCGCAAATGAAACGTATTGCGGATGAAGTGTATCCTTCAATAATTGAGCGTGGCGGTGGTTTTCGTAAAATTGAAATAGATACATTCCCTAATGAGGGCTTATTGTCATTAAAAGTTTACGTAGATACTAAAGATGCAATGGGTGCAAATATGTTAAATACCATCTTAGAAGGTATAACAGCCTATTTAAAAAATGAAATAGAGCATGTTGATATATTGATGAGTATTTTATCTAATCATGCCACTGCTTCTGTCGTTAAAGTACAAGGAGAGATTACAGTTGATGCATTATCAAAAGGTGGTCGTGATGGTCAAGATGTTGCCAAAAGAATGGAACGCGCATCTGTATTAGCTCAAGTTGATATACACCGTGCGGCAACACATAACAAAGGTGTGATGAATGGTATCCATGCTGTAGTATTGGCAACAGGTAATGATACTCGTGGCGCTGAAGCGACAGCGCATGCATATGCAAGCAAAGATGGTCAATATCGTGGTCTAGCTACGTGGCATTATAATGAAGAAAAACAAGTGCTTGTAGGGACAATTGAGGTGCCTATGACATTGGCTACTGTAGGCGGAGGTACAAAAGTTTTACCAATTGCAAAAGCATCATTAGAATTAATGAATGTTGATTCTGCTCAAGAATTGGGTCACGTTGTTGCTGCTGTAGGATTAGCTCAAAATTTTGCTGCATGTCGTGCCTTGGTTTCTGAAGGTATTCAACAAGGTCATATGAGTTTACAATATAAATCATTAGCAATTGTTGTAGGAGCTCAAGGTGAAGAAATTACCCAAGTAGCAGAACGTTTGAAAACACAAGATCGTGCCAATACAGCAGTTGCACAACAACTCTTAGAAGAATTAAGATTACAAAAACAATAATATAAAAACCCCTAAATAAATTCATTAATTCATTTAGGGGTTTTTATATAAATAAATTTGATAATGATTTTTAAAATGATTCTCATATAATTAAAATATAAAGAAAGTGAAGAAAGGGGAACTGATTAATGGAAAATAAAAAATTACCTGGATTATCATATACGGGAAATGCTAAAAGTGAGGTGCCTATTCTTGCTCATGAACAAGGTATACAAACCATTACGGCTGAACCATGGCTAAAGATTTCTGATAGGGGATTACAACTTGAAGGGCTTTGCTTCGATAGAAATGGAGACTTAGTACTTTGCGAAGTCTTTGGGGGGACTATTTTTCATGTAGCCCTACCTGACAAAAAAATCACACAATTATTAAAATCACATAAAGAAAATCCAGCAGCCGTTAAAATTCATAAAGATGGACGTTTATTTGTATGTTATTTAGGTGATTTTGATAGTTCAGGTGGTATTTACGCTGTTGATGGAAGCGACAATAAAATTCAGGAAATTATATCAGATATTGAAACAGAGTATTGTGTAGACGATTTAGTATTTGATAGTAAAGGTGGATTTTACTTTACGGATTTTAGAGGTTATTCGACGAAACCTAAAGGTGGAGTGTATTATGTCTCACCTGACTTTAAGTCAATCACTCCTGTGATACAAAATCTTGCAGTTGCTAATGGTGTTGCACTTAGCACTGATGAACAAATACTTTGGGTTACTGAAACGAATGCAAATCGATTACATCGCATAGAGTTATTAGAAGATGGTATTACCATTGCTCCCTTTGGTGCTTCTATTCCTTATTATTTCACAGGGCATGAAGGTCCAGATTCATGTTGTATAGATAGTGACGATAATTTATACGTTGCTATGTATGGTCAAGGAAGAGTTCTAGTATTTAATAAGAGAGGATACCCAATAGGCCAAATATTGATTCCTGGTCGTGATTCGGGTCATATGTTGAGATCGACCCACCCAGCGTTTATACCTGGAACAGATCAGTTGATTATTTGTTCAAATGATATTGAAAATGATGGCGCTTCTTGGATTTATACAGTTAAAGGATTTGCTAAAGGATACCAAAGCTATCAATTTCAATAAAATAAAAAAGAAACGTTGATTTGCAACAAAAAGATGCAAATCAACGTTTTTTTAGAAGAACACAGTTAACTATATCTATTAGAAAATTATCTTACGTAGTTTTCTAATAGATATAGTTATATTTGGCAGCTGCTGATTTACTTAATATTCTTGTGCCATAAGCTAGAGGACGATTGTAATTATATTCGGATACTTTAATACTGCCATTTTTATAAACAGTTTCTACATAAGCAACATGTCCATATGTGCCAACAGTTGATTGCATTACCGCTCGCTTCGCGGGTACTCTACCTACACGATATCCCCTATTTTTTGCTTTATAATACCAATTTTTAGCATTGCCCCAACTATTGGGCACAGGTTTACCCACGCTCGCTCTTTTATTAAATACATACCATGTACATTGATTTTTACTATAATAATTAACTGCTGCATTAGCATTTTGATTTTCATGTGTTGTTTGGAAGGTTATTGTCCCAGTCATAAGTATCGTAGTCGCAATAAATGTGTTTACTATGTTTTTTTTAATATTCATACATTACTCCAGACATTTTTAAAATTATATATTTATCATAAGTAGCTAGAGTAAAAAGTACAATAAGATAAACTATTATTACAAATAACTTTAATATGTTTGAAATATATGCCATACAACTGTAATTTTCTTCAACAAATACTTAAAGAAAAACTGTAGCAGATATTTTTTAATTATAATTAATGTAATTCAGTGAATATAAAAATTAAAATTAAACATAAATTTAAATAATAAAGGAAGTATTGAAAGTGTTTCTCAACTTGAGTATGATTTAACTAACAAAGGAGGTGGCTATTATTTTTAGTAGAAACACTAAAGACAATAGTAGTAAGCACAAGGTGAAAAAGCCGTTAGGTTTTGTTTCGGCAATCGTTACGTTAGTGACGATGATTGCAGCAATGCTTTTTACAGTTGCAGTATTAGAAAAGGAACCACATATTCCTTTATTAATAGGAACAGCTGTAGCGATACTAATCACAATGTTACACGGTTATGAATTTAGCGAAGTTGAAGAAATGATGTATAAGGGGATTCGTCATGCTTTACCAGCAATCGTAATCATTATACTTGTAGGGTTGGTAATAGGATCGTGGATAGGCAGCGGTGTAGTCGCTACAATGATTTACTATGGATTACAACTGATAGACCCAAGATACTTTTTATCAGTTGTTATTATCTTATGTGGCATTGTAGCTTTAGCTATAGGCAGTAGTTGGTCGACGATGGCGACTGTGGGGGTCGCATCGATGGGTATTGGCATTAGTATGGGTATATCACCAGGTATGGTGGCTGGTGCAGTGATTTGCGGGTCATACTTTGGTGATAAGATGAGCCCTCTATCGGACACTACGAACTTAGCTTCTGGATTAACTGGTGTTGACTTGTTTGCTCATATAAAGCATATGTTTTATACGACGATTCCAGCATTAGTTATTTCATTAATTGCTTTTTTCTTTATAGGACAACGCTTTGGTGGAAGAAATTTTGACGCAAAAAACATAAAAGACATTCTTGCGACGATGCAAGATAATTTTTTAATTACACCATGGCTATTACTTATACCAATTATTGTAATTGCACTCGTTGTAGTAAAAGTGCCTGCAATACCAGCAATTTGTGTAGGTATTATATTAGGGTTCTTTGCACAGATATTTTTACAAGGTGGCTCTATTACAGAAGCACTTACAGCTCTGCAAACAGGTTATACAATTGATTCAGGCAATAAATTAGTAGATGAATTGTTCAATCGCGGTGGATTGGAATCAATGTTCTATACGATATCACTGACACTTGTTGCAATGACCTTTGGGGGTGTCCTAGAATATTCTGGTATGCTCACAGCGTTAATTGCTGTTATTTTAAAAGTGGCTAAATCTACGGGATCATTGATCGCGTCTGTTATTGTATCGTGTATTGGAACAAACTTTACCTGTTCTGAACAATATATATCAATTATCGTGCCATCGCGCATGTATATAAATACGTTTAAAGATAAGAAACTGCATCCGAAAAATCTATCTAGAGCTTTAGAAGATGGTGGAACATTGACATCTGTGTTCGTACCTTGGAATACATGTGGTGTCTTTATTGCATCAACTTTAGGCGTTTCAGTGGTAGAATATGCGCCGTTTGCTATTTTAAATTATACTGTACCAATCATTTCGATTATATTTGGTTATATCGGTTTTAAAATTATCGGTTTAGATGAAACAGAGAGTGAACAACCGGAACAATCTCCACCAAATGATACAAATTTAGCATAAAGCATAAATACAATAGTGCAATAGCTGTAAATTTTATGAAGGAGCGGGACATTATAGGGGTTCCGCTCTGATTTTTATACTGGAAGTTTGTGAATGACTATATAAAGTATGTGATTGAATTATTAGAAATTATACGTATACTGTACAGTATTAATTATGTTTCAAGTAGAGGTGTAAACATATGGATATTAAACATATGAAATATTTTGTCGAAGTCGTAGATCAAAAAGGAATGACTAACGCTTCAAAATCACTATATATTGCTCAGCCTACGATTAGCAAAGCAATAAAAGATTTAGAAAAAGAACTTAATATGACTTTTTTCGATCGTAGTAAGAGACAACTCGTATTAACTGATGCTGGAAAAGTATTTTACAAAAAATGTAAAGAAATTTTAACTTTATATAAAGATTTACCAAAAGAAATTAATAGCTTGTTAGGATTAGAAACAGGCCATATAAGTATTGGATTATCGGCAGTAATGAACATGAATAAGTTTATACATATCTTAGGAGAGTTTCATCAAGAATATCCAAATGTCACCTACAATCTTGTTGAAAAAGGCGGCAAAATGATTGAGACACAATTAATCAATGACGAAATTGATATTGGTATTACAACGATACCCGTAGACCAAGATATTTTTCATTCTATACCACTTTATCAAGAAGACTTAAAATTAGTAGTAAATAAAGAACATAGACTAGCGAATAGAGAACAGATTAATATGGCTATGTTAAAGGATGAAGATTTTATCTTATTTAATGAGGACTTTTATCTAAATGATAAAATTATTGAAGCGGCAAAAAACGCTGGTTATGTACCAAAAACAATATCTAAAATTTCGCAGTGGAATTTTATAGAGAATTTATTAAGTGCGCACTTAGGCGTAAGCATATTACCAGAAAATATTGTGAATTTATTAGACGGTAGCTTTAAAAATATTAGAATTGATGATCCAGGTATGCGTTGGGAATTGGGAGTTATTTGGAAGCGAGATAAATATCTTAGTCACGCAACAAGAAAATGGATTGAATTTATGAAAGAACGTTTATAAAAAAATAATTTGTAAAGTACCACACTACTTTTAAGAAAGTTTTATTTAAAAAGACATTGTTCATAGCAGATGGGGCGACGAAAACAATTTTGTACATTGTGTTTTCGTTGTCTCTCTCTTTTTTTATCTAATAAATATATAATCTATCAAATAGAAATTTAATCTCTCATAACCATAATTCCAATTAATATTAATTGGAATACGTATAGCTAAATATAATTAAATAAATCGCTTCCATTCATAAAAGTAATAAGTAATATTAAAAATCAATATTTTTATTATATGATTAAGAGTCTTATACTAAGAGATGTAATCAATAAAGTTTAAAATAATAATGCAATAAAGGATGATGAATATTGCAAATATCAAAGAAGGTATCAAAAGTTTTACTGCAAGTATTATTAATTATGGGGATCACTTATATAGGCAATGTAATTCAGAGCGTATTGCATATACCAATTGCAGGTAGCATTGTAGGATTACTTGTATTTTTCCTTTTATTACAGTTTAAAATAATTCCGTCAAAATGGGTCAGTGAAGGCTCTAACTTTTTCCTTACGACGATGGTGTTTTTCTTTGTACCATCAGTAGTTGGTGTTATGGATGTCGTGTCTGATATTAACTTGAATTTTATACTATTCTTTTCAATGATTATTTTAGGAACATGTTGTGTCGCATTAATTTCTGGTTTTATAGCTGAGAAAATGGTTAAAACTGCGCGATACGGGAATGGACAAAATTAGATGATGTTTTTAAAAGGCTTTTTAATGATTGTTTTAACACTAGCTATGTTTATAGGTGCCAAAAAATTACAGGTGAAATATAAAACGCCATTTTTAAACCCGGCATTAATATCGTCTATAGGAATTATTATTGTACTTCTATTATTTAATGAAGATTATCAAGATTATATGACTGGTGGAAAATGGATTCATTATTTATTGAATTGCACTGTTGTTTGTTTAGCATTTCCACTTTATCAAAATCGCCATAAAATACTACAAAACGCGAGTATTATTTTTAGTAGCGTGCTGACAGCAGTGATGTTAAATTTCATATTCGTATATAGTGTATTAAAAATATTAGGATATTCAAAAGAAGTGATCGTGACAATGTTACCAAGGTCAATGACTGCTGCGGTAGGCATAGAAGTGTCACATCAACTTGGTGGTATCGATACTATTACAGTGATGTTTATTGTAACTACTGGATTGATTGGTAGTATTTTAGGTTCTTATTTATTAAGATTAGGTAAATTTAAAACCTCAATTGCGAAAGGTTTGACTTATGGAAATGCTTCACATGCTTTTGGTACTGCACAAGCATTAGAAATAGATTTAGAATCTGGTGCATTTAGTTCTATTGGAATGATACTAACAGCAGTTCTAAGTTCAATCATCTTACCTATTCTGATCCTTTTCTTATACTAAATAAATACTGTTTAGTGATAATAGATTGCGAAGTTAATTAAAAATATTAGAAATCAACTTGAATATTGAAAGGAGCTATTTTGATAATGGCAAAAATTAAAGCGAATGAAGCATTAGTGAAAGCATTACAAGCATGGGATATTGATCACTTATATGGCATTCCTGGTGATTCTATTGATGCAGTGGTTGATAGCTTAAGAACGGAAAGAGATAATATTGAATTTGTCCATGTTCGTCATGAAGAAGTTGCAAGTTTAGCTGCTGCGGGTTATACAAAATTAACTGGTAAAATCGGTGTCGCATTAAGTATCGGCGGCCCTGGCGTTATTCATTTATTAAATGGTATGTACGATGCGAAAATGGATAATGTGCCACAATTGATTTTAGCAGGTCAAACAGACAGTACTGCTTTAGGAACAAAAGCTTTCCAAGAAACAGATGTTAATAAAATGGTCGATGATGTAGCAGTATATAAACATCAAGTAACTGAAAATGATAAAGATATCTTTGGAATTGTAAACGAAGCAATACGTACAGCTTACGAGAAAAAAGGTGTATCTGTTTTAATCTTGCCTAACAACTTATTGACGCGCAAAGTTAAAGACACTACTAACCAAAAAGTAGATACTGCGCCACCAGCTCGTGTAGCACCAAAACCAAATACTATAAAGAAAGCGGCTAAACTCATTAATAAAAGTAAAAAACCAGTAGTATTACTTGGTACTGGTGCACAGCATGCAAAAGACGAAGTCCGTGAATTTATAGAAGCATTTAAGATACCAACGATTGTAACATTACCAGCAAAAACAGTTCTGCCTGATGCACACCCTTATAACATAGGGAACCTTGGTAAAATAGGTACTAAAACAGCATACCAAACGATGCAAGATGCGGATTTATTAATTATGGTTGGTACTAATTATCCTTATGTAGATTATTTACCAAAGAAAAATATCAAAGCAATACAAATTGATACAAATCCAGAAAACATTGGACACCGTTTTGATGTTAATGTGGGCATTCTTGGCGATAGCAAACTAGCATTGCTACAATTAACTGATATGGCTAAGCACGTTACGGATCGCGACTTCTTAAATAAAACATTAGAAAGAAAAGCCACATGGGATGCTTGGATGGCTGAAGATATGGCTAATGACAGTAAACCTATTAGACCCGAACGTTTAATGGATGCTATAAATAAAGTTAGAACAGACGATGCCATCTTCTCTATAGATGTCGGTACAGCAACAGTTTGGTCTACGCGTTATTTAAACTTAACAGTAAATAATAAATTTATTATTTCTAGCTGGTTAGGTACTATGGGTTGTGCGTTACCTACTGCAATAGCTGCCAAACGTGAGTATCCAAATCGCCAAGTAGTTGGTATTATCGGCGATGGTGCGTTTGATATGGTCATGCAAGATTTTGCAACTGCAGTGCAGTATGATTTACCAATGACATTATTTGTATTAAATAATGAACAACTTTCATTTATTAAATATGAACAACAAGCTGCTGGTGAGTTAGAATATGCTATTAACTTCACTGATATTGACTTAGAAAAATTTGCTGAAAGTTGTGGCGGAGTTGGTTATACACTTAAAGATCCAAACAGAATTGATGAAGTCGTTGAAGCTGCTATGACTGAAAATAAACCAACGATTGTTAATGTTTATGTAGATGAAAATGCAGCACCTTTACCAGGTAAAATTGTTAATGAAGAGGCAATTAACTATGGTAAATGGGCATTTAGATCTATTACCGAAGATAAAAAATTAGACTTGGATGAATTGCCACCAATGTCAACAGCAGTAAAACGTTTCTTCTAAAATAACAATGAAGCGTTAGTCGCTATAGATAGATCTTTAAAATATTTCTTAATAATAAAAGTTGATGAGATAAGTTATTGAAAGATAGTCAACAAAGATAAACGATATAAGTAATTTTATAGGGCGAGAACACGAAACCAAAGTAACTTTTGGTTTGTGTCTCGCTCTTTTTATATATATTAAGATATTGATAAAAATCCAGACTATGGAATAATAGAGTTAACTAAATTTTCAGATAAAAGTAAAAAAGCATGCATTATACATCAATAACGCTTAGGAGTTATAGTGCATTGATTATTTTATAGCATAGTGTAGTTAAATTGGAGAGGATGTAAAAATGATTAAAAAAATATTTAAAGGTAATCAATTAAAAACACCGCATACGTATGCACTGTTACTCTTTATTATTATCTTTTCTAGCGTATTGACGTATTTAATTCCTGCTGGTGAGTATGCAAGAGAGAAGAAAGATGGACAAACTATAGTTATATCAGGTTCATATGAACAAGTTCAGCAACAAGGCGTATCATTCTTTGATATTTTTAGAGCTATACCTGAAGGTCTTCTTAGTGGTGGAGAAATTGTATTTTATATTTTCCTAGTAGGTGGGGCGTTTGGTATTGTACATAAAACTGGTGCATTTGAAAACGGTGTAAATAAAGCAATGCAAACACTAGGTTCATACAAAGTACTGATGATTCCTTTAACTATGACTATTTTTTCGATATTAGGCTTCTCAATAGGGTTAGCAGAAGAAACGATTATCTTTGTTCCTATTGGTATTATTATCGCACGCACACTAGGTTATGACGCGTTGACCGGTGCAGCAATGGTTATTTTGGGAGCGGCAAGTGGTTTTATAGGTGGAATGTTAAATCCTTTTACTGTAGGAGTAGCACAAACAGTGGCAGAATTACCGATGTTTTCGGGGTGGGGACTACGTACCATTATTTATATTTTTATTCTAATTGCTGCAATCACTTCAGTTATGTTATATGCACGTTCTGTAAAACGTGATATGTCTAAATCTTTAGTATACGAATTAGAACAAGTTGAAAGTCACAAAAATAGTGTAATAGAAGTAGAGCGCTTTACAAAGCGACAAGCCGTTGGTTTAGGGTTGATAGTCATAGTAATCATAATAAATGTATATGGAATATTTACGTATGGTTGGTCATTTAATGAAATGAGCGCTAACTTTATACTAGCTGGTCTACTAGCTGGTTTCATTGGTGGCCTTGGATTAAATGGTACATTTGATGCAATGATTGATGGGATGAAAGATATACTGTTTGGTGCTATGATAGTTGGATTTGCAAAAGGTATTATTGTTATTCTAGAAAATGGTCAAGTTATTGATAGTATTGTGCATGGGATGACAACTTTACTTGGGGGTGTACCATCTTCTTTAGTCATTATTGCTATGTTTATATTACAGTTTATGCTCAATTTCTTTATACCATCAGGATCTGGTCAAGCCTTGACTACAATGCCTTTAATGGTACCTATTGCTGATTTGTTAGATATTAATAGACAAATTACAGTGTTAGCATTCCAATACGGTGACGCAATTAGTAATGTATTATTTCCAACGTCAGCTATTTTGATGGGAGCCTTAGCGGTAGGTAAAATAACCTATACGCAATGGTTGAAGTTTGCTTGGAAGATTATTTTATCTTGGATTATTATCTGTTGTATTGGCATGTCAATTGCGCTTATAGTTGGCTATTAGCACGAGTTATTTAGTGCAATTGTATAAGCTTATACAAATTAAAAATTAAAATTTATATTGTATATTTTATGAAAGCGTTATATAATGTAAAAAAACATATCGTTATTTTGCGTGTTACTGGTTAAGCAGGCATGAGCAAACAGAAAGACTATAGGGAATAGTCTGTTTGCTCATGCCTTTTTTTGCGCACTAATAGCGATCAAATTATATTTTGGAAGGGATGTTTTTAGATGTTTAAAAAGCTATTTGGACAGCTTCAGCGTATAGGTAAAGCTTTAATGTTACCAGTCGCTATTTTACCTGCTGCCGGGCTATTACTGGCAATAGGCACAGCTATACAAGGGGAGGAACTACAACACTATCTACCATTTATTCAAAATGCTGGTGTTCAAAGTGTAGCCGAAATGATGGCAGGCGCTGGAAGCAGTATATTTGATAATTTACCAATGATATTTGCTTTGGGTGTTGCGATAGGTTTAGCTGGTGGAGATGGTGTTGCAGCAATTGCAGCATTTGTCGGTTACGTTATTATGAATAAAACGATGGGGGCATTTTTACATGTGACGCCAGACAATGTTAACGACGCAGCAAGTGGTTATGCAAGTGTCTTAGGCATACCTACATTACAAACGGGTGTGTTTGGCGGTATTATTATTGGGGCATTAGCAGCGTGGTGTTATAACAAGTTCTATAACATTTCGCTCCCGTCCTATTTAGGTTTCTTTGCTGGTAAACGTTTTGTACCGATTATGATGGCAACAACTTCATTTGTATTAGCGTTCCCAATGGCATTAATATGGCCAAGTATTCAATCTGGCTTAAACGCATTTAGTGAAGGTTTATTAGATTCAAATACAGGGGTCGCAGTTTTCTTATTTGGATTTATTAAACGTTTGTTGATTCCATTTGGTTTGCATCATATTTTCCATGCACCGTTTTGGTTTGAATTTGGCGCCTGGAAAAATGCAGCTGGCGAAATAATTCACGGTGACCAACGTATATTTATTGAACAAATTAAAGAAGGTAGTAATTTAACAGCTGGTAAATTTATGCAAGGGGAATTTCCAGTTATGATGTTTGGTCTTCCAGCAGCAGCTTTAGCAATCTATCACACAGCAAAACCTGAAAATAAAAAAGTAGTAGCTGGCTTAATGGGATCAGCAGCTTTAACTTCTTTCTTAACAGGTATTACAGAACCTTTAGAATTTTCATTCTTATTTGTAGCGCCATTACTATTTTTAATTCATGCGATTCTTGATGGTCTATCTTTCTTAACTTTATATTTACTAGATGTACATTTAGGTTATACTTTCTCAGGTGGATTTATCGATTATGTCTTATTAGGCGTCTTACCTAATAAAACACAATGGTGGTTAGTCATTCCTGTAGGACTAGTCTACGCAGTGATTTACTACTTTGTATTCCGATTCTTTATCCTTAAATTTAAATACAAAACACCAGGTCGCGAAGATAAACAAGCGCAAGCTACGAATTCATCTGCAAGCGAATTACCGTTTAATGTGTTAAACGCAATGGGTGGACAAGAAAATATCAAACACCTTGATGCATGTATTACGAGATTGCGTGTTGAAGTAGCAGATAAAAGTATAGTGGATACTGCGGAATTAAAAGCATTAGGTGCTTCAGGTGTACTCGAAGTAGGTAATAATATGCAAGCAATTTTCGGACCTAAATCTGATCAAATCAAACATGATATGTCCTTAATTATGAAAGGTGAAATCACAAAACCTAGTGAGACTACAATCACTGAAGAAGATGAGGAAAATACTGTTCAATTAAATAAAGTATCAGAAACAGAGGTTTATGCTCCAGGTAAAGGACAACTTATTCCTTTGTCAGAAGTGCCAGATCAAGTATTTGCTCAAAAAATGATGGGTGATGGTGTAGGTTTTATTCCAGAAAATGGAGAAATTGTAGCGCCATTTGATGGGACAGTTAAAACAATCTTCCCGACAAAACATGCTATTGGGTTAGAATCTGAACAAGGCATAGAATTATTGATTCATATAGGCATCGATACAGTTAAGTTAAATGGTGAAGGTTTTGAAAGTCTTGTGAATACTGGAGATTCTATTAAGAAAGGTCAACCACTTATGAAGGTTGATTTAGACTATATTAAGTCTAATGCACCAAGTATCGTAACACCTTTAATCATAACAAATTTAGAAGATCGTACAATTGAAACAGCCGATGCAAAAAATGTATCTATTGATGAAGTAATTATGAAAATTAGTCAAAAATAATAAATTATAAAATTAAAACTAAAAGAGTTCGAGGCATAATACGATATGTCTCGAGCTTTTTTATTAGCTCAGGAATTCACACGAAAATAAAAAATGTTGAAATATTCTGAAATTGTAAATATTATTAGAATTAAGAAAAGAGAAAGTAATGGGTGATAAAAATGAAATATAAACCAACAATGAATGTAATGTCGAAAGTATCATTAGTCCCACCAGAATTAAATATGGCGGAATCACTATATAGAACAATTAAAAATAATTTTAAACACTTGTCACCATTTTTAGATTTTATAACAGACGATGTGACGATTGAAGATGAACGTGCATATTTAAAAATGATGATTCAGCAGCATGCGGACAATAAAGCGAGATTGTTTTTAATTTACTATGAAACAACACTTATAGGTACTGTTGATTTACATAAAATAGATGATAATAATAATAAAGCTGAAGTAGGTTATTGGATAGCTGAAGGATATACGGGTAAAAACATAGTAACAAATTGTGTTAATCATTTATGTCACTTTGCGTTTGAAACGTTATCTCTTAACAAACTTATAATTAAAGCTGATGTTAGAAATATAGCCAGTAACAAAGTAGCTGAAAAAACAGGATTTACTTTTCTAGCTACAGATGTAGAAGACATCTTTGATGGTGAAAATTATAGAGACATGAATAGATATGTCCTACTTAAAAAGCAATTTGAGCAGCGACAAAGATAATTTGTTATTAGGAGGGAGTATATGGAACTTACTAGAGGCATAAACCATATAGGATTAACAGTTCCTGACATTGAAAGTGCTACTCAGTTTTTTAAAGAAGCTTTAAACGGTAAAATTGCGTATGATAGCCAGACTAAAGCAGACGAGCCGCGAGGAGGGCCACATATTGAACATGTTTTAAATATTGAAGAAGGGGCAGTAATTATAAAAAAAAGAATGATGGTATTTAATAATGGCCCTAACATAGAGATGTTTGAATTTAAGCATGCTACACAAAATAATCCGATATCTTTACAGGATATAGGATTTACACATATTTCATTTTATGTGGATGACTTTGATAACACACTAGCTCAAGTTAAACAAGCTGGAGGTATACCAGTATCTGAGCCACATGCTAATACAAGATATGAAGATACGGCCGGTAATCAAACAGTATATGTTAAAACACCATGGGGGAGTTTAATTGAGTTACAAACTGTACCGAATGGTTTTTATTACCCGGACAATAGTGAAGCAACTGTCTTTATACCAGAACCATAACTAAATATAACTAAATGGAGGAAAGAAAAATGTTACAAAACAAATTAAATGTAGCTAATTTGAAAACACCTATTCATAAATTAGAACAGTTAAGTGAGACTTTAGGTAAAAATATTTATATTAAAAGAGATGACTATACTGGAACTGAAATTTCTGGTAACAAGGTGCGTAAATTAGAATATACCTTGCAATATGTCTTGGATAATGGCTATGATACAGTAATCACAACAGGGGCAATAACATCAAATCACGCAAGAGCGACCGCTGCATTATGTGCACAATTCAACATAACATGTCATTTAGTACTTCGAGGTAACTTGGCAGAGTTTGAAGGAAATCTATTTTTAGATGCGATGTTGGGGGCGCATATTCATATCATTGAGCCATCAGCTTCAAGAGAAGAAGCAATGGAAGCATTACAAAATGAATTAGAAAAACAAGGAGAACGGACATTTGCGATACCAGCAGGCGCTTCTGATTGGATAGGATCACACGGTTATATCAATGCTTTTAATGAAATTGTTGAACAAGAAAAAGAGATGGACGTCCAATTCGATTCAATTAATTTAGCCGTCGGTTCTGGAGGAACTTATGCTGGTCTTTGGTACGGTAATATAAAAGACGGTTTAAATAAAAATATCATGGGGTTCGCAGTCACTCAAAGTGCGCATGAATTTAAAACAAAAATAATCGAAATATTAACTCATTTAGATGATAGTATATCATCATTTGACATGATATCTATCAATGATGATTATATTGGTCTTGGTTATGGACAAGCAACAGATGAAGAATTGCAATTTTATATAGATATTGCCCAACAAGAAGGGATTATTTTAGACCCAACTTACACAGGAAAAGCCTTTAGAGGTTTAGTTGAAGAAATTAAAGCTGGTAGCTACGACAATCAAAATAATATTTTATTTATTCATACAGGTGGATTACAAGGTTACACACAGGCAACAAGAACACGTATTCAACAATTGCTTCCTGAAATTATACAGGATAAATAGCAATAAACTAAAAACTATTATTATGTTTGCATTAAAGTAATGTATTATAGATGAAGTTTATATTGGTGAATTTGCGTATTACTATATTTATAACATTGAGTTGTAGCATTCTACGTAATTATATAAGGAGCGTAATGAGTCATGACCATTAGAAAATTAGTGTCAGAAAAAGCGATAGAAGTGAATGGTTACGATATAGATGCGATGGGTATCGTAAGTAACATAGTATATATCAGGTGGTTTGAAGATTTACGTACGGATTTTATAAATCAATATATGCCTTACTCTGATATGATGAATCAACATATTTCACCAATATTAATGAAAACAGAGGCAGAATATAAAACTCCTATAACTATACATGATAAACCTATAGGCCGTTGCTACATTGTAAAAGCGAGCAAATTGCGGTGGGAATTTGAGTTTGAGATTGTGTCTGAGGACAAAGTACATTGTTTAGGCCATCAAAATGGTACGTTTTTTGACCTACAAAATCAAAAGGTGACAAAATTACCAGAAGTTTTTCAAAATATACTGTGAGAATAATAGTTAGTTTAGTTAGGAATTTGAATGTGTTCATGTATGGTATTATAAGTAAGCAAAAAGTTTGCTACATTATAGATAAACAAGGCATAATGATATTCAATTTATTAAAATAAAGGTGGTGTTCAATCGTGCAACAGACATTGCCAACGATAGATTCATTTCATGACTTTATAGCTCGACATCCATTGGCTGTAATACACATTATGAGGGACAATTGTAGTGTGTGTCATGCAGTATTGCCACAGATAGCTGATATAGTAAAAGACTTTCCTAACGTACCTTTGGGTATTGTTAATCAAAGCGAGTTAGAAGAGATAGCAGGGGAATTATCTATCTTTACTGTACCAGTAGATTTGATATATCTAGAAGGAAAAGAAATGCATCGCCAGGGTCGTTTCATTGATATGCAACAATTTGAACATCAATTGAACTTAATGTATCAAAGTTTAGATAACTAAAATTTGATAAGCACTTTTCCATAGTCACTCATATTAATAAAATAATGAAATTCTTGTAATATAAGTTTCTACAGGGTTTATTATATTTTTGAAATCTATTAAGCAAAGATTATGAAAAAGCTGGGACATTAATTATGTCTCAGTTTTTTTATGCTTTTTCAGAAATTAAATTGCTCGTCATAAAAAAGTGGAAAATTTGATAAAAACTGTCATAATTATGTTAAATAATGTATGACAAGTAAAATTCATAGTGCTAAGGGGGATTTTTATGCGAATTGAAAGAATTTGTCCAAATGAAGCGGAAGCGCTTTATGATTGTATGAGAAAAATTGATGAAGAGTCCCAATATATGCTCTATTTACCAGATGAAAGAAATTTCGATAAAGAACGTTTTATAGATGACATAAAGCGCAATTTTTATATTGGTGTCAAGTCGGAAAATAACCAAATCTTAGGTTATTTATCAGTACATATTAGTACATTAGCAAAGGTGAGGCATATTGGTTACATTGTTAGTGGATTAATCAATGATTTGAAACAACAAGGTTTAGCGACGCAAATGTTTGATGAAACTTTTAAATGGGCTGAACGCAAAGGCATCAGAAGGTTGGAATTAACAGTGATTACTACTAATAAACCCGCTGTAAATTTTTATGAAAAGGTAGGCTTTAAGATTGAAGGGATTAAACATAAGTCTGTTTATATGGATGGTCATTTTTTTGATGAATTTTATATGTCTATGATGTTGAATGAATTCTATAATACTGAGTCTGAAAATATATGGTAGGGGCTTCATGAATTTCAAAAATGTCACAGTTAGTTAATGAGATAGTTCCTTTTGTTAAAATTATTGTTGAGTGTGTTATAAACTATATGTAATAGCAATATTAATGTAATAGGCAAGGAGGAAAAATTATGATAAAAAAAATAGCTACATTATCAAGTGTGACAATTGCCGCTTCATATCTATACGTAAAAGTAAGAGAAAAACGAAGTTATAAAAGCTTTTTATATGAATTAATGTTAAAAATCACTAATACGAAAAGTTCATTTGAAAATGTTGAAAATGCGCAAAAAAGTTTAGATGCTGTGAAAGAAGAAACAAAGGGTCTATACAATGGTACAGAATATCGTTTTAAACATAGGGTGCAAGCGACAACAGTACAACAGTCTACGGTTTATACAATCAATAATCAATCTGATAGACAACAACAAGTCGTATTATATATACACGGTGGTGCTTGGTTCCAAAATCCAATGAAAAATCACTTTGATTATATCGATACACTTGCAAGTGAATTGAATGCGAAAATCGTTTTACCTATTTATCCAAAAGTGCCACATGCGACTTATAAAGAGACATTTACATTATTAAAAGAAATATATGAAAGTATTGTAAGGGAGGTAGAAGATCCACATCAAATTATAGTGATGGGAGATTCAGCTGGTGGGCAAATCGCGTTATCATTTGCTCAGTATATTAAAATGCAATCATTACCTCAGCCAAGTAATATTATTTTGATTTCTCCTGTACTAGATGCAACATTATCTAATCCAGAGTCAGCAGTTTATGAAGAAATTGATCCGATGTTAGCTAGAGAAGGAAGTAAGTTTTTCTTAGAACTATGGTCTGGAGATTTATCTTTAACAGATTGGCGTGTTTCCCCGATGTTTGGAGATTTAGAAGGGCTGGGGCATATTACGTTAATCATTGGTACAAAGGAAACATTATATCCAGATGTACTTAAACTTTCGAATATGTTGAATAAAAAGAATATAAGTCATGATTTTTTACCAGGGTATAACTTGTTTCATATTTATCCCGTATTTCCAATTCCTGAAAGAGCACAAGTAATAACAAAACTAAAGCAGATTATTAAAAAATATTAGCCTTAGTTTGAATCAAGGTAGTTTAATAACGAAATGATAAAACTTAAATTTCTAAAATACAATAAAGAAGTGAGGTGGCAGTCTAATATTTAATTTAGACTGCCACCTCACTTCTTTTTAATTATTCATTAGAATAAATCATATAGATGCTAACATCAATTTAATAATGTATTAATTTTAATTTGTATGATTCTTTTTTAAAGAAATCATTAAGATTAATAACATAATTAATACTATACCTAATAATTGGAATGGTAGAAATGTTACTTTTAACCAAATAGCGCTAGACACAATAGCCATTACAGGTTCTATTGTGCCAAATAAAGTGGTTTCCTTTGCTGATAAATACTGCAAACTTTTTATAAAGAAAAAGAAAGCAATTGCAGTTCCTCCTATAATACCGAAACCTAAATAACTTAGTGTACTGAACGTTATTTGTGAAATATCAAATTGCCACAATGGTGCTTTGAAATTCATCAATATTCCTGAAATTAACATCGCCCATCCTACCACTAAGATTGAAGAAAAATTAACTAATAATTTCGTTGCATATATAGTGTAAAAGGCAAGGGCGATACCAGAAACCACTCCCCAAGTGATGCTTGAAGTTGGTACTACGAGACGACTTAGAGAACCATTTGTTAAGAGTAGAAATGTACCAGTAAGTGTCAGCGTAATAGTTACTAAATCGAAAATCTTAAAAGTTGCTTTGCCACGTATAATAAACCAGAAAATAATATAAACAGGAGCAATATATTGCAGTAACGTAGCTATTGCTGCATTACCTTCATCGATAGAAGCCATATATGAGTATTGTACGAGTAACATACCAAAAATAGAGAATATCAACATCTGTATCGTACTTGTAAAGTTTGAGAAGATAGTAAATATGGAATGTTTGGGATTTAATATTTTGAAAATAATCATAAGTATTACGCCACTAAGTAGTAGTCTAGTGGTAACATACCAGTTAACATCGATATGCCTATACCTAAATAGATAATCTGATACTGTTCCGCCAAGCCCCCAAAAGGATGCACCTACAATCGCTAAAATAATACCTAACATACGTTTTTTTGTTTTCATTATATCACCTAATAATTATTAATATATTAAACTATAAATGAAAATAGTTTGATATAATACATTAAAATGTATTAAAAATATCAATATATTGAGGTGACGTTGCATGGATAACGAAATGGTCATAGGAAATAATAGAGAAGAATATATAAGATATCCAGACTATCAATGGAAGCATGTTATTCTACGTACTACTTTAAACCAAACACTATTAGGTCATATACCTTTACATTGGCATCATGCTTTACAATTCGTCTATGTAATTAACGGCACAGTAAAAATAAATATTGCTGAGAATACTATAATATTAAAGGAAAGAGACGGTATATTTATAAATGCCAATATTGTGCATGAGGTTCACGATATCGTTGAAGGCAGTACGTTTTATTGCTGGAATATTGAGCAACCTAGCATTACAAACTTTATTGAGTATAAATATGTAAATTATATTATTGAGTTAACAAACCAAGTTCCATATATATATTTATCATTTGATCATAAGCAGCAACGAGTACTTTTAGAAATAATTGAATATACAGGTATGATTTATGAAAAGCAAGAAGACTTGTATCAGCTTGAAATCACAATACAATTTTATAGCGCTATTAAATGGTTGTTACATCACGTGCCAGGCTATATAGATGATTTAACTTACAATTTTGATAGTCGCGTTAAACAAATAATTGAATATATACACGAGTATTACTCAAACAAAATAACGTTACAACAACTAAGTGGAGTTATTCATATGAGTGAAGCGGAAACGATAAAGTTATTTAAGAGGGCAACTAAACAAACGCCATTTGAATATTTGCAAAAAACAAGGCTAGAGGCTAGCATCTATCAGTTAAATCATAAAGCAAAATATACAATTACAGATATTGCCATGCAATGTGGATTCTCTACCACGAGTTATTTTATAAAATTATTTAAGGACACATATGGCATGACTCCAAAACAATATCAAAAGTTCCAATTGCAGTCATAAGATAAAGCAACGTAAATAAGGGTGAGATAGAAAACAATAGTTGAATGCTATCTCACCCTTGTTATCTTTATTAAGATTAATTTACTACTATATAAATAGTTATTTCAGCTAACAATTAGAGTAATTACCTTTATCTTAAAACGTTCTATCATGACCATTATCACAAATAATTTTTATTTTAGATTTTTTAAGTAAGTAGGGAAAAATTCTGTGTATAAATCAATGAATTTGAAGTAGCTATCTTTTTCAACATATTCGTCTACTTGATGTGCCTGACTTACTAGGCCAGGGCCGTACATGATAAATGAAAAATCTTCATCTTTATCAACTAATAAGTCAGAAGCATCTGTAACTCCTGGCGATGCTTCGTAAGGTAAATCTGTATTTAAATATTTTAATCCTAAATCATGGGCTAGTGTCGCTAGTCTATTTTTACCGGTAGTATAAACAGGAGGTCTAGACATATACGTATCAATTTCTATGTCTGTATTATCGGTTTCAACTTGTTTTAAAATTTCGTCGAAATAAGTTATGAATTGGTCATTGTCATGTTCTGGAATAGTGCGAATGTTAAACTCAGATTCAGCATGTTCTGGTATAGAGTTTACTTGATTGCCACCATTGAAAATTGTAGCGTTCATGATTGGGTTACCTAATAAATCATTATTTTTATCAAATTTCGTGAACCCTTCATCCGCTTTATATACAAATTTCACTAAAGGTGATATCGCATTAAACCCTAATTGTGGCATAGAGCTGTGGGCAGCCTTTCCTCTTGAAATAACGCGAATGTCCATAGAACCCTTATGTGCATAGATGATTCTATCTTGTGAAGGTTCTGCAATAACTAGTGCTTCTACATCTTTCATGTAACCTTCTTGTTGGAAAGTTTTAGCACCTTCACCAACAATTTCTTCTCCTGCAGTGGCTAATAGTCTGATCCGCCCGTATTCTAATAAGTTTTTATCATGGATATCAATCATGCTTAATACTAAAGCAGCTAATCCAGATTTCATATCGGCTGCTCCACGACCATATAGTTTGCCATCTACTTCAGTCAATTTAAATGGATCAAATGTCCATTTATTAATATCGCCTTCAGATACGACATCCATATGACCAGAAATACCTAAAACAGGCCCTTCGGTCCCAATCTCTGCAACTAAGTTGGCTCTCGTATCATTGATTTTAATTATTTTTGATTCGATACCGTGTTGGGATAATAAGTCTTTTAAGTATTCACAAACTTGCATTTCATGGTCATTTACGGATTTGATTGTCACTAAATCCTCCAAAATTTGAACCTTTTCACTATCTGTAAATTTACTCATAATTAAAAACCCCTTTTCAATAAATATAAAATTCAGACAATTTAAGTATAGCTAATAAAATTGAAGAATTGTAACTAAAAGGGTTGAATTTAACGTAAAGAAAATTTGGAGGACAATGCTTTGTAATATATATTAATAAAATGATAGAACTTATTAAATATAAAAAATCATACATGATTTTTTATCAACTTTGTTCTAAAGTCCATGTATGATGCTTATCATCTTTCAATGAAGATACATTATTTAATTTGTAATCGTTACTAGATTGTGAACCTTGAGGTATATCACTAGATTCAGTAGTTTTTAACTCAGAAGATTGGGAACTGTTGTTGATATAGTCTACGTTTTCAATATTTTTAGTGTTATCAGAATCTAACACAGCGCCTCTCATATCATTACCTTGAAAACTTCCTACTAAAAGCATAACCAGATAAGCGCAACAAATAATCGCTACAATAGCAAGATATATTGAAACCACCAATTTGACTGATTTACTCATAAACTACCTCCTAAAATTTGTATCAGTTGTCCCTTACACATATAAGATAACATGTAAATTTTAATGCTATGTAAAATTGAGGTAAATAATATATTTATTTATTTTCGTTATAAATTCTTAGATGAATAAAAAACATTAAAATTATTCATATAAAAATAAAACATATGTAAGAATCAACAAAAAGCTTTTGCGTAAGGATTCATAAGTGTATTTATTTTTTTTACAGATGAATTGTAAACTCAGATTTACAAATTATTAATAGATAATTCAAACTATTTAAACTAAATCAATAACTGCATGATAGCATGTCATTATCAAAAGATAGCAGTAGATTAGACATATCATTTAATAATATTGAAATTCTAGCTATTTTGAATACATAAAATTAAATAGGTTGTTGAAAAGAGGGATAAAATTTGCTACTAATCATAATTTGTATCGGGGTTATTCTTTGGTTAGGTATTGTTGAAAAGAAAAGGCATTCTAACAGATTAGAAAAGATTCCTATACGTATCAATATAAATGGTATTAGAGGTAAATCTACTATAACTAGATTGATTTACAGTACTTTACGTGAGGATAACTATCGCGTTATTGGCAAAACAACAGGTACAGATGCGCGTATGATGTATTGGTTTACACGTAGGGAATATCCAGTTTATAGAAAACCACAAGGAGCTAATATTGGAGAACAACGTGATATTATCAGGAAAGTTGTTAAACAAAAAGCCAACGCTTTAGTTAATGAATGTATGGCTGTGAATCCCGATTATCAAATTACGTTCCAGAAAGATCTTGTAAAAGCTAATATAGGAGTTATCGTCAACGTAATGGAAGATCATATGGATGTTCTTGGACCAACGTTAAATGAAGTGGCGGAGGCTTTTACAGCAACTATTCCTTATAGAGGACATCTTGTTGTTATGAAAGATGATTATACAGACTTTTTTGCTAAAGTAGCAAAAAGGCGTAAGACGAAGCTTATCGTTGTAGATAAGGAAGAAGTGCCAGAATCGTATTTAAGGAAATTTGGTTACATTGTGTTCCCTGACAATGTAGCTATTGCAATGGGTGTTGCAGAAGCACTTGGTATTGATAGAGAAATCGCATTAAAAGGTATGCTGAATGCGCCACCAGATGTTGGAGCCGTTGAGGTTAAATACTTTGATGCTAATCAGTCAACTAATGTTTATGTCAATGCGTTCGCTGCTAATGAACCGAAATCGACTAAGGCAATATTAAATAAGGTAGAAAGTTATAACTATCCATATAAGAAAATAGTTATTATCTTGAATTGTCGTTCTGATAGGGTCGATAGAACACGGCAGTTTGCTGAGGACTTTATTACTGAAGTTGATTTTGACACATTGATTTGTACTGGTAAGAGTACGCAAATGGTTACTGAAGTAATGAAAGGACAACCGGATAAAAAGTATTTGAATTTTGAAGGTAGAGATATAAAAGAAATAGAGCAAGCGTTATACCAAGAGTCTCAAAACTCATTGATATTTTGCGTGGGTAATATCCATGGACCAGGTAAACAAATAGCGCAGTATATAGAAGGGATCAAATAATATGATAGGTTCAGAATTATATTTTTCATTATTTGTGGGCATTGTATTAAGTTTAATCTTCGCTGAAAAATTTGGTATTAGTCCAGCTGGATTAGTAGTACCTGGATATTTAGCTTTAATTTTTGATCAACCAATTATGCTATTATCTGTACTCATCATTAGTTGTATTACATACTTTATCGTAAATCATGGTATAAGTCGGATTGTTATATTATATGGCCGAAGGAAATTTGCAGCCATGATCTTGACTGGAATGGTTTTGAAATTTGTTTTTGACTTAATATATCCAGTGACACCATTCGAGATGGTCGAAATGTCGGGCATAGGTGTCGTTATACCAGGCATTATAGCAAACACGATTCAAAAGCAAGGTGTCATTATTACTTTATCAACTTGTATGCTTTTAACATGTATCACTTATGTCATTTTATTCTTTTATAGCTTTATCAACTAGTAAGGAGCATATATATGAAGAATTCTAAAAGATTTTCAATAGAAGAACGCATACTCAAGTGGACTAAACGACATAAGAAAAGAAATACAATTTACACTAGCATTATTTTAATTATCGCTATTGTACTTTTAGTATTTGTCATGACATCACAAAAAATTGAACCCGTTAAAGCTATGAATAAAGGTCAAGGTGATATAAGAATGACATATTTAGGAAATGTCGAATTAAATAACCACATCAGGAAGAATAATATTAGCGAAGCTTTTAGTGCTATTAAGCCAATTTTAAAAGGGAGTGATTATTCTACAGCAAGTTTAAAGGTATCGAAATTCTCAGATGATAGAAAAAAAAATATCAATAAAAACTTAGAAAATGTAATGTTTTTAAGAGATTTGAATATTAAAAGCTTAAATCTTATCAACCAAGTTACAGACAATGTAACTGCGAGAGACTTAATGAAATCAGTAGAAGCTCAGTCAGGCTATAATTATTTAACTGGAAATGGCTCCAATGCTATCAATAGTAAAACAGTACAACAAACGGTTAAAAATAAAAAAATAGCTAATGTATCTTTTACTGATGTTGAATCAGACTATACAGATACATTAAAAAATACGACATCAGTTAGTTTGGAGCCAAACATTTATATCCCATTAATTAAAAAACTTAAAGAAAACAATGATTATGTAGTTGTTAACGTTGATTGGGGTATCACAGATGAACGATCAGTTACTACTAGGCAAAGAGAATACGCGCATTCGTTAGCTGATGCGGGTGCTGATGTGATAATTGGTCATAACTCGGTAGTACAAGAAATAGAAAAATACAAAGACACCAGTATCTTTTACAGTTTAGGCAATGTAACATCAGAAGATTTTTTATCTAAAAACAAACAAGGTTTAGCAGTGCAACAAAATTGGAACGGTGACCAGTCTCAATTTACGGTGACGCCAATTAAGTCACAAGGTGGGCAAATCACTAAATCTAACCCAAGTAAAGTAGAAGAAATCAAGTTACTTAATAATATTGAAGGTAAAAACATAAATTTTAAAAAAGAGAATGGAGGTTACGTTTATGAACATTAAAAAACATTGGGTAAGTATAACAGTTGTTTCAGTTGTATTGGTTGTTTTACTATTAATTGTTTTCGCGAGAGCGAACGAAGGATTAGATCAATATGAACTAAATGAATTGAAAACTTCTCATCATCAATATCTTTCTAAAGGAGCTTAAGTATGAGTATTTATAATAAAAAAACGCTCATCGTAATATTACTCCTTACAATTATCATATCTTTTGGCTTTTTTATGATAACTAAAAAAGATAATTATAATAAAGATGAATTATATGAGAATAAAATAGCAGATCATGCCCAGGATCTTTCCGACAAAAATTACGGTGTTGCTTCAAACAATCCAATCGCAACGCGGGTTGGGGAAAAAATATTGCAAGACGGCGGTAATGCGATAGATGCATCTGTAGGTGTTTCTTATGCACTTGCAATAACAGAGCCTCATTCATCCGGTTTAGGTGGTGGTGGCGCAATGTTAGCTTATGATGGCCAAGAAAACGTTGCACCAAAGCAATGGCAATACAAAGACATATCATCTTTTGACTTTAAACAAAAAGACGAGATAGGTACACCTGGATTTGTTCGTGGTTTACACGATGCACATAACGAAGGAGGCAAGATGGAGGAACAGAAAATATTAGACTATGTTATACCTTTAGCTGAGGATGGTTTTGAAGTGGATTCAGAACTGGAACGTAGTTTAAAACTTTATGGCTCAGATATTGATCGGAACTCCCCATTTTTTGATAGTGGCCAGACGAAAAGAGAAGGTGACGTTGTAAAACAACCAGCTTTAGCTAAAACGATTAAAGGCATTAGAGATCATGGACCGGAATACTTTTATGAGAAAGTAGGTAAAAGTGTTTCTAAGCAAGTGGATGATGAAGTTAATGAAAAAGATTTTACAAGTTACAAAACAGAGAAAAAGGAACCGGTAAGTACAGATTACCTAAATAATAAAGTATATTCTGCATCTAATCCGTTAGGTGGAACGCTAATGCTACAAGGTTTAGAAATTGATGAAGCAACAGGTAATGATACAACCCCTGATAACCGATTAGATTATATTACAGGTATGTTAAAGTCTAGAGCATTGATGTATAGAAATAGAGATATTATTAATGGTCAAGATGAAGACTACGATGAATACTTATCTCAAGATTATATATTAGGAAAATTAAACGAGGTTAATTTTAATAGTAATTTCAATACAAATAATGTGGACAATACAAGTACTACACATTTTGTAGTTATAGATAAAAACGGTAAGTTAACAAGTACTACCAATACTTTAGCAAGTTTCTTTGGTTCCGGTAAATTTATGAAAGAGGGATTCTATATGAATAACTCATTAAACAACTTTTCATCTAATCCGGCAAGTCCGAACTATGGTGGGAAGCATAAAGAGCCAAGGTCGTTTACAGCACCAAGTATTGTAGTAGGCCCTGATTATTACATGGGTATAGGAACGCCAGGAGGTAACAAGATACCAACCACATTGAATGAAGTGTTGGTAGATTATTTAAGAGGTGATGGTACCCTACAAGAATCGATAGATAAGCCACGTTTTTATAATGATGGGGGACAAATTTTTTATGAAAATGCTACAAGTAAACAAGATATAGATATATTCAAAAGTTTAGGTTTTCAGATTGAAGAAAAACGTAATGATCCTAACTTTGGCAGTGTCCAAGCCGCACTATACAACAAGAATAATAAAACTGTTGAAATTGGACACGATGTCGGTAATAGATAGTAAATAAAGGGGTAAGATAGAAATTTTATATAACATCAACAACAAAAGAAAACGGATAGATATCAGTTTGAGATATCTACCCGTTTTTTACTAAATGATTAAGTAAGTTGTTTTACCAACCTTGGCCTGCTATATCGTAGTTTGCTAATTGGCCTTTTTCCAAGTCTTGAATTGCAGCTTCTAGCACATTTAAAGCAGTATCTAACTGATCATAAGTTATGACTAATGGTGGTTGGAAACGCAGTACATTTCCAGCAACAGCAATGATGACGACACCATTGTCAAAACAACGATTACAAATCTTTAAAGCTGCTTCAGGATTGCGCACTTTTTTAATTTTATCTGACACAATATCGATACCAATAGAGAGCCCTTTACCTCTGACATTTCCGACAGATTTATATTTTTCAGGCCATTGATTCAGGCGTTCACGAACGTAATATCCTTTATCAGTACTAGCCTGCAATAGTCCTTGATCTTCAATCATAGAAATTGTAGCTAACGCAGCTTCACAACTTACCGGATTAGCACCAGTAGTAAATAAATGAGCTGGGGCGTCTAAATAGTCCATGATTTCTGAACGCCCAACAATGGCGGACATTGGTAGACCACCTGCCAGTGATTTACCAAATGTAATAAGATCAGGTTCAATATTATAATGCGATACGGAACTCCAACAACCTGTTCGTCCTAACCCTTGTTGGATATCATCCACAGCCAATAATATACCGTGTGTTTGGCATAACTCTTGTAAGGCTTCAAAGTAACCGTCTACGGGTTCAAGTAAACCGCCATCGCCTTGGATAGTTTCAATCATGATACAAGCTACTTCGTCGGCTGGTACATACTTTTCGAACATTTCTTTAAGTGGAGCAAGATATTCTTCTACTGTATTTGGATTTTGATGCTCAAACATACCGCGATAATTATCTGGAAAAGGAATGTGATAGAAACCTGGTAGCATTGGACCATAATGTTTACGCATATTTAAACTGATTGCAGACATAGAAAGTGATCCATATGTAGAACCATGATAAGCATTGATAAAACTAATAATATAAGGTCTTCCTGTATATGCGCGAGCTAATTTAACGATGCCGTCATTTGCATCTGATCCCGAAAGGCCGAAAAGTGCACGTTTCTCATAGGCACCTGGTGCAATTTCACATATTTTTTTAGCTAATTTGACTAAAGGCTCATGATACATGTACGCAGGAGTATAATGTATGAATTGATCAACTTGTGCTTTGATAGCATCAGTAACCTGTTTAGGTGCATGACCAACGTTTTGAGAACTTGCACTAGATAGCAGGTCAATATATGTTTTTCCTTCAACGTCTACGAGTGTTGCACCATAGCCATGCGAGATAGCTAATGGATAATATTTAATTCTTCCTGGCTTAGCAAAGTATTTACTATCTTCATTGATAAGTCGTTCTGATTTGTTCATAATTGATGCGCCTCCCATAATTTAACGTAGGGTGTGTCGATATGTATAAAGTCATTGTGAGTTATGTTTCGTCAGCATATACACAGCTTAAAATTATAAAAGTAGTGTCTATATTTATGGTAAAAAGTCACGTAAATAAATAGCTAATAAGTCGAATATACTAAGAAAATTTAGAATTGTAAATATATTCTGAAAAATTAAAGTTGAATAACGCTTTTTTAGTGTAAAATAACCATTTTATTAGATAGAAGTGCTCAATTTTAATTACTTGCAAGTTGAATTTTATAATAATATATATTGAGCGAGGTAATATGATGCTATTAAAAACATAAAAACAGTTATAACTAGAAATGAATGATAAAAATTGGTATATTGTGCTTAAGAAATAATGTTTATCTCTATAACATAAAAAGTAAAATCTTTAAAAGATTTATCGAATGGTAAAAAGTCAAAAATATTTAAAGTTAAAATAAAAAAATAAATTATAAGATTTGAAAGTGAATAGGAGGAAAAACATATGATATATGCTGGTATATTAGCGGGAGGTATCGGTTCTAGAATGGGAAACGTGCCACTGCCAAAACAATTTTTAGATTTAGATGGTAAACCTATATTAGTTCATACGGTTGAAAAGTTCTTGCTCACAAATGAATTTGACAAAATATTTATTGCGACACCACAAAAGTGGATTTCGCATACGAAGGATACGTTGCGTAAGCATCAAATTAATGACGATAGAATCGAAGTGGTACAAGGTGGTTCAGACCGTAATGAAACGATTATGAATATTATAAATGAAGCTGAAAAAGCACATTCTATAACTGATGAAGATGTAATCGTTACACATGATGCGGTTAGACCATTTTTAACGCATCGAATCATCAAAGAAAATATTGAAAGTGTATTAGCACATGGTGCAGTCGATACTGTAATACCTGCAACTGACACTATTATCACTTCAAGCGATGGAGAACAAATACAGTCTATCCCAGTCAGAAGTGAAATGTATCAAGGTCAAACACCACAATCATTTAATGTGAATTTATTGAGGAATAGCTATAATGCGTTATCTGTAGAAGAGAAAGAAATAATGACAGATGCCTGTAAAATTCTTGTAGTAGCTAATAAAAAAGTGAAATTAGTGATGGGAGAATTATATAATATTAAAATCACCACACCTTATGATCTTAAAGTAGCGAACTCTATCATCAAAGGTGGGATGTTGAGTGATTAATCAAGTTTATCAATTGGTTGCGCCAAGACAATTCGAAGTAACATATAATAATGAAAATATTAAAAGTGATAAAGTTGTTGTAAGACCATTATACTTATCAATTTGTGCGGCAGATCAAAGATATTATACTGGTAGCAGAAATGAACAAGTATTAAAGAAAAAATTACCGATGTCTCTAGTTCATGAAGGTGTTGGTGAAGTTGTTTATGATAACAAAGGCATATTTAAGACTGGTACAAGAGTTATTATGGTACCGAATACACCCGTAGAAACAGATGAAGTCATAGCAGAAAACTATTTACCTAGTAGTAAATTTAGATCTAGTGGTTATGATGGTTTTATGCAAGATTATGTTTTTATGGATCATGACCGTGTCGTAGAAATCGACGATAGTATCGAAGATTTAAGTACAATTGCATACTCTGAATTAGTAAGCGTGAGTTGGCATGCGATCCAAAGGTTTGAGCGTAAATCAAATGCAAATAAAAATAGTTTTGGTATTTGGGGCGATGGCAATTTAGGATATATTACTGCAATTTTATTAAATAAACTATACCCCAATGCAGCAATTTATATCTTTGGAAAAACAGATTATAAATTAAGTCATTTTTCTTTCGCAGATGAAATATACCATATACATGAAGTACCTGAAGGGGTTACTTTTGATCATGCATTTGAGTGTGTAGGCGGAAAAGGTAGCCAGTCTGCAGTAAACCAAATCATTGATTTGATTTCACCTGAAGGCACAGTTAGTTTGTTAGGTGTAAGCGAATATCCTGTTGAAGTTAACACAAGATTAGTGTTAGAGAAAGGTTTAACAATGTTTGGAAGCAGTAGAAGTGGTGCGCAAGACTTTAAGGATATTGCGAAATTCTATAAAGATCATCCAGATGTTGTGGAAAAATTAGCGCTACTCAAAGGTAACGAATTTGATGTTAAAACCATTAATGATGCAGTCAATGCATTTGAAACAGATTTATCCACTTCGTGGGGCAAGACTGTCATTAAATGGACGATGTAAACTTTTAAAAATAAGCAATTAGTAATAATATTTTGGAATAATATTATGAACAGGATAGAGAGAGGTTTTTTAAATTGAGTAAATCTAAAATAATAATTGATAATATTTATTGGGAACGTATTCAATTATTTATTTCTGGTCATGTTGAGGATATCGAATTGAACAAGAAACGTTTTGTTCTACGTAATTTAACTGAGACTAAAGAATTGAAAGCAAACGATGTGAAAATTAATGGAAATCAATTCGTAGCACGCTTTAATGTGGCTATATTGGATGACGGAAATTATCTACCTTCAGGTGAATACTTAATTGTATATAAAGGTGACTTTGATTATATAGCTAATATTAATTCATCATTGTTAGAACCTAGTCAATATACGTTAGAGGAAGATGAGCTGGAACAGTATCATGAGATAGATACTCAAAATGGTAAGAATAATTTTCTATTAGAACATTTTATGTACACGTTTAAAAAAGGTGGCAACTCTAATAAAACAGAGTATGTTGTGAGGCCGATGATATCCAGTGAAGTTAATGAGTTTGTACTAGATATCTTGTTTAAAGCTCCAATACCTAAGTTAAATCCTCTAAAACAAAAGATTGCAGATTTGAAATTAAAGTATAATCGTTATTCATATAATGTACGTAATTTTGTCTTCCAAATGATATTTAATACAACAAAATTTTTCCATTTGAAAAAGGGAAATACTGTACTATTCACATCTGATTCAAGAGCTGAAATGTCAGGTAACTTTGAATATGTTTATAATGAGATGTTACGCCAAAATTTAGATGACAAATATAAGATACATTCCTTGTTTAAATCTAATATTTCGGCACGTCGTAACTTTATCGACAAATTTAAATTTCCGTATTTATTAGGTAAAGCAGATTATATATTTGTGGATGATTTTCACCCATTACTCTACACAGTAAAATTCAGAAAAAGTCAGGAAATTATTCAAGTATGGCATGCAGTTGGTGCTTTCAAAACTGTTGGTTATAGTCGAGCTGGAAAAAAAGGTGGTCCATTCTTTAATTCTGTAAATCATAGAAACTATACTAAGGCCTTTGTTTCATCAGAAACAGATATACCATTTTATGGTGAAGCCTTTGGTATTAAAGAACAAAATATAATTCCGACTGGTGTGCCTAGAACAGATATCTTATTTGATGAGGCGTATGAGCAACAAGTTACAGCCGAAATGGAGGAGGCACTGCCAATCATTAAAGATAAAAAAGTGATTTTATTTGCGCCTACATTTAGAGGTAATGGACATCATACGGCGCATTATCCATTCTTTAAAATTGATTTTGCTAGATTTGCAAGGTATTGTCGTGAAAATAATGCAGTAGTTTTATTTAAAATGCATCCATTTGTGAAGAATAGACTAAATATTCCTAGAGAATACGAGCAATACTTTGTGGATGTTTCTGATTTTAGAGAAGTTAATGATATTTTATTTGTTACGGATATTTTAATTAGTGATTATTCATCACTGGTTTATGAATTTGCGGTATTTAAACGACCGATGATTTTTTATGCATTTGACCTTGAGGATTATATTACATCACGTGATTTTTATGAGCCATATGAAATGTTTGTGCCAGGGAAAATTGTAGAGTCATTTAGTGATTTAATAACAGCACTAGATAATGAAGACTTTGAAGTAGACAAAGTAGAACCATTCTTAGATAAGCATTTTAAATATCAAGATGGTCGTTCGAGCGAACGTTTAGTAAGAAACGTATTTGGAAGCTAAGAAAAACTGAAAATAAAAAATTATGATGAGCTGAAACAATAACTAATAAACTAAAAGTAAGATAATGAATCTATTCATAAGATTATGTATCATTAAACTAACTATGTGTTATTAGTATTTCAGCTCATTTTTATAAGGTGGATATATCAATGGAATTTTCAATCATAGTACCAAGTTACAATTCTGAAAAGTATATAGGAGAACTATTGAACAGTTTACAGAATCAAAAATACGATAAGAAGGATTTTGAAGTTATACTGATAGATGATTGTTCTACAGATCATACTTTGGAGATAGTAGAGTCTTATAAAAACAAATTGAATTTAACTGTAAAACAACTTGAAGCCAATTCAGGTGGCCCTGGAAAACCTAGGAATACAGCTCTAAACTTAGCTAAAGGAGAATATGTCTTCTTTGTAGATTCAGACGATTACATTCATCCAGATACATTGAAAGATGTATCAAAATTTGTTGAAGGTAATCAGGCTGATGTGGTTCTAGTTAAAATGGAAGGTGTAAATGGTCGTGGCGTTCCTAAATCTATGTTTAAAGAAACCAATGATGATGTCACATTAGCTAATTCACGTATTATTTATACATTAAGTCCCACTAAGTTTTATCGTACGTCCTTACTACGTGATAATCATATTGAGTTCCCAGAAGATTTACGTAGTGCAGAGGATCAACTATTTACAATGAAAGCATACGTTAACGCAAAGAAAATCGCTGTATTAGCAGATAAACCATACTACTATGCGACTAAGCGAGAAGGGGAACATATGAGCTCGGCATATGTGTCACCTAAAGATTTTTATAAAGTTATGGGATTAATTACAGAAGAAATTCTTAATAGCCCTTTAGACAATAGACATGATATATTAGGGTATTTTTTAGATCGCCATTTTTCATTTTCAAGAACAAATAATTTTTCACTTAAAATAGCAGATGATAAAAAAGAAGATTGGATGGATGCGTTAGGCGACTTTATACAAAAAGTACCAACCGAAGTAGACGATATAGTCAGAGATTCATTAAAACCATTGTTATATTATGCACGCAAAAAAGATATGAAACATTATCAAATTGTTGAAGAAAGCTTTAATAATGGCCAATTTTATAATTTTAGTGCGCAACAAGGTGTATTGCAAATTCAGTTTGATCGTGAAGAACCATACTTTATATTCAATAAATTAATGAAACCGGATATAAGAATGACCCATTTTAAATTTAATGAACAAGGTTTTGAATTGGAATTAGAATTTTTAAGTTCAATTATCAACCCTAATCATGTAGCTTCTATGATACAACTGAAGTTAGTATCACGTAATAAAAAAGAATTGATTTATATACCTTTAGCTATTAATGATCAAACATGTTTTAAATTTAATGCTTCTATGAAGGACATTATGCCGTATTTAATTAAAGAAAAGGTTTGGGATGCATTTTTAGAAATGCGCGTAGATAATATGAGTGTTGAAAAACGCATTGGCGGTAAACGCTTAAAGTATTCCTATGGAAAAGAAACGAGTACAATTGCTTCACTGAATGATAATTATTATCGTTTTACACCGTACTTCACAAAAGATTTTGACAATCTATCATTTTATGTAACTCAAAATAAATTAGACGATATGATTGAAGTTACGATAAAAGATAGTAAAACGATTCAACTTAGTAGTTTAGAATTTAACTATATTTTGTCTGAAGGTTTAACAACTGTATTACTGCCAGATACGTTTATGTATGGTTACCTGACTGCTCATCAATCTAAAGAAAAAATGACTTATAATATAGCGCTCAACGATAAGATTAAAGCTAAAAATCTTAAAAAGAATTTCACTTTGGAATCGCCATATTTTAATTTAAGGTATTAACCAGTATATAATAATAAAAAGCAACGATATAACTATAAATACTTGGGTTTAAATATTTATAGTGAGCTAACTTATGGGTGGGAATACGAAATCAATTTTCAAATTTGATTTCTATCCTGCCCTTTAATTTTAATTTGATAGTGATGATATAGGGTGACGACTATATTAATGCATCCATATAAGTATGATGCTTTAGAGAGTTCAATAATCTATTGTATAATTTATAAACTATTAGTGTGCTATAAACCGATGTCATTGATAATAATTTTCAATTATAGTATCTTTGAAATAATGTATTTTTAATAGGAATATAAAGCATAAGTTAAGGTGTATATTAATATCTTAGTTTCATATGCGATACGGCAAATGAGTTTGCTCTTGTATTCTTTTTCTAGTCACGACGTGGGACGATAAGATAGGTTATTTAAATATAATTTTCTGAGTCATTCCAATTTTAGTTTTATGTGAAGAGGGAGTTACTGATGAAAAAAGGCAAAATAGATGTTAAAGATTTAATAAATATAGGAATATTTACGGCGATATATTTTATATTTATAGCCCCGCCAGGTATTTTAGGCATTATACCAATATTTATGCTATTACTGCCTGCTATGATAGGTTTGGTTGGTGGTATACCAATTATGTTACTTATTACGAAAACACAAAAATTTGGAGCACTATCGCTTTGTGGTATTGTGGTAAGTTTGATATTAGCAATTATGGGTCATCCTTGGATGGCATTGCTTTTAAGTGTACCTATTATTATATTAGCAGACGTTATTATGGCAATAGGTGATTATAAAAGCTGGAAATTAAATGTTATAGGTTATATTATTTTCTCATTTTGGCCAATAGGCAATTTATTACCATTTTATTTTATGAGACAGTCATATCTAGCCTTTATACAAGAGAAATACGGTTCAGATTATGAAGCTACGGTAGCTGCATTATTTTCAATAGAGATGATTCCTATCATAATCGTTACGACTATCATTGGAGCGCTGATAGGTACTTACATCGCTAAAGGCATATTGAAGAAGCATTTTAAGCGTGCAGGTATGATTTAGTATGAATAACAAAATAATAAATCAAAGCCATATATTTAATTTAGACCCTAGAGTAAAGCTTGGAATCATGGTTATTATTTCACTTATTTCATTAACTGGTGGTGTAACGGGAAATGAAATTTTCTTACGTTTACTTGTAATGTTAATACCCTCTGTTTTGATTTTACTCATTGGTAAATATTTGATTGGATGTCTATGCATTATTGTTACAATTAGTGCATGGTATGGAGAAGCGTTTGTTACATTTGATCATAGTCAATTAGCTACTTTATTCATCTTTGTCTCTTCAGGCGTGATTACACGTTTTTTACCATCACTTGTAATGGGATATTATATTTTTAAGACAACTCAAGTTGAAGTTCTTATTGCAGGTCTAGAACATCTGAAAACACCGAGAAAGATTACGATTCCTATCGCTGTAATGTTTAGATTTTTACCAACTATCAAGTCAGAATCAGCATCGATTAAAGATGTAATGAAAATGAGGGGTATTTCATTGCGTTTTGCGTTTAAAAAGCCACTGCAGTATTTCGAATACCGCGTTGTGCCGTTGTTAAATAGCGTCGTGAAAATTGGTAATGAATTGACTATTGCATCAATCACACGTGGTTTGAATTTAACACATAAAAGGACATCTATCGTATTGCTAAAAATGCGTTGGCTAGATTGGTTATTTATTAGCATAGTACTGATTTTATGGGTAACTTATTATATAGTGTGAGGTTGAAATATGATTCGAATTGAGGATATGTCGTTTAATTATGAAAATGGAGAAAAAGTGTTAAATAATATTAACCTTACTATTAATAGTGGTGAGGTTATTTGTTTAACGGGTGCGTCAGGTTGTGGGAAAACTACAGTGACACGCATTTTAAATGGTACTGTACCTCATCTATATCATGGCAATGTTGAGGGGACTGTTCAAGTCAATGGAAAGGATATACGTCAGGAATCTATTTATGAGATTTCGGAGTTGAGTGGTTCAGTTTTTCAAAATCCTCATTCACAATTTTTTTGTTTGAATACAACAAGTGAATTAGCATTTGAGCCGGAAAACTATGGCGTTAATCCACAACGTATCAACACTAATATTAATCATAGTGTTGAAGTATTGAATATGAATCATTTATTAGATAGAGATATATTTAACTTGTCCGGCGGAGAGAAACAACTTATCGCATGTACTGCAATACAAGTAAGTGGACATGAAATTATCATTTTAGATGAGCCTTCGTCTAATTTAGACTTTACTACAATTACTAAATTGCGACAGTTGTTAGAACAGTGGAAGAGTGAAGGTAAAACGATTATAATTGCTGAACATCGTTTGCACTATTTGGTAGATGTTGTCGATCGTTTTGTAGTGATGAAGCATGGTGAAATCGACAAGATGTACGACAATCGCTCATTTAATGCATTAACACATGGCAATTTAACGTTTCTAGGATTAAGGTCAATACATTTAGATGAGATGAAACCTAAAGCTTTAAATTACAACAATAGTGAAGAAAAATTAACATTGCATAATTTTGTTTTTAACTATAAATCCAAGCAACCATATGCACTTAATATTCCTAAAGTCGAATTAACTAAAGGTAAAGTAACAGCTATTATAGGTCGTAACGGTTCTGGAAAATCGACATTTGCTCGTTGTCTAACAGGTGTAGAACGTAAATTTAAAGGTTACGTTGATATGAATAGCGTAATATTAAAACGTAATCAAAGATTAGACCGTGTATATATGGTTTTTCAAGATGTGAATAATCAATTATTTGCTGAAAGTGTTGCTGAGGAGCTACGTTTAAGTAATAACAAATTAGATGATGCATCGATTCAATCGCGATTACAACAGTATGGAATATCAGAACATGTTGATAGGCATCCTTTGTCACTTTCAGGTGGAGAAAAACAACGCTTAGCTATTGCGAGTGCTGTAGAAACTAAACGAGAGGTTCTCATTTTTGATGAACCCTCTAGTGGGTTAGATGGACAACGTATGCGTGAGATAAGTGGAACCCTTAATTGTTTAGCCAATCAAGGACACACAATATTAGTCATTACACATGATTATGAATTATTGATGTCATGTGCAGATGAAGTATTACATCTTGAAAATGGATGTGTTAAAGCCCAATATCAAATAGATAATGAACATTTAAACGAGTTACAGAACTTTTTTGAAATTTAAATATTGCAGTAATTGTTGAAATTAAGAAAAGGCCAAAAGCAAATGTAAGTTTGTTTTGGCCATTTTTTGTTATTAACTCATGGCAATCATAATATATTGGAGAGACGATTGAGATAGTTTGTAAATCAAAGGTTCTTTAAAGTAATGTAAACTCAATTTCGATAATGGATAATTAGCGCTATTGATTTGTTCTATATAGTTTAACCCGAAAATTTTTTGATCTATATTTGAAGGTAACAAATTTGTAATCATTCCATGATCTTTATTTAAAAGCCTTGAAAACACTGGAAATGATTTGATGAAATGGTGGTTTATTCTAACTATAAAAGATGCTTTTTCTACGTTACTAAATAATAAAATATGATAATGGCAATTTGTTTTACATATAATTGCGTTTGGGAGTAAAGCAACCTGTTGTTTGAAAAAAGCTTTGAGAAAGCTATATATATGAACAATAGGCATCGGGCAATGATATTTATTAAATAGCATGATTCTATCATTATTGTCTGTATAGTATGGGTAACCAAAACCACAGATACTTTGATTTAATTCAACTAAAAAACGCGTTAATAAAATATGTGTCTGCTGGCTAGATGTGTTGTAGTAATCTTGTAAAGAATTATGAGTCAAATGAGTTATAATTAGTTTCTTTGCATACTCATCACCTAATTGGCTAATAAATATTAAAAGTACTTGTTTTAAGTTATGGTCTTTTTGTGACTGAGCTACCTTATGAGCCATTAACCTATAAAAACTATTCAAATCTAAATCAATGTAGTAAAAATCTGCTTTAATTGAAGTAATATTATGTAACATTTGTGATAAAGTATTTTTACTTTTAATGATAGAATCTATCGTCGTACCAATTTTAATAAGCGGATACTTGAGACGGACTTTTTCAATAAAATTTAAAAGTTCATTATAAGTATAATAAGAAAAATCGAATTGTAATGTTATTTGATTTAAATCGTTTACTAGTTCAGCTAGTAATTTAGCAACCGAAAACTTCTGAGTTTGACGTAAAGATAGGTGAGTTATTTTAATAGTCAACTGATGACCCTTTAGCATTAACTGTTTTATTGTATTTATGATTTGTTGAGCACTCAATGTATTTAATCGCCTCAAATGTGTATCTAATATACAAAAGTTTACTTTTGGAAAAATCGTCGTAGTATCATTGTGCATCGTATGTGATTCATAAAAATGATTCAAGGCATATATGTCATCTAATTGAATAAGAATAGTCATGGGTTTAAAGAAATTATTAAATGACAGTTTTGAAAGATTTAATGAATAATCAGAGTTATTTGTGTCCTTAGTTGGTGGTTGAACTTTATCCAAATAACTTTTTGAAGGTACGTCATTTGAGATTATTTTATATGGTGATTTATAATACCCTTTTTTAAATAAGTAAATATACTTTTTAGGGGGCATTTGGATGTAATATTTAAAATGTTTAGAATAAGTTGTTACATTTAAAAATTGATATTTAATAGCGACTTCGTAGATACTTTTATTATTTTGAATAAGATCATATAGGGATAAAGCAATTCTTAACGAAGTCGTATAATATTTAAAATTTATGTTGATATTATTAGCAAATAGTATAGATATATACGATTGTGAGATATAAAATGTTTGAGATAAATGTTTTGTATTCAAAGTGTTACAAATATTATCATGAATATATTTAGTAATACGTGCTACTAAAGGATGTTTAGTATTTAAACAAGGTATATAGATGCTACTTAACACTACCCGAGCTTCTCTTAATAAGAATTCAATAATGCTAGATATATAAACATTCATACTGAACTCATCTTGGATAGGTCGGTGTATAATTTCCAGAACTAGGTTTCTAAATTGTTCTACAAAGTGAATACAGTTAAAATCGAAATATGATTTTGAAATATTAATATCTTTTTCAATAAATAATGGTAAAGGAATTTTTAATTCTAACAGTTCTTGAACATCTAACATTTGATATAAATCCGCATTATTAACAATTATGCCATCAGTAACTGTAATAATTAATCCATTTAAATTGATTTTGCAGGGTTTATTTAAAGGGAGCAGTATAACAATTTCATTGATGCACCTTGTTAATTCAGATGTATACTGATTTCTAATAGATAGTGTACTAATCAAAAATATCACCTTTATCTAGATATGAGTCTTTTACCTTATAGTAGTAAGCCTATTGTACAACTCTATACTTTAAAAAAGGTAGCCAACTAGCAACATTAACAAAATGAATGTCTGAATTAATATAATGACATTGTGAAAAGAATCTAAGGGAACATTTATTAATAAAATTTTAGCGAGGTAGTAAAAATATAAATAATTTTTATGCAGTATGTTATGTAATAGAGCTTGAAAGTTTATAAAAGTGACTAAATAACATTTTTATATGAAAGTAACAAGGTTATAACGGATAGAGCATTGTTGAGATTTGCATGAAATGATTTGAGTTTCATAGTTAAACTTGAGGAGAAAGGTTAAAAAGAAGCGAGTAAAATAATAACTGTGCCAAAGTTTATAAGAGGTCAAAACATGAATAAGATCTAAAGTTACTGCCTGAAAGTAACTTTAGATCTTATTTTTTCAAGTAGGCAATAATCTACTTGAATAGAATGTTGTGATATATCATATATTAAATTGGGTGCATAAAGTCTAATTCTGGGAATGGAATATAACTATGATGATAAACGGCACGTTACTAGCTATGATATAAATTTAACATTCTATATTAATATTATATAACTAAAAACGAAACCTTACAATATAAAATTAAATAGTACATAAATATATTAGGGTGTAATTGGATCAGCTTAGCAATTATTATTTATTAACGTATTAGTCAAAGTAAGCTATCTGTTTTGTTTATAAAGATCTAAAGCTTTATAAACAAATATTAATATAGAGATAAATAAAAATAAGGTAAACAAACCGTTAAATATCTCGTTATTAAACAGGCTGACAACTGTGGCACTACTCAGTGCATTTAAAAATAGTGAACCGGTTGTTTCGATTTCAAATAAATCAAAGGAAAATAAAACTAACGTGATTAGTAACATGTAACCTAGGGCAATAAGAAATAGGTTTAACAAATCAATTAAAAATAACTTTCTCATCACAACCAGCCTCCTCCCTTACTTTTCTATATCCCATTTATAAGGAATTAATCTTAAGTTATTGTAATTTTACAGTTTATTTATAAATAGTCTAAGGATTAGTTATTTTCCTGTTTTGAGTTTAGTAGATGCAAAATGTTATAAAATAAATGTAAAAAGTAAAATTAGTTATTAAATATTAATTGAAATTAAGTTAAAACTGTTTCAATGTAGTCTAAACGTGCTAAAGAGTAAGTAAGTCTGATTTTTATCAAGAAAGGGAGGTTATATATGTATAAAGCTATTATTTTTGATGTTTACGGTACAATATTTGATATGGAATCGCTAAAAAACGATATGGGTCAATTCAATGAAGTGGAAGCAAAATCCATTTCGCAACTTTGGCGTAAAACTCAGTTAGAGCATATGTTTTTAAGACAAGTGATGCAAAGATATGTTCCTTTTGATGAATTGACTAAAGAATCACTGCGCTATGTATTAGATGTTCATGAAATTCAATACAATAGAGAAGATGTAAATCAACTCTTTGACGCTTTTTTAGATTTAGACTATTTTAAAGAAATTCCAAAAGTGCTTTCGGAGTTGAATTCGAAAAACTTAGAAGTTGGTGTATTATCAAACGCTAATGACAATATGTTAATGCCTTTAGTCGATAATTCTGAAATTAACAAGTATATAGATACTGTTATTAGCGTTAATGAAATAAAGCAATATAAGCCTAGCCCTGCTAGCTATTCCTTAATACTGAAATATTATCAAATGACACGTGAAGATATTTTATTTGTTTCTTCAAATGCATGGGATGTTTCAGGAGCAGCTAATTTTGGATTTGACACAGTATGGGTAAATCGTAGTAAATCACATTTTGACTACAATGGGCAATCGCCAACTATGACAGTTAATAATTTAAATGAAATGGTTAAATGGTTAGAAATGAATAAAAGATAAGACATAAGTTGTTATATAAGTACTTAAAAATACAACTGCCTTTTATAAAATTAGGGGCGGGAAGACGTAATCAAAATTATGATTCGTGTTCCCGCCCCCAACAAGGCTAAGTAGTTTCAATTTAATAGATATGGACTCAGATATTATTTAGTTTGATTCAGATAATCTGTTAATAGTCGAATGTATAAATCGATGAACGTAAGGTATACATCTTTATAGACGTACTCGTCCACTTGGTGTGCCTGTCCTGTTTCACCTGGGCCATACATGACAAATGAAAAGTCTTCACTTTTATCTTTCATTAAATAAGAAGCATCTGTAGTTGCAGTAGAAGAAGTAACTTCTAAATTTCTGTTGAAATATTCATCCCCTAAAGATTTAGCTAATTTTAAAAATGAATTATCGCCTGTAGTGTAAACAGGGTCACGATTAACATAAGGATTTATAGTGATATCCCCGTTACTTTCTGTTTCGATTTTTTCTTTGATACGATTGAATAGTTCTTCGAATTTTTTATTATCAAATTGTGGAATTGTACGCATATTAAATAGTGATTCAGCATATTCAGGAATAGAGTTAACTTGGTCTCCACCGTTTATAATAGTTGAATTCATAGTAGGAGTACCTAGCAACTCACTGCTTACGTCCACTTTGTTATACTCTGTATTTAAAGCATGAATGAAATCAACTAAAGGATTAATGGCATTAAAACCTAACTCTGGCATGGAACTATGTGCTGATTTTCCTTTAGAAGTGACTTGAATGTCCATCGTACCTTTGTGTGTATAGACAATGCCATCTTGTGATGGTTCTGCAATTAACAATGCATCTATATCATCCATATAGCCTTTTTCATATAGCAAGGCGGCACCATTACTTGTAACCTCTTCGCCAGCTGTAGCCATAAAGCGAATTGATCCCTGCTTCAATAGACCTGCTTCTTTAATTTCTATTAAACTAATTGCTAACGCTACAAGTCCGGATTTCATATCTGCTGAACCACGACCGTGTAATCTCCCTTGATCATCTTCAGTTAATTTGAAAGGATCATAATTCCATTTATCACTATCACCTGTTGTTACGACATCCATATGTCCCGAAACGCCGACTACAGGTTTACCGTTTCCGATTTCTGCAATGAGGTTAGCACGAGAAGATTCACCATCCAACGTTAGAATTTCTGTATGAATATCATATTTTTTAAAAAGCTGTTGCAAATAATGAGCAACATCGAGTTCTTTTTCATTTACAGACTGAATTTCAATAATATCTGATAATATTTTTACACGTTCATCTTTTGAAAATACCGCCATATAAACACTTCCTTCAAAATTAATCAATACATTATAATTAATACCACTAAGTCTAAGTAACAAAACAAATTAGCGATTTGAGCCCAAGAGAACGAAAGTTTTTATAAAGAAATTAAATGTCCATCCTGTTCCCAATTTTAGTTAAAGTTTATAGGGGTATTGATTTTTGAAAAAATATTTTAGTTATATATTATTTATTAAAAGTATTTAAATCTAATTGGTAAAATGCAAGATCTAGCCATTTATCGAATTTATAACCTACTTGTTGAATCGTACCAGAATGAGTGAAATTGAATTTTTTGTGTAAATAAATACTGTAATCATTTGTAGCATCTATACCAGCAACTAACGTTTTATAGCCGCTTTTTTGTGCATGATGGATGAGTTCCAGTAATAATTTCGAAGCGATACCTTTCCCTCTGTGATACTTACTTACGTAAATTGAGTGTTCAATAGAATATTGGTAAGCTGGCCAGTCCCTAAATGAACCATAAGATGCAAAGGCAATAGCTTCATCATGTTCCACATAAACAAAAATAGGCTCGTTACTCTTTGATTTATTTTCAAACCAAGCCTCTCGTGATTCAAGCGTTTGTGGGTTATAGGTATACACAGCGGTAGTATTTAAAATGGCATCATTGTAAATGTCTAAAATATTTGGTAAATCTGATTTAACTGCTTGTCTTATCATAAAAATTCCCCACAATCTTTTATATTATGTCTTAGGTTTATTTAACACTTATTTTCTAAAAGGTGCAATTTTTTGTCATGAAAATTAACGTGAAGATACAAAAATATATTTTTAATCCCTTAATATTAATGAAAATAATTAATGAATTGTGCTATAGTTGATATAACTTTTTAAATTTGAAATTGTTCAAAAGGAGAAACAAAGAAAATGAAGAAATGGACTAATCGCCTGATTACTGTGGCGGGGGTGTTACTTATTTTGACGGCAGTTTACCTTTTCACTAAACCATATATCGATGATTATTTAACTAAAAAAGATAATGAAACAAAGATAGAAACTTATGATAAAGATGCTGTAAACAATAAAAATCAAGAAGTTGAAATTCCTAAAGATAAAACAAAAATGGCCGGTTATTTATCAGTACCAGACGCAGATATTAAAACGCCAGTCTATCCAGGACCGGCTACACCGGAACAACTTAATAGAGGCGTCAGTTTCGCTGAGGCGGATGAATCATTAGAAGAGCAAAACATCGCGATTGCTGGACATACCTATACAGGAGGTTCAGATTATCAATTTTCAAACTTACCAGATGCAAAAGTAGGAAGTAAAGTGTATTTAAAAACAGGAAATAAGAAAAAAGAGTATAAAATTGTTAAAATTTTTGACGTGAAACCAGAAGACATAGAAGTACTTGAAGAACAACAATCCACAAAACAACAACTTACATTAATAACATGTGACAATTATAATGAACAAACGAATCAATGGGAAGATCGTAAAATATTTATTGCTAAAGCAGTATAATAATGGAATTGAAACAATGGTTTTATAATTAATAACTTTTTATAAAATTAAAGTGGCTGAGGAATGTCTCAGCCACTTTAATTTTATGTGTTTAAAGCATCAATAAAGCGTTTGGTAATTTCCTTAGGACGTGTAATGGCACCGCCAACAACAGTGCAATGTACGCCTAAATCTGTTACAGTTTTAAGCATTTCAGGAGTGACAACATTGCCTTCAGCTATAACTTTAGCATCGACATGTGCTAAAACATCTTTTAAAAATTGGAAGTTGTTTTCATATAAGATATGCCCTTTAGTATATGACGTATAACCATATAATGTAGTGCCAATATAATCAAAACCAAGTTTATCAGCATTAATTGCTTCATCTAGTGTTGAAATGTCTGCCATAAGTTTAATATGAGGGGCATTTTCTCTAACATAGGATACAAGTGATTGTAATGATTCTTTTGGACGTATTTGTTTTGTAGCATCTAATGCAATGACTTCACATTGACTTTCAATTAATTCATCAATTTCTTTGCTTGTTGCAGTAATGAATACATCAGAATGATCATAATCTCGTTTGACGATACCAATCACTGGTAGATCAATCTCTTGCTTAATTGCAATAATATCTTCTTTAGAATTAGCTCTGATACCGACGGCACCGCCCTCATAAGCTGCTAACGCCATTTTTGACATGATAAATGACGAGTGTAGTGGTTCGTCAGGTAATGCTTGGCATGACACGATTAATCCTTGTGGTAACATAATATACACTCCATAACTTTGATAAATTTAATAAATCATTAAACTCCTTTAGATTTGTAATTTTAATATAACATTGAGAAAATAATAATCAATACATTTAATTGTTATGAAAAATATTTTCATATATACTGAGATTATATTCATATTTGAAGGGGAGAATCCTAATGAAATTTGAAAATCGTGTGCAACGTTATCGACACTTATTTACGAAAACAGACAAGCAAATCGTTGAATACATTCAAAGTAATCAATTTGATGATGCTTTTTCGACGATTAATTCATTGGCGCATGCTATAGGCACGTCACCAGCCACTATTACGCGCTTTAGTAATAAATTAGATTATGATAACTTTCAAGACTTAAAGTTTAATTTGCAACAAGAAATGACAGACAATGTTATAGAAAATAGCCCACTTATACAACGTATTCATAAATACCATCAAGATATTATTCAACAGACAGGCGAGTTTATTTCTGATGAAAAAATTCAAAGGTTAGTAAATCAAATTATGCGTAGCCGACAAATTATTTATGCTGGACTAGGAAGTTCAGGACTGTCTGCAACTGAATTTTATTATCGTATGATGCGCATGGGATTAAAAGGGAATGTATCAACAGATGCACACCAAATGAAAATTTTTGCATCATTATTAACGGCTTCTGATACATTTGTAGCTATTTCAAATAGTGGGGAAACTACTGAACTTATTGCAGCAGCAGAAGTCGCTCATGAACGCGGGGCATTTGTTGTGGCAATTACAAATTACGAGGGCAGTGCGTTAACACAATGTGCAGATTTAGTATTAATAACGACAGACCAGTCTAGAATTAATGATACAAGGTTTATTAATACGCAAATAGCAACGCTTTTCTTAATTGATATTGTAAGTTATTTGTTATTGGATGATGATTATATGCAAAACGTCTACCAGCATACCAAAAAAATCATATTAAACGAATAGCTTTCAACCATGTAAAATTTTAATAAGTGTATCGTAAAGTAATGAATGGACTATATATAGCTTGAAATGACTTTTGCGTTAAAGAGTTTTCATTAAAATTATGGAAGCAAAATGATAATTTTAATTCGAAATGATATTTAGACTTATTTCGCTTCCACAATTAAATTTAGAACGATTATTATAAAAATCTAGATATTGCACCATATAACGAGGCGTAATTTTGGGTTTGAGTTGTTTGCACAGGTGCGTGACCATAATTTGAAGGTAAAAATTCTTCAATTTTAGGGGTGATATAATTTAATAATTGTGTGCCTTGAGAAGATATACCGCCACCAATCAAAATTAACCCTGGATCGTAAATAATTTGAATTTGTGCAATGCCTTCTGCGACATGTGTACTCCACCGGTCGAGAATGGAGATTGCTAATGCATCTTGTTGCTCAGCTAATTCAAAAAGTTTGGGTACATTATCTGAATAAGGTAATGCATGTGTTTTCATTAGAAACTTCAATGCATTAGTTGAAGCGCGTTGCTCAAACGTTAATCTATCTTGTACTTTATATAATAAGTAACCGATTTCGTTGGCTCTATTACGCTCCCCATTGTACAAGTGACCAACTTTATTGTAAAAAGCTCCTCCTATACCTGTCCCCAATGTAAGGCAAAAAATATTATCTGCTTCATAATCATGTAAAGTCAGCTCTCCTAGTAGTGCAGCATTAACATCATTAAATACTTTTACTTCTGCGTTTAATGGTGAAAGTAATTTATGAAAGTTTGTACCAATAAAGTTTGGAATCGTAGGACCAGCATATACTACAGTTCCTTTTTCTTCATTGATGACACCCGCACTAGAAATCCCCACTTGCAAAGGATGTATCATATAAGTTTCTTTAAAATGAGACACAAGTTCAAAGATTGCATCAGCAATAAATTCATTGATGTTATTTGGTGTAGGTATTCTTTGATAATTTATGAACTTTAAATTTTCATCTAGTACAGCGGCTTTAATATCAGTACCTCCAATATCAATTGCTATTTTATAATTAGTCATAATTCATACCTCCATTCATAGTATTTACATTAATATGTATCATTTTTTAATTTAAAAGTGTAGTTATAATAACTATGAAAAATATTTTCATTGATATTTGTTATAAGTGATGATTTTTTTCAAAACACTATTGATACTGTTAATGGTAGCGGTTACAATTTGAACTGTAAATAGAAAAGCTTTATATCTTTAACTTAATGTAATAGGGGTTTTAGAGTTAATAAAAATATATAAACAAAAGATGGAGGGAAATTTATGGAAGAGAATTTTAAAGGATTATATGCGGCATTATTAGTTCCGTTCGATGAACATGGTGAAGTGAAAGAAGAGGGGCTAAAACAAATTGCTAAAAATGCGATTGAAACTGAAGGCTTAGACGGTTTATATGTAAATGGCAGTTCAGGGGAAAACTTTTTACTAAGTAAAGAACAAAAGAAGCAAGTATTTAAAGTTGCGAAAGAAGCCGTTAATGATGACGTAACATTGATTGCGCAGGTAGGATCTTTAGATTTAAATGAAGCTATAGAATTAGGGAAATACGCTACAGAATTGGGTTATGATGCTATTTCTGCAGTTACACCGTTTTATTATCCATTTACCTTCGAAGAAATCAAAGACTATTATTTTGAGCTAATTGAAGCGACACAAAATAACTTGATTATTTATGCGATTCCTGACCTTACAGGTGTCAATATTTCTATTGAACAATTTGCTGAACTATTTAATCATGAAAAAGTAATAGGTGTTAAGTATACTGCTCCAAACTTCTTTTTATTAGAACGTATACGTAAAGCTTTTCCTGATAAATTAATACTTTCTGGATTTGATGAAATGCTTGTACAGGCTGCGATTTCAGGTGTAGATGGAGCTATTGGTTCTACATATAACGTAAATGGTAAACGTGCAAGACAAATATTTGAAAAAGCACAAAACGGTCAGATTGACGAAGCTTATCAAATTCAACATGATACTAATGACATTATAGAAACGGTATTATCTATGGGGATATATTCTACATTAAAAGAAATTTTAGCGACACGTGATATAGATGGTGGTTTACCGAAACGACCATTTAAGCCATTTAATGAGACGAATAGAAGTAAATTAGCAAAGTTAATCAAAGACTATAACTTATAAGACATCACGTTAGGGGTTGAAGTAAATGCAGCAAGTAGGGTTTGGTGCTTGGAACTGGGTAGCAGTTATTGCTTACCTTGTCGTTATGTTATTAATCGGGGCTTATTTTACGAAACGCGCGAGTCAAAATACAGATAGTTTTTTTACTGCAAGTGGTAGATTACCGTCTTGGGCAGTAGGCTTTTCTATTTATGCTACAACATTAAGTGCGATTACTTTTATGTCGACACCTGAAAAGGCGTTTTTGACGGACTGGTCATATATAGCAGGTAATATAGCAATTGTCGCTATTATTCCATTGCTTATTTATTTCTATGTACCGTTCTTCAAAAAGTTAAAAGTGACATCGGCATATGAATATTTAGAAGCGAGATTTGGACCTAGCGTCCGTGTTATTGGGTCATTACTTTTTGTATTCTTTCATTTAGGAAGAGTTGCTATCGTTATTTATTTACCGACACTTGCAATTACAGCAGTATCAGATATGAATCCATATGTCGTTGCAAGTTTAGTAGGTATTTTATGTATACTATATACATTCTTAGGTGGTTTTGAAGGCGTTGTATGGAGTGATTTTATTCAGGGGGTCATTCTATTAGGTGGCGCAGCAGCTATAATTATCTTAGGTGTCATGCATATTCAAGGTGGTATGGGAACAGTTGTATCTGATGCGCTTGAACATAAAAAGATTATTAGCGTAGATAATTGGAAATTTAACACTGCAGCGGCCGCTATTCCAATTATTTTTCTTGGAAATATTTTCAATAATTTACATCAGTACACAGCGAGTCAGGATGTTGTACAACGTTATCAGGCATCTGAGTCTATGAAAGAAACGAAAAAATCACTATGGATGAATGGAGCATTAGCATTAATATCAGCACCTTTATTTTATGGTATGGGAACAATGTTATATTCTTTCTATAATCATGAAAGTTCATTACCTGAAGGATTTAATACATCTTCAATCGTCCCGTATTTTATTCTTACTGAAATGCCACCATTTATTGCAGGTCTACTAATTGCAGCGATATTTGCTGCAGCACAGTCTACAATTTCATCAAGTTTAAACTCAATATCAGCTTGTTTATCGGTAGACATCAAACATAGATTCTTTGGAAAAGGTGAAGAAAAGGATGAAGTAAGAACTGCGAGATGGATAATTATTATTTCAGGATTATTTGGATTTGGTATGTCTATTTATTTAATAGCTTCTGATTCAAATGATTTATGGGATCTATTCTTATTAATTACAGGGCTTGTGGGAGTACCATTAGCAGGAGTTTTTGCTGTAGGTATCTTTACAAGAAGAACAAATACATTTGGTGTTATAGTAGGATTAATATTGGGAATTATTTTTGCTTATATCTTTAATGGTATGGGCGGCGGCAACTCACCATTCTTTGTATCTATTATTTCATTTGGTGTTGCATTTATTTGTTCTTACGTTATTAGTATTATTATACCTGGTGAACAAAAAGACATTAAAGGTTTAACAATTTATGATATTAAAGAAAGTACTAATTATATTGCGAAGGTTCATGATAAAAAAGAAAAGTAATTTAATGTCACGGTGGACGAATTATTCTCTTAGGCATATCAGTTTCTTTTTGAACTAGGGAAGTTTAATATAAAGCTATTAAATTAGTAATGAAACGAGGAATGAACATATGTCTACATTAGTTGTAGTTGCGCATCCAGATATTAATAATTCAACTGTTAATAAAGCATGGAGAGATGAATTATCTCAACATGAGGAATTAGTAACCGTTCATGAGATTTATCCAGAATACCCACACGGTCAAATTGATATTGAAAAGGAACAAAAATTGTTCGAAGCACATGATCATATTATTTTTCAATATCCATTATATTGGTATAGCTGTCCACCATTATTAAAACAATATTTAGATGAAGTATTTACCTATGGCTGGGCGTATGGCTCACAAGGAAATGCGTTAGAAGGAAAGCAAATTGGATTAGCAATTTCAATCGGGGCCGTACCAGAAGCTTATACACCTGAAGGTAACGTCCAGTTTACAATAGAGGAATTAATTAGTCCTATGATTGCGACAACGCGTTTCGTAAAAGCAAACTATGTAGGTGCACATAAATTATATAGCGCATTTACGATTACACCGAGTCAATTAGCAGAAAATACACAATCATACTTAGAATTTATTAAACAAATATAAAATGAGTGAGCCTGTGGCATAAGAGATGTCGCAGGCTCAAATTTTAGTTTAACAATAGTTGAATGTATAACTGTTCAAAGCATGATGCGTAAAGAGAAATACAACAAAATATGAGTTGAATAATTTACTCTCAATTATGTTAGTAATCGAGATAAAGTGCATAGGTTTACTTTGAAACAATGAGCATTGTCGATATAATGAAAGGGCGTACATATAAATTGGAAGATTTGAGGGGTCAATATGATAAAAGCAATCGCAGTTGATATGGATGGTACATTTTTAAATTCAAACAAAACGTATGACGAGCATAGATTTGATAAGATATTTAAGCAACTTAAAGCTCAAAATATTAAATTTATAGCAGCAAGTGGTAATCAATATGCAAAATTAAAATCGATATTTGGTGAACGTGACATGTTCTTTGTAGCTGAAAATGGTGCTGTTATTTATGAAGGGGATATATTATACGACTATCAAGCGTTTGATAGAGAGTTTTACCAAGAAATTATTGACTATTTAAATGTTGAACGTGAAATTGATAATTTAATTGTTTGTGGTCTAAACAGCGCTTATATTTTAAAGGATAACAACGATGCATTTAAAAAAGACGCTCACTTCTACTATCGCGAACTAAAAGAGATAGATAACTTTCAAGATTTACCGGAAGATGAATATGTAAAAATCGCGCTTAATATCAATAGAGAATCTCATCCTACATTAGATGAAGACTTAAGTACAAAATTCAGTGAAAATTTAAAGTTAGTATCTAGCGGCCGTGATAGTATTGATTTAATTATACCAGGAATGACTAAAGGTAGTGCTTTAGAGAGACTTTTAAAACATTGGCAATTAGATGCAGAAGATTTGATGGCTTTTGGTGATGCTAATAATGATTTAGACATGTTGCAATTAGCCAAACATAGCTACGTCATGGCAAATAGTGAAGATGAAACATTATTTGAAATTGCTAATTATGTGGCACCGTCTCATGATGAACAGGGTGTGCTAACAACTATTGAGGAACAAGTACTTCAGCCACTAAATTAATAGTGAATAAAGTTTTTATAACTTGATACGTAATTTATAAACATATCGTTTTAATAAGATATGGAATTTGACTATACTTAAAAGTACTTAAATTGAAAGGTAGGATATAAAAGTTATGGATCAAATGCAACAAATGCTGCTAAATGCTTTTAATTTTAGACATGCAACAAAACGTTTTGATGCTAATAAAAAAATCTCAGATAGTGATTTTAATACCATCTTAGAAACGGGTAGATTGTCTCCAAGTTCACTAGGATTGGAGCCGTGGAAATTTGTAGTAGTTCAAAACCGTGAAATAAGAGATGAACTTAAAGAAATTAGTTGGGGAGCACAAGGCCAATTAGATACGGCAAGTCATTTTGTTTTGATTTTAGCACGTAAAAATGTGACTTCACAATCACCATATGTGCAACATATGATACGAAATATCAAACAATATAGTGAAGAGAGTATTCCTGCTACAGAACAAAAATTTGATAATTTCCAAACTAGTTTTCATATAAATGATACGCCACAGTCGTTACTAGATTGGGCAAGAAAGCAAACTTATATAGCCCTCGGTAATATGATGACGAGCGCGGCATTACTTAATATAGATTCATGTCCAATTGAAGGATTTGATTTAGATGCTGTCACAGCGTACTTATCAGAAAAAGGTATTGTTGATTCTGAAAACTTTGCCCCCTCTGTTATGGTAGCCTTTGGATACAGAGAAACTGATCCTAAAGCTAAAGTACGTCAACCACAAACTGATGTCGTTGAATGGTTAGAATAATTAAAAAGTAAGGAGTAGGACAGTAATTTTGAAATTGAATTACTGTCCTACTCCTTATTTGTTTTGAGGTGAACTATATATCAAATTATAAAGACTGAGTTCTTATCTGTTACCAAAACACTTTAAATTTTATCTGCTACAAAGCTTTCGTTGCTGTGTATAATGATTTCAAAACCCTCTGGCCCCTCAAATTGTTCTCTATGCGTATTTGGTTTATAAATCGACACTTTTGATAAACCAAGGCTGCTATCATTGTCTTGGCGTACGATATTGGATTGCCATGTGTTAATAGCGATGTGATGATGGTAATGGTTTGTAGACATGAAAAGTGCTTGGGAAAAATCAGAGATATGCTCAAGTCCAAGTTTGTTTAAATAGAAATCTTTTGATTTCTCTAAATTGGCTGCTTTCAAATGTAAGTGGCCAATTTTCGCATTGGTGGGCATGCCTTGCCATCCAGCTTTACTACGTTGTGATACTAAGTCATCGACATCTACTGCAAGTGTATCCATCTTGACTTTATTATCTTCCCATAGCCAATTCTCTTTAGGTCGATCAGCATAAATCTCAATGCCATTACCTTCAGGATCATCGAAATACAATGCCTCACTAACAAGGTGGTATCCACCTCCAATTTGTACGCCTAAACTTGCGGCGTGATATAAAAAATTACCTAAATCTTGTCTGTTAGGCAATAACAAGGCGATATGGAATAGTCCTGATTCTCTCATAGAAGGACGTCTACCATCTTTGACTTCTTGTAAAGTTAAGCTATGTCCGTTACTTCCTATATTGAAAGTAACGCCTGTATTAGACTCTAACTTTATGGATAAGCCTAAAATTTGTGTATAGAAAGTTGTCATTTTTGCTAAATCAGCAACATTTAAAGTGATATTAGTGACTTGAATTGATTGATTATCGTGAAAAGACATTATCAAACTCCTTGTTGTTTACTTGTATTTTTAAAGATTACAAGCATTACTTTAGTATAAAAAGTATACCTAGTCAATGGAATGAACTTATAATGATAATACTTTTTTAATTAGTATATATGTTGTGAAATGGGGTATAACGTTATGACAGAAAATACATAGATAGGACTGTTAAACATGACACACTATTATTTCAAAGAAAACTTTTTTAATGCTTCAAAGTCTACAATAGATATATACGATGATAATGATGAAGTAGCTTTTGAATTACAATTATTTTATACCTCTTTGGGGCAAGAAACGATGGCATTGTTTGGTAACGGTAAACAAAATTTTGAAATCACAGACGGCCATGATACTTTTCGAATTTTACAAGAAAGAACAATTAGTGGTGCGATTAAAACACCATTTAAAACAGTTTGGCAAGTAGAAAAGAATGGTCAGAAAATCGGAATCTTCCGCTCTAAAATGGGATTTAAGCCTTCTATGCAGTTCGAAGGTGATAAAGGAGATATATTAAAATTCCAATCAGGATTTTTTTCAAGAAGTGTTAAAGTATCTGATGGCAATAACGAGTTGATGCAAACTAAATCAGAACGGTTCAAATTAGCTTCGAGACATGATTTGTATATTGAAACTAAAACATATAATCCGGCGATGCTTATTATGATGTTTCAAGTTTTTTATGAATTTCAAGAACAACAAAGAAGAAATTCAAATTAGCTTAAGTGAAATCAAATTTAGTATAAATTATGCACCATCAACTTAAACTAATTAATAGAAGATGGAAACCTGAAGTCTATGTAAAAGCGTTAGATTTTAGGTTTCTATTTTTTAGGGAATTTCAAATAGTAACAGTGTGTAATATATCCATTCTATTTACATATATCTACATGTGGTAAGATATGAGAACATAGAATAAAAACATCATTGGGGGTGACGGGATGAAAGTATTTTGGAAATTGGGATGGTTTTTTAAACAACAGAAACTTAGTTATATCATTGGTTTAGGGACATTATTGCTAATTGCATTAATTGAAATTGTGCCACCACAAATTATAGGGCGTACAATAGATCAAATGACGACAAATCAATTAACATCTAAATTATTAATGGTTTATTTAGTTATATTGGTTGTAGTTGCCATATTAACTTATGTACTTAGATATGTATGGAGGTTATCTATATTTGGAACGAGTCAAAAACTGGGACAAATTTTAAGAACATATCTTTACAAAAAGTATACAGATATGAGTGCTATATTCTTTCAAAATAGACGTACAGGAGATTTAATGGCTCATGCTACAAATGATATCCGTGCCGTACAAAATGCAGCAGGTGCTGGAATCCTTATGATCGCGGATTCATTGATTACAGGGGGAACTGTAATTATAACGATGGCTACAACAGTAAGTTGGAAACTCACATTGATTGCCATGATACCACTACCATTTATGGTGTTATTAACTAGTTTTTATGGAGCTCTTTTAAGTAAAGGGTTTAAAAAAGCTCAAGCTGCATTTAGTAAATTGAATGATAAAACACAAGAAAGTGTTGCAGGGATTAAAGTTACTAAAACTTTTGGCTACGAATCCAGTGATCAAGCCGACTTTAAAGATTTAAGTGATGATGTGGTTGATAAAAACCTAAAAGTATCTAAAATAGACGCATTATTTGATCCGACAATTACATTAGTTATTGGTATGAGTTACTTTTTATCTATTGCGTTTGGAGCACAAATGGTCTTTCATAATGAGATAACCTTAGGACAACTCATCACTTTTACGACGTATCTAGGGATGCTAGTATGGCCGTTATTGGCATTGGGGTTATTTTTTAACATTGTACAAAGAGCAAAAGCTTCTTATGAACGTATAGAGGAAATAGGAAACTTACCTAATGGTATCGATACTCATCATAAAACTGATAAAAGTCCTCAAGGTGATATTCACTTTAATATTGAACATTTTAATTTCCCAGGTAATGATAATCAAGGGGTGTATGATATTCACTTTACAATCAAACAAGGTACCACTGTAGGTATTGTTGGCCGTACAGGCTCAGGTAAGAGTACATTGATAAGGCTATTGTTAAGAGAGTTTGATACTAAACATGTTCAAGATATAACATATGGTTCTTATCCGTTACGTGACTATAAAATTGGATTATTAAGAGGGCAATTTGGTTATGTACCACAAGAACATTTTTTGTTTTCTACTACGATTCGAAATAACATCGCGTTTAGTAATGAGGCTATAGAAGATGATCAAATATATGAAGTAAGTCGATTAAGCCATATCCATGATGATATTATGAATTTTACTAATGGCTACCAAACAGTTGTAGGTGAACGGGGTGTATCATTATCAGGTGGGCAGAAGCAACGAGTTTCTATAGCGAGAGCTTTATTATTGAATCCTGAGGTATTGATTTTAGATGATTCATTATCTGCTGTAGATGCACAAACTGAAGAGGTAATATTAGGGAACTTAGAACATTTGAGAAAGAATAAAACTAATATTATAACAGCGCATCGTATGAGTGCCGTGAAACATGCTGACCTTATTATTGTTATGGATGAAGGGAAAATAGTTGAACGTGGTCATCATGAATCATTAATGCAACAACGAGGATGGTATTATGAAACTTATCAATCACAAGCGTTACAAGCCAAGTTGTCGCGTAACTTAGACAATCTTACGAAAGGGGATGGTGAAAATGACTGAATACGAACACGCTAACTTAACCGCTAAAGACCAAGGAAGTGTGCTGATAAGGTTATTTAAATACACATTACCCTATAAGTGGATTATTATTTTAGCATTCTTAACATTGATTATATCAACTGTCGCCAGCATGATGACGCCCTATATGGTGAAAATATTTATTGATGATTATTTAACGCCACAAGACTTTCCGAGAAGTGCTATGATTTGGCTCATTGCGATTTTCTTAAGTGTGCAAATAATTGGTGCATTAACACTTTATTTTAGCCAATATCTCTTTCAATATTTAGCGTTTAAAGTGATTCAACAATTGAGGATTGATGCTTTTAATAAACTAGGGAAATTAGGAATGAAGTATTTTGATGAAGTACCGAGTGGTAGTATTGTCTCACGACTAACAAATGATACCGAAACAATTGTGGACATGATCGTGGGAGTGTTCTCAACTTTTATTATGGCCTTATTTCTGATGATATCTAGTTATATCATGATGTTTGTATTAGACGTCAAATTAGCTTTAATAGCGCTTGTCTTTTTGCCTATTATTTTTGTTATCTTGTCTACTTATCGTAAGTATTCAGCGTATTTATTTTCAAAATCAAGACAGCGTTTATCTGATTTGAATTCAAAATTAGCAGAGTCAATTGAAGGCATGAAAATTATACAAGCTTTTAATCAAGAAAGACGATTAAACAAAGAGTTCAATCAGATTAATGATGAACATTATCATTATATGTTGAAAACAGTGAAACTAGATAGTTTACTGTTAAGACCGGCTATTAGTTCTATCTCAATCTTTGCTATTGTAATGATTCTTGCTTATTTCGGTATAATTAGTTTTACCACTGGCGTGACAGCAGGTGTAGTTTTTGCATTTATTCAATACATGGAACGCTTTTTTGAACCGATTAATCAAGTTAGCCAAAACTTAAATATTTTACAGCAAGCGCTTGTATCGGCGAGTAGAGTTTTTGCGCTAATCGATGACGATACTTATGAGCCACAGCAAAATGAAATTGAATCAAATCACATAAATTCTGGGAAAATAGAGTTTGAAAATATTAGTTTTAGTTATGATGGCAATACTGATGTACTAAAAAATATTAATTTTACTGCTAATCCTGGAGAAATGATAGCACTTGTTGGTCACACAGGATCTGGTAAAAGTTCAATCATCAATTTATTTATGAGGTTTTATGAATATCAACGAGGAGATATTAAGATAGATGGACATTCCCTCAAGACAATACCTAAATCAGAATTAAAAGAAAAAATTGGTTTAGTATTACAGGATGCATTTATCTTTTATGGAACTATAGCGTCTAATATAAAATTATATCACCCTACAATGACGTATGAACAAGTGAAGGCAGCGGCAAAATTTGTTCATGCTAATCGTTTTATTGAGCAATTACCTGAACAATATCAGCACAAAGTAATTGAAAAGGGTAGTGCTTTTTCAAGTGGTCAAAGGCAGTTAATTGCATTTGCTAGAACAATTGCTACAGACCCTAAAATTTTAATTTTAGATGAAGCAACTGCCAATATTGATTCTGAGACTGAAGAACAGATACAACAATCATTAAATGAAATGCGTAAAGGTCGGACAACATTAGCGATAGCTCATCGATTATCTACAATTCAAGATGCGGACCAGATTTTTGTTTTGAATCGAGGTGAGATAGTCGAATGTGGTACTCATGAACAATTAATTACACAAAAAGGCATATATCATAATATGTATTTACTTCAAAATGGTTAACTCTTTGTTCTAAAGATAGTAGTGTGTTTATAATAGATTTAATTTATATTTAACATAATGAAAAAAGGTGAAACTAAGCCATTTATTTCTACTTAGTTTCACCTTTCATTTGTATACAAATGAAATAAATACATGTCGAACCAAATATTAATCTGTTTGATTGAAATTTTTAACTTTATCCAGCGTAGACATCTTGGTATTCATCATTTTTTTCAATCACGTTTTTAGCAAATGGGCAAGTAGCAACAACTTTTAAGTTATTTTCGCGAGCATAATCAACTACGGATTTTACTAATTGTGAACCGATACCTTGGCCACCTAGTTCTTTAGGGACGCCAGTGTGGTCAATATTGATTTGATTATCTCCTTGAGGTTGGAAAGTGATTTGTGCTTGTGGATTATTTTCGTCGTCACCGATATAAAACTTGTTTGAACCTTGTTTAATTTCAGCCATACTATCTCTCCTATTTATAAGTCATATATATTAAATATCACATTTGAATGAATGTTAAACAAAACGAGTCTTGAATAAAGAAAGAATATTAGTAGATTAAGTAAAAACCATTGAAATATCATGAAAATAAGTTTATAGTTTTAACGGAATAATTTCGATTTGGAGGGGCGTTTTTTGAGAAAAAGTATAATACTCATTATGGCATGTGTAGTTGTTGTGATGTTGAGTGCATGTGACAATATCAATAAAGGCGAAAACAAAGACGTCAGTTCAAAAAATAAACTTAAAATTTATACTACAGCATTTGCGTTTCAAAGTTTTACTGAACAAATAGGCGGTAAATATGTAGATGTAGAATCTATCTATCCGCCAGGAGCCGATATGCATACCTTTGAACCAACACAAAAGGAAATGGTCAATATTGCAAAAGGCGATTTATTTATTTATTCTAACCAAGAAATGGATCCAGTTGCTAAAAAAATTGCAGGTTCTATAAATAATAAAGATTTAAAATTAGCATTAGCAGCTGGTTTTACACATGACGATTTAGTTGTAAGTCATGAACATGAGCACGAGCATGAAGGGCATGCACATGATCACGAAGAGGTAGGTCATGACCATGAAGAAGGCAGTGAAGACCCTCATGTTTGGCTAGACCCAGTACTTAATAAAAAAATGGTGAAATCAATCAAGGATGATTTAATAAAAAAAGATCCTCAACATAAAGTTTATTACGAGAACAATTATAACCAAGTCGTTAACGATTTAGATAATATCAACCAAAGATTAAATGAAATTACAGAGCATCCAAAGCGTGACACTGTAGTGATTTCTCATGATTCTATTGGTTATTTAGCCAATCGTTATGGGTTTAAACAAGAAGGTGTCAGTGGTATGAATAATGAAGAACCAAGTCAAAGAGACTTGATGAATATTGTTAACAATATCAAACAAACTAAACAACCTTATGTACTTTATGAACAAAATATTTCATCTAAAGTTACTGATGTAATACAGAAAGAGTCTAATTCAACGCCTTTAAGTTTTCATAATATGGCAACACTTTCTAAAGAAGAAAGTAAAGAGAGCAATATTACTTATCAATCCTTAATGAAACGAAATATAAAATCGCTAGATAAAGCATTAAATGAATAAGATTAACAAAACCCTGAGACAAATAACATCTCAGGGTTTTTAACTACTATTTGACTAAAAAGATAATTATTTTAAAATTTTCTATGTCATATTTTTAGTCATATCTTATATAGGATACAGTAGTGTTGTAATATTCTTCTAAACCGTGTACACCATCGGCACCACCAATACCAGATTCTCTCCAACCTGCATGGAATCCATTCACTACTTCTTCGGCTTCACAGTTTGCATAGACTTCACCAAATTTAAGTTTTTCAGTAGCTAACATAATTTCTTTTAAATTTTCAGAGAAGATAAAGGATGATAAACCAGCATTTGTATCATTGGCTTGTGTAATTGCAATATCAAAATCTTGATAAGTTACAATAGGTAGAACAGGACCGAAAATTTCATTTTTAAAGGCTTCATCTTCAACGTTTACGTTATCTAAAATAGTAGGTTCATAGAAGAAACCAGAACGTTCTATCTTATGTCCTCCTGTAATTAAAGTAGCGCCATTTTTTATGGCATTTTGGACTTTTCCATCAATACTATCAAGTTGTTGTTGGTTAATAATCGCACCGTAATCAGTTTGTTCATCAAATGGATCGCCTACTGTTAATTGTTCCATTTTAGTTTTTAATTTATTTACAAAATCCTCGTGAACATCTTCGTGTACAAAAATACGTTCAGGGCATGTGCATACTTGTCCAGCGTTATTGATTCTGGCAGTAACGATGTAATCAACAGCTTTGTCTAAATTGGCATTAGGAGTTACTAGCACTGGAGCATTACCCCCAAGTTCTAAATTTACTTTTTTAACTGTATTGGCGCTTTCAGCATACACTGATTTACCAGCTCTCATGCTACCTGTAAGTGAAATAAGTTGGATATCAGGGTGTTGTGCTAATTGAGTACCAACCGTTTCTCCCGTACCAGGAAGTATTTGGACAAGCCCTGCTGGTATTGTTGAATCACGAATAAGTTCTGCAATTTTCAGTGTTATTAATGATGTTGCTTCACTCGGTTTAATTACTACAGAACAACCTGTAATTATTGCGGGGATGACCTTTCTCATTAATACCATAATGGGTGCGTTCCATGGAACGATTCCTGCAGTAACACCAATCGGCTTTTTAGTTAGTAAAATGGTCTCGTTTTCTCTAGTGTTTTGTAACACTTCACCTTTATTGTTCATACTTAAACTTGTCATATAATTAATAAAGTGGATTGCTTTATCTATTTCACCTTTTGCAGATGCTAGTGTTTTACCTTGTTCTTTAACATATAATGTTGCAAGTTCATCTTTATTTTTTTCGAGTAGGGGTATTAATAACTTAACGTGATCTGAGCGAGTAGGTTCTGGTGTTTGCTCCCATTCTAGTTGAGCTTGTTTTGATTTAGCAATTGCATCGTTAACCTCGTACTCAGTTGCAAATGTTATCGTATCTATTTTTTCTCCAGTTGCAGGATTGATAACGTCCATAGTGTCTGTTGATTTACTTTCGATAAATTCATTGTTTATAAATAATTGGTTCAATGTTTGACACCTCCACACTCTTTGCATACCACTGATAATACTTCTGAAAACAACATACTTCATTTTTCTAATAATAAGTTGTTGTAGTTAACCATAAAATTAGAACCAGAACAGCTTACTAGAAGTTGTTCAGAATGCATTAGTATAATTTTTATACTTAATTGTTGACTAGTTAAAGAAGAAGAGTTATAATTTATCTCGAATTCGAAATAAAATTTAGGGAGCTGGTGAATCCTATGGATCGTACGAAAGAATCTTTAAATTCGTTTGTTGGTTTAAATAGAACGTTAGATCATTTAATGAAGATTGTTAGAAAGGATGTCCAAAGGCATGGCTTAAACGTAACTGAATTTGCAGTTATGGAATTACTTTATAACAAAGGCGACCAACCGATACAGCGTATTGGTAATAGAGTACTTATTGCGAGCAGTAGTATTACCTATGTCGTGGATAAACTTGAAGAAAAGGGATGCGTCAGTAGACAACGGGATGAACAGGATAAACGTGTGACGAACGCGTCGTTAACTGAAAAAGGCTATGCAATGATGGATGAAATTTTTCCTGATCATGCTTCAACATTAGAATCAACATTTTCAGTGTTAACTAATGACGAAATAACTGTATTGCAACATGCTTTAAAAAAACTAAGTGCTCAACCTATAGAATAGTAGTAGCACTTAAAATTTTAAATTAAATTACTTCGAAATCGAGATAAAATTATAAAGAGGAGTTTTATTATGACAAATAATCAATTATTAGGAATCCATCACGTAACAGCTATGACTGATGACGCTGAAAGAAACTATAAATTTTTCACTGAAGTCTTAGGTATGAGACTTGTTAAGAAAACAGTTAACCAAGACGACATATACACTTATCACACATTTTTTGCGGATGATCAAGGTTCTCCAGGTACAGATATGACATTCTTTGATTTTCCTAATGTACCTAAAGGCGCACCTGGTACAAACTCAATTACACGTCCATCATTCAGAGTACCTAATGATGCGGCTCTTGAATACTATGAACAACGTTTTAATAATTTCGGAGTGCAACATGAAGGTATACAAGAGTTATTTGGCACAAAAGTATTACCATTTGAAGAAGAAGATGGACAAAGTTATCAACTTGTATCTGATGAGGATAATGAAGGTGTTGCACCTGGTAAACCATGGAAAAATGGTCCAGTACCAAGTGATAAAGCTATTTATGGTTTAGGTCCGATTGAAATTACTGTAAGTTATTTTGATGATTTCAAGAAAGTTTTAGAAGAAATTTATGGTATGAAAGCAATTATTGTAGAAGAAGATGTAGCAATTTTAGAAGTTGGTGAAGGTGGTAATGGCGGCCAAGTTATTTTAAGAAAAGATACTGAAGGCCCTGAAGCGAGACAAGGTTATGGTGAAGTACACCACGTATCATTTAGATTGAAAGATCATGAAGCAATTGAACAGTGGTTAGAGAAATATAAAGCAGTGGGCATAGGAAATTCAGGTTTAGTCGATAGATTTTACTTCGAGGCACTATATGCACGCATTGGCCATATTTTAATTGAAGTATCAACAGATGGCCCTGGATTTATGGATGATGAGCCTTATGAAACATTAGGTGAAAGTTTAGCGCTACCGCCATTTTTAGAATCACAACGTGGGTATATTGAATCAGAAATACGTCCATTTGACACTAGAAGATAACTAGCGCAGGCGGCCATAATTAATAACAACAAAGCCATAGTGAAATGTAATAATTAAACAATTAGAAAGTTAGGAGGAAACGATATGAAAGCAATTCAACATATCCATCATATTTCAGCAATTGTAGGTAATCCTGAAGAAAATATAAAATTTTATAGAGATATATTAAACTTGAAACTAATCAAGAAAACAGTAAATTATGATGATCCTTCAACTTACCATTTATATTTTGCGAATGATTCAGTAGATAATGGCACAATCATTACTTTCTTCAACTGGCCAAATACTCATAAAGGACATATTGGAAATGGGCAAGTAGAACGTATTGCTTTCAGAGTGCCAAAAGGATCTTTAGAGGTGTGGGCACAACATTTAGAAATGAATCAAATAAAAACAATGACTACACAATTATTTGAATATAAAACGTTAGAGTTCAAAGATATACATGGTTTACCGCTAGCATTAGTAGAAGATGACAAAGTGCAAAGAGATCAACAAGCCATTATTGGTTTTCATGGTGTCACACTATTATCTTCAAATCCACAAGAGACAGTAAAAACTTTAACAACTGATATGGGTCTGGTTAAAACGAACGAAGATGAAGATTATATTCACGTTGAAACACAAGGTGAGTGGCGTCATCACATTATAATAAAAAAACAAATTGCTGACACAAACGTTCGTTGGGGAGTTGGCGTTGTGCATCACATTGCATGGTCAGTTTCCACAAACCAAGCACATCTTGATTGGCAAGCATATATGAGTAATAGAGGCTATCACGTAACAGAAGTTAAAGACCGTAGCTATTTTAATGCAATTTACATGAAAGAACACGGTGGTATTATCTTTGAATTTGCAACAGAAGGCCCTGGGTTTACGATAGACGAACCTTTTGAGCAGTTAGGTCAAAAGTTAGTATTACCGTCACAGTATGAAGATAGAAGAGAAGAGTTATTACGTTTATTACCACAGATACGCGTTTAACATTAATGATGAAAAAGGAGATGAAAATTTATGGAACATATTTTTAGAGAAGGTGAAGCAAACGCACCAACGTTTATTTTATTACACGGTACTGGCGGGGACGAAAATGATTTATTACCTTTAGCTCAAGCACTTAATCCTAAATACAGTGTTCTCAGTATCAGAGGTGAAATTTCTGAGAATGGAATGAATCGTTTCTTCAAAAGACTTGGGGAAGGAAAATACGATTTAGAAGATTTAGAATATCGTACGAATAGATTAATCTCATTTTTAAAAGAAGCGGCAGAACGTTATAATTTTGACTTGTCAAAAGCAATACCTGTTGGTTTTTCAAACGGCTCAAACATTGCAATCAGCATGATTTTACATCCGGATACATTTTTTGAAAAAGCTTTATTATATGCGCCTTTATACCCAGTAGATCTTGTTGATAACAAAGATCTAAGTAACATGAATGTATTGCTTTCAATGGGACAACATGATCCAATTGTTCCTTTCGAAGCTAGTGAAAATGTAATCAATATCTTCGAAAGTCGTGGTGCTCAAGTAGAGCAAGTTTGGGTCAATAGTCATGAATTAACACAAGCAGGCGTAGCAGCAGGACAAACATTATTAGATTAATAAAAATAATAAGCCATCGATATCACACATTAATGAAGTATGATGTTCGATGGTTTATTTTGTATGAGTTCAATTTGAGTAAGTAGTTATAAAATCATTTATAATGTTTGTTGAATACCTAATAGAATAAAAAAGGTGGAATTAATATATGGGGAATAACCAAGCACTTATTGTCATGGATATGCAAAATGGAATAGTGAGTGGATTAAAACAGAAAGATAGCGTTATACATTTTAATAAACAAGCTATCAATTTTGCTCGTCAGCAAAATATACCAGTTATTTTTATTCGTGTTGCATTTACAGGCGACTTTTTAGAGGTATCACCTAATAATAAAATGTTTGCACAAATGAAAGCTAACGGCATACGGATGAATAAAGTAGATGAAGAGACACAAATTCTTGACACATTAGGACGCCAAGCACATGAACCACTCGTTACGAAACATAGGTTGAGTGCATTTACAGGCAGTAATTTAGAGGTATTATTGCGTGGGTTACAAGTAGAACATCTTATCTTAACCGGTGTAAGTACTAGTGGTGTTATACTATCTACGGCCACTGAAGCGGCAGATAAGGATTATAAACTGACTATATTATCAGATGCTATAACCGACCAAGATGAAGAAAAACATCAATTTTTACTTAATAAAATTTTAACAAGATATGCTGATATAATGACTACAGATTTATGGACGAGTAAATAAATTAATTAAAAATCCCCAAGCTATGTTTAATGTGTTTAACATGGCTTGGGGTTATATATTACATAAGGCCGATGAGCTTCATCCACAATGATCCAACGCCTAACCATACTATAAAATAGAAGAAGGCAAGTATTGCATTCATAGTCCACCAACGATTTTGTGAAACATATCCAGCTGAATATAGGATAGGAGCTGGACCGCTACTATAGTGTGTTGTAGAAGCCATTAAATTCCCGAAGAAACCTAACATCAATGCACTATATAATGGTGGTGCCCCCGTAGCGATAGCTACACCGAGTAAAGCCGAGTACATTGCACTAACATGCGCTGTTGAACTCGCAAATAAATAATGTGAATAGAAATAAAATAGTATCAAAATAATTAAAACGATTGGCCAACTTAAGCCACCTAAACTACCTGATATCGAGTCACTTAACCAAGGAATAAAGCCGAGTTCATTGAGTTGATTTGCCATCATCACTAGGATTGAAAACCAAACTAATGTATTCCATGCACCAGTCTCTTTAAGAATATCATTCCAAGTAAGCACACCTGTAATGAGTAATAGTGATAATGCGATAAAGGCAGTTAAAGTAGCATTAATATTTAACGTGCTACCTAGAACCCAAAGGCCAAGTGCAATAATAAAAATTGCAATCATGAATTTTTCACTTTTAGCCATGATTCCCATATCAGTGAGTTCATTTTGTGCCCATGACTTGGCATTTGGTGTTTCTTTAATTTCTGGTGGATACATTTTGTAAATTATAAGTGGTACTAGTATTAACGAAATAATACCTGGGACTAACGCTGCTAAGAACCAGTGCATCCAAGTGATGTCGACACCTTGATGTTTTGCAAGTGATTGTGCAAGTGGGTTACCAGCCATAGCAGTTAAAAACATAGCTGCAGTAATTAAGTTACCATGAAATTCTGTAAAGATAAGAAAAGCACCCATTTTACGTTGCGTACCGTCTTCTGGTTTTGAACCGAATGAACGGGATAGTGCATTGATAATAGGAAACATAATACCACCTGCTCTAGCAGTATTACTTGGCGTGGCAGGTGCAAGAATTAAATCTACCCCGATAAGTGAATACCCTAAACCAAGCGTTTTTTTACCGAACAATTTAACGAATTGCAATGCGATACGTCGTCCCAAACCAGTTTTCACAAAGCCTCTAGAAATGAAAAAGGCCATTGCAATTAACCAAATACTACTATTACCAAACCCAGCTACAGCAGTATCGATTTTAACCGTGTTAGTTAACACAGTTAATGTGAAACCTATCATAGCAATTGCACCTATCGGTAGCGGTTGTGTAATACAACCAATGATTGTTGCTACAAATATAGCAAACATGTGCCAAGCAGCAGGATCTAAAGCATCTGGTCTAAGTGGTGTGAATAGCCAGATAATGATACCTGCAACGATAGGAAAAATAAACTTTTTGTAGTTAATGCCTTCGTGCATTAGAATCATCTTCCTTTACGTATGATTGTGATAAAAAAATAGTAGTTGAGAAATAAAAAATACAATTTATAGTGCCCATATATTTTCCTATCCTATTAATTTATTATAAATTTGTCATAATAATTATAATTATGACAATACATATTGTAAAGTTGGTGTTTAAATAGAGGAATCTTTTTGAAAAATAGTAATAAGGTTTTAGAGCACGGTCTTAAGCACAAAGTCACTATGCAAAATTAAATGTGTCTATTTTCGTAATATTCCTTTTGCCAAGATTGGTATTAATAGAATGAAACCAAATACGCCCATAACTGGAAACACTTTACCTATCAATTCTATAAAACCAATAAATGTTGTGGCAAATGTCACGATTGTCATTATAATGATAAGTCGATAATAGGCTTTAGTATAAGGAGTAGTGAATCTAGATGCGAAAGCGTACATAAGTCCAACGACGGTATTGTAAATAACCAACACCATTACAACCGACATAAAAATTCCAATAATTGGAGAAATCTGTTTTGCCAACAATAATGAAGGTAACGCAACGCCAGTAATTTGTGTGAATTCAGTAATCATACCTAAGTTGAGCATCAAGAGTAAAAATGTAATAGTAATACCACCTAATACTCCTCCCCAAACTGTTGATTTCTCAAATTTTAAACGGCCTCCCATAACTGATAAAAAGCTAAAAGCAGCGGCAATTTGTAGACTACCGTAGTTAATTGCATCAAACCACCACCATTGATCTGAGCGTCCATCACTATTTGCGTAATGATGTGCAGCATTGAAGTTTAACTGACCTGTAGAAAAGTAATAAACAGCAATGATTGTAACAATTATTACTAAAAATGGTGTAACCATACCTAAAACGGTAATAAGACGATCAAATTTTAAGAATAGTGTTAGTAGGATAACGATAACTAAAATTAACGAACTAAATACATAAGGCATTCCTGTACTTTCATGAATTGTTGATGCGCCACCAGCGGTCATTATCATAGCTAGTGCAAATAAGAATAAAGTCAAAATAATATCAAATACTGTTGCGATAGGACGCGGTAAATAGTGTTTAATTGGTTCAGTATGATTATGAGAACGTAAGCGATAACCAGTATGTAGTACAAAGACACCGCCAATGGTAATGATAAATCCTGTAATCAACACACCATAAACGCTAAATTTTCCATTGCTTGTAAAAAACTGAAAAATTTCTTGTCCAGTTGCAAATCCAGCACCCACAACAACACCAACAAATGCAAAAGCTACAATAATAATTTCCTTCAAGTTTGTCATAGAAGTTGAAATCCTTTCATTGTTTTAGATTATCAAATTTTGTAGAAAAGTATCACAATGAATCATTTTATATGAAAGTAAAGTAAAATTAAACACTAAAGTTTATATAGTGAATACAATTGTGTATATAGAGTGAACTTTTGAGAGGGAGAAAAAGCCATAAATAAAAGAAAAACATTTTTAGTGCGTTAATATAAAATTTTTGATAATATGTTTTCTTATTGCTTTATTTTATGCTTTAATTTAGTAGCTAATTTACATAAAAATACCGGGTAATAAATATAAAAAATCGGGAGAGTGTGAGTCATGTGTCATTATTAAATTTACCGTTAACATTACTCATTGTTATATTTTTGGCATTGGGTATTTTTAGTCAATGGTTTGCGAATAGAATTAAATGGCCGTCTATCGTAGTTATGGCCATAGTTGGATTGCTTGTAGGGCCAGTATTTGGCTTGATCAATCCACAAGAAAGTTTGGGTGAAGAAGTATTCAGTCCCTTAGTTTCATTAGCAGTGGCAATTATCCTATTTGAGGGAAGTAGTAATTTAGATTTCCGTGAAATTAAAGGGATTTCTAAAGCTGTTATACGTATTATCACGATAGGTGCAATCATTGCTTGGATACTTGGTGCAATCACGCTACATTATATTATTGGCTTTTCACTATCTATTTCGTTAGTGTTAGGTGGTTTATTTTTAATCACAGGGCCTACTGTCATTCAACCATTATTAAAACAGGCGAAAGTTAAAAAGCGTGTTGATTCAATACTAAGATGGGAAAGCATCATTCTTGACCCTATCGGACCAATGCTTGCTTTAGGTGCATTTTATATTTTTCAAATTATAGAACAAGGATTTGATTTACAGTTAATAGCTAGATTTATTATAAGTTTATTCATTGCAATTGCTATAGGGTTTGGTGCATCGTACTTATTTATGTGGTTAATTAAAAAAGATCTTATTCCACAAAATTTGATGCCGCCGATACAATTAATCTTTATCTTATTAATTTTTTCTATATGTGATGAGATTTTACCGGAATCAGGCCTATTAGCAGTTACAATATTTGGTCTAATGATGGCGCGTATGAAGAGACACGATTTAATCTTTAAAGAATCTGATCATTTTATTGAAAATACATCATCGATAATGATTTCTACTGTATTTATATTAATCACTTCTTCATTAACTTTAGAAGTGTTAAAAAGCGTTATGTCTTGGAAACTATTTATTTTTTGTGCAATTATGATCGTCTTAGTAAGACCAATTTCTATCCTATTGTCTACAGTAAACACTGAAATATCAAAACGTGAGAGAGCGATGGTATCAATGATGGCACCTAGAGGTATAGTTGTATTAACGGTAGCGCAATTTTTCGGTGGTTTATTCATTGAAAAAGGGACACCGATGGCAGAATATATAACGCCAGTTACTTTTGGCTTAGTATTCATTACCGTTGTCATATATGGCTTTAGCTTTTTACCATTAAGTAAGATTATGCGAATTTCTAGTACTGAACCTCCTGGCATTATTATAGTAGGGGAAAGTGAATTTTCTTTTCATCTTGGAGCAAAATTAAGAAGCCATAACATACCGGTTATGACATTTAATTTATTTAGTAATACAACACAACGTTCAAAAGAATTAGGTTTTGAAGTTTTTGATGGAAACTTATTATCAAGCAATGATCGAATATATGCAGATATGACACGATATAATAAATGTATATTGATGACACAATCCTTTATATTTAATAGCTTAGCTTTTAATGAGTTAGTTCCAGAATTTGGTTTGAAGCATGTAGATATGATGCCAGTATCGTTTAGCGATGAACATGATCGTAGTAACGTAGATGGTCCGATTAGAAATCATATTCTTTTTGATTGGAATTTCACGTCCCGTTGGTTTAATCGTTTCATAAGTGAACACAATATTTTAGAAATACCAGCAAAAAAACAAAATCAATTAACTAAAAATGATATGGTACTCTATCATATAGATAATAATAGTGTAGTAACATTTAAGCGTAGCAATCAGTTTATCTCTGACGATGAGGAAGGCGTAATAGGTTATTTAAAAGACGCTTACTTACATCAAAATATATAAGAAGTTAAAAAGAGTGAGAATGTGTTTTCAGCCTATACTATCGACAAAGGATTCATCTTTGTCGATAATTTTTTGTTTTCATAGATACTTCTTATATTCATAGAAAGGGAGTGGACAGAAATCAAATTTTCTAATATAGATTTCGTAATCCCATCCCGGCAAGGGCTACTAGGATTGAAAAAAGCTTGATATAAGCGTATTTCTAATTCAGTCACCTACTGCCAAATTGAAAACGAGCCTGAGACATCTGTTTATGTCTCAGGCTCTGTTTTATATATTCTTTTTTATGAGTATATTTAGTTTACAAAACGATCATGCATTAATTCTTTTAAGATATCAATCTGCGCTTGAATTTCATGACCAGTATTTGTATCACGAATTTTTTTACGTTGTAATTCTTTATCTACGACACGGCGAATTGAGAGTTCATCAGCGCCGTTAAGTAATACGTGCTTTTTAGAGTTAAAGTGTTGATGGGCCACGAGCTGCATACCAAATGAATTATAAAGCAGAGTATATCCTGCAATACCTGTCGTTGATTGATAAGCTTTTGAGAATCCGCCATCAATGACAATCATCTTACCATCAGCTTTTATGGGGTCTTCCCCATCAATTTCTTTCACTGGTGTATGACCATTGATAATATGACCTTGTTCGGGATCTAAACCGAAATCTTTTAGCATTTTTTTACACATATCTACATCTTCACGTAAATAATAATAAGGATTTTTAGTTTCTTTATGAGCTGTTTTATCTTTGATGAAATAGCGTTCAAATGTAGTCATTGCACGTTTGCCAAATAGTGAAGAATATTTACCGGTCCATAAATACCAAACTAAATCTGTAGCTAAATCATCTTGGATATCTTTATGGTCAAAAGCTATTCGTACATATTCTTCGAAATGGTCTAATAAATCTCTGCCATAACATTTCACTCCATCAATAACCATTGATTCCATTTCACCTTGTTCATCGACGGGAATACAACCATGGATAAGTAAGTTTCCGTTGTAAGGTAAGTAAAGTTTTCCTTTTTGCATAAGGAAAGTCATGTGACGTTTTAGTTTTTCGGATTGTTGAACTGATAACAATAATTTATCGATTACATCTGCTTCTTCATCAGTTAATTTATTGGGGTCATTAGGATCAACTGTTTGAAAACAAGTGTGTTCTAATGGGTATGTTTTTCCGTAAAGTGTTGCTTCATTTTTTTCATAGTTAATTTTTTCTAATACTAAACGTTCTTCCATTTCAAATGTAGGGCGACGTTTGATAATTGGTGCTTCTAATTTAAATTGAATAATAGCTATGGCTTGATGGAGTTTAGTGATTTGTTCTAACTCTAGCTCAGATAAACCTTCAGCATTTTTAGGACGGAAAGCTGGATTTGAACCATCATAATATTTGTCGGCAAGTGTTAATAACGGTCGTAAATTGATGCCATATGCATCTTCAATAATATCCAGATTGTCGTAACGTGCACAAATTCTAAGTAAGTTTGCAAGACAAACCTTAGACCCAGCATATGCTCCAATCCATAGTACGTCATGATTACCCCATTGAATATCTACAGAAGGATAATCTATGAGTGTTTCCATAATTTTATCTGGTTCAGGTCCACGATCATAGATATCTCCTACAACATGTAAGTGATTCACCACTAGATGTTGTACTGTAAAAGATAGCCCAATAATTAAATCATCTGATTGTTCTAATTCTATAATTTGTTTGATTAACGTTTCATAGTATGAGTGTTTATTATTATATTTATTACTTTTATATAATAATTCTTCCACAATAAAAACATAATTTTCAGGTAAAGATTTACGTAGTTTTGTACGTGTATATTTTGATGATGCATAAGTAATTAGTTTAATTAGACGGTTAATGGTAGTTATATACCATTCATTTAATTCTGATTTTGAACTAAAACTATTTTTTATGAGTTGTAATTTTTCTTCAGGATAATAGACCAAAGCAGAAAACTCATTAATTTCTTTACGCGTTAGCGTATCTTGGAAAATGTCATTTATCTTTGAACGAACATTCCCTGAACCATTTCGTAAAACATGTTGAAAGGCATGGAATTCGCCGTGTAAATCACTAACAAAGTGCTCTGTTCCTTTTGGAAGTTCCAAAATAGATTCTAAATTGATGATTTCAGTTGCGAGCGCTTCTTTAGTATCAAATTGTTCAGAAAGTAAATCTAAAAATCTTTCTTTTACACTCTTGTCTGTTGAATTATGCATTATTTATGTCACTCCAGTTGAATAAATTTCTAAAGTATAAAATACAAATTAGTAAAACGCTTCCATTATATGTTTCTTATTGTAGCATTAAAATACAATCTTTTGTCTACTACTTATTATATTATGAATTTTAATTAAATTCGAAGATATGGATTGATTGTATAACCTAATATCAAAAAATGTTTTATATAAAGATTTAAAAGGTGCATTTGAAGTGAAAATATTCTATGTTACTCAAATATAGTATTTTTGATATTTATATAAATATTGTGATAAACATACATTTTTACGAATGTTATTAGAAGTATTTTTATTTTAAAAGTGTAATTGTACAATTAAAATTTATAAGCGTCAAAATCTTTTTATATCAGTATTTTAAGCTTAATATTGGGCTGTTATATATATAAGTTAACAAAAAAGTTGTGATTTATTGTTTAATTTGATGATTATTTTTGTATAATATATGCATGTAACAAAATTATAAGGGGAGGAGTTTGTTTCATGTTTATATTGGGGACATCATTATCGAGTCAAGTAGATCCAAATTGGCAAACATATATTATGCTAGGTGTTTATTTTATTATTTTATTAGGCATAGGATACTATGGATTTAAACAATCTACGAGCAACGTAAGTGAATATATGTTAGGTGGAAGAAATATTGGTCCATATGTAACGGCATTGTCTGCAGGGGCATCTGACATGAGCGGTTGGATGATTATGGGATTACCAGGAGAAGTGTATTCAACTGGATTATCTGCAGCATGGTTAGCCATAGGCTTAACAATTGGCGCATACATAAACTATTTAGTTGTAGCACCTCGTCTTCGTGTTTATACGGAAAAGGCTGGGGATGCAATTACACTACCAGATTTCTTTAAAAATAGAGTGGATGATAAATCTAATCTGATTAAAATAATTGCAGGTGGGATTATCGTTGTATTCTTTACTCTTTACACTCACTCTGGAATGGTTTCAGGAGGAGTATTGTTTGAAAGTGCTTTTGGATTGAATTATCACTTTGGTATGTTATTAGTGGCAATTATAGTTATTGCATATACATTCTTCGGAGGTTACTTAGCAGTATCATTAACAGATTTTTTCCAAGGGGTTGTTATGATTATTGCTATGGTAATGGTACCGGTAGTAGCGATGATGCAATTAAGTGGTCTAGATACCATATCACAAGCAGCAGAATTAAAACCTACAAATTTAGATTTATTTAAAGGAACAACCTTTATAGGTATTATTTCTTTCTTTGCTTGGGGGTTAGGTTATTTTGGTCAACCACACATAATTGTTCGTTTTATGTCTATCAAATCTATTAAACAATTACCGACAGCAAGACGTTTTGGTATAGGTTGGATGGCGATTAGCTTACTTGGTGCAGTGGGTGTTGGACTGGTAGGTATCACTTTTGTAAATAGCAATGGACTTGAATTAAAAGATCCTGAGACGTTATTTATTTTAATGGGACAAATATTGTTCCATCCACTTGTTGGCGGATTTTTACTTGCTGCCATTTTAGCTGCTATTATGAGCACGATTTCTTCGCAATTGTTAGTAACATCAAGCTCATTAACAGAAGATTTTTATAAGTTGTTTCGTGGTGAAGAAGCCGCTAAAGAACATCAAAAAGAATTTGTATTGGTCGGGCGTATATCAGTTATAATTGTTGCGATTATATCTATATGGATTGCATGGTCTCCTAATGATACGATTTTAAATCTTGTAGGTAATGCTTGGGCAGGTTTTGGTGCAGCATTTGGGCCACTAGTGCTCTTGTCATTATATTGGAAAGGTTTAAGTCGTACCGGCGCTATTAGCGGTATGTTGTCGGGTGCAATAGTAGTTATACTATGGATTGCATTTGTTAAACCACTAGGAGATATAAACGATTTCTTTAATTTATATGAAATCATACCTGGCTTTTTAACAAGCCTGATTGTTACATTCATAGTTAGTAAATTGACTAAGAAACCACAAATTGATGTAGAAAATGATTTAGCTGATGTACGTCGAATTGTTAAAAATAAAGATGAACAGAGTGAATCATAATTTAAAAAGGGGTTTAAATTATGATTGATATTCACATGTTCAGCACAACATTATAGTGTTATTTAATAAGGGAGAAATTTTATATAGATCGTGAAAGGCTAACTTCAAAGGGGGAAGTTAGCCTTTTTTATGTCAAATATTGATAACGTGATGGATATTAAAGCTATAAGTGTAAAAACGCCCTTGTCACAATGATTTTATTATTGCGATAAGAGCGTAAATTTTATTTTACTGAATTTAAATGCGTTAAATTAGTCAGCTAATTTTTATGCTAAACAGACACGTTCTTATTGGACACGGTCTTTTTTGAAAAGTCTATAAAAGACAAAAATCACCGCTAAAATAATAACGACATACATAATATACGAATAGGTATGTAAACCATTCATTAATACATCCCAACTACCACTCAATAATTTACCTAAATAAATTAAAGCGAAATTCCAAACGGTTGTACCAATTAATGAAAGAATTGTAAAAACTACAACATTCATACGATTGATTCCTGCTGGGATAGTAATAAGTACACGTAAAACTGGTATAAAGCGACAGATGAACACTGCAATGGCACCATATTTCTTAAACCAATCGTTCGCACGTTCAACATCTTTGCCTTTTAATTTAATCCATTTGCCATATTTATCAACGAAACGATATAAACGCGTTTCAGAAACAAGTCTACTTATATAATAGAGGACAAGTAAACCTATCAATGATGCAATCGTTGAAATTGTAAAAAGAATGGGTATAGATAATCCTGATTTAACAGACATTAGTCCTGCAAAAGTTAAAATAATTTCAGAAGGTATGAAAGGTAATATATTTTCAAATAATATTAATATTGCAATGGCAGCATAGCCCCATGTGCTAATAAAGTCGGTAAGTATTTGTTCCATAGCTCTATGATTGGCTCCTTTAAAATCAAACTTCGTTAATTTTTGTACATCTTCAAGTATAATCTAAAATACTAAATTGTCCATGGAACATACATAGGGCTCAAGTATGATATTGTGGTTGGTTTCATATAATCATGTAAAAAACAAAAAAGTTATTGTAAGCGATTTCATGTTGTGGTAATATCGTTTAAAACAATAGGTCATATGATGACTGGTTATTAAAGGGAGAAAGTTGGAGAGAAATGAAAGAAAAAAGAACAAATATTAGATGGTATTTTGCAATAGCATTTTTTATTATCGGAGTAATTGCTTATATGGACCGTTCCAATATATCTATAATTGCAGGGCCGATGATGGAAGACTTAAACTTAAATAAAACACAATTCGGCTTATTAGCATCATTCTTCTCATTGGGCTATGCATTGATGCAAGTGCCATCTGGGTTTTTGGCTGAAAAATTTGGGTCAAAAAAATTATTAACTATTGCACTTGTTTGGTGGAGCGCTTTTACGATTTTAACAGGTATTGTAAAAAATCATGGTATGCTTTACGCCGTACGTTTCTTATTCGGTATCGGAGAAGCACCAATGTATCCTTCTAATGCTGTATTTAATACAAACTGGTTTGCAAAAGGTGAAAAAGGGCGTGCGTCTAGTGCGTTGCTTGCTGGTTCATACTTTGGGCCTGTAATTGCTCCAGTCGTAACGATAGCAATTGTAAATATGTTTGGTTGGCAAGCGGTATTTTATATATTTGGTGCGATAGGTTTTGTTATCGCTATATTATGGATGGTAATTGCAAAAGATTTACCAGAACAACACAAGATGGTAAATGAAGCAGAAAAAAATTATATTATTGAAAATAGAGATGTTATAAAGACAGAAAAATCGAACGCACCATGGAATATCTTTCTCACGCGCTTTAGTTTTTATGCGATAGCAGCACAATATTTTGTAGTACAGTTTGTAGTTTCATTGTTTTTAATTTGGTTACCTACATATCTTACGGAACAGTATAAAGTGAAACTTACTGATCCTGATATGGCTTGGGCAGCAGGCGCTCCTTGGATAGCAATGTTCTTACTTATACTTTGTGGAGGAGCAATTTCAGATAAACTGTTACAAAGTGGTAAATCCCGTTTTGTGGCACGTGCATCAATTGCGATTATTGGTTTCTTAGTATTTTGCATCTCACTATTTATGTCTTTACAAACAGACAATCTAGTAGTTAATGTATTTTGGCTATCATTATGTCTTGGAGGTATTGGGATTGCTACAGGAATGAGTTGGGCAGCAGCGACGGATTTAGGACGTAATTTCTCTGGTTCAGTATCAGGTTGGATGAATCTGTGGGGGAATATTGGTGCATTATTAAGTCCGTTATTAGCAGGTATGATGGTTGATATTGTGGGTTGGACGATGACATTAGAATTAGTAATTATCCCAGTAGTGTTTGCGATTGTTATGTGGTTCTTTGTAAAACCGGATCAACCTTTAATTATAGAAAAAGAAAATTTATAAAGTTTAATTATTTGTGTTTTTTAATCATCCCCTAGTATAATAATTATACTTATGAGGAGGAGAAAAATATGATTACTATTAATGCAATAATGAAAATTGACCCAACTAAAAGAGAAGGTTATTTAGAATTGGTAAAACCATTACTTGAAGGTGCTAGCACTGAGGAAGGTTCATTATTTTATAAACATTTTGAACAAACTGACGAACCTAATACTTTTGCCTTTATCGAACGTTACAAAGATGAAGAAGCTGTTGAAGCACATAACAATTCTGATCACTTTAAAGCATTCTTTGCTGAAGTAAGTCAATATTTAGTTGAAAAACCAGATATTAGCGTTTCTCAAGATCAAACAACATAAATAATTATTTAAAACGTATTGAAATAATAAGAGAGTGGGATAGAAATCAAAGTTGAATTTTGATTTCTATCCCATTTTCTTTATCTTGAGAAAGATAAGCAAGATACTGTTTTAATCATATTAATAAGAGTATAATTTTATGTTGTGGGTAATATAATAATGATTTTGATAGAGAAAAGTAGTTTTAGGAGTGTAAAAATAATGTTATATCAACATGGTACTTTAGGAACGTTAATGGCGGGTTTATTAGAAGGTACTGCAACAATTAATGAAATTTTAGAACATGGTGATTTAGGTATAGGAACACTCACTGGTTCTGATGGTGAAGTGATTATATTAGATAATCAAGCTTTTCATGCAAATGAATATGGAGAATTCAAGGAGTTGAAGGGCGATGAGCTAACACCTTTTGCAACAGTTACGCCATTCCAACCAGACGATCAATTTGATGTTCGTAATATAACTGATTCTGAAACATTATTGAATAAAGTACAACAAAAGGCTTTAAGTGACAATATTTTTATCGCTGTAAAAATAACTGGCAAATTTGAAATGGTACATGTGCGTATGATGCCAAAGCAAGAGAAACCCTATACGAAACTTATTGAATCTGCTAAACGTCAGCCAGAATTCACGCATGAACAAATAGATGGTACAATTGTTGGTTTTTATGCGCCCCAATTATTTCATGGTATAGCTGCTAGTGGCTTCCACTTGCACTTTGTAGATAATCATAAATCAGTCGGAGGGCACGTACTAGATTTTGAAATGAATCATGGTATTGTTGAATTGAGTAATATAGAGACATTAGAACAACATTTCCCAGTAAATAATCAAACTTTCTTAGAAGCAGATATTGATTATTCAAATGTAGAAGAAGATATTAAAGAAGCCGAGTAGAAATAGCGACCATTAATTTTTAGTTGAATAAGTTTAAAAGGGTTCATACTAATCACATCTAGAAGAATTTAAAAAAAGTGTTAAAATAGAGAAGTAATACTTCTAGATAAGTATATATATTTAAGATGACTTTATATATTTTATTAAACTAAATAAGTTAGGAACAAATTCACTAAATCATATGGCTATTTAATAATCACGCGTATTAATATAGTAAGTAATGTTACTTGTTGTTTAAGCTGGACATAGCAAATCGATTTTCTGACAATTAAGATGGCATGTTTCAATACAAGACTTTTAACTATTTAATCAGCCTTATGAGGGCGGGAATAGGAAATCACATCTTTGATTTCTGTCCCGCTCTATTTATGTGGCGAAAGATTTAATAAAATTATACATATCATTGTAAAATAAAAATAGAAAAGGAGATGTTTGACCATATTGACTAATTATATAAAATCTTTACTACGGTTCGATTCGATGAAGATTGATGTATCAAAAGGAATTAGACAATGTATCTTAATGTTAATTCCTTTACTTATTGGTTATGTCACTGGCTATTTTTCTATAGGGCTACTAATTTCAACTGGTACTTTGGCACATATCTATGTCTTTGGAGGTCCGGCTAAATCTAAATTACGCATGGTGCTTTTTTCAGCAATAGGTTTATCTTTAGCTATGGTTCTAGGAACTCTAACCGTTAGCCAACCAATCATATTTGGTGTATTACTTTTAGTTGTTTCGGTAATACCATACTACATCTTTAGCTCTCTTAATATCCCTGGACCGTCTTCCACGTTTTTTATCGTTGCATTTAGTTTGCCAATCAACTTACCTGTAGCCCCAGAAGAAGCTTTAACAAGAGGCTGCGCAATGTTTGTCGGAGGGCTATTAGCGACTGTTATTGTGATATTAGTAATATTGTTATCCAAAGAATCTACAGAGTCAAAAGCAATTAAAAATGATTACAATATTATCAAACAATTGATTTATAATTTTGATGATGCAAAGGCATTTGCTAAAGCGTCACAATTTGCAGTAACGGCATTTAGAAATTCAGATATTCAACTCATCACATCAAGTACAGCGAAATCAAAAGAGTCAGCAGAGTTTCAGCGTCTGTTATTGTTACATAATACTGCACAAGGTATTCATTCAGAATTATTAGAGCTGAATGAAAAGGGTGCACGCCCGTTGCCAGAAGAAGTAAAAGAGATGGCAGATTATGTAATTAAACGTGTTTATTCGCATGGTAATACAACGCGTCAATGGACACAAAAAGTAGAAGTAGATGCTGTATACCAAAATTTAGTTGATAGTATTATTAAAGTAGATGCGATTATGAACGCAGACAGTGAACGTGTGGAACATGAAATAGATATTAGAGTACCAATTTATGGACAACGCATGATGCAAAATTTAACGTTAGATTCATTTGTATTTAGAAATACAATACGTTATACCGTCATCATGGCAATTGCTATTTTTATAGCGCTCATGTTCGATTTTGAAAAAGCTTATTGGATTCCATTAAGTGCACATACTGTATTATTAGGATCCACTACATTGCATAGTTTTGAACGTGCAGGGGCTAGAGGAATTGGTACTATTATTGGTGTGTTATTCTTATCATTAATATTATTAGCAACGCCGCCAATTCCTGTAGCAATTATATTATTAGCTGTTGCAGCAGGCATAACTGAAATGTTCGTCGGTGCCAACTATTCGTTTGCAGTGATATTTATTACAATACAAGTTATTTTATTAAATGGACTTGCGTCTAATCATTTGACTATCTTAATTGCTTTACCAAGAGTAATAGATGTTATAGTAGGTATCCTCATTGCTGTTATTTGTTTGCTATTTATTGGGAGGAAAACAGCTTCATCTATGTTGCCAGATACTTTAGCAGCAGTTGCTAGAGATGAGGCATTAATTTTCCATTATCTATTCTCAAGTAATAAATATGCTTCAAGAGAACAAGATAAACATGAAATGCTAAAACTTAGCGTGAAATTAAATAATATGACGCAAGTTTATAATAGTGCAAACGGTGAAATATTTAGTGATAAAATGGTGATACAATACTATTATCCGAGTATTTATGCATTGGAAGAAATCAGTTTTATACTAACCAGAGCGTTAAGTAATGAACAGCGTTACCATATAGATGATGATACGATGGGAGACTATTTATTGGTTTTTGAGAATATTGCTAAACACTTTGAAAGAGGTAACCATATTCAATGGAAAACATTACCAAATTTACCTCAATATGCGCATATAAAAACGTCACTGCTGAGTATTCAAACTAATTGTATGAATGTAAGGCAAGAGGCGTCATTATAACTAAATCTATAAAATAAGCCACCCTTTGCTACTTTGTTAGCATTAAGGGTGGCTTGTTTTATAGAGAACCTCAGTTCTTATATTGAATATAATAAGGTGGAGTAGACTTCGGTTTGTCTTGGGTTAGACTGTCGGTAAGTGTAGGGAACTAATTATTATTATTATATTCCTTAGCCTTTGCTTCGCTTTCTTGTTTTTTCGTTTTGATTGCATCTTGAGCATCTTCTTCTCTCTCAGCACGTTCTTTTTCATCTTCGTCCATCTTTTGATACCGTTGTTTTTGTCGATAACCATATGTACTTTCTAATATCTGTGATTCATTATTTAAACCAGCCCCAATTGCGCCAGCAACGGTGGAAATAGAAGTTGCAAACCATGCGAGATTAATATAAGTAATGAAGTTAGCAGAGCCTTTTAACTGTAGCGTTTGTCCTAAATAATCTGGTGGTAACACTACTAGTGAAGCCAATAAAAAAAGACAAAATAAAATTAAGTAATAAAAAACAATAGATACAGTTAAAGTTAAAGTAGTTGTTAAATTATATAACATTGTTATTTGTTTATTGTTACTTTCTGTTGGTGATTCCCATAAATTATGTGCAACAATAATCCAAACCATCATACCTAAAATGGCAACCAACATAATTAATAGCATACGCCATGCAGAGTAAACAAAACTTAAATTCCACATCGTTGTAAAAACAATACCAAAAGCGCCAGTGGTGAAGGCGATCGCAACTATATTACTAAGACTTTTTAACATATTAAACGGATTATTTGCAAATGTCATACCACTAATTAAGCGAAATGAACCTTTTGTACTTGAAGAAACGTAATATAACGTGTGTTGAGAATTGGTATCTTTAAAGTATTCAGTTTTTGTGACTAAGTTTGAAAAGGGGAATTGAGCATTCAATTGTTGTTCACTTTCATCTTCAACTTCCATTTGTTTCATAGTTGAGTCCTTATATTCATTAATAGCTTCAATGATACCTAATATAGAGCGTTGGAGTCGTTTTTTTATAGGACGCCAACCGTAAGAAGGTATAGAAATTAAACTTGCGCCATTGCTACTATTGATATCAAACGCGACAGCATTTCCGTTTCTAATGATGGGTAAATCGGTTAGGCCAATTGTATATTGCCATTCATTGTTATTTTGGTAATCAGAAATCTTACGAAATATTTTTTGAACAGTTTCAGCAGAACCAGTAAGAGGGTCGATGATTGTCTCAATTTGCCATTCATTATCTTCAGAAAAATATGAAGCAAGCAATTCTGGTAGCTCTTTTTTTAGATGATAAGCAATTTTTTCAGTTACGCCTGGAGCTGCAACTAAGCCGATTTTCAGGATATTACTACACATCAATTACGCTCCTCTCTATGTGTTTGTTTTTCTCCTACGTAAGAGTGATGTTCTTCGTGTTTACCATAAATATCTTCTTCTTCTTGTTCTAACTGTTTATTTCTATAATATTGCCTAAATGAATAAGTTACACGCTTAATTTTCTCTGCATTCTCCACTGTTGAACCCATTGCTCCTGCCAAGATACCTAGAGAAGTTATAAACCAAATTAAATTAATATAGTTAATTAAAGTAGGTTCTTTACTGTTAAGTGTTGTCCAGTTTGAAAATAATTCTGGTGGGACAAAGAGTAAAGTACTAACTGTTAGTAGTAGAAATAAGCTTAAAAAGTTAAAGAGCGTGATGGTAATTAAAGTGGTCACTGTAGTGAAATTATAAATATATCTATATAGTTTTTGAGTTTTAGGGCTTTGTCGTTCCCATAAACTATAAGAATAAATTAGCCAACCCACCATCCCGAATATAGACAACAGCGTAAGTAATATAAAACGCCAATAATTATAATCTAAACTTAAATCCCACGGGGTAGAAAAAATTGAAATATAGGTTCCTGTAGCGAAAGAAACTGAAATTATTTTTTTGAAATCAAAAATTGCAGACCATGGTTCGTTGGCGTAAGTCATTCCAGCTATCAAATGAAACCATCCTAAAGTGGTAGACTTTACAACGATGCGTTCGTGATTTTGATCATCGGTGTCTTCATTAGGTATTACAGTATTGAATTGAGTTAATTTAAAGTCTCTCTTATTTAGAAGTTGTTGGTCAGAACTGCCATTGTGTAATAATTGAATGACATAGGTAATGAAATGTTTCAACTTCTTTTTAAGTTTAATTGAGCCTAAGACGGGCAATGAGATAAGTGCAATATTATTGTCATAATTAATATCACAGACAACTGTTTTATGATTAGAAAAGTTGGGCAAATCAGTAATACAAACGGCGTAATCCCATTGTTTTTGCTTTTTCATGTTAGCTGCTATATCCATTGCTTTGTCCATATGTTCAGCAGTACCAACTATAGAAGCAACATGCTTATCAAAGCGCCAATCTTCATAATTTGTCTGTTCCTGAATTGCTCTCGGTAATTCATCGTATATTTTATTTATCATTTTATGTGGCATATCAGGTGAAGGGATTAAACCAACTGTGATATTTGCCATAAAAGCCCCTCCAGTATGTATAGAATTTATCAACTTCATATATGTACTACAATTCCCTTTATGACAACGAGTAATCATTATTAGCTTTACATTCTATAAAATGAGTTGAGTGCAATGAACAGTTTATACTAATTTATTAGTGGTAAACAATAAACAAGAATAAAAAGATTGGAAGTGGTGTTCATGCCTTGGACAATGGAAGATTATCCTCAAAGTTGGAAAAATTTTGATGAGTTAGAACGCAAAAAGGCAATTGATATAGGTAACGCTATGTTAAAAGATGGTTATAAAGAAGAAAACGTAATTCCTATCGCAACCAAACAAGCCGAATCATGGTATAAAGATGCCTCAGACAGTGAATTAAAAGAATTAAAAAACAAAAAAATTACACAGCATAAACAAGATGACTCAGCCAATCCGAAATTAAATCAAAAAGATGTACATGTATATTATGAAGACGACGAATGGAAAGTTAAATCAGATGGAGCGAAACAAGCCTCAGATACCTTTCCAAAAAAAGAAGATGCAATGAAACGAGCACGTAATATTACAGATAATAGAGAAACAGAAATTATAGAGCATAAAAAAGATGAATAACTAAATGTATTATTCATAAGATTATATAATCGTTGAAATAGTAAAACAGTTTTTGACATAAGTAGATGTTGAGGACGATTTAGTCTTTAATTCTTAGCCATACGCGTTGGGGCGGGACGGTGAAATCATTTCAGCAAAAATTGATTTCTGTCTTGCTCTTTTTATTTGTAATTACATGAATAATAATTGACTAAATTAAATAAAGTTTGGCAATCATTGCGCGTTCAATATGGTGGAAATTATAGAGAAGTTTAGCTTTATATTTAAATTATAATTTAGAATTAGCTATAATGCTCTGTAAGAAGTGATTAATTGGAGGTACGAAATATGTACATAGAACGTAAACCTTCGTTAAATGTAGACGACTTGAAGGAAGAATTTAAAGAAAGTATCGACCATATCAATGAGTCGGAAGAGGCTCTTGAAATGGTTGTTGGTTTTGTTGCCTTGGAACAACTATATTCTTCAGCATTAAAAGAAGTAAGTACAAAACTAGATATATTAGATGATCAATTTCAGCAGATGTACAAACATAACCCAATACATCATATGGAACGTCGTGTTAAAGAGATGAGAAGTTTGATAAACAAATTAGCACGTAAGGGTTGTGATATAAGTACAGAATCTGCAAAAGAGAATATATTAGATGTAGCTGGTATCCGTGTAGTTTGTAATTATTTGGATGATATTTATGTGATTGAAGATTTATTGCTTAAACAGGCAGATGTTAATTTGATAAAGCGTAAAGATTATATTGAATATCCGAAAGAAAATGGATATCGGAGTTTGCATATTGTAGTGACTATCCCCGTTTACTTAGCGCATTCTATGGAACTTGTACCAGTAGAAATACAAATAAGAACAATAGGAATGGATATGTGGGCTAGCCTAGAACATAAAATTCGTTATAAAAACAGTGAAAATACAGAAAAATATAGAGCTGTATTGAAGCAATGTGCAACAGATATTACTTCTGTAGAAGGCAAATTACAAGATATATATTCAGAAGTATTTAAAAATTAAATGAATTGCTTGCTGATTACGTAACGTCATCATGTATATTTTTATTGAGGAGGTGTAAAAATATGACTCAATATCAAACAGGTGAATTAGCAAAGCAATGTGATGTCTCAATAAGAACAATTCAATATTATGATAGAAAGGGCTTAATAACTTCAACTAAGACTGAACAGAATGGAAGACGAGTGTTTGACGAGCAAAGTAAGCAGGACTTAGAAATAATTTTAATCCTTAAGCGATTTGGATTTAGTTTGAAAGATATTAAAAAAATTACCGTAGAAGAGAATAAATTAAAGTCGGTACGATCAATGATTGAACAAAGAGCATTAAATATAGAATATGAAATTAAGAGGAACCAAATGCTTTTATCAGAAATAAAGCAATTTAAAAATTATATCGATAAAGATTCTCAGGCACCATTAAATAAATTATTAGAAACTAATCAATATGTAACAAATAAAGGTAACATGAACATATTGACTCGTTCAATCATATATAGAGTGTTACCAGTTGTGATTGTACAATATACAGCCCTATTAGCAAGCGTTATTACGAGAAAATGGTGGCCCAGTATTAGTGTATTACCGTTTTTAATAGCTTTTGCTGTCTATTTTACACGTTTTATCTATAAGCATTTGATGTATGTTTGTCCAAATTGCCAGGAGGTTTTTAAGCCAAATATAAAGTCTTGGCTCTTTGCATCGCACACGCCAAAGACTAGAAAACTACAGTGTCCTAATTGCTGTGAGACTAGTCATTGTATGGCAATAAGACAGAAAATGTAAAAATTTAAACGCGTTAAAACAAGTTTAATTATATTAAAAAATACAAGAGTTTACACATCTGTATTAGCCTTAATAAAAAATTTTTATCGGCATATTAGGTTTGAAAAACCTGATGTGCCGGTTTTTTATGATGTAAAGCATATCAATCAATAGTTGCAAGCGCTTGCAATATTGAAGGTTGTGTATTACCATACTTGTATACAAGTATATCGTATTGATAAAGAGGTGATATTTTAGTGGATTATTCATATCCTGAACAATGGTTAGACGGTGTATCAAAAGGCGAAATGATTGCAGCTGAAATTCGTTTGAGAATTGTTGATGGTACGATAACACCTGACACTTTATTAACAGAAAATCAAATTGCTAAAGAATTTAACGTCAGTAGATCACCAGTTAGAGATGCCTTTAAATTGTTAAAACAAGATCAGTTAATTCATCTAGAAAGAATGGGTGCAGAAGTTCTACCATTTGATGACAATGAGAAAAAAGAACTTTATGATTTAAGAATTATGTTGGAATCTTTTGCGTTCAGTAGAATTAAACCCTTAATGCATACTCAAATTGTAAAAGAATTAAGAAAGCAATTAGAAATGATGAAGGTAGCGGTGAAATTTGAAGATGCAGAAGCGTTTACAGAACATGATATGAAATTTCATGAAGTAACAATTATGGCATCTAAACATCAATACTTAAAAACATGTTGGAATAATTTACGTCCGGTAATGGAAGCACTTATTTTGTTATCTATGCGTAAACGTATGAATGAAAACCCTGAAGACTTTGAAAGGATTCACCAAAACCACGAAGTATTTATCGAAGCGATTGCAAATAAAGATGCGCACAAATTGAAAGAAGCATTTCATTTAAACTTTGATGACGTGGGTGATGATATCGAAAGCTTTTGGTTAACTTAGCATTTTAACGCAGTGAAGAATCGGGAGGCAAAAGCATGAAATACATGATAGGTGTCGATATAGGCACAACAAGTACAAAATCAGTACTTTATGACGAAAAAGGTCAATTTATAATGAAACATAATATCGGTTATCAATTGCATACACCGAATGTTGAAATATCAGAAGAAAACCCAGATGAGTTATTTGATGCGGTATTAATGACGATTAAGTATGTCATGAGAGAAGCTGATATTGATAAAAAAGATTTGAAGCTTATTTCATTTAGCGCTCAAATGCATAGTCTTATAGCAATGGATGCTAGCAATCAACGTTTGACTGAAAATTTAACTTGGGCAGATAATAGAGCGAGCAAATACGCAGAAGAAATTAAAAATAGCCATAACGGTGATGCGATTTACCAACGAACTGGAACACCAATACATCCTATGTCTCCACTATCTAAAATATTTTGGATGAAGCATGAACAACAAGAAATATACAATCAAACAGCTATTTTTGCTGATATCAAAACGTATATTTTCTATCAATTATTCGAGAAATTTGTAATAGATCATTCTATGGCATCATCAACGGGTATGTTGAATTTGGAAACATTATCTTGGGATAAAGAAGCGCTCGAATTATTAGGTATTAACGAATCGCAATTGCCTGAACTTGTACCAACGACACATATATTAAAAGGTATGAAACGTCGTTATGCAACATTGATGGGCATTGATGAGAATACACCAATCGTTGTTGGCGCAAGTGATGGTGTATTATCTAATTTAGGTGTAAACGCTTTTAAAAAAGGTGAAGTTGCTGTAACTATAGGTACTTCAGGCGCTATAAGAACTGTTATAGATAAACCGCGTACAGATTATAAAGGTAGAATCTTTTGCTATGTATTAACAGATGATCATTATGTTATTGGTGGCCCCGTTAATAATGGCGGCGTAGTACTGCGATGGTTACGTGATGAGTTATTAGCAAGTGAAGTTGAAACAGCAAAACGTTTAGGAGTAGACCCATATGATGTACTAACTAAAATTGCTAATCGAGTTAAGCCTGGTGCAGAAGGTCTAATATTCCATCCGTATTTAGCGGGTGAACGAGCGCCATTATGGAACGCAGATGCGAGAGGTTCTTTCTTTGGATTGACGTTATCTCATAAAAAGGAACACATGATTAGAGCTGCATTAGAAGGTGTTCTTTATAATCTATATACAGTTTATTTAGCCTTGGTTGAGGTTATGGATGAGACTCCATCAACTATTAAAGCTACTGGTGGCTTCGCTAAAAGTGAAGTTTGGCGTCAAATGATGGCAGATATTTTCGATACTAATTTAAGTGTCCCAGAAAGTTATGAAAGCTCATGCTTAGGTGCTTGTGTATTAGGAATGAAAGCGTTAGGAGAAATTGAAGATTTTTCAATTATTGAGGAAATGGTTGGTACTACAAATGAACATAAACCAAATGAGGACAATGTGAAAATATACCAACAATTGATTTCAATATTTATAAACTTAAGCCGTTCGCTAGAGGATCGTTATACAGAAATTTCAGCGTTCCAACGTGAACATATGGATTAATGATAATCAAGTAAATAGGTTGGAGGAAAAGGAAAGTTGTAATTAGTAGTTGTCATTGGGTGACAATTTATTTAATTCCCTTTCCTGCATACCTATAAATAGCACAGTTGGGAAAGTTTTTTAGAATAAAAAGAAAGCGTTACCAAGATTGAAGTGGCTATGTCTGTTAGCTATATTCATTCTTTACTATGGAAGGGGAGAACGATGATGTTTGAAACAATTTGGCCATTGGCTACGGTGGTAATAGGTATTATCGTATTACTATCATTAATAATCTTCTTGAAATTAAATACCTTTATTTCATTAATAATTACATCTATTGTAACTGCAATATTACTGGGAATGCCTTTAGATAAAATAATAGAAACTGTTGAAAATGGTATGGGCAGTACACTTGGTCATATTGCTTTGATTTTTGGACTTGGCGCCATTTTAGGTAAATTACTTGCGGATGGTGGCGGAGCGACGCGTATAGCTGACACGCTAATTAAAAAGTTTGGCCATAAACATGTGCAATGGGCAATGCTTGTTGCAGCATTTATTGTAGGTATCGCACTATTCTTTGAAGTGGGATTAGTATTGTTAATACCATTAGTGTTTACTATAGCTAAGCGTGCAAATGTATCACAGTTAAAACTAGGTTTACCAATGGTAGTAGCTTTATCTGTGACACATGGCTTCTTGCCACCTCATCCAGGACCAGTAGTTATTGCAAAAGAATTGGAAGCTAACTTGGGTCATGTGTTAATGTACGGTATTATTATTGCTATTCCTGTTACATTGATAGCAGGACCATTATTTAATAAAATTGCACAAAAAATCGCACCAACTGCTTATGCACGTGAAGGTGACATATCAGCATTAGGTGCACAAAGAGAATTTAGTGAAGCTGAGATGCCAGGATTTAGTATTAGTTTATTAACAGCTGTTTCACCAGTCATCCTAATGTTGTTTTCTACAATTGTACAATTAATTACAGGTAATGAAACAGCGACGAACGGTTTTGAATCTGTAGTTTATTTTGTAGGTACAGCGGGAACTGCGATGCTTATTGCAGTATTGTTTGCCATATTTACAATGGGAATTAAGCAAGGGCGTAACAATTCAGAAATTATGGATTCAGTATCTAATGCAATTTACCCAATTGGTATGATGATTTTAATTATTGGAGGTGGTGGTACCTTCAAACAAGTACTAATAGATGGCGGTGTTGGAGATACAATCGCTAAATTGTTCGAAGGTACAGAAATGTCTCCTATACTATTAGCGTGGATTGTGGCTGCAGTATTACGTATTGCACTAGGGTCTTCAACGGTAGCGGCGATTTCTTCAACGGGGATAGTATTACCGTTATTACAAGCTTCAGATGTTAACGTAGCTTTAGTAGTGCTTGCTATAGGTGCAGGTAGCGTTATATTATCCCATGTTAATGACGCGGGATTCTGGATGTTTAAGGAATATTTTGGCTTAACAGTCAAAGAAACATTTTTAACTTGGTCACTACTGGAAACAGTAATTTCAGTTACTGGAATCGTGTTTATATTAATACTAAGTATTTTTGTATAAATTATTTAAATATTAACTATAAATTAGTTGAGTATATTCCAGCAGAAAACTAGGATGAAAATCTAATAATAAGTGTTCATTGAACTAATAAAGTAATGACAATGAAAAACTTGAGGAGACAGGTGTGCCAATACAAACTTTGGTTTCTACCTGACTCCTTTATTTTTATCAACACAGTGAAAAAATAAAATTATATAATATAAGTAAATAATATTATGACTAACAAGGAGGAACTGTAAATGACAAAATTTAGTACAGATAGTTTTTCTGTAAAAGGTAAAAATGCAATTGTGACAGGTGGTGCTAGAGGTTTAGGAAAATACTATACTATCGCATTAACGATGTATGGTGCTAATGTCACAGTTGTAAGTTCTTCAAATCAAGCGTGGGAAGACCTAAATGAAAGTGTCGAACAGAACGAAGGTAAGGTGTCATTTATACAACAAGATCTAAAAGAACAAGGCGCAGCAGAAAAGGTTGTTGCTCAAGCTGTGGAAACATGGGGAAGTTTAGATATTTTAGTAAATAATGCTGGCGTTCAAATTAGAAATAATGTCTTAGACTATAAAGATGAAGATTGGCAAAATGTTATAGATATCAATTTGAACGCAACGTATTATATGGCACATGAAGCGGCTAAAGTTATGACAGAACAGCAAACTGGTAAAATTATTAATATAGGTTCTATGCAGTCATATCGTGCAGGTAAAAATATCTTTCCTTATGCAGCTAGTAAACATGGCGTCGTTGGTATTACACGTGCGTACGCTGATGCACTAGCCCCTTATAACATTCAAGTGAATGCACTTTCTCCTGGTTACATACGTACTGATATGACTAAAGTATTAGAAGAAGATCCAATAAGAGGGCCAGAAATTAAAGGACATATACCATCTGGTGAGTGGGGGGTGCCCGAAAATTTAATGGGGCCTTTAATATTTTTAGCAAGTAGTGCATCTGACTATGTTACAGGGACAACATTACCTGTTGATGGCGGTTATTTATTAAGATAACAAATTATTATTAGCAATTATTTATAGGAGGCAAGTACATCGTGTTTGTACTTGTCTTTTTTTATAGGATATTGAAGTTCAGTAAGAAACTAAATAGTCATCTAAAAGATATACTATTGAAAATACAACATAAATTATGCTTTAAATGATAAAATGTAGAAGCGATTGCTCATTCTACGTATGATAAATGGGGTATCGATTTATAAATGAGCCAGAAAGTTGAGCTATATAAAGTCAATCATTTTATGATGATTTAAGGGGTAAGTTATTTTGTCTTTTTAATTTAGGGGGATTACATTATGAAAAGAATCTTATTAATTGCAAGTGCATTTATTGGTGTCATTGTAGGCGCTGGTTTTGCTTCTGGCCAAGAAGTACTTCAATATTTTACAAGTTTTGGTATTATGGGAACGTTTGGTGCAATTATTACAACTGCACTATTTACTTATGTGGGTATGATGCTTGTATGGCTAGGTAGTAAATTCAAGACAGATTCTCATAAAGAAGTGATACATAATATAACGGGGAAATCATTGGTAGGAAAAATACTTGGTTGGATTATTGACTTAGTTATTATCTTTACTTTATTTGGTGTAGGTGTAGTAATGATTGCAGGAGCGGGTTCAAACCTTAATCAACAATTTGGTTTACCTTCTATTGTGGGTACGTTATTAATGACTGCATTAATCTTGTTAGCAGGTATGTTAAAGGTTGAAGGTGTGGTAAAAGTTATTGGCAATATAACACCATTTTTAATTATATTTATTATTCTTATTTCAGTTTATAGTTTTATTACTACAAATACACCATTTTCACAGCTTAATACATTATCAGATGCTAAACCTTCAACATTACCAAACTGGTTTGTAGCTGGAGTGAACTACGCTTCCTTTAATACTGCTGTTGGTGCTTCAATGGCTATAGTCATGGGAGGCTCAGAGAAGAATACGAAGGTTGCTGCAACTGGTGGATTAATTGGTGGTCTTGCATTAGGTGTTATGATTGTATTGAGTCACTTGGCTATTTTCACACAAATTGATGTTGTTGGTGATATGGATATGCCGATGTTAGGTATTGTAAATAATATTTCGCCTGTGCTAGGTATTATCATGGCAATTGTTATATTCGGTATGATATTTAATACTGGATTAGGAATGTTTTATGCATTTGCGTCACGCTTTACGGTAGTAGACACAATGAGATTTAAAATATTCTATACGATAGCAGTTATCGTGGGATTGTGTTTAAGCTTTGTCGGATTTACAGATTTAGTAGCTATATTCTATCCATTAATTGGCTATTTAGGGCTCGTACTTATTTTGGTGTTGTGCTATGCGCCATTTAAACTTAAGTTTAATAACAAAAATGTATAAACGATTTAAAAAATGTTATTAAAATAAAATGAAACCTAAGGCTTAATAAAATAAAATAAAATTTACACCCCCATTCTTTTATTTTTAGTTATAATAAAATAAAGGAATGGGGTGATTTTTTATGAATGAGAACACGTTAGAAATTTTACAAATGAATGCACTTCAATTATTGGGTATCCAATTAGAAGGTTATGATATGAGTGATATAAAAGGTATTAGCACACATATTAAAACACCATTTACAAATACTGCAAGAAAACAATTTAAAACTGAACTTAAGCACTTTATCGTTCATATGAAAAGTAATAAAATTTATCATTATTCTAATAGTTTTGATGTTAATTTTTTGATTTTTAAATTTAAGAAAATGAAGCAGATTTATATCATTGGACCTTTTATGGAGCAAAGACCGAATGAACGACGTTGTAATGAGCTACTGCAAAGAGCAGATATTAAAATATCAAAGTTGTCAATATTAAAACAATATTTACTTAGTATACCTTTGTGTCATTGTGTTAAAGCTCAAAAGATGTGCCGATTAGCAATTCGCTTTTTAAAAAAGAGAAACGTTGTTTATGAAACAGTAAAGATTGATTTCAAGTTTCATTCAACTATAGAAGTGTTAGCTGAACCGAGAGCACAAATGGATTATACACTACAAGAAATAGAACGACGCTATAATTTAGAGAATCAATTACTTACTGCAGTTGAAAATGGAAATGTGATAGAAGCGTTATCAATTTTAAATGAAATGAATGTATCTGTATCAGGTTTACGTAGAGTTAAAGATGATGTTTCTAATGAACAATACAAAGCATTTCTTATAAATACGTTATGTCGAAAGGCAGGGGAAAAGGCAGGTATTAGCTTAATTCACATTGATGAAATATCCGAGAGGTATGCTGCTATCATCGATCAAACTGTGGACAGTGAGATGTTTGATGAGATTATTCAGGAAATTGTTAAAGAGTATGCGGAAAAAGCTATGAAGACAAAAGCTAATGCTTATAGTCCAAAAGTAAGTAAAGTAATACAGTATATAGAAAGAAATTTGGACAATACTTTGTCCTTAAAAGAATTAGCTAGTCATGTTGATTTAGCTCCTAGTTATTTATCTAGGATATTTAATCAAGAAATTCACAAATCAATTTCGCAATATATCATTGAACTAAGAATTAAAAAAGCACGCGATTTGATAGCTAGAACTAAGATGACAGTTTCTGAAGTTGCTTCATATGTAGGATTTAAAGAACAAAGTTACTTCACACAATGCTTTAAAAAGCAATATGGAGCACCTCCATTAAAATATAGAACTGAGCACAAAGAATTTTACTAAGAGTTAACTTCAAAAATTAAAATTTATAAATAAAGTTGCTGTTTTGGTAAAAAAATTATAAAAAATGTAAAAATAGTCTCAAAAAATAATCAAAACAGTATAGAAAATACAATTTTACAATATGATAAAACAATTTAAGTAATGTATTTTCTAATAAATAATTTCACTCATGAAATTTTTACAATATACTTTAGTTATAGCTTTTATTCGTGTTATCTCAGTTTAAATCATAAGGATGTATATTATACATTTATAACAACGTTGTTATTTTTATGTTGACTGTTTTATTTTAAAAAATATAATAAAAGAAAGACCTCTATAAATTACTCGCAGGGATGAATTCAATCATATGAAATGATAAAGAAATTTGTAGAGTTAATTTTTTTACGTACATAAGAAAACGCTTACAATATGAGGTGTTTTTTTATCGAGTATTAGTTATGAATACAGTTACGAATACATACTAAGAAGTTATTGGAACAGTTATTTATTCCAAGTACTTTAATAGTGGAAAGAGGTAATCGATATGGTTACAGCAAAATTAAAGCCAGCAAACATTAAACTAAAGCGTTTTAAAGAAATTCAGGAGCCTAGGTTGAAATTTAAAGAAAAGTTATCTTATGGATTTGGTGACTTAGGTAACGGCATGATGTTCGATATGGGGCAGATTTACTTACTTTTATTTTATACTGACATATTAGGAATACCTTCGTGGGTAGGAGGTTTAGTTTTTTTAGTTTCGAAATTCTTTGATGCCTTTGTTGATACAGCTGTAGGTACAATTGTAGATAACCAAACTAATTTTGCTAAACGTGGTAAATTTAAACCATTTATTTTATATGGCAGTATACCGTTAGCAATACTGACAGTCATAACATTTTTATCACCAGAGATAGGACAAACTGGAAAAATTATATGGGCTTTTGGTTCGTATTTGTTATTTAATGCAGCATATTCATTTGTAAATATTCCATATGGCTCACTGTCTGCGTCTATGACTATTAATGCGGATGATCGTACGCAATTATCGGTATTCCGTAACATGGGATCTCAAGGTGCGATGTTTATATCTGGTATTGTCGTTATACCTGTTGTTAGTTTATATCCGAATCATCAAATAGGTTATCCAATAGCAGTTGGGATGCTTGCTATTGCTGGAGTGATATTCCATATGATTTGTTATAAAGGTGTAACTGAAAGACATACGATTGAAAGACCGAAAGAAAAAGGGATTGGTCGTAAAGCATTTTTAAATTTATTGAAAAATAGACCATTCATCATATTGGCAATTTATACACTTTTAACAATTAGTGCACTATTTTTACAGCAAGCTTCGCAATTATATTATTTTAAATATGTTTTAGGAGAACAAAATTTAGTAGGGATAGTTAGTACGTTAAACTTTCTTGTGCTAATTCCAGCGTTAATATTAACAACGTTCTTAAGTAGACTGGTTGGTAAGAAAATGACTGCGATTATAGGCGTAGGAGGATTTATTCTATTCCAATTCATCAATTTCACTTTTTTCTCAGATCATATCGTAATGTTCTTAGTGGTTAATACCGTTGCACAATTATTCTTGGTCATTCCTAATACTGTAACTTGGGCATTTATTGCCGATGTTGTGGAATACGGGCAATGGCAATCGGGTCTTAGATCTGAAGGAATTATATATGCGAGCTATAGTTTTACAAGAAAAATATCACAAGGTTTAGCAGGATTTATACCAGGTGCCTCTTTAACACTGATAGGATTTGTTCCAAATGCTACACAATCAGCAGACACATTACATGGGTTGAAAGTATTATTCTTTATCGTTCCTGCGACAGCTTGTTTAATTGCAATCATACTATTTTTCTTTGCATATCCTTTAACCGACCGTAAGCATAAACAAATCGTTAAAGAGTTAGCATTGAGAGAAGAATTGTAGATAGGTTTAATAAAATTGAAAGGAGTAATTAATTATGTTGTATCCAGTTGTAAATGAATTTAGAAGTATCATTGATTTGAATGGTATATGGCGTTTTAAATTAGAGGGGAATGAAGATCGGATTGATGTGTCACAACCATTAAATACTACACAAGTCATGGCTGTGCCAGGTTCGTTCAATGACCAAGGTGTCACTGCTAATATTCGTAACCATGTAGGGAACGTTTGGTATGAAAGAACATTTACTGTTCCCAACGTCTTAAATAATGAACGTATTGTCTTACGATTTGGTTCAGCAACACATAAGGCAACTGTATATATTGATGGTAAAGAGGTAACATCACACCAAGGAGGTTTCCTACCATTTGAAGTAACATTAGATAAAGCTTACACAGTTGGGACACATCGTTTAACGGTATGCGTAAATAATATATTAGATGAAACAACTTTACCGGTTGGAGATTATAACGAAATAACAGATGCAGAAGGTAATGTGATTAAGAAGAATACTCCAAACTTTGATTTCTTCAATTATGCGGGTTTACATAGACCTGTAAAAATATATACAACACCTAAGATGCATATTCAAGATATTGAAATTGTACCTGAATTACTAGGTGATGATGCTTATGTAAATTATAAAGTGAGCACGAACCATAGCGGAGGGACTGTTGAGGTTCGATTAGTGGATGAAGACAAGCAAGTTATAGCGGAATCAACAGGTATAGAAGGTACGATAAAGGTTCAGAATCCACATCTTTGGAAACCATTAAATGCGTATTTATATCATTTAGAAGTGTCACTTATAGAAGATGGATCGTTAATTGATACTTATGCTGAGCGATTTGGTATACGTTCTGTCGAAGTGGCTAAGGGTAAATTTTTAATTAATGGAGAGCCGTTTTATTTTAAAGGCTTTGGTAAGCATGAGGATAGTTATTATCATGGCAGAGGTATGAATGAAGTAGCGAATGTATTAGACTTTATCTTGATGAAATGGATTGGAGCAAATTCATTTAGAACTTCACACTACCCGTATTCAGAAGAAATGATGCGCTTAGCTGATGAACAAGGTATAGTGGTGATTGATGAAACGACTGCAGTAGGCGTTCATTTAAACTTTAATGCCATTTTAACTGGTGAAAAAGCAAGAAATACATTTGAAGAAATAGGTACGAAAGCGGCGCATGAAGCTGTGATTAAAGGGTTAATTGAACGTGATAAAAACCATGCATGTGTAGTTATGTGGTCGATTGCCAATGAGCCAGCTTCTGACGAACAGGGTGCTAAAGCATATTTCGAACCATTAGTGAAACTAGCACGAACGTGTGATCCACAACAGAGACCTGTGACAATTGTAACAATACTGACTTCTCAACCAGACACATGCCAAGTGCAAGATTTAGTCGATGTATTATGCTTAAATAGGTACTATGGTTGGTATACTCAAACAGCAGATTTGAAAGCAGCTAAATTGGCACTAGCAGAAGAGTTAGATGGTTGGAGTATTAAACAACCAAATAAACCAATTATGTTTACTGAATATGGCGCTGATACAGTGGCAGGAATGCATGCATTAAACGATGAATTATTCACAGAAGAATACCAAATACGTTATTATGAAGCCAATCATGAAGTGATTGATAAGTATCCACAATTTATTGGAGAGCAGGTATGGAATTTTGCAGATTTTGAAACTTCTACTGGTATTATTAGAGTTCAAGGAAATAAGAAAGGAATTTTCACACGTGAAAGAAGGCCAAAAGCCGTTGCTCATTACTTCAAAGAAAGATGGTCAAATATTCCGGATTTTGGATATAAAAAATAACATATAAACAAGAGAGTTGGACAGAAATCTTAAGGTGCAACATATTTAAATGGTTTATATGAGGCGATAGCTAAAAAGTATAGCACATAGTCCTAGAAAATAAGTACCAGTTTTTGTAAAGTATTTAATAATAATTATGGTGGACAATATCATGGTATTTGATGGGCAAAGAGAAATGTCAAATATAAGACTTTAATGGAATAATAAAAAAGAATAAAAGTGATGATTTTGTGAAAATAATCACAAAAAACTTTTAATTTGCTAGAACATGGATTATGATAAGGGTGTAGAAGATAAACAAAGCTTCTTAATAGAAAAACTACGGAGTGATTAATTATGAGAAAAGTAATTGAAACAGTTATTTTTTCAAACGAAAGTAGTTATGAAATTTACACACACACAGGTGTAAACCAAGGTATTATTAATGACATTAAAGATGGATACAGAAGTATTGACTATATAGCTTACATTGATGCAGAGAAAATTTACAACTATGGTTTAAAGAAAGAGCTATTAGTTAACCAATAATACACTGTATACATCGATGTGAATTGAAGTTTAATAGTGTTTTTAATATGCGCTTACAATAAAAACCTATTAACTTTATGTAAGTTTTTCTCCCCAGTGAAACTTTCATGATTTATTTAAACACCCTCACCCCCAGTATTATGAAAAGCCTACACATACTGTTTTTACAGTAGTGTAGGCTTTTTCTACATTAATTTAAACGAAAATATATTGAACGGCTACTCTTAGATATATGCTTTGAAATTATGTTTAACTGAATTAAAGTCATAAACGGAATTATACATACGCATGCGAATGTGGTCTTGTGAAGCATACGGTATACGTAAATGATCATGTTGTTCCACGTAGCTACGGAATTCACGTTCCAGTTTATTGCGTTGGCTTAAAGACATTTGAATCCATTCTTCTTGTTCAAACAAAGCTTCAAAACGAAATTCAAAATTATCTTTGGCCATAGATGCATGTAAATGATTGATTCTTTCATCAAAGTTCAAATTTAATCCCCCTTTTAACAAATGCTATTAAATTGATATACACCCATTATATACCCACATTAAATGGAAGTATAGGTAATGAATAATTGTTATAATTCAAAAATTTAATAAAAAATAAATTAACATGATAAAATAAGTGAAAATAGGGAAATGATTATATACATAGTTAAATTGAAGTAGAAAGGAAGATATGGATGAGTAAGTTAAAAGATAAAGTTGCAATTGTTACAGGTGCGAGTAGTGGTATTGGCGCAAGCATTGCCGAAACCTTATCACAACATGGCGTTAAAGTAGTATTAACAGGACGTAATGAAGCACGTTTATATGATGTAGCAAGACAACTTCAAGAAAATAGTCAGTCTCAAATTGATACACATATCGTAGATGTAACGCAAAAAGATGAAGTAGCCAAATTAGTAAAAGAGACTGAAAATAAATTTGGACATGTAGATATATTAGTGAATAGTGCTGGTTTAATGCTTTCTTCTGCAATTACAGATGGTGATGTTGAAGCATGGGAAAATATGATTGATGTCAACGTCAAAGGTACTTTATATGGCATTAATGCCGTTTTACCAATATTTTTAAATCAATCTACAGGACATATTATAAATATTGCTTCTATTTCTGGTTTTGAAGTTACAAAACAAAGTACCTTATATAGCGCATCTAAAGCAGCGGTACATACGATTACACAAGGGTTAGAAAAAGAATTAGCTAAAACAGGTGTAAGAGTCACAAGTATTTCACCTGGTATGGTAGACACACCACTAAGCGGTAATACTGATTGGGGTTCTCGTAAAAAGTTAGATCCGCAAGATATAGCTGAAGCTGTCGTTTATGCGTTACAACAACCTAGTCATGTCAATATCAATGAAGTTACCGTAAGGCCAGTATAAAATATTACAGGTAAGTATTGTTTCATATATTTTGTACTTTGTTATCTGTTAATTATATGGGAGTGAGGTGAAAATCAAATTACAAATGTTGATTTTTGTCTCACTCTTAAAATTTATATTTTTGTACCTCTTTATATGAAAGAAGTGATAATGAATGTACTATAGACGATTAACTGAAATTGACGTAAAGCAATATCGTAAGTTGCGTTTGAAATCATTGCAAACTGATCCGAAAGGTTTTGCATCTACTTACAAACGTGAGTTAGAGTTCCCACTAAGTAAGTTTAAATCGCGAATTATATCTTCAGAAACTCAATTTACAATTGGTGCGTTTGATGACACCGCATTAGTTTGTATAGGTACTTTTTATAGCGAAACATTAGAAAAGGTGAAGCATAAAGGCAACTTAGTGACGGTATACTGTGATCCATCATATAGACGACAAGGTATTGCCAGTTTATTGATACAAAAAATAATTAACGAAGTAAATGAACTAGGCTTTGTGAAAATAATTGGATTATGTGTACTATCCGAAAATAAAAGTGCTATTGCATTATATGAACAATTAGGATTTAAGCGTTATGGAACTGAGCCCAAAGCACTATTTGATGGTATTAGTTATTATGATGAAGATTTAATGTACATGGAATTATAATATATAGCAGTTGTAAATATTAAACTAAGGTGGGGTAAAATATGGAAACAGATTATATTATGGAGACAAACTTTATTATTGTGACAGAGCGATTATATTTAGTAAGACCTTCTCAAGAATATTTAACTGACTTACACAGTTTACATTCAGATCCGAGAACAAACATTTATAATCCAGCGGGACCTCATCAAAGTATAGAAGAAACAGAAGAGATGCTTAAGTCATGGATTGAACATTGGTTTAAATACCGTTTTGGTTACGCATTAATGATAGAAAAAGCAAGCGGTCAAATGGTTGGTATGTGTGGTTTGGCATATAAAACAATGTTAGGTGAAACATATCTTAATTTGGCTTATCGTTTGAAACCAGAGTACGCGCGAAAAGGGTTTACCAAAGAAGCATGTTTAGCAATTATAGCGTATGTGAAGAACGACATACAAGTGAACCATCAAATACTTGTGCGCACAAAAAAGGATAACTTACCTTCTATTATGACTGCACAATCATTAGGATTTGAAAAAATAAGCAGTTATAACAATTATGAGGAAATGGGCGACATCTATCTTTTTGAGTGACATCTGTTTATGTTATAAGATATGTGTTTGTGATGAAATATTACATAGCCCGCCTTCACATAATTGTAAATTTTTAGTAGACCCTCTAAGTAAGGTCACTGTGTAAGTCTCGATAACTCAATAATGATTACCTGAGCTAGTGCTCATGCATAAGTCCCACTAACTTTCAAAAGAGGAACACCTGAGTAGGGACTCATGTGTAAGAGCCACTAACTTTATAAATAAAGAAGTGGCTCTTTAGAGAGTGGGCTTTACAGCCATTCTATAATTTCAATTCTATTGCCAAATGGGTCGTAAATATAAAAGCGATCAGCACCTTCAAGTTCATCTCCGTATATAATTTCGACTTCTTGTAATTCAAGGTTTTTCCTTACTTCTGTTGCGTTGTGTACTGCAAATGCTGGGTGTGCTTTTTTAGCAGGGCTAAAATTGTTTTCAATGCCAATATGAAGTTGTTGTTGGCCGATTTGAAACCAAACTCCACCTTTTTGTGCAAGGTTATCTGGTTTAGGTATTTCTTTAAAACCTAATTTTTCAGCATAAAATGCTCTTGCTAAAGCTTCTTGATTTGTTGGTGCTGCAACTTGAACATGATCAATTCCTATAAAGTGCTTTTCCATAATAACAACTCCTTTTGTAATTGATAATATCAAAAGTGTAAAAATAAAACGACTATAATAATTTGTAAGATTGAAAATTGTAATACTATAATTAATTAAATCTTCTATATTATTACATTGCAATTGATAATTGTTTTCAATTATAATGGAAGTATAATACTATGGAAGGGGTTAATATTTTGAAGAAATTATTATATTTCATGTTGTGTTTATTATTATTTTTAGCAGCTTGTGGCAATAATACTGAGTCTAAAGACGCAACTTCAAAAGAAGATACTAAGACGAAAACATATACAACAGGTGAAGGTAGTAAAGTCCAAATTCCTAAAAAGCCTAAGAGAGTACTTGATTTAACAGCTAATTATGGCAATTTTAAAAAATTAGGTATTAAACCGATTGCGATAACGAGTGTTTTTCCTGATTCAAAATATTTAGATATGAGCAAAATTAAGAAGATAGATCCGGAAGATGTGGAAGCAGCAGCAAAATTAAAACCCGATTTAATTATTACATATAAAGAAAATAAAAATAACAAAAAATTAGCAAAAATTGCGCCAACTGTTCCAATTAAGGTGCAGAATATGGATTATAAAGATACACATATAGAAATAGGTAAACTAGTAAATAAAGAAGCAAAAGCTAAAGAACAAGCTAATAAATTATCATCTAAACTAGCACAAGATGGTGAAGAAATTAAAAAAGCAATTGGTAAAGATAAAACTTTTTCAATCATGGATATTCAAGCCAAAGATATATATCAATTCGGTCCTAGATTTGGTCGGGGCAGTGAAGCAATCTATGAAGGATTCAATTTAAAAGAGGATCCCGAAGCAAAAAAAGCTATGCCTAAAGAGAAATTTATGAAAGTTCCCAAAGAAAAATTTAATGATTATTCAGGCGATTATTTATTACTCCCTACAAAAGAAGGGCAGAAACCTAATAATGATTTCGTAAAATCAAATACTTGGAAAAATAATCAAGCTGTACAAAATGGTAATGTAATTTATTATGATATGGATGAAGCAATATATGCAGATTTAATTTCTGTAGAAAAACAAGCAGAATTTTTTAAAAAAGAGTTGTTGAAAGACAAATAAAACAGACGAGGTGAATATGGTTTACAGAAATCTTATTAAAAATAGATTTTTGTTCCTATTTCATCTCGTCTTTGTATTTAAAACATTATTACCAATGATTAATATCTGTGCGTTCTCCTTTGAAATTATTATCGGTTTTATGACGTTGAGCGAGAACTTGTTCAACGTCGTCAAATTTTATATCTAAGGCGTGTAATAACACAAATAGATGATACATTAAATCAGCAGTTTCATTCGTTACTTCTTTGCTATCATTTTTCATTGTACCTATGACAACTTCAAATGATTCTTCGCCGAATTTTTTCGTGATTTTTTCTAGTCCTTCATTCAATAAATACTGTGTATAGGAGTTTTCTTTATTAGATTTGGCACTAGTTGTTACAGTTTGCTCTAGTTGTTGCACGTTGAAAGGCGTAGGTGTGTTAAAGCAACTTTGACTACCTGTATGGCATGTTGGCCCATTTGGTACAACATCGATAAGGAGTGTATCTTGGTCGCAATCTAAATGAATATTCTTTACGATTTGAGTATTGCCAGATGTTTCTCCTTTTGTCCATAAACGATCTTTGGAACGTGAATAAAAACAAACAACGCCACTTGTGAGTGTTTGTTGATAAGCTGCTTCATTCATATAACCGAGCATTAGCACTTGTTTTGTATTAACATCTTGCAATATAGCTGGTAAAAGCCCTTTGCTAAAATCAGGTTGTTGTGTAGTCATCTAACTGGGATACCTCCTTGTGCCATTGTTTTTTTAATTTCATCTACAGTTGTTTCTTTATCATGTAAAATACTTGCGGCAAGACCGGCAGAAACATCAGTTTGCTTAAATAAATTAACAAAATGCTCTGGATTGCCACCGCCACCACTAGCTATAACAGGAATATTTACAAGTTGTTCTATTTCATGCAAGTGAGTGACATCGAACCCTTGTTTCATGCCATCATGAGTCATACTTGTGATAAGTAACTCACCTGCGCCTAAAGCTTCAACTTCTTGAACCCAATCATAGACACGTTTATCAGTACGTTGCTTACCACCATGTGTATAGCAAAAATAGTCATTTAATTCACTATCATAATTACTATCAATAGCGATACAAATGCATTGGCTGCCAAATTTTTCACTAGCTTCTTTAATAAATGATGGATTTTTAAGTGCACTTGAATTCAATGATACTTTGTCAGCACCATGATTTAACAGTTGAGAAATATCATCAATAGTTGATATTCCACCACCGACAGTTAATGGTATAAATAGTTTATCTGCAGTTTCTTCAATAACATCCAACACTAGGTCATGACCCGCTTCTGTACGTGAAATATCTAAAAAAACTAATTCATCGGCGCCTTGCTCGTTATAATACAGTGCATATTCGACTGGGTTACCAATATCTCTTAATCCTTTAAATTGTATGCCTTTAACGACGCGCCCATCTTTAACATCCAGACAAGGAATGATTCTCTTTTTAATCATGATAAGCCCTCCCAAAAAGTAGGGTTATGTGCAGCTTTACCTACGATAGCTGCTGAGACGCCAAGTGATTCTAATTTCTCTAAATCTTGTTGATGACGAATACCGCCAGAAGCAACGACAGGTTTTTGAGTTGCGTTGACTAATTGTCCAGTAATTTCAAAATTAGGTCCTTCTAGTCGTCCATCTTTTGAAATATCTGTGTAGATGACACCGCCAATTGGTAATGACTCAATTTTTTCAATTAGCTCAAATAAATCTAGTTCAGCATCTTGTTCCCAACCATTTATTTTTACTTCTCGTTTATAGGCATCTACTGAAAGGTATAAACGATTAGGATATTGGTGTGCCATTTCAGCTAACCATTCTAAGTTTTGAATACCTTTGGTACCGATAATACAATAATCAATACCATCGTTAAAATATGCTTCAATGGTTTTTAGACTTCTAATACCACCACCAACTTCTATAGGTTTATCGGTTAGAGCCCGTAAGTCTTTAATATAGTCTTGTTCAATAGATGACTGTTGTTTAGCACCGATTAAATCTACTATATGAATACGATCTACACAATTGTATTGATTATAAAATTGAATGCTTTCTTCAGCGCTACGTGACATTTTTTCTTCTGAATCATATTTACCCTCAGTAAGACGTACGCTTGTTGCATTGATTAAATCAATGGCTGGCCATAGTTTGATCATTTAGGAATCCACCTTTCAGTGCTTGATTAAGTATTGCTAAGCCATCATCGCCACTCTTTTCAGGGTGGAATTGGATGCCTATATAATTTTTAAATTGTACAATTGCAGGGACTTGCGTGCCATATTCGGCAAATGCTACAACATATGCTGACATTTCTGCCTGATAAGAATGTACAAAATAGACATCTTGAGAAAGTGTTGGTTGGTTACTAATTAGATTGTTCCAACCTAAGTGAGGTACTGGATAGGGCGTTTCAATAGGTATGATTTGACCTGGAATTAGTTTTAAACCAGATACTTCGCCTTCAGCACTCCATTCATATAGCAGTTGCATACCAAGACAAATACCAATCACAGGTTTGTTTGTAACAGATTGCAAAATCTCCACCAAACCTCGTGATTGAATCGCTTGCATGGCATCTTTAAAGTGACCGACACCAGGTAAAATAATCATATCAGCAACTTCAATATCTTCTGGATCATCTGTTAATATAGATTCATAACCAAGATGATTGATTGCACGTTGTACATTTTTAATGTTTCCTAAGCCGTAATCAATAATGGCAATCATTCTATCACACCCTTAGATGAGGGTGTGCCTTCGATGTCATTGCTTGATAGAGATTCTTTAAGTGCACGCGCAAAAGATTTGAAGATTCCTTCTATTTCATGGTGAGTATTACCACCACGTATTAAATCAATATGCGTTGTTAAGCGGGCATTAATGACTAATGCACGGAAGAATTCTTCTACTAATTCCGTATCAAAAGTGCCTACCTTTTCACGGCTTAAATGTGCATTAAATGAAAGGAAAGGACGTCCACTAATATCAACCACGGTACGTGCTAATGTTTCATCCATAGGGATATAACTTACGCCATAACGTTGAAAAGATTTTCTTTCTCGGGTCATTTCTAACAACAATTGACCTAAAACAATCCCAATATCTTCTGTGACGTGGTGATCGTCTACTTCTGTATCACCATTTGCTTCGATAGTAATAGATAAGTTGCTATGAAAGGTGAAGAGGGTCAACATATGATCTAGAAAACCCACGCCAGTGTTGATTTTGCTTGGGCGATTGTCGTCTGCAAGTGAGATAGATAATTGTGTTTCAGCAGTGTTACGTGTTTTTTGATAAATCATATTGAGACCTCCAAGTTTTAATAATTTCTTCTAAGTCATCCAATTGTGAATCTGTCGCAATAGAGTAACGCACATAGTCATTCATTTCTGGCTCATCATACAATCTAGGTAAAAAACCATGTGACTGAATATATTGCCCTAAGTTTTGTGCCGCTGCTCCTTTAGTAAGTACAAAATTAGTATATGATGGAAAGACGACCATAATATCTGCAACGTAATCGCTAAATAAGTTTCTTAATCTAAGTGCTAATTGGCGTTGATGATCAATGAATTGTTTGGTTTTTTTCGGATGTTCAAACATATATAAAGCGATGTGTAGCGTAAGCGTATTTAATGGATAGGGGTGTTCAATACTTTGTATATGTTGAATTGTCTCAGGTGTACCAATTAGAACACCTAACCTTAAGCCAGCGATACCGAACGCTTTTGATAAGGTACGCATTTGTAGTACGTGTGGTTGCATATCAAACTTGTAAGCTTCACCGAAATCTAGGTATGCTTCATCTATTACGAAATAACCACCAATAGTGTTCATCTTGTCAGCTATAGCTTTTAAAAATGTAGTACCATATTGTTTGCCAGATGGATTATGTGGATTGCTCATTATAAAAAATGCTGGCTGAACTTCCTCGATCCGTTGTAAAATCTGTTCAAGGTTAAATGTTAAATCGTCCTCAGCTTCCACAAATTCAATAGGACGATTTACTTGAGCGGCATAAGCCTGGTACATGAAAAAATCTGGATTAAGTGTTAATGCCGGACCCTCTGGCATGATTAACATTAATTTTTGAATCAGTTCATCAGATCCATTACCAGCTATGACTTGTTCAGCAGTATAGCCATAATAATTTGCATAAGCTACTTTAAAGCGTTCGTATTCATCATCTGGATAAAAGTTAAAGGATGCTTCTTGTATTATTGTAGCTAGTTGTGAATCTGTTAAAGGACGAAGTGGGCTTTCATTTTTGTTAATTCTTATCATCAATATGACCCCTTTGTTGTTCTAATTTCAATAGATTGTTCATGGTTATATAGTTGTTCAATATGAGCAAGCTCACGAGCAGGTTTTTCAATTTGATTGAAAGTATCTTGAGACAAATCTATGACTGAGTGACGCGTTAAAAAGTCATTCACTGATAAACCGTTCGTAAACCTTGCTGTTTGATTCGTAGGTAATACATGGCTTGGTCCAGCAACATAATCACCTATGACTTCTGGTGAATAATGACCTAAAAATAGTGCTCCTACATAACGTACATGATTTAAATAGTCTTGTGGTGAAGCGGTTTGGATTGATGCATGTTCAGGCGCGATTTGATTCATTAAATCACAGGCTTCTGTAAAGTCATCAACTGCAATCAAAAAATGATGATTAGCTAAACTTGCTCTTACGATAGATTGACGTTCAATTTCAGTGAGTGTTTGTTGAATCTTTTGTTCGAGTTGTTGTAGCAGCTCCTCATCTTCACTAATAACAAATGTACGTGCTAATTCATCATGTTCAGCTTGCGCAAATACATCATATGTAATCGCATCTAAATCAGCAGTTTTATCAATGATTAAAGCAATTTCACTTGGGCCTGCAATTTGGTCTATACCCACCTGTCCAAAGAGATATTTTTTCGCATAAGCAACATATTGATTGCCTGGGCCAACAATTTTATCTACTTTAGGTATTGTCTCAGTTCCATATGCAAGAGCAGCTATACTTTGTGCGCCACCAACTTGGAAAACATAGTCAACGCCAGCAATATAACATGCTGCCAAAACGATATCAGGTAGGCCGTCTGCTTGTGGTGGTGTTACAACAGTTATATTTTCGACACCAGCAACTTTCGCAAGTGTTGCAGTCATTAATACAGTTGAAGGATAGCTCGCTTTACCACCCGGTACATAAACACCAACGCGTTCTAAAGGGTGATACATTTCATAACATTCAGTAGAACCTTGTTGGTCTGTACATTTGATAGATTTTTGATATGTCTCAATACGAGCATGACTATGTTGTAAAGCTTCTCGTAAATTATTGTCTAAGCGGTGAAAGGCTGCTTCCAACTCTGAGAATGGAATTGCTAATTGAGGCGTATCTACTTTGTCTAACTCTTTATTATATGCTTTAAGCGCTTGATCACCTTCTGATTTAACTCTTTCACAAATTGTTTTAACTAAGGGATACAAATCCTCATTTAAAGAAGAATGATCTAAATAGTCATTTAAAAATGTCTCTTTATTTATAATCAATGAGTGACACCTCCAAAGTTTGAATTAAATCGTCAATTTCCGTTGATTTTTTAAAGTATGATTGTTTGTTGGTAATAAGTTTTGCATTTATATTCTTAATGGTATCTTTTTCGACTAACCCATTAGATTTCAATGTTGTGCCGGTTTGGACGATATCAACGATGCCATCTACCATATCAACTAAACAAGCTAACTCGATAGAACCAGATAATTTTACAAGCTCTACATCTAGCCCTTGCGATTCAAAATATTTACGTGCTGTTTTCATATATGAAGTAGCAACTTTAGTGAAATTAGTTGTTTCTGGTTTAGAGGCTAAAGCAAAGTGACAATTGCCAAAAGGTAAGTCTAGAAGGTTATTGATTGTATAATTACTTTCTTCCAGTACATCACTTCCAACAATACCTACATCTGCTACACCTTGTTCCACATAAATAGGGACATCGCTCCCTTTAACTAATACAAATTGGATAGAATCAACAGTAATTAACAATTGACGTTCTCTCTGTTCTAACGCTTGTGCATATGAGTGTTCATTTATCTCATTTAAATAAGCAATAAAGCTTTTTAATAATCTTCCTTTTGCTAAAGCTACTGTAAGCATGTGTGTCGCTCCTTTTTTTATAAAATAAATCCGAGTCCAAATCCTTCTAGATCACCTTTGTAAAAACCACCAGTTAGTTGTTGAGATTTATTTTCTTTAAGATGACATCTCATAAATGCACCTTTGTAATATGAGCGAGGTGGCTGAGGTGTAATATCTAGATGTATATCACTAATACCAAGTGATTTGAACCACTGATCCCAACGTCTTAATGCCTGTATAGTATGATGGTCGTGTTGGAAGAGCTGACTTAATAGATCCAATTGTTCTGTCGTTTTAGTAGTTAATAATTGAACGATTGGATGAGCGATACCAAGTTGCGAAGTAAGCTCTGAAATATTACGTTCTTGGACGAGTTTTAATACCTCATCAGTTTGTTCTTTAGTAGTTAAAAGTAAGTCAATAAGTTGGTAATGACCTAAAATAACAAAATCTATCTCATCGTTAAGTGAAGTTTTTATAAACTCATAAAAAGCCATAAAGTCTTCTTGCATATCTGTGATGGTAGGGTTGTAGTGTTCTATACCTAATTGAGTATAGACTTCATTATCACGCACAATAGGGCCTGAATAAGCTACATTGCTTAATTGTCGCGGATAATTACTATAATAACGCAATAATTGATCAGTAAAATCATTGCGTAGCGCAAAGATATGATGGTCATGTTGCCAGAAACTACGCTCTGTCATTTGTTGAAGGTCGTCTTTTGTAAGTGTTTGCCATGATAGAGATTCTATAAAGCTGAAATCGACAAGTTTAAATCCGGCTTGTTGAAAATGCTTTAAAAATGCGAGTTCAATTTCTTTGTTTTTAATAAGTGTTGTAGCATTCATAGTATAACCATCCTTTACATTTACTTTGTTTCTCTACCGAACTAAAGTGAATTGATAAAGAACACTTTAACATAGATATTTTTGTAATTCAATAAATATTCTGAAAATAATAGACAGAGTTCATTTTAGCTAGCTCAAAATATACATATGATACATTTTAATAAAAATAAAAGTATAGCCCGAGCCATAAAATAAATGTCTCGGACTTAGTATGTCTAGTAATCATTAACTAGGCGAGATAACAAAATTATTTTACCAAAAATTGATTGCCGTCCCACCATAAAGTTCTATGTTTTGATATTAACAATATTAAATTTAACTAGGGATGTAATTTATTTTGATTGAGTGATTTTTGTATATTGTTGTAGCAAAGAGTGAAATTAATATTTTTTATTTTCAACTAATTTCTTGCCATAATCTACGTACTTGAGCATTTCATCTTTAGGCACCATATTACCACCTGTTGCCCAAACGATATGGTTCGCATTTTCTACAGCAATGCCATTAATAATTGCTGTTTGAGTTGCTGATTTTATACCAGCAAAGCCAGAAGCTGCTGAAGGCTCAATGAATATGTGTTCCTTTTGGCTCAAAGTATACAGATATCGATACATTTGCTTATCAGATACAGTACATGCGCCGTAAAGTAAGTTATTCATTATTTGACCAACTAGGCGAGAGGGGCGTGATACTGCTAAACCGTCAGCATCTGTGCGTCCATCTAAACCAATATCTGTGACAGCAATTTGATCATGTAGTTGTGTCATCATTCCTAGTAACATACACGGAGCATGTGTCGGTTCAACAAACATACAATAAACATGCTCACCCAAAATTTGATTTAAACCAAAAGCTACACCACCAGGGCCACCACCAACACCGCATGGTAGATAAACAAAGAGAGGATGTTCAGCGTCAACTTGTATGTTTTGTTCTCTAATTTGTGATTTTAATCTTAAAGCTGCTACGGCATAGCCTAAGAATAAATCGGCTGATCCTTCATCATCTACAAAATGGCAGGTAGGGTCATGTTCTGCTGCTTTCCTACCTTCTGCAACAGCAAATTGATAATCGGATTGATGTTCAATAACTTCTACGCCACGGTCACGCAACAAATCTTTTTTCCATTGACGCGCGTCACTCGACATATGGACCGTTACACTGAATCCAAGTTTTGCGCTTATAATACCGATACTTAAACCGAGGTTTCCTGTTGAACCAACAGCCACATTATATTGACTGAATAGTGCCTGATACTTTGGTTCAGCTAAAATACTGTAGTCATCGCTATAGTTTAAATCTCCTTGATCTATTGCAATGGTTTCGGCTAATTTCAGTACTTCATAAATCCCTCCACGTGCTTTGATAGAACCAGATATCGCAAGGTGACTATCACATTTAAGCCATAATTTGCCTATATTAGTTTGAAAATCTGATTTCGTTAAAGCGTCTTGCATAAAAGGAATATGCTTTAAAGGTGATTCTATTAAACCGTCATTTTTTTCGGTTTCAGGAAAAACTATACGAATATAGTTGGCAAACCTATCCAATCTCGCGGCAGCCTCTTCAATATCATTTATAGTAAAAGGGAATGATCCTGGTTTTTGAAAATTTGGATTTTCCCAGAATAAAGGTGTATAGTTTTGTAACTCATTAATTAAAGGAAACGTTTGTTTAAGTTGATTGAGAGTGGTCATGGTAATCCTCCTACAGTACTAATTCATTCTCATATATATTATAGCAAAGTGTTTTTAATAATCGGTGTATATACTCGTATAACATTGGTAGGATGGATAAAAAAACATGTTACTTATTAGCAAGTATCTGAGGAAAACATTTATGAGTCATGTGAAAGAGAATAGTTACAATTAACAAATAGAAAAAGAAGTGGAATAGAAATCACGATTTAATTTGATTTCTATTCCACTTTTATGAATTTATCTCATGAACAGTATCTGCTAATCTAATAAGTAAAACGCTTTAGAAACGTGACTTAAAAGCTAAACTATAGGATAGCAATTTATTTTTTAAAGGATTTTCGAATTTTAGTAAACCAACCTTTGCGATTATTGGATGAAATAACTCGAGGTTGTGCAGATTTTTCTTGTAAAGATTGACCAAATTTTATAGCTTCATTCATAAGATAAGCTTGCGAATTTAATGGTGACAAATTATTTTCAATATAGTGGTAATTACCATTTTGATCTTGGTAACGTCCTTTTTGATTATCAGAAAGTTGAAGATTCATATAATCTAACAGACGACTTGCAATTGCCTTATCTTCAACAGGAAATAGAATCTCTACACGTTTAATCATATTTCTCGTCATCGCATCTGCAGAAGAGAGATAAATCTTATCTTCTCCATTGTTATGGAAATAATAAATACGAGAATGTTCTAAAAAGCGTCCGACTATGCTCACTACTTCAATGTTTTCACTAATTCCAGGTACTCCTGGTTTTAAGCAACAGATACCACGAATAATAAGTTGTACTTTGACACCAGCACAGGAAGCTTCAAATAATTTGAGTATAATATCCTTATCAGTTAAAGAATTCATCTTCATAATAATCTTCCCATTCCCGTGTTCTAAATGGGTCTTAATTTCATTATCAATACGAGCTAAAAAGACATCACGAATATCGAATGGTGCAACAATTAATTTGTTGTAAACTGGTTTAATTGAATAGCCACTTAGATAATTAAAAAAGTTAATTGCATCTTCGGCAATTTCATTGTTCGTCGTTATAATCCCCATATCAGTATATAGCTTAGCAGTCTTATCATTATAATTTCCAGTTCCTAGATGTACAAAAGAAGTAAGTTTATTATTAATACGTTTAACTACTAGCGAAATTTTACTGTGTGTTTTTAAATGTGTCATACCGTAAATAACATGGCAACCAGCGTCTTCTAGCATTCTAGCCCAATGAACATTGTTTTCTTCGTCGAAACGTGCTTTTAATTCTACAAGTACGGTAACTTGTTTCCCGTTTTCTGCAGCATTTTTCAAGCTATTAATAATAGGTGAGTCTTTGCTGACACGATAAAGTGTCTGTTTAATGGCAATCGTATCAGGATCTTCAGATGCTTCACGTATAAAGTCTACAATAGGCTCGAAAGATTCATAGGGATGGTGGAAAAATATATCTCTTTTTAAGGATAGATCAAAAATATTATTATCACCTAAAGATTGTGGGATTTGTGGTACGTATTTATTATATTTTAAGTGTTTTAATTTATTAGATAAATGTCCGACTAAATCTGAAAGCATAGTTAAATCGAGTGGTCCATCCAAGAAATAAACATCATTGTCATGAACTTCTAATTGATTCATAATCCATACAATATCTTCATGTGTTGCATCTCTGCCATCTACTTCTAAACGTACAGCTGTACCGCGTTTACGTTCTTTTAAGAAACGCTCGATTTCAATTAATAAATCTTCTGCACCATCTTCATGGATGGTTAAATCTGCGTTTCTTGTAATTCTAAAGGTAAATGTATTTATGACATTAAACCCTGTAAATAAATCATTTATAAAATAAGTGATAATGTCTTCAACCATAATAATGTATTGTTTGTCGCCTTCATTCAATGCATAAAAGCGTGGTATTAATGATGGGATTTGCACAATAGCTGAATTAATTTCATCAGGTGTATCAATATTCACAAAAATGTTTAAACTCTTATTATTTAATTTAGGAAATGGATGGTAAGCATCGATACCTAACGGAGTCAAAGTAGGTAATATACCAACTTTAAATTCTGTTTCAAGTTGTGCTAAGAGTGTTTCAGGTAACTGATGAGGTTTTACGATTTCTACTTGATACTGACGTAAATCATTGATTAATTCGTTATAAACTTCATACTGTAAATCAACGTTCATTTTGTTTTTTATTTTAATCTGATCAAGTTGTTCCTTTGGTGTTAATTGTGCTTTGTTTTCTGGTTTATCATAGCCCATCTTGACTTGATCTTGTAGACCGGCTACCCGTACCATAAAAAATTCATCTAAATTTGAGCTGAATATAGAAACAAAGTTAAGCTGCTCTAATAATGGATTGTTTTTATCTTGTGCTTCTTGTAACACACGATAGTTAAAATCTAACCAACTTAGCTCTCTATTATTATAATACTGTGGTGAATTTAAATACTTCTCTCCCAAATTTCTATGCATAACTGTTATTACACCTCATTAGTAGTCTTAGATACATATTTTGCTACACTTAATTTATCATAAGAATTTTAAGATTTTGTAAAGATTATAGAAATGTTTTCCTTTAAGATTTTATCGATATGTTTCTTTTGTCTATGAGCTTGATATTCTTCTGCTATAGGTGCGCCATTATAGTAAACGTAAAGGATATAGCCATCGTTCTCATATTTGAGATTTAAGTGCTCAACAGCATTTGTGTGTGAAATATTGAGTGCATTAACGAATTTTATAATGCCTCCTAGATATTGAATATTATCTAGTTCTTTACCACGAAGCCATTTCGTTTCGTGACTAAAGAATTTTAAAAGTGATTTATTTTTAAAACTTGCGAGTAACGCTAATTTGACACGATCTTCATGTTTGAAGCCATCTATCATTGAATTGGCAATTATATAATAGGTATGTGGTGAACTAGAATCCGCATCAATAAATCTACCTAGATAATATAAGTATGCGCCCTCAGCAAATAAAGATTTTTCTGTTTCTGAAACTTCAATTTTATCTAATTTAATTAATTGCTCTAAAAGTGATTGTGCTAATTTTACGCGTTGGTTAGCGCTTGTTTCTTCGATACCATATTCATTTGCTAAATGATACAAAGCATCAGTTCTAATATTTTCTTTCTTAAATTCTTCTGGGTGTCGTTCGCCAATGACATTCATGGCGTATCCTTCACGAAGACCTTTTCGAGAGAATGTAAATTGAGTGGCATCTATTTTATTAAATAAGGTGTTAAAGACTGCTACGGCTGGCAGTATAATATCTACACGGTCTCTACTTAGTCCATCAATATCCTTTAAATCCTCACGTGAACTCTTTTTAATAATTGTATATACTTCTTCAATATTATCTTCTGACATTGTATAGTTGTGCACGCCACCGATAGGGTACGAGTGTTCAGACTGGTGTATACGTGCTACGTTACGAGCAGAACCACCAATACCTACGAGTGCAACTTCTTGATTTTTTATCCATGATAATTGGTCAAATTGTTTAGATAAGAATTTTTCCATATCTTTAATTGCAGATTTGTCGTTATGATCTTTACCATCAAAAAATTTGCGCTGTAAAGTAACGACGCCGAAAGGGAAACTGTGCGATTCTATTAGTGTCTTATCTTTAAAAAGTGTGACTTCTGTTGAGCCACCACCAATATCAACAGAAACACCATCATTAATGTCAGTAGTATGCGTAATTGCATAAAAACCATAAAATGCTTCTTCTTGATCGTTTATAATTTTAATTTTGATATTTAGTTCTTTTTTTATTTTTTCGAGAATTTTATCTCTATTTGTTGATTGTCTGATTGCTGCAGTAGCTACAGGGTGTAATGCATCAACTTCGAATTTATCTGCTACTTTTTTAAAGCTACTTAACGTTTCAGTTAATACTTTAATACCATCGTCGTTCATTGCTAAATCTTCAGTTAAATATTGGCTTAATCTTGCGGGTGTTTTAATATTTAATAATTCATTTAACCCTGTTTTTTTATCAAATTCGAAAATAACCAATCTAATGGTATTTGATCCGATATCAATTAATCCTATGCGTTCCATAATGCCTCCTAAAATATTAATGAGGTAATTTATATTGCTCTATTTTATTTACCCATTTCTTAAGTTTATATTACATTAAATATAATAATTTGTTACTAATTATTTTCATACTGCTCAATAGAAATTAATTTAAAATAAATAGTATAAATTATAACGTGTAAAATAAAATAGACAAATTCGAAAATCAGCTATATTTGCCGATTGTTGAATTTGTCTATTAGGTGTGTAATTTTCAACGTATTATTTCATATCTAATGGACCACCAGGGCCTAATGGCCAACCTAATAAATACCAAATAATCATAAACAATGGCCAAACAATACTTAAAATGATGGTATAAGGCATTAAGCTTGAAAGTAACGAACCTAATTTCATATTGTTGTCATATTTTTGAGCATAAGATAATAGCAGTGGTAAATATGGCATCATCGGAGTAATTGGATTACTGATGGAATCACCAATTCTATATAGCATTTGTGTAAACGCGGGATGAAATCCAACAAGCATTAACATTGGTATAAATATAGGTGCCAAAATTCCCCATTTAGCGGATGCGCTACCTATCAGTAAGTTAATGAGTGCGCTTAATATAATAATGCCTAAGATTAATACAATTCCATTTTGTCCTTGGAGTAATGAAGCTCCTTTAACAGCGACAATAACACCAAGATTACTCCACTCTAAGAATGCTAGTAGTTGTGCTGCAAAGAATACTATAACAATAAAAGAACTCATAGATCCCATAGAGTCAGCCAACATTTTACCTAAGTCTTTAGAATTATGAAATACTTTCATTTTAATTCCATATACTAAACCAGGTACTAAAAATAAGACTAAAATAATCAATCCTACACCATTAATAATTGGCGCATCGTTAAGTAAGCTACCTGTTTTAGCATTCCTTAGAAAACTATTTTGTGGTATTGCTAAAACAATGAGTAAAGCAATCATTGCAAAGAAGCTTATGTTTGCCCAAAAAACTGCTTTATTTTCTTCAGGTGTTAATCCTGTATTTTCTTCATCAACTTTAATATCTGAGTTGGATGTATCATAAGTTCCGAGTCTAGGTATAACAAATCGCATGGTTACCCAATATACAGCTGGTAATAAAACGATAATACTAGCGGCTATAAAGTACCAATTCATTGCGACATTTACGTGTACATTATCAGAAACAATTTTTGCTGCAGGCTCTGTAAAAGCATAAAGTAAAGCATCAGACATACCAATCATGACATTAGCTGAGAAACCGCCAAGTGCTGACGCATAAGCCATAGCTAACCCAGCAATAGGGTGATACCCTAATTTAATAAACACCATGGCAGTAAGTGGCGGCAACACAATAGTAGCGGCATCACCAGCAGCATTACCTAAGATACCAACTAATATAATTACAGGAACTATAATTTTCTTTGGCGCTTTATGTACTACTTGTATCATCAATTTATCAAAATAACCTGTTTTTTCCGATACGCCAATACCAAGCATGACTGATAATACCAGACCTAGTGCAGGGAATTCAGAAAAATTCTTAACAGTATCATTCAATATCATTGATAAGCCATCACTACTTAAAATACTTTTAATTGCAATAGTGTCACCTGTGCCAGGGTGTTTAACAGTGATAGAGAAAAATGAAATTATCCAAGTTAATACGGCTAGCCCTAAGCACATTAAGAAAAATAAAATACTGGGATCAGGTAATCTGTTCCCAACTTTTTCTACTATGTTTAAAAATCTATTGATAAGCGTTGGTTTTTCTTTTGAATTTAATGACATGATCTTTACCTCCCAATTAAGTTGTCGAAAGTATAACAAATTAAAATTAATAATTAAATGAAAATTTTGACAACTTAGACAGTTAAATAATTTCAATTGTTGTAAACGCTTTTATATAAAAGACTAAATAAATGAAGTTTTGCAGGTAATTAAAAAAGGAAGTATATAATTGAGCTGTGTTAAGAAGAAAAGCTAATTTTAGAAAAGGAGTCGTGAGTAATCATGGGAAAATTAGAAGATAAAGTAGCTATATTAACAGGTGTCAGTACAGGTATTGGTGCCGCTACCGCACATATTTTAGCTAAAGAGGGAGCTCATGTTATAGCAGTAGATATCTCAGAAAAAGTACATGATACGGTTAAAGAAATTAATAATGCAGGAAATAAAGCTTCAGGTTATACTGTTGATATTTCAGATGAACATGCAGTAGAACGTTTTGCAGAAGCTATTAAAGAAAAATTCTCAACAATCGATGTACTTTTTAATAACGCGGGTGTTGATAATGCTGCTGGTAGGATACATGAATATCCTGTAGAAGTCTTCGATAAGATAACGGGCGTCGATCTTAGAGGAACGTTTTTAATGACTAAGTTTTTCTTACCTTTAATGATGGATGAAGGTGGTTCAATTATTAATACGGCGTCATTCTCAGGTTTAGCAGCAGATTTAAATCGTTCAGGGTACAATGCTGCAAAAGGTGGCGTGATCAATTTCACACGTTCCACTGCAATTGAATATGGACGAGAAAATATTAGAGCCAATGCGATTGCACCAGGTACTATTGAAACGCCACTTGTCGATAAATTGACTGGGACTGCTGATGAAGAGTCTGGTAAAGCATTTAGAGAAAATCAAAAATGGGTTACACCTTTAGGTAGATTAGGAACACCTGAAGAAATTGGGAAACTTGTTGCGTTCCTAGCTTCAGACGACAGTTCATTTATTACTGGCGAGACGATTACTATTGATGGTGGTGTAATGGCTTATACATGGCCTGGTGAAATGTTAAGTGACGATAGTTGGAAAAATACGACTAAATAAAATAAGCAATCTATAATAATGAATAAAATAATTATATAAAACAGCGAGGCTGAGACAAAGTAATTGTCTCGGCCTCGCTGTTTAAGCACATATTGGTAATAGATTAAAGTCTCGCTGATATGCTAATTGTATTATATCTTTTTAAATAGCGTGTAATCATTACCATATAAAAAATTAGTTTAATAAAATTATTCAAGTTATATTAGAAAGATTACCAAATAATTTCTTCTACAACGTCATCACTTAAAGATTTAACAATTTCGGTCACAAGTGCAACTGAATTTTTGTAATCATCTGTGTGTAGTACTGACACGTTTGAATGCATATAACGTAATGCGACACCAATAGATACAGTTGGTATGCCTTCATTCGCGACATGTATGCTACCAGCATCAGTGCCGCCACCAGCTGTAGTATCTAATTGAATAGAAATCTTGTGTTTCTTAGCTACTTCTTTAATATGTTTAGTAAAGCCGACATGCCCGATATTAGAAGCATCCATAATGATGACAACAGGTCCATTACCAATAGCTGTATCACTAACTTGTCCAGACATTCCTGGTGTATCATATGCAATTGCAACATCAACGGCAATTGCTAAGTCGGGTTTGATTTTATTAGCAGCGACTTTAGCACCACGTAGCCCAACTTCTTCTTGGACATTTGCGCCAGCGACTAAATTGACATCAATGGTATCATTTTTTAAATGTTGTAATACATCAACGGCAAGTGCGCATCCATAGCGATTATCGAATGCTTTTGCAGTTAAATATTTGTTGTTTGCTAATGTTTCAAATTCACTATATGGCGTAATCATATTTCCAATTTCAATACCGAATTGCTCAGCTTCTTTTTTACTTTTAACACCAATATCTATAAACATTTCTTTCATATCAATCGTTTTTTTACGCTCTTCAGGTGATAGTACGTGCGGTGGTTTAGAACCGATAATTCCTCTTATTTTCTTACCTTTGTCTGTTGTAACCGTAACTTTTTGTGACAACATAACTTGATTCCACCAACCTCCAATTGGAGTAAATTTTAAAAATCCATCATTATCAATTTTAGTAACGATGAAACCAATCTCATCTAAATGCCCAGCAACCATCAATGTTTTGTTACCATTTGTTGCGGATTTTTTACCAAAAATACCACCAAGGTTGTCTTCTATAATTTCATCACTTACAGGTTTTAAATAATCATGCATTAAAGCTTTCACTTTCATTTCATGACCTGCGATGCCGTCGACATCAGTTAAAGATTTTAATAGTTCTACTGATTGATTCATATTAACCCTCCCAAGTTTGATTTATAGATATATTTTACCATTTTAATATTAATACTATATAGTCATTTGATTTAAATAAAAATTGATAAGAACTGTATAAATCTAAAAATAAATCTTACTAATTCACTAAGACTAAAAGTGTGCAATAGACAAACAATCGTGTTTCAATAAAGATAATAGATAAAGTGGAGGGGTTAAAATGACAGAAGTTAATTATCTTACATTGGGTTCAAATGAAGCGCCAATTCAAGTCGAATCTTTTATTAATTTTGCATGTCCATATTGTAAGAATTATTTTAAAGCTGCAGACAAGGTTCTAAAACCATTTATTGAGGCAGGTAAAGTGCAACATGTAATCAAACATTTTGATAAAACTAAGCAAGCCTTATTAAAAGGAACGGTTGCAAATATACATTTAGATTATCAAAAAGTTAATGAAACGATAGAAATTATACGTGAGTTATACGATACGCAAGATGAATGGAAAAAAAGCTTTACTGCAATTGAAGAAAAAATGACTCAAACATTTAACTTAGCGCCTAACAAAGAAGCGGATGAGCGTTCACTAGCAATTAATGAAGAAACATTTAAACGTGGTATTAAAGGCATTCCAACAGTATTTATTAATGAAGTTCAATTTGAGTTCAACCCATTACAAGATAAACAAAGTGAAATAGAGACATTGATTATTGACAAAATAAACCAATTAAGTAGATAAAATAAGAACACTATGACAATCGTTTCAAACGATTGTCATAGTGTTTTTTGGATTTTTATACATGTTCTATCAATTTTAATTTATAGTCTTGGATAGATTGAATGTTACCATCTTTATTTTTAATAATAATATGTTCTTTAGAAATTTGTGTCGGTGATTCAACGCCAACTGCAGCTGCGATATTAAATAAACCTTCGTGCAAACTTGTTACAAAATTAGTGACACGGTATTTTTTCTCATCAATAATTAGCCCTTTTTCTCTTTTGGGGTCTGTAGTGGCAACGCCTACTGGACAAGTGTTCATATGACATTGTTGACTCATAATACAACCTACACTAATCATCATGCCACGAGCAACGTTGATTAAATCTGCACCTAAACCAAGTGCAATAGCAATCTTATCAGGTGTGATTAGTTTACCTGAAGCAAATATTTTAATACGATGTCGAATGCCATACTTTTCTAGTAAAGAAGTAAGTATAGGCAGTGCTGTGAAAAGAGGTAAACCTACACCATCTTCTAATTCTTGGAAAGTTGCACCAGTCCCACCTTCTCCTCCATCTATTGTTATAAAGTTTGGATATTGTTGTGTATCAATCATTGTGCGCACCAGATCTTCTACCTCTGAAACTTTACTGATTACTATTTTAAAGCCAACAGGTTTTTGACCAAGTTGCTGTAATTGATGTACCCAAGAAAGTAATGCAGACGGATTATTGATTTGCTCAAAACGATTAGGTGAATTTATCGTTTTCCATGGCTCAACTTTACGAATTTCTGCAATTTCTTCAGTGACTTTATTGCCTTGCATATGGCCGCCCCTTGTTTTAGCGCCTTGAGCTAGTTTGATTTCAAAAGCTTTAATTCGAGGGTGCTGTGATAAATGCTTAAAGGCGTCTGTATCAAAATTACCTTGTTTATCACGTACTCCGAATAGACCAGGCCCGATTTGAAAAATAATATCTACATCACCAGACAGATGGTGTTTTGATAGCCCACCTTCACCTGTATTCATCCATGTACCAGCTTGTCCTAACCCTTTAGAAAGGGCAGTAATAGCATGGCTACCTAATGCACCGTAACTCATACCAGATTGACCAACCAAACGTTTTAGTTTGAAAGGTTGTTCAAGCTCTGGTCCGAGTATAATTTGATTGTCGTCTGATAAATAGTAAGGGTCAATTTCTGTTTTTATTCTATGCTCGTCACGATCAAATAGACGCTCATTATCTATCTGATAAATAAAAGAAGATATCATAGGTGATTGATCGATGTGCAATTCGGATGATTGTAGTGGAAACATAGTGTTTTGAATATAAAAGCCATCTTCATAATCGCATTGAGTACCAAAACTTGTCATCCTGGAATTATATTTGCCTGCTACAACGATATTAGTGAAATCATTTCTAGAAAAAGGTTTACCTTTAGTGTCTGCCAAAAAGAGATATTGACGTAATTCCGGACCTATTTTCTCACCAAAATAACGTATTCTAGCTAATAAAGGATAATTACGTAATACGCTATGTTGTTTTTGACGCTTATCTTTAAATAGTAATAGTGCACCTATAATAAGCCCACTTATTAGAAATAAAACAATGATTATATTAACAATAAACTGTAGTACGGTTAATATTGTCATAAAGCATCCCCCCATTTAACTATATGTTACAACAAAATGATCATTTTACAATGAAATAACTAAAAAAAGAAAAAGTTACTTAATATTAAAATTCTAAAAAATGAAATGCTAAGAAAAATTTTATAAAACATATATAAGTAATTTGAATCGTGATATATTTACAATATATAAATATAAAGGAAGGTGTCATATGGATGAAGAATTAACTTTAAAAAGAACGAAACAATTTCAAGAAAAAAACCAATGGCAAAGTAAGCATATTGTGAAAAGAGATTTCTGGCTTATTCCTTTTTATATACTATTCAATCAAGTTGTACCTTTAATTGTCTTAGCTGTAATATTTGGAGTTTTCTTGTTATTTAATATTAAAAATGAAGTAGCAGGCAATGATTACAAGATTATAAGTACAATAATCTCTGAAATTATTATTTTGTTAAGTTTTTATTTAATACATAAGAACCATCGATTAGTACCGATTGCGATAGAGCGTTTTAAGAAAGGTCAAAAATATTTATTAATAATTTTGCTAACTTATATGGTTTCACTAGTATTGATTACTGGATATGAATGGATCACAGATTTTTTGCCTGAATCTCTTCAATATGGAGAAACTCAGAATCAAATGTTATTAGAAGAACTGTTTGATAATAATTGGATGCTACCATTGCTGTTTATAGATATCGTCATTTTGACCTCTTTTATTGAAGAATTATTATTTAGGCACTTAATTATTCATGAATTAGGTAAAAAAATTACCTATGGTTTTGCTACAGTTCTGTCAGTCATTCTTTTCGCGAGTGTACATGTTCTAGGTGCCACTTCGCCTTTTGAAATAGGAAGTTATATTATAATTGGTGCAAGTTTAGCCTTTGTTTATCTAAAAAGTGGTATGAATTTAGCTGTTTCTATCATATTGCACAGTTTAAATAATTTCATATCATTTTTAACAATTGTTATTTTAAAATAACTTTTAATAAAGTATTGTTAAGTTATATTTTCTAGAAACTGGTTATTTACATCATGTGTTAGGGAATAATGATGAGTAAAGTAAATATTAGGGAGGCCGAAGCATGTTAGAACTGAAAAATGTTTCATATCATGTTGATAACCGTGACATCATCAACGATATTTCTTTGAAAATTGAGGAAGGGGATACTATTGCGATTGTAGGACCTTCAGGAAGCGGGAAAAGTACATTAATGAGATTGATTAATAATTTAATTAGTCCGACAGAAGGGGAAATATATTTAAATGGTAAGCCTTATGAGCAAATTGATCCAGAAACATTGCGTATGAAAATTAGTTATCTATTACAAGAGAGTGACTTGTTTGATAGAACTATAGGAGAGAATTTAGCCTTTCCAGCAGAAGTACGTAATGATAAATTTGATCGCAAAAGAGCAAAATATTTATTGAAATCTGTTGGTTTGGGTCATTACAATTTCAATACTAGAATAGATCATTTATCCGGTGGGGAAAGACAGAGAATAACCATAGCAAGGCAGTTAATGTACAAACCACAGATGCTATTATTAGATGAAGCGACTAGTGCACTAGACGAGCAAAATAGTGAAAAAATTGAAAAACTAATTTTTAATATGGCCAAAGAAGGTGTCTCTATTTTATGGATTACTCATAGTAATGAACAAAGTAGTAGGCACTTTAAGAAAAGAATTAAAGTCGTTGAAGGTCGAATTGCACAGGAGGATGATTTATCATGAGCACAACTGCGTTAGCATTAACCGGTCTTCTATTGCTATTTCCTATTATCGTCTCTTATAAAGAAAAATTACATATAATTAAAGATTTATTAATTGCTACATTACGTGCAGTGGTCCAACTTGTTATATTAGGGTATCTCTTACATTTTATTTTTGGAGTAAACCAAAAGTGGCTACTGCTTACATTTGTATTAATAATTATTATAAATGCTTCTTGGAATACAATAAGTAGGGCTTCGCCAGTCATGCATCATGTGTTTTGGATTTCATTTATAGCTATATTCGTTGGTGTTGCCTTGCCATTAGTTGGTGTTATCTTAACTGGTGCAATTCAGTTTAAACCAAATGAAGTTATACCGATAGCAGGTATGTTGGGAAGTAATGGCTTGATAGCCATCAATTTAGCCTATCAAAATTTAGATAAAGAGTTTGTAAAAGAAATGAGTCAAATAGAAGCTAAATTGGCTTTAGGCGCTAACCCTAAATTATCCTCTAAGGCAACGATTAGAAACAGTATTAAAACAGCTATTGTACCTACGATTGATTCTGTTAAAACATATGGTATTGTCTCTATACCTGGTATGATGACTGGTTTGATACTAGGTGGCGTTGCGCCTTTAGAGGCAGTGAAGTTTCAGTTGATGGTCGTATTTATCCATACAACTGCGACAATTATGTCAGCTTTAATTGCGACTTACTTAAGCTATAAACAATTCTTTAATCACCGAGATCAACTGATCGGACGCCATATGCATACAAAAGAAAGATAATATACAACAGTGTTATAATAGTCTATTTGGTTATTACTAAAATTACTTTTCAAAAAGTAAAATGGTGTACGCTAATTAAAGTGGTATTTATCATATTTAGAGTTGAGACGGAAAACCAACAAAGCTAAGTGTTTTGTTGGTTTTTTAGAGCTTCTTTATAGGATACTTAAATTTAACAATCCAAAGACAAATGGATATCTTAACTCCTTACTACAAATGGATAATCATTATTATTTTAAAATGTTCAAACGTGTTGACGAATGGTTTATAATATAGTGGTTATGTAAAAATAAAAATTTATAAAAGGGAGGAGTGAATCTATGTCAGTGATGAGAATTGCAACATTCATTTTAAGTATATTTATCGTAGGTATGGTTGAAATGATGGTTGCTGGAATTATGAATTTAATGAGTAATGATTTACATGTCACTGAAGCGGTAGTTGGGCAGTTAGTAACTCTATATGCGATCACATTTGCTATAGCTGGTCCAATATTAGTGAAATTAACTAATCGCTTTTCACCGAGACCAGTATTATTATGGGCGTTAGCAACTTTTATTATAGGGAATGTAATTATTGCTATGGCGCCAAATTTTTCAATCTTGGTGTTTGGACGTATATTATCATCTGCTGCGGCAGCGTTAATCGTGGTTAAAATATTAGCATTAACGGCCTTATTAACAGCTCCGCAACACCGTGGGAAAATGATTGGTATTGTATATTCAGGATTTAGCGGTGCTAATGTGTTTGGTGTACCTATTGGGACAATTATAGGTGACTTAGTAGGGTGGAGATATACATTCTTATTTATCGTCGCAGTCAGCGTGCTAGTTGGTATACTAATGTACTTTTATGTACCACAGCCACAATTTGAAACGCCTAAAACAGATACAGAGGCAACGCAACGTACAAGTAGTTATTCTAAAATATTAAGACCGGCAGAAATTGTAAAATATTTGAGTATAACGTTTTTACTACTCGTTGCCAATTCAGTGACATTTATTTATATTAATCCATTGATGCTGAAAAGTGGCCATGATTTATCATTTGTGTCTATCGCATTGTTGATTAATGGTGTAGCAGGTGTAATAGGTACCTCAATGGGTGGATTCTTATCAGATAAACTCACAAGTAAACGTTGGTTAACGATTGCGACAACCATTTTTATCATTATGATGTTAATCTTAAATGTCTTCTTACCAGGCACAGGTCTATTATTGATGGTTATCTTTATATGGAATATCATGCAGTGGAGTACAAATCCAGCTGTACAAAGTGGTATCATTGAACATGTAGAAGGTGATACGAGCCAAGTTATGAGTTGGAACATGTCTAGTTTAAACGCAGGAATTGGTATAGGTGGCATAGTAGGTGGCTTAGTTGTTTCAAAAGTAGATGTTTTTGCAACAACGTATTATAGTGCGGCAATTGCCTTATTAGCATTTATATTAATCATTAGTTTAAAAAATGTCGCGAAATTTAATAAAGCTCAGGTATAAAGTTTATATATAATAATGGGGACAACTATCCGAAATACTAACTAAAGCTTAGTGTCAGATAGTTGTCCCCATTTTAAGTTTGAAAGTTAAAATTTATATAAGTAATTTAGACTGCTACTACACCGATTAATACAGCGATAATCAACATGATAATAGCAAATCCCCATATCCAGAAAAAGGCATATTTTATATATGTTCCCATATTTGCCTCTGCAAGACCAATTGCTAACCATAAGGCTGGAGAAAATGGACTAACAAAAGTTCCAACAATATTACCAATAATCATTGCATATGCTGTAGACATAGCAGGAACGCCAAATTGACCAGCAGTTTGTTCAACTATTGGAAGTACGGCAAAATAATAAGCGTCTGTACTTGTGAGTAAATCAAGTGGTACACCAAAAATACCTACGATAATATGTAAATATGGACCAACTGCACCTGGAATAATAGCTATAAAGTTTAAAGCTATAGCTTCTAGCATACCAGTTTTATTTAGTACACCTAAAAACATTCCTGCTGCTATAATTACAGCTGCCATCATTAACGCATTGGGTGCGTGTGCTTTCAAACGGCTCATTTGTTCATCTACATTTGGGAAATTAATTACCAATGCGATTGCAACGCCTATCATGAAAGCAAATTCTGGCGGTGCGATATTAGATAACATCATGACGATAATAATAAGCGTAAGCAGCCCATTAACCCAATTAATCCATGGTTTAGATACGGCAGTTCCACGTACGGGGAATTTTACTGCCTGATCTTTTTCGTAATTATCTACAATTTTATGAATATCTAAATGTTGTGTGTCTCTAACTTCGCCTTTATTTATAGCTTTGTTAATTCTCGCTTTCTCTCTAAGTCCTAAATAAGCTGCAAAAACCAGTACAAGTGCAAAGCCTATTAATTGGACAGGTATAATACCGTACCAAAGTTCATTGACATTTTTGACATTCAATACTGAAGCTGTACGTGCCATAGGACCGCCCCAAGGTACCATATTCATAATAGCAGCACTTAAAGCCAATAGTAATAATAACAAATATCGATTCATATTTAAGGCTTTATAAAGTGGTAATAATGCAGGAATAGATAATAAAAAAGTTGTTGCTCCAGCACCATCAAGCTGTGCGAAGATACCTATTAAAGCAGTAACGATACAAACTACTATGACGTTGCCTCTAGTGAGTAGGATTAACCTTTTTACAAGTGGTTTAAATAAACCGCTATCGCTCATTATACCAAAGAATATGATGGCAAATATAAACATAATAACAACGTTTATAACTTGATCTAAGCCACTATTGAAAAATTTAACTAAATCCCCAATATTATAACCTAAAAGTAATGCACCAATACTTGGTATTAAAATCATACCAACTACTGGGCTAATACGTTGCGCAATTAATAAGCCTACAATGGAAATAATAATAACTAGGCCTACAATCGTTAACCAAATACTTTCTTGTTGCATTTTACTTCCCCCTTAAGTTAAAGCGCTTACAAAAATGATCATCATCTGATTAAATTGTAATGATTATAGATAATTGTAACAAAATTGAATATTGTTAAGTGATTATTCTTGTGTTATTTCATATTAATTTACTTATATTAAATAATAAGTAAAACAAATGTAATGAGAGGAATTATATTTTTTTAAATGTATAAATATAGAAAAGTAAGTTAGAACTCATAATAGAATAATATGAGTTCTAACTTGCTTCCTGTTAAAGATAATTTGTTAATTTGTTTTTTCTGAAAGTTGAGTTGAATTTAAGCGTATATCAACTATATTTAAATTAGCTTTAGTATTTGAAACTTGCGCTATAGCAGCTGAAAGTAAAATATATATTAAAGTACCTATCATATAACCAACTTTCAAGTCAGATATTAATAAATAAGACTGATATAGTAAAACAATTATAGCAATAATTGCTATAACGATTAGTACAGGATAGGGCACTTTAAAAGGTGATTGTTTATAGGCTTCAGGATATTTTTTAGGTAATTGTGTTACTGCTAATGCAGGAAATGCAAATACTATTAACGATATGCCTGTACCTAATTGGGCAACAACATTTAGTGACATCCCCGTAACGATAGGTATTGCACCAATAATATAAAAAATAAGCAGTAACCAATGTGGTGTGCCAAATCGCTTGTTTACGTGCCCTAAGGCTTTGGGCAAATAACCATCATGAATTGCAATTAATAAACTTTTAGTTACCCATGTAAAAGTTGAATTAAGTGTGGTAGCTAAAGCAAACATTGCCCCTCCAATCATAAAGAAAATAAAAATGGGGGTAGGTAGTATTTCTTTTGCTACGCTTGTTAAAGGTCTGCCTGCTACTTCGGGAATCGGTAAAACGCCAACTGCAATTGATGCAATAAAGGCATATAATACACCAACAAAAATAGTAGCTACAACTATAACGAATGGTATATCCCTTTTTGGATTTTTCATTTCTCCACCTAATTCAGCAACAACTTGCGCGCCACCAGTAGCAAAAGAAACTAAACCGACTGCAGTGAAGAATCCTGTAAATCCATCTGGGAACATTGAGCTTGAATTAAATACCCCAAAATTAACATGTGACATACCGAAGATGATGAAGCAAGATAGAGCTACAATTAAAGTAATTACCATCAAGTTTCCTATAATTGATGCAGATTTTATGCCAACGATATTCACGATAAATAAAATAGTTAACAATAAGAAGGCGACAGTTCTAACTGGTACACCAGGAAAAAGCCCTTCTAAATATTGCGCAAACGACAGCGCATATAAGGACAAGGTAATTTGTAAAAACATAAACAACATAAGCCAAAATATACCTGTTTTGGGGGACAATAAACGACTAGTATATTGATACATACCTCCAGTAGTAGGTAACGTTGAACCTAAGATTGCTATTGGAAACATGGTCAGTAATGTTATAACAGCAGATAAAATGAATGCTGGTGTTATACCACTACCTGTCATCTGTATACCAATACCAGTTAATGACATGACACCAGCCCCGATAATTTGACCAATCGCAATTCCCAAAACATCTGTAAGACCTAAGACTTTTTTTAAATTTGTTGCTTGTTGCATTCAATCACCTCTATATTATGTAGTTGTAAAAATATTAAAAAAATCATAACATAATTTGCACTTAATTCATAGTACGTCAATCGGAAAACTTGGTTTAAGGATGAGATGGTCTATGATAGCAAAAATAGAGTGTCTTATAGTAGAATGAAAATAAATTAAAAATATAATGAGGTGCAATTATTATGACAAATCAACAAAATCATATAAAAGTAGATGCATTTATTGATAAATTAAAACAATGGCAAGATGAATTTAAATTGATGCGTGAAATTATTACAGAAACTGAATTAGTTGAAAATTATAAATGGATGCATCCTTGTTATACATTAGAAAATAAAAACGTAGTGATTGTACAAGACTTTAAGTACTATTGTGCACTGTTATTTGAAAAAGGTGCTATTATGGAAGATCCTTATCAAACGTTGATTCAACAAACAAAAAATGTACAAGCAGCTAGACAATTACGTTTTGAAAGTTTAGAAGAAATAGAAAGACGTAGAGAAGAAATTAAATGGTATATTGAAGAAGCCATAAGAATTGAAAAATCAGGCAAAAAAGTACCTATGAAAGAAACAGAGGATTACGAAATGCCAGTAGAATTACAAGCGAAATTAGATGAAATGCCAAAACTGGAAAAAGCATTTTATCAATTAACTCCTGGTAGACAAAGACAATATATGTACTATATAGGCCAGGCTAAAAGAGCTTCAACACGTGAGGATCGCGTGCTGAAATATATAGATCATATTTTAAATGGTAAAGGCATGAATGATAAATAATTCTCAAAGTGTATAGTTCTAAGGCCGAGGCTTAAATTTAATGTCTCGGCCTTTAATTATCCTTATAGTGACATATGTCATAGCAGTATATATGGAATAAATTATTTTAGCAAATATGATAATATACTTATGTCTTTAATTTGGAAGTTATAGAAAGATAGAGTTGCAACTTTTTCGTTTATCGTATATAGTTTGCTCGAATATAAAATACTACGCGACAACAGGTCAGATAGTACATTGAGAAAGAAGGTGTATGAATGCCAAGAGTTTCCAAACGGATACAATTATTACAGGCAGCTGCAACTATCGTTGATGAACAAGGTAGTGAATATTTAACTTTAGATGCTGTTGCTAAAAAAGCTGGTGTTAGTAAAGGCGGCTTATTGTATCATTTTCAAAACAAATTTGCGTTAATACAAGGACTCGTTGACCATGCAGATGAACTATATCGCAATAATGTTAATGAACATGTAGAAAAAGATAATAATGGGAGCGGTAAATGGGTTCGTGCCTTTATTGAAGCAACTCGCGAACATCGTGCTGAAAACGGTTCGATTACATCTGGTATGCTTGCTGCCCAAGGCATAAACAGTAATTTACTATTACCATTACAAGACACATACAAAGAGTGGCAACAGAAAATTGAAAATGATGGTTTAGATAAAGTAGACGCAACTATAATTAGGTTGGCAGTTGATGGATTATGGTTGTCAGAAATTTTCGGTTTAGATAATTTAGATGAATCGATGAGAGAAAAAGTCTTGGATAGATTGACGGAATATACTCAAATTGATAAAAACGACTAAATTATTCTTTGATTCTATGTAATTTATAAAAAAATAATAAAATGAATAAACTACGTTAAGTACTGTTACTAAAGGAATAATCGACAATTTAAAGTTGATTATTCTTTTTTTAAATTTTCAAGGGCTTGAAACTAAACCGTCCAGTTGGTACACTAACCGATGTATTAAAAACTCTCTTGGAGGTTTATATCAATGAAAAAAGTTATGCTAACAGCAGCATTGACAGGTGCTGGAGATACTGTAGATAAAAATAAGCATGTCCCTGTGACGCCACAAGAAATTGCTGATTCTGCAATTAAATGTGCGAAGGCTGGTGCTACTGTAGCACATATTCATGCGAGAGACCCAAAAACAGGGGGGATTAGTCATGATGTGGAGTTTTTTAGGGAAGCAGTAAGACTAATTAGAGAAGCAGATGAAGATATAATTATTAATATTACGTCAGGTGGAGGCGGAGATTTCATTCCAAGCCTCGAAGATCCATATAAAGCAGAGAAAGGATCTGATATGCAAACCCCTGATGAGCGACATGAACCAGTTGGCACATTATTACCTGAGATGTGTACATTAGATTGTGGTAGTGTCAATATGGGTGACGCTATTTATTTAAGTCCTGCAGATTGGTTGAGAAAACAAGCGCAATTAGTTAAGGATGCAGGTGTTAAACCAGAATTAGAGTGTTTTGATAGCGGTCATATTTCTTTTGCAAAACAATTGATAAATGAAGGATTTATTGAAGGGACGCCGCTATTCCAATTCTGTTTAGGTATTCCATGGGGCGCTGAAAATGATCCAGAAACCATCGAATATTTTAAAACACGTATACCTGAAAATGCAGATTGGTCAGCATTTGGTATTGGAAGAATGCAATTTCCAACAGTAGAGGAAGCAGCAAAACGTGGTGGTAATGTTCGTGTTGGTTTAGAGGACAATTTATATTTAGCAAAAGGCGTAAAAGCTTCTAACGAGCAACTTGTTGAAAAAGCAGTAGAAATACTAAATGGTTTAGATATTGAGCCGATGACACCGGCAGAGGCGCGTGAAAAGTATCAGCTTAGAGCACCACAAGGAGGTACAAAATGAAGTTTGCAGTTGTAGGTACAGGTGTAATTGGTAGTGGTTGGATTACAAGAATATTAGCACATGGACATGAAGTCATCGCGACTGATCCGAGTGAAAATGCATATGAAAGTATGTTGAAACAAGTAAAACAAAATTGGCCATATGCTGAACAACTTGGTTTAGCAGAAAATGCCTCTTTAGAAAATTTAACGTTCACTCCTCATTTAGAAGAAGCAGTTAAAGATGCAGATCACATTCAAGAAAATGTGCCGGAAATTGAATCATTAAAGGATCAAGTACTAACTGAGATAGATTTCTATGCAAAACCTGATGCTATAATAGGTTCTAGTACATCGGGTATTATGCCTTCAGAATTACAAAAGAATTTACAACATCCAGAAAGACTAGTGGTAGCGCATCCATTCCATCCTGTATATATTTTACCATTAGTTGAAATTGTTCCTGGTAAATTAACTACAGAAGAAACAACTGTAAAAGCTGAAACAATTTACGAAAGTATTGGTATGGATGTACTACATGTGAGACATGAAATTGAAGGACATGTAGCTGACAGACTAATGGAGGCGTTATGGAGAGAAGCATTGCATATAGTCAATGATGGCGTTGCTACTACAGAAGAAGTAGATAAAGCATTTACCCACGCAGCTGGATTGCGTTATGCACAATATGGTCCGTTTATGACATTCCATTTAGCTGGTGGTGAGGGAGGTATGCGTCATATGTTAAAACAATTTGGCCCTGCATTGAAAAAACCTTGGACTAAGTTATTAGCTCCTGAATTAACACAAGAACTTTATGATGAGGTCGTCAATGGATGTGAATCATCATCACAAGGACAAACAATGTCAGAACTTGACCAAAAACGCAATGAATTTTTAGTTAAAGTGAAACAACTTGCAGAAACATACTGGCCAGAAGAGTCACCTTCAATGAAAAAAAGAAATAATCAGTCGGTGTATTAATATGACTCAATCACTTTTTGAATATACGACAACAGTAAAACAAATTTGGGTAGATCATAATGGTCATATGAATGATGCTGAGTATAATCGAGTATTCAGCGATACAACAGACGCTTGGTTAGCTACTTTGGGATTAGATCTACAAGCGATTGAACAATTGAAATATACAATATTCACACTTGAAAATCACGTGATGTATTTAAAAGAAATAAAAGTAAATGAGCCCATCACTGTCACAGTAGAATTGTTTGATTTTGATGCGAAGCGCTTACACGTATTTATGACATTAAAAAATGGGCAAAATGACAGATGTGCGACATATGAAGTGATGCTAATGGGTATGGATACTGAATCTAATAAACCGAAGCCATTTCCAGAAACTATTAGAAAATCAGTTGAATTTTATGCAGATAGTGCATTAATTCAACATCAACCTGAAGAACTTGGGCATCATATTGGAATCAAACGAAAATAAATTTTAAGCTATTGAATAAAAGGTTTTTTGAATGTGTTGGGAAACAAAGTTCACTATTATAAATTGTTTAATTTTATTAATTGATGTATCTTGTTATATATAGGTTGATAAAATATCTAAGCAAAAACGGCTATTTATTTAGTTGTATTTAGCGAAACATGAATAAATTAGGGCTATATGTGCTCATGTTTTTACTTATTCTAGGATTTGTATAACATCCACAGGTAGCCCTAAATTTATTAGGAAATAGTTGAAATTGAATATATACATAGAAAGGAATTGACCCATGTTAAGTATTAAAAACTTATCTAAAGTCTATGGCGGCGGTAAAAAAGCTGTGAATAACATTTCATTAGAGGTTGAATCTGGTGAATTTATAGCATTTATTGGTACGAGTGGTAGTGGTAAGACAACTGCCTTAAGAATGATAAATAGAATGATAGAAGCAACTGAAGGCCAAATTACAATTAATGGCAAAGACGTCCGTAAGATGAATCCAGTGGAATTGCGTAGAAAAATTGGTTACGTTATACAACAAATTGGATTAATGCCACATATGACTATTAGGGAAAATATTGTTTTAGTACCTAAGTTATTGAAATGGTCACAAGAAAAGAAAGAAAAAAAAGCAAAAGAATTAATTAAATTAGTCGACTTACCTGAAGAATTTTTAGATAGATATCCATCACAACTTTCTGGTGGTCAACAACAGCGTATAGGTGTTGTTAGAGCATTGGCGGCTGAACAAGATGTTATTCTGATGGACGAGCCTTTTGGGGCATTGGATCCAATTACTAGAGACACGCTACAAGATTTAGTTAAAGAGTTACAACAAAAACTAGGTAAAACATTTATATTTGTCACTCATGATATGGATGAGGCTATCAAGCTAGCCGACAAAATTTGTATTATGTCAGAAGGTCAAGTGGTTCAATATGACACACCCGACAATATTTTACGTCATCCAGCAAACGACTTTGTACGTGACTTTATTGGTCAAAACAGATTAATACAAGATAGACCTAACATGCGTACAGTTAAAGATGCGATGATTAAACCAGTTACAGTACATGCAGATAGTACATTAAATGAAGCAGTAGAAATTATGAGGGCACGTCGTGTCGATACTATTTTTGTAGTAGGTAACAATAGCAGATTATTAGGTTACTTAGATATTGAAGATATCAATCAAGGTTTAAGAACGCGTAAGGATCTTATTGATATGATGCAACGTGATATTTATAGAGTGAGGATAGACAGTAAATTACAAGACTCTGTTCGTACAATCCTTAAGAGAAATGTAAGAAATGTACCAGTAGTGGATAGTGATGGTAAAACATTGATTGGATTAGTTACGAGAGCCAATTTAGTAGATATCGTTTATGACAGTATTTGGGGAGAATTAGATGAGGATGTTAGTGCTACTGAAGCTGCAATTGTAGAGCCCGATAATGTAGGAGCTGATATATAATGAAACAATTCATAGAGCAATATGGTGGTCAACTGATTTCTAAAACAGTAGAACACTTTTATATCTCAATGATCGCTTTGCTAATCGCCATTGTAGTAGCTGTACCTTTAGGAATAATTCTATCCAAGATGAAAAGAACTTCAAACATTGTGCTTACAGTTGCTGGTGTATTACAAACGATTCCTACATTAGCTGTACTTGCGGTCATGATACCAATTTTTGGCGTGGGAAAATTACCAGCAATCATAGCTTTATTTATCTATGTACTTTTACCAATATTAAATAATACTGTTTTAGGTGTTAAAAATATCGATAGTAATATTAAAGAAGCGGCAATAAGCATGGGTATGACACGTTTTCAATTAATGAAAGATGTGGAATTGCCATTAGCCTTACCGTTGATTTTAGGTGGTATTCGATTATCATCAGTTTATGTAATCAGCTGGGCTACACTTGCGAGTTATGTCGGCGCCGGCGGTTTAGGTGACTTTGTATTTAACGGATTAAACTTATACGATCCATTGATGATTGTAAGTGCTGCAGTGCTTGTCACAGCATTAGCATTAATTGTAGATCTATTACTATCATTAGTTGAAAAATGGGCAGTGCCAAAAGGATTAAAAGTATCCAGATAAATTAAGGAGGACATTATGAAACGATTGAAACAGTATTGTATCGCGCTTGTACTGTGTCTGACGGTGTTATCTGGATGTAGTTTACCCGGTTTAGGTGGAAATAGCTCAGACAACGAAGTCAAGATTACAGCGCTTGCGACGAGTGAATCACAAATTATGTCTCATATGTTGAGACTTTTAATAGAACATGATACAGATGGAAAGATTAAACCAACATTAATAAATAACTTAGGATCGAGTACAATCCAGCACAACGCTCTTGCAAATGGTGATGCAAATATGTCTGGTGCTCGTTACAATGGTACAGACTTAACAGGTGCATTAAATGAAGATCCTATTAAAGATCCCGAAAAAGCAATGAAAGCTACCCAAGAAGGTTTCCAAAAGAAATTTAATCAAACGTTCTTTAATTCATATGGTTTTGCAAATACATATGCGTTTATGGTTACAAAAGAAACAGCTAAAAAATATAATTTGGAAACAGTTTCTGATTTGAAAGCACATAGTGATGAATTAAAACTAGGTGTCGATAGTTCATGGTTAAATCGGGAAGGTGACGGTTATCCAGGGTTTACGAAAGAATATGGATTTAAATTTAATACAGTTAGACCGATGCAAATTGGTTTAGTATATGATGCATTAAATTCTAAAAATCTCGATGTAGCAGTAGGGTATTCAACAGATGGAAGAATTGCGGCATATGATTTAAAAGTGTTGAAAGATGATAGACGCTTTTTCCCACCTTATGCAGCTAGTTCGGTAGCAACAAATGAATTATTAGATAAATATCCTGAATTAAAACCGATTATTAATAAGTTAGAGAAGAAGATTTCAACAAGTGAAATGCAAGAGCTTAATTATCAAGCTGATGGTAAAGGCAAAGAGCCGGCAGTTGTTGCAGAAAACTTCTTGAAAAAACATAACTATTTTGAAAATGATAAGAAGGGTGGTCAAAACTAATGGAGGGTAATCTATTACAGCAATTAGTCGAATATTATTCAGTAAACTTTGGCTACCTTTGGGATTTATTTATTAAGCATTTACTTATGTCTGTGTATGGCGTGTTGTTTGCAGCAATTGTGGGTATTCCGCTAGGTATTATTATAGCTAGATATAAGAAACTATCATGGACGATTATTACGATTGCGAATATTATACAAACTGTACCTGTTATAGCAATGCTTGCTATTTTGATGTTAGTTATGGGCCTAGGACCAACGACAGTAGTAGTAACGGTATTCTTATACGCTTTATTACCGATTATTAAAAATACTTTTACAGGTATCGTGGGCGTAGATGAAAATATTAAAGATGCCGGTAAAGGTATGGGTATGACACGTAACCAAGTCTTACGTATGATAGAGTTACCATTAGCTTTATCTGTTATCTTAGGCGGACTAAGAATTGCGCTTGTTGTAGCTATTGGAGTTGTCGCTGTGGGGTCATTTATTGGCGCACCGACCTTAGGTGATATTGTAATCCGTGGGACAAATGCTACAGATGGCACAACATTTATTTTAGCTGGTGCTATACCTATTGCATTAATTGCAATTTTAATAGATGTCGTATTAAGATTATTAGAAAAACGATTAGACCCCACGACTAGAACACAGAAGAAACAAAAGCATAGACCTCAGGGTATTAATCAGTAATGAAAGTAGTGAAATGATATGGCGTTGTTAACGATAAATTACAAATCCAAAACTATTGGTATGAACCACCAATTTATAGCAATTTTACCTGAAGATGTTAGTTATTTTAATACGAAGATAGAGCCTAAACAATTAAAGACAATGTTATTGTTACATGGTTTATCAAGTGATGAAACTTCTTATATGCGCTATACAAGTATTGAACGTTATGCAAATGACCATCAAATTGCAGTTATTATGCCTAACGCTGACCATAGTGGTTATAGTAATATGAAATTTGGTCATAAATACTTTGACTATGTATTAGAAGTATTAGATTATGCACATCAAATCTTACCATTATCACAGAAGAGAGAGGATAACTTTATTGCAGGCCATTCTATGGGAGGATATGGAACGATAAAATATGCCTTAACACAAGGTCATCGTTTTGCTAAAGCTTGCCCATTATCATCTGTATTTAATGCACAAACCTTTATAGACATTGATTGGAATGACTTTTCAGGCCAAGCAATTGCAGGTGTAGATAAAATGACACAGGATACAGAACTTGATCCGTATTATTTAGTAGATAAAGCAATAGCTGAAAGCAAAGTAATACCAGAGTTACTTATTATGTGTGGAACAGAAGATCAACTCTACGAAGACAATAAACAGTTTATATCATATTTGGACGCGCAAAAAGTACCTTACCAATTTGAAGATGGAGCTGGTAAGCATGATTATGCTTATTGGGACAAGGCAGTAAAACGTGCAATTGAATGGTTCATAGGGTAAATAGCAATTTAAAACAATGATTTAGCATAAATAAAAAACCTCAATCATAAAAATGGTTGAGGTTTTTTGACTTGAAAAGTTGATTGTATAAACGATAAAGAAAAAATTAGTTATCATTACTATTATTTAAAGTAATATTGTTGCAAGAATTGGAGCAACAACTACTACAATTACACCGACAATAACTAATGAAATAGATGCCATTGAAGCTTCTGTTTCACCAAATTCTTGTGCTGAAGAGACGCCTAAGGAATGCCCACTTGTGCCAAGTGCAAGGCCACGAGCGATAGGATTGGTAATATTAAATAGTTTGATTAACTTTGTACCGAGTGCGTAAATAATTACGCCATTTAATATAACAGCTAATGAAGTTAGTTCTTTAATTCCACCTATGTCCGCTGAAACAGGTAGTGCAATAGCAGTTGTCGCACCTTGAGGTAACATAGATGCAATAATGCCATTAGAAAATTGGAATGCTTCAGCTATTAAGTAAATGCAAATTAGTGCTGCCGTGGTACCTAATGTAATACCTCCTAGTACTTGTTTCCAGTATTTTTTTAAAACATCACGTTTTTTATATAAAGGAATAGCGAAACATATAGTAGCCGGTTCCAGGAAGAAATTAATGATGTCTCCGCCAATTTTATAATTTGCATAATCTATGCCAGTAAATTTTAGAAATGCTATACCTACTACCATACTTACAAATAGCGGTGTGAATAAGAAAAAGCCATTAGTTTTTTTAAATAAAAATGTGGCTATAATAAATGGTATCAATGAAAGTAAAATACCGAAATAGGGCGTGTTAATAGCTAAATGTTCAATCATAATTTATCCTCCGCAAGTTGTTTTTGTGGTCTTTTTCTTGGAATAAAGGATTTAGTTATAAGCATTTGAGCAAAGAACCCTGTACATAATAACAATAAGAGTGTTGAAATAATGATTAATAAAATAATTAGGATAGGGCTCGTACTTAAAACGCCTAGTGAATTAATAACTGATACACCTGCTGGGACAAATAGAAAACCAATATTGTTCGTTAACGTTGTACCGACTTTCTCGACTTGACCAAGTTTAATAATACCTGTACATAACGCTATAAATAATAACACAAGACCTATAACTGAAGCGGGCATAGGAATTGGCATGAAACTTTCGATAATATTTGAAATGAGCATGATAATAGCAATCACAAGTGCTTGATGGAAAAAATTATATGTTTTTGAATGCTGAGTTTGTTCTGCATTTTGTTGTTTGTTTGCTTCCATAATTAAAGTTCCTCCCGAATTAATCTTGGGTTAATTATAGAATGAAAGCGATTACTTTAGTTGGATTGACAAGCGACTTACTAGACGTTATCTCTGAAATGCATAAATTAGAACTTGAAAATCAAGATAACCCCATATCTTGTTTGAATGATTTCATATAAGAGCGACTCACTTGGAATTTTAATTGATTAGTCATGGTTAATTGATAAGTATAGTTGAACCAATGTTCAATTGTTTGAATATGTGTCTTGTTAATTAAAGTGGCACGATGAATTCTCATAAATTGAGTAGTGTCTAATTTTTTTTCATAATGGTTCAACGGTTCAGAAGTTTCAAATTCATTGAGTGTCGTATTTATCGTTGTGACCCCGTTATTGACGGAAATTGCGATAATATCATCTAAATTAATAATATGAATACGCTCGTTAACTTCAATAGGGAGTACGTTTGGCCTATTCTCAAGTTTGTTGTGTGTCTCATTATGGTTATTATCATTATTTATAAAATTTTGTTGTTCGATATTTGAGTTAAGCACTTGTTCAACTTTATGGATAGCTTGTGCGATTCGTTGTTGCTCAAATGGTTTTAAAATATAGTCAATAGCATCTAATTCAAACGCCTTTACCGCAAAAGTATCATGTGCAGTAGCGAAAATAATCAAAGGGCGATGTTTCATTTTTTTAATTTTATTAGCTAAATCCAGACCACTTTCATCCATTAAATTAATATCTAAAAAAATAACATCGTAGTTATCATAAAGTAATAATTCTAAAGTTTCAGAGATATTTTCGGCTTCTTTAATTAAATCAAATGAACGAATTTGATTTAATAAATAGTGTAGTTCATTACGTGCTAGCGGTTCATCATCTACGATAATTGCCTTCATAATTTACCCCTCCTCTGTAGTGTGATGTGGAATGGTACAACTTACTTTTGTACCTTGTTTATTTGATTCAAAATGAAGTTTAGCTTTATAGCCAAATAAACCATCTAATCTTTGATTTAAATTTTCTAATGCACTTCCTGTACCAGATTCTGAATAAACACTAGTTTTTCCGATTTTATCAAGTTTACTTAATGGTATGCCTTGTCCATTATCTGAGACAGAAATATTTAATCCGTAGTTATTTTGGTGAGCTTTTACAATAATATTGTTGTCATACTTTCTATTTTTAAATGCATGTTTAATTGCATTTTCTACAAGGATTTGAATCGCAAAAGGTGGCACTAAAGCACCATAGCTTGAATCAGCGATATCAAAACTAACATTAAAACGATCTGGATAACGCGCTTGTTCTAATGATAAATAAGCCTCAACCTGCTGTAATTCCTTTTCTAAAGAAATGGTATTATTACGTGTACCTTGCAAATTTGAACGGAAAAATTGACTGAGTTGTAATAATAATTCTCTTGCTTTTTCACTATCGATTCGTACTAATGCTGAAATAGTATTAATTGAGTTAAAGAAAAAGTGAGGCTTAACTTGAGCTTGGAGCGACTTAATCTCAGCATCTCTTATTAACGCATTTTGCGTTTCAGCTTGTCCAAGCTCAAGTTGGCTAGAAAATATATCTGCTAGACCGGTTGCAAGCTGTTTATCGGAAAAGTTAACGTCATGCTTATTAGTAAAATAGAGTTTTAATGTACCGACTACTTCATTTTTTACATGTAATGGCATAACAATAGCAGCTTCTAGCGGACAACCAGGGTGGTTACAACCAATATCTTCACTTGAATAAGCTTCTTTTAAAGTTCCAGTTTGAATAGCAATTTTTGATAAATCTGTAATAATTGCTTTTTGTGCAACGTGATGATCACTTGCAACACCAACGTGAGTTAATATGTCTTTACGATTTGTAATAGCAACTGCTGAAACACGCATTAGGTTTAGAATGATTTCAGCAGCTTGTTTAGCGGATTGCTCATTTAAACCTGAACGGAAATAAGGTAATGTCTGGTTAGCTAATTGTAAAACATCATGAGTTTGGATTGCACGGGTTTCTTCTTCTTTCTTAATTGTTGAAAGGATGATAGATAAGAATATAGCTGTACCTATTGAATTTATAGATATCATAGGTAAGGCAATAAGTTTTACTAACGTCCATGCGTGTACGGTATTATCAGAAAATACTAAAATACAAAGCATTTGAATAATTTCTGTAGCACCACCGATGAGCGCGCCTTTTACAATAGTTGGATACCTATTAGCTCGCATAGCTTTATGACCAAAATAACCTGAAACAAGGGCAATAATGATAGAAGAAATTAAATATATGTATGCATCTGCACCTCCGATATAGACACGGTAAATCCCTGAAATCAGTGCTACAGCTAAGGCAACGAATGGACCACCGATTAGTCCTGATACTCCAATTGTTAATACACGTGTATTTGCTAACGATGCATCAGGGCTCAAATGATTATAGACCGTACCGTTGATAATTTCATCACCGCGAATTTGTACTCCAGTAAAATTTGAAAGCATGGAGAAACAACCAAATATGATAATCAATTGCCATTGCGAACGTCGCTTTTCTCGGTCATTCATCATCGATTTAAAATGATTAATATTCATTAAAATATATGCAATCAGTATAATTAAACCAACGCGTTCTAATAATAAGATAAATAAATTTAACATGGTTTCACCTTTTTTTAATTAGTTTGACATGGTTGATTATACATAATTTTATAAAATTATGAGTTTTATGTGAATTATTTTTTATAAATTATATCCAATGTACCAATATAGCAGTGATGAGAGGGAAGAATCAAATTACTCTCTATGTAAATAACTACATAATTGACGCAGTTCTTTAGCATTATTAAGAGTTAAGTGTTATTTTATTAATATTGGCTTTTAAAAGGATTTGTAAAAAATGTAGATATTAATATAAAATTAATTGCATATAATTATTGCAGAATTTTAAACCAATTGTATATTAAAAGATTAGTTTTGAAATAGATATAGACTTTTTTAGCGGTTTTTCAGTTTGTATGGAGAATAGCGTTAAAGGCGTGTATACCTGTTTTGAAATGTGATCTATGTGTTTACGGGAAATATAGGAGGAAAAAAGCATATGGAATCAACACATTCGTTTGAAGGAGATAATAAACTTCTTGTTGGTATTTTCTTAGGAGTCATTACATTTTGGTTGTTTGCACAATCATTAGTAAATATTATTCCAGATTTAGAATCATCATTTGATACGAATTATGGAACAATAAATGTGGCTGTAAGTTTAACTGCATTATTATGTGGTTTATTTGTAGTAGGAACAGGAGGGCTTGCTGATAGATATGGCAGGGTGAAAATGACCTATATCGGATTGATATTAAGTATTGTTGGTTCGTTATTAATCATAATACCAGGGTTTATGCCATTACTTGTTGTTGGACGCGCGATTCAAGGGTTATCTGCAGCATGTATTATGCCTTCAACTTTGGCAATTATCAATGAATATTATATTGGTAGTCGTCGTCAGCGCGCATTGAGTTATTGGTCAATCGGTTCTTGGGGAGGCACAGGAGTTTGTTCGTTATTTGGCGGTGTAATGTCTACGTTTATTGGTTGGAGATCAATATTCATTATTTCAATTCTTGTAGCATTAATGGCAATGTTTCTAATGAGACATACACCAGAAACAAAAGCCGTACAAACTGAAGAAACAAAACAAGCTAAATTTGACATAGTAGGTCTTATTATTTTAATTATTGCAATGCTAAGTGTTAATTTGATTATTACAGAATCATCTGATTATGGGCTTTTCTCACCATTTATCATGGCACTAATTGTTGTATTTATTATTTCAACACTTTGCTTTTTATATTATGAAGGTAAAGTTAAAAATCCACTTATAGATTTTAAACTATTTAAACATAAAGGTTATAGTGGTGCTACAATCTCTAACTTTTTATTAAATGCAGTGGCAGGGACACTTATTGTCGCTAATACGTATTTCCAATCAGGATTACATTTTAGTTCCTTCCAATCTGGTGTCATGTCTATTACGTATTTAGTAGCTGTGCTTGTAATGATTAGAGTTGGAGAAAAAGTGTTACAAAAGATTGGTCCAAGAAGACCGATGCTAATTGGTGCAGCACTTAATGCTATAGGAATTATTTTAATCTCATTCACGTTTTTACCTACGCCAGTTTATATTGTAACTTGTATAATAGGTTATTTAATCTATGGTATGGGGTTAGGTATGTACGCAACACCATCGACAGATACAGCAGTATCAACAGCCCCAGAAGATAAAGTTGGGGTTGCGTCTGGTGTTTATAAAATGGCATCATCATTAGGAAATTCATTTGGTGTCGCATTATCTGGTACTATCTTTACTGTGATGACTGTAGTTTCAAATATACAAGTTGGAGCAATGTTTGGCTTGTGGTTCAATGCAGCATTAGCAATTATCGCATTTTTGGCAGTACTCATATTGGTACCAAAAAATCAATTTAATAATTAACTTAAAACTAATAGAACTTTAAAGTATAGTTATTTATTGTCGAAACGGGATTGCGCATTCAATTTATAGAATTGATTGCGTAATTCCGTTTTTTTATTTTTTGAATTTTTATATAAACTTTGCCATTCATACTATAATTAAGTGAACAAATATTAATTTTACAAAGCTTTTTCATGAGAATATATTGATTATGAAATTAAAAGCATATTATAATTGAGGAAACGTTTACATTAGGAGGGGTTATGTGGCACAGGAACTATGGCAAACTTATGAAGATAGATTGAAATTATTAAAAAATTTAGTTAAACATGAAACGGTTACTAATACTCAAGGTGAGATTGCATTTCCTAATTTTGTAAAGAATCTGCTATTAAAATTGGATTATTTTCAACAGCATCAATCTCAGGTTTTACTTGAAGTTACTGAAGATGAAAAAGAATCTGTTGTAGCTTTTTATCAGGCACCTACTTCTAAAAAAACAATCGTACTAATCAGTCATTTTGATACTGTAGGTGTAGAAGACTTTGGCTCATATAGTGAGTATGCTTTTGATCCTGATGCATTAAAGAATATTTTTAAAGAGAATAGTAGTTATCTTAGTGAAGATGCTATTGAGGATTTAAATCGTGATACATATTTGTTTGGTCGTGGTGTAATGGATATGAAGGCAGGTTTAATGCTACATTTATCCTTAATAGAACAAGCGAGTATTGAAGCATGGGATATTAATTTAATTTTAGTCACAGTACCAGATGAGGAAGTGAATTCTTCAGGTATGCGCAAAGCTGTAGAGACCATTGCAAGATTAAAACAACAACATCAGTTAGATATTCAGCTTCATTTAAACAGTGAACCTACTTTCCAACAGGCAAGTGCAGATGAACAGCACTATATATATTCTGGCTCTATTGGAAAAATAATGCCAGGTGTATTATGTTATGGAAAAGAAACTCATGTAGGAAATCCAATGGATGGATTGAGCTCTAACTTTATGATGAGTTATATTAATCAAGCGATAGAATATAATGGTATATTTAAAGAAACATTTGAAAATGAAACGACACCTTTGCCTGTTTCGTTAATGACAAGAGATATTAAACAAACATACGATGTACAAACACCATTTAGAACAATGGCATTATTTAATATGTTCCTTTTCAAACAGAAACCTGCTGACTTATATAGACAATTTATAGATACAGTAATAAAAGCAACAGAACGTTGTGAAAGTGATTGGTTATCAATTTTAGAAAGTGAAGATATTCCTTTTGATACTAAAATTAATGTACTGACATTTGAACAATTGAAAACATATGCGATTAAACATCATGGTGAAGCATTTGTAAATAAAGAAATAACAGCAGTGATACAGCAAACTAAAGATCTACATTTACAAAGTATTAAAGTGACAGATAGATTAATGCAAATTTGCAGAAATATTGCGCCAGCGGTCGTGACTTTTTTTGCAACGCCATATTATCCAGCAGTTAATACGTCTTATGATGCAAAAGTTGAGGAAACTATTGAATTGGTCCGTCAAACTTTACAAGAACAATTTCAACGTAAAAGTGAACGTATACATTATTTTAATGGTATTAGTGATAGTAGTTATTTGAATTTTTCAGGCGACATGTCTCAAATGATTACTTATCAGCAAAACGCACCTAATTTTAATCAAACTTATTCGATTCCTTTTGAAGCGATACAAGCTATTAGTGCGCCAACCATACTCTGTGGACCAATTGGTAAAGATGCACATAAATTAAGTGAAAGATTACATAAGGATAGTGCATTTATAGAATTACCATTCGTATTAACTCGTATCGTAAAGTCATATATTTAAAACAAGATAAGTAATTATTTGATATAATGTTTTTAAATTTACTAATATTTTAGTATAAGTTTTGAAAAAATAGGGTATTACGATATATTGGTGAAGATATGTACTTTAAAAGTTCCACAAGAAGAAAATGGAGTGGTAAGCACATGCTAGAGGCGTATAAAGATTTTTGGAGAAAATATATAGACTTTAATGGCAAATCAAATAGACTAGAATTTTGGACACCTGTATTAATTCATATCATTATTATATTTATTATTGCGCTCATCGGTGTCGTTTGCTTTATTACAGGTATCTTTATTGTAGCGGCAATACTATCAGCTTTTGTGGGTATATTTGCTCTAGCGATAATCGTACCAATGTTTGCAATTACATTGCGTAGATTTTATGATGCCGGTAGAAAACGTGCAACAGCAATCATATTAATTGTACTGTCTATATTTGTTAATATTACCTTTGATATTATTCAAATCAATAGTGTTGCTATATCATTAAATATTATTTCTTTAATCTGTACAATTATTCTGGTGGTAGAAACATTATTACCATCACGTAATGTTGCTGATTCAGAATTAAAATGGTTATAATTTTATACAATGTCGAAAATAATTTTAAATGTGACGAGTGAGTTTGGAACATACATGTCTAGTCTTAAAACAGTGGTACAGAAATCTAATTTATTTTAGAGAGGTTTCGTCGTCCAGTACCTGCAAAGGTGACTAGAGTTAAAAGAGATAACAGTTTTACCTGAGATGAAGCTCATGTATAGCTGAAACCAACTCAATATACTGATTAAAGCAAAAGAGCTATATACCTTGATATTAAAGGATATAGCTCTTTTGCTTTGGAAATAACTGCAATTTTAACTATTTGATAATAGTAAAAGCTATCAAAATTAGATAACGTAATAAATTTTATTTTCTCTGCTACATAAGTTAAAAATGACGTGAAGTTAGAATGAAAAAGTGAGCAAATTGGAAAGATGGTTATTAGCCATTGTTTTACACAAGTCACCCTCTTTCTAACGGTATTATCGGGAGATATACTTGTATGTTGCCTTTTTTCTATATACAAATTAACATAACTTTAAAATATTATAAAATGTTTAAGGTAGCGTGTACATATTGGCTTGTTATGAAAGACATATTAATCATCGGTGCTAGTCTAGACGGTTTAAGTGCAGGAGTTTTTTGCCTAGTTTTCTATTAGTAATATTTAAAATTACTAATAATTATGACAAAAGGCTATGAACTACTGAAATTCGATAATTTTTATTGTATTTAGAAAATTTAAAATTATAATGTAGGCATAAGGAGGGGTATTATGGAGTGGTTAAAGTTAATTGGTATTCTAATTATTATATTGGGATTCCTGTTTAAGATTGATACGATTGCAGTGATTTTAATTGCTGCTGTTGTTACTGGTATCGTGTCTGGGTTAGATTTTTATTCCATTTTAGAAACACTAGGTAAAGCGTTTGTTGATAATCGTTTAGTTACATTATTTATATTAACGTTACCGATGGTCGGTTTGATTGAACGGTTCGGTTTAAAAAAGCAAGCTTCTAACATGATAGGAAAGGTGAAACGAGTTACAAGTGGGCGTCTGATGACAATATATTTAATAATTAGAGAAATAGCTGGCGTGGCTTCAATACGTATCGGGGGTCATCCTCAATTTGTTCGCCCACTGATTAATCCAATGGTACAAGGTGCGTTAAAAACTAGATATAATTTGAAAGACGATGAAGTTGATGAAGCAGATATCGAAAAGATAAAAGCACAAACTTCTGCAATGGAAAACTATGGAAACTTCTTTGGACAAAATTTATTCGTTGGTGCTGCAGGGGTTTTATTAATGGTAGGGACATTTCAATCATTAGGTATTAAGGTAGACGCAATTGAATTAGTACTGGCGTCAGTACCCATAGCACTAATTGTATTAGTGCTTGTCTGGCTTAATAATATAAGATTTGATAAATATTTAGAGAAAAAATATGACTCAAAGCAGGTGAAACGTGATGAGTGAACAAGTATTAAATAATATCTTAGAAGTTTTTTATATTTTAATAGGTTTACAATTACTATACACTGCGTTTCGAATTTTGAAATCTTCTATACATAAAAAGAAATATGGCACAGCATTATTTTGGATTTTGCTAGCTGCAACATTTATTGTTGGTCCATATATTCCAAATGTAATTAATGGTTTATTTATTTTAATTATGGGGGTACTGACTTTATTTAAACAAGTGACAATTAATAATATTGTCGATGTAACTGAAGAAGAAGGGGTGCATGGTGCTCAAAAATATGGAAATAAACTATTTATTCCAGCTATCATTTTAGCGATTGCGGCAATCGCTGTTTCAAATTGGACTCCTTTAGGTGGTGCAATAGGTTTAGGTGTTTCTTCTATATTAGGGTTAATAGCTGCATATATAGTAATTAAACCTAAAATAAAATATGTATTTTATGATAGTGACCGACTAACACAACAAATTGGTACTGTGGGTATATTACCTCAATTTTTAGCTGCTTTAGGAGTATTATTTACAGTAAGTGGAGTTGGAGATGTCATATCGAAAGGTATTTCATCGGTATTACCCGAGGGAAATCACTTGGTAGGTGCGACTGCATATATATTAGGCATGGTATGTTTTACTATGTTAATGGGAAATGCTTTTGCCGCTTTTACAGTAATTACTGCAAGCATTGGTATTCCGTTTGTCATCGCACAAGGTGGAGATCCTGTTATCGCAGGTGCGCTAGCTATGACTGGAGGATTTTGTGGCACTTTGCTAACACCAATGGCAGCTAATTTTAATACATTGCCGGTAGCATTGTTAGAAATGAAACAAGAATTTGGGGTTATCAAAGCACAAGCGCCGATTGCACTTATACTTATAGTAATACATATTGGCTTAATGTATGTATGGGCGTTTTAACTGATTTCAATTAAAAAGGGGCGTTTTAAAATGAGAATCTTAATAACTGGATTTGATCCATTTGGTGGAGAAGAAATTAATCCTGCGTTAGAAGCGGTGAAACTATTACCAGATAATATTGAAGAACATACGATAGATAAGTTAGAAATACCAACAGTCTTTCATAAAAGTAAACATGTAATCGAAGCACGTTTGAAACAATATGATTATGATATTGTGTTAGCAATTGGACAAGCAGGCGGAAGGTTTGAATTAACACCAGAGCGTGTTGGTATTAACGTCGATGATGCCCGAATAGCAGATAATGAAGGTCAACAACCGATTGACGAATGTATTCATCCTGATGGAGCACAGGCGTATTTTTCAAACTTACCTGTAAAACGCATGACTGAAGCTATTAAAGCAAGTGGTGTACCTGCACGTTTATCTAATACGGCTGGAACTTTTGTATGTAATCATATTTTATATCAATTAGGCTACTTACATGCAACGCAATTTCCTAATATAAAATTCGGTTTTATTCATGTGCCATTTATCCCTGAACAAGTTGTAGATAAACCCGAAAAACCTTCAATGTCTGTGGAAACGATTCGGAAAGGATTAAATGCTGCATTAGAAGCTATCATTGAGTCTGACGAAGATATTAAAGTAGCACTTGGAGAAACACATTAAAGTAAATGTTAACAAATGCTATTGAATAATATAAACAAAGGGGCTACGAGATCTTTAAAAAAAGATTTCCTAGCCCTTTTTATTTGAATTTAATTTAATTATCATGTTCAGTACGTGTGTAATCCATGCGAATTTCGTTATATGTTTTGCCGAAGAAAGTAGGTTGTTTATATGGTGTTTTTTTAAATCCAACTTGTTCATAGAAATTAATAGCGTTAGTATTTTCTTCTACAACCCAGAGTGTCACGTTATCTGGATAAGACAGCTCTAGTGCTCGTTGTGTTAAAGCATATCCAATCATATGACGTTGATATGCTTCTAAAAGATACAATGCGTATATCTCACTCCAATTGTCAGATTCTGAAATAGATTTCGTTTTACCATAAGTGATAAATCCTACAATCTCATCCTTAACAGTTGCAACTAAGGTAGGAAGATCGTGTATAGAGGACTTCTTGATAAATTGTTCTTTATCAAGATTTTCTAGGTAGTCGTTTTCAGAAATATGGTTATATGTTTTTAACCAGCTCTCGTAATGGACATTGGCTTTACCATGACGATCTTCCTCCGTCAACGCTCTAATTGTAAAATCCATAGAATGCCCCCTTGCTAAACTAAATTGATATTATTATAGCATCATTATTTTAAAAAAAGAAATTTTTCAATTCAAAAAATTATAAAAAGTAAAAATATTAAGTGATAAAATAACAAAGTTTTAAAATACGTTTAAGTCAATTTACGTTCATCTAACTCACCTTGAAGATGAATTGCTTTGTTGTATGCCAGTTTACTGTAATAAGAATGCGCAAAATGCATTTGAATAATTAAAAATAATCCACCAACAGTCCAATATAACCCAAGTGCTGCAGCAGAGTGTAGGGAAATATACGTAATAAATATAGGTGATAAAATCATCAATACATAGTGTGTTTTTCTTTGATCTTTAGGATAATGACATGCATTGACTAATGGTTGGAAGAAATATATTATTGCTGCAATTAGTGAAATCCAAAAATTAGGTTCGGTTAAGTTGAACCACAAAAAGTCTGGATAACGATCAATACCATCTCCTGTAGGATACTTTAAAGTTATTATTAAAGCGAATAATATAGGTAATTGAATAAGTATCGGCAAACATCCTAGAACATTTTTTAAAGGATTAATATCATATTGTTTATAAAGATCTATTAGTGATTTTTGTGCTTCGTTTTTTTCTTCTTGTGAATTCGCAATTTTAATATTGTTTCTTAACTCATCAATCTGAAATTGGACAATTTTTGTTTTTTCGCGCATCATATGCATATTTTTTACTTGTGCAAGCATAAAAGGAAGTAGAAAAAGCCTTATTAGTAACACGATTGTGATGATTGCTAAACCATAATTATCTCTGTACAAATGTCCTAATCCATGTAACAACATGTCTATGGGTTGGACAAAAATTGAATAAAATAAACCATTTCTATCTTCATCATTAGAATAATCACAACCAGCTAAAAATAAGGGGACTAATAATACTAAGCGCCTTTTCCAATACATAATATATTTCCTCCGATTAATGTATTATTAAATATAACTTTAACACAACTCAAATATTATTTTAAAGTTTTTGAAAAACAAAGTTAGCTGCATATTTTATATTGTAATAATGAAAAAGTCACTGCCCCCAATGTGAAATAGGATGTAGTGACAGTCGTTTTATTTTGAAGTTAAGATTATTTCATTGTAATTAATATGTTCTCTTACTTGTGCAGCAACATGCGCGTCTATTTGTTTATTTTGGATTAGTTCATCAAGATACGTTCTCTGAATGTATAATCCTTCTAATTTATGCGCTTCAGTGATTGTGTCTGGTGTTTCATTTTGTGTATTACGATTTCTTCTGATTCTGTGAAGTCTGTTGTAATACTGGTTTAAGACAATATTTACTTCTAATACGTTTTCGTTAGTTTGCTCTTCCTTTAAACGCAGTGAAACATTATGATGTACGATACGCATAACTTTCTTCACTTCTTGAAAATTCGATTGAAATTGCTTTAATTGTGAACTTTCTACATGTTTCTTTGCTCTCCATCTTAAGATTAACATTTTAATCACAACTTTAAATTTATGAACAGCTGATGATTCCTTAAATTGTTTTGAAGTTTCTATAGCTGAGCGATAGTTCAAAATCGTTTGACGGTCAACTTTATTTTGAGTTACTAAACGTTCTAACGTTTCTGTCTCTATTTCGCTAGCAATCGTTTCTAGTCGTTTTAATTCTTTAGCATTATTTTCTTCAGGTGTCATCTGCAGTAGGAAGAATAGTTCATCAAAATAATCAGAAATAATGCTACTATAATTTGTTGATGGGTGTGTATTAGACTTTGTTTTAAAATGTTTAATAACGTGTTGTACTATATAAATTTTGGCAACCGCATAGCTCATAGTGGTTGATGTTGGTTTCTCTTCCGAAGGTGTAATAATAGGTAGCACGATTTGAGCCATGACTAAACTAATAATTACCATTAATGAGGCAATAAATAGTAAATCATTTTTATAAGTAAAGGTTTGTTGTTGTGCTAATAATGTAGGTAATGTTAATGCCATAGATAGAGAAATTGTTCCGTGGATCCCACACATTGTCATAATGAACGCATAGTGTGCACGTTTTGGCGGTACTTCATATTGGTCATTGAGATAAGATTGAATGTTATTTGGATAGTAAAATTGTTTGAATAATATAAAGACCCATATAAAACGGAAAGCATAAATAGCTAGTGCAATTAGTAATGTTGTAATGATCAGGAATATAATGTTCTGCGGTTCGTCTTTGAATATTGCAGAAACAACTTCAGGTACAATGTAACCTAATACAACAAAGACAAAGCCATTAAGAACATAACTTAATGTACTCCATATCTGGTTATAGTTCATTTGTAGCTCGGTTTGAGCACGAATCAATCGTTCACGTTCAAATCCATGTATTAATCCAGCCACTACAACTGCAATGATACCCGATGCATGCAACATTTCGGAGATGAAATAGACGACGAAAGGTGTTAATAATTGAATGAAAATCATTGTATTACCATCTTTAAGACCTTTGTGCATGGATAGATAAACACGTAGTCGTACAATCATAAAGCCAAAAATTGCACCTATCAATATGCCTAGAATAGTTGAAATAATAAATTGTTCTATTGCATCGAATGCAGAAAACGCACCAGTAACAAGTGCTGTAACAGCAATTTTGAAGGAGATAATACCAGCAGCATCATTTAATAACGATTCACCTTCTAAAATAGTTAATGCACCCTTAGGTAATATTTTACCTTTAGTAATAGCTTGTACAGCGACTGCATCTGTTGGGCATAAAATGGCTGCTATTGCGAAGGCAGCAGGCATTGGTAACTCAGGCCAAATCCATCCGATGAAATAACCTACGCCTATCACAGTTGTAAATACTAACGCCATTGCCATTAAAATAATAGGTTTGCGATATTCTAACAGTTTAGACCGAGATACATGTGTCCCCTCAACAAACAGTAATGGGGCAATCACAGCCATCATAAATACTTCTGGTTCAAATTCAAAGTGTAAAGGGATAGGGAGAATATATAAACAAACACCTAACCCAATTTGAATGAACGCCATTGGTATCTTTGGAAACTTGTTATGTATAATTGAACTTATAATTACTGCTATAATAAATATTAAAAAAGCTTCTAATAATAACATACTTACTCCTTATTTTTTTGATTGTTTTATATTACCATTATCACCAAAGCATAGATAGTAATTTTTTTGGAAATATAATAGACTTCAATATTTAATTAATTTATAGGCTCATGATTTAAAAATGAATATACAAATATGTCATAATAGAGCTGTTAAGATAATAGAGGATTGTGATAGTAATGAAAATAGGTGTCATATCAGATTTGCATATTGATCGCCATAAGAAATTAACACCAGAGGATTATACACACGAATTAGTAAAAGCCATACAGAAACAAAAGATAGAACTCTTACTTATTGCAGGAGATATTTCTAATAATTATAAATTAACGCATCGATTTATCGATGGTGTAGAGACGCAATCACATATAAAAATATTATTTATTCCAGGAAATCATGACTTTTGGGCTACAGATACGGATGCATCGTCCGCTGAAATTTTAGATTACTATATGAATATGGAAGCGTGTTTGATAGGGAATCCTTATCACCTCAATGATTCATGGGCGATTGTTGGTAATACAGGTTGGTATGACTATACGTATGCAAGTCCAGAATTTTCACTTGAGCGCATTGCTCGTAGAAAATACTACGGTGCAACTTGGCAAGACAAAATCAAAATAGACTGGCCTATAGAAGATAGAAAGCTATCAGCTATTGCAGCAAAACAAACAATTAAAGACATGGAGGAAGTGAAGCATAAGCGTATTATTTTAATGACGCATATTGTAACACACCCTAAATTTGCTGTGCCAATGCCTCATAGAATATTTGATTATTTTAATGCTTTTATTGGGACTTCTGATTTTGATGAGGTTTATCAGCGATATGATATTCGATATAGCATTATGGGGCATGTTCATTTTAGAAACTCTTTTGAAGAACAGGGGATAACATATATTTGCTCGTGTCTTGGTTATCAAAGAGAATGGCGTTCTAATAATATAGAACAAGAAATCAATCATGCTTTATATACAATTAACGTATAGTGAAAGAAGCGACCATAAATATTAATGGTCGCTTCTTTTATTGTAATAATCTATAGTAATTCCTAATATGACTAATTGATAAGCGACCCATTTTTGTTAAGATAACACAAAAATAGTTATGGTTGAATATGAAAACTCAAACGGCCGGGCGCGTCATAACTTTGTGCTAACTTTGATTTTTTAATTTTTATTATTTGATATTTATTAGGCATTAGTGCTGGAAATACAATTAATCTTCCCATATGAGACCAAAGCGGATCGATGTAATAGTAATAATCATCATCATAGCCAATGAGTAAAGTGACATGAATATTAGACACCAATTTAGTAAGTTGATTATCAAATTTATAAGTACGACGCAAAGGTCGTTGTCCGAGTACAGTATGATAAATAACAACGGGTTGACCATTGTCTAAAATTGCACATAAATCAGTTAACGACTGACCAGTACTATCTATAATTTTGGGGTCATATCGTTTGAGATGTGGAACGAGAGCGGAAGGGAAAATAGTTTGATGATGTCCCCATTTAATCCATAAGTGATGTCCTACATATCCTTTATAAGGGTTATTTTTATGTTTAGGCCAATGTTTCATTATTTGAGTGGCGGGTATTTTATGCTGATTGAATTGTAACATCATTGCTGTCGATACACCTTCACAGCCCATAATCATTGGTATTGGAAATAATTGACTAATTGGTTTAACAGGTAATATATTTAATTTCATGATGATGCTCTCCCTAATGATTTGTACTTCAAAGTAAAAATGAAGCGATTTTACATTGTATTTATTATATAGCTATTCTTAAAAGTTGCCTATTAAGATGCTTAAGCAATATGGAAATAGCTTAGAATAGATATTGTTAAGATGTTTTGGTTATAATAGCATAAAAAAGAAGGTGGGAGATTACATATGAAACACAGAATAGAAACACTACCAACGTTATCTGTATTAGGAGAAAAAAGAGAATATGCCACTGGACAAAAAGCACAAGAAAATATTTTTATGTTCTGGATGGATTTTGATGAAAGTGGCAAAAAACACGACTTATTGAAATTAGGTAATGAACATTTACCAGGTCTATTAGGAGTATGTAAACCACTTGATAATGGAGAAATGCATTATTTAATAGGTGTTACGAGCGATGAAGATGATGAAATATGGCAACACACAGAAATAGCAAGCGGGAGATACCTCGTATTTGATGCTGAAGGACCAGTGCCAGGTTCTATAAAAAACGCAATGGAATCTATTAATAGACATATTTTACCAACATTAGATTATGAATTGCGAAATGCGCCATTTTTTGAGTGTTATAAAGAAGGGGAAATTAGAGCTGAAGATTATATTACAGAAATCTGGTTACCGATTGTTTAAACTAAAAGTGAATGCTTAATTAAAATAGGGACAGGATACAAATCAAAAAATTTAAAATTGATTTTGTATACCTGTCCCATTAAGAGTAGCGTAGATAAAAATCATACATATATAATTTTTTCTATCTTAGACATTTTTAGCTAGTTAATCGGTGTTGTTAACCCCATTAGATTACGCATTTCGCTTAATCATGATAGGTTTTAATAGTATTTCCAATAAAATAATTAATATAGCAGTAATAGTTAGGATGATGAGATAAGGCATAACACTGTATTCACCTTTTAAACCAACAAGAGGAGACATAATTCCACCTAAAATAAATTGGAATAAACCAAGCAAACTTGATGCGTTACCACTACCACCTGTTCGAGATTCCATAGCTAATGTGAAACTTAATGGACCAATTCCTGTTACAGGGCATACATTAAGGAAAAAGGCGATGATTAATACCCACAGTGGTAAATGGAATATAAGAGTAAAAATAATCAATACAACACCTGAAATTTGTATTAATGTCAGCAGTACAAGGAGAAAGTAGCGATTGATATATTCAACGAGTAAGGCTGTTAGTTGACTCATAATAATTAAGCCGATACCGTTTAACGCGAATAAAATACTAAATTGTTGTGGTGTCATCTCGTAAATCTTCTGCGTAATAAACGGTGCGGCAGAAGAAAAACTAAAGAGCATCACATAGGTTAATCCTTGCAACAGCATTGGAATGATAAACGCAGGTTTCTTTAGTAGATACCCAAAATCTTTAAATATTAAGGAAAAGTTAAGTTTGGTAAGATCTGTATCTCTCGTTTCTTCCATTTTAAAAAATGCAAAAATTAATATTGCAAAACTGACAATGGTTAAAATTAGGAATATTGCTTTCCAATTTGAAACGCTTAAGGCATACCCGCCGATTAAGGGTGCAAGAATGGTGATAATCCCATTAACAACTAGTAAAGAGGCTAGTCCTTTTGCTAAAGATTTTCCTTTATGCTGATCGCCAATGGACGCTTTGGCGATGACGATAGCGCCTCCCCCAGTTAACCCTTGTATAAGACGTATTACAAGTAACAGTGATAGTGATGTTGTAAATACTGCTGTTAACGAAGCAATGACGTATATTGAAATAATAAGTAATGCAATTTTTTTACGACCATATGCATCAGATAATGGTCCAAATGTAAATTGTCCAATTGCAAGTCCAATCATAGCAAACGACAGTGTAAGTTGTACTTGTGAAGTAGTTGTACCAAAATCACTCTGCACATTTGGTAGTGAAGGGACATACATATCTATTGTTAAAGGCCCAAAAGTAGTCATAATACCCAACATAATAATGACCATCAAAGGTAGTTGGCGATTTGTAATTTTATCCATATAAAGTACTCCTTTAAGCACAGTTAGTTACGTTATTATAATGAAAAATTGAATGTTTAGTAACTAGATTATTATCGCACACGTGAATATAAATGCAATGACAAAATTACATATTTAATACGTGCACATTGTTCGAGATATTATTTTTAATATATAATACAATATATTATGTTAAAATACTGATTAATAAGTAATATATTTTTAAGACATATCTCAAGTTGTTAGACAAGTTATGTTTTATTGTAGTATGGACATTTTAGATTGTCACACAAAGGAGAAAATTGATGCATTTAACCAAGACACAATATGAAATTATAAAATTTATTCTTGTTGGTGGTATTAACACTTTTAATTATTACGTGGTTTATTTATTTTTATTAAAGTTAATTGATATCAATTATTTAGTCAGTCATATCAGTGGATTTGTTGTTAGTTTTATAGTTTCTTATTATCTCAATTGTTATTTTGTATACAAAGTAAAACCGACATGGCGCAAATTTATTCAATTCCCATTAACTCAAGTTGTTAATATGGGGATGCAAACCATCTTACTATATATATTTGTACAATGGTTCCACATCTCATCTGTTATCGCACCATTTGCTGGACTTATTATTACTATACCAATTACGTTTGTATTATCTAAATATATATTAAGAGATTGACATTAAATTAAATTTTGACGAAATGTCATTATATTATTGAGCATTATTAGTTGGCTACCTATGGTTATGGAGTGGCTATGATAATGCTTTTTTATTTATACTGTTATATTTTAGAAAATATCCAGTAGAACGCCGATAGAAATATTTTGAGAGGCGTTTGTGATTTCGAGATTTTTATTTTAATTTTTGCACAATTTAACAGTGTAATTTAGGAATGGCTAAAAAAATAATTAACTAAAAAATATTAAATAATTTTATAATAAAAAATGTTGTAAATATGCTTGTGATAGGTCATAATATATAATCCAATATCAATTAAGGTGGCTGTAGTACATGACACAAAGTGAGAATTTAAAACTTGCACAAAAAGGTGCATATCTGAGTTTAATCGTCTATATTATACTTTCTATTTTGAAATTTATAGTAGGGTATATTTATGATTCGGCGGCAGTAAGAGCTGATAGTATCAACAATATGACAGATATTATTGTCTCATTAGCAGTTATTATCGGATTGAAAATTTCTATTAAACCTGCAGATAAGAATCATCCCTACGGTCATTTGAAATCTGAGAATATTTCGTCATTATTGGTTTCATTCATTATTATGTTTGTTGGTATTCAAGTAGTAATTGAAAATTTGCCCAATATATTTTCTAATGAACACAGTACACCGAATGCGATTACGATTTATGTCAGTGTTATCAGTGGCGTGATTATGTTAGTCGTTTTTATTATTAATCAAAAGCTTGCCAAACGTACAAATAGTAGTTCACTTAATTCAGCGGCAAAAGATAATTTATCAGATGCTTTAGTTAGTATTGGTACCGCGATAGGTTTAGTTTTTACTCAGTTTGGTTTACCAATCATTGATACATTATTAGCAACGGTTTTAGGTCTACTAATTATATATACAGGTTTCGGTATTTTCAAAGAGGCTATATTTACATTAAGTGACGGATTTAATGAACAGGAGCTAGAAGCATATAAGAATTATGTATTAGACATTGAAGAAGTGATTGATGTTCATACTATTAAAGGTAGATATCATGGAAGCAGTATTTTTGTCGATGTAACAATCGTTGTAGATTCAGACTTATCATTAGAAGAGGCGCACCATATTTGTGATAAAGTAGAACAACATATGCATGGTAAAGGTATATCATCTGTGTATGTGCATCCTGAACCTGCTTCAATACAGTAAAACTGGATATTATTGTAAAAAAATATATAATTTATTAATCTCATACAACTGAATAGGTATATAGTAACAACGCTAAAAGCTAATAAAGTATTTCGCGTTGTAGTGAATTAAAATAGAAGTTTCAATTGGTAATATTAGTTGAGCCATGTTTTAAAATTTATATAATGCCCATTTGTATAGTAATTTTACTATACAAATGGGCATTGTTTTTTTTAGTATCTTGATGTGAGATTCCATATAAATGCGACGTATTTTGGCGAGACTCTTGAGGAAACAGGACAAGCAGAAGACTACAGACTGAAGCTGCTCCCTAAAAAAGTAAGCTAACAATACGAAGTATTGAATAAAAACTAAGAACTCAGATGAATTGTATTAAATCATCTGAGTGCTATTTTTCTGGGGTTATGTCCCAACCTTTGGTTATATTATTTAAGCCTAGAAATTAGGTATTATACTTACCACCAGCCGTTAGCTACACGGAAATCAATTGCTGCGTCAACTGAACCATAACGTTCTTCGGCATAGTTAATCATACCTTTTGTTTGCTCTTCAACTGATCCAGTTCCCCAAGATTCTTTAGTTTGTCCTAAACCTCTATATCCTAATTCATTTACAGCATCTGGGTTACCACTTGATTCTGGCATTACAATATTGTCCCATAAAGCTTTAGTACCACCCGCTTCAATAAATTGATCGTATACATCATTTGTTGATTGTGTTGTTTGTTGTACAGGTGTTTCAGCTGCTTCTGCTGTTGAAACATTTGAGCTTACGCCAAATCCAGTTGCTGCAATTGTAATCGATGCGAAAGATGCTAATAATAATTTTTTCATTGTTAAAAATCCTCCTAATTGATTTTACCTGTGTCTGAAAATGAACTATACAGGTTTATATATTTCTTCCAGTTATGTGTGGTATTTACTTGCACATTCTTAATTTCTTAATTCAACGTTTACAACTATAACACTATAAAAAAGCGTGTAGGTTACAGTGAAATAAAAATAAAGTATCTTTTGTGAATAAAAGAAGACATTTATTTCAAAAATGTGTGTAAATTGTTATAATTTTAATATATATAGAATCAAGATAAATACGTAAATGCTTTTATGAAAGCATTTATGATATATTTCATAATTTATTTTTGTTGTAACATTTCTGTAAAAAACAGAAAAATTATATTTTATTTAATGAAAGAAGGAATAATATGCCAAAATTAATTTTATGTAGACATGGACAAAGCGTTTGGAATGCTGAAAATTTATTTACGGGATGGGCAGATGTAGATTTATCTGACCAAGGTAAAAACGAAGCCATTACTTCCGGTAAAAAATTAAAAAAACAAGGTATCGAAATTGATATTGTATATACTTCTTTACTAAAAAGAGCAATTAAAACTACGTTTCACCTGTTAAATGAATCGGATCAATTGTTCATCCCAGTTATAAAATCTTGGAGGCTAAATGAGAGACATTATGGTGATTTGCAGGGTCTGAATAAAGACGACGCACGTGAAAAATTTGGCGAAGAACAAGTGCATATTTGGAGACGCTCTTATGACGTTGCGCCACCTAAACAAGGTGAAGAACAAAGAAAAGGTTATTTAAATGATAGAAAATACGAACATTTAGATAGAAGAGTTATGCCTGAATCAGAAAGTTTGAAAGATACATTAATAAGAGTAATACCATATTGGAATGATCAAATCTCACAACAACTTTTAGATGGTAAAACTGTGCTCGTTTCTGCACATGGTAATTCGTTACGTGCACTTATTAAATATTTGGAAAATGTATCTGATGAAGATATTATTAGCTATGAAATAAAAACAGGTGCCCCATTAATATATGAATTGACAGATGATTTACAAGTAATAGATAAGTATTATTTATAGTGAAAATAATAAATAAAGTTTATGTAAAAAAGTCCGAGGCATTGATTTCATGTCTCGGACTTTTTTATGTGTATTAACACTTGTGTATTTGATTGTTTAGTTATTATTTAAGATTTGAGATTGGGCTTATCAAATCTTTTTATAACTGCCGTTTTAAGATTAGGGGGATCACTACCAAATTAATGATCTATAATAAATAAGGACTTGATGGATTATTTATTACGCTTATGTTGTTGAATAATCTTACGTGCACGTTTTCTTGTTTTAATATTTGGGCTATTCAAGTTACGACGTGCTGTTTGTAAATCTAATTTCATAAGTTATGACCTCCTTCACAAAAGTAATTATGGACGAAATATACAGTTTTGTAAATAGGAATTATTACGATTTATATAAAAACTATCACTTTTATTAACGATATGTAAAAATTACAATATTTTTGAGTATTTTTAATGTTATATTTTAAAAATATATGTATAATGCACCAATGTGGCTAATTTCTCAAAAGCTAAACTATAAGAAAATGTAGGAGATAAAAATGACTCAAAAAACTAAAATAATGATGATATTGATGATGTTGTTTGGGGGTTTCTTTGGACTTTTAAATGAAACATTGTTGACCACAGCATTACCAAGTATAATGAAAGACTTTAATATAGATTATACGCAAGTACAATGGTTAACTACAGCGTTCTTGTTAACTAATGGTGTCGTTATACCATTATCAGCAATGGTGATACAACGCTTTTCGACAAGACAAGTATTTTTAACAGCAATTTCAATATTCTTTATTGGTACAATTATTGCGGGCTTTAGTCCGAATTTTACAGTTTTATTAAGTGCAAGGATTGTTCAAGCACTTGGTTCAGGTATCATGATGCCTTTAATGATGACAACTATATTAGATATATTTGAACCACATGAACGTGGTAAATATATGGGGACTTTTGGTCTAGTGATTGGTTTGGCTCCAGCAATTGGTCCAACTTTATCAGGATATCTTGTGGAATATTTTGATTGGCGTTCATTATTCCATGTAGTTGCTCCAATTGCAGCGTTGACGTTTATAGGTGCATTTAAGTTTGTAAAAAATGTAGGAACAAATAGGAAAGCACCAATTGATATAATATCTATTTCATTATCAGTATTAGGATTTGGTGGACTTCTATACGGCACAAGTTCAATTTCACGCGACGGGTGGAGTGATCCTATTGTTTTAACGTCAGTAATAGGAGGTATAATTCTTGTTGCGATTTTTATTTTCCGTCAAACAAGACTAGAAACACCATTACTTGATTTTTCAGTATTTAAAAATAGTCAATTTGCAGTAGGTATTGTTATTATGGCATTTACAATGATATCAATGATAGGATCTGAGACTGTACTGCCTATGTTTGTCCAAAATATAATGAATGATTCAGCACTTCAATCAGGGTTGATATTATTACCTGGTGCAATCGTAATGGGGATTATGTCTGTAGCTTCAGGTTTTTTATATGAAAAGTATGGCGCGAAAATATTAGCATTTATCGGTATGCTTATCGTAGTAATTACAACATCATACTTTGTTATAATGGATGAAAATACTTCTGCAGCAGTACTAGCAACTGTTTATGCGATTCGTATGATTGGTATTGCACTTGGATTAATGCCATTAATGACACATACAATGAACCAATTATCTCGTGATATGAACGCCCATGGCTCATCTATGACTAATACAGTGCAACAAATATCTGCTTCAATAGGGACAGCAGGTTTGATTACGATCATGAGTCAAGTAGCAAAAGACTTTACACCTAATATGAGTGATTATAAAGGTATGGGTAAAAAAGAAATGGCTATGCAAATACAACATGAAGCACTTTTAAGTGGATATCATGCAGCCTTTTGGTTTGCTGTAATTATTTCATTTATTAGCTTAATTAGCGTGTTTATGTTGAAAAGTAAACGTAAAATTGAACTAGAACAAGAAAATTTATAATAATGGAGCGTGAGCCTTATAGAACATTCGATGAGATTAAATGATGAACCATTTCAATTAGTAAAAGAAGGTACAAAGACCATTGAAGTGAGACTGAATGATACTAAAAGACAGGAAATACAAAGTGGAGACTTTATTACTTTTACAAATTTAAAATCAGCAGAGCAAATAACAGTTGAGGTTATTGGAGCCGAAGTATTTACATCGTTTCAAGCTCTGTTGAATCATTATTCAAATCAAGTGACTGGCTTTAGCAATGATATACAACTATCACAAAAATTAGCATCAATTTATCAGATATACTCACAAACAGATGAGTTGGCTTACGGAGCGTTAGCGATTGAAATTCGATTAATAACCAAATAGTTTCAATCATATGAAATAGACTAAATGATATAACTCAAAACACCCATTCATTACTTTAGTATGTAACTGAAAGTTGGCTTTCAAGCCTAACCTTTAAGCAATACATAGCTAATAGAATGAATGGGTATTTTTTATAGAATTGGTTATTTCATATTATCTTGTTATAATTTACCGATTAATTTTCCTAATTTGTATATTACTGGTCTGATAGGTTTTACAAAGTCACCGATATATTCTTCAACGTGGGCGTTAAATCCTTTTTTGAATTGCTGTACACCGCAATCAATTGCAGTGTCACTAAAATCACCGGTAATACCATAAAAGTTATAGCGATCAATGCCATGTGCCTTAGCGAATTTTATCATTTCCCATTGTAATTTATAAGCACCCATATATGCATTGTACGTTGGATTTGAACCACTAGATAGATAATATAGTTCATAATCATTATAGATATAAATAGCAGCAGCTAAGTCTAATATTGAACCATCTGATACAATGGTAGCGTCTATATCATCGATTTTACGCTGTGTGCTAGTGCTTTGTTGCCTGAGTTGTGTTTGTTTCGTTTTTTGCTTTTTAGAATTTGGACTTTCTACTAATGCATTTTGTACATCAGTCAATTGGTATTGTAATGAATCTAGCTTTTTAATTAAGCTATCTTTATATTCATTCAAGTCAATATATGCTAATTGTATAGAGGCATAACCCTGATAGTCTTTTTGTAATTGTTCAAAATATTGCTGATCTCTAAAGTTAAAGCCATGTTTTTCTTCAGCCATGTGAAATAATTTGAAAAAGCGTGCTGTTTCATCGATGGGCAATTGACGAACTTTAACTCCCATCTCTTCAGTTTTTTTGATGTTACGTCGTGTTTGATAGTCCATTTCTTTTAACAGTTGTTGTTCTGATTTATCTTTTAAATCAAGTACAGATAACCAACGAATCTGGCTTGATTTTGAATAACCTACAGGAAAGCCTTGATGTTGGTACCCTAGTTGGTCTAACGTAGATATTAACATTCGATTATCATATGACTTTATTATTTCACCATCGGCATTTCTTAAATTTTCTAAGATATAGGGATCAAGTAAGACATAAAGACAATTATGCTGTTTTAAATAAGCGGTTAGTGATTTAAAGAAAAAGTTAACTAATGTAATATCAGAATAATCTAGTATAGGACCTCGTTGACTATAAAAATATTTTAAAAATTTGAGTGTTCGCGCTTCTGTAAACATACCTGCAGCAATGACTACGCCATCATCATTTTTAACACCTAATAAATGAGCTTGATAATGAGCTTTATAATTTATATGTGTTTGGGTATAATGTGAGAAATGTTTTTGTGTGAATTTTTCGAACTCTCCAGGAGTAATTTCCAGGAATAACATTATTTTTGCCTCCTTAAATGACAACTTTATAATAATAAGTTGCGCAATATTTTTATTATATCAAAACATTGTTATAAAACATAAGTTTTGCCACGCTTTTGTGGTGTGAAATCATGTATTTGCTTACAGATTGATATAGTATATTTTATATATTCGGTGTATGATAATATTTACGGTGATAATGTATATTAAAGTATCTACTTGAGATAGATATGTTTTAGGAGTGAGTTTTATACTATGAAGAAGTTATTGATTTTACTTGCAATATTTGGACTGGGACTTGCTGGTTGTAGCAGTGGGAAATAAGCTGATAAAATAGATAAGGCAGTAAATAAGCAACAGCACTACCAAAGTAACCTTGCTAAACAACATAAAGGGGATGTAGAGCGTAAATTCGATAAAAAAGATGCTAATATCTACGTTAATGAAAAAGGAAAACACGTTACAATTGCTTATAAACCATTAAAAAATGACGAGGAAGTTCATTATTATACTTATAAGTTTAAAGATGGAAAAGCCAAATATATAAAAGATTTTAATTCTAAAGGTTATTTGCATAAACATGAACCAGACTATAAAGAAGAAAATATGAATCTGGAAGAATAACAAAAAATAAAATAACGAGTTAGAGGTGTACTAATAGGAATATGAAAAAGTTATGGTTATGTATAGGATTAGTAGCTATTATGATATTAGTCACAGCATGTTCAAGTAATCAACATGTACATAAAGATGATAAAATGGATGAAAATGGCAAAATTAAAATAATCGAATATGGTGATTTCAAATGTCCATATTGTAAAAAGGTAGAAACTAATGTAATGCCTAAATTAAAAAAAGAATATATCGATAAAGACAAGATAGATTATCAATTTGTAAATATGGCATTTTTAGGTGATGACTCTATCATAGGTTCAAGAGCCGGTCACGCAGTTAAGCGCTTTGCACCTGATAAATATTTAACGTTTCAAAAGTTAATGTTTGAGCAGCAGCCAGACTCTGAAAAGGAATGGATTAATAAATCATTAGTAGATAAGCAAATAGATAAATTAGCGATAAACAAAGATGTGAAAGATAAAATTAAAAAGGAATATACGACGACAGATAGTAAATCTTGGAAAGCTGCAAAGAAAGATCAACAGCAAGCTAAAGAAAAACATGTTAAGACAGCACCAACTGTATATGTCGGCGGTGAAAAATTAGAAGATCCTTATAAATTTAAAAATTATAAAAAAATATTAGATAAATAAACATAATTGTATATAAAGTATACAGAGAATCATTATAATAAATTTTTTTAATGGAGTGGCATAACCTGACTTATTAGGATATATAAGTTGGTGTTATGTCGCTTTTTTTATAATATAATTTTAATCGTAAAAGTTACGATTAATTCTCTATTTGCTATTGCACTTTAGAAAGAAGAAGCTTATAATAATAAATCGTAACAATTACTATTTGGGGGGTTTAGAAATGAAAAAATATACATATATCCTGTTTAGCATTATAGCTTTAGTAATGGTGTTAGCAGGGTGTGGCAAAGCTGATTCTGATAAGGGAAATGAAAAAATAAAAGTTAATACGACTGTATTTCCTTTAAAATCATTTGCAGAAGAGATTGGTGGCAAACATGTAGAAGTGGAGTCTATTTATCCAGCAGGTACAGATTTACATAGTTATGAACCAACGCAAAAAGATATTATAAATGCTTCAAAAGCGGATTTATTCGTGTATACTGGCGATAATTTAGATCCTGTTGCCAAAAAAGTTGCAGCTACAATTAAAAAAGATGACAAGAAATTATCTTTAGAAAATAAATTAGACAAATCACAATTGCTCACTGACCAACATAGTCACGGTGAAGCTGAACATGAAGAGGAGCATGAACACGAACAGGGTGAACACCATCATCATGGCGGATACGATCCACATGTTTGGTTAGATCCTAAATATGATCAAGTTTTTGCAAAAGCAATTAAAGATGAATTGATTAAAAAAGATCCTGATAATAAGAAATATTATGAAAAAAATTACAAAAAATTAAATGACGAATTAAAAAACATTGATGAGAAGTTGAAAGAAACTAGTAGTAAGAAGCAGGGAAATACTGTATTTATTTCACATGAATCTATTGGTTATCTAGCTGATAGATATGGTTTTGTTCAAAAAGGAGTTCAGAATATGAATGCAGAAGACCCATCACAAAAAGCACTTACTAAAATTGTCAAAGAAATCAAAGAATCAGGCGCTAAATATATATTATACGAAGACAATGTATCTAATAAAGTGACAGATACAATAAGAAAAGAAACATCAGCGAAACCGTTAAAATTCTATAATATGGAATCATTGAATAAAGAACAACAAAAAGATGAAAATTTAACTTATCAAAAATTAATGAAAGAAAATATTAAAAATATTGATAAAGCATTAAGTGACAATATCCATAGTGATGATGATAAGCATGAATCGAAACATGATAAGGCTATTTCTGATGGTTATTTTAAAGATAAACAAGTTAAAGATAGAGCATTATCTGATTATAAAGGAGATTGGCAATCAGTTTATCCTTATCTTAAAGATGGCACTTTAGACGAAGTGATGAAACATAAAGCTGAAGATGATGATTCTATGACTGCTAAAGAATATAAAGATTACTATGATAAAGGGTATAAAACAGACGTAGATAAGATAAAAATTACTGATGATACAATTACATTTAACAAAAATGGTAAAGATATAACTGGAAAATATAGTTACGAGGGTAAAGATATTTTAAAATATGAAAAAGGTAATAGAGGCGTTAGATACACATATAAATTAGTAGAGGATAATAAAGAATTACCCAAATATGTTCAGTTTAGCGATCATAATATAGCTCCTAAGAAGACAGGACACTTCCATATTTTTACAGGTAACGATAAAGACAAAGTGTTGAAAGAACTAGATAATTGGCCAACTTATTACCCTGAAGAATTAACGAAAAATGAAATTAAAGAAGAGATGTTAGCACACTAAAAATCATCATACCTACATTTAAATTTTATATTTTGAATGCATGAATTTCTATTTAAAGGGAATAAAATTTAAAGTAACAAAGAAAATAAGCTTTTTTGTTGATATATATTGTATATTTGATATAATTAGTATATCGATAAAAGTTAAATACTTTGGAGGTATATTTATAATGACAAAATTTAATTTTGACCCAGCGCATTCAGTAGTTGAATTTTCGGTTAAACATTTAATGATATCTAATATTAAAGGTAGATTTACAGAATTTGATGCAAATTTAGATGGTGACTTAAATGATTTAAGTTCATTATCAGGTAATTTTACTATCAATGCTAATTCAATTGATACACGTGTAGAAGATCGTGACGGTCATTTACGTAGTGGAGATTTCTTAGATGTTGAAAATCATCCTGAAATTAAATTTGAATTAATAAAAGCGGATGATTCATCTGTTACAGGTAATGTAACAATTAAAGGTGTAACAAATGAAGAAACTTTTGATTTATCATATGAAGGCCAAAGTAAAAATCCATTAAATGGTGCTACAACAGCTGGATTTATCGTTAATGGTAAAATTAATCGTGAAAAATACGGAATTACATTTAACCAAGCGCTTGAAACAGGTGGCGTTATGATTGGTAAGGATGTATTATTCCAAGTAAGTTTAGAATTTGCTTTAGAAGACTAATACAGTTTTTAAATATAGTAGAATGAGTCATAATAATGCTTATTCTCAAAAAAGGACTAATCCGTTTTTTAATCCGGATTAGTCCTTTTTATATAAATATCTCAAGATTATGGCTGTGCATGCTTGCCTTCGCGATAGTTCGAACTTATATTCTCTCACTCATACTTATGATTGACTTGGGTCATTTAACTTTTTTTCACGATAATATTTGATAATTGTATAAATGATAAAACTCCAAGATATAATCAGTAAGACAATTGAAGAAATAATTACATAGTTTTTGTTCGTAAAGTCACCACCTGTAAATACTGTACCAACCAGATCGGGTATGCATAACAATAGAATAAGACCAGCATAAAATTTTTGTTTTAAAATAAAGCAAGACAACATTGTTAATAATAAGAGTACTAATCCTAGTGTGAAATTAGTTGTTTGATTAGGTGACCAAATTATATAAAGTGGGTAGTTACGTAATAAGTATTCACTTAAAATATATATACCAAAAATAGCTGCAGATGAAATTCCAATAATAGTATAAGTTATTTTACTGTCTCCCCAGCGCATAATTATTTTTTTGGCAAAGTATAAAATAAAGATAAATGACCCCAAAAAAATAAAGAGGAAATAACAAATGAAAGCAAACGTTAACTGAAAAGAAGTATCTAACATTCTAGGAATTGTCGTCATAATAAACATGAAGGATATGAAATATAAAATATATTTGAACAAACCTTGTGTCATATTTAAATGTGTTGAGAATTTGTCTGCGTAAGACTTGATAGGTGTGTTTAATAGAGAGTCGATATTTTCATTGTTTTCTTCAGCAATTGTAATATGGTCCCGTAATTCTTCTTCAATTGTATTTACCTCATCTTCATTTTTCCCACGAAATAATAATTCGATTCTTAACTTTAATAAGAAATTTTCTGCTTTTTTACTCAACATCATAAACACTCCTCATTAAATTGTTCATACCATTATTTAAATAATTCCATTTATAAATAAAATTAGCTAATTCTTCTTTGCCTTCTGTTGTAATACTATAGTATTTACGTTTTGGACCACCTGTATCTGATTTTTTTGAAATAGAAGTTACATATCCTTTTTTACTTAATCTTAATAATACGGGATAAATACTACCATCACTAATTTCAGGAAATTGCTGAGATTTTAATTTGTCTAAAATTTCATAACCGTAAGTTTCTCCTTGAGCAATAAGACCTAAAATTGCACCATCTAACAATCCTTTCATCATTTGATTTGAAACTGACATGACATCCCTCTTCTCACTATCTTACTATATAAGATAGTAAAGGAATTTAGGTTTGTCAACTATCTTTTATAATAAGATAGTTGAAGTGGAAATTAATTGTTACTAACTTGGGTATAATAAGCATAAAAGAGGAGGTGGATGGGATGTCCACAGATTTACCAAAGATAGGTAAACCAGCAACTAATGCTTTGCATAATATAGGGGTGAAGTCATTAGAAGCGGTATCTAAATACGAGCGTACTGAACTGCTAGGCATTCATGGAGTAGGACCTAAAGCGATTGAACTTCTTGAAGAAGCATTAAAAGCGAATGATTTGAATTTTAAAAATGAAATGAACTTTGAAGTTCCATTTGAATTAACAGGTGATTTGTCTTGTGATAATGCGCCAAAAAGAAGGACAATGTTAATATTTTTAATCGCTTCAGCAACAGTTGATAAAAAGAAACTATCAAACATAGTTACTAATGACTTTGTATGGGAAGTTCCAGGTAGCTTTAAGTTAGAAGGATTTGATGACTTTTATAAAGAACTTGAAGACCATAAAATTAATATTGCCTCTCTTGAAGTAAAGGATAATATTTCCCATGGAAAAGTTGGCGCGATACATGGAACTCAAATAGCGCAAGATGGCTCAATAGTATATTTTACAGATATTTTTAAATTTGAAAGTCACAGCAAAGATGCTAAAGTTAAAGCTATCACGTCATATATCATTATGAATGAAGGAGAATCTTAAATGAGTATTCAAATAAACGAAAATAAAATCATTTTTACGCGAGACTTTAAAGCAACAGCCCAACAAATATTTAACGCTTATACGGATCAATCGTTGTTTGAAAAATGGTTTCACCCTCAAGACGCTACCACAGAAGTATATAAATTTGATGTACAAACGGGAGGTGGCGCATTTTTTGCAATTCGTGCAGCTCAAGGTACAAGTTATACAGTGACACAGTATAATGTCGTTGTTGAACCCCAAAAAATTGACTATAATGATTATTTTGCTGATAAAGATGGAAATATAGATGAAAAGATGGCAGGTATGCATAATATCATTCATTTAACAGAAAATGATGACGGCACTACAACGATTCAATCTACAGCTGAATTACCAGACCCTAAAGCAGCGCAACAGTTATTGGATATGGGTGTTGAAGAAGGTATGAATAGTACTTTTGACAACTTGGCAAAATTAATTGAAAATAAATGAAAATATAAAAGTCAAAGAAATGTTAAAAATGTAGCAGTTAGGACACCGCTCTTTTAGATATAATAAGGAGTGAAAAGAGGTGTGTCTAATGAAAAAACGATATATTAAAGTACTTGGATTATATTCTTTTAGTACTTTTATACCAGCTATCATAGCAACTGAAAAATTAATCCCCAATCATACATTGAAATGGGTATTACGAACATTAGTTGGATATAGTATTTTTGCCTATGGATTACACATATTAAGTAAGTTTAAACAATAATAAGAAGGGCCGAGACATATATTTATGCTTCGGTCCTTCTTATTGTGTATATATTTAATCTAGCAATTCACCATTTGATTTAATAACTTTACGATACCAATCAAAGGATGCTTTTTTCTTTCTTTCTAATGTACCATTACCTTTATTATCTCTGTCTACGTATATTAAGCCATAGCGTTTCTTCATTTCACCTGTAGTAAATGAAATAATATCTATAATTCCCCAAGGTGTATAGCCTATAAGGTCAACGCCATCCTCATCAACAGCAGCAATAGCAGCATCAATATGCGCTTTTAAATATTCAATACGATATGAATCGTTAATTTCGCCATTACGATTTATCTCATCTACTGCGCCGAAACCGTTCTCAACTATAAATAATGGAATTTGATAGCGGTCATATAATATATTCAACGTGTAGCGTAGACCTGTAGGGTCAATTGCCCAACCCCAATCACTTTGTTGAATATAAGGGTTATCTACCGAATTAGCTAAACCACCGTTGGTAACATTTTCACCAGTATATGCTTCGGCGTCGTGTTTAACGACTGTGCTCATGTAGTAACTAAAGCCAATATAATCTACAGTACCTTGATTTAAAATTTGTTCATCACCATCTTGCCAACCTATATCGTAACCTTTACGTGCAAGCATTTTGTTTGCGTAACTAGGATAATAACCACGTACTTGTACATCAGGGAAGAAAAAGCGTAGGCGGTTTGCTTTAACTGCTTCCATCATATCTTCAGGATTTGAAGAATAAGGATATATTGCGACATGCGAAATCATTAAACCAATTTCAAAATTTGGATTGATTTCTTTACCAATTTTAACTGCTTTTGCGCTAGCGATAAGCTCATTATGGGCAACTTGATATAAAACTTCTTCAGGATTTTCATCTTCCTCAACAATTACTCCTGAATTTGTCCATAAGAAAATAGGGTTGTCTGTATCCATTTGATTATTAATCTCATTGAATGTCATCCAATACTTAACTTTATCTTTATAACGTGTGAACACTGTTTCTGCAAAATGTGCAAAGAAATCTGCTACTTTTCTATTTCTAAAACCACCATATTCACGTGCTAGGTGTAAGGGCATTTCGAAGTGAGATAATGTGATGACCGGTTCAATATCATATTTTAACAATTCATCAAATAGATCATCATAAAATTTTAAACCTGCTTCATTTGGTTCAGTTTCATCACCGTTTGGGAAAATACGTGACCAAGCGATTGAAGTACGTAAGCACTTCAATCCCATTTCATTAAATAAAGCAATATCTTCTTTGTAGCGATTATAGAAGTCGATACCAATATGATTTGGATAATATTTATCAGGTTCTACATCTTGAGTGATTTCACGTGCTTTACCATGAGCGCCACCGGTCATAACATCTATGACACTTAGCCCTTTACCGTCTTGATCATAGCCGCCTTCAAATTGATTGGCAGCGAGAGCGCCACCCCATAAAAATTCTTTTGGTAATTTTGTCATTTTAATTGCCTCCTAGTAAATTATTATTTGTTAATGATAGTGAGTAATCCATCGTTTGTTGTTATGTTTGATTCTTTTGTTGCTATAGTCTCACTAAATTCAGCGGAATTAGTTATAATGACAGGGATAATGCTGTCATAATTTTTTGAATCAAGTAAGGATTTATCAAATTTCAATATCTGTTGACCTTGTTGTACTGAGTCGTTTTCATTAATTAAAATGTTGAATCCTTCTCCGTTCAATTGAACAGTGTCCAAACCAACATGAATCAATAGTTCTACTCCTGTTGAAGAAGTAATTCCTATAGCATGTTTACTGACTGCAACCATACTCACAACACCATCAAAAGGCGCATGGACTATTTGACCTTCAGGTTTAATAGCTATACCGTGTCCCATCATGCCTTCAGCAAATATAGGATCATTGACCTTTGAAAGCGGCACGACTTGCCCATTAATAGGTGCATAGGCAATTGTTTCTAAAGGAGTGTCTGTATTTTGAACATTCGTTGTTGAGGATGTTTTATTATCAACCTCTTCAGTTGTATCCTCCCCATATCCTAAAAATTGAATTAAAATAATCGGTAAGAGTATGGCAACTATTGATCCGATTATAATTCCCCAAATTGATGAAGGGTTATCAGCACTATAACCGTTTACGATTGTAATAGGTCCTGGCAAACCAGCGTATGCATAGTATTTAGGGTTAAAGAAACTAGCGATAAAAGCACCAATTGCACCACTTATACAAGCGATAATAAATGGCTTTTTGAAGCGTAAGTTAATCCCATACATTGATGGTTCGGTAATACCAAATATGCCTGTAATACCTGCAGATGAAGCTACACGCTTAATTTCTGTACGCTTCGCTTTAATTAATACTCCTATAACAGCACCGATTTGTGAAATTACAGCAATGGTTTGGAAAGCTTGGAATGCGTCACTTTGATGTTGTTCAAAGTTAGCTAGCACCATAGGTGTAATACCCCAATGTACTCCGAAAATGACAAACACTTGCCATAAACCACCAATAAGGGCACCTGCTAACCAGGGCGCGATGTCTACAAGGTAATTAAATCCTCCTGCAATACCATGTGCAGCAATTGTTGTGATAGGACCTATAACTAATAATGTAATTGGTACCATGATGACAATACTTAAAAATGGTGTGAATAAAGGTTTAACAACATCATGAATCCATTTATTTAAATATTTTTCAACGTAAGATAGTATCCATACTAAGAATAGTGGTGGTAAAACTGAAGACGTATAACTTGTTTCTGTTAATGGGATACCGAACAGTTTGATTGCTTCTCCATCCTGTATCCTTTCGATTATGTTAGTTAAATCAGGACTAACAAGTGCAGCAGTACAAGCGACAGCGATATAGACGTTGACATTGAAATGTCTAGCAGCTGTCATAGCAATAAATATTGGTAAAAAAGTGAAAGGCGCCCAGGACATAAAGTTAAATACTTCATAAGTCCCTGTGTCTTTAAACGACGGAATAATAAGATTTATGACAATTAATAAACCTTGTAAAATACCTGCTGCAGCTAAAATATAAATGAATGGAGCAAATACTGCAGACATAGTTGCAATGACTCTATTGAGTATAGAACCTTTGTTACCAGAATGATCATTGTTATCATTTTGACGTTCACCAGTTAATTCTTCAAAAGATTTAAATACTTCACCAACATTATTACCAATAACGACTTGGAATTGTCCGTTATTTTCTACAACTGTTACAACACCCTCGATTTCTGACACCTTTTGTTTAGCATCAGGGATTGATCTTTTTAATACTAAACGTAATCTCGTAGCACAATGTGTACTATTGACAATATTTTCTTCACCGCCAACTGCATCTAAAATATGTTGTGCCAGTATCTCGTTTTTATCAGCCACATGCTTCAACTCCTTAATATACGCACATAAATAAAAATGTAAGCGTTTCATTTAAACCTCATTATAATTATACCGGTACAATTTGTAAAGACCCTTACAAAAATGCGGTTCAGTTTATTTATGTCGTGTACATGTTATAATGAGTTGAATTTATAATTTAAAGGAGTAAATATATGCTCAAGTATGAACAGATTGCGCAAAAGATTAATATATTTATAGAAGAAGGGCATTTTCAAGCAGGGGATAAATTACCAAGTGTTGAAACTTTAAAAGAGCAATACCAAGTGAGTAAAAGTACAGTAATTAAAGCTTTAGAAGTACTTGAGAAAAGAGGATTTATATATCAAGCTCGGGGTAGCGGCATTTATGTACGTAATAAACAAAGAGAAGGCTACCTAAATCTATTCTCTACTGGAGGATTTAGTGATGAGATTGTAGGTCTTGAAGTGACTAATAAAGTCTTGAAAGTAGAAGAAGTGATCCCACCTGAAAGTGTTCAACAAAAATTAAAACTAAAAGGTGAGGTGTCAGTTTATTTACTAGAGCGTATCGTATACGTAAATGGCGATATTCTTTGTTATGAAAAATCATATTTTAATAAAGATATCGTATTATTTTTAAATGAGTCGATTGCAGAACATTCTATTTTTAATTATTTAGAGCAACATTTAAAAGTTAAAATCGGTTTTTCGGATATTTATTTTACCGTAGACAAATTAAATGCGTGGGATGCAGAGAAGTTGGAGTTAGTAGAAGGAGATCCTTGTTTAAATTATGAACAAGTATTTTATACAACGACAGGGATTCCATTTGATTGTTCTCATTTACATTACCATTATCAAAATGCCTATTTTTATATACCTTCGCAAAAATAAAATGCTTGTGTTATGAGCTGTACTCAATGTATTAAATAAGTCATAAGCATGTAGCACAAGCGTTTTTATAATTGATTAATGACGTCTTTAAAAGTTAAGACATAATTTTCTAGCGAGTGTAGCATTGCTATCGATCCTGTTTACAATATATTGACTAGACACAGGCATATTTTTTGTGACTAATAAACTGAGAATATGTATCGACACTGAAATTTGTATGTTCCAAGTAATAACCTTAACTATAAACCTATGTTTGTTTTTATACTCATGAAGTTCACGATAATTTTGCAAAATCACAATAAATTAAATTTATAAAAAATTGCTGAATACACTATTAAATACTAAGTGAAACCAATATAATATGGTTATTAGTATAGAAAAGTGTTAAAAAATGAATTACAAGAGGTGCTTAAATGTCAATGATAGATAATAACAAGTCTATAAAAGATACATATATGTCGAATGAAACTATTGAAAACATAAACAACCAAGTACAAATGAAAGAAGTTATGTTTAACCAGACACCAGGGCGTTATGCACTTAAATCTGTTATGTCAGGATTTTTGTTAGCTATTGTTACAGTATTTATGCTAGCTATCAAGACGCAGTTTGCTGGAACAAATGAAGGTTTAGTTAATTTAATGGGGGCAATTTCTTTTAGTTTAGCATTAGTCTTAATTGTATTAACACATTCTGAATTATTAACGAGTAATTTTATGTATTTAACTGTCGGTTGGTATTATAAAATTATTGGGATGAATAAAGCATTTGGAATTATGCTTGTCTGTTTCTTCTTTAACATTATAGGTGGTTTTATACTATTTGGATTAATGAAATTCACACCTATTATGACAACAGAAATGGTTCACAGTTTAACTGAAATGGTTAATGGAAAAACAGTTGATGCGACGTGGTACGCTATTTTAGCGAAAGCTATTTTTTGTAATTTCTTTATTAATATTGGTATTTACGTATCAATTCAATTTAAGGATGGTTTATCTAGAGCATTCTTTATTGCTTGTGGGGTAGTTGTTTTTGTATTTATGGGCTATGAACATGTTGTATTTAATGCTGGATTGTACTCAGGTATGGTTTTTTATGATTTTGACGCCGTGGCGTGGTTACACGTATTGAAAAATATTGTGTTCGCATTTATTGGTAACTATATTGGTGGTGGTATTTTTGTTGGGCTTGTATATGCATATTTAAATGGTAGAAGAGATAGTTTGAGCAATTAATTTATCTTTAACAAAAATACTAGTTGTGATTTTAATTATGATATTTCAAAGTTTATGTTGAATCTTAGCAAGCAAATTAAGTTATTTAAATACTGAGCATCTCTCGAGCAGTGAGGTAACGAAAGTTTATTCATTAGGAATAGATGATTGTCTCACTGCTTTTTATTTAATTTAAGTTTATAAAACGTATCGATTGACTCAATTATTAAGAAGCCATATTGTATTGATATGATTGCAAAATTGTTTATTATTATAGGAATATTTTAGTGGATAAATGTGCGAACAATAGATAGGAGTGACGACATGTCTGATTATAATATAAGAGTTGCGGTAGAATCCGATGCGGAAGTAATACAAGAGCTAATGTATGAAGCATTTACACCGTTAAGAGAGTTAGGTATTGATTGGCCATCTGTTAATGCCAATGTAGATTTGGTCAAAAAAAATATCATTACAAGTACGACATTTGTATTGGAAAATAAGTCGGAAATTATTTCAACAATTACGGTTCGTTATCCTTGGGAAGGTAAACGTCGTATTTCTCATTATCCATTCGTTTGGTGGTTTGCTACAAAACCCTCTTATGATGGGAAAGGTTATGGTAGTAAACTTTTAAATTATGTCGAAGAAACATTCTTACGAGATACACTTAAAGCACCTGCAGTAACTTTAGGTACCTCTGCACGTAAACATCCATGGTTATTAGATATTTATAAAAAACGTGGTTATGAAGTATACGCGGAGCATGAAAGCGATGATGGTGATTTAGGAGTAATCATGCGTAAAGTGTTAATACCTGAAAGATTTGATGAAGAAGTTTTAGGTATGCCACCTTTTCATTAATTAATAAGAATATATGTCAGGGAATCCTTTTATCTTAGGTATAAGGGGATTCCCTATTTTTATATATAAATGTGAATATATTCACATTCGTTCGTAGATTTGTATTACAATGCAAGTATAAGATGGGTGGTGAGGGAATGGCTGAAAATATTTTAGTAATACATGGCATGCGAAAAGGTAAACAAAACAACATAATTTATGAATTTGTAAAACAATTGATGATGTCAAAACACAGACATGTATATATTGCATTTTTAGAGTGTGAAACGCGCAATTTGAAAGTTGTCATGAGCAATTTAATACGACAAGGATATTTTGAATTTAATATCATTCCTCTGTTGTTGTTTCCGGCAAAACATTATTTACATGATATACCATCAGTTTTGAAATCCTTGAAAAGCGACCATCCTCATATTAGAAGCAATATTGCACAACCATTGGGCACACATAGAGAACTGCCGAACATTATTAACAGGCGGATTGCTAATACTTTAGTATCAGCAGGTCATGTAAACAGAATTATTTTGATTGCACATGGAAGTTCTTATTATAAAGAACCAGATTACGCGTTAAAAAAATTAATGAACGATTGTAATGGCTTTAATACACCAATACAGATGATGACAGTGTATGGCGACTATAGCTATCAATTGCACTTAGAACAGTATTTAAATAAAGGTGAAAGTATATTGATTGTGCCCGTTTTTCTTTATAACGGCTTTTTAGTAAATAAAATAAAAAAAGAAATTAGCCAATTAAATATAGCGTCGCGTGTTTATTATAGCGATGTGATTAATTTTAATAATGAGCTTTTAGCAATAATAGAAGACAGAATACAAGAAATTGAGGAATTAGCAAATGTATCCTATTCAACTTAACGTAACCAATAAACAAATTGTCATTATAGGTGGAGGCAAGATTGCATATAGAAAACTAATGCAAATATTAAAAGAAGATGCTTGTTCAGTAATGATTATTAGTAAAAAATTTTTACCTCAATTTTTTGAGATTGAACATCCTAAAGTAAAGCTATTAACAAAATGTTATGACAAAAATGATATTAAAAATGCATCTTTGATTATAGCTGCTACTGATGATTCAAAGGTTAATGACCAAATAAAAATAGATGCAAAGGAGCACCAACTTGTTAATCATGCAAGTGATCAGAGACAGTCCGATTTCTTTAATATGTTGGAGATAGAATTTGAAGATATAAAAATTTGTTTGAGATCAAATGGAAATGATTGTGTAAAAGTGAAGCAAATATCACAAGCAATACAAACTTATTTAACAGAGGCTTATAAGGAGGATAAACATGACTAAGAAAAAATTAGTAATGATCGGTAATGGTATGGCAGGGTTACGTACGATAGAAGAAGTATTAGAACGGGATGCAGAAAAGTATGAAATAACAATAATTGGCAAAGAACCCTACCCTAACTATAACCGAATCATGTTGTCGAATATTTTACAAAAGAAAATGACAGTGGAAGAAACTATTATGAATAGCTACGATTGGTATAAAGAAAATCATATACAACTTGTTACCGGTGATACTGTTGTAGAAGTTAATCGTGCATTAAAATATGTAACAACAAAAGCGGGATGTAAATTTGAATATGATGTATGTATATTTGCTACTGGTTCAAAAGCATTTGTATTACCAATAACTGGTTCAACATTACCAAGTGTAATTGGTTGGCGTACTATTGAAGATACTGAACGTATGATTGAAATAGCGCAATCCAAAAAAAACGCAATTGTGATTGGTGGAGGATTACTCGGGTTAGAATGTGCGAGAGGATTAATGGATCAAGGCATGGAGGTTACTGTTGTTCACTTAGCGGAGTGGTTAATGGAAATGCAACTTGATAAAAAAGCAGGAGAACTGTTAAAAGAAGATTTAGAAGCACAAGGTATGAACTTTAAATTACAAGCAAGTACAAGTGCCATACTTGGTGATGAAGATGTGACAGGTATTGAACTATCAGATGGGACAACGTTGGAAGCGGACTTAGTAGTTATGGCTGTCGGGATAAGACCATTTACGGAAGTTGCTAAAGAAAGTGGGCTTGAGGTAAATAGAGGTATTCAGGTAAATGATTATATGCAAACTAATGACTCAGCTATTTTCGCTGTAGGTGAGTGTGCAGAACATGATGGAAAAGTATATGGATTAGTTGCTCCTTTATACGAACAAGGAAAAGTTCTAGCTGATTATTTAACAGGACGTAGTACGGAAGGTTACAAAGGTTCTACAACATTTACTTCATTAAAAGTTTCAGGTTGTGATTTGTATAGTGCTGGACATATTATTGAAGATAAAGATGTTAGAGGTATTGAAATTTTTGATAGTCAACAAAAACATTATAAAAAAGTGTTTTTAAAAGAGAATGTAATTGTGGGTTCAGTATTATATGGTGACATTGAAGATGGACCACGTTTCTTTAACATGATGAAAAAATCAGAATTACTTGATGATTATACGATGGTATCGCTACTACATAAAGGTGGTGAGTCATCAGGACTTAGTATTGAAGATATGGCTGACGACGAAACAATCTGTGGTTGTAATGGTGTATCAAAAGGTTCGATTGTAGAAGCCATCAAAACAAACGGACTAACAAATGTGGAAGAAGTCACAAAGACGACAAAAGCTGGTAACTCATGTGGTAAATGTAAAGGACAAATTGGTCAAATATTAGAGTTTACATTAGGTGATGACTTCATTGCTGCTAAGCCTACAGGTATCTGTGCATGTACTGATTTAACACGTGATCAAATTGTGACGCAAATAAGAGCAAAACAATTAAAAACGTCTGAAGACGTGAGAAATCAATTAAACTTTAAAGATAAAGATGGATGTCCTAAATGTAGACCAGCATTAAATTACTATTTAAATATGGTATATCCATTTGATCATGAAGATGAAATTGCTTCAAGATTTGCTAATGAACGTTATCATGCAAATATTCAAAAAGATGGTACTTTTTCTGTAATTCCACAAATGCGTGGTGGTGTTACAGATGCAGATCAATTAATTAGATTAGGGGAAGTAGCTAAAAAATATAACGTACCATTAGTGAAAGTAACAGGGTCTCAACGTATCGGCTTATACGGTATAAGAAAAGAGTTGTTGCCACAAGTCTGGGAAGATTTAGAGATGCGTTCTGCTTCTGCATATGGTAAAAAGACACGTTCAGTTAAAAGTTGTGTAGGAAAATCATTTTGTCGATTTGGTACACAACATACAACACAACTAGGAATCAGGTTAGAAAAAACATTTGAGTATATAGATACACCGCATAAGTTTAAAATGGGCGTGTCTGGTTGTCCAAGAAGCTGCGTAGAATCAGGTGTGAAGGACTTTGGTGTCATTGGTGTGGAAAACGGTTTTCAAATATATATCGGTGGTAACGGTGGAACAGAAGTAACCGTTGGACAGCAATTAACTACTGTAGAAACTGAAGATGAAGTGATTTTATTATGTGGTGCATTGATGCAATATTATAGAGAAACTGCAAATTATGCTGAGCGTACTGCGCCTTGGTTAGACAGACTGGGCTTTGAAAATGTACAAACAGTACTATTAGATCCAGAAAAACAACAAAAATTATTTGATCGTATTATGGATGCTAAAGCAGCAGTCCGCAGTGAACCGTGGAGACAGATTGTAGATAATGAATTTGCACAAAGTATATTTGAAGTGGAGGAAGTGAAAGTATGATAGCAACGAACAAAGTAAAGGTGGCGAGCGTTGATGAACTCACGCCATTAATAGGAAAGAAAGTAAGAGTTAAAGAGCATGAAATAGGTATCTTTTTAACTGCTAATGGTGAAATTCATGCAGTTAATAATATTTGTCCTCATAAACAAGGGCCACTTTCGGAAGGGACAGTGAGTGGTGACTTTATCTATTGCCCCTTACATGATCAAAAGATTGATTTAAAGACTGGCATTTTACAAGAACCAGATACAGGATGTGTAGAAGTATATAAAGTAGAAATTATCGATGAGGATGTTTATATATGCATTTAGTAGAATCAGGCAAAGTGCATCTTGTTGGTGCGGGGCCAGGCGACCCAACACTTTTAACAAGAAAGGCTGAGCAATTGATAAGAAGTGCAGACATTATATTTTACGATAGGTTAGTAAATCCTTTCATATTACAATTAGCTAAACCAGAAATTGAAATTATTGATGTAGGAAAACGACCTTACCAAAAGCATATACAACAAACTGAAATAAATGAACAAATCGTTTTAGCGGCACAACGTTATTCGTGTGTAGTCAGATTAAAAGGTGGGGACCCTGCAATATTTGGAAGAGTACAAGAAGAGGCCGTGGCATTATCTGAACAGGGAATCCCTTTTGAAATTGTACCAGGTATTACATCAGCTAGTGCTGCGGCTGCGAAAATGGGTATAGGGCTAACTGCAAGAAATGTTGCTAAAGCTATTACTTTCACAACTGCTTCTCACTGTAAAGGGCAAGTAGAGGCACTTGATTTACACAGTCTTATGCACGGAGGCACATTGGCTATTTATATGGGCATAAAAAGGTTAGCTCAAATAGTAAAACAAATATATCAAGAAACAAAAATAGATTTCCCTATAGCAATTTTTTATAATGTGTCTACTTATAATGAACAAATGATTTCTGGCCAACTTACTACGATAATTAAACAAGTAGAAGAACAAGATTTAGGAATGACGCCAGGCATAATTATTATAGGTAAAGTCATGGATATGACAAATGAAATGTCTAGAAACATTGATAATACGAAACGAAAAAATTATTTGATTGCTGGAAAGCGAAGTTTAGCTATTGAAAAGGCTTTTGAATTATATGCAGCGGGACATTATTGCTTGATTAAAATAGATTCCCAACAGCCTTATCATAAATCTCAATTTAAACTTTATGCACAGCAGGAAAAAGATTTACAATTTGATGAACATATATTTATGGATAATTATCAAGCTTAGACAATTCTATTTTTTTGCACTTTCATAATTTAATGAGCGATATAAAAAATGACAAATTACTATGTTAGTAATTTGTCATTTTTTATTTGTACTAATAGTAGATAGATAAGTCGGATTGAATGCGATGGTTAAAGGTTTTAATTTATATAAAAATGGCCTTAAATTAAGTCTTATTATTTTAAAAAAACTAAATATATTAACACAATATAAAAGTAATGTCATTGAAATTTTACATTAAATTAATTTATTACAATATAAAATGTGTTAAGTTGTAAATATACAGTTATTAAATGGGTAAGCAATTTTATTTTAAGGGATGTAGTTTTAAAAAATATACTATGAGGTGATTTTAATGAAAAGAAATGAAAAACAATCTACAAAAACAGAAGTACAAAGGTTCAGTATTAGAAAGTATTCAGTCGGAACGGTTTCAGTATTAGCAGCAACATTTTTTATAGCAAGTGGACATATTTCTGAAGCAAGTGAATTGAATCATGCACAAGAAAGTAATAATGAAAAAAATATTACAACGATTAACTACGATAAAGATAATACTTTAAATTCAAACCAAGATAAACAAGCCTCCTCTGAAAATAATTTTAAATTAGAATCAAGTAATGCATCTGAAGAATTAAGTCAGCAATCATCTGAAATATCTCCCACATCTCACAATGACTTAGTAAAACAAAAGGCACCTACTATTCAAGAAGCGCCAACAGAGAAAGAAAATACAACTATTGAAAAAAATAATAGTGTTAATCAAAATATTGATCAAATTCAGTTAACAGATGTTGATAATGAAAATAAAATAGCAGAAGTAGAAAAAGAAGAAGAAGCCCCGAATAAAGCAGAAGTAGAAAAAGAAGAAGAAGCCCCGAATAAAGCAGAAGTAGAAAAAGAAGAAGAAGCCCCGAATAAAGCAGAAGTAGAAAAAGAAGAAGAAGCCCCGAATAAAGCAGAAGTAGAAAAAGAAGAAGAAACCCCGAATAAAGCAGAAGTAGAAAAAGAAGAAGAAGCCCCGAATAAAGCAGAAGTAGAAAAAGAAGAAGAAGCCCCGAATAAAGCAGAAGTAGAAAAAGAAGAAGAAGCTCCGAATAAAGCAGAAGTAGAAAAAGAAGAAGAAGCCTCGAATAAAGCAGAAATAGAAAAAGAAGAAGAAGCCCCAAATAAAGCAGAAGTAGAAAAAGAAGAAGAAGCCCCGAATAAAGCAGAAATAGAAAAAGAAGAAGAAGCCCCAAATAAAGCAGAAGTAGAAAAAGAAGAAGCCCCGAATAAAGCAGAAATAGAAAAAGAAGAAGAAGCCCCGAATAAAGCAGAAGTAGAAAAAGAAGAAGAAGCCCCGAATAAAGCAGAAGTAGAAAAAGAAGAAGAAGCTCCGAATAAAGCAGAAGTAGAAAAAGAAGAATACCCGAATAAAGTAGAAGTAGAAAAAGAAGAAACTCAAACGGATACTGAAAATAGCAATGAACAAAAGATAAAAAATTTAAAAACAAAAAATGGTTTTAATCCAAATAAAAATGAAGTTAAGCAAGAGTCTAAAAATGATCCAACAAAAATAAAAGATTTCGAAGCAAATAAACAAGCTACAACACGTAATCGTTCTAAAGTGCAACAAGCTGAGGTCGAATCTTTATTAAAAACTGCTAAAAAAGCAGAACAAGGTGTACATGTAAATAAATATCCAATTATCTTAGTACATGGTTTCTTAGGATTAATGGATGGTAATAAACCAGATTTGTATCCAAATTATTGGGGTGGAAAGAAATACAAAGTAAAGGAAGCATTAGAAAAAGCAGGTTATGAAGTATACGAAGCAAGTATAAGTGCAGTTGGCAGTAACTATGGTCGTGCTGTAGAGTTATATCACTACATTAAAGGTGGTCAAGTAGATTATGGTGCAGCACATGCTGCTAAATACGGGCATAATAGATACGGTAAAACATACGAAGGTGTTATGCCAAATTGGAAACCAGGTCAGAAAGTACATCTAATTGGTCACAGTATGGGTGGACAAACGATTCGTTTACTTGAGCAATTTTTACGTTTTGGAAATCCAGAAGAAATTAAATATCATGAGCAACATGGCGGTACAATTTCTCCATTATTCCAAGGGCAAAAAGATAATATGATTTCATCTATTACAACATTGGCAACGCCACATAAAGGCTCTCAGGCTTCTGATAAGTTAGCAAATAAAAATTTCATCAAAAATATATTAAATGATATAGCGAAATTAGGTAATAATAAAAATTCTAAAATTGATTTTGGACTTTCACAATGGGGCTTCGAACAGCAACCTAATGAAACGTATATAGAATATGTAAATAGATTGAAAGATAGCCCGATTTGGAATACTGAAGATGTTGCTACAAGAGATTTAACAACATTTGGTGCAGAAGATTTGAACTTAAATACATCAGTTAACCCTAATATTGTATACACTTCTTTTGCAGGACAAGCAACGCATAAAAATAGTTTAGGTCATCACAGACCTAATAGAGGTTTGTTTGGACTAATGGATTTAACAAGTAAATTGATAGGTAAAGATTCTAGAGAAGATTGGCAAGAAAATGATGGTGTCGTAGCAGTTACTTCTGCATTAAGCCCAACTGGACAACCCGCTAAAAAAGTACAAGATTTAACGCAAGCTACAGAAAAAGGTGTTTGGCAAGTGATGCCAATTAAAAAAGATTGGGATCATGTAGATTTCATAGGACTTGATAACCTTGATAGAAAACGCACAGGACAAGAACTTGAAGAATTTTATACTGGTATTATTGACCATTTAATGCGTGTAGAGGCACGTGAAGAACAAGCAGTTGCCGTATAAATAATAGAAAAATGACTTACAAATTTTGATAATAGCTTCCTTTACTTGTAATGATGGTAATCATTATTACGAGTAATGGGAGTTTTTTTATGTTCGAAAAGTTATTAGGGGATTCTTCTATCTAAATAGGTAAATCCCTAATATTTAGACTTTGTGAAAAAATGTACAATGGTTATAAGAATTAAAGAAATACAAAATTTGTGAATGCTATATAAATTATACATGAATGATGTGAGAGGATGTATAAAATGAAAAAATTTGGATTGCAATTCTTTAAACCAACAGAAAAATTTAATGGTGATTGGTCAATCTTAGAAAGTAAAAGCCGTGAATGGGAAAAAATGTATAGAGAACGTTGGAGTCATGACAAAGTAGTAAGAACAACACATGGTGTGAACTGTACAGGATCCTGTTCCTGGAAGGTATTTGTGAAAAATGGTGTCATTACTTGGGAAAACCAGCAAACAGATTACCCTAGTTGTGGACCGGATTTACCTGAATTTGAACCGCGCGGATGTCCTAGAGGAGCATCTTTTTCTTGGTATGAATATAGTCCTTTACGCATCCGTTATCCTTATATTCGTGGTAAGTTATGGGAGTTGTGGACAGAAGCATTAGAAGCGCATCAAAATAATACGATAGCTGCTTGGGCGTCGATTGTTGAAAATGAAGAAAAAGCTAAAATATATAAACAAGCAAGAGGTAAGGGTGGGTTAGTAAGAACAAATTGGAAAGATGTGTCAAAACTCATTTCAGCTCAAATTATATATACCATTAAGAAATATGGACCCGATAGATTGGCTGGTTTTACACCAATCCCAGCTATGTCGATGTTAAGTTATGCTTCTGGCGCGCGTTTTATGAGTTTGTTAGGTGGGGAAATGTTGAGCTTTTATGACTGGTATGCCGATTTACCACCTGCTTCTCCACAAATATGGGGTGAACAAACAGATGTACCAGAATCTAGTGATTGGTACAACGCAGCATATATTATGATGTGGGGATCTAATGTCCCATTAACAAGAACACCAGATGCGCATTTTATGACAGAAGTTCGCTATAAAGGCACAAAAGTAGTATCAGTTGCGCCTGATTATGCAGAAAATGTTAAATTTGCTGATAATTGGTTAGCTCCGCATCCAGGAACAGACGCTGCAGTCGCACAAGCAATGACGCATGTTATTTTACAAGAACATTATGTGAATAAACCGAATGACTATTTTATTAATTACGCAAAACAATATACCGATATGCCATTTGTCCTAATGTTAGATGAAGATAAGAATGGCTTGAAAGCTGGGCGTTTCCTACGTGCGCATGATCTAGGAGAGCATACTGAAAATAGCGACTGGAAACCTGTGATTTTCGATAAATTAGCAAAACAATTAACAGTTCCAAATGGTACGATGGGTCAGCGTTGGGAAGAAGGCAAACAATGGAACCTGAAATTAGAAAATGAAGAAGGTAAGCAAATTGATCCAGCAATGAGTTTTGCTGAAGAGGAATACGAATTAAGACTCATACAATTTCCATTTTTTAATAATGAAGGTAATGGAATATTTGAGCGTCCTATTGCTGTGCAAAAGATTAAATTAGCAAATGGTGAAGAGAAATATATTACCACTGTATTTGATTTAATGACGAGTCAGTATGGTGTGAAACGTTTTGATCACGAACTTGAGGCATCAGGATATGATGATCCAGCGTCATATTATACACCTGCATGGCAAGAAAAAATTACTGGTGTTAAACAAAGTGTTGTGACCCAAGTTGGCCGAGAGTTTGCGCAAAATGCAATTGATACCGAAGGGCGTTCAATGATTATCATGGGAGCTGGTATTAATCATTGGTTTAATTCGGACACGATTTATCGCTCTATTTTGAATTTAGTATTATTATGCGGCTGTCAAGGAGTGAACGGTGGCGGATGGGCACACTATGTTGGACAAGAAAAATGTCGCCCAATTGAAGGGTGGAATACGATTGCTTTTGCTAAAGATTGGCAAGCGCCACCACGTTTACAAAATGGAACAAGTTGGTTTTACTTCGCAACAGACCAATGGAAATATGAAGAATCAAATATCGATAGTTTGAAATCTCCATTGGCAGAAAATATTAAACATCAACATCCTGCTGATTACAATGTCTTAGCTGCTAGATGTGGTTGGTTACCATCTTATCCTCAATTTGATAGAAACAGTTTATCTTTTGGTGAGGAAGCGAAAGACGCTGGAGAATTTAATAATGAAGCAATTATGAAACGTGCGATTGAGTCCGTAAAGTCTAGAGAAACAAAGTTTGCAATTGAAGACCCAGATTCAAAACAAAATCATCCAAAAACATTGTTCCTTTGGCGCTCTAACTTAATATCAAGTTCTGCTAAAGGACAAGAATACTTTATGAAACATTTACTCGGTGCGAAGTCAGGGTTATTAGCTGAACCAAACGAAGATGTGAAACCAGAAGAAATTCAATGGAGAGAAGATACAGAAGGAAAACTGGATTTACTTGTATCCCTAGATTTTAGAATGACATCCACACCATTGTATTCAGATATTGTCTTACCTGCTGCAACATGGTATGAAAAACACGATTTATCATCTACAGATATGCACCCATTTGTACACCCATTTAATCCGGCAATAGATCCATTATGGGAGTCACGTTCAGATTGGGATATTTTTAAAACATTGAGTAAAGAAATATCAGAAATGGCTAAAACACATCTTAAAGGTGTTTATAAAGATGTCGTTACAGCACCACTTGCACACGATTCAAAACAAGAAATATCTAATGTGAATGGCATAATTAAAGATTGGACGAAGGGTGAAATCGAAGCAATACCTGGAAAAACAATGCCAGGTTTTGCAGTAGTCGATAGGGATTATACTAAAATATTTGATAAATACGTTACAGTAGGACCTTTATTAGAAAAAAGTAAAATAGGGGCTCATGGAGTAAGTTACTCAGTAGCAGAACAATATGAAGAGTTAAAAAGCATGGTTGGAACATGGAATGAAGAAGTCGAGGGTTCCATAAAAAATAATAGACCAAGATTGGATACTGCAAGACGAGCTGCAGACGTTGTATTAAATTTATCTTCAGCTACAAATGGTAAGTTATCACAAAAATCCTATGAAGATTTAGAACAACAAACAGGTATGCCGTTGAAAGATATTTCAAGTGAACGCGCATCAGAAAAAATTTCATTTTTAAATATAACTGCTCAACCGCGAGAAGTCATTCCAACAGCTGTGTTCCCGGGCTCAAATAAAAATGGTAAACGTTATTCACCATTTACTACTAATATAGAACGATTAGTTCCATTTAGAACATTAACAGGACGACAAAGTTATTACGTTGACCATGAAGTGTTCCAGCAATTCGGTGAAAGTTTACCTGTGTATAAACCAACTTTACCACCAATGGTATTCGGTGCGAGAGACAAAAAGGTAACGGGAGATGAAAGTACACTTGTCTTGCGCTATTTAACACCACATGGTAAATGGAATATCCACTCCACTTATCAAGATAACCAACATATGTTGACTTTATTTAGAGGTGGTCCAACTGTATGGCTTTCCAATGAGGATGCAGAAAGACATGATATCAAAGATAATGATTGGTTAGAAATCTATAACCGAAATGGTGTTGTAACAGCAAGAGCAGTAGTATCTCATAGAATGCCAAGAGGCACGATGTTTATGTATCATGCTCAAGATAAACATATTGAAACACCAGGGTCACAAATAACAGACACAAGAGGCGGTTCACATAATGCCCCAACACGTATTCATTTAAAGCCAACACAACTTGTTGGAGGTTATGCACAAATTAGTTATCACTTTAACTATTATGGACCAATAGGGAACCAAAGAGATGTTTATGTAGCGGTGAGAAAGCTGAAGGAGGTTGACTGGCTTGAAGATTAAAGCGCAAATTGCAATGGTGTTAAATTTAGATAAATGTATAGGTTGCCACACGTGTAGTGTTACTTGTAAGAGTACGTGGACTAACCGTCCTGGTGCGGAATATATGTGGTTTAACAACGTAGAAACGAAGCCTGGTATTGGTTATCCGAAACAATGGGAAGATCAAGAGCGATATAAGGGCGGTTGGTATTTAAATAAAAAAGGTAAATTAGAACTGAAATCAGGAAGTAAGTTATCGAAAATTGCTTTAGGGAAAATATTTTACAATCCTAATATGCCAGTGATTAAAGATTACTATGAGCCTTGGACATATAATTATGAAAATCTTACAACAGCTAAAGCTGGAAATCACTCTCCGGTAGCTACAGCACATTCATTGATTTCAGGTGATAAATTAAACTTAGAATGGGGGCCAAACTGGGAAGATGATTTGGCAGGTGGTCATGTTACAGGACCAGAAGACCCCAATATTAAACGTATTGAAGAAGATATTAAATTTCAATTTGATCAAACATTTATGATGTATTTACCTAGATTATGTGAACATTGTTTGAATCCAAGTTGTGTAGCATCATGTCCATCTGGAGCAATGTATAAACGTGACGAAGATGGTATTGTTCTTGTAGATCAGGATGATTGTCGTGGTTGGAGATATTGTATGACAGGTTGTCCATACAAAAAAGTTTATTTCAACTGGAAAACAAATAAAGCAGAGAAATGTACATTCTGTTTTCCTCGTATTGAGGCAGGGATGCCAACGGTATGTTCAGAAACGTGCACGGGCAGAATGCGTTATTTAGGTGTATTACTTTATGATGCTGATAGAGTAGAAGAAGCTGCTACAGCTGAAAATGAACAAGAATTATACGAAAAACAATTGGATTTATTTTTGAATCCTTATGATGAAGCGGTTATAGAACAAGCACAAAAAGATGGAGTCTCATTAGAATGGATAGAAGCTGCTCAGAATTCTCCAGTCTATAAATTGGCTATTGAATATAAATTGGCATTTCCTTTACATCCAGAATATCGCACGATGCCAATGGTATGGTATTGTCCGCCACTCAGCCCTATTATGAGTTATTTTGAAGGACAAACTGCAGCAAAGGCGAATAGAAATCCCAATATGATTTTTCCAGCAATCGAAGAAATGAGGTTGCCAATTCAATATTTGGCTAACTTATTCACAGCAGGTGATACGGAACCAGTGAAATCTGCATTACAACGCATGGCAATGATGAGAAGTTACATGCGTGCACAGGTAACAAATAAAGCATTTGATGTAGATAGATTATCAAGACTTGGGTTATCAGAAAGACAAACTAAAGATATGTATCGATTATTGGCAATTGCTAAACATGAGGACCGTTTTGTAATACCTACATCACATAAAGAAGCATATATGGACACATATCGCGCACAAGGTAGCGAAGGATATGGAGGAGAATACTTTGGCTCAAATTGTGAAGGATGTGGTGTTCCTGTAACTACTTCTTCTGGAAAATCAGGACAAGAAATCTATAATGATAATTTTTATGGAGGGATTTTCCGTGATTAATTTAGCGCATTTTAATAAACATCAAGAGGCACTTGGATACTTTGCACAGCAATTAACATTTCCAGAAAAGCTGACATTGCACCCTAAAACTTTTGAAGAAGTTATTCATATGGAACATCCTGCATACCAAGATTTAATTCAATATCGTAAACAAATGTATGAATTAAGTTTATTACAAATAAAGCAATTGTATTCCGATACATTTGATTTTAATAAAACTGCGCCACTCTATATGACATATAATAAATTTGATACTCAAAAAGAAAGAGGACAATTACTAGCTAAATTAAAAGTATTATACGAAATGTTTGGATTGAAAATGGCAGATAATGAACTATCTGATTTTCTGCCATTAATGCTTGAATTTTTATATATTGCTCAGTGGAAAAACGATTCACGAGCAAAAGGGAACATTGAATTTGTCATTATGATTATTGAAGACGGCACGTATGCGATGGCAAATCAATTGGCAGAGCAAAACAGTCCTTATTATTTCTTGATAAAAGGATTAAGAGAGACGTTAAAAGCTTGTATAGAGCCTGTAAATGAGGTGAAACAACATGTTTAATCAATTCTTATGGGTGATTATGCCCTATTTATGTATAGCTATATTTTTCCTCGGACATCTTGCTAGATTTAAGTTTGATAAATTTTCTTGGACCGCAAAATCAAGTGAATTTATAGAAAAGAAACAACTTAAATGGGGAAGTTTGATGTTTCATTTGGGGATTATACCTGTAGCAATGGGACATATAGTAGGTTTGCTTATTCCTGCTTCTTGGCTAACAGCAGTAGGTGTAAGTGATCATTTATACCACATTGGAGCTGTTTATATTGGAAGTATTTTTGGTATAATAACATTGATCGGTATGTTGTTATTAACCGCACGACGTGTAACCAAAAAAAATATTAGAAGATTAAGCTCAGCATCTGATATTATTGTTAATTTCTTATTATTAGCAATTGTTTTTATGGGATGCTACGCAACTCTAGTAACTAACGCAACGACACCATCATTTGATTATAGAGAAACAATATCAGTTTGGTTTAGACAATTATTTATATTTTCTCCAGATGCCGATTTGATGTTACAGGTGCCGCTAGCTTTTAAAACTCATATACTTTTAGGTTTTATTATTATGGCATTCTGGCCGTTTACTAGACTCGTGCATGTATGGAGTGTGCCACTCACATATGCAAGTCGTAGTTATATTATTTATCGTAAACATAAAGTTTGAATGGAGGCGATAAGTTGAATGCATTATCGTTAAGAGAAAGTATTAATTACCAATCAATATTAGACTCAATTCGAATCGAAGAAGGATTTGATTTTGCTGCAATCGCATTTTATGAGCAAGAAAGTGATATTTCGCCAATTAAATGGTGCTATGCCTCTGGAAATTTAAATAATCGTTATAAATTAATTGTACTACGCAAAGGAAAAGGATTAGCAGGTAATGTGATGAAGACGGGTAAGCGTATGGTGATAGAAAATGTAGCGCAATTATTATCTTCACACGAACAACATAAATATCCTATCGTTCTTTGTGAGTTATTAACAGCTATGGTTGCAATACCATTATGGTATGAAAAGAAAGTTTATGGTGTTTTGTTACTAGGTCAGCGAAATCAACAACCCTTGCCCAAAACATATAAAAACATATCACTTAAAAGTAAATTGGGTATATTTAATGAAGAAGATTAGGTGATTATAATGGAAAGCAAGCAACAGCTAGATATGGAAGCATTATTAATGCAATACTTTAATAATACGAGTGAAAAAATTGTATTTGTCGATAATCGTGGCCAAGTGATTGCAATGAACCAGGCAGCAAGTGATATCATCTCATTGGATAATGACTATGAAGGCATGACAAATGTCATATGTAATCATTGTGATGGTTATACTAATGAGTTCGAATTGCAATCATGTAGATATTGCTTTTTAGAAGCTGAAAATGTTGGGAATACAAGCTTTCAGGTATTTATGAAAACGACACGTGGTACAGTTGAGCCTTTTGCAGCTACCTATCAAACAATTGATGAATCCAAAGGAATTAAAGCGTTCACGTTACAAAATGTGTCACCTCAAATAGAAAGACATGATAAGATGTATCAACGAAAAATGATGCAAAAAACAATTTCTGCTCAAGAAAACGAAAGAAAACGGATATCTAGAGAATTACATGACAGCGTAGTACAAGAAATGCTAAATATAGATGTTGAATTAAGACTTTTAAAATATCAACAAGAAATAGAGCAGTTGGTTAACGGTTCTAAGCGTATAGAAGGATTGATGTCTAAATTAATTGATGATATACGTAATTTATCTGTAGAACTTAGACCATCTTCATTAGATGACTTAGGATTAGACGCAGCCTTTAAGACATATTTTAAACAGGTAGAAGTAAATTATGGTATCAATATTATCTATCAATCTAATTTAACGATGCGCAGGTTTGATAATGAAATTGAAACTGTAGTTTATAGAATAGTACAAGAAGCTTTGTTTAACGCCATAAAATATGCAAACGTTGATACAATTGAAGTTGAGGTACAAGTTAGTCACGGTAAACTAATTGCAGAAATTATAGATAGAGGCAATGGATTTATAAAGACAGACCAGCCAAAGGGAACTGGCTTGGGACTTTATGGTATGAACGAGCGTGCAGAACTTGTAAATGCTGAGATAAATATTGATACTCAAATAGGTCGAGGCACAATTGTTACATTAGAAGTTCCAATATAGGGAATAAGGAGACATTAATTTTGAGAATAGTTATCGCGGATGATCATGCAGTTGTGCGTACTGGATTTACAATGATATTAAATTATCAAGAAGATATGGAAGTCGTTGGGACTGCAGCCGATGGTGTGGAAGCTTATCAAAAAGTGATGAAGTACAAGCCAGATGTACTAATTATGGACTTAAGTATGCCACCTGGTGAGTCAGGGCTTATAGCAACAAGTAAAATTACAGAAAGTTTTCCAGATACAAAAATACTAATATTAACAATGTATGATGATGAAGAATATTTATTTCACGTATTAAGAAACGGTGCTAAAGGGTATATTTTAAAAAATGCCCCCGATGAACAATTGATACTAGCAATTAGAACAGTATTTAAAGGGGAAACATATGTTGATATGAAATTGACGACATCGCTAGTCAATGAATTCGTGAATAATTCAGGTGATGATAAGCAAACCACAACTGATCCTTATAAAATTTTATCAAAGCGTGAAATAGAGATATTACCTTTAATAGCAAAAGGTTATGGAAATAAAGATATCGCTGAGAAGTTATTTGTTTCTGTGAAAACAGTCGAGGCACATAAAACACATATCATGCAAAAATTAGAATTAAAATCAAAGCCAGAATTAGTAGAATATGCCATGAAGAAAAAATTGATTGATTTTTAAAGTAGTACTTATATAAAAGAGCTAACTTAATTGCCTAAAATATTCAGGCGTAGGTTAGCTCTTTCTTGTTGATTAGAACTTATTAAATACAAGGAGGAGTCGGTGAATAACTTAAATTTAGAAGTATATTTTGCTTATATAAAATTCCTTTAATTAAGTAGGGAAATTCCTGTATTTGTTAAGGGATAATCCTTATGTTCAATTTTTCACAAAGATTTTATAATGAAAATGTGGCCAGTATTCTGCTAATAGAAACGTTTATACTTACTCATATCACACCGGTGCTAATAATTATAATTGTTATATAGAAATACAGCACTTCAACTATATCCAAATACTGGCCTAATTTATCAAAAAAAATTTATAAATTGAAGGTGAAATGAATGAACAAAGCAAGTGGTGGTTTTCAACTAACATTGCAGTCTTTAAGTCTTGTTGTAGGGTTCATGGCATGGAGTATTATTGCGCCATTAATGCCTTTTATCTCTCAGGATGTACATATAACAAGCAGCCAACTTTCTATTATTTTAGCTATTCCTGTTATATTAGGTTCTATTTTAAGAGTGCCTTTTGGTTATTTAACAAATATTATTGGTGCGAAATGGGTATTCTTTTGTAGTTTTATTATATTATTATTTCCGATTTACTTTCTAAGCCATGCACAATCACCTAAGATGTTAATGGCATCAGGTTTCTTTCTTGGCGTAGGTGGTGCTGTATTTTCAGTAGGTGTGACATCTATACCTAAATATTTTCCAAAAGAGCGCGTAGGATTAGCAAATGGTATATATGGGATGGGGAATATAGGAACTGCCATTTCTTCATTCTTAGCGCCTCCGATTGCTGGTATCATAGGTTGGCAATCAACAGTTAGAGGTTATTTAATCGTCATAGTACTTTTTGCAATTTTTATGTTTTTATTAGGTGACAGTAAAGAACCCAAAATTAAAGTGCCTTTAGTTAAACAATATAAAATATTGATGAAAGATTTAAGGTTATATTATTTATCACTTTGGTATTTTATTACATTTGGTTCATTTGTAGCTTTTGGATTGTTTTTACCTAATTTCTTAGTACAAAATTTTGGTATCAGTGAAGTTGATGCTGGTATAAGAGCAGGGATATTTATCGCATTAGCTACTTTCCTAAGGCCGTTAGGAGGAGTGTTAGGAGATAAGTTTAATGCTGTAACTTTACTAATCTGCGACTTTATATTAATGATTATAGGTGCAATTACGCTAGGTTTATCAGATCATATACTATTATTTACAATTGGATGTTTACTTATTAGTATGTGCGCAGGTGTCGGTAATGGCTTAATATTTAAGCTCGTGCCAACTTATTTTGGAAAAGAGGCTGGATCAGCTAATGGTATTGTTTCGATGATGGGAGGCTTAGGCGGTTTCTTCCCACCATTAGTCATAGCTTATGTAACAAGTGTCACTGGAACAAGCCATTTCTCTTTTATCTTATTGGCTATATTCGGAGTTATTGCTTTAGTTACCATGATTCATATTATGAAACGTGAAAAATTAAATTCGACATTATAAAAAAAGCTGAAGTTAGATGGATTATCTAACTTCAGCTTTTAAATTTATCTTATAAAGATTATCAGTAGCCAATAAAATGACTATATTAATCTATTTGAATATTGGATGCTGACTGTTCTTCTTTGTCTTTTTTAGGTAGTGTTACGTTTAATATACCATTTTCAAACGATGCTTTAATAGCAGTTTCATCTATATTGTCAAAAGGATATTGACGTTTAACATCGCTATAAACCCGTTCTTGATGAAGGATGCGAACGTTTTCTTCTTGTTCTTTAGTATTATTTGATTGCTTACCTTCAATTGTTAAAGTGTCATTTTCAAATTGTAAACTAATATTTTCTTTTTTAAAACCAGGGAGTTCAGCTTCGATTATGAAGGCACGATCTAACTCTCTTACATCTGATTTAATGCTTGAAGTTTCAGGAAAGTTTTCAAAAAATTGACGTCCAAAATCTCTAAATAACTCAGTTGCGTCGCCTTCAAAAAATGGATTGTTATACGTTTTTTTATCAAAAGCCATTGTATCTCTCTCCTTAAATTTTTAGATTTAGTCGATTGAAATTTGTGTTTTTGTTTGCTTGATTGGCAGATTTATCGTTAAGATGCCGTCATTCATAGATGCTTTTATTTTATTTGTGTCTATATGTTTAAAGATAAACTGTCTACTTTGCTTATTAGAATTGCGTTCGTTAATTAAATAAGTACCTTGCTGTTCTAAATCAGATGAACGTTTTGCTAGTATAGTTAATGTTTTATGTTCGAAATTAATAGTAATATCATCTTTTTGATAACCAGGAAGTTCAGCTTCAACTGTATAGCTATCGTGTGCTTGATATACAGTTACTTTGAAATCGTGATGGTCTGAGACTAAACTTTCTAATAAATCTTTAGTAAGATTGTTAGTGCTTTGTATCATCTCTATTCACCTCTCCTTTTATCTTACAAATACAGTATAATATATTAGTCAAAGAAAGTCAAAGTCAAACCATGTGAAAATAAAAAAAGAGCTGAATATTAGTTTAATTGAGTGAGTAACATCGGTGGAATTGTGATGGGGTGGGGGCGTAATAAAAAGATTTAAGTAAGAGGAAAGTAAAGTCAAAAATAATAACATGAAAACTAGAACTTCTAACTTTAACTTTACCTCTAACAGATTAAATATCTTTAGAAAAATGTTTATTAACGAAGTGTTGTAATGTTTCTTTTAGATTAATAGCTTCATCCATGTCCATATCGAATTCGCTAAACACACGTTTTGATATTTTAGAGAGTGGTTCTTTAACATTTGCACCTTTTTCAGTAAGTGCAATCTGTAGGTTACGCTCATCATCAATTTCACGTGTTCTAGTTACATAGCCTTTTTTCTCAAGTTTTTTAAGTAAAGGTGTAAGTGTCCCTGAATCTAAATAAACACGTTCACCAAGCGTTTTAATATTGAGTTTTTCATCTACCTTAATTGCAAGTAGCACAATATAGCCTGTATATGTTAAATCGAATTCTTTTAAGTAAGACGTATACTTCTTAATGATTTCTTTAGAAGACACATAAAAAAGAAAACATAGTTGTCTTTCTAAGTAGCTGTCTTTTTCCTCCATTTAATCACCCCTTTTGAAATTTAACCTTATTATGAACTATGGTTGTTGTCAAGGAACAGTTGCGCACCTCTTTCTATTAAAAAAATAATATTTATCGACGTTTACTTAATTAGAAACTATATAGTGAAAAAGTACTGTAATAAGAAGTGCTTTTAAATTAAAAAAGTATGCTTTTAGAAGATGAAAAATTATTTTATGTTCGAAATTAATTTAAGGAGATTTTGTTACAAAAAGTCTATATGACTTTATAAATTATTTGTAATAAGTCATACTAATAATATTATGTGTTTTATTATATAATAAAGGTGTAATAAAGCGTTAATGAGGGGCGTAACTACTCATTTATCAGTTAGAAAGTTATCGTTTTAACTAAAGGAGATTAATGATGAAAACATTTTTTAAAATCATAGGTCTATTAGTGGTGTCACTGATTATTGCTATTGTATTTTTCTTTGGCATGAGAACATATCAGGGGCATAAAAATTTAGAACTAGTAGATCATTATATGGACGAACAAAATTTAACTGAAAAAATTGAATCCGAGAAAACATTGTATAGTGCTAAAAAGGGTTTATATTATAAGCAAGTTAAATTTAAAGATGATTCAGAACATACGTATACAGTGCAACCAATTAGTACATTTAAAGGTATTTTAGTACAAGGTTTTGATAGTGAAACCAATAAAAATATCAAAGATGCTAAACATAACGAATTTAAGGAAGATTATAAGCCGAAAGATAAATAGGCATACATTGTTAATATATGAGTTAGAGACAGGGACAATTAATTTGTCTCTGTCTCTAACTCATTTTTTTATATATTATCATGTTATTAGAGGTGTGCATGTATGAGTTTTTGCATTGAGGTTATAGTACAAAGATTACATGCCTTTCTTATTATCCATGTCGTGAATTTTCATCATTAAACCATGAGGAATGTCGTCATGATCGACAACTTCCATTTTACTAAAAGCGCCATCGCCTTCAGCTTTAATTAGCTTAACGAAATCTCCTTTTTTAGGAGAAAACCCTGATTCAGCCGGTAATTTAACATCATTTTCTATTTTATGATTTTTTTCACTAATTATTTTATCGGCGGTCGTTTCATTTTTCATATAGCCATAATAAGTTTCTTTTTGACCACTCGACAACATCATAATAATCAATACAGTAGCAATAATTAACATTAATGCACTTATAGTAATTGCGAACACTTTACTGCTTTTCAAAGTATAATTCTCCTTTATATCTATTTTCTTCTGTTATATCTAAAATATTTAATTTATGCAATCGAAAGTACAAACCATGTTTTAACTAAACGTATTTTACTATATTTTAAAACTTGTTAAGTTTAACGCAATTAAAATATGAAAAGTTAAGAAGGTAATATACGAATATATTTTAGTTCATCATGATGCAAAATAAATTCTAAGCTATTTTTAAATTCTGTAAACTGTCTAATTTCTGCTTTTGGTATAGTGGATTGTTCAATATATCGTAATAATGATCTTTCAATATATATGTCATTAAATGAAGGTGGTAATGCATAGTCAATAAATCCATGTTCTCGATTTAATGTCTGTATGAACAATGTGACTTTTGAATTTAATATAGTTTGTTTTAAGCTAAGATTAAGTACTTCTTTTGGTGAAGTACGACGGTTTATGGAATTGAATAAAAGTAAATGAATTTCTTCTTTTTCCTTTAGTATAATAAAGTTTTTATGGATAGAAACTGGTTTGCCTATAAAATGTCTAATGAATTGATATATATACATTAGGGGTTCATAAATGCCATGACTGTTCATCAAAGCGACGTCAGCTTTCTCTTTACGCATTAATTCGTACCCTACACCGCAACCTCTATTTAATAAGATAAGAATATGACACATTAAATCAGCTATTTCTAAAGGATGGCTTTCTTCGTAAAACTTGAAGCATTGCTTTGTAAGTTTTGTGTATACAAACTTTGATGTATCAATATGTGAAGCTTTGATTACTTTACTAAAGTAATCGTAATAACTCATTGAATTATTAAAACCCTCTCCTTTTTTATTTAATAAATTTCGAACTTGTGCTTGCTCTATATCGATAAAATGATAATCAAAGTTAAACCTTTGGAGTAGTGTGAAAGCATTTTTTAAAGAATTAACCTGGTTAATTACACCTTCGATGGTAATAGCCATTTTTATATTAAAGTTCAGATTTTTTATTTTAATATATAATCGATTAACTTCGTTTAATGATAAATGAGAGGTATCAAAGAGAATTAGGAAATTGTAATTCTGCTGATATTTTGCATATTTTGGTTTAAATTTTAAAAATTGTAATATTAAGCTTTCGACAAAATCAAACTGTGTCATAGATTTTATTCTTAGCGCGATACCGATATAATCAGAGAATAGTGAATCAACAAAATCAATCATACCAGTGAGACTTAAATTTTCTAAAGAGAGATTTTTAATATTATTAATTAATACATAGGCATCAGTTAAATCTTTAAAACTGAATTTAGAATTAAAGTCAGACTGAATAATATCCATTAAACTATCTATATGAATAAAAATAGTAGGAGGTTTTGCCAAATCCTTAAAATTTAATCGCTTGGTATCAATTTGTAATTGATTTGATGAAACAGGCTTTTCTTTAGTTATTAAATCAATTTGGGGCTTGAATCTATCCAAATCATTATTGTTTAGTACAATATTGTTTTGATGTGAAGCATGTATTGATTTTCTAAATTCATTAGGTGTCATATTTAAGAAAAATTTAAATTGATGGATATAATTTGAATAATGATTGAATCCATAATGTTCAGATATATGATAAATTGCGTGTTTCGTTTGAATAAGATCAGCGAGTGATAAAGCAATCTTAAGACTAGTTATATAATGTTTAAAGCTAATACCTAAATATTTCTTAAACAATATAGAAATATAAGGCGCAGAAATATAAAAAGTACTCGAAACATCTTTGGAGGAAAGTGATTGGGTAACATGAGCTTTTATAAACTCAGTTATATCATTTAATAAGGTGTTTTCTGTGCATATAGATGGAACATAAGTAAAGTCATGTTTTATTTTTGCCTCCTTATTAATTATAGTTATAATTTCATTGAGTATAGGTGGCTCAGTAGGTCCGCATTGACTCAACTGTTGAATCATCGTTAAGATTTGGAACTTAAGGTATTCATTGGAATTTAATAACTTGTAGTTATAGTAAAAGTTGAAAAAACTTTTAATTGTTTTTGTGAATTGTTGGACAGGTATACACATTTCTACTACTTGTTCGGAATCTGAAATGTGATATAAATCATTGTGATTTATAATAATGATATGGTTTTCAGCAGATATTTGATGGCCATTTAAGGTAACATCTAACTTATTGTTTAATGAAAATAAAAGTATGACTTGATGTATACATCGTTGTGTATGAGTGTTTAGAAATTCGTGGATACACAAAGTTGTACTATTCATAGTAAAGGCAACTCCTGATAATAATTTGAATTGGTATATTGTTCAAAATACATTATATTACAAAAAGTTATGACTTTTAATCCTTTAAATATAAATATTTTTTAATCTTATAAAGAGATTCGGCGTTAAAAATTAAATTTTAGACAATTTATTTTGGTTAGTAGATAATTTTTTCTGAGAAATCAACTTAAAAATTCATATTGTTCTATTTGTCACGGAGGTTTTGAAAAATGAAGCACATTTATTCTAAATTTTACAATCAAGAATCTAAAATAACGAAATTAAAATCTGAAGTATTAGGTGTCGTGTTGCATGATGATGCAGAAAATAATAGTGCAGAGGATTATATTGTCTGGCTACAGCAAAGGATAGATAATAATGAATTGGAAAAAGGATGGGTGTGTGCATATGTTGATAAGCAGACATGTTATTGGTTTCATCCCTCTCCATATGTAGAGTGGCACTGTGGTAATACTTTTGCGAACGAGCATTATATAGGTATAGAACGTTGTCAATCAAAAATTAATGGAATATTGTCTGATGAACAATTTATTAAGAATGAAGAAGCTAGTTATTGGATTGCAGCCTTAATATTGAAAAAAAATCAGTTACCTGTAAATAGAAATACAGTAAAACTACACAAAATGTTTTGTAATACGGAATGTCCTGCAAGAGCTTGGTCAATTCATTTGGATAATGCACCTACAAATGAAGAAAATATAAAAATGCTACAAGACTATTTTATAGACAAGATTAAATACTATTATTTCAATATAAAAGGAAGTGATATGACGGTAGTTGGATAATTATTGACACTTTAAATTTAGTCACAAAGAATATACAAAAATGGGATTGCGTTATTTAATGGAACCGATTACAATATTATTATAAAGTTTTGGTACCGGTTCCATTAAAAAGGAGGTAATATAATGAATTATAAAAAGTCTGCAGAAAATATATTGCAAGCGCTTGGTGGAGAGGATAATGTTGAAGCAATGACACATTGTGCAACGCGTTTGAGACTTGTATTAAAGAATGAAGACTTGGTTAATGAAAAGGCATTAGGGGATATGGATGTTGTAAAAGGTACATTTTCAACTGGGGGACAATATCAGGTTATCATTGGTTCTGGTACAGTAAATAAAGTGTTTAGTGAATTAGAAAAGATAACCGGTAAAGAAGCGTCTTCGGTGTCAGATGTGAAAGCGCAAGGCACTAAAAACATGAATCCTTTTCAAAGGTTTGTGAAAATGCTATCAGATATCTTTGTTCCAATCATACCAGCAATTGTAGCTGGTGGTTTGCTCATGGGTATTAATAATATATTAACTGCACCTGGTATTTTTTATGATAATCAATCATTAATAGAAGTACAAAATCAGTTTAGTGGCTTAGCTGAAATGATTAACATTTTTGCTAATGCGCCGTTTACATTACTACCTATACTAATTGGTTTTAGTGCTGCAAAACGATTTGGAGGTAATGCATATCTCGGGGCAGCACTTGGAATGATATTGGTTCATCCAGAATTGATGAGTGCTTATGATTATCCGAAAGCATTAGAAGCGGGAAAAGAGATTCCTCATTGGAACTTATTTGGACTCGAAATTAATCAAGTAGGATATCAAGGTCAAGTATTACCAATGCTAGTAGCTACATATATTCTTGCAACAATTGAAAAAGGACTAAGGAAAGTTATACCTACAGTATTAGACAATTTATTAACACCTTTATTAGCAATATTATCAACAGGTTTTATAACATTTTCATTTGTTGGTCCATTAACACGTACTTTAGGATATTGGTTATCAGACGGTTTAACGTGGCTATATGAATTTGGTGGTGCTATCGGCGGTCTTATATTTGGTTTGTTATATGCGCCGATTGTTATCACAGGTATGCATCATAGTTTTATTGCTATTGAAACTCAACTTATCGCTGACAGTTCATCAACAGGCGGTTCATTTATATTCCCTATTGCAACAATGTCTAATATTGCACAAGGAGCGGCTGCCCTTGCAGCATTCTTTATTATAAAAGAAAATAAAAAATTAAAAGGTGTAGCATCCGCTGCGGGCGTATCTGCTCTACTAGGTATTACAGAACCAGCAATGTTTGGTGTGAACTTGAAGTTAAGATATCCGTTTATTGGGGCAATTATAGGTTCAGGTATCGGTTCTGCCTATATAGCATTCTTTAAAGTTAAAGCTATTGCATTAGGCACTGCAGGTATACCAGGATTTATATCTATTAGCGGCCAAAACAATGGTTGGTTACATTACGGTATAGCAATGATCATTGCATTTATCGTAGCATTTTGCATAACATACGCTTTGTCATATAGCAAGAAATATAGAAATATTGAAGCATAGTAGTATAAAGGTATATTAAGATTTAAAGTAGTACAAAAATTACATTATCAAAATAAAAGACTAATCCGTCTTCATACGGATTAGTCTCAGACTGTCGACAAATTCTCCAACTTTGTTGACAGTTTTTTTGTATGCTTCCCGCGGTCACTGCCTTAGCCTATAATCTTCGACTAGAGTTCTACCACAGGAGTCGGTCTAAATCACTGCCGATATTACACTAAAAAGATTATATATAAATTAAACAGTGATGGTGTTTATTATGTTGCATAGATCAATTGATAAAAGAGACCAATATGAAATGATTTCTATTTCTAAATTAGTGCTTAACAATTATTTATTACGTAAAGTTGATGTGATATTAGATTTAAATTTTGTATATGAATTTGTCGAAGTCAAAAATTGTCTTATTAATAGCAAGGTGTCTATAGGACAGTTATTTTAATGAAAATATTATTTATACAAAGACTATTCTCACCATTGTATGAACGTTATAAAGTTTTATAAAGATTTTGTATGATTTAATAAGCGTTTATAATCTAATTCACAATTTTTGTTTGCGCCATAAAAACGCGCCTACGATGGTCACGATAATGAGAGAAATGCCAATCACAATGAGCCATGAAATATAACTATGGTCATCAATAGGTAAGGGAACATTCATGCCAAAAAAGCTAAATACTAAAGTTGGCAATGTTAAAAATACAGTGAAAAGCGTTAATGTTTTCATCGTATTATTCATCTCATTTGATAGTAATGATGCGTATGAAGTAGTGATACTTTCTAATATATCTGTATAAAGTCTCGTCGTTTCTAAAGCTTGATTATTTTCGATTAACAAGTCCTCTAAAATGTCTTCATCTTCATCAAAGCGTTTCATAGCTGGTAGACGGAATAATTTCTTTACTATGCCTTCATTACCTTTAAGTGCAGCTAAAAAATAAACTAAACTTTTTTCTACTTCCATTAAATTATAAAGTTGTTTATTTGTGACGTTATTCTTTAAGTCACGTTCAATACGCACACGTGTTTTATTCAGTAATCTCAAATTTCTATTGTAATGATTTGTAATTGTTAACAATATATTTAATGCAAAACGACTATGAAAGCGTAGGTTTATGTTCTGACGTGCAAAGTTTTCTAAGAATTCATTTTCAACATTACAAATAGTAATGATTTTTTTATTTCCAATAATAATTCCTAAAGGAATAGTAATAAATGACAATACTTTTGAATTAGTGTCATTTATAATAGGTAAGTCTAATATAATTAATGAATAATGCGAATCTTCGTCGTATTCAACACGCGCACTCTCTTCTCTATCTAATGGGTCTCGTATGAAATCTTCAGGAATGTCATAGCGATCTATAAGCATTTCGATTTCCTCCCAGTTGGGATCAACAACATTAACCCATGAAGCTGTTTGATCTAGTTTAGATTCGATTATTTTATCAGTTTGTGAATGTTTATATGCAGTTATCATGATAAAATGAGGTCCTTTCTTCAGAAGTGTTATTGATATTGTTCTTTTGCCATTAGACGTAATGGTCCGTTAAATATAATTTTGAATAAGTGATCAGCAACAATATCGGGTTCCATTCTATTATTATCTTGTACCCAATGTTTGATAAAAGAAATCGTAGCACCTGAAACATAACTATGAAAATAATCTATTGGTATGCCTGAAATTTTTTGTTTGTTGTTAAGGTTTTTTGTCATATTAGAGTACATAAGTTCTGAAATCTTATCTTCAAGATGGCTTTTTCTATCTAACTTAAAAATAACTAAGTAAAAATCGATATCTTTTTGGATATGGAGAATGATATTTTTAAGAATTTTTTCCGAAAATATTTTAGCGAAGTCTTCTAAATTTGAATCTTGCATAACCAACTTATAAGTACCTATTTCATCTGCTAAACCAACGAGAATTTCATCTTCTAGGTCTGAAAGTAAAATATATTTATCTTCGTAGTGTAAATAGAAAGTACCTCGGTTAATATCTGCTAAGGATGTTATATCTTGTATCGTTATTCGCTCTAGTTCTTTTTCTGCTAATAATTTTATAAAAGCTTGTTTGATTGCATTTTTAGTTTTTCTGACGCGACGATCTTCTATCATTTTACTCATCTCCTTAAACTTTAATAGACAAACCATGTTTATTTGTTGATAAACAAACAAAATGAAGTTTATTGAATATTGCTTATTGAATTATGCTCATTATAATAAACAAAGTAGTGATTAATCAACACAATGTTCAAAAAGGAGGTAATTAATATGAATATATTTAAAAATAAATTACTTTGGATAGCGCCAATAGCAATTTTAATCATATTGGCAATATTTTCAATAGCATTTTATCCAGCTTACAATCCTAAACCAAAAGCTTTACCAATTGCTATTGTTAATCAAGATGAAGGAACATCTATTCAAAATAATGACATTAACATTGGTAAAAAGTTAGAAGATAAACTATTAAATAGTGATTCTGATACTATAAAATGGGTTGAAGTAGATAATGAAAAAGATGCTCGAAAAGGATTAGATGACCAAAAATATTTTGGTGCAGCTATTTTTGAGAAAGATTTTTCAAAACATGCGATGAGTAAAACTCAAAAAATAGTAATGGATAGTAAAAAGCAAGAAATACAAGAGAAAATACAATCAGGTGAAATACCGCCAGAACAGGCTAAAAAAATGCAAAGTCAAATGGATAAATCTGGTGCTTCACAAGACATAACAGTCAACCAAGCAGAATTTAAAACATTGATTAATAGTGGTGCGAATATGCAAGCATCACAAATTTCTTCAAATGTATTAAAAGGTATCGGTGATAATTTAAATAAACAAATAACACAACAAGGTTTAGATACTCTAGAAAAACAGGATGTTAAAGTTAACCCTAGTGATATTCAAGGACTTACAAATCCTGTGAAAGTATCAGATCAAAAGATTCATAAAGTTAAAGACCATCAAGGTAATGGTAATGCATCATTCTTGATGTTTATGCCAGTGTGGATTAGTTCGATTGTGGCATCTATTTTGCTGTTCTTTGCATTTAGAACTTCAGATAATATTATAATTTCGCACCGCATTATTGCGTCGTTAGGTCAACTTGCAATTGCAGTTGTTACTGCCTTTGTAGGTGGATTTGGTTATGTATATTTTATGTCTAGTGTTCAAGGATTTGATTTCCCTGATATTAATAAAATAGGTCTTTTTGTTTCTATTGCATTACTAGGCTTTATTGGTCTTATTTTAGGTGTTATGACTTGGTTAGGTATGAAGTCTATTCCAATATTCTTTATAGCAATGTTCTTTAGCATGCAACTTGTAATGTTCCCTAAACAAATGCTGCCGCAATTTTATCAAGATTATGTTGTGAGTAGGAATCCATTCACTCACTATGGTGAATATTTGAGAGCATTACTTTATATGGATCAACCACTAGAAATGAATGCTACCATGTGGATGTTTATCGGTTTTATTATTTTTGGAGTTGTTTCTTCAATAAGCGCTGCAATAATTAGAAAACATAGTGGGAAACGTACAGAAGTTCCGTCATAAATGTATCAAATGCAACACTAATTATTATATTGATTTAAAATGAACAATTTTGTTAGCAGGGTTAGAAATCAAATTGATTATTTGATTTCTAACCCTTTTTATATAAACATTTCAATAGTAACTTAATTCAAAATCATATTTCATAAAATATACAAAATTAATTTGTATCAAATGTACTACCCATTGTTTTTATTAAACACTGTCATTACACTGTTTAAATGAATGTTGAAAACTGTTTGAAATATGATTGCATAATTGTTTAGCACATTATCTATAATTTTAATAAAGAATTAACATTTGCTTAACAAAAATAAGTTATAATTCACATAGTTTACAAATAATTTAAAGAGGTGTGACGATGGATTCTTCTGTAATGGAGATAATTTTCACTTTTATCGGTGGTTTAGGTATATTTTTATACGGAATTAAACAGATGGGCGATGGCTTACAAGCAACTGCTGGCGATCGACTGAGAAGTATATTAAATAAATTTACTAGTAATCCAATCATGGGTGTTTTGGCAGGTATGATTGTTACGATTTTAATTCAAAGTAGTTCAGGGACTACTGTCATTACGATTGGTCTTGTAAGTGCAGGATTTATGACAATGCGACAAGCAATTGGAGTTGTTATGGGAGCGAATATAGGTACCACGGTTACAGCATTTATAATAGGTATTGATATCGGTGCTTATTCACTACCCATCCTAGCTATTGGCGCATTTTTGATTTTCTTTATCCAGAAAAGAAAAGTAAAAAATATAGGTATGATTTTATTTGGTTTTGGTTCTCTTTTTTATGGCTTAGAGTTAATGAGTGGTGCAGTGAAGCCACTCGCTAATTTAGATGGGTTTAAACAAATCATGTTAGATATGTCATCAAATCCAATATATGGTGTTATAGCTGGTACATTCTTAACAGTTATCATCCAAAGCTCAAGTGCAACAATTGGTATATTACAAGGGTTCTTTGCTAATGATTTAATTAGCTTGCATGGTGCACTGCCAGTACTATTAGGTGATAATATCGGTACAACGATTACTGCTGTTTTAGCAAGTTTAGCAGGTTCTCTTGCATCAAAACGTGTTGCAGCAGTTCATGTTATGTTTAACGTGATAGGTGCAGCAATATTCTTGCTCATCTTACCGTTGTATCAATTAGTTATTGAGTGGATGCAAGGCGCAATGAATTTAAAACCAGAAATGGTTATTGCATTTGCACACGGTACATTTAACGTAACAAATACTTTAATTCAATTACCATTTATTTTTGTACTAGCTTGGATAGTTACGAAAATAATACCAGGTGAAGATATTAATGAAAAATACAAACCAAGACATCTTGATAAGAACTTAATTAATAGAGCACCTAATATTGCTCTACAAGAAGCTCAAGATGAAATTCAAAACATTGGTAGAATGACGTTATCCATGTTGCAAAAAGTCAATCACTACGACGAAAAAACTGAAAAAGATATTATTCAGAAACATGCAGCAATTGACAACATGTATGATAATGTCAGACAGTATCTTACTAAAATATCTGAGAAGAAGTTGTCACAAGATGATGCAGAAAGGATGTCAGTATTATTCGATGTTAATCGCACGATGTTGAAAGTGGCTGGTTTATCAGAAGCCTATTTATTAGATTTGAAGAAAAAAGATACAAATCCTATCAAAATATCTGATAAAGCTGAACAAAGTATTGAAAAGCTTTACAATCATGTTAACATGTCATTTGAAAAGACAGTTGAAATGTTCAACGTTTATGATCGAGTTAAGCGTGATGAAATTGTTAAAATAAGTAATGATTCATACAAACTTGAACATGATTTAAGGAAAAAACATATTAAACGTTTAAGTTCAGGTGAGTGTTCACCAGAAGGTGGCTTATTATATCTGGATATGATTGCAATATTAGAACGAATCGGTTATCATTCTAGAAATATTTCAGAATCAATGGTTGATATCGATGAAATAGAATTAGAAGAACATGTGGAAAATCCATTAGGTTGGTCTTACTAAATATTATTTAATCGTAAAAATTAGCATGTAAAATAACTACGCTAGGCGAGACAAAAATCAAATTTTAAATTTTGATTTCTGTCTCGTCTTTTTTATATAAATTATTAAAAAAGATATCGTTGATTCTAGTTATAGATTTATTAAGTTAAGAATGGTTGGATATTACCAAATTACTTTAATATCAACACTAAAGTAGCTGTCAAAGTTATAGCATACTATCTAATAATTGAATTTTTCTAAGTGAATATGTGGAAATTATCTAGATAATTAAATGTAGAGAATAAAATCAGTAAGCGTTTCCACTATCTTTGAATATTAATTTATTTTACAATTACAATTAATAAACGAAATAAATGGAGGTTACATAATATGAGTGTTTTAGACAAATTCAAACTGGATGGTCAAGTCGCAATTGTGACAGGAGGTGCCTCAGGACTAGGAAAAGCAATGGGGAAAGGTTTAGCTGAAGCAGGTGCAAACTTAGTTATTGCTGATATTAATTTAGATTTAGCAAAAGAAACAGCAAACGAATTTGAAACTGAAACAGGAAATCAAGCCTTGGCATGTAAAGTAGATGTAACAAACGTGTCGGATGTTGAGCAAATGGTTTCAGATGTAATGGATAAGTTTGGGCACATAGACATTCTATTCAACAATGCTGGAATCAACGAACATGTTAAATTTGAAGATATGCCTTACGATCGTTGGGTTAAAAATATGGATGTCAATATCAACAGCATGGTTTTAGTTTCACAAGCTGTAGGTAAAGTGATGATCAAACAGCAAAAAGGTACTATTGTGAACACTTCTTCAATGTCAGGTATCATTGTAAATACGCCACAACCACAGGCGGCATATAATACTTCTAAAGGTGCGGTAATTATGTTTACTAAAAGCTTAGCAAGTGAATGGGCAGAACATGGTATACGTGTAAATACTATTGCTCCAGGTTATATGGAAACAGAATTAACTAGAGATTATTTTGCTCAAGGTGGAGAAATGATTGATACATGGATGAATTTTACACCATTAGGTCGTCCTGGTGTACCTGAAGAATTACAAGGTGCAGCACTATATTTAGCTTCTGATGCTTCATCATTTGTTACTGGTAGTGTTGTCACAATTGATGGGGGATATACAGCATTATAAATAACTAGTGACTAATTTAAAATTAAATCTAGTAATATCAAAAGAGAAGTTGAGATAATATAATACTCCACTTCTCTTTTTTTATGCTGTTTTTAAAGTTCTTATGTTAAATGACTCTAATAAATCTAGCTTTATTTAATCCTTACTAAAACGATAAGAATACTTGACAAAGTTGTATGAGGAGCATAGTATTACTAGTAATCTAATATTCAGAAAATTGATTTGGGGGGATTATATATGACATCTATGAGCATTCTAGATCAAAGTCCAATTGATATTAATGAAACTGTAAATGAGGGTATACAACGAACTGTTGAATTAGCACAACTAGCAGATAAATTAAAATATACGAGATATTTTGTTGCAGAGCATCATAATATTCCAGAAGTTGCGGGTACAAGCCCAGAAATATTAGTGACACATCTACTCAACAAGACTAACGAAATACGTATTGGTTCAGGAGGAGTAATGTTACAGCACTATAGTCCTTTTAAAGTAATAGAACAATTCCATTTTATTAGTCACCTTGCACCAGGTAGAGTTGATTTAGGGGTTGGTAAAGCACCTGGTGGATTTCCATTAGCAACACAGGCTCTGCAATCAGAATTCAAATCGCCACAAGTTACATTCAATGATAAATTCCAACTGTTAAACAATTTAAATAATCGAAATTTTAAAGAAGATGATGCATATAATCAATTACAAACTTCTATAAGAGATAATGAAGTTCCTAAGCCAGAGCTCTTTTTATTAGGGGGCAGTGACCGTTCGGCACAATTTGCAGCAAATGAAAATGTTGGTTTTGTATATGCTTTCTTTATTAATTCTAATGTTGATATGTTAATAAGTGCAGTGAAATCTTATAAACAGCAATATCCAAAAGGGCGTTTTATTGTTGCTGTAGCAGCAGTAGTAACAGAAAATGAAAATGATAAAGAATTAGTTAAAGATGGTCGTACAAATTATGCTTTGCATTTTAAGGATGGTAGAAAAATTACTGTAAATACTAAGGAGCAACTAGAAGCATTTAGTAAACAAAGTGCAGAACATTTTGAAGTTGAGGAAAAGCAAATAGACGTTTTAGAAGGCTCAGCTGCTGAAGTTAGACATCAATTATCTCAGTTAAACAACGAAGGACTCATCGATGAGTTTATGTTGCATATGCCAATACAGAATCACAAATTAAGAGTGAAAACGGTGGAGAAACTTGCTCCATTATACACAATTGCTAACCAGAAAGAAGGGGTATTATGAGTCAGAAAAAAATAGATTTTGGAATTATGTTAAATGGTCCAGGTAGTCATATGCATGCTTGGAAATCTAATGAAGTTCCTAGCGATGCCAGTACTAACTTTGAATACCAACTAGACATTGCTAAGAGAGCAGAGCGAGCAGGTTTTAGTTTTGTTTTTGTAGCAGATGGTCTATATATTCATGAGAAGTCTATCCCTCATTTCTTAGACAGACACGAACCTTTAACGCTACTTGCTGCACTTGCGTCTATTACTCAAAAAATTGGTTTAGTTGGTACAATTTCAACTTCATATAGTGAACCTTTTACCGTTGCGAGACAGTTAGCAACGATTGATAATATCAGTCACGGACGCGCAGGATGGAACGTTGTTACATCACCACTTGAGGGTAGTGCAGATAACTATAGTAAAGGTGAACATCCGGAGCATGATACGAGATATGATATCGCTGAAGAACATATTCAAGTGGTACAAGGATTATGGGATTCATATGAAGATGATGCGTTTAAATTTGATAATGAAAAAGGCGAATATTTAGATAAAAACAAAATGCACACACTAGATTATAAAGGTGAATATTTCCAAGTAAAAGGACCATTAAATGCAAGTCGCTCTGAACAAGGTCAACCAGTCATTTTTCAGGCAGGCGCTTCACCTAAAGGACAAGACTATGCAGCCAAATATGCAGATGCAGTTTTCACATTAGGAGAATCAAAAGAAAGTGCACAACGGAATTATGAAAGTATTAAAGATCAAGCTAAGGCATATGGACGTAACCCCGATGAAGTAAGAGTTTATCCTATATTAGCACCAGTCATAGCTAAGACAGAAAGTGAAGCAGAAGCACGCTTTGAAAATATTAAGACTTTAGCAAATATTGATGAAGCATTAGATTATTTAGGTCGTTATTATGATCATCATGATTTTAGTCAATATGATTTAGATGCGCCTTTTCCAGATTTAGGAGAAGTTGGTCAAAATAGTTTCCGAGCTACTGCAGATGCAATTGCTAATCGCGCAAAAGCAAACCAATCGACGTTAAGAGAAGTTGCGCTAGAAGAGACAGTTAGACGCTCTCCATTTATGGGAACATACGAAACTGTAGCAGATATAATCATTGAATGGGTAGAAGACGGCGCAGCAGATGGTTTTATTTTTGGGCCTCATATATACGGGGCGGTTTATGATGAATTCTTAGAAAATGTATTACCTATTCTAGAAGAGAAGGGTTATTATGATAAAACATTTCATGGTGAAACATTAAGAGATCATCTTGGCCTTCCTTTTAAAGAAAATAGATACACACAATCCCGTGTTACAAATTAAAGCTTTGAAAATATTGAAATTGATGGACACATCTAAATTATAAAAGTTGTGTCTATTTTTTATTAAAAGGAGTGAACGACTATGTCAGAATCTAGTACAACATCTTATCAAAATACTGTTAATCAAACAGCTAACCAAACTTCTATAAAAACAAAAAGGAAATTAGAGTTACCACATGTGTTATTAATGATGTTACTAATGATGATGTTTGCTTGTTTTTTGACATATATCATTCCTGCTGGGACGTTTAATACTGACAAAGATGGATCGATGATACAAGGGACTTACCACGCAATTGCTCAACATCCTGTGAATCCATTTTATGCAATAACTCTGATTCTAAATGGAGGTACCCAATCTGCTCAAACAGTGACTTTGCTATTATTTATAGGTGGTGCAATGGGAGGCATCCTGCAGTTAAATTCAGTTACGAAAATAACCAATTTCATGATTTATAGATTTGAACATGTAGGTGCATTACCATTAATAATAGGTTTATTCTCATTAATGGCTTTTATAGGATTCTTTATCGGTGGAGATCAAATGATTGTGTTTGTAACCTTGGGCGTCATTTTAGTAAGACGTTTAAAGTTAGATCCTATTATGGCTTTGGCGATTACATTCTTACCTTTATATATGGCATTTTCTGTATCACCTTCTGGAATGGCTAAAATCGGACAAATTGTATATCCCGATGTCTCACTTTATTCAGGCTACGGTGGCAGGGCTATTATGTATCTTATATTTTTAATTGTGACCTTATTGTATGTAATTTGGTATGCGCGAAGAGTAATTAAAAATCCAGATAATAGTATGATGACTACAAAAGTTTGGCAACAACAAAACGATTATTCATCAAATGAAGCAATGGATTTGGAAGATAGAAAGGTAAGTTGGAGAGATTACATTGTCGTTAGTTTAGTTATTGTTACACCAATCATTTTAGCGTTAGGAAATGGTTTGCTAAAGTGGACTGAACGATATGGTAATGGTGTTTTTATTACAGTATTTGGTTTAAGTTTTGTGTTGGCCTATATTGTTAAGGGGAAACGACCATCTGAAATGGTGGATGGATTTTTAGAAGGTGCAAAACCGATGCTTGTAGTTGCATTTGCAATCATTATGGCAAATACCATTAGCGTGATATTAGAAAAAGGACAAATATTAAGTACTATAGTGCATGGATTGACGACGCAACTTGATGGTGCTTCATCAGGTGTAGTTTCGGTTTTAGTGTTTTTTGTAGCTACAATATTTAATTTCTTAGTGCCTTCTGGTTCTGGGTTGATGAGTGTGATGGTGCCTATATTACAGCCTGTTACAACAGCATTAGGAGTTAATGATCAAATATTATTAACTTCATTATCCTTTGGTGGTGGATTAGGTAATCTTATCACTCCGACATTAGGTGCTACAATTGGGGCTATAGCTATAGCTAAGGCTAATTTCGGATCATGGTTTAAATTTATGGCACCGTTATTTATCATATGGATGATTGTTGGTGGTGTGATACTTTATGTATTTACTGCAATTGGCTGGAGTGGTGGTATATAATTGATATTCAAAATAAAAGGAACAATGATGACTTTATCTAAAAGTAATTTATACTTAGAACATTAAAGTCTATCGTTGTTCCTTTTTTGTTTTTATTTTTTCATGGAGCTACTGTTAACGAGAATGGTACGTTTTTTTTCCATTTATTTGATGGTGTTTCATCAGTTATGACTTCTGTAATGTCACTGATTTTTGCAAATGAAAGTGTAGAGGATATATCGAATTTACTTTTATCAATAAGTGCAATGACATTTTCACTTTCCTTTACCATTTGTTTTTTTAATTGAACTTCAGGTAAAGAAAAATCAGTTAAGCCATTTTCAAGTGTAAAGCCGTTCGCAGATAAAAAGAAATAATCTATGTGATACATTTCTAGTATTTGTGAGTCGATATTACCTGTAATCGCATTTGAATCTTGTGAAACAAAACCTCCAACTACAAGAACTGTTAAGTGTGGATTCTCTTTTAATAATACTGCATTTTCTAACCCGTTGGTGATAATAGTTAGTTCCATTGTTGTTTCCGTTAATAATTTGGCTAATTCATAAGTTGTAGAACTTGCATCAATCATAATACATTGTTGAGGTTGTATTTTTTTTAAAGCATGTTTACTAATTTTATATTTTTCTGAATGTTTTTGAGTTAAGCGATAAGAAAAATTTAACTTAGAACCCAGATTATCAGTTATTTTTGCACCACCGTGTGTACGTATTAATTTATTTTCACTTTCAAGGCGTCTTAAATCACTTCTTACAGTTGCTTCTGTAACACTTAAGTAATCAGAGAGCTGTTTTACAGTTGCACGTTTATGAGATTTTATATAAGTATAAATATGTTCTCTACGCTCATCAGCATACATTTTCATATGAATCACATCCTCCTTTATATCATTATACATTTTAACATAAATAGTGCACAAGAAAACTAAAACAAATCAAAATGAAAATAAACGAAAGAATATTTGAAAGAAATGAAAAAATATATTAAAATAATAATTGTTAATGAAAACGTTTTCTAAAAAGAAAAGGGGAGATTTTAATTATGACTAAGAAAAATTATCCAGAACAAATGAATGCTGTTGTAGCTTATGCACCTGGTGAATATAAATATGAAACAGTTGAAACTCCGAAAATAGAAAATTCAAAAGAAATTATCGTAAAAGTGGAAGCATGTGGTATCTGCGCAGGTGATATTAAGGCCTATGATGGTGCGCCAAGCTTTTGGGGGGATGAAACACAGCCCTCATACATTAAAGCCCCAATGATTCCGGGTCATGAATTTATTGCTCGTATTGTTGAAAAGGGGGGTGATGTTACTGAATTTGAAATTGGTGATCGTGTAATTTCTGAACAAATCGTACCTTGTTGGGAATGTAGATTCTGTAATCGTGGAGAGTACTGGATGTGTGAAAAACATGATTTATATGGCTTTCAAAACAATGTGAACGGCGGTATGGCAGAGTATATGAAATTTACAAAAGAAGCCATCAATTATAAAGTACCTGAGGATATGCCTATAGAGAAAGCAATTTTAATTGAGCCTTACGCCTGTAGTTTGCATGCAGTACAACGTGCCAACATTAAACTAGGAGATTTTGTTGTACTTTCAGGTGCTGGAACATTAGGTTTAGGTATGGTAGGTGCAGCTAAAAAAGCAGGTGCTGAGACATTAGTTGTCTTAGACATGAAAGATGAAAGATTAGAGTTAGCTAAGGAGTTTGGTGCTGATATTGTAATGAATCCAGCTAAAGTTGATGTTGTTAAAGAAATCAAGTCAATGACTGAAGGATATGGCTGTGACACTTATATTGAAGCTACGGGTCATCCTAAATCAGTTGAACAAGGCTTAAGTGCAATCAGAAAATTAGGTCGTTTTGTAGAATTCTCTGTATTTGCTGATCCAGTAACAGTAGATTGGAGTATTATTTCAGACCGTAAAGAATTAGATTTGATGGGAAGCCATTTGGGACCATATTGCTACCCACTTGTTATTGATGGGATTCAAAAAGATGACTATCCAACTGATGGTGTAGTTACACATCAATTACCTTTAAAAGATTTTGAACAAGGATTTGATCTGATGAAAAAAGGAGATAAATCATTAAAAATTGTTCTCGTACCTTAAAGCTAATGGCTAAAGAATTCGTGTAATAAAAGGAGCGCATTGAAATGAAAAAAATGGTTAATAATCCAGACCATGTTATTGATGAATTAATGACTGGTTATTTAGCGGCTTACCCTGAATATTTAAGACGTTCAGAACTTCATAAAAGGGCTTTAATAGGTAACAAAAGAACGGAAAAACGCAAAGTAAGTGTCTTGATTGGTGGAGGGTCTGGCCATGAACCAGGGTTTTTAGGATATGTAGGTAAAGGTATGGCTGATGGTGTGGCTGTTGGTAATATATTTGCCTCGCCTTCACCGATACCAATTCAAGCTGTGACAAAAGAAATCAATCAGGGTTACGGCGTGTTGTATATATATGGTAATTACGCTGGTGACTTAATGAACTTTGAGATGGCTAGCGAAATGACAGAAATAGAAGATGATATCCAAACGGCTGCTGTTATTGGTAATGACGACGTAGCTTCATCTAAAGATATTGACGACCGTAGAGGTATAGCAGGTGAATTACTTGTATATAAAGTTGCTGGAGCCGCAGCAGATTTTGGATATAATTTGGAAGAAGTAAGACGTATTGCTCAATTTGCTAATGATCAAACACGTTCTATGGGAATTGGTTTAAGCCCATGTTATTTACCTCAAACAGGCAAACCAAGTTTTGATTTAGAAGATAATGAAATGGAAATTGGATTAGGACATCATGGAGAACCAGGAATAGAAAAAACAACAATCAGAACAGCTAAAGAAACAGTAAACGTGATTATGCAAAATATTTTAAAAGAATCAATTTATCATGAAGATGATGAAGTGGTTGTCTTAGTTAATGGTCTAGGGGCTACATCTCAAATGGAACTTTATATAATTAACAAAGAAGTAAGCGAAATATTGGAAGATAAAAATATTAGCGTTTATAAAACATTTGTTGGCAATTTTATTACGTCGATGGAAATGGGTGGTTTTTCAGTGACGTTAATGAAAGTAGATGACACACTGAAGGCATGTGTAGATCATCCGGTAGATTGTCCGAACTTCAAGGTAGTTTAGGAGGTGTAAATATGATATTAACAAGTCAATCATTTAAAGATTATATATTAGAGTTAACAACGTTATTTGAACAGAAAAAAGATGAGCTTTGTGAGCTAGACAGAAAAATTGGTGATGGTGACCATGGTGTCACAATGGATATTGGTTACCAAGCTGTAAAGGAAACTATTCAAAATGAGTTAGTATCACAAAGTGATATTGCGAAAATTAGTGTAGCTGTTGGGAAGAGTTTTTTAGATGCTGTGGGCTCATCAGTAGGTCCATTATATGCGTCTGGTTATCTAAAAGGAGCGGTATCAATTAAAAATCAAACAGAGCTTGATGATACAGGTTTATATCAATTTTGGATTGCATTTAGTAAAGGAATTAAAGATAGAGGCAAAGCCGAAATTGGTGATAAAACAATGATAGATACTTTAGAGCCATTTTATAAATCATTAACACAATCAATGGAACAAGATATGCCTTTTATAGATGGCTACAATAAAGCATTAAAAGAAGCACACATAGGAATGGAAAGTACAAAGGATATTATTTCTAATAAAGGACGTTCTAAGAGGTTAGGGTATAGATCTCAAGGGCATGTGGATCCCGGTGCGATGTCTGCTTATCTAATGTTACAAACATTTGGAAGTTTTATTGAAAATTAACGGAAAATATTAAGGAGGAAATTACATGAAAATAGCAATTGGTGCAGACCATAACGGATACGATTTAAAAGAAGCGGTAAAAGAACATGTTGAAGCATTAGGGCATGAAGTTGAAGATTTTGGTTGTCATCAATGTGCAGAAACAGACTATCCAGATGTGGCAGCTGAAGTTGGTAAAAGCATACAACAAGGGAAAAATGCTCGTGGTATATTAATATGTGGTACAGGTATTGGTGTAGCTATAACAGCTAATAAATTAACAGGAATACGTGCTGCGTTAGCGCATGATTATTATTCTGCAGAGCGTGCTCAACTTAGTAATAATGCACAAATTTTAACAATGGGCGCGCAAATTATTGGTATAGAAGTCGCTAAGAAAAACGTAGAAGCTTATCTCAATGTAAGTTGGAAAGGTGGTTCTCAACGCAAAGTTGATAAAATTGATGAAGTTGAGAGAAACGAGTCGAACTAAATGATAAAAGGATTAGCTACAAAGAAATTTATTATTATAAATTTCTTTGTAGCTTTTTTAACGTTTTGATGTCTGTACCTTAATATAAATGGTCCTTATCCTTTTTAAGAAGTTTGTAGAATTGTCACTGTAATTTTTAAAATATTATCCTATAATATCCTTAAGGAGGATTATCTATGCGTAGAGTACTGTATGCTTTTTTAGTTTATACAATATTAGGTTTATTAAGTGGATTCTATTATCGTGAATTGACACTCGCTCATAACTTTACTGGAGATACACAACTTGTAGTTGTACATACACACACGTTAATCTTAGGTATGTTTATGCACCTTATTTTATTGCCTGTTGTGAAAGTATTTAAGTTAGATAGTTATTATTTATTTAACTGGTTCTTTATTATTTATAACGTTGGTGTGTTGACTACGATAGGTATGATGTTTACGAAGGGAACTTATCAAGTTATTGGGCTTACTGTTCCAGATTCGTTTGCTGGCTTTGCGGGTATGGGTCATACTATTTTAACTGCAGGTTTTATACTGCTATTTTTCGTATTAAGAAATGCAATTATTAAGGATCCTAGAGATTAGTGAAAAGAGTATTAAATATTAACTCATTAAAGTGAATTTGAAACAGAACTATCATTTAAATTTAAATGCATTTTTTTGAACTTAATGAATTATATGATAAGAGGGGATGAAATCAACAGTCGGATTTCACCCCTCACTTTTTTTGTGAATCAACTTTATGAAAAATTATTTTATATTCATTAAAGCTTTATAGAAAATATCACGTTGTTTTTCTAATGAAATAGGATCATTATACTGTGTAACAGTAACGTCAAACTTAATTATGTTTTTATTTTTTACTGCGGATAAATTACGCCAGTAATTAGTATTTTCAAATGACGCATTTTGTTTGCCGTTTGTAGCAATAACTGCGAAATCACCTATATAGTCTGCAAAATTTTCTGGGTTAATTGGTGTAGCGAATTTATTTTTTGTAGCTTGTGCGAGTGCTTTAGGCTGCTTCATTCTATAACCATCATATAGAATTTCTGTGCCTCTACCCAGATGATCGCTAAAGGCCATTGTTCCTTTTGGTGTTTGCTGTAAGACAGAAATAGATTTTTCTTTAATTACTGGTTCTAGTTCTTTTCTATCTTTTGCCATTTGAGTATCCCATTCTTTGATCCATTGTTTAGCTTTCGATTCTTCATTAACTAAAGTAGCAAGCTTTTTAGTATTATCTTTATAATTAGATTTTTCTGCATTAAAAGCAACTGTAGGTGCAATTTTTTGTAATTTTTTAATATTTTTATCTTGGGTTGTAGTAATGATTAAATCGGGTTTTTGATGCGTAACTTGTTCTATACTAGTATTATCAATGCGTTTAATCCCTTTTGTAGAGTCATTTAATACTTTGTTTTTATTTACAAATTCTGGAATTGCGATTGGCTTATGACCAAATTTTACTAGAGCACCTACATAGGTAGGGTGTAAAACTACTATATTTTTAGGGCTTTTAGGAATTTTAATTTCATTTCCGTTATCATCTTTAAATGTTTTCCCAGTGGACTCAAGGTTTGAATTTTCTTTATGGTTTGAATTATTTGTACCACAAGCAGCAGTAAATAAAATTAAAGAAATAAAGAGTAAAGTTAATTTTTTCATTGGTGAACATCTCCTAAATATAAAAGTTGATTAATAAAATATTTTAGTTGATAATGATTATCAATTATAGCATAATGTATGTAAGATACAAGTTAATTTTGGGAGGGTGCTTTATGGATGACGTAATTATAATTGGTGGTGGCCCAGCAGGGTTATTTGCTAGTTTTTATTCAGGATTAAGAGGGATGAACGTCCGCATCATAGATATTCAAGACAAACTTGGGGGGAAGATGCATGTCTATCCAGAAAAAATTATATGGGATATTGGTGGATTAGCACCGAAACCGTGTTTTGAAGTTATTCAAGACACAGTTAGACAAGGTCTACATTTTAATCCTGAAGTGAATTTAGAAGAACGTGTAACTGATATAAGAAAAATTGCCGAACAACATTTTGAGGTTGAAACGGATAAAGGAAATGTATTTGAAGGAAAATCAGTGATTATAGCGATTGGCGGAGGTATCATTAATCCTAAACAACTAGATATTAAAGATGCAGAAAGATATAAATTGACTAACTTACATTATGTAGTACAGTCTTTGAAAAAATTTAAAGATAAAAATGTATTAATTTCTGGTGCCGGTAATTCAGCTTTAGATTGGGCTAACGATTTAAGTGGTTATGCTAAAAGTGTTACGCTCATTTATAGAAAAGCTGATATTAAAGGATATGAAGCAATGAGAGATAAAATGGAGCAATTGAATGTTGAAAAATTACCGAATACACATATATATCAACTTATAGGTGACCAAGGACAAACACAAATTGAAAAAGTGATATTAGAGAACATTGAAACAGGTGAGCAAACGGTAAAAGCATTTGATGATGTGATTATCAGTCATGGTTTTGATAGAGAAAATACATTGTTAGAGGCTTCTTCAACTCAAGTTGACATGTTTAACGAGTACAGCATTAAAGGCTTTGGCAATACTTCTACGAGTATTGATGGATTGTATGCATGTGGTGATATTATATATCATGAAGCAAAAGCACATCTCATTGCAAGCGCCTTTAGTGACGCGGCTAATGCTGCAAATTTGGCTAAGCTTTACATTGAGCCTAAAGCAGCTGCAGAAGGTTATGTATCAAGTCATAATGATGTCTTTAAAGAATCAAATAAAGTAGTTATGAAGAAATATTTATAATATAATTTTTAGGAGAAAATAATAAATGGTTGAGATAAAGCATGAAGCACCAACTGTTGAAGACTATAGAAATTTACGTAAAATAGCTGGACTGAGCGAAAAATCCCGAGAAGCTGCTGAAAAGGGTATACCTAATGCATGTTTTAATGTCACAATCTATGATCAACAGGTGTTAATAGGTATGGGAAGAGTGATTGGTGATGGTGGAACGGCGTTTCAAATCATTGATATAGCAGTTAATCCAGCATACCAAGGCCATGGTTATGGAAAAGAAATAATGACTCATATTATGGATTATATAAAAACTGAAGCTGAATCGGGAACATATGTCAGTTTAATAGCTGATTACCCTGCGGATCAGTTGTATGCACAATTTGGATTTATTACTACAGAACCCAATTCTTGTGGTATGTATTTAAAATATTGATAAGTAATCGTAAATTTATAATTTGTATTTTGAATATAATAACTGAGGAGGCTGGGACAAATTAATTGTCTCAGCCTCCTCAAATGCTATATTGTCAATAACTTAAGTTATTGGTCTTTTATTATGTATGAGCTTGAGTGAGAACTCAGGCTCATACATTGCTAATTGCTATTTCGTCTCTTCTATATTTGCATTTGCAGCATTTGTTCTAGAACGTAAGTCTGCTTCAATTTCTTCTAAACTACGGCCACGTGTTTCTGGTAAGTATTTGATTACAAAGATTAAGGCACAAATTCCAATCGCAGCAAAGATTAAGAATACTTGTTCAACTGATAATACTTCCGTCAAAATTGGGAAGAATTGCGCAACTAACAAGCTACCAATTGATAATACAAGCGCTGCGACACCAGTTGCGGCACCACGTGCACGCATTGGGAATAATTCAGGTAACATAACCCAAAGTACTGGCCCCCAAGTAAATCCAAAGAATATAATGAATAAAGTTAAACAAGCTACGATAATCCATGCGGATGATTGAATCCCAATTGTCCAAATTAAGACAGCCATAATTAGTAGCGAAGCTACCATACCAATGTTCCCAATTACTAATAGACGCTTACGATCAATTTTATCAATAATCATAATAGCGACAATTGTAATTAAGACGTTCACGGTACCAATTCCTACTGTGCCTAAAATGGAAGTAGCATTACCTAAACCAGCTTTATTGAAAATAGTAGGTGCGTAATAAATGATTGCATTAATTCCTATTATTTGTTGAAGTAACGCAAAGATACTTCCGATAATCAGCGTTGGTCGTAACCATGGTGATTTTAAAACATTCCATGTGCTTTCCGAAATACTATTAATTTCTTTCATATCTGCAATTTCTTTATCGATTTCACTATCTTTAAATGTTAATTTCATCACATCACGAGCTGCTTTTTCACTTCTGTGCTCAAGTAACCATCTTGGACTTTCAGGCATAAATGCAACACCAATTAACAAGATAACAGAAGGTATGATTGCAAGTCCTAGCATCCATCTCCAACCTTCTATTGGTGTGAACGCATAGTTGATTAAGTATGAAGATAAAATACCAATTGTAATCATTAATTGGTTTAAAGAACTTAATGAACCACGTTGTTCAGTAGGCGCCATTTCTGATAAATAAACTGGTACGATAGCAGTAGAACCACCTACAGCTAAACCAATGACTAGACGACCGAGAACTAGTATAGGCATGGAAGGGGCTGAAGCTAATATTAAAGCACCGACTATGTAAATAATTGCTATAATAAATACAACACGTCTACGCCCCAATCTATCAGACATCGGTCCACTAGCACCTGAACCAAATATTGCCCCAACTAACATAGACGAAACTACAAGACCTTCAGTAAAACTATTTAAAGGTATATCATCTCTTATAAATAATAAGGCGCCAGATATTACTCCCATGTCATAACCATAGAGTAAACCTCCCAATGCACCAAGGAAAAAGATGAGTTTTTTATTTACTTTTATTCCCATAAAAACCCTCCTGAATGTTTTCGATAAAGATAAGTATACGCTTTCATATTTTACTTGTAAATATTAAAGTATAAGATTTTTATTTATTATTATCTATTTATATGAGGTGTAATTCTTATTTATATGTATAAAAATGCGAGGTTATATTAATCATAATAAAATGAAAAAGAGCGTGAATATGAAAACAAATTTTAGAGTTTGCTTTCATATTCACGCTCTATTAAAGAGTGACAATTTATGAATTGTTTATAATTTGAAACATTACTATAGATTCATTTTATGCTTCAAAGTCGATGACTATGCGGCCAGAATTTTCATGTTCAAGTACTTGTTTAATACTTGATTCAATCTCACTGAATTTAATAACTTGTTTGATGTCATGTAATTGGTCTGGTTTTAAGTCTTTTGCTAAACGACGCCATATATGTTTGCGTTGTCTCATTTCAGTATAAACTGAATCGATACCTATAATGCTAGTGCCTCTTAATATAAATGGAAATACAGAACTATCAAAGTTTGTTCCGCCAGTCATACCTATTAAAGCAACACTGCCATCATAGTCTAATTGTTTAATGATTTGTGATAAACTTTCGCCACCAACTGGATCTATAGCACCTTGCCAAGTACGTTTGCCAAGTGGTTTACTATCACTTTCTGAAATACGGGGTATTACTTCTTTTGCACCTAAAGATTTAAGTTGAGCTTCAGCGTTTTGTTTACCGGTACTAGCAACAACATCAAAGCCTATTGAGTCCAACATCATTACTGCAAGTGTTCCTACGCCACCTGTTGCGCCACGTACAAGTACGTCTTCTTTTTCTACAGATAAACCATTATGTTCTAACTTTTCGATAGCTAAACCTGCTGTATAGCCAGCAGTTCCATAAATCATAGCTTCTTCAAGGGTTAAATCTTTTGGTAAAGGTACAATCCACTCTTCTTTAACACGTGCGTATTCACTAAAACCACCAAAGTGGCTGATGCCTAAATCATATCCAGTGATAATAACTTCGTCACCAGCTTCAAAAGCATGAGTATCGGAATGTTCTACTACGCCAGCTAAATCAATACCTGGAACCATTGGGTATGATTTTACGATTTTTGAATTTTCCACTGTTGCAAGTGCATCTTTATAATTGATACCAGAGTACTTAACTTTTATAAGTACCTCGCCCTCTGGTAAATCATTTATTGATAAATCTTTATATTGGTTAGTTACTTTGCCGTCTTGTTCATCGACTACAAAAGCTTTAAATGTTTCAGTCATTGCCAAATGGCACTCCCTTATGTATAAATTTACGAACAATTAAAAAACTAGAACTACTTTATCATGTAATTGAATATTACACAATAAGGCTAAACTATACGTTTTTTAGGTAAGCGCTTTAAATTAAAAACAATTTAATTTTTGTAGGAAAAAGTAAGTGATTATAAAAGTATTATTATTCAATAGTAAGATAAGAAGTGTTTTAGTATAATTGATTTCAAAGAGAGAGCAAAGTAGGGGGAGTAATATGGTGACTCAAATTGAATTGGTAAAATCTAATGAGCTAGAACAATTACGTCAACTTAGTATCACTACATTTAAGGCGACATTTGAAGACGGTGGTTACACTGATGAAGATTTCGAGCAGTATTTTAATGAAGCTTATAATGTAGAACAACTAAATAAAGAATTAGAAAATGAATCATCTTTTACTTATTTTTATAAAGAAAATGAAAAAATAGTAGGATATTTTAAATTAAATATTAATCAAGCCCAATCAGAAGAAAAGGGGAATGAATATCTCGAAATACAGCGCATTTATTTTTTACCAAAATTTCAAGGGGGTGGGCGAGGAAAACACGTCTTTGAATTCGCAATCGAAAAAGCGCAAGAATTAAAGAAAACTAAAATTTGGTTAGGCGTATGGGAGTATAATAAACAAGCACTTAATTTCTACGAAAAGCAAGGACTGCATGTTACAGGGGAACATCACTTTTATACTGGTAATGTAGTAGATATAGATTTAATTATGGAAAAAGAAATTTAGAAATAAAGTTCTTTTAGATGCTTTGTGACATAATTTAAATATGTTATGGAACTATATAAAGTTGAAAAATATTTTGAGTTTGTTAAATTTATATATTTTTTTTAAGGATTTTTCATTAAAGATGTTTATTGCTAATTTTATAGTGAATAATAAACTAATTCTCAACCAACCTCTTGGGGAATGATATACATAGATACTAACCATTAGGTTGTGAGTATTAAAAAAATAAGGAGGTTTTTCTATATGAAAAAATTATTAGTAGGTTTTCTTACTTTATCTTTAGCACTTGCAGCTTGTTCAAATGGTAATGATGATGACAGTAGTAAAAAGGACGATAGTTCAAAAGACAGTCAATCATCTGATGACAAATCAAAAGATTCTAAAAATGATGACAAGAAGAGTAATGACAGCTCTGACAAAGATTCAGACAAAGACTCAGACAAAAACAAAGATTCTGATAGCAAATCTAGCGAAGATAGTTCTTCAGGTGATGGTACGGACAGTAATGGAAACAATTCTGACAGTTCATCAAATGATGATAACAGTTCTTCTGATAACAATGGTAGTGCCTCAAGTAATAGTTCTAATTCAGATGGTAACAATGGATCTAGTGATGCGAATAGTGGAAATAGCGCATCAACTTCAGGAAATAATGACAATACGAATAACAACAATGCGAATAGCGATAATGCAAATAGTAATGACAATGCTAGCAATAACGCCAATTCAAATAATAATGCATCAAATTCAAGCGCATCTCAGTATGTTGCTCCTTATCAAGGACAAAACGCTGTACCAGTAGCGCAAAATATTACATCTGGTAATGTAGATCCACAAACTGCATTACAAAGCTTGCCTAACTTCCAAAATTCATTGGACAATGCTACTGCTGAAGTTAATTCATTAAATGGTCAATCTAATCCATTCAATGACTACGCTATTGAAGGTAGCGAAGGGAACTATAGTTATATCTTTAGTTTCCAAAATCAAGCACAACCAGGGACATATACAATTGCTACAGTAGACCAGCAAGGTACAGTTAGAGTTGTAGACCCTGCTTACCAACAATAAAAATAAAATTATAAAGTAAGTGAATGGACATAAATGCCCATAAATGCCCATTTTCAAAATAAGAAAGCTAATCAATTTAGGTTAAGATTCAGAGCGTGTACAATTGTGTGAGGGTGAGAAGGTATGAGTGAGGGGCCGGTGTCTCTCACTCATATTATGCCCGTCAGCTCTAGCATGTAATAAAATTTAATAAAACAATGAAAACGTCAATTTCTATAGAAATAATATAGAAATTGACGTTTATTTTTTACTTAGGAGCTTTATGTCTCATGTGATTTTTAACATGTATTAGTATTAGTGCAAGGTAATCAAATAGTCGAATATTATATTTTACCTAGATTTAGTACATTTATGAATGATATGAGAAATAGTTTCAAAAGCATGGTTATCTTTATTTACAAAAGAATTATCATGTATATCTTTCATTTGATGGCTTATTAAATCGTTGAGTAATGCTTTGGCATCGCTATAGCGTACTGTAGATAGCGCGTGCATCACTTCTTCATAAACACCACGTTCAGAAACATATTTTTCGTGATTTGGTGTATATTGACAGACTGTTTTATCAATAGTTAATGCATCAAAAATAATCGATGAATAGTCAGTTAAGACAATATCTGAAATCAATAATAAATCTTGAGCTTCTATATGAGAAGGCGCAATAATTGCATTCTCCGGAACGTAGTTAGAATTATCTTCAATATGCCCTTTAAAAATAACATTGTATTTATTCAGAAGCCCATCACTTATTGGTAATAAATCAGATTCATCATAATCTGTTCGCCAAGTAGGCGCATAAAGTAATGTTTCCTTTTCTGGATTTAATTTCAATTCTTTTTTGATAAATGAAATATAGTGATGATCAGATTGTTTATCTAATAAATAACGAACTCTTGGATAGCCACAATTTAATATATGCGTTCGTTGCTGTGGAAAAGCAGTTTTAAAATAATCAATAATCGCTGAACAATCACAAATGAAATAGTCTTGTTGTAACCATTTATTATATTTACGTGCGCGATAATTATAAATATTAAGGTTTTGAGTTGGTTCAGGACTATCTAAAAATAGTTTTTTTATAGGCGTACCATGCCAAAGTTGTATAATGGTTCCGTTTGGTTTTAATGAGTCTGGTATATAACTTTCTAATATTACAACTTGTGCACTTTCGATAAGTGATTTCGCTTTTGGATCATCCGGTTTAATAAAATTAGGTCCATTTACATCATTAGTAATAAAATAGATAGGTAATTTAGTAAAGTGTTTCGCAAAGTGATTAAATAAATAACGAGAATTACCGCGGAAACCATAATCAAAACCTAAGAAAACTATATGATTTTTAACTTTAGACTTGTCTTTTTCATAAATATAACTTGCTTCACGGTGCTTTTTGTCAAAATGTTGTTGAAGCATATGATAAAACCAATGGGGTAATTTAAAACCGGTATTTTTTAAGCATTTATCTGTAAAGCGCAATTGCTCTGGTGCGAGCGTTTCACTATTTTTAAATGGCACAGCGTGTTTATGTTCATATGCCAATTTGTTAAGACTAAATTTAGTTGTGTTTAATGGCGTTAATTTATGAATTTCACTCCAAATATAGTCACTTGTAATAAATGTGGATTCAAAATTAAAAACTACATGACTATCTGTAGCGATATCATCTTGTAATAGTGAAATCAGTGATAAGTCAAAAATATTACTAATTTCAAAATGTTTTAAGATGTTTTGTGTTGTTTCTATATGGAAAATAACATTTGGGAAGTGGTTAATATTTTCAATCCAATCATTGAAAGTAATTTCTGATTTCCCAAAATAGCGACAGTCGTTGACGTATTGTTGTTGAACTGTATAGTCTGTTACAATCGGGCAAGGCTTTAATTCAACGGCCTCAAGCATATGTTGGTATATTTCAATATGGTCATTAATTAATACAAAGTGTGAATAACCTTCTAATGTTGCCTTTTCCAATTCAGACTCTAAAAGGTGCAACGCTGTAATTTCAATTTGTTTTATCATTTGTATACCTCTACTTAATAGTTATTTATACTATTTTATCATGTAAAGAACCTATGACAAAAGAATCCCTTGTAAACTGAAGTGTATAAAATTAATTGTTTTTAAACTTCAAATTATTTAAAAATGACTTTTTGAATTTATAAAATAGGGAAATCTTTAACGGGGAAGAATTAATTTTTAAAAATTTATTGTAATTAGGTAAAAAAATGTTATAATTTAATTGTGAAAAAAATCACAATATCAGGTTCTTCAATGCCAAATAAAAATAGAAAATGGAAGTGAGTCAAAATGTTTGTAGAATCTTTTAACCCCTTTGGTAACATCTTGTTATCAACATTAGTAGCAGCAATACCTATAGTTTTATTTCTTTTATGTCTAACTCTTTTTAAGATGAAAGGTATTTATGCTTCATTAACAACCGTAGTTGTTACACTTATTATTGCCATGCTATTCTTCAAACTACCTGTGACGATAGCATCGGGAGCAGTCGTTGAAGGATTTTTCCAGGGTATTATACCAATTGGATATATTGTAGTTATGGCAGTTTTACTTTATAAGATTACGAATAAAACTGGCCAGTTTAATACGATACAAGATAGTATTTCTAGTATTTCACAAGATCAGCGTATCCAATTATTGTTAATTGGTTTTGCGTTTAATGGCTTTTTAGAAGGTGCAGCAGGTTTTGGTGTGCCAATTGCAATTTGTGCATTATTACTAACACAGTTAGGATTTGGTCCATTACAAGCAGCAATGCTTTGTTTAATAGCTAATGCGTCTGCAGGTGCATTTGGAGCAATTGGTTTACCTGTCACTGTTATTGACACATTAGGTTTACCAGATAATATTTCAGGTATGGCAGTTTCCCAAATGTCAGCATTAACATTAGTATTTATGAATTTGTTAATACCATTTTTATTAATATGGATTATTGATGGCTTTAAAGGTATTAAAGAAACCTTGCCAGCTATTTTAATTGTTGGTGGTACTTTCGCAGTATTACAAGGTTTAATCACTGTATTTATTGGACCTGAATTGGCCGATATTATACCACCATTAGTTTCAATGTTAGCTTTAGCTTTATTCTCGAAAAAATTCCAACCGAAAAATATCTTTAGATTGAAAAAAGATGAAAAGCCTCAAGCAATTACAAAACACAAACCTAAAGAAATAATATATGCTTGGAGCCCGTTTGTGATTTTAACTGTGATTGTAATGATATGGAGTGCGCAAAGCTTTAAAGCACTTTTCGCTCCAGATGGTGCATTATCTTCACTTGTCTTTAATATAACGTTACCCGGGACTTATAGCGATATTGCAAATAAAGCAATCACATTGCCATTGAATATAATAGGTCAAACCGGAACAGCTATTTTACTTGTAATTATTATTACAATTCTAATGTCAAAAAATGTTAAATTTAAGGATGGCATAGGACTATTTAAAGAAGCGTTTAAAGAATTGTGGTTACCAATTATAACGATTTGTTTTATCTTGGTAATATCTAAATTAATGACTTACGCTGGGTTAAGTAGCGCAGTAGGTGAGGGTATTGCAAAAACAGGAAGTATTTTCCCATTATTATCTCCAATATTGGGGTGGATTGGCGTATTCTTAACAGGTTCTGTTACAAATAACAACTCATTGTTTGCACCAATTCAAGCAGCAGTTGCAAATAATATTGGCGCTAGTGGGGCTTTACTAGTATCAGCAAATACTGTCGGTGGTGTGGCTGCTAAATTAATATCACCACAATCTATTGCGATTGCGACAGCTTCTGTACAACAAGTCGGGAAAGAATCTGAATTGTTGAAAATGACATTACGCTATAGTATTGCTTTACTTATATTTGTATGTATCTGGACATTCTTATTACATTTATTCATGTAATAATTTAAACCAATTATGTTACAAATATAAATACTCCTCAATTTAGTAAATGTATCTTAATTTATGAGGATAAATTAAAAACACGCTCGTTAAATTCATATCACAATGAATTTATACGAGCGTGTTTTTATGAATTATTAATATTGGACGTGCTTAAATTACATATTTTAAGTATTGAATATATTACTAGGAAACTTAGCAAACCTTTGCATTACTTCGTTTTTGAAAATATTCAATATTATTATAATTAAGCGTTTAACATAGTTAAAAAGTCTTGATAAATCGCTTTTGGTGCATAAGATGCAACGGTTTTATAACCATTTTGAATAACAACTTCATCTTTGAACTCTTGGTTTATGAGTCGGCGTAATTGATTAGATAATGCATTTACGTTTTCATGTTCAATTAAATAGCCATTTACATTATTTTGGATGATTGAATCAGGGCCAGCATTGCCATCAAAACTCACTACTACACTGCTTTGGTTCATAGCTTCTAATATCACCATACCGAAACCTTCATTACGCGAAGGGATAACAGTGATTTCACTTACTGCTAATTTTTCGTTTAATTGTTGTGTGGAGCCATACAATTTTACAATGTCTGATAGGTTATATTGATTAATCATTTGTTGCAGATTTGCTTGTTCTTTGCCTTCACCATATATGTGAACTTGATAATTAAATTTTCTAACAGCTTGTTGAATAGGATTAATACTTTCAACCAATAAATCAAATCCTTTTTCATATTCTAAACGGCCAGCTGCACAGATGATTTTGCTTTTCGGTTCGTGAAGACGAACTTCATTGATAATATTAGGAACTACGAATACTGGTGTATCGATATGTGATTGGTATTTGTTCTTATCTACAGTAGTTAATGTTGTGATTTTATCTAAACCTCTATAACTTTTAATAATTTCTTGTTGATATGGTTCAGAATGTGCATCAAAGTTCATATGTTCCATACCAACTTTTTCTATTTGAGTACTAGCATATTTAGCAATTAATATATTAAAACTTGCACGGGTACCTACAATCACATCTGTAGAAACATTGCTTATAGCTTTAATCATTTTTTTTTCTATATAGTGAGAAAATTGATCAATCCCTGGTTCAAATTGAGAGATATATTTTGGTCTGGAAAATGATGTGAATTTAGCGATCCTATTTATAATAATGTCTTTTATATTAAGTGGGTGAAATTGATAGTTAATTAAAGGTTTTATTTTAATGGATTCATGAATATCAAAGTAAGGCGAATCAGCCCCTTTAAAAATAGTTATGATTTCTACATGATGTCCTTTTTCAGCTAATATATTTGCCAATTGAGAAATAGACTTGACGGTGCCTCCCATTGCATAAACATTATGCATGAAAAATGTTATTGATTTCATTAAAAAACCTCCAAAAGAACTTTACTTAAATTGAAATTCATTATAGCATGAAATGAATTTTGTATAGGTATAATAGCTAAATAATTTTAAACTAGCAATCAATATAGCGTTATATTAGCTTTTTCACTAAGAAAGTATAAGAATTTTTGTGTGAGCTAGTTAACACATATTAACAAAATTTGTGTAGAATTGCTGAAAGCCCTTTTTTCATGAGCTGATTATGTATATAATTAGAGAGGTATGGAAATATATTGTGTTATTGTTTAATTACATAGCGATAATACGTGCTTTATTATTTTAATCTATAGAAAACGCTTTATTTTTATTGATGTGATTAATAACATTAAAGACAACGTTTCTATTTAACACATATAAAAGGGGGACTGTATTTGTTATGAGTACACAACATAGCAAAACAGATGTCATCTTAATTGGTGGCGGTATCATGAGCGCAACGTTAGGAACATTATTAAAAGAACTCGCACCTGAGAAAGAAGTTAAGATGTTTGAAAGGTTAGCTACACCTGCGGAGGAAAGTTCTAATGCATGGAATAATGCAGGTACAGGTCATTCTGCGTTATGTGAATTAAACTATACTAGTGAAAATAAAGATGGAACAATAGATATCAATAAAGCGGTTAAAATTAATGAACAATTCCAAGTTTCAAAACAGTTTTGGAGCTATTTAATTAAACAAGGGCAACTTGAAAACCCAGAAAAATTTATCAAACCAGTACCGCATATGAGTTTTGTTCAAGGTGTTAAAAATGTTGATTTCTTGAAAAGACGTGTGGACAGACTAAATAAAAACATTTTATTTAGTAATATGGAAATAACAGATGATAAAAATAAAATTGCTGAATGGACGCCACTTATTATGGAGGGGCGTACGTCTAATATACCAATGGCGATTAGTTATGATAAAACAGGTACAGACGTTAACTTCAGCGCATTAACTAGAAAGTTATTTGAGAATTTAGAAGATAAGCAAGTAGAGTTAAATTATGAACATGAAGTAAGAGACATTCAACAACGTGAAGATGGAGTTTGGGAAGTAAAAGTTAAAGACTTGCAAACGAACGATGAGACGATTGTTGAAAGTGATTTTGTATTTATTGGTGCTGGTGGCGCTAGTTTACAGTTGTTACAAAAAACAGGAATTAAAGAGTCTAAACATATTGGTGGTTTCCCAGTAAGTGGATTGTTCTTAGTATGTAAAGATGAAGCTATTGCCAAAAAGCATTTAGCTAAAGTTTATGGTAAAGCTCCAGTAGGTGCTCCACCAATGTCAGTACCACATTTAGATACACGTTACATAGATGGTAAACGAACTATTTTGTTTGGTCCGTTTGCAGGTTTTTCACCAAAATTCTTAAAAACGGGTTCTAATATGGATTTAATCAAATCTGTTAAGCCAAATAACCTTATCACTATGCTATCTGCAGGAATTAAAGAAATGAATTTAACGAAATATCTTATCTCGCAATTAACTTTATCAAATGAAGAACGTATGGAAGATTTACGTCAATTTGTACCTAATGCTAAAAGCGAAGATTGGGAAATCGTCGTTGCTGGACAACGTGTTCAAGTAATTAAAGATACGGATCAAGGCAAAGGAACATTACAATTTGGTACGGAAGTTATTACGTCAGAAGATGGTTCATTATCTGCACTCTTAGGTGCGTCTCCAGGTGCATCTACGGCAGTCGATATTATGCTTGATTTGCTCAAGCGTTGTTACAAAGACGAATTTACTAATTGGGAAGATAAAGTTAAAGAAATCATACCTTCATATGGTATGAAACTATCAGAAAATGAAGCGTTATATACTCAATTAAATAAAGAAATTACGGAAAATTTAAAAATTAATTAATTACTTAATATAATAAAGCTTGATTATACCTCCAAGCTTATTGTTCTATTAATAAAGACAAACTAAGCGTTGTTGTAACGTGCGGTTTGTCTTTTTATATTGATTTTTTTAAACATAAAGAAAATGCTAGAAGGGCAAGTTAATACATGCACAACTCCTAGCATTTTATATTCTCACTAGAAATATTTATTTTTAGACTCAATGAACAATATTTATTTTTTAATCTGAATTGTAAAGGTAGTGCCTTCATCCTTTTTACTTTGGACTGAAATAGAGCCATCATGTAGTTCAAATATTGTTTTTGCTATAGCTAGACCTAAGCCATTACTATTGTCATTACTACTTGCTTTATAAAAGCGTTCGAATAAACGCGCTTGTGTTTCTTTAGACATACCTTCTCCGTCATCTGTGATTTCACAAGTAATTGTCTCGAAGTCTTGATTGAGTGTGACATCGATGATACCACCCTGTTGTGAATATTTTATGGCATTGGTAATTATATTTTGGAAAGCTTGATGTAAAAGACGCTCATTACCATAAATAGTTATTTCAGCTAAATCAGACATGATAATTAAATCTTTTTCATTAGCAGAAAATTGTTCATGACGAATGATTTGTTTGAGTAATTGGTTTAATTCAATATGGTCTTCAAAGACTAAATGTTCTCCATTATCAATTTCAGATAATAATAACAATGCTTTAGTTAATTCACTTAATTGACTTGTAATTTGGTATATATCATCAATGTATTGTGTACGTGCTTCAGCATTTTTAGCGAATTTCAGCTGGTCCAATAGATGATGAATATGTGTTAATGGCGTTTTAATTTCATGTGATACGTTTTGAACAAAATGTTGTCGCATATCGTCTAATTGTTTAAGTGAAAGGCGCATGCGGTCGAAGCGGAATTGTAATGTGCCAAACTCATCTTTTCTAGTAACATGAATTGGCGTATCGAAATTACCTTTCATAAGTCTTTCAGTTGCATGCTTTAATTGTTGAATAGGCTTGATAATAGTATAGGTTGATAAAATGACTAATATAATAGAAAACAGAAGTAATAATGAGATTAATATGACTAAAAATACTCTGAATTCACTAAATGTTTTCCCAATATCAGGTCTCATAAATACTGCATACTTTTTACCTTTATCTTCAAATGACATACCTACAGTATTTTGCGTGGTATTTTCAAAGAAACCAGTAACGATTGGGTTATATGGTAGGTTTCGAATACCATGGTAGTCTTTGCCTTCTAGTACTGTTTGAATGACATTGTTATCCACGTTATCTTTTCTAAAATTAGCACCATAAAAAGAACGTTTACCATTTTCAGAAATTGTCATTACTTGGTAATTCATTTCCCCTAAATGGTTGAAAAAAGGATCTAAAGATTCAATATTTGACTGTTTTTGATAACTGATAGCATCTTCTAAAGTACGCATGATTTTTGCATCGTTATTTGCTTTTAAATAGTTATGGTAGATGATATTTGTGCATAAAAAACTGACAATAGCACTAAATAACATGACGGCAATTGTGTATATAGCAATTCGTGAATATAGGGATTTAAACATGGTCATCCACCTTATAACCTAAACCGCGTACTGTGAAAATCGTCACATTAGCATTTAATTTTTCAAGGCGTTTCCTTAGACGCTTGATATGAACATCGACTGTACGTTCATCACCTTCATAATCAAAGCCCCATATTTTTTCTATTAATACATCCCGATTAAATATTTGTCTAGGGTTAGAAGCAAGTAAAAAAAGTAATTGAAATTCTTTATTAGGTAAATTCATTGATTTCGTATCGGATTGAAGTTCTAAATATGCTTGATTTAAAGTAATATTACCTATAGTAATTTCATTATGTGCATTGATATTATAACGTTTAAGTACTGCTTTAATCCTAAACATTAACTCTTTAACTTCAAAAGGTTTCGTCACATAATCATCAGTACCCGTTAAATATGCTTGTTCTTTATCGCTTAACGCATCACGAGCAGTTAGCATAATGACAGGCATTTCATAATCCTCTTTTAAAATTTTGCAAAGTTCAAAACCACTCATGCCTCCCATCATGACATCAATAATTACGATATCCACTTGATTCGTTTCAAGGTAAGTTAAGGCATTTTCAGCGCTAGATTGCGTAATTGTATTTAACCCTTCGCGCTGTGTGTAATTTGAAACGTACTCTAATATTTTTTTGTCGTCATCAACAATTAAACAAGTTGTCATGCGCAAAATCTCCTTATTCAGTATTATTGCCATTATAAACATAACCAAATAACTTCACAAATAGTAAAAAATTAACAAAAGTTCATATTGAGTTCACATAGTGATATTAGACTCTAAATATAAGTTTTAGAGAAGGAGTGGGAATTGATGAAATTAGCATGGCAAGAGATTAAATATTATAAATTTCGTTATATTTTAATCATGTTAATTATATTATTACTTGGTATTATGGTTTTATTTATTAGTGGATTAGCGCAAGGTTTAGCCAGAGAGAATATATCAATGTTAGATAACATGAAAACTGAAAAATACGTGTTACAGGATAATAAGCAACCAGATATTACGAAGTCTATTATTAGTCCTGAGCAACAAAAGGAAATTGAAGATATTACAGATCAAGAACCATTAAAGTTAGCATCGCAAACGTTAAAAATAAATAAAGACGAAGAAGATGTTATCATGACGAACACAGTAAAAGATGAAAAACCAGAATTGAAAGATGGTAACTATCCAACAAAAAATAATGAAGTAGCAATCAATAATAAGCTTACAGCTGATGGTATTAATATTGGTGACACTATAAAAGTGAAAGACGGGGGACAACTTAAAGTATCAGGTATTCTTGACGATACAATGTATTCTCACAGTTCAGCAGTAATGATGAGCAATAACGGATTTGATAGCTTGAATAAAGAGAATAGCACTGTTTACCCAGTAAGAGATTTATCTCAATCACAACAAGATAAAATCAAAGATATTTCAGGTGTTAAAATATTCAGTGAGGATGATATCACAAGTGAAATTGCCAGTTACCAAGCTGAGCAAGCACCGTTAAATATGATGATTATAAGTTTATTTGTGATTTCAGCAATTGTATTAAGTGCATTTTTCTATGTAATGACAATCCAAAAAATTCCAGAAATAGGTATTCTAAAAGCAATTGGTATTAAGACAAGACATCTAATCAGTGCACTTGTAATCCAAATATTAATCACAACTATGATAGGTGTATTGATTTCTGTAGGTATTATTAGTGGTTTATCATTTGTTATGCCAGTATCTATGCCATTCCACGTGACAGCATCGAATTTACTACTCGTGGTCGGAGTGTTTATTGTTGTTGCAATCATTGGTGCTGCCTTATCACTAATTAAATTATTTAAAGTTGATCCTATTGAAGCAATTGGAGGTGGAGAATAATGAGTTTACAAGTTAAAGATATTAAAAAATCATTTGGTAAAGGTCAATCAGAAACAACTGTATTAAAAGGTATTAACTTTGAAGTTAGCGATGGGGAATTCGTTATACTCAATGGTGCTTCAGGTTCAGGTAAAACGACATTATTAACTATTTTAGGTGGTTTATTATCACAAAATAGTGGTGACATCTTATATAATGATGCACCTTTATATGATAGTGACAAAAAAGCATCAGAGTTAAGGTTAAATGAAATTGGTTTTATCTTTCAATCATCTCATTTAGTACCATATTTAAAGGTGAAAGCACAATTAACAACAATTGGCAGAGAAGCGGGCATGTCTAAAAAAGATGCAAACCAAAGAGCTGAAATGTTACTAAAACAAATCGGTTTGTCACACAGATTAAATGTATTTCCTCATATGTTATCTGGCGGTGAAAAACAACGTGTAGCAATTATGAGAGCTTTAATGAATAATCCTAAAATAATTTTAGCAGATGAACCAACTGCTAGTTTAGATGCAGAAAGAGCAACTGAAGTTATAGAGATGATTAAAAATCAAATCCAAAGTAAAAGAATGATTGGTATTATGATTACTCATGATAAAAGATTGTTTGAATACGCAGATAGAGTTATAGAACTCGATGATGGCGTTATTGTAAATAGCTAATAGAAACTTTAAAAGCCAAGGGCATTGATTTGTGCCCTTGGCTTTATTATATATACTTTTATATTTACAAATTAAGTAATGCAATTAGGTTATAAATGAGGAATATGCCAAAATGCAATGATACATATAAAAAAGAGAGTAGCAAAATAAATAGTTAACATCATTTTATATTGATACATTAATGCTAAAAAGTCTCGTATTAATGCGATTTCAAAAAAATGATAAGGTGTGTGACTACCAACGCCAGTTAACTTTAAATTGAATTTTTCTCCAAAACGTAATGCGCGCATTATATGAAACTGACTAGTTACACAGACAATTTTAGGCTTATAAGAAAACGAATCTTGAATTAATTGCGCAGTGTACATAATGTTTTCTAAAGTGCTTGTCGACTGATCTTCTAATATAATGTTAAGAGGATCTACGCCGTTATGAATTAAATAGCGTTGCATTGCTCGAGCTTCTGAAATAGGTTCATCAGGACCTTGACCACCACTCACGATAAATATTGCATTTGGATTTATTTCAAACAAACGCAAAGCCTTATCAAGCCGACATGCTAACATTGGTGTGACTTGTTCTGTGAAAATACCGGCACCTAAAACAAGAATTGTATCAAATACGCGAGGGGCTTTTTTATTTAGAAAAGCAGACGAACATAGCACATAACAAATAAAGGTAAATATAGAACTAAAAGCAATGGCTGAAATCCATAAGAAAATGACATTAAGCGCAATAGGGATAAAACTAATATAATAACAAGCAAGCATAAAGACGACAATTCTAAAACCAATAAAGTAAAGTCGTTTTAAAAATAATGCACTTTTTTGATGTTGTAATAAATGATTATGTTTCACATGTAATAATACAACGCCTATCAACATAGTGATAATTAAATCTATCGGTAAAGTGTGTTGACCAATATGTAAAATAATTACAGCGTATCCTACTATTACCTGGGAAATAAAACTGGCAAGATGTGTAGAAAATTTAAAATTTAAGAACATACTTATGAATGTGATTAATATTAAAATACATAAAAACAATGACAACATGTTAATGCTTCACTCCAGATTGTTTAGTATATTAAATGTAGTTTAATATTCTAAAATAAGCAACTCTAACAATGCTTAGATTTGCTAAAATATAACTATTGTTTTAAGCAAAATAAACTTATTAAATTTTACTTTTATATGGCTACAAATATTGATATTATTAACATAATATAAAAACGTAAATGAAATGTTTTATACATAGAAGATATAGGGGTGTAAGTGATGGTGAAAAATTTAGGCAATCACATTGACTTCATGGGAGAGTTCATTGATGATGTCAACACATTATTAGCTAAGTTATTGAAAGAGCTAAGAGAAGAATATAATATATCCAAAGAGCAAGCTAATGTTATTCTAATGCTTGAAAATGAAAAGACAATGACTTTGACTGAGATAACAGAAAGACAAGGAGTTAATAAAGCGGCAGTCAGTAGAAGAATTAAGAAACTAATTCAGGCTGAAGTAGTGGAATGGGTTAAAACAGAAGAAAACACAGATCAAAGATTAAAATACATTAAATTGAGTGAGAAGGGGAAACAATTTAATCGTGAAAGTAAATCGATTATTAATGATATTGTCAGTGATATGTTACATGATTTATCTGATGATGAAATTGAACAAGCGCGTTATGTGCTAGAAATTATTGGTCAAAGATTAAAAAACTTTAATATAAAAAATCATTCATAAAATAATACATAAAATATTGAAGTAAAGCTTGTGGTGTAAGAATGTCTTCAATTTGAAAGTTGATGCCTTTATATTTTGTTAAAGTAATTGAACAGTTTGTTACAAGAGTAAACCAATACTAGACTAAATATGTATATTAATTTAGATTTAGATTAAATATAATATAAATGATGCAATAGCGTTTTGTATTGTTTAATACTATCCTTATTTAATACAAAGAACAATGAAGTTCATACATATAGTTTCAGTTTATAATATGTTAAAATGAGGGGATAGTGCAAAAAATCAGGTATAAAGTTGGTGAGAAAATGCAAAAATGTCCTAAGTGTGGGGGAAATACAAGAGATGGGCAACGAAAGTGTGGTCATTGTGGGCGGCTACTACGTCAAGATGATTCAGCAAAAATAACGCGTTCATCTAAAGAAACAAAGAAAATGACAAATATTAAAGCGCGTAAAATTATACCCTTGGGGATTGCATTTTTTATCGTAATTTTACTTATCATAATTTTTATCTTATTAAAAAATTTCAATTCACCTGAGGCACAGTCAGAAATTTTGATCAATGCGATTGATAATAATGATACTCAAAAACTTTCTACTATTTTAAGTACTCAAAATAATAGTGTAGATGAAAACGAAGCAGAAGCTTATACTAGATATATCAAAGAAGAAGTAGGTATGGACAACTTTGTAAAAGATGTAAATCAAAAAATAGAGAAGCTAAACAAGAGTGACACGAAAGAAGCTGATTTTGTAACAGCCAAAAATGGCGAGGACGTACTACGTGTAAGCAAAAATGGCAGACGTTATCTAATATTTGATAATATGAATTTTACGGCACCAACAAAAGAAGCGATTATAAAACCTAAATATGAGACTACTTATAAATTTAAGTCTGGTGACAAACAAAAAACGGTTGTAGCAGAGAAAAACAAAGCAACCTCTTTAGGTAAATTTATTCCAGGCGATTATGCTTTAGAAACTAAAAAAGAGATGGAAAACGGACAGTTTGATGGTCATCTCAGGTTTAATTTTAATAATAGCAATAATGAAACTGTAGATGTACATGAAGATTTCGATGAGGCATATATTCAAGTAGAGTTAAATGGTGCTTCAGAGATAGATAAAGACTCAGTTAAAGTGAAAATTAATGATAAAACTTATGATTATGCTAAAGCAAAAGAAATTGGGCCTTATCCTAAAACTAAAGATTTAACAATATCTGCTGAAGGCGAAGCTAAGAAGAAAACATTTAAATCTGCAGAAACAACTGTGAAAACAGATAATCTAAAAGATAAAACGAAAGTTACTATGAACTTTGATAGTGATAAAATCAAAGAATACGTAGAAAAGAAAGAAAAAGAAGAAAATAGCTTCAGAAACAAGGTGGCTAATTTTTTCGGTAATTACACTGCTGCAATGAATAGCGCACACAGTCAAAGCAACTTTTCACTAGTTTCTAATTATTTAAAGAAAGATACTGATAATTATAAAGCGACTAGGAGTGGTGTAAAAGGAAATAATTTATTTTATTTACAACAACCTCAAATTACTGAAATTGTAAAACAAGGTAAAACTTATTATGTAACTGCCAATACATTGAAAGAAAATGGGCAATATGGTTCAGTTGATTATCAATTAGAAGGTAATGACGATGCTGGTAATTTAAAGATAGTTAAATATTCAGAGTGATTAAGCATTTTACGCCTTAATTACTGATAAGTATGATGTATAAGGTCCAGGGCGAAAGTAGTTGTCCTGGCCTTTTTTTTTAAAGAACCACTTCTCAATTTATTGAGTTAGTGGTTCTTACACATGAGCAAGCGCTCAGGTGGCCCAAGCTCACTTCTCTAAAGAACCACTTCTTAATTTATTAAGATAGTGGTTCTTACACATGAGTTTTACTCAGGTGCTCCGCTTTTGAAATTGAAGTGGTTCTTACACATGAGCAAGCGCTCAGGTGGCCCAAGCTCACTTCTCAATTTATTGAGTTAGTGGTTCTTACACATGAGCAAGCGCTCAGGTGAACCAAGCCCCACTTCTCTAAAGAACCACTTCTTAATTTATTAAGATAGTGGTTCTTACACATGAGTATATACTCATGCGTTCTACTTAAGAAAGTTAGTGGTTCTTACACATGAGCAAGCGCTCAGGTGGACCAAGTTCACATCTCAATTTAAGATCCTAAAGTCACAATTATTTAAAAAGAACATTCAGTTTATATGAGTCGCATGTTACTATTTAAATATCTAATTATTAAAGCTATAATAGTAGCAATGAACTTGAAAATAACTTGTAAAAGAATGTTTATAATTTTAAGAAATTAAAAAAATATAAACCTTTTCATCAACGAAATTATACATCATTGTGAGGAGAATAAATATGTCTAATTATCAAGAACAACGTAAGCAGTCTTTATTGTTCATAATTATACTCGGGGCACTCACTGCAATAGGTGCATTATCTATAGATATGTTCCTACCTGGTTTGCCACAGATCCAATCTGATTTTAATACTACAACTTCAAATTCACAATTAACTTTGTCGCTCTTTATGATCGGGTTAGCACTAGGTAACTTATTTGTTGGGCCTATATCTGATGCAATGGGACGCAAAACACCACTTGTAGTCGCAATGTTATTATTTACTATGGCAAGCATTGGGATAATTTTTGTAGAAAATATTTGGGTAATGATTGCTTTAAGATTTGTCCAAGGTTTTTGTGGTGGTGCTGGAGCTGTTATTTCAAGAGCAATTTCCAGTGATTTATATAGTGGTAAACAATTAACAAAGTTTTTAGCATTGCTTATGTTAGTTAATGGAGTTGCTCCGGTTATAGCACCAGCGCTTGGTGGTGTCATATTATCATTTGCTACTTGGCGAATGGTTTTTGTTGTATTAACAGTTTTTGGAATTTTAATGCTATTCGGTTCTCTGTTAAAAGTTCCGGAGTCTTTAGCGGTGGAACGTAGAGATAGTCCACATATTATAAGTATATTTAAAAATTTCAAATTACTATTGATGACACCAAGATTTGTATTACCTATGTTAATACAGGGTGTAACGTTTATAATGCTATTTAGTTATATTTCAGCATCACCTTTTGTTACACAAAATATTTATCGTATGTCTGCTCAACAATTTAGTATTATGTTTGCATTGATAGGTTTGAGCTTGATTTTCTCTAGTCAACTAACAGGCAAGCTGATTGATTATATAAATAGACAAACATTATTACGTATATTAACGATGATTCAATTAATAGGTGTTGTAGTTGTATCAGTTACGTTAATTATACATTTACCAATTTGGATTTTATTTATTGGTTTTATCATACTTGTAGCACCAGTTACTGGTGTAGCAACCTTAGGTTTTTCTATTGCAATGGAAGAGCGTACTGGGGGAAATGGCAGTGCATCAAGTTTATTAGGACTTGTACAATCGTTATTAGGAGGCCTAATATCTCCATTAGTAGGTATAATGGGAGAAATGAGTTTCATACCGTATGTTACAATAATTATCTTAGCAGGTATTTTACTTATTATTTTACAGATTATAAATTATTTTGTTTTTAAACCTCAGTCATTTTAAATATAAAAAAGACGCTATATTTTAAGATAGCGTCTTTTTTATGTTCAAGAATATTTGTGTTAATACCAATAAAAATATGTTTATCAACGTCTTAATTTAATTACATTTGCAAGAAGAATTTGAGCAAGTTCGTCTGCTGATTCAGGACAGCCTTCACGTATCCATAAATATACAATACCAATCTGTCCGCCCAGTGCATAAGTAACAAATTGCTTTTTCTTTTTTACATTAGTATAGTCGACAATGATTTTTGTATATGTTTCTCTAGTAAGTGTTACATAATCGGAAAATAAATCACGGTTAGGGTGTGAAACAAATATCGCATGAAAGAATCCATAATGTCGTTCGATATAAGTTAAAATACTTTTGAAAAATTTATATAATTTATAATGATTTACCTCGTCTTTATTTTGACTGTCATATAATGAATTTAATAACTTTGAATATTTTTGTAGATGATACATTTGTATTGTAGATAAAAGATCATATTTATCTACAAAGTAATCGTAAAATGTTGTTCTATTTATACCGCTATACGCACATAACATTTTTATCGTGATGTTTTCAAAAGGGTGTTCTTCTAATAGTAAAATCATACTTTTGATTATTTTATCTTTTGCTCTTTGTCTCATTTTTACTCCTTCAAAAACACGGTGGATACAAATCCAACACATTTTATATAAGTGTCGGTGTTTTTTTATTGTACATGTATCTATAATATATAAAGTGAATTTTAAAAGCAAATAGGAGGAAAGAGTAATGAAAAAAATGGTATTAATTAACATCATTACCATTGTAGTTCTTGTGATTATTGGTGTAGTCGGTTTCCACTTTTATAATCAAGCTACAGGATTTGTAAGTACAGAGAATGCCAAAGTTGACGGAGAGCAAATTAAAGTATCTGCGCCAGCATCAGGCGAAATCAAATCATTTGATGTTAAAAACAACGAAAAATTAAGTAAAGGCGACAAAGTTGCTGAAATAGCAGCTAAAGGTGGAGATGGCCAATCACAAAATATGGATATTAAAATGCCACAAGATGGAACAATCGTAAAAACTGATGGTATGGAAGGTTCAATCGCGCAAGCAGGATCTCCAATTGCTTATGCTTATAATTTAGATGATTCTTATATTACTGCAAATGTTGATGAAAAAGACATTTCAGATGTTGAAGAAGGTAAAGATGTAAATGTAAAACTTGACGGCGAAAAAGCTGAACTTAAAGGTAAAGTTGAAGAAATTGGTAAAGCTACAGCTTCAAGCTTTTCAATGATGCCTTCATCAAATACTGATGGTAACTATACTAAAGTTTCTCAAGTAGTACCTGTGAAAATCTCACTTGATTCAAAACCATCTAAAAACGTTGTTCCTGGAATGAACGCTGAAGTTAAAATTCATAAAAATTAAGGGGGGTCTATAAATGACAATGACCTTCATTATTATTTACGTAGTCATAGCGCTCATTTTTGTTGGATTGATTAATCTTTTTATGGCAAAAAGTAAGAAAAAACAATCAAAAAGACAAATGGAACAAATGAAGCAAGAAAATAACGCTTCTGATGAAAATTATCAATCTAAATTTAATATAAGTGACAAAGAAGGTTCTAACGAATCAACTATGGAGTCAGAAACAGCAACAGAAGAGAATTTGGAAGATAATGATACTTTAAGTAGTGAAGAAATGGGTCAATCAATTGATAACTCAGATGAGACAACAGATGATGACCATGAAAATATCAATCCAAATTCTGAAGAAGCAAAAGTAAACGAAAAATTAAAAGAAAAACATAGTTCCTTTATGTTTGGTAAAGGAACGTCACAAGGTAAAGTGCTATTAGCAATGATATTCGGTATGTTTATAGCAATCTTGAACCAAACGTTATTAAACGTTGCCTTGCCTAAGATCAACACAGATTTTAATATTTCTGCGAATACTGGTCAGTGGTTAATGACAGGGTTTATGTTAGTAAATGGTATTTTAATTCCGATTAGTGCTTATTTATTTAACAAATATTCTTATAGAAAACTATTTTTAGTAGCTATGACGCTATTTACAATTGGTTCTCTAGTCTGTGGTATGTCAGGTTCATTCACAGTAATGATGGCAGGACGTGTATTACAAGCGATTGGTGCTGGTATACTTATGCCTTTAGGTACGAATGTATTTATGACTATTTTCCCTCCTGAAAGACGTGGAGCTGCAATGGGGACACTTGGTATAGCGATGATTTTAGCACCAGCAATAGGTCCTACTTTATCAGGTTATATCGTTGAGAACTACCATTGGAATGTTATGTTTTATGGCATGTTCATTATTGGATTAGTTTCACTAGCTATTTCATATATTTGGTTTAGAGTTTATCAAGTTACAACCAATCCAAAAGCGGATATCCCAGGTATTATCTTCAGTACAATCGGTTTTGGTGCATTATTATATGGATTCAGTGAAGCTGGTAATAATACATGGAGTTCACCTATAGTAGTGATTTCATTAATTGTGGGAGTTATCTTTATCATTGCCTTTGTAATTAGAGAGCTCACAATGCGTGTACCGATGTTAAGCATGGAAGTATTAAAATACTCTGGATTTACTTTAACTACAGTAATCAATATGATTGTAACAATGAGCTTATTCGGAGGTATGATTTTATTACCGTTATATCTACAAAACTTAAGAGGATTTACACCAATTCAATCTGGTTTATTATTATTACCAGGTGCATTAATTATGGGAATTATGGGTCCTGTTGCAGGTAAATTGTTAGATACAATTGGTATTAAACCATTAGCTTTAGTAGGTACTGGTATCATGACTTACGCAACATGGGAATTGACAAAATTAAATATGAACACAACATATGGACATTTAATGTTGATATACATTATTCGTTCGTTTGGTATGAGTTTTATTATGATGCCGATTATGACGGCAGGTATGAATTCGTTACCACAAAGACTTATTTCACATGGTAATGCTTTATCTAATACTTTAAGACAATTGGCTGGTTCAATTGGTACAGCACTATTAGTCACAGTGATGTCAACACAAACCACACAATATGCTGCTGGTTACGCACAAGATTTAGATAAAACAAATCCATTTTTAAAAGATCGTTTACAAGAAATGGCACAATCAATGGGTGGAGAGCAAATGGCTACTTCACAAATATTAGAATTTGTACAAAAACTTGCTTCAATTAATGGTGTGAATAGTGCTTTCTTAATTGCTACAGCGCTGAGTGCACTTGCATTTATCTTAAGTTTATTCTTAAAAGGAAAAGCACATTACATTTCAAATGAAAAGTAGGTTTTCATTAAATTAGGCTAGTTAAAGTACATTAAGTTCATAACCTAGAATATGATCGCTTCTAGGTAAAAATAAACGTCAATTTCTATTGAAATAATATAGAAATTGACGTTTTCTTTAATGTTATAGAATTTTGTAGTTCGTTAAGTTACTAAATTTTAAAATTTAATGTCATATCCTAAATTTTGTTTTACTTTATGTATCTTCATAAATATATCTATTAGTATTACGTTATATTTTTATATAATGTAATTGTATAGCTATTTATTGTAAGCATAATAAAACCATACAATTTAGTTATTACCCTAATTGTATGGTTGTTTCAGTAACATAATTTAAATAATTCTTTTTTTATAAGTTTTGCGGTTTCTAAAAAATAAACTAATTAAAATCAGAGCAATGCTACATCCTAGTAGTATAAAGGCATTATGAAGCGCATCTGCTTCAGTTAAGATTTGTGTTGGTTTGACTGAAACGTAGTATTGAGACATTGAATCAGCGATACGGGTAGCAATATTTTTAATAAGGTATGAAAAACCAAAAGTAATAACCAACATAATAGCAATTACAAGTAAATTTACAATCTTTAATGCGGTTCTATTAAATACGATTGTAAAAATAGTTAAAACTAAACTAACGATACAAGCAATAAAGAACACGTAAAAGACTAATATCAATCGATCTATACTTGTTTGAAGGTCATCAATATTTTCAATATTAATGTTGAGATTCGAAAAATCATTAATTGAATCTTGGAAATTGGTTAATTGATGGAAATTAATTGTTTCTTGAACAAAAACTAAATTGAAAATAGGTTCTTTAAACATACTATAGCCAGTAATCGCTATTAGTATTAAAACGATGATATGAATAATAATACTAACCCACGATCTTTTCTTTTTTTCATATTGTGAACCACGTTGCATAGGTTCACTAGTTAAGGTGTGTTCAAAGTCTTTGAATTGTTTGTGCTTATCGGCCATAAGTACTCCTTTCACTGCGTATTGCTAGCATTTATTTATTTTGTGACTTTTGTTTTGTTATAATGTTTAATAACTGATACATTTTAAGTATTACTAACTCGATTTTTAAATACGCTAATAATGAAATTGTTAGTTTTTAAGTTACTTACATTATATTATGACTATGATTTTTGGTCATTATATTAATTTTACCATAACATTTATTTTTTTTAATAAATAAAACAAAGAATATTGAATGATAGCACAATAAATATAGATTGGATGGATTATGGAATGAAATCAAGACTAACAACTAAATTTATAAATAAATACTTGTTACCTCATAGGTCTATTATTTTCAATACAGACCAAGATTTTGAGAAATTCATGAAAAATCGTGAAAAGATTAATGATAAAAAACACAAACAGCCAGAAACATTAAATGTTAAATCTGATTTGGATAAGCAAACATTAGATGATTTGCAAGTTTTTAGATTCAGATTTAGACATAGTAAAGAAAAAAAGATTTTATATATTCATGGTGGTTATAATACTTTACAACCATCAGCTTTTCATTGGAGATACATGGATAAACTCGCATTAAGTACTTTATATGAAGTTGTTATGCCTATCTATCCAAAAGCACCAAAATATAAGATTGATGATACATTTGATGCTATTTTTAAAGTGTATAAGGAATTATTAAAAGAAGTTGATAGCGAGGATATTATTGTTATGGGTGATGGTACGGGTGGTGCTTTAGCGCTTAGTCTAGTTCAACAGTTGCAAAAGCAAGGACAACCAATGCCTAAAAAACTATATTTATTCTCTCCTTTATTAGATGCACAATTAGATAATGCAGAAATTACTGAAGCACTAGATCGAAAAGATGTACTTGTAGATAAAGAGGGTGTCCAGAAAATATTGAGTCATTGGTCGAATAACCTACCATTAAATGATAATAGACTCTCTCCTATAAACGGTAATTTAATCGATTTACCACCAATTTTTATGTTTGGTGGTACTTATGAAATTTATCTGCCAGATATGCTGAAATTTACTGAAATTTTAGCTTCAGCACAACAAGAAATTCACTTTTATGAGTATAAACGTATGGTCCATGCTTTTCCATTACTACCAATTAGAGAATCTCATAAAGTAATTAAACAAATTGTTGGAACAATTAACGAGTAAAAATACCGTGTTTTTTAGTATTTTAAAGTGATTAACCTTAGCGGACAGGATTGGAAATCAAAGTTGACTAGATTTTCAATCCTGTTTTTTATGAATAACAATAATAAATATTGATGAGTGCGTATTGTATACCAATAGTGAGTAGCTACTAGAAATACATTTGATTAATATTTAACTTAATAAAGGATAAAATAACTGCCAATAAACATAACTTCATTGGCAGTAAGATTTCTATAAAAAGCAGAACAGGATTATTGATTTATAATTGTTGTATTAATAGAATCGATGATGAATTTTTGCCCCATTAAAGTATAATGATGGGCCAATATTTCTTCGTAATCAGCGGGCGGTTGTTCAAGCATTTTAAATTTTTGTGAGGAAATGTCATAATTATTTAAAACATTTGTTGCATACTCATTAAAATTTGAAATAAAAGCCTGTTCATCTGGGTAAGATTTCAAAATGGCGTCAATGTGATCAATAGCTCTTTTTTGTCCTTGTAAATAACTAATGTCTAGGCCTCGTTTAATCAATTGACTATCAGGTCCATTGATAACAAGGCTCTTACTTTGATTTAGTTCGCTAAGTTCAAATTTAGTGTGGTCAAATAAATCATATAAATGTAATTCAATACTTGTATGGATGTTCTTTGTCATTTATTTCTCAACTCCTTATCTAGAAATTCCTATACGATGCCCCAATTGCTTTGGCCATTCTATGAGCTGTTGATTGTCGTAATAGGAAATAATTCCATTTGCATATTGTGCAGGGAAAGGGGATGTTTTTTTTGTTTTGCGATTGATACCTAACATCAAAGCTTCATTAGTTGCAACAGTTGTACCATCTGATTTTGTCATGATTGAGAAGAAGTGCACGCTTTTCTCATTATAGTCGTATAAATAAATAGTAATTTGGTATTCATCATTTTCTACTAATTCAGACAAATAAGCAGTTTGTTCTTCAACGGTAAATAGGGTATAGTTTAATATTTCACGATCCTCTAAAGATAATCCTTTTTGGTAATTAAACTGGTTGATGGCATCACTAAAAACAATATTATATTGCGCATCATGTACATGATTATTGTGATCAATCATATCTTGTGTTACGTAGTGATTAACAGTAAATAGGTTTTGCATGAAAACACTCCTTGATAGTCGAAAGTTAATAATCAAATGGTAACAAGTTTTACTTGTCTACAATGTTAGTTTACTAAAAATAACATAAACTTACACTTGAACGGTTTCATGGTAAAATAAAGTAAATGATTTAGGGAGGGAAAATATGCCAATTACAATTAAATATCAAATTTCTGGGCAGGCATTAACGCAAGCTTCATGCTTTAATGATGTACCTGAATCAGCAATATTCGTTTGGTACGATTTTTACAACCCTTCAGTATCAGAAAATGAGATTTTTAAGTCGTATTTTAACTTTAATAAACTTGAAATCGATGATACAGTTAATGGGACACCTAGGGCAAAATATAAATCATACGATACATACCAATATATTGTATTACATAGTATTGATACTAATAATAGCGGTGACAAAGCGTTGAATTTATTTATAAAAGATAAAGTGCTTATTACGTATCATCATCAGCCGTTTTCAGTTTTAAATAACCTAGCATATATGTTAATGGGAGAGAATCAAAATGGTTTGCATACATCTGATGTTGCATTGCACATCTTAGATAAAATGGTGGATAGTTACTTTGATTTGATCTATGAAATCGAAGATAAAGTATACGAATTTGAGGATTATCAACTCAAGGACGCTTCCGTTAAGATTATTATGGAAGAGGTATTTAAAATAAGATCAAATATTATAAAAATGAAGCGCATTGTTTATCCAATTCAAGAATTAGTTGATAACATCAAAGAAAGCGGCCTATTACTTGTAGATGAGAAGAATCATATGTATATTCAACATATAGATGATCATATTATAAAACAACAAAATATTTTGAAAATGTCTCAAGAGATGACTGATGAAATTAAAGATAATTATTCGTCATATAACTCATTTAAAATGAATAGTATAATGCAAATACTGACTCTGGTATCGGTGATCTTTCTACCTTTGACATTGATTACAGGTATATACGGTATGAATTTTACAAATATGCCTGAACTGAAATGGCATTATGGCTATTATATCGTCTTAACAATTATGTTAGTGATAAGTATTGGCTGTATAGTCTATTTTAAAAAAGAAAAATGGTTTTAATAGGTTATAGCAATATAAGGATAGTTCGATATAATGAATTTAATATAAAAATGTGTTGAAAGTAGGAGCGGAAAATGAGCGATATAAAAAGAGAACAACGTAAAAATGAACACGTAGAAATAGCAATGGCACAGAAAGACGCAACAATTTCAGATTTTGATGAAATAAGGTTTGTACATCATTCTATTCCTAATATCGATGTTGATGATGTTGATTTAACGAGTAATTTAACAGACTTTACGTTAAATCAACCATTGTATATTAATGCGATGACTGGTGGTAGTGAATGGACGAAACAAATTAATGAAAAATTAGCTGTTATCGCACGTGAGACTGGAATTGCGATGGCTGTCGGTTCAACGCATGCAGCATTAAGAAACAGCAAGATGGCTTCTTCATTTAGTATCGTACGTGAAACAAATCCAGAAGGTATCATTTTTAGTAACGTGGGGGCAGATGTGCCTGTAGATAAAGCCATAGAATCAGTAAAATTACTTGATGCTCAAGCTTTACAAGTTCATGTTAATGCTCCACAAGAATTAGTGATGCCTGAAGGTAATAGAACTTTTTCTACATGGATGGAGAATTTAGCACAAATTGTAGCACGAGTAGATGTGCCTGTTATAGTTAAAGAAGTTGGCTTTGGTATGAGTAAAGAAACGATTAAAAGTCTTAACGAAATCGGTATCAAGTACGTAGATGTAAGTGGTAGGGGCGGTACTAATTTTGTCGATATTGAAAATGAAAGACGAACATATAAAGATATGGATTATTTAGGCTTATGGGGGCAAACAACTGTAGAGTCTTTATTAGAAAGTACCGCATATCAACAAGATATGGATATTTTGGCAAGTGGTGGTGTCAGAACACCTTTAGATGCTGTGAAATGTCTTGCTCTCGGTGCTAGCGCAGTAGGAATGTCACGTCCATTTTTAAATCATGTTGAAAAATATGGTATCACTGAAACACTAAATTATACAGAACAATTTACGGAACACATGAAAAAAATCATGACGATGCTTGATGCAAAAGCAATCAAAGATTTACAACATGCACAAATGATATTTAGCCCAAAACTACAATCATGGATTGAACAAAGAAGCTTAGATATTAAATAAGACAATGCTATAAAACAGTAAATATATGAAACCAAATTAAAACAAGGTCGGCGCAGTTTATTCCTAACTGTTCCGACCTTGTTTTTTAAATGACTGATTTGTTTATACAAGTTTTACTCGTATTAAAGTTATGAAAGGGTTAAATTCATATGAATTTAACTAAAAATATTAATGAAAGTTGTAACTATAGGCACACCTAATAAATCAATTAAAAAGGCACCTACAATTGGTACAACTAAATATGCTTTTGGAGATGCACCATATTTTTTTGTTATAACATCTAAATTAGCCATAGCGTTTGGCGTTGCGCCAAGGCCGTGTCCAATAAACCCACCAATCATAACTGCTGCATCATAATCTTTGCCCAATCCTCGGAATAAAATTAGTACAGAGAATAAGACAATAAATACAACTTGTACCAATACAATAATGATTAATGGAATTGCCAATTGATAAATTTCAGTTAGTTTAATACTCATTAATGCAATAGATAAAAAGAGGCTAAGTGAGACGTCACTAATACTGTTAATGAGTTTCATATCAATAATATTTAAATTACTGTATTCAGATATATTTCGTATAATAACTGCAATAAACATTGCTCCTACATATATAGGGATATTTATACCCGTTAAATCAGAAAATTGAGTCCCTAAATATGAACCGATAGCCATACAAATGGCAACAATTGCAAATTGCATTAGAAATATAGTAGTTGGTGCCATACGCTTATGTAGATATTGATTAGAGGTTACATCACTATAATCTTCCATCGTTTCTTCAGCGTTTTCAGGTTTTAAGTTATATTTATTAATTAAAAATTTTACAACAGGACCTCCTATTAAACCACCAGCAACTAAACCTAAGGTTGCCGCTGCTAAGGCTGCTGTTACTGCAGAATCAATACCTAGGTCTTGGACTGTTTTCCCATAGGCAGCTGCATTACCATGTCCGCCTTCCATTGACATAGAACCGGCTGTTAAACCTAATAAAGGCGGTATATTTAATAATTTTGCCAATGATACGCCGATGATGTTTTGAAAGAATGCCAGGACGCCACAAAAAATAAAATATAATATTAAGACTTTACCACCTAAACGAAGAAGTTTAAATGACGCTCCTAGTCCAATCGTTGTAAAAAATGCAAGCATAAAGAAATCTTGAATGAAATCAGAATCTAACTTTATAGTTAATAAACCTGTTGTTTCTAGAATTGCTACAATGATAGCAAAGAGTAAACCACCAATGACTGGTGCAGGTATACATAATCTTTTTAAAATACTAGCATGATTAATAATATAGATACCTACAAGATATAATACACTTGCTAGGGCTAAAGTAGTAATAGCATCTAACTCTAGCATGTTCATTCCTCCCTTAATAATAAGATACAAAACTAATAAATTATTCATATATAATCGCTCAAAAGTGAGCGCTTACAAACCCGTAATTTCGATTATACATTTTTGAAAATCAGAATGATAGTAATAGAAATGATTATAAAAAAATTTAAGTAAAAAACAAAGCGAAAGTACTTTTATCGCAATAAAAACTTTAAGGGCAGGGGTCGTTTGCAACTCGAACAACAAATTATAAATCAGTACCTTGTAATGTATAGTAGTGTGTGTTATATTTTATTCGAAGCTACTGTGTAATGTATAGTACTGATTTAAATTATAAGGAGGACATTAATGAATAGCCAATTTAAAAAGGGTGCATTAGAACTTATCGTTTTACTCATAGTTAAAAAGGATGATCAATATGGTTATTCACTTGTTCAAAATATATCAAGGTATATGACTATTGCTGAAGGAACAGTTTACCCATTACTCAGAAGATTAGTTAAAAGTGGGGAATTAACTACTTACTACCAACCTTCAACAGAAGGACCATCACGGAAATATTATAAAATTACTAATCAAGGTAATGAACGATTAAATTTATTATTAGATGAATGGGGAGCATTTACAGCAGCCGTGAATCAATTTATTAAGGAGAGTGACGTTAATGCGTAGAACGGAGTATCTTAAAATATTGCATAAACATTTAAAGCATTTAGATGACAATGAACGTCAAGATATTATAAATGAATACGATACGCACTTTTATAGCGGGATGGAAGAAGGGAAGACTGAAAAACAAATTTCAGAAGAACTAGGTGATCCACAACAATTAGCGAAAGAATTAAATGCAAATGCAGCAATAGAAAAGGCAGAAAAAAGTAATAATATTGGTGATGTGAGTCATGCGGTTTTATCAGTAATGGGTTTAAGTATACTCAATTTTTTCGTTATTTTAATCCCTTTTGTAATCATTCTAAGTATTGCATTATCATTAATTGTAACAACACTTAGTTTTATATTTGCACCTATTGCATTATTAGTCAAAGGTGCTATAGCAGGGTTTCAAGAGATCATGTTACTTGAAGTATATACGACAGGTGTTTTGTTTGGTTTAGGTCTTATATTGTTTGTTTTAACGTACTTGGTTACAAAAGGTTTTTACATTTTATGTGTTAAATATTTGAAATGGAATATTAAAGTAGTAAAGGGGAGTGCTACTAAATGAGAAAAGTATTAGTATTTGCTTTTATAATTGGGTTAGTCACTACAGTAGTTTGTGCACTAGGGGCAATTAAACAATTTAAAATTGAACAAGAAAAAGCAAAGGATGTAACAACAAACTTTAATAAGTCATATAAAGAAAGTGATATTAAAGCATTAAAAGTTAATTTTGAGCATAGCAATCTCAAAGTAAAACATGGAGATAAATTTAAAGTAACTTCTGAAGGTTCAAATGAACAGACTAAAATTGATGCTCAGATAAATAAAGGTGAATTAAAACTTACAGATAATAATCAGACATCTAATATTAATTTGTCATTTTTAGGAATTAAAAAGAACGACGTTGTTATAACAGTACCTAAACGTTTGGAAGGTATGAAGCTTGATTCAAGTAATGGTTCAATCGAATTAAACAATATTGAAGCAGAGCAAGCATATGTATATTCAGATGTTGGTGAGCTAACAATTAAAAATTCTAAGTATAATAAACTAAAGGCTTCTAGCGATGTTGCTAGTATATTATTAGAGAAGACTATGTATAATCAAGGGGAATTTGAAACGGATACCGGACAGTTAACGATAGAAGATACGCCTATAGATAAACCTACAAATATTGATACAGATACTGGAGATGTTGTGTTGGATTATGGAAAACTTCAACCTAAGAACACACTAATAGACTTTAGTAGTGATATTGGAAATTTAAATATTGAAAATAGTAAATTAAAAAATAAAAAAATTGGTAACGGTGAGAATTTAATTAAGATTATAACAGATACAGGTGATGTGACAATTAAATAGTAAATATTGAAAGTGGAGATAATGTATATAAAATGACATTATCTCTTTTTTGATTTACCATATATATCATATAAAATACCTAGGAAATAAGGAGTTCATTTATGGAACAAACTATGCGAAGTGAAAAACAATATGGTGCCTTAGCGCTATTGCCTTTAGTAATATTTTTAGTGTTATATATAGGTGTAGGAATTACTTTTACCATTCTAGGTAAAGAAGACGCCTTTGATCAATTGCCACGTCATGTTGCAATACTAATAGGTATTGTTATAGCTTGGACTTGTTATGATAGAAAAACAGCCTTTACTAAAAAAGTACAAATATTTACTGAACATGCAGGTAATTCAGGAATAGTAAATTTAGGTCTAATTTTACTGCTTGCGGGTGCATTTTCGACTGTTACATCTGAAATGGGTGGTAAAACAGCTATGGTGAATATGGGACTTTCTGTTATTCCACCGAGTTTACTTATTCCTGGAATATTTATTATGAGTGGTTTTGCAGCATTAACATTAGGTACTTCAACTGGTGCACAAGCCGCTTTTATTCCAGTAGGTGTTGCAGTAGCACAAGCCGCTGATTTAAGTGTTGCAGCAGCTGGTGCAGCTGTTATAGCAGGAGCTTACTTTGGTGATAACTTATCTATAATTTCTGATACTACAATTGCTGCAACTAATGGCGTAGGAGCTAAGATGAGAGATAAATTCAAAATGAACGTCCTTATTGCATTGCCTGCTGCCGTGATTACAGCTATTTTCTACGCTGTTGTTGGTGGTACAGGTAAAGTGGAGGGGGACTTAAGTTATAATTTTATCAACATTTTACCTTACTTATTTGTATTAATTGCTGCAATAGCTGGTTTAGATGTCATTCTTGTGCTTATTATCGGAATTGCTATGGCGGGCCTTCTAGGTATCGTACAAGGCCAATTAGGTATATTCCAGTTCACAAAAGCTATCGGCGATGGAATGGAAAGTATGTTTACTATCTTTTTAGTAGCCTTTTTAGTTTCAGGACTTGTCGCTTTAATTCGATATTATGGTGGTATAGATTGGATCATTAAAGCAATGAAAGCGAAAGCTAAAGGACGTAAAAGTGCAGAGTATGTAATCAGTTTAATGTCTGGTGTGCTCTCTGCAGCATTATCGCATAACACATTAGCAATTATTATTTCTGCACCAATTGCAAAAGAAATTGGTGATGAATACAAAGTTCCGCCAAAACGTATGGCAAGTTTATTAGATATATTTGCTTGTTGTGCATTAATGGTCTTACCGCATGATAGTGGAATGTTAATGGTAGAACAATACGGAGATGTATCTTACTTAGAAGTATTAAAATATTCATTTTATCCAGTAATATTTGTGATTTGTACTATAATAACAATTCAATTCGGGTTGTTAGATCGTGATAAAAATAAATCATAAAATTTTAGCTAAATTGCTAAAGGGTAATTATGACGTTTATTTAGCGAATAATAAGAGGTTGAGACGATTATATGTCTCAACCTCTTATTAAATATAGAGTCAAAGTTATTACTGCCAGTATTAATCACGCCAAGTTTCATCAGGGTGCTTCATATCAGATTTTCGCATTCTTGAAACGTACGGATTGCCTTGCACAGTAAAACGTAAAGGTTTATTTGTCCATTCACCTTTGTTAGGTATTCCTATACGCCCACTTGATTCAATTATTTTAGGATATCTTCTATTTTTAGTATCTATTTGTAAACGTCCTTCATTGATTTTAGAGCCGTCTAGATGTCTTGGAATATTGAATGCTTTAGTCCATTTTCCGGGACCATTTGTTAATTCAAATCCTAATTTGCCTCGATTGTGTGACATCGCTTCGATACCTTCTTCAGGTTCTACTGCTCTGATTAATACACCTTCAGGTTGACCGTCTAATTGGGTTACAAAATTAATGAGCAAGTGCGTATGCATAACGTGCGCGTATATAGTGCCGCCAGTTTTATATAATGATTCAACTTTGGGCGTTCGCTTGCCATTAAATCCATGCGCTGCACGATCTTTTTTTCCTACATAGGCCTCTGTTTCTACTATATAGCCAGTGTACGTTTGTAATTCGTCGTGATAGATTACACGCACCCCTAATAAGTCTTTGGCAATTGTGACAGTGTTTCGTTGTATAAAATCCATGAATTGCCCTCCAATATATAGTTTGTAAATTTAAATTTTTTCGATATTTTTTTAAAAAGTTGTAAAATTGTGTTACTACTAAGGTTGTATTTTGTTACACTATTTTATGATAAGGTTAATAGGTTTTTCATATGACCTATCAAAATCTAGTACAAAATAAATCTTATCTTAAACAAATGAAATTGAAAAGAGGGAGATTATGGAGAGGAAAATAGGTTTTGGACAAGCGCTTAAATTATATTGGAAAAACTATGTTAACTTTACTGGTCGGTCCCGTAGAAGCGAATATTGGTTTATGGTATTATGGCATATTATTTTCTTGTCGCCTGCAATTGTAATAGGATTTACAGGTCTTTTTATGCTTTTAGCAAGTGCTTCTGGGACTGCTGATTCTACAATAGGGCTAAGCGTGCTTTTATTACTATTAAGTATAATATATGCGTGTATTTATTCTATAGCTACGTTTATCCCGAACTGGGCCATATTAATAAGAAGGTTCCATGATACAGGTAGAACAATGGTCATGCCGTTAGTTTATTTGGGAATCTCATTGATTGCTAATGTGGTTAATTTTGTTATTGAGAAAAATGATCCGAATGAAACAAATATAATAACTAGTATTATTCTTATTGTCTTTGGATTGCTTAATCTAGGATTAGGTATTTATATGATTGTCATTGCATGTTTGGATAGTGAAAGAAAAACCAATAAATATGGCAGTAGTCATAAATATGGGCAACATATTCAATCTTCAGACCATACGCAAAGTAATCACTCAAATTCATTCAATACTGAGACTGTTCAAAATGATGACCGTCATTCACAACAATTTAAACATGATGTTAAGACATTTGATGAAAGTAAAAAGCAAGAAAACAAACAAGATGACTTTAAATATTAAAGTATAGTTAGTTATGTATTTGAATATAGAAATAAGGATAGGAGTCTGAGACATCCATTGATGTCTCAGACTCCTATCCTTATTATATAATACTAAAATTACTAATCAATATATGAAAGTTTGGGGTGTGTTTTACCTAATAAGTCATGTAATGACTTATATCTTTGGAATAGTAGTTCATATTGTTTTACTTTTTCTGGTTCTGGCTGTTTACGATAATATATAGGTTGCTTCATTTGTTGCACAGTTTCTTTTAATGATGCATATGCACCACCTACATTTGCACCTAACATTGCAGCTCCTAAAGCAGTAGCGTTGCTTGAATCAATGACTACAATTTCTTTATTAAGTATGTTTGCATAAATTTCAACTAAGAGATTGCTCTTAATTGGAATGCCACCAGCAGCATATACCGTGTGCACCGGAATATTATTATTTTCAAATTGTTGCATAATCATTTTAGTACCAAATGCAGTTGATTCGATATGGGCACGATAGATCATTTCATAAGGTGTCTGTAAAGTTAAGCCAAAAATACTTCCAGTTAAATGACTATCGCTCAAAATACTACGATTGCCGTTATGCCAATCAAGCACTGTAACATGTTGCTCGTCAATGGCTATTTCGCTAGCAAGTTTTTCTAAGTATTCAAAAATAGAAAATCCTTGTTGTTCAGCTTGATCTACAATTGCTTTTGGTGCGAGTTCTGCAACGTAATTGAATAAATCACCCACTGCAGCTTGTCCAGCTTCATATGCATATAATCCAGGGATAATTGCATCTTTTACAGAACCAGTTATCGCAGGAATAGGTTGCTGTTTAGGGTCTAACATAAGGTGGCAAGTACTTGTCCCAATTACTGGCGTAAATTCACCTTGTTCGATTGCACCTACGCCTAATACACCTGAATGAGCATCAATGATATAAGGTGATATTTCAACATTGGCAGAGAGGCCCCACAATTGTTGATAAAATAAACTCAGATTACCGGCACTTTCACCGATATGTACTACAGGGGCTTCGCATTTGTTTTTTACAATTTCAGGTAGCTCTGGGTCTACAGCTTCAAAAAAATCATAATTAAAGCCATCTTTTTCATTATAAAAGCCTTTAAAGCCAATGCCACAATTTGAGCGAATATTTTTATCGGTAAGTAAACTTACAAGGTAATCGCCCGCTTCCATTATATAAGAAGTTTGGTTTAATATTTCGGGCGCTTTATGTTTAACTTCTAATATTTTTGGTATCATCCATTCACTGTTAACACTATGTCCGTAATAATCCAACCAGGATGGATTTATTTCATCGCTGACTTCTTTCATTTGTGTTGCTTCATCTTGTGCACCATGATGTTTCCATAATTTCACATAAGAATGTGGGTTATCTTGTAATTCAGGGTTAAGATGTAATGGTTTGAAGTCTTCGTCTAAGAACACAATTGTGCAGCTTGTAAAATCAATGCCGATACCAATAACAGAATCTAGTTTAATATTACTATCGTCTAATACATGTTTAACGCCTTCTTCTAAAATTGAAGTATAGTCTTCAGCATGTTGTAAAAAATAGTTATGTGGTAAGGGGTTACCGTTTAAAGATTCGGAGATGGTGCCATGTGAATATTCTTTTATATAGGTAGAGATAATTTCTCCATTAGATGTATCCACTAAAAACACTCTACCTGAAGCGGTGCCATAATCGATGCCGATACTATAAGTCATGTTGCTATGCCTCCTATTTTTTATTGGTGAACAATAAGTATGAAGTCCTTATTTAAGTTTATGATAGTGCTTACATTATTTAATGTAAAGCTAAGGACATTGTGAGTTTTATTGAGTGATACATTTTGTTGAAAATAAATGTTATACCTTTATAAAATTTAATATTTAAAATGTATGTGTAATAGAATAAATGGTATGATGTGACTAAAGTAATTTCAAAAGAGAGGGGCCCGTATGTCATGTCATTACTTATTGAACATGTCACGAAAAAATATAAAAATTTTACTGCTGTGAATGATATTTCACTTTCGCTAGAAAAAGGAAAAATGTTAGGTTTTTTAGGTAGAAACGGAGCAGGAAAGACAACAACCTTTAGAATGATTTTGGGGTTAACGCCAATTACAGAAGGAAAGATAACATATAATGATAAAGTAATTGATAGATCATTATATAATCGTATTGGTTATTTACCTGAAGAACGTGGTTTACATCCTAAGATGAAAGTGGAAGATGAATTGCGGTATTTGGCTACGTTAAAAGGCATGAAGTCAAGAGACATTACTGAAGCAATTGATTATTGGCTAAATCGATTTAACATTAAAGAAAATAGAGAAAAGAAAATTGAAGCTCTCTCTAAAGGTAATCAACAAAAAATTCAACTTTTAGCAAGCATGTTACACAAGCCGGAATTATTGATCTTAGATGAACCATTTAGTGGACTTGATCCTGTAAATGTGGAATTACTGAAATCTGCAGTTCAAGATTTAAATGATGAAGGAACAACAATTATTTACAGTTCACACCGTATGGAGCATGTCGAAGAACTTTGCGATAACGTCTGTATTTTAAATAAAGGGGAACTTGTTGTTTCAGGACCTATTGATGAAGTGAAATCAAATCATGGTCATAAACGTGTAGTTATTGAGACAGAACATCAAATGCCTGAAATCGATGCTATTACAGGGGTGATAGATGTAGAAAGAAATAAACGAGAAATTAAAGCGACCATTGAGTCAGAAATGATTGCGGAAAAAATTTATGATGTTGTTACGCGGTATGGCTTTGTTAAACGTTTCCAAGTTGTAGAACCATCACTTAATGAAATCTTTATAGCAAAAGTAGGTGATATTCATGAATAAATTTTGGGCTACATTTTCGCTAACTTATAAAAATAAAGTGAAAGCTAAATCATTTATGATATTCACGGCTGTAGTGATAATTCTAATGCTTGGCGCATCAAATATTAATAAAATTATTGATTTATTTGATGATGGTCCAGATAAAGTTGGGGTAGTATCGTCTAATGATGAAATTTATAAAGTTATAAAGTCTCAGGGACATCAACTGGATGAAGGCGCGAAATTTAGTAAAGTATCTGAAAAACAGGCTAGATCACAAGTGGAAAGCGAAAAATTAGATAAAGCTTATATCATTAAATTAAATGATAATAGAAAGTTATCAGGTAAAATTTTAAGTAAAGATACTGTTTCAGAGCAAGATAAACAAAAATTAAAGGCAACACTATCGACGATTCAAACTCAATTGGTAGCTAATAGTCTAGATTTATCTGAAGGAGAACTAAAGCAATTACAAGCCCAAAGTGATGTCTCCTCGGAAGTAATTGCTAATAATGCTAAAAGTTCGAATCTAAGCGAAGCGCAAAAAGGTTTTAATACTGCAATCGTTTATCTTGGTATTATGCTCATGTTCTTCATTATATTTAATTACGCAAGTCAAGTTGCAATGGAAATTGCAACTGAGAAAACGTCACGTGTCATCGAAATGATTATCACAAGTGTATCGCCAGTAACCCATCTCTTTGCTAAAATGGCGGGGGTAATTGCAGTAGCATTAACACAAATTAGTATTTTTGTAATAGTAGGCGTGATATGCTTCTTAACGTTTGACATCAGTGATATGTTACAAGGATTTAAAGTAGAACCCAATGAACTAACACTTCAATTAGCTATTGTAGGTTTTGTATCGTTGATTATAGGTATTTTTTCATATATAATTTTAGCCTCAATCCTCGGGTCAATTACGTCCCGTATTGAAGATATTAATCAGGCATTAATGCCTATGACATTAGTTAGTATGATTGCTTTCTATATCTCATTATTTAGTGTGATGAATCCAGATACATTGCTTGTGAAAATTGTGAGCTTTATTCCGCTTATGTCACCCTTTGTTATGTTTGTTAGAGCATCTACACCAGATGTTGCGACTTGGGAAATTGTGGTTAGTGTAGGCTTGTCAATCATAACGATATTTGTATTATTATGGATTGCAGTACGTAGTTATAAAGATACAATTTTAAGTTTTGATAAAGGTTTTGTGAGTTCGATGAAACGCATTTTTAATAAAAAGAATTAATAAAATAAAATAAGAAGCTAGAGCATAAAATGTTCTAGCTTCTTAAATTTATTTATCCGTATCTAGTAGCTTTAACTCAGATAATATTGAAATAATCGAAAATACATGAAAAATAGAAAAAACTATAACAATTTTCAATATTGTTTGATAAAATTCAACAATAGTATAGCTAATTATTTGTATAAATTGTTACAATATAAGAGACTTATGTTATAGATGCGAAATTTTTTATATACATACCAATTGATAACTTAATATATTTAACTGGTTGTTTAAATCATAATTTATGGTTGAGGGAAGCGTGAATTATGAAAGAAGGCATACAGTCAAATAGCGCAATGATTAAAGGGTGTGTAACAGTATAGTTTGACTATAAGCGATTTTAGTTATTATTTTCGTAATAGTCCTATATACAATGAAGTCTTTAAATTGCCAAATAATACACTTGATGCCCTCAAGTTTTGCAATTTTTAGCTTGCATTTGAAATTGATGTTTTATTCATGACAACACCTATCGCTATTAAACGAACTGTGATGGGTTTGAAAGGGAGTAATTGAGGATGTTTGCAAAAGTAGAAAGTCAAAGTAATGGTATTGATTTGATTAAAATTGATAATGAAGACACGAAAATAGTTTTCACAAACTATGGTGCCAGAATTGTTTCATGGAAGTATGACGATAACAATATTGTGCTAGGTAATGTAGTTGAAGCAGATGAGTTTTATATTGAAAACCCTTATAACTTTGGTGCTACTGTTGGAAGATACGGTGGTAGAATTGCAAATGCAACATTTGAACTAGATGGTAACAAATACAATCTTGAAGCCAATAACGGCCCCCACAATATTCACGGAGGTCCAAAGGGTTTAGATAAACGCTTTTTTGATTACAAAATTGAAGAGCAAGTTGGCCAAGTTAAAGTGATTTTTACTACAGTTATAAAAAGTGAAGACGACTACTTTCCAGGAGATATAGATTTAGAAGTCGTTCACACTTATGATGTTGATCATAAATGGACGATTGAATACAGAGCTATATCTAATAAGAAAACGTTGTTTAATCCTATGAATCATGTATACTTCAATCTTAATAGAGACAACAATGTTATTGATAATCATAGTATTTCAAGCTCTAAATTAGATATGTATACATTGGATGAAGATAATATTGTAGAGAAGAAAGAGCCGATTGACTTAGTAGATATATTTAATGAACAAAACATCCAATTTAAGGATATTTTTAATAGTGAAGATGCATTAGTTAAAGAACAAATGGAACGTTTTGGTGGCGTAGACCATCCGTTCGATATAGGTGGCAATGAGATGACTGTAGAAAACAAACATTTTTTGCTAACTGTTAAAACAGACATGCCTAACATTGTTATATTCACATTTAATGATACAACAGGTTGGCAAAGTGACTTCAATATTTATAAAGCGCACTCTGGCTTTACTTTAGAAACGCAATGTATTCCGAATGATATCAATTTATTTGGAGATAAAGCGCCATCTATATTAGAGGCGAATCAGCCATATTACTCTAAAACATCATATAAAATTTCAGAGAAATGATATAGTTTACGATGAGTCGTGATTGGTATATTAAGGTATTTTACCTTAGTCTATAAATCAGAAATAGGGAGTGAGTGTTAGAAATCAAATGTTATATTTGATTTCCGGCCCGCTCCCTTAATTATTTTTTAGCTTTTTCAGCTCGTGTTAAAAATCTTTCTAGTTTTGATATTCTTTCTTCTGTTAAATGTGGGTTTTTTAAAGCATATGTTAAGCGCTCAATATTTTTATTATCAATATAATAGATTTGATTTAAGTCAAAAACTGAAAGTAATGTTTCGTTATTGGCTTGTTTAATTAACTCTAAATTTGAATCTTCTTGAACATAACCTTCTTTTAAAACTCTAAAATAAAAACCAGTTTTTCCAGAAGTGGACATACGCTTAATTAAATTGGGAATTTTATACTTTTCTTGAATTTTCCAACATGGCTCTCTAATCTCTGAAACTTCTAAGACCGCATTGCCTAATTTGAATTGGTCTCCAAAATGTACATCTTTTTCGTCCAAATCAGAGACAGTGATATTTTCGCCAAACATCGCATATTCTGGAAGTACTGACACATCTTGTTCCCACAGTGAATAATTTTTCTTACTGTAAAGACAAACAGCTTTATTAGGCCCACCGTGATCTTTATATTCTTGTTCATCTTCAACGAATCCAGTCTTTGATAGCCACATGCTACCGGCAAATTTCTTTTTATTTAAAGCTGAGCGCATTGGTCGTTTAGTACTATAAGGTAAATCTTCAACTTTACCTGTTGAGATAGCTTCTAAAGTATAAATCATCATTTTGTACCTCCAGATAGTTAATAACTATAATTTTAAAACAATATAATGAATATGCAAGTAAAGATATAATTTACTCTAGAAAATGGTTTTTGAACTATGTATTTTAATGAATCTCATGTACAATAAGGATAAAAGTACAGTATAAAAAGGGGAAGCATTATGGATAAGAAACAGTTGAAAATAAGTACATTTAATGATGCATTAGACCAAATCAAAGACGGTATGGTTGTTGGAATTGGCTCTGGATCAACAATTGAATTGCTTGTCCCAAAAATTGCAGAGAAACTGGAACAAGAACAAATTAATATAACTGGTGTTTGTACCTCCAATAAAACAGCATTAATTGCGAAAGAATTGGGAATACATGTGGTTGATGTTAATGATGTCGAAGTAATTGATATTGCTATTGATGGCGCTGATGAGATTGATAACAACCTGAATTTGATTAAAGGTGGCGGCGGCGCTTTATTTAGGGAAAAAGTCATTGATGCCATGGCTGATAGATTTATCGTTTTAGCGGATGATAGTAAATGTGTGGATTATCTTGGACAAACGTTTAAATTACCTGTTGAAGTTGATAAATTTAATTGGTTGCTCGTGTCTAAAAAAATAAAAGCATATGATAATTTAAAGGTCATACGTCGCATGGTAGATGATGTACCATTTATTACAGACAATGGTAATTATATATTGGATGTTGATTTAAATGAAAATATAGAATCTGCCGAAATGCACGAATATTTAATACATCTCGTAGGCGTTTTAGAAACAGGGTATTTCTTAGATGTTGCAGATCAAGCAATTATTGGAACGAAAGCTGGAGTTAAAATTATTAATAAATAATTTTTGTCTCTCACTTCACTTAGTTTTAATAATAATAAAGATTAAAATTGTTCGTGTACTTAATGCTTGATTAAAGATGGTCATAATATATAAAAACATGAGCTAAGACATTAATGTCTTAGCTCATGTTTTTATATATTAACGACGATGACCACGTTTACTCTTTAAATCAAATGGTGAGCGTTGGTTACTGTTGTCATTGTCGCTTGGGTTGTCATCTTGTGCTTTAGTCTCTTGCACATTCGTGTCATGTTGACGCAGTGATGCATCTTTAGAGTTTGGGTGTGCTTTTTCTGTTGATGCTTCAACAGCACTATTAGTATGACCATTTTTATTATTATTATCTTCTTGTGGTTCGTTATGATGTGCCATTGCATCAGATTCTCTTGAATCAGAAGAAGGTGTATTTTCTTTAATGATATTAGCATGGCTATTATCTTCTTCTGTATCAATTGTGTTCTCTTCTGTATCAATTGTGTTCTCTTCTGTATCAATTGTGTTCTCTTCTGTATAGTTAGAATCTGCTGTTGTGTCATCGTTAGTATGATTTTGTACTGCTGTTGTCGAACCGTGTGCCACGGAGTCGTCTGAGATTGATTGTTGCTGATTGTTCTCATTTTGATTAATCTCATTTACAGTAGTAGAGTTATCATCTTGATGTTCTCTATCCTTAACGTCATCAGTATGATTTTGATTATCTTCATTAACATGATCAAGGTAATTGTTTTCTTCAACTTCATCTAAGTTTCGTTTCGTGAAGAAATAAAGAATTACACGGATGATTAGATTAATTAAAATGTATACAACTGCTACCGCAACTGTAGACAATGCAATTACTTTCATAGCAAAAACTTCACCTAATTCTTCATTAAATAAGAAGACAAGGCCAAATGACATTGACGCATGGAAAATTGTTGCGATATAAACTGTACGTCCTTTTGTAGCACGAATCAATTCCCCAGCAATCATTGAAAAGGCAAACGAGTAAAGGAAACTATAAATTGCATAATCAAAACTAAAGGCAATATTAACGTTCCATATAGAATACATAAAACCAACGATAATAGAGGCGAAAAATGTATTCATTTTGTTTTCAACGATATTTTGTAAGTATGAACGGAAACCAAGTTCCACAAAGAATGCCATTACAATTTGTCCAATTATGATAGAAAGAATTGAAACAGACAAGTCTTTTGTTTGTAATAGAACAAAACTATCAGCAAAGATGTTAAAACTTACCATAGCAATGATAAAAATAAGTAATGGTAACACAAGTGCTAAAATGACACGTTCGATTACTTTTAAATCAATAGTGAGTTTTAAGCTCGCTAATTGCGTACGCTTTTGTTTGAAAACGATAAGACAAATTATAGTAGCAATTAATGGCGCTAAGGTACTCATGTCAAAGACAAAGCTCTTAAATGGTACTGTACTTTGAAAATCTTTAAGTATAATCGGTAATGCATAGGCTATAATGAAGAAAATAAATATCATCATTGCCCATTGAAAACCAGGTATACGTTTTGTATTCATTATGTAACCTCCAATAGGGTTTCGGAAAATCATTCGTTCTTAATTATACATATTTATAGTCGAGAAATAAATTAAATTAAAGATTTATCATTGAAATGTAATAGTTTTACATTATCTAACATCTAATTGAAATAATTTTTGACAAATTTTTAAATTATCATGTGGGCAATTGGGTAAAGATAATTATAAATTGAATTGGTTAAAATGTAAGCGTATACTTTAAGTGGTAGTTAAGTAATTAAAGGAGGAGAATTATGTATAAACTAGCACAACGTGATCTTTGGACAGGCAGAATAGATAGTGAAACAGATGAATCGCAATTTAGACATTTTCAAACGATACAGTTTCGCAATATTGAGGACGACTACAATGAAACACGTCAAGGTGTAGGTTTATTAGGCTATGCAGTAGATAAAGGGGTCGAACTTAATAAAGGCAGAACAGGTGCTAAAGATGGGCCTGATGCAATTAAAAAAGTGTTTGCTAATTTACCAGTAACTAGAAAATGTAACGTATATGATTATGGTAATGTAGAACATGACCATCAAACTTTAGAAGAAACACAAGAAGAGTACGCCCATTTCGTAGCCAAATCGATTAAAAGACATAAGCAAACATTCCTGCTAGGGGGTGGACATGATATCGCATATGCGCAGTATTTGGGAACACGTGAAGCTTATCCAGAAGCATCGATTGGTGTTATCAATATAGACGCTCATTTTGATACGAGAGAAGCAGAAGGTTCCACATCTGGTACAAGCTTTAGGCAAATATTAGAACAGGACGAAAATGTTGATTATCTTGTATTAGGTATCCAACAAGGCGGTAATACACAAGCATTATTTGATTATGCTGAAACTAAAGGTATCGGTTATGTTTATTCGGAAGAATTACTGCATCAAATCTCTCCTCCAATTAAGGATAAAGTAGAACGTTTTATTCATGATCATGATGTCATCATGTTTACGATATGTATGGATGTTATTGATAGTGCATTTGCACCAGGTGTAAGTGCTAACGGTGTTCTAGGCTTATTTCCACATGTTGTACTCGAACTATCAAAACGTATTATACCGAATGAAAAAGTTTCAACAATAAGCATTGCTGAAACTAATCCTAAATATGATGTCGATAATAGAACAGCCAAATTATCAGCAAATTTCTTCCACCATTTTATTCTTTAAAATTCCAATAGTTTATACATTGGTCAATGAAAGAAAGCACGCGTTCAGAGTGCTTTCTTTTTTTTAGATAATTGATGTAAATAGAGCGACTTAACATCGGACGAATATCTATTGCATCTAAGTCTCGTGCGTTAAAAGATTGATAATAAACGCGTGGAATAATTGCATAGCCCAATCCTCTATGGACAAAGTTGGTTGCCGCTTCGAAGCGATCAGCTTCAATAACTATATTTGGATGCATATTCATTCGGTTAAAATAGTCATCAAGATGTTTACGCACTTGGGAACCTTTCGTAGGCAAAATAAGCGGTAAAGACGTAATTGATGTCGTTCGTTTATATGGAAATGCATTTTTTGGTGTGATTAATACATAAGACTCTTCATACAATGGTATGGAAGTTATATCTTCATGAATGATTTGCTCGTTTGTGAAAGCGAGATGATTTTCGAAATTAATAAGTAATTCTATAATCTTAGTCTGATCATGAATTTCTGAAATTAGATAGGTCTGGTCTGCGTTGTGCTTTTTATGTGTTGCCAACACTTGAGAAATCCATTGATTTGTAGATTCTAAAATAGAGATTTTGATTTTAGGCACATGTCCCATATTGAGATCATACATTTTCTCAATTGTTTGATGATAATTTTGTATGAGTTGTAAAGCATAGTTATAAAAATGGATACCTTTTTCGGTGATTTTAATATCTTTAGTAGTTCGCGTAAATAGATCATAACCTAAGTCTGATTCCATCTTTTTTATCGTAGTAGTCAGTGATGGCTGACTAATATGTAAAAAATTAGCTGCTTTCGTAAAGCTATTGTATTTTACTACTGCTACAAAATATTCTAATTGAACAATCTTCATATCTTAAACACCTCTAAAATTTTATTTATAGTTTTAAGTTATTAATAATTAGTTTATTTATATTGGTAGTCTATATAATAACATACTATACTGTGAAATATAGAGGGAGGCGTACTTTCATGTAAGGGGCGTGAAGTACATGTGGAAATTTTTCGTTTATAGTCTTATTGGTATTATATTTTTCTTTGTACCAATTACTATTAGCGGTCAATCAACGATTATGATTGATCATATCGTACAGTGGATATCGAAATTGCTTAATCCAATTTTACCGTACTATGTATTGATTTTAATATTGATTGGAGCAGCACATCCATTTATCAATAAGAAATGGAATAAGTCTAAAACAGATATAGTCTTTAGTTTATTTAAAGTCATAGGGGTATTAATTGCTTTTATGGTGGTATTTGATTTTGGGCCTGATTTTGTATTAATAGAAAGTATTGGACCATTTTTATATGAGAAGTTGGCAATACCTTTAAGCGTATTAATTCCTATAGGTGCAATATTCTTATCCTTTTTAATAGGATTTGGATTACTGGAATTTATTGGTGTTATTTGTAGACCGATAATGAGACCTATTTTTAAAACTCCAGGAAAATCAGCTGTAGATGCTGTTGCTTCGTTTGTAGGTAGCTATTCGATAGGTTTATTAATTACAAATAAAGTATATAAAGATGGGGGATATACGCACAAAGAGGCAGTAGTAGTTGCAACTGGGTTCTCGACGGTATCTGCTACTTTTATGATTATCGTAGCAAATACATTAGGTATTATAGAATACTGGAACCTTTATTTTTGGTTTACTTTAGCAGTGACTTTTATTGTGACTGCAATAACGGTACAAATCCCACCTATAAGAACAGAAAAGACAACGACGTATCAAGGCCAACCGTACAAAGAAGAAATTCGTAGAGATATGCCATTATTAAAAGAATCATGGTTAGAAGCTAAGATAGCTGTCAAAAATTCGCAAACTTTGATAGAAAATGTAATAGAGAATTTGCGTGACGGTGTAGTAATGACGATTGCTATTTTACCATCTATCATGTCGATAGGATTTTTAGGATTAATCATCGCGGAATATACACCAATTATTGAATATATTTCTTACATTTTTTATCCGATTATAAGTATATTTCCTGTAAGTGACGTTGCGGTTTTAGCACAATCTTCAACAATCTCTATAGTAGAGATGTTATTGCCAGCAGCAATAGCTCAAAGTGCAGATTTAGCGACAAGATTTACAGTGGCAGTCATGAGTGTTTCAGCCATTATATTCTTTTCAAGTGTAGTGCCAGTAATTCTATCGACGGAAGTTAAAATATCAGTCGGTAAACTAGTAATAATATGGTTTGAAAGAGTGATATTCACATTGCTTATTACTATTCCATTTGCATTATGGATATTTTAAACAAAGGAAAATTTTATTAAATTAAGGAGTGACTTTCATGAGAAAAATAGTAGCAAAAAAAGGTTTAGATATTGAGTGTAAAGGTTGGGAACAAGAAGCAGTTTTAAGAATGTTATATAACAACCTTGATCCTGAAGTAGCTGAACGTCCAGAAGACTTGGTAGTATACGGCGGTATAGGAAAAGCAGCTAGAAATTGGGACGCATTTGAAGCTATTGAAGACACATTACGTTCATTAGAATCAGATGAAACAATGTTAGTACAATCAGGTAAACCTGTTGCTGTATTTAAAACACATGAAGAAGCGCCACGTGTATTAATTTCTAACTCGGTATTAGTTCCAGAATGGGCAAATTGGGATCACTTTAACGAATTAGATAAAAAAGGACTTATGATGTATGGACAAATGACGGCAGGCAGTTGGATTTATATTGGTTCTCAAGGTATAGTTCAAGGCACTTATGAAACATTTGGTGAACTTGCCAATCAACATTTTGATGGTAAATTGAACGGTACAGTAACACTAACTGCTGGATTAGGGGGTATGGGTGGCGCACAACCGCTTGCAGTTACAATGAACGGTGGTGTTGTCATTGGCGTAGATGTTGATGAAACACGTATTGATAAGCGTATAGAAACACGTTATTGTGATGTGAAAACACATGATTTAGATGAAGCGTTACGTTTAGCTGAAGAAGCACGCGGTAAAGGTGAACCACTTTCTATTGGTTTAGTAGGTAACGCCGTCGATACACATAAAGCCATTTTAGATAAAGGTTTTAAAATTGATATCGTAACGGACCAAACAAGTGCCCATGATCCACTAAATGGTTATGTACCACAGGGTTATTCGTTGGAAGAAGCCCAAGCAATTCGTGATAAAGATCCAAAACAATATGTTAAAGAATCTCAATCTTCTATGAGAAAACATGTTGAATATATGCTTGAATTCCAAAAAAATGGTGCTGTTGCATTTGACTATGGTAATAATATTAGACAAGTGGCATTTAATGATGGATTAGAAAATGCATTTGATTTCCCTGGATTTGTACCTGCGTATATTCGCCCGTTATTCTGTGAAGGTAAAGGTCCTTTCCGCTTTGCAGCTTTAAGTGGAGATCCTAAAGATATTGAGCGTGCTGATGAGGAAATGAGAAAAATCTTCCCAGACAATGAAAAATTAATTCGTTGGTTAGATTTAGCTCAAGATAAAATAGCATTCCAAGGCTTACCATCACGTATTGCTTGGTTAGGATACGAAGAACGTGCCAAAATGGGATTAGCGCTAAATAAATTAGTACGTGACGGTGAAATTTCTGCACCAATTGTTATTGGACGTGACCATTTAGACTCAGGGTCTGTTGCAAGCCCAAACAGAGAAACTGAAGGAATGAAAGACGGCTCTGATGCTGTTGGTGATTGGGCAATCTTAAATGCATTAATCAATACTGCAGCAGGTGGTTCATGGATTTCATTCCATCACGGTGGTGGTGTTGGTATGGGTTATTCGTTACATGCTGGTATGGTTGTTGTTGCAGATGGTTCTGAACGCGCAGATAAACGTTTAGGACGTGTACTTACTACGGATCCGGGTATGGGTGTAGTGAGACATGCTGATGCTGGATATGAATCTGCAATTGAAGTTGCAAAAGAAAAAGGCATAAAAATCCCAATGATTACAGGTAAAGGAGACAAATAATGAACGATTTAATCATTCAAAACATAAAAGAACTTATTTTACCAAAATCAACTGAACGTCCATTAAAAGGAAAAGAATTAGATGAGCTAAATATCATTGAAAACGGAACTGTCGTTGTAAAAGATGGCAAAATAGTTTATGCAGGTAATCATACTGATGATTATGAAGCGCATGAAATTATTGATGCAACAGGAAAAGTAGTTTCACCGGCACTTGTTGAAGCTCATACACATCTTGTGCACGGAGGATCACGTGAACATGAAATGTCACTTAAAAGGCAAGGTGTTTCATATTTAGAAATTCTTGAACAAGGTGGAGGTATTTTATCTACTGTTGAAGCGACTCGCAAGGCTACTGAAGACGAATTGTTTGAAAAGGCAGAGAAGAATCTGTTAACTATGATTGAGCATGGCGTGTTAGCTGTAGAAAGTAAGAGTGGATATGGTTTAGATAAAGAAAACGAACTGAAACAGTTACGCGTATCTAATCGTTTAGCAGATAAATACAATTTAGATATGAAGCATACTTTCCTAGGACCTCATGCAGTTCCTAAAGATGCGCAATCAAATCAAGCATTCTTGGAAGAAATGATTGATTTGTTACCTGAAGTTAAACCGTACGCAGATTTTGCTGATATATTTTGTGAGACAGGTGTATTTACTATCGAGGAATCAAGAAAATATATGCAAGCTGCTAAAGCATTAGGATTTGATGTGAAAATACATGCTGACGAAATCGATCCATTAGGTGGACTCGAGTTAGCTATTGATGAAGGTGCAATTTCTGCAGATCATCTTGTTGCTTCAAGTACAGAAGGTAAAGCAAAATTAAAACAAAGTGATACTGTAGCTGTATTACTTCCGGGAACAACATTTTATTTAGGTAAAGAAACATATGCAGATGCAAGAGGCATGCTAGATAATGATGGCGCGATTGCAATTGCAACAGATTTTAACCCTGGTAGTTGTGTTACCAACAATTTACAACTTGTAATGTCTATTGCTGCGCTAAAATTAAAACTATCACCAAATGAAATTTGGAATGCGGTAACGGTAAATGCTGCAAAAGCAATAGATGTAGATGCTGGAACAATTAATGAAGGAGATAGAGCAAATATTGTAATTTGGGATGCACCTAACCATGAATATATCCCGTATCATTACGGTATTAACCATGCAGAAACAGTAATTAAAGATGGCAAAGTATTAGTAGATAATAAAATTCAATTAAAAGGTTAATATAATTTTTCTATCAGTCTGGGATATCTTTTGATGTCCCAGATTTTTTAGAACCACTTCTCAATTTATTGAGTTAGTGGTTCTTACACATGAGCAAGAGCTCAGGTGGCCCAAGACACTTCTCTAAAGAACCACTTCTTAATTTATTAAGATAGTGGTTCTTACACATGAGTTATACTCAGGTGCTCCGCTTTTGAAATTGAAGCGGTTCTTACACATGAGCAAGCGCTCAGGCGGTCCAAGTCCACTTCTCTAAAGAACCACTTCTTAATTTATTAAGATAGTGGTTCTTACACATGAGTTTTACTCAGGTGCTCCGCTTTTGAAATTGAAGCGGTTCTTACACATGAGTATATACTCATGCGTTCCACTTAAGAAAGTTAGTGGTTCTTACACATGAGCAAGCGCTCAGGTGGCCTAAAGTTCACTTCTCAAATTATTGAGTTAGTGGTTCTTACACATGAGCAAGAGCTCAGGTGTTGATAATTTTATATTTTGATAAACAGAATTGATAAAATATTTCGACAATTATGATACCATGTGACAAGAGGAACATATGGAGGTGACATTCGGCGTGACACGAACTGATTATATCAAACAATGGCAAGGTAATATCATTCCGAATGTACTATCTGGTATATTAATAGCGCTCGCACTTTTGCCAGGTGCTATCGCATTTTCTTTTATCGCAGGCGTGAGCCCAATAATAGGTATGTTGAGTACTGGATTAATGATGATTGTCATTAGTTTCACAGGCAATAGAAATTTAATGGTTTCAGCGCCAAGTAGTGGTGTCTCTTTAGTTGTAGCACCACTTATGGCTAGTCATGGCATACAAGCAGTGATTTTAGCTACAATTTTTATGGGATTAATCCAAATTATATTTGGTTACTGTCATACAAATAAACTATTAGATTATATTCCTACAGGCGTTGTCATAGGATTTATGAATGCACTTGGAGTACTACTATTCACATCTCAGCTTGATAATATATTTCAAATTTCTAATACTACTTATGTTTTTGTGTTAATTTCATTTTTAATTATTTGGTTGGCGCAAAGATATATAAAATTCATACCTGCACCTTTAGTTTCAATTATTGTCTTAACCTTTGCTGCTTGGTTAATTAAACCAGATATACAATATGTTCATAATTTAGCCTCTATACATGTACATTTGACAACTATTAGTTTACCTAAAATGATGTATGATTTAGAAAATACATTTATTATTTTTATTTATGGATTAACAATGGCTATTGTTGCTGTTGTACAAACAACCTTAACTGCACGAATGATGGACGTTGTGACGGATACGCCTAGTGATAAAAACAAAGAGTCAATTGGTCAAGGTATTGCAAACTTTATTGTAGGATTGTTTGGTGGATATGGTGGTAGCGCATTAGTGGGACAATCAAAATTTAATTTAAGTATGGGAGCAACATCGAGAGTTTCAACTTTGATTACTGGCAGCTTTCTACTTTTTAGTTTATTTGTATTTGGAAGTATTATTGGTCAGATACCTATGGCGGTATTAGCGACCGTATTAATAACGATATCTTTAAATACATTTGATAGAAGAACTGTATCATTTGTTAAAAAAGCACCGATTTTTAATGGTTGTATAGTAATACTAACGATGGCGATTATATTAATAACGAATAATTTGGCTGCGGGTGTAGTGATTGTAACAATTTGTTACTACCTCATTTTGCACTTAAAAAATAAGAAAGGGTGTGACATATAATGCCACAATATGAAGATTACATAAATTGGAGAAGAACTTTTCACCAGTATCCAGAATTATCAGATGCAGAATATGAGACAACAAAAAGATTAAGAAGAATTTTAGAATCATATGAGATTACAATCTTAGACCTACCATTAGAAACTGGCTTAGTAGCAGAGGTTGGTCAAGGTGAACATTTTGTAGCAGTTCGAACAGACATAGATGCTCTGCCTATTAAAGAGCAAGTTGTACATGAATTTACATCCACTAATGAAGGTATGATGCACGCTTGTGGACATGATATTCATATGGCAAGCATACTTGCAGTAGCGACAAAATTGAAAGAAATTGAATCGCAATTAACTGGGCGCGTACGCATTATATTCCAACCTGCTGAAGAACTAGGTTATGGAGCATATCATATTACTGATACAGGTGCGATAGAAGGTGCTAAAGCAGTATTAGGTTATCATAATTACCCTACATTAGACATTGGTGAATTTGCAGTAAAATCAGGAGTTATTACTTCTTCTGTAGATCGATTTGAATTTAAAATTAAAGGTGTAGGAGCACATGCTGCCAAACCTGAACAAGGTAATGATCCAGTTATTGTATTAGGACAATTAATTAATAGCGTGCAGTCTATTGTTAGTAGAAACTTATCAGCATTTGATAATGGAGTCGTTACTATTGGTGAAGTGTCTAGTGGTAATACATGGAATGTGATTGCCGATGAAGCCTATGTTCAAGGTACAGTGAGAAGTTTTGACGAAGAGAAACGTAATTATATCGAAGAACGCTTGCGTGCAATTGGAAGTGGCCTTTCAGAAGCATTTGGTGTTGAAATTGAAACGTTATATCATCGTTTACCAGGTGCGGTTGTTAATGATGAAAAATTAACAGAAGACGCAATAGAGATTGCTAAAGAGGTTGGTTATAATGTGAGTATTATGGATCAACCATTAACGATTGGAGAAGATTTTTCTGGTTTCTCAAATAAATATCCAAGTGTATTTGTGTTTATTGGTTCTAATAGTGAATATGATCTGCATCATCCTAAATATGATCCAGATGAGCGTATATTAGAACAAGTACCTGAGTATTTCTTAAGTTTTATACAAAAACTTTTAAACGAGCAATCTAAATAGAATCTTTGAATGATGTATTAAAACTTTAAAAATTAGGGTATGCATAAGCATATTCTTTAAAATAAGGAGTGTTTGCATATGCCAGGACAAGATCCTAGAACAAAATTCTCAAGTGAAGATTTCCCGAAACAAGAACAAGACGTTCCAGGTTTACAGGATAAATTAGACCCTAAGCCTGATTGTGGTGAAACAACTTATATCGGTTATGGGCGTTTAAAAGATTATAAAATTTTAGTTACTGGTGGGGATTCTGCTATCGGTAGAGCTGCTGCCATAGCGTATGCTAAAGAAGGAGCAGATGTGGCAATTAATTACTTACCTGCTGAGCAAGTGGACGCTGAAGAAGTACAACAAGTGATTGAAGCAGCAGGACGTAAAGCTGTATTAATCCCAGGCGATATACGCGATGAACAATTTAACTATGATTTAGTTGAAACAGCTTATAACAAACTTGGTGGATTAGATAATGTAACAATTGTAGCAGGACACCAACAATATAGAAACAACCTTAAAGGCTTTGATACTGAATCATTTACTGAGACATTCGAAACAAATGTTTATCCTATTTTTTGGTCAGTTCAAAAAGCAATTGATTATTTAGAACCTGGCGCAACGATTACACTGACTTCATCTGTACAAGGTTATAATCCGAGCCCTATCTTACATGATTATGCCGCTTCCAAAGCAGCTATCATTTCACTTACCAAGAGCTTATCTGAAGAATTAGGTAGCAAGGGAATCCGTGTAAATTGTGTAGCACCAGGTCCATTCTGGTCACCACTCCAAATTTCTGGTGGACAGCCCCAATCTAAAATTCCGACTTTTGGCCAAAAAGAAGTGCTAGGTAGAGCAGGGCAACCGGTTGAACTTTCGGGCGTGTATGTACATTTAGCAGCTGAGGAATCAAGTTATACTACAGGCCAAGTTTATGGCGTGACAGGTGGTACTCAATTAGATTAGAATTGATGAAGTAACGAGGCAGCAATTTAATTTAACTATTAGTGTTTCAATGTCTCGGTGATACAAAGCATAAGGAGGGAAGGATATATTGATATCCTTCCTCCTTATTTTTGAAAGGTAAGGTAATCATTTATGAAAAAATTTAAAGCAGATGCTTTAACCAAAAAACAAAATTATAAATTATTAAGTGGTAGTGTGGTACCTAGACCTATCGCATTTGTTACTTCTCAAGATAAAGATGGGCATTTAAATGCAGCGCCGTTTAGCTTTTTTAATGTTGTTAATAGTGCACCACCAATGATTATGATTTCTACAGGTCGTTCTGCAGGGAAGCGGAAAGACACTTCTTTAAATATTGAGGAAACGGAATCATTTGTAGTACATATTACAGATGAAGCTACAGTCGAACAAATCAACCATACAGCAGCCCCTTTGGCCCGTAACCAAAATGAATTAGAAAGAACAAGTCTTAATTGTGTTGACTCTGAATTAGTTGCAGTACCTGGTATCGAACAAGCTAAAATTCGAATGGAATGTAAGTTAGATAGAATTATTCCGTTAGGTGACTCTCAAGAAGGATCTGATTTAATTATAGGTGAAGTAGTTATGTTTCATATTGATGAATCAGTTTATTTTGAAGATAGTAAAATAGATGTTGACGCACTTAGTGCTGTAGCTCGTTTAGCTGGTAATGATTATGCTTCTTTAGGTAATAAATTTACTATCGAACGTCCTATGAAGTAAATATAAAGCGATTAAATAAATAACATAAGCTCTATTGAAATAATAGATGTTGAAGGGATTAGATAATGAAATCGTTTGTTAAATTGTTTTCTGTTCAATTCCATATTTGACGAATTACAATTAATACTGTACTGTAATAAAATAAAATAATAACTTATCAAGAGAAGTGTAGGGACTGGCCCGATGATACTTCGGCAACATGATGATGCGTGTGCCAAATCCAGTAGCATAATTCATGCTAGAAGATAAGAATGAATCAAGTTTACTCTTTCTTCTTAATTTAGAAAGAGTTTTTTTATTTTTAGGACTTACAAATAACAGAAGGTTGAGTTCTGTTTTAATATTTAGGAAAGTTGGTTATGTATGGAGGAGACAAAAAAAGGTAACGCATGGGCCTTGATACCTTTAATCGTATTTGTTGGTATGTTCTTAGGTGTGGGTATTAGTACAGGCGACTTTACTACGATGCCACTGAATGTAGCTATATTAGTAGCTTCTATTGTTGGATTAGCGTTAAATAGAAAAGGATCATTTCATAAAAAAGTTGAAGTTTTTACAAAAGGTGCAGGACATTCCAATATTATTTTAATGATGTTAATTTTCTTATTAGCAGGCGCCTTTTCTCAAACGACTGAAGATATGGGTGGCGTGCAGTCGACGGTTAACTTAGGGTTATCATTAATACCAGAAAATTTAATTATCGTCGGACTATTTATAATATGTATGTTTGTATCTTTATCAATGGGTACGTCTGTAGGGACGGTAGCTGCTATAGCACCAGTTGGTTTTGGTTTAAGTCAGGCTACAGATGTTTCGGCAGCTATCACAATGGCTACTGTTGTTGGTGGAGCTATGTTTGGTGATAACTTATCAATGATTTCTGATACTACGATAGCTGCAGTACGTACTCAGAAAACGAAAATGAGTGATAAATTTAAGGTGAACATAAAGATTGTTTTGCCTGGCGCGATATTTACTATTATTGTTCTTTGGTTTTTAACAAATGGTGCACATATAGATGCAAATAAAAGTTATGATTATGACCTTATTAAAGTAATTCCATACTTATTTGTGCTTATTTTAGCATTAATAGGTGTAAATGTAGTTATCGTATTAATCGGTGGCATTGTACTTTCTGCAATTATCGGATTAATCTACGGTTCATTTAGTTGGACAGGTTTATTAAGTTCTATATCTAAAGGTATTATCGGTATGGAAGATATAGCGATTATTGCATTGCTCATTGGTGGTTTAGTAGCTTTGATTCAACATAATGGTGGTATTACTTGGCTATTAAATTTTGTGCGCAGTAAAGTGAAATCTAAACGTGGTGCAGAATTAGGTATTGCTGGCTTAGTCAGTGTTGCAGATATATCAACAGCAAATAATACTATTTCTATATTAATGGCAGGACCATTAGCAAAAGATATTTCAGAGGAATATGATGTGGATCCGCGTAAATCAGCTAGTATTTTAGATATGTTTGCGAGTTGTTTCCAAGGAATGCTGCCATATAGTCCTCAATTGATTGCTGCTGCAGGTGTGGCGTCTATATCTCCATTTGAATTAGTGCCTTACTCAATTTATCCAATGATACTAGGCGTTTGTGGACTTGTAGCAATTTTCTTTAGGTTACCTAGATTAGATAAAAAGTAATTAAGATACATTGCAATATCAAGTTGGGCAATGATTTTTAAGTTCTAAATAGAGTAGTGGAGTTATATGTTAATAAACATGATTAGATAACAGTTGAAAATTGTTGATATTCATTGTGTTATTTAATAGCAATAGACTATAATCTAGATTAAATTTGAGTCCGGGATGTACGAATGTCCCGGGCTCATTCGCTATTTTAAATAAGCAGTATGTTAACAGAATATGCTAAGATAAATGTGAAGTTTATTTGGTATAATATTCAATGAAAATGAAAGTTTTGACGTTTCCTGACTAATAGCGATAAAATGAGGTTGTTAAAGCTTTATAAATATTAAAGAACATCACTATATTTACTTGATAATTGTTTAGAAGTATAGTGTAATGCGTTAGAATAGTAATAAGAGTGAAAGTAGGTGAACAATCGATCGTGGGAAAATACAATGTAGAAAATGAGAATGTTGAAATTCGTCTTGAAAGGTTATTTAAAGTAGAACCTGAATTATTATACCAAGCTTGGACAGACCAACGTTTTCTTAAACAATGGTTTATGACAACTGAAAGAACAAATAAAACTATTGAAGTAGCTGCTGAACAAAATGGTAAATACAAAATTGTTGATGTTCGTAAAGGTAAGGAGAATATAGTACAAGGTAGATTTGCTTCATTAACTCCTTATGAATATCTCGTCATGACAATTGGTATGCCAGAATTAAGTGATTCAGAAGATACGATAGAAGTTGAAATATTCGAAAGAGAACCAGGCATTACGCAAATGATTTTCAATTATATTGCTTTTGTACCGAGAGAAAGAAGATTAACATCTTTAGAATATAAACAGAAGAAGAAAGAATATCATGATTCAACGGCACATGGGTTTGAAATGTTATTTGACAAACTACAATTAACGCTTGAAGAGTTTGAAGCAAATTTATAAAATAGTTCGCTGATATAGAAATTACACGGGGTGATATGATTTTACTGGATTATTTCAATCCTGGTAATATTATCTAAGTTTGAATAAAATTCAGACCTGTATCAAAGTAAATTCTTTATATGTTTTGCTCAATCAGCACTTAAAATAAATAATGCTCCCTTTAAAAGTAATCACTAAATGTGACAATCTTTAGAGGGAGCTTTTGCTATTATTAACAAATTTAGCATAATTATTCAAACTCCAATACGGTTATTTGAACGTGGCGAATAAGACAATAGTTGGGCACTGTATTTTAATACAGTTCGCCTATTACTTTACGTTCATTATATTTTCGTAATAAGGTTTCGAAGAAAATATGGTAACTAATAAAACTTGAATAATCTATACCATCAGCTAAGTAAAATGTATTACTAGATACATAGATATTATAATTTGCTTTTTGAGCAAGGGTATTATCTTTTAAAGTGGTTACAGAGAAAAAATATTTTTGACGCAACTGTAATAAATTGCTGATATCTGTTAACTGCTCTGATTCACCAGAAAGAGAAATGATAAAAAAGATATCTTTTGGTGTTGTTTTATTCAATACCATTTTAAATTCGTGTACGTCATGAAGTACGATAATACTTTTATGTATCGTTAGTAATATACGCTGTGCTTCTTGAGCCACATTCATTTGGGCTAGTCCAGTTCCATATAAATAAACGGTTTCTGCTTCGTAAATTTTATCTGTAATAAGGTCATAATCGATTCTTTCTAAATAAGTGAAAGTATTTTCGATTTCTTGTTTAAAACCTTCTATTGAATCTGAAGGTAATTGATGTGATTGTTCGGTTTCAAATTTTAAATAAGATTTAAAATCACTATAACCATCAAAGCCTAACTTACGAGTGAAACGATGAATGGTGGCGTTAGATGCATGTGTGTGTTCTGCTAATTCTTGTATTTTCATCGTTTTACATTGTAGGATATGTGTATTAATAAAATGTGCAATATGTAAGTCATTTTCATTTAATTTATTAAAATTAGTATTAACACGTTCATCTAAAAACAAATTTATCACCTCACACTTCATGAAAATATTTTCACATTTTGAAAATATAATCTGATTATACAAAATTGTTCCGAATGGCGTCAAACTATTGTTTGTATGTAAGCGTTTCCTTTAATATTAAATTAATCACATGCAACACATACTCAATGAATTATATTTATAGATTTATTATGAATGATGTGTAGACAAATGCTTACGTATAGAAATAGGAGGTTATACGGCTATGAATGCAATTAAACGATTTGGGAGTGCGATGATTGTACCTGTATTAATGTTTGCATTTTTTGGTATTGTTTTAGGATTTGCCACTTTATTTAAAAATCCATCGATTATGGGAAGCATTGCTGCTGATGGTACAACTTGGTTTAAAATTTGGTCAGTAATCGAAGCTGGTGGTTGGACAATTTTTAATCATATGGAAGTTGTGTTTGTGGTCGGTTTGCCACTATCTTTGGCTAAAAAAGCGCCTGGACATGCAGCTTTAGCAGCATTGATGGGCTACCTTATGTTCAATACTTTTATAAATGCAATACTTACACAATGGCCGCATACATTTGGAGCGAATTTGGAAAAAGGCGTTGAAAATGTAACAGGGCTTAAAGCTATTGCTGGGATTGAAACGTTAGATACGAATATACTTGGTGGAATTATCATTTCAAGTATCATAACTTGGATACATAATCGATACTACAGTAAACGTTTACCAGAGATGTTAGGGGTTTTCCAAGGTCTAACATTTGTGGTGACGATATCATTCTTTGTTATGTTACCAATAGCTTTACTTACATGTGTTATTTGGCCGACTGTGCAAGGTGGTATTACTTCATTACAAGGCTTTATTATTGGATCAGGTTATATAGGTGTTTGGTTGTATCACTTCTTAGAACGAGTGCTAATTCCAACAGGATTACACCATTTTATATATGCACCAATTGAAGTTGGTCCTGTTGTAGTCAATCATGGCTTAAAGGCAGAATGGTTTGAACACGTTAATGAATTTGCTAAAAGTACCGAACCGTTAAAGGAACAGTTTCCATATGGATTTATGTTGCAAGGTAATGGTAAAGTATTTGGAGCTATAGGTATTGCTTTGGCTATGTATTCAACAACGCCTAAAGAAAATAAAAAGAAAATTGCAGCATTACTTATTCCAGCAACATTAACTGCTGTTGTAGTTGGTATTACCGAACCGTTAGAATTTACATTCCTATTTATAGCACCATATTTATTTGTATTGCATGCATTATTAGCTGCAACAATGGATACAATGATGTATGGATTTGGTTTAGTAGGTAACTTTGGAGGAGGACTATTAGACTTCTTTGCAACAAACTGGATACCGTTAGCACAAAATCATTGGTTAACTTATGTGATACAAATCATTATAGGGTTAGGATTTACTGCGATTTATTATTTCTTATTTAGATTTTTAATTCTTAAATTTGATATACCACTTCCTGGTCGTAAAAAAGATGAAAAAGATATGAAATTATATAACAAAAATGATTATAAAGGTAAAAAGAACGAAGATCATAGCGCAGTAGCAACAGGAAATGAGTATGAAGATAAGGCGATTTATTATTTAGAAGGTTTAGGTGGCAAGGAAAATATCAAAGATGTAACCAACTGCACAACACGCCTAAGACTTACGGTGAACGATGTTGAGAAGGTCGAAGATAGTGCGTATTTTACACATAATCAAATGGCGCATGGATTAGTAAAAAGTGGTAAAAATGTTCAAGTGGTGGTAGGTATGTCTGTGCCTCAAGTAAGAGAAGCATTTGAAAATATAGTGAATAATGACGATATAAAATAATGATATATAAGCAATAGAGGAAGAACTATTCAAGGCTCAGTACTTGTATAGGAACTAGTTAATAGTTTCAATTCATGTAACGATTGCCTAATAGATTAAGAGGAACCAAAACATCAATGTCTTGGTTCCTCTTTTTTGATACTTATTTTAAATTGGTAATTTTTATAAGTAGTTTATTTAAATTATGAAATTCTAGCTTTATTCATCCAACGAGGCTGGTATACAGCGCCAAGGATATCGATGTTATGCGTAGCAAGCATGTATATGAGTTTCGCAAAAACTGAGGGTGACGTAGATACGTTTATCTTATTACGATTGAAAGTATATGTAATATATTCGGTTTGATTTATTAAATTTAAAATATCGATGACCTTGTCTTTAATAAATGCGTCACGAAGTCCATCTACAACTAATTCAAAACGTCTGGAAGATAATAATAAATGATCTAAATCTAAAAGGTCATTAGTATCTGTACCTTGTAGTATTTGATAAATAGAATAGTTATGAAAACTAAGGAAACTAATCATATATGGTAATTGCTGCTTTGGTAAATTAATCTCTAAAGCATACAAATTATTTTGTTTGAAAATCGTAAATTTAAATGAATTACAAAATTGTATTTGCTTACATAGTTTGGTTAAATTTTTTCTTGTGGCACGATTATTTAATCCTCCAATATTTAACACAAAAGTTTCAGTTCTATCTAAAAACATATGATACCCCCAATATCTATAGAAAGTGTTTTATCTCTATTAATCATAATATTCAATTACACTTAAATTTCCACAAGTTATTATTTCTATTAGATTGTACCACTCTTTTTTATTAGAATCACTAGGTCTTAAGAACGAAGTTAAAATTTTTACATAGTAATTGATTACAGATATTATTTTTAGAATATTTAGAAAATTAAGTTGTTTGGGAGTATAAAGTATGATACATTTTTCTTTGTTAATACATAAAGGGAAGTGTTTATAGATGTTATCAAAAGTAAGTAGATTTGCAACCAACACATTCTTATTATGGATGTTAATTGCTGCAATTATAGGTTTTATTTTTCCTGCCCAATTAGCAACATTAAGTGGATGGGTTCCTTATTTATTAGGTATTGTAATGCTAGGGATGGGTTTAACGATAGACCCTAAAGATTTTAAAATTGTATTTCAAGCACCGCGTTCAGTGATAATTGGCGTTATATTACAATATACAATTATGCCATTAGCAGCTTTTTTAATTGCTAAATTATTTAATCTGCCACCAGAAGTAGCTATAGGTGTCATTTTAGTGGGATGTTGTCCTGGCGGAACATCAAGTAATGTAATGAGCTACCTTGCTAATGCAAATGTCGCTTTATCAGTTGCAATTACAAGTGTCTCCACACTATTAGCGCCTATTTTAACACCAGCCTTAATATATTTATTTGCTAATCAATGGTTAGAAGTATCATTTATGAGCATGTTTTGGTCAGTTGTCCAAGTAATCTTAATTCCAATCATCATTGGTTTTATATTACAAAGATTATTTAAAAACTTTGCTGCTAAATCAGCGACAGCTTTACCAATTGTTTCAGTTGTTGCAATTTCGCTTATCTTAGCGTCAGTAGTAGGGGGAAGTAAATCACAAATACTTGAAACAGGCTTATTGATTTTTGCTGTTGTCATCTTACACAATATTGTAGGTTACACGCTTGGATATACTTTGGCTAAAATATTCCATTTGGAAAGAGCTGATAAAAAAGCTGTTTCTATAGAGGTTGGTATGCAAAATTCAGGGCTGGCTGTATCATTAGCCACCGTTCATTTTAGTCCATTAGCCGCAGTTCCAGGAGCTGTGTTTAGTCTGATTCACAATATTACTGGACCAATATTAGCTAAATATTGGAATAAACGATAAAAAATAAGAAGAGACTAAATTTATGAACTGTGTTCACTCAAATAGACAATTAAATAATTAAAGTAACTTAATGGTTCGATTCATAGTAATGCTATGGATTGGGCCATTTTTAATATTATTCACTTGTGTTATAAAAATGGTTATAATTAGTTAATTCAAACCTGAAATATGATAAGCTATCATTAAATGAATGTGACCCCATATTAAATAGGAGGCGTAATTATGTACAAGGCAGTTGTATTTGACTTTGATGGCACGATTATAGATACAGAAAAACATCTGTTTGAAATTATTAATAAGCATTTAATTCAGCACAATTTACAAGAAATCTCATTAGATTTTTATCGTCAATCTATTGGAGGCGCTGCAACGGAATTACATAGTTATTTGGAAACACAACTCGGTACGAATGATAAGGAAAAAGTTTATTTAGAACATAATGAAACGAGTGTTTCTTTGCCAATTGTTGATGCAATGCATCAACTTATGGAATATTGTAAAAAACGTCATATCCCTATGGCAGTTGCCACAAGTAGTTATCGTGAAGATATTCAGCCAACGTTTGACAATTTAGGATTGAGCGAGTATATAGATGTTATTGTAGGACGTGAAGATGTAGAGTCAATTAAGCCTAACCCGGATCCATACCTCACTGCTGTTCAAAGATTAAATTATAACCCAGCAAATTGCCTAGCGATTGAGGACTCAGTAAACGGTGCAACAGCAGCTGTTACTGCTGGTCTTGATGTTATTGTCAATACGAATGATATGACGGAATTACAAGACTTTAGTCATATTGCATATACAGGGAAAGATTTGTCTGCGAATGAAATCATAGCGTTATGTTTTGAAGCTGATAGGAGTTAGTTTTATGAATGGTTATTTATTAATATTTTTCTTAGGCGGTCCTATTATCTTAGCCATAGGTAATTTAGTTTTAGGACCTGTATTTAATAAAAAGATTCCTTTTAATATACAATTTCGTTCATTTATAGTCGGTACGATGGTTTATTTATTAGGTGCTATAGCATTATATTATTTAGTACTACAAGATAGGTTTTGATTATATATACTAAAACAGATGACGCTTTATGAGACAAGCGTCATCTGTTTTATAAAAGTTGAAATATTAATGTTACACAAACAAGAACAAGCAGTATAGCATCTATACCTATCATGATAGCAAACCGGGGATTTTTTTCTCCGGTTTCTTTTGTTTTTTTATAGGCTTTCAAATTTGGAATTAAGCTTACAATTAATAAAATAATTACGACGATTCCTAAAATTACACTCATTATTTGTCACCACCGTTTTGATTTTTTACTAGAAATTCCCAAACGTAGCCGGCAATAACACCTATGATTAATCCAATAATAATCCCGACTTTTATTGCTGAAAATAGAGCGCTTATGATAATCGCGATTAATAATGCAATCGGAATAGTTATACCAAATTTATATTTTCGTTCTGGAGAATTTACAATAGAAAACAAAGTATAATATAAAATACCAAAAACAAAGATAACCATTACACTTTTTAATATTAAAGGAAGAACTGAACTATCAGATTCACTAAAATAATTTAAAAAGAAAAATAACACACCAAATATAATGGAAACCGTAAGCGTACGTTTCATTAAGTGTTTATTCATATATAACTCCTTTGTAATAAAATCTACTGAAAATTATACCATATAAAACAGATGAATTATTGTATTAGCAGTTATCTAGATATATTACGTTCATATTGGTGATGATCGTTTAAATAAGCATAGAACAAGCCTATAATTAATCCTCCTCCGATGTAATTGCCGATACCTGCACCTAATAAATTGATGATAACAGGCATAAGTGCTAATTCATTACTTTGATAGACTAAACCACCACCAAATAAAACAGAGTTATAAACCACGTGCTCATAACCCATAAATGCAAATATAGACACACCAAACATCATGACGAACATTTTAGCTAAAACATCGTCTATTTGCATCGCTATGACTAAAGAAATATTGATGAAGAAATTAGCAAAAATACCCTTAACCAATATTGCAATAAAACTAGCAGTTAAAGTTTTATGTTCAATTGTATGCTCTAATTGTATTAACATTTCAGTGGTCATCACATCAGAATGACGTAATAATAAGAAAAATAAAAATCCACCCAATGCATTACCAATAAAACATAGGGTAAAAATTTTAAAAACTCTGGTAGGGCTGATGACATGATAATATAAACCCACTGTAAAATACATAAAATTACTCGTCAGTAATTCTGAATTGGTAAATAAGATAAGCACTAGAGCAAAACTAAATGCTATAGATGCAATTATATTAATAACACCAGAAGGTAGATGAGTGTCTAGCGATGCTTTAATAAGCAAAACGAAGACTGTAATGACACCTAGAATAAAACCAGCCATTATGGCTCGAAGTAAATAACGTTTGAAATAAAAACTTTGTAAAATGTCTTTAGTTTTGATGGTGTCAACTACATGGTCAATCCAAGCTTTTCCATAAAATACTTTATCCCATTTAATGTTTTTTTCGCTCATTTTTTATCCTCACTTTCTACAATTATTTATAAGTATACTATGTCATGTAGAATTTGTGATATTTTTCACAAATTCTACATGAATTCATGCTTCACTTATATTTTTATAGTTGATTTTTAAGAAAAATAATTTTTGAAAAAAGCTTTACTTTCCAATGTAAAATCGCATACAATTGACAAACGGGAATGTAAGCCCTTACATTATTCGAAAATAATTGTTTAAATTTTTTGAATTTATAGTATAATAACGACATAATAAGTGAATTTAGTTCCACTTATATTTGAAAGAGATGGGGTTTGAATGATGAAAGATAATAATGAATTACAGAGGGGGCTAGGTGCACGTCAAATGCGTATGATTGCACTTGGTGGAACGATTGGTGTAGGACTATTTATGGGAGCTACAAGCACTATAAAATGGACAGGTCCTTCTGTTATATTTGCGTATTTAATTGCAGGTATATTTTTATTCTTAGTAATGAGAGCAATGGGAGAAATGGTTTATTTACATCCAACTTCTGGTTCTTTTGCTAACTTTGCAAGTGATTACATACATCCAGTAGCAGGTTATCTAACGGCTTGGAGTAACGTTTTCCAATGGGTAGTTGTAGGTATGAGTGAAGTTATTGCAGTCGGAGAATATATGAACTATTGGTTCCCTGATTTACCACAATGGATACCGGGCGTTATTGTTGTAGCTTTATTAGCTGGAGCTAACCTTGTATCTGTTAAAGCGTTTGGTGAATTTGAGTTTTGGTTTGCAATGATTAAAGTAGTTACAATTATTTTGATGATAGTTGCAGGTTTTGGTCTTATCTTCTTTGGTCTAGGAAATGGCGGAGAAGCAATTGGTCTCTCAAATTTATGGGCTCATGGTGGGTTTATGCCTAATGGTTGGATTGGCTTCTTCTTTGCACTTTCAATTGTTATCGGTTCATACCAAGGTGTTGAATTAATTGGTATTACTGCCGGTGAAACAAAAGATCCACAAAAAAATATCAAGAGCGCGGTTAACGGCGTTATCTGGCGTATATTGATTTTCTATATTGGTGCAATTTTTGTAATTGTTACAGTTTATCCTTGGAATGAATTAGGAAATATTGGTAGTCCATTTGTAGCTACGTTTGCTAAAGTAGGTATCACTTTTGCAGCAGGATTAATCAACTTTGTTGTACTTACTGCAGCGATGTCAGGTTGTAACTCGGGTATATTTAGTGCTAGCCGTATGTCATTAAATTTATCTCAAAAAGGAATGTTACCTAAATTCTTTGGCAAAGTTATGAAAAATGGTGTCCCTATGTGGACTGTACTTGCAATTGCAACAGGTATTTTAATTGGTGCTTTACTGAATGTAATTTTACCGTTATTTATCAAAGGCGCGGACAGTGTATTCGTATATGTTTATAGTGCTTCAATTTTACCGGGTATGGTGCCGTGGTTTATGATTTTAATTAGTCATTTAAGATTTAGAAAAAATCATCCTGAAGAATTGGAAGGTCATCCATTTAAAATGCCAGGTGGCGCATTTACAAACTACATTACAATGGCATTCTTTATTATGGTATTAATCGGCATGTTATTTAATAAGGAAACTGTGGTTTCAGTAATTATTGGTATAGCGTTCCTATTGTTTATGACAATGTTCTTCTTCTTGAAGGGCTACCATAAATTAAGTAAAGATCAACAACTTTAAAGTATAAAGTCTCACTGCTCTAAAGAACCATTGCTTTAAAGAACCACTGCTTAATTTATTAAGCTAGTGGATCTTACACATGAGAAGTTACTCAGGTGTTCTGCTTTTGAGAGCTAGTGGTTCTTACACATGAGAAGTTACTCAGGTGTTCTGTTTTTGAGAGCTAGTGTGACTTATGCATGAACGTTAGCTCAGGTAAATCTTCTATTTTTATCAAATATAGTCATCTTAATGGGGTGGGACGATGAAATCTTTTTAAATAAATTAGATTTCTGTCTCGCTCCTTTGTCTATTTATAGTCATTTAATCTCCTAGTTGAGAAAGGATTGATACAACGAAGTTGCTTAGCAAAGATAGTTTTTTTGTTCATCTATCATTTTTAATTGTTAGCAGTATGAAAGTTTTTAGCGCACTGTATACATAACTTTATTTTTAATTTACATAAAATTTACTGCATTAAAATAATTACTCAAAATTTGTGCACTACACTTAAAGTGTAGGTCGATAATACATATTTAAAGGAGTTATTACTTTATGAAAATTTTTAACAAATTAGCAACTGTTTCTGTGGCAAGTGTAATCGTTATGGGTACTGTGTTGGGGAGTGCGCAGTCAACCTATGCCTCGGCTGGAGGGCATGCGTCAAAAGAAAATGATGTTTCATATATGGGTAATACAAAAAATCCAAAGAATGTAATATTTTTAGTTGGGGATGGTATGGGCCCTTCATACAATTCTGCTTATCGTTATTTTGCTGATAACCCAGAAACAAAAGAAATGGAAAAAACTGCTTTTGATAAATATCTAGTAGGGAATCAACGTACAAATCCAAGTGACCCAAAAGAAAATGTAACTGATTCTGCGGCTGGTGCAACAGCGTTTAGTTCTGGTCACAAAACTTATAATGGGGCAATTGGCTTAGATAATAAGAAGAAAAAAGTAAAAACTGTGTTAGAGCAAGCAAAAGAGAATGGCAAGTCGACTGGATTAGTTTCTACTGCAGAATTAACTGATGCAACGCCAGCAGCATACGCAGCACATGTTGATAGCCGTGATAAAAAAGATGAAATTGCTAAACAATTCTATAACGATAAAATTAATGGTGAGCATAAAGTAGATGTCTTACTCGGTGGCGGCGCAGAATATTTTGGTAAAGAAAATGGTAATTTAGTAGATAAGTTTAAAAAAGACGGCTATGATGTTGTCGATAATAAAACAGATATGAAACAATCTACGAACAAAAAAATCTTAGGGCTGTTTGCAGATAATGATATGCCGTTGCAAATCGATGCACCAGATAAAAATCCTAAACTTCTAGATATGGCAGATACAGCAGTAAATAAATTACAAGAAAATGATAAAGGTTTCTTCTTAATGGTAGAAGGTGCCTCTATAGATAAAGCTGGTCATCCAAATGATATAACCGGTGTAATGTCTGAAATGAATAGTTTCGAAAAAACCTTTGAATTTGCTACAAATTATGCAAAATCAAATCCTGATACATTAGTCGTTGCAACGGCAGACCATTCAACTGGTGGTTTGTCTATTGCTAAAGGCAAAGATTATGTGTGGAACCCAGAAGCAATTCATTCTATGAAACACTCAGGTATGCATATGACTAAAGAAATTACTGAAGGCAAAGACCCACAAAAAGTAATTCAAGACGGCTATGGTTTTGAAGTTGAGCAATCACAAATTGATAAAGTTAAAGATGAAGCAACAAAACTTAATAAACTAGATAAAGAATCGGATGAATATAAAGAACAAATGCAAAAAGTACAAGATGCAGTACAAAAACCAATTAATGACAAATCTCACACTGGCTGGACAACATATGGTCATACTGGCGAAGATGTAAACACATATGCATACGGACCTGGTAGTGAGCATTTTAGAGGAAATATTAACAATACAGATAATGCGAACAATATCTTTGATTTCTTCAAAAATGAACAAAACTAATTGAATAAAATTAGTCTAAAATCAGTGAAAAAATTATAAATAATGATGAATAAGAAAGAAGTGAGTTTGATAAATCACATAAACATTGGTTTATCTCTCGCTTCTTTCTTTATTTGGTGGTTAAAAATTATATGAACTAAAATTTTTGATTCATACAGTAATTATAAAAACATAAATCCAACCTACTCAACGTAAAGAAACAGTTGCTAGGTTGGATTTATGTTAATGTTTGAAATATATATTTGATAAATGCTTTCGATAATTATCTAAAGCCATTTTAGATTGAGTAATAGCGTCTAATGATTTGTCGTAATTTAACGCGATGTAACGGTAATATAAAATATCGACTGTGAACAATTGAGCAAATAAAGATGTTGTTGCAGCCATACGTAATTCGTTTTCATCTGTTTGACCATATATCAATGTATAATCTGATATTTTTGCAATAGGATTATCGTTCGAACTTGAAATAGTTATTATAGGAATTTGGTAATCTGTTGCTACTTTTGCCATGGACTGCAATTCACTGTGGCTACCTTGATTTGTCACAAATATAATACAATCACGTTCATCATGTGTAGCAAGTGTAGACATGAACAAATGTGTTTCTTGCAAAAGTCTTACATTTAATCCAATTCTAGATAACTTTTGAAATAGGTCTGTAACAATAACAAGTGAAGCCCCGTAACCAAATAGAAAAATTGTGCGAGCATTTTGCATCTTTGCGCATATCATATCTATATTTTCATTCTCAATATGGTTCGAAACGAAGCTCATCGTGTTGGTAACACGTGACAACATTTTAGACTTCAATACATCTACAGATTCATTATTCATTAATTCCAGATGATTGTTATTTAATGTTTCTTCGGGTAAATACCGAGATATAGCTATTTTAAGTTCTTGAAACCCTTTTTCAGTCATTTTCTTACTAAATCTAACAATAGAAGCGGTACTTGTATCTATTTCATGAGATAAATCTTGAACTGACATATTGATAATCTTGTGTGGTGTATTTAAGATATAATCAGCAATTTTTTTCTCACTTTTAGTTAATTCTGGGTATTGTCGATCAATTTTATATAATACGTTGGACATAGTTAATCACCTAGAGTATCAGTTTCTCGCATAGCCTTTGTAGTGCCAAAGAAATAAGTGAATAAGAAACCACCGGCATATGCTGCAAGTAATCCGGCTATATAGCCTAAGTACATGTGGTCCGAAATCAATGGTAATAATGATATGCCACTTGGACCAATTGCGGTTGCTCCAATATGGCCAATGCCTCCAATGACAGCGCCACCGATACCACCGCCAATACAAGCCGTTATAAATGGTTTACCTAAAGGTAAGGTAACACCGTATATAAGAGGCTCACCAATTCCTAAAAAACCAACCGGTAGGGCACCTTTAAGTGTATCCCTTAGCGTTGTGTTTTTACTACATCTTACCCACAATGCTAAAGCAGCTCCGACTTGTCCAGCACCAGCCATAGCGGCAATTGGTAATAAATAAGTTGCACCAGTTTGATTGATCATCTCAATGTGAATAGGTGTGAACATATGATGCAAACCTAACATAACTAATGGTAGGAAAAAGGCGCCAATAATAAATCCACTAAAGACGCCACCAATGTCGATAATTGCATTGATAACTGAGACAAGTCCATCTGAAACGAAGCCAGCTAAAGGCATAAAAATAAAGATTGTTAGAAGTCCTATAATAAACAGAGTAATTGTTGGCGTAACGATAATATCTATGGCATTTGGAACAATTTTATGTAATCGTTTCTCAACGATACTAAGGAGCCATACTGCAAAAATTACGCCAATTATACCACCTTGACCAGCTTGTAACGGCTCGCCTGTGAAAATGTTGGTAATCATATTTTCATCAGTTAAACCCGTTAATAATGTTGTACCACCAATAACACCACCTAAACCTGGTGTAGCGCCAAATTCTTTAGCTGCATTGATACCAGTAAAGATTGCCAAATACGCCAGCATACCATCTTTAATAACATTAAAAACTGTGACGAGTTGTGTTACCCATTCGCCAGAAATCTGACCAGCCGCTAAAAGGTTACTTAATACAGCCGCGATACCACCAATTAAACCTGCCCCAATAAATGCCGGAATAAGTGGTATAAAGATATTAGCAATTGTTTTTAGTAATTTATTAAATTTACCGCGTTGCTGTTTACTTTGAATAGAAGTTTTATTTTCTTTAGCTTTCGCTTCAGCATCCGCACGGTAATTTTTAGTGTTATGGGGGATAGTTTCACCTAAACGTACACCACTTAAGTCGGACATATGAGTAGCAACTTTATTCACCGTTCCTGGTCCGACAACAACCTGTACGCGATCGTCTTTTACGACACCCATCACGCCTTTAATTGCTTTCAGTTTCTCATAGTCAACCTTATCTTCATTGAGTACTTTTATTCTAACTCGAGTCATACAATTAATAACGTTATCCATATTATCAAGTCCGCCTACAGCGTCTATGATATTTTCGGCAAGTATTTGCTCTTTTGTCATAAAATGACCTCCTTTTTTGTCATTAAAGATTTATGAAATGTATAAATAAGTGACAGTTGTATTTAAAAGTAATTAGTCTTTAATGGCTTGTTTGATAATATTGTCGTTTTGTTGTAAACGTTTTGAAGCTTCCGATTTGGATATATCGCATAGGTGCATGACAACAGCAACTTTTAAATTTTGGTCTGCGTCTTCATATAATATTTGAGATTGCTCGTATGTGGTATTGCAAATATCTTGGATTATACGAATAGAGCGATCAATTAATTTTTGATTTGTTGCTTTAACATCAACCATAAGGTTGTCGTACACTTTACCAACACCAACCATTGTGATAGTAGATATCATATTCAATATTAATTTTTGTGCAGTTCCTGATTTTAGTCTAGTAGAACCAGTTAATACTTCTGGTCCAACATTAACTTCAATAGGGTATTGGGCTAATTTGCTAATTTGAGTGTCTACATTACAAGAAATTGCTACGGTAGATGCACCAACTTTGTTTGCGAATTTTAGTCCTCCTTTGACGTAAGGGGTACTACCACTTGCAGCAATACCAATAACAACATCTTTTTCAGAAAGATGGATGTGCTTTAAATCTTCCTGTGCGAGATTTTCATCATCTTCTGCACCTTCAACTGCAACAGTCATCGCACGTTGTCCACCAGCGATTAAACCAATGACCTCATTTTTATTCGTATTAAATGTCGGTACGCATTCGGCGGCATCAAGTACGCCTAACCGACCACTTGTACCTGCTCCCATATATATAATACGGCCACCTTGTTTAAACTGGTGTGTGGTAATTTCAATTACTTTTGTTAATTCAGGCAAGATGACTTTTATTTGCTCTGGTACCTTTTGGTCTTCTGCATTCATCGTTTCTAAAGCTTGTTGAATAGTCATTTCATCTAAATGCATGGTTGCTTCATTTCTTGATTCGGTTATTGATTTTTTCATGATTTCAACTCCTTAGCATTTATAGTGAATTCAAATGAATCATTAGGTCGCATACAGTTGATGATGGGTATGTCGTCGGTATCAATTTGCGCTACAACATTGATATTTTTATGAGGTGGTAATACTTTCTTAATGATTTGTAATTCACCTTGATAACGTCCGTTATGTTTATTGTCTAAAGTTATTGCTCCGAGTGTCCTTTCGGTTATCAATGATGGCTGTATATCAGCTTTACAGTAATGGCGTGCTTCTTGAGATCTGATTAAATTACCAGGATTGTCAGGACGAACTGTGTGAGGTTTTAGTAAAATCTCTTCTGCCTGTGTATCAAGTAATGTTATTGATAAGTTAAAATGTCTCTGTTTTAAAAATGAAATAAGTTGTTGCGCACGATGACAGTTTAAATACGGATCACCAATCATAATATGGTGTGTATTTAAGTCTTGAAGCAATTGGGCGCTCTCAATTGTATGCAAATATCTCGTAGTTTCTATTGTTGGTAAGCCTTTGAAAAGTGGCCCGCGAAGTGTAGTTCCTGCAATAAACCCATAAATATTAGCCTGAGGATTATACGCTAAAATCAAGTCGTTTTGTGATTTAACAAATTGCGCTTCTAACCCTGTGTCAGGGCGAGGATAATAGTTATGGCAATAACATAAATAATTAAAATGATTTAAGTGTTGATATAAATGTTGTAGTAAATGATCTGAAATAATACTAGCGTTTAAACAACATTGAAAATCATTACTTATAATTTCATTAACAATGTCAATAGAAGTACTATGATCAATTCGAATAATAAATTGCGCAGAGTCATATTGTTTTAAAAATTCATAAAAATGATGATCCAGCAATGAAGGATTGATATCAATCATATAGTTCAGCTGGTCGTTTGATAAAAAATCTAAAAGTTCTCCCAAATAGCGATATTTAGTGTCATCATTATCTTCAGGTATTTGAACTGAAGTAAAAATCGTTTTGTACCCTAAATCGACCATGCGTCGTATATACGACTTATCGATGGGGTGGCCGAGATAAATGGAAAAGCCATGCATCAGTTATCACTCCTTAATTACTGTAATCGTTTTCATTGTACAATACATGAAAAACTATTACAATTTCGTTTTCAATAAAACCTTAAAGTGAAATTTTATTACAAAATAAAGGAGAGTGATTTTAGTATTTTGAGTAATTGTCCTTGGATAATTTCAATATGTTTAAGCGTATTGCCAATTGTGAACTCATCCATTGGATCTTCTATTTGATTGGATAGAAAGTTGAAATAGTTATAATGAAAAAGGGAATTGTGTTGTAAATTATTTTGAATAAAGTCGTTGTAGTCGTGTTCTATGTATATATGTAAGTTTTGCTGAAATTTTAATTTGTCTCTATGATTGGTCATAATGCCATATTTGTATAATTCGATTAAATTTAATAATTTCATTATACGTTGTTCTAAGTTGTGTAATTCTAGGTGATACATAAAAAGACATCCTTTCGTAATTTATGATTTTAATATTAGATAGATTTTAAAGCGTAGATAAATATTTAAAATAAATGAACATTATTTAGTGGAATGTAGTAGAGGTTGTTATATTAGCTTAGTTTCAAGTTCAATTTACTTAATTGCAAATTGAACTTGGAACAAAACAGAAAATAAAAAATCCAACTGGCACATTAGGACTCAGTTGGATTTAAAAATTGCTGATAGTTGTTTATATTTATATCTTGTGTCTTAATTGTTTTTTCAAATGAATACGAAATATCATGAATATCAATAATCGGAATTTCATTTGTTTTACCGAGTCCAATTTCAAAGATAATTGCTTTCCACAATCCTTCATCACATAAAAGGCCAATAAAAATGACATTTTCTGTTACAACTTGATTGTTGTTGTAAAATTCCATCGCCATTACGTTTCTTTCGGTACTATAAATGAGTACATCCGAAAAGATGGGTGGTAAGTTTGTGTGTTGCTGTTTGTCAAATTTAATATAACGATCTAGTTTTTTTAGTGTTCGTCTCATTTTAGTATAAGGTAAGTTGAGACATTTTTTAATAATAGCATTAATTTCTTCTCTGTATGGAAGCGTTGTATATGATTGACTTTCATTGAGTACCAAGAATAAAGCAGATAATTGATTCTCAGTCAGCTCAATTTCATAACTATTTGGTGTTTCTTGCAGTTGATAACCACCAAGTTTGCCGTGTTTTGCTAGTATTTTAACACCTTGATCTTCTAAATCTTGAATATCTCTTAAAATAGTACGTTTTGACACATTTAAATTTGAAGCTAACTCTGATGCTGTAATCTGTTTATTCTCTTGAATGGCTAGAACAAGTTTATTTTGTCTTTCGCGTTTGTTCATTAGAAAGTCACCTCCCGAATGATTACATATTACATTTATTATAGCATAAAAGTGACAATGACGACATTTAGAAAATAAATTTTTAAAAAATTAAAGAAAACGCTTACATTTTCGAAAGGATTATGTTAATATGAATTTAGTAACAAGGGGATAGCGATTAGATGACAAAGGGGTAGGCTATTACATAATAGTTTTGTTAACATCTATTCGTACGAGTTACTAATCAAACATCTTCAATATTTATTACTTACTTTCCTTTCTATTTAACCGACTAGCATCGCTAGTCGGTTTTATTTATGTTATAGATGGACTTTAAAAGCCTCATATTTAAATATAGGAGTTTTCAAAGTTAGTTTCTATCATATATTTCTTTGATAATTCTATGATAGAATATAACAAATTATACATAGCGATTATTTTGTTAACATACTATTTAAAAGAGGTGTACTACACATGGAAAAAACACAATTAAATTACATAGATGAGTCAGTAATAACTTGGTTAGAAACTTTGGACGAGATTATTCCTAGCCTTATACAAGAAATGGTAACGAGCACGAAACAGAATAGATTTGATTTAGTGACAAATGTTGATAAATCAATTCAACAAAACTTTGAACAATTTTTAGCTGAAAACTTTCCAGACCACCAATTATTCGCTGAAGAAAAATCTAATATTAATATCAATGCTAAACAAGGGCACGTATGGATAATGGATCCTATAGACGGTACGACAAATTTAGTTAAACAACAAGAGGATTATTGTATTATCTTAGGCTATTTTGTTGATGGAGAACCTGCTTTGTCTTATATCTACGATTATCCACATAGAAAACTATATAAAGCAATTAAAGAACACGGTGCTCATGTAAATGGAGAGCGACTTGTAAAACCAGAGCCTATAGATTTACAAGAGGCGATTATTTCATTTAATTCATTAGTGATTAATGACGAAACTATTCATGATTTACAGGAGGCATCATTTGGCTATCGTTGTATTGGTTCGTGTGGGTTAGATTCAATTCGTGTTATTAAAGGACAATTTGGCGCTCATATAAATACAAATCCTAAACCATGGGATATTGCAGCGCAATTTTTATTTGCAAGTGAACTTGGTTTGAAAATGACAACATTGGACAACACTGAGTTAGATTTTTCTAAGGCAGGTCCTTTTATAATTAGCAATCCAGCATGCCATGAAAAAATATTAGCAATTTTGAATTCAGGTAATGGATATAAGAAATAAAACTAATTTACTTTATTAATATTTTATTTAATAAATAATAGGTCTTAAGAACTATGTCATCTTAAAAGTAATACTATATAATGTATTATTAAATAGAATAGAAAATTGAATACGGAAATGGAGTATGATAAGAGTGAATCGTTCTGAGAAGAATAGGAAAATGGGCTTACCTGCTAAAATATTTTTATGGTTTTTTGGGATATTAGTTTTATTTGCTTTACTAGCAGTGATTTACCTAGGGTTCAAAATATTTTCTGTCGGCGGGTCAATACACAACCCATTAGATAGAGATAAATCAGCATTAAGAGATAAAAATGTGAATTTAGATGATGGTGATCCATTTACTATAGCGTTATTCGGTGTAGATTCAGATGCTAAAAGGGATGCAGCTGGAGGCGGACAACGTAGTGATACGGTGATGGTACTATCGATAAACCCACAAAAGAAAACAACTGAAATTGTAAGTATCCCTAGAGACACACAAGCTGATATCGTAGGTAAAGGAACTACTGAAAAAATTAACCACGCCTATGCTTATGGCGGTCCAGATATGGCAGTAAAATCAGTCGAAAAATTATTAAATGTCCCAATCGATCATTACGCAACGATAGATATGGATGGTATGAAAGATATGATAGATACGGTTGGCGGTATCTCAGTAACAAGTAACGCTACATTTTCTTATGATGGCTACCAGTTTAACCAAGGTGAAAACACAAAAATGGACGGCAAAGAAGCAATGGCATTTATTAGAAGTCGTAAAGAAGATGGCGCAGGCGGAGACTTTGGACGTCAAGAACGTCAACAATTAGTTATACAAGGTCTTGCGAACAAGTTAACAAGTGTAAGTTCAGTTACACACTTTAATTCATTGATGAATCACATTGAGGACAACGTTAAGACAGATTTAACAGTTGGACAATTAAATAAAGTTAGAAGTAATTATAAAGATGCTAATGACACTGTCAATAGACATCAATTAGAAGGTCAAGGTGGCATACAAGATGATGGACTTTATTACTTCATTCCAAGTGAAAGTTCATTAAGTGAAATAGAATCAACAATTAAAAATAATCTAGGTATATAATTTATAAAGCTATATGTTTGCACTATCATGTAAATATATAGCTTTTTTATTTTGGCTATTGTAATGGTAATAGTTTCATGTTCTATACGTTTAATTTTGCGCTATATACTAAATAAAAAATAAAAAACAGTGAAATATAATAGAATACCTTAACATTTAATGTAAATACATATACAATGTAAGTAACATTATCTTAAAAAGTGTGGGGCTTTTTAGATGGAATGTTGACCAACATCTTATGAAGTTTTTACATGGGTAGAATAAATAATAGGGGTGAAGATTATGCAAGAACATTTAATTGTCTCTTTAGACGGTAAAGACTATCTTGTGGAACCCGGAACAAATTTACTTCAGTTTATTAAATCACAAGATACTTTTGTTCCGTCGATATGCTATAACGAATCGTTAGGTCCTATCCAAACTTGTGATACATGTACTGTGGAAATTGATGGTAAAATGCAACGAGCATGTAGCACGACGATAGACAAACCAATGATTGTTAATACGCAAAACGACAAAGTCCAAACAAGTCAAAAAGAAGCACTTGATAGAATTTTAGAAAAGCATATGCTTTATTGTACAGTGTGTGATTATAACAATGGTGACTGTGAAATTCACAATACAATGGATCAATGGGGATTAGAACATCAAACTTATGAATATAAGGAAAAACCCTATGAAAAAGATTACGGTCCATTCTATCGTTATGACCCAAATCAATGTATTTTGTGTGGTCGTTGCGTTGAAGTTTGCCAAGACGTTCAAGTTAACGAAACACTTACAATTGATTGGGAACGTCAACAGCCACGAGTAATCTGGGACAATGATACAACGATAAATGATTCATCATGTGTAGGCTGTGGACAATGTGCAACGGTATGTCCATGTAATGCAATGATGGAAGTGAATATGGAAGGTAACGCAGGTTACATGACAGATTTAGAGCCAGGTTCACTTGCAGCGATGATTGATTTAACTAAAAAAGCAGAGCCCGGTTATGGTCCGTTGTTTGCTGTTTCAGACTCAGAAGCGGCTATGCGCGAAGAACGTATCGAAAAAACTAAGACAGTATGTACATACTGTGGTGTAGGTTGTTCTTTCGATGTGTGGACAAAAGATAGAGAAGTGTTAAAGGTTCAGCCACAACATGAATCACCAGCAAATAAAATTTCTTCTTGTGTTAAAGGAAAATTTGGTTGGGATTATGTTGATTCAGATGAACGTTTAACGAAGCCTTTAGTACGTAAAAATGGGCAGTTTGAAGAGGTTGAATGGGAAGAAGCATTGAAAGTTGTTGCGGACAATTTTAACAAGGTGAAAGCATCGCACGGCTCTGATGGTTTAGCATTTATTTCTTCTTCTAAAGCTACAAATGAAGAATCTTATCTCATGCAAAAACTCGCTAGACAAGTTATTGGTACAAATAATGTAGATAATTGCTCACGTTATTGTCAAGCGCCAGCGACTAAAGGGTTATTTAGAACTGTAGGACATGGCGGTGACTCAGGCTCAATAGACGATCTTGAGATTGCAGATATGGTTGTATTGATAGGTACAAATACAGCAGAAGCACATCCAGTGATTGCATCTCGTATTAAACGAGGGCATAAATTATATAACAATACTTTAAATGTTTTTGATATACGTAAACATGAAATGGCAGAGCGTGCGGATAATTTCTATCAACCAAAACCAGGTACAGATTTAGTGTGGTTATCTGCTGTAACAAAATATATTATTGATAATGAATTGCATGACAAGTCATTTATTGATGAATGGGTAAACCATTTTGAAGATTATTATAATTCATTAGCACCATATACTATGGAATTTGCAGAAGAAACTACAGGTATTTCTAAAGAAGAATTAATCGATTTTGCGCAACAAGTAGTAGACGCTAAGTCAGTATCTATTGCATGGGCTATGGGTGTTACACAACAAGATATAGGTAGTGATACGTCAACTGCAATTTCTAATTTATTGTTAGCGACAGGTAACTATAGAAAACCAGGCACAGGTGCTTATCCTTTACGTGGACATAATAATGTTCAAGGATGTAGTGATATGGGCAGTATGCCTGATCAATTCCCAGGCTATCAAAAAGTTGTAGACGACGAAATTAGAGCTAAATTCGAACGCGAATATGGCGAAGCATTACCAAGCAAAGTTGGTAGAGATAATCATCAAATGATGGAAGGTATACACGAAGGTGAAATCGATTCCTTATATCTATATGGTGAAGATACGGGGATTGTCGATTCTAATATCAACTATGTACAAGCAGCATTAGAGAAAGTTGGATTCTTAGTAGTACAAGATGAATTCTTTACATTTACAGCAACGTTTGCAGATGTTGTATTACCAGCAAGTCCTTCACTTGAAAAAACTGGAACATTTACAAATACAGAGCGTCGTATCCAACGTTTATATCAAGCTTTAGATACTAAAGGCGATTCTAAACCTGACTGGGAAATTATCCAAGCAGTAGCCAAATCATTAGGGTATGATTGGGGCTACACACATCCAAGCGAAATAATGGATGAAATTGCTAGAGTTACACCGCTTTATTCAGGGGTAAGTTACGACAGACTTGAAGGATATAATAGTTTGCAATGGCCAGTTGCTGAAGATGGTACAGACGAACCAACGTTATATCTTAACGGATTTAATTTTGAAGATGGTAAGGCTAATTTCTATCCATTAACATTTGATAATTTCTTTAAAGTGAACGAAGAGTATGACTTACATGTTAATAACGGACGTTTATTAGAACATTTCCATGAAGGTAATATGACTTATAAAGTACCAGGATTGGAATATAAAATGCCACATGCATTCGTAGAAATATCTCCTGAACTTGCTAAAGAAAGAGATATTCATGAAGGCGCAGAAATTAAATTAATTTCTGAAACTGGCGAAGCAGAATTAATTGCTCACGTAACAGATAGAGTAAAAGGTAAACAAATTTATATTCCTTTAAATAATAATGCAATGGTTCATGGTGATAAAGGTGCAATCAACTTATTAACTAATAGTGATGTTGATAAAGATACAGATACGCCATCATACAAACGCACAAGTTGTCGTATGGAAGTGAAAACGCGTAGAGGTAAATCACCACTGAATCCTACGAACTTCCGTGTTAATAAACAACGTCAACCACAATATAGTGTTCGAGTTCAAGACAAATGGAAACGTGAGGATTACACATTCCCAGGAAGTCAGGTGGATAAATAATGGCTGAAAGAATAACTAATATTAAACGTATGCAAAAGTCCGAAGAAGAACTGAAACAAGATAGTTTGGCGGAAGTTACAGATGCAATTGTTGCCAATAAAGATAGTATCTTAAAAGCAATTAATATTATCAGTACATTAGATGATGCTAAATTATTAGATGCATTATCCGGTGCAGTGAAAAGCAGAGGCGTCATTGCTAACAAGTTTACAGTTGAACTCAACAAAGAACAGTATACAGGGTTAATTTCAAATATGGCTTCACTTGTGTTCTTACTTGGTGACTTAGATGTAAATGATTTATCTACAATGCTTAATAAGGTAAATAAAGGTTTGAGTGTTGCTAATAAAGCAAACCCTAATCAAAAGACATCTATTACTGGTTTAATGGGTATATTGAAAGATGATGAAATGAATCGTAGTTTAACCTACATGCTGAACATGCTAAGAGGCATGTCTAGAGAATAGAAAGTTTGCAATTATAAAATTTAAAAAATAAGCGAGGCTAGGATAGTTATTATTGTCCTAGCCTCTACTATGTTCATAGGTAGGGTTAATCGACATCAATTGATACATATTTATTTACTTAAAAAGTAAATAAACAGTTAGAAATGTACAAAAATTAATCATGAAATTTGATTTTCTTTTAATCAACTTACTGTTACTGTTTTTAAAATGACATATTGAAAGATGATTAAATGTGATACAATTTCTATTATTAGTGTTTTATTTAACTTATTATTTAAGGCAAGGAGTGGAAGACGTATCAATCCGAAAATGATAAAAATCTCAGCTATAATGTCTAATATATTTCTAGTTATTGGAATTGTATTTTTATTAACTTTTAATATTTTAATGGCGATGACGATGTTTGTGTTATCTCTAGTCATTAGTTTAACTATATTTAACACGTTATTTAGAGATCGAAAAGGTATGAGAATAGTAATTAATGTTTCCTTTATAATTGTTTTAATTGCTATTGTATTTGCTTATGTTACATTAACAAAATAAGTGTAGGATAAGGGGTTATTTCACATAATGAATGAAAATCTAAAGCGTAAATTACCATTGATTTTGGTGGGGCTAATTGTATTAATATTTGTTGTTTTATTGGTTATTAATGAAACAGATTTATTTGATAATCGCAAGACCCACACTTTTGATGAAGCGGTTGATAAGCAAGTTGGAGCAGGTACATTAAATATGACTGAAAAGGATGGTCAATTTGTTGTAGCTTCAAAAAATGATGTAAAGCAAGCAATGAATGTTAATAATGAGAAAGATAATTTGAACCACATGGATATTTCTGAAAAAGTGCCAATGTCTGAAAAGGAATTAAACAATATTTTAAAAGATAAGGGCATTTTAAAAAATAAAGGTAAGGCGTTTTTAAAAGCACAAGATAAATATGAAGTGAACGTGCTATATTTAGTGAGTCATGCGCTTGTAGAAACTGGTAATGGCCAGTCAGATTTAGCTAAAGGTATTAAAGATGATGGAGAGCACTACTATAACTTTTATGGCATAGGCGCATTTGATGAAGATGCTGTTCATACTGGTAGTAGTTTTGCAAAGAAACAGAAGTGGACCTCACCAGAAAAGGCAATTATGGGTGGTGCTAAATTTGTAAGAAATAATTATTTTGAAAATAAGCAACTTTCGTTATATCAAATGCGTTGGAATCCAGAATCCCCAGGAGAACATCAATATGCTAGTGATATTGAATGGGATGAAAACATCGCAACCTTTATGCAACGTTACTATGATGATTTAGGTATAAAAAAAGATCATGTAAAAAAAGATTACTATTTATAAACAATAACAATAGAGAAGACTAGGGAAATATGGAGTGGTTTGAAAATGAAAATAGCTATAGTTGGAGCAGGCATTGGTGGTTTAACCGCAGCAGCTTTATTAAAGGAGCAAGGACATGAAATAAAGGTGTTTGAGAAAAATAGTGAAATAGCTGAAGTTGGAGCAGGTATAGGTATCGGCGGCAATGTCATTGATAAATTAGGCAAACATGATTTAGCTAAAGGTATTAAAAATATTGGGCAAATTATAGATATAATGGAAGTATTGGACGACAAAGGAAATGTGTTAAATAAAGCAAAACTTAAAAAGAATACTGTGAATTTAACTATGACAAGACAAGGGTTATTAGATGTTATTAAATCGTATGTACCAGACTCTATCTTATTTACAAATCATAAAGTAACACACGTGGATAGTGGCGCCTTGAAAGTTGAATTACATTTCTCAGAACAACAATCAGAAGCATTTGATTTATGTATTGGTGCAGATGGTATACACTCTCATGTTCGTAATACAGTAGTGACTAATAGTAAAACATTGTATCAAGGCTATACAGTATTTAGAGGCTTAGTAGAGGATGTAAATATTAAACCAGACAACGTTGCTAAAGAATATTGGTCATCTAAAGGAAGAGTGGGAATTGTCCCGCTATTGAATAATAAAGCATATTGGTTTATTTCAATTAATGCTAAAGCAAAAGATGCTACGTTAAAATCTTATGGTAAGCCTCACTTACAAGCTAGATTTAATCATTTTCCCAATGAAGTTAGGCAGATTTTAGACAAACAAAGTGAAACGGAAATCTTATTACACGATATGTATGATTTACAACCATTGAAAGCATTCGTATATCAACGCGTAATACTCTTAGGCGACGCAGCACATGCAACTACCCCAAACATGGGACAAGGTGCAGGACAAGCTATGGAAGATGCTATTGTACTTGCAAATTGTTTGGAGTCGTATCCATTTGAAGAAGCACTTCAAAGATATGATAAGTTACGCGTTAAACATACAAAGAAAGTAATCAAAAAGTCTAGAAAAATAGGTAAAGTGGCACAACTAAGTAATAGAATATTGATTGCTTTAAGAAATAAAATTGCTAAGTTAATACCAAATCAATTGGTATCTAGAGAAACAAAATTTTTATACAAATCAAAGAGCAAATAAAATACTGTAATAAATAAGAACCTAGAAATACGTTTGAATTGTAAAACGGGTTTCTAGGTTCTTTATTTGTTGTTAATAATTAATAGAATAAGGATATAAAACTTTAATTAACTACGTATTTAGGTTTATTGTTAGTCAATTTACTAACTGTATCATTTGCAACAATCTTAGACATCATATCTCGAGATTCAAATGTTGCATTACCAATATGTGGTGTTAGTACAACATTGTCCAATTTTTTAAGTTCATCATTGATCTCTGGTTCGAATTCAAAAACGTCTAATGCTGCGCCTTCAATTTCTTTATCTTTTAAAGCTTGTACTAAGGCTTGTTCATGGACAATAGGCCCTCTTGATGCATTAATAAGGTAACTTGTTGGTTTCATCATTTCGAATTGCTCAGTGTCAATCTGATGGTGCATGTTTGGATTATATGCAGCATTTATTGTTACAAAATCTGCATTTTTTAATAATGTTTCTAAATCTACATATTTGGCGCCTATTTCTCGTTCTCTATCAACTTTTTGATTAGGGCCTGTATAAAGTACATTCATATCAAATGCTTTGGCACGTTTTGCCACTGCACAACCTATTTCTCCAAGACCGATTATACCAATAGTCTTACCAGAAACTTCTCTACCACGGAAAAATAATGGCGCCCATCCATCAAAACCAGTTGTACGGCATAATTTATCTCCTTCTACAATACGTCTTGCAGCTGAGAGTACAAGGCCAAATGTTAATTCGGCTGTTGAGTTAGTTGATGCTTTAGGTGTATTAGTTACATCTATATTGCGTTGACGTGCATAATCGCCATCTATATTATTAAAACCTGCACCATAATTCGCGATTATTTTTAAATTACTTGCTGCATCAATCACATCTTTATCTACATTTGTTGAAAGTAGGCTAATTAATGCATCGGCATCTTTTATACCTTCTTTTAGTGTTTCTTTATCAATAATGCCTTTGCCCTCATACATATCAACTTCAAAACCTTGATCTTTTAATAAGTTGAGTCCTACCTCTGGAATTGGACCTGCTATATAAACTTTTACCATGTATAATCACTTCCTTTATATCAAAGTATAGTAAATTTCATTGAGTCAAACAAATAAAAGTAATGATTATATAGAAAAATATGAAAGCGTTTTATAATCTGTAAAATTTAGTTTACTAATTTTAATCCAACAATGGATAAGATAATGAGACCAATAAAGAAAATGCGCTTTATACTTTTAGATTCATTATAGATGAGCATACCAACTAAAGTGCCGCCTCCAGTACCAATTCCACTCCAAATGGCGTAAGCAGTTCCCATTGGTATATCGTTCATTGCTACTTTAAGTGTGCTAAAACTACAGACAAAAGCGACAGCTAAGAGTATGACTAACCATTTCTTTTTAGTTCGTGCAATTTCATTTAAAATAACAACGCCGATGACTTCTAATAGTCCTGCGATAAATAATATAAACCAAGCCATCAGCTTTCAGCCTCCTCTGTTGATAATTTTAATCCAATAATACCAACAACTAATAAAATGATTAAGCCGACTTTTAAAAAGTTAAATGGGTCACCCAAAAAGATCATATCTACTGCTACAGTTCCAACTGCGCCAATACCAACAAAGACAGCATAAACTGTCCCAACTGGAAGGTATTTACAAGCGGAAATAACTAGGAAGAAACTAATTATAATCACGATGATTGTACTAGCCCAACTAAGTAAAGAATCAGCAGCATTTAGTCCTGTTACCCACAATATTTCAATTAGTCCGGCTAAAATAACTTTAAACCACTGCATAAATTGTGCCTCCTTTTATCACTAAACTATTCTATTTTCTCAAATAATATATAAGAATTCAATGTTATTAATTGTATAAAAGTTATAGTGATTTTCTATTAATTTTAATATAAAGAGAAACTAATAGAAAAATGAGGGACAAAAAATCAAATCTAGATATTAATATATGAATGACAAGGAGTATGAGGTTAGAAAAGTTTAATAAGCATTTAATTGAAGTTAATCTGTAGAACACTGATAATTTTCATAAAAGGAACACCTGAGATAAGGCTCATGTGTAAGAACCACTAATTTTCATAAATGAAAATTAGTGGTTCTTTAAAAAAAGTCCGAGACATATGTTTATGTCCCGGACTCAATAGGGTATTTTCTATAAATAAGTTGAATTAAAATTACTTATAGTAAATAACAATATTTATTATTGTGTAACTATAGATTAGTTTACGTGGATATAGTTATAAGAGCTTGCTTCACCAGCTGAAATTGTACGTTCGCTTACTGAATAAGGTCCACCATTATAGTTCATTTCTGATACTGTAACAGAGCCGTCACTACCAACGCTTTCAACGTAAGCCACGTGACCCATTGGACCTGAACCTGATTGCAAGATTGAACCAGCTTCTGGATTGTTATCTACTGCATAACCTGCAGAAGAAGCAGCAGAAGCCCAGTTATTCGCATTTCCCCAAGTAGAACCAATACCTCCACCTACTTTGTCGAATACATACCAAGTACATTGTCCTGCTGTATATAAGTTAGCGCTTGAATGATTTGATTGTGTAGTTTCATTTGTTTGTTGTGTTTGTTCAGCTGCATCAGCTTCGCTTCCGTGATCTAATCCTACGATTGCTGCGCCAATACCTGCTGTTAATGTTGTAGCTGTAACTAATTTTTTCATAATTAATAAATCCTCCCAGAGATTTTAAAAAGTTTATATTTTAGCTTAAATGCTTATCTTTAAATTTTTTTTTCGCTTTGCTTTCAACGACAAGTAATACTCTAACAGATGAATCAAGCTTTGTGTGGAATGTTACGCTTTTGTAAAACAATTAAAAAAACCTCACATATCGTTGTAATAAACGAGATGTAAGGTTACAAAATCGTATCGAACCGTAATATTTCAAAAACGGTGATATTATAAGGTTTTTGTTATGAATTTAAAATACACTTCGACGTTATTGTTACATTCATTGTAAAAAGTCACAAAATTGTGATTCAAATTATTTGAAGAATCTAATGGATAAGGGTGGTAAATAATCTTCACCATTATATGCTTTTACAGCTGCTACAATTGTGAAAATGAAATTTAAAAGTACAAGTATAGGAAGAATGATAATTCCTATAATAATAAATATAGCGATTGTAGCAACCGTTATCCAAATTAAGTAAGAAAGTAAAAAGTTCAAGTAATTCTTGCCAGCTCTATCTACAAACGGTGATTCATCCCGTTTAATTAGCCAAATAATTAATGGTGCAATTAAAGATGTAAAGAAACTTAATACATAGATAAGTGTTGCCATTAATCTAGCATCCGCATCTGGCTCTTGATTCCCATATGTGTTTGAAACCTGTTCGTCTAAATGTGTTGTCATAAGTAACAAATCTCCTTTACTTTAATATAATCATATCAAATCTAATTGTACTTAAGTATGTAATTAAAATAATTCAAAAACTTTTAAAATATACCTATTTTGATATGACATTAGTTGTTAAAATATAGCAATGTCACTATAGATACTTACTTATGTTATAGCCATAAAATTAAGTTGTAAACCAGTGTTTATTCAATTTCTTATTAGGCTATAGTTCAAAGTAATGATTTAATATTGTACTTAATAATAAATTTGGAAAGAAGGTTGATTATGAAAATTGCTATCGTAGGCTCAGGGAATGGAGCGGTAACAGCAGCATTAGATATGATTAATAAGGGACATGAAGTGAAGTTATATTGTCGAAATCAATCTATTAATAAATTTGATAAAGCATTGGAACAAGGTGGATTTACTTTTAACAATGAAGGTGAAGAAAACTTTGTAGCATTTACAGACATTAGTGATGACATGGAATATGTAATTAGTGATGCAGAAGTCATTCAAGTCATTATACCATCATCATTTATTGAACATTATGCACATACTATGGCTCCTTTTGTGAAAAAAGACCAACTGATTTTCTTCAATATTGCAGCAGCTATGGGTTCAATAAGATTTATGAATGTTTTAGAGGATATGCACATAGATGTTATGCCTCATTTTGCGGAAGTCAATACACTAACATACGGTACTCGAGTGAATTTTGAAGAGGCACGTGTAGATTTATCATTGAATGTAAGAAAAGTACATTTTTCAACTTATGATAAAGATTATTTAAGTGATTGTTTCGATAAAATTGAAAGACTATATCCATATATTGTAAAAGAAGAAAGTTTATGGAAAACTAATTTAGAAAATGGTAATCCTGAAGTTCATCCAGGTCCAACATTATTAAATGTAGGTCGCATCGATTATTCAGATGAATTTGCGTTATATGAAGAAGGCATTACTAAGCACACAGTTAGGTTACTACATGCGGTTGAATTAGAACGTCTAACATTAGGTCGTAAATTAGGATTTGAGTTATCTTCGGCAAAGGAAGCACGTATTGAACGTGGTTATTTAGAAAGACAAGATGAAGATGAGCCATTAAATAGATTGTTTAATACAAGTCCAGTATTTTCACAAATTAAGGGACCAAATCATGTCAAAAATCGTTATTTAACAGAAGACATTGCCTATGGCCTCGTATTGTGGTCTAGTCTTGGACGTGAGATTGACGTTCCAACACCTAATATTGATGCAATCATAGTAATTGCTTCAACTATTTTAGAGCGTGATTTCTTTGAAGAAGGACTGACGATAGACGAATTAGGGAAAGATAAGTTAGGGCTTGATTAATTAACATAATTAACGAGGGGGATTGCGTATGAAAAGACAACCAACATTTTTAGAGTCAATCTCAACCATATTAGTAATGATTGTAATCGTAATTACAGGTTTCGTTGTTTTTGAAATTCCGATACAAGCATTGTTGATTCTATCTTCTGCATATGCAGCTTTGATAGCAAGACGTGTAGGTTTAAAATGGCAAGACTTAGAGGAAGGTATAACGTATCGTTTAGCAACAGCGATGCCTGCAATTTTCATTATTTTATCAGTAGGTATTATCGTTGGAACATGGATGTTTTCAGGAACAGTACCTGCATTAATTTACTATGGATTAGAATTGTTAAATCCTAATTTATTTTTAGTATCAGCATTTATTATTTGTGCTATTACATCTGTAGCAACTGGCACAGCATGGGGATCAGCATCTACAGCAGGTATTGCATTAATAGCTATTGCTACACAATTACATATTCCAGCTGGTATGGCTGCAGGTGCAATTATTGCAGGAGCAGTATTTGGAGATAAAATGTCACCGTTGTCTGATACAACTAATTTAGCTGCATTAGTTACAAAAGTGAATATATTTTCACATATCCGAGCAATGGTGTGGACGACAGTTCCTGCTTCGATTATAGGACTTATAGTTTGGTATATTGCTGGAAGACAATTTGGTGGCAATACGAATACATCAAATGTTAATGCATTACTTAATGAACTATCACAAATTTATAACATTAATATTTTCGTTTGGTTGCCATTAATCATTATTATCATATGTTTATTGATAAAAATATCAACAGTACCAGCAATGCTTATTTCGAGTTTAAGTGCCATTATTGTTGGTGTGTTCAATAATGGGTTTAACATGGTTGACGGATTCAAAGCAACATTTGATGGATTCAATAAAGGAATGGTTTCATCAAGTAACGGAGAATTAACTGATAGAGCGATTGGCTTAATTGAACAGGGCGGTATAATGAGCATGACTGAAATTGTCGTTACTATTTTTTGTGGTTATGCTTTTGCTGGTATTGTTGAAAAAGCCGGTTGTTTAGATGTAATACTTAATAAAATTTCTAAAAACATCAATTCTGTTGGTCAGTTAATACTAGCTACAGTACTTGGCGGAATTATGATGGTTCTTGCAGCAGGAGTGGCTTCTGTTGTAATTATTATGGTAGGTGTATTGTTGTTGGAAATGTATAATAAAATGGGATTAGATCGTACTAATTTATCTAGAACACTTGAAGATTCTGGTACTATGATTATTCCATTAATTCCATGGGGAACGTCAGGCATTTATTATACTCAACAGTTAGGAGTGACTGTAGATCAATTCTTTATATGGACAGTTCCATGTTATTTATGTATAGTTTTTGCACTATTTTATGGTTTTAGCGGTATTGGTATTAAAAAAATAAAAACTACAGAATGAGGGTTTTATAAAAAATTCTAAAACAAGCAAGATGGTTAGAATTTTTAATATTTGAATAGCAGAATGCTAAAGAAACTGGGGTGAATTTAATCGTCCAGCCTTAAATATTATAAAAGCATGAACATCAAGCTTAGTTGAACTCTTTTAGAATTTTCGACATTAGTGATTTTTACTGTGATAGAAAGACGAAATTTTTAAAATAAATTTTATTTCTGTCTCGCTACCTTATACTTACTCTTTCTTTATTCTGCGTAGTTAATTATTAATTAGAGTGATATTTCGCTATATTTATAGGTAGAACTTTTAACTATTATTCATATATAAATTTCAGAGTAGAAGTTTAAAAAAATATAAACAGGATATATATAACTATGAATGAGGTGAATCTTTGTTATACATAGTAATAATTGTAGCGATATTACTATTAGACATTGAAACTCATCAATATTTCAATATAGATAAAAATTGTTAAATATACTTCCGTTATCTATTGTATAATCGGTTTTGTTTTGTATATTGTAGCGATATTACATGACAAAATCGATTGATTAATGTAGCTAAGGATTTTAGTTGTTATGAAAATTACGATATGACATTTAAGTGCATCACTTAAGTAATAACTTTCTATCACGATAGCATAGATTAAATTATTCCTTTACTTAATAGATAAGCTTGAAAGAGGAAGTAATAAATATAAATACAGTATGACATTGGTTAAGATAATCTCTAAGTGGATATTATTATCAATAACTAGTATGTGTAGTTAATATCTTAATTGTTAATATAATAAAAAAGACCAAACGCTAATAATAGCGTTTGGTCTTTTTTGTATCACTAATTAGTGAATATAATTATAACCTGAAGCTTCGCTTGCAGAGATAGTACGTGAAGTTACAACACCAGCGCCTTGGCCGTAGTTCATTTCAGAAACGTTGATTGAACCGTCGCTGTTAACATTTTCAACGTATGCAACATGTCCCATAGCACCTGTTGAAGATTGTAAGATTGAACCTTGTGAAGGGTTGTTGTTTACTGTATAACCTGAAGCTGCTGCTGCGCTAGCCCAGTTATTAGCATTACCCCAAGTAGAACCGATTTTACCGCCAACTTTATCGTATACATAGTATGTACATTGTCCAGCAGTATATAGGTTGTTTGAAGAACCTGAAGTACTTGAAATTGAGTTTGAAGAACTTGATGGTGCACTAGTTGTACTAACTTTAACATTGCTGCTTGAAGTTGAGTGTGAAACTGCGCCACTTCCACCAGTACCTTGGTTGTTTGCTGTATATGATTGAGTTGAGTTCGTGTTGCTTGTAGCATATGAACTATTGTTATTGTAGTTATTGTAGCTATAACCACTGTTTGAGTGACCTTGGTCTGCTTGACTTGGGTTCCAGTTACCTTGCCAAGTGTAGTTGTAGTTACCTTGTTGATCTATTGTATAAGAATAGCTATATGAAGTAGGGTCATTTGGATTATACCCACCGTTATTGTTTTCTGCTGCGTCTGCTTCGTGTTGAGCTAAACCAAAAGTAGCGATTCCTGCAGTAGCGATTGTAGCTGTAGCGATTTTTTTCATTGTTAAATATCCTCCTAAGAATTGTAAATAAATATATCCCAGTCTCTAAACGACAATTTTTATAATTTTTTAATTCGCTGTTTTAACGACAAGCAATACTTTATCAGAAAAACTTACGTTTGTGTGGGTTGTTATCATTTTGTAATTTAGTTCTAATAATGTATCGATTTATGTAATAAAAGAAATATAAAACTTATGCGTTTAAACGGCGTTGTTATAGCTTTTTAAATTTAAAAGGTGTAACATTGCACTACGCTTTATTACAACGATGTAAAATAACAGAAAATTTGAAACACTAAAAAACAGGGGGATTTAATATTTAAAAAATAAATTATTACTCGTACAAAGTGTAATGATTTACATTATTTAAGTTAAGTAAATTAATATTTTATTTACTATTCAAGCAACGATATTGACACCTTATAGAGAAGATATTAATATAGTAGTATAAAAATTATACTTATATTGTGAGGTGAATAAATGAAAATTGAATTGGGTTTAACATCTTTCGCTGATAATAGTGATATATATATGGAAGATGGTTATCAATCTGCTATAAGTAATGCACAGAGAATTCGTAATATAATAGAAGAAATTGAAACAGCAGATCAATACGGACTTGATGTTTATGGTCTAGGAGAACACCATAGACCTGATTATGCTGTATCAGACCCAGTCACTGTATTAGCAGCTGCAGCAAGGAATACTAAGCATATTAAACTTAGTAGTGCAGTAACTGTACTCTCTTCTGACGATCCTGTACGTGTATACGAAAGATTTTCTACATTAGATGCAGTTTCAAATGGGCGTGCAGAAATTATGGTAGGTAGAGGATCGTTTATTGAATCATTTCCACTATTTGGTTATGATTTGAAAAATTATGAGGAACTTTTCAATGAAAAGATTGAGCTATTAATGCAAATTAATAAGAAAGAAGTTGTAAATTGGGAAGGTCATATGAGACCATCAATTCATAATTTAGGTATTTATCCAAGAACAGAAAAAGGTTCACTACCGATTACTATTGCTACTGGAGGTACACCTGAGTCTTCTTTAAAAGCAGGAGCATTAGGATTACCGATAACTTATGCTATAATAGGTGGCGATCCAAAAAGATTTAAAAGAAATATAGATATGTATAAATCTATTGCTGGGTCTTATGGGCATAATGTAAATGAACTACCAATAGCTACGCATTCTTGGGGATACATTGCTGAAACAGATGAACAGGCAAAACGAGAGTTCTTTCCATCAGTTAAGGCAAATCATGATATATTGGCAAAAGAACGTGGATGGCCAATGTATGATGAGAATAGTTTTGAGCGAGAAGCCGGACCAAATGGCGCACTATATGTAGGTGATCCTGAAACTGTTGCTCAAAAAATAATTGAAACGATTGAGGCTTTAGGTATTACTCGCTTTATGTTGCATACCCCTGTTGGATCAATGCCACATGAAAATACGATTAACACAATTAAATTGTTGGCAGAGCGGGTAAAACCTATTGTAGATAAATATTTTGAAAACAAATAAAAGGAGATTTTGTAATGATATTACGTTATTTAACAAATTTAAAATTAGCTAAAGAATTATATGGTGCAGCAAAACCTAAACTTAAAGGTGACCAATCAATGAAAGAGACATTTGTAGAGGTGTTTAATTTACCTTCAAATGCAGTACCTTTAGCTGGTGCGGTAGAAGCGTTAAGTGCAGTATTCTTCGTATTAAGTTTTGCTAGTAAAAGACTTTCTCGTGTTGCTTCACTATTAACAATTTCAGTTTTAGGTGTAGCTGCTTACAAACACTTTGAAGCTGGTCATGGTAAAGCAGGCGCTAAACACGCTTTAGATTTATCAGGTTTAGCAGCATTAAGCTTCCTTGATACAATTGATTGTAAAAAAAAGTAATTCATTAATTTAAATATATAAATAAATAGTGTCACTTTTAAAGTGTCACTGTATAAATGATAAGAGCCGGGACATTTAAGGATGTTTCGGCTTTTATTCTTGTAAAGAACAATATTCATACACGAGTTTATTCTATTAGTATGTTACATTTGATGACATTCTAGCATAAAGAATGCATTTTGAAATTGGATGCCTAGGTATTCTTTTATTGTTATATTGATAATAATTTGGAAAAGCTAACAGGAAATGTTGGGTTGATTTTTACAAAGTTATAATTTGTTAAATGCAATCGATGAACATATTCTTTTTTTAGTAATAAAAAGAATGAATATCCAACTAAAATTTGAATTTGAAAAGTAAATATTAAAAAAATAGTAGTATTTTTTAACATTTCTTATACTTGGACATATTGAATTAGCGCAAAGTAATAGTATAGAATTATTATATTAATATTGTTAAAAATCGCTTTGACATATTAACATCATGAAAAAACAAAAGGAGTGGTTTTATGATTGAACAAAATTTTAAAACACTGAACGAACTAATCACAACTTATCAAAAGGGCAAACAATTTTTCAAAACAACTAAAAAGCAACACAAGCTTAACTATGAAGAAATATTTATTTTAAACTATATCTATAGTTGTAACGAAAATGAAATTACAGCAAAAGAAATAGCTAAGTATTCAGAACTACAACCTTATTATTTAACGAAAGCTTTACAAAAATTGATTAAAATGGGGTATTTGAGCAAAAAGAGAAGTGAAATAGATGAACGAACAGTAGTTGTTCGTGTGAATGAAGCACAACGTGGTAAAATAAATGAGATAATTAAAACACTGCAACAAACGTTGTAATGGCTGATGAACGTAATGATAAAATAGAATTGTACATAAGTAAAAATAAAATGAATATTCTGAATAATGTAAAATTAAAATATTTATTAAGTATTTAACTAATATTTGTTTTTAGAAACAAATTAACTATGTTATACTAATATTTGTTGAATGAAAGCGCATACAAAACGACTGGGAAAGGTGTTATTATGAATTTACTAATTGGAGTTATATTTTTAGGGATTGTTTTATGTTTGTTTACATTATTCACAAGTAAAGCGCCTAATGGTGGTAAAGCGATGGGAGCACTTGCCAATGCTGCAATTGCGTCATTTTTAGTTGAAGCATTTCATAAGTATGTAGGTGGAGATTTGATTGGTATACCATTTTTAGGAGATTTAGGAGATGTTGCTGGCGGTCTTGGCGGTGTTGCAGCTGCTGGTTTAGTCGCATTAGCAATGGGCGTGTCTCCTGTATATGCATTCGTAATTGCTGTTGCTTGTGGCAATATGGATTTACTACCAGGATTCATTGCAGCTTATATTGCTAGTTTTGGTATGAAGTGGATGGAAGAAAAATTACCAGACGGACTCGATTTAATCGCAGCAATCATTGTTATTGCACCAATTACCAGATTAATTGCAATTGCAACTAAACCTTTGGTTGATGCAAGCTTGCTTCAAATCGGTAATATTATTAAAGAATCAACTACATCAAGTCCAATATTAATGGGTATTGTTTTAGGGGGGATTATTACAGTGGTTGCTACTGCACCATTAAGCTCAATGGCATTGACTGCATTACTAGGGTTAACTGGTACACCAATGGCTATAGGTGCATTAGCAGTATTTGGATCTTCATTTATGAATTTCGTACTATTTAAGCGGATGAAGTTTGGAGATCGTAAAACAACGATTTCAGTAGCTATTGAACCGTTATCTCAAGCAGATATTGTAACTGCAAACCCGGTGCCTGTATACATAACTAACTTTATGGGGGGTGCAATTTCTGGGGTGATTATAGCTATGTTTGGATTAGTTAATGATGCAACAGGAACTGCTACACCAATAGCTGGACTTATGGTTATGTTTGGATTTAATAATGCGTTAACTGTGATTATAGTCGCAGTCATGTGTGCTCTCAGTAGCGCAATTTGTGGATATTTAGGTTCACTAATGTTTAAAAATCACCCAATTATCACTAAAGATGAATTACAAAATGGCACGATGTCTAAAAAGGTCAAAAAATATTACAAATTAAAAAAGCAATATGCTAAAAGTTTAGCTTTATAAAATTTTGTAAGTGAAATGTTGACTGATATAGAAAGGGTAGAGACAATAAGCGCTATTTAGAAATTATTTATTTTTGTCATGTCCTTACATATTTATATGTATAAAAATTATTAAAAAACAAAGGATACAAAGTTCAAGATGTAAAAGCTTGATAATGTATCCTTTGTTTTTTATGAGTTAAATTCCTCAATTGTAATTATTTTGAAAGTGATTTTGTATTTATGATATTAAAGGGACTGAGTTAAACGTATAACCATTGAATATTTTTAATTATGGTAAGTTAAATAATTTAGAGAAAGAATAAAACTACCAATAAAGCAAAAATGTTGCAGTTTTAAAGGTATAGGTAAAAGATGTATTACTTTAGTAATGAATTTATCCATCCTTTAAAGCTATTTAACAACCTATTAACCTATATTAAGTTGTACGCGTGTTTAAATAAAGTGTTGTTCTATTTTCCATTTTTGAAAAAAAGAACTCTAATAAAATTGCTAATAACCAATAAAACGCTGCAGCAACTGAATAAACTGTTATAAACCTATATCCTTCATTAGCAATTACATGACTTACTGCCATAATTTCAGTGACTTGTACGGCAAATGCCAGTGAGGTACCTTTTATTAGCATAATAAATTGATTTTCTATATTAGGCAGGGCATACGCAAAAGCTTGAGGCAAAACGATTTCTTTATAAATATGAAATCTTGAAAGACCTACACTTTGAGCTGCTTCTATTTGAGCAAATTCTACCGACTGTAATCCACTTTTTATTGATTCAGATAGATAAGCTATCGCATGTAATGAAAAAACAATAAAAGCAATAATTAAAGGTGAAAAAATATCTGGATTAATATGCCATCTGAATTGATCGTTTAAAAATATAATAAATGTAGGAAATCCATAATATAAAATAAACAGCTGAACAATTAATGGTGTACTTCTGAAAAATGAATTATAGACTATGATAATTTGTGATAGTACGGGAATGTGTTTTAAGCGAATCAGTGCAAAGCATAATCCTACAATTAGACCTACGATTATGGCAACAATAGAAATCATTATTGTATTAGGAACTCCTGTAAGCACTTCAGTTATTGTATATAAAACAAAGTCCAAATGAATATCCTCCTTAAATGCGGTATGGTTTTTGTGAGCGTTTATCTATTAAAGTAAATGTGCCTTGTATAATTAAAGCGATAATCCAATAGATGATTGAAATGACAATATAAACTTCTAACATGCCTAAACCGTAATTATTTCCGATGATTAATTTAACTTGCCCCATCATGTCAATGATGCCTATTGTAAAAGCTAATGAAGTATCTTTTACTAATTCGATAATTTGCGTTGTTAAATTTGGAATACTATTTCTTAAAGCCTGTGGAACGATTATTTCTTTTAGCATTCTAGGGTAGGATAGGCCGATTGATAAACCGGCTTCTATTTGATGGTAGTCTACAGATTGATATCCAGCACGTATTATTTCTGATAAATAAGCTCCAGTATGTAATGTGAAGGCTAAGATAACGAAAAATAATCTACTAAAATGATTAATATCTATATGAATCAATAACAATAGTTGTGGTAATGCAAAGTAAACTAAAAATAGTTGTAAAAGTAGTGGTGTGCTACGTATAAAAGATAAATAAATTCTTACAATTGGCGAAAGTACCTTAATCTGTTTAATGCGAATAAGAGCTAACATAAAACCTAGAATCAACGCACATATTAATGACATAACAATCATTAACAGAGTTAACGGCAATTGCTGTAATACTTGTCCAAACAAATCTAACCAATTTACAGATTGCATTATCGTTGCACCTCCAATTGCGACTTTTTGTGATTTATTTCGTCTAAGTCATCGAATACATTAATATCAAAATATTTTTCTGAAAGTGCTTGTAATTTACCTTCCTTTTTAAGTTCTAATGTCGCTTGATCAATGTCATCATGTAATTTTTGATGTTTTTTATTATAAACGATATGCAGAGGCTCTTTTTTTACAATACCTCCAATTTTAACATTTTCTTTGACTTGTTTTTGAATGGCTTTATAAGTGTTCCAGTTTAATAACATAGCGTCACGTCGCTGCTGACTGACCATTTTTAAGTTGTCTCCATTAGAAGGTTCTTGAATCGTATTAATATTGATTTTTGATGAATTATTTTTGTTGTACTGAGATAAGATGGAATATAGTCCACCACTAGGCGCCATGGGTGTAATTGATTTTCCAGGTAAATCGTCTAAACTGTGTATATCCGTATTGTTACGATTGACTACTAACATAGGCAAGGCATAACTATAGGGCACATCTTGGTACAGAAATTGTTTTTCGCGTTCAGGTGTTTTGAAAAACCAGTTAATTCCCATATCAAATTTACCAGCACCAATACCAACTAAATTTGATTCTTCTTCACCTACTTCATATTTAAAATCATATTGTGGTAACTTTTTTTCGATTAATTTCATATAGTCCATATCTAGCCCTACAAACTGGTTTTGCTTATTGGTATACAAGTAGGGTGGATTCACCTCTGCTGACAGTGCTACTTTAACTTCTTTTTTGTGAGATTCTTTATTTGAATTATCATTTTGAGTACAAGCAGTTAAAACGAAAATCGATGAAAGTATAATGGCGGTAATAAATCTTTTTTTAGATGTCATTGTTTATCACGCTCCGTGCTTACTTTGTTTAAGAAGCGATTTATTCTTTCTGAGTTATTATTATCTAATACCTCTTGAGGTGTGCCATGATGAATAATTTGACCATCATCAATAAATATCATTTGATCGGCAATAGCTTTAGCAAATTCAATTTCATGTGTTACTAAAACCATCGTCATACCTTCTTGTGCAATAGATTTAATGAGAGATAGTACACCTTGTATAGATTCTGGGTCTAGTGCAGAAGTTGGTTCATCCAACAGTAATACATCCGGATTAAGAGCAAGAGCACGGATGATACCAATACGTTGACTTTGACCGCCAGACAATTGAATTGGGTATTTGTCTTTTTGGCTTGCTAAATTAACACGTTCTAAATAGGAGAGCGCTATTTCTTTTGCTTGAGTTGTACTGTGATTTTTACCATGTATTAAACCGACAGTTATATTTTCTAAGATAGTTTTATTCTTAAATAAATTATAATTTTGGAAGACCATTGCAGATTTTTGTCGTAATTTTGCAATGTCTTTTTTAGTATGTTTTGAAGTGTTAAATGTTTCATTGCCAATAGTAATCGTTCCAGATTCTGGTAGTGCTAATGCATTTAAAGTCCTTAACAGCGTTGTTTTACCAGAACCACTTGGCCCGATAATTGCAGTGACAGTTCCTTGTTCTTGACTAAAACTTACGTCATTGAGTATCGTATTTTCATTATATTTATGCATAAGATGTTTAACGTTAATCATTCAATTTCCCCCAATATTTCATTAAGTATAAATTATCACAATAAATCTTATCGGTAAAGTAAGGATTTTGTGCTTGAAAAGCTTTATTTCAATCATGGCGAGTGTTAAACTTGTATTTAATAAGGAAAAAGTGATAATCGAGGTGAAGGAAATGAATACGTCCGCATTAATACATACGGAGATTCAAGAAAAATGGATTGCTAAATTAGATACTGTAAAAGACGATTTTAGAGCGAGAGCGGAATATAATGATATACATTCACATTTTCCCTACGAAAATATTAAATGGCTTGTAGATGAAGGTTATACATTGTTGACGTTGCCTAAAGCATACGGCGGTGAAGGTGCGACTATTGAAGACATGGTGATACTTCAAAGTTATTTGGGATCAATCGATGGTGCAACTGCTTTATCAATAGGTTGGCATTTAAGTGTAATTGGACAATTATATGAACAACAAATGTGGGAACCTGATATGCTTGACCAATTTGCTGAAGCAATAAAACAAGGGGCATTGGTGAATAGGGCTGTTAGTGAAGCGGAAACTGGTAGCCCAACGCGTGGAGGTAGACCTGCAACGAACGCAGTAAAAGTAGACGGTGGCTTTGTACTTAATGGGGTGAAAACATTTACTTCTATGAGCAAAGGGCTTACACATTTTGTGGTAAGTGCTTATTACGAAGCTATTGACCAAGTAGGATTTTTCTTAGTTACTAAGGATACTCCAGGTGTGGAGATAGCTGATAACTGGAATATGGTAGGTATGCGTGCAACAGAAAGTCATGACCTTGTATTAAATGATGTATATTTACCAGAAGGAAATTTTGTTGAAATAAGGGGAGCTAGTGGTAAAAAGCCAAATGGCTGGATATTACACATACCAAGTGTTTACTTAGGTATCGCTCAAGCAGCACGTGATTACGCAGTGGATTTTGCTAAAACTTACAGTCCTAATAGTATAGAAGGGACTATTGGTGATTTACCTACAGTCCAACAAAATATTGGAAAAATGGAAACACTTTTATTATCTGCACGTCATTTTTTATGGAGTACAGCTGCTTTGTATAATAATGAAGGTTCCGAAAAAGTGAAATGGAATGAAACGTCTGCCAGTAAAGTAATGGTGATGAACCAAGGTTTAGAAGTTATAGATATTGCCATGCGAATTGTAGGAGCGAAAAGTCTTGAAATGGAACGCCCTTTACAACGTTATTATAGAGACATGCGCGCAGGTTTGCACAATCCGCCTATGGAAGATATGGCATATACAAACATTGCACACAGTGTATTAGATCATTTTTAAATATTAAGAGCAATACAATAACCATGCATTTAGACAAATTGTCTAAATGCATTTTTTAATAATTAAAAAAATAAAAATTCACTTGTTTACTATTGTAAAATTACTAGAATCATTATATAATCAATTGGTACTGATAATCATTTTCATTGGAGGAGAATTATGAAAAAATTATTGTTTCCGTTACTTGTTTTAGTACTCATTTTAGCTGCATGTGGTAATAAATCAGATAGTGACAAAAAAGAAGAAACAAAATCTTATAAATTAGATAGTGGTAAAAGCATAGATATACCTAAAAAACCCGAAAGAATAGCAGTTGTAGCACCTACATATGCAGGTGGTATTAAATATCTTGGCGGTAATATTGTAGCTGTCAACGAACAAGTAGATAGTAGTAAATTGCTAAAAGATAAGTTTAAAGGGGTAGAAAAAATTGGGGAAAATGATGTAGAAAAGGTAGCAAAAGCAAAGCCTGACTTAATCATTGTTTATTCTACGGATAAAAATATTAAAAAATACAATAAAATTGCACCAACTGTTGTTTTTGACTATGGGAAGCATAAATATTTAGATCAACAAAGAGAATTAGGTAAATTACTTGGTAAAGAAGATAAAGTAGCTTCTTGGGAAAAAGAATGGAAAGCTCAAACTAAAAAAGATGGACAAGAAATCAAAGACAAAATTGGTGAAGATGCAACAGTCTCTATCTTTGATGAATTTGATAAAAAATTATACAGCTACGGACCGAATTGGGGACGTGGTGGCGAAGTATTATATCAAGCATTTGGTCTTAAAATGCCTGACAAATTAAACGACTTAGTTAAAAAAGAAGGTTGGGCAGAAGTGAAACAAGAGAAGATTGCAGATTATGCAGGTGATTATATTGTTTCAACAAGTGAAGGTAAATCGAAACCAGCTTATGAAAAAACAGATTTATGGCAAAATATACCAGCTGTTCAAAAGGATCAAGTGATTCAAGTTCAAGCAGAAACATATTGGTATAATGATCCTTATACACTAGAATATATGAGAAAAGATTTAAAAGAAAAATTTTTAAATAATTAGAAATTCATATTCTTTAAATGTATAAGATAGTAAATTTAATAACGAAATAGTCTCTAAGGAGCGAGCATATGAATTCAAAGGTAGACTTTTGACTTATAACTCGCTCCTTAAATTGTGACGTCACAAATGTAAACTAATAGTTTTTATTAGTTTACATTTGTGGTATAATTTTTTTCATTGAAGGAGGAATCACTTTGACTACAAAATATTTAGTATATACAGCTTTGATGACAGCAATTATAGCTGTTTTGGGGTTTGTGCCTGCCATCCCATTGCCTGTCATGCCTGTGCCAATTGTATTACAGAATATCGGTATATTTCTAGCGGCAATTTTGCTTGGTCGTAAATATGGTACGTTAAGTGTCATTGTCTTATTATTGCTAGTAGCTGCAGGATTACCTTTACTATCAGGTGGCCGAGGTGGCATCGGTGTATTTGCAGGACCGTCAGCAGGATTTTTATTTATGTATCCAGTTGTTACATATATTATTGGCTTGGTAAGGGACTTATATTTTAAAAAAATTAATTTTGTTGTACTATTAATTACAACAATAGTTTTTGGTGTCTTACTATTAGATATCGCAGGTACAATTATAATGGGCTTAATAACTAATTTACCTATCACGAAATCTGTTACATTATCACTATTATTTATACCTGCTGATATTCTAAAAGCGATTGTCGCAAGTTTAATTGGTAATATTATGTTAAATCATAGCCAATTTAAACAGTTATTAAAATAAACTTTTAGACATTCAATTAGATAAGAATTGATGGGCAGAAGAAGATAGGGTGACGGTTCATGGCAATTTCGATGGCAAACATATTTCAAGAGGGTAAAATTTTTTCTGATGATCAGATTAAAACAATTTATTTAACACCTGAAGAACCTTTAGTATATGATGCGAATAAATGGGTGTATAAAGAAATGCCTACAATCAAGGATTGGAAGCAACATATGGAAATGCAACAAAGTTTACATAGACAACAATATTCCGACCATTTAGCATTTACTTTTCCAGAGAATACACCTTTAAGCCAAGCTTGGTTAGATGAAATTAAAGATTGTGGTTTCGAATTAGGGTGTATGGAACTTTATGCAATTGAATCACAGAATATTCGTAGAAGCCAAAATAACCATGTCGAAGTAAAATTTGTCACGGATCAAAACTTAGAAGATTATATTGCAATCTATCGACAGTTTTCAGAACCTTTTGGACTTGAATATGCAGAAGAAAGTATACGAGTAATACGTGATCAATTTCATTATGAAAGTAAATCACGTATTATTGCCTATGAGAATAACACACCAGTAGGTATTTTAGATTTAATAATTACTAATAAAACAGTTGAAATAGATGGCTTTGGTGTATTGGAAAATTTTCAAAGACGAGGGATAGGTCAAACAATGCAATCATTCGTAGCTGATGTCTCGGATGATAAAGTAATTATACTTATCGCTGATGGCGAGGATAGTGCCAAACATATGTATATCAAACAAGGATACATTTTTATCAGTTACTGTTATCAAATATTGAAAGAACAGGCTTAAATATAAAATACAAAGCGATCCTAGGACATACAGCTATGTCCTAGGATCGCTTCATGTTTATTTAATTAGTGGATTATTTATTTATATGCTCTAATTGTACACGTTCAGGACGGCTATATATATTGAAATTTCCATCTCTAATAAACCCGACTGCAGTAATATTTAAGTCTTCAGCCAGTGTAACAGCTAATGTGGTCGGGGCAGATTTTGAAAGTATAACACCTACGCCTATTTTAGCGGCTTTAATTAGTATTTCAGAGGAAATGCGACCACTGAAAATTAGCACTTTATTTCGCACAGGAATGTGTCTTTGAATACAATAACCATAAAGTTTATCTAGCGCATTATGACGGCCGATATCTTGACGGTGTTCGAAGAAAGCCTCTCCGTCACTAATAGCTGCATTATGAAGACCACCAGTTTGTTTGAAAACGGCACTTGCACTTTGTAAACGCGTCATCATGTTTAGAATTTGTTTTGGGCTAATAACAATTTTTGACATAGAAGTTTTAGCTACAGCAGCATCATTTTGAAAATAAAATTCTCTACTCTTACCACAACATGATGCAATCATCCGTTTAGTTGAATATTCAAAACGTTCCCCTAATGGTCTTGTTAATTCAACGTGAGCAAAGCCTTTACTATCATCTATTTGCACTGATTTTAAGTCGTCACTTTTTAGAATAGCCCCTTCAGACGCTAGAAAACCAAGCACAAGTTCCTCCATATGATTTGGGCTACAGATTATAGTAGCAAATTCTTCTCCATTAACCATAATTGTTAAAGGGAATTCAGTTACATAGTGATCGGTTTTATTAATAAGTTCACCATTTTCGTATCGTACGATTGGTTGGTTGGTTAAAACGTCTTCATTCATTCGTACACCTCTTTTCGTATTCACTTTATATTTTAGCGCATTTTTAATTATAAAAAAATAATTCGGTTTTACTCATGTAAATTGGCATACATTAATGTAGTGCTTAAATCAAAATTAGGAGTAGTCAAGATTGATTTACGAACTTAATGAAAGTAAACTTGGGGTAAACAAACTAAAGAGGTGAATTTGACATGGTTAGTATACGAGATATTGCACATTTAGCAGAAGTTAGCCCAGGAACTGTATCCAGAGTATTGAATAATGACCCAACTCTTTCGGTATCGAAAAATACTAGAGAACGTATCCATCAAATTGCGAAAGAGAAACAATATCTTAAGTCAGCAAGAAAAAATAAAAGTATTCAAATCATTACTTATGCATCAAGAGCTAAAGAAATGTCAGATCCTTATTACAGAGAAATTCGATTGGCAATTGAAGCGGAAGTTAAACGTTTAAACCTATCGTTAAAGCGAACAATTCGTATAGATGGCAACCAAAATAATAATGAGTTAAATACGATAGAAAAGGCAGGCGCAATAATAGTTATAGGTAATTTTTCTATTGATGCTCTACAAAAACTCCAATCGTATAATCCTAATATGGTAGTTATTAATAATCCCCATGTACCTAAATCTATAGATGCAGTATATTCAGATCTTCATTACTCTATGACTCACTTGCTAGATAAGATAAAGGGGTTAGGTTTAACACGCATAGCATACATAGGTGGGTATCATACAATAAGAGATTTAGATGGCACCCCAACTTCAAATGCAACTGATGTACGATATAAAGCTTATCAAGATTGGTGTGAAAGACATCAATTAGAAACGATAGCATTGCTTAATGGATGGAAAAAAGAACACGGTGAGATGGCGGTTAAAACATTTATAGAGAACAAACAGGAGCTCCCACAAGTTTTTGTTGCGGGAAATGACATGGTTGCAATAGGCGTTTTACAGCAAATTCAAGAGAATAAAATTGAAATACCTGAACGCGTAAAGTTAATCAGTTTTAATGATTTAGAAGTTATTCAATATGCTGTACCTTCTATTAGTAGTGTACATATTCCTGTAGATGAATTTGGTCGAATAGCAGTAAGGATGGCAGAAGAACGTATTAACCAAACAAGAAAGCTTGCTATTCATATAGTAGTAGAAGCGCCATTGAAGTCTCGTAATACTTTTAAAGCCTGAGTGAAGTAAATTACGTTGACAAAACTTTTAGTAAACAAGTAAACTTTGTTTGTGTTTACTAATAAGAAGAAAAGAATTAATCACTTTGCATTTAATGTAGATAAAAAGGAGTGGGAATCTTATGTTACAAGCAATGCGCGAAAAGTTTGAAACGTTATTTGGTGTAGCAGCTGAAGTTAGCGCTTTTGCCCCTGGAAGAATCAATTTAATTGGGGAACATACTGATTATAATGGAGGATATGTTTTTCCAGCGGCAATAGAATTAGGAACTTATGGGTTAGCAACTAAAAGAGATGACCGTAAAATTCAACTTTACTCTAACAATTTTGAAGGAAAAGGTATTATCACTTTCACTTTGGATGATCTAGTATTTAACCAAGATGATGACTGGGCAAACTATCCCAAAGGCGTGGTAAAGTATTTAACTGAAACATTCGATAAAATTGACCACGGATTTAATATTTTAGTAGAAGGCAACATTCCAAATGGAGCCAGTTTGTCGTCGTCTGCTTCAATCGAAATACTTACAGGTTGGTTATTAAAAGATTTATTTGATTTAGAATTAGAACATCTGCAGCTTATTAAAATAGGTCAAGTTGTCGAAAATAAATTTATGGGTGTAAATTCAGGCATTATGGATCAATTTATTATTGGACTGGGGAAAGCAAATCATGCAGTATTACTTGATACTGCGACACTGGATTTTGAATACGTTCCAGCCAAATTTGGAGATTATGTGATTTCTATAATGAATACGAATAAACGTCGTTCATTAACTGAAAGTAAATATAATGAGCGCAGAGCAGAATGTGAATCTGCACTTGCTGACTTAAAAGAAGAATTGAATATAGAAGCTCTATGTGAACTGACATTAGCTGAATTTGACCAAAATATGCATCTTATTAAAGATGACGTATCGCGTCGTAGAGCTAAACATGCTGTATCAGAAAATGAACGTACAAAACTTGCGCGTAAATTACTTGCTGAAAATGATTTTGACCAGTTTGGCAAACTACTTAATATGTCGCATGCTTCATTGAAAAAAGATTATGAAGTTACAGGAATTGAATTGGATACATTAGCTGAAACGGCTCAACAAGTTAATGGTGTATTGGGCGCAAGAATGACAGGTGCCGGGTTTGCAGGTTGTGCGATTGCCTTAGTGCATAAAGATAGTATCGAGCGATTAGAACATGAGGTTTCCCAAATGTATTTAGAAAAAATTGGTTATACACCTTCTTTTTACCACGTAGGTATTAGCGGTGGCGTAACATCTTTATAAGTGATACAAAATAAATGAAGGAAGGTTTTTATATGTCTGTTTTAGTGTTGGGTGGGGCAGGTTATATAGGCAGCCATGCTGTAGATCAATTGATTGAGAAAGGTTACAAAGTTGTAGTTGTAGATAATTTAGGAACAGGACATAGAGAAGCAGTACATCAAGATGCAAGTTTCTATGAAGGTGATATTCGTGACAAAGCATTTTTAGACCGTGTTTTTACAAATGAACAAATTGAAGGTGTTTTTCACTTTTGTGCATACTCGTTAGTTGGAGAATCTGTAGAAAAACCATTAGCCTATTTCAATAATAATGTATATGGCTTACAAGTACTATTAGAGGTAATGTATGAGCACCAAGTAAAACATATTATATTCTCGTCAACGGCAGCTGTATATGGAGAACCCGATACAGTTCCAATAACTGAAGAAGATTCTAAAACACCAACGAGCCCATACGGCGAAAGTAAATTAATGATGGAGAAAATGATGCATTGGAGCCATAATGCTTATGGTGTAAACTATGCTGCACTGCGTTACTTTAATGTTGCTGGTGCCAAACAAGGTGGATGGATAGGTGAAGATCATCGTCCTGAAACGCATTTAATTCCTATTGTATTACAAGTAGCATTAGGACAACGTGATGCTTTAACTATTTTTGGTGACGATTATGATACTGAAGATGGTTCTTGTATACGTGATTATTTACATGTTGTAGATTTAATTGATGCACATATTTTAGCTTATCAGTATTTACAAAATGGGGGGGCATCGGGTGCTTTTAACTTAGGTAGTAGTCAAGGCTATTCTGTTTTTGAAATTTTAGAAGCTGCACGTAAAGTAACGAAAGAACCGATTAAGTCTGAAGTTGGCCCAAGAAGAGCTGGTGATCCAAGTAAATTAATTGCGGCAAGTGACAAGGCACAATCTGTCTTGGGTTGGAAACCACAACATGATAATATTCATGAAATCATTGATTCAGCATGGCAATGGCATCATCAGCATCCTGATGGTTATCAACAAAGTATGGAGGGATAACGCATGTTATTAAACCAACAATTAGTGCAACAATTTATTGCACAAGCAATTTCATTTGGCGATTATGAACAAGAAGATAGCATCTATATTCAAAATCAAATATTGCGTATTTTAAATGCACGAGGGATAACTGAGACGTTAGAATCACCTTTACCTAAAAATGCTACAGCAAATGATATAACACAATATTGGATTAATGAAGCTATAAATGAAAATTGCATTGAAGATGCGTTATACAATAAAGAAATTGTTGAAGCACAACTTTTAGACATAATCACGCCAAGACCGTCTGTTATTAATAGAAAGTTTAGAGAAGCTTATGAACAATCACCGGAAACAGCGACAAAATATTTTTATGAAATCGCTAAACGTAATCATTATGTGAAAGAAGACGCGATAGCTAATAATATTAATTATGAAGTAGCCACTGAATATGGTGACATAGAAATCACCATTAATTTATCTAAACCAGAAAAAGATGCAAAGCAAATTGCAAAAGCTAAAGCTGCGCCGGCTACTGAGTATCCAAAATGTGCTTTATGCATTGAAAATGAAGGTTTTCAGGGGTCTGTTACGCAAGCAGCACGTACTAACCATCGTGTGATACGTTTAAATTTAGATAGTCAACTATGGGGATTTCAATATTCTCCATATGCTTATTTCTTAGAACATAGTATAGTGTTTTCTGAAAAACATGTTCCGATGGAGATTAACAAGCAAACCTTTGTTAATTTAATTGATTTTATAAAACAATTCCCACATTATTTTATAGGATCTAATGCGGATATTCCGCTTGTAGGCGGTTCTATATTATCACATAACCACTATCAAACAGGGCAACATATATTCCCGATGGATAATGCAGCAGAAATTGAAAAATTTATTATAACGGGTTTCCCAATAGTAGAAGCAAGTACTTTAAATTGGCCAATGAGTGTGATTCGATTAAAAAGTGAAAATAGTGATGAGCTAATCCAAGCGGCAACACATGTTATGGTACAGTGGAATCAATATTCTGATAATAGTGTAGACATTAAGGCTTATAGCAAAGATGGAGAGAGACATCATACGATTACACCTATTGCCAGGTATAGAAATGGATTGTATGAATTGGATATTGTACTGAGAGATAATCAGACTTCTGCGGAGTTTCCAGATGGTATTTTTCACCCACACAAAGATGTGCAACACATCAAAAAAGAAAATATTGGATTAATCGAAGTAATGGGAATGGCAATATTGCCTGGCCGTTTAAAGAAAGAATTAAAACAAGTGAAATCATATTTATTAGGTGCAGTGCATGTTGATATAGGTATTCATCAACAATGGGCCGATGGCATGAAACAAAATTATGATATCGATACTAACAATGTAGATGATATTGTTGAAAAAGAAGTAGGTTACAAATTCAAACGCGTATTAGAAGATGCAGGTGTCTTTAAAAATACTGAGATTGGTCGAGCAGCGTTTAAACGCTTTATAGACATTTTATGATTAAAATAAATTATCAATTGTGACATGAATAAGGTAAATAAAGTAGCTTCTATGAAACTTTATCTACTTTTTTATTAATTAGGAGTGTGGTGAGGCTATCAAATGATGAAATTTGATAGCTATCTATCATGCTCCTATTTTCTTACTTTTATTTTATTATATGCAAGCATATAATAAAGTGAAGGAGTGATTTTTTTGAAAATTAGAGCCAAATACATACTTATTACATTTATTGTTCTGACATTCATTTTAACTGGGTGTTCTAATGAAAATAAAGGTAATGAAAATGCTAAGAAGAAAAATGAAGAAAGCCAAAAACAGGTATTGCATGTTGCTGCGGCAGCAAGTCTTACAGATGTAACAAAAGATTTAGAAAAAGCTTTTAAAAAGCAACATAATAATGTAGATGTTACTTTTAATTATGGAGGTTCGGGCGCTTTAAGACAGCAAATAGAAAAAGGAGCTCCTGTTGATGTTTTTATGTCAGCAAATGAAAAAGATGTAGACGCACTTGTAGATAAAAATCAAGCACAAAATACATACGAATATGCCAAAAACAAGTTGATGCTTATCGCTGGTAAAGATAGTGATTATAAATCTGTAAAAGATATTAAAGATGGTGATAAATTAGCTATTGGCGAAACCAAATCAGTGCCAGCTGGTAAATACGCTGAACAATATCTCAAAAGTAATGACTTGTTTGAAGGTGTAAAGTCTAATCTAGTATATGCAAAAGATGTACGCCAAGTATTAAATTATGTTGAAAAAGGTAATGCACAATTGGGATACGTTTATCAGACTGACTTATATCAAAGTCAACAAAATGGTAATAGCAAAGTTAAAGCGATTAATACAGCAAATTTAAATAACCCAATTGTTTATAAATCTGCTACGATTACAGATGATAAATCTGCTAAAGAATGGATAGATTTCTTAAAAACAGATAAAGCGAAAGCTATTTTAAAAGAATATAAATTTGAAGCATAGGAGGTTTTAGTAATGCAAGATATGACGCCATTTTGGATATCGCTTAAAGTAGCTCTAATTAGTACTATTATTGTTACTTTGTTGGGGATTTTAATATCAAAATGGCTATATAAACGCCATGGTATCATTGCTAGAATCTTGGAAAGTGTCATTGTCTTACCAATTGTCTTACCACCAACTGTAATGGGTTTTATTTTATTGATTGTATTTTCACCACAAAGTTATGTAGGTGCATTTTTTAAAGACATACTAAATATGCCAGTAGTTTTCACTTTGACTGGCGCAGTTATTGCATCAGTAATTGTAAGTTTTCCACTGATGTATCAACATACCGTACAAGGTTTTCGTAGCATTGATCATAAAATGTTAAATACAGCTAGAACAATGGGGGCCAGTGAGAATAAAATATTTTTCAAACTAATTTTTCCTCTATCGAAAAGACCAATACTTTCAGGTATTATGATGAGCTTTGCACGTGCGATTGGTGAATTTGGGGCGACGCTCATGGTTGCTGGTTATATTCCAAATAAAACGAACACCTTACCGTTAGAAATTTATTTCTTAGTAGAACAAGGTAAAGAAAATCAAGCTTGGTTATGGGTGATTGTGTTAGTAGCATTTGCAATCACTGTGATTGGAACTATAAATATATTAAATAAAGATCGTTTTCGGGAGGTGGACTAATTGTTGAAAATACATTTAAATCATCTATTAAAAAAGCAACAATTAAAAATCCACATTGAAGACAATGAGCCTAAAATTTATGCTATTAAAGGTCCGTCGGGAATTGGTAAAACGACATTATTAAACATTATAGCTGGTTTAAGAAAACCAAATACTGCTTTTATCCAACTCAATGGTCATGTTATTTGTGATACAAAGGAAGATATAGACGTGAAAATACAAAAACGAAATATTGGCTATTTATTTCAAGATTATCAATTATTTCCTAATATGGATGTTTATCACAATATAACTTTTATTGCAAAACCTTCTCAACATATAGACAAGCTTTTACAGCAATTAAATATAGAGCATTTAAAGGATCAATATCCTTTGCGACTTTCAGGCGGTGAAGCACAGCGTGTGGCATTGGCTAGAGCACTAAGTACAAGGCCGGATTTGATTTTATTAGATGAGCCATTTTCAAGCTTAGATGATGCAACTAAAACAGAAAGCATAGAGCTTGTTAAACGTATATTTGAACAATGGCAAATACCTATTATATTTGTAACACATTCCAATTACGAAGCTACTAACCTAGCGCATGAAGTTATAAATATCAAATGAGATTAACGCTGTGTTGCATTTATACAAAATATTGAAAAATTAAACAGTTAGGGGCTTTAATGTCTCAAACTGTTTTTTTATACAGCCCTTTATCTTTATGTAGTAATCGATGATGTCAAAGAAGCAATTTAGTAGCTCAAGTTCTTTATATATTGTGTGAAGAAAAATGCAGAAATTAAATACTTCATCATGTATGGTAAATGTAATTTAAATAATTTTAAATATTTTTGAATGAGGTGTATACATGAGAATAGAGTTTTTGGGGACTGCTGGTGGCGTACCTTCACTATATAAATCAGTTTCTCAACATATAGATACGATTCAGCGAACGGGACCTGCTATTTACATTCACGACTTACAATTGTTGATTGATACATCAGAAGATATTTTTTATCAATTACGACGCTCTCAAATACATGATATAAAATATGGTATATATTCACATTGGCATCCAGATCATACAATGGGTCTTAGAATTTGGGAAACACTCAATTATGATTTTATTAATAAAATACCGCAATCTAAAAAGTCTAAAATTTATATTACGAAACAACAAGTGGCTGATTTTAAAAAGTATTTTGGCCACTGGGATCATTTGAATTACCTGAGTGAACTCGGTGTTATTGAAAAAGAAATTGTAGAAAACGACTCGCGAATAAAGATAAATAATGTGTCAGTCGAGTGGATTCAATTAGCAGAGGAGTTTGCATTTGGATTTTATATTACATCTAATGCGCAACGTATTTTGATTATTCCGGATGAGATAAAAAAATATACACCTATAGAAAAAGTAAAAGAAGTTGATGTGGCAATTTTACCTTTTGGTAGTAATGAAGTTAATCCTGTAACTCATGAACGTATACATGAAGCGGGGATGCTTGATGAACTAGGAGAAATACGATTTGAGGAAAGCGTAGAACTTGCTTACGAAATTAATGCAAAACATACTTATTTTACACACATAGAAGCAACAGAAAGTTTAAATGAAATGCAAGTAATAAAGTTAGAACAACAACTAAAGCAGTCTGGGCTGAAGGCGACCATCGCTTATGATGGTTTAATAATAAAGACATAAAAAGGCATAAAGTTCCAATTGGAACTTTATGCCTTTTACTCGTTATGGGTATTTGGAATGGGGAAATGTTCGAAAATTTCTCCACTATTAAGTGATTCAGATAATGTAGATAACCAAGCATAATATACTTTAGAATGATCTAATTGTTTTGACATTTCTTTAGCTTCTTCGATGACTTCCTCAGATGCACTTTCTGAATGAATAATGGGGTCCAATAATTTTTCTGCTCTTTGAATTGCTTCTAAATTTAATTTAATCTCTCTGTTCCATTTTTGTGAGAAAAAATTACCAAAGAAAGTAAAGAAATCTTTTTCAGCAACAAAATGCTGTTTTCTACTGCCACGTGTAAATTGTTGTTTAACGCCGTCAAATTCTTGGAGTTTTTTAACTCCTGCACTCATACTTGGTTTACTCATTTGTAATTCGTAGCGCATTTCATCTAGTGTCATGCTTTTTTGTTCGAATACCATTGTTCCATACAAATTGCCGACGCTACGGTTTACACCGTAAAGATCCATAGTCTCACCTATAGAATTAATAACGATGTCTTTAGCTTGAGTTAATAGTTGTTCATAATCCTTTGAACGTGCCATTGATTCACCTCCGAATAATATTCAATTAATTGTACCACGAACATTTAAGCAAGGGGTATGATTAATTAATATATAGCGTATTGAATATGATTTCAATATAGAAATATATTTTAATCACAAATAATTAACATAGGGAAAACGCTACTTTTTATAATATTAATATCAAAACATTGTTACATTGTGACCCAAGATTTATAATAGTAACAATGATGTATAGAAAGGGTAATGCTTGTGACTAAAGATCGCTATTCGAGACAAACGTTATTTAAGCACATTGGTTCTAAAGGCCAAGATAAAATTATAAACGCGCATGTCGTGATTATTGGGATGGGTGCTTTAGGGACGCATCTTGCTGAAAGTTTAGTTCGTGCTGGGTTAGGTGAACTTACAATTGTAGATAGAGATTATATTGAGTTCAGTAATTTACAAAGACAAACTTTATATACGGAAACTGATGCAAATGAAGCATTACCTAAAGTCGTAGCAGCTGAACGACATTTAATGGCAATTCGCCAAGATTTAAATTTAAGTTGTCATATTGCACATGTTGATCGACAGTTTTTGGATGAACAATGTAAAAATGTACAGCTTATATTAGATGCGACAGATAATTTTGAAACACGTCAAATGATTAACGATTTTGCGTTTCAGCAAAGGATACCTTGGATATATGGTGGTGTTGTAGAAAGCACATATATAGAAACCGCGTTTATTCCAGGTTTAACACCGTGCTTTAATTGTTTGATGCCACAATTACCTGTTATTAATAGAACTTGTGATACAGTTGGTGTCATTCAACCAGCTGTAAGTATGACTACAAGTTTACAGATGAGAGATGCGTTAAAAGTATTAACCCAGCAAGATATTAGCACCAAAGTAACATATGGAGACTTATGGGACGGAACACATTTTACGTTTGGTTATAGTAAATTACAGCGACTACATTGTCCAACATGTGGGGAATCACCTACATATCCATATTTAAACGAAACAAAGCGTCAATTTGTCAGTTTATGTGGGAGAGATACGGTACAGTATGAAAACCCTAACATTTCCCAGGAAATGTTAGAAGCATTTTTAACAGAATATGAAATTCCATTTAAACGAAATGACTATCTGCTTCAATTTAAATACAAAGGGTATCGCATAGTAAGTTTCAAAAATGGGAGAATGCTGATACATGGTATGACCAAGCCTGATATGGCTATTACACTAATGAATCAACTTTTTGGATAAAGGAGAATTAATAATGATGCATACAAATGTAAAGTTAGATAAAGATATTAATTGTGCAATATTAACTGTATCTGACACAAGAAACTACGATACAGATAAAGGTGGCCAATTGGCAATATCTCTTCTTTCTGAATTGAACGTTCATATTGCTGATAATCATTACTGTATTGTAAAAGATGATATAACTGCAATACAAACTCAGTTAAAGCAATGGTCAACCGAAGAAATTGACGTTATTATCACTACGGGTGGCACGGGTATTGCACAAAGAGATGTGACAATAGAAGCAGTTTCTTCTCTTATCACAAAAGAAATTGAAGGATTTGGAGAGTTGTTTAGGTATCTTAGTTATACTGAAGATGTTGGGAGCCGTGCATTATTATCGAGGGCGATCGCAGGCACAGTTGGTAAACAGTTAATTTTTAGTGTGCCTGGTTCTACCGGTGCAGTTAAGTTAGCATTGAACAAACTAATCAAACCTGAATTAAATCATTTAGTTCAAGAAATAACTAAATAAAATAGGAGAGAGATAAAAATCAAAAAGTTTCAATTGATTTCGTTATCTCTCTCTCAAAAGTTTGACTCAATAGTCAAAACAATTGTGATACGTAGTGTCATCTATTACCAAACACGATATTGAATTTAAGGTCATATAATACCTAAGTCATATTGTGATATGTAATATAGTTTTGCAAGTGTCTAACAAACATGTATAACCAGATATTAATTCGGTCGTTGGAAATCACCGGATTTACCACCAGTTTTAGATAGTAAATATGTTTCACCAATAATCATACTTTTATCTAAAGCTTTCGTCATGTCATATACAGTTAACGCAACTGCAGATGCTGCGGTAAGTGCTTCCATTTCGACACCAGTTTTTCCAGTTGTTGAAACGCTCGCTTGGATATTTAAAGTAAATGATGTTTCACTTTCTTTCCAGTTAAATGAAATATCAATCCCGGTAAGCGGTAATGGATGGCACATAGGAATAATATCAGCAGTATTTTTAGCAGCCATGATACCCGCGATTTGTGCAGTATTGAGTACATTGCCTTTTTTATTTGTATTATCGACAATTTGCTGATAAATTGCTTGATTAACTGTAATACTTGAATGCGCAATGGCTGTGCGTTTGGTAATGTTTTTTTCTGAGACATCAACCATTTTAGCGTTACCTTGTTCATTGATATGTGTGAATTCAGACAAAGTTATCCCTCCTAATCGTTTCCTAGTATATCACGAAATCCATTTTTTTAAGGAGTAGATTTTAAATGCCAGTTGAAAAAAGAAATCCAATACCAGTAAGAGAAGCAATCGAGCGTGTTGTGAGCCAAGATATATATACAAAACAAATCGAAGTGCCTTTAGAAAACAGCGTTAATTATATATTAGCGGAAGATATTGTAGCTACATATGAAATCCCGAGATTTAATAAATCACCTTATGATGGATTTGCACTGAGAAGTAGAGACACTGAAGGTGCCAGTGGAGACCATAGAATTACTTTTACAGTGGTCGACCATATTGGTGCAGGATCAGTTTCTGAAAAGGAAGTAGGACCTTTTGAAGCGGTACGTATTATGACAGGAGCTGAAATGCCAAAAGGTGCAGATGCAGTAGTAATGTTAGAACAAACAGTAGAAGATGAACAAAGTTTTACTATAAGAAAGTCATTTACTGCTTATGAGAATGTATCTTTAAAAGGTGAAGAAACACAGATTGGTGATACGGTTCTAAATAAAGGACAACAAATCAACCCAGGTGCTATAGCAGTTCTAGCAACGTATGGTTACACACAAGTTAAAGTGTTTGATAAGCCTAGTATCGGCGTTATTGCGACAGGGAGTGAGTTGCTAGAAGTTGGCGATGACTTAGAACCAGGTAAAATCAGAAATTCAAATGGACCAATGATTGTTGCTTTAAGTCAAAAGTTTAATTTAGATGTTGCATCTTACCAAATTCAAGAAGATGATTTAAAAAGTAGTATTCAAGTTGTAAAAGATGCTATGTCTAAACATGATATTGTTATTACAACAGGAGGTGTTTCTGTTGGTGACTTTGATTATTTACCACAAATTTATGACGAGATTAATGCGGAGGTGCTATTTAATAAAATTGCAATGCGACCTGGTAGTGTTACAACAGTAGCTGTAGCTGATGGTAAATATTTATTTGGTCTATCTGGTAATCCATCGGCATGTTTTACTGGTTTTGAACTATATGTTAAACCTGCTGTACTGCATATGATGGGAGCAACAGCTGTTTATCCTCAAATAATACAGGCAACCTTAATGGAAGATCTAACCAAAGCCAATCCATTTACACGTTTCGTACGAGCAACGGCTACTTTTAATGGAAAGTCAATGACAGTCGTGCCTTCGGGATTTAATAAATCAGGGGCAGTCGTTGCTATTGCGCACAGCAATGCGATGATAATGTTACCAGGTGGAACAAGAGGATATCAAAAAGGGTATACAGTAGATGTTATTTTAACGGAGTCACAAGCTTATGAAACGGATTGTTTTATATGATTCTACAAATAGTAGGTTTTAAAAATTCAGGAAAGACCACTTTGATGTCTCATACAATTGAACTTTTGAAAGAACATAACTTAACTGTTGCTACTGTAAAGCATCATGGACAACATCAACAGGATTTCCAAGATGATGATATTACCTTACAAAAAGAACAAGTGGATCATATGAAACATTTTCATGCTGGTGCTGATCAAAGCATTGTACAGGGGCATTTATATCAACAAACAGTGACAAGAATTGAGGAACAAAGTCTTGAGGAAATCATAAATGAATCTGTTACAATAGACAGTGACATCATATTGGTAGAAGGTTTTAAAAATGCAGTTTTTGATAAAGTAGTTGTTTACACTAATGAATATGAGCGCCAAACTTTAGCCAAGCTTTCCAATGTACGGTATTATATGAAAATGAATGATATTAATGCAATGGAATATTATGAGAATTGGTTATTAACTTATTTTAAGATAAAAGGAATGCATTAAATGAAGCAGTTTGAAGTAGTGAATGAACCCATACAAACAGAACAGTATAGAGAGTTTGTTTTAAATGAACATCAGGGTGCGATTGTAGTTTTTACAGGACATGTAAGAGAATGGACAAAAGGAATAAAAACAGAATACCTTGAATATGAAGCTTATATTCCTATGGCAGAGAAGAAACTTGCTCAAATAGGTGATGAAATTGCAAAGAAATGGCCAGGGACTTTAACGGCGATCGTCCATAGGATAGGACCACTAAAGATATCAGATATTGCTGTACTTATAAGTGTTTCATCTCCTCATCGTAAAGACGCCTACCGTGCAAATGAATATGCAATAGAACGCATTAAGGAAATTGTGCCTATTTGGAAAAAAGAGATATGGGAAGATGGTGCGCAATGGCAAGGTCATCAACATGGTAATTATAATGATGCTATTATAGGAGATGATTCTAAATGAAGATATTATACTTTGCAGAAATCAAAGATATATTAGAAAAAACGTCTGAAGAGATTGATTTGAGTTATGATATTACAGTAAATGAATTTTTAACAGATTTATTTGAGCGTTACCCACAAATCAATGATAAACAATTTCAAATCGCAATTAATGAAGAATTCGTTCAACAAGATGATATAGTACATCCAAATGATACAGTGGCATTAATTCCACCAGTTAGCGGAGGGTAAATAAGACATGAAGGCTATTATACTTGCCGGAGGACAATCTGAGAGATTCGGCGAACCAAAAGCTTTTGCACAAATAGATTCCCAATATTTTTATAAGCGAATTATCAGTGTGTTAGAAGCAACAAATATGTTTAATCAAATCATAATTAGTACAAATGAGAATTTAGCTTCACAGTTTGATTATGAAGATATTGTTATTGACGATGATCAAAATAAAGAGAAAGGTCCTTTGGCAGGTATTCGTTCCGTGATGAACTTATATAAAAACGAAGAGCTCTTTTTTGTGATTTCGGTTGATACACCAATGATAACGCAAAAAGCCATTAGTAAATTATATCAATTTATGGTGGAACATTTGATAGAAGATCAATTAGACGTTGCAGGTTTTCATGAACAGGGAAGACCAATACCAACTTTGGCATTTTATAGCCCACATACATTGAATACGATGAACGAAGCTTTAGCTTCGGATGATTTCAGCTTGAAAAATGTATATAGTAAAGTTAAAAGTGACTGGTTAAGTGTAGATACAATACAATCACCAGGCTATTGGTATAAAAATATAAATTATCAACAAGATTTGGACTCTTTACAACAAGATATATTAAATAGATAAGGAGGCCTAACGTTATGGTAGAACAAATAACTGATAAACTGGGACGTCCGATTCGTGATTTAAGATTGTCAGTTACCGATAGATGTAATTTTCGTTGCGATTATTGTATGCCAAAAGAAATTTTTGGTGATGACTTTGTGTTCTTACCTAAAGATGAACTACTTTCATTTGATGAAATGGTACGTATAGCTCATGTCTATACAAAGTTAGGTGTGAAAAAGATAAGAATAACAGGTGGAGAACCGTTATTAAGACGTGATTTGGATAAACTTATTTATAAATTAAATCAAATTGAGGGAATAGAAGATATTGGACTTACTACCAATGGTTTGCTATTAAAAAAACATGGTCAAAAGTTATATGATGCTGGTTTAAGACGTATAAACGTAAGTCTTGATGCTATTGAAGATGAAGTGTTCCAAAACATAAATAATAGAAATATTAAAGCTTCAACAATCCTACAACAGATTGATTATGCTGTTTCTATTGGTTTTCAGGTGAAAGTCAACGTTGTTGTACAAAAGGGTGTCAACGATAATCAAATTCTTCCAATGATTCAATATTTTAAAGAGAAGGAAATTGAAATTAGGTTTATCGAATTTATGGATGTCGGTAATGATAATGGTTGGGATTTTAGTAAAGTTGTTACGAAAGATGAAATGTTAGAAATGATTGAAAAAGATTTTGATATTGAAGCGGTCAAACCAAAATACTACGGGGAAGTGGCCAAATATTATAAACATAAAGGTACTGGAGCACAATTTGGATTGATTACTAGCGTTTCTCAATCTTTTTGTTCTACATGTACTCGCGCTAGACTATCATCAGATGGCAAGTTTTATGGTTGTTTATTTAGTACAGTAGATGGCTTCGATGTTAAATCATTTATGAGAGATGGTGCAACTAATGCTGAGTTATTAGAACAATTTAAGCTTCTTTGGAATATAAGAGACGATCGTTATTCAGATGAACGTACAGCCCAAACAGTTGAAAATAGAAAACGTAAAAAAATAAATATGAATTATATTGGCGGTTAATTCGATTCATATAACCACAGCCCTATTAAAGTAGTCATTTAACACTTTGAACACTTTAATAGGGATTTTTTATTTTGAAAAATAAAAAAATAAAATAATTTATCATAGTAAATACTATTATATATGTATCATATCATAAAGAGATTAAAGTATTATAAAATAATAATGTTAAACAAAGAGGTTAATCGATGTTGAAACATTTTAGAGAATACAAATTTTTGAAGATATTCATTTTAAGTGATATAAATAATGTTCAATAGAAAAAAATATTTATCTTTTCGATTAAAAATAATAGATTAAAAGAAGAAAGTGTTATATAATACTTTTGAAGCTTATTCATTAAGTAAAGCCAAATAAAAAGAATTAAAACAACTAGAGTAGTCAATAAGGAGGCCATTTTTATGGATAGTAAAGTATCATATTTTATAACATCTGAAAGAGATTTGTGTCAGTTAAAGCATTGGTTGAAATCAAAGCATAAAATGTCGATTGAAGAATTTGTTGTATTGTTTAAAGTATACGAAGCTACAAGAATAAGTGGTAAAGAATTACGTGACGTCCTTCATTTCGAAATGCTTTGGGATACTAGCAAAATTGATGTAATTATAAGAAAGATTTATAAAAAAGAATTGATTTCGAAAGTGCGTTCTGAAACAGACGAAAGACAAGTTTTCTATTATTATAATAATGAGCAGATACAGTTGTTAGATGACATTATTAAAGAGGTTGAACAAATTAATGTTGCGCAACCATCAAAATGATACATAAGTAATATAATTACAAAAACAAAGATAAGGCTGGGACAAGTTAATTGTCCCAGCCTTATCATAATATTGAGTTAGTGTTAGTTATAAAGTTTTTAGTTAGAAACGATTTTTTTTACTTTTCTACCATGTAAAAAATAATAAATAATTGCAGTTATTAGTACAATAATTGCCATAATGCCGTACAGCTGCGCATAACTAACAGTAGAAGTGATAAAACCTAAAACATAAGGTCCAAAACCAAGCCCTAAATCAAGCCCTATAAAATAAGTTGAAGTAGCTATACCATATTTTGCAGGAGGAGATACTTTTATAGCAATTGCTTGCATGCAGGAAGAAATATTACCATAACCGGCACCTAAGAATAGACCTGCTAGAATAAGTAACCAACCATTATTTGTAATACTCAAGGTTAAAAAAGTAATAATTAAGAAAAAGAATGCAGGGTATGCAATAACATTTTCATTTTTTTGGTCCATTAAGCGACCTGCTATTGGACGAGTAACTAATGAGGCAATAGCATAAAATATAAAGAAGTAACTAGATATGGTTACGAGATTAATTTCTTGAGCGAAGAACTGTAAAAACGTAAGAATAGATGAATAAGTCAGACCTGATATTAACATGATGATAGCGACAGGTACTGCTTCTTTTGCTATATAATTGTTTATATTAAATTTCTTATTTTTAACATGTTCAGAAGTGGTTTGTGTTTTTGTTTCTAATTTGAAATCTAAGTTTACAAAGAATGAAATAATAAAACTAACAATGCCACAAACTAAACAAATTAAAAATAATAATTTAATTGGAAAAGTATTGATAAGTAAGAGACCAAAGAATGGACCTATTGCAGCACCAATAACAAGACTTAGCGAGAATAAGCTAATACCTTCACTTTTTCTATCATTTGGTGTTACGTATGCTGCAATTGTACCAGTTGCAGTAGTAGTAATACCTGTAGCAATCCCATTAATTAATCTAGTGAACATTAATAGTGCCAATGAGCCTTCTATAAAATAAAAGAGCTGTGTGATGATTAAGAATATTAAACCTACTAATAAAATGGTCTTTGGACCTATTTTATTAACATACTTACCTGTAGCAAATCGTCCAATTAGGGACCCTATTATAAAAAGGCCTGAAACGAGTCCGGCTATACTATCGGAGACATGGTATTCTGATTTAGTATAACTCGCTATAATAACTATGAGTAAATACATGCTAAGATATATTGCAAAGTTCGTTATAAAATTGATATTAAAGCTTTTAGTCCATATAGGTGATCTCACGGATGATGATTGATTCATTTTTACATTTCCTCCATTTTAGTTATTTCTTCATGAATTTTTTGAATGACTTGAACTGTATGATTCAGGTCAGCTTCGGATAAATTAGTTTTTTGAAGTATTTCTTCTTGTACGATAGAAACGCGTTCATTTATATTGTCATAAAGAGTTTGACCTTCTTCAGAAAAAGATAATAATTTTTCTCTTTTATCTTCTCCAGTTTCAATTTTTAACAATGATTTTTCAGAGAGTACTTTTAAGATTTTTCGAGTTGTAGGCTTTTCGATTGCACGGCGTTTAGAAATTTGAACTAATGTTGTTGGTGCATTATGTGCAATATCTTTCATCACTAACCATTGTGCAGGATATAAGTCATAGTCTTCAAATATAGGTGAAAATAACTTTGTATAAGGTCGATAAACTGCAATTAAATTATTGAATATGCTTGGTGTATTCATAATGGCCTCCTAAATTAGTTAGCAAAGCTAACTTTTAATAACAGATAATATTTTAAGCCTTTTTATGAAATAAATCAATAGCATCGTTTTGAAATAATAATTAAAACTTACGGTAAAGAGTTAATTAACAACTTCCTTAGCCACTTATAAGAAGTAAAGTAGTACGCAATTTGTTATGATAAGGTTAAAGATGAAAATAGGGGAGAAAAGTTATGCAAAATTTAAAATTAGATCATTTAGTACACTATATTCAACATTTAGACAACTTTAAATACCCAGGACATTTGCTAACTTTACAACAAGGTGGACAACACGAGAGATTAGGTACATACAATAGGTTGTCTTATTTAAGCAATGCATATATTGAATTGATAGATGTTTATAAGCCAGACGTCTTGCAAAAAATTATTAAAACTGATGAAGGTAGAGTGTCATTTCCTTCTAAAATAGTTCAAGATAATTATGCACAAGGTTTAAAAACATTGGCATTTCGTACGCAAGATATCGACCAACTAAAAGTAGATTTAGAGGAAAAAGATATAGACGTTATTGGACCTGTAAACATGCAAAGAGAGAATATGAAAGGCGATAAAACATCATGGAAATTATTATATATTGCAGACCCAGACTATAGAGTGAAACCCCCATTTTTTATCCAGTGGAATGAACAAGAAGATACGCGAAATGAAAAGTTAGAGTCACTGCGTCAAAATGAATTCATAATTCAATCAGTAGAACTGTCTAGTACTGAGCGCAAACATACAGTGAATAAGTGGCAACGTTGGTTTGATATGGAAATAATAAACGAAACAGAAAGTGTCACAACATTAAAATTAAAAGGCGATGAGACATTATTTAACATTAGTGATGGCACTGACTCAGGTTATAAATCAGTCACTATAAAAGATAATAAAACAACGTCTCCTTACACATTAATTATACGCGGCTTAAGTTACAAATTTATAGCAGACTAATAAATATACAAGTATGCGCTGTGTGCGATTATGAATATGTGTATCAAAGATGTGATAAGTGTTAAAATAGCTAAGTAAGTAGAAATTTTTTGAGTACGCAATAGTAGTAAATAAACAGTTATTATAAATGTAAATGCTGCTAAAATAATTCTTAAACTTAAGTATGAAATTGTAAGTGGTTCATTGATAGCTTGAAAAATGAAAATTAAATTAATTAATAATAGTAAGCCAATAATAAAAATTCGCATAAAAAAACCTCATTTCTATATTTATTATAGTATAGCAAATGATAGTTTGTATGTGAAAATTAGAATAAAACAATATATAATATCATAGAATTGAATTGATAAAGGAGACATCAGTTTTTATGGAAAAGATGAATATCACTAATCAAGCGCATGATGCATTTGTTAAAGCTCATCCGCAAGGTGACTTATTACAATTAACTAAATGGGCTGAAACCAAAACATTAACTGGCTGGTATTCAAGACGTATCGCAGTTGGAGAAGATGGAGAAATTGTTGGAGTAGGTCAGCTATTATTTAAAAAAGTGCCTAAGTTACCTTATACACTTTGCTATATTTCACGTGGGTTTGTTACTGACTACAGCAATAAATTAGCTTTAGAGACGTTATTGGAAGCAGCAATGCAAATCGCTAAAGAAGAGAAAGCATATGCGATTAAGATTGATCCAGATGTAGAGGTAGATAAAGGTGCAGAAGCTTTAACCAATTTACGTGCATTAGGCTTTAAACATAAAGGGTTTAAAGAAGGACTATCTAAAGACTATATACAACCAAGAATGACAATGATAACGCCTATCGATAAAACAGATGAAGAATTGATTCAAAGTTTTGAACGTCGTAATCGTTCGAAAGTAAGATTAGCATTAAAACGTGGCACTACAGTTGAACGTTCAAATAGAGAAGGTTTAAAGACATTTGCTAAATTAATGCAAATTACAGGCGAACGTGATGGATTTTTAACAAGAGATATCAGCTATTTCCAGAATATATATGATGCCTTGCATCCTGACGGAGATGCAGAACTATTCCTAGTTAAGTTAGAACCAAAACCAGTCCTACAAGAATTAAGAAAAGAGTTACAAGAAATTGAAGCTGAAAAAGTAAAATTAGCCGATAAGAAACAAGATAAAAAGACAATTAACAAACTTAACGATGCAGATAATAAAATAAGTAAAACACAAGAACTCATTGAGGAAATGATTGAATTAGAAGCCAAACATCCTGAAGGTATATATTTATCAGGCGCATTGTTAATGTTTGCAGGTAATAAATCGTACTATTTATATGGTGCTTCTTCAAATGAATATCGTAATTTCTTACCAAACCATCATATGCAATTTGCAATGATGCAGTATGCTAGAGAGCATGGCGCAACGACTTATGATTTTGGTGGTACAGATAATGATCCAGATAAATCTTCTGATCATTACGGCCTATGGACATTCAAAAAAGTTTGGGGCACTTATTTGAGTGAAAAAATTGGTGAATTTGATTATGTGTTAAATCAACCACTATATCAAGTTATCGAAAACTTTAAACCTAAACTTACAAAAGCAAAAATTAAATTATCACGTAAATTAAAAAATAAATAAGCAGTTTAAATTCAAATGCATGCACGTTATAAAGTTTTAGAATTAATTTAATAAACTATATAACGTGCGCTATTTATGTATACATATTTTACCGGTATTTATATTAATTAATGTTATTGCAGTAAAAAGGGAAATGTTTGTTATTAAAATGGAATGTGTGATTTTTAAGAAACGGGAGAGGGGAAACAATATGATAAAGAAACTGTTACAGTTTTCACTAGGGAACAAATTTGCCATATTTCTAATGGTACTATTAGTTATTTTAGGTGGATTATATGCTAGTGCAAAAATGAAACTAGAATTATTACCAGATGTAGAATCTCCAATGATTACAGTACAAACGTCTATGCCAGGTGCCACACCAGAAACAGTTAAAGAGGATGTTAGTGATAAAATTGATGATCAAGTTAGATCGATGGCCAGTGTTAAAAATGTCACAGCGCAATCTATACAAAATGCTTCCATGGTTACAGTAGAATATGAAGAAAGTGTAGACTTAGATAAAGCAGAAAATGATTTGAAAAAAGAAATTGATAAAATAAAATTTACGGAGGGCGTTGAAGAACCTGAACTTTCAAGAAGTTCTATGGACGCCTTTCCGATTGTAGCGTATTCATTTACGACTAAAGACAATAACTTAAAAGATACAACTAACAAAATTAATCATCAATTAATACCGAAGCTACAAACAATAGATGGTGTACAAAATGCTCAATTAAATGGGCAAACATCTCGTGAAGTGTCTATTAAATTTGACCAAGAGAAACTCGAGAGCAGCGGTTTAACAAAAGATAGTGTTGAACAGTATTTGAAAAGTGCGACAAGTGAAACGCCATTGGGATTGTTCCAATTTAATAACACAGAAAAATCCGTGGTTATTGATGGTGAGTTTACATCTGTAGATGCACTCAAAAACATAGATATACCACTATCTGCTGGTGCAAGCTCAGGTACTCAGTCTCAAACTGAAAGTAATTCGAGTGATGCAACGATGCAAGAATCCAATGGTCAAACTGAATCACAAAGTTCACTTGAGGCTCAGTCGCAACCTGACAATTCGACAGCAAGTAGTCAAACTGACGGAGCCGAGATACCTTCAGTTAAATTAAAAAATATTGCTGATGTAACAGCTGGGGATGAACGAGAGTCCATATCTAAAACAAATGGTAAAGATGCTGTAAATGTTCAGATAACAAAAGCGCAAGATGCAAATACAGTTCAAGTGGCAAAAGATACGAAGAAAGAAATAGATAAACTTATTAAAGAAAATCCAGATATGGTAGCTACAAAAGTAATGGATACAGCAAAACCTATTGAAGATGCACTGTATACTATGATTGAAAAAGCAATATTAGGTACGATTGTTGCAATTATCGTTATTCTATTATTTTTAAGAAATATTAGAACAACTACAATAGCTATTGTTTCAATACCGATGTCTATTTTAATAGCGATGATTGCTTTGAAATTATCGGATGTATCACTAAATATTTTAACATTAGGTGCATTGACGGTTGCAATCGGTCGTGTCATTGATGATTCAATTGTAGTAGTAGAAAATATTTATCGGAGATTATCAGACAGAAATGAATCATTAACAGGAGATCGATTAATTGTAAGTGCAACGAGTGAAGTATTTAAACCAATCATGTCATCTACAATCGTAACGATTATCGTATTCTTACCCTTAGCGTTTGTTACCGGCTCTGTTGGTGAAATGTTTAGACCGTTCGCATTAGCGATAGCCTTTAGTCTATTAGCATCATTACTTGTTTCTATTACAATTGTACCTGCTTTAAGTGCTACATTTTTTAAAAAGGGTATTAACCATTATAAAGAGGAATCTTTAGGATTTATTGGTAGAAAATACAAAGTAATTTTAAAATGGTCTTTAAATCACAAATGGATTGTCATCCTAGTTAGTACAATCATCTTAATTGCAAGTATAGGATTAGGTGCAGCTAAATTAGGAACTAGCTTTATTTCCACTGGTGAAGATAAATTCATGGCATTAACCTATACACCAAAGCCAGGAGAAACAGAAAAAGGCGTATTAAATCACGCGGAACAAGTTCAAAAATATTTAAATAAAAAAGATAAAGTAAAAACCGTACAATACTCAGTTGGTGGTGCATCGCCAACTGATCCAACTGGAAGCTCAAACAGTATGGCTATTATGGTGGAATACGATTCAAATACACCAAATTTTGATGAAGAGCCCGATAAAGTATTACAACACTTAGAAAAATACAATCATCCAGGCGAATGGGCAAATCAAGACATGGGTACAGGTGGTAGTAATAATAAGTTAGAAGTTTCGGTTACAGGTCCAACACTTGAAGCCATTAAAGACACAGTTAATAAAGTAGAAGATGAGATGAAGGACGTTAGGGGTATGGCTAATGTCAAATCTGACTTAACACAGACATATGATCAATATAATATTAAAGTTGAACAAAATAAAGCAGCAAAATATGGTTTATCAGCTGCTCAATTAGCTATGACCCTGAACCAAAATACGCCAGAGCAAAGTGTGACTATCATCAAGGAAAAAGGGAAATCTATTGATGTGAAAATTAAGGAAGATAAAGAAACAGATTGGTCGAAAGAAAAGTTAGAAAGTACGAAATTACAAACACCGATGGGGCAAGCTATAGAGTTAAGTGATATTGCTACATTAGAACAAACTAAAACACCGAATAAGATAGAAACAAAAGCAGGTGATTATACTGCTACCGTTTCAGCTAAAGTGACAAATGACGATGTAGGTGGCACCTCTCAAAAGGTATTATCTAAAGTGAACAATCTTGATACACCTACGAATGTTAAAATTAACGTAGGAGGCGCGAATGAAGATATTGGTAATGCCATTACTCAATTAGCATTCGCAATGTTAGCGGCTATTATCATTGTGTATTTAGTGCTTGTATTAACATTTAAAGGGGCACTTGCACCATTCACTATATTATTCTCTTTACCATATACAGTGATTGGCGTAGTTCTAGCATTAGTCATTACAGGAGAAACGATTTCTGTACCAAGCATGATAGGCATGTTGATGTTGATAGGTATTGTAGTTACTAATGCGATCGTGTTAATAGATAGAGTGATTAATAAGCAAAAGCAAGGCCTAGAGATGAAAGAGGCGCTATTAGAGGCTGGTGGAACACGTATCAGACCAATATTAATGACGGCGTTAGCCACAATAGGTGCACTCGCGCCAATGCTATTTGGTGAAGATAGTTCAATTATTATTTCTAAAGGCATGGCAGCAACTGTTGTCGGAGGATTGATATCTTCTACAATATTAACATTGATTGTCGTTCCAGTTATTTACGAAATATTGTTTACATTAAAAGATAAAGTAACACGCAAAAAGAAATAGTTTGAATAAGTATAAGGACAGTCCGAGGCATAAGTATGTGTCTCGGACCGTTATGAATATAAGTATATTCAATAACAATCAGCTAATAGTATAAAACCATCTTAATAGAAGGCGTTTCTGCTCATAATTATTTAATTCATATAAAAAAGACGAGACCACAATCAATACTATAATATTGATTGTGGTCTCGCGTTTGTATAAGTATTCCATATTAATATAATACTAAAGTTAAAATAACATATATTACAAATATAATTATTGTAATAATATTTAAAATTTGAACCGCTTTTTGGTCTTTTTTACCACTTTTGAAACTTGTAATTTCCACGTTACCAACTAATAGTAAGAGTAGAATAAATACCCACCAGTTAATTGCGGGGAATGAGAGTGTTGTAATCGCTACTACAAATAGTAATAATAGAGCCATAATTATTCTTAAAATACGAGTGATAATTGTATTCATTTTAAATATGCTTATGTAACTCACAATTAGATAAAGTATTGGTAACAAGATAAGATATAGTTGCATATGTTGACATCCTTTCTATATTCGCTCTTAATCTTAGCATGTAAAAAATAGATTGACTAGGATGTTATTTATGATCTTTTCGACTAATTTCTGAACGCACAGATGCAATTTCTTCTTCTATCTCTTCAAGTTGTCTTACCAATGGGTCAACATCTTGATTGACGGATTCTCTTTTTTCCAAATCGCCTTGTAATCTGACATAATCATATTTTAGTTCTGCTAATTTATCATTTAAATCCATTGCTAGTCACTCCTTATTATTATAATAGCATTAGGCTACATGAGATTGACTAGAATTATAACATGAAATCGAAAGCTTCTAAAACAACCAACATTTATGTTAAAGTATGAAAATGGAATGAAAACGAAATAATGTAATGAAAGAAGGATTATTGTGACTCAACAATTTATCATAATTATTATACTGATTGCATTGGGTTATACATTAAAGAGGGTTAATTATTTTAAGGCGAATGATAGCCAAGTATTCTCTACCTTAGTATTAAATGTCACTTTGCCTTCGCTAGTAATAGTTAATTTGAATGGTGCAGAACTTGATTTATCACTTTCAATTTTACCAATAATGATGATTATTTATGGTATTCTTGCCAAGATTATTGTGGTCTGGCTATTTATAAAATATGATAACCAAATTCGCGGCGCGACTGGCATGATGATGGCTTCATTGAATATAGGTTTATTTGCTTATCCGCTCGTTGAAGCAATATGGCCACAAACAGGGATGATATATTTTGGTATGGCTGATATAGGTGGGGCTATTATCATGTTTGGTGTAACTTACTTTGTCGGTAGCTATTTTAGTAGCGCCGGCGATAGTTTCGACTTTAAATATTTAGGGAAAAACTTGCTCAAATCGGTGCCACTTATGACTTATATCATAATGTTTATTTTAAATATGCTTGATATTCATTTTCCAGACCCAGTAATTGATTTTTTCTCTGTGTTATCTGGGGCTAATATGCCATTATCAATGATTTTACTAGGTCTGATGTTGAACTTCAGCATTGATAAGAGGTTTTTACCGATTGCACTTAAATATTTAGCTATACACTATGGTTTAGGTATACTTGCTGGTTTATTAGTACATTTCTTTTTACCAGTAGAAGATGAGATGATCAAAACAACTTTACAAGTTGCTTGGTTATTACCTGTTGGTGTAGCTATCATACCTTATTCCATACAATTTAAATATAAAACTTTACCGTTGGTAGGTATGGTTACGAATTTAACTATTGTAATTAGTATTGTCATTCTGTACATTTATCAAGCTTTATTTGTTTAAACATTCGTAATCAATAATTTAATAACAAAATATAGATTAAGGCTGGGACAAATTGATTGTCTCAGCCTTAATCTATAAATAAGTATTTATCTCAGATAAACATTTTAACTTATAACAAATCTAGTCATCTTTGTCTACGCGGGATGATTACATCTTTTTAAATAAATTGCTTTCTACTCTACTTTCTTATTTGACTTATTAATTGAAAAAGGGAAGAACACAGGTACAGTTAAGATTAATTTAACAACCCTTATATATATAAACAAAAAGTACTCAGGACATTTCACTAACGTCTTGAGTACTTAATCGTAATTGTAAATTTAATGGCCCACAAGAACATATAAGCTTTAGCTTAAATATTCTTGTGGGCCATAATATCGAGACATAAAGATAAGTCGTGGTTAATTTAGATATTGCTGTCGGGGTGTGACAACGATATCGTTTGCGAAAAAATATTGCTACCTAAACGGGTTTACTAATGGTTTATCATTAAACAGGGATAAGTCTAATTGATAAATAAAAGTTAACCTTTACCGCCCATAAATGCTGGGTAGTTTGTCATACCACCGTCTACATAGATTGTAGTACCATGAATGTAGTCAGCTAAATCTGAACATAAGAAACGTGCAACATTTGCAACTTGATCAGCTTCACCAATTTCTTTGGCTGGAATCATTTCTAATGTTTCAGCGCGTGTTTCTGGATCAGAGAATTTCTCTCTTGTATGTTCTGTTACGATAGCACCAGGTGAAATATTATTAATGCGGATGCCGTGTTGAGCGTACTCCATAGACATTGTTTCCATCATTAATTTTAAGCCGCCTTTACTAGCAGCGTAGTTTACATAGTTTGGCCAAGGAATTCTATCGTGTACACTTGATGTGTTAAGAATAATACCTTTTTTATCTTCTTTAAGGAATTGATTAACTGCAGCTTTTGAACCGATAAATGCACCAGTTAAGTTGATATCAATAACTTTTTGCCATTCTTCTAAAGGCATCTCATGAGTTGGGATTGGTTTTTCAAAACCAGCATTATTTATAAGAATATCTAATGTTCCAAATGTATCAACTGCAGCTTTAATTAAATTATTTACATCTTCTTCTTTTGATACATCTGCATGTACTTTAATTGCTTGTCCGCCTGCATCTTCAATTAATTTGATAGATTGAGCTACATCGTCTAATGAACTTTCTGAAAGATAGTTAATAACAACCTTAGCCTTTTCTTTACCAAATTGTTCTACCATTGCTTTACCAATGCCGCTACTACCACCTGTGATAACTACTACTTTGCCTTCTAAATCTGTGAACATATTCAAACTCCTCCTTAATTAGTAACAATTTAAAGCATGGTCATATCTCTTAATTATAATTATGCTTTAATATTTCCGAGTACAAAGGCTGCAATAACGATAAGTACAATACCAGCCCAAATACCAATCATTTGACGTTTGTCTTTTTTCTCGCCTAATAGGAAAATACCGCCGAGTGTAGATACAATAACTAATAATTGTGAAAATGAGAAACTAGTTGCTACACCAACTTTTGGTTGTGAGTAGAACATAAATAAGTTACCGATACCCCATACAACACCTGGAATTAAATTCCATAGTGTACTTTTAACTGATGTTTCATGTTTAGCTGATAGTATTAAACCACCAATAGCCATACCTATAGATTGGAAGAATAAAGCATTCATTCCATCTACGCCAAATATTTGTGCTACTACTACGTAGACAACATAACCAACAGTAGATATTAAAAGGATAGGCATCGCTTTACCAAAGTTTTTGGCACTTTCTGATGCTTCATTTTTACCTTTAATAGATGTTAACGCAATACCAATAACAAGTAACACCATAGCAACAAGGCCTAATGTAACTTGCACACCAGTACTCCATTCACCTAAGAAAATGGCACTAAATAACGTTGTACCAACCAACTGTAATCCTGTTGAAATAGGCATTGTTTTTGAAACACCTATAAGACTTACAGATTTTAATTGATAACCTTGACCTAATGCCCAGAAAGCACCAGAAATTAAACCGACAATAATGATAGTAAGATCATCAAATTTGGCATTACCTGTAAGTAATAAGATAATACCGATGATTAATGCACCAAAAGTCGTCCCTCTAATCTGATTATAAGGGCCTCCACCTACAAGAACATTAATTAAAACTACACTACCCCAGAATAACGCAGGTAATAAAGCAATTAATAAATCCATACTTTTACTCACTCTCTCTCTATTTGTTTTTCTCCCCTTAAAACAATCACCAACAATTGTTTACAAACATTCATTCTAAACCAAACTATTATTTTAGTAAAAGTATTAGTTTATAATTTGCAATTTTTTTGTAATTAAATTGCAAAAAGAGAGCAATAGTGGACTATTGCTCTCTTTTATATAATTAAAAAGATTTTATTATAATAATATAGTTTAGAGATGTGCAGCTACGTATTTGAATTTTTTATATTCGTAATTAATATAAAAACCTAATTCGTTAAAACGTTCTACTAATGTATGATTTTTATTTCTAATCTTGAAATATGTTTTATCAATATCATAATTAGAGAATGCAAAATTTAAGGCGTGCGATAATAAGTCAAATGCGATTCCCATAAATCTATAATCTGTATGAGATGAGAAATACTTAATTTCAGCATTTTTAGTATCTTCGTATATTTGTAAGTATAAGTAGCCTTTTAGAAGGCCTTCAGACATGAAAACAAAAAGTTTATGTTGCTTATCCAATGAATTAACAATTTCGTCAGCGGTCATTACATCATGTTTGAACGTGTGCTCATGTAATTTTTTGAAGGAACGATAGTAAGCTGGATGATAGTCTGTTATGTTTTGGATATTATCAACAGTACCAATGTCCTGTGTTGATATTAAATGATAATCTGTAAAACTATAAGATGACTGAATTGATTTCATAAAAGATGAATAATTTTGCTCATATTCTTCAAAGGAAAAATTAAAGTTGGCTGTGTCAGGTTTACTTTGAGCCATAGTTTCAAATAAAACTTTAAATGATTCAGTTGTTAATTCTCTATTTTTATCGATGAAAGGACCAATAACCTTGTATTTATTATCTTCATATTTGAATGCGAAGATAAGCATAACGATTTCATTTTGTTCATTGATTTGAGCAAATACACCTGGATCGTCTATAGCTTGTTTTATGGCAACTTCAACATTTTCGCGTGCTTGTGGTAATTTATATAGATAAGATGCGGTATGGTAATCAGCGTTATTAATAAACTTTACAATTTGATCATAGTTATTTAACTGAATAATTTTCATAACAATACCTCCATAGAATGATCGCTTAAGTTAATTATAAGAACTTTTTTGATTAAATGGAAGTTTTGATGTGCTACATACATGTTACAATGTATATTATATTGAATTTGAAAGGGCGAAATTATGAAATCATTAATTATAGCTGAGAAACCTTCAGTAGGTAGAGATATTGCAAATACGCTTAATATCAACGAAAAACGTAATGGTTACTTTGAAAATAATAAATATATTGTTACATGGGCGTTAGGTCACTTGGTAACTAATGCAACTCCAGAACAATATGATAAGAGTTATAAAGAATGGAAACTTAATGATTTACCGATCATACCTAATAAAATGAAAACAGTTGTTATTAGTAAAACTAGAAAACAATTTTCGACTGTTCAATCATTGATTAATAATAATAATGTGAAAGATATTATTATTGCAACCGATGCTGGGAGAGAAGGAGAGCTTGTAGCACGTTTGATTTTAGATAAATCACACAATAAAAAGCCAATAAAACGTTTGTGGATTAGTTCAGTAACGCAAAAAGCAATTAGAGACGGTTTTAACAAGCTTCAAGATGGTCGGAAATTCAACAACTTATACTATGCTGCGTTAGCAAGAAGCGAAGCAGATTGGATTGTAGGTATAAATGCAACGAGAGCATTAACTACTAAGTATGATGCGCAATTGTCATTAGGACGTGTTCAAACACCAACAATACAATTAGTCCAAATGCGACAGAATGAGATTAAACAGTTTGAACCGAAGACATACTATACAATGTCAGTTGATGCAGGAGACTTAACTTTTCAATGTACTAAGCCACAGTCACATCCAGATAAAACAGTATTTGAAAGTATAGAAGGTAAAATTAAAGGCCACTCTGCTCAAATAACATCAATAACTAAATCACATAAAAAAGCTTATCCACAACAACTATATAGTCTAACTGACCTTCAGCAAGATGCATATAAACGGTTCCACTTAGGTCCAAAAGAAACTTTGAACACGTTACAAGCATTGTATGAACGCCATAAATTGGTTACGTACCCGCGTACGGATTCTAATTATCTAACTGATGATATGGTAGATACTTTAAAAGATAGATTGCAAGCAATTATGGCAACTTCATTAAAAGATGTGGCCAAAAGTCAAATGAGGCAATCATTCTCAGTTAAGCAAAAGTTTGTAGATAATAGCAAAGTTTCAGATCATCATGCAATTATTCCAACTGAGGTACGACCAGACATGGGTCAATTAAGCCAGAGAGAATCTAAAATATATATGATGATTGCACAAAGGTATTTAGAAAATCTTATGCCTCCACATGAATTCGAAGCTGTTTCAATAGAATTGAATATTAAGGGCTATGTATTTACTTTTAAAGACAAAGTAACTACTAAATTAGGTTTTAAAGAAATATATGAAGACAAAGACAAAGTAAATTACCAAATGGAGCAACTGCAAAAAGGTGCAAAATTAAATATTAGCAAAGTACAAATAAATCAACATGAGACGACCCCGCCGCCATATTTTAATGAAGGAACATTGCTTAAAGCGATGGAAAGTCCTCAAAAATTCTTTGATTTAACTGATAAAAAACATAATCAAACATTAAAAGAAACTGGTGGTATTGGTACAGTGGCTACAAGAGCGGATATTATCGACAAACTCTTTAATATGAACGCGATTGAAACTAGAGATGGCAAAATAAGGATTACATCCAAAGGTAAGCAAATATTAGAATTAGCACCTCAGAAACTAACTTCACCATTATTAACCGCAGAATGGGAAGAAAAGTTAACGCTCATAGAACAAGGTAAATATGATGCAAATAAATTTATAGCTGAAATGAAATCGTTTACGAACGATGTTGTATCTGAAATTAAAGAGAGTGATCAGAATTATAAACATGATAATTTAACAACAACAGAATGTCCAACATGTGGTAAATTTATGATCAAAGTGAAAACAAAAAATGGTCAAATGTTAGTCTGCCAAGACCCTCAATGTAAGACGAAGAAAAATGTACAAAGAAAAACAAATGCACGTTGTCCAAATTGTCATAAGAAAATGACGCTATTCGGTAGAGGTAAAGAGGCAGTATATCGTTGTGTATGTGGTCATACAGAAACGCAAGCTCAAATGGATAAACGACATAAAAATAAAAAGTCAGACAAAGTAAATAAAAAAGATTTAAAAAAATATATGAATAATGATGAAGGATTAGAGAACAACCCATTCCAAGACGCATTAAAAGGCCTAAAGTTCTAGATTAATCGAACAAATAGCATAAAAAATCTAGTAAGGTTCGTGTTTGCTATTGTAAAAAAGTTCGTTTGGTATTAGAATATGTAGGTATTTTAAAAAAAGGAGAACTAACCGTGAAAAAGTATTTCAAGTTTGATAAACACGAAACAAACTATAAGAGAGAGATACTTGGTGGGCTTACAACTTTCTTGTCTATGGCATATATATTAGCTGTTAACCCTCAAGTACTTAGTTTAGCAGGCGTTGATGGCGTATCTGAGAATATGAAAATGGACCAAGGTGCAATCTTTGTTGCTACAGCTCTGGCTGCGTTTGTTGGTTCATTATTTATGGGCTTAATAGCAAGGTATCCTATCGGACTAGCGCCAGGCATGGGTTTAAATGCGTTCTTTGCATTTACAGTTGTACTAACCATGGGCATTCCATGGCAAATTGGTTTAACAGGTGTTCTATTTTCAGGAATAGTCTTTGCATTTCTAACAATGACTGGACTCAGGGAAATAATTATAAATGCTATACCTTATCAGATGAAGATGGCTGTATCAGCCGGGATTGGTCTTTTTATAACCTTCGTAGGATTGCAGAGTTCTGGGATAATTGTAAGTAACGATTCTACATTAGTAACATTAGGACATATTACGAATGGACCAGTTTTATTAACAATATTTGGTATTATAGCTACTGTTGTATTGTATGCTCTAAGAGTACCTGGAGCTATCTTTATTGGTATGGCACTGACGTCTATTGTAGGTATGATTACAGGGCTTATACATACACCAAGTGCTATTGTAGGGCAAGTACCAAGTATAGAGCCGACTTTTGGCGCAGCATTTGAAGCGTTTAAAGACCCAAGTCAATTATTTACAGTGCAATTCTTAATTGTAATACTAACGTTCTTGTTTATTGATTTCTTTGATACTGCAGGTACACTTGTTGCTGTCGCTACACAAGCAGGCATAATGAAAGATAACAAGCTCCCAAGAGCAGGACGTGCATTGTTCTCAGATTCATTAGCGACAATTGTTGGTGCAATATTTGGTACAACAACAACAACTTCTTATATTGAATCAAGCTCAGGTGTTGCAGTTGGAGCTAGAACAGGGTTTGCAAGTGTTGTAACCGGGTTCTGTTTCTTACTAGCGATATTCTTTAGTCCCTTAATGGAAGTAGTAACAAGTGCTGTTACCACACCAGCATTAGTCGTAGTCGGCGTGTTGATGGCAGCAAACTTTGCAGAAATAGATTGGAAGAAATTTGAAGTAGCAGTTCCTGCCTTTATAACAATTATAATGATGCCTTTATCATATTCAATTGCTACAGGTATTGCATGTGGGTTTATTTTCTATCCAATTACGATGCTTATTTCAAAACGTCATAAAGAAGTGCATCCAATTATGTATGCATTAATGATATTATTCATCCTTTATTTTGTATTTGTTCACGGATAATAAAAATATATAGAAGCGCACATTGTCTTTGTCGTATGACCTAGAACAATGTGCGCTTTTAAATTTTATACAGCAAAAATAAAGTCAGTGTTAGGCTTAATTTGTAATGATAAATGATAGAAAGAACATTTTCCTTCATTATAATGATAGCAAAACTATCTATTATTAATACTTGTTGTTTATTGTACTACTTATTCCGTCTATCTTCCGTATAAATGACTTTAGCGTTCTTATTAGGAACATAAAGTGGAGTAGATAATAAGATGAAGACAAAAAATAACATTAAGAAGAATAATATCCAATGTACTACCATCCCCACAACGGGTATGAAAGCAATGATGTTCCCTATAACACCTAATAAGGGAATAAACATCATAGGTTTAATTGCATTTTGTTTATCTACAATTAAAATCACTATCATTATAAAATAAAGCAACATACTTATTAATAACGGTTGCCAACCCAAACTAAGAATAATACTGCCTCCAAAGAAAGGAATCCCGTATACTAATTCGCTAATTATTAAAATAATACTCAATACTAAAAGTGTAGTGCGGATTGCACTTTTCATTTCATTTCACCACCTGACAACAATTATTATATCTATCTATTATAAAGGAAATAATTAAAATAGAATAACAATAAGAAACAGTAGAATTATAGAAATTTAAAGATTACAATAGAAATATTAAGAAATAGGTTGAAGTGAAATACTTAATCAAGTACAATAACAAAGTATGTGTTAGACAAAAGTTTTAAAAACTTTTATAGAAAAGCTTGATAAATCACTGTTTATCATGTATCATATCTAATGTTGGACTTTAAGAATACGCGATGAAGCGAAAGGTTACTGACACACCCGGCCGCTTTGCCATGGCGCTGTGTGAGATAGTTTTCGTGGAGAAGTCTATCACTTAAATGTAGACGAATAAGGAGGGAAAATTATGGCAAAACAAAAAATCAGAATCAGATTAAAAGCTTATGATCATCGAGTAATCGATCAATCAGCAGAAAAAATTGTTGAAACAGCAAAACGTTCTGGTGCAGATGTTTCTGGACCAATTCCGTTACCAACTGAAAGATCAGTTTATACTGTGATTCGTGCCGTGCATAAGTATAAAGATTCACGTGAGCAGTTCGAACAACGTACTCATAAACGTTTAATCGATATTGTTAACCCTACACCAAAAACAGTTGATGCTCTAATGGGCTTGAACTTACCATCTGGCGTAGACATCGAAATCAAATTATAATAGAAAAAATTAGGAGGTGGACTTTCGATGACCAAAGGAATCTTAGGAAGAAAAATCGGGATGACACAAGTTTTCGGAGAAAACGGTGATCTAATTCCTGTAACAGTAGTAGAAGCAAGCCAAAACGTTGTATTACAAAAGAAATCTGAAGAGATTGATGGATACAACGCCATCCAAGTAGGCTATGAAGACAAACAAGCTTACAAAAAGGATAGTAAAAGTAATAAATATGCAAACAAACCAGCTGAAGGCCATGCTAAAAAAGCAGGCACAGCACCTAAGCGCTTCATTCGTGAATTCAGAAACGTTAATGTTGATGAATACGAAGTAGGTCAAGAAGTCTCAGTTGATACATTTGAAGCTGGAGACGTAATTGATGTAACAGGCGTATCTAAAGGTAAAGGTTTCCAAGGTGCCATTAAACGCCATAATCAAGCACGTGGTCCAATGTCACATGGTTCTCATTTCCACAGAGCCCCAGGTTCTGTAGGTATGGCATCAGATGCTTCAAGAGTCTTTAAAGGACAAAAAATGCCTGGACGTATGGGCGGTAACACTGTAACAGTTCAAAACTTAGAAGTAGTTCAAATTGACGCTGAAAACAATGTTATTTTAGTAAAAGGTAATGTACCTGGTCCTAAAAAAGGTTTTGTAGAAATTACAACATCAATCAAAGGTAATAAATAATATAAAACGAAAGGAGGAATTGCATAATGGCTAATTATGATGTATTAAAAGTAGATGGATCTAAATCAGGTTCAGTTGAACTAAGCGATGCAGTATTTGCAATCGAACCAAACAACAATGTTCTTTTTGAAGCGATTAACTTACAACGTGCTTCATTACGCCAAGGTACACATGCTGTTAAGAATCGTTCAGCAGTACGTGGTGGTGGACGTAAACCATGGAGACAAAAAGGTACAGGACGTGCGCGTCAAGGTACAATCCGTGCTCCACAATGGCGTGGTGGTGGTGTTGTATTCGGACCAACACCAAGAAGTTACTCATACAAAATGCCTAAGAAAATGCGTCGTTTAGCATTACGCTCAGCATTATCTTTTAAAGTACAAGAAAAAGGTTTAACTGTAGTAGATACATTAAACTTAGATGCTCCAAAAACAAAAGAGTTCAAAACTGTACTTTCTAATTTAGAACAACCTAAAAAAGTATTAGTAGTTACAGAATCAGAAGATGTAAATGTTGCTTTATCAGCACGTAACATTCCTGGTGTACAAGTTACTACAGCTCAAGGTTTAAATGTTCTAGATATCACAAGCGCTGACAGTGTAGTAATTACAGAAGCAGCTGCTAAAAAAGTTGAGGAGGTGCTCGGATAATGGAAGCAAGAGACGTTCTTAAGCGCCCCGTAATCACTGAAAAATCTTCTGCTGCAATGGCTGAAGATAAATACACATTCGACGTTGATACTCGTGCTAATAAAACACAAGTTAAAATCGCTGTTGAAGAAATCTTTGACGTTAAAGTTGATAATGTAAACATCATTAACTATAAACCAAAGAAAAAACGTATGGGCCGTTACCAAGGCTATACAAACAAGAGACGCGTAGCAATCGTTAAATTAAAAGAAGGATCAATCGATCTATTCAACTAAAAAGATTACCAATAAGGAGGTAAACGACAATGGCTCTAAAAAAATATAAGCCAATTACTAATGGTCGTCGTAATATGACTAGTTTAGATTTCGCTGAAATTACGAAAACTACACCTGAAAAGTCATTATTACAACCGCTACCGAAAAAAGCGGGACGAAATAACCAAGGTAAATTGACAGTTCGCCATCATGGTGGAGGACATAAACGTCAATACCGTGTTATTGATTTCAAACGTAATAAAGATGGTATCAACGCTAAAGTTGATTCAATCCAATACGACCCAAACCGTTCAGCTAATATTGCATTATTAGTTTATGCTGATGGTGAAAAACGCTATATCATCGCTCCAAAAAACCTTAAAGTAGGTCAAGTACTTGAAAGCGGTGAAGAAGCAGACATTAAATTAGGTAATGCATTACCATTACAATTCATTCCAGTAGGTACTGTAATCCACAATATCGAGTTAAAACCTGGTAAAGGTGGACAAATTGCTCGTTCAGCTGGTGCTAGTGCACAAGTACTTGGTAAAGAAGGTAAATATGTATTAATCAGATTAAGATCTGGCGAGGTACGTATGATTCTTTCAACTTGCCGTGCTACTATTGGTCAAGTTGGTAACATCCAACATGAACTTGTAAACGTTGGTAAAGCAGGACGTTCTAGATGGAAAGGCATTCGCCCAACAGTTCGTGGTTCTGTAATGAACCCTAACGATCACCCACACGGTGGTGGTGAAGGTCGTGCACCTATCGGTAGACCATCTCCAATGTCACCTTGGGGTAAACCTACGCTTGGTAAGAAAACTCGTCGTGGTAAAAAATCATCTGACAAACTTATCGTTCGTGGACGTAAGAAAAAATAAAAATAACTTATTTGCGTGTGTGGCTTAAAAGCCGCACGCACACAATAAGAAGGGAGGCGCCACTATGGCTCGTAGTATTAAAAAAGGACCTTTCGCTGACGATCATCTAAAGAAAAAGGTTGAAGCTCAAAGCGGAAGCGAGAAAAAACAAGTAATTAAAACTTGGTCACGTCGTTCAACTATATTCCCTGAATTCATCGGACATACATTCGCTGTATATGACGGACGTAAACACGTACCTGTATTCGTAACTGAAGATATGGTTGGTCATAAATTAGGAGAATTCGCACCAACTCGTACATTCAAAGGACACGTTGCAGACGACAAAAAAACTAGAAGATAATTTCTAACAGGTAGAGGAGGAAATTCCAATGGAAGCAAAAGCGGTTGCTAAAACAATAAGAATCGCACCTCGTAAAGTTAGATTAGTATTAGATCTAATAAGAGGCAAAAATGCTGGAGAAGCTATTGCGATTTTAAAATTAAAGAACAAAGCTTCATCACCAGTAGTTGAAAAATTATTAATGTCCGCTTTAGCAAATGCTGAACATAACTACGACATGAACACTGATGAATTAGTAGTTAAAGAAGCTTATGCTAATGAAGGACCAACATTAAAACGTTTCCGTCCACGTGCACAAGGCCGTGCAAGTGCGATCAACAAACGTACAAGCCACATTACAATCGTCGTAAGTGACGGTAAAGAAGAAGCTAAAGAAGCTTAATACATTTTTTAAGGAGGGAACACTTTGGGTCAAAAAATTAATCCAATCGGACTTCGTGTTGGTGTAATCCGTGATTGGGAAGCTAAATGGTATGCAGAAAAAGACTTCGCTTCATTATTACACGAAGATTTAAAAATCCGTAAGTATATTGATAACGCATTAACAGAAGCATCAGTTTCTCACGTTGAAATCGAACGTGCTGCGAATCGTATCAACATCGCTATTCATACTGGTAAACCTGGTATGGTAATCGGTAAAGGCGGTTCAGAAATTGAAAAATTACGTAATAAATTAAATTCATTAACAAACAAAAAAGTACACATCAATGTTATCGAAATCAAAAAAGTTGATTTAGATGCTAAACTTGTTGCAGAAAACATTGCACGTCAATTAGAAAACCGTGCTTCATTCCGTCGTGTACAAAAACAAGCAATTACAAGAGCAATGAAACTTGGTGCTAAAGGTATCAAAACACAAGTTTCAGGTCGTCTAGCTGGAGCTGACATCGCTCGTGCTGAACAATATTCAGAAGGAACTGTTCCACTTCATACTCTACGTGCTGACATTGGTTATGCACATGCAGAAGCAGACACAACTTACGGTAAGTTAGGTGTCAAAGTATGGATCTATCGTGGAGAAGTTCTTCCTACTAAGAACACTAGTGAAGGAGGAAAATAATAATGTTACTACCAAAACGTGTAAAATATCGTCGTCAACATCGTCCTAAAACAACTGGTCGTTCAAAAGGCGGTAATTATGTAACATTTGGTGAGTATGGTTTACAAGCAACTACAACTTCTTGGATCACATCTCGTCAAATCGAATCAGCTCGTATTGCAATGACACGTTATATGAAACGTGGCGGGAAAGTTTGGATTAAAATCTTCCCACATACACCTTACACTAAAAAACCTTTAGAAGTACGTATGGGTGCTGGTAAAGGTGCAGTAGAAGGTTGGATTGCAGTAGCAAAACCAGGTAGAATTTTATTTGAAATCGCAGGCGTTAACGAAGAAGTTGCGCGTGAAGCATTACGTTTAGCAAGTCACAAACTTCCAGTTAAAACTAAGTTTGTAAAACGTGAAGAATTGGGTGGTGAAACAAATGAAAGCTAAGGAAATTAGAGACTTAACCACTTCAGAAATCGAAGAGCAAATCAAATCTTCAAAAGAAGAGCTTTTTAACCTACGCTTTCAGTTAGCTACAGGTCAATTAGAGGAAACTGCACGTATTCGCACAGTAAGAAAAACGATTGCACGTCTAAAAACTGTTGCTCGTGAAAGAGAAATTGAACAAGGTAAAGCGAATCAATAATTCAATTGAAAGAGGAGGTTACTAAAGTGAGCGAAAGAAATGATCGTAAAGTTTATGTAGGTAGAGTCGTTTCCGATAAAATGGATAAAACGATAACTGTACTTGTTGAAACATACAAAACACACAAGTTATATGGTAAACGAGTAAAATACTCTAAAAAATACAAAACTCATGATGAAAACAACTCAGCTAAATTAGGGGACACAGTTAAGATACAAGAGACTCGTCCTTTATCAGCAACTAAACGTTTCCGTTTGGTAGAAATTGTTGAAGAATCAGTAATTATTTAATTAAATAGTGAAGATAAAGGAGGTTTAACTCATGATCCAACAAGAAACACGATTAAAAGTAGCAGATAACTCTGGTGCACGTGAAGTTCTTACAATTAAAGTATTAGGTGGATCTGGTCGTAAAACAGCTAATATTGGTGACGTTATCGTAGTAAGTGTTAAAAATGCTACACCAGGTGGCGTTGTCAAAAAAGGTGAAGTAGTAAAAGCTGTTGTTGTACGTACTAAATCAGGCGTACGCCGTAATGATGGTTCATATATCAAGTTCGATGAAAATGCATGTGTTATCATTCGTGATGACAAAGGCCCACGTGGTACTCGTATTTTTGGACCTGTTGCTCGTGAATTACGTGAAGGAAACTTCATGAAAATTGTATCATTAGCTCCAGAAGTACTTTAATAAAAATATTTATAAATATATAAATTTAAGGAGGTGCCACACATGCATATCAAAAAAGGTGACAACGTTAAAGTTATCGCAGGTAAAGACAAAGGTAAAGAAGGTAAAGTTGTTTCAACTGAACCTAAAAAAGACCGTGTCGTTGTGGAAGGTGTCAATATTATCAAAAAGCACCAAAAACCAACTCAATTTAACCCTGAAGGTGGAATCTTAGAAACAGAGGCAGCAATCCATGTTTCTAACGTACAATTATTAGATCCTAAAACGAATGAACCAACTCGCGTAGGTTATAAATTCGAAGATGGTAAAAAAGTTCGTGTAGCTAAAAAATCTGGCGAAGAAATCAAATCTAATAATTAATAACTAATTGAAAGGAGGATCCACTGTGAACCGTTTAAAAGAAAAATATAACTCTGAAGTTACTCAAAACTTAGTGAAACAATTTGACTATAGTTCAGTAATGGAAGTACCAAAAATAGAAAAAATCGTAGTAAATATGGGTGTCGGTGACGCTGTTCAAAATACTAAAGTATTAGATGACGCTGTAGAAGAATTACAGTCAATCACTGGTCAAAAACCATTAATTACAAAAGCTAAAAAATCAGTAGCAACTTTCCGTTTACGTGAAGGTATGCCTATCGGAGCTAAAGTAACACTTCGTGGAGAAAGAATGTATGACTTTTTAGATAAATTAATCGCTGTATCACTTCCACGTGTACGTGACTTCCGTGGTGTATCAAAAACTGCATTCGACGGTAGAGGTAACTACACTCTAGGTGTTAAAGAACAATTAATTTTCCCTGAAATCGACTATGATCGCGTAAGTAAAATACGAGGAATGGATATCGTTATCGTAACTACTGCTAACACTGACGAGGAAGCTCGTGAATTGTTAACACAATTCGGTATGCCATTTCAAAAATAATCTCTAAAGGAGGCTAATTAAGTGGCTAAAACTTCAATGGTTGCTAAGCAACAAAAAAAACAAAAGTTCCAAGTACGTGAATATACTCGTTGTGAACGCTGTGGTCGTCCACATTCTGTATATCGTAAATTCAAATTATGCCGTATTTGTTTCCGTGAATTAGCTTATAAAGGCCAAATCCCTGGCGTTCGTAAAGCTAGCTGGTAATAGAAAATAGTCTGAAAGGAGGCAACAATCAATGACAATCAACGATCCAATTGCAGATATGCTAACTCGTGTAAGAAACGCAAACATGGTGCGTCACGATAAATTAGAATTACCTGCTTCTAACATTAAAAAAGAAATTGCTGAAATATTAAAGAGTGAAGGTTTCATTAAAAACGTAGAATACGTTGAAGACGATAAACAAGGGGTAATCCGTTTATTCCTTAAATATGGTCAAAATAATGAGCGTGTTATCACTGGATTAAAACGTATCTCAAAACCTGGTTTACGTGTATATGCTAAAGCTAACGAAGTACCTAAAGTACTTAACGGTTTAGGTATTGCATTAGTTTCTACTTCAGAAGGTGTTATCACTGACAAAGAAGCTAGAAAACGTAACATCGGTGGAGAAATCTTAGGTTACATTTGGTAATAATAAATAATAAGGAGGTGCGATAACATGAGTCGTGTTGGTAAAAAAATTATTGACATCCCTAGCGACGTAACAGTAAGTGTTGAAGGTAACACAGTTACTGTTAAAGGTCCTAAAGGTGAATTATCAAGAACAATGAATGAAAGAATGACATATAAACAAGACGAAAGCACTTTAGAAGTTGTAAGACCAACTGATTCTAAAGAAGATAGAACAGTACATGGTACAACTCGTGCTTTAATCAATAATATGATACAAGGTGTTAAAGAAGGATACCAAAAAACACTTGAACTAGTTGGTGTTGGTTACCGTGCTCAAATGCAAGGTAATGACTTAATCTTAAACGTTGGTTACTCTCACCCAGTTGAAATCAAAGCTGATGATGGTATTACTTTCGGTGTAGAAAAAAATACAACAGTTACAGTTGCTGGTATTTCTAAAGAACAAGTTGGAGCTATCGCTTCAAACATTCGTTCAGTAAGACCTCCAGAACCTTATAAAGGTAAAGGAATTCGTTACCAAGGTGAATACGTTCGCCGTAAAGAAGGTAAAACTGGTAAATAATAAATAACTTTCTATAGAAAGGAGAATTAAGATGATCAGCAAAATTGATAAAAATAAAGTGCGTTTAAAAAGACATTCACGTGTACGCAGTAAATTAGCTGGTACAGCTGAAAAACCACGTTTGAATATCTATCGTTCAAACAAACATATCTATGCACAAGTTATAGATGATGTTAATGGTAAAACAATCGCGCAAGCATCAACACAAGAAAAAGATTTAGCTAATGAATCAGGTTCAAAAGTTGACTTATCAGCTAAAGTTGGCGAAACTGTAGCTAAAAGAGCAAGCGAAAAAGGCGTAAAAACAATTGTATTTGACCGTGGAGGATATTTATACCATGGCCGTGTTAAAGCCTTAGCAGATGCAGCTCGTGAAAATGGATTAGAATTTTAATTTAAAGGAGGGACATTTACATGGCTCGTAGAGAAGAAGCGAAAGAATTTGAAGAACGCGTTGTTACAATTAACCGTGTTGCGAAAGTTGTAAAAGGTGGTCGTCGTTTCCGTTTCACTGCTTTAGTAGTAGTAGGAGATAAAAACGGTCGCGTTGGTTTCGGTACTGGTAAAGCGCAAGAGGTACCAGAAGCAATCAAAAAAGCAGTAGAAGCAGCTAAAAAAGATTTAGTTGTTGTTCCACGTGTTGAAGGTACTACACCTCACACAGTTACTGGACGTTTCAGTTCAGGCAGTGTATTTATGAAACCAGCTGCACCTGGTACTGGTGTTATTGCAGGTGGCCCTGTTCGTGCAGTATTAGAGTTAGCGGGTATCACTGATATCTTAAGTAAATCTTTAGGATCAAATACACCAATTAACATGGTTCGTGCAACAATCAACGGATTAAAAAACCTTAAAAATGCTGAAGACGTTGCGAAATTACGTGGCAAATCAGTAGAAGAATTATACAATTAAGGAGGGAAAATAAGTTATGGCTAAATTACAAATTACCCTCACTCGTAGTGTTATAGGTCGTCCAGAAACACAACGTAAAACTGTTGAAGCTTTAGGTTTGAAAAAAACAAACTCTTCAGTAGTCGTTGAAGATAACCCTGCTATTCGTGGGCAAATCAACAAAGTAAGTCACTTAGTGACAGTAGAAGAAAAATAATTTTAAGGAGGTGCCGAAATGAAATTACATGAGTTAAAACCGGCAGAAGGTTCTCGTAAAGTTCGTAACCGCGTTGGTCGTGGTGCAGCTACTGGTAACGGTAAAACTAGTGGTCGTGGACAAAAAGGTCAAAAAGCACGTTCAGGTGGTAGTGTAAGACCAGGCTTCGAAGGTGGTCAATTACCATTATTCCGTCGCTTACCAAAACGAGGTTTTACTAACATTAACCGTAAAGAATATGCTATTGTTAACTTAGACCAACTTAATAAATTTGAAGATGGTACTGAAGTAACTCCTGCTTTATTAGTAGAATCTGGTGTAGTTAAGAGTGAGAAATCTGGTATTAAAGTACTAGGTAACGGTTCACTTGATAAGAAATTAACTGTTAAAGCTAACAAATTCTCTGCATCTGCAGCAGAAGCTATTGATGCAAAAGGCGGAGCACACGAGGTGATCTAATGTTTGAAACGCTTGTGAATTTCTTTAAAACTAAAGAAGTTCGTAACAAGATCTTTTTTACTCTCGCAATGTTAGTTATTTTTAAAATAGGTACTTATATTCCAGCACCTGGTGTGAATCCAGCTGCTTTTGACAGTCAACAAGGTTCTCAAGGTGTCACTGACTTGTTAAATACATTTGGTGGCGGAGCCTTGAAGAACTTTTCTATCTTTGCCATGGGTATAATGCCTTATATAACTGCATCAATTGTAATGCAGTTATTACAAATGGATATTATTCCGAAGTTTTCAGAGTGGGCAAAACAAGGTGAGGCAGGTAGAAAGAAACTTAATAACGTAACTCGTTATTTTGCGATTGTACTTGCTTTTATCCAATCAATAGGTATGGCTTTCCAATTTAATAATTATCTCAAAGGCCAATTGATCATGGATCAATCAGTCCTTAGCTATTTATTAATTGCTGTTGTATTAACAGCTGGTACTGCGTTCCTAATTTGGTTAGGTGAACAAATCACTCAATTCGGTGTTGGTAATGGTATATCCATTATTATCTTCGCAGGTATTTTGTCTTCATTACCTTCATCATTAATACAGTTTTATCAACAGGCCTTTGTTGGTCAAGATGATACTTCTATGGCATGGTTGAAAGTAATTGGATTAGTTATTGGCATGATATTATTAACGGTTGGCGCAATATTTGTATTACAAGCTATTCGTAAAATTCCAATTCAATATGCGAAGAAACAATCAACACAACGATTAGGTTCACAAGCAACATATTTACCTTTGAAAGTTAACTCTGCAGGGGTTATTCCAGTTATCTTTGCAATGGCGTTCTTCTTGTTACCAAGAACTTTAACATTGTTCTTCCCTGACGCTAGTTGGGCGCAACGGATATCTGATGTGGCAAATCCATCGAATAACATCGGTATGATTGTATATGTGGTGCTTATTATTGCATTCGCATATTTCTATGCATTTGTCCAAGTTAATCCTGAAAAGATGGCCGATAACCTTAAGAAACAAGGAAGCTATGTCCCAGGCATTAGACCTGGCGAACAAACAAAACTATATATTACTAGAGTTCTCTATCGTTTAACATTTGTAGGATCAATATTCTTAGCTGTAATTGCGATTCTGCCAATTATTGCAACTAAAGTTATGAGTTTACCTCAATCTATTCAGGTTGGTGGTACTAGCTTACTGATTGTAATTGGTGTAGCGATTGAAACAATGAAAAGTCTAGAAGCTCAAGTGAGCCAAAAAGACTATAGAGGCTTTGGTGGTAGATAAATTGTAGGAGGGCACTTATGAATATCATTTTAATGGGTTTACCTGGTGCAGGTAAAGGAACTCAAGCGAGTGAAATTGTTAAGAAATTCCCAATTCCACACATATCTACTGGCGACATGTTCAGAAAAGCGATTAAAGATGAAACTGATTTAGGCAAAGAAGCTAAATCATACATGGATCGTGGAGAATTAGTCCCTGATGAAGTTACTGTGGGTATCGTAAAAGATAGAATATCTGAAGACGATGCGAAAAAAGGATTCTTACTTGACGGCTTTCCTCGTACTATTGAACAAGCTGAAGCATTAAGTAATATTATGCAAGAATTAGATAGAAAAATTGATGCTGTTATCAATATAGAGGTACCTGAAGAAGAATTAATGAACCGCCTTACTGGTCGTAGGATCTGTGAAAAATGCGGAACAACTTATCATCTTGTATTCAATCCTCCAAAAGTTGATGGAATTTGTGATCTTGACGGTGGTAAATTGTATCAACGTGAAGATGACAACCCAGAAACAGTTGCAAATCGTTTAAATGTCAATGTTAAACAATCTAAACCTATCTTAGAATTCTATGATAATAAAAATGTTTTAAAAAACATTGATGGTTCTAGAGATATTAACGTAGTCACTAAAGACGTAATTGATATCTTAGAGAATTTAAAATAAAGTCAACTTTGTACGGTCTATGTAATGCTAAAGGTATAATTAAATAAGAGTGACCATGCGTTAACGTAATTCATTTAATTTTGTTAAACTGATTAACAACACTTATAGACTCGTATGGTTAGAGTTGATTTTTTGACGATAACCAACTATTTCAAAAAGGGGGAAGTTAATTAATGGCTAAACAAGATGTAATTGAATTAGAAGGTACTGTATTAGATACTTTACCAAATGCAATGTTTAAAGTAGAATTAGAAAATGGTCATGAGATATTAGCTCATGTGAGTGGTAAGATCAGAATGAATTATATTCGTATTCTACCTGGCGACAAAGTAACAGTTGAAATGTCTCCGTACGATTTAACGCGCGGAAGAATTACGTATCGTTATAAATAATCGTCACTCCATAATATAGGGAGGTATTAAAATGAAAGTAAGACCATCAGTAAAACCAATTTGCGAAAAATGTAAAGTCATTAAACGTAAAGGTAAAGTAATGGTAATTTGTAGCAATCCAAAACATAAACAAAAACAAGGCTAATAAAGAGAGGTGTAATTAATTATGGCACGTATTGCAGGAGTAGATATTCCACGTGAAAAACGTATTGTTATTTCATTAACTTATGTGTATGGTATCGGTACTACTACAGCAAATAAAATTGCTGAAGAAGCTAACGTATCACCTGAAACACGCGTTAAAGATTTAACTGATGATGAATTAGGTCGTATCCGTGAAGTAGTTGACAACTATAAAGTAGAAGGTGACTTACGTCGTGAGCAAAACTTAAACATTAAACGTTTAATGGAAATCTCATCATACCGTGGTATCCGTCACCGTCGTGGATTACCAGTTCGCGGACAAAAAACGAAAAACAATGCTCGTACTCGTAAAGGCCCAGTTAAAACTGTAGCTAACAAGAAAAAATAATAGGTAAAGGAGGCAAAATTTAAATGGCACGTAAACAAGTATCTCGTAAACGTAGAGTGAAAAAGAATATTGAAAATGGTGTGGCTCACATCCGTTCAACATTCAATAATACAATCGTAACTATTACTGATGAATTTGGTAACGCGTTATCATGGTCATCAGCAGGTGCACTAGGCTTTAAAGGATCAAAAAAATCAACACCATTTGCAGCTCAAATGGCTTCTGAAACTGCTTCAAAAACAGCGATGGAACACGGTTTAAAATCTGTTGAAGTTACTGTAAAAGGCCCAGGTCCTGGTCGTGAATCAGCTATCCGTGCGTTACAATCAGCTGGATTAGAAGTAACTGCAATTCGTGACGTTACTCCAGTACCACATAATGGTTGTCGTCCACCAAAACGTCGTCGCGTATAATTTTATTGTTATTGTCGCAGGTCACTGAGAAATACAGTATATATCAAGTCGACGTAATCAAGGAGGATATTGTAAATGATTGAAATCGAAAAACCTAGAATTGAAACAATTGAAATTAGTGATGATGCTAAATTCGGTAAGTTCGTTGTTGAACCACTAGAACGTGGCTACGGTACTACACTAGGAAACTCCTTACGTCGTATCCTACTATCTTCATTACCAGGTGCAGCCGTTAAGTACATTGAAATCGAAGGCGTGTTACACGAATTTTCAGCAATAGATAATGTCGTTGAAGATGTTTCTACAATTATTATGAACATCAAAAAACTTGCATTAAAAATCTATTCTGAAGAAGACAAAACTTTAGAAATTGATGTTAAAGATGAAGGCGATGTAACTGCAAGTGACATTACTCATGATAGTGATGTTGAAATTTTAAATCCTGAGATTAAAATTGCAACAGTATCAAAAGGTGGACATTTAAAAATCCGTCTAGTTGCTAATAAGGGTAGAGGTTACGCATTAGCAGAACAAAACAAAACTAGTGATTTACCAATTGGTGTAATTCCAGTGGACTCACTTTATTCACCAGTAGAACGTGTTAACTATACTGTAGAAAATACGCGTGTGGGTCAAAGCAGTGATTTTGATAAGTTAACTTTGGATGTTTGGACTAATGGTTCAATCACACCACAAGAATCTGTTTCATTGGCTGCAAAAATCCTAACTGAACATCTGAATATCTTCGTTGGATTAACTGATGAAGCACAAAATGCTGAAATCATGATTGAAAAAGAAGAAGATCAAAAAGAAAAAGTACTTGAAATGTCTATTGAAGAATTAGACTTATCAGTGCGTTCTTACAACTGTTTAAAACGTGCAGGCATTAACTCTGTTCAAGAATTAGCAGATAAATCTGAAGCAGATATGATGAAAGTACGTAATTTAGGTCGTAAATCTTTAGAAGAAGTTAAATACAAACTCGAAGATTTAGGTCTAGGTTTAAGAAAAGAAGATTAATATAAAGGAGGTTAACTCATGGGTTACAGAAAATTAGGTCGTACTTCTGATCAACGTAAAGCGATGTTACGCGATTTAGCTACTTCACTTATCGTTAGCGAACGCATTGAAACTACAGAAGCGCGTGCAAAAGAATTACGTAGTGTGGTTGAAAAATTAATCACTTTAGGTAAAAAAGGAGATTTAGCTTCTCGTCGTCAAGCTGCTAAAACTTTACGCAATGTAGAAATCTTAAATGATGATGAATCAACTCAAACTGCATTACAAAAATTATTTGGTGAAGTTGCTGAACGTTATACAGAACGTCAAGGCGGTTACACTCGTATTCTTAAAGCAGGTCCTCGTCGCGGCGATGGCGCTGAATCAGTAATTATTGAATTAGTTTAATTTAAATATACGTAACTACTATGTATAAAGCAAATGAGTGCAACGATAATGTTTGCCACATACAAATATTGTCTAGCTCAGAGTACCCCATCAAAACTTAATAAAATTTAAAGCGTGAACTCAAAATATGATGGGGTGCGCGCTTTTTTTATTTAGTCCCCCTTAATTCTTTAGAATTTAGGGGGACTTATGCAATTGCGGAGCAATAGCGAACCAAAGTACCTTAATTCTTTAGAATAAAAAAGGAATACATTCGATAAACGAATGCATAAGCAGTACTAGCTAAACGAATTTTAGAGAACTGCTATAGACTTATGCAATTGCGGAGCAATAGCGAACCGAAGTACCTTAATTCTTTAGAATAAAAAAGGAATACATTCGATAAATGAATGCATAAGCAGTACTAGCTAAACGAAGTTTAGAGAACTGCTTTAGACTTATGCAATTGCGGAGCAATAGCGGACCAAAGTACCTTAATTCTTTAGAATAAAAAAGGAATACATTCGATAAACGAATGCATAAGCAGTACTAGCTAAACGAAGTTTAGAGAACCGCTATAGACTTATGCAATTGCGGAGCAATAGCGAACCGAAGTACCTTAATTCTTTAGAATAAAAAAGGAATACATTCGATAATCGAATGCATAAGCAGTACTAGCTAAACGAAGTTTAGAGAACTGCTATAGACTTATGCAATTGCGGAGCAATAGCGAACCGAAGTACCTTAATTCTTTAGAATAAAAAAGGAATACATTCGATAAATGAATGCATAAGCAGTACTAGCTAAACGAAGTTTAGAGAACTGCTATAGACTTATGGTATGTAGCTAGTAATAAAATCTAAATTGAGTAATTCTTTAATGGTAGTATATATTCATATTTTCATGTAAAATAGATAAGGTATATAAAAAATGGACTTACTAAATATTGGAGGCAATCGTTATGGATACGCAAGAGCATATTATTACATTTAATCATGTTTCATTTAAATATAATAGTGATGAACCACTTGCGTTGAATGATGTATCATTCAGTATTCCAAAGGGAAAATGGACTTCTATAGTTGGTCACAATGGTTCAGGGAAATCTACGATTGCTAAATTAATGGTAGGTATTGAAAAGCCATTTGAAGGTAATATTTATTTTAGAAATGAAGCTATCAACCAACAGAATCTTGATTATTTAAGACAACATATTGGTATTGTATTTCAAAATCCAGAGAATCAATTTGTAGGTTCAACTGTTGAATTTGATGTAGCCTTTGGTTTAGAAAATCACAGCGTCCCTTATGATGATATGAGAGCGATAGTGCCCAAAGCTTTGAATGATGTAGATATGTTAGATAGAGCGAATTATGAACCTCAATCGCTTTCTGGTGGCCAAAAGCAGCGTGTTGCTATAGCAGGTGTACTTGCATTAAATACTGATATAATTATTTTAGACGAAGCGACATCGATGTTAGACCCTGCTGGTAGAAAAGACTTAATTGATTTAGTTCATCGTTTGAAAGAAGACAAAGATGTAACTATTATTTCTATTACACATGACTTATCAGAAGCTGCAGAAGCTGATTACCTCGTTGTATTAAATGAAGGAGAGGTATATCAAACGGGACTACCAAAAGCTATCTTCAGTGATGGTGATAAACTAACTCAAATTGGTTTAGACTTACCTTTCTCTATACGAATGCATAATCAATTATTAGGTAGTATTGATTTCATAACATATGAAGGGTTGGTAAAAAAATTATGACTGTTAATTTTAACCAAGTAAGTTATGTTTATCAAAAAGGGACACCATTTGAGCATCAAGCCTTAAATGAAATTGTAACGACTTTTGAACAAGGAAAATATTATGCAATCATTGGTCAAACTGGCTCTGGAAAGTCTACATTGATCCAACAATTTAATGGTCTACTTAAACCAACAGAAGGTTTGCTTCAAATTAATGATGTGGTAATTAGTCATAAGACGAAAGATAAATATTTGAAGGATGTTCGCAAGCGTGTGGGCGTTGTATTCCAATTTCCAGAGTCACAGTTGTTCGAAGATTCAGTAGAACGCGAAATATTATTTGGACCAAAAAATTTTAATATGCCATTAGACGAAGTGAAGGAAAGAGCATTTCGTTTGCTCATAGAATTTGGATTTAATAGAGATATACTACAACAGTCGCCATTTCAAATGTCTGGTGGACAAATGAGGAAAATAGCTCTCACATCAATATTAGCAATGGATCCAGACATTGTTATACTTGATGAACCTACAGCGGGTCTTGATCCTAAAAGTAGAAAACAGATAATGGAAATAATAAAGAAACTTCAAGTTGAACAGCAAAAGACGATTATTCTTGTGACGCATGAAATGAATGATGTGGCGAAGTATGTGGATGAAATAAAAATTATGCAACACGGTCAACTGATAGAATCATGTTCACCTCGAAAGCTATTTAGTGATACGAATTATGTAAATCAAATGCATCTTGATGTGCCAGACGTTGTGAAATTGCAACGTGATTTAGAAGATAAGCATCAATATTATTTCAATAAAATTGCTTTGACAGAAGAAGAATTTGTTGAGATGTATAAGGGGTGGCAACAAGATGAAAGATAAATTTATTATAGGACGTTATCTCCCACTAGATACGATTATACATCGGTTAGATCCACGTGCGAAATTGATTTTTGTTTTTGTATTTATTATCTTAATCTTTTTTGCACATTCTTTTGCAACGTATTTATGGCTATTTATTTCAATTGTTGCATTTATGAAACTAGCACAAATTAAATTTTGGTTCTTAGCCAAAGGTTTAATGCCTATTTGGATTTTTCTAATATTTACTTTTTTAATGCATTTGTTCTTAACAAAAGGCGGTACAAGGTTATTTGAATTAGCTTTCGTTTCAATTGATACAAATGGTATTTTAGAAGGTATTTATATTGTTTTACGACTTATGTTTATCATTATGATTTCAACAATTATGACGTTAAGTACAAGTCCTATTGACTTAACTGATGCTTTTGAAAAATTACTATCACCACTGAAATTAGTGAAAATACCTGTACACCAATTAAGTATGATGATGTCCATTGCGTTAAGGTTTATTCCTACGTTGATGAATGAGTTAGATAAAATTATACTGGCCCAAAAATCTAGAGGTTCTGAAATTAGTTCTGGTAGTATAATCAATAGAGTGAAAGCATTTGTGCCTTTATTGATTCCTTTATTTATTTCTGCGTTCCAACGCGCTGAAGATTTGGCGATTGCGATGGAAGTGAGAGGTTATGATACGAAGAAGCAACGAACAAATTATCGTAAGCTACAGTGGCGATTCAAAGACAGTTTAACGTTGCTAATATTATTGCCACTATCAGTAGTATTATTTGTGTTAAAATTCATGGGAGTGTAGTAAATCATGCGTGTTTTAGTTAATATTTCTTATCAAGGAAGCCAATTTCTAGGCTTTCAAATACAACAAAATGGAAGAACGGTACAACAACAATTCGAAAAAATATTAAAGCGTATGCATAAGTATGATGTGAGAATTCATCCAAGCAGTAGAACAGATAGAGGTGTGCATGCAATTGAGCAATATTTTCATTTTGACACAGAGCTGAACATTCCTGAGCAACAATGGCAATATGCGATGAATCGAGCATTACCAGGTGACATATATGTCAATCATGTAAGCTTTGTTAGTGAGGACTTTCATTGTAGATATGATTGTGTAGGCAAATCTTACCGGTATAAAATTTATCAAGCTGAACACAAAGATCCATTTCTTAATGGCTTAAAAACACATATCGCTGAAAAGCTAGATATAGATAAAATGAATAGAGCTGCACAATATTTTATAGGTACTCATGATTTTACAGGGTTCTGTTCACAAAAAACAGAAGTTGTTAGCAAAGTGAGAACACTTTACGAAAGTCGTATAGAAAAAACAGAAAATGGCTTTGACTATATTGTCACAGGCTCCGGTTTCCTATATAATATGGTGCGTGTGTTAATAGCCTTTTTAATTGAAGTAGGCAAAGGAAAACGACAACCAGAAGAAATACCTAAATTATTAGAGGATAAAGATCGTAATAAAGTGCCTTTTACTGCACCTGCAGAAGGGTTATATTTAGAGAAGATTTATCTAACACCAAGTGAATTAACCACTGATTTTGGTAATGATATAAAATTACATCAAAAAAAATCGATATGAAATTGTTAAATGTCGTTGACAAAATGACAAAAAAATTATACGATTACTAACGGTATTGTTTTATATCACCCACGATAAGCCCCGGAATCTTATTGTGTTACAAGATATAGAAGCACGTAGAAACAAACTATTTAAAAAAAATAGATGAAATTTAAGATTTAGTAAGTATAAACTATTAATTTAAGAGACATTTATTTACTCTAGGAGGACAATTATATGCGTCAAACATTTATGGCTAATGAATCAAACATTGAGCGCAAATGGTATGTTATTGATGCTGAAGGTAAAACACTTGGTCGTTTATCATCAGAAGTAGCAGCTATTTTACGCGGTAAAAATAAAGTAACTTATACACCACACGTTGATACAGGTGATTATGTAATCGTCGTTAATGCTTCAAAAATCCACTTCACTGGTAACAAAGAGCGCGATAAAATGTACTATCGTCACTCAAATCATCCAGGTGGTATCAAATCAGTTTCAGCTGGTGAGTTAAAAGCTAACAACCCAGAACGTTTACTTGAAAATTCAATTAAAGGTATGCTTCCAAGCACACGTTTAGGCGAAAAACAAGGTAAAAAATTATTTGTATATGGTGGCGCTGAACATCCACACGCTGCACAACAACCAGAAAACTACGAGTTACGTGGTTAATTAAAAGGAGGAAATTACATTGGCACAAGTTGAATATAAAGGCACAGGCCGTCGTAAAAACTCAGTAGCACGTGTCCGTTTAGTACCAGGTGAAGGTAACATTACTGTTAACGGCCGTGATGTACGTAGTTATTTACCATTCGAATCATTAATTTTAGACATTAACCAAGCATTTGATGTAACAGAAACTAAAGGTAACTATGATGTATTAGTTAACGTTCATGGTGGAGGATTTACTGGACAAGCTCAAGCAATCCGTCACGGAATTTCACGTGCATTATTAGAAGCTGATCCTGAATACAGAGGTTCTTTAAAACGCGCTGGATTACTTACTCGTGATCCTCGTATGAAAGAACGTAAAAAACCAGGTCTTAAAAAAGCTCGTCGTTCACCTCAATTCTCAAAACGTTAATATTACCAAACTGTTGCGAATTCAATTTGCTTACAGATTTGGTACACAAGTTCTATAGCAATTTGTGTTCAATCAAACAAACGTTTAAACTTCCCAAGAAATTGGGAAGTTTTTTTGTTTTATTTTAATACTATTTATTTGTATCAAAATGAATGACTAATCATGTAAAGTGTCATAATATAAATAATAGGACACAATTTTAAATTCGAGGTATTTATATGAAGATTAACAAACGTAAGACTAATATATATCTGACAATTGTATTAATCGCATTTATTTTATTTGTCATTGTTTTGATTTCAGCCTTTAAAACATATAGTCAATATAAAGAAAATAATTATAAGTATACTAATATACCTACATTTTATTTACATGGTTATGGTGGAACAGAGAATTCTATAAAGTACATGATTAATTCTGCAGTACAAAAAGAAATTACAGGAGAAGTAATCAAAGCAAAAGTTTCTAAAGAGGGAACGGTGACATTCGAAGGAGAATTATCACCTGATGCAAAGAATCCAATTATTGAGATTATATTAGAAGATAATACAAATAAAGATTTAAATAAAAATGCGCAATGGATTCAACAAGTTATCATCGCTACGATGAGCCAACATCACTTTGATCAGTTTAATTTTGTCGCACATTCTATGGGTAATCAATCTTTCAGCTACTATATGTTGAATTATGGTGATAATCAGAACTTACCCAAACTAAATAAACAAGTAAGTTTAGCAGGTAATTTTAATGGTGAAGTTGACATAGATGGGCTTGATTTAGATGTTAAATTAGATGAAGATGGTAAACCAAATAAAATGCTAAAAGCATATAAAGATTTGTTGCCTATGAAAAAGTCATATCCAGAAACTACAAAAGTGCTGAATATTTATGGTGATATAGAGGATGGCACGCATTCTGATAATCGAGTTACCAATGTTTCGTCTAAATCATTAAGGTATTTAGTTGATGATAAAGTAAGAAGTTATGAAGAATTTAAAGTAACCGGAAAAAAAGCTGATCATAGTGAACTTCATGATAATACTTATGTCACCGATAAAATGAATCAATTTCTATGGGGGAAATAAATTTAAAGTACTATTTAATATATTGATTTTGTAACATTTATACAAGAGGTCAACTGCTTGTATTCTATATATTAAGCAAAAGGCGCTTACACATCAGCTTTACTATATGTGTAAGTGCCTTTTATTTATTCTTAAAGTTCTCTGTTGCGAGTAATTGAATTAATTGTTTTCTATTATCTTCTCCATAAACATGTGGTTGAATCATAATTTCATCAACATCAAAGTCAGTCAACATTACTTTTAATTTGGAGATGACTTCATTAGCTGAACCTACTATGACTCGGTTATTGTGTTGATTCATTTTTTCAATTTCTCTAGAAGAAAATGATTTTTGTTTTGCATAGTTCACAGAGGGATAGAATTTTGGTTGGTTTAAATAACCAATACGTAATAACCACAAATGAAACGTATTAGCTAAATCTTCGCACTGATATTTATTATCTGCCGTAATTACAAAAGAAGTCATGATGACATAAGGCTGATGTAAAGGATGTTGTGCTTTGAATGAAGAACGGTAATGGGTTATTACAGATTTGATTTGTTTTTTATCTTGTCCCATATTGGCAATAACAAAAGGTAATCCTCTAATAGCAGCAAGTGAAGCACTTTTTTTACTTGTACCCAAAATAAACATATTAGGCTTAGTGTTGATGAGTGGCATCGCATATAAATTTTTATAGTGCTGATTTATATCGTTGTGACTGTCACTATTAAAATAAGATAACAAATCATCAATTTGATTCTCATAATCAACGGGTATTGTTTTATGTTCATTCAAAGCTTTATTTACATTTTTATAACTCTTAGAATGGCCAGTACCTAAGTTGACTCTGCCGGGGTGTCTAGCTTCCATAGTTTTAAATACTTCAGCCACTTTATAAGCACTATAATGTGGTAACATAACACCACCGCTTCCAATTTGAATTGAGTTAGTATTTTCTAATAATGACATCATAATCATTTCAGGTGCACTGGATGCTACTGAAAAGACTTGATGATGTTCAGCAACCCAATAACGTGTGTAATTTAGCTTTTCAGCTAATTGAGCTAATTCAACAGCATGATTTAATGCTTGAGTAGCGGTACGTCCTTCAAATATTGGCACGTAATCTAAAATACTAAGTTTCAATGTACAATCTCCTAACGTAATAAAACGAAAAAATGTTTTATAAATTAGCAATAGCATAACACGTTATTGAAGTATTAAATAAGCGATTTGATTGATTGATGAAAAGTATCCCTTTAGAATAAAGTCAAACAATGAATGGAGGTAATATAATGAATACAGAAAGAATTGTATTGGCAAAAAGACCTGAAGGGATTCCATCCGATGATGTATTTAGATATGAAACTGTTGAGGTAGATGGACCAAAGCAAGATGAAATTCAAATAGAATCGTTATATATTTCAGTAGACCCTTACATGCGTGGTCGTATGGATGATAGTGAATCATATGTAGCCCCATTCGAATTAGACGAACCAATGAATGGTCATGTAGTAGGGAGAGTTATTGAGTCAAGTGTAGATGGATTTACAAAAGGTGACATTGTTACTGGTACGTTTCCATGGCAAAAAATAGTGAATATAAAGGCCAAGCATGCTATTAAAGTAAGTCAAACTGACATTCCTTTATATCTGTATCTTAGTGTTTTAGGTATGACCGGACAGACAGCTTATCATGGCTTACTAAAAATAGGACAACCACAAGAAGGTGAGACTGTTGTAGTTTCAGCTGCCTCAGGTGCAGTTGGCTCAGTTGTAGGTCAAATAGCAAAATTAAAAGGCGCTCATGTAGTGGGTATTGCAGGTGGTAGTGAAAAAACCAATTATTTAACTGAAGAACTAGGCTTTGATGTAGGAGTAGACTATCAAGCGAATGATTTTGCTGAACAATTGGCGAACGCAGTACCGAATGGCGTTGATGTCTATTTTGAAAACGTGGGCGGCACGATTGCGGATGAGGTCATGAAACACCTTAATCAATTTGCTAGAATTCCAGTTTGCGGTGCTATTTCTGGTTATAATAATACAGAAGTCGAATATGGTCCTCGAATACAACCAATTATTATTAAATCACAAGCATTGATGCAAGGGTTTATTGTTGCTAATTATGCAGATGATTTTCCAAATGCTAGTAAAGCACTTGCACAGTGGGTTCAAGAAGATAAAATTAAAACTAAGACATCTGTTAAAAAAGGTTTTGATAGTTTACCAAATGCTTTTAGAAACTTATTTACAGGTGATAATTTCGGCAAACAAGTTGTTCAAGTCTCAGATGATGTTTAATTAAGAAAGGAGTGCGTACGATGAAAGCAATAGGTGCAGATCAAAGTTTTAATCTAGAAGATGGCAATTTATTTTATGAGTTTGCTATTGATACTCCCAAACCTGAACAATATGAATTATTAGTACGTGTTGAAACAATCAGCGTTAACCCTGTAGATACAAAAATCAGAAAGACAGCGGTTGAACAAGCACCAAGAATTTTAGGTTTCGATGCTGTAGGTGTGGTAGAAGCAGTGGGCGATGATGTTAGTCACTTTAACGTTGGAGATGAAGTTTTTTATTCAGGCTCTCCTAAATATCAAGGTTCTAACCAATCTTATCAAATTGTCGATGAGCGTTTAGTAGCGAAAAAGCCTAAAAATATATCTAATGTGGATGCAGCAAGCCTACCACTAACTGGTTTAACAGCTTATGAAACCCTGTTTGATGTATTTAAAATATCTTTTAATCCAGAAGAAAATAAAGGAAAGTCTATTTTAATCATAAATGGGGCTGGTGGTGTAGGAAGCATAGCAACACAAATCGCTAAACACTATGGCTTACATGTTATCACTACAGCATCTCGTGAGGAAACACACCAATGGTCTAAAGATATGGGTGCAGATATTGTATTAAATCATAAGAATGATTTAGCTGAAGAGTTTAAGAAATATGAAATAAGTGAAGTGGATTATATTTTCTGTACCTTTGATACGGATATGTATTATGAAAAAATGATTGAATTAGTAAAACCAAGAGGTACGATTGCAACGATTGTTGCTTTCAAAAATAACCAAGATTTAAACTTGCTTAAACCTAAGAGCATTACATTTACACATGAATTTATGTCATCAAGACCTATTCATGAGACTGAAGATATGCAAATACATCGTGATTATCTCACTGATATTTCTGAAAAAATAGAAACGGGTGTATACAAACCGACCGTTAATGAAGTGATAGATGGCTTAACTGTTGAAAACTTGTACGATGCACATGTTAAGTTAGAAAATCAAAGTATGATAGGTAAGCTAGTAATTAAACTTTGAAATTAAGATTAACAAAAATGATTAATTAAATAAAATGAATATAAAGCTAAGCGTCTTCAATAGTTCATCATAATATGGTGGATAAGAAGATGCTTTTTATTTTAAATAATATATATTAAATTTATAATATGATTTATTTTATGAATTTTACGAATATATGCAATAAGTTAGGGTATGTAAGTTACATAAAAGTATAGGGAGTGTGTAATTTTGACATGCGTTTAAACAGATTAACGGTTGTATTTTGGGTAGCATTATCAATTTGTACACTGTTTGTTGTATACGGTGCAATATTGCCAAAACAACTAGAAACAGTCACACAAAATATTACAAATTTTATTGCATTAAATTTTGGTTGGTACTACTTATTACTAGTACTTGTCATATTAATTGTATGTGTATATCTATTATTCTCTAGATATTCATCAATAACATTAGGTGAAGATGGAGAGGATCCAGAATTCTCATTGAAATCTTGGTTTGCTATGTTATTTAGTGCTGGTATGGGGATAGGACTAGTCTTTTGGACTACAGCAGAGCCAATTAGTCATGCATTTACGTTAACGCCTTTACATAAAGCAGGTACGCAAGCTGCAATTAATGATGCCATGCAATTCTCATTCTTTCATTGGGGTGTCCATGCTTGGGCAGTTTACGGCATAGTTGGACTAATCTTTGCTTATTTTAATTTTCACAAAGGTTATCCGGGATTAGTAAGTGCGACGTTAACACCGATATTAGGCTCTAAAATGATGAGAGGACCAATAGGTGGTTCGATTGATGTTTTAGCAATTATCGCTACTGTTACAGGTGTAGCAGCAACACTTGGATTCGGCGCGTTACAGATTAATGAAGGATTGAATTTTTTATTTGATATACCTTCAAACTTTACAACTCAGGTAATTATTATTGTTTTAGCAACGATTTTATTCACGTGGTCAGCTTGGTCAGGTATTAATAAAGGAATCAAAACATTGAGTAATATCAATATGATACTCGCTTTTCTAGTACTCATCGTATTATTTTGTGTAGGTCCAACTTTAACTATACTAAATACCTTTACCAATTCACTTGGTGATTACATTGCAAATTTCTTTAATATGAGTTTACGTATTCCACAATCAGGTGGAGAAAAATTCCAATGGTTACAACAATGGACGATTTTTTACTGGGCCTGGTGGATTTCATGGGCTCCATTTGTTGGTATATTTATTGCTCGTGTTTCAAGAGGTAGAACGATTAAAGAATTTATTTTGGGCGTTTTATTTGTACCAGCGCTAGTTTGTTTCTTATTCTTTGCAGTATTTGGAGCGTCTGCTACTTATTTACAGCAACATGGTATTGCAGACATTGCGAAAGAGGCAACAGAGACTGCTACATTTGCAACTTTAGAACATTTCCCACTAGGGTTCTTGTTAAGTATAGTGACATTAATTGTGATTATGATTTTCTTTGTAACTTCAGCAGACTCAGCGACATACGTTTTGGGTATGTTGAGTTCTAAAGGTAGTATTAATCCTAAAGGCATTGTAAAAGTTAGCTGGGGTATCATATTAGCTTTATTTGCAATGATTATGATATACACAGGCGGTACGCAATCTATACAAAACTTATTAATTATTGCTGCTTTACCATTTTCGATTGTCATTATATTTATGATATGGTCACTTTTTAAATCATTAGCGATTGAAAAGCCAAGACCGAGTAATAAGTTGCTCATATCAGACGACAAACTATTACAATATCGTATTGCAAATCATCCAGAACTAGCTGATCAAGTAACAAAGGGTAAACAATAAAATGGTCTAAAAAATTTGTTTTGTAATAAAAGTTAAAAATAAAATTCAATAAAAATGTTTCTAAGAATTTTTTTAAGGGTAGTAGTTCTGTATGACAAGTACATATTAACAAAGCATAGGAGGTGTCATACGAGGTGAAACGACTAAAGAATTTTATCCTAGGCATATTAATTGTAGTAATCGTTGGATTTTTACTCTTTATGTATATTCAAGATTCTAGAATTAGCCAGTATCAAGACTATTTTAATCAGTTTAACTGGTTTGAACCAACGCTAATTGGTTTAGCAGCGCTACTTATTATTATTGGTCTTATATTAGTATTCAGCTTGTTTAAACCTACGTATAGAAAACCCGGACTATATAAAGATTTCGAAGATGGTCATATTTATGTATCGAGAAAAGCAGTTGAAAAATCTGCATACGATACACTTACGCAATATGATCAAATACGTCAACCAAACGTGATTGCAAAACTTTATAACAAGAAAAAGAAATCGCATATTGCTTTAAAAGCAGATTTCTTTGTTCCTGGTGATGTTCAGGTTAATTCTTTAACTGAAGAGATTAGAAATGACATCAAGCAAAATGTCGAGCATTTTACAGAATTACCAGTATCAAAATTAGAGGTTAATGTTAGAGATCAAAAAACCTCAGGCAAACGTGTGTTGTAAGGGAGGGTTATCATGGCTAACAATAATAACCAAAATGGACAAGATTCTACGCAAGAAATTGTTGAATTTTTCAAAACGTTTAAATGGAGAATCATTGGTTTCTTAGCATTTCTAATCATAGCAATATTATTTTTAACTTTAGGTTTCTGGAGTACAATTTTAATTCTAGTATTATGTTTGATTGGAATTGGAGTTGGGTATACTAAAGACCGTAAGCAAGACTTTTTAAATTTTCTTAATCGATGGAGTTAATCGATTAAATTTTATGAATTCTAATGCAATTAAAAATTTTAAACAAATTATATAAGGTAAAGGAGAATGCAATATGGCAGTAGACAACAATAAAGCTAAACAAGCTTATGACAATCAAACAGGAGTTCAAGAAAAAGAACAAGAAAAAAGACAAGAGCAGCAAAACCAAGAGCCTCAATTCACTAATAAATTATCATTCTCAGATGAAGTAATCGAAAAAATTGCAGGTATTGCTGCACGTGAAGTTAGCGGTATCTTAGAAATGAAAGGCGGATTCGTCGACAATATTTCTAGTTCATTTGGTAGCAACAACAATGTTACACAAGGTGTTAGCGTTGAGGTTGGAGAAAAACAAGCTGCTGTTGATTTAAAAGTAGTATTAGAATATGGTGAATCAGCACCAAAAATCTTCCGTAAAGTAACTGACTTAGTTAAAGAACAAGTTAAATATATTACTGGTCTTGACGTAGTTGAAGTTAACATGCGCGTTGAAGATGTTATGACTAAAAAAGAATGGTCTCAAAAAAATGAAAAAAGCCAATCCTCAAACAATGAGGAAAAAGGTTTACAATAATTAAGAACCATCCAATTTAAATAAAAGGGGAGTGGGACAGAAATCAAATTTTCTAACATAGATTTCGTAGTCCCCCCCCCGGCAATAGTGACTAGCATTGAAAAAAGCTTGATATAAGCGTATTTTCAATTCAGTCACTTACTGCCAAATTGAAAAAGAGCCTGAGACATCTATTTATGTCCCAGGCTCCTTTTTTATTTATGTATGAAAATTATTAATTTATATACATAAGTATTAACTCAAATATTGCATTTTTAAAATGTAGTGATTTTTACACTCATAATCTTCAACTTTAATAACATTATATAAAGCTTCTTTGATGTCCTAAGACAAGATACTTACATAGTTATTGTTCTAATAGATACTACAATTATTATTGTTCTTTCATGGTTCTGTATAAAGGATTCTTCACTTTAATATAAGTATAATAATCTGCTTCATCTTCTAATCTCATTGTAGTAACACATTTATAATCGATTTGTGGCGAAAATAACACAGATTTTATTTCTGTAATTCTGTCGTTATTAGTCATTGTAGATGCAATATCTTGTAATTTTTCATACATAATATCACTTATGACTGACCAAATCTGTTGCTCTAATCCATTACTTTGACTAGATTGAGCAATGGTTATAATTAATTCGCCAAGATGATTTTGGATACTAGAATAAAATACTTTGTTGAAAACGGTTTGCGACTGATCTGTAAGAATTAATGATTTTTTATGAAAGTCTGATGTACTATAACCAGCTTGATTTAAATAAGTTTTATCAATACGCAGTCCTTCAAAATCACGAATATATAATGTATGGATTGAACCGTCTTGATTGAAGGTAGCTATAGAGTTTTGTAAATGTGCTTCTAATGCAATACCGTATTTTACATATAAAGGCAGAGTTATATCAATCAAAGCTTTACTATATTCTGCAATCCATTTGCTACATGCTTCTTCATAACTTTCAATATTGAAACTATTAGCGTATGTTTTAATTAATGTCACGATAGGTGACTCACTATTATTGCTATAATGTGCAACTAAGCTAGAAGGAATAAGTGGTATTGTATTATATTCCTTGATATTATAAATATTTTCTCTAAACAGCGTACCTAACTGTTCGCTCTTTATTGTTTGTTGTGATGGTTTATCTTGTGGATTATAAAAATGAATACCGGCAACTTCGTCAATCGTATCTGCCTGAATATGATTAAATAATGGATCATGTTGTTTAATATGGTTCAATATGCGTGTAACTTGTGGTCCGTTATATGTTGTTTGTTCAGAAAGAGTACGTATCTCACCTGTAATATGAACATTCGTCGATAATTTAATGTGCGGTTCAATATTTGGGCTTTGTGGCATTAATGTTCTAAATGACAGACCAGCATAATAATTTAAATCAAAGTCTAAAGGTATCAGCAGTTGCTTATTTAACTCATTCTTATAATCATTTTCTAACACAGCATTATATTGCCATGGGTGAACGGCCATAACATAATAATCATCAATTTGATCATCAGTTAATAATTTTGCTACAGCTGCGTAAAGGCCATCAAAGAGTGCAAATACTGTTTCATTAAAAGGCCTCGCTAATGATTGTACTTTCGCAATATCATGGTGAATTAATATAAATTTCATAGCGATGGCATTTCCAAACTCAGAAGAATAGTCAATAGTCGTTTCTGGCGTCATACCTTTACGTAGTTTTGCGCCGGGATGTAACGGGTGACCTTCAACAACTGCTTGTTCAGACCTTAAATAGCTATCCTTTGCATTAATGATTAATTCTAAAAGCGGTTCATTATTTTGAGATAATGTAATGGATTGATAACTTAACGAAATAGCCATATTCGCGACACTGTTATTTATATCATCCTTAAATTGGTTACTAGCTTCGTTATCAAGGTTAGGTGCTTCTATTAAAATAGCATTTAAAATTTCATTTGGATGTAATATACGCTCTAAATGGTTGTCATATTCAAAATAAAAGGGCCCTTCAACATCGATTCTGTCAAAGGCATGTTGCCCTGAAATAGGTGCATATAAAGTTTTTTTAGCTTCCGGAAACGTTATTTTTAAAATGAAAGGTTGCGTGATTGCAACATTCAAGTTTAAGTTTTGTGCTTTAATAATCTCACTGTGATGTCGACTTTGAACTAAATTTTCTCTATGTAAAGAAGTGATTAACCTTTGAGAAATTTTATCGCGACTTTCTAATAATATATCTTCGAAAGCACTTGCCCATCGTACATCTCTCGAACGTAAATACGATAAAGCGTATTGTTCGTCATTAGTGAGTTTTTCAATTGAATTGTTGTCGTTTATTTTGTGATTCATAATGCACCTCTAAAAAAATTATTTTACAAATGTATAAGATATTTGTATAATCCATAATATCGATAATGATAATTATTATCAATTGAAAAACAGGAGGAATTTTATGGCAAAGTATTTTTTTCCTAGTTCATTCCTACTGTTCTTAGGGAATTGGATTGGACAAATCACGCTAAATTGGTATGTATTTACACTATATCATAACGCAATTTATCTAGGACTAATTAATTTTTTCCGACTCGTACCTATTTTACTCATAAGTGTATGGGCTGGAAGTTTAGCTGATAGATGTGATAGAGGAAAATTATTAAGATTAACAATGACCTCCTCATTTTTATTAACAATGATACTATGTATCTTAACATTTCAAAATCCACAATTACCGATAATTGTATTTTTGTTATATTCTCTAGGTCGTGGCATTATGAGTGCAATAGAAACACCAGTACGTCAAGCAGTATTACCAGATTTAACACAACGATTAACTACAACACAAACAGTATCGTATCACTCATTTATTATAAATATATGTCGTTCGATTGGACCTGCGATAGCTGGTTTTATTATGGCTGCTTATAATGCGCAAATTAGTTTTGGGATACAAGCGCTATGTTATTTCATAGCGTTAATACTTTGTTTACCGTTATCATTTAGTCATAACGTATTACCAAAGGCAAACCCTGAAGTGAGTTTTAAGTACGTAATTAATTACTTTAAAGATAATCAAGTAGGAGCCAGAATATTTGTGACATCGTTACTTATTATGGCAACTGGCTTTACTTATACTACACTTTTGCCAGTACTAACAGACAAGACATTCCCTAATCAAGTAACGATATTTGGTAGTGCTATGACCTGTTGTGCAATAGGCGGTATTTTAGCAACAATAGTTTTACCTAATATTTTAGAAAAAGTATCTATGGTCAAAATGTATTACATAAGCTCTGTATTTTTTGGCGTATCACTATTGTGTACGATTAGTAGTAATACCTATTTATTATTTATGTCATTATTCTTTATTGGTCTGTTCAGCCAATGGGCAAGAACTACAAATAGAATATACTTTCAACATAGAGTAGAACCTGAACATAGAGGGAAAATACTTAGTGTCATTATGATGGATAGAGGTATGATCCCCTTAGGAGCCATGTTGATGAGTTTCTTAGCAGAACTTATTGGTATTATTGAAACTTTTATTATTATGGGAATGAGTACATTTGTCATTGCATTGTTATTCAGTGTAATTTCTAGAAGGCAAAGAAAAAATGGAGGCAGTATTGTATGATGCATGAAACATGGCAGTTGGCAGATAGAAATGTGCAGTATCGTATTTTTAACGCAATTATTAAAGAGCAAATATTTCCACAAGGTATGCTATTTAATGAGTTTGATCACTGTGTTGAAATACAATATCAAGGCCAAGTGTTGCAATTAAACAAAGTTAGAAAAAGTGCTATGGAACGTTATGAATTTTATGGTGTGATTTTCTATATCAAGGGTAAGGCACAAGTAACGATTGAGACTTTAGAACAACTATTAGAAGTGCTAGAAGTACATTTCAATATGCCTATTAGTCAGCGATTAACAGATGAATTGATTTCTAGTAGGGAAGGTTTCGCACTGACTTATGAACATTTTCAACATAGAAAGTCGTTGATACATGCAACGCTAAAATTTTCAAGAATGCCTGAAACAATAAACTTCTTTTCATGGCTACAGCATATGGTTGGATCAAAGCAAATAAATGATTTGAATTATTCTGAAAGCCTTGTTATTGAAGGGCATCCTACACACCCATTATCTAAGACTAAGCTTCCATTAACACCTGATGATGTAAGAAAATATGCGCCAGAGTTTGAAAAGATTATTCCATTAAAAGTTATGCTCATCCATAAAGATAATTGTGTAATTACTTCTATGGAAGATGATGCAAACTATATGATAGATGAAGTTATACCAGAATATCGTTACAAATTGAAAGGATTTTTAGCACCGCATGATTTAGAGTTGAAAGATTATAGTGTTGTACTTGTACATCCTTGGCAATATGAAAATGTTATTGTTCACAAATTTGCAGACTGGATATTAAAAAAACGATTACTACCTACACCCTTTGAGGTTGAGTCTAAAGCGACCTTATCATTTAGAACTATGCAACTTGTTCACAAGCCGTTTCATATTAAATTACCAGTCAATATACAAGCAACAAGTGCTATAAGAACTGTGTCGAGCGTAACAACGGTAGATGGACCTAAATTGAGCTATGAATTACAAGACATGTTAGCAATCTATCCACAGTTACAAGTTGCTATGGAACCATTTGGTATACACGCTAAAACTGAACCAGATGATGCAAAGCATTTGGCTTGTATAGTACGACATCAACCTTATATTTCAGATAATGGCACAACTATAGTAACTGCAAGTTTAGTTAATAAAAATCCTGTCGATAACCAAGTAACCGTAGATAGCTATATCAATTGGGTAAATGATGGTTTAACGGCAGATGCGATTAAGCAATTTCTATTGCACTATAGTAAAGCATTAATCGACCCATTAATTGCTTATATTCAAGATTATGGTATTGCTTTGGAAGCGCACATGCAAAATACAATCGTGAATCTAGGGCCGAATTATCAAATGAAGTTTATCGTTAGAGATTTAGGTGGGTCAAGAATAGATCTAACAACATTAAAACATAAAATTCCTAATATTGATGTTACTAACACGAGTTTAATTGCAGAAAATATTGAAGCGGTCATAGCTAAATTTCAACATGCAGTTATTCAAAATCAAATTGCAGAACTTATTCATCATTTTGCAGAATATGAATTTGTAAAAGCTTCCGAATTATTTGAATTAGTAGGTGAAATAGTTGAGGACGCAATCGATCTAAATAAACCACATGCTAATAAGTTGAAACAAGCATTGTTCGGTGAAACGATAACAGTAAAAGCGCTCTTACGCATGAGAATGGAAAGTAAAGTAAAACAATATGTGACCATTGATTTGAGGAATCCTATATATAAAGAGGTGTAATAGATGGCTGAAATAAAGATAAATTTGTCCAAAATAAAATATAATGCACAAGTATTATTGTCTATTTTTCAACAGAATCATATGCAATTTACACCAGTTATTAAATGCGTAGGTGGCGATAGAAAAATTGTTGAAACGTTAAAAAAAATCGGTATAACGCATTTTGCTGATGCACGTATTGACAATATTAACAAAAGTAATGATCAGAATTTATCTTATATGATGATTAGAACGGCTAGTCAACATGAACTGGAAGATGTTGTTAGATATAGCGATATAAGTATACAGACAGAAATAGCGACAATCCGCAGATTAAATGAAATTGCCCAAAAGCACCAGGTAAAACATCACATATTACTTATGGTTGATTGGAAGGATTCAAGAGAAGGCATACTCACATATGATGTTGTAGATTATATTAATGAAATACTTTCGATGCACCATGTAAGTGTTGTTGGATTAGCATTTAATTTTATGTGCTTTCAATCAATTATTCCAACTGAAGAAGATGTATCACTTATTAATCAATTCGTAGAATCAGTTGAATTAGAAACGCATATAAGATTTAAAATAATCTCAGGTGGCAATTCCAGTATGATATCACAAATGCTATATCAAGATATGGGGAAGATTAATGAGTTACGTGTAGGAGAAACGCTTTTTAGAGGTGTTGAAACAACAACTAATCAACCGATAGCCTCTTTGTATCAAGACGCTATCATTTTAGAAGCGGAGATAGTTGAAATTAAACCACGTATTGATATTTCATCAAGTCAGCAATATTTACAAGCAATCGTTGATATTGGCAACTTAGATACATTTATCGAAGACATTAAACCACATCACCATCATGTTAAAGTAATCGGGGCAACTAGCGATCATGTAATGATTGATTTGTTAAACCAAGACCATTACCAAATTGGGGATAAAATACAATTTAGTTTAGGGTATAAGGCGTTGGCACAAAGTATGTATATGACAAACTTAGATAAAAATTATATTCAAGATAACGTTATTGAAAAATTATGCCACAACTTTAATATTCAAAAATCCAATCGCATTTAAACTTTATTAAATGTTTTAAAAGTTTCTGTTGACACCGATAATCATTATCAATAAAATTGAATATGTAATTATACATATTCTAAGGAGTGAAAACGATGAAACATAGTTATAAAATTATGGCTATCCTGTTTTTAACTTTAACCGTAGTAATGTTGTCTGCTTGTGGCAGCGTCAGCGATAAAGGTTCTGACAAATCCAGTAAAGGCAATGACGACAAAGATGGTGTAACAATTAAGCATGATGGAGGTACGACAAAAATTGCTAAAGACCCTAAACGTGTTGTAGCATTAGAATTCTCATTTGTCGATGCACTTGCAGCATTAGATGTTAAGCCAGTCGGCGTTGCAGATGATGGTAAAAAAGATAGAATCCTTAAACCTATTCGCGAAAAAATTGGGGATTATAAATCAGTAGGTGCACGTAAGCAACCTAACTTAGAAGAAATAAGTAACCAAAAACCAGATGTTATTATCGCAGACAGCAATAGACATAAAGGCATCCAAAAAGATTTAGAAAAAATTGCACCAACAATTATGCTTCCTAGCTTTGATAGTGATTATAAAGACAACTTAGAAGCATTTAAAACAATTGCAAAAGCAATAGGTAAAGAAGATAAAGGTAAAGATAGATTAAAAGAGCATAATGAGCTAATGGATAAGTACAGTAAAGAAATTACAATGGATAAATCACAACCTGTATTAGCATCAGTAGTTGCAAAATCTGGCCTATTAGCACATCCTGAAAATACATATGTTGGAGAGCTTTTAAAAGAGTTAGGTTTTGATAATGCGTTAAATAAAACGAAAACTGATAACTTATCTAAATATCTAAAAGGGCCTTACTTACAATTAAATCCAGAAGTACTTTCTGATATTAACCCTGGTCGTATGTTTATTATGGCTGATAAAGGTGAAAATGATCCAAACCTTAAAAAACAAGAAGAGGATCCAGTTTGGCAAGATTTAGATGCGGTTAAAAATAATCGCGTATCTGTAGTGGATAGAAATACATGGGCACGTGCAAGAGGTATTATATCTTCCGAAGAAATTGCAAAACAACTTGCTGAAATTTCTAAAAATGAGCAAAAAGACTCACAACAAAAGTAGGATGAACGGTAATGATTAAATCGCATAGTGTTAACCCAACTAAATCAAATGAAAAGAAAACTCAAAAACGTACTGCACTCACATTTATTGTGAGTGTATGTGCGCTTTTTGTCATTATATACTTCAATCTTAGTGTTGGAGCTTCACAAATTACTTTTCAAGATTTTATAGATTACAGTGTAAAACATATTGATACAAAAGAGACATTTTTGATACATAACGTCCGTATGCCAAGAATGTTTGCTGGCCTTTTAATAGGGGCCGCACTTGGCGTTTCGGGTTTGCTAATGCAAGCGATGACGCGTAATCCTTTGGCATCACCACAAATATTTGGTGTTAATTCAGGAGCTTCATTTGTAATTGTATTTATTTCAATGATTGTACCAGCTTTAACTGTGTATTCAACGATATTAGCTTTTATTGGTGCATTTATCGGCGGATTGACAGTGTATACACTATCAGGTTCGACTAAAGGAATGACTCCTATAAAGCTAGCATTAGCCGGTATGGCTATTCATTTATTCTTTTCTAGTATGACCCAAGGAATTATATTGCTAAACGAAGATGCAACTTCAACTGTAATGTTTTGGTTAGTAGGTTCTTTATCAAGTATTCAATGGCCGCAAGTCATTGGTGTATTTCCTTGGATAGTAATGGCTTTCATTGGAGCAATTTTTATATCTAAGCAATTAACTATTATGGAATTAGGTGAAGATTTAGCAACATCGCTAGGGCAAAATGTCAAAGTTGTACGAATTACTGTTGGACTACTTGTCATTGTTTTAGCAGGTGCATCCGTTTCAATAGCAGGACCAATTGGTTTTGTAGGACTAATTGTGCCACATATTGTAAAACATTATATTCGAACAGATTACAGGCTAATGGTACCGTTGACGATGATTATCGGTGCAGATTTATTATTGTTATCTGATGTCTTAAGCCGTTTAATAGCATTTCCGTTTGAATCGCCTGTAGGAATTGTTACCTCATTTGTAGGAGCGGTATACTTTCTATTTATTACAGTTAGAGGAGTTGATAGACTATGATCGGGAGATTAACTTTTCGTTATGGTATCGTTGTAATATTAATTATAATCTCAGCAGTTGCATCATTGTCTATCGGAGCAGTTTGGATTAATCCAGTTGAAGCGGTTAAAAGTTTATTTGCACAAGATAACTTTATATTAAATGAATACCGTATACCAAGGATGATTCTCGCAATTATTGTTGGGAGTAGCCTTGCGATTTCTGGTGCACTTATTCAAGGCGTAGTAAGAAATGCACTTGCCTCGCCAGATGTTATTGGTATAACTAAAGGTGCAAGTTTATCAGCAGTCTCTATAATTATGCTATTCCCTTCTGCGCCTCTCTTCATTTTACCGTTTGGATCATTTGCGGGTGCCTTATGTGTAAGTTTGATTTTGACATTACTAATTGCAAAATTTAATGTCAAAGGGTCTAAGTTAGCATTGATAGGTTTAGCAATAGGTGCAATTTGTACAGCGGTAGTGCAATATTTATTAATACGTAATCCGCAAGATGCCAATACAGCATTAGTGTGGTTAACAGGTAGTTTGTATGGCCATAGTATGTCGAACGTTTTGGTTATTTTACCTTGGTTCATCGTTGCGTTACCGATTATCTTTTATTACTGTCATCAGCTCGATATTTTAACTTTAGGTGATGATATTGCAATTGCATTAGGTACAAAAGTGAAAAAAATTAAAATGATATTGTTACTATTAGCTGTTATTTTAGCAGGTGCATCTATTTCAGTAGTGGGCGGATTGAGCTTTTTAGGACTTATCTCTCCACATATAGCCAGAAGAATTGTTGGACATAAACACGTACACATTACTATTATGTCAGGATTGATAGGAGCGTTAATATTATCAATAAGTGATTGTTTAGCGCGAGGAATACATCCACCTATCGATATTCCTGTTGGTGTTGTTGTTGCAATCGTCGGTGTACCTTATTTTTTATTCTTATTGAGAAAAATTTAATAATAAATTGCAAAAGTAAACGCTTTCATTTAAAGTAGAGTTAATTCTAAATATTAGGATTAACTCTACTTTTTTATACAAAAATAACAACAAATAGACACAATTTATAGATTTACATATTTATACATCATACGTTATAATTATTGGTGTTGTTTTTTTAAGTATATATCAAATAATACACCTAAGGGGTGAATGTAGTGACTCAGTATAATAAATCACAGCGCACACGTGGGCAGCTTAAATTCATTATCATGTCATTAATTGGTATCATTTTATTCTTAGTACCAATTACAGTGACAGAAGATGGTGAAAAACAAACAACACTCCCTGTTGCATTTTTAGCAGGATTACTAAAAGATTTAATTGGAAATGCTATGCCATTGGTTATTGTAATAATCATTACGATATCAGGTATTTTATCTATTTTATGTTCGACAGTATTGAAAAATAAATTTAAGCCAGAAGGTCTAATGAACAATGCATTTAATGTAAAGTTTGTCTGGTTGATTTTAAGAATATTAGCAGTAGTGTTTGTTTGGATGACATATTTAAAAGTAGGTACTAGCGTTATTTATTCCGAAGACACGGGTGGACTTGTATTTGAAAGTCTATTACCTACATTAGTAACTGTCTTCTTCTTTGCAGCGTTATTTTTACCATTACTTATGGAATACGGATTATTAGAATTATTAGGACCAATCTTCAGACCGATAATGAGACCTTTATTTACATTACCTGGACGGTCAACTGTTGATAATCTAGCATCATTCATTGGTGATGGAACAGTAGGGGTTTTAATCACTAGCAGACAATATCAAGAAGGATTTTATTCTAGAAGAGAAGCGACAGTTATTGCTACTACGTTTAGTGTTGTTTCACTAACATTTGCCATTGTTGTTGCCGAAACTGTACATATGCAAAATCATTTCTTCTATTTTTATTTAACTGTAATCATTTCTTGTTTAGTATGTGCATTTATATTGCCAAGAATTTGGCCGCTTAGATCTATTAAAGATGAATACTCAAAAGAAGTGTCTGAAGAAATGAGAACTGAAAAGTTACCTGATAATAAAACTGCTCTCGGCCATGGTTTTGATATGGCGACTGAAACAGGTATCAACGCACCAGGAGTTAAATCATTTTTCAAATCAGGTTTTAAGACTGTGATAGATATGTGGTTTGTAATTTTACCGGTAGTGATGAGTGTAGGTACGCTTGCAACCATTATAGCAACCTATACGCCATTATTTGCAATTATCGGGAAACCATTCGTTCCATATTTAGAATTGCTACAAATACCTGAAGCAGCTCAAGCATCAGAAACAGTATTAATTGGATTTGCCGATATGTTCTTACCATCAATTTTAATTGAAGGTGTTGGTAACGATATTACATTATTTGTTGTTGGTGCATTGAGCATTACACAATTGATTTACTTATCAGAAGTTGGTGGAGTAATCTTAGGTTCTAAAATACCAGTAAGTATCTTTAAACTCTTTATCATATTCTTAATAAGAACAATTATAGCGTTACCTATTATAGCGTTAATGGCTCACTTATATTTCAATTAAAATATAGGATGTAGAAAATTAAATCTAAAAATCTAGTAAACTCTACTTAGTTGAAAGCAAAAAGAAGCGTCATAGACATTTACTTGTCCATGGCGCTTCCTTTTATTTATACGATATAACAATTATAATCAGTTGAATGATAATTATTAATTACTAAGTACTGATATTACATTTGCTTTGACAACTTTATTACCTAAGACAGGTGATTCTTCACTGCTAGATTTTGATTTTCCTTCATGAGCTTCCTTAAAAGCATCGCTTTGAAGCCATGCTTTAAAATCATTTTCAGTTTCCCACCATGTATTGATATACATTTGATCGTAATCTTCCTCATCATCAATTAACCAAACTTCTACTTTATGAAAGCCGTCTAGTTCTTGTATTTTCCCGCCCTGAGTAAATTTTGGAGCCATTTTTTCAGCAAATCCTTTTTTTACATCAATTCTGTTCGTAACTACATACATGAAACGCACCTTCTTTCTATAATATATGAACAGTATACCATTGATAATTTATTAATATAATTGAGAACTCTTATTAATTAATAGCTTAGAGTATATAATGCTTATTTAGACAATAAGATTAAATTATAATTAAAATATTGGTACCATGAAAATAGAAAAACTGGTGCTTTTAAACATCCAATAATTATAGTAAAATTCAGAAAATTGAATATAGTAGTTATTCATTCTAGCTAAAGATTTAATAAATGAGTAAACAAAGGGGTATGTTTATGAAGATTTCAATCGCACAAATGGAACCAATGTTAGGTAGAATTGAAATTAATACAGATTATATTTGCCGTACATTGATAGATGAAAGCCAAAAGAATGTAGACTTAGTACTTTTTCCTGAATTAGCTATATCGGGTTATATACAAAATAGTGACTTATTAAAAAAAGTAGCCATGTCAGACAGTAGTGAATTTTTAACAAGTATTGTGAAAACCTGTAAAAATTATAATATTGATGCAGTGATTTCATTTCCAGAAATTGAAAAAGACAAATACTATATAGCAACTACTTATATAGATGCTACGAGAGGGATTATAGCAAAATATCGTAAAACACATTTATTTGCGGATGAACAACTTATTTTTGATAAAGGTAACGATTTTCCAGTTATAAATACCAGATTTGGTAAAGTCGGTCTCATGATATGCTATGATTTGGAATTTCCAGAGGTAGCACGATTATTGAAGTTGAAAGGCTCAGAAATAATTTTGATTTCGACGGCCAATATGTCGCCTTATGAGTTTTATCAAGATATATATTTAGCAAGCAGAGCATTGGAAAATGAATTGCCAATAGCAATTGCTAATCAATATGGAATAAACGAACCACACCATTTCTTTGGACATAGCAGTATAGTGAATCATAAAGGTGAAAATTTATTATATTTAAAAGATGGCCAAACAACACAGAATGCAAATGTTACTTTAAAAAATGATTTAGATAAGGATTTGAGCTTAGACTATGTTAATCAAATCCATCCAAATATGTATCAAAAACTAAATGATGCATTTAAGGAGGGCAGATAACATGGTTCAGACAAAACTAAAAAAATCTCTAACTTTATATCAAGTTGTTATGTTCGGATTAGCTTATATGGCACCAATGATTGTTTTTGGTACTTATGGCACACTGTACGAAGTTACAAATGGTTATGTTCCTTATGCATATTTATTTGCTACTATTGCAATGCTATTCACAGCTTATAGTTATGGTTTAATGGCAAAAGCTTTTCCTTCTGCTGGCTCTGCTTATACTTTTGTTTCTAAAAGTCTCCATCCATCTATGGGATTTATGATAGGTTGGACAATATTATTAGATTATTTATTTTTACCATTAGTTATATGGCTTATTGGAGCAGAATATTTGTCAACTGCTTTTCCAATCATACCAAGTTGGGCATGGATAATTATATTTATAATAATGACGACATTAATTAATATTATAGGAATTAATTCAACTACATCCACGAGTTTATTAATTATGATTTTTCAATTATTAGTGATATCAATTTTTATTATTTTATGTATTTGGCATGTAACACATGGAATGGGGGAAGGAGGGATTTTAAGTAGCCGTATTTTTAACATAACGGATAACCATATTTCCCCAATATTGGCAGGAGCGGCCATTGCATGTTATTCATTCTTAGGGTTTGATGCTGTTACTACATTGGCTGAAGAAACCCAAAATCCTACAAAAACTATTCCTAAGGCAATTATGATTATTACTATTGTAGGTGGTTTTCTATTTGTTACTGTTGCATATATACTTTCAATCACACTTCCGAATTTTAATGTTATTAACAATACTGATTCTGCTGCTTTTGAAATAGCTAAAATTGTAGGCGGTAACTTACTATCTTCATTATTTTTAAGCGGTTTAATATTAGCACAATTAGCTTCAGGATTATCAGCACAAACTAGCGGAGCAAGACTTCTTTATGCTATGGGGCGTGATGGCGTACTCAGCAAAAAAATTTTTGGTTATATTGAAAAGAAAAGGCAAACACCAATTTTCAATTTAATGTTTATAGGCATTATAGGTGTGATTGGTATCTTTATGAATGTAAGTACTTCAACTTCATTTATAAATTTTGGTGCATTTATTTCATTTGCGTTTGTTAACTTATCAGTTATTGTTTTTTATTTTGTCAAATTGAAGCAAAGACAAGGAATGAAGAGGATTACTTATTTCACTATACCATTAATAGGAATGATTTTAGATATATGTTTATTTATAAGTTTAGATAAACATGCATTAATATTAGGTACTGTATGGACGAGTATTGGTTTTATATACCTAATTTGTCTTACTAGAGGTTTTTCAAAGTTACCACCAACTTTAGCAATATGAAAATTGAACTAAATAAAAGGGGAGTTCATTTTAACTAATGTAGCTTTTACTTAGGTTAGTAAGAATGTATAAAATAAAATGTTGCTGAGACATGTAAAGTATATGTGTGCATATCAGGATTATAAATATAAGATTTATATGATTAAAAAGTTGATTTGTTAAGATATAGGTTTATCTAGCCAACGAAATGAACTTTCAAACGATATTTTTATTTGAATTTCAATTCTTTTGTTCAAGGATACGAAATAAAACTGATTGTTTTATTTTTAAGTAAGTTATAAAAATTGTTTGTATTAAATATAGACAAATCAAATATAATGATTGTATTTGATTAAACTGCTAACAAAGCCTTAGACTTTGTTAGCAGTTTTTTTATGAACGCTTTATGAGAGCGCTGCCCTATTCTGTCTGATTAGGTTAACTTGCTTACCGTAGGAATAGGTTATAAAGCTAAGCATATTAAAGTTAATACAAATGAGAATTAATATATCACAGAAGTTTAAGATTCGCTGGTACAATAAAAACCAAAATAAATGTGAAGTTAAACAGTAGAAAAGAGGTTTGGCGACAGATTATGAAATTAATGAAATATAGTGAACTTGGTAAAGTTTCTATGGGTACCACGTTAATTTGCGTTGACATTTATCTTAAAAAAGTAATTTGGCTAGTGAAAGGACTTATAATGGTCTGGAAGGATAACATTATTTTGAAAAATTGATAACATAAATAGCAATAAAACCCCTACACAATTTAATGCGTAGGGGTTGTCTATATTTTAATGTGAAAATTGTTGTTTTGGTTATTGATGTAAGCTAGTTTATAATTAATTATTTAGTTAATTCGTTATAAACTTTTTGATCATTTTGAGTGTATATAATGTATTCATGGTCATCAGTGTCGATGATAACACGGTTTGTTTTTCCAAAAGTAGATCCAATTCTTGAAACTTTATTTCTATCAAGTTTAGGAACTTCATGAATATTTTGGTCCTGTGAAATATTTTTAATTTCATTTGTTGGAATCTTAATATCTGCAACTCTCCATTGAATTCTTACTTCACTGTTATCTTTTTTTACTGTCATTGCCATATATCGAACACATCCTTTAATTAATTTATAGCTATAGCATACAATAAACTGCAAACGTTTTCAAGTGATTGTGTGATACTTTTTAAAAATAGGTTATACTCATGTTTTTAACGAAAGTATGTTCGCATTTAACGCTTAAATGTGCTAAAATGTAATCCGATAAGGAGTAGTGAAAATGACAGGTAAAACCCATGCATCATGCGGCTTATTAGTCGGAGCTTTAACATTAGAATATTTTCATACTGATTTGTTTACATCTGTTACAGTTATAACGCTTGCAGTTATTTCGAGTTTAATACCTGATATTTGTCACGCACAAAGTAAAATTGGTAGACGATTTAAACTTATTAGTTACTTAATTAGAATGCTATTTGGACACAGGACATTTACACATTCACTTTTATTTATAGGTATTATTATCTTTTTATTGTATTTGATTCAAACCCCCAACTATTATTTGAGTAGTATTGTTCTTGGTTTGCTTTCGCATGTTATACTAGATATGTTAACCCCAAGAGGTGTTAAATTATTTTATCCTGTTCCAATAAGTGTGAAATTCCCAGTGGTTTTTAAAACAGGCGGTTTAGTTGACTTGTCTTTAGCCAGTGCGTTATCGATTGGAGCAATTTATGTAATTTTTCAACCCTCTATACATAAGTTATTATTGAATTGGTTATGATTATGGTTGTACTGAGCATCATAATAATATAAAGTACATATAGTGAAATTATATATCCGTAATGCAAATAAGATATATTTTTTATTTAAATATTTGGATATTAAGGAGAGAGAGCATGCTAGATAAGAAAGCTTTAGAAAAGTTTAATCAAGACCATCTCATTGAGTTTGAAAAATTGATGAGCACAAATGAGAGAGAGCAACTATCTGAAAAACTAGATGCACTAAATTTAACGGATATTCAAGATTTATACGAGGATTTATATGTAAATAAAAAAGAAATTAATGATGTTACTTCTATTAATGAAGTAAAGTATGATATAAAAAATGAATTTACAGATGAAGAGATCGAGCAATATGAAAAAGTTGGACTTGAAGCTATTCGTAAAGGTAAATTTGCAGTACTACTTATGGCCGGCGGGCAAGGTACTCGATTAGGATATAAGGGTCCTAAAGGTTCTTTCGAAATTGAAGGCGTAAGTTTGTTTGAGATTCAGGCTAAACAATTATTAGCATTAAAAGAGCAAACTGGCGAATTCGTTGATTGGTATATCATGACTAGTAAAGTGAATGATCAAGAAACACAGTTATTCTTCGAATCAAATAATTACTTTGGTTATGATAAAGCACATGTGCATTTCTTTATGCAAGATAATATTGTAGCTTTATCTGAAGAAGGTAAATTAGTATTAGATGTAGATAATAATATTTTAGAAACACCAAATGGTAATGGTGGTGTGTTTAAAGCACTTAAAAAAGCTGGATATTTACAAGAAATGTTAGATAATGGTGTCGAATATATTTTCTTAAATAACATCGATAATGTACTAGTTAAAGTACTTGATCCATTATTTGCTGGATATACATTCCAAAATAGTATGGATATTACTACAAAATCTATACAACCTAAAGATGGCGAAAGCGTTGGCCGTTTAGTTCATACAAAACATAAAGATACGGTACTTGAATATTCAGAACTAAGTCCAGATGTAGCAAATGAATTTAATAATGCTAATATAGGAATTCATTCTTTCAAACTCTTATTTATTAGTAATGTTGTTGACAATGAGTTGCCATACCATTTAGCAATCAAAAAATTAAAACAATTAGACGAGGACTTTGGTGTGATTGAGCAATCAACTTTGAAATTTGAATTGTTTTATTTTGATATATTCCAATATGCAAATAGCTTTATTACTTTACAAGTTCCGAGGGATGAAGAATTTTCACCTCTCAAAAATAAAGAAGGTAAAGATAGTGTTGAAACAGCTAGAGCAGATTTAAAACGTATGAATATGATATAAAAAAGGTGGTTACATCGTTGTCTCAATCAATAAAAGCTGATGATAATAAAGTAGTTAAAACATTTAAAGATATTGTACCATTAACATTCGGTGAAGAAATAGGCAATGCAGTATCCCACGGTGTAGCAGCTTTTATAGCGTTATGTGCGCTACCTTATGCTGCCATCTTAAGTTTTTTAAACTTTGGTATAATGGGTGCTTTTAGTGTTTCCGTTTATGTTATAAGTATATTTTTAATGTTTATTTCATCAACGGTTTATCATTCGATGCCAAATAAATCATCACATAAATTCATTTTGCGCATAATTGACCATAGCATGATTTATGTTGCAATCGCTGGTACATATACTCCAATTTGTTTAGCTTTAGTTGGGGGATGGATTGGTTGGTCAGCAATGATTGTACTGTGGGGAATAACGATTTGGGGCATTTTATACAAATCACTAGCTAAAAATGTTAATCATAAATTAAGTTTAATTATGTATCTTGTAATGGGGTGGATTGGCGTATTGTTCTTGCCTAAAATTATTTTTGATACATCCATTACATTTATGCTATTTATACTTTTTGGTGGTATTGCATACACAATAGGTGCTTGGTTTTACGCACAAAAGGATAGACCATATTTTCATATGATTTGGCATTTCTTTATTGTGATTGCTTCAGTATTCCATTTTATAGCAATTATATATTTTATGTAGCTTTATATGAGCCTGGGACATAAATAGATGTCTCAGGCTCTTTTTCAATTTGGCAGTAAGTGACTGAATTGAAAATACGCTTATATCAAGCTTTTTTCAATGCTAGTCACTATTGCCGGGGTGGGACTACGAAATCTATGTTAGAAAATTTGATTTCTGTCCCACTCCCATTTCTGTGTATTTAGCCATTTTAACAAATAATTAATTATGTAATTAAACAAAAATGTAATAGTAGTATTAATTGGCGTGAGGCATAAAAGTTTGTTTAAAATAAAATAAAGCAAAGATATTGAACTTAGAAATAAATAATGATTAAGTAGAAATAAATATAAATTTTAAGAAGGTAAGAGAGTTGAGAATAATACATGAATATAAAATCATTAGGCGTTGTAGTTGCACTTATTTTAATAATGTTTATGTCTGCAATTGAAACATCCATAGTTTCTTTAGCTTTACCAACAATTAAAACGGATTTGAGTGTAGAATCATCCATTTCACTCATATTTGCAGTTTATTTTATTGCTATAGTTATTGCCAACCCAATTGTAGGTGAATTGTTAGAACGCACAAAAATTATTTACATAACTTTATTAGGACTTTTATTATTCACAGTAGGAAGTTTGTTATCTGGACTAAGTGACACTTTCACTTTGTTAATTGTGTCTCGTTTTATTCAAGGATTAGGTGCTGGAGTTATGATGGCATTAAGTCAAATCGTGCCAAAGTTAGCCTTTGAAATTCCATTACGTTATAAAATTATGGGTACGGTAGGAAGCGTTTGGGGGATTTCAAGTATTATTGGTCCAGTGTTAGGGGGAGGGATTTTAGAATTCGCAACTTGGCATTGGTTATTTTTTGTAAATATTCCTATTGCAATAATAGCAATGATACTTGTTATATTTACTTTTCATTTTGAAAATGAAAGCACAACAGCTAAAAATAAGTTAGATATAAAAGGCTTAACTTTATTTTATGTTTTTGTATTTTTCATAATCTTTACAGTTATGAATAAGTCAAACCTATATTTAAATATAGGTTCAATGATTATAGCAATAGTAGTAGCAATCGGACTATTTAAAAATCAGAAGAGAGTAAAAGCACCATTTGTACCAGTTAACGAATTTAATAAAATGATTGTTTTAATATTCTTTACTGATTTTGCTTATGCAATTATATTGATGGGATACAATTTATATATGCCAATCTATTTACAAGAAGATATTGGTTTATCACCGTTGCAAAGTGGATTTGTTATTTTCCCGATTTCATTTGCATGGCTAATTTTAAATTTCTCACTGGATAAAATAGAAGCGAAAATGTCGAGAAAAGCATTATACATCAGTGCGTTTACATCATTGATAATTTGTGGGATATTAGTATTTATTGGAACAGAATCCCCAATTTTTATCGGATTGAGCTTATTATTAGCTGGTGTTAGTTTCGGGACCGTTTATACTAAAGATAGTGTGATTACCCAAGAGGAAACATCGCCAGCAAATATGAAACGTATGATGTCGCTCTATACATTAACGAAAAGCTTAGGAAATTCTATAGGATCTACAATTATGGGATACGTGTATGCCTTATCGTTTACTTTTATTAGCGTTCACATACACAACGTCATTATTTTAAGTTTGCTAATACTTGTCACGCTCATTTTATTATGGTTATTCGCATTTAAAGAGAAAACAGTATCAACTGAGTAACAATGTATATACATTTAGCTAATTTTGATATTATGTGAAAGTTACTACTTAAGATATGTTTTGTACAAGATGGGTATAATGATAATATAAATAATGAATGGGAGTATACCATTTACACATATTGTAGATAAATCGAGAAAGGGAGGACAGTAAGCAATGAAATATATTAGATATTTATTTACAACGCTTATTGTACTTTCTGTATTTATAATATCTGGCGCCATCTTCTTAACATTTCTAGGTTTTGGTTTATATGGGTTAAGTAGGATTTTAATATATTTTCATTTGGCGTACTTTGGTTATAATAAAAGTTTTTACGATAATTTAATTTACTATGGTAGTTATATCGTATTAGGTTATTTTAATTTATTTACTATAGAAAATTTAATGGATTACTTTAGGAAAAAAATACCTGAAAATCCGTATTTTCAAGGAACAACATACCATTTGATTACTTTTACGGTAACGACCTTACTATTTTATTTTATAGTGCATATTCATTATGCATATATCAATATTGATTTCTGGGTGATTGTCCTAATCATTGGCATTTTGTTTATATGTAAGGAAATCTTTTATCCAGATAGCAAAAATCTTAATGATAAGCACAAATAGTATTTTTGTGATATACACAAGGGGAAAAACATTTGCCGAGTAAATATAAATAAAATTGTTGGTGGATATAAGAAATACTAAATCAAAGTAGTTAGTTCATTATTCTTATATGTAAGAATAATTTGAGCTAACTGCTTTTTTATTCTTTGTATTAAATTTATACTAAGTATAAACAATTTAAAGCATAGTCAAAGTTTATTTGTTAGAATATAAATGATAATGAAATAAGAGGGGGACGCTTTGTGTTAACGATAGAGCAAGTTAAAGAGCTTGTTGGAGAATTAAAGGATCCAATAATTGATGTACCATTAAAAGAAACAGATGGAATTATCGAAGTAAGTATTAAAGAAGAAAAAGAACATGTAAGTGTTAAAGTAGCAATGGCTCAATTAGGTGGCCAACCACAACTAGACTTACAAATGGCAATTGTAGAAGTGCTTAAAGAAAATGGTGCGAATACAGTTGGCATTCGATTTGAAGAATTACCATCAGATGTTGTAGAACAATACCGTGGCTCAGGGGAAGAACAAAATCAAACAATAGAAGGTTTGCTTTCAAAAGATAATCCGGTTGAATTTATCGCTATTGCCTCAGGTAAAGGTGGCGTTGGTAAATCGACGGTAGCAGTCAACTTAGCAGTATCTTTAGCAAGAGAAGGTAAAAAAGTTGGACTTGTAGACGCTGACATTTACGGTTTTAGTGTTCCTGATATGATGGGGATTGATGAGAAACCAGGTGTTCAAGGAAAAGAAATCATACCAGTTGAACGTCATGGAGTTAAAGTAATATCTATGGCATTCTTTGTTGAAGAAAACGCACCAGTCATATGGAGAGGTCCAATGCTCGGCAAAATGCTCACAAACTTTTTCGTTGAAGTAAGATGGGGAGATTTAGATTATCTTATTCTAGATTTACCTCCTGGTACGGGAGACATCGCATTAGACGTTCATACTATGTTACCTTCAAGTAAAGAAATTATTGTGACTACACCGCATCCAACAGCAGCGTTTGTTGCTGCAAGGGCTGGAGCAATGGCAAAGCATACTGAACATTCTATTCTAGGTGTAATTGAAAATATGTCTTATTTCCAAAGTAAAGAAACTGGGAATAAAGAATATGTATTTGGTACTGGTGGAGGGGAGAAACTTGCTGAAGAACTCCAAACTGATTTATTAGGACATCTTCCACTAGAACAACCATCATGGAACCCTAAAGACTTTGCACCTTCCATATATCAAACTGATGATAGGCTTGGAGAAATATACCAATCGATGGCGCAACAAATTATTAAAAAGACTAGTAAATAAGTGGTTTTTAGTAGTGGATAGAATTTAATTTAAATTCTATCCACTTTTCTATTGCTTTTTTTCTGAATGATGGTAGAATTGTTTCTTGTGGCAAACATTTGATTACACAAGCGTGAATTCAAAAAATAATTAGTTTGAAATTGTTGTTGACTTTTCTAGACAGAATTGATATTATATAAAAGTCGTCAAAAACGGCAAACAAATTATTTAAATTAATTATAAAAAGTGTAAAAAATATACTTGCATTAATAAGAATAATAATTTAATATTGTTACAGTAATGTTAATTGATTATTAAAAAATAATATTTTCTTGTTGACAAAACATTAAACAAGATGTTAACATTGTAAAGCAACTATTAATTAAATGAAGAAATGAACATTGAAAACTGAATTGCAATATGTCAACGTTAATTCCGAACACAACATTAAATTGTTGGTTCAAAGCAAGTGTTAGAGATAACACAAATTAGTATTTTATGAGCTAATCAAACATCATAATTCATTTATGGAGAGTTTGATCCTGGCTCAGGATGAACGCTGGCGGCGTGCCTAATACATGCAAGTCGAGCGAACAGATAAGGAGCTTGCTCCTTTGACGTTAGCGGCGGACGGGTGAGTAACACGTGGGTAACCTACCTATAAGACTGGGATAACTTCGGGAAACCGGAGCTAATACCGGATAACATTTGGAACCGCATGGTTCTAAAGTGAAAGATGGTTTTGCTATCACTTATAGATGGACCCGCGCCGTATTAGCTAGTTGGTAAGGTAACGGCTTACCAAGGCGACGATACGTAGCCGACCTGAGAGGGTGATCGGCCACACTGGAACTGAGACACGGTCCAGACTCCTACGGGAGGCAGCAGTAGGGAATCTTCCGCAATGGGCGAAAGCCTGACGGAGCAACGCCGCGTGAGTGATGAAGGGTTTCGGCTCGTAAAACTCTGTTATTAGGGAAGAACAAATGTGTAAGTAACTGTGCACGTCTTGACGGTACCTAATCAGAAAGCCACGGCTAACTACGTGCCAGCAGCCGCGGTAATACGTAGGTGGCAAGCGTTATCCGGAATTATTGGGCGTAAAGCGCGCGTAGGCGGTTTCTTAAGTCTGATGTGAAAGCCCACGGCTCAACCGTGGAGGGTCATTGGAAACTGGGAAACTTGAGTGCAGAAGAGGAAAGTGGAATTCCATGTGTAGCGGTGAAATGCGCAGAGATATGGAGGAACACCAGTGGCGAAGGCGACTTTCTGGTCTGTAACTGACGCTGATGTGCGAAAGCGTGGGGATCAAACAGGATTAGATACCCTGGTAGTCCACGCCGTAAACGATGAGTGCTAAGTGTTAGGGGGTTTCCGCCCCTTAGTGCTGCAGCTAACGCATTAAGCACTCCGCCTGGGGAGTACGACCGCAAGGTTGAAACTCAAAGGAATTGACGGGGACCCGCACAAGCGGTGGAGCATGTGGTTTAATTCGAAGCAACGCGAAGAACCTTACCAAATCTTGACATCCTTTGAAAACTCTAGAGATAGAGCCTTCCCCTTCGGGGGACAAAGTGACAGGTGGTGCATGGTTGTCGTCAGCTCGTGTCGTGAGATGTTGGGTTAAGTCCCGCAACGAGCGCAACCCTTAAGCTTAGTTGCCATCATTAAGTTGGGCACTCTAGGTTGACTGCCGGTGATAAACCGGAGGAAGGTGGGGATGACGTCAAATCATCATGCCCCTTATGATTTGGGCTACACACGTGCTACAATGGACAATACAAAGGGCAGCTAAACCGCGAGGTCATGCAAATCCCATAAAGTTGTTCTCAGTTCGGATTGTAGTCTGCAACTCGACTACATGAAGCTGGAATCGCTAGTAATCGTAGATCAGCATGCTACGGTGAATACGTTCCCGGGTCTTGTACACACCGCCCGTCACACCACGAGAGTTTGTAACACCCGAAGCCGGTGGAGTAACCATTTATGGAGCTAGCCGTCGAAGGTGGGACAAATGATTGGGGTGAAGTCGTAACAAGGTAGCCGTATCGGAAGGTGCGGCTGGATCACCTCCTTTCTAAGGATATATTCGGAAACATCTTCTTACGAAGATGAAATAGGAATAACATTGACATATTGTATTCAGTTTTGAGTGCTCATTGGAGTATTCATTGCATTATTTTGTACATTGAAAACTAGATAAGTAAGTAAAATTTATGATTTTACCAAGCAAAACCGAGTGAATTAGAGTTTTTTAACAAGCTTTGAATTCAAAAAGAAATAATCGCTAGTGTTCGAAAGAACACTCACAGATTAATAACATTTTGGGTTTTCAACCGACTTGTTCGTGTTGAAAGTCAAAAAAGATTAAGTTATTAAGGGCGCACGGTGGATGCCTTGGCACTAGAAGCCGATGAAGGACGTTACTAACGACGATATGCTTTGGGGAGCTGTAAGTAAGCTTTGATCCAGAGATTTCCGAATGGGGAAACCCAGCATGAGTTATGTCATGTTATCGATATGTGAATACATAGCATATCTGAAGGTAGACGCGGAGAACTGAAACATCTTAGTACCCGCAGGAAGAGAAAGAAAAATCGATTCCCTGAGTAGCGGCGAGCGAAACGGGAAGAGCCCAAACCAACGAGCTTGCTTGTTGGGGTTGTAGGACACTCTATACGGAGTTACAAAAGAATAAACTAGACGAATCATCTGGAAAGATGAATCAAAGAAGGTAATAATCCTGTAGTCGAAAGTTTATTCACTCTTGAGTGGATCCTGAGTACGACGGAACACGAGAAATTCCGTCGGAATCCGGGAGGACCATCTCCCAAGGCTAAATACTCTCTAGTGACCGATAGTGAACCAGTACCGTGAGGGAAAGGTGAAAAGTACCCCGGAAGGGGAGTGAAATAGAACTTGAAACCGTGTGCTTACAAGTAGTCAGAGCCCGTTAATGGGTGATGGCGTGCCTTTTGTAGAATGAACCGGCGAGTTACGATTTGATGCAAGGTTAAGCAGTGAATGTGGAGCCGTAGCGAAAGCGAGTCTGAATAGGGCGTTGAGTATTTGGTCGTAGACCCGAAACCAGGTGATCTACCCATGACCAGGTTGAAGTTCAGGTAACACTGAATGGAGGACCGAACCGACTTACGTTGAAAAGTGAGCGGATGAGTTGTGGGTAGCGGAGAAATTCCAATCGAACCTGGAGATAGCTGGTTCTCTCCGAAATAGCTTTAGGGCTAGCCTCAAGTGATGATTATTGGAGGTAGAGCACTGTTTGGACGAGGGGCCCTTATCGGGTTACCGAATTCAGACAAACTCCGAATGCCAATCAATTTAACTTGGGAGTTAGAACGCGGGTGATAAGGTCCGTGTTCGAAAGGGAAACAGCCCAGACCACCAGCTAAGGTCCCAAAATATATGTTAAGTGGAAAAGGATGTGGCGTTGCCCAGACAACTAGGATGTTGGCTTAGAAGCAGCCATCATTTAAAGAGTGCGTAATAGCTCACTAGTCGAGTGACACTGCGCCGAAAATGTACCGGGGCTAAACATATTACCGAAGCTGTGGATTGTCCGTAAGGACAATGGTAGGAGAGCGTTCTAAGGGCGTTGAAGCATGATCGCAAGGACATGTGGAGCGCTTAGAAGTGAGAATGCCGGTGTGAGTAGCGAAAGACGGGTGAGAATCCCGTCCACCGATTGACTAAGGTTTCCAGAGGAAGGCTCGTCCGCTCTGGGTTAGTCGGGTCCTAAGCTGAGGCCGATAGGCGTAGGCGATGGATAACAGGTTGATATTCCTGTACCACCATAATTCGTTTTAAGCGATGGGGGGACGCAGTAGGATAGGCGAAGCGTACTATTGGATTGTACGTCCAAGCAGTAAGACTGAGTGTTAGGCAAATCCGGCACTCTTAAGGTCAAGCTGTGATGGGGAGAGGAAATTGTTTCCTCGAGTCGTTGATTTCACACTGCCGAGAAAAGCCTCTAGCTAGAATTGTGGTGCCCGTACCGCAAACCGACACAGGTAGTCAAGATGAGAATTCTAAGGTGAGCGAGCGAACTCTCGTTAAGGAACTCGGCAAAATGACCCCGTAACTTCGGGAGAAGGGGTGCTCTTTAGGGTTCACGCCCAGGAGAGCCGCAGTGAATAGGCCCAAGCGACTGTTTATCAAAAACACAGGTCTCTGCTAAACCGTAAGGTGATGTATAGGGGCTGACGCCTGCCCGGTGCTGGAAGGTTAAGAGGAGTGGTTAGCTTCTGCGAAGCTACGAATCGAAGCCCCAGTAAACGGCGGCCGTAACTATAACGGTCCTAAGGTAGCGAAATTCCTTGTCGGGTAAGTTCCGACCCGCACGAAAGGCGTAACGATTTGGGCACTGTCTCAACGAGAGACTCGGTGAAATCATAGTACCTGTGAAGATGCAGGTTACCCGCGACAGGACGGAAAGACCCCGTGGAGCTTTACTGTAGTCTGATATTGAAATTCGGCACAGCTTGTACAGGATAGGTAGGAGCCTGAGATACGTGAGCGCTAGCTTACGTGGAGGCGTTGGTGGGATACTACCCTCGCTGTGTTGGATTTCTAACCCGCACCATTTATCATGGTGGGAGACAGTGTCAGATGGGCAGTTTGACTGGGGCGGTCGCCTCCTAAAGAGTAACGGAGGCGCTCAAAGGTTTCCTCAGAATGGTTGGAAATCATTCATAGAGTGTAAAGGCATAAGGAAGCTTGACTGCGAGACTTACAAGTCGAGCAGGGTCGAAAGACGGACTTAGTGATCCGGTGGTTCCGCATGGAAGGGCCATCGCTCAACGGATAAAAGCTACCCCGGGGATAACAGGCTTATCTCCCCCAAGAGTTCACATCGACGGGGAGGTTTGGCACCTCGATGTCGGCTCATCGCATCCTGGGGCTGTAGTCGGTCCCAAGGGTTGGGCTGTTCGCCCATTAAAGCGGTACGCGAGCTGGGTTCAGAACGTCGTGAGACAGTTCGGTCCCTATCCGTCGTGGGCGTAGGAAATTTGAGAGGAGCTGTCCTTAGTACGAGAGGACCGGGATGGACATACCTCTGGTGTACCAGTTGTCGTGCCAACGGCATCGCTGGGTAGCTATGTATGGACGGGATAAGTGCTGAAAGCATCTAAGCATGAAGCCCCCCTCAAGATGAGATTTCCCAACTTCGGTTATAAGATCCCTCAAAGATGATGAGGTTAATAGGTTCGAGGTGGAAGCATAGCGATATGTGGAGCTGACGAATACTAATCGATCGAAGACTTAATCAAATTTTAAATTGTTTTGTTTTGGTTAAATCATATTTTACTTACTATCTAGTTTTGAATGTATAATTTCATACATTTCATTGTCTGGTGACAATGGCAAAGAGGTCACACCTGTTCCCATGCCGAACACAGAAGTTAAGCTCTTTAGCGCCGATGGTAGTCGGACTTACGTTCCGCAAGAGTAGGACGTTGCCAGGCAATTAAATTATTCCACAGTAGCTCAGTGGTAGAGCTATCGGCTGTTAACCGATCGGTCGTAGGTTCGAGTCCTACCTGTGGAGCCATATGGCCCCGTGGTCAAGCGGTTAAGACACCGCCCTTTCACGGCGGTAACACGGGTTCGAGTCCCGTCGGGGTCATTACATATTTGGAGGATTAGCTCAGCTGGGAGAGCATCTGCCTTACAAGCAGAGGGTCGGCGGTTCGAACCCGTCATCCTCCACCATTTTAATTAAATAGTACGGAGGGGTAGCGAAGTGGCTAAACGCGGCGGACTGTAAATCCGCTCCTTCGGGTTCGGCAGTTCGAATCTGCCCCCCTCCACCATTTATGGGCTATAGCCAAGCGGTAAGGCAATGGACTTTGACTCCATCACGCGCTGGTTCGAATCCAGCTAGCCCAGCCATTAGAGCCATTAGCTCAGTTGGTAGAGCATCTGACTTTTAATCAGAGGGTCAGTGGTTCGAGCCCACTATGGCTCACTAGTAAGCACTTCTCACAAGAGAAGTGCTTTTTTTGTATAAAATTATATTTCACTTTTAAAATAAATACTTGTGTTATTTACTCAATTTCACTTATATAAAGTAATAATATAAGCATGAAGTACAAATCCGTATTGTAGTTAGAACTTTGAATAAAGTTTGTTTTTTTTATTTATACATTTTATTGTTTAGTAAAATAATAAAAATCGATACTAAAAGGATTTGTTTTGAATGATAAATCATTATATTGATTTTATATGTAAAAAGGCAGAAATGAAGAGAAAAGCTGTTTTAACAACGCTTGAAATGTTAATGTCTTTAGATTATTCTAGAAACATATAACAACAAAGGGGTTTTAAAAATGAATAAAACAGTAGAAATTATTGGAGTACCAGCAACATTTGGGCAAAGGAAATTAGGGGTAAACCTTGGTCCAGATGCGATTCGATATGCTGGAATTGAGGACCGTATTAAAGCAATTGGTCTATCTGTTAAAGATTCTGGTAATATTGCAGTACCTAAATTAGATTTAGAAAAGTTTAATTCAGAGCAAGAGGGCTTACGTAATATAGAGGAAATCATAGAAACATCAAATATGTTAAGTGATGCTGTATCAACTAGCATTGAACATAATCATTTTCCATTAGTGCTAGGGGGAGACCATTCAATTGCAATTGGTTCTATATCAGGTGTTAGTAAGCACTATGAGAATTTAGGTGTTATTTGGTATGATGCACATGGTGACTTAAATGTACCTGAAGAATCACCTTCAGGAAATATTCATGGCATGCCGTTACGGGTGCTTGCAGGTGATGGTGATGAGCGTTTGGTTAATATTTCGGATTATTCACCGAAAGTTAAACCTGAAAATATTGTGCTTATTGGTATGAGAGATTTAGATGAGGGTGAAAGACGCTACATAAAAGAACATAATATTAAAACATTTACGATGGCTGAAGTTGACCGATTTGGTATTAAAAAAGTGATTGAAGAAACAATAGCTTATTTAAAACCTAAAACAGATGGCATTCATCTATCACTTGATGTTGATGCCTTAGATCCTGTTGAAACACCAGGAACAGGCACTAGAGTGCTTGGAGGTTTAACGTATAGAGAAAGTCATTTTGCATTAGAGTTGTTACACAATTCTAATCTCATTACTTCTATGGATTTAGTGGAGGTTAATCCACTAATCGATCATAATAATGACACGGCAGAGCAAGCAGTAGGTTTAGTAGGTAGTTTCTTCGGGGAAACATTACTATAATTCAGTTGAAATTATGTCTATAACATAGAGAAATAAGCTAAGTACTTAGCTACAATGTAATATTGGAATAGCTGACTGATATCAGAAAGTATTTTTCATGTTTTGTGTCAGTCAGTTTTGTTGGGGCGGGATAATGAAATCTTATGTTTAAAATAAGATTTCAGTTTCGCTCCTTTTGATTTTGCTAAAAATTTAAATACTAAATATGACAGTTAGTGTTATGATTGGTATAATATATAACATGGGAACAGATAACCGGAGGAGATGTTATGGAATTATCCAACTTTTTTGATAACTGGAGTACAGTTAAAATAATTGCAAGTGTACTCGACTTACTCATAGTATGGTATGTACTTTATCTTCTCATTACAGTTTTTAAAGGTACCAAAGCCATTCAACTATTAAAAGGTATTGTTGTAATAGTAATTGGTCAACAATTGAGTAAAATGCTGAACTTAACAGCTACATCCCGTCTTTTTGATTTAGTTATTCAATGGGGGGTATTAGCTCTAATCGTGATATTCCAACCAGAAATTCGCCGTGCCTTGGAACAACTTGGTAGAGGTAGCTTATTTAAACGTTATTCAACGAATTTAAATAGTGATGAAGGGAAGTTAATATCTTCAGTATCAAAGGCAGTACAATATATGGCCAAACGCCGTATAGGTGCATTGATTGTATTTGAAAATGAAACAGGGTTACAAGATTATATTGAAACAGGCATCGCAATGAATTCAGAAATATCACAAGAACTATTAACAAACGTTTTTATACCAAACACACCATTACATGATGGTGCAATGATAATTCAAGAGAATAAGATTGCTAGTGCTGCGAGTTATTTGCCGTTATCTGATAGCGCTAAAATTGCTAAAAGTTTAGGGACAAGACATAGAGCTGCAGTAGGTATATCAGAAGTATCAGATGCTTTTACTGTTATCGTTTCAGAAGAAACTGGATCTATTTCTGTTACTTTTGACGGTAAATTAAGAAAAGATATTTCAAACGAAGCATTTGAAGAATTATTAGCTGAACATTGGTTTGGTACACACTTTCATGAGAAAGGTGTGAAGTAATATGTTAGAAAGTAAATGGGGATTGAGATTAATCGCCCTTGTGTTAGCCCTTGTGTTTTTCCTATCAGTTAACAATATGTTTGGAAATATATTTAATGCTGATAACTTAGGCCAAAAGTCTTCCGAAACGATTCAGGAAGTTCCGGTGCAAGTTAAGTATAATAATAAATCATTATATGCTAGTGAAGTGCCTGATAAAGTTGATGTGGAAATTTCAGGTCCTCAATCACAGGTTTTAAAAGCTGAGAATGGTGAAAATATTAAAGCAGTTTTAGATTTAAGTGGTGAAAAAGCAGGAAAACATACGACGCAATTCCAGGTCAATGGATTGAATAAAGACATTGATTATAATGTTAAACCGAAAGAGGCCACTGTAAATCTTGAAGAACGTGTGAGCAAAACATTAAAAGTAGAACCGGATGTAAGTAATAATGACTTAGATTCAGACTATAAAATTAGTGAGCAAAGCGTTTCACCAGAGACAGTTAAAGTGACTGGTGGACAAGATCAAATTGATAAAATAGCATATTTAAAAGCAACATATAAAAACAAGAGTAAAATTGCTAAAAATACTACAGATGTAGCAAAAATTACTGCATTTGATAGAAATCTTAATAAAATTGACGTTTCAATACAACCGAATGAGGTAAACTTGAGCGTTAAGGTAGAAGATTATAGTAAAAAAGTTAAAGTAAAAACAAAAGCAGTAGGATCCTTATCAAATAATCGTGAATTAGACAATATAAGTTTAGAAGATGAAGAAGTAGAAATTTATGGTAATAAGGATGACTTAGAAGATATTGATGAAATTACTGCAAATGTAAATTTGGATAATATCTCAGATACTACTGAAAAAAATGTGAAGTTTAAAGTACCTAAAGATGTGACAAAAGTTAATCCAAATGGTACTACAGCTAAAATTACAGTTAAATAGATTTGTATAAATAAAGGAGATATAAATAATGGCAAAATATTTTGGTACAGATGGCGTAAGGGGAGTAGCAAATAAAGAATTAACACCTGAACTTGCGTTTAAACTAGGGCGCTATGGCGGCTATGTTTTAGCACATAATAAAGATGAGAAGCACCCTAAAGTACTAGTTGGTAGAGATACTCGTGTTTCAGGAGAGATGTTAGAATCTGCTTTAATTGCAGGACTAATTTCCATCGGCGCAGAAGTTATGCGTTTAGGCGTTATTTCAACGCCAGGTGTAGCCTATTTAACACGAGAAATGGAAGCCGAATTAGGTGTCATGATATCTGCTTCTCATAACCCAGTTCCAGACAATGGTATTAAATTCTTTGGTTCTGATGGCTTCAAATTATCAGATGATCAAGAACAGGAAATAGAAGAATTATTAGACCAAGAAAATCCTGATTTACCTCGACCTGTTGGCGAAGATATTGTACATTACTCTGATTATTTTGAAGGTGCACAAAAATACATTAGCTATTTAAAATCAACTGTTGATGTGAACTTAGATGGAATGAAGATTGCATTAGATGGGGCAAATGGTTCTACATCTTCTTTAGCACCGTTTTTATTCGGTGATTTAGAAGCTGATACAGTGACAGTTGGCTGTAAACCAAATGGTTATAATATTAATAAAGATGTTGGTTCTACGCATCCTGAAACATTAGCTAAAGAAGTTATCGAATCAGAATGTGACTTTGGTTTAGCTTTTGATGGTGATGGTGACAGACTAATTGCAGTAGATGAAAAAGGTAATATTGTCGATGGTGACCAAATTATGTTTATTATTGGTCAAGCGATGAGCAAAAATCATGAGTTAAATAATAATATGATTGTTTCTACTGTAATGAGTAACTTAGGGTTCTATAAAGCTTTAGAAAATGAAGGTATCCAATCTAACAAAACTAAAGTTGGAGATCGCTACGTTGTAGAAGAAATGAGAAGAGGTAACTACAATTTAGGTGGAGAACAGTCAGGTCATATTGTATTAATGGATTATAATACGACTGGAGACGGTTTGTTAACAGGTGTTCAACTAGCTAGTATTATAAAAATGACTGGTAAAAGTTTAAGTCAACTTGCAAGTCAAATGAAAAAATATCCACAATCATTAGTTAATGTTCGTGTAACAGATAAATATCGTGTGGAAGAGAATATTGATGTGCAAGAAATAATGACTAAAGTAGAAGTAGAAATGAATGGTGAAGGTCGTATTTTAGTAAGACCTTCTGGAACAGAACCATTAGTGCGAGTAATGGTTGAAGCATCAACTGATGAAGATGCGCAGCGATTTGCCAATACAATTGCTGATGTAGTTCAAGATAAAATGGGATTAGATAAATAGTTATTAATTAAATATAATCAAGACCTAAATATTTAATTCAAGTCGCCCAGCACATCATATAAAAACGATGTGCTGGGTTATTATCATTATTGTTTTAAAACATAAATTAATAAACATTCAACCATGTAAAAAAGCAATAGCTCAGACTGTCGACAGATTCTTTGACTTTTTTGCAGTTTTTTTATTCACGTTTCCCGGAGACACTGCCTAAGTCTGAAGTATTCAGCTAGTGCTCTTCCCACAATAGTCGATCCAAATATTACACTGAAAAGAGTATAGTATATATAAATTAAACAGTGGTGGTGTTTACTATGTTGAATAACTCAATGGATAAAAGTAGAACTTTGCTCTAAAAGACCCATGCTATTTTGAAAAATAAATATACAAATATAAATAAACAAACTCTAGGTGAAGTAGTACAGAACCCCTAAAGTGGAAACTTAATAAAAACTCTATATTCTAGGCTGCTAATTCCTGTATTTTATAGGGGCTAAGTAGCCTAGTTTTTGTTGAATTCGATTACTATTATAGTTTTTAATGTAATTTTCGATAATATCTATCACAATGTGATTAGAGCTATTAAGCTCATTGTTGAGGTAGAAGGTTTCACACTTTAGCGAGGAATGAAAACTTTCTATCGGGGCATTATCAGCAGGTGTTCTCTTTCGGGACATGTTTCTGATAATGCCTTTTTCTTCGCATAATTGATAGTAAGAATACGACGTGTAAACAATACGACGTGTAAACACTACCTTGGTCACTATGTAGTATGCAACCCTCAGATATATCAATTAGATTTAATGTATCATTAACTAAACTTTGGTCCTGTTATCTAACTTTAATTATTCTACTTCTGATAATTCTTCCACTCCTTTGTCATAAGCATATTGCTTGGCTCTTTGTTGATAAAACCTATAAGTTTCGCCATTTTTATATCATCACCACCAAGTTTTTACCTGTGTGCTGTTTTTAATATTTAATGCTTCTATAATTTCTTTTACAGTATATCCAGCTTCTTTCATTTCAATAGTTTTATATTTTGTTTCTATTGAATAAGACATTATTTTCATAGAAAAAACACCTCCGTATGATTCATTTTAAATGAATTCAACGAAAGTGTTTTTATTTTATTCCCGTTATTTGGGGGCAGTTCAAGTACCACCTAAGGTTTGTTCATGTTCTGAACCGTTGCTATTTTAATAGCGACGCCTTATTACATTTATAATACATTGTATGCTTGAACGATTTCTTGAGTTAATTGTTCATCTGTTTTAGCAAATTCTTTTAAGAATGCTTCAAGACCATGTTCTTGAATATAATCATTTTTTTCTACTGTTTCTTGATCATTTGTATCATCATATTTTAATAATAAAGCAGCAGTTTTAACTAATGCATCATGTTTTAAATTATTTTGATATAAATAATTTAACGGTTTAATGATTCTATCTTGTGGCCCGATTTTACGCATTGTACCTCGTCCTACACGTGTAACTTCATCAGATAAGTTTGGATTTTTAAAACGCTCAATAATTTTTTGGACATATTGAGCTTGTTCGTTTTCGTTAAAATCAAACTGTTTGGTAATGTATTGACTGGTTTCTTTAAGAACACGTTCTAAATCATGTTTAATGTCTGTATCGTTAACTGCATCTAGAATAGTTGGTTGTCCAAAATATCTACCTGCATAAGCAAGGTAAGCATGACCAGTATTCACTGTAAGTAACTTACGCTCAATGTAAGGAGTTAAATTATCTACATATTTAATATGATTAAGTTCTGGACCAAACCAAGCGTCTTTCTCTATTACCCATTCATAGAAAGGTTCAACGACCACATCTAAAAGGTTATCATTAGTTTGTAATGGAACAATACGATCAACTGCAGAATTAGCAAAATGAATGTGTTCAGGTAGTGGACCTGTAATATCTAAAATTGCTTTTTCTAAAGTATTGGTTGCCATAATTGCATTCTCACATGCAACAATATTAACAGGTGTTTCTTTTTCTGTTAAATAGGGAGCAAACGATTTTGCAATTATAGGCAAGATGTTGACACCAACCGCAGTTGTAATTAAGTCAGCTTCTAAAACTGCTTGTTTTAAACTTTCTGACGGGGCACCAGAGTTGATTGCATCTACATTATGCACACGTGTTGTTGTTTTAGCTTCATCAGCTAAAATGACATCGTATTCATGATTTTGATCCAAAGCAGTGATGATTTCAGCATTAACATCTGCAAAAGTTACTTTTATATCATTATCAGCAAGAATGTAACCGATAAAACCTCTACCTATATTTCCAGCACCAAAATGTAAGGCTTTCATTATGCGTCAGCCTCCTCAAAGACTTGTTTAATTTCTTCTGCTGATGAAGCTTGAATAATGCGTTCTACGTTTTCTTCTTCGCTAAACGTAATAGCTATTTTAGAAAGTAAGTCTAAATGTTCACCATCTTTACCTGCAATACCTACGACAACTTTAACAACTTCGCCATCCCAGTCAACGCCCTCAGGTATTTGAATTAAAGTTAAACCTGATTTTAAAACACTAGCTTTAGCTTCATCTGTACCGTGAGGGATAGCTAAGCCATTGCCCATAAATGTTGTTACTACTTGCTCGCGATCTTTCATTGCTTGTATATACGCTTCTGTTACAGCACCACTTGATACTAAAGCTTGTCCTGCTTTTTCAATTGCTTCGTTTTGATCTTTAACTGTTTGGTTGATAAAAATGTTTTCATTGCTAAATAACTCGCTCATTTTGCTTCACTCCATATTTAATAATTTTTGTAATTGCATAAGATAACTTTGCTTAAGTAACGCTTGAAGTTGTTCTGGTTGCTCCATAAATCCATCAATATTATCTAGATGCTCGACCAATTTTCCTGAGATATCACTTACAAGTTGTGCCATTGTATCATCAGGGGGAACGAACATGCTTAACAAATATCTCACGGAAAGATTGTCATTTTGATTACTATTAAGCAAAATAGGCTCATTTAAAATGGTTATTAATATAAAAGGTTTCTTAATAATTTCACTTTTTAAATGAGGGATTGCGATTGGATAAGGGTCTAAGACAAACCCTTGTCGATCCATGTGTTGCTTAATCAGTTCAGCGAATGACTGACCTTCTGTGATGATTTGATGGTCCAATAATGTGTTGGTTAAATAAGTTGTCCAGTTCGAAACTGAAGTATAATCGACATTTACAGAATCAATTATTTCTAGTCCTTTTCTGATGTATGTTAATTTTTCTTCAGGATTTAGAATATTACCATTATTCGTTTCATAGGTTTGAATATTTGGTTGTTTGTGCTGTGTGTTTAAAAAGGCTGATACGTGATTTACATCTGCGTCAGGCAGTAAAGGGTTCACCGTAATATATGGTAAGGCGATATCTAAATCTACAGTGGAAATAATCGCATCAAATTGTGTAGCATCAATATCATTTAAATCACCAACTGAGGCTTGAGTAGTATTTTGTATATCACTAAATGTTTGCTGTAACCGTGTTGCTAGTAATCTACTGGTTCCAATACCACTACTACATACTACAAGTACATTGTAAAAGGCGCTGTTTTGATTTTGTAAAGCACCACCAAAATGAAGCACAATAAATGCAATTTCACTATCTGGAAAATTAAAATTTGGCCAAGTTTGTAGTAAAGCACGATGAACACTTTCAAATAGCCGTGGGTACTTATGTTGAATCATTTCCGTTAATGGATTATAAGTTTCAATATTAGCGTTCAAACGGTTAATCGCTGGTATAATATGCAATTTTAATCCTTCGCTAAGCGTTTTAAAATCTTTGAACGATTGTTGAGAAAAGTGTGAAACAGAATGAATAAAATTCTCAATCTTTGATTCGTCTTTACTATCTTTAAATACTTCGGCAGATTCTTTACGTTTCGCACCTCTAAGGTGAATAGTGATAAAAGTCACTTCAGCTTGGTTAAACTGGACACCATAAATATGTTCAAGGTGTAAGGCAAGTGCTTTTGCTACTTCGTGTTCAAATGAATCTTTAACACTGTTATAAATTTCGTCATTTAAAGCTACGTATTGATTATTAAGCATTCGTTCAATACTTAAGACAATGTGTACAGTTAAGGTTAAATAACTTGATTCTGTTAAAGAGTAGGGAAGTTGTCCCAAGTGATCCATTAAAATACGTTCAATTTGAAATATTTTGTCCATATCAACCATTGCCAATTGTGACTGGTTAATAGATTGATATACGAAATGATTTTCAATAACTGAATAGACACTGGTGCTGTTTAGATTATTGACCATCAACTGGCTTAATAGTTCACGTTTTTTTGATTCTGCACCATGTAATTGAATACCTTCACCACGTTTTTTTTGTAGTGTTAATTGGTATTGATCAAGTTCTGTATCTAATTCATCTAAAAGTTTTGTCATTGTTTGGTTAGAGACACCGATTTCTTGTGCTAAAACGTATTGTTTAATAGGAGTAGTTGTTTGAATCAATGCATATAAAATGATTACTTTTTGTTCTTCTTGTGATAAATCTATTGTATTTTCGTTTAATAATGCATGTTTTAGTGAATTTAACGCCATCTCCGTCGTTTTCAGTTGTATACCTTTTTTGGTAACTCTTTCAAGCTCGATATCAAATGTCGATAAAAACGATTCAATAGATTTTAATTCCCTATGAATAGTACGAGAGGATACAGCTAGATGTTGAGCAATGTCATAAATAGTGACATATTGACCGTGATATTTAATTAACATTTCGATAATTTCCTTTTCACGTGTACTCAAAAACATAGCCATACCCTCCAGTATTGTTCTATATAGTGATTGTTTAATTATTTAAGATTTTCAAGTAATTCATCATATCTAGGTGAATTTAAGAAATTATCAACTGATATATGAATTGCATTTGGTACTTGTTTAATCGCTCTATCAGTAAGTTTCTTTTGTGTAATAACGAGTTGTGCATCGCTTGGTAATTGATTGATTGCAGTATTTGTTACATCTACGTCTTGTATATCAGCTTTTTTAAATTTATTACGTAGCATGCTTGCTCCCATAGCGCTTGATCCCATACCAGCATCACAAGCGAATATTACATGGTTTACTTTACTATAATCATGAGCATCTACATTTTCAGTATCGTAATTGTCTAGTAAATCTTCTTCAGATTGCGTGTCTGTACTATCTGTATCAGCAGTGGTTGCAGTAGCAACACTAGCTGTTGAAGTTGTATTACTATCTTCATTCCCTTTTAACTTAGAAGATACACTTGATTTTTTCCCTTTTGAAGCTTCCATTTTTTCAGTAGCAGCCTCTAGGTCTTCTTCGGGCTCTTTTGTGAATTTTAAAATAATCGCAGCAACGATAAATGAAACAATTGCTGCAAGAAGTACACCGATTACCATGTGTAAAAATTCGCCCTTAGGCGCGTTTAACATATAAACGATAAATGACCCTGGCGAAGCGGGACTCTTGAATCCAAAATCAAGTAGAGAATATGTTGCTACACCTGTCATACCACCTAAAATTACAGCTATGAATAATAAAGGACGCATTAACACGTATGGGAAGTAAATTTCGTGAATTCCACCTAAGAAGTGGATAATACCAGCACCATATGATGTTGCTTTAGCTGTCCCAGTACCGAAAATCATATAAGCGACTAAGATTCCCAGACCTGGGCCAGGGTTAGATTCTATCGTGTATAGTATTGATTGTCCTGCAGAAGATGCTTGGTCTGCACCAAGTGGTGTAAACACACCGTGGTTAATTGCATTATTTAAGAATACAATTTTAGCAGGTTCTACAATAATACTTACTAGTGGTAATAAATGTGCATGCACTAAAGCTTCTACAGCTAAAGATAAAACATGCATAATAAATTCCATTATTGGAGCTAATATTTTAAATCCAACAATTGTCATAATAAAACCTAAAATACCAGCTGAGAAGTTATTGAATAACATCTCAAACCCTTGTGGCGTTCTTGGTTGTATAAATTCATCGGTTTTCTTCATTAGCCAACCAACGAGCGGCCCCATAATCATAGCGCCAAGTAACATTGGCGTGTCAGGTAAAGCAACGATTACACCCATAGTTGCTACAGCTGCGATAATACCCCCACGCATTTCATGTATTAAACGTCCACCACTATAAGCAATTAGTAATGGTATTAAATATGAAATCATAGGCCCAGCTAATTGGCTTAAATCTTTATTTGGCCACCAACCGCCATCTATAAATATAGCTGCGATGAAGCCCCATGCGATAAAAGCACCGATGTTCGGCATAATCATACTACTTAAAAATGATCCAAACGCCTGTACCTTACGACCAATCCCATTATTTTCTTTAGTCTCTGTTTGTGACATATTATTGCACCTCTTTTTCTCTTTTTATTTATAACTTAATTGTAGGTGGCAGTAATGAATTAAACAATATAAAGTAATTTCAAATTTGTCACACAGTCTTTGACAATTATGACAATGTAGAAATTACTATTACTGCCTTCTTTAGAACTAAGAAATAGCATAAACAATGATTAAATAAGTTATGAATATAGGAGATTATTTTATAGATCATATAGTTAATGCAAGTACTTAGGTTATGTTCATTTATGCTAAGGAAGAATTATTGATATCAAAGAAAGCACGATACTTTTAACTAATGCTCAACTTTATTTGTGTGTTTGTAAATATATTGTTAATAAATTGTTTGCATTACAGATGAATAACATTGTACAATTAATGTTATTGAGAGAAAGGAGGAAAGATAGAGTTTTAGTCAATTATAGCGCCTGTACAAGCGATGAGGTTACGTATTAATAATTTAAGTTTTAAAACAGAAAGCTTAATAGGTATGTTAATCGAAGTTTGTAGACGAGGAGGATAGTTATCGAACCATCGGCGGATGCTATCCCGGATGTGGCTCATTCGTGAACTTATTAAGGAAAACATTAGGGCAACCTAGTGCACAAAGTTAATAAGATAGCCAAAATTAAATAACTATTATTATAAGGTGATTGAGATAACCATTATTATCACAAGACCTAGTACTATTGATTTAAATAGGGATTAGTCTGTCTATAAGGGTTTTAAATATATTGAACAAGTTCGTATGCGCTAGACGTTCAATTATCTCATTGCCATTACATTGGAGGAAATTTATATGTGTGGAATTGTCGGCTATATCGGTCAAGATAATGCGAAAGAATTATTATTAAAAGGATTGGAAAAATTAGAATACAGAGGTTATGACTCAGCAGGTGTTGCAATCGTTAATAATGAGGGCACATCAGTATTCAAATCAAAAGGTCGTATTGCAGAATTAAGAAAAGTTGCAGATGGCGAAGATACTGACGGTAATGTGGGAATTGGTCATACACGTTGGGCAACACATGGTGTACCAAATCATGAAAACTCACACCCACATCAGTCTGCAACTGAACGCTTTACATTAGTTCATAATGGAGTAATTGAAAACTATGAAGAACTAAAAAATGAATACTTAAGTGACATTACTTTCATTTCAGAAACAGATACAGAAGTTATAGTACAATTAGTTGAATATTTTTCAAATACTGGTCTAACTAGTGAAGAAGCATTTACAAAAGTTGTATCTTTATTAGACGGTTCATATGCTTTAGGACTGATTGATAATGAAGATAGAGATACAATTTATGTTGCTAAAAATAAATCACCGTTATTAATTGGTGTTGGTGATGGTTTCAATGTAATTGCGTCAGATGCAATTGCAATGTTGCAAGCTACTAATCGTTATAAAGAAATTCATGACCATGAAATTGTTATAGTTAAACGTGATGAAGTGATCATTAAAGATCAAGATGGCAATGTTCAAGATAGAGAAGCTTACACAGCACAAATTGATGCAGCTGATGCGGAAAAAGGCGTATACGACCACTATATGTTAAAAGAAATTCATGAACAACCAGCAGTTATGCGTCGTATCATTCAAGAGTACCAAGACGAAGAAGGTAACTTGAAGATGGATCCAGAAGTGATTAAAGATGTAGCTGAAGCTGATCGTATTTATATAATCGCAGCAGGTACAAGTTATCATGCTGGGCTTGTTGGTAAAGAGTTCATTGAAAAATGGGCCGGTGTACCTACAGAAGTACATGTTTCTTCAGAGTTTGTATATAATACACCGTTACTTTCTGAAAAACCATTATTCATCTATATTTCTCAATCAGGGGAAACAGCAGACAGTCGTGCAGTATTAGTTGAAACAAATCGTTTAGGACACAAGTCTTTAACTATCACTAACGTGCCAGGTTCTACGTTATCACGTGAATCTAATCATACGTTACTGTTACATGCTGGTCCTGAAATCGCAGTAGCGTCTACAAAAGCTTATACAGCACAAATTGCAGTATTATCTATTCTGTCACAAATCGTTGCGAGAGAACACGGCAGAGATGTAGAAGTAAGTTTATTACGTGAATTAGCAAAAGTTACAACTGCTATCGAATCAATTGTTGATGATGCAGATATTATGGAACAAATTGCTACTGATTTCTTAAGAACTACACGTAATGCATTCTTTATTGGTCGCACAGGGGACTATAATGTAAGTTTAGAAGGTGCATTAAAACTTAAAGAAATTTCATATATCCAAGCTGAAGGTTTTGCTGGTGGGGAACTGAAACACGGAACAATTGCATTAATTGAAGAAGGCACTCCTATTATTGCGTTAGCTACGCAAGAAAAAGTAAACTTATCTATCCGTGGTAACGTAAAAGAGGTAGTTGCACGTGGCGCAAATCCATGTATTATTTCAATGGATGGCTTGAATAAAGATGGTGATTCATATGTGATTCCTCATGTACATGAATTATTGACACCACTTGTTTCAGTAGTAGCATTACAGTTAATTTCATATTACGCTGCATTGCACAGAGACTTAGATGTAGATAAACCACGTAACTTAGCAAAATCAGTTACAGTTGAATAAATCAATCTAAATTAAATGTGGCAAACTTTATACTTTGTCATTAATATAAGGACTTATCATTAGCATTTTATCGCTAGTGGTAAGTCTTTTTTTATTTATAAGTTTCATCAAATGTCATAATATTAGTATATCAATTTAATTGTTAAATATCATTTGTCGAAATGATAGAATTGAAATGAAAGAAAATAATATAAATTATTTAACAGGTGAGCATTGTGAAACTACGTCAACTGGAACGCTACTAAAGTTTATAAATATAGAGTTGTCAGAACCTATGTTATTTGGTATTGGAGAGGGGCTTGGCTATATTTATTGGGATATGAAAAATATGGAATTCCCTTTTCTTGGTGGGCGTATTAAACCAGATTACTTAACAAAAAACATCGTGAGAAATTTAAATTTGGAAATCCATTTAGAAGAAACTACATCAATTAAAAAGGCATGGCAAAATGTCAAAAAGGTAATTGACGCTGGCCAGCCAGTTGGTTTGAAATTAGATAGTTATTATTTAGATTATTTTTCTAGCAAAGTGCATTTCGCAGGTCATTATGTAGCAATGTATGATTATGATGATTTATACGCCTATTTAATTGATACGAAACAGCAGGGAAGTAATGTTAGAACAACACTAAATAGTATAGAACAAGCTAGGAATGCTAAAGGGCCAATGTCATCTAAGAACCTTTCATATACAATTAAGCAAGTGACATCAATGCCGGATATGAGAACAGTCGTTTTAACAGCTATACAAAATAATGCGAATGATTATTTAAATCCGCCAATAAAGAATATAGGATATAAGGGGATAAAGAAGACAAGTGAAAAAGTAAAAACCTGGTTTGAAAGAAGTACTAATATTGAAGCTGATTTATTGCTTGTAGCTAATTTAATGGAAAATGGGGGGCCTGGTGGTGCATTGTTTAGGAAAATGTACAAATCATTTTTGAAAGAAGCACAGTTATTGATTGAAGATGATGCTTTGACACAAGCCTACCATATGTTTAAAGATATAGTTATAAACTGGGAAAATGTTATTGAACTGATAAAAAAGGCAGGGCTAACACAAAGCAAGACATTTTTAAATGAAGCTTCGACGATACTAGATAAACTAGCAGAACAAGAATATGAAGCAATGAACTTATTATTAAAAATTAAAAATTAATATGAGTAGCATTCATTTGAAAATGATTAGAATCAAAATATTTTTAAATATGTTAAGACTTTATTATTCTAATTAAGACGGTATATGATTGTATCAAGTTAAAGGAGGGATGTATTGATGGCAAAGCCTAAAATTTATGCAATGTCGTTTGCTTCGATATATCCACATTTAATAAAAAAAGTTGAGAAAAAAGGTAGAACAAAAGAAGAAGCGGATGAAGTCATTCATTGGATGACAGGCTACTCGCAATCACAAATAAATCAATTAATCAAAGACGGTACAGATTATGAAACTTTCATTAGCCAGGCACCAAAATTAAATCCAAATAGAACTAAGATAACAGGTGTAATTTGTGGTATTCGTATTGAAGAAATGGAAAATTCAATAATGAAAGAAATAAGGTATTTAGATAAAATGATCGATGAATTAGCAAAAGGAAAATCTTTAAATAAAATATTTAGAAACAACGTTTAGTATTCTAATATATATAATTACGTATCGGAGGGGGATATCATATGCTTATTGATATAAAAAACATTGCACGTAGAAAACAGGGGAAAGAAATAATAAAAAATATAAGTTGGCGTATCAACGAAGGCGAGAAGTGGATGCTTTATGGACTCAATGGTGCAGGGAAAACGACATTGCTTAATATCTTAAATGCTTATGAACCAAATACATCTGGAGAATTAACGCTTTTTGGTATGCAACCCGGTAAAATTGGATATTCAGCAGACGAAGTGCGCAATAAGATTGGCTTTGTGTCTAGTAGTTTAATGGAACGTTTTCAAGATGGAGAAACTGTACGTGATGTAGTAATTAGTGGAATCTTTAAATCGATTGGTATTTTTAAAGAAGTAGAAGCCCACCATGTTGAAATGGCACGTCATTATTTAGCACAGATGGGTATGGGTGAATTTGAGTCACAGTATTATGGTTATTTATCCACAGGTGAACGTCAAAAAGTACTTATTGCTCGAGCGTTGATGGGGAACCCTAAGTTACTTATTCTAGATGAACCTGCTTCAGGTTTAGATTTTATTGCTCGTGAAGATTTGTTAGATGCGCTTGAACAATTATATCAACGGCAACCTGAATTATCAGTTATATATGTTACACACTTTGTTGAAGAAATTACAAAAGATATACAAAAAGGATTTTTATTAAAAGATGGTACGTGTTATAAACAAGGTGAAATAAAAAGTGTATTAGATAGCGATACATTGAGTGATTTTTTTAATCGTAGGGTGAATGTGTTACATCAAAATGAACGTTATTCATTATTTTTGAAGCGTTAGTACATTGCTTAAAACTTTAGATAGTGACATAATTTAAAATGATAATATGTGATGGAGGACTTTTATAAATGAAAAATGTTAAAGCGATATTTTTAGATATGGATGGTACAATTTTACATAAAGACAACCAAGTTGATCTGGAAACGACCGAAGTAATACATCAATTAAGGGAAAACGGATATAAAGTCTTTTTGGCTACTGGACGTGCTCATAATGAAATTCATTACTTAGTTCCGTCATCATTTGAAGTAGATGGCATTATTAGTTCAAACGGTACGTTAGGAATGATTAACGGTGAAGAATTATTTACTCATAGCTTATCGTTTACTACTGTCAATGACATTGTGAAACGTGCTCAACAACAAGAGATTTATTATGAAGTTTTTCCATTTGAAGGTAATCGTATTGTACTTAAAGAAGATCAATCATGGGCAACTGCACTATTTAATGCAGAAACACCACCAGGTAATGTAGGTGTCTCAGAATGGACTTCTAGAAAAGCGTCACTTAAAGACAAAGTAGATTGGGCAACGGTAATTCCTGATACGACGTTTTCAAAAATATATTTATTTTCACCAAATTATGACAAAATAACAAACTTCCGTAATCAGTTGATTGAAGAACAACAAGATTTAAAAATTAGTGTATCCAATTCATCTCGTTATAATGCAGAGACGATGGCTTATCAAATTGATAAAGGTACAGGTATTAAAGAAATGATAGAACATTTCGGCATCAAACAAGAAGAAACACTAGTTATTGGTGATAGTGATAATGATCGAGCGATGTTTGCTTTTGGTCATTATACGGTAGCTATGAAAAATGCTAGACCAGAAATTAAAGAGCTAACAATGGATGTTACAACATATACAAATGAAGAAAATGGTGCAGCACACTACTTAAAAAAACATTTTTTAAAGTAAAAGTTTTTAATATATTTTGCTTAATTGTTTATATAAATAAATTTTTAAAGACAAAAAAGAAGAGCCTGGGACATAAATAGATGTCTCAGGCTCGTTTTCAATTTGGCAGTAGGTGACTGAATTGAAAATACGATTATATCAAGCTTTTTCAATCCTAGTCACCCTTGCTAGGATGGGACTACGAAATCTATATTAGAAAATTTGATTTCTGTCCCACTCCCTTCCTTTAATTTTGTATGAAAAGTTATTTATCAGATTGATTTAAATTGTTTTTTAAATTTTTTGTTTCATCGTTTGCTTTATCTTGAAGTTGATCTGATTTTTGATCTATATTTGATTTTGCTTTTTCAGTAGTATTAGTTACACTACTATTCACTTTTGAGTCTTGATTATCTGTAATATTTGCGTTCTTTTTCTTACCTTTTTTTGATTTATTATGATTAGTTGGCTCACCATTACGGTTGTAATATTGAATGATAGCTAGCATATTTGTATAATAAACAGCTAATCTTACAATGATAACAATAATATGGACAATATAAATTAAAATTGTAGCCATATTTTGAGAAATACCACCAGTTAAGATGGAAATCAATTGGCTGACTGGGCTAGCTAAGATAATAACAATTAAGTTTAATAGTAATAAACCAATGTAGAATTTAAACCATGTTCTTTGGCCATTTTTAATGCCTTTAAATCCGCGTTTTACGGAATTCCATGCGCCATTTTTAGGGTCTTTAATAAATGCTACAGTATAGTTAATTATAATTATAGCTAAAAGCCAATAAATAAATGATTTAATGAAAAGTGTTAAAGTTCCGGCAATTATTTGGAACGTTAGTGAATATCCAAGAGCGTGATCTGAATTGCTGAGTGGACCTTGTATTGCTTGATACAATTGAATGATTCCTAATTGAAGCAATTGAGCGATCAATTCTCCTAACACTAATCCGATAATGATAAACAATACCGTAATTAATGAAAGTTTTAGTGCTTTTAGATATCTACCTTTTGCGAACACTGAAAATAAATCTTTAAAATTAACCTTGTCTTTATTTAACGCTTTGTCTATAGTGTAGATAGTTCCAGCAATTAATGGATAGCCTACAAATAAAAATACTAGTATAGGTACAAGTATTGCAAGGACGATTCCAAATATTGGACCAACCACAGATTGTTGCATAGCCATTGACATCATTAACTTATAAATAGCTGGTTGTAATGGCATAAACGTTAAAATAGTTAAAGCGAATAGTATTATAAAACTTACGATTGTAAACAGTAATACTTTAGCATTTTGGGGTTTTGCATTTTGTAATGCTAATTTATGGAAATTAAACAAATTTTAAGCACTCCTTTTTCGTCATAAGCATACGATATCAAAAATTTGAAGATTTTAAAATAAATAGGTAACAAAATCGATATAAAATGTTAAAATGTCCTAATGAGAAAAAGTTGAAAGGAGATATCATCATGAAATTTGCAATTATAACTGATGTTCATGGTAATTTTGATGCATTAGAAACTGTTTTGGATGATATTGATAGAAGAGAAGATATCAATAAAATATTTAACCTAGGTGATAATATTGGTGTTGGACATGAAACGAATAAAGTACTTGATGAAATCTTTGATAGAGATGATATGGAAATCATTGCGGGTAATCATGATGAAGCGGTAATGTCAATTGTAAACGGTACACCTTATCCTGAAGACTTAAAAGATAAATTCTATGAACATCATCAATGGATAGAAAGTCATTTAGATGAAGATTACTATGACAGATTAAATGAGTTACCTCGTGTTATTGAGAAAACATTTTGTCATAAGAAAGTATTATTTATTCATTACGAAATTCCTAATAATCAATTAACTACACCAATTGATGGGCAACCATTCAGCCCAATTGTTGAACCAAACGAAGAGAACATGAAAGAACTTTTTGAAGATAAAGATGCCAATTTAATTGTCTTTGGACATAATCATACGGTGCACTTATTTGATGATAAATCAACAGTTTATTTTAATCCTGGTTCTGTCGGTTTAAATAACGGTGCGTATGCAGTTTATGGAATTGTAACTGTAGATGAAAATGAATTTTCATTTGAACGTGTGAAAGTACCATACGATAATGAAGAATTTATTAGAGGGTTCGATGAGAAGCAAGTTCCTGCCAAAAAACTTATTTTTGATAAATTTTTATAATTACGATTATAAAAAAGCTGATAGTTATAACCTAAGTATGTATTCCTTAAAGTCTTAACTTTGAAAGGAAAGGTAACTTATGGAAACTATCAGCTTTTTATTGTTATACGATTAATAATTAATGGCTATGTGCATGGTGATGAGACTTTGATGTATCATGTGCTGAACAAAGAGTGTCATTGTCATGTTTGTGGTTTATAGTTTCTAATTGGATAGTCATATGCTGAATGTTCAAATGTTGAAGTTTATGTTCTAGTTTATCTAGTAAATTTTCACACTGTTCGACAGACATATCGCTAGGAACAACAGCATGACAACTTAATGCATTCATTTCATTAGAAATGGTCCATATATGACAGTCATGCACATTTTCAATTTCGTTTTCTTCAGTAATTGTAGAAATCACTTCATTCATATTAACATCAGATGGCGTGCCCTCCATTAATATATTTAAGGAAGATTTCGTTATACCTAAGCTACTTTTTATTATAAGAATAGAGACGATAATACTTGCGATAGGATCTGCAATTGTTAGGTTTAAAGTCCATATGAGTATAGCAGCGATGATTGCACCTACGGAACCTAACAAATCACCCATAACATGAAGGAAGGCACCACGCATATTAATATTATTGGAAGTGTCACCGCCTTTAAACATAAATAAAGCGACAATGATATTAACGATAAGTCCAATTACACTTATTATGAACATCTCTGTTGACTTAACGTCTTCCGGATTAAAGAAACGACTAATTGCTTCTACTATGATAACAATGCCGATAATAAAGAGTGTTACACCATTAAATAATGCAGCTAAAATCTCGAATCTCTTGTAGCCAAAAGTCTTACTTTTGGTAGCATTTTTTTCAGCATATATAAAAGCGACCAAGGCCACGCCTAAAGATATTGTATCGCTAAACATGTGCAAACCATCAGATAATAGTGCCAAGCTATTTGATACAAATCCTCCAATAATTTCTATAATCATAAAGGTTCCAATAATTAGAAAACTGATAAGTAATATTTTTTTATTATTTGTGTGTACATGACCATGTGCATGATTGTGACCGTGATGTTCAGACATATTTCGCGTCCACCTTTCAATTATTGTTTATGACTAGCATGATGAATTGCTTGTTTAAGTAATGTTGTAACATGTGTGTCATCGATTGTATAAATCATAGATTGTCCATCTCGATTTCCTTTTACCAAATGAGCTTGTTTAAGTATGCGTAATTGATGAGAGACGTTAGATTGGCTTAAATCTAATACATGTGCAATATGACCAACGCTACTTTCTCCTTGAATTAATAAATGCATTATACGTAGGCGATTGCCATCACTAAGCGCCTTGAAGATATCAGTTACTTGCTCAATCGTTTGTTCGTTAAATGATTCTTCCAAAATGAAGCCCTCATTTCTAATTATTGATTTTAATATATGAATATATGTTCATATATTAATGTATTTTTCAGTAATTGTCAAAGCCAAACAGATTTCGTTTCAAATTAAAATAAAAGTGGTAAAGTCTAATTAATAATTTTTTAAGGAGGCTATAAAATATGAGTACATTAGTTATTGGAGCAAATGGTGGCGTAGGGCAATATTTAGTTAAACAATTAAAAGAGCGTGGAGAGTCATTCACAGCAGGTGTTAGAAAAGAATCTCAAGTTGAAGCATTAGCCTCAGAAGGTGTTGAAGCAATTTTAATCGATGTTGAAGCAGATGATATTGATACTTTAACAGAAAAAATTAACGGCTTTGATAAAGTTGTATTTTCAGTTGGTTCTGGTGGTAGTACTGGTGCCGACAAGACAATTAGTGTTGATTTAGATGGTGCAATTAAATCGATTAAAGCGAGTGAGGCAAATAATGTTAAACAATATATAATGGTCTCAACTTACGATTCAAGAAGACAAGCATTTGATGCAAGTGGTGATTTGAAGCCTTACACGATTGCAAAACACTACGCAGATGAATATTTAAAACAAGCAGATATTGGATATACTATTGTACACCCTGGTGGTTTAACAAATGATTCTGCCACAGATAAAATAGAAGTTGGAGCATTCTTCGAAGGTAGAGGAACGATTCCTCGTGAAGATGTAGCTTCTGTTATTAGAGAAGTAATAACTAGTGATAATCTTTTAAATACAGAATTCCAAATTATTAGTGGGGATGTCTCAATATCTGAAGCATTAACAGATTTTAGTAAATAATTAAGACTCAAATAATGAGTAACTGGAAGATCTCCCAAGTATTATTAAAACAAAAAGAAGCGACTGATGAATGATTGCTAAAGATACTGAGTGCAATCTTATAGCTTTTTATAGCGTGGGTTAATGAAATCTTATGATAAAAGATTAGATTTCATTAGCAAACGCTTTTTTTATAGCCATTTTATAGTATATTTTAGCAAAAATTTGATACAATGATAGATATCGTTTGGAGGTAATTATGAAAATTTCAAACACGAAAATCTATGAGCAAGTCGCAGATATTATTTTAGAGCAAATTAAAGCAGGCGATTACCAAGTGGGCGACAAACTGCCTTCTATCCAAAAGCTTGGAAAGCAGTATGGCGTGAGTGTAGCTTCGGTAAGAGAGGCATTGAATGCTTTAAGAACAATTGGAATTATTGAAATGAAACAAGGTTATGGCACATTTATTAAACAGATAGAGCCTACCTTTTTTGAACTTGGTGATAAATTCACGTCGCTAAGTCAAATCAAAGAATTATTAGAGTTACGTGAAATTGTTGAAAGTGCTACTGTAGAAAAAGCAGCTTTATATCGAACTGATGAAGATTTGGTGGATCTAAAGAAAGCACTAGTTGAAATGGGACAAGCTGTAACAGATGGTACTTCTGGTGAAGAAGCAGATTTAGAGTTTCATCTCTCAATTGCGAAAGCTGCCCAAAATACACTATTAGTTGAGTTATTAAATAATATTTCAGAACTAATGCGAAATTCTATGGAAGAAACAAGGAAGATTTTTATTTATAGTAAACAAAAAACTATGAATAAATTATTAGAGGAACATGATGTGATATATCAAGCAATTTTACAGCAAAATGATGTCGAAGCTGTAGGTGCGATGCGCGCACACCTGCTAGAGGTTAAGGAAACCATATTGGCTAATTTCAAAGCATAATAGTATATATGGTGCATGATAAATAACTTTCAAATGGTTAAGATAGGATTCATTTAATATTGTAAGTAAAAGAGGTAGAATATCCAAATAAATTTGAATAAAATAAAAGCCCAAACTTTTCCGAAGTTTGGACTTTATCGCAAATTAACTGCGTTGAAAAAGTAATCAACAATTTCAACTAAATCATAATTAATACATTACCTTATATGTAAAAAACAGATAGAGTACATTGCTGTAACTCTACAGTTAATTATAAAATCAATTACTGCTAATTAGCAAGTATTAATTGATTAAAAATTAGAAAGATAAAATAACTGTTCAATAAAATGTCATAAAATGTTATTGAACAAAATATAATGGGGTATCGATTTTTACAAAGCATTGATATAATTAAAAGTGGCTCTTAAGTACTAGGGTTGTGATTTAAGCGTTTATTCTAGTAGGATGAATATGATACAATCACAATGGTTCTGAAAATTTTGAAATGATACGTGTATGATCATCATGAAAAAGTATATGAGATAAATACAATAATTAAATTACAACTTAAGAATTTGGAGGTGTGAGTATGCCGTTATTTTTAAAGCCAGTATTTCATGAGAAAATTTGGGGTGGTAATCGTTTAAAAGATTATGGATATGATTTACCCAGCGATTATGTAGGAGAAGTATGGGGGATATCAGCACATCCAAATGGTAAGTGTGAAATATTGAATGGTCTATATCAAGGACAAACTTTGGATCAAGTTTGGAGTGAGCATCGCGAGTTATTCGGTGACTTTCCAAGTCAAGAGTTTCCCTTGATGACTAAAATTGTAGATGCAAGAGAATCATTATCGGTTCATGTTCATCCTGATGACGCTTATGCATATGAAAATGAAAAAGGACAATATGGCAAATCAGAATGTTGGTACATCATTGATGCTGAAGAAGACTCAGAAATCATCTATGGATTAAATACAGATTCAAAAGACATCGCAATAGATAAACTTGACGAAGAAGATTACGAAGCATTGTTAAATAAGGTGAAAGTTAAGCCGGGTGAGTTTTATTTTATACCTGCTGGAACAATTCATTCTATAGGAGAAGGTATACTTGTTTATGAAACAATGCAATCTTCAGATGTTACATACCGGGTGTATGATTATGAACGCACTCACGATACTGGTGATAAACGTGTGTTAAATAAAGATAAAGCTAAAGACGTCATTGAACTTTCTAATGATAATATTAATATACCGACAGATACAGAAATTATCGAAAATCATAAAAGAACGCAACTTGTGTCTAGTGACTTTTTTACCATTGTAAAATGGAAAATTTCTGGAACTTTAAATTATATGAAACCGAGAGAGTTCGTATTAGTTTCTGTACTTAAAGGCGAAGGACAAGTCATTATAGATGGAGAAGTATATACCTTAAATCAAGGACAGAATTTTATCCTAACTTCAGATGATTTAGATACTATATTTGAAGGTGATTATGAATTAATTGTAAGTTATCTATAGTTAAAATAGTGGGAGAGTATGAGTGTGTACAAATTTTTATATGTTTCTTTAATTTGTGGCCTATTAGCTGGTGCTGGAACGTTTCTAAAATTACCTGTATTTCCCTCAATGGCTTTTCCAATTATAATCGGTGCGCTTGGCATTATTTCAGCATTAATTACGCTTCCAGATAAAGAGATAAGCGGTATGTTGAAATTTGGTGGTGTATTAATTAATTTGATGCCTATTATGGGGGCGCTAACTTTAGCGTAATGATTTGTGAATTTGAGGCTGAGACATAATTATGTCTCAGCCTCAAATATGATGTCGTAAATATTTAGATAACATAGAATAGTTACATAGTAAATTTTAAAATAACTGATTAGATTGGTTATGCAAATAACGAAATTAGTGATTTTACACCCAGACTGAAAGGCGATCTGACATCTTTATATAAACTGTTAAAATTTACTAAATCCATTTAAACTTTCAAAGTTTACCGATGAACAAATATGTTAAAATAGAATTTAAATTGGGGGTGACAAGGTTGGATAAAGTAAGAGGGATTATTATGACATTGGTTATAGCGATGGTAGCTACAATTATGGGGAGTAAGTTTCCAATAATTGGAAGTGCTATTTTTGCTATAATAATCGGTATAATAATCAATAATGTAATCTTAATTCCCAAAAAATATGAAGCGGGTATCAAATTCAGCAGTAAGAAAATACTGCATTATAGTATTGTAGTGTTAGGATTTACACTGAGCTTTCAATCAATTGGTATCATTGGATGGAAGTCATTGCCAATTATTATTGTTACATTATGTGCGGCGTTTTTAGCAGTATTCTTAATGATGAAGATATTTAAAATAAATGAGCATCTTAGTATATTGATTGGTGTTGGTACAGCGATATGTGGTGGTTCTGCCATCGCAGCAACTAGCCCAGTTATCAAGGCGAAAGAAAGTGAAGTTGCTTTTGCAATTTCAACTATTTTTTTATTTAATTTATTAGCTGTTTTTATCTTTCCTCCTTTAGGTCACATTATGCATATGAGTCAAAGTACATTTGGCTATTTTGGAGGAACTGCAATTAATGATACTTCAAGTGTAATTGCTGCCACATCAAATTATGGTAAAACATCATTAGAAACTGGCGCAGTTGTAAAATTAACACGTACATTAATGATTATTCCAGTCGTATTATTTTTTACATATAGAACGGTACGGAAAGAAAGAGAAGCACAGACTGATACATCAATTGCTAAAATCTTCCCGTGGTTTATTGTATGGTTTGTTGTAGCTTCCTTAATTAGTACTATTTTCAATTTTTCGCCTATGGTCATAAGCTTTTTCCAACAAGTAGCACTATTTTTAATTACAATGGCTATGGCAGGTATTGGTTTGAATGTTAACTTTAATCAATTTAAACAGGCTGGCTTTAAACCGGTATTACTTGGTTTAGTTACATGGATTGTAGTGATTGTTACAAGTTTGATAACAATGAAATTAGTTAACTTACTATAATGTTTGTTCTAAATGATTTTTTTGAATATAATAGGAAAAATAGAATTTTATATGAGATAAGGAGTATCTAAATGGCAGAGGAAACAAGTTATTTTTGGTTAAACTGCGGTTATAATCGCTGGAATCATAATGAACCAATGGTAGGGCAAACGACATTATTTGAATCAGGTGCACAATTTAATCCTTCACAAGGTTTCCGATCCTTTAAACAAGCTAAAGTAGGAGATCGAGTTGTCTTCTATCAAGTACAAATGGATACTGGCTTATTAGGTTTTGGGGAAATTACAAGTGTTCAAACTGGTGCACAAAATAAAATTCGTGTCCATTTTCAGTTACAAGAACAACTGAAACCTTTAACAGCTGATTATTTAAAGAGAAGTGACCAATTAGAATTTAGAATGAGTAACATGAAAGAAACACTTTTTAATCAAATTACAAAAGAAGAATTTGAATTAATTGTTAGTTTAGGTAAAGGGGAAACTAAAATACCTAGATACTTTTTTGTATCGGAAGCACAAGATTTTGAACCTAATTCATATAATACAATTTACACACATACTTACAATGGTATTAAACGGAATGGCTACCATTTTTATACGCAACTTGAGATTGGAGATAAAATCGTTTTTTATAATAAAAAACGAGATCAATCTGTTATTGGTGTAGGGGAAGTCAGTAAACATATACATGAAAAGGCACCGATAGCTGGTAGGACTAATAGTACCGCTATTGAAGTTTACTTTGAAAAAGAAATTGAACCTGTATCACTTAGTACATTGAACAAGCATCCTAAACTAAAAAATATTTACTTTTTACAAGAAAATGCTAAACAGGCTATTGCTAGCTTGTCTCAAGTACAATTTGAAGCAATTCTTGATATGAGTGCAAATGATGGTCTGAAATCACAATTTGAGTCCGTTCCTACTGAAAATGTCATTGATAAAGCACAAGAAGAATTAAAACCATTCATTTTGCTAGTTGTAGATAAGGGTGAAGGTCTAAAAGCAGCAGAAGACTTATTACAGAAGACAAACGCGAATCCCGTCATAACAACAGGACACCCTGACTTTAATGAAGATATGCTCTATGGTAAATATTTACCAAATGAGACAGGCGCGCTATATTATAGAGAAGGATTTATTACTAACCTTATGCCTCGAAAAGATAAAAGTTATTTAGTGATAGATAACTTTAATCGAATTGATCCAGATGTATTTCAAGCTTACATTAATGTATTAGAAGGGTATGAAGTGACGCTACCACGCTATAATAAAGATGGTACAATGGTAAAATGGTCTAGAAAGAAAGATTCATATTACCACTTTAATCCTAACTGGCATATCGTGGGTGTAACTTATGATAACTTAAATGATATTAAACAAAAATATACTGAACAATTTTTGAAATACACTAGAATTGTGAAGGTGAACCAAGACTAGTATCACAAATCACAAATAAGATACCGTCAATATTTTAACCGTCTATGTGCATAAAAGCATGTTAATCACTGTCCTTAGACTTGTTTTTAAAAATGTTTTAATTATAGTAACTTTGATTCAATATCATATTTAAGTTTTAGATATTCACATATTTTTTTATCGCGGAAATTAGCTTACAATCATCTTAGTTTTTAGATGAGGTAAGCTTTTTTTATTGTGATTATCCATTTTATATTGAATAATATATTATTTGTAACCAGTAGCAGTATGATTTATTTTATGTAATTTAGGTTATAATAATGTTAGGAGAATTTTAATTTATGAATAATTAACTATAAAGTTATATAATATAAGGAGTGTTAAGTATGCCAATAGTTTATTACGATAGCAATTGTGTTTATTGTTATAATTATGCAATATGGCTGATACAAAAAGGTTTGTCTAGACGCTATCAATTCGCATCATTACAAGGCGAAACAGCACAGAACCTATTATCAAACTATCCTGAAACTCAACAATATGATAGCGTTATATTACAAGAAGGGGATCATTTAGAATATAAATCAGATGCAATTACAACGCTGATAACGTCATTGACTAATTATAAATGGATAGGGATACTATTACATTTAACACCTAAATTTATCAGGGATTTAGGTTATCAATTATTTGCTGACAATAGAAATCATATGTGGAAAACACATTGGCATCAACCAAATGATTACGAAAAATCTTTTTTTATTGATTAATGAATTTCAACTGAAACTACGGAGGATACAGACATGGGAAAAATTATAGTGATAGGTAGCGCATCAATTGATTTGGTAGTACAAACAGAAATCTTACCTGAAGCTGGAGAAACAGTAATGGGGGAATCATTCTTTACTAATCCAGGAGGTAAAGGTGCAAATCAGGCAGTCGCAGCAGCTCGGTTAAGTAATGAGGTTTATATGATAGGTGCTGTCGGTGACGATGATAATGGCAAACAAATTCTATCAAATTTAGAACAGAATAATGTTAATACAACTTATATGGATGTTATCGAAAATGAGAAATCGGGGACTGCCCACATTACTTTATTTGATGATGATAACCGTATCATTGTAGTACCAGCGTCAAACAACTATGTAACAGCAGAAAGAGTTCTACCAAAACTTGAAAATTTTAGTGCAGGAGACATTATTGTAATGCAACACGAAATACCTGAATCAACAATAAAAGATGTTGTTGATTATGCTGTTGACCATGATATGAAGGTTATATTAAATCCAGCACCATATCGAAAATTGGATAACACAATAATTGAAAAAGTAACATGGCTAACACCGAATGAGTCTGAAAGTGAGCTGTTATTTGATAATCAAGTTGATGATGCATTAAAAGCATACCCACATAAATTGATTGTTACTAAAGGTGCTTCTGGTGCAATGTATTATAGCGATTCTCAACAATTGGTTGAGGGGTACAAAAAGCAAGTAGTTGATACTACAGGTGCAGGTGATACATTTAATGGTGCATTAGCAGTTGCACTAATTGAGAACAAGCCATTAGAACAGGCAGTTGCTTTTGCTAATTTAGCAGGCAGTTATTCAGTGACTGGATTAGGAGCTCAGGGTGCAATGCCATACAGAAAAGACCTGGAATAAACGCTACCTTATTGTTATAATATAAGTGGTTATCTAATCTGTATACAGATTAAAATGATTCTAATTTATTCAGCTATAACTCTTTACAGATTATAATTATTATTATATAATATTTATTGTAATAAAAGATTTGTGTCGTCTTTTGTGACGATAATAAATTTTAAAAGGAGAGATTTTTATGGCAAAAAGTAATGAAGAAGTAGTAAAAGTATTAAATCAACAAGTAGCAAACTGGACAGTAGCATTCACCAAATTACACAATTTTCATTGGTATGTAAAAGGGCCTAATTTCTTCTCACTACACACTAAATTTGAAGAATTATACGATGAAGCTAGCCAATACATTGATGATTTAGCTGAAAGAATTTTGGCAGCAGGTGGTAATCCAGTAGCAACTTTAAAAGAAAGTTTAGAACTTTCAATTATCGAAGAAGCTGGAAAAGGTTATAAAGCTGAAGAAATGGTTGAAGAGCTTGCAAAAGACTTCGATAATATATCAAACCAGTTAGAACAAGCAATTGAAGTTGCTTCAAATGCTGAAGACGACGTAACTGAAGATATGTTCATTGGTATGCAAACAAATATTGATAAACATAACTGGATGTTAAAATCATATTTAGGTAGATAATCTATTCAGGCTAAAATATAAATAAATACAAAAAGAAGCTTTTCAGACATTTGGTGTACTGAGAAGCTTCTTTTTGTTTATCTCAAAAAATAAAAGGTAAACTGTAAATGGTCTATTACAGTTTACCTTAAGAGTAAGGTTTAATATTGAGTTATTCTGCGATTTCTAATGCAATTTCCATCATTTGAGTAAATGAGTTTTGACGTTCTTCAGCTGTTGTAGCTTCATCGCGTAAGATATGATCACTTACAGTAAAAATACCTAAGGCTTTTTTATTTGCATAAGTGGCATTTAAATATAATGCTGCAGATTCCATTTCAATACCTAAGACACCCATACGTTGCCATCTTTCATTGAATGTTTCGTCAGCATTATAGAATGTGTCAGATGATAAGATATTACCAACATGAGTTGTTGCACCAATATCGTCTGCTTTTTGTTTTGCTTTTAATATTAAGTCAAAATCTGCCAATGGTGCAAAATGGCCTGGGATATTATATTGCTCAACATAACTGGAATTTGTTGAAGCGCCTTGGGCAATAATAACGTCATAAAGGTTCACATTTTCTTGTAATGCACCGCAAGAACCGATGCGAATAATTGTTTCAACATTAAAGAAATTATAAAGTTCATAAGAATAAATACCAATACTTGGTACGCCCATTCCAGAGCCCATTACTGATACTTCCTTACCATTGTATGTACCTGTATAGCCGAACATATTACGTACTTCGTTAAATTGTTCAACATTTTCTAAATAATTATCAGCAATATATTTTGCGCGAAGCGGATCGCCTGGCATTAATACAGTTTTAGCGATTTTAGTCCCATTAGGTTGAATATGAGGTGTTGCTTTTGTCATAGTCATCTTCTCCTTTAAATTCTTTATCAAATTAAAGATAACATTTGTTTATTATTTTTGCTAATTTTTGTAATATAGAGATAAAGAAAAGTTATTTATTAAGGATATGTTATTAATTTTGCTTTATAATTATGAGTGGTATGAAAACATATAGATAATTAGGAGGATTTAATATGAATTACGCAAAATATATAGATCACACATTACTTAAACCAGAGTCTACGAGAGCTCAAATTGATAAAATTATTGAGGAAGCTAAGTCATTTAGCTTTAAATCAGTTTGTATCAATCCTACACACGTTAAATATGCTGCAGAACAACTTAAAGATTCTGGTGTATTAGTATGTACGGTTATCGGATTTCCTTTAGGTGCATCTACAACAGAAACAAAAATGTTTGAAGTTGAAGATGCGATTAAAAATGGCGCGTCTGAAGTAGATATGGTCATTAATATTGGTGCGCTAAAAGACGGTCGTTTTGATGAAGTTCAAAAGGATATTGAAGGTGTAGTAGGCGCTGCTAATGGAAAAACAGTTAAAGTTATTATTGAGACATGCCTATTAACAGACGAAGAGAAAGTTAAAGCATCAGAATTAAGTAAAGCAGCAGGTGCTGATTTTGTTAAAACTTCAACAGGTTTTGCAGGTGGAGGTGCTACTCCAGAAGATGTAAAATTAATGAAAGATACTGTAGGAGAAGACTTAGAAGTTAAGGCTTCTGGTGGCGTGAGAAACCTAAATGATTTTAACCAAATGCTTGAAGCAGGCGCTACACGTATTGGTGCAAGCGCTGGTGTTCAAATCATTCAAGGTTTAGAAAGTAATTCTGACTATTAATTGCTCATTAATCGTGGGAATATCAATGTTTTTACGTCTTTATTTGAAAAGGGAGGCCAACTCATATGAGAATGGTAGATATTATTGAAAAAAAACGTGATGGACAAGTATTGACTAAACAAGAGATTGAGTACTTTATTGAGGAATATACCAATGGTAATATTCCGGATTATCAAGCATCAAGTTTAGCTATGGCGATATATTTTCAAGACATGAATGATGATGAACGTGCAGCACTAACAATGGCTATGGTGAATTCTGGTGATGTCATAGACTTATCTAATATTGATGGGATTAAGGTAGATAAGCATTCAACTGGTGGCGTGGGTGATACAACTACACTAGTATTAGCACCTTTAGTAGCATCAGTAGGTGTACCTGTAGCCAAAATGAGTGGCCGTGGTCTAGGACATACTGGTGGAACGATTGATAAATTAGAATCTGTAGCAGGTTTCCATGTGGAAATCAGTGAAGATAAATTTGTTAAATTAGTCAACGAAGCGAAAGTCGCAGTGATAGGTCAAACAGGCAACCTTACACCAGCAGATAAAAAATTATATGGCCTTCGTGACGTTACGGGGACTGTAAATTCGATTCCATTAATTGCTTCATCAATCATGAGTAAAAAAATTGCTGCAGGTGCAGACGCCATTGTTTTAGATGTGAAAACAGGTAATGGTGCGTTTATGAAGACAATCGAAGAAGCTGAAGCGTTGGCGCATGCAATGGTTAGTATTGGTAACAATGTAGGTAGAAATACGATGGCTATTATTTCTGATATGAGCCAACCGTTAGGCAATGCCATAGGAAATGCTCTGGAAGTCAAAGAAGCAATTGAAACTTTACAAGGTAAAGGTCCAAAAGACCTTACAGAATTAGTGATGACACTAGGCTCACAAATGGTCGTTGTAGGTGGTAAAGCTAAGGACTTAGACGAAGCACGACAATTGTTAGAAAATGCAATTCAAAATGGTTCAGCATTAGAAACTTTTAGAACATTTTTAGAAAATCAAGATGGTGATGGTTCAGTTGTAGATGATGTAAAAAAATTACCACAAGCTAAATATCAAATTCAATTACCATCACCAAAGACGGGGGTTGTAACTGAAATCGTTGCAAATGAGATAGGTGTTGCTTCGATGATGTTAGGTGCAGGTAGACAAACAAAAGAAGATGATATTGATTTAAGTGTTGGTCTCGTATTGCATAAAAAAGTAGGAGACAAGGTGAATGAAGGAGAAGCACTATTAACCATTCATAGTAATAAAGAGCAAATTGATGACGTCAAAGACAAACTCAATGAAAATATTACGATAAGTCAAACTGGTACCGAACCGACATTGATTCATAAAATTATTACTGAATAGGAGTGAACGTCATGACTACACCATTCAAACGTGTACATTTAATTGTTATGGACTCAGTTGGTATTGGAGAAGGACCTGATGCCAAAGCCTTTAATGATGAAGGCAGCCATACATTAAAACACACATTAGCAGGATTTAATCAAAACTTACCTAACTTACAAAAGCTGGGATTAGGTAACATTGACCCTTTGCCAATTATTGAACAAGAGTCACAACCACAAGCGTTTTATACTAAAATGAGTGAAGCGTCAGTGGGTAAAGATACAATGACTGGTCATTGGGAAATTATGGGCCTAAATATAATGCAGCCCTTCAAAGTATATCCAGAAGGCTTTCCTGAAGAACTCGTTAGTGAAATAGAATCATTAACTGGTCGTAAAGTTGTGGCAAATCGTCCTGCCTCAGGAACTCAGATTATTGATGAGTGGGGAGAGCATCAAATGAAAACGGGTGATTTGATAGTATATACATCAGCGGATCCTGTGCTTCAAATTGCTGCGCATGAAGATATAATACCTTTAGAAGAGTTATACGATATATGTGAGAAGGTTAGAGAGTTAACTAAAGATCCAAAATATTTGATAGGTAGAATTATTGCCAGACCATATATAGGTGAGCCTGGTTCGTTTAAAAGAACTTCCAATAGACACGATTATGCCTTGAAACCGTTCGGAAGAACAGTAATGAATGAATTAAAAGATAACGGTTATGATGTGATAGCCCTAGGTAAAATCAACGACATCTTTGATGGAGAAGGCGTGACAGAATCAATTCGTACTAAAGATAATATGGATGGTATGGATAAATTAGTTGAAACAGTACAACGAGACTTTAATGGTATGAGTTTCTTAAATCTTGTTGATTTCGATGCCTTATATGGCCATCGTCGTGATAAAGGTGGTTACGCACAAGCTCTTAAAGAGTTTGATGAGCGTCTGCCAGAACTTATTAATCATTTGCAAGAAGACGACTTAGTGATTATTACAGCCGACCATGGAAATGATCCGACTGCAGACGGCACAGATCATACAAGAGAGTTTGTACCAGTATTGATGTTTAGTCCGAAAATTAAAGACTACCATGAATTAACAGTCGATAACACATTCAGTTCTTTAGGAGCGACGATTGCTGATAACTTTGGTGTGAAATTACCAGAGTTTGGCAGAAGTTACTTAAAAGAAATGGGTGTTGAAAAGTGAATAAAATAACGAGAGTGATTTTTGGCATTGTTTTTAGTATCGCTGGTATTTTGCATTTTAAAGACGAACAAAAATTTAGAGCGATCATACCAACATACCTTCCGTTTAGAAAAGCGGCAGTATTAATCACTGGTGTGTTTGAAGTGGTTTTTGGTTTGTTATTGCTAGCTCGCAAACCTTCGACATGCTTGAAAAAGGCTATCATTGCGTTTTTATTGGCTGTGTTTCCAGCTAATATATACATGGCGCGTAACAATATTCCATTAGGCGGTAAAGAACTGCCTAAGTGGGCGTTGTATGGTAGACTTCCGCTACAGTTTGTCATGATTAAAATGATAAGTAAACTATAAGTTATTAGTTTGAATAAATAGAAACGCTTCAAAGTGTACATTAAAGAATGTCTGCTTCGAAGCGTTTTTTTGCGTAGCGATAAGATTGTTATATTTACTATTAATAAATTTATGATTTATAAAAAAGAAGAGGTTAGGCATGAAAGTGCATGCTTAACCTCTTCTTTTTTGTTGATAATAAGTAATTGCTCATGTTCTATCTTTTGTAGAGACCCCAGTTTAAAGTTACTTACTTTCACCATAAATATCATGCCATTCATCTTTTTTATCTAAAAATGTTTGCGCGATTTCCTTTGCGCCTTCTAATGAATGACTTGCTGCCCAACCACATTGTACTTCATTACAAGCCGGTACCTCTGTAGCATTTAATACGTCTTGAATTGTTTTTTCGATGATTTGTAGTACATCTTTATAATCATCATGGTTGATGAATGAAACGTAAAAGCCAGTCTGACATCCCATTGGACTGATATCAACGACTTTATCTGAATGATTACGGATATTTTCAGCCATAAGATGTTCTAGTGAATGTAATCCTGGCATATCCATGTGCTCTTTATTTGGTTGTTTGAAACGAATATCATATTTATGAATAACATCTCCGTTTGCGCCTTCCATTTTTCCTGCGAGTCTTACAAATGGCGCAGATACAATTGTGTGGTCTAAATTGAAGCTTTCAACATTCATTTTTGGCATGGTGTTATCCTCCTAATATTTTACATAAACTAATTGTAACAAGACCAAACAGTATTTACAATTTCTGTATTTGGGTAAACTCATAGAATAGCTAACAATTATTATAAATTTCAGAAAATTAATGACAGAATCCAACAAACCCGATAGAATAAGTAATAATTAAAACAGGTTTTGTACATTATGAATTATAAATTGTGTTATTAAATAAATTACTTATTGCGTTTCATTTTAGTGTTCATCGCTATAAAGGCAATATTAGGAGGGCGTATTTATACTATGAAAAACAAACAAATTATTTTAGATTACATAGAAAATGATAAATATAAATTTTTGGAAATGAGCCATCAAATACATCAAAGACCTGAATTAGGAAATGAAGAAATTTTTGCATCTAGATCACTAATTGAAATGTTAGACAGCAATGATTTTGAAGTCGAAACGGATATCGCTGGTCATGCTACTGGTTTCATAGCTAGATATGAATCAGATTTACCGGGTCCTACAATAGGATTCTTAGCAGAATATGATGCATTACCAGGTTTAGGTCATGCTTGTGGTCACAATATTATTGGAACGGCAAGTACTTTTGCGGGTATCGCGTTGAAACAACTCATAAATAAAATTGGAGGAAAAGTTATTGTACTTGGATGCCCAGCTGAAGAAGGTGGAGAAAACGGGAGCGCTAAAGCAACTTATGTTAAAGAAGGTGTTATTGACGAATTAGATATTGCGTTAATGGTGCATCCCGGTAATGAAACTTATAGAACGATTAATACATTGGCTGTAGATGTTTTAGATATTAAATTTTATGGTAAAAGTACACATGCTTCTGAAAATGCTGATGAAGCTAGAAATGCATTAGACGCAATGATTTCTTATTTTAATGGTGTAGCACAATTAAGACAACATATTAAAAATGGACAACGTGTACATGGTGTCATATTAGACGGTGGTAAGGCGGCTAATATTATTCCGGACTATACGCATGCACGTTTTTATACAAGAGCAACTTCGCGTCAAGAATTAGATATATTAACAGAACGAGTAGGACAAATTGCAAAAGGTGCAGCCATTCAAACTGAATGCGATTATGAATTTGGGCCAATACAAAACGGTGTAAATGAATTTATAAAATCTTCTAAACTAGATGATTTGTTTGCAAAATATGCAACTGAAATGGGAGAAGCTGTTATAGATGATGATTTTGGGTATGGTTCAACAGATACGGGGAACGTAAGTCATATTGTACCTACAATACATCCTCATATTAAAATAGGATCCCGTAATTTAGTTGGCCACACGCATAGATTTCGTGAAGCTGCAGCAAGTACACAAGGTGATAATGCCTTAATTAGAGGCACAAAGATTCTTGCCTTAATGGGTTTAGAATTAATCACTAATAAATCGTTGTTTGATGAAATTATCGAGCAACACCGATATATAAAGGAGCATAAAAAATGACTAATCAAAGCTCTCTGCATCCTCAATTAACACTTAGTGATCTATATGATTCTAGTATTGTCTATACTTCACGGCCATCATATGTTTCGAACCCTTGGTTAGAACCTGAAGAACATCAGTCCAATTTTCTAACTGGTAGAGAGCTCATCATTGCTAACCAAATGCCTGTAATAGTACACGAGGCATGTGTTACAAATAAATTGAAAATTTTGTTTGAAGCTGTAGGTAAAGCCATGCCTACAAACATTATTCAATTTAATAATCGAAGAAGTTATGAACAAGTGATCCAAGATTTAGCATTGAATGACAATAAAAAAATATATTTCCAATATATTCATGGTGAAGATATTGTAAACAAAGAGTATTATGCATTAAATAAAGATGTTTTTATGGCTTTAAATAATAAAGCACGTATCCCAGAGTGGACTAATTACAAATATTTACCTAAAAGAGAAGTTGTAGCCATTGATGATTTTCGCCACGCAGTTTCTTTTTGGGAATTTCCATTTGTATTAAAACCAGGCGACGACTTACCTACAGCAGGTGGATATGGCGTTATGATTTGTAATGATGAAAAAGATTTAGACCAAGCTAAAATCCGAATTGAGCAAGCAAAAAGCGAAACAGACACAATTATTATAGAACAAAAAGTAGAAATAGTTACGAATTATTGCGTGCAATATGCATATTCTAAATATACAGGTATTCAATATATTGGTACATCTGATCAAATTACAGATGATTATGGTTCTTACAAAGGTAACCAAAATACACATGATGTTCCACAATCAGTGATTCAAGCTGGCAGAGAGATAATGGAAATAGGTGTTGCGAAAGGGTATTTTGGTATTGCTGGATTCGATTTGTTGTTAGATAAGAATGGTGAAGTATTTGCCATAGATTTAAATTTTAGACAAAACGGTTCAACGAGTATGTTATTGTTAGAACCTATGTTGCAAGGCAAATATCATAAATTCTTTAGTTATATAGCGCCAGATAATTGCGATAATGAACATTTTTTCAAAATAATTGAGAAATATGTAAATAAAGGCGTATTGTTCCCATTATCTTATTACGATGGTGACTGGTATAAGAATGAAGTTGTTCAATCAAGGTTTGGTTGTATTTGGCATGGAGAAAGCCAAGCCTTAGTGGAATCTATGGAGCGACAGTTTTTAGAAGAACTGAAAAATAACCTATAGGCGCATTGATTGATGAATACATTTAATTTTATCAGTGATTGTAACCAGCTAATGTAACTATAATAGTAAGCTTAAGACGCCATTGTAGTAGTTGTTGTTTGTTGTCACATTTCTATCATGAATGTCTATTGTATAGCGTCTCGTTTATTATCGGCGATTGACTAGAGCCATGCAGTCCTTTATATTCTTAATATAGGTAAATTATTATGAATGGATTGAAGGTGTTTTGATGTCTTATAAAGAAAGTTCATTTTTTAAAGAAATATTAATTAATGAAGTGTTTTATGTAGCAACGGAAGCAAAGGAATTAATCAGACAAGAAGTAGATGAAAATAAAGTCGTATGTACTTGGACTGATAAAGAGACTGCCGAAGCTTACTTGAAAAAGCAAAAAATTGATTACGATAAAATTAAAAAGATAGATATCGATCGTTTTGTAACTTATGAAATCGATAATGTCTTTAGCGATAACGAACAAGTATTGATGAACCCTACTTCTGAGAAAGATGGTGAGCTTATACCAATCGCAGAAGCTACGGATGAATTAATGTCTGATTTAGATAATATTCGTTTAAAAGAATTTGTTAAGGATGTTGCAAAAGAAGACGCAGTGTTTGGTTTGACAAATAAAAACGTTAAGCAATTCCTTATGATTAGTGATGAATCACATCAAAGACCTAATATCATGCCTGTATGGAGTATCAAAAAAAGAGCTGAGAAGGTAAGAGATGAAGATTTTGAAGAGTGTGACATTATAGAAGTAGAAGGTGAAGTATTCGCTGAATGGTTAGATAACTTACGAGATGACGATAACGCGGTTGCAATCGATTTGAAACCAGGCGTTTTAGGTAGTGTAGTACCTGCACAAAAAGTATTGGATCAGCTTCCTTTTTAAAATAAAAGGGCTCTAAGACATGAAAATATGTCTCGGGGCCCTTTTAACTTTATAGACAGTAAAGAACTTAAATAAAATTAAGCTTATAAATGAATAGCACCTAGAGCACCTGAAAAGGCGCCGTGTTCGATATAATACGGTTTGAAGCCTCTTAATACTGTATAGTCTTTAACGACCTCTTTTAATAATTCATTATTATGAAATGACGAACCGATATATGCAACGTTTTCTGTGTTATGCTCTCTAGCTACAGTAATAGACATTGTAGTAATAACTTCACCGACGACACCTATAACAGAGGCTAGTTTATCTGCTTCTGTAAAGTTAGTATCTAAATTATGTAAGACATTACCAAAGTTTGCTGCTGTTAAATCACCAGAGATTGGTGGCTCACTATCTTTGTAAATGTGTTTTACTTTCAAGTCAATGATATCTCTATTACCATTTTGAGCAGTATCAGTTAAGGTTTTATAGTCTTTGATTCCAGTCAATAAGTAACCTAGGCCTTGTATCATACCGCCACCTGTACCAACGCCCCCAACTCGCTGTTGACTGTTTCCGTTAGAAAAATGTATAGAAGTGCCTGTACCTACATTTGTGAAAATGTAGTCATCTAAAAAGTGTCCTTGTTCTTCAAGTAGTATTTCCAGCCCTTTAGCAGCAGCATCAAACTCAATAAATATACGTGCATCAAAATTTAATTTTTCATTTATGAGTGCAGCTTGACCGCCTGTCAAGCTAATACTTTCACAGTCTTGTTGGTTCAACCATTTTATGACATCATCGATTTCCGTTGTTAATCTTGTGTTATATTCACGTTTACCGGCATAATCTTGAACAATTTTAATAAGCGTCCCACCAGCATCGATGCCAATTTTCATCTAAAATTCCTCCTAAAAAATTTCCATTTTAACTAATAGTATAATAAAATTTAAGAAAATCAACTATGAATTTGCTAGAGGACCAATTTCTTCACTTGAAGTAAGCATTAGTTTATATAAAGTAGACATGCAAAAGATATATGCAAATATTTTATTTTTTCAATAGGTATTTTGATAGTTAAAATACTAATTATTAATAGAGCAATGAATAGCTTTTTAAATTAATTCCAGATTTATAGATTATTTTATGTGTAATAGTGGTATTAATAATTACTACTACGTTTTAAATAGGGGATATTAAAATGGTGATTAAGCAAAAATTTGAAAATATTATAGTACAAGAGTTTGAAGAGAAGTATAGACAGGCTCTTTATGAGTTTAATTTAAATGAGCGTCAACAAATCTATTCTTCTTTACCGAAAGATGTGTTAGATGATGCAATAAATGATGAGGAGAGGATTGCCAATATTGCACTAAATAAAGCGGGAGATGTTGTTGGTTTTTTTGTGCTACATCAATATTATCAACATGAAGGATATGATACACCTAGCCAAGTTATTTATGTTAGGTCTTTATCCGTAAATGAAGATTACCAAGGCTATGGCTACGGCACAAAGATGATGATGTATTTGCCTCAATATGTTCAAGATTTATTTCCGAATTTTAACCACTTATATCTTGTGGTTGATGCAGAGAACAAAGGTGCATGGAATGTATATGAACGTGCAGGTTTTATGCATGCTGCAACGAAAGAAGAAGGGCCAATTGGTAAAGAGCGATTATATTATTTAGATTTAGATTCTAAGCATGTCTCATCTTTAAAGTTAAAGCCAAATACAGATGAACAACCCTTTAACATACACATCATAGACTTAATAAAAGATGGGCAAAAAGTTGGCTTTATAGCTATAGAGAGACATGATGGACGAATGAATATTTCTAAGATTGAAGTAAATAAAGATAAGAGACATCATGGTATTGCAGAAAGCGCCTTGAGACAATTAGCAACATATGTTAGAAAGCATTTTAATGATGTAGAACTTTTGACAATTACTCTCTATGGAGAGAATAATGAATTAAAGTCACTATGTATAAATAGTAATTTTGTTGAAATTGAGGCGGCTGATGACTTTATTGGCTTTGAAAAATATATAAATTACTAAATGCGATTGCGAAATCAAGCATTGTCATTTATAATTTACATTTGTTATTATTACTTATGATAAACTTAGTACTGATTTGGATAAATGCCTTTGAAAGGAAGAATAAATAATGAGAATTCAAGATTATACAAAAGAAATGGTTGATGAGAAATCATTTATCGATATGGCTTACACATTATTAAACGAAAAAAATGATACGATGAATTTATACGATATCATTGATGAATTTAAAGCGTTAGGTCACTATGAAGATGAAGAAATTGAAGATAGAATTGTTCAATTCTATACGGATTTAAACACAGACGGACGTTTCTTAAACGTTGGAGAAAATATTTGGGGCTTACGTGATTGGTATTCAGTTGCTGACATCGAAGAAAAAATTGCTCCTACAATTCAAAAATTCGATATCCTAGATGACGATGCTGAAGAAGACAAAAACTTAAAATTACTTGGTGAAGATGAAACTGAAGATGATGATGATATTCCAACAGTAACCGACGACCAAGAAACATTAAATGACCCAGAAGATCCTGAAGAAGACGATGTAGATGAAGATCTTAATGAATCAGATATCGTTATCGATGAGGACGACGAAGATTTTGATGATGAAGAAGACGAAGAAGACGAAGAATTTGAAGAAGATGAAGAGGATTTTAAAGAATAATTCTTCGAGATTTAATTGACTTTTTTCAAGAACATGATAAAATTTTATTCGGGCTCCTTTAAATAGGACGACGTGTATAAATAATATACGCTCCCCCTTACAACCATGTGAGAGGGAGCGATTTTTTTATTTAAATTACTATATAAGCTTTATAATATTTTTAATTTAGGTGATTGTTTGTAAAGGCAATTCGTATGTATAAATAATTTGCTATGTAAAAGCTATCTCACAAATTAATTAACCATTGAATTGGAAATGTGTTTGTCAATCATAGGTATTGAAGGAAATTACTGTTTTAATAATAGGAGGCAGAACATGACAAAATTTATTTTTGTAACTGGTGGAGTTGTTTCTTCATTGGGTAAAGGTATCACAGCAGCATCTTTAGGTAGATTATTAAAAGATAGAGGATTGAAAGTAACTATCCAAAAATTTGATCCTTATTTAAACGTAGATCCAGGTACGATGAGCCCGTATCAACATGGTGAGGTATTTGTAACGGATGATGGTGCAGAAACAGACCTAGACCTAGGACATTACGAAAGATTTATTGATATAAATTTAAATAAATATTCAAATGTAACTGCAGGTAAAGTCTATTCTCATGTATTGAAAAAAGAGCGTCGTGGTGATTATTTAGGTGGTACCGTACAAGTTATTCCACATATTACGAATGAAATAAAAGAACGTTTACTTTTAGCAGGGGAAAGTACAAATGCAGATGTTGTTATCACTGAAATCGGTGGTACAACTGGTGATATTGAATCATTACCGTTTATCGAAGCAATTAGACAAATTCGTAGTGATTTAGGCCGTGAAAATGTGATGTATGTACATTGTACGTTACTTCCTTATATTAAAGCTGCTGGTGAAATGAAAACAAAACCAACACAACATAGTGTGAAAGAATTACGTGGACTTGGTATACAACCAGACTTAATTGTAGTTAGAACAGAATACGAACTGACACAAGATTTAAAAGATAAAATTGCCTTATTCTGCGATATTGATAAAGCAAGTGTTATCGAATGCCGTGATGCTGAATCACTATATGAAATTCCATTACAATTAAGTAACCAAGATATGGATGACATTGTGATAAAACGTTTAGAATTAAACGCGAAGTATGAAACTCAACTAGATGAATGGCAATATTTATTAGATACTGTAAATAGTTTGGATGGTAAAATAACAATAGGTTTGGTAGGAAAGTACGTAAGTTTACAAGATGCTTATCTTTCAGTTGTTGAATCATTGAAACATGCTGGATACCCATTGAAAAAAGATATTGAAGTAAGATGGATTGATTCTAGCGAAGTAACAGATGAAAACGTCTCAGAAGTTCTAGCTGATGTAGATGGCATTTTAGTACCAGGTGGATTTGGTTTCCGTGCAAGTGAAGGGAAAATATCTGCGATTAAATATGCACGTGAAAATAATGTACCTTACTTTGGTATTTGTTTAGGTATGCAACTTGCCACTGTTGAGTTTGCCAGAAATGTAATTGGTCTTGATGGTGCACATTCTGCTGAGTTAGATCCTAGTACACCACACCCAATTATTGACTTATTACCTGAACAAAAAGATATCGAAGACTTAGGTGGAACTTTACGTTTAGGATTATACCCGTGTCATATTCAAGAAGGTACTTTAGCTCATGATATTTACAACGAAACGAATATTGAAGAAAGACATCGTCATCGTTATGAATTTAATAACGATTATAGAGAACAGCTTGAAGCGAACGGCATGGTATTCTCTGGTACAAGCCCAGATGGTCGTTTAATTGAAATGGTAGAGATTCCTGAAAATGACTTCTTTATTGCTTGTCAATTCCATCCAGAATTTTTATCAAGACCTAACCGTCCTCAACAAATTTTCAAAGCATTTATTGAAGCATCTTTAAAACATCAACAAAGTAAATAATATATAGATTTAACGCGATATCAGAAACTTAGTGTTTAGCTAATTTCTAAATATCGCGTTTTTTATAATTGTATTAAAATATAAAATTCAAATCGCTATATTTATATAAAAAATGGTATAAATTATAAGATTTTCATTTTCTGAATAAAAAATGTGAAATAAAAACGCTTACAATTATATAGAAGAATGCAAAAATGATATTACTTTGATATAATTAGATTGTAAAAATATGTGCTTAAAGCACCAAGGAGGAACTTTCATGCCTTTAGTTTCAATGAAAGAAATGTTAATAGACGCAAAAGAAAATGGTTACGCGGTTGGTCAATACAACTTAAATAACTTAGAATTTACACAAGCGATTTTAGAAGCTTCTCAAGAAGAGAACGCTCCAGTAATCCTAGGTGTATCTGAAGGTGCTGCTCGTTACATGGGTGGTTTCTACACAGTTGTTAAAATGGTTGAAGGATTAATGCACGACAAAGAAATTACTATTCCTGTAGCAATACACTTAGACCACGGTTCAAGCTTTGAAAAATGTAAAGAAGCAATTGATGCTGGTTTTACTTCAGTAATGATTGATGCTTCTCATGGTTCATTTGAAGATAATGTTGAAATCACTTCAAAAGTTGTTGAATATGCACATGAGCACGGCGTTTCAGTTGAAGCAGAATTAGGAACTGTTGGCGGACAAGAGGATGATGTTGTTGCTGAAGGCGTTATCTATGCAGACCCTAAAGAGTGTCAAGAACTTGTTGAAAAAACAGGTATCGATACATTAGCTCCAGCCTTAGGTTCAGTACACGGACCTTATAAAGGTGAACCTAAATTAGGATTCAAAGAAATGGAAGAAATTGGTGCTTCTACTGGTTTACCATTAGTACTACATGGTGGTACAGGTATCCCAACTAAAGACATCCAAAAAGCAATTCCTTTTGGTACAGCTAAAATCAATGTAAACACTGAAAACCAAATTGCTTCTGCTAAAGCTGTTCGTGAAGCGTTAGATAACGATAAAGAAGTTTATGATCCTCGTAAATACTTAGGACCGGCTCGTGAAGCGATTAAAGCTACAGTGATTGGTAAAATTAAAGAGTTTGGTACATCTAATAAAGCTAAATAATTTAACTGTTATATAGCAAAAGTTGACTAGGTTATAATTACAATTTGAGCTAATGCTAAGTGGTTCAACCATAAGAACTGCAATTGTCTAATTACTAAATAAACTTTTAGATATCTAGTCGTTTTCTGGGGCGAGAATAAGAAATCAAAATTGAATTTTTGATTTCTGTTTCGCCCCTTTTTTTATGTTATAATTTGTTAGGCTTTGAAAGCTAATAAATAGAATTACAGTGGTTTACATAATTTTTATAAACAAATCTTAAAAAATGATTTAAATTGTAAAATATTGGGAATTAAAAATTATAGTAAAAAATTATATGCATTATGCAGCACTTAATTAAATTTGAAATAGATTTTATGAAACTGTTGTGCTTTGCAAACTGTAATCATTTAATTTATAATGCAAATGATATATTAGAATAGAATATCGATTGAAAGGCAAAGGAGAACAAGCGAATGGCTCAAGAAGTGATTAAAATTAGAGGTGGGCAAACACTTAAAGGTGAAGTGAATAACCACGGTGCTAAAAATAGTGCAGTAGCAATTATACCAGCAGCAATATTGGCTGAAGACAAAGTAACAATTGAAGGCCTTCCAGAAATCTCTGATGTAGAAACTTTAGTAAGTTTACTTGGAGATCTAAACATTGAGACAGAATTAGAAGGTATGACATTACATGTTAACCCTGAAAATATTGAAAATGCACCATTACCAAATAATAAAGTAGAATCATTACGTGCTTCTTATTATATGATGGGAGCAATGTTAGGTAGATTTAAAAAATGTGTCATTGGTTTACCTGGTGGATGTCCTTTAGGACCAAGACCGATTGATCAACATATTAAAGGATTTAAAGCATTAGGTGCAAAAGTAGATGAATCAAGTAGTACTTCTATGAAGATTGAAGCAGACAGATTGGTCGGCGCAAATATATTTTTAGACATCGTAAGTGTAGGTGCTACGATTAATATCATGTTGGCAGCAGTACGTGCTGAAGGTCATACAGTTATTGAAAATGCTGCAAAAGAACCAGAAGTGGTTGATGTAGCTAATTTCTTAATGAGCCTTGGAGCTGATATTAAAGGTGCAGGTACAAGTACAATCAAAATTAATGGGGTAGAACAATTGCATGGTTCACATCATCAAGTGATTCCCGACAGAATTGAAGCGGGTACATATATGTGTATTGCAGCAGCTTGCGGTGAGAACATCAGAATCAATAATATTATCCCAACACATGTAGAACCACTTACAGTTAAACTGAAAGAATTAGGTGTAGATATCCAAGTTGAGGATGATAGCGTACTTATTAGACGTAGCACACCGTATTCAAGCGTTGATATTAAAACATTAGTATATCCAGGATTTGCCACTGACTTACAACAACCAATAACACCTCTATTATTTATGGCTGATGGCGTATCGTTTGTTACTGAAACGATATATCCAGCACGTTTTAAGCATATAGATGAATTGAAAAATATGGGGGCAAATATTTCTGCAGACAATGGTACAGCAACTATAAAACCATCGGAATTAACTGGAGCTGATGTTTACGCAAGTGATTTACGTGCAGGTGCTTGCCTTATTGTAGCTGGATTGTTAGCAGAAGGAGTTACAACTATTTATAATGTAAAACATATTTATCGTGGTTATACAAACATCGTAAAAACTCTACAATCACTTGGTGCAGATATTTGGACTGAAGTAATTTAAAAAATATGGTATACTAAATATACTAAGTAAAAAGTTGTGTATTTAGTGAATATGTATTTTAGAATAAAATCGATAATGAGGTGATAGCCATGGAGGTTTGCCCTTATCTAGAAGAAACCTTTAAAATTGTAGGTAGAAGCTGGAATGGTCTTATTATTAATTATTTATCTAGATGTACGGAAAAATCTGCTCACTTTTCAGATATGAAGCGTGATTTGAAGACGATAACACCACGTGCACTTAGTATAAAATTAACTGACCTTACGGAATGGGGTCTAGTAGAGAAAAATGTAGTATCTACAAGCCCGATGAATATTTTGTATCAGCTTACAGATAAAGGTGATGCTTTAGCGGCAGCGCTAGTACCAATGGAAGAATGGGCACAAGAGTATATTAAACTTGAAAACAAGTAACTAAATACCTTGGACAATCGAGTCTGAAACGTCAATATGATGTTTTAGGCTCGTTTTTTATATACTAGTAGTTGTGAGCAGTTATGTTTAAAAATACAAAATCTCGGTTAGAATATAATTATCAACATAACTTAAGGAGTGAATATATAATGAGAAATTTCACTAAACAATATATCAACGGTGAATGGATTGAAAGTGCAAGTGGCGAAACGATAGAAGTTATCAATCCTGCAACAGAAGAAGTAGCGGGTACAATCGCGAAAGGTAACAAAGAAGATGTTGATAAAGCAGTGGATGCAGCAGAAAATGTATATTTTGAATTTAGACACAGTTCAGTTCAAGAAAGAAAAGAACTATTAGATAAAATTGTTCAAGAGTATAAAAATAGAAAAGAAGATCTTATAGAAGCTATTACTGATGAACTAGGTGCGCCTTTAGACGTTTCAGAAAACGTCCATTATCAAATGGGGTTAGATCATTTTGAGGCAGCACGTGATGCATTAGATAATTTCGAATTTGAGGAGCGCCGTGGTGATGACTTAGTTGTCAAAGAAGCCATTGGTGTGGCTGGTTTAATCACACCTTGGAACTTCCCTACAAATCAAACATCTCTTAAATTATCAGCGGCATTCGCAGCAGGAAGTCCAGTAGTTTTAAAACCATCAGAAGAAACTCCGTTTGCAGCAATTATTTTAGCTGAAATTTTTGATAAAGTAGGCGTGCCAAAAGGTGTATTTAACTTAGTTAATGGTGATGGTAAAGGCGTAGGCAACCCTTTAAGTGAACATCCTAAAGTTAGAATGATGTCATTTACTGGTTCTGGCCCAACAGGCTCAAGTATTATGAAAAAAGCTGCGGAGGATTTCAAAAAAGTGTCACTTGAACTAGGTGGTAAATCACCATATATTATCCTAGATGATGTAGATATAGACGAAGCAGCAAGTGCAGCAACTGGTAAAGTTGTTACAAATACTGGCCAAGTATGTACAGCGGGTACTAGAACCCTCGTACCTGAAAGCATTAAAGAAGATTTCTTAACAGCTGTAAAAGAGAAATTTAGCCAAGTTAAAGTAGGAGACCCACGTGCAGAAGGCACTGAAGTTGGACCTATCATTAGTAAAAAACAATTTGACCAAGTTCAATCATATATTGATAAAGGTATAGAAGAAGGCGCAGAATTATTTTATGGTGGGCCAGGTAAACCAGAAGGTCTAGAAAAAGGATACTTTGCACGCCCAACAATCTTTAACAATGTAGATAATGATATGGTAATTGCTCGAGAAGAAATATTTGGTCCTGTTATGTCAATTATCACTTATAATGATGTAGATGAAGCTATTAAAATCGCAAATGATACAGAATATGGTTTAGCAGCATATGTATATGGCGAGGATCAAGAAACGTTGCATAAAGTAGCCCGTTCATTAGAAGCAGGTACAGTTGAAATTAATGAAGCAGGACGCAAACCAGATTTACCATTCGGTGGCTACAAACAATCAGGTATTGGCCGTGAATGGGGAGACTATGGTATTGAAGAATTCCTAGAAGTTAAATCAATTGCAGGTTACTATAAATAATTTATTTTTAATAGGTTAATTATTTGAAGATGAGGCATATAATTTATGCTTCATCTTTTTTCTGATTTTAGAAAATTGAAATACGTTTTGTAATTAAAAAGGAAATTTGCTATAGTTATAAAAGTAAGTAGCGTAGTTACTACGTTATTTAAAAACTTATTTATGAAATGGGTGCAAGATAATGCCTGAAAAAGTACGGACATCACCTCAGTATGAATCGTTCCACGAATTATACAAAAATTACACTACAAAAGATCTCACTCAAAAAGCCAAATCTCTAAAATTAACAAATTATAGTAAATTGAATAAAAAAGAACTTGTTCTAGCCATTATGGAAGCACAAATGGAAAAAGACGGAAATTATTATATGGAGGGTATCTTAGATGATATTCAACAAGATGGTTATGGTTTCCTAAGAACAGTTAATTATTCTAAAGGTGAAAAAGATATCTATATTTCTGCTAGTCAAATTCGTCGTTTTGAAATTAAACGTGGAGACAAAGTGACTGGCAAAGTGAGAAAGCCTAAAGATAATGAAAAATACTATGGTTTATTACAAGTTGATTTCGTAAATGGTGAGAATGCAGAAGAAGTTAAAAAACGTCCGCATTTCCAAGCTTTGACACCATTATATCCTGAAGAGCGCATTTTATTAGAGACAACAAAACAAAACTTCTCAACGCGTATTATGGATTTAGTAACACCAATCGGTTTAGGACAACGTGGTTTAATTGTTGCCCCGCCAAAGGCTGGTAAAACATCATTGCTTAAGGAAATTGCAAATGCAATTGCGATAAATAAACCAGATGCAGAGTTATTTGTGTTGCTTGTTGGAGAAAGACCTGAAGAGGTTACAGATTTAGAAAGATCAGTTGAATCTGCAGAAGTAGTGCACTCTACATTTGACGAACCACCACAACATCATGTGAAAGTTGCGGAATTATTATTAGAACGTGCAAAACGTCTAGTAGAAATTGGTAAAGACGTCATCATTTTAATGGATTCAATTACTAGGTTAGCTCGTGCTTATAATCTTGTGATTCCTCCTAGTGGTCGTACATTATCTGGTGGTTTAGATCCTGCATCCTTACACAAGCCTAAAGCTTTCTTCGGGGCTGCTAGAAATATTGAAGCGGGTGGTAGTATGACAATTTTAGCTACTGCTCTAGTAGATACTGGGTCTCGGATGGATGATATGATTTATGAGGAATTTAAAGGGACAGGAAATATGGAATTACATCTAGATCGTAAGTTAGCTGAACGTCGTGTATTCCCAGCAATCGATATCGGTCGTAGTTCCACTCGTAAAGAAGAATTGCTAATAGATGCAAAAGAGCTTGAGTCATTGTGGCAATTACGTAATATGTTCACAGATTCTACAGATTTTACAGAAAGATTTGTGCGCAAATTGAAACGTACAGATAACAATAAAGAATTCTTTGAACAGTTACAAAAAGCTGCTAAAGAAAGTACTAAGACAGGTAAACCAATTATTTAATCTGAAATAATTCTGTATATACTTAAGCAATATTTGATTTGGGGTTGCGTTTTATATTTAAAGCCATTATAATTATCAAGTATTGGGTAAAAACTCACAAAAAACTCTGTGCCAGATGGTTCAGGGCAAAGGAGCTGAAAAGTAATGAGACAAAATATTCATCCTGAATATCATAAGGTTATCTTTTTAGATACTACTACGGATTTTAAATTCTTAAGTGGTTCAACTAAATCTTCATCAGAAACTATGACATGGGAAGATGGTAATGAATACCCAGTTATTCGTTTAGACATTTCATCTGATTCACACCCATTCTATACAGGACGTCAAAAATTCGCTGCTGCGGATGGTCGTGTGGAACGTTTCAACAAAAAATTCGGATTCAAATCAAGCAACGAATAATTGTTGTTTTAAAGCATTCTCATATTATGAGGATGCTTTTTTACTTTTACATAAATTTAAATTAAAAATGACATAATGGCATGGCGATATTCAAGAAACTCAGACATAAATAAACGCAATTACTTGAAGATATATCATATTTTAACTTAAAAAATATGATATAATAAACCGATTATGTTTTGAAAAAGGTGGAACGCATAATGTATGAAACTTATCATTCCGGGTGGATTGAATGTATTACTGGAAGTATGTTTAGTGGTAAATCTGAAGAGTTAATACGTCGGTTAAGACGTGGCCTTTACGCTAAACAAAAAGTAGTTGTGTTTAAACCAGCTATAGATGACCGTTATCATAAAGACAAAATTGTTTCTCATAATGGTAACGCGATAGAAGCAATTAATATATCAACAGCAGCAGAAATTTTTAAACACGATTTATCAGATGTAGATGTAATCGGTATAGATGAAGTACAATTTTTTGAAAATGGTATCGTCCATATCGCTGAGCAATTAGCTGAAAAAGGACATAGAGTTATAACAGCTGGTTTAGATATGGATTTTAGAGGGAAACCTTTTGAGCCTATACCAGAGCTATTAGCAGTGAGTGAAGATGTAACGAAATTACAAGCTGTTTGTGCAGTTTGTGGTGCATCTTCAAGTCGTACTCAAAGGTTAATAGATGGTAACCCAGCAAAAATAGATGATCCAGTTATATTAGTTGGTGCAAATGAAAGTTATGAACCGAGATGTAGGGCACATCATATCGTCGCACCGAGTAATGATGAGAAGGAGGAAATGTAGTGTTTGATCAATTAGATATTGTAGAAGAAAGATATGAACAATTAAATGAATTATTAAGTGATCCAGATGTTGTGAGCAATCCAGATAATTTACGTAATTATTCAAAAGAACAAGCAGACTTACAAAAAACGGTAGAAGTTTACCGTGACTATAAACAAACAAAAGAAGATTTAGCAGAAGTTGAAGAAATGTTACGTGATACAAAGGATAGTGAAGAAATTGAGATGCTAAAAGAAGAGCATCAAACGCTTCAAAATAAAGTCCCTAAATTAGAAGAAGAACTTAAATTCTTACTTATTCCTAAAGATCCTAACGATGAGAAAGATGTTATTGTAGAAATTCGTGCTGCCGCAGGTGGAGATGAAGCTGCTATCTTTGCTGGGGATTTATTTAGAATGTATTCTAAATACGCTGAAGCACTCAATTACAAGACTGATATTGTAGAAATTACAGAGAGTGATCATGGCGGATATAAAGAAATCAGTTTCTCAGTTTCTGGAAGTGGCGCGTTTAGTAAATTGAAGTATGAGAATGGGGCGCACCGTGTACAACGTGTTCCAGAAACAGAATCTGGTGGCCGTATTCATACATCAACAGCTACTGTGGCTGTTTTGCCAGAAGTAGAAGATGTGGAAATTGAAGTACGTAATGAAGACTTGAAAATTGATACTTATCGTTCTAGTGGTGCAGGCGGTCAGCACGTAAATACGACAGATTCAGCAGTACGTATTACGCATATTCCAACGGGCATTATTGCGACTTCATCAGAAAAATCTCAAATCCAAAACCGTGAAAAGGCTTTAAAAGTATTAAAAGCACGTTTATTTGATATGAAATTACAAGAAGAACAACAAAAATATGCAGCCCAACGTAAATCTGCAGTCGGTACAGGAGACCGTTCAGAACGTATTAGAACATACAATTATCCTCAAAGTCGTGTAACCGACCACAGAATTGGTTTAACATTACAAAAGTTAGATCAAATTATGGAAGGTAAATTGGATGAAATTATAGATGCTTTAACATTAGCTGAACAAACTGATAAATTGAAAGAACTTAACAATGGTGAATTATAAAACTATTTTAAGCAATGCTAAAGAAAAGTGCGTCGACAGAAATATTGAGACGGCTCGAGCTGAATGGTTGATGCTTGATTTGTTTGGTTGGTCCAAGGCACATTATCTAATGCACATGAATGATGAAATATCAGTGTCACATTTAAAAATATTTGATGAAGCAGAGCGTAGAATGCTAAATGGGGAACCGATACAGTACATTACGGGTAAACAAACTTTTTATGGCGAGATTTTTAATGTGAATAAAAATTGTTTGATCCCTAGGCCTGAAACAGAAGAAGTTATGTTACATTTCTATCATCAACTTGAAAAAGGCGATACTGTAGTAGATGTAGGTACAGGAAGTGGTAATATTCCAATTGTACTAAAAAAATTAGATAGCACGCTCAATGTGTATGCAACTGATTTATATCAAAATGCATTAACAGTAGCTGAAGCAAATGCTGAACATCATCAAGTTGAAGTTAAGTTCTTACATGGAGACGGTTTAACACCACTTATAGAACAAGGCGTAAAAGTAAACGGATTAATCTCTAACCCACCGTACATTGATAATGATGAAGCGGAAATGATGGAAGATACAGTGCTGAAATATGAACCACACTCTGCGCTATTCGCAGCAGACAATGGTTACAAAGTTTATGATACAATTTTAGATAGCTTACCAGAAGTCTTACTACCGAATGCCAAAGTAGTATTTGAAATAGGGTTTGCACAAGGTCCTAAATTAAAAGAAAAGATTATCGCAAAATATCCAACATTAGATGTTCAAATTATAAAAGACATTAATAATAACGATCGTATAATTGCTTTCGTATGGTAAAAAAGTTATGCACTGAACATGGACAATCATGAGAGTGCATAACTTTTTATTTTGATTTAAAATGAATAATAAGATGAAAGGATGTGCCTTAATGAAAACGCGTATATGGGATTTACGTCAATATGAATATAATTTGACTGCTTATGATGGGATTGAAGATATAAAATCAATTTTTGAAAAGGGTGGATTAATCGCAATTCCAACTGAAACAGTTTATGGATTAGGTGGAGACGCACGTAATAATCAAGCGATTGAAAAAATTTATGAAGCTAAAGGTAGACCTTCTGATAACCCTTTAATTGTTCATATACATGAACTTAATCAATTAAAGTCATTTACTGCTGACTTAGAACCAGAAGTTGAGCTATTAATGAATACGTTTTGGCCCGGACCTATATCCTTTATTTTACCGTTAAGAAAAGGGTACTTATGTAATCGTGTAAGTGGTGGGCTAAATTCTATTGCTGTGCGAATGCCTAGTCACCCTATAGGCAGAGAGTTACTTCAATTAATTGATATTCCTATTGCTGCGCCTAGTGCAAATTTAAGTGGTAGACCTTCGCCAACGACCTTTGATCATGTATATCATGATTTAGATGGTCGTATAGATGGGATTGTTAATGGTGACCAAAGTGAAGAGGGGCTAGAAAGTACAGTGTTAGACTGTACACAATATCCTTTTAGAATAGCAAGACCTGGATCAATTACAAAATCAATGATTGAAAAAGTATTACCTAACAGTATTGCCACAGATGTATCGTTGAATACTGACAAGCCGATTGCTCCAGGTATGAAATATAAACATTATTCACCAGACACACCTATAAAAATATTAGAAAATTTTCATAAGAAACCTTCATCAGCTAAGAATTGGAGTAAGGTTGCCTTTATTGTCCCACAGAGTCATCGAGAAATAGTTCCAAATCAAGCAAAATTTATACCATTATGTAAAGATGGTAATGATATTAAAGGCGCCAACCATAACCTTTATCATATATTACATCGATTAGATCAAGATCGTGAAATAGAGCGTGCTTATATCTTTGGCTTTACCTTGAACGATGATACTACTGCAATTATGAATAGAATGATGAAAGCAGCTAACCAAACTGTTATAAAAGGAGACCAATTATGAAAATCGTTTTCGTATGTACAGGGAATACATGTAGAAGTCCTTTAGCAGAAAGTATAGCGAAAGCAAAATTACCTAACCATACTATAGTATCAAGAGGTATTTATGCTATGGATGGTCAACCTATCTCTAAACATTCATTAAATATAATAGAAGAAAAAGGATTGCCAGTACCAAAACATGCGATGTCGTTTACACATAAAGATTTAAATGCAGATTTGATTTTGACCATGAGCCGTTCGCATAAGTTAGCTATTCAACAAATGGGTCATGATGCAGCACATGTTTTTACCTTGAACGAATATGTTGGAGTGCATGGAGAAGTCTCAGACCCATTTGGCGGTAATAAAGCTGACTACATTAAAATATTTAATGAATTAAATATACTGATAGATAGTTTAAAAAATAAAATATAAAAAAATTAAATTTGTGAAATGAGTATGAGAGCGTTCGTAAATACGTTATAATGATAACGTGTAGCAAATTTGCTGTCAGTCAATTTTGTATGTTGTTAAAGCACCTTGGTATTTACATACTTTTATTCAACTTAATTAAAAGGGGTGGAAGAATGGAAGACTTAAAGTTACTGTTAAACGAGTTAAAAGCACAATCATTTTTTAAAGCTGGTGAGTTATGCCTCATTGGTTGTTCTACATCTGAAGTAATTGGTGAACGTATCGGTAGCGTTGGATCAATGGAAATTGCTCAAGAAATATTTGGGGCATTAAAAGAAATTGAAAACGAAACAGGCGTTTCGTTTGTATTTCAAGGTTGTGAACATATTAATCGTGCAGTGACCATTGAGAAATCAAACTTTAACCCCATTACAATGGAAGAAGTTACAGTTGTACCAGATGTTCACGCTGGTGGAAGCTTAGCAACTTATGCGTATCAACATATGGTTGATCCAATGGTTGTTGAGCATATTTCTGTACCTAAAGGTATTGATATCGGACAGACTTTAATTGGAATGCATATCAAACATGTGGCTATTCCAGAGCGTACGAGTGTCAAGCAAATTGGTGAAGCAATTGTTACAATCGCTTCTTCAAGACCAAAAAAAATTGGTGGCGAAAGAGCAAAATACAACTAATACAGAAACGAGGGAATTACCAAATGTCATTTATTCAAGAGCAAGATAAGGAAATATATGAAGTGATTCAAAATGAATTTAACCGTCAAAACAACAATATCGAGCTAATTGCTTCAGAAAACTTCGTATCAGAAGCGGTTATGGAAGCGCAAGGTTCAGTATTAACTAACAAATATGCTGAAGGCTACCCAAACAGAAGATACTATGGTGGTTGTGAATTTGTGGATGTTTCAGAAGCTTTAGCGATTGATCGTGCCAAAAAATTATTTGGTGCAGAACATGTTAACGTACAACCACACTCAGGTTCTCAAGCAAATATGGCTGTTTATCTCGTAGCATTAGAACACGGTGATACTGTATTAGGTATGAATTTAAGTCATGGTGGGCACTTAACACATGGCGCGCCTGTTAACTTTAGTGGCCAATTTTATAACTTTGTTGAATACGGCGTAGACGAAGAAAATGAACAAATTGACTATGATGAAGTATTAAAAGTAGCCAAAGAACATCAACCTAAATTAATCGTTGCAGGTGCTTCTGCGTATTCAAGAACAATTGATTTTAAACGTTTTAAAGAAATTGCAGACGAAGTAGGCGCAAAATTGATGGTAGATATGGCTCATATTGCAGGTTTAGTAGCAGTTGGTTTACATCCAAATCCTGTAGAACATGCTGATTTTGTAACTACTACAACTCATAAAACATTACGCGGACCTCGTGGTGGAATGATTTTATGTAAAGAAGAATATAAAAAGCAAATCGATAAAACAATCTTCCCAGGTATCCAAGGTGGTCCATTAGAACACGTTATCGCTGCTAAAGCTGTGGCATTTGGGGAAGCATTGCAAGACGACTTTAAGGTATATCAACAACAAGTAATTAACAATGCTAAAACTTTAGCAAATACATTGACTGACGAAGGATTTAGAGTTGTCTCAGGTGGTACTGATAATCATCTTGTTTCTGTAGATGTCAAAGGTTCAGTAGGCATAACTGGTAAAGTTGCTGAAGAAACATTAGATGCTATAGGTATTACATGTAATAAAAATACAATTCCATTTGATCAAGAAAAGCCATTCGTGACAAGCGGAGTTCGTTTAGGTACACCAGCAGCAACAACACGTGGATTTGATGAAGCTGCTTTTGAAGAAGTTGCAAGAATCATTAGCTTAGTTTTAAAAGATCCAGAAAATGAAAAAGTGTTAGAAGAAGGAAAAGAAAGAGTTAAAGCTTTAACTACTAAACATCCTTTATATAACTAAAATTGGAGGAAATAAATTATGGGCAAAGTACATGTTTTTGACCACCCACTTATTCAACACAAATTAAGTTACATTCGAGACGTACATACTGGGACTAAAGAATTTAGAGAATTAGTAGATGAAGTTGGTATGTTAATGGCATACGAAGTAACAAGAGATTTAGAATTACAAGATGTAGAAATAGAGACACCTGTTACTAAAATGATAGCTAAACGCTTAACAGGTAAAAAATTAGCTTTCGTACCAATTTTAAGAGCTGGTTTAGGTATGACACAAGGCATATTGAACTTAGTACCAGCAGCTAGAATTGGACATGTGGGACTATATAGAGATCCTGAAACACTTGAAGCTGTAGAATACTTTGTAAAATTACCGCAAGACATCGAAGAGAGAGAAATTGTAGTTGTTGATCCTATGTTGGCAACTGGAGCATCAGCTATAGAAGCAATTAACTCACTTAAAAAACGTGGAGCTAAAAATATCCGTTTTATGTGCTTAATTGCAGCGCCTGAAGGTGTAGAAAAACTACAAGAAGCTCACGAAGACGTAGACATTTTCATCGCAGCATTAGACGAGAAATTAGATGAACATGCTTATATTACACCAGGCTTAGGTGATGCAGGAGACCGTTTATTCGGTACAAAATAGTTTCGCCTAGGAGTGGAATAAAATGAAAAAAATAATGACTGTATTTGGGACACGTCCTGAAGCAGTAAAAATGGCCCCTCTTGTACAAGCATTGAAAAAAGATGATGAACTAGATCCGATTGTTGTAGTTTCGGCTCAACATAGGGAAATGCTTGATTCAGTGTTGGAAAGTTTTCATATCACGCCAGATTATGATTTGAATATTATGAAACAAGGGCAATCTTTATCAGAAATTACATCGCGTATTTTACAACGGTTAGAGCATGTCATTCAAGAAGTGAAACCAGATATGATACTGGTTCATGGCGATACTATGACGACTTTTGCTGGGAGTTTAGCTGCTTTATACAATCAAGTACCTATTGGGCATGTTGAAGCTGGCTTACGTACATGGGATAAATATGCGCCATTTCCTGAAGAAATGAATCGACAAATGGTAGGAGTAATGGCAGATTTGAATTTTGCTCCTACTAATAATGCTGCAAATAATCTTATTGCAGAAAACAAACCGTTGGATTCTATAGTAATAACTGGTAATACAGCAATTGATGCGATGAAGACAACGATTCACGAAAATTATCAATCTGATATTATTTCGAAACATAAAGATAAACGTATCATCCTATTGACTGCGCATAGACGTGAGAATATTGGTGAACCAATGTCACATATTTTTAAAGCGGTAAGAGATATTGTGGATACTTATGAAGATGTTGTTGTTGTTTATCCTATGCATAAGAATCCTCAAGTACGAGAAATTGCTGATATTTATTTATCTGGACATAATCGTATAGAATTAGTCGAACCGTTGGAAGTGGTTGATTTCCATAATTTCGCCCACCAATCGTATTTGATATTGACTGATTCTGGAGGAGTACAAGAAGAAGCGCCATCATTAGGCAAACCTGTGTTAGTTTTAAGAGATACAACTGAAAGGCCAGAAGGTGTAGAAGCTGGCACACTTAAAATAGTAGGTACAAATGAACAAACAGTATTTGAGGCTACAAAACAATTACTTGAAAATCAACAAGTGTATGAAACAATGAGTAGTGCCCGCAACCCTTATGGTGATGGTAATGCATCATTACGAATATGTGAGAATATTAAATATTATTTTCATATAATTTCTGAAAAGCCAGAATCATTCAAATAATAAAAGGTGTTAATGTGTCATTTTTGTGACAATCATGTAAAAAATAAAACTACATTTTGAATAGAATTGACACGTTAACTACCCTATATTATTATTAAAATTGTATGATTGAAATGGTTTTCATAATTGAACGAAAAAGACGAAGTGAGGCACAGTCATGAAACGTTTCAACATCTTTTTTAATAGGTACGTTAAATACTATTTTTATGGTATAATTGTGTTATTAATTGTGTTTATTTTCACATACTCACCATTTGTTTTGGGACTTATAATAGGTACGCTCGGATCACTTATTAACACCTTTACTTTCGAATATTATTTAGAGAAAGCAAAAGAGAAAGACAATATACATATATCAACGGGCAACGTTTGGAGATATTTAATAGTGATACTTTCGTGTTGTATTTGGTATTTTTATAAGGAGCAAATTAGTATTATTGGTGTAGTCATTGGTTTAATGATTTCGTATGTTTTGATTGTTTTCAAACCATTTATACACAAGAAATAAATTTAATATATGAAAGAGGTGAGAAAGCATGAAGCATAAAGACCCTCTTGTCAGTTGGGATGTATTCGGTATAGACATCGTGTTTAACCTATCATCAATTTTGATGTTGATTATTACATCGGTTATTGTTTTTGTCATAGCTATTATTTGTACACGCAACCTCAAGAAACGTCCGACTGGTAAGCAAAATTTTATCGAGTGGGTTTTTGACTTTGTACGAGGAATTATTGAAAGTAACATGGCTTGGTCCAAAGGCGGTCAATTCCATTTCTTAGCTGTTACATTAATATTTTTTATATTTGTAAGTAATATGCTAGGGCTACCATTTCAATTAATTTCAGGTCATACACTGTGGTGGAAATCACCGACAGCAGATGCCACCGTAACTTTAACACTATCAACATTAGTCATCCTATTGACACATTATTATGGTGTTAAGATGACAGGTACTAAAGGCTATTTCCAAAACTATACAAAACCTATCTTCTTATTACCGATAAACATTTTTGAAGAATTCACTTCAACGTTAACTCTTGGTTTACGTTTGTACGGTAATATATTTGCAGGTGAGTTATTACTTGGATTATTGTCAGGTTTAGTATTTAGTTTCCCTGCGTGGGGATGGATAATTGGATTACCTGGACTCGTAGTTTGGCAAGGTTTTTCAATATTCATAGGTACAATTCAAGCATACATTTTTGTAATGCTTTCAATGGTTTATATGTCCCATAAAGTTCAGGACAGTCATTAAATAAAATTAAAAGAAAAAATTAGGAGGATTTTATAAATGAATACAATCGCAGCAGCAATCGCAATCGGCTTATCAGCATTAGGTGCAGGTATCGGTAACGGTCTTATCGTTTCAAGAACAGTAGAAGGTGTAGCACGTCAACCAGAAGCACGCGGACAATTAATGGGTATTATGTTCATTGGTATTGGTTTAGTTGAAGCATTACCTATCATTGGTGTAGTTATCGCTTTCATGTCACTATAATTCAAACAGCTATTCAGGCGAAGTCACTGTGACTTTCGCCGTTCGTTTTTATAAATATGTCTTATGATGATAATGAATGAAAGGAGTGTCTATGTAAGTGACTGCTACGACAAATATGTTCGTACTTGGTGCAGCTGGAGCAAGCGGTGTGCAATGGGGAACTATTATAGTTACCTGTATAACTTTCGGTATCTTATTACTATTATTGAAAAAATTTGCATGGGGTCCATTAAAAGAAGTAATGGATAAACGTGAACGTGATATTAATAAAGATATTGATGATGCTGAACAAGCTAAGCTAAATGCACAAAAGTTAGAAGAACAAAATAAACAAACACTAAAAGAAACGCAAGATGAGGTTCAAAGGATTTTAGAAGACTCTAAAATTCAAGCACGTAAACAACATGAAGAAATTATACATGAAGCGAATATCAGAGCAAATGGTATGATTGAAACAGCACAAAATGAAATTAATAGTGAGAAAGAACGTGCAATTGCAGATATCAATAATCAAGTTTCTGAGCTTTCAGTATTAATCGCATCGAAAGTACTTCAAAAAGAAATTTCAGAAAAAGACCAAAAAGCATTAGTTGAAAAGTACATTAAAGAGGCAGGTGATAAGTAATGGCTAAAATAGCAAAAAAATATGCCAAGGCATTATTTGATACTGCTAAAGATGCAGACATCCTTGACGCAATGTATGAAGAATTTTCAACTATTGATAAAGCAGTTCATTCTGAAATAAAGAAGTTACATGAATTGGATAGAGATCCACAAAAAGATGTTGACCAACGTCACCGTTTTGTGAATATTGTTTTTGGCCATGCCAACCAGTATATGCAAAATATGTTGATGATATTAGCTAGTAATCGTCATCTTGGATATATTCATGAAATATACACAGAATTTGAAACTTTATACAATGAACTTCACAATCAAGATTATGCTGTTATCGAATCAGTATATGAACTCTCTGAAGAAGAAGTATCACGTATAGAAGAAATTATAAAAGCTCGTACAAAACTTTCTAAAACAATGATTACTAATAAAATTAATCCAGAACTTATCGGTGGTATCAGAGTAAAAGTAGGTACTAAAGTTATGGACGCAAGTTTGAAAAATGATCTTGCACAATTAGAAAAACAATTTACTAGAGTGAAATAAAAATAAAAGGAGTGACATAGATGGCCATTAAAGCTGAAGAAATCAGTGCATTACTTCGCTCACAAATAGAAAATTATGAGTCGGAAATGGCAGTTACTGATGTAGGTACAGTTCTACAAATTGGTGATGGCATCGCTTTAATCCATGGATTAAATGATGTTATGGCTGGTGAGCTAATAGAATTCAAAAGTGGCGTTCTAGGCTTAGCACAAAACTTAGAAGAATCAAATGTAGGTGTCGTTATTTTAGGGCCATACGCTGATATCAAAGAAGGGGACGAAGTAAAACGTACTGGACGTATTATGGAAGTACCTGTAGGTGATGAATTAATCGGCCGTGTGGTTAATCCATTAGGACAAGCTATTGATGGGCAAGGACCAATCAATACTACTAAAACACGCCCTGTAGAGAAGAAAGCAACTGGTGTAATGGATCGTAAATCCGTTGATGAACCACTACAAACAGGTATTAAAGCCATTGATGCGCTTGTACCAATTGGTCGTGGGCAACGTGAATTGATTATCGGTGACCGTCAAACTGGTAAAACAACAGTAGCAATCGATACAATTTTAAACCAAGCTGATCAAGATACAATCTGTATTTATGTCGCAATTGGACAAAAAGATTCAACAGTTCGTGCCAATGTTGAAAAATTACGTCAAGAAGGCGCATTAGATTATACAATCATCGTATCTGCATCAGCAGCAGATCCGGCTCCAATGCTTTACATAGCGCCATATGCTGGTGTTGCTATGGCTGAGGAATTCATGTTTGCTGGTAAAGATGTATTAATCGTTTATGATGACTTAACGAAACAAGCTGCTGCTTATCGTGAATTATCATTATTATTACGTAGACCGCCAGGCCGTGAAGCTTATCCAGGTGATGTATTCTACTTACACAGTAGATTACTTGAGAGAGCTGCGAAATTAAATGATGATTTAGGTGGAGGCTCAATTACTGCTTTACCAATTATCGAAACACAAGCTGGTGATATTGCAGCATACGTTCCAACAAACGTAATCTCAATTACTGACGGGCAAATCTTCTTACAATCAGATTTATTCTTCTCTGGTGTTAGACCTGCAATTAACGCAGGACAATCCGTATCACGTGTTGGTGGTTCAGCTCAAATTAAAGCGATGAAAAAAGTTGCCGGTACATTACGTTTAGATTTAGCGTCTTATCGTGAATTAGAGTCATTCGCTCAATTTGGTTCTGATTTAGATGAATTCACTGCTCAAAAATTAGAGCGTGGTAAACGTACGGTTGAAATCTTGAAACAAGATAAAAATAAACCACTACCTGTAGAAAACCAAGTTTTAATTATTTATGCTTTAACTAAAGGTTATTTAGACGATATCCCTGTTGAAGATATTACACGTTTCGAAGACGAGTTAAATCAATGGGCTAAATCTAATGCGACTGAATTATTAAATGAAATCAGAACTTCAGGTGCGCTTCCTAAAGATGACGCGTTTGAATCTGCAATTAATGAATTTAAAAAAAGTTTCAGTAAGTCAGAAGCGTAATAGTTAAAGTTAAATAAAAGGTGGTGAGATAATGGGGTCTCTTAAAGAGATTGATACACGTATAAAATCAACCAAAAAAATGAAACAGATTACGAAAGCAATGAACATGGTATCAAGTTCAAAATTGCGTCGTGCTGAAAGTAATACAAAACAATTCAGACCTTATATGGAAAAAATGCAAGATGCTATTACTGCAGTAGCTGGTGCTGATAAAAATTCACATCATCCAATGTTACAACAACGTGAAGTGAAGAAAAGCGGCTACTTAGTGATTACTAGTGATAAAGGCCTTGCAGGTGCATATAACGCAAATGTACTCAAACACCTAGTGAAAGATATAGAGAGTAAACATGCTAGTAAGGATGAATACTCAATCTTAGTCTTAGGACAAACAGGTGTGGATTTTCTTAAAAATAAGGGATATGAAATTCATGAATCGCTGATAGATGTACCAGATCAACCTTCGTTTAAAGAAGTACAAGCGATTGCTAAAAAAGCGATTGATTTGTATAGCGAAGAAGTTGTTGATGAGGTTAAAATTTATTTTAGTCATTTCGTTAGTGTATTAGAAAATACGCCTTCAACTAAAACCGTGCTTCCATTGTCTCCTGAAGATTCTAGTTTAGGACATGGTCAAATGTCTTCATATGAGTTTGAACCAGACAAAGAAGCTATATTAAGCGTTATTTTACCTCAATATGTAGAAAGTTTAATATATGGAACAATTTTAGATGCAAAAGCAAGTGAACATGCTACACGTATGACTGCAATGAAAAATGCGTCAGATAATGCGTCAGATATTATTGATGACTTATCAATACAATATAACAGAGCAAGACAAGCAGCGATAACTCAACAAATTACTGAAATCGTTGGTGGTTCAGTAGCGCTTGAATAATTATTAAAGGAGGAAAAAAACATGGGATTAGGCCGTGTAACACAAGTTATGGGTCCAGTAATTGATGTTCGTTTTGAGCACAATGAAGTTCCAGAGATTAACAACGCCTTAGTACTTGATGTAGAAAGAGACGAAGGTACTGTTTCTCTTACATTAGAAGTCGCATTACAATTAGGCGACGATGTAGTTCGTACGATTGCAATGGATTCAACTGATGGTGTTAAACGTGGTACAGAAGTTCGAGATAGTGGTAGCAGTATTAGCGTACCAGTTGGTGATGCTACACTTGGGCGTGTGTTTAACGTTTTAGGTGATACAATTGATTTAGATGATAAACTTGAAAGCTCCGTTAAACGTGATCCGATTCATAGAGAATCACCTGCTTTTGACCAATTATCAACAAAAGTTGAAATTTTAGAGACAGGTATCAAAGTAATTGATTTACTTGCACCTTATATTAAAGGTGGTAAAATCGGTTTATTTGGTGGAGCTGGAGTAGGTAAAACAGTATTAATTCAAGAATTAATTAACAATATTGCTCAAGAACATGGTGGTATTTCAGTATTTGCTGGTGTAGGTGAACGTACACGTGAAGGTAATGACTTATACTATGAAATGAGCGATAGTGGTGTTATTAAGAAAACTGCCATGGTGTTTGGTCAAATGAACGAGCCCCCTGGTGCGCGTATGCGTGTTGCATTATCTGGTTTAACAATGGCAGAACATTTCCGTGATGAACAAGGCCAAGATGTTTTACTATTTATTGATAACATTTTCAGATTTACACAAGCTGGTTCAGAAGTATCAGCGTTGTTAGGCCGTATGCCTTCAGCAGTTGGTTATCAACCAACACTTGCTACTGAAATGGGACAATTACAAGAACGTATCACATCAACTACTAAAGGTTCGGTTACTTCTATTCAAGCAGTATTCGTACCAGCCGATGACTATACTGACCCAGCGCCAGCTGCAGTATTTGCTCACTTAGATGCCACAACAAACTTAGAACGTAAATTAACTGAGATGGGTATTTATCCAGCAGTTGATCCATTAGCATCTACATCAAGAGCACTTGATCCAACAATTGTTGGGCAAGATCATTATGAAATAGCGCGTGATGTACAATCTACATTACAAAAATATAGAGAATTACAAGATATCATTGCTATTTTAGGTATGGATGAATTATCTGAAGAAGATAAACAAACAGTTGAACGTGCACGTCGTATTCAGTTCTTCTTATCACAAAACTTCCACGTAGCTGAACAATTTACTGGTCAAAAAGGATCATATGTACCTGTTCAAAAAACTGTAGAAGGCTTCAAAGCAATTTTAGATGGTGAATATGACCATATCCCAGAAGATGCATTCCGTCTTGTAGGTAGTATGGAAGAAGTAGTTGCCAAAGCTAAAGATATGGGTGTTGAAGTTTAAAAATTAGGAGGTATGGATAATGAACACATTAAGCCTAAATATTGTCACTCCTAATGGTTCTGTTTACGACCGAGAAGATGTTAATCTTGCAGTGTTACAAACTACTGCAGGTGAGATTGGTGTCATGTATGGACATATTCCAACTGTTGCAGCACTTGAAATTGGCTATGTCAAAATAAATTTTGACGGTGGTTCAGAATATATTGCAGTGAGTGAAGGTTTTGTTGAAGTAAGACAAGATAAATTATCAATTATTGTACAAACTGCAGAACCTGCGAAAGAAATAGATGTTGCTAGAGCAGAATTAGCAAAATCTAGAGCAGAATCTCATTTGAATAATGAAGAAGATAGTAGCGATATTAATAGAGCTAAACGTGCTTTAGATCGTGCGAATAACCGGATTCGTGTTGCTAATTTACAATAAATTATGCGTTAAAGTTTCTTAAGTAGAAATGTCTTAAAACTGTTGATAAAGTCACTGGCTTTATCGACAGTTTTTTTATGTTGTTAGTGAAACGCTGTATTTTACTATACAAATAGTCATCACTATTTACTTTACAATCATTGATTGACAATATTGTTTTTACATAATAGTTACAATGAGCTATGCGATTTATGAGTTATCTTTCTTCGGAAAGAATATGAATAATGCATTTGAAACGGGGAAAAGGTACCATATAAGCAGTGAGAATACCTTAAATAGTGCAGTTCTAAAAGTATCATTTCGTCCATTTTTCATGTAAAATAAATGGACAGTGTAAAGCGAGGAGCATGACTTATGGAATATTTAGGACAATTTTCGATTGTACATCTCATCTTACATGTTATTTGTATTTGTATTGCTTATTGGGCACTAAACGCAGTAAGGTTAGAGCAGTTTTTTAAAAAAGGCTTCCCTATGCAAGTTCAAATTTGCATGATTTTCTTAGCGATTTTATTAGGTACTGCTGTAAGTAATTTTATTGTGGATTTACTACAATTTTCAACACAAATAAAATATTTGGCACAATAATTCAAATGCTTGTATATTTTTTTGAATTATAGATATAATTAATAAGAAGTACTTAATAGTTAAAAATTTAAAACGAAATATATAAGTAGTTAAGTGGAGGATTTAAGATGGATATGATAGAAATCAACGGTGGAAATAGATTAACTGGTGAAGTCAAAGTTTCAGGTGCAAAAAATGCTGTATTACCAGTATTAACTGCTTCACTATTAGCATCAAAAGGTGTTAGCAAACTTATGAATGTGCCAGCATTAAGTGATGTAGAAACAATTAATAATGTTATTTCAACGTTAAACGCAGACGTTTCTTATAATAAAGAAGAAGAATCTGTTACAGTCGATGCAACAAAGCAACTAAATGAAGAAGCACCATACGAATATGTGAGTAAAATGAGAGCAAGTATTCTTGTTATGGGTCCTTTATTGGCACGTTTAGGTCATGCAAAAGTTGCCTTACCAGGTGGGTGTGCGATTGGTTCTAGACCTATTGAACAACATATTAAAGGTTTCCAAGAATTAGGCGCAGATATTCATATGGATGGCGGTTTTATTTATGCTAGTACTGAAAATGGTTTAAAAGGAACAACAATCCATTTAGATTTTCCAAGTGTAGGTGCTACACAAAATATAATCATGGCAGCATCTTTAGCAGATGGTAAAACAGTATTAGAAAATGTTGCTCGTGAACCTGAAATCGTTGATCTAGCTAATTACATAAATGAAATGGGAGGAAATGTTACTGGAGCAGGAACAGACACAATTATTATACACGGCGTAGATGAGTTACATGGTGTTGAACATGCGATTATTCCTGATAGAATTGAAGCCGGTACATTGTTAATTGCTGGTGCAATTACTCGTGGTGACGTTTTAGTTAATGGTGCGATTAAAGAGCATATGACTAGCTTAGTATATAAATTAGAGGAAATGGGTGTCAATTTAGATTATCAAGATGACGCGATTCGAGTGACAGTTGAAGATGAACTAAAACCAGTAGATATCAAAACATTACCTCATCCTGGTTTTCCTACTGATATGCAATCTCAAATGATGGCTTTATTACTAACAGCCGAAGGCCATAAAGTGGTTACTGAAACAGTATTTGAAAATAGATTTATGCATGTAGGCGAATTTAAGCGCATGAATGCTAAAATCACAGTTGAAGGTAGAAGCGCTAAAATAGAAGGTAAAAGTCAGCTACAAGGAGCACAAGTCAAAGCAACAGATTTACGTGCCGCAGCTGCATTGATTTTAGCTGGTTTAGTAGCAGATGGCAAAACCCAAGTTACTGAATTAAAACATTTAGATAGAGGTTATGTTGATTTGCATGGTAAGTTAAACGCATTAGGTGCAGATATTAGACGTATAGACAATTAAAATCTTGCTACAATAATTTATGAATTGCAACGAAAGAAGATTTGGAGGAAGAAAACGATGGAAACAATTTTTGATTACAATGAAATAAAAGAAATTATACCACATAGACAACCTTTTTTATTAATCGATCGTGTGGTTGAATATGAAGCAGGTGAACGCTGCGTCGCAATTAAACAAGTTTCTGGTAATGAACCCTTTTTCCAAGGCCATTTCCCTGATTACGCTGTTATGCCTGGTGTATTGATAACAGAAGCACTGGCACAAACAGGTGCAGTAGCTATCTTAAATAGTGAAGAAAATAAAGGAAAGCTAGCACTATTTGCAGGTATAGATAAATGTAGATTTAAGAAACAAGTAACTCCTGGCGATACATTAAAACTAGAAGTTGAAATTACTAAAATGCGTGGACCAATTGGTAAAGGTAATGCCAAGGCTACAGTAGATGGTCAATTGGCTTGTAGTTGTGAATTAACGTTTGCCATTCAAGCTAAATAAATAAAAGCCTCAAGGTTTAGGTGTATCATACACCAACCTTGAGGCTTTTCTATTTTTCTATTTTTTCATCTTTTAGACGTGGTTTCGATTGCATCATTCGATTAAATGATTTTTTTAGTTCTTCGCCAGTTAATCCTTCATCAATTAATTGTTCTAATAAGCTTTCTGCATAAACTTGTCTAAGTGTATAAATATGACATTCAAAAACGACAGAGATAGAATGTTCAAGTTTACTGATATTTTTTATAGTTGCATCAAAAAGTGCCGGATCATTTGCAGGCCGTGTAATAACCACACGTATATCTAATAACGTTTCATCTTCCATATACGTTTTCATAGTTTCATAATGAAAGTCTGAAATAACAATTTCTAATAACCAGCCAGTACCACTATTTTCTTTATTGATTATAACTCCATCTTCTAATTCGTATTCAGTGACACCACCACTTTCTGATACGATTTGAAATCGAACAGCTTTAAATGATTTCATCGTCCTCACATCCATTTAATAAATTTAAATTCTACAATTATTTCATTTATACAATCATTATAACGTAATTTTAAATAGTAGAGGTGAATTTTGTAGAATTTAGTGTGAATTCACTTTTAAATTCTAGTATTAATGCATTTTGACCTGTGATTTGAAAATGATTAGTATAAAGTTATAAAGGAGGTGACATATGATTAACAACATTGTCATAGTAGGGAGATTAACCAAAGACCCTAAAATTTATGAGAAGGAGGGGAATAAATTAGCTACAATGTGTGTAGCGATAACAAGAAATTATAGAGATAAGGACCAAAATACCATTTGTGATTATCTATATTGTAAGGCAGTTGGTAAAATAGCTAATAATATCGAACTATATTTAAATAAAGGATCACTTGTGGGAATTACTGGTCAAATGCAATCAAGAAAATATGAAAAAGAAGGGCAGATGCATTTTGTATCAGAACTTTTTATCGAAACGATTAAATTTATGTCTCCGAGAAATAAAGATGAAATTAGTGAATTTCATGAAATATTCCCTATAGAGCAAGTTTGTAATTCAACTAAAGAAAAAAGTCTACAAGATAATGAAATATACGAAATTGTATAATACTCCCAATTTAAACCTACCTCAAAATTAACCCACCCAAATCTATATACATTAAATCCTACTATCAATTATACTTCTTCAGGCTATTCCTCTTAATATAAGTAAAAAAGAGGGGTAGCTTTTTAAATATAAAGAGTTTTGAGAAATAGGAAAGAAATATAGGCATTAATCATCCAGAATAATCAGATAAATTACAATTACATTACATACTATATAACGATGAAATATTCTGGAAAACTTTCACAGTAGTATTTAAGTAGAAAAAAATTAATTTCAAAATATATTTATATGTAATTTAATCGTAAAAAAACTACAGGTTTTTTCATTTCTCTGTAACCTACTATAGTTTTATGAATGTTATAGTTGTACTTGCAAATTAATCATAAATAACTTATTTACCTTATAGGAGGACTTTTTTACAATGAAAAAAACAGTAATCGCATCAACTTTAGCAGTAGGACTTGGAGTAACAGGATTTGCAGCAGGAAATTCAGCTGACGCTGCTGAACAAGGTGTAGACAAAGCTCAATTAGCGCAACAAGCACTAACTAATCCAGAATCATTAAACGAAGCACCAGTTCAAGAAGGTGCATATGACATTAATTTCACATATAATAATACAAATTTTAATTTTTCTTCAGACGGTGAAAACTTTAGCTGGAGCTACGGAGAAGGTTCAAGCGAAGAATCAAACACGTCAGTAGAACAAACTACAGATAATAATGCACAAGAAGAGCAAGCTCAACCAGCTCAAACTGCTACAGAGCAACCAACACAAGAAGCAGCACCTCAAGAAGAAACAACACAACAACCACAACAAGAAGCAACTTCACAATCTTCTTCTAGTTCAAATGAAGCTTCAGAAGGTTCATCAGGTGTGAATGCACACTTACAACAAATTGCACAACGTGAATCAGGTGGCGATATTCATGCTACAAACCCATCATCAGGTGCTTCAGGTAAGTTCCAATTCTTACAAAGCACATGGGATTCAGTAGCACCAGCTCAATATCAAGGTCAACCAGCTGCTAATGCACCAGAAGCAGTACAAGACGCTGCAGCGCAAAAACTATATGATGAAGTTGGCGCTTCACAATGGGTAACTGCATAATTTAACAGTACCCAAATAAAGTATCTTATTAAAGCCCTCGACATAACTATATGTCGAGGGCTTTTTAGCGTATAGAAAACACGCTAGTAGAGTGTATAAAGTTAAAGATTAATATGATTTATAAAATAGTCATATTTCTAGGGGAGTAATTAATCTAATGAAATCATTTTAACTTAATATAATTTTACACCTTCGTTTTATATAAACTGTTTTATTGCAATAGGTGGTATACTTTGATATGTTTTAGATAAATATAATATATAAAAATCTACTAGGGGAGCCTTTTGGCTGAGATGATTTACATCAGACCCTTACAACCTGATTTGGTTAATACCAACGTAGGAAAGTAGTTTAATTATAGTTAAATTGCTATACCTTTCTATTAATTAACTACGTTCCTAGTTGGAATGTAGTTTTTATTTATAGGAGGAAATCATTTGTTATTTTCAGAAACGTTAAAGAAAGAATCACAAAATATTATAGATGATATTTATAATGATCCATTTATTCAAGAAATGTTGAACGGTAATTTACCTATTGAGGCAACAAAATTTTATTTACGTGCCGACGCATCGTATCTAAAGGAATTTGCTAATATATATGCATTGCTTATTCCAAAAATGAATAAATTAGAAGACGTGAAATTTTTAGTGGAACAAATTCAGTTTATTGTTGATGGTGAAGTGGCAGCACATGAAATATTAGCTGAATATGTTGGAGAAAATTATGATGATATTGTAAGTGAAAAAGTATGGCCACCAAGTGGTGACCATTACATTAAGCATATGTATTTTAATGCGTATGCAAAGGAAAATGCAGCATATACGATTGCTGCTATGGCACCTTGTCCTTATGTTTATCAAGCTATTGCTCAACGTGCATTAGAAGATAATCAATTAAATAGAGATTCGATATTAGCAAAATGGTTCGATTTTTATAGCACTGAAATGGATGAATTGGTTGATGTATTTGATAAATTATTGAATAAATTAACTGAAGCATGTACTGTGGATGAAAAGCATGAAATAAAAATGTGTTTTTTACAAAGTACAATTCATGAACGTAATTTCTTTAATATGTCATATATTGAAGAAGATTGGTTATATGGAGGGGAATAGAATGAAAAAACCAAAAATTGCTTTAACCATTGCAGGTACTGACCCAACTGGTGGTGCCGGTGTAATGGCAGATTTAAAATCTTTTCATGCTTGTGGCGTGTACGGGATGGCCACTATAACGAGTATTGTAGCTCAAAATACGAAAGGCGTACAACATATACACAATTTAGAAACACAATGGTTATCTGAACAACTTAGCAGTGTTTTTGATGATGAGTTACCACATGCAATTAAAACAGGGATGATTGCATCAAAAGATATGATGAAAGTTATTCAAGAGTATTTAGTAACGTATCCTGATATACCATATGTTATAGATCCAGTTATGCTAGCAAAAAGTGGAGATTCATTGATGGACGATGATGCTAAAAAGGATTTGCAAAATATTTTATTACCTTTAGCTACAGTCGCAACGCCAAATTTACCTGAAGCAGAAGAAATCACTGGATTGACGATAGAGGATGAAGCGTCTATTTATAAAGCCGGTAAAATTTTTATAAATGAAATTGGTAGTAAAGGCGTTGTGATCAAAGGTGGGCATGCAGAAGATTTAGATAGAGCTAAAGACTACTTATTCACCAAGGATAATGTTTATACCTTTGAAGAGCCACGTTATGAAACGAAACATACACATGGTACAGGATGTACATTTTCAGCGGTAATCACAGCGGAACTAGCCAAAGGTAAATCAATTTATGAAGCAGTAAAAAAAGCCAAAGCCTTTATTTCGTTAAGTATAAAATACACACCTGAAATTGGTCAGGGTAGAGGGCCGGTAAACCATTTTGCATATATGAAGAAAGTAGGTTTAGATGATGAGTAGCTTGAATCTATTAAGAGAAAATAATCCGTTAGTTATTTGTTATACGAATGATGTTGTGAAGAATTTTACAGCCAATGGCTTATTAAGTTTAGGTGCAAGTCCAGCTATGAGCGAAGCACCGGAAGAAGCGGTTGATATGCTTACTTATGCAAATGCACTACTAATAAATATTGGTACATTGACGAAATCAAGAGAAGTAGATATTTTAAAGATTGCTAAAACGGCAAATCAAATAGGGACGCCCGTTGTTTTTGATCCTGTAGCGGTAGGAGCGTCTCAATATAGAAAAGATTTTTGCGCGACATTCTTGAAAGAAATTGATGTTGCCGTAATCAAAGGTAATGCATCAGAAGTATTAGCATTGATAGATGCTGACACAACAATGAAAGGGACAGATAGTGACCAAGATTTGGATGCGATTACTATTGCTAAAAATGCATATAATCAATTTGATACAGCGATAGCTATTACAGGAGAAACAGATATTGTGGTTTATGACAATAAAATTTATAAATTATCTAATGGGTCACCATTACTTGCAAAAGTAACAGGTGCAGGATGTCTATTGGGTGCAGTTATAGCTAGTTTTTTAAATAAAGATAAAAAAGTGACTACGGAAATGTTGATAGAAGCTATTTCAATTTATAATATAGCTTCAGAACATGCTGAACAAAATTCAAAAAATGACGGACCTGGGTCATTTATGATTGAATTACTAAATGCACTTTATCATATTAAATACGATGACTATTTAAAATTGAGTAATAGACAAGAGGTGTAGTGATGTTCGATAAAACTAGTTTGAAAGTTTATTTTATATGCGGCACACAAGACATACCTGAATCAAAATCGATAAAAGAAGTTGTAAAAGTAGCCTTAGAGTCAGGCATTACTATGTTTCAATACAGAGAAAAGGGTGATGGCTCTTTAACTGGGAATGATAAAGTTGAAATGGCACGACAATTATTAGAACTATGTCACTTTTATAATGTACCTTTTATTGTAAATGATGATGTAACATTAGCTGAAAATATAAACGCTGATGGAATTCATGTAGGGCAAAATGATATGAAAGTTACGGAGTTTGCACAAAAATTTAAAAATAAAATTATTGGTTTAAGCATTAGTGATGTTAATGAATACCAGCAATCTGATTTAACTTATGTTGATTATATCGGTGTTGGCCCCATGTATGCTACTAATTCTAAAAAGGACGCAAACTTACCAGTAGGTCCTGAAATGATACCTAAGTTAAGAAGTTATATTGAGGGTTTTCCAATCGTTGCAATAGGTGGAATTACCGTTGATAATACCAAAGAAATAATTCGAGCTGGAGCAGATGGAGTATCAATCATTTCCGCAATTAGTAAAAGTGATAATATAAGTAAGACAGTGAGACAATTTTTACAAAATGTTGATTAAAGTATAAAAATTTCTTTTTTTGTTTTCTACTTCCCTCCTAATATGATAAAATAAATTCTATGTGAATATATCATTAGAGGTGGAAAAATGAAGAAGAAAGCGCTACTCCCTTTATTATTAGGTGTAATGGTCTTTTTGGCAGGCTGTGACTATTCAAAACCTGGAAATAGAGATGGATTTTTCTATAATACGTTCGTAGAGCCAATGGATAAAGTTATACATTGGTTAGGAACTAGTTTTAATAACGACTATGGTTTAGCAATCATAGTACTTGTATTGGCAATTCGTGTAGTATTATTGCCATTCATGTTATCAAACTATAAAAACAGTCACATGATGCGTGAGAAAATGAAGGTTGCAAAACCAGATATTGACGCTATTCAAGAAAAAGTTAAACGTTCACGTACGCAAGAAGAGAAGATGGCAGCAAACCAAGAAATGATGGAAGTTTATAAAAAATATGATATGAACCCTATGAAGAGCATGCTAGGTTGTTTACCAATCTTAATCCAAATGCCGATTATTATGGGATTATTCTTCGTATTAAAATACCCTTCGAGCGGTGGTTTCACTGAACACCCTAACTTCTTATGGTTTAATTTAGCAAAACCAGATATTTGGATTACAATTATTGCAGGTATTTTATACTTCTTACAAGCATACGTTTCAAGTAAGAGTATGCCAAATGAACAACGTCAAATGGGTTATATGATGATGGTCATTTCACCTATAATGATTGTGTGGATTTCATTGAGTTCTGCATCTGCGTTAGGTTTATATTGGTCAGTCAGTGCGGCATTCTTGATCGTACAAACACAAGTAGCGAATATGTATTATTCAAAACTTGCTAAAAAAGAAGTGGCACCAATGATTGAAGCAATGGAGAAAAATAAAGCAGAATCAACTGCTAAAGGTAAAAATACACAAGTAGTATCTAAGAAGAACAAAAGGAAATAAAATAAGCACCAAAAATTAAAATTATAGATATAAAAAGAATCCCGAACTGATAATTAACTCAGCTCGGGATTCTTTTCAATTATTTAAAGTTGATGATACAACTAGTAATACCATTCATTAAAAAATTGTTCAACAAATTGTTGCATGTATTTATGACGTTGTTGTGCGATTTGTTTTGCAGTTGCTGTGTGCATTAAATCTTTAAGTTTAAATAATTTTTCATAAAAATGTTTAATGGCAGAGGGCGACCATTCGCTATAAAAAGACGCATGGACTTCGTTAATATTCTTAGTATCATGTTCTAACCACATAGGTTCTTTAAAATGACCAGAAAATTGAAAAGTCCTAGCAATACCAATAGCACCAATTGCGTCTAACCTGTCAGCATCCCGTACAATTTGGCCTTCAATAGATAATGTTACATGGTTATTTTGGCCATTTTTATAACTGATATGTTCAATAATGTATAAGATATGTTGTAGCTGTTCGGGAGCTAATTGTAAGTTTGTTAGAAAATCTTCCAAGTTTTGTAATGATTTGTGAGTATTTGTAAGTTTTGTATCAATGGTGTCATGTAACAAGCTTGCTAGTTGGATTGTTAACAAATCACCTACTTGTTCCTGTTCTGAGATGTATGTCGCCATTTTAACTACACGATTAACGTGAGCAACGTCATGCCCTGTCGCATCATGTTTATGAAACTGAGTCATATACTCAGTTGCTTGATTAAGTATGTCTGTATGATTCAAAATAAAATCACCTCTAAAGTTGTATATTGATGAATAAATGTTACTTTTAAAATAAAGGTCTAAGTAGTTTAGCTCATAAACGTTATCTTAGACCTTAAAGCATACTATAATATTGGAGATAATAATCTAGAAATGCCTTCTTTAAATTTAATCCATAAACTCCGCTGTTCGTAAATTTCTTTAGTTAATCTATAAGATACTTCTAAATCCTTTTCAAAAGCAAATCTTAATTCTTTAGCTATATGCGTATCATAAATAAAGGCATTTATTTCAAAGTTCAACGTAAAGCTCCGATGGTCCATATTAGTAGTACCTACACTTGCAACTTCATCATCAATCACTAATGTTTTTGAATGTAAGAATCCATTATTATAATGGAATATATTTACACCTGCATCTAATAAAGAAGCAACGTTATTGTATGTCGCCCAATATACAAATGGGTGATCAGGTTTATTTGGAATCATAATACTTACATCAACACCACCAAGTGCTGCAATTTTTATTGCGTCTAAAAATGATTGATCTGGAATAAAGTAAGGAGATTGAATATGGATAGATTGTTTTGCTGAAGCAATCATTTTTAAGTAACCATATTTAATTTGTTCCCAGGCTTCATCTGGGCCGCTAGATGCTATTTGTACACCTATGGTACCTCCTGAATCTACATCTGGGAAATAGCGGTCAGCATATTTGAGATTATCACGTGTAGCTTGCGAGTTCCAATCTAGCATGAAACGTAACTGTAAGGCGTTGACAGCATCACCAACAATACGTAAGTGTGTGTCTCTCCAATAACCAAATTTTTTCTTCTTGCCTAAATATTCTTCACCCACGTTAAAACCGCCCACATAGCCAATGTGGCCATCAATAATAACAATCTTTCTATGGTTTCGATTATTCATTCTAAGGTTGATAAGTGGTAATTTAGAAGGGAAGAACGCTTCTACTTGGCCACCATTTTTTCTGAAAGATTTAAAATCTTTCAGTGAAAGACCTCTAGAACCCATATCATCATAAAGCATTTTAACTTCAACACCTTGTTCAAGCTTTTGCTCGAGTGCGTTCAGGATAAGTTCTCCAAGCGAATCATTTCTAAAAATATAGTATTGAATATGGATATAGTCAGTTGCTTCATCTATATCTTTAAGAAGAGAATCAAATTTTTCTTTGCCATCAGTAAAAATTTTGATTTCATTGTCTGTTGTTAAGAAAGCAGCATTATTATATAACAACATTTGAACCATATCTTTAAACTTCACTATTTGATGATTGCCTTTAGAAAAATCATCATTTTTTAAGGCTTCTAGTTGTTCACTTACAATCATTTCAATACCGATTTTATCATCTTCATCCAATGAGAAGATGTGATCGCGCTGGATTTGTCTTCCAATAAATAGGTAAATAATAAAACCTAAGATGGGTATTAACACAAGGACTAAGAGCCAAGCCCATACCGAACCAGCTGATCTTCGTTCCATAAATATAATTGTAAACGCAAAGATAAGGTTTAATATAAATGCAGTAATCAAAATAATGTTAATCACTACATTGGTATAATTGAGTGACATTGAAAATATTTCTATCATATTAAACCTCCAAAATACAATTAATTAATTTTTAACTAGCGAAAGTCTTAATTATTGTAACATGTTCATACTGTTTTATCACTTGACTAATACCTATAAGGGGTATACTATATTGATGATATATGTAGGAGGTGTTGAGAAAGTGACAGAAATGCAAAAAGCGCATCATTCAGACCAAATAAAATCAAATTTGAAATCGAGACTAAATAGAATCGAAGGGCAAGTACGAGCGATCAATCGCATGATAGATGAAGATGTTTATTGTGATGACGTACTTACTCAAATTAGAGCGACACGTTCTGCACTAAATAGTGTAGCAACTAAATTGTTAGACCATCATATGAAAAGTTGCATCATGGATAAAGTGGAAAAAGGTCAACAAGAGGAAGCGATGGAAGAACTGTTAGTAACTTTTCAAAAATTAATGAAGGATTAGATAGGGTGACAAAAATGCAATCAAAAGTTATTCACGTCTCAAGTATTAATTCAGAACAACAACAATATCAAATAAAACAACAATTAATGAATGTTATAGGTGTACACAATGTTGCTATAGACAGTGATAAAGGAGAAATACTTATTAATTTTGAAACACCTGCGAGTTTAAATAATTTAGAGAAAGAAATTTACGATTTAGGATATCAAATATTCTAATAAACTTATGAAGTGAATTATATTACAATTTGAGTTTAAATACCTACAGCATAGTTATAAAATGTAAAATAACGATATAAAACTAAAATTTAAATGGAATTATACAATTAAAATTACAATTTTTTTGAAGTGATTAAAAAAATTTTAATATAATGTGGTATTTTTCATTCAAAAAGGGTAAGATATAGTAGAAGCTAGAGATATAGGGGTGATGATATGAATAAAGATAACGAAAAAATTCAAAACGTAGTTAAACTATTATCATCATTAGGGGTAAACATAAAGAAAACCAAATCACGATTAGAAGTTATGCACACTCTACCAACTACTGTGAAAACCGCTAACGAATTGAAATAGTCAAGTTACCCAATGAAGTGATTGGAGCCAATGGTTCTAGTCGCTTTTTTATTTTTCACTATATAAAACAAAAGTACCTATAATAATTGATATTTATAATATTTAATTATAAAGGCGCCCCTAGAAGTTAGATTTTTGTCCAACTTTTAGGGGCTCAATATTGTTTAGCGCTAATTGTCATCTATACGGTAAGGTAGTTGAGTAAATTGATAATTTGTAGTAGTTAACACGTGAGCATTACTTAGGGAAGTATTAAATGACCATTACTTCATACAAACAATTTTCTAATAGTAATCTACCTCGCCGTTCTGTTCGCTATAATTTTTAATTTATATAATTACATATCATTGTATGGCGACAACATTAATGAAACCTAATTCTTTGATCTAGTTAATGATTTTGTCGTTGAATATTGTTTTGGTTGATGATAAGTAAACGATAATATAACACCGATTCCGCACATTAAACTCCATAACGAACTACCACCGTAACTGATAAACGGTAATGGAATACCTGTTATTGGTAATAACTGAATAGTCATGCCAATGTTTTGTAATACATGGAATAAAACAAGAGTTGCATACCCAATAATAAATAATTTACTGAAGGGTAATTCGAATTTCGTAGCAAGCCTAACTAAATGGAATATAAAGGCTAAGAAAACTAATATTAAAATAACAGAACCAATAAATCCAAATTCTTCACCGATAACGGAAAATATAAAGTCTGTATGATTTTCTGGAATATAAACTTCGCCATGATTAAAGCCTTTACCAAATAGTTGTCCTGAACCAATGGCTTTAAGTGATTCAGTTAAATGATAACCATCACCACTACTATATGTGTAAGGGTCAAGCCAAGAATTAATACGCCCCATTTGATAAGTCTTGATACCAAAACTATTTTCAATTAGTGAAGGCTTGTAAATGATTGAAAGAATAATGCTTGATGCTAAGACGATTCCTGCAATAAATACAGGCGCTAATATCTTCCAAGAGATACCACTTACGACAATAACTCCTACTATAATTGCACAAAGTACCAACATAGTCCCTAAATCATTTTGTAATAATATAAGGCCCATTGGGATAACTGAAATGCCTGCAATTTTTAATAATAGTTTAAAATCAGTTTCTAATGATTTGTTAAAGGTAAATTGATTATGCCTAGAAACTAATTTTGCAAGTGCTAGTATGAGTACAATTTTCATAAATTCTGAAGGTTGTACACTAATTGGCCCTAATTTATACCAACTTTTAGCTCCATTAATAATAGGCGTGATAGGTGTTTCCGGAATAATAATGAGTATAAACAAGGCTGCACAAAGTAAAAAATATAACAAGTATGTATATTTTATTAATTTCTTAGGTGATACGAGCATTATTAAACATGCGATTAAACCACCCAACACGTAATATAAAATCTGTCGTATGCTAAAGTTGGCACTGTATTGGCCGCCGCCCATAGCTGAATTAATAATCGTGACACTAATTATTGCTAATAATACGAGGATACCTATTAAAACCCAATCAATCCGCCGTATCCAATGGTTATTTTTTAATTGACGTGAAATTCTCATTTCTTACCCCTTTAAACTACTTAGATTTCTCTAGATTTGTATTATATATAGATTTTACCGAACTTTAGCATATTTTGCTAGAATGAGGGTGCTTTATTTAGAAAATTATAATTATTATAATACTGCAAAACTTTAAAAATACACTGGAGATATCTTTGGAAAATAAATGCTTTTAATACTACTAAACAAATGCAAAAAATTATTAAATCGTGATATGATGTAGTTTAAGAATTGTATATGGAGGCTAAAATATGGCTAAAGAAAATGTATGTATCGTATACGGAGGAAAAAGTGCAGAACACGATGTTTCAATATTAACAGCACAGAATGTTTTGAACGCTATTGATAAAGCGCAATATCAAGTAGACATTATTTACATAACAAATGATGGTGCGTGGAAAAAGAAAGAAAATATCGTAGACACTATAAATGATATAGACACTTTGCGTTTAACAGAAGTTGAAGCGGGGGAAATTTCCCAGTTGCTTAACGTAGGTAGTACTGGAAATCCTTATAGTGCAGTTTTCCCTGTATTACATGGGCCAAATGGTGAGGATGGTACAATCCAAGGTTTGTTTGAAGTATTGGATATACCGTATGTAGGGAATGGCGTTTTAGCTGCCTCAAGCTCAATGGATAAATTAGTAATGAAACAACTTTTTGCACACAGAGGCTTACCTCAATTGCCATATGTGAGTTTTTTAAGAAGCGAGTATCATAAATATGAAGGTAATATCTTAAAATTGGTACATGATAAATTAGAATATCCAGTGTTTGTTAAACCAGCTAACTTAGGATCCAGTGTAGGGATTAGTAAATGTAATAATGAAGAAGAATTAAAAGTTGGTATTGAAGAAGCATTTCAGTTTGACCGTAAGTTAGTTATTGAACAAGGTATTGATGCTAGAGAAATTGAAGTTGCTGTATTGGGTAATGATTATCCTGAAACTACTTGGCCTGGAGAAGTCGTTAAAGACGTTGCGTTCTATGATTACAAATCAAAATATAAAGATGGAAAGATTAGATTAGAAATTCCAGCTGATTTAGATGAAGAAGTTCAAATGACTTTAAGAAATATGGCTGTCGAAGCATTTAAAGCAACTGATTGTTCTGGCTTATTACGTGCCGATTTCTTTGTTACTGAAGATAATCAAATTTTTATAAATGAGACTAATGCTATGCCAGGATTTACTGCGTTTAGTATGTATCCTAGTCTATGGGAGAATATGGGTGTATCTTATGCAGATTTAATTAAAAAATTAATTGAATTAGCTAAGGAAAAACACAATGATAAAAAACAAAATAAATACAAAATTGATTGAGGCGGATAAATTATGATTGAGGTAACATTAGAACAAATTCAAGAATGGATTCCTTGTGAAATTGACAATGAATATATGGATCAAGGTATACAAGGTGTTTCTATTGATTCACGCGATATTAAAAGCCAAAATTTATTTATTCCGTTTAAAGGCGAACACGTTGATGGGCATCAATATGTAGCACAAGCATTAAGAGATGGTGCAGGTGCTTCATTTTATCAAAAAGATACGCTTTTAGATGAAAATGTTGAAGGCCCGATTATATGGGTAGAAGATACATTAACAGCGCTACAACAACTTGCAAAAGCTTATTTAGAGTTTGTGAATCCTCAAGTTATTGCAGTTACAGGATCAAATGGTAAAACTACTACTAAAGATATGATTGAAAGTCTATTAAAACCACAATTTAAAGTTAAGAAGACACAAGGCAATTATAATAATGAAATTGGTATGCCATTAACAATTTTAGAATTGGATATAGATACTGAAATATCAATTCTTGAAATGGGTATGTCAGGTTTTCATGAAATTGAATTTTTATCAAATTTAGCAGAACCTGATATTGCTGTAATTACTAATATTGGTGAGTCACATATGCAAGATTTAGGTTCTAGAGAAGGTATTGCGAAAGCTAAAGCTGAAATTACACTAGGTCTAAAACCAGGCGGTTTGTTTATCTATGATGGTGATGAACCGTTATTAAAACCTTATATAAATCAATTATCTAATATAGATTTAATTAGCATAGGTAAACATTCAACTAATTCACTTGTGAGTCAAATTGAGTCTATTAATAATGATGGTATTTCATTTACCGTTAACGAAGAAGAGCGATTTGAGCTTCCAATATTAGGTGAACATAATATGAAAAATGCTACGATTGCAATTGCAGTAGGCAAGAGGATGAATTTGAGTTATGATACAATTTTTAATAATTTACGTGAAGTTCAATTGACTGGTATGAGAATGCAGCAATATCACACTTCAGATAATTCATTAGTAATCAATGACGCTTATAATGCAAGTCCTACTAGTATGAAAGCGGCTATAGATACTTTAGCAGTGATGAATGGTAGAAAAATACTAGTATTAGGTGATGTATTGGAGTTAGGCCCTAACAGTCGAATCATGCATGAACAAGTTGGAGAATATTTAAATGGTAAAGACATAGATACATTATTTACATTTGGTGAGGAGTCACAATATATAAGTAACGTAGGTAATCAGTATGTAAATCATATGGAGCATTTTGAGAATAAGCAAAAGTTGATTGAAACTATAAAAACATATGTACAACCAGAAGACAAAGTTTTAGTAAAAGGTTCAAGAGGCATGAAATTAGAAGAAGTCGTTGAATCATTAATTTAAGCTAATTAATATTAAATAGTAGTTGTAATTATGAAAGTTAATCATATTATTAAAAGTTCATTATCATATATGAGACATATCTAAATACATTAGGCCGAGGCATAAAATGTCTCGGCCTTATCTACGCTAGTAACACATAAGATTATTGTATATCGCTATATGCAGTTGATATATAATGATGGATTTTAATTCAATTATCTATTATTTAAATTTATTATAGTGAACTATTATAATTTTCTAATGGTATAAAATATTTAAATAAATATATTTAAACTGAAAGGTAGTTCCGCTTTCACAGTATAATAATCTGACAATTAACTGAATAAATAAATTAACAAAAAAATTTAAGAAGTTAAAACTCATGTTGTAAAATATAATTAAACGCTTACAACCTATGTTTTACAAGGTTTATAGTGTCTACAGTGACAATCAATACATAGGATATAGCTTATTTAATCAAATTTGGTTTATTGCGATTATATACTTGAGGTGGTACTATAAAGAAGTTGAAGAAACTTAAGTGAACATATATGTATAGAAATACAGATAAATAAAGGAGAATTATATTGCAAAATTTTAAAGAATTAGGGATCTCAGATAAGATGGCAGAAACCCTACAATCCATGGGGTTCGATGAGGCCACTCCTATACAAAAAGAGAGTATCCCTCTTGCCTTAGAAGGCAAAGATGTTCTTGGTCAAGCACAGACTGGTACAGGTAAAACAGGTGCATTTGGTATTCCATTAATTGAAAAAGTGGCAGACCAAGAAGGTGTTCAATCATTAATCCTTGCACCAACAAGAGAATTAGCAATGCAAGTTGCTGAATCGCTTAAATCGTTTTCTAAAGGACAAAATGTCCAAGTAGTTACAGTATTTGGCGGTATGCCAATTGATCGTCAAATCAAAGCGCTTAAAAAAGGACCACAAATCGTAGTAGGCACACCAGGCCGAGTGATTGATCACCTAAATCGTCGTACATTAAAAACAACTGATATTCATACGTTAATTTTAGATGAAGCGGATGAAATGATGAACATGGGCTTCATCGATGACATGAAATTTATCATGGATAAAATACCTGCTGAACAACGTCAAACTATGTTGTTCTCAGCAACTATGCCTAAAGCAATCCAAACATTAGTACAACAATTCATGAAATCACCTGTCATTGTTAAAACAATGAACAATGAAACTTCCGATCCACAAATCGAAGAATTTTACACTATTGTAAAAGAATTAGAAAAATTCGATACATTTACAAGCTTTTTAGATGTACACCAACCAGAATTAGCTATCGTATTCGGTCGTACAAAACGTCGTGTTGATGAGTTAACAAGTGCGTTAATTTCAAAAGGGTACAAAGCTGAAGGTTTACATGGTGATATTACACAAGCTAAACGTTTAGAAGTGTTGAAAAAATTCAAAAATGATCAACTAGACATTTTAGTTGCAACAGATGTTGCAGCAAGAGGATTAGATATTTCAGGCGTAAGCCATGTTTATAACTTCGATATCCCTCAAGATACTGAAAGTTATACACACAGAATTGGACGTACTGGTCGTGCCGGTAAAAAAGGTGTAGCGATTACATTTGTTAACCCAATTGAAATGGATTATATCCGTCAAATTGAACAAGCAAACAAACGTCAAATGACAGCTTTGAGACCACCTCATCGCAAAGAAGTGCTTAAAGCTCGTGAAAATGACATTAAAGGTAAAGTTCAAAACTGGATGTCTAGAGACAGTGAACCTAGATTACAACGTATTGCTACTGAGTTAATTGAAGAATATAATGATGTGAATTTAGTTGCTGCATTATTACAAGAGTTAGTTGAATCTAATGATGATGTTGATGTTCAATTAACATTTGAAAAACCATTATCTCGTGGCAAAGGTCGTCAAGGTAAAGGTGGACCAAAACGTGGTGGTGGAAATCACAAACGTGGCGGTGGCAAATTCGATAACAAAAATCGTCGTTCAGGTAAAGGCGGATTCAACAACAAGAAGAAAAATGATAGACCTTCTTCAGATAGAAACAACAATAAGAAATCATCAATGAAAGGTCGCACATTTGCTGACCATAAAAAATAAAAAATAATTTATCATATATGAAATTTAGGTTTAATCACTCCAATTATTTGGGGTGATTTTTTTGTATGTAAACATAAATTGTACGTTATTATTGAAATACAGTTTAATATATATACTGCATAAGGGAAATGAAGCTTGTAATAACCATATGTTATAATGAGTTGAAAACTCAATGGAGGAGTGTATATATGTCGAGCGAACAACTATTTAAGAAAAGTCCTAGTCAAGCATTAACTTACTATTATATAAGTGAAGGACTATCATTTATAGTTAATATGATTATAGCAATTGTCTTAATATTTTTATGGAGTCATTTCGATTGGTGGCATTTTATAATCTATTTAATTTGTGCATTTATTTTATTTGATATTATATATGCAGCCTTAAAACCTTGGATTACTTATCGGCATACTTATTTTCGCATTATGGAAAATTATATAGAAATTAAATTCGATTTCTTTTTTAAAACACAAAAAATTGTGAAACTCGAGCGTACTCAATTTACTGAACGAAAAAATAATCCAATCTTAAAGAAGCTAGGCTTGGCTAAAGTATCTTTAGTTACGGCAGGTCATAAAGTGAGCTTCCCGTTAATATCGGTTAAAGATTCAAAAGCTTTTGAATCTAAGACACTCAGTTATTTGAGAGGAGCTGATTTTGATGTATAAACCACAAAAACTTCATCCTATTTCATATTTAACAGGTATTATTGAAGCAATTAAGCAAAATATCTTTTTAATCATTATATTTTTGGTGTTTAATATTAGAGACTTTGATTTCACTAATATTTATGCTTATATCTTTCCAGGTATAGTAAGTTTGTTTTTTATTATTTCTTTTATAACCCAAGTGCTAAAAGTTTATAATACGCGCTATTGGATAGAGAACGATCATTTTGTTTTAGCAACAGGTATATTTACAAAAGAAAGAAAAGAGTTAAATATCCGTCGCATTCAAACGCTAGATACATCACAAGGTATCATCAATCAATTAGTTGGTGGTGTTAAATTACAAATCAAAACACCTAGTGATGGTGTTGATCTAGATACAGTTTCAAAATCACAAAGTGAAACGATACAACAAGCTTTGAGAGATAAACAAAAAGAATTAATCAATGGTAGTGAAGAAATTCAAAGTGAGAAAGAAATTTTGATAGAAGATGAATATACTACTGAAGTAACCAATCAGCCTTTACATTTATATAAGCTGAACTTTAAAGAATTGTTATTTATGGCACTGACTAGCGGTGCTATAGGTGTTGCGTTTGCTGCTATATCACCAATTATAGGCGGTTTGTCGAATGTGATTCCTTGGGGTTGGTTAACAGATGAATTTGCACAAATATCACAGGCAATTTTCGTCATAGTGCTAATGATGGTTGCAATGATTGTGGCAATTAGTTATATAGTAGGAACGCTTATCGTCATCATACGTAATTTTAATTATACTGTGACACAAAACGATAATCAGTTAAATATTAAATATGGTCTTTTTAATGTAAAAAGTATTACTGTTCCTACAGATAGGGTACAAGCAATTGTTGAAAAACAATCCTTTTTCAGAAAATTATTTGGCTATACATCAATCTACTTTGTAATTACTAGTGACATGAACGGTAATGATAAAGATGATGTGTCGTTAGATGGCAATGTTATGATTCTACCATTTATTAAACGTGATAAAGGCTATGCGATTATTAAAGAGTTAATTCCTAGTATGTCATTTGATAAGCCGGAACAAGGTATGCCTTGGCGTGGTTTCCATAGACACTTTTGGAGAGAGTCTATTGTTCTAATAATTGTTGCTGCTATCATAAATTATTTTTGGCAGCCATGGGTCTTTTTAATCACTGGAATAATAATACTTTTATTAATCATACATAGTTATCTTATTGTTAAGTATTCCGGCTTGAAAGTACGAAATGATGAACTCGTAGTACGTAATGTAACTCTATTTGGATTTAGAAACTCATATTTTAAGCATAATAAAATATTGGGGATGGAGATAAGGCGGAATCCGTTTCTTATTAAAAGTAATTTAGGTAATTTTAATTTTATTATTGCAAAAGCTGCGGGGAATGAAGCAGTAGGTCTTGATTTTAATCCGCAGCAGCACGTACAAATGCTTAGGAATTGGTATTTGAGAGGTGAAAACGATGGAGAACTATAATAATATGCATGAATCAGGAAAAACTGTCATGCGTCTATCTGCAATTATTACTGTTTTGATTTTTTTAATAGTATTAACTATATTTAGCGTGGTCAACCGTTTATGGATCGAATGGATTGATAAAGAACATATGAAATGGGTTTTGATCATTGGAGTATGTATAGCGTTTATATACTTAATTTTAAATGCTATATTCTTTCCTATCTATAGATATAAAATTTTTAAATATAGTATAGATAATCACGTAGTTACAGTTAGAAATGGTTTGTGGTTTGTATCAGTAATGAAGGTTCCATTGTTTAGAATACAAAATGTAGATACACACGAAGGGATTTTAATGAGAAAATACAAATTAGCAAATCTAACATTATCAACTGCCGGTGGTAATATAAATATTAAATTTATTAATAAAACAACTGCGACAAAGTTGAAACAACAAATTAAATACGTTAATAACGATAAAAATCAGTCAGACTAAATGATAAATATGTATTTATAAGTAAGAGAAAAAAGTTATATAAAAAATGAGGAGAAGCGCTATGATACATGGTATTGGTGTTGATTTGATTGAGATTGATAGAATAAAGAAACTATATCAAAAGCAAGATAAACTTGTGGGACGTATCTTATCAGCGAATGAACAATATAAATTTAACAGTTTCCAAAATGAACAACGTAAAATAGAATTTCTAGCTGGACGCTTTGCATGTAAAGAAGCATTTAGTAAAGCATTAGGTACAGGTATTGGTAAAAAAATCGCTTTTAATGATATAGATTGCTTCAATGATGATAATGGAAAACCTTGCGTCAATTACAATGGCTTTAACGTGCATGTCAGTATTACGCATACAGAGCACTATGCGATGAGCCAAGTTATTTTAGAAGCTGATGAAGTTTTTTAAAATTTACAGTATGTTTGATTTGGCTATCGTCTCGTGAGTGTTATAAAATTAATTTAATGTAAAAAATGTATATCATATAAGCATATAGGAGGTATAAATTTAATGTCTGATAAGTACTATAGATCGTCATACTTGAATGTGGATTTAAATGCGATTGTTTCTAATTTTCAAGTCTTTCGAAAATTACATCCAAATAAAACAGTTATGCCAGTAGTTAAAGCAAATGGTTATGGCTTAGGAAGTGTACCAATTGCTAGACAACTTATGGAAAATGGTGCGGAATTTTTTGCAGTGGCGACACTTGATGAAGCTATTGAGTTACGAATGCATGGTATAGATGCGAAAATACTCGTATTAGGTGTAATACCTTCATATAATATTAGTAAAGCTATTCAACATCGTGTTGCAATTACAGTACCTTCAAAGGCTTGGTTAACTGATGCAATTCAAGAAATTCCAGAAACAAATGAAAAAGATATTTGGTTACATATTAAATTAGACACTGGTATGGGTAGATTAGGTATGAAGGACGTTGATGAATACAAAGAAGTTATATCGCTTATCCAAACACAAGAACATTTGATTTTTGAAGGTGTGTTCACACATTTTGCATGTGCAGATGAAGCTGGTGAATCAATGAACCAGCAACAATCTTTATTTGAAGAAATAGTTAATCAAGCTGATAAACCGAATTATATACACTCTCAAAATTCAGCAGGTGCATTAATAAAAGATACACAGTTTTGTAATGCAGTTAGAGTCGGCATCTCATTATATGGTTATTATCCTTCTCAATATGTCAAAACGAATGTTAAAGTACATTTGAAACCTAGTGCGCAGTGGATTAGTGAAATTGTTCAAACAAAAATATTACAATCGGGAGAATCAGTAAGCTATGGTAGTGTATATACAGCTGATGTACCAACAAGAATAGGTATTATTCCAGTGGGATATGCGGATGGTTTTCCGAGAATGATGAAAGGCTTTAGCGTTAATGTGAATGGTATTCAATGTGAAATCATTGGAAAAGTATGTATGGATCAGATAATTATAAAAATTCCTGAGGATATACAAGCAGGAGATAAAGTCATCATTATGGACCATCATAGTGATAATCCACAATCTGCTGAAGCGTTGGCACACCAGCAAAAAACAATTAATTACGAAGTTTTATGTAGGTTAAGCAGGAGATTACCAAGGATTTATCATGAGACTAAAGGCTTAGAAATTCGAAATGAATTGCTAAAATAGTATAGTCACTGTGTGTAAAATTTGTTATTATATATCTAACAACAAATCTCGATATATTCTATTTTAGTCACCTGGAGGTCTTTATTCATGGCAAGTTTTAATCAAAGTAGAAATCATAGTATTGAACAACTATTAAAAGAAGGCTATTCTCAAATGGCTGACTTAAATCTCTCCCTTGCAGCAGAAGCCTTTCCATTTGAATGTGAAGCTTGTGATTGCAATGAAGTTTACATTAGCTCCAAGAATAATAATGAATGATGAGAAGAGGAGACGTTTATTTAGCTGATTTATCACCAGTGCAAGGGTCTGAACAAGGGGGAATTAGACCCGTCGTTATTATACAAAACGATACTGGGAATAAATATAGTCCTACAGTAATTGTAGCCGCAATTACTGGTAGGATTAATAAAGCTAAAATACCTACACATGTAGAGATAGAAAAAAGTAAATATAAACTTGATAAAGATTCTGTTATATTGTTAGAACAAATCAGGACTTTAGACAAAAATAGGCTAAAGGAAAAATTAACATATCTTTCTGAGAAAAAAATGAAAGAAGTTAACATTGCTATTGATATAAGTTTAGGATTACATAATATTAGGAATCATAAATCCTAATTTTCAAGGGGTTACTTAATAAGTAAATATAATAGTAAATGACAGGCATCGATTTGCTATAACATGTAACAACCATTTAATTGTTGAGTTAATTAAGTTTGCTGAATTTTGATTTTTATTATAGTGGTTGGATACCTTTGCATAAGATGTCTAAGTGAGAAGCTTTAGGGTGTCCTAAAGCTTTTTTAAATATTAAAGTTAAGGCTATTCTAAATGATAATTTAGCTTATAGACATACTAAAGCAATGCTTAACACTTAAATACCCCGTTAAAAACATACATAAAGAACATATATATGTTACATCCAATGTATGCGATTTATATTTGCATTTTGAGGAGGATATACCGCGTGGAAGAATTCAAAAATCAATATAAAGCGCTAATTGATAAGAGCTTATATACTAATGATTCAACCGGATTATTAAACGAGTGTAAGCGTTTTACTGAAGAGGTGATAAAAAAGGATTTATTACCTGAAGATATAGTGCAAATACATAAAGAGTACATAAAGAGTCATAGTCTAGATGAATCCCAAATTTTAAAAACATTTAATGTATTAAAAGAAATTGTTAAAGGATTTGGTTATAGCTACAGGGACTATAAACAATTAGTAGATCGCTTACAATATCATGATAAAGAGATTGATTTAGCATCACGTTTACAACAGACTATGTTGAAAACAGATATACCTCAATTTGACAGTATACAAATCGGTGTGATTTCTGTTGCAGCTCAAAAAGTAAGTGGTGATTACTTTAATCTTATTGATCATAAAGATGGAACGATGAGTTTTGCGGTAGCAGATGTCATTGGGAAAGGTATCCCAGCTGCATTAGCTATGAGTATGATAAAGTTTGGTATGGACTCATATGGACATTCTCAGTTACCAAGTGATGGTCTGAAAAGACTGAATCGTGTGGTAGAAAAAAATGTTAACCAAAATATGTTTGTAACTATGTTTTATGGACTATATGAAGAACTGAACCACTTATTATATTGTAGTTCAGCTGGCCATGAACCAGGCTATGTATATCGTGCAGAAACTGAGGCCTTTGAAGAAATCACTGTACGCGGACGAGTCTTAGGTGTAAGTCAACAAACACGCTATAAGCAGCAAGAAATTCCAATCTATTTAGACGACTTAGTGATTATATTTACTGATGGGGTGACAGAAGTTAGAAATGAAGCTGGAGACTTTTTAGATAAACATCATCTATTAGATATGATTCATAAATATAAGCACATGCATCCTCAGGATATAGTGCAGCTTTTATATGAGGCGATTTTAAAGATACAGAATCCAGAAAAAAGAGATGACTTAACAATATTAATAATAAAAAGAGTGAATTAGTTTTTGATATTTTAGATTTAAAATTTAACTTTAAGGGTATAAAAGTTATTAATGAGACTATAATTAGGAGTGTAATGTTATGAACCTTAATATTGAAACTGTGACTCATGATACTCATTATGAGGTGAAAGTTGGTGGAGAACTGGATGTTTATACAGTTCCTGAGTTAGAAGAAGTCTTAGTTCCAATGAGACAAGAAGGAACACATGATATATATGTATACTTAGAAAATGTTAGTTATATGGATTCAACTGGCTTAGGTTTATTTGTAGGCACGTTAAAAGCGCTAAACCAGAACGATAAGGAATTATATATTCTAGGTGTTTCAGATCGGATAAATCGACTATTTGATATTACAGGATTAAAAGATTTGATGCATGTTAATGAAGGAACGGAGGTCGAATAACATGCAACATAAACAGGATTATATTGAAATGCGTTTGCCAGCCTCAGCAGAATATGTAAGTTTAATACGATTGACATTATCAGGCGTGTTTTCACGTGCAGGTGCTTCGTATGATGACATAGAAGATGCCAAAATTGCAGTTAGTGAAGCGGTTACTAATGCAGTGAAACATGCGTATAAAGATGACCCAAATGATGTAGGAATGATAAACCTTTGTTTTGAAATTTTTGATGACAAGATAAAAATTGTGATTTCTGATCAAGGAGAAAGTTTTGATTATGAAGAAACTAAAGCACAATTAGGACCTTATAAAGAAAATGAAAACATCGATTTCTTAAGAGAAGGAGGTTTAGGTCTGTTTTTAATTGAATCATTAATGGATGAAGTTACGGTTGATAAAAAATCAGGAGTAACAATCAGCATGATAAAGTATATTAAAAAAGAGCAGGTGCGAAATAATGGCGAGAGAGTCGAAATCAGTTAATGATGTATCACCTGAACAAATTAACCAATGGATTACAGAGCACCAAAACAATGAAAATTCTGATGCTCAAGATAAACTTGTAAAGCACTATAGAAAGTTAATCGAATCGTTGGCATATAAATATTCTAAAGGTCAATCTCATCATGAAGACCTCGTTCAGGTCGGTATGGTTGGTTTAATCGGTGCAATTAACCGGTTTGACTTATCCTTTGATAGAAAGTTCGAAGCCTTTTTAGTACCAACTGTAATTGGTGAGATAAAACGTTATTTACGTGATAAAACATGGAGTGTTCATGTACCTAGAAGAATTAAAGAAATCGGACCACGTATCAAGAAAGTAACAGATGAATTAACAAACGAACTTGAGCGTTCACCCTCTATTGCAGAAATTGCTGACAGACTTGAAGTAAATGAAGAAGATGTATTAGAAGCAATGGAAATGGGTCAAAGCTATAATGCGTTAAGTGTTGATCATTCTATTGAAGCAGATAAAGATGGTTCTACAGTCACATTATTAGATATAATGGGGCAACAAGATGATAATTATGATTTAACAGAAAAAAGGATGATATTAGAAAAAATATTGCCTATTTTAACGGAAAGAGAAAGACAAATTATTCAATGCACATTTATCGAAGGTTTGAGTCAAAAAGAAACAGGAGAAAGAATTGGTCTGAGCCAAATGCATGTTTCAAGATTACAAAGAACTGCGATTAAAAAACTTCAAGAAGCTGCGAATAAATAATTATTAAAACCAAAAGGCAAGATCTCTAAATATAGAGTTCTGCCTTTTTTATTTGTAGTTATATATTTAAAATAATGTATTAATCAAATATGTTAAAATGTATAAGATAGACAAGAATAAATACATAATTGTGAGTGGAGGATTTTATGGATAGTAATTTAATACAATCTATAAGGAATAAATATAATTTTACGACTAAACAAATCAATGCAGTGTTAGCTTTATTGGAAGATAAAAACACTGTACCTTTTATTGCTCGTTATAGAAAAGAACAAACTGGTGGTTTAGACGAAGTTGAAATTAAACAAATTGATGATGAATACCAATATATGGTTAATCTACAAAAAAGAAAAGAAGAAGTTATACATAATATAGAAGAGCAAGGTTTATTAACAATAGATCTAAAAAAAGATATTTTGAAACAGACTAAACTTCAACGTGTTGAAGATTTATATAGACCATTTAAACAGAAAAAGAAAACAAGAGCTACAGAAGCAAAAAGAAAAGGATTAGAACCATTCGCACAATGGTTAAAACAATCAACGATAGATACATCGATCGAATCAAAAGCACAACAATTTATTACAGAAGAGGTTCCAAGTGTAGAAGATGCAATTAAAGGCGCACAAGATATTATTGCAGAGTTAGTGTCAGATGAACCTAAATATAGAAGCAAGATTTTAAAAGACACATTTCAACATGCTAATATTGTGACTCAAAAGAAAAAGAATGCTGAAGATGAGAAAGAAATATTCTCGATGTATTATGATTATGCTGAACCAGTTAAAAAGATTGCGAACCATCGTGTATTAGCTGTTAATCGTGGAGAAAAAGAAAAAGTACTAAGCGTAAAAATAGAAATGGATACGCAAGGCATTGAAAACTTTATTTGCAAAAATGAAATAAAAGATAAGCATGAAGGCACTTATATAATTGAAGATGCTATAAAAGATAGTTTAAAACGTTTAATCATGCCTTCTATTGAAAGAGAACTAAGAGGAGATTTAACTGAGAAGGCTGAAAATCATGCCATAGACGTGTTTAGTGAAAATTTAAGAAATTTATTGTTACAGCCTCCAATGAAAGGCAAACAAATATTGGGTGTAGACCCAGCTTTTAGAACTGGGTGTAAACTTGCAGTAATCAATCCATTTGGGACTTTTGTTGCTAAAGGTGTTATGTACCCACACCCGCCAATTAATAAAAAAGAAGATGCTGAAAAAACGTTTGTAGAATTTGTACAATCGTATGATGTTGAATTAATCGCTATAGGGAATGGGACAGCTAGCAGAGAAACGGAACAATTTGTTGCAACAATGATTCAAAAACATAAACTAGATGTACAGTTTATTATTGTAAATGAAGCAGGTGCATCTGTGTATTCTGCATCAGAAGTGGCAAGAAGTGAGTTTCCTGAATTTCAGGTTGAAGAACGAAGTGCAGTTTCAATAGGTAGAAGAGTACAAGATCCACTAAGTGAACTTGTTAAAATAGATCCCAAATCTATTGGTGTTGGACAGTATCAGCATGATGTAAATCAAAAAGCTTTGGAAGGTGCGTTAACATTTGTAGTTGAAACGGCAGTTAACCAAGTAGGAGTTGATGTTAATACTGCTTCTCGTTCATTACTACAATATGTTTCTGGGCTGACGCCAACTATTGCCCAAAATATAATAGATTATAGAGAAGAAAATGGTGCAATAACTCATAATAAAGATATCGCTAAAGTAAAACGATTAGGCGCAAAAACATTTGAGCAAAGCATTGGTTTTATGAGAATAGTGGATGGTAAAGAACCATTAGACAATACATCAATTCATCCTGAGAGTTATGATGTTACTTATCAATTGTTAAAAGAAATTGGGATGACTTCAAATGATCTGGGTTCAGAACAGCTTAAGTTAGCATTAAATCATGTGAATATTGAATTAACTGCAGAAAAGCTTAATGTTGGACAACCAACATTAGAAGATATAATAAAATCATTAATTGCACCAAATAGAGACCCTAGGGATGAATTTGAAACTCCGATATTAAAATCAGATGTGCTTTCTATTGAAGATTTATCTAAAAATATGAAACTTCATGGAACGGTGAGAAATGTCGTGGACTTTGGAGCGTTTGTAGACATAGGTGTAAAACAAGATGGTTTAGTACATGTATCCAAATTGTCTAAGAAATTTGTTAAAAACCCAATGGATATTGTAAGTGTGGGAGATATTGTAGATGTATGGATTTTAGATATAGATGAGAAAAAAGGAAAAGTATCATTGACGATGATAGATCCTAATGGATAATAATGATTTACAACATTTAACAGAAGAAATATCAACAACTTATTTTGACCGAAGATTTGAACATAAAGTGTATTTTAATAAAAGATTAAAAACCACTGGTGGGCGCTATCTATTAAATTCACATAATATAGAAATAAATGAAAAGCAATTTATAAAATATGGCGAATCTGCAATTATTGATATTATTAAACATGAATTATGTCACTATCATTTACACATTCAGGGTAAAGGTTATAAACATAAAGACTCAGATTTTAAATGTTTAAGTAAACAGACAGGGGCACCAAGATTTTGTACACCATTAGAAAATTATGAAGAACGAGCGAATTATATTTATAAATGTAAGAAATGTGAAGTTGAATTTCTAAGAATAAGAAAAGTAAATACAAATAAAATGGTCTGTGGCAAATGTAGAGGTAAATTAATTCAAGTAGAAAATTAGATTATTAAGGTGAGAGAATGAGTCTGGGACATAAATAGATGTCTCAGGCTCATTTTCAATTTGGCAGTAGGTGCCAGAATTGAAAATACGATTGATTATATCAAGCTATTTTCAATCCTAGTCACAATTGCTGGGGTGGGACTACGAAATCTATATTAGAAAATTTGATTTCTCTCCCACTCCCATTTTGTATGTAAAAGATACTTAAAACACTATTAACGAAAGAAATAAATGAGTATTTTAACAATATATGAGGATTATAATGAATAAGGTTGTGTTTTTACTCATTTTAATTTTTGTTTTATATTGACGTTAGGATTTATATGTTATAAGATAATAAACGTTGAAAAAATAATAACTACTTCTGTTAAGGAAATATTAACTTCATTAAATTGAATTTAAAAAGTTGTTGACAAAATGTTAAATGTATATTACAATAGTATACGTTACTTAATAGAGATGAAAGAAAAACCGTTTTGCTAAGCGGCCGTGGCGGAACGGCAGACGCGCTAGGTTGAGGGCCTAGTGGGAGTATTCCCGTGGAGGTTCAAATCCTCTCGGCCGCATCAAATACCTTAATTGAATATGCGGGTGTAGTTTAATGGCAAAACCTCAGCCTTCCAAGCTGATGTTGTGGGTTCGATTCCCATCACCCGCTCCATATAGAAATTTTAATGAACATTGAAAACTGAATTGCAATATGTCAACGTTAATTCCGAACACAACATTAAATTGTTGGTTCAAAACAAGTGTTAGAGATAACACAAATTAGTATTTTATGAGCTAATCAAACATCATAATTCATTTATGGAGAGTTTGATCCTGGCTCAGGATGAACGCTGGCGGCGTGCCTAATACATGCAAGTCGAGCGAACAGATAAGGAGCTTGCTCCTTTGACGTTAGCGGCGGACGGGTGAGTAACACGTGGGTAACCTACCTATAAGACTGGGATAACTTCGGGAAACCGGAGCTAATACCGGATAACATTTGGAACCGCATGGTTCTAAAGTGAAAGATGGTTTTGCTATCACTTATAGATGGACCCGCGCCGTATTAGCTAGTTGGTAAGGTAACGGCTTACCAAGGCAACGATACGTAGCCGACCTGAGAGGGTGATCGGCCACACTGGAACTGAGACACGGTCCAGACTCCTACGGGAGGCAGCAGTAGGGAATCTTCCGCAATGGGCGAAAGCCTGACGGAGCAACGCCGCGTGAGTGATGAAGGGTTTCGGCTCGTAAAACTCTGTTATTAGGGAAGAACAAATGTGTAAGTAACTGTGCACATCTTGACGGTACCTAATCAGAAAGCCACGGCTAACTACGTGCCAGCAGCCGCGGTAATACGTAGGTGGCAAGCGTTATCCGGAATTATTGGGCGTAAAGCGCGCGTAGGCGGTTTCTTAAGTCTGATGTGAAAGCCCACGGCTCAACCGTGGAGGGTCATTGGAAACTGGGAAACTTGAGTGCAGAAGAGGAAAGTGGAATTCCATGTGTAGCGGTGAAATGCGCAGAGATATGGAGGAACACCAGTGGCGAAGGCGACTTTCTGGTCTGTAACTGACGCTGATGTGCGAAAGCGTGGGGATCAAACAGGATTAGATACCCTGGTAGTCCACGCCGTAAACGATGAGTGCTAAGTGTTAGGGGGTTTCCGCCCCTTAGTGCTGCAGCTAACGCATTAAGCACTCCGCCTGGGGAGTACGACCGCAAGGTTGAAACTCAAAGGAATTGACGGGGACCCGCACAAGCGGTGGAGCATGTGGTTTAATTCGAAGCAACGCGAAGAACCTTACCAAATCTTGACATCCTTTGAAAACTCTAGAGATAGAGCCTTCCCCTTCGGGGGACAAAGTGACAGGTGGTGCATGGTTGTCGTCAGCTCGTGTCGTGAGATGTTGGGTTAAGTCCCGCAACGAGCGCAACCCTTAAGCTTAGTTGCCATCATTAAGTTGGGCACTCTAGGTTGACTGCCGGTGACAAACCGGAGGAAGGTGGGGATGACGTCAAATCATCATGCCCCTTATGATTTGGGCTACACACGTGCTACAATGGACAATACAAAGGGCAGCTAAACCGCGAGGTCATGCAAATCCCATAAAGTTGTTCTCAGTTCGGATTGTAGTCTGCAACTCGACTACATGAAGCTGGAATCGCTAGTAATCGTAGATCAGCATGCTACGGTGAATACGTTCCCGGGTCTTGTACACACCGCCCGTCACACCACGAGAGTTTGTAACACCCGAAGCCGGTGGAGTAACCATTTATGGAGCTAGCCGTCGAAGGTGGGACAAATGATTGGGGTGAAGTCGTAACAAGGTAGCCGTATCGGAAGGTGCGGCTGGATCACCTCCTTTCTAAGGATATATTCGGAAACATCTTCTTACGAAGATGAAATAGGAATAACATTGACATATTGTATTCAGTTTTGAGTGCTCATTGGAGTATTCATTGCATTATTTTGTACATTGAAAACTAGATAAGTAAGTAAAATTTATGATTTTACCAAGCAAAACCGAGTGAATTAGAGTTTTTTAACAAGCTTTGAATTCAAAAAGAAATAATCGCTAGTGTTCGAAAGAACACTCACAGATTAATAACATTTTGGGTTTTCAACCGACTTGTTCGTGTTGAAAGTCAAAAAAGATTAAGTTATTAAGGGCGCACGGTGGATGCCTTGGCACTAGAAGCCGATGAAGGACGTTACTAACGACGATATGCTTTGGGGAGCTGTAAGTAAGCTTTGATCCAGAGATTTCCGAATGGGGAAACCCAGCATGAGTTATGTCATGTTATCGATATGTGAATACATAGCATATCTGAAGGTAGACGCGGAGAACTGAAACATCTTAGTACCCGCAGGAAGAGAAAGAAAAATCGATTCCCTGAGTAGCGGCGAGCGAAACGGGAAGAGCCCAAACCAACGAGCTTGCTTGTTGGGGTTGTAGGACACTCTATACGGAGTTACAAAAGAATAAACTAGACGAATCATCTGGAAAGATGAATCAAAGAAGGTAATAATCCTGTAGTCGAAAGTTTATTCACTCTTGAGTGGATCCTGAGTACGACGGAACACGAGAAATTCCGTCGGAATCCGGGAGGACCATCTCCCAAGGCTAAATACTCTCTAGTGACCGATAGTGAACCAGTACCGTGAGGGAAAGGTGAAAAGTACCCCGGAAGGGGAGTGAAATAGAACTTGAAACCGTGTGCTTACAAGTAGTCAGAGCCCGTTAATGGGTGATGGCGTGCCTTTTGTAGAATGAACCGGCGAGTTACGATTTGATGCAAGGTTAAGCAGTGAATGTGGAGCCGTAGCGAAAGCGAGTCTGAATAGGGCGTTGAGTATTTGGTCGTAGACCCGAAACCAGGTGATCTACCCATGACCAGGTTGAAGTTCAGGTAACACTGAATGGAGGACCGAACCGACTTACGTTGAAAAGTGAGCGGATGAGTTGTGGGTAGCGGAGAAATTCCAATCGAACCTGGAGATAGCTGGTTCTCTCCGAAATAGCTTTAGGGCTAGCCTCAAGTGATGATTATTGGAGGTAGAGCACTGTTTGGACGAGGGGCCCTTATCGGGTTACCGAATTCAGACAAACTCCGAATGCCAATCAATTTAACTTGGGAGTTAGAACGCGGGTGATAAGGTCCGTGTTCGAAAGGGAAACAGCCCAGACCACCAGCTAAGGTCCCAAAATATATGTTAAGTGGAAAAGGATGTGGCGTTGCCCAGACAACTAGGATGTTGGCTTAGAAGCAGCCATCATTTAAAGAGTGCGTAATAGCTCACTAGTCGAGTGACACTGCGCCGAAAATGTACCGGGGCTAAACATATTACCGAAGCTGTGGATTGTCCGTAAGGACAATGGTAGGAGAGCGTTCTAAGGGCGTTGAAGCATGATCGCAAGGACATGTGGAGCGCTTAGAAGTGAGAATGCCGGTGTGAGTAGCGAAAGACGGGTGAGAATCCCGTCCACCGATTGACTAAGGTTTCCAGAGGAAGGCTCGTCCGCTCTGGGTTAGTCGGGTCCTAAGCTGAGGCCGATAGGCGTAGGCGATGGATAACAGGTTGATATTCCTGTACCACCATAATTCGTTTTAAGCGATGGGGGGACGCAGTAGGATAGGCGAAGCGTACTATTGGATTGTACGTCCAAGCAGTAAGACTGAGTGTTAGGCAAATCCGGCACTCTTAAGGTCAAGCTGTGATGGGGAGAGGAAATTGTTTCCTCGAGTCGTTGATTTCACACTGCCGAGAAAAGCCTCTAGCTAGAATTGTGGTGCCCGTACCGCAAACCGACACAGGTAGTCAAGATGAGAATTCTAAGGTGAGCGAGCGAACTCTCGTTAAGGAACTCGGCAAAATGACCCCGTAACTTCGGGAGAAGGGGTGCTCTTTAGGGTTCACGCCCAGGAGAGCCGCAGTGAATAGGCCCAAGCGACTGTTTATCAAAAACACAGGTCTCTGCTAAACCGTAAGGTGATGTATAGGGGCTGACGCCTGCCCGGTGCTGGAAGGTTAAGAGGAGTGGTTAGCTTCTGCGAAGCTACGAATCGAAGCCCCAGTAAACGGCGGCCGTAACTATAACGGTCCTAAGGTAGCGAAATTCCTTGTCGGGTAAGTTCCGACCCGCACGAAAGGCGTAACGATTTGGGCACTGTCTCAACGAGAGACTCGGTGAAATCATAGTACCTGTGAAGATGCAGGTTACCCGCGACAGGACGGAAAGACCCCGTGGAGCTTTACTGTAGTCTGATATTGAAATTCGGCACAGCTTGTACAGGATAGGTAGGAGCCTGAGATACGTGAGCGCTAGCTTACGTGGAGGCGTTGGTGGGATACTACCCTCGCTGTGTTGGATTTCTAACCCGCACCATTTATCATGGTGGGAGACAGTGTCAGATGGGCAGTTTGACTGGGGCGGTCGCCTCCTAAAGAGTAACGGAGGCGCTCAAAGGTTTCCTCAGAATGGTTGGAAATCATTCATAGAGTGTAAAGGCATAAGGAAGCTTGACTGCGAGACTTACAAGTCGAGCAGGGTCGAAAGACGGACTTAGTGATCCGGTGGTTCCGCATGGAAGGGCCATCGCTCAACGGATAAAAGCTACCCCGGGGATAACAGGCTTATCTCCCCCAAGAGTTCACATCGACGGGGAGGTTTGGCACCTCGATGTCGGCTCATCGCATCCTGGGGCTGTAGTCGGTCCCAAGGGTTGGGCTGTTCGCCCATTAAAGCGGTACGCGAGCTGGGTTCAGAACGTCGTGAGACAGTTCGGTCCCTATCCGTCGTGGGCGTAGGAAATTTGAGAGGAGCTGTCCTTAGTACGAGAGGACCGGGATGGACATACCTCTGGTGTACCAGTTGTCGTGCCAACGGCATCGCTGGGTAGCTATGTATGGACGGGATAAGTGCTGAAAGCATCTAAGCATGAAGCCCCCCTCAAGATGAGATTTCCCAACTTCGGTTATAAGATCCCTCAAAGATGATGAGGTTAATAGGTTCGAGGTGGAAGCATAGCGATATGTGGAGCTGACGAATACTAATCGATCGAAGACTTAATCAAATTTTAAATTGTTTTGTTTTGGTTAAATCATATTTTACTTACTATCTAGTTTTGAATGTATAATTTCATACATTTCATTGTCTGGTGACAATGGCAAAGAGGTCACACCTGTTCCCATGCCGAACACAGAAGTTAAGCTCTTTAGCGCCGATGGTAGTCGGACTTACGTTCCGCAAGAGTAGGACGTTGCCAGGCAATTAAAGACCCAATAGGGTCTTTTTTTTATGCGCAAAGAGCTTAACTTCAACTGAGAGTAATTGTCGAGAGAAAGCGTTTGAAGCTGACGAACTAAATGAGCGACGAAACGAGCTTACGAGTGGTAAGTGAGTAAGGAGAGCGTGCAAGTGAGGAAAGATGCGAGCGCTTGTCTCACGGCAAGAAAGGTCTTTAGCGCCGAAGGTAGCAGACTTACGTTCCGCAAGAGTAGGACGTTGCCAGGCAATTAAAGACCCAATAGGGTCTTTTTTTTATGCGCAAAGAGCTTAACTTCAACTGAGAGTAATTGTCGGTGGTTTTAGACGGAGTACATGAGCAAAAGCTCATGCATAAGTCCCACTAATACAATGAAATATAACATAGTAAGAGATTTACGAGTCTATCTTAATAAATTTAGAAGTTAGAATTTAAAAAGTGGGACTATAGAAGCTGACGAACTAAATGAGCGACGAAACGAGCTTACGAGTGGTAAGTGAGTAAGGAGAGCGTGCAAGTGAGTAAGGAGAGCGTGCAAGTGAGGAAAGATGCGAGCGCTTGTCTCACGGCAAGAAAGGTCTTTAGCGCCGAAGGTAGCAGACTTACGTTCCGCAAGAGCAGGACGTTGCCAGGCAATTAAAGACCCAATAGGGTCTTTTTTTATGCGCAAAGAGCTTAACTTCAACTGAGAGTAATTGTCGGTTTTCAACGGAGTACATGAGCAAAAGCTCATGCATAAGTCCCACTAATACAATGAAATATAAGCTGATGAGAGCGTCACAAGTTTACCTTAATAAATATAAAGTTAGAATTTAAAATAGGACTTGATAAAAAAACCGAAACATATATTTAATATGCCTCGGCCATAATATACATATAATCATTGTATAAGAAGGTATAGAAAAATTTATTTTTCATATAAACAATGAAATTCTTTTAGTATGCATAACTAAATTAGTAAGGAATAAAGCATTTTATTTTCATTAATATAAATATTAGAATTATCAAACTCATCTACATTTGCTTTTAAGTTATCTAAGTCTTTGTGATTATTTAATTGAATACCTATGATTACTGTGCCTGTATTTTGAGAAGATTTTTTTAGATATTCAAATTTGGTTATATCATCTTTAGGTCCAAGGACTTCATTAACAAATTCTCTTAATGCACCAGGGCGTTGTGGGAAATTTAAAATAAAATAATGTTTCATTTCTTCGAATAATAAGGAACGTTCTTCAATTTCTTTCATTCGATTAATATCATTATTACCACCGCTAACTACACATACAACTGTCTTACCTTTGATTTCTGCTTGATATTGATCAAGCGCTGCGACGCTTAACGCACCAGCAGGTTCTGCAACAATGGCTTGTTTTGAGTACATATCTAAAATAGTGGAACAAACAGCACCTTCATGTACTTGAACATAGTCATCAACTACATTTCTGCAAATATCAAATGTGATTTGACCAACACGTGCTACAGATGCGCCATCAACAAATTTATCTATATCAGGTAATGTGACAATTTGTTTTTCTAAAACTACTGAAGCATACATACTACTTGCACCAGCAGGTTCTACACCAATAATTGAAGTCTCAGGAGCATGCTCTTTAAAGTAAGTACCTACGCCTGAAATTAAACCGCCACCACCGATTGCAGCGAATAAATAATCAAATTGAATATCGTCTTCTTTTGATTGTTCAAGTATTTCTTTTGCTAGTGTCCCTTGTCCAGCAATTGTAAAAATATTATTGAAAGGATCAATAAAGTTCATGTTATTTTCTTCTGTGTAAACAAGAGCTTCTTTTAAGCAATCATCAAATGTATCTCCAGTTAAAACTACTTCAGTATTACTGCCACCAAAGAATTTTACTTGATTAATTTTTTGTAATGGGGTAGTTACTGGCATAAAAATCACTGCATTTAAATTCAACTTACTAGCAGTATATGCTACACCCTGAGCGTGATTACCAGCACTAGCACATGTAATGCCGTTTTGGCGATCAATTTCATTTAGCGCTATAATTGCGTTATATGCACCTCTAAGTTTAAATGACCTTACCCATTGTAAATCCTCACGCTTAAGATAAACATTACAATCATATTTATGAGATAAATAATGATCTTTTTGTAATGGTGTCTCTTTAGCAATATCTTTTAATTGTAAATAAGCTTCATCGATATCTTTAGAAGACACAGTAGTTTTTACAGTCATATGATTTCACACCTTTACTTATTAATTTAGTAATTATTTAATACGTTTTTGCTGTTTCATAGGCTTTAATTGCATCCTCGTATTGTAAAGTCAATGCAATATCATCAAGTCCATTAACGAGCTTATTTTTCCAAGTTTCATCGATTTCAAAATCAAAAGATTTGTCTAATGTAGAAACTGTTTGATTTGGTAAATCTACAGTAATTTTACTTGCTTGTGCAAGATATTTTCTTGTATTTTCATCTAAAACTATTGGTAACATAGCATTTTTAGTGCAATTCATATAAAATATATCACTATAACTACCAGCAATAATAATATCAAAACCATAATCTTTAAGGGCCCAAGCGGCGTGTTCACGACTTGAACCACAACCAAAGTTTTCACCAGTAATTAAGATTGAAGCCCCTTTATATTCAGGCTTATTTGGATTAAAGTCTGGATTATCTGATCCATCATCTAGGTAGCGCCACTCATCAAATGCAAAAGGACCGAAACCTGATTTTGATATGCGTTTCAAATGTGCTTTAGGTATAATTTGATCGGTATCAATATTATCATGGAATAATGGAACTACTTTACCTGTATAAGTAGTAATAGGTTTAATTTCCATATCAGACAACCACCTTTCTTACATCTACAAATTTTCCGTTAATTGCTGCAGCTGCTGCCATAGCAGGGGAAACTAGGTGTGTTCGTGCACCTTTACCTTGACGACCTTCAAAGTTTCGGTTACTAGTTGATGCACAATGTACGCCGTCAGGTACTTGATCAGGGTTCATACCTAGACACATTGAACAACCAGGTTCACGCCAATCAAATCCTGCTTCTTTAAAAATTTTATCAAGACCCAATTTTTCTGCTTCGATTTTTACAGTACGTGATCCTGGAACCACAATAGCTGTAATATTTGGATGTACTTTATTTCCTTTTACGATATGACTAGCTTCAACCAAGTCAGAAAGACGAGCATTTGTACATGAACCTAAGAATACATAACCTAGATTAATATCTTCAGCTTTTTGACCAGGTTCAAGACCCATATAATTATAAGCACGCTCATCGTTAACATTCTTTATTTCAGGGAAAGGTGTATGGAAACCAACTCCCATTTCTGGGCTTGTCCCCCATGTAACTTGAGGTTCTAAATCAGATACATCCATTTCAATGACTCTATCAAATTCAGCGTCTTCATCTGTATAGAGTTCACGCCAAGAATCAACATCATATTCAAAGTTAGTAGAATATGGACGTCCTTTAACATAATCAAATGTAGTTTCGTCAGGGGCCATCATACCGTATTTTGCACCTGCTTCAATAGCCATGTTACAAATAGTCATTCGCGCTTCCATAGATAAGTTTTGAATTGTTTCACCAGCAAATTCTAATGCGTATCCCGTACCAAAATCAACACCATATTGGTTAATTAGATATAGAATAATGTCTTTTGCATAAACGCCAGTAGGTAATTGTCCAGTGACTTCAATTTTTAGGTTCTTAGGTTTGGTTTGCCAAAGTGATTGTGTAGCAAAAACATGTTCTACTTCACTAGTACCAATGCCGAAAGCAATTGCACCAAATGCACCATGTGTTGCAGTGTGTGAATCTCCGCATACTATAGTTTTTCCTGGTTGTGTTAAACCTGTTTCAGGTCCAACCATGTGGACAATACCTTGTTCATCTGAACCCATATCAAATATATGAACACCAAAAGCCTTAGCATTATTTTGCAAAGTCGTAATTTGTTTATTTGCAATTTCATCTTTAATATTAAAAATATCTACAGTTGGCACATTATGGTCAAGCGTCGCATAAGTTAAATCTGGTCTGCGTAGTTGTCTATTATTTATTCTTAATCCCTCAAAAGCTTGAGGAGATGTGACTTCATGTATTAGATGTAAATCTATATATAATAACTGTGGGTCACCTTCTTTACCAGTTAAGACATGTTTGTTCCAAACTTTGTCAAATAGTGTTTTACCCATATGACATCTCCTCCTTTTTTAAAGATTTTTCTTAACGTAATTAAAAATATCAGATGTATTATAATCACCATTGAGATCGCGTGTTGTTTTACCTTCTTTAATTAATTGATAAATAACTGTTTCTAATTTATCAGCTGCCTTATTTTGGTTTAAACTTTCTCTAAGGCACATTACAACAGATAGTAGCATACCAAATGGATTAGCAATATCTTGATTAGCAATATCAGGTGCTGAGCCATGTATAGGTTCATAAAGTCTAGGTCCATGTTCACTGAAACTTGCAGAAGGTGAGAGGCCTAGAGAACCTGGAATAACAGATGCTTCATCACTCAAAATATCACCGAATAGATTTTCTGTAACTATTACGTCGAATTGGGCTGGGTTAGTTATTAAGTGCATGGCACAAGCATCAACAAGTAAATGATTCACTTCAACTTCAGGATACTCAACCGCGACGTCGTTAATCACTTGACGCCACAATTTACTAGAGGATAAAACATTTTCTTTATCTACTGAAGTTAATTTTTTATGGCGTTTTTGAGCTAAATCAAAACCAACTCTAGCAATTCTTTCTATTTCAGCTCTGGTATAGGTTAATGAATCGAGCGCATCGTTATCATTTAATTTTTTTGGTTCACCGAAGTAGATACCACCAGTTAACTCTCTTACTAAAATGAAATCTGTACCTGCAACACGTTCTTCTTTAATAGGGGATAAATGACTAGTGCCATTTGTAACTGTAGTAGGGCGTATATTTGCAAACAGACCTAATGCTTTACGAATACCTAATAAACCTTGTTCTGGTCTATTATTAGGATCTGTCCAATTAGGCCCACCCACAGCGCCTAATAGAATTGCGTCTGCATTTTTGCAAGCATTTAATGTTGATTCTGGAAGTGGTTCACCGTGGTTATCAATGGCAATGCCACCAAAATCATGTGTTTCTATATCATACTCAAAATTAAAGGATTTACTTAGTTGTTGTAATACTTCTAATGAACCATTCAATATTTCAGGTCCAATTCCATCTCCTGGAAGGGCTACAATCTTATGGCTCATGAGTGAATACCTTCTTCCTCATGTGTATTTGCAACATATTTAGCATGTGCTTCAACATATGATTTACAAGAAGCTAATAAGATATCATGGTCAATACCTACACCAGTAACAATTTGATCATCTATCTTAATTTGTACATGTACTTCTGCTTGAGCATCAGTACCTTCAGTTACCGAATCTATGCGATATTCAATAAGTTCTGTCTTGCGATCAAAGATACGATCAACAGCGTTGTATACTGAAACAATTGAACCTGTACCAATACTTGAATCTTGATAAGTATTACCATCTTTATCTTTAATGACGACAACGGCACTTTGTAGTCCGTTAGATACAAATTGTAACTGTAACGTTTCCACTTTATATATAGCATTTTGTTCATGCTCTGTGCCTTGAATTAATGCATGAATATCACGATCTGTGACTGATTTTTTCTTATCTGCAATTGTTTTAAACTGTTTAAATAAAGCTTTTTGATCTTCAGGCTCTACATCGTATCCTAAAGCTGTCAGTTTTTCTGCAAAGGCATGTTTACCTGATAGTTTACCAAGAGGTAGTTCAGTTGTTTTCACACCAACTAGTTGTGGAGTCATAATTTCATATGTTTCTGGATTTTTCAGAACGCCATCTTGATGAATCCCAGATTCATGACTGAATGCATTTTGCCCGACAATAGCTTTATTTCTAGGAACTCGAATACCCGCAAATCTTGCAATTAAATCTGAAGTTTGTTTGGTTTCTTCTAGGTTGATTTTTGTCTGATTATTGTAATGATCTTGTCGAACGTAAAGGCCGAGAGCAACTTCCTCGAGAGCTGTATTACCTGCACGTTCCCCAATACCATTTAATGTACCTTCGATGCGTTTTGCACCATTTTCAATTGCTGCCATACTATTGGCAACAGCAAGTCCAAGGTCATCATGACAATGCGCACTGTAAATTACTTCATGATTCGTTGTTATTGATTCTTGCAGTGTTTTGAAAATTTGGCCATATTCTTTAGGATAACTGAATCCTACAGTATCAGGTATGTTGATAACACTGGCTCCGGCGTCTACAGCTGTTTGAACACATTCGATTAAAAATGATGGTTCTGTTCTTGTAGCATCTTCAGGTGAAAATTGAACGACATCAAAGTATCGTTTCGCATAAGATACATGTTCTTTGATTGAAGCTAATACTTCTTCTTTAGACATCATTAATTTTGAATCTCGGTGTATTGGACTAGTCGCTATAAAAACATGAATTCTCGGTATTGCAGCTTCTTTTGTCGCTTCATATACAGCATCTATATCTTTCTTTACACAACGTGCTAATCCACAAACTGCAGTTGTAGTTAATGCTCTAGATATTGCTTCAACAGATTTGAAACTACCAGTACTTGATGCAGGAAAACCTGCTTCTATAATATCGACGCCCCATTTTTCCAATTGTTTTGCTATCTTCAATCTTTCATCGAATGAAAAGTTTACTCCAGGTGTTTGTTCACCGTCTCTAAGTGTTGTATCAAAAATTTGAATATGGCTACTCATTTTCAACATCTCCTATTACTAAATTTTAGACACAATTATATTAAGTCGTAAGTATTAAAGAATCTCAAAGAGGGGAAAACTATAGTATGATTATACCTAATGAGATTCTTCTTACCACGAGTTAATAAATTTAGTGTCTATTTATTTTTCAATACTTTTAGATTTAATGAATGGCATCATTTCACGAAGATCTCTACCAACTGCTTCGATTTGATGTCCATGTTGCTCTTCACGTAATTTATGGAATTCTTCAAAGTTATTTTCATTATCTTTAATAAAGCGATCACTGAAGTTTCCTTTTTGAATATCTTCTAGTACAGCTTTCATATTATCTTTTACATCTGGAGTGATAACACGTGGGCCAGAAACATAGTCGCCAAATTCTGCTGTATTAGAAATTGAATAGCGCATGTTTTCCATTCCGCCTTCATACATTAGATCAACGATAAGTTTCATTTCATGTAACACTTCGAAGTAAGCAATTTCAGGTTGATAACCCGCTTCTACTAATGTTTCAAAACCAGATTGAATTAATTTAGTAGTTCCACCACATAAAACTGCTTGTTCACCAAATAAATCAGTTTCAGTTTCTTCTTTAAATGAAGTTTCTAATACACCAGCACGTGTAGCACCGATACCTTTGGCATAACTTAATGCTAAATCAGTGGCTTCACCACTAGCATCTTGTTCAACGGCGAATAGGGCAGGGACTGCGCTGCCTTCAGCGAATGTACGACGCACTAAATGTCCTGGTCCTTTTGGTGCAACTAAGAATACATCAACGTCTTCTGGTGGTTGGATAACACCGAAATGAATATTAAATCCATGAGCGAATACTAATGCATTATTAGGTTCTAAATTAGGTGCAACTTCTTCTTTATATACTTGTCCTTGGATTTCATCTGGTAAAAGTACCATGATAACATCAGCTTGTTTTGCTGCTTCATTTACAGGATATACTTCGAAGCCGTCATCTTTTGCTTTATCAAAAGAACGTCCATGTCTGATACCGATAATTACGTCATAACCGTTGTCTTTTAAATTTTGAGCGTGGGCGTGTCCTTGAGATCCATAGCCTAAGACTGCTATTTTTTTACCTTGTAAAGCGTCTTTCGTTACTGATTGGTCATAATAAACTGTTGTCATAATAAAATCCTCCATGTTTTTTAAAATTTAGTTATTGTTGTTTCAAAACTATACTAAAGCTGCTGAACCAGTTCTTGAAACTTGTTCAATTTTATATGATGATAGATCATCTAATAAATTATCCATCGTATATTGTGGGCCTGAAGCTTGAAGATAAGTATACTCATCTTCATTTTTCAATATAGAGACTAGCGCATCATAAGGTTTGATTACTTTTTGTAAGTCTTGTTGATTTATTGGTTTTTGTAATTTCACCAATACTAATTCTCTATTGTAAGTATTGGTTTCGGTAATATCTTCAACATCTATGATGTTAATTTGCTTTTCAAGTTGTTGTAATAAATTACGTAATACATCTGTATCTGGTACTTCTGCTACAAAAGTTATATCAGATATACCTTCCTCTAATGTAGGTGTCGCAGAGAGTGTAACGATGTTAAATTGTCTACGAACAAAAATACTCGTTAATCTATTTAATGTACCAGCTTTATCTCTTACCTTAGTTCTAAATGTCCTTCTCATAATAGTCCCTCCATCTCATGGTTGGCTTTACCACTTGGTACCATAGGAGTTACTGGTTCGATTGGTGAAATACGAACATCTATTAGTGCTGGTCCATCATGTTGGAAAGCCGCATCAATTTGTTGTTCTAATTGTGCAGGATCATCAACGATATATCCTTTGACATTATATGCTTCAGCGATTTTTAAAAAGTTCGGTTGACCATTAAATACTGAATGTGAGAAACGTTTATTGAAAAACTTATCTTGCCATTGTTTAACCATACCTAGCGTACCGTTATTAACAATTACAATTTTTATATCAAGATTGTATTCTTCTAAAATTGCCATTTCTTGGTTGGTCATTTGGAAACCACCATCGCCTACAAAGCAAATAACTGTTTTATCAGGTTCTGCAAGTTTTGCTCCAATAGCAGCAGGGATACCAAATCCCATTGTTCCTAAACCACCACTTGTTACAAGTTGCCCGTGGTCTTTGAATGGGTAGTACTGAGCAACCCACATTTGATGTTGACCCACATCAGTTGTTACGATTGCATCTCCATTTGTGATTTCACCTATATACTCAATTGTACGTTGCGGTTTGGAGAAAACACCTTGCTCATCTTCTTGATAGGCAAAAGGTTGATTTACTTTGTTTTCGTTACAAGTTTCTAACCATGATCCATGTTTAATTGAATAGCTATCAAAATCTAATAGTGCCTCTAATGTAGCTTTACAATCTGCAACAATGCCTAAATCTACTTTGATTATTTTATTAATTTCTGATGGATCGATGTCTACGTGAACGATTTTAGCATTTGGCGCAAATTCATCTGGATTACTAGCTAAACGGTCATCAAAGCGGCTACCAAAGTTGATGAGTAAATCACATTCAGTTAATGCCATATTACTGGCGTATGATCCGTGCATACCGCCCATACCCAAGAAATAGGGGTTTTCATATGGTATTGCACCAAGACCAAGTAATGTACTAACTACTGGTAATTGATGTCTATTTATAAATTCAGTAAATACATCATTTGCTTTTGCATGGTTAATGCCTGCACCAGAAAGCACAACGGGTTTTTTAGAGCTTTTTAAATAATCACGAAGTTTTTGTATGTCTTCCTTTGCTGGTTGATTTGGCACTGTATAACCTGGTAATTCTATTTCGTTTGTGGTTTGAGCGTTAGTTGATAAAATACCCATATCTTTAGGAAAATCGATAACGACAGGGCCTTTTCTACCACTATTAGCGATATAGAAAGCTTCGTGGATTATTTTAGGAATATCATTAACATTTTTTACTTGGTAGTTATGTTTTGTTATTGGTGTTGTCATAGAAAGTAAATCTGCTTCTTGGAAGGCATCTTTACCTATGCCTGGTGTTGCTACTTGTCCAGTGATTACTACCAAAGGTAACGAGTCACTATAAGCATCAGCGATACCAGTAATAGCATTTGTGGCCCCTGGACCACTTGTTACAACAACTACACCAGTATTGCCTGATACACGTGCATAACCTTCTGCTGCATGAGTAGCACCTTGTTCATGTCTTGCTAGAATATGCTTGATTTTACCTTCATAAAAAGTGTCATAAAGCGGAAGAACCGCACCACCAGGGTATCCAAATATAAAATCTACTTTTTCATTTGCAAGAGATTCAACGAGCAATTCTGAACCAGATTTCATTTCATCTATTGTTTCTTGTTCTAATTCAACTTCAGGTTCAACAGTTTCAGCGGCTTCTAAATAATCGAAATTTTCTGACATTTCTTGTTCAAGCGTTTCAGTTTGTCTAGACATAGTGCTCACTCCTTAAATTAGATTTTCTGGTACTTGCATGATTCCACCTGTATTAGCGCTTGTTACTAAAGCAGTGTAACGTGCAAGATAACCTGTTTTTACTTTTGCTTTAAATGGTTTTAAATCTTGTTTTCTAGCTTCTAATGTTTCAGTTGATACTTCAACGTCTAAGGTTCTATTTGTTAAATCAATTGTAATTTCATCACCATCTTTGATGAGTCCAATTGGGCCACCTGAAGCCGCTTCTGGAGATACATGACCTACTGCGATACCACGTGTTGCTCCTGAGAAACGGCCATCTGTTATTAAAGCTACATCTTTACCTAATCCTCTACCTACAATTGAGGAAGTAGGGGCTAACATTTCTGGCATTCCAGGACCACCTTTAGGGCCTTCGTATCTAATAACAACTACATGACCTTCACGAACAATATGATTATCAATTGCTTCAACTGCTTCATCGTGTGAATCAAAACAAATTGCTTTACCTTTAAATACTTTAATAGATGGGTCAACTCCACCAACTTTTATAACTGCACCCTTTGGCGCTATATTACCGTATAAAATGGATAAGCCACCTTGTTTATCATAAGGGTTATCAAGATGCCTAATAACATCACTGTTTAAAATCGCCTTGTCTTCATTATTTTCTCGTAATGTTTTGCCTGTAGCTGTTATTCTGTCTGGATGAAGTGTGCCTTCTTTTTTGAACAGTTCATTGATGATTGCAGGAACGCCACCAGCTTCGTGTACATCATGCATTGAATATGAAGAGCTAGGTGCAATTTTTGAAAGATAAGGTGTCTTCTTGGCAATTTCATTGATTCGTGTTAAATCATAATCAATACCGGCTTCATTAGCGATTGCAAGTGTGTGTAATACAGTATTTGTTGAACCACCCATCGCCATGTCTAATGCGAATGCGTCATCAATGGCTTCACGTGTTACAATATCTTTTGGTTTTAAATCGTTTTTAATATTATCTACTAATTTAAATGCTGCTTCTCTAATCATTTCTCTGCGTTGTTCACTCACTGCTAATGCTGTACCATTGTATGGAAGGGAAAGACCTAATACTTCCATTAAACAGTTCATTGAATTGGCTGTGAACATTCCAGAACATGAACCACAGGTAGGGCATGCATTTTGTTCCATATCTAAGAATTCTTCTTTTGAAATTGAACCATCTTTAAAAGCGCCTACTGCTTCAAACATTGATGATAATGTTAAGGCTTTTCCTTCAGAAGATAATCCTGCTTTCATAGGTCCTCCTGAACAAAAGATTGCTGGGACATTTGTTCTTACTGCAGCTAATAACATGCCAGGTGTTATTTTGTCGCAGTTTGGAATGTAAAATACGCCATCAAACCAGTGTGCATTAATTACAGTTTCTGCTGCGTCTGCGATGATTTCTCTAGAGGGTAGGGAATATCTCATTCCAATATGGCCCATTGCGATGCCATCATCTACGCCGATTGTGTCAAATTCAAAGGGAATTGCGCCTGCTTCACGAATTGCTTCTTTGGCAATATCTGCTAATTCTCTCAGATGTACATGTCCTGGGACAATATCGATATACGAATTACAAATTGCCACGAAGGGCTTGTTCATATCTGTTGGTTTTTCTAATGCACCAGTAGCGTGCAAAAGACTTCTTGCTGGAGCTTGCTGATCTCCTTTTTTGATCATATCGCTTCTCATATCTAATTCCCCCATAAAATTGAAAATAAAAAAGCGTCCCAATAAATAATTGGGACGCTTTTAAGTCCCATTCAACTAGAATAAGGACTTAAACGTTTAGTAGCTTCTTTACTAAAGTTCCAGTCCTATGAGCATAATAAAATGACTAAAATATTTGAAGTTGTCGGTTGATATTGCATTGTATATTTGGTCATTTTATTATACTCCTCTCGATAGAATGGTTTATTTTTTGATTTGTTTGAAATGTCTAAAAATTTGATAAATTAAATTTACTACATCACATTGGCGATGTCAACAACTTTTTGTAATTTTCTATCAATTCAAACTATTCTAATTTAGTAAGAACTTGTTTCACTTTGAAGTAATATTGGAAAAAATTTGTTAAACTATAATAGTTAATTTTATGTAGATAAAAAATTATAAGAATGTATAGACGCAAAATTTTTGTTTAAGCTTGCAAAGTTTATTATTCAACAGTGACTACTAATGCATAAGTGCCACTAATCCAAATAAATTTGGAAGTATAACAAGGGCCGCCTTAGCTTAAAGCCAATGCAAAAGCCAATGCAAAAGCGACACTAATCCAAATGAATTTGGAAGTATAACAAGGGCCGCCTTAGCTTAAAGCCAATGCATAAGCGACACTAATCCAAATGAATTTGGAAGTATAACAAGGGCCGCCTTAGCTTAAAGCCAATGCATAAGCGACACTAATCCAAATGAATTTGGAAGTATAACAAGGGCCGCCTTAGCTTAAAGCCAATGCAAAAGCGACACTAATCCAAATAAATTTGGAAGTGTAACAAGGACCGCCTTAGCTTAAAGCCAATGCAAAAGCGACACTAATCCAAATGAATTTGGAAGTGTAAAAAGGACCGCCTTAGCTTAAAGCCAATGCATAAGCGACACTAATCCAAATAAATTTGGAAGTGTCGCTAAAAAAGGGAGAGGACAATGATAAAAATTAATAATATCAATGACATGTCACATTTTGGTGAGGTGTTAACAAAATATCTATCTGCCGGTGACTTAATTTTACTAAACGGAGACTTAGGTGCTGGAAAGACAACTTTAAGCCAATACATCGGAAAAGCTTTAGGTGTAAAGCGAAACATTAATTCTCCAACGTTTAATATAATAAAGTCATATCAAGGTACAGATTTAAAATTACATCATATGGATTGTTATAGATTAGAAGATTCAGAAGAAGATTTAGGATTTGAAGAATATTTTGAAGATGACGCCGTAATTTTGATTGAATGGAGCCAATTTATAGCAGAATTTTTACCTGATTATTATTTATCTATTAACATTCAAACAGAGAATAATACTGAGCGCACGATAACTATAGATGCTCAAGGGGAGCATTATCTTAGAATTAAGGAGGATGTTGAACGTGAACTATCTGCTAATTGATACGTCCAATCAACCTTTATCCGTTGCCGTAACACAAGATAATAAAGTGTTAAACGAGATAAATACTAACGAGAAAACAAATCATTCGGTTCAGTTAATGCTAGCTATTTCCAAAGTGATTACTGGCAGTCAAATAGCAAAGGAAGACATAGATGCCATTATTGTAGCAGAAGGACCAGGTTCATATACTGGTCTGAGAATTGGAGTTACTGTAGCGAAAACGTTAGCCTACGCTTTAAATGCTGAACTATATGGTGTATCTTCATTGAAAGCACTTGCTGCAACAGCACCTGAAGAAGCTGGTTTAATTGTACCTATATTTGATGCGCGACGTGAAGCTGTTTATACAGGCGTTTATAAAAACGAAAATGGACAACTAAAACAAATTATAAAAGACCAATATATTACAATTAAGAGCCTGTTAGTTATATTACACGAACTAGCTGAACCATATAAATTTATTGGAACAGATAGCGAAAAGTTAGAAGCTCTATTAGATAGCACTTGTATTCCAAATTTACCACAAGCCAAGTATATGCAAGCACTCATAGACCAACCAACTGATGTACATCAATTTAAACCAAACTATATTAAAGTGTCCGAGGCTGAAAGAAATTGGTTAAACCAACAGAACAAGAGTTAAATATTCGGTTAATGAATTTGGGAGATGTCCCTCAAGTATTTGATATAGAAAGAAATAGTTTTAATGATAGCAGTTGGTCAATTGATGCATTTTATCATGAAGTGGAAAAAAATGAATTTGCACATTACTTCATTATAGAATTTAATGAAAAAATAATTGGCTATATAGGTGTTTGGATTGTTATAGATCAAGCACAAATAACTACGGTTGCTATTGATGAATCATATAGAGGTTATGGGCTTGGACAATTATTACTTAAATATGCAATGAGTTATGTACAAACTAAATGTGAAGTAATGAGTTTAGAAGTGCGTGTGGATAATGAAATTGCACAACATGTTTATACAAACTTAGGCTTTCAATATGGTGGTAAGCGAAAAAATTATTATGGTGAAGGTGAGGATGCAATAGTTATGTGGGTGAATTTAAATGAATGAGACAACAATAATATTAGCAATTGAATCCAGTTGTGATGAAACAAGTGTCAGTGTTATTAAAAATGGAACAGATATACTGAGTAATATCGTCCTAAGTCAGATTGAAAGCCATAAAAGATTTGGGGGCGTCGTACCAGAAGTAGCGAGTAGGCACCATGTTGAAGGTATCACAACTACTATTGATGAAGCGTTGAACACTGCTGATGTAACAATGCTGCAGGTTGATGCAGTAGCAGTCACGCAAGGTCCTGGATTAATAGGAGCGTTGCTAGTCGGTATAAATGCTGCGAAAGCATTAGCATTTGCATATGACAAACCATTAATTCCAGTTCATCATATAGCAGGTCATATATACGCGAATCATTTAGAAAAGCCACTCCAGTTTCCAGTCATGTCTTTAATCGTTTCGGGTGGACATACAGAGTTAATTTATATGAAAGATCATTTGAACTTTGAGGTTATTGGTGAAACTAGAGATGATGCCGTAGGTGAAGCATATGACAAAGTAGCTAGAACCATCGGGCTTAGTTATCCAGGGGGGCCACAAGTTGATAAATTAGCAGCTCAGGGTCAAGATAGTTATGATTTTCCAAGGGTATGGTTAGACAAAGATAGTTATGATTTTAGTTTTAGTGGATTAAAAAGTGCAGTAATAAACAAACTTCATAACGTTCGACAAAAAGGTGAAGAAATTAACGAAGCGGATGTTGCCACAAGTTTCCAAAATAGTGTGGTTGAAGTATTAGTTGGCAAATCTATATCAGCATGTGAAGCTTATAATGTAAATCAACTTATAGTCGCGGGTGGTGTAGCGAGTAATAAAGGTTTAAGATCTGCATTATCTGAAGCTTGTGAAAGTCATAATATCACACTCTCAATACCAAGCCCTAAATTATGTACAGATAATGCTGCTATGATTGGTGCAGCGGCTCACTATTTATATAATGCTGGTGTTAGAGCAGATATGACATTGAATGGTGTTAATAGTTTAGATATTGAATCATTTACAGTTAAATAATTAGTGAAAATTATCAATTTAATATTAGGTAGTTACTTTCAAAAAGGTCCTGGATATCAATAAATGTCTTGGACTTTTTTTGTGTTTATCAGATTTATAGATGTTAGATAAATTGATTGTTGCTCTTTAAGTTTTTAACTATTTAAGGTTGTAGTACAAAAATTTAAAATTCTAAACTTTATAACAATAGAATATGGGTATAGGTAGTTTATAGAGATTCAAATAATTGATTTAATATGTGTTGATGTTTAACACCACAAGGAGGAAGTTAATAATGAAAGCAGTTCAATATTTTAATTTTCAAAATAGTTTAGCCGCGTTAAATTTTTATGAAGAACATTTTGGTGCAACGGATATACAACGTGTAGGTGGAGACCATGAAATGTTCGCAAATATGCCTGAGGAATATCAAGTAGACGCAGATTTTACGATGAACGCCTCATTTAATATACTTGGCGAAACATTCTATTGTAGTGACACGTGGAAGAACAAGAAAATAGATAATAGTGGCGCGATTGTTACATTTACATTTGATGGTTCGAATGAAGCGGAAAAAGAAACAGCAAAAGCCTTCTTTGATAAAGCGGTAGCAGCAGGATGTGAAGTGACGATGCCGTTAGGTAAAACAGAATGGTCAGATTTCTATGGTATGTTTAATGATCCATTTGGTGTTACGTGGATGGTTAATGCGGAATAAATCATGAATTTAAAATCGAATCTTTATAATAAATATGTTTAATTTATCCAAATAGAGAGGGCGGGTTATGTATCCATCCTCTCTATTTGTAGTTATAAGCAATATCAAATGAAACGAAAAAACAATTTTAAATTAAGTATTACGGTTTGCTGTTGACTTTGCTCGATTATAAATTTTCTTTGGAAATGCCATAATCCTAAGTAATTCTATCGCATTTCGGGTGTCAGCTTTACCTTGCTTAATCTTAAAGTCGAAGGAAATATTATCCTCAGTTATAGACTCGTTAAAATGATAGTTTGAATATATATTGTCTAATAAAGAAGAGAGTTCAATATCATGCGTAGCGGCAATGACAGTATAGCCTTTAAGTTGATCAAGATAACTTAGAACAGACTCTGATGCAGCAATACGCTCAGTTGTATTTGTACCTTTAAAAATTTCATCAATAAAACAATAAACTTTTTCAGTTGTAGTGATATCAAATAGACGTTTAATAGATTTGATTTCAGTCATGAAATAACTATCACCTGTTAAGATATCATCTTGGTTTACCATTGAAGTATAAACCATACCGGGTTTATACCTAAATTCTTCAGCTGTAGCAGTGTTAACTGTTTGTGATAATACGATGTTTAGTGCAACAGCTTTCATAAATGTGGACTTACCCGATGCATTTGAACCAGTTAGTAAGATATGATTGTCTATTGCTAAATTGTTTGGTACTGCATCATTAATCAATGGATGTGTTAATTGTTCAAAATGAATAACATCTTTTTCTATAACCTGAGGAACTGTATAATGATCTAGAGTTTCTCTCCATAAAGCAACGGCGTAGTGATTATCAATATTAGCGATGTATTCATAACACGCCATTACTTCATCTTCATACTTTTTAAAACTGTTTTGAATTAAATGAAATAGATGGTAATCCACCATAAAGATTAATTTGAATAATAACGAAAACACGGATGTTTCGTCGTTTGAGTTCACACGACCTAACAATCCACTAAATTTGCGTGCAGTAATAAAATGTTTAAAGTCAACATCTAAATTAGGCGCAAGTTCGTGTTGTTGGATGGCATAAGCTTTTTTAATAACCGTTGACGTGTAGAACATTGAATTTAAATCTTGTTCATAGGTCTTTTTTAAGAAGCCACTTAACATCATATTAAAAATTGCGGAAAAAATAGTTAAAGTTATGCCAATACTAGGTGTGAAAATGGATAGAATTATAAAAATTAATGGTAAGTAAGTACAAAGCATAAAAAAGTTATTGCGCTTAATCGATGAGATTTGATCTGGAAAAGTAGGGTAGATTGCTTTTCCGATTTGCGCTAAATACAGTGATATTTCATTTCTGAAATCTATGTTAGTTGTAAAATTATAAAGAAGTTTAGCGTCTGTTACTTGAAACATATTTTTTAAAGTTGCAAAAAGTCTCATTTCACCAATAGCTGTAAAGTTAAAATTCATATTATGAAATACGCTATCAAGATTTAAATCTGACCACGTTTTTTCATCTGTCAATGTTGCACTGTTAAATTTGTGTTTATATGTATCAAATTGATAACGATAAGTATGATTCGGTCTAATAAAGTTTTCTAAAGGACGTTTATTAGCCCATAAAGGTTTGATATCGTGCATAAGTTTTTTGTTGGCGACAATGGGTGAGATAATCATCAATGCAGTACCCAATAAAAGAAAAGCTATGAAGAACCAAAAAATTGTTGGCATGTTGTATTACTCCCTTTATTAATATGTAAATAGCTATGAGATAATTATGACATTATCGCTAAAATTTAACAAACTGAGATAATATATTACATAAGACAAAATAATCTAATGTCAATAGAGAACATGCGTACTTATCAACAAATAGTGCACAAGTTGTGGATAAGTTTGGGTAAAATATGTGGATATAAGCTATTATCTGAATTTTATACGCAAAAAAAGATTACTTTTTACTTGTGGATAACTAGGATAACTTTGTGGATAGCCTTTGTTATGGGGTGAATAATGTGAATAGTTATTGTGTAGTTCATGCTAAGAAAAAAAGTTAAAGTAGAAAATTCTACTTTAACTTTTGTTTTGAATAAGGATTTATATTAACTTTTCTTGTAATTCTGCCCATTCGGCCATGACTTGTTCTAGTTTTTGTTCGATTTCTGATTTTGAAATTGCTAAGGAATTTGCTTTTTCAGGATCAGAGTATACGTCTGGCAAGGTAAGTTGATGATTAATATCATTTATTTCTTCTTCATAGGTTTCTATATTTAATTCACATGTTTCAATTTGACGTTCGATTTGACGTTGTTCACGTTTTTGTTGTTTTTGATCAATATATGAGTCATTTTGTTTGATAACCGTATCATCTACTGTTGGATTTTCTAATTCTTCTTTTGCTTTTAATGCTGCTTTTTCCTCAGTTTTTTCAATGTAATATTGATAATTTCCTAGATACATTGTGCCACCCTCAGAATCTAAATCGTAAACTTTATTGGCTAATTCATTAATAAAATAACGATCATGAGATACAAATAGGATTGTGCCTTTAAAGTTTGCTAAAGCTTGTTCTAACATTTCTTTTGAATCTATATCTAAATGGTTTGTAGGTTCATCTAAAATGAGTACATTGTTTCGCTCAAGCATTAATAAAGCAAGCTGTAAACGTGCTTTCTCTCCACCCGATAGATCGTTAATTATTTTTTTAACGTCTTCTTGTACAAATAGAAAACGACCTAAAACAGCGCGAATGTCTTTTTCATTCATAGTAGGGTATTGGTCCCATAAGTAATCAAGTATTGTTTTATTTGATTTAAATTCGGCTTGCTTTTGATCATAATAACCAATTTTTAAGTTGGCACCGGTAGTGATTGTCCCATTTAATGCATTTTGTATATTGGCAATGGTTTTTATTAAAGTTGATTTCCCAATGCCATTAGGTCCGATAATTGCAATATGATCTCCTTTTGTTACTTCAAAAGTGATTCCTTTAGTAACCGGAGACTCATAGCCGATTTCTAAATTTTTTATATGGAAGACATCATTACCAGTATTACGATCAAATTCAAATTGAATGTTGGCACTTTTAGCATCAATCATAGGTTTATTTATGCGTTCAATCTTTTCCAACATTTTCCTACGGCTCTTAGCCATACCTGTAGTTGAAGCGCGGGCAATATTTTTATCGACAAAAGTCTCTAATCGTTTAATTTCAGCTTGTTGATTCTCATATTCTTGCATACGTTTTTCATAATATTTATCTCTTTGATTAATAAACTGAGCATAATTGCCTACATAATGTTGAACATCACCGAGTGCAACGTCATAAATTTGAGTCACAATTTTATCTAAGAAATATCTATCATGACTAATAATTACGATGGCACCTTTAAAGTAATTTAAATAACTTTCTAACCATTGGGTCGTTTCCATATCTAAATGGTTGGTGGGTTCGTCTAAAAGTAATAAATCAGGTTCGCTTAGTAACATTTGTGCCAAAGATAATCTTGTTTTTTGACCACCGCTAAAGTCGTTGATAGGTCGGTCGAAATCCGCTTCACTAAAATTCAATCCGTGTAAGACTGTTTTAATTTTGCTTTCATATTGATAGCCATCTTGTTGTTCAAATTGATTGGATAACGCTTCATAGCGATCGATATGAGATTTATATGCCTCAGTATCATACTCATTCGCATGTTGTGCTAACCAATCTGTTTCCAATTTCATTTCTTGTTCTAAATTTTTCATTGCCTCAAACGGCTTAGACATTTCTTCAAATACAGTTTGATCTGTATTTAATGTCATTTGCTGTGTTAAATAACCAAGTTTCAAATTTTTACTCTTAGAAATATGACCACTATCATAATCTTCAACACCAGCAATTATTTTCATTAATGTAGATTTTCCGGCGCCATTACGACCTACAATACCAATGCGTTCACCAGTTTTAACTTCAAAATCCACATTATTAAAAATATCTTCGCCGTCGAATGATTTAGTTAAATCATTGAGTTGTAATAATATCATCTGATTTTGCACCTCTCTATTCATTATCATTCTACAGTATTCAGCGTGTTGTTAAAACTATCATTGTTTATTTTTATTATTCAGTCATGTATAATGTTGTAGTGATTATAAGATTAATGAATAACAGATAATGAAATAGGGGGAAATAATCTTGGCTAATCAAAGCGAAAAGATTCCTCGTGCCACATTGAAACGTTTACCGTTATATTATAGATTCGTCAATACATTAAAATCTAAAGGCATTGATAGAGTTAATTCTAAAGCCATCAGCGAGGGCTTAAATATTGATTCTGCGACGATTCGAAGAGATTTTTCTTATTTTGGCGAGTTAGGCAAGAAAGGCTATGGCTATAATATTGATAGCTTATTACATTTTTTTAAAAATGAAATTAGCGAAAATGACGAGATTAAAATTGCAATTGTAGGTGTAGGGAACTTAGGTAAAGCATTATTAACATATAACTTTTCAATACATGATGAAATGACTATAACTGAAGCATTCGATATTCGTGAAGAGGTTATTGGGACACAAATAGGTAAAGTGACAGTAAGTCCATTTGATAAAATAAAGGAAATATTAACACAAGAAGATATAGATGTAGTGATATTGACTACGCCTGAAGAAGCAGCTCAAAACGTAGCTGATGTATTAGTAGATTCAGGTGTTAAAGGGATACTTAACTTTACACCAAGTCGTGTGCTAACTCCATCAGACGTTCAAGTTCATCATATTGATTTAGGTATTGAATTACAATCGCTATTATTTTTTATGAAAAATTATAGCAATAAATAAAAAATGATTAGTTAGTTTTTTATAGATACAGTAATACACTCAGTGTGCTGTGTTTATAAAAAACTATTTTTTTTATGGGTGTTTAATTTTAATTTGGAAATACTGTTACTATATAAGTTAGTAGAAAATTAAAAATTTATGAGTTGCAAGGTTGAAATTTTATACGATTTCTAATATTATTAATCTTATTGATTTTATCGGAAAAGAGGTTATTAATATGACTTGGTTAATAATCAGCGGCATTATTGTGGGAAGTCTTTTAGGCTTTGTTATGCAAAGAACACGGTTTTGTCTGGCTGGTGGATTTAGAGATATGTATATTCAAAAGAGTAACAAAATGTTTTATGCATTACTTATAGCAATTACAGTTCAAAGTATAGGATTGCTCATTTTGACTTCTACTGGTTTAGTACAAATACCTGAGTCAACTTATCCTATTATTGGAACAGTAATAGGTTCATTTATATTTGGTTTAGGTATTATATTAGCTGGCGGATGTGCAACCGGTACATGGTATAGAGCAGGTGAAGGTTTAATAGGCAGTTGGATGGCACTCATCGCCTATGCATTTACTTCGGCAGCTACGAAATATGGATTATTATTACCATTAATGGATGGTTTAAATAAGCCTACAAATGTTAATACAAGCATATCACAAACTACAGGGATACCGACATGGGTTTGGGTAGCAATACTTACATTTATCACAGTGTTTTTTGTAGTCAAAACTTTACGCAAACCGAAACCTAAATTTGCTGTTCCTAAATTAAAACAGAAATTCACAGGTTTGCGGCATTATTTATTTGAAAAGAAATACCACCCATTTGTTGCTGCTATTGCAGTAGGGCTCATTGCTTTAATTGCATGGCCTGTAAGTGAGTCGACAGGAAGAATGTATGGACTAGGTATTACAACACCATCCGCTAATCTAGTACAGTTTTTTGTAACTGGTGATTTGAAATTATTAGACTGGGGTGTTTTCTTAGTTCTTGGGATATTCCTAGGATCTTATATTGCGGCTAAAGGGGCAAGAGAGTTTAAATGGAGATTGCCAGATACAAAAACTATTCGTAATAGTATTATTGGCGGCGTGCTTATGGGATTTGGCGCTTCAGTAGCAGGTGGTTGTTCAATAGGTAATGGACTAGTAGAAACAGCAACGATGTCATGGAAAGGTTGGATTGCGCTTGCTTCAATGATTTTAGGAGCTTGGACAATGAGTTATTTTGTGTTTATCAGACCTATGAAAAAAGCGCAGAAGCAAACTTCTAACGAAACTGTAACATCACAAACGCAAACAATATAATTAATATAGGAGGCACAAATTATGGTACACGAGTTAGGTACAGTTGGAATGGTTTGTCCATTCCCGTTAATAGAAGCACAAAAGAAAATGAATACGTTAGATAATGGTGATGAATTAAAAATAGATTTTGATTGTACTCAAGCAACTGAAGCTTTACCAAATTGGGCAGCTGAGCAAGGCTATCCAGTTACTAATTATGAACAATTAGATGATGCATCATGGACAATCACAATTCAAAAAGCTTAATTAATAGTAATAGTTGAGATTGAGACTGCAAGTGAACTTCACTTAGTCAATTAGACAACATAATAATTAAAATAAAAATGATTGAATTCATAGCTATGCTCTGAGTTCGATCATTTTTATTTTAAGTCTTTTTATTATTTGAATTTATTATATATTTTGTAGTCAAAATTTTGTTTTTTTAATATTTGTAATTGATGCATAGATTCCAATTATTAAAATTATTATCGGTAGAACAATGACCAAATAAATAGAAAAAGATTCAAAGGTATTAGTATTTAACGCTAATATTAAAACAATGAGTAAAAATAAATTTAATAAATTTAGCCTTACAGTTTTTGTCATGTTTTGCCTACATTAAACTGAATAACTATATAACCAATAAACATTCTTAATCTTTATCTTTATTAGTGCCTTTAGCTTTAAAGATAAAGTAAATAATTAATATCATTATAGGGATAAAGGCTGAAAAAATTGCTGAGTAACTACCATTTTTAAGTAAAAATGACAAAGAAACAACAATAACTATTATACAAATACTTAATATTATAAAGGTGTACAATTTACCTTTATTCATGGTATATCGCTCCTTAAGGTTGTTATTTCCACAACTATATCATATTAAAATCTCAATTTATATATCACTTATTTAGAGATACTATTAGTAAGTTTTAACCTTTCTATAAACGTAGATTTAAATAGTATTTAAAGCGATTGCATTATGATAAAATAAGTATTGTTTATAATAGCTAATTAATGAGAGTGAGAAAATATGAAGAACATTGCTGATATAGCTAAGATTGCTGGCGTTTCAAAAAGCACAGTGTCGAGATACTTAAATAATGGATCGGTAAGTTTAAAAACAAAACAAAGATTAGATAAAGTCATTCGCGAAAATGACTATCAGCCTAATCAATTTGCACAAAGTTTACGTGCGCGTAGAACTAATATGATAGGGGCAATTATACCTAGAATGAACTCTTTTGCTGTTGATGAAACAATTAAAGGAGTCAAAATGATTTGTGATCAATTGAATTATAGTTTGCTTCTAAATTATACAAATCTTAATACTCAATTAGAAATTGATGCCCTTGAAACGTTTAATAGAAGTAAGGTAGATGGTATTGTCTTTATGGCAACAGAGATCACAGATAAACATTTAGAAGTTATTAATAAAATAAATGTTCCTGTGATTATCGTTGGTCAAGCACATAATGATTTACATTGCATCATTCATAATGATTATCAAGCTGGATACTTGGTTGGTGATATGTTAGGTCAAAAAGGTTATAAACATATTAAATTCTTTGGTGTGACAGAAAGTGATATTGCTGTAGGTGTTCAACGTAAAGAAGGTCTGATTGCGGGTTTAGAATTACACGATATACAACCTCATATTTCACTAACATCATTTAATTATCAAGAGGCGATGATCGATGTTGTAGAAGCGTTGCAAGATTGCCCTCATTATGATGCAATTGTTGGGGCTACGGATTCAATTGCCTTAGCCATACATAAATATAATTCAGAACACACGCCACATAAGCATGAAAAGTATATTGTTGGATTTGGTGGAGATCCAGTAACTGATATTGTGTCTCCCTCTATCCATACCATAAATTACAATTTTGAATTTGCAGGTAGTGTAGCTATGGACAAACTAAATCAGATGATACAACATCAAGAAATTGAACAGCGCATTATTATTGATGTTGAACAATCATTTAAAAATTAAAAGAAAAATGGTATGATGAAAAAGTATATTATGGAACCGGTACCATTTAAATGAGGTTATTTTTTAAATAGGAGGATACGCACCATGACGGAGTGGACAAAAGAACAACGTTATCAAAGATATGAAGATATTGATCAACAAACGATTGAATCATTAATTGAACAAGTTAAACAGTCAGAATATAGACAAACTTTTCATATACAACCCCAAATAGGATTGTTAAATGATCCTAATGGGCTTATCTATTTTAAGGGGAATTATTATGTATCTCATCAATGGTTTCCTTTAGGACCTGTACATGGACTGAAATATTGGTATACATATCAAAGTAAGGATCTTGTGGATTTTGAAGCTATTGGTCCAACGATTAAACCTAATACAAAAGACGATAGTCATGGTGTGTATAGTGGCAGTGCATTTGAATATCATGATCATTTATATTATATGTATACAGCAAACCACCGTGATAGTGATTGGAATAGAATTTCTACACAACATATAGCAAAAATGGCTAAAGATGGATCGATAAATAAATTTCCTAAAGCGGTGATATCAGAACCGCCCTTTGGATATACTCAACATTTTAGAGATCCTAAGGTACATGTTCAAGATGGAATTTATTACGCAATGATAGCTGCACAAAATATTAAAAAACAAGGGAGAATTCTGCAATATCGTTCAACAGATATCGTAAACTGGGAGTTTCAAGGAGAGATACAAACGAATCTAGATGATTTTGGTTATATGTGGGAGTGTCCAGATTACTTTAATTTAAATGGTTATGATATGTTACTATTTTGTCCTCAAGGTATAGATTCAGAAGGGGAGCGTTTTAAGAATATTTATCAATCTGGATATATTATGGGCCAGTATGACATTAATAATTTAACTATGAACCATGGTGATTTTCATGAATTAGATTATGGTTTTGATTTTTATGCTCCTCAGACATTCTTAGATGAAAATGGACAACGCATACTAATTGGATGGATGGGTTTACCAGAAATCAACTATCCTTCAGATGCCGATGGTTGGGCGCATTGTTTAACTATCCCACGTGTATTAACAATTGAGTCAGGCAATTTAAAGCAGCGTCCAATAAAAGCACTTGAAAAACTTCGCACAAATGAAGAAACGGCACTAGGTTATGCTAATAAATTCACTAGACAATTACATCCATATGAAGGTAAACAGTTTGAATTAATCATTGATATTTTGGAAAATGAGGCGACAGAAGTATACTTTGAAGTACGAACATCTAAGACTGAATCTACACTAATTACGTACAATAAGAGAGAACAAAAATTAACATTAGACCGTAGTGAAAGTGGTCCATTACCAGAACCTGTTGAAGGAACAACGAGGAGTACTTATTTAGATACTCCGTTATCAAAACTACAATTATTTGTAGATACTTCTAGTGTTGAAATTTTCTGTAATGACGGTGAACGTGTGATGACGACAAGAATATTTACTGATGAAAACGCAACAGGCATTAAAACATCTACTGAATCAGGCCAAGCCTATTTAAAATTTACAAAATATGATTTGAAAGGTGACACTATATGAAACGTCTACTAGCAATTGGAGAGGCTTTAATTGATTTTATACCGAATACTACAGATTCTAAATTAAAAGATGTAGATAAGTTTACTCGACAAGTCGGGGGAGCACCATGTAATGTGGCTTGTACAGCAACAAAACTGGGTGGCAATGCTGAAATGGTCACACAATTAGGACAAGATGCATTTGGTGATTTAATTGTGGAAACGTTAGAGAATATAGGTGTAGGTACCCATTATGTGAGTCGCACTGATGAAGCCAATACCGCCTTAGCATTTGTGAGTTTAACTAAAGACGGTGAAAGAGACTTTTCATTTTATAGGAAACCATCTGCTGACATGTTGTACAGTATAGATGCAGTAAGTACTATCAATGTAACTGAAAATGATATGTTGCATTTCTGTTCAGTTGATTTAGTGGAAAGTCCTATGAAATATGCACATAAGAAATTGATTGAAAAAGTGACAAATGCAGGGGGAACAATTGTGTTTGATCCTAATGTGAGATTACCATTATGGGAAAATGAAGCGGATTGTAAGTCAGCAATCCATGAATTTATTCCATCAGCACATATCGTCAAAATATCTGATGAAGAATTGGAATTTGTAACTGGAATTGCAGACGAAAAACAAGCTATACAATGGTTGTTCCAAGGAAATGTAAATGCAGTGATTTATACGAAAGGCGCTGATGGCGCAGTCATATATTTTAAAGACGGGATTGAAATTTCTCAACAAGGATTTAAAGTTAAAGCCATTGATACTACAGGTGCAGGTGATGCATTTATAGGTGCCTTAATTAGCAAATTATTAATTTCTGAAAGTACAGACGTGATAACAGTATTGAAAAGTGAAGGTGAAAGGATACTTGAATTTAGTAATTACGTAGCTGCAAAGGTTACTACTAAATACGGAGCGATATCAAGTATTCCAACTTTAGAAGAAGTGAATAAAGCAATAAAAAGCTGAGCATGTATTTAATTACATGCTCAGCTTTTTATGTATTATATCTTTTTAACATTTCTTACAGATGCATAACAATGTTCATTGTTTTTAAAATAAACTACGCGTGATTTAGAGTCGATGGACTCGATATTGTGTCTATTTACTACGAAACTATTATGACATCTAAAGAAACGTTTATCTAACTGATCAATTTCTTTTAGGTTTCCATAGAATTCGATTTGACGATTATCGAGATGTGCAATTAAACGATGGGATTTACTAGATGATTCGAAGAACATTACATCGTCATATTGTACATAAATAGAATTGCTACCACGTTTTAATTCTATTGTTTCAACACTACTTTCTTTTGAAAGTAGTTTTAATCGTGATTCAGATGTTTCTAAGCAATCAATCACTCTTGATTTTAATTCGTCTGGATCATCTTTGAAAATGAAATCCATTGCTGCAACCTTGTAGACAAATGTTAAGTATGTCAGTTCACTATGACTTGTAACAAAAATAATATTACCAACCGGATCATGTTTGCGTATTTCACTTGCAAGCTTGATACCATTGATGTCAGCATCTAGTTGAATATCTAAAAAGTAACATCCTATATCATTAATGTTCTTTGAGCGTTCTAAAATGTCATAAGGATCAGCTGTTGCGACTTCAATTTCCATTGGTTTTTCTTCAATCATAATATAGTTATTTATAATTGAGACCATATGTTCACGTTGTCTTTCATCATCTTCGCAAATGAATATTTTCATAGTAACACATCCTTATGAATCAGAATTTAAGATTTCCACTTTTTGAATAAAGTAGTTGTTATCAATAGTTGTATCTAATAAAACATTTGTTGTTGAATCAGTCAATTCTTTTAATGTGGATAATCCAAGTCCACGGTTTTTTCCTTTAGTAGAAAAGTTTTCTTGGAAAAGAGTATGTACTTTTGGCATATCTGGTTCACACTTATTCATAACGATAAATGTCACGGATGTGTCTTCATTTTTAATAAAAGCGATACGAATAAGTGGTTCTTCAGTGATTTTTTCAGAAGCTTCAATTGCATTATCAAGTAATATACCGATTACTCTACTTAAATTTATAATAGGCATACCGATTTTTTCGATTGGTTCTGGGACCTCGATGCTGATGCGAATATTTTTTTCTTGAGCTTGAAGTATTTTAGTAGTTAACAAACCTTTAATTTCACGAACATGCAAGTTTTCAATACCATTGATTTTAATTGCATTCATTTGCATACTATCTTGCATGGGTAATATTTCAGAATGAAAGTAATCTCTTAGACCTTCCATATCTTCTTCTCTGATAAAGTCAGAGAGGGTAGAAAGTATATTGACATAATCATGTCTGAATTTACGCATTTCATTATTGATTTTTTCAATCTGTAACGTATATTTATAATAATTTTCGATTTCCTGCATATTTCGCTTATATTGAATTTGGCGAATAATACTAAAAGAAATTGTAATGATAAGAATAGCAGTGGTAATAATAACAACTGCATATATAATTGACAGAAATTTTGCATCTCCAAAAGATATAATTCTATTAGGTAAATAAAAGTAAATTAAACCTAAAATTATTAATAAAAATAGGCTCACTAGTGTTAGGTAGATTTTATTTAATGATAAATATGAAAATGATAATTGATTAATGAAAAATCTTGCTATATATGCATAAACTAAAGAAGCAATTGTAAATGTAACTATAAAAATAATAGAAAAAGCATATTTTACTGTTATTATATCTACAATTAAAGTAGTAATCCAAACACTTGTGAAATTTGCCATATATAAAATAAAAAAGCAAATTAGCACAGATACTATACCAATAAATTTTCTCCTAATATACATAAATATGATACTAGTGAAAAATAGGAAAAATACTACTTTAGTATCAAAATAGATAAATAAAATAGTAGAAGGGATTATAATCCCAGCAATCGAAATATAATCCCTTTTAGTATAATTCATACCATTTATAAGCTTAATATTAAAGAATAGTATTATAGCTTGTAATAATGATAAAAAAACTGAATTTAAAACTTCCATTTTATACACACTTTCTACATTAGAAACTTTTATTCATAAAGATTTGTTAATTCTTTTGGCACTTCTGGCTCATCTACAAAACCACTACAAGGTTTCATTCCAGAAATAGCTCCAATAACAGCAAAGAATTTAGCGATAAAATTTAAGATAGATTCAAAAATATTCATGATTAATTATCCTCCTTAGGGAAAAGTATTGGGAATTGCAAGATAGAAATAATAATAATCCCTAGTAACATAAGTTGTTGATAGGGTTCGTTTAAAAATAGAGAAATTACCAATAAAACTATAGTTACAATAATTGTTTTTATTTTCTTGCCTCCTCTAAGACGTTGTGGAATTGGTTGCTTTTTAGTAGCAGATGGTGCGTATTTTATAAGTATTAATAAACTAATTATAGCTAATGGATACATTATTAAAGACGACACTTCCATATACCCGATAATCCAAGGAAGTAAAACAAAATAAAATAGACTTTCTAAATAACAAGCAAAAGAATTTTTGGCATGTGCTCCATGTGCAAAATGTCTAATTAAAAAAAACGATAAATGTACAGTTAGTGTGTATAAAAAAAGATGACAAAGGATTGAAACCCCGTAAATAACAATTGTTTTTAGAATATTACTAACGACAACTTGCATACCTAAACGCATTTTTAAATATTCAATATGGTCTAAATTGTTGCGTAGTTGAAGACTTTTAGCAAAGTTGTCTATTTTAGTATCAATTAATTTACTCATTGGCTTTTCTCTCCTTACTCGTATTATACAATTTTAATTAAATTTTATGCGTCTTATTGCTTAACTGTATATTTTCAATTCCTAACTGTTTAAAATATTTATCTGACTAATTTTATCATATTTATGCTTACATTTAGGAATAAAAACTAACGAGTTAGGGAATTTTTAACATTAATTTAAAAAATCATGGTTAAATGTACTTGTATCACAAAGAAGTGATTACATTTTACAAATCATTTAATCAAAATTTTGTTTGAATTTTTGTTTGAATGATAACGTTGATTAGACTTTTGAGCAGGAGTCTGATTAACACACTGATATTGTAACTGTACTTTCTTCGTATAGTTGTTATAGTTACAAGTTAAGTTCTCGTTTTTCAATTAATTGATTACAAGCAAGAGGAGGCTGATGTAGTGACAAACCATTTCTCAGCAATGATTAGTGATTTCGTAAAATAATACTTTCAGGTACACAACGCGCTTAATTTTATTAAGCAATCCCGAATTTGAATTCGTAGAACATTCCCAGTCTCAATTCAAATATCATTTTTAACATTGCCTACAACAGAGGCGATTTAAAGTATTAACATGTAAGCTATCGTAAACATCATTCAATTTATCATTTTAATCGGTAAATTCACTAAATTTTTTCATAATTAATAACATCCCCAAAAATAGATAGAGAAATAACTGTAAAAAACATTCCCTTAATAATAAGTTACAAAAACCGTGAGTCCCTCCCAAGCTCACGGTTTTTATTTTGTTATTTATTTATATAAATGAGGGCGAAGATTTTTGAAAACTGGAATGTTTTCTCTTTGAGTAGTAACTTCATCTAAGTCGATATTACATGAAATGTGATCCGGCTTACCTTCTAATTGCGCAATTATTTCACCATTTGGATTAATTACGATAGAATGACCAGCATATTCTGTTTGTCCATCGTCCCCACATGCATTACATCCTATTACAAACATGTCATTTTCAATAGCACGTGCTTTTAAGAGTGCTATCCAATGACTCACCCTTGCTTGAGGCCATTGTGCTACATAAAAAGCTATTTCTGCATCTTTTCGAGCAGGGTAGCGTAATAATTCAGGGAAACGTAAATCATAGCAAATAATTTGCGTGGCTTTAATGCCATTAGTTAAATTAAATGCTTCAGGTACAGCGTTACCAGCAGTTAAGAACGTAGGCTCGTTTAACATAGGAACTAAATGAACTTTGTCATAACTATTGATTAAATAGCCATTTTTTGAAACTGCAAATGCAGTATTATACACATCATCTTTCATAGCATTTGAAACAGAGCCTGCAATTATATCAACATCATATTGAATCGCAAGCTTTGATATAAACTCAAAGCTACGTGATAGTTGATTGTCAGCTAGTTCTTTTAGCTGAGGTAAAGCATATCCATTATTCCACATTTCTGGTAATACAACGACATCAGTTTCTGGGGTTACAAATTTAGAAAACCAATTAACGATGTTTTCTTCATTTAATGAAACATTTGCCGGTTCGATTTTAAATTGAAAAATTTCTATATTCATTTTTATCGCCCCTTAAATTATTGTTAGCATCAATATACTAAAAATATTCTGATAATTCAAAATTAGTAGCTGTTTTAGATTAATAACTTTAGAAAGGAATAAACTGCGGTGGAAAATAGTTGTAGTAACTAGTGAAGATATTTGTTTTTTTTTATTTAGAATTAAGTTGGAGAATGAAATGGAGTTTATAAGCATGTTATTTATGTGCGTAAAATTGAACTTATTAGTTTTGGTGGAAATAAGATATAAATTTCATTTCCTTAAATTTATTGAGTTAAATCATTTGATATTAAAAGAGGTCGAAGCATTTATATGCTCGACCTCTTATTTCTCAATTAAATACTAATGAAGTAAGTAAAAGTAATTATTTTCTAACTAAAAAGCGTTTGCTTATATCATGGAATTCTTTCTCTCCAGCCTCATCACGAACATTACCGAAAGGCATTTGCGCTACAAGCTTCCATGTTTTAGGTATTTCAAAAGCTTCAGAAACGGCAACATCAACAAGTGGATTGTAATGCTGTAATGAAGCACCAACACCTACAGTACTTAAAGCTGTCCAAATTGCAAATTGGTGCATTGCATTTGTTTGGCTAGACCAGATGGCAAAATTTTCTGCATAGTTAGGCATTTGATTTTGTAACCCTTCGATAACATCTTGGTCTTCAAAGTAAAGAATTGTACCATGAGAATGTTTGAAGTTATCTACTTTGTCAGAAGTTGCTTGGAAATCACGGTCTTCGCCCATAGCGTTTTTAAGTTCTTGTTTAGCGATATCCCAGAATTTGTTATGGCTATCATTTAAAAGTAATACAATACGTGTGGATTGTGAGTTAAATGATGATGGAACATGTTTAATAGCATGCTCGATAATATCTTCTACTTCGCTATCAGAGATTGAAATCTCTTGATCTAAACTATAAATAGTACGTCTCGTTTCTATTGCATTTTGAAAAGTTTCCAATGTTGAGTCTTTTTTACTAAATAATCCCATTGTGAATGCTCCTTTATATCAATTTATTTTATATAGTAAGTATAATAATTATACCATAGTTTGTAAATAGGATTTTACATAAATTTTCAAAAGGATTAATATTTGTTTTCAATAAATTGGTTTTGATGAAAAATAGGTCTTTTTCTTATATACTATATATGAATGTAAAAAATATGAATTTTGGAGGTGAATCTATGAAATGGTATTTTTCGCATAAACTTGTGATGTCCAGCTTTGCTATAGCTTTAAGCACAACATTTATTTCTAGCCAAACTCACGCTGCTGAACAACAACTTAATGAAAAACTAACAAACGAAACCCCAAACCAATCAAATAAAAAGCCAATTCATTCTGATCCTAAAAATCATACAGATAGTTCAAGAGCAGGGAATACAATACAAAGCGATGATACAACTAATCTAGGAATTGATAACAGCTCAGGTGAAACGCCGCAATCTGAAGTACTTAATCAGGCTCAATCAGATCAAAGTAGTGACATTGTTTCAACTGAAACAGTTCAAAATAATGAAGAAATGCAAAATACTTCTGATAATCAAAATCCCAACAATAATGCATTAAGTAATTCTGAAAGACTAGAAGATAATAGTAATTTAACTGAACAAAATCAATCGAATACAGATAAGCAAAGTACTGAAGACAACACAGACAATCAACAAACCTCAGCTGAACCAAATAATGGGGATGATGGAGATAATACTCCGACCCCTGACAGCCCAGATAATGGGGACACTGGAGATAATCAACCAAATCCGGACAACCCAGATAATGGAGACACTGGAGACAACCAACCAAATCCGGATAAGCCAGATAATGGAGATGGAGGAGACAATCAACCAAATCCGGATAAGCCAGATAATGGAGATGGAGGAGACAATCAACCAAATCCAGATAATCCAGATAATGGAGACGGAGGAGATAATCAACCAAATCCAGATAATCCGGATAATGGGGACACTGGAGACAATCAACCAAATCCAGATAACCCGGATAATGGGGACACTGGAGATAATCAACCAAATCCGGATAAGCCAGATAATGGAGACGGAGGAGACAATCAACCAAATCCGGATAATCCAGATAATGGGGACACTGGAGACAATCAACCAAATCCGGATAATCCAGATAATGGAGACGGAGGAGATAATCAACCAAATCCGGATAATCCAGATAATGGAGACGGAGGAGACAACCAACCAAATCCAGATAATCCAGATAATGGGGATGGAGGAGACAACCAACCAAATCCAGGTAAGCCAGATAATGGAGACACTGGAGACAATCAACCAAATCCAGATAACCCGGATAATGGGGACACTGGAGATAATCAACCAAATCCGGATAAGCCAGATAATGGAGACGGAGGAGACAATCAACCAAATCCGGATAATCCAGATAATGGAGATGGAGGAGACAATCAACCAAATCCAGATAATCCAGATAATGGAGACGGAGGAGATAATCAACCAAATCCAGATAATCCGGATAATGGGGACACTGGAGACAATCAACCAAATCCAGATAACCCGGATAATGGGGACACTGGAGATAATCAACCAAATCCGGATAAGCCAGATAATGGAGACGGAGGAGACAATCAACCAAATCCGGATAATCCAGATAATGGGGACACTGGAGACAATCAACCAAATCCGGATAATCCAGATAATGGAGACGGAGGAGATAATCAACCAAATCCGGATAATCCAGATAATGGAGACGGAGGAGACAACCAACCAAATCCAGATAATCCAGATAATGGGGATGGAGGAGACAACCAACCAAATCCAGGTAAGCCAGATAATGGAGACACTGGAGACAATCAACCAAATCCAGATAACCCGGATAATGGGGACACTGGAGATAATCAACCAAATCCGGATAAGCCAGATAATGGAGACGGAGGAGACAATCAACCAAATCCGGATAATCCAGATAATGGAGATGGAGGAGACAATCAACCAAATCCAGATAATCCAGATAATGGAGACGGAGGAGATAATCAACCAAATCCAGATAATCCGGATAATGGGGACACTGGAGATAATCAACCAAATCCGGATAAGCCAGGTAATGGAGATGGAGGAGACAATCAGCCAAATCCCGACAATCCAAGTAGTGGAGGTTCAGAAGACCCAGACCCTCCTCATGACGAAGATAATACAAATAACCCCAATGACGGTAGTCATGGTGGTTCAAACATCCCCAATAATCCTGAAGTAGATAATACAAGACCTTCTAAACCTAATGGTCAAGGAGGTTCAAATGGAACTCTAAGTTCAGGCTCTAACACCGATAATAATGATTCAAATACTACTAACAATGCGATTAATTACAATAATGATAATAAAAATGAGCATCAATATGGAAGTTCTAGTCATCATGAGTTTGCAAGTGGTGGAGCTTCAGTGAGTTATGGTGATTTAGCCAAAAGCGAAAAACCTCAATCGAACGAAAAACAATTAATAAATAGATTTGATCAAATGTCTACTGGTTCGTTTAAATATAATCCTTTTGTAGTTAATCAGGTTAAGCAGCTGAGTTCTAGTGCTAAAACAGTAACTGATAGAGAGATTTCGTCGATTTTAAGGCGCCAAACCTTTGCAGATAATGCATTTTTAAATGAATTACAAAAAGGCACAAATTATTTTAAATTCCAATATTTTAATGTTTTAAAATCTAGTGATTATTATAAAAATTTAGATAACCAAGTATTAGCATTGATTACAGGTGAAATTGGCTCAATGCCAGATTTAAAAAACCCTAAAAGACAACAATCATCAGGTAAATACGAATATCATTCAAGTAGTGAGGATGAATTGACACATACTACAAATGGACAATCTAAAAATGAAATTGATGTTAAATTTGAACGTACACTATTTGCTTTAATCACAGCAATGATAATTATCTTTATTGGTATGGTCTTAGGATATTTCGTCAATAGAAGAAATAAAAAAGATAACAAATAATAATCAAAACATAAAAAAGGGAAGAAGCTATGACATAAAATGATGTCATAGCTTCTTCCCTTTAATGTTTGATAATGGTTAAAATAAAAAGTTGAAAATAAATGAAGCAGATTCCTGTATTTCTTTTATTTTTTCTGGTCCTACTAATACTTGAATTATAACTACAAAACCATTTTGCATAATATGTACTAAAATAGGAACCCAAATTCGTTTAGTATAAACATATAATGCTGAGAAAATCATACCCATACCAAAGTAAATGATAAAAAAGGAAGGGTCTGAATGGGCAGCACTAAAAATAATTGAACTCACAATCCCTGCAATTAAAAATCTAATAGTTTTATTCGCTTGAATTATATTATAAATTTCACCGAAAATCACTTTTCTAAAAACAAATTCTTCTAAAATAGGACCAACTACTGAAATTAATATAATGAATATAGGAATTTCTTGAGCTACTTTCATCAGTCTCTCTGTGTTTGGACTAGATTGAGGTGCGCCTAATAAATAGATATTAATCATATTAGCAATAATTTGATAAATCATTACTACAAAATAACCAACAAGCGCCCATCCAATAGCGTATCTTTTCTTTTCTTTGGGTTGCTGTTCTAAAGAAGTAGGGTTAGCGATAAAATGATTAATTATAATAATTATGAAAGATGCAATAATAAATAATATAACTTGTGTATAAATTTGCGCAAAGACAAGTTCTTTGCCACTATAGTTATTAAATAGACCAGACAATTGTAAAATGATTACACCAAATTGTGCTAGGCCATATATAACCAATGTCAATATGGACACCCATAAACGAGACATAATGAACCTCCAAAAATTAAATGATACCTTATTTTATCGTAAAATAGTGTTTTATACAAAATTTAGCTGAATAGTTTTAACTTGAAATATTGACCAACTTTGATTATTATAGAAGTACATTAGCACTCATTCACTTTAAGTGCTAAAAAATTTTATTCTTTTTAAGGAGGAACAATCAATGTTAAAGCCATTAGGTAACCGAGTAATTATTCAAAAATCAGAACAAGAGCAAACAACAAAGAGCGGTATTGTATTAACTGATAGCGCGAAAGAGAAATCCAACGAAGGTACGGTAATTGCAGTAGGTGCAGGGCGTATTTTAGAAGATGGTACTCGAGTTGCTCCTGAAGTAAATGAAGGCGATAATGTAGTATTCCAACAATTCGCTGGAACAGAAGTAAAACGTGGAGACGAAACTTATTTAATCGTAAATGAAGAAGATATTTTAGCTATTATTGAAGCATAAAAAATCATAAATAAATTCTGATAATTTCAAATAAATCAATAAAACATCATGGAGGTATAAGTAATATGGCGAAAGATTTAAAATTCTCTGAAGACGCACGTCAATCTATGTTAAGAGGTGTAGATAAATTAGCTAATGCCGTTAAAGTTACAATTGGACCAAAAGGGCGTAATGTAGTATTGGATAAAGAATATACATCACCGCTTATCACAAATGATGGTGTGACAATTGCTAAAGAAATTGAGTTAGAAGATCCTTATGAAAACATGGGTGCAAAATTAGTTCAAGAAGTAGCTAACAAAACAAATGAAATTGCTGGTGACGGAACAACAACTGCGACTGTTTTAGCACAAGCTATGATACAAGAAGGATTGAAGAATGTTACTAGTGGTGCAAATCCAGTAGGTTTACGTCAAGGTATTGATAAAGCTGTAGAAGTAGCTATTGATGCATTACATGATATTTCTCAAAATGTAGATAATAAAAATGAAATTGCTCAAGTTGGTTCAATTTCTGCTGCTGATGAAGAAATCGGTAAATATATTTCTGAAGCTATGGAAAAAGTTGGTAACGACGGCGTTATTACCATTGAAGAATCCAGTGGTTTTAACACAGAATTAGAAGTTGTAGAAGGTATGCAATTTGATCGTGGTTATCAATCACCATACATGGTAACAGATTCAGATAAAATGGTTGCAGAACTTGAAAAACCTTATATTTTAATAACTGATAAAAAGATTTCATCATTCCAAGACATTTTACCGCTATTAGAACAGGTTGTTCAATCAAACCGTCCAATCTTAATCGTAGCTGACGATGTGGAAGGTGACGCATTAACAAATATAGTATTAAATCGTATGCGTGGTACATTTACTGCTGTTGCTGTTAAAGCTCCTGGTTTCGGTGATCGTCGTAAAGCAATGTTAGAAGACTTAGCGATTTTAACAGGCGCACAAGTAATTACAGATGATTTAGGATTAGATATTAAAGACGCTACAATTGATATGTTAGGTACATCAAATAAAGCTGAAATTACAAAAGACAATACAACTATTGTTGATGGTGATGGAGATCAAAATAATATTGATGCACGTGTAAGCCAAATTAAAGCTCAAATTGAAGAAACAGATTCTGAGTTCGATAAAGAAAAACTACAAGAGCGTTTAGCTAAATTAGCAGGTGGAGTAGCTGTAATTAAAGTTGGTGCAGCAAGCGAAACAGAATTGAAAGAACGTAAATTACGTATTGAAGATGCGTTAAACTCTACAAGAGCTGCTGTTGAAGAAGGTATCGTAGCTGGTGGAGGAACTGCCTTCATGAATATTTACGATAAAGTTTCTAAAATTGAAGCTGAAGGCGATATAGCAACTGGTATTAATATTGTATTGAAAGCTTTAGAAGCACCGGTACGCCAAATTGCTGAAAATGCTGGTTTAGAAGGTTCAATTATAGTTGAAAGACTTAAAAATGCAGACGTAGGCGTTGGTTTCAATGCGGCTACGAATGAATGGGTAAACATGTTAGAAGCTGGTATTGTTGACCCTACTAAAGTAACACGCTCATCACTACAACATGCTGCAAGTGTTGCTGCAATGTTCCTTACTACAGAAGCAGTGGTTGCTAATATTCCAGAAGAAAGTAGTAACGACGCTCAAGCAGGTATGGGCGGAATGCCAGGCATGATGTAAAGTTCAATATAGATATTTAATTAAATTGCATGGGACTTCTTTTGATAACATTAATAAATTATATGTAGTAAAATCTATAGAGGCTGGGACAAATTTTTAATTGTCTCAGCCTTAGTCTTTGTACTAGTATTAACTTACTATAATGAAGAGATAGGAATTTTATTTTTAAGTACATAAATTTTGAAAAATCAGTTTGATTTTATAAAGCATTTTATTATGTGAATATTTAATTATAGTTTAGGGTAAAGTATGTAAGTATAATTAGAAGCGGTTCTTATACATGATTTTAAGTGTACTTAAATTTTTGAAAGACGAAAGGAAGTTTAATTATGACAAAACCAACAGTTTATGAAGTTATCGATTTAGGTATTAACTATTTAATATCAGGATACGATAATTGGAGTAACGAACAGGTATTAGATGATAAGATTGCTGCCTTTCCAAATACAATTCATTGGCAATATGGACATGTACTTACGATATTTGAAAGTGCATTATCATTATGTGAACAAAACGAAGTAGATATTGCTAAATATACAAGTTTATTTGGATATGGTTCTTCACCAGAAAAGTGGGGAGATGAAGATATTCCTACCGTTGATGAAATATTTGAACATTTAAAAACATTACCAGACCGTGCGAGAAGCTTAACTGATGAACAGTTAGAACAAGAATTGACAGAAACTATTGCTGGTTGCAGTACACTAAATGAATTATTAGTACTCAATGCAATTCATATTCCACTACATGCTGGTAAAATTGAAGAAATGTCACGTATACTTAAACAACATCAATAGATATAACGAATTTAATAAGCTCATAACATAAAAAGATGTTTTGGGCTATTTTAATACATCGTTGATCTTGTTCGAGCTGGATGAGCATAACGAAAGATTTTTTAGCAAAAGTCGGTGTTGCGGCACTCCTGCTGGGGTGGACACTAGTTAGTAATATTTACAATGGTTGTAGGATTTTTCAATTATGAAAAAAGAGGGGTAATGAAAGCTTTAAACTTTCATTGCCCCTCTTTAATGTTATATTAAATTAATAAATTATTCTTGTAATTCTGAGATTGCTTTTGCAATTGTATCAAATACATGTGGGATGTCGTCTTTTTCGACACAACTGAACGCGATACGTATATCAGTACCATTTAACGCGATTATACCAATTGAATACGTTTCTATTAAATGTAAACGCAATTGTTCAGGATCTACACTATGAACTTTTAACGCCATGAAATATCCAGAATTAAAGTCATACACTTGCCAATAAGGAGCATATTGCTCGTCATAAACTACTGACTTAGTAATTTCATATCTCGCTTGTAGTGTATCAATATTGTGTTGTATTTCATTTTCGAAAGTTTCAGGGTGTTCTAAAACATATTTAACAGCACTTTGAGAAGGCATTGGTCCACTTGAGATGTTACTTCTAATTAATCCTTTTACTTTTTCTTCAAGAACGTGTTTAGTCGTTTCATTTGAGACGCCAAAGCTAATGAATCCAACTCGAAGCCCCCAAGCAAAGAATTCTTTTGTAGCACCATCTAAGCGGATTGGCAATACATTATCTAAATGTAAATTTGTTAAAGCAGTAAATAGTGATTGTGTATATACGTCTTCATAAAATAAACCATAATAAGCATCATCTACCAAGGCAATAACATTTGTACCACGTTCTGCTAATGTTTTGATAGCAGCAACTATTGTACTAACTTCTTCTTTAGTAGGTGTGTAGCCTGTTGGATTATTAGGATAGTTTAAAATTAAAACTACTTTATCTTTTTGGTAGTTATCCAAAGTATCAACAAAGTTATCAGTTGTAAAATGGCCATCTTCATCAAAGATATCATATGTTTCGATATCAGCGTTATGTCTAGCGCTATATACAAGTTTATAATTCCCCCAATTATGAGTTGGTAATAGTAATGTATCACCACTATCAACAAACATGTCGGCTACTAATGATAAACCATGTGTTAAAGCATTAGTAAGGATTGGTTTAGTCATGTCGCTCGGATCTAAATCTGGGTTTTCTTTTAACATTTTTTGTTGCCATAAATCACGGAGTGATTCAATACCTTGAGGAGGAGCGTACGGAAAGATTTCATCAGGAGTAAGCTCTGTAAAAACATCATTTAATGTATTAGCATACATTTTACTGTCTTTATAAGTAGCCATACCAATTGTTGCATTATACTTTGTAGATTTTGCTTCAGCAGACTGAGATAAAATACCTTTCGGATAATACATTAATTTTCCAAGGTCTGATAGCATATCTGCTATTTCTGGGTTTGATTTAGATAATTTTTCATTCAAATCTAAAGCTAAAGGATTCATATGTTGGTCAACCTCTCTTTACTATTTCAGGATACTATTATATTATCGCGAAACAGCTTGAAATTAAAGCATAGCGCAAAGATTTGACGGGAAAATAAAAAAACTATAGTTTTATACGAACATGTGTTCTGTTTTATGTTAGAATATGGTTAGGCCATCGAAATCCTACATGGTACTTTTTTCTGTGGGAGGTGTAATATGATCACGTGGTGGCAAGAAATCATAACAACTTTGTTAACAGGTAGCTTACTTGTTGTATTCCGTGTTTGGTTAGAAAATAAATGGAAAGACAAATAGGTGGCCTTACACACAAAAGACCCCAAGTCTGCGTCATCAGACTTGGGGTTGTGTAATATAATCCGTGGATACATTAATAATTTTATCATCATATTTTAATGACTGCAAACAATATATTTTATTGCTTGAAATATGGTAGCGAGAAAATAAAAATCAACAAAATTAAATGAAACAATAGTGATTTAGAAATATTTAACATAATTTGGTATAATGAAAATTGTTTTGAGGTGAAATGGATGAAATATTTAACAAAGATATTTGTAATTATTGCTATTGTCTTGTTTGTGGTGGGGTATTACTTGCAAGCTACAGGACATGAAAGTTCTGGCATAAAATTATTAATCGCAGCTATAATGTTTATAGTTTGCGCGTTTATTAATCGTAACAATAATAGACGAAAAAAGAAAAATGACTAACAGAAGTAAAAGTTATTATAAAGACTATATTTATGAAAACGACAAAAATTTGTTTTCTTTCATAATATAGTCTTTTAATTTTGTATATGAATCTCAAATATAATATTTAGTGTTTCAAATTTACAAAATTAAAAAGCATGCAATTAATTTCTAATTTTCTCTTTACAAGTGTGTATATATTGTATATATTGTGTATATACAGTTGCAAGGGAGGACGTCCGTGAAAATACTTTTGAAAAATAGTAGTGAAAGCCCTATTTATGAACAAATCAAGCAACAAATTAAAGAGAATATTTTAAAAGGATACGTAGTTCCAGGTGAACATTTACCTTCTATGCGTGAATTAGCACAAGATTTAAGCGTTAGCGTGATAACCACTAAGCGTGCATACGAAGACTTAGAAAAAGATGGCTTTGTCTTTACAATCAGAGGTAAAGGTACATTTGTAAAAGAACAAGATAGTTCCATTCTGAAAGAAAAACAATTCATCGTGATTGAGTCATTAGCTAAATCAATGAGCAAAGAAGCTAAGACAATCGGCATGTCATTGCCTGAGCTACAAGAAATTCTAGAGATGATCTTTGAGGAGGACGAGGAATGAATGCTATAGAATTAAATGCTGTTAATTATCAGCATAAAGAATTCAAGTTGAATGATATTTCTTTTGAAGTTCCTCAAGGATTTGTCACAGGATTTATTGGCGCAAACGGTGTTGGCAAAACGACACTCATTAGATTAATTATGGATTTAATTGAACCAGAACAAGGAGAAATCTTAGTTTTTAATAAACAGATGAAAGATAACGCTGAAGAAATCAAAAATAGAATAGGTTTTATTTATTCAGAGCTGTATTTAAATGACAAGTGGACAGTTAACAAAATTGAAAAATATATCGCTCCTTTTTACAAAAAGTGGGATAATACGCGTTTCAATTATTTTCTTAAAAAATTTAATTTAGTTCGGGATAAAAAGATTAAAACTTTCTCAACAGGTATGAAAATGAAATTATCTATTGCGATTGCTTTTAGCCATCATGCAGAATTATTTATTTTAGACGAACCTACTTCTGGTTTAGATCCGATTGTTCGAAATGAAGTTTTAGATATCATTCAACAAGAACTCATCGATGAAAATAAAACTGTATTTATTTCCACGCACATTATTTCAGATTTAGAGAAAATTGCTGATTACTTAGTGTATTTAAAAGATGGTGAAATTGTGTTTAATGATTTTTTAGATGATATTTTGAATAAGTTTCAAATTGTAAAAGGTGATTCAAATCAGATAGACGATGAGTTGGCGTCCTTAGCATATTATATAGAATATAATAAAACCGGCTATACGGCGCTTACAACACATGCAAATGTGTTTAAAGAAATATTTGGTAATGAGGTAGCAATAACTAGACCGAAAATTGAAGAATTAATGGTTTTCCTTGAAAAAGGGCTACACAAAATTGAATTTGAAAATGATGGCATTTCATAGTGAGGAGGGCCATTAGATGAAAAATTTACTTATTAGAAATATAAAATTACGTAAATGGACTATAATTATTTATTCGATGTTATTGTTATTTTCACCATTACAATTAGTGATTGGAAATGATACTTTACTTACTAAATCAATTTATTCAGTAATTGCGATGATATTATTGTTCATATCTATCGTTGATTCTGGACATGCGTTTAGATTCAATAGTAAATTAGGACACAAAATGTCATACGATTTTTTTGCGAGTTTACCAGTTTCAAAAAGCGCTCTACTTAATGCAAACTATGTAACGGTAATTATGTTTACATTAATAGGAGCAGGTATATTATCTCTATACAATATACCGGATTCTAACGTTTCTGCGGACCAATTAAATTTGAATGTTATGGTGCCTTACTCTTACATAACAATTAACTTCTTTGCTATACCTATAGCATTTAAAAGGTATACTGAACAAAAATCTGAGTATATTTCTTATTTGATATATTTACTAACGATGTTTATTATTATACCGGTTTTTGTCATACTGATTGCTGTTGGTCTTATCGCAGTATTTAACTTTAATATAAGAGAATTGGATTATTTAGAACCGATGTTTAACTATGGATTTTTAGTAATGAGTATTCTGTTTTTTATTACTAATTATTTCATTCAATATAAAAAAATAAATTAATCTCAAAGGGAGGCGCATTTATGGAATTAAAGAATATTACTAAAACGTATGGTAATAACAATGTTTTAGACCATATTGATTTTGATTTTGGTCAGAGCCAAATTGTTGGCTTAATAGGTAAAAATGGTGTCGGTAAAACAACACTTATGAAAGTTATGAATGGAAATATTATCAATTATAAAGGGGATGTAAAAACAGGTAATAAAGAAAATATCGGTTACTTAATTGAACATCCCAAACTGTATGATAATAAATCAGGATTATATAATTTAAAACTTTTTGCGAATGTTTTAGGTAAAGGATTCGACAAAAAATATGCAGACCAAATTATCGATGCATTTGGTATGAGACCTTATGTTAAGAAAAAAGTTAAAAAATACTCTATGGGTATGAAACAAAAATTGGCAATCGCTGTTTCATTAATGAATAAGCCGAAGTATTTAATTCTTGATGAACCTACAAATGGTATGGATCCAGATGGTTCCATTGATGTTTTAAAAACAATTCAATCACTTGTGAAAGAATTAGAAATGAAAATTTTAATTTCTAGTCATAAGTTGGAGGATATAGAATTAATTTGCGATAGAGCAGTATTCTTACGAGACGGTAAATTTGTTCAAGATGTAGATATGAAAGAAGGGACACCTTCTGACTCTACAGTAATACTGTTTGAAGATAAAGATTTCGATACTGCTGCAACATTCTTAAATGAAGAGTTTGATGTAATTCAAACACAACAAGCGAGCGGAGAAATTATTATAAAAGCTCAAAATAGTTATAAAAATGTTCTTAAAGGTTTAGCGAACAAAGACGTTTATCCGAAATTTATTGAAACACGTAAAAGTTCATTGCGTGATACTTACTTCAATATTAATCAGAAAGGTGGTCAATAATGAATAGTTTACAACTCGTAAAATATGATATGTTCAGCATTTTTAAAAGTCCATTAACGTATTTAGCGTTGCTTCTAACATTGTTACCAATGGTTGGCTTCATAATTTTATTTTTACAACAGGCAGATGAAATGAATGGCAATACATTACTTACAATAGGTAGTTGGTTCTTTTCAATTATGGGCTTGCTATTTGTAATCAAAACAATTACACGTGATATTTCACAAGGTACAATTCAACTTTACATGAATAAAACTTCTAACCGTATTGGTTATATTATTGCAAAAGTGATTTCGATTATTTTAATTGCAGTATTGATTACAGCTGTATTAGTTGCGTTTGTACTTATTGTTCAAGGTTTCGTTGATGGGGACAATATTAAAACTAAAAAGATTTTTGAACTATTATGGTTCTTTTTAATGTTCCATTTATTCTTTGGATTACTTTTATATTTATTTTCACTTATCGTACCTAAGACAGCACTTATATTTACGCTTGGTGTATTCTTAGTGTTAATTGTTCCATTTGCGGAACCATTCCTGCCTATGATTCCTAAAATTGGAGACAATATACAAGATTCATTAAAATATATTCCATTTAGCTATTTAACTTCAAAAACAACTTCAGGTGATTACACATTTACGAATTGGCAATGGTTTATAACTTCAGCGTCGATCGTTATCTTGTTTATTGTTAATTTATTCTATTCATCTAAGAAAGATATTTAACAATGGATAACTAATAAAAGAGTTAAAAGAAAGACGTATGAATGTGCAGTTAAACAGCATCATTCATACGTCTTTTTATTTTATGATTAACTTATCTAATATGGAATCATAAACATATTTCCATAATTGAGAATCAGTTTTGTAACGATTCATCATAATTGTATGTGCTTCAGCAGACTTGTCTTCAAAAGTTGGATCGTCCTTTGCTGGGACGTTTGAACGTGCTTCATCTACAAAATGCTGCACTTGTCTTGCACGGGGCCCCCAAACAGTTTGTTGTTCATAAGCATCATTTAAGAAAACGAAAATAGGTATTGAACGAGCGGTTCCATTTGTTAAATACTGATCTATTAAATCAGTGTTCTCGTCGCGATGGAATACTCGAACTTCTAAATTTAAAGTTTCACTAATATGTTTTAAAATTGGGACATTCATCATGGCATCCCCACACCAATCTTCAGTGATGACTAAGACTTTGGAATAGTTTAATGATTTAATTTTTTCAATTCGATTATCCTCTTCTGGTAAAGAGAAAGAATTGTAAATCGTTAACAAATTCTCTTTGTTTTCAGTCATAGCTTTGATATATTGATCAAGCGGTTGACTGTTTTTGAAATAAGTTTCTAAACTTGTCATAATATTTCCCCCTTTAGCGTATTAGTTATTATTATATCAATTTTTAATATGAAAGAAAATTTTAAATACTTAGAAAAAATAAATTTGATTTCAAGTTAACCTGATAATTAAAAATATCAGATTTGTCTTTTATTAAATATATGGAGTGTGACAACAATATTGAATTTACATAATAGACCATTTAAATTATTAATATTTACTCTCTTTATGACAATGGGGACAGGGACTATCTTAATTGTGAATTACATTAATTATACGCAATCTACGAATTTATCTCAGTTAACTATCGATAATATGAAATTAGACACACAAATAGATGACCAAAAATATACAGCGTATAATCATATCGTAATGAAAAATCATAGTTTTTATATAAAAGGGCACGAACCTCATTTAACATTTAAAGTAAATAAAAAAGACGGTTACATGAAAGGTATCACGCTCGTTAAAGATACGACAATTGAGACTAATTTTAATGCAAATATAGATGGCGATATACAAAGCGTAATTAATAAATTAGGTGAACATTATAAGAGTAAGAAGTTACATAAATCATATAAAGTTATTACTTATAGAGACAAAGTTAATCAAATAAAGTTATCTATTGTGTGTAAACATGATAAAATAAAGAAAATTGAATTCTACAAAAAATGAAGGATTTAAAAATCTAATGAATGACAATCTTATGCAATACGTTATTCTTAGATATTACATAAAATATTTTGATTCGAATCTAGAATTAGAATGGCGGTAGATAACTTGGATAAAATCACTTTCTTGAATGAACTTGAACAAGAATTAAGTAGCATACCAAGCGCAGAACGAGATAGCGTCATGTATGAGTATGAGCAATACTTCTTTGATCAAGAAAGAGAGGGGAAAAATGAATATCAAATTATAGGTGCATTAGAATCACCTAAAAAAATTGGAAAAGAAATTAAAGCAAAAAATGCAATTGTTTCTGCAGAGTATAGGCCAAATGCTAAATCAATTCTTAGAGCTATTATGGCCTCACTAGGTATGGGAATTTTGTCTTTAATCATTATCTTGATACCAATGATATTTATTGGCAGTTTTATGTTCGTGTTACTTTTAGTTGCATTGTTTTTAGCAATTAGCCCGATTTTATTAATTATTCATGGCTCATTATATAATATGTTCAGTTTAGCAATTAGTAATTATCTTTTTGCGTTTTCATTTACTGGTTTAGGTATTGTATTATTTGTGACCATTGCGAAATTAGCTCAATTCGTTTATCGTTTGATACTAAAATACTTACGTTGGAATATCAAGACGATTAAAGGAAGTGCAAATGAATGAGGAAATTATTTTTTAGTGGTTTAGCATTATTTATCGTGTGTTTTACCTTAGGCTGTATTACTTGGTTTGGTTTTGAAAAGCAAAACAATAAACTTAATGTTATTGATAAAACGTATAATGATGCGGAAGTAAAGCATTTAGATATTGACAGCCGCTCTAGTAATGTAACGATTACAAAAGGAAATAAGTTTGCAATTCATTATAAAGGCCAACAGAAAGTAGATATAAATAAAGATAAGCAATCATTAAAGTTGAAAGAAACTAGTAATCGAGTTGATAATTATGGCTTGAATTATAACCCATTTAGACAAATTAAGGCTAAAATGAAAATCACCATACCAAATGAGAAATTAAAGGAATTGAAAGTTTCGAGCAAGGCACGCAATATTAAACTTCAAAATATCGAAGTTGATAAAGTCGATTTTAATATGAACGATAGAACTGGTAGTCGTGTTTATGTGCAAAATTCAAAAATTGAACAATTGTTGTATAGAGGTTTGAAATCACCTATACATATTAGTGATAGTAAAATTGTTAATGCTAATATTAAAACAAAAGAAGCGAGTATATATGCTGAAAATGCACTAATTAAAAACTCTGTATTGCTTGCCCAAAGTGGTCATATCCAATTAGATCGTATGGACATTGATTCTGCATTTAAAGCTTCTAGTCAAAATGGTGATATTATTATGTCTTACAATAAAAAACCAGATAATACGTTATTGAAATTAAACCCTGATGATGGCGTAGAAAAAGTCAATAATAAGAGTTTTGATAACGATAGAGTTGGAGAAGGTGATAATATTTTAGAATTCTATACTGTACACGGTGATATTCATATTAATTAATAGACTGTATATTATAATAGCTATGGAGAAATCTATATTGATAGATGACTTCATAGCTATTTTTCTAACTTATTATCATATTTAACATATATTTAATAACTGGCAAAGGTCAAATCAGTGTCTATATGTCCATAAAGGGCATGAATATCTAGTGACTGTCCGTTTAGCCATTGTTGAAAATCAATTACTGCAGGTGTGTTATTTTCACCTAAAGTCATGTATGCTTTAAGTGACTGTGGTTCATACATAGTTGTATGAATTGTACCAGACCAACTTTTAAATAATTTACTATATATTTCAAATTCTGGATTATTAAATAATTCAAATGCGTGCATTTTATCCAGGCCATTCGGTGTTTGTTTTAAAAGTCTATCTAAACGTTCTTTAGACTCTTTTGTATAGTTTCTATTTTCATGAGTTAGCAATTTGAAATGGTTCGTACATGTATGATCATACCTTACATCAAGTGATCTAGGAGAAACCTCGATTATGGCGTGATTTAAGTGCTTATCCATGACAATATAGCTAAATGAACTTCTATGTGGAATTTCTTTCAATAATTGAATTGCCTCTGGTACGTCTTTACAATATTGTAAAATGAGTCTGCCAATCATATAGCATACGAAGCCATCGCCTGGATGTTTTCTATGCATAAAGTTATACCCCATAGATAGTCCAGCTTCATTCATACCATCCATTCTACCAGTCACGCGAGATGTTGGACCAATTTGTGCTAGACCTCCATCATTTGGTTGGAAAAGCTGATAACGACCATCATAAGTTGCAGGGTGATAGTCATAATTTCTTACCATGTAGTCTTGTCCTAAATACACCGTACAGCCACTATTTTTTAGTGGTGTAAAACGATAGTGTGCAAAGTTTAATATCATTTGATTTGTTGGTAGATTAAGGACTTCTTGCATACCTCTGATTTCTTCCCAAATTTGAGGTGCGTAGGTTTGGAAGATATCATATGTTTCCTTTATGTGGATATCGAAACGAGGCATACGTTTTTTCCATTCTTTTTCTCTATTTTTTAATAATGGTGTTTGTTGCATCCATTGAGCAGTTTGTACACCTAAATCAAAATGTGACCCGCGGTGAGTTAATATATCTGTTTTTACTTTTTGCATAATGTAAAACTCCTATTTTAGTTGTGTAATCTTACAAATTTGTAACTATATTGTAACCCCACGTTAATTGTATTATACGATGCTTGTCGTTATTATTAAGTATAACAACGACGACTGATTATTTATTTTTAAATTAAAATGAGGTGATTGCAATGGCAAATTATTATGATACTGTTAGAGATGCAATGAGTACTTGGTGGGGCAAGTAATTGACTAAGCGGCTGGGACAAATTAATTGTCTCAGCTTTAAGTATTATATAGAGTTAGTGGGATATTAGCATGAGCGTCAGCCCAGTTAAACTATTTATCCATATTAATTCTAGTGAATTTTGTTGGGGTGGGACCGTGAAATATTTTTAAATAAATTAGATTCCTTTCCCACTCCTTTTTCTAATATGACTAATAAATGTAATCTTTCTAAGAGTTCTGTTATTATTAAAGTATTAAAGGTAGTAATTAATATACAGTATTTAATTATAACTTAAAGCATTACTACAATAATATCATATTATTACTATAATAATATTTAAATTAAAGTAGTGAAAAGTAGGTATATATTTATTGATGCTTTTAAGTATGCTATCATTAATAATGGATATGTTAATAATTTATTGAGGTGAAACAGAATGTGGAATTTTATTAAAGGTTTATTTAAATTTGTATTCGGTACAATCCTTACTGTATCATTAGCAGCAGGAATTGGTGCAGTTGTGTTCGCTTATATTTTCAAAAAAGACTTTGAAGATATTGAAAGTAAAACAAAAGAGATTGTTTCAGATATCGAATCTAATAATTAAATTATTAATAGAACACTTTAGAGTGTTCTATTTTTTTTATGAATATCGGTAGTGATTATTTGATGAGACAATTAGTTGTTCTTTCGTAATAAACATGAGCTTAGTTGAACTCTCCAAAGTTATATTAGTGAAATAAGTCTAAGTATGAGATTTTGTAGTATAAGAACTTAGGAGTTATGGATTATATGGATTAATGCGAGTGATATCAAAAAGTGATAATTTAATAACTTCTGATTTGTTTAGCGAATAGCCTTCTAAATACATATGAACCATGTCTATATTCTTAATTTTTAATGTTATGTGTTCTAGCCATCCGGATTGGTAATATTCAATTGTGATATGTTGTTCTGTATGTAGTGCTTGATGAAGTTGTAAGTTAAGTTCATTCAATTGATCGTCCGATAGCGTTGGGCGATCAATTTTATTTTGATCAATCAAATATTGCTGTATGGTTTCGAATTGTTCCGGTAAGGTAGCGAAGGGTTGCCATTTAACCATGCCACGACCTTTGGGTATATTTGGATTTAAATATTCTCTAGGGATATTTCTATAATCAGTTTCGTTCTTAAATTCTTTCGGAATCATTTTATCACCTCTATATCATTATAGAACATATGTTCGATTTAGTGAAGTGATAATTCATTATATTGTATTTGTAATAAATCTCTATTAAAATGAAACTATCATAATATGGAGGGGTTTTCATAATGACGATAGGTTATATCGGTACTTATACAAAAAAAGAAGGTAAAGGGGTCTACCGTTTCCAACTTGATGAACAAACAGGGAAAATAATTGAAGTTGAAACTGGTTATGAACTAGAAGCCTCAACTTATTTAAATCAACATAATTCATTTTTATATGCAATAAATAGAGAGGGCGACAACTGTGGTATCGCTAGTCTTAAAATAGAGGAAGATGGCAAGTTAAGCCTCATTAATAAATGTTTAGCGTCAACAGCTGGTACTGGTTGTTATGTTGCAGTATCGCCAGATGGTAAATATATTTTTGAAACTGTTTATGGTGCAGGATTAGCGCGTATATATGAAGCAAATCCATATACGGGAGAAATTGTTCGACTTATACAGGAATTAGCGCATGATTTTCCAACTGGTCCGTCAGAGCGACAAGATCATGCACATATTCATTTTATGGATATTACACCAGATAAAAAATATGTAGTGGCGATGGACTTAGGTACGGACAAATTAGTGACATATGAGTTTGGTGATGAAGGATACAGTGAATATGCTGTGTTTGATTTTGAACCAGGTGATGGACCTAGACATATTACCTTCCATGAAAATGGTGAATATGCCTATGTAGTTCATGAAATATCAAATATTGTAAGTACAGTAAAATATGAAGATGGTAAATTTACAGAAATAGAACGTCATTTGACGATACCAGAAAACTTTGAAGGCGATACAAAATTAGCAGCAGTGAGATTATCAAAAGATCAAAAATTCTTATATATTAGTAATCGAGGTCACGATAGTATTGCTATTTTCAAAGTAGCTGATGAAGGCGACATGATTTCATTAGTGGATATTGTATCAAGTGGCGGGGAGTTTCCACGTGATTTTAACATTACTGATTCAGATGATTATTTAGTATGTGCACACCAAGAAGGTGATTATGCACTTACTGTATTTAGACGTGATAAAGTAACAGGTGAACTAGAAAAAGTAGACGATAAATACACTGCGCCTGAAGGTGTTTGTGTACAGTTTTTAAAAGAAATATAAAATTGGAAGTTTGTTAAATGACTCAATTACTAACTTAATAACATAAAAATGCGCCTTTCCCAAATGTAATGGGAAGGCGCATTTTTATGTTATAGAACTTTCATAAACAGAGTTACTTATTAAAGAAGGTCTTAATATATTTAAATTTACCTTTGTATGGTGGGAACAATAAACTAGATTCAAGTCGAGTTGATTTAAAAATATATGATTTGTCATGACTAAATGTATCGAAACTGTATTTACCATGGTATTGACCAATACCAGATGCGCCAACACCACCAAATGGTAAGTTTGAATTTGCCAATTGCATTAAGGTATCGTTAATTGCGCCCCCACCAAATGATATTTCATTTAATACACGTTCTGTTGCATTTTCATCTTCGCTAAACAAATATAAACTTAGCGGTTTAGGTTTGGAACGTATAAAATCAATAGCTTCATCAAAATCATCATACGTAATGATTGGTAAAATAGGACCGAAAATTTCGTCTTCCATTATTTTAGCATTAAAAGTAATACCATCTAATAGTGTAGGAGCAATGTACCTTTCATCTTTGTTTGATTTACCACCAAAGGCAATCTCAGCATGATGAATCTTTAATAAATTATCTAAACGACTAAAGTGTTTATGATTTACAATACGTCCAAAATCAGGGCTTTCCTGAATGTCGTTACCGTAAAATTCGGTAATGGTTTTTTTTAGCGCAGCGATTAATTCATCCTTCACTTTACGATTCACAAGTATATAGTCAGGAGCAACACAAGTTTGTCCAGCATTTGTAAATTTTCCAAAACTGATACGTTCACTTGCGACTTTAATATTTGCTGTTTCATCAACAATTACTGGAGATTTACCGCCAAGTTCTAACGTTACAGGAGTTAAATTTTTACTTGCTGCTTGATACACAATTTTACCAACTTGTTCGCTACCTGTGAAAAAGATATAGTCAAATGGTAATTGGATTAATGATTGCGTAGTTTCAGCATCACCTTCACAAATACTAATATATTCAGAATCGAATACATCTTCGATTATATGTTTAATAACTTCTGAGATGTTTGGCGTGAATTCAGAAGGTTTGAGTATGGCAGTATTTCCAGCTGCTATAGCGCCAATAAGTGGCTCAATTAATAATTGGAAAGGGTAATTAAAAGGTCCAATTATTAAAACTGTGCCATAAGGCTCTTTTAGGATATAGCTTTTAGTTGGAAACATATAAATAGGCGTATTGACTTGTTTCCTTTTAGCCCAATTTTTTAGCTCTTTACGAGCATTTTTAATATTTTTTAAAGTGAAGCCGATTTCTGTAGCATAAGCTTCAACTTTATTCTTACCTAAATCTTTTTGAAAAGCCTCTAATAAGGTGTCTTCATGATTTTTGATACTTTTACCTAAAAGCTTAAGTTGTTTTCTTCTGAATTTTAAATCTTTAGTAACGTGTGTTTTAAAATATTGAGTACTATTGTGGAAAGTTTGCTCTATTGAATTCAAATATATTCCTCCTAGTATAATAGATGCGTTTCGTAGGTATAAGTGATAAAAAACTGGAACATATGAACTATGCTCCAGTATAATGAATTTTTAAATCTAGATATTTAATTAAAATCACCTTAAAACTGTACTAATTTAAAGGCGTTTTATTAGTTTAAAGCCTCTGTGATTTGTGGAACTACTTGCTTTTTACGTGATACAACACCAGGTAAAAATGCAGTATTATTATCAAGCTCTACATTGAAAGCAATGCCAACTTTATCTTTTTCAGCACCAACTACTAAGATTTTAGAGTCGCTATTAATAATGTCTGTAACAACTAATACAAATAAATCATATTTTTCATTAGCGCTTACTTCTAACATTTCTTTTTCCAATTCTTCTTGACGTGCAAATACTTCATCAATATCAACAGTATTAACTTGTGCGATACGAGTTACGTAGTCACCCATGTTGAATGACTTCGCATCCATAGTTAAAATGTCTGTTGCTGATTTTTCTTTAGTAGAAGCGCCAGCTTTTAACATTTCTAAACCATAAGTTTCTAGGTCAACACCAGCAATTGATTTTAATGCTTCAGCGGCTTTTACATCTTCTTCTGTACAAGTAGGTGATTTGAACAATAGGCTATCTGAGATAATTGCTGATACCATTAATCCAGCAATCTCTGGTTTGATTTCAAAACCACGTTCTTGATACATTTTGTATAAAATTGTAGCTGTACAACCAACTGGTTCAGAACGGTAGTATAATGGTGCTGCCGTTTCAAAGTTAGAAATTCTGTGATGGTCGACCACGTGGTGAATTGTAGCATCATTAATTGAATCAGCACTTTGTTGGAATTCATTATGGTCTACTAGAATTACTTTTTGATCGGATAAATCATCATTAAGTAACGCTGGTGCAGTTACATTAAAATGATCTAAAGCATATTGTGTTTCAGGTCCTACTTCGCCTAAACGGTATGCTGTAGCTTCAGTGTTACCTGTTTGTTGTTCGAAATCTGCCATGATAATAGCAGATGAAATTGCGTCTGTGTCTGGATTTTTATGTCCGAAAATATAAGTTTTTGCCATATCTAAATTCTCCTTATTTATATAGTTATTATTATTCTAGCACGATTTTGCATAGTTATTCTACTACAGCACCTAGTGAATTTTTAAAATGATCTAAAGCCCATGCGTGCCCCGAAGGATTAAAGGAAGCAACCCCACGATGTGAAATAGTTATTGCGTACCCTAGATTATAAGCGCTAATTGCTGAATGAAGCACGCAAATATCTGTACATACTCCGACAAATTCCAAGTGTGTAATATTTCTCTCTCTTAGCATTAAATCTAAAGAGGTCCCACAGAAAGCATCATAACGTGTTTTATCTAGGGAATGTATGTGATCATTAAACAAAATATTTTGATAGATATCATTCACTTTGCCATAGAGTTCTCTACCAACAGTACCAATAATATTATGTGGAGGGAATAAATTACTTTCTGGGTGATATTTATTTTCTTCATAATGTAAATCCATCATGAAAAAGATATCGTGTTGCTTTTTATTGTACACTTCAATTCGTTCAACAATATAGTTTTCAATTTGCTGACCTGGAAGGCCACAAGTTAATTTTCCGTTGTCAGCTACAAAGTCATTCGAGTAGTCAACTACGATTAATGCGCTTTTTTTCATAAGATAAAAACACTCCCAATAAACAATATAAAAGTAATTATATACTAAGTCGCTCAATCAATAAAGGGAGCGTAAATGCGTTTGAAAGATATCATTTTTGTTTATTATAAAGTAATAGCTGAGAAAGGAATTAGCATATGATAATTAATGCAAAACAATTTGGTTTAAAAGGGAAAAGTAAATACGCAGATACAAGAGCGATGCAAAAAGCGCTAAATTATGCTAAGAAGCATAAACCAACGACTATATTCGTACCAGAAGGTGAGTATCATATACGTAAACCACTGGTTATATATGATTCAACAACGCTGTTACTAGATGAAGCGGCAGTACTTAAAAGATGTGGAAAAGATACATTGTTGAAAAATGGACGCAGATTTAAATTGTATTATGGGTATAACGGTAATAGTCATATTCACATATCTGGTGGGACATTTGATATGAATGGTTTCAAATATCCATATAATAATACAACGGTGTGCATGGGACATGCAGAAGATATTCAGATACAAAATGTAACTTTTAAAGATGTTGTAGGTGGGCATTGCTTAGATGCATGTGGTGTCAATGGATTATATATCAATAATTGTAAGTTTTTAGGTTTTAGAGATCTAGATGGAACTCGTTTTTTCTCTGAAGCAGTTCAGATAGATATACAGGTTCCGGGCGCTTTTCCTAAATTTGGTGCTACTGATGGAACAATTACTAAAAATGTAATTATAGAGCGTTGTTATTTTGGTGATTCAGATACACCAACAATGCAAAGTTGGAATCGTGCAATTGGCTCACATGCCAGCCGCTATGATCAATATTATCAAAATATTCATATCCGCTATAATACATTTGATGGATTGAATCAATACGCACTTACACCGTTGAAATCAAAAAATACTTATATTCATCACAATATATTTAAAAATTGCGCTGGTGGTATAAGATTTTTAGCAGTTAAAGACGGTAAAAATGCTAAAGACTTAAAAGGTATAGAGCGCGGGACGCAAGCTGGCAGTAATTTAAATATTTATCAAAATAGTTTCATTGGAGAAATGGATAAAGAATCAATACGCATTCAAAGTTATAACGAGGTTAAACATCAAGCTGTACTTATAGCTGATAATATTTTTGATCATTCATCCCAAAGTATGCATTTACAAGATATAGAAGCATTACTACTATTTAATAATAAAGGTAGTGATATTAAAATAAGAAAAGTTCGTGTGGAATGATTATATTTTTGAAATAAAATCATAAATATTCTTTATATAAGCGATTAAAAATGCTAACCCTATTTAAAATATATTATGTTATACTCTAATAAATTATTATGAATATTCAGATAATAATTAAAAGGGGGAAGACATTATGAATGATTTGAATAAAGGGGATATGAGACAATCACATTATTTGAAGTTTTTTTCAAACAAAAAGGAAAAGAAGTCATATAATGCCGGCCAATTAACAGGTTTAATATTGGGACCATTGTTATTTGCGTTAACGTTATTACTATTTCATCCGGATGATTTATCGGGTAAGGGTGTTTATGTTTTAGCAATCACACTTTGGATAGCGACTTGGTGGATTACTGAAGCGATACCCATTGCTGCAACTAGTTTGTTGCCATTGATTTTATTACCAATTGGACATGTGTTGAATCCAGAAGAAGTTTCAGCTCAATACGGTAATGATATTATTTTCTTATTCTTAGGTGGTTTTATTTTAGCTATAGCGATGGAAAGATGGAATTTACATACTCGTGTTGCTTTATCTATTATTAATACACTTGGTACAAGTACTGGGAAGATTTTATTAGGCTTTATGATTGCTACTGGATTTTTATCAATGTTTGTTTCTAATACAGCGGCCGTGATGATAATGATACCTATTGGTCTTGCGATTATAAAAGAAGCAAATGAATTAAAAAGTCAAAATACTAAACCGGAAAGTATATCTAAATTTGAACAATCTCTTGTGCTTGCAATTGGTTACGCAGGAACAATCGGAGGACTTGGTACACTGATTGGCACACCACCTTTAATAATTTTAAAAGGGCAATATCAATCAGCATTTGGTGAAGAAATTAGTTTTGCTAAATGGATGATTATTGGTGTGCCAACAGTAATTGTATTACTCTTTTTGGTTTGGATATATATTCGTTATATTGCATTTAAGCATGATATGAAAGAATTACCTGGCGGACAAAAATTGATAAAAGAAAAATTAAATGAATTAGGTAAAATGAAGTATGAAGAAAAAATTGTTTCAGTTATATTCTTACTTGCCAGTTTCCTGTGGATCAGTAGAGAATTTTTATTAAAAAATTGGTCAGTTACTTCTGGAGTTGCTGATGGCACAATTGCAATGTTTATATCTGTTTTGTTATTTCTTATTCCTTCTAACAACAAAGAAAAACATAAGAGGATTATAGATTGGGAAGTTGCTAAAGAATTGCCTTGGGGCGTTTTAATACTGTTTGGTGGGGGTTTAGCTTTAGCAAAAGGTATTTCAGAAAGCGGGTTGGCAAATTGGCTTGGTGAACAATTGAAATTAATCGAAGGTGTAAGTCCATTGATTATTGTTCTTGTAATCACAATATTTGTTTTGTTCTTAACTGAAATTACATCAAATACAGCAACAGCTACAATGATTTTACCTATTTTGGCAACACTTTCAGTTGCAGTAAATGTGCATCCGTTGTTACTTATGGTACCAGCAGCCATGGCTGCTAATTGTGCATATATGTTACCGGTTGGAACACCACCAAATGCTATTGTATTTGGTACGGGTAGAATAAGCATCAAGAAGATGGCATCTGTAGGTTTTTGGGTCAATTTATTAAGTATAGTTGTAATTGTCCTAGTTGTGTATTTCTTAGTACCACCAGTGTTAGGTATTGATGTTACAAAACCATTGCCATTGAAATAAAAAATAAGAATCATTTATATTATATAGAAAGCATATCGTATCAAAGTTACTCAATGTAACACTGTGGTACGGTGTGCTTTTTTAATATATATCAAGTTAAATCAATTTAGTTTGTAAATAACAGCTGTTCAGAATATAGTGAATATAAAATAGACAAAAAATACCGACAAAGTCAGGGGAGACGATGTCGGTATTATGATATTTACCATTGAATAGTCTTTTTTGACGATAAATAACTTAGTTTAATAGCGTTTTTTAATTTATATTAAATATTGAATTATGAAATATCCTGTTGCTAATTAGCTTGTACTAATTCAATTTGTCAAACGAACCTATTATAGTAACTTGGAAGTCTAAAGTATTGAGAATTTTAATTACTTTAGATAAATCTTCTGTTATTGGTGTGTCTGCTTGGACAAAAAAGTGATACATACCTAGTTGAGTTTTTAATGGTCTAGATTCTATCCAAGATAAGTTAATATTAAACAATACAAACGTATTTAATATACTAGCTAATAACCCTGGCTTATCGAACTGAGGAGTTATAAGTAACATAGTATCGCTAGCATTTTCTATATGACGTGGTTGGTTACTAACGACTAAAAAGCGAGTAACGTTATGTGGATAATCTTCTATATTTTGCTCTATAGGTGAATAGCCATACGTTTCTCCACTGCCAAGTGGTGCAATAGCACCGACGCCATTCTTAATCATATCTAAGCTTTTAATTGTGCTATCTACGTAATCAATCTCGAAACCATATGATTGGATATATTTACTAGTTTGACTAATGGCAGGTCCAATAGAATAAACTTTTGAAATATCGTTCACAGAAGCGCCATCAACACCATATAATGCAAATTGAATATCTAAATGTAGTTCGCCTTGTGCGTAAATATTTTGTTGTGTTAATGCATCTGCAACGATATTGATAGTACCCTCTATTGAATTTTCAATTGGCACAACAGCTATGCTATCGTTGTCTTCAGATACAGCCGCAACTACCTCATATAAATTAGACTTTGATACATAATCTATGTCTGTTTCTGATTGATATTGTGTTGCAGCTAAGTAGGAAAAAGTTCCTTTTGGACCTAAATAATAAAGTTTCATTTGACGTTACCCCTTGTTTATATGTGTGTGGTAGGGTCGTTAATGAAATGGACAACCATTAGCTTCTGTTTTTTTATAAAAGAAATTAGGCTCTTTCATAACATTTTTATATCCGTGATGATAATTGGATACTAATGTGGGTGACAGGGAAGGAGCTAACCATGACCATTTACCAGTAACTTCTCTACCATTTCTTGTTTCGTTTAGTTCGAATCTTTCAAATTGCTTCGATGCAGTGAGATGATCAACAATAGATACCCCAGATTTTTTAAAGGAGTGATAAACTGCATAATTCAATTCGACAAGTGTGCGATCTTTATTGAAAGAATTATTCTTTAGTGTATCAAATTCAAACGCTTCTGCAACACTTTCTAATAAATTATAACGATAAGAGTCTGTAAAATTACGTACAGCTATTTCATTTACCATATACCAACCATTAAATGGTGCAGTTGGATATGTAATACCGCCAATCTTTAGATCCATGCTAGATATGATTGGTACCGCGTACCATTTTAATCCAAGTTGCTGTAATTTTGGAAAATGGTCATGTTCAATTATAACTTCTTTGATTAAGTGTGGTTGATATTCATGATATTTCATTGTCTCATTAGGCATTTTATAAATTAAAGGTAAAATATCGAAGTCAGTATGTGAACCATGCCAGCCAAGATGTTCAGCAAGTTGGGTAATGCTTTTCTCTGCGGGGTCACCTATATCTTCATAACCTGCATATCTGATTAATTGATTATTAAATATTTGAGGAGGATTATCCTTCGAGAATATTGTGATATAGGGTTTTATTTTTCCGTTATTTGTCGCTGTTGCAATATGGTTTTCTATTGCATTAATAAACTCATTTTCAGATTGTATGTGTCTTGCATCAACAACAGTTAATGAATCCCAAAAAAATCGTCCAATACAGCGATTGGAATTACGCCAAGCCATTTTCGTTCCATAAGTTAATTCTTCTGCAGTATGTTCATAAGTTCCGGTTTCTTCAATGGCATACTCAACTTCTTTAATTCTTTTTGAAATGCTTTGGTTATCATAATTTAATTCTTTATACATCGTGTCGATGAAGGATTTTGCTTCTTTTAACATATAAACACCTCAATTAAGATTATAAATCATTTTTGAGTTTTTATAATCTTATATCATATAAATGTCACGACATTGTCGTTAGTCATGTCACATTTTAAACAAATTTAAATCATAGATTAAATTGTATATGAAAAAAATATAATCTTATGTTGAATTTTCCAGTATATTTAAGTCCTCTTTCATGTGCTATCAAGCTTTCATTTATGCTAAACTAATGGAAAAGCCGATTGGAGAGATGGTTGTGTACCAATTTGAAGACGATACGTTAGTATTGCATAACGATTTATATCAAATAAATATGGCAGAAAGTTATTGGAATGATGGGATTCATGAACGTATGGCAGTATTTGATTTATATTTTAGAAATATGCCTTTTGATAGTGGGTATGCTGTTTTTAACGGGTTGAAACGTGTCATTGATTACATTAATGGTTTTCACTTCTCAGAATCAGATATCGATTATTTAAAATCTATTGGTTACCAACAAGATTTTCTAAGTTATTTAAAAACTTTAAAATTTACTGGCAATATTCGTTCAATGCAAGAAGGGGAACTTTGCTTTGGTAATGAACCGTTATTAAGAGTCGAGGCACCCTTAATACAAGCACAATTAATAGAAACGATGCTATTAAATATCGTTAATTTCCATACATTAATAACAACAAAGGCGAGTAGAATTAGACAAGTAGCACATGAAGATATGTTAATGGAATTTGGTACGCGTCGAGCACAAGAAGCAGATGCAGCATTATGGGGAGCTCGAGCTGCTTACATTGGTGGATTTAACTCTACAAGTAATGTACGAGCAGGAAAATTATTTGGTATCCCTGTTTCAGGAACACATGCGCATGCCATGGTACAAACATATGGTGATGAATATATTGCGTTTAAAAAATATGCTGAGCGTCATAAAGATTGTGTGTTCTTAGTTGATACGTTCCATACATTAAAATCTGGTGTACCGACAGCAATTAAAGTTGCTAAAGAATTAGGTGATAAAATTAATTTCGTGGGCATTCGTTTGGACTCTGGGGACATAGCATATTTATCAAAAGAAGCACGTCGTATGCTAGATGAAGCTGGATTCCCTAATGCTAAAATTATCGCTTCGAATGATTTAGACGAGCAGACAATTACTAGTTTGAAATCACAAGGCGCAAAAGTCGATTCATGGGGTGTCGGAACAAAACTCATAACTGGTTTTGATCAACCTGCATTAGGCGCAGTTTATAAATTGGTTGCAGTAGAAGGTAATAATGGTGAGTATGTGGATCGTATTAAGCTTTCTAATAATGCTGAAAAAGTTACAACACCAGGTAAGAAAAATGTTTACCGTATTATCAATAAAAAAACGAATAAAGCTGAAGGTGACTACATTACGCTTGATCATGAGGATCCATATGAAGAATCGCCTTTAAAACTATTCCATCCAGTTCATACCTATAAAATGAAATTTATAAAAACATTTATCGCAAAAGATTTACATCATGATATTTTTAAAAATGGTCAACTAGTTTACGAAATGCCAAGTGAGAGTGAGGCACAAACGTATTTAAGAAATAGTCTTGATTACTTATGGGATGAAAATAAACGTCATTTAAATCCACAAGAATACCCAGTAGATTTAAGTACAGCATGTTGGGAAAATAAACACAAACGTATTTTTGAAGTTGCTGAACACGTTAAAGAGATGGAGGAAGAAAATGAGTAACCTACAAGATATTGTTGTTAGAGAAATGAAAGTGAAACCTGAAATAGAAAGTAAAATTGAAACAAAACAGATTATTCATTTTATAAAAAGTTATGTACAATCCCATTCCTTTGTACAAGCATTAGTATTAGGAATTTCAGGTGGCCAAGATTCAACATTAGCAGGGAAATTGTGTCAAATGGCAGTTGAAGAATTAAGAGAAGAAGGTAATTCATGTGAATTTATAGCGGTCAAGTTACCTTATGGGGAGCAAAAAGATGCTTCAGAGGTTGAAGATGCATTAACCTATATTCAGCCAGATGAAATCAAAACTATAAATATTAAACCTGCAGTGGATCAAAGTGTACAATCCCTTAAAGATGCTGGAATTACTTTGACAGATTTTCAAAAAGGCAATGAGAAAGCTAGAGAGCGTATGAAAGTTCAATTTTCAATTGCATCTAACAAAAGAGGCATCGTTGTAGGTACGGATCATTCTGCTGAGAATATAACAGGTTTTTACACTAAATATGGAGATGGCGCTGCAGATATTGCACCTTTATTTGGTTTAAATAAAAGACAAGGTAAGCAACTATTAAAATATTTAGGTGCGCCCAAACATCTTTATGAAAAAGTGCCAACTGCTGATTTAGAAGAAGATAAACCCCAGTTACCTGATGAAGAAGCGCTAGGTGTAAGTTATAATGATATCGATGATTATTTAGAAGGTAAATCAGTACCTAGTGATGTAAAGACTATAATAGAAAATCATTATATTAAAACTGCACATAAAAGAGAGTTAGCATATACAAGATATACTTGGCCAAAAAATTGATTAAGTTCTAAATATTTTTAGTGACAAAATAAAAAGATGTTGGTAAAATAACTTGAATTTGATATCAGAAAGGAAAATGGTCATGTCAGTGATAACATCTAACCCATGGTTAATGGTTTTAGCGATTTTTATTATAAACGTTGCCTATGTAACGTGTCTTACAATGAGAACAATATTAACACTTAAAGGTTATCGCTATGTAGCTGCAATTGTCAGCTTTTTAGAAGTTCTTGTATACGTCGTTGGATTAGGCATGGTAATGTCTAGTTTAGATCAAATTCAAAATGTATTTGCATATGCCTTTGGGTTTTCAATTGGGATTATTGTAGGTATGAAAATAGAAGAGAAATTAGCGCTAGGTTATACTGTCGTTAACGTTACCTCATCTGAATATGAGTTAGATTTACCACGACAATTAAGAGATTTAGGTTACGGTGTAACGCACTATACAGCTTATGGTCGTGATGGAAATCGACTAATTTTACAAATTTTAACGCCACGACGTTTTGAATTTAAGTTAATAGAGACCATTAAACAAATAGATGAAAAAGCATTTATTGTAGCGTATGAACCTCGTACAATTCACGGTGGTTTCTGGGCGAAAGGTGTTAGAAGTAAAAAGCTTAAACAATATGATACGGATGAAGTTGAAAGCATATGAAAAAACAGCAAAAATTTAAAGTAGAAGAAAATGAAACAATTCAAGATTGTTTGCAACGCATGCGTGATGCAGGGTACACACCTGTGAAGCGCTTTGAAAAACCACTTTATAAAGAGAATGAAGATGGAACTTTTGAAGTGTATAAGCAAGAAATAGAATTCGTTGGTAAAATTTTACAATAATGATTGGTAAACCGTTATGGAATTACATGTCCATAACGGTTGTTTTTATCGGCACTTAAATTTTTTATGCAGATAGTTGAAAAGGTTTATACTTTTCATAAGAATTCTGTTAAACTAATAATGAAAAGGATAAACACGAACTTTTATTTAAAATTATGTTTTAATGTACATGTTTTAAGGCGTAATATTAACAAAAATTATGTATGATAGGAGCTTATTTCAATGATTGAACGTTATTCTAGAGAAGAAATGTCTAATATTTGGACTGATCAAAACCGCTATGAGGCGTGGTTAGAGGTAGAAATCCTTGCGTGTGAAGCATGGAGTAAATTAGGAGATATACCTGCAGAAGATGTTAAAAAAATACGTCAAAATGCTAAGGTTGATGTGACGCGTGCACAAGAAATCGAACAAGAAACACGTCATGATGTTGTTGCATTTACAAGACAAGTATCAGAAACGCTTGGCGAAGAACGTAAATGGGTACACTATGGTTTGACATCAACAGATGTTGTAGACACTGCGTTAAGTTATGTTATTAAACAAGCAAACGATATTATTGAAAAAGATTTAGAACGTTTTATTGAAGTATTAGCGAAAAAAGCAAAAGACTATAAATATACATTAATGATGGGACGTACACATGGCGTACATGCTGAACCAACAACATTTGGTGTTAAGATGGCACTATGGTACACAGAAATGAAACGTAATTTAGAACGTTTTAAACGTGTAAGAGAAGAAATAGAAGTTGGTAAAATGAGTGGTGCAGTAGGTACTTTTGCAAATATTCCACCTGAAATTGAAGCATATGTTTGTGAACATTTAGGACTAGACGCAGCCCCAGTTTCAACACAAACATTACAACGTGATCGACATGCTTATTATATTGCGACACTTGCTTTAATTAGTACATCAATGGAAAAATTCGCTGTAGAAATACGTAACTTGCAAAAAACTGAAACGCGTGAAGTTGAAGAAGCATTCGCGAAAGGTCAAAAAGGATCTTCTGCAATGCCACATAAACGTAATCCAATTGGTTCAGAAAACATTACTGGTATCGCACGTGTAATTAGAGGTTACGTAACAACTGCATATGAGAACGTGCCATTGTGGCATGAACGTGATATCTCACATTCATCTGCTGAACGAATCATGTTGCCAGATGTTACAATTGCATTAGATTATGGATTGAATCGTTTCACTAATATTGTAGAAAGATTAACAGTATTTGAAGATAATATGCTTGATAATATCGATAAAACATTTGGTTTAATTTATTCACAACGAGTATTACTTGCTTTAATAAATAAAGGTTTGGCTCGTGAAGCTGCATATGATAAAGTACAACCAAAGGCAATGGAATCTTGGGAAACAAAGACACCGTTTAGAACTTTAATTGAACAAGATGAGTCAATTACAGAGTTATTGACTAAAGAAGATTTAGATGAATGTTTCAATCCTAAACACCATTTAAACCAAGTAGATACAATTTTCCAAAGAGCCGGTTTAGAATAATTGAATTTTTCAAGTGAAATCGTTACACTTTAATGTATTAGTACGTTAAACTGAGATTAAATTGAAAAATACAGGGGTTGTTTTAAATGCAAATAGAAAAACTAAAAGGGAAAGCATTAGATGAATTGTTTGATGCTATTTTAACACTAGAAAATAGAGAAGAATGTTATCAGTTCTTTGATGATTTATGTACTGTTAATGAAATTCAGTCATTATCACAGCGGTTACAAGTAGCAAAAATGATTAAACAAGGCTATACGTATGCAACCATTGAACAAGAGTCTGGTGCATCAACTGCAACTATTTCACGTGTGAAAAGATCATTACAATGGGGTAATGATGCTTATACGATGATTCTAGAGCGCATGAACATAGAAACGGCCGATTAACGATTTCGCAAATTAGAAAATAAAAGATTTGGCTTATTTGAGCTAACGATAAGATGTTTAACATCTTTGTCGTTAGCTTTTTTGTTTTTATAAGGAATATCATTGAAACTATTAAAAAGCCTTTTTTAAATGTATACATATTATAAAACTTGGTTTAAATGTTTATAAAAATAAAGTAAGGTAATTGAAAGGTAACAACGAATAAATATAATAGTCATTGAATTGACTTGTGTAATTGAGTGAAAGGAAGTAACTTTATGTTCAAAAAATTGTTATTTGGTTTGATAATAATAATATTATTATTAGTCCTTATATTTGGAATTGTTTTGGCAGTATTTTCGAATTCATACACACCAACTAAATCGAGTATTGTAAAACCTACCAATGCCTTGCCAATCATTAATAAAACACAAGGAGTTACACGTGTTAATGGTCATGTAATTGTAAATAAAAAATATAAACTCCCTCCACAATACCATCCAGGTGAAGATAAAATAGCGAAACAAAATTTTAATAAATTATTAGCTAAAGGTGAAACAGATCAATTAGATTTAAAATTTTCTAGCGGTTATCGAAGTTATAGTGAACAACAAAAAGTAGTGAAAGAATATGAGAAAAAAGATGGTGAAAAAGTTGCACATCAATATACTGCAAAACCTGGGCACTCAGAACATCAAACAGGTCTTGCATTTGATGTTGGTACCAATAAACCGTTAGATGACTTTCATAAAGATTTTGAGAAAACTAAAGAAGGTCATTGGATAGCACAAAATGCATCAGACTATGGCTTTATTATTAGATACCCAAAAGGTCAATCACATGAAACAGGTTATGCATATGAGGCATGGCATCTTCGTTATGTTGGTAAACCGCTTGCCAAAATTATTGATGAACAAGATACTAATTTAGAAAGTTACTATCGTTTAAATGAAAAATGAAATTAAAATAAACAAATCACTTCGAAAATTCGGGGTGATTTTTTCTACATCATTTTAGAACTCATAGCATAAAAATGCTATAATCAAATGTATGCTAAAAGAAGGAGTAACATGTTATGAATGAGATTAAAAAGTGGAAACATATTTTTAAATTAGATCCTGCAAAGCCAATTAGTGACGAGGATTTAGGGTTAATTTGTAGGTCTGGAACCGATGCTATTATGATAGGTGGTACAGATAATGTTACCGAAGATAACGTTTCACACTTAATGAAAAAAGTTAATACTCATTCCGTACCGTTAATATTTGAATTTTCAAATTTAGAGAGTATCGTGCCAGGGTTTGATTTATATTTTATACCTACAGTGTTAAATAGCATGGATGTAAAGTTTCATAATGGTATGCTCTTAGAAGCACTGAAAAATTATGGGTATTTAATCGATTTTGAAGAAATAGTATTCGAAGGTTATGTTGTACTAAATCCCGATTGTAAAGTGGCAAAATTAACACAAGCTAACACACAAATAACAACAGAAGATATTGAAGCATATGCACAAATGATTAATGATATTTATAAATTACCGGTTATGTATATTGAATATAGTGGTGTTTATGGAGAAGTTGATATGGTAGAAGCAGCAGCTTATTCATTATCTAATACACAATTATTTTATGGTGGTGGTATTAGTGATTATGAAGAAGCAGAGGCAATGGCTTCTGTGGCTGATACAATCATCGTCGGCAACATTATTTATGAAGATATAAATAAAGCACTAAAAACAGTTAAGATAAAGGAGACACATAAATGAATGCATTAGTTAATAAAATGAATGATGAACAAAGCCAGGCAGTACGTACAACAGAGGGCCCATTACTTATAATGGCAGGCGCGGGTTCAGGTAAAACGCGTGTCTTAACACACCGTATTGCTTATTTGTTAGACGAAAAGGGAGTGTCTCCGTATAATGTTTTAGCGATTACTTTTACAAATAAAGCAGCTAAGGAAATGAAAGAACGTGTCCAAACTTTAGTTGGTGAACAAGCTGAAGTTATTTGGATGTCAACGTTCCACTCAATGTGTGTGAGAATACTTAGAAGAGACGCGGATCGTATTGGTATTGAAAGAAACTTTACAATTATTGATCCAACTGACCAAAAATCAGTTATTAAAGATGTTTTAAAAAATGAAAATATAGATAGTAAAAAATTTGAACCTAGAATGTTTATAGGCGCAATTAGTAATTTGAAAAATGAATTAAAGACACCTGAGGATGCGCAAAAAGAAGCAAATGACTATCATACGCAAATGGTTGCGACTGTATATAAAGGTTATCAACGTCAACTTTCAAGAAATGAAGCACTAGACTTTGATGATTTAATTATGGTGACAATTCGATTATTTGAGCGTGTTCCAGAAGTATTAGATTATTATCAAAACAAATTCCAATACATCCATGTGGATGAGTATCAAGATACGAATAAAGCGCAATACACATTAGTGAAATTATTAGCATCAAAATTCAAAAATTTATGTGTAGTGGGAGATTCCGATCAATCAATTTACGGTTGGCGTGGGGCAGACATCCAAAACATCTTGTCATTTGAAGAAGATTATCCTGAGGCAAAAACAATTTTCTTAGAACAAAATTATCGTTCTACTAAAAATATATTAAATGCAGCGAATGAAGTTATTAAAAATAATTCAGAGCGTAAACCTAAGGGGTTATGGACAGGCAATACAGATGGAGATAAAATTCATTATTACGAAGCAACAACTGAACGCGATGAAGCAGAATATGTTGTACGTGAAATCATGAAGCATCAACGAAATGGTAAGAAATATCAAGATATGGCAATACTATATCGTACCAATGCACAATCACGTGTTTTGGAAGAAACTTTTATGAAATCTAATATCCCTTATACTATGGTCGGGGGCCAAAAGTTCTACGATAGAAAAGAAATTAAAGATTTATTAAGTTACTTAAGAATAATTGCAAACAGTAATGACGATATTAGCTTACGTCGTGTTATCAATATTCCAAAACGTGGTATTGGTCCATCTTCAGTAGATAAAATTCAAGCTTATGCCGTACAAAATGATTTGAGCATGTTTGATGCATTAGCAGAAGTTGATTTTATAGGTTTATCTAAAAAAGTAACACAAGAATGCATAACTTTTTATGATACGATGCAAAACATCATCAAACAGCAAGAATTTTTAGAAATTACAGAGATTGTAAATGAAGTATTAGAGAAATCAGGTTATCGTGAAATGTTAGAGCGTGAACAAACATTAGAATCTAGAAGTAGATTAGAAAATATTGATGAGTTCATGTCTGTGCCAAAAGATTATGAAGAAAATACTCCGTTAGAAGAACAATCTTTGATAAATTTCCTTACTGACTTATCATTAGTTGCTGATATAGATGAAGCACAAATTGAAAATGGTATAACGTTGATGACAATGCATTCGGCTAAAGGTTTAGAATTCCCGATTGTTTTTATAATGGGGATGGAAGAATCGCTATTCCCACATATTAGAGCGATTAAAAGTGATGATGAACATGAAATGCAAGAAGAAAGACGTATTTGTTATGTGGCTATTACACGTGCAGAAGAAACATTATACTTAACACATGCTACATCTAGAATGTTATTTGGTAGACCGCAGTCTAATATGGCATCTAGATTCTTAAGAGAAATTCCTGAAGATTTATTAGAAAATGAGTCTAAGCGTAAGTCTACATCTCAAAGTCAAGGAAATCGTTTCCAATCAGCTACGAAACAACCCGCTAAAAGAGCACATAGCCAAAAAACTACTGCTTCAAGAAAAGCTCAAGCAACAACTAATTGGAATGTTGGCGATAAAGTGATGCATAAATCTTGGGGTGAGGGTATGGTTAGTAATGTGAAAGAAAAAAATGGTTCGGTAGAATTAGATATTATCTTTAAATCAGAAGGACCAAAACGTTTACTAGCACAATTCGCACCAATTGAGAAGAAGGGGGAGTAACAAGTGGCTGATTTGCAATCGCGTGTAAATGAATTACATGAATTATTAAATCAATATAGTTATGAATATTATGTTCAAGATAATCCGTCCGTGCCAGATAGCGAGTACGATAAGTTGTTACACGAGTTAATAGATATTGAAACAACTCATCCTGAATATCGAACAGAGGATTCACCTACAGTGAGAGTAGGTGGTAGTGCGCAATCGACATTTGAGAAAGTGCAACATGATACCCCTATGCTTAGTTTAGGTAATGCATTTAACGAGGAAGATTTAAGGAAGTTTGATCAACGTATACGTGACAACATTGGTGATGTGGAGTATATGTGTGAATTAAAAATAGATGGTTTAGCTGTGTCATTAAAATATGAAAATGGAAGATTTGTCCAAGGGTTAACACGTGGCGATGGTACAACAGGTGAAGATATAACAGAAAACTTAAAAACCATTCACGCTATTCCTTTAAAAATTAATGAACCTAGAACATTTGAAGTTCGTGGTGAGGCGTATATGCCTAGAAAATCATTTTTTAATTTGAATGAAGCTAAGGCAGAAAATGATGAACAGCCTTTTGCAAATCCAAGAAACGCAGCTGCAGGTTCGCTAAGACAATTAGATTCTAAACTTGCAGCTAAACGTAAATTAAGCGTCTTTTTATATAGTGTGAATGATTTTACGCAATTTAACGCAGATACTCAAAGCGAAGCGTTAGATGAGTTAGACCAATTAGGATTTAAAACAAATCAAGCACGCCAACGTGTTCAAACGATAGACGAAGTGTTAGCATATATCGAAAAATGGACAGAACAACGAGAAGATTTGCCATATGATATTGATGGTATTGTTATTAAAGTGAATGCTTTAGAACAACAAGAAGAACTTGGATTTACCCAAAAATCACCGCGTTGGGCTATTGCATATAAATTCCCTGCAGAAGAAGTAATAACAGAGTTGTTAGATATTGAGTTAAGTATTGGTAGAACGGGTGTTGTGACACCAACAGCAATACTGGAACCGGTAAAAGTTGCAGGAACAACTGTTTCTCGCGCTTCGTTACATAATGAAGATTTGATACATGAGAAAGATATTAGGATTGGTGACAGTGTTGTTATTAAAAAAGCTGGAGATATTATCCCTGAAGTTATCAAGAGCGTGTTAGATAGACGTCCTGAAAATGCAGAACAATATAATATGCCTACACATTGTCCTAGTTGTGATCATGAGTTAGTAAGGATTGAAGGCGAGGTTGCATTACGCTGTATCAATCCGAAATGCCAAGCACAATTAGTAGAAGGTTTAATACATTTTGTTTCTAGACAAGCTATGAACATTGACGGTCTAGGCACAAAAATTATTCAACAATTATATGAAAATGAACTGATAAAAGATGTAGCTGATATTTTCTACCTTACGAAAGCGGACTTAGAACCACTTGATCGCATGGGTGAGAAAAAAATCGATAACCTGCTTAAAGCTATCGAATTAGCAAAATCTAATTCTCTTGAACAATTATTGTTTGGATTAGGTATAAGACATCTAGGTGTGAAAGCAAGTCAAGTCATTGCAGAAAAATATAGTACCATGGATAAGTTGTTTGATGTTACAGAAGAAGATTTGATAGCAATCCACGATATTGGACATAAATTAGCACAATCAGTAGTGACTTATTTAGAAAATGAAGATATTCGTGCACTGATTGAAAAATTAAAAGCTAAAAATGTTAATATGACTTATAAAGGTGTTAAGACAAGTGAACTTGAAGGACATCCTGAATTTAAAGATAAAACAATTGTCCTTACTGGTAAGCTGTATCAAATGACACGAAATGAAGCATCAAAATGGTTAGCGTTACAAGGTGCAAAAGTAACAAATAGTGTTACTAAAAGTACAGATTTGGTCATTGCAGGTGAGGATGCTGGATCTAAGCTAACTAAAGCAGAAAAATTCGGTACCGACATTTGGTCTGAAGAAGACTTTGTTCAGAAACAAAAAGAAATTGAGGGATAGAGGAGATAATGCATGAAAAGAACGATAATATTAATCATTTCAGCAATTTTTGTATTATCAGCATGTGGTCAAAACGAAGAGAAACCAAAAGAAAAATCAAAGGGTAATGAACAGCAACAAGAATCAGGTTCTGTAAAAGAAATCGCAACTGATAAAAATGTACAAGGTGATAACTACAGAACAATTTTACCTTTTAAAGAAAGTCAGGCTCGAGGATTATTACAAGATAATATGGCTAATAGTTATAATGGAGAAGACTTTGAAAATGGCCTTTTAGATTTAAGTAAAAGCGTATTCCCAACTGACGAATATTTATATCAAGATGGCCAATACTTAGATAAATCCACAATTAACGCATTTTTAAGTCCGAAGTATACGAAATCTGAAGTAGATAAGATGGATGAAGATGAGCGTAAAGAGAAAAAAGCAAATGAGAATTTAGGGCTTAATCCTTCTCATAATGGTGAGACAGACCCTGAAAAAATTGCTAAAAATTCCCCAGCCTATTTATCTAACATTTTAGAGCAGGATTTTTATGGTAGCGGTGATACTAAAGGTAAAAAAATCAAAGGTATGACAATAGGTTTAGCAATGAATAGTACATACTATTATCAAAAAGAAAAAGATGGCGAAACTTATAGTGAAGATTTAGATGATAAAGAAATTAAAAAGCAAGGCAAGCAAATGGCAGGAGAAATTCTATCTAGAATTCGTGAGCATAAAGATTTAAAAGAAATACCAATCCATTTTGCAATCTACAGACAAACTGGAGAAAATTCTATTGTACCTGGAGAGTTTATTGCAGGTACAACTGTTGAAGAAAGTAAAACTCGTATCAATGACTGGAAAGATATTAATCAAAAGACAGTCTTATTACCTTCACAAGAAGCGGCTGATTTAGATGAAAACTTAAATAATGATTTTAAACAGTTTAATGATGACTTGCAAACTTATTTTAATAACTTTACTCAAGCAGTAGGAACGGTTAAATTCGATAAAAAAGAAGCAAAACAATTGTCTGTCGATGTACCAATTGATTACTATGGTAAAGCAGAAACAATTGGTATCACTCAGTATGTGACAGAACAAGCAGAAAAATATTTTGATGATATTGATGAATATGAAATTCATATTAAGGATGGTAATAATCCCAAAGCCTTAATCAGTAAATCAAAAGATGATAAAGAACCGCAAGTTCATATTTATAAAAATAATAATTAGTAAATAGAATATATTAAATTAACGCCCTTCAAGATGGTAACTTTATATCAATCTTGAAGGGCGTCTTCACATTATATAAAGAATTAGCAAGTGTTTATTCTTTAATAAGTTGTTTGACTTTATTGAGATCTTTTTCGACAAAATCTCCAGGTTTTTTAGTATATTTACTAACAAGGTAAGTTACAATCACACTTGTCAAGAAACCAGGTATGATTTCATACATACCAAATATTTCGTTGATAGTAGCTAAAGGTTTTATCCAAGCAATCCAGATAATAACAACTACTGCACCTGTAATCATGCCAGATAAAGCCCCTGCATGTGATAAACCTTTCCAGTATAGTGAGAAGATAACTAAAGGACTGAAAGCAGCGCCAAATCCTGCCCATGCATTTCCGACTAAATTTAAAATAGTATCATTTGGTGACCAAGCAATCCAAATAGCAACAATGGCTACTAACAATACAGATAACCTACCAACTAAGACGAATTCTTTTTCATGTTCTCGGGCTTTATCTTCTCCACGAATTAATTTATAAAAATCTTCAGTTAATGAACTAGAGGTTACAAGTAACTGAGATGATATTGTGCTCATAATTGCAGCCAATATCGCTGCTAATAAGAAACCACCTACAAGAGGGTGGAATAAAATTTGACTCATAACAATAAATAGGGTTTCAGGATCTTCTAATTGAATATTGCGCTCAGAAACAAATGCAATACCAGTAAGCCCAACTGCTACAGCACCTAACAAACCTATAACCATCCAACTAATGCCAAGTCGCCTTGCTTTAGGTAACAATTTATGTGTTTTAATAGACATAAACCTAACAATGATATGTGGCTGACCAAAATAGCCTAAGCCCCAAGCAAATAATGAAATAATGCCTAGTACTGTTGTACCTTTAAATAAGTTCATATTTGTTGGTTTCATTTCAGCTACTTGTCTAAATGTATCCAAACCACTGAGCTCTAGGAGAGCAACAATGGGTACCATGACCATGGCAATTAACATGATAACTCCTTGGAAGAAATCTGTAATAGAAACAGCTAAGTAACCTCCAAAAAAAGTATAAAAAATGACAATAGCAGCTACTATAATAAGCCCCCAGTGATAGTTCAAACCAAAAGCACTTTCGAATAATTTGCCCCCTGAAACAAAACCAGAGTGTGTATACAGCGTGAAGAAAACTACGATAATTAAACCAGAAATAATTTTTATATAATTATTTTGATCATTCAGTCTATTTTTGAAAAAATCTGGTAATGTAATCGCATCGCCTGCGAGTTCAGTATAAACTCTTAACCTAGGCGCTACGACAAAGTAGTTCACATATGCGCCTAATGAGAGACCGATTGTTATCCACATTGCTGAAAGCCCCGTACTATATACAGAACCAGGTAATCCCATAATCATCCAACCACTCATATCCGATGCACCAGCTGAAAGAGCGGTGACATAAGGACCAATACTTCTGCCTCCAAGCATAAATTCACTTAAATTACTTGTAGACTGTTTATACCCATAATAACCAATAACGAGTAGTATAATGAAATATATTACGATCATAATATAAGTTTGCCAACTCGCATGAACTTGATTAGCTAATGAAGTGCCCAAAATCAGCATGGCTCATCATCTCCCTTTGTCTTTATCTATTAAATTGTTGTACATGAATGATTATACAATAAAATTTATAAATAGAGTAGTACTATTTTTATTTTTAAAAGATATATTGCGTTTATCAAACTATTGTTAAGCGCTTACATATTTTGTTGTAATGATACACTTGTTATAAAATTTTGTGATTTAATATGCAATTTAAAATGATTAACCTATAGATAAAGATAATGAATCCATTATAATTAAAAAAGTAAATGGTACATCTTAGTAAATTAAAACGCTTTAATTTGCGTATATTATTGAAAAACTTAGATTTTTGACCGGAATTTTGGTACAATTTTGTAATGAATGAGTAAAAAGGAGGCTTTTATTTAATGGCTAAAGTTACACGAGAAGAAGTTGAACACATCGCTAATTTAGCAAGACTTCAAATTACTGAAGATGGAACTGCAGAAATGCAAAACACTTTAGAAAGTATTTTAAACTTTGCTAACCAAATAGATACAGCGGATACAAGTAATATTGAACCAACATATCATGTATTAGATTTACAAAATGTATTACGTGAAGATAAAGCAGTCGAGGGCATTCCCCAAGAACTTGCATTAAAAAATGCTAAAGAGACGGAAGATGGGCAATTTAAAGTGCCATCTATCATGAATGAGGAGGACGCTTAAGATGACGATCCGTTATGAATCTGTGGAGAATTTAATCAGCTTAATCAAAAACAAAGAAATAAAACCATCACAAATTGTCAATGACATTTACGATGCAATTGAAGAAACGGATCCAACTATTAAATCATTTCTTGCGTTAGATAAAGAAAATGCAATTAAGAAAGCACAAGAGCTTGATGAACTACAAGCTAAGGATCAAATGGAAGGTAAGTTATTTGGTATCCCAATGGGAATTAAAGATAACATTATTACCGAAGGCGTGGAAACAACTTGTGCTAGTAAAATGTTAGAAGGATTTGTACCGATTTATGAATCAACTGTAATGAACAAGTTACATAATGAAAATGCGGTACTTATCGGTAAATTGAATATGGATGAATTTGCAATGGGTGGTTCAACAGAAACATCTTATTACAAAAAAACAGTGAATCCATTCGATCATACTGCGGTTCCAGGTGGCTCATCTGGTGGTTCAGCAGCAGCTGTAGCAGCTGGCTTAGTACCGTTTAGTTTAGGTTCAGATACTGGTGGCTCAATCCGTCAACCAGCTGCATACTGTGGTATCGTAGGTCTAAAACCAACATATGGACGTGTATCTCGTTTTGGTCTTGTTGCATTTGCATCATCATTAGATCAAATTGGTCCATTGACACGTACAGTTAAAGATAATGCACTAGTGCTAGAGGCAATTACAGGTGTTGACGAAAATGATTCAACAAGTGCTCCTGTTGAAGAAGCTGATTATACAGCTGACATAGGAAAAGACATCAAAGGTCTTAAAGTAGCTTTACCAAGTGAATATTTAGGCGAAGGTGTTTCTGATGAGGTTAAAGATTCAGTTAAAGAAGCAGTCGAAACACTGAAATCATTAGGTGCAACAGTTGAAGAAGTTTCATTACCTAATACGAAGTATGGTATTCCGTCTTATTATGTTATTGCATCTTCAGAAGCATCATCTAACTTATCTCGTTTTGATGGTATAAGATATGGCTATCATTCACCTGAAGCCAATTCATTAGAAGAATTATATAAAATGTCCAGAAGTGAAGGTTTTGGTGAAGAAGTTAAACGTCGTATCTTCTTAGGTACATTTGCATTAAGCTCAGGATATTATGATGCTTTCTACAAAAAATCACAAAAAGTTAGAACTTTAATTAAAAACGACTTTGATCGTATTTTTGAAAATTATGATGTTGTAGTAGGACCTACTACACCAACTACTGCATTTAATTTAGGTGAAGAGATTGATGATCCACTTACAATGTATGCGAACGATTTATTAACAACGCCTGTAAACTTAGCAGGATTACCAGGTATATCTGTACCGTGTGGGCACTCAAATGGTCGACCAATTGGTTTACAATTTATCGGTAAACCTTTTGATGAAAAAACATTGTACCGTGTCGCTTACCAATACGAAACACAATTCAATTTTCATAATGAATACGAAAAATTATAAGGAGTGGAAATCATGCATTTTGAAACAGTTATTGGGCTAGAAGTCCATGTTGAGTTGAAAACAGATTCTAAAATGTTCTCATCATCACCAGCGCATTTTGGAGCGAAACCAAACTCAAATACAAATGTAATTGACCTTGCATATCCTGGTGTCTTGCCAGTAGTAAATAAACGTGCAGTTGATTGGGCTATGAGAGCATCAATGGCATTAAATATGGAAATTGCTACGGAATCAAAATTTGACCGTAAAAACTATTTCTATCCAGATAATCCAAAAGCATATCAAATATCACAGTTCGACCAACCAATTGGTGAAAATGGCTATATTGATATCGAGGTTGATGGAGAGACAAAACGTATTGGTATCACACGTTTACACATGGAAGAAGACGCTGGTAAATCAACACATAAAGATGGCTATTCTTTAGTTGATTTAAATAGACAAGGTACGCCATTAATTGAAATCGTATCTGAACCAGACATTCGTTCACCACAAGAAGCGTACGCGTACTTAGAAAAATTACGTTCTATTATTCAATACACAGGCGTTTCTGATTGTAAAATGGAAGAAGGTTCACTACGTTGTGATGCTAATATTTCTTTACGTCCATATGGTCAAGAAGAGTTTGGTACAAAAGCAGAACTTAAAAACCTAAATTCATTTACGTATGTTCGTAAAGGTCTAGAATATGAAGAAAAACGCCAAGAAGAAGAGTTGTTAAATGGTGGGGAAATTCTTCAAGAAACACGTAGATTTGATGAATCTAATGGTAAAACATTATTAATGCGTGTTAAAGAAGGTTCTGATGACTATCGTTACTTCCCGGAACCAGATATTGTTCCTTTATACGTTGATGATGAGTGGAAAGAGCGTGTTCGCCAAACAATTCCAGAATTACCAGATGAAAGAAAAGAAAAATATGTTAACAAATTTGGTTTACCAGCTTATGATGCACATGTACTTACGCTTACTAAAGAAATGTCAGATTTCTTCGAAGGTGCTGTAGCACAAGGTGCTGACGTCAAATTAACATCTAACTGGTTAATGGGCGGGGTGAACGAGTATTTAAATAAGAATCAAATTGAATTATTAGATACTAAACTTACACCTGAAAACTTAGCTGGAATGATTAAATTAATCGAAGACGGCACAATGAGTAGTAAAATTGCTAAAAAAGTATTCCCAGAACTTGCCGAAAATGGTGGGGATGCCAAGCAAATTATGGAAGATAAAGGTTTAGTTCAAATCTCGGATGAGGCAACGCTTCTGAAGTTTGTAAATGAAGCATTAGATAATAATGAACAATCAATTGAAGACTATAAAAATGGTAAGGGTAAAGCGATGGGCTTCTTAGTTGGTCAAATTATGAAAGCTTCGAAAGGCCAAGCAAATCCACAACTAGTCAATCAATTATTGAAACAAGAATTAGATAAAAGATAATAGTTCACGCATAGATATTTATTAATTGCAAAATTATTATCATATGTGCTGAAACTTTTATTGCTAATACTAGTGGGCTGGGACAATTTAATTGTCTCAGCCTTAATCATTATATTTGAAATAGCTAAAGTCGCACTTCTCTAAAGAGTCACTTCTTTATTTGTTAAGTTAGTGGCTCTTACACATGAGAACAAACTCAGGTGTTCCGCTTTTAAGAGTTAGTGGGACTTATGCATGAACGCAAGCTCAGGTAAAGCTCATAATCCAAACAATGCTAGTCATTGCCAGGGATGGTTATATATTTTCTTTTAAAATTTAACGTAAAATGCTTTTATCATCTATGTAAATCATTTAATATAGTTAATGAGTATACGAAGTTGAGGGATAAATTATGAGAAAACGAGCTAGAATCATTTATAACCCAACATCTGGAAAAGAACTTTTTAAGCGCACCTTACCAGATGTTTTAATTAAATTAGAAAAAGCAGGTTTTGAAACAAGTGCTTACGCAACTGAAAAAGTCGGAGATGCTACAACAGAAGCAACACGTTGTTTAGAACAAAATTACGATGTACTCATAGCCGCTGGTGGTGATGGCACTTTAAACGAAGTTATCAATGGTATAGCAGAAAAAGCCAATAGACCGAGTTTAGGTATCATTCCAATGGGCACTGTTAATGATTTTGGTCGTGCGTTACATTTACCTACTGATATAATGAGTGCGATTGATGTTATCATTGAAGGTCACATTACGCGTGTAGATATAGGGAAAATGAATAGTCGCTATTTTATTAATTTAGCCGCAGGAGGACAATTAACTCAAGTATCGTATGAAACACCGAGTAAATTAAAATCAATTGTTGGACCGTTTGCATATTATATAAAAGGGTTTGAAATGTTACCGCAGATGAAAGCAGTAGATATCCGCATTGAATATGATGACGAATTATTTCAAGGCGAAGCACTTTTATTTTTACTTGGTTTGACAAATTCAATGGCAGGTTTTGAGAAATTAGTACCTGATGCAAAATTAGATGATGGTTATTTTACTTTGATTATCGTTGAAAAGGCGAATCTTGCAGAACTAGGTCATATAATGACTTTAGCTTCAAGAGGTGAGCATACGAAACATCCAAAGGTACATTATAAGAAGGCGAAATCTATAAGTATTTCCTCATTTACTGATATGCAACTTAATGTAGATGGCGAATATGGTGGTAAACTACCAGGTAATTTCTTGAATTTGAAACAACATATTGAAGTGTTTACACCAAGTGATATACAAAATGAAGAAATAGTTGAACAATAAAATATAGAATAAACTACGAGGTTAGGTCAGTCTATAAATATTCCCTAACCTCTTTTAATGTGGGGTGAAATAATGAACACAATTCAAAAAAATGAAGTCGTAGAGGGTAAAGTTGTAGATTTAACGCACGAAGGTCATGGTGTTGTGAAATTCGATCGTTATCCTGTTTTTGTTCCTAATGCATTAATTGATGAAATTATTGAATTTAAAGTAATTAAAGTGAAGAAAAATTTTGCAATAGGTAAATTAATGACTATTAAAGAGCAAAGTGAGTCGCGTGTAGAACCACCTTGTGTCTATTATTATAAATGTGGTGGTTGTCAGTTACAGCATATGACTTATCAATCACAATTAGATATGAAAAAAGAACAAGTGATAAATTTATTTCAACGAAAAGCAGGGTTTAAAGACGTAGTTATACACGATACAATTGGAATGGATAATCCTTGGTATTACAGAAATAAATCACAAATTCCAGTAGGTAAAAATAATGAGCATGAAGTAATAACTGGATTTTATCGTCAACGTAGTCATGACATAATCGACATGGATGAATGTTTAATACAAGATAGTTTACATCAAGACGTTATAAATAAAGTTAAAGTATGGTTTAATGAACTTAATGTGAGTATTTATAATGAACGTCAGAAGCAAGGATTAATGCGTCATGTAGTTATTAGAACTGGACACCATTCGAGAGAATTAATGGTTATCTTTGTCACAAATGGCAAAAAATTTAAACAAAGTGACATCATAACAGATAGATTAGTGGCTGACTTCCCAGAAATTGTCAGTATTAAACAAAATATAAATACAACACATTCTAATGTAATTATGGGAGACAATTCATATACTTTATATGGAAAAGATGAGATTGAAGATACATTATCTGATGTTACATTCAAAATAAATGACCAATCATTTTATCAAATTAACTCCATTCAAACTGAAAAGTTATATCAGCGTGCTATAGAATATGCTGAACTACAAGGTGAAGAAGTTGTACTTGATACGTATTGCGGTATTGGTACTATAGGATTATACATGGCTCCAAAAGCGAAACATGTTTATGGAGTTGAAGTTGTTCCTGAAGCGATTAAGGACGCGCAGTTAAATGCGACTATAAACCAATTTGAAAATACTACTTTTGTCTGTGGCAAGGCCGAAGATGTTATCTTAAAATGGGAATCAGAAGGAATTAAACCAGATATAGTAATGGTTGATCCACCTCGCAAAGGGTGTGACGAAACATTTTTGGAAACATTATTGGAATTAAAACCCAAAAAGATCGTCTACATTTCCTGCAATCCATCGACACAACAACGTGATGCTCAATTACTAGCACGTCATTATAAATTAACGCAAATAACACCCGTAGATATGTTTCCACATACAACACATGTTGAGACTGTTGCACAATTTGAGAGACTTTAGATTTAAATCATTAAGTGAATGGGATGTTTTATTATATATAGTAATTGTGAAATTAATTAATTAGTTGTTTACTGAGTATTGCAGATTATTGCAAATCGAGTAAGTTTGTTAAAATTTAATTACAAGCAACTAACTTTCTTGAAAAGCCCTTTATTAGTGGAGATAATCGTTGTATACTCTAGGTAATAACGAATGACATGGAGGGTTGACTGATGTTCAAAATTGATTTATTTTCGAGCAAAAAGGCGCTTGAAGGCTTTATCTTATTTCAATTTACAATTGTGATGATTAGCATTTTAGTATCTTATAAATTAGCTTATTCTATGACACATATTATTGAACAGAATATTGTTTTAAATTTGTTGCTTGGCATAATAGGTTTTGCAGTTGTATACTTTTTACATGAATTTATTCACAACATTATGTTTCGAATGTTTGCAAAGGGTAATAAACCTACGTATCGTATTCGATTAGGTTTAATGACAACACATATGCCAAATGTTTATTTCAAAAAATGGCAGTACATCAGCATCATGTTAGCTCCATTAGTCATCATTACAAGTGCGCTATTCGTATTATTTTCTTTCTTTGCATATTCATCGCTTATATTTATAGCATGTTTTCACATAGGATACTGTGTGTTGGATTTGTACTTTCTATCAGGTGCTTTTAATAAAAATGTGCAATTGATTGAAGACACAGAAGATGGTATTATATTTTACACTAAAGCTTCACTTCAAGACTTACAAACAGAAGCAAAATAGCATATATTTAACATAAATTGTTTTTAATTAGAGAGTTAGGCTTCTGCTATTAACATACATATTGACGATACGTTCAGTATGTATGTTAATAGCTAGAACTAACTCTTTTTTTATGAGCAAATTTGAAGAATTAGAATATAGTAAATTGTAAGATATAAGTAATGTAAAATTTGAAAAATAGTAAAAAGAGGAGGTGAGGTTATTGTCAGAGAGAAGAATCATTCATATTGATATGGATTATTTTTTTGCGCAGGTTGAAATGAGAGATAATCCTAATTTAAAGGGGAAACCAGTTATTGTAGGTGGTAAAGCAAGTGGTAGAGGCGTTGTTTCTACAGCGTCTTATGAAGCAAGGAAATATGGCGTCCATTCTGCAATGCCCACCGCTCAGGCTCATAAACTTTGTCCAAATGGTTATTATGTGAGACCTCGGTTTGAAGCTTATAGGGAAGCGTCAGAACAGATCATGAATATATTTAAAAGTTATACTGATATAGTTGAGCCACTTTCATTGGATGAGGCCTACCTAGATATTACACATCTTGTCAGACAGGATTTACCTGCTTCTCATATTGCACAATATATACGAAGAGATATTTTTGAAGCGACACAACTCACTTCATCTGCAGGTGTCTCTTATAATAAATTTCTGGCAAAGTTAGCTAGTGGGATGAACAAACCAAACGGCTTAACTGTAATTGATTATCATAATGTACACAAAATATTGATGGAGTTAGATATTGGTGATTTTCCGGGGGTAGGTAAAGCTTCGAAAGAAAAAATGCATGAGCATCATATATATACGGGGCAAGATTTATATAATCAAAGCGAGCGAGAGCTTATTAGATTGTTTGGTAAAAGGGGTCACGGCTTATATAACAAGGCGAGAGGGATAGACGATAATCCGGTTAAATCAACGAGGATTAGAAAATCTGTCGGCACAGAGCGAACATTTGCTACAGATATGAACGATGATGATGAAATATTACAAAAAGTTTGGGAATTAAGTAATAAAACAGCAGAAAGGTTAGCTAAATTGCATAAATCGGGTAAAACAGTAACCGTTAAAATAAAGACATTTAAATTTGAAACATTATCAAAGCAACGCAGCTTACGTGATCCTGTACGGAACGAAACCGATATATATAATGTTGCATATAGTTTATACACTGAGCTAAAAGATTCCGATACACCTATTAGACTTATAGGTGTAACCGTAGGGAACCTAGAAAAGGCGATATTCGAAAATATGACAATTTATGACTATATTTAAATGAGTTTAATTTATATAGCTTTAACAATTTATATGTCTTAATAGTGTTTAGTCCTTATCTCTAAGATCTTTACCGTATACCCTAAGCATACTGGGTAAATTGTCATAATGTTTTAAAAGTCTAAATGTAATCATAGCACAAGCTTTAGCGTCGTTTAGAGCATCGTGATGTCCATGGAAATCTAAATTGTAATATTGCATCATATAGTTTAAGCCATAACGGTGATGATGAATTGTTCTTCGTGATAATTGAAGTGAACAAAAATAAGTCATGCACGGTGTTTCAATCCCTAATGATTTAATACTTTCATGTAATACAGTCATATCAAAAGCTGCATTATGAGCTACTACAGGTAAATCACCTATAAATTTTAACATGTATGGGTACACAGTTTTAAAAGTAGGAGCATCTGCAACTTCCTCGGGATGAATACCATGAACCGCAATATTTTGTTTTGAAAAGAAGTCATTAGGATTAATGAGTGTATAAAATGTTTCTGTTATTTGATGATTGATAACTTTAACCATCCCAACTGAACAAATACTCGTACGTTTTCCATTTGCAGTTTCAAAATCTAGTGCAATAAAGGCTTCTGAATTCATGTTACATGGTCCCTTTCTTAATATTAATATGTAATGACTTTATATAAATATAGCAAACTAGTCAAGTTAACAGAACTATTCAAAGTCGTTTTTGTAATTAGTTTAAAGAATATTATATTGTGGAAAAATATAAAAAAGAGGAAGTGGAGTAAAAATCAATTTAACAAAAATTTGATTTGTAATCTGCGCCTTTTATGATTTACCAAATTAGGGCATGGAGTGTAAAAAAAGATATTTATGCTATGGTATTTTGATAGCATAAATATCTTATAAGTAGGTTAAATGTAAGATGAGACTTAAGCTTCCTCGTCGAAAGAACGTGCAGCTAATTCTTTTTCATAAAGATAGAGTGTATTACTATCATCACCAATACGATTTAAATAATCGATATGTGTTTCAAACATAGCTTCTTCTTCAACTTGTTCATCTAAGAACCAATTTAAGAATGAAATTGTTGCGTAGTCTTTAGCTTTATTGGCTAAATCAGATAAGTTATAGAACCTACGTGTAACGTCTTGTTCTTGTGCTAAACCATCTTTAAATGTTTCTAAAATACTTGAAAATTCTGTTTTTGGAGCAGGGATTGAACTAAATAGTGCATGGCCGCCACGATCATTAATGTAGTCGTATATTTTTTTACCATGGAAACGTTCTTCTTTAGCTTGTTGAATATAGAAGTTAGCAAACCCTTCATAAGAATTATCATCACAAAAAGCAGCCATAGCCATATATGCATGAGCTGCATAAAATTCATGATTCATTTGTTCATTTAACGCATATAATAAGTCTTCATTTAACATAATTAATAAGCCTCCAATGCTTTTTTTTAAGTATATCAAAACTATTCATAGTAGTAAATTATACACAATAACATTAGTAAAAATGTAATGGTAATTTAGATTTAGAATTGTTTGGAATACAACATAATCATGTTATAATATTCTAGTGAATAGTAGAGGAGGAAGTATATGAGACATTGGACTGCAACCCGATTAGCAAAAATGGCTAGGCAAGCGAGTAGAGCTGCCGGTAAAAAAGGCACAGATTTGCCAGGTCAAGTTGCTAGAAGAATAGATAAAAATATATTACGAAAATTAGCTTCTAAAGTTGATGAGATTGTCTTTATTAGTGGTACAAATGGGAAGACTACAACTTCGAACTTAATCGGTCATACATTAAGAGCTAATGATATAGAAATCATACATAATAATGAAGGTGCAAATATGGCTGCAGGTATAACATCAGCCTTTATTTTGCAAAATAACAAAGATACAAAAATTGCAGTTATTGAGATAGATGAAGGGTCAATTCCAAGAGTGCTTAATGAAGTAACACCGACAATGATGGTTGTTACGAATTTCTTCCGAGATCAAATGGATCGTTTTGGTGAAATCGATATTATGGTTAATAACATAGCAAATGCAATCAATAATAAGGGAATTAAGTTGCTATTGAATGCGGATGATCCATTTGTTAGTAGATTAAAAATAGCTAGTGATACAGTTGTTTATTATGGGATGAAAGCACATGCACATGAATTTGAGCAAAGTACAATGAATGAAAGTCGTTATTGTCCAAACTGTGGTCGATTATTACATTATGATTATGTACAATATAATCAAATCGGGCACTACCATTGCGAATGTGGATTTAAACGTGAAGATGCAAAATACGAAGTATCTCAATTTACGCTTACACCATTTATTAATTTAGATGTAGGAACAACTACATTTAATATGAAAATAGCTGGTGATTTTAATGCATATAATGCGATAGCAGCATACACAGTTTTAAGAGAATTAGGCTTAGATGATGAAGGTATACGACAAGGTTTTGAAACTTATACTTCGGACAATGGGCGTATGCAGTATTTTAAAAAAGATAGTAAAGAAGCAATGATAAATCTTGCGAAAAATCCTGCTGGAATGAATGCAAGTTTATCTGTGGGAGAACAATTAACTGGTAGTAAAATTTATGTGTTGAGTTTAAATGATAATGCAGCAGATGGTAGGGATACATCATGGATATATGATGCAGACTTTGAAAAGTTAACTAGACAACAAATTGAAGCAATTATTGTTACAGGTACACGTGCTGAGGAATTGCAATTACGATTGAAACTTGCTGGTGTTAACGTACCGATTATTTTGGAAAAGGATATATATAAAGCAACAGCTAAAACAATGGATTATAAAGGAAGTTTCACCGTGGCCATTCCAAATTACACTTCACTTGCACCAATGCTAGAACAATTAAACCACTCATTTGAGGAGGTCAAAGTGAAATGAATGAATTAACTATTTATCATTTTATGCCAGACAAATTAAATTTATATAGTGACATAGGTAACATTATAGCACTAAAGCAACGTGCCAAATTAAGAAATATTAAATTGAATGTTGTAGATGTTAACGAAACAGAAGGTGTTACATTAGATGAGTGTGATATATTCTTTATTGGCGGTGGAAGTGATAGAGAACAAGCCCTTGCAACAAAAGAGTTGAGTAAAATTAAAGAAATTTTAAAAGAAGCGATAGAAGATGGAATGCCAGGTCTAACAATTTGTGGAGGATACCAATTTTTGGGTAGTAAATATATTACTCCTGATGGTACAGAACTTGCGGGCTTAGGTATATTGGATTTTTATACAGAATCACAAAAAGAGCGTCTTACTGGTGATATCGTTATACAAAGCGAGACTTTTGGCACAATTGTTGGCTTTGAAAATCACGGCGGTCGCACATATCATCCATATGGTACATTAGGCAAAGTAACACATGGTTATGGTAATAACGATGATGAAGCAGCAGAAGGTATCCATTATAAAAATTTATTAGGTACGTATTTACATGGCCCAATTTTACCAAAAAACCATGAAATTACAGATTACTTATTAGAGAAAGCGTGTGAGCGTAAAGGTATAGAATTTGAGCCGAAGCAAGTGGATAATACAGAAGAAGAAGCTGCTAAAAGAGTAATTGTTGAGCGTGTACAAAAAAATAATTAAATTTAAAGACTTTACGATAAATGTTTTGAATAAAGTGTATTAAAAATTTATGTTAATACGATAGCATGATTTACTGTTGATGCAAAAGAGTGGTACAGAAATTATTTTTGGCTTAAATAATTTCTGTACCACTCTTTTTTATGTATAATTATTTGAAAAAATGAAAGCATATAGATTGTAATTATAATGTTATTAAGCGAAACGATGATCTAATATGCGATATATTAATAGAATTTCATAAATGATGTGACTTTTAATTTGGTTTTCGTCAAATTCATCTAAACCTTTGACTGATGTCTTTAGCAATGAAGCATGGCGTGGTTGGCGTTCAAAATGTCCAGTAGCATAGATGTTATTTATACTATGTGCAATATAAAGGATAGCCAATTTTTCCTCATGTGTAAATGTTACTTTAGTATCTTTTGGTAAGTAGACTAAATTTGATAAATGAGTTATAAATAATCTATTTGTGTGTGATCGAGTAGTTAATGATTTTAATCGTAACCAATCGGAGTCATTATGCTTATGGTAACTAAGTTCATCTTTTTGGTAAGCTAGTAACATTTCCACTTTTTGATTAATGTCAATTAAAGCATTTAACTGGCGATAAGGTGCGTTTTTGGTAAATTTACCAAGTAAGAGTTGACGCATCCTTAAATTAAACAGAGCATACATTTTACGTTCTGAAGTATTAATTGAAGATTCTAATTGCTCATAATACTTTGGCGGTAAAATTATAAAGTTTACAAGGCCAGCAGTTACAAGGCCAATGATAGCCGTTAAAAGTCTGGAAAAGAAGTTAAAGAAATAAGCATCGTGAATGCCTGGAATCATAGCCATTGCTGTCAGCGTTGCCACTGTTGTACCTACGTGTAAATTTAATTTTGTACACAAAATAATTGTAAATGTTGCACTAAAAGCATAGGCAAAAGGTGATTGGTCACCGAAGATAAATGTAAATACTACGGCAAATAAAGCACCAATAATTGTTGCTGGCAGTCTTCGATAGCCTTTTTTTAGAGAAGCTTTAGCAGTCGGTTCAATCGTAACAATTGCTGTTAAAATTGCAAAAATAGGGTTTAAGTCTAAAGCTAAGCAGAAAAATGCTGTTAAAAATGTAGCTAATCCTGTTTTGATTGTTCGTGCACCAATAATCTTTTTATACCAAATGTCATTCATAGAAAAACTCCTAATGGTGTGCATAGTAGTCAAATCAACATGAAATATTAAAAGTAGTCATGTCATTCGTTCCATAAAATGTTAAACTATACATGTTAAAATTTTCTAATTTATTATATCAAAAAAATTCTGCTATAATAAGGGTGAATATAATATATATAAAGGAACGGGATAATATGATCGTAAAAACAGAAGAAGAATTAACAGCTTTAAAAGATATTGGTTACATATGTGCTTTAATAAGAGATGAAATGCAAGCTGCCACTAAACCAGGCGTAACTACTAAAGAGTTAGATGATATAGCAAAAGTATTATTTGAAGAACATGGTGCAATCTCAGCACCTATTCACGATGAAAACTTTCCAGGTCAAACATGTATCAGTGTAAACGAAGAAGTTGCTCACGGTATTCCTGGGAAGCGCAAAATAAACGAAGGTGATTTGGTAAACATCGATGTGTCAGCCTTAAAAAATGGTTATTATGCGGATACAGGAATTTCATTTGTTGTTGGTGAAGCTGATAATCCATTGAAACAAAAAGTTTGTGACGTAGCACTAGAGGCTTTTGAAGCAGCGATGACAAGAATTAAACCCGGTGCAAAGCTTAGCCAAATCGGTAAAGCAGTGCATGCGACTGCACGTAAAAATAATCTTACTGTAATTAAAAACTTAACTGGTCATGGTGTTGGACAATCATTACATGAAGCACCAAATCACGTGATGAACTATTACGAACCAAAAGATAAAACTTTACTAAAAGAAGGTACAGTCATAGCAGTAGAACCATTTATTTCTACAAAAGCAACATACGTTACTGAAGGGAAGAATGAATGGGCGTTTGAAACAAAAGACAAAAGTTTTGTGGCTCAAATTGAACATACTGTCATTGTGACAAAAGATGGACCGTTATTAACTACTAAAATAGATTAGATAGTGTTTCGGTCTAAAGTCCTAATATAAGATGGTTCCGGAGCCTATATTAAAGGTTCCGGATAATTTTTATAATAGAAGCTAATCAATCATGAGGTGATTCTATGAATTATATTAAGACTTACTTAGAAAAAATGACAAAAAACACTTTCTATACTAGTTTAGTAGAATATAGACAGTATTTAGATAAAAAATTAAGAAGTATTGAAATGTACATAAATTACTTAATCGAAAGAAAAATTTATGTAGAGAAATTAATTGATAATTTAACTTTATCATTAGAAAATAAGTATATTGATATGATAGATGAAGATTACATTTATTGTGCTCAAGAGATTGAGGATATCGAAATAGATAGAATAAAAAATGATTTAAATGAAATGGAAGCAGACTACGCTCGAATCGAATCCGATCTATCACAACAAGCAGTTGAAAGAGCAAATATCGAAACTGAGTGTGATTTAATCGAACGCATTAGTTTAGTCGCTTGAAGAAAGGTGGCGAAACATGACTCATAAATATATATCGACAGAGATGCTTATTGTTTTTACAGCATTGATGATTATTGCCAATTTTTACTATATTTTCTTTGAAAAAATTGGCTTTTTACTTGTTTTATTACTTGGTTGTATTTTAGTTTATGTAGGTTATATTTATTTTCATAAAGTACGTGGGTTACTCTCGTTTTGGATAGGGATATTGTTGATTGCATTTACGCTGCTGTCTAATAAATACACGATTATAATCTTGTTTGTATTTTTAATAGTACTTATTGTGAGATACATTATATATAGATTTAGACCTTTAAAAATAACCGCTACTGAAGAAGAGGTCGATACGCCAGACTTTATAAAGCAAAAATGGTTTGGTGAACAACGTACGCCTGTATATGTATATAAATGGGAAGACATACAGGTACAACATGGTATTGGAGACATCCATATCGATATGTCGAAAGCAGCAAATATTAAAGAGAATAATACTCTAGTTATCCGTCATATTATTGGGAAAGTACAAATTATCGTCCCATTGAACTACAATATAATCTTGCATTTCACGACACTATATGGCAATGCCTATGTAAATGAGACATCTTATAAAGTCGAGAACAATAATATCAAAATTATTGAGGAAACTAAAGAGGATAACTATGCTGTGAACATTTATGTTTCGTCCTTCTTAGGTGATGTTGAGGTGATTTATAAATGAATCACTATATTAGAGCAATAGGTTCAATGTTGATATTAGTTTATAGTACATTTTTTGCCATATTTTTTATTGATAAAGTATTTGTTAACATCATGTACTTTCAAGGTATGTTTTATACGCAAATATTTGGTATACCCGTCTTATTATTTTTAAATCTAATGGTTATTTTACTCTGTATTATTGTAGGTTCTGTATTAGCTTATAAAATAAACCAGCAAAACCATTGGTTAAAAGACCAAATAGAAAGGTCAATAGAAGGGCAAACTGTAGGTATAAATGATCAAAATATAGAATTGTATAACGAAACCATTGAGTTATATCAAACGTTAGTCCCTTTAAATCAAGAAGTACATAAATTAAGGATGAAAACGCAAAATTTAACAAATGAATCATATAATATTAATGATGTAAAAGTGAAAAAGATTATTGAAGATGAACGACAAAGGTTAGCACGCGAACTACATGATTCGGTGAGTCAACAGTTGTTCGCAGCTAGCATGATGTTATCAGCGATAAAAGAAACAAAATTAGAAGCACCATTAGATCAACAAATTCCAGTACTAGAAAAAATGATACAAGATTCTCAGCTAGAGATGAGAGCTTTATTATTACATTTAAGACCTTTAGGTTTGAAAGATAAATCACTTGGTGAAGGTATTAAAGATTTGGTTGTAGATTTACAGAAAAAAGTACCGATGAAAGTTATACATGATATAGAAGAATTTAAAGTACCTAAAGGTATCGAAGATCATTTGTTTAGAATCACACAAGAAGCTATATCGAATACGTTAAGGCATTCGAAAGGAACTAAAGTGACTATAGAGTTATTCAATAGAGATGATTATTTATTATTGAGAATACAAGATAATGGTAAAGGCTTTAATGTAGATGATAAAGTAGAACAAAGTTATGGCTTGAAAAATATGCGTGAACGTGCACTTGAGATTGGCGCAACGTTTCATATTGTGTCATTACCTGACGCAGGTACCAGAATTGAAGTTAAAGCCCCATTAAATAAGGAGGATTCATATGCCGATTAAAGTTTTATTTGTGGATGACCATGAAATGGTCCGAATTGGAATATCTAGCTATTTATCAACACAACCAGATATTGATGTTGTAGGAGAAGGGAAATCCGGAAAGGAAGCAATTGAAAAGGCACACCAATTGAATCCAGATTTAATATTAATGGATTTACTAATGGATGATATGGACGGTGTTGAAGCAACTGAACAAGTTAAAAAAGATTTACCTCATATGAAGGTAGTCATGCTTACGAGTTATATAGAAGATAACGAAGTATACCGTGCGCTTGATTCTGGTGTAGATAGTTACATTTTAAAAACAACGAGCGCTAGTGATATTGCAGAAGCAATAAGAAAAACCTATAATAATGAATCGGTTTTTGAAGCAGAAGTTTTAGTTAAGATGAGAAATAGGATGAAACAACGTGCAGAATTATATGAAATGTTAACAGAGCGTGAGATGGAAATCTTATTATTAATTGCAAAAGGCTACTCAAACCAAGAAATAGCAAGCGCCTCACATATTACAATTAAAACCGTTAAAACACATGTAAGTAATATTTTGAGTAAATTAGAAGTACAAGATAGAACACAAGCTGTTATTTACGCTTTTCAACACAACTTAATTCAATAAGTTACAAAGTATTTAATAAATAAAGGCTAAAACAGAAACGTAATCATTTAATACGTTGTGTTTTAGCCTTTATTTTTATATAAAGATGAGCCAAGTCAGTCATAATTAGTATATTAAGTTAGTAGGACTTGTGCCTAAACTACAGCTCAAGTAATCACTTTATAACTATTAAGCTAGTCATTTTTTGCGGATAAGAGCGACGAAAAATTTTTATAAATTGGATTTTTATCTCGCTACCATAACTAAAGGTATTATATTGTTGTTAAAATTTATTGATTATTTTCTTTGCTATTATTAGAATCAGTAGCTAAATTTACATCTTCTGAATTAGATTCTTGTCGTTCAGATGATGTATGATTTTGTTTGATTTCTTCAAAAGTTTGTTCTTCAGGTGTCTTACCAACAACAACTTTTCTTTGATGAAAAATGGCATTGATTTCAGCACCTATAATGATAATAAAACCAGTGATATATAACCAAAGCATCAATATAATAATACCAGCGATACTACCGTACGTTTTAGAATAATTGGAAAAATTAGATATATATATACCAAATAAGTATGAACCAGCTAAGAAAACGATAGTTGCAAAGATAGCGCCAGGTATGACAGACATTAACTTAATTTTAACATTTGGTGCTAAGGTATATAAGACCATGAATGCAATCAAAACTACAATTACTGGAAGTACATAACGTATCGTGTCAAATATCCATTTCACTTGTTCGCCTAGACCGAGTGGGCCGAATAATAAATCGCCAATTTGTTGACCGAATGTCGGTAATACCAGTGCTACTGGCATAACAATTATCATAGCTAATGTAAACAAAACACTAAATAATTTTGAAACAACAAAATTTCTACTATCTTCAACATCGTAGGCAACGTTAAATGAATTCATTAATGCAGTCATTCCATTAGATGCTGACCACAATGCTAAGATTAAACCTACAGATAAAATACTACCACTAGCATTACTCATGATATCGCCGATGATATCAGCTACCTGTGAAGCATAAGTAGGTGGCACATGATCTTTAATCATATCTCTAATAGTAGATTGTTTTACACCAACTACAGGAACTATTGATAGTAAAAATAATAGCATAGGGAATAGGGATAACATGAAGTAATAAGACAGTTGGGCTGATAAACCAGATGCGTCATCTTTTCCTATTCTATATACCAAATAAGAGAAAAAATTAGAATCTTTGGTATATTTTGCTGGTTTGTTAATACGTGATACAAAGAACGCTTGATTGTCCTTTTTGGGTGATTTTGATTTGAATTCGTCAGGTGTAATATATGTACGATCACGTTTAATCTGTTCACCATTATTTTCGTTTGAGTCCTTCTTTTCCATCTCTTTAGCAGAATTTAAAAAGTTAGAATTAGTTTTTTCTTTTTTAGACATATCAAAACTCCTTATGTATTTATATTTTTAATATACTTTAAAATGATAATAAGGTAAATATGTGTTGCAATATTCTTACTGTAAAAATGAAATGAATAATTCTAGATAATATTGTAAATTATAAAATAATATAAAAAGGAGCGAGACAGAAATCAAAATTTTAATCTGATTTCATGTTTCGCCCCGAGTTAGAGTGATTGATATCTAAAAAAATAAAATGACTAATACTTAGTATTTAAATATCAATTATTACTGTGTATGGAATTACTATAGAATTACAAACTTGCAATTTTAGTTTGTTAATGATAATAAATAACATACAATGTAATACCTCATGTTTATTTCAGAAACTGCATTAGCTGTTTAAACGATTGTTTTTACGTTCGACAAATGTGTTTTTAGCTTCTTTTATTGAGCGTTCCAATTCAGGATTATTGCGTCTGATTTCTTCAACAACATCTTTCCAATAAAATACTTCATCTTTTATATTATTAAGTGCAGATGGTTTTTGAGGACGGTTGCCTTCTTTTCTATCTTTAATAGACTGCTTTAAAGACTGTCTTGTTGATTTGTCTGCTAATGTTGCTGCACCTCCGATGATGGCACCTATTAATATTCCTGGAATTAATTTGTTTTGCATTATATTTTACCCCTCTCTTAAGTTTGCATCTTTAATTATAAAATTAATTAAATTATCACAAGATGATTGTACCATTTTATAAACACCTTCGAAATTATTTGTATAATAAGGGTCTGGCACATCAGTTTCGTCCATATCACTAAAGTCTAACAATTTGTATAATTGACCTTTAATGTTTGGATTGATTTGTTTAATGTTATCTACGTTACTTTGATCCATTGCAATGATATAGTCAAAGTCATCATTAGGCTGAAACAATTCGCTAATCATACCATTGAATGGTATGTTATGCGAGTTTAGAATTGCTTGAGTCCCTTCATGAGGAGGTTCTCCTAAATTCCATTTCCCTGTACCTTTAGAGGATACATTGATATCTTGAATGTTTCTATCTAGTAATTTTTGTCGCATAATGGCTTCTGCCATAGGCGAGCGACATATGTTACCTAGACACACGAATGCTACAGTTGTCATATGAGTACCTCCAAATTTATATAATCCTCATTCCCATTTTAAAGCTTTTTTAATCATTTCTAAAGGGGGAATTATGATAAAAGTTTTACAAGGTAATTAAATTTGATAAAATGAGAAAAAAAGAGGTGAATAATTTGGCAAATAATAATGAGCAAATGATAGACGAAATAAGAGGACGCTTAAATCTTGTGAATCAAAGCGTGATTGATCCAGAAAAGTTTAAAACAGCGAATGAGCAAGAAATTCGTGAAATTTACGATTATGTTACATCAAAGGCGTCATTTACGCCAAGTGAAGCATCAGCTATTGCAGAGGCACTTGGTCAGATTCGTCAATAGAAATGGAGTGAGTACATATGACTCAATTACAAGATAAACTTAAACAATATGCCGAACTTTTAGTAGGTGTAGGTATGAATGTTCAAAAAGATCAACCAGTATTTATTCGTTCGAGCGTTGATGCATTGGAGTTAACACATTACATAGTAGAAGCTGCTTATCAACGCGGTGCCTCTGACGTTAAAGTCGAATATAGTGATGATAGATTGTCACGCTTGAAATTTGAGTATGAGACAGTAGAACATTTTGAGAAAAATGAAGTTAAATCATACGAAGTTGAACAACGCATGGATTATGTTAAAAGAGGTGCAGCGAATCTTGCGTTAATTACTAAAGATCCTGATTTATTAAGTGGTATAGATGGAGATAAATTATCCGCATTTCAACGAGAATATTCAATGGCATATAAAGGATATATGGAAGCGAGTCAAAAAAATCAATTTCCTTGGTGTGTAGCAGCATTTCCATCTAAATCATGGGCAAAACGTGTCTATCCAGAACTATCTGAAACAGACGCATACTGTAAATTTATTGATGAAGTGCTAGATATTGTGCGTGTAGATGGTAATGATCCAGTTACGAATTGGCAAAAACACGTAGACAATTTAAGTCAACATGCTAAAAGGTTGCAACTTAAAAACTATAAAGCTTTTCATTATGTGTCAGAAGGTACAGATTTAGAGATTGGTTTACCTGAAGGGCATATTTGGGAAGACGCTACGAGTTATACAAGTGAAGGACAAGCTTTTGTAGCTAACATTCCTACAGAAGAAGTTTTCACTGCACCACATCGATTGAAAGTTAATGGCTATGTTACGAATAAATTGCCTTTAAGTCATAATGGCAATATTATTGATAATTTCACGTTAACATTTAAAGATGGTGCTGTAGTTGACTTTAAAGCTGAAAAAGGCGAGTCAGTATTACGCGACTTATTAAATACTGATGAAGGTGCAAAACGTTTAGGAGAAGTAGCGCTTGTACCTGATGATTCACCGATTTCAAACAGAAATACGATTTATTATAATACATTATTTGATGAAAATGCTTCATGTCATATTGCTTTAGGTGCGGCATATGCTTTCAATATTGAAGGCGGTACAGAAATGACAACAGATGAAAAAATAGAACACGGACTTAATGACTCATTGGTGCATGTCGATTTTATGATTGGTAGTCGTGATTTAACTATTTATGGTATTACACAAAATGGTGAAAAAGAACTAGTGTTTGAACAGGGAAATTGGGCAAAATAAGATATAACGGTTAATAAATAAATTTACAGTGTTTTGATGTCATTTCAGAACACTGATTTTTATTAGTTCAAAGCAAAGGAATGGATTATATTATGGGAAATGTAAAGCGTAAGTCAATGTCAGAATCAAGAAGTATTAAGGAACGACAAGTATTTCCGCAAGATACAAACCATTTGCATACAATGTTTGGAGGCATGTTGATGGCAAATGTGGACGAAATTTCTGCAATAACAGCAACGAAACATAGTAATTCTCAAGTAGTAACAGCTTCAACAGATTCTGTCGATTTTTTAAAACCGATTAAGACTGGTGATATTGTGTCCTATGAAGCTATGGTGTCATATGCAGGACAATCATCTATGGAGGTTTGTGTACAAATCATTATAGAAGATATTATAAGAAATGAGCGTCATTTAGCAGCGTTAAGTTTCTTAACTTTTGTTGCACTAGATGCGGATGGTAAACCACAAGAAGTACCTCAAGTTTATCCAGAGACACAAACTGAAATGTGGTTTCATGACACGGCGCTTGCACGAGTGAAACGTAGAAAAGAACGTAGAAATGAAAGTAAAGAAACCATAGCTTTTTTAGCAAATGCTCAAAATATGAAATAGTGATTGGCACAACGAAATCTAATATAATGATAAAAAAAGCGGCTAGGACCTTTAATGGTCCTAGCCGCTTTTTTTATCATATTAGTATAACTCGAGTTTCGTCCTATTTTTATAATTGAATTAAAACAATTACGATACATATGATTAGTATTTAAAGCATTGTATGTAATGAGTGCATATCTTTTTCTTTTTCTTTAAAATCAGTGTTTGGATAATACATGTTTTTTACAAGAACATTAGGACCAAGACAACTAAATGATGAACAATGACAATTGAGAGATTGTGCGAGTGAAGAGTTTAACCAATGGTTAAATACATCGGGTAATTTATCATTTTTAATATTTGAAATAGTGCCGTTTTCGTCTCCAAAATCTGTGACAATTACATTACCTGTAAACACATTAACATTTAATCTGTTTCTACCATCCGGGTCATTGCGCATTGTGACATTTGGCGTATCGCGCAAACGTTGAAGCAACGCTTGGTCATTTTCGTCATTAATACATGGATAAATTGGTAGCGTACCAAATAGCATCCATAAGTCTGGATCACGTAAATCTAAAAGATGATGTATCGCTGCTTTCATGTCTTTAAGTGATAATACATCCAATTGACTCGCAAAATCTGCAGGATACATCGGATGAATTTCATGTCGTTGACATTTCATATCATTAACGATTTCTTTATGAATCTTTTCAAGATATGGTACAGTACTTTGATTTAACATAGTTTCAGCTGAAACAAACATACCTTGATCAGAAAGAGTGCTAGAATTTGTAAGCATCTGATCATATAATTTAAGTTTTGCTTTTAAAGGCGGTTGCTTATCCATGGCTCCGAAACCAACGTCTGTAAATTCATCGATGGTACCCCAATTGTGGGAAATGTGCATAACATCTATATATTCAGCGATATCTAAATAGCGATCTAATGGTAATGTAAGATTTGAATTCATTTGCGTGTAAATACCACGGTCATAAGCGTATTTTAATAATGGTTTAACGACATTTTTAATAGATTTCTTAGAAAACATAGGTTCTCCACCGGTAATTGACATTGTTTTAAGATCTGGTATTTCATCCAAACGACGATAAATTAAGTCCATAGGCAGTGGATCAGGATCGGCTGTTTGCAATGTATAACCAACAGCACAGTGACTACAACGCATATTACATAAATTGGTCGTAGTAAACTCTATATTACTTAACGTTAAACGCTTGTGTTCTTGCATGTCATTGTAAGCTTCCCAAGGGTCATTGTTTAGTGAAATTGGTTTTTTTGACTTAGTAGTGTGTAGATTTAGCATAAATTAAACTTCCTTTTTATTAACTTTGTACTTAGGATAATTGAAAATAAATGAATTTTAGTAATTGCATCATAGCATAATAAATAAATGAATTTAGTGAGTAGTAATGTGATTTATAAAATAATGTATGTATGATTTTTTGAGGTATGGAAACATAAAACAAATCAAACATTCAATTTAATATTATTAAGACTATACCAAAATTTGTCAAATCCATGTTAGGATATAACTATCATAAAAAAAGGAGTCATTTTTAAAAATGGATGAAAATCAAACGATTGATCAAATAAAGGCTAGATTAGAAAAATTTATCGATGACATTGACCATGTTAATCCAGATGAAGTCAAAGTGGAAGATATTGATGAGTGGATTGGCTTACTCGATCAACTAGAAGAAAAAGTTAAAACTGTTTCAAGCACTTCTGACTCAAACAACGCATAAGTAAATGAAAATAAGAAACTATGTTTAAATCCTAGTTATTTAGTCTATATAGTATGTAGAACTTAAATAGAGAAAGGTGATTATACATGGCGAAAAAAGTAGCGATCATAGTAACGAATGAATTTGAAGATAGCGAATTAACAAGTCCTAAAGAAGCAATTGAAGAAGCAGGACATGAAACAGTTGTAATTGGCGATGAAGCAAATAGTGAAGTAGTCGGTAAACACGGTGAAAAAGTTACAGTAGATTTGAGTATTGCAGATGCTAATCCTGAAGATTATGATGGATTATTAATTCCTGGTGGATTTTCACCTGATCACTTGCGTGGAGATTCTGAAGGTAGATATGGCACATTTGCGAAATACTTTACTAAAAATGATGTTCCAACCTTTGCAATTTGCCACGGACCACAAATTCTAATAGATACTGATGACTTAAATGGTCGTACACTAACTGCAGTATTAAACGTCCGTAAAGATTTGGCTAATGCCGGAGCACAAGTTGTCGACGAATCTGTAGTGGTAGATAAAAATATCGTTACAAGTCGTACACCAGATGATTTAGATGATTTTAATAGAGAGATTGTGAATCAACTTAACGACTAAGAGTAACACTAATTAAATAAAATAGTGGTTTAATTTTCCATTACTGGAAAAACATATGATAACGCATATTAATAAGTGATATTTTTTAATTTATCATGAAATAATATGTAAGTGTCTCTGTTTTTCCAGTTTTTTTATGGAAATGTAAGTTATTTTATGTGGCTTAGTTATAATGTAAAACTTCATGTTGAGTATGGCATACACCCTTGGACTGATTTTTACAATTAGCTCTAGATAAACATTTAAACTATTGATAAACTCACTTATAATGATATGAGAGCAACATAAAGGAGCTACCGCATGAAAAGAAGCGATCGATATAAAGAAAATAAACAATATAAAGCAAAAGGTTCGAATATACCGCACCACAATACTTACTCACAACCTGTTAGTAAGCCAAAGAAAAAGAAAAAAGGCATCGGGTTGTTATTTAAACTATTAATGCCAATTATTCTCATAATAGGGGTTTTTATAGGTGCAATGTATGCTCTGTCTTTACGAGCAGATGTTGATGAATTAAAAACAATTGAAGACAAAGAAAGCTTTGTTTCTGCTTCAAATATGCCTGATTATACAAAAGGCGCATTTATTGCTATGGAAGATGAACGATTTTATAAGCATCATGGATTTGATTTCAAAGGAACTTCAAGGGCACTTTTTTCAACACTAAGCGATAAAAGTGTTCAAGGTGGAAGTACCATCACCCAACAAGTAGTGAAAAATTATTACTACGATAATGAACAGTCTTTTACTAGGAAAGTCAAAGAATTATTTGTCGCTCATAGAGTAGAAAAAAATTATGATAAAAATGAAGTGTTAAGTTTTTATATGAATAATATATATTTTGGTAGCAATCAGTATACTGTAGAATCTGCAGCGAATCATTATTTTGGGGTAACAACAGATAAGAACAACCCTAATTTACCACAAATATCAGTTTTACAAAGCGCGATCTTAGCAAGTAAAATTAATGCACCAAGTGTGTATGACATAAATGATATGTCAGGGAATTTTATTAATCGAGTTAAAACAGATTTGGAAAAAATGAAGCAACAAGATTATATAACAAATGAACAATATGAAAATGCTATACAAGAATTAGGTGTTTAACTAAATAAAGCAGCAATATGATAACTAGTACCAAAAGGATATCATATTGCTGCTTTTCTATATTTTGGAGAAAGTATATGCAAACTGTTTTATGTTGTTCGTACTAATATTCGTTTGAATTTATGATATATTCATAAAATTTTTTACGTTATTAATGTTATAATTTAGTAATACATATTATGAATTAAAATTAATTTTAAATATGCTAGACACTATAATTCCATTAATAAACAATATAAGTTATCCTAATAAGTGGAGTGAGGATTATGCCTAAAATTACTAAAATAGAAGTTCAGAAAAAGAATAAAGAGCGCTTTAATTTATATTTAGATGGCGAATTTGAAATGGGTATAGATATGGACACGTATATTCATTTCAATTTAAAAAAAGGCCAAATTGTCGAAGCGCAAGATATGGAAAAAATTCAAAATTATGATCAATATAGACAAGCTGTAAATACAGCGATTCAATATATATCTTATCGGAAAAGAACAGATCATGAAGTTATACAACATTTACAAAAAAAAGAAGTTTCAGAATCTGTAATAGCAAAGGTAATAGAATACTGTCATGATCAACGTTTGATTGACCATAACGATTACGCTAATAGCTTAAAAAACACTATGATTTTAACTACTGACAAAGGTCCAGGTATATTCAAAGAAAAATTACGTGAAGCTGGTGTCGAGCAAATTATCATAGATGATTATGTAGACAAATATGAAGCAGAACAACCATTAGAAGCGGTTGTTAAAGTAGCGAATAAGATTTTAAAGCAAAAAAAAGGTCCAGTAGTAAAGAGAAAAGAAAAATTAACTCAGTCATTAATGCAAAAAGGATACTCATTTGAAAAAATTAAAGAAGTTATAGATGAATTGGATTTTTCTCAGCCAGAAGAAGAATTAGATGGTTTATTACAACAAGAATTAGAGAAAGTATATAACAAACAGTCTAGAAAATATTCGGGCAGAAAATTGATTAATAAAACGATTGAAGGTCTCATGAGAAAAGGCTATAAATATGATAAAATTAAAGGTAAATTAGAAGAGAGTGGTATTGTCGATGGAACAGAAGAAATTGAGTGAAATGAGTGAAATAGAATTACGTCACGAAATTCAAGGTTACAAAGAAAAAATGAGAAAAGCAGAAATGAATGGTATTTTAAATGAATATGATGTCTATCAAAGTAAAGTTATAATTGCAGAAAGCTACTTAGTTGATAGAACAAAAATTGAACTAGGAAAAATATACAAATTAAATGATGGTACAGGAAACTATTTTAAAGTTGAAAGATTAAAAGGTGTATTTGCATGGGGCTTTAGAATTAAAAGTGCAGAACCTGAAGAAGGTTTACCTATTGCATTATTAAAATTATAGAAGGATGAAGATAGGATGGGTAGTTCAATTATATTAAAGTTACTGAATGTAACGCATTATTATAGAAATAGAAAATCCAAAAAATGGTATCAACCCTTTGGTTATGATGCAGAAGATATAGAATTGAATAATATTAACCTACATATCTATCAAGGTGAAGCCTTAGGTATAATTGGTGAAATCGATTCCTCTAAATCATTGATAGGTCGTTTGTTGAGTGGTGAAATCAAACCAGATAAGGGTAAAGTTGTGAGAAAGACAGATATGTTTTTCGCGGATATCGAAGATAAATCGTTGTTATCTTTATCGGTAAGTGATTATGTAAAAAATGCAATTACATTATTCCAATACAACACTTCTGAACATAAAGTAGAACAAATAATAAAGTTTTCACATCTTCATGATGTAACAAATGCACCAATTAACTCTCTAACCGATCAACAGTATGCTCAATTGCAATTTACGTTAGCTAGAACGTCTAAAGCTAGCATTATTATCATGAATCAAATCTTACATAATTTGGATGAAAGTTATTTTGAAAAAGCAATTGAATTAACAGATGAATACATAAATAATAACTTAACAATAGTTATGATAGATGATGATATAAATCGTATTTCAAGAGCTAGTAATTATTTAGCATGGATTTCTCACGGACAATTAAGAATGGAAGGTTCAATCAAACAAGTATTGCCTATGTTTAAAGAACATGAAAAGGATAGACAATCATTAAAGAGTGAAGAAGAGAAAGATAATTTTGATGTGGACTGGAAAAAAAGTAGAACAAGAATTCCAGAATTGACTTACAATTTTAGAAGAATTGAACGTTATAAACATGCGAAGCCACCTGTTGCATTGGTTCGTTTTTGGACTTTGTTTACGGTTTTCTTTATGGGTCTGTTATTTATGGCATTATTGATGTTTAATGATTTAGGTAAACTTGAGATTGGTGAAAATCAAGACCAGGCTTCTATTCAAAATCAACAGAAAAATCCATATGAAGAGAAATTGGCGTATGGCATTGTATTAAATGATGCTGTTAATTTAGAGAACATGAAAAATGGTAAGAAAATGAATGCAGATCAATATTCATTCGTCACTATCACTGGTGAAAATTCTAAAAACTACCGTGTTGTTGTAGATAATACCAATTATAAAATTGCCAAAAATAAATTACGCTATTTTGACCCAGCGGGATTATTTGAAGAGCATAGCTTGAAATCATTATCACCGTATATGCATACAAATTATAGTAATTACAATGAGTTTTTTAACAGTCATTTGCATAAAAAGCATAATAAAGTAACAGACTCACTTGTACCTGAAAACGGGAAAGATAATCGCTTTAATGTACCAATTGTACAACAACCAATTGCTATGATTTTTGACGATCAAAATAAATTAACTGGTTTCACTTTCCCTATTAAAGATAAAAAAGAATTGAAAGATAAATTTGATATTGAAAATAATTTCTGGATTACTAAATCAGGCGATGGTTTTTTCATGGCAGATTTAAAGAATAATAAATGGATTTATATTGAATTGTAGGTGTAAAAGATGATTGATAGTATGATTAGCTATTTTAAAAATACGCCATATTTAATGAAACATGCATATCATCGTTTGAAGTCAAAGTGGATGTGGTTAGTAATACCGTTTATGGTAAGCATTGCTATGTTACTTATAATGATGTTGATATTTCATTTAAGTGGTACTGAAGAAATTAAGCAAGCACGTGGTTATTTTAGATTATCTTCATTAGTCTGTTTTGTGTTTATTTGGGTTGCGATATACCAAAGCTATAACACATTTAAAGACGATTATTTTATAGTGAAATTATTTAATTTAAACCCTATTTACCAAAATGTTCTTATTGCGATTGTTACAAGTATAACTATGTTTATTACACTCATAATTATTATCTTAGCAACGCCTGTTAATATTGAAAGTTCTATTTATTCGGCATTATTTTATGTTGTTATGACTATGCTGTTTATAGTAGTTATATCTACTCTTTTAGGTTTAATTTCAATCATACAAAGTAAAGTTGATATCATATTCTATGTTGTTACATTCATTATGTTCTTTACTGTACCAATTATTTTTATTCCTAATAGTGACACCTCTATATGGTCGCATATTTTAATGTTGAACCCTTTGTTCTATTTGGTTGAAGGTATTTCACAATCTGTAGTGTTAGGCGCATTGAGTTTGAATAATATTCCATATCATTTATATTTTGTTTTGTTTTTAGCAATTATGTGTGTATTTATCTATGCATTGTATAGAATAATAGCATATAAAAAATATGTTTACGCGGAATCACTTTCAAATAAGGAAGAGACAACACAAGAAAACCAACAAAATGAAGAAGAACAACATACACCAGAATATTAAATGTATAACCTTAATAGTATGAAAAATTCAAATTATAAATGATTTCTAATTTAAAGTATTATTTTCGTTGTTTTAAAAATAATATTTGTAAATGAAACAGAAAACTGGAGGCAACCGTTAAAAAATAACGTGTGCCTCCAGTTTTATTAATGAAATATTGATTTTTACTTTGCAAATAATTTACGTTGTAATTTATCTTCGCTAAATACCCAACCAATGTATGAATGGTCTATCTGCATATTTTTATCTAAGTGAGCAATAGCAACAAAAGAATAGTGACCATTTTTTAAATAGCGTAAATCAACTAGCCTTATTTCAGTAGTACCATCCTCTAATTTTTTGGCTTGCCAACGATAAATAGAGGAAAAATTAAGGAAAGTTCTTATGTTTTTATCATTTTTTACATATTGCATTAAATCATCATTAGGAAATGACTGCCGTTTACCTTTATCACTGAAGACTATATTACGTCCATAACTTCTTCCTACATAATCGTGTTTTTCAGTTTGAATAGCAACGCGCCATTGCATAAAACGAATAGTTGGTGCTACAAAAACTTTTACAGGATTATGTTCTTGCTTGATTTGTTTCAATGCTTGTTGTTTAATTATCGCTTGCATTCTAAAACGTATCATATAATATACTACAAGAATAGCGATGATAGGGAAGAAAGCGACATATGGATGGATACCAATTAGCCAAAATAATATTCCTACGCACCATAATATGAAAATAATAGGATCAAAAGTATTGATTACGCTTAACTGAATCCATTTATTAGTAATGGGTCTAAGGGCTTGCGTACCATAAGAATTGAAGATATCAACAAATACATGAAGAAATACAGCAAGTTGAGCCCATAACCAAACATGTGTGGTATCTACATTTTTAAAAAATGTGAAAATGAAAAGTGTGATTAATAAAGGCCATAGAATTGTAAAAGGTATTGAATGTGTTATCCCTCTATGATTGGATATATAAGTAGCATTATCTTTTAATTTAAAAACCGTGTCACCATCAGGTATTAATGAACCAACTACTAACGTTGTAGCTGTTGCTGCAAAAGAACCAGCCATAGCTGGGTCTTGGGTAGCTAATGCAGTGAGTCCGATACCCATGACTATATGTGTTCCTGTATCCATAAGTATTCACTCTTTTCATGTCAATATTATATTCATTATAATCGAATATGCATAATTTTAAAAATAACATACTATGTTAATCATAAAAAACTTTTACTAAACTAAAGAAAGAGATGTGGAAAATGTTTAATGAACAGAAATTTAAAAACAATCTTGTAACATGGTTTGAAACCAATCAACGTGAAATGCCATGGAGAGAAACTTCAAATCCTTATTATATCTGGTTAAGTGAAGTCATGTTGCAACAAACACAAGTAAAAACAGTTATAGATTATTATCATAGATTTATTAACCGTTTTCCTACAATTGAAGATTTAAGTAATGCAGAAGAAGATGAAGTGCTAAAGTATTGGGAAGGTTTAGGTTATTATAGTAGAGCGAGAAATTTTCATACTGCAATTAAAGACGTCCATGAAAACTATCGTGGACAAGTGCCTAATTCACCAGAAGTATTTGGTGAATTGAAGGGCGTGGGACCGTATACACAAGCCGCAGTGATGAGTATTGCATTTAATTTACCTTTAGCAACTGTAGACGGTAATGTCTTTAGAGTATGGTCAAGGTTAAATAATGATACTAAAGATATTAAATTGCAATCAACAAGAAAAGCATATGAAAAAGAATTACAACCATATGTTGAACAAGATTCTGGTACATTTAATCAGGCTATGATGGAATTAGGAGCTTTAGTTTGCGCCCCTAAAAATCCACTGTGTTTATTTTGTCCTGTACAAGAGAATTGTGAAGCATTTGAAAAAGGGACTGTCGAGGACTTGCCTGTAAAAACAACAAAAATTAAAAAGAAACATGTAAAGCAACATGTATACATTGTTAGAAATGAAGATGATCAATTACTAATAGAAAAAAGAATGCAGAAATTGTTAAATAATATGTGGGAATTTCCAATGTATGAGGCGGATGAAGCAGAAAATATTAATACGAAACTAAATACAAATCTTCAATTTTCCCAAGCACCTATTTATAAATTGAAACATCAATTTACTCATATTACATGGGATATTGAAGTATACTTAGCGGATAAAGTAATTAATAAAATGGATGTTAATTTGCCTGAAAATATGACATGGATGCACGTTAATGAGAAAGAATTGTTTAATTTTCCTGTGAGTATGTCGAAAATATTTAAATTCATTTCAACACATGGTTAGACTCGTTGTTGAATCCATACTTATGTTATAATTTATATTGTGAAATTAAGAAAAGGTGGTGTGGAGCATGGTAAAAGAATCCATACCTAAAGAAGGTCAGACAATTAAGATTCAAAGTTATAAACATGATGGTAATATACATCGTGTTTGGTCTGAAACTACTATATTAAAAGGTACGGAACATGTTGTAATTGGTGGAAATGATCATACGCTTGTTACTGAAAGTGATAGTCGCACATGGATAACTAGAGAACCAGCAATTGTTTATTTCCATTCTGAATATTGGTTTAATGTTATATGTATGTTTAGAGAAGATGGTGTGTATTATTATTGTAACTTGTCATCACCGTTTGTTTGTGATGAAGAGGCGTTAAAATACATTGACTATGATTTAGATATTAAAGTTTATCCAAACGGTAAGTATCATTTATTAGATGAAGATGAGTATGAACAGCATATGAGACAAATGAATTATTCTTCAGATATCGATGTGATTTTAAGACGTAATGTTGATATTTTACAACAATGGATTGAACAGAAGAAAGGTCCGTTTGCTCCCGATTTTATAAAAGTTTGGCGTGAACGATATAAAAAAATTAGAAATTATTAAGCACATTTAATGTTTTTAATTACATTATCATTTATAGTGATATGCGTATGAGCTATTTAGGCATGGCAAAACATGTTTGATATAAATAATCGTATGCGCGCGAATGAAATGATAAACAAACCAAGATAACGCGTTTACTACAGCCTCGTTGATAGCTCAATGTAGGCTGTTTCATTTGCTATCAAGTTTGGGGGAGGAATGAAATATATGATTCGTAGATATTTACAATTTGTAAAACCATATAAATGGCGAATCATTGCTACGATACTTGTTGGTATTTTAAAATTTGGGATTCCGATGTTGATTCCATTATTAATAAAATACGTTATTGACGATATTATTAATAATAATTCAATTTCGGTAGAAGAGAAATTTACAAGATTAGCTATTGCTTTGGGGATTGCAGTGTTTATTTTTGTAATTGTACGACCACCAATTGAATTTTTAAGACAATATTTAGCACAGTGGACAAGCAATAAGATTTTATATGATATACGCAGAAGACTTTATAACCATTTACAAGCATTAAGTGCTAGATTTTATGCAAATAACCAAGCAGGACAGGTTATATCTAGAGTAATCAATGATGTCGAGCAAACAAAAGATTTTATTTTAACAGGATTGATGAATATTTGGTTGGACTGTATCACCATTGTGATTGCACTTTCCATTATGTTTTTCTTAGATGTTAAATTAACACTAGCAGCACTTGTGATTTTCCCGGTGTATATACTAACTGTTTACTTTTTCTTCGGTCGTTTAAGAAGTTTAACTAGAAAGAGATCACAAGCATTAGCGGAAGTTCAAGGTTTTTTACATGAGCGTGTACAAGGTATGTCTGTTATTAAAAGTTTTGCCATTGAAGATAATGAAGCGCAAAATTTTGATAAACATAACCGTAATTTCTTGCAAAGAGCATTTAATCATACACGTTGGAATGCTTACTCCTTCTCAGCGATTAATACAGTAACTGATATAGGGCCGTTAATTGTTATTGGCTCAGGTGCATTTTTAGCTATCAATGGCTCAATAACTGTTGGGACATTGGCTGCATTTGTCGGCTATTTAGAACAATTATTTGGTCCGTTACGTAGACTTGTATCTTCATTTACAACATTGACACAAAGTTTTGCTTCAATGGACCGTGTTTTCCAATTAATGGATGAAGGTTATGACATTAAAAATAAAAAAGGTGCATTACCAATTGAAATTAATAAAGGTCATATAGAGTTAAATGATGTAAGTTTTAAATATAACTCAGAAGAGTCAACAATTTTAAATAATATAAATTTAGAAATTAATCAAGGTGAAACTGTGGCATTTGTTGGTATGAGTGGTGGAGGAAAATCTACTTTAATCAATTTGATTCCAAGGTTCTACGATGTAACAGATGGTGAAATAAAAATTGATGGAACCAACATCAAATCATATTTAACTGGAAGTTTAAGAAATCAAATAGGTTTAGTCCAACAAGATAACATCTTGTTTTCAGATACAATAAAAGAGAATATCTTATTAGGTCGTCCTGATGCCACAGATGAAGAAGTAATAAAAGCTGCCAAAATGGCAAACGCTCATGACTTTATCATGGAATTATCTGAAGGCTATGATACAGAAGTTGGAGAAAGAGGCGTAAAACTTTCCGGAGGGCAGAAGCAACGCGTATCTATCGCTCGTATTTTCTTAAACAACCCACCTATTATTATTTTAGATGAAGCTACAAGTGCATTAGATTTAGAGAGTGAATCTATTATACAGGATGCATTAAATATTTTAAGTGAAAATCGTACGACATTGATAGTGGCACATAGACTTTCAACTATTACGCATGCTGATAAAATTGTGGTAGTTGAAAACGGAGAGATTGTCGAAATAGGCACACATGAAGCGTTATTAGCTAAAAGAGGTGCTTATGAACACCTTTATAGTATACAAAATCTATAAAATGCTACTTTTCTGCTGCTGATTTAAATAAATGATATAAAAAAGCCCGAGGTTGTTGTAATAACACAACCTTGGGCTTTTTTTATAAATCGAAATCTTCATCTAAAATATCAATTTCATTATCGTTATTATGATATGAGAAGAAACTGATGCGTAATCTGTCTAAGTGTTCTAGTGTATAGCGATATTCTTCTATAGCAGATATAATTTGCATAATATTAGCATAGGAGTATACCGTTTGATATGGGTTTTTAATTATTTCTTTTTGGAAAGCATCCATAAGTTCTTTTTTCTGTGGATTCTCTATTTGACTATCAAATTGACTGACATCATATTTAGCTTTTTTAGATAGACTTATAAATATTTGTTCATGATATGCAATTAGTGTATCTAGTTCTAATTTAATTTGTAGTAATAACTCATGATTTAAATTGTGTAAATCGTTTTGATAGCGATTCATTTTTTTTAGTACCTCATATGCATGACGAGTACTGCGGACGACTTCTTTAAAAAGAATCTTTTTACGATTTTGCGCATATACTTGTTTTTTAGTAAATGGTCGTTCTTCTTCATAATAACTAAATGTTTGTTCAAGTCTCTTAATACGACCGCTTATTACACCTCTATCTTCTTTAATATGATGATATTCTGATGTATCGTTCAATACGAGTTTAAACCATACAAAAATATCAGAACATATATTCAAGGAGTTGTAATAAATTTTCGATTCAAATTTTGGTGGTAAGAATAATAGATTAACTGTTGAAGAACTAATTACACCAATCATAACTAGTACAAATCTATAAAATGCAGAAACATAAAAATCTCCTGAGTGCTGTCCCATAATAATTAACGCTGTAACACTCGCTAATGTAGCAACATGTGCTAAATTGAAACGGAAAAGTATAGCAATTAAAAGTATGACAGTAACACCCATAATTATGACGTTATCTCCAAATACCGTAACCATTGCTACAGCAAGTAATGCGCCAACGACATTACCAAGCGCTTGGTCAGAAACAGTTTTTATAGATCGAAAAACGCTTGGTTGCATAGCAACGACTGCACTGACTCCAGCGATTGCTTTTAAACCAGCTTCATCAGGTAATAGAGAAGCGATAAACAAAGCAAGTATAATGGCTATACCTGTCTTGAGAATACGGGCTCCTAATTTCAAATGTACCGCTCCTTAATAAATGTATTTATACTTGTTATACAATGATTGGAGCTAAAATTCAAGTTTATTTCATTTGACTAAAAGCGTAATCAGCTGCTTTTAATGTTATATCTATTTCTTCTTCAGTATGTTCCGTTGTTAAGAACCAAGCTTCGAATTTAGAAGGTGCTAGGTTTATACCTTGATTTAGCATCAATTTAAAGAATTTAGCGAATGCCTCTCCGTCAGAATTTTCCGCCTGATCATAGTGGACTACAGTTTCTTCTGTAAAATAGAGTGTCAAAGCACCATATACTCTATTAACTGTCGCTGTGATATTATGCTTTTCTATTAATGAAAGAAGGCCATCTTCTAAACGTTTACCTAAGTAATCTAATTTTTCATAAACACCTTCTTGTTCTAGTACTTCTAATAACGCAATACCTGCTTTCATAGATAAAGGATTTCCAGCCATCGTACCAGCTTGATATGCAGGTCCCAATGGGGCAACTTGTTCCATGATGTCTTGTTTACCACCGTATCCACCAATTGGTAGACCGCCTCCGATAATTTTGCCAAACGCAGTTAAATCAGGATAAACGTTATACAAATCTTGAGCTCCGCCAAAATGGAATCTAAACGCAGTTATCACTTCATCATATATTACTAAACTACCATTGTTATGTGATATTTCATTCACTTGTTCTAAGAAGTTGGGTTGTGGTTTCACCATACCAAAATTTCCGACAACCGGTTCAACAAGAACTGCAGCAATTTCGTCGCCCCAATAATCTATAGCTTCTTTGTAAGCGTCAATATCATTGTAAGGCACAGTAATAACCTCTTGAGCAACACTTAAAGGTACACCAGCAGAATCAGGAGAGCCTAATTGTGATGGACCGCTACCAGCAGCTACTAATACTAAATCTGAGTGTCCGTGATATTGTCCGGCAAACTTGATGATTTTTGTTCGATTGGTATAAGCACGTGCAACACGTATAGTAGTCATTACAGCTTCGGTACCAGAGTTAACAAACCTAATTTTCTCTAATGAAGGAATTGCTCCACGTAATTTCTTGGCGAATTCAATTTCTAATTCAGTAGGCGTCCCATATAACACGCCTAATGCTGCTTGTTCTTGAATCGCTTTAGTAATATGTGGGTGAGCATGCCCAGTGATAATAGGACCATATGCTTGTAAGTAATCAATATATTTGTTTCCATCTACATCATAAAGATATGCGCCTTGTCCAGAACGCATCATTACTGGTGCACCACCGCCAACTGCTTTATATGAACGTGAAGGTGAATTAACACCACCTAAAATATATTCATCAGATAATTTCTGAAGATTTTCACTTTCAGTAAATTTCATAGTTATCAACCTCTTTTTATTTAATATTTGCGTCTATTATCGTATCATAAATTAAAGAATAAAAAGAAATAGGGTGAATGAAATGTTAAAAAAAGGAAGTCAGTTTCCAAAATTTGAATTAGAAAACCAGAATGGTGAGTTAATATCAAATGAAAGTATTAAAGGTAAAAAGGCTGTGCTTTATTTTTACCCGAGGGATAATACACCCACATGTACTACAGAAGCTTGTGATTTTAGAGACAACCTTGAAATGTTCAATGAATTAAATGTAAATGTTTATGGAATTAGTGGAGATAGTAAAAAGAAACACCAAAATTTTAGTAATAAGTTAGAGTTGAATTTTGATTTATTGGTAGACGAAGATTATAAGCTTTCTGAAGAAGTTGGTGTATACCAATTGAAGAAATCTTTTGGTAAAGAGTCTATGGGTATTGTAAGAACTACTTTTGTTTTAGATGAAAATGGGATTATTATAGATGTGATTAATAAAGTTAAAGTGAAAACTCAAATAGAAGAACTAAAAGATATATTGGGGTGATTTAAAATGAAAGCTGTAAGCTTAATGAGGATGGATGATCTAGAAACCGATTTAATTGAACGCTTTCCCAATGTCGACTTTGTATTTACAAAGGGTGTTTCTAGCATCAATGCTGAAGATAAACAAACTTTAGATATATTGTTTGGTTACGATAGTGACTTAGATGCTGCATTTTTAAGTGATTGTCCAAATTTAAAATGGATAGCCTGGTACTCTACAGGTGTCAATATACTTCCGTTAAAATTTATTGACGAAAATAATATAAAACTTACAAATGGTAAAGGTGTACATGCAAAACAGATGTCAGAGTTTATCTTTGCATATATCTTAGATGATTATAAAAAAATGAGAACTTCCTATTTAAATCAAATTAATAAGCATTATGATTCAAAAATGAGTGGTAAAAGATTAAGTGGCCAACGTATATTATTTCTAGGTACAGGCAGTATCGCACAAAATACCGCTAAAATAGCTAATACTATGAATATGGAAGTACTTGGGATAAATACAAGTGCTCATGATGTAGATGGCTTTAGTAAAACATATGCTATTAAAGATTTAAAGAAAGTTATATCTGAAGCGGATATTATTGTTAACACACTCCCCGAAACAAATGAAACAATACATCTACTCACAAAAAATCATTTTGAATTGATGAAAAACGAAGCATTATTTATTAATGTAGGTAGGGGAACTATCGTAAAAGAAGAAGTTTTAGTTGAAGTTTTAAATGAAAAATTGATTAGACATGCATATTTAGATGTATTTGAAAATGAACCATTAACTTCTGAAAACCCACTATATGAATTAGAGAATGTTACAATTACAGCTCATATTACTGGTAATAACTCAGAAAACAAAGCAGAAGTAACAGAGATTTTTATTGAAAACCTAACATCTATTCTCAATAATAATAAGCTAATTGAGAATTTGGTTGATCCAAAGAGTGGATATTAACGAGTTTAGACTAAGAATATTGACATTTCCCTAATTTAACAGTTATATTAATATTAAGTAATAATAATTCTTAAATAGAAAGATGGTGAGGGAAATGAGTGCAGAGATGGAAACAGTTGAACATCAACTAGAAGATTCAATTGCATCTTTAAGAAATAATGGCGTGAGAATAACTCCACAAAGACAAGCAATTCTTAAATTCTTAATTGCTTCAGAGTCACATCCTACAGCCGATGAAATTTATCAAGCACTTTCACCTGATTTTCCAAATATAAGTGTTGCTACTATATATAATAATTTACGTGTCTTCAAAGAAATAGGGATAGTTAAAGAATTACCGTATGGAGATTCATCAAGCCGTTTTGATTTCAGTACACACAATCACTACCATGTTATATGTGAAGATTGTGGTAAAATCGTAGACTTTCATTATCCACAACTAGATGAGGTAGAACAATTAGCCCAACACGTAACAGACTTTAATGTAACGCATCATCGTATGGAAATTTATGGTTTATGCAAAGATTGCCAAGATAAAGAAGAATAATCGTAACCATAGTTGAAGTAATGATTAATTTAATAGCTATGAAGAAACTAAATTGAAAGTAAGTAAACATATTATGGAAATAATTTACTTTTTATGCACAGAGAAAACTAATTATGTTTGAAATTGATATTTAGCATCTTTAAGCTTCTAATTGTTTATCAATTAAATGGACTGTTAAATAAGTTCAACTTGTACCAGTTAGTTGTTGTCTTGTACAAAGCTAGAAACCGAGATATCTGATATCTCGGTTTCTTTTTATTTTCAATTCTTTCTATAAGTAGAAACAAGTATTATTAAAAATATATGATTATTTAAAATATAGGAGATAGATCGTATATAAAAATACATTTACTTACTAGGAGGATGAGAAATTACAACAAAATGTGTAATTAGTTATACAATGTTATTACACCATTTTAAAAACCTGTACATCTATTTACTAAATAGTGAATATAAAGGTAAAATTCAACTAAAAAGATTCGCAATAATTATTGACGATATGGAATAATCTTGATACTATATAAAAGTCGTCAAAACAAGACGCATTGCAACATCAATTGAAACAAAATGAATTTTAAAAAGTGTAAAATTAACGCTTGTGAATATCATTTGTAAGTTATATAATAGTAAATGTTGAGTTGAGGAAAACGAAACAAACTTAACGAAAAAATTAAAAATTTATCATTGACTTAACAAAAACTTAATGATAAAATAATTTCTTGTAACACATTAATGAACATTGAAAACTGAATTGCAATATGTCAACGTTAATTCCGAATACAACATTAAATTGTTGGTTCAAAACAAGTGTTAGAGATAACACAAATTAGTATTTTATGAGCTAATCAAACATCATAATTCATTTATGGAGAGTTTGATCCTGGCTCAGGATGAACGCTGGCGGCGTGCCTAATACATGCAAGTCGAGCGAACAGATAAGGAGCTTGCTCCTTTGACGTTAGCGGCGGACGGGTGAGTAACACGTGGGTAACCTACCTATAAGACTGGGATAACTTCGGGAAACCGGAGCTAATACCGGATAACATTTGGAACCGCATGGTTCTAAAGTGAAAGATGGTTTTGCTATCACTTATAGATGGACCCGCGCCGTATTAGCTAGTTGGTAAGGTAACGGCTTACCAAGGCGACGATACGTAGCCGACCTGAGAGGGTGATCGGCCACACTGGAACTGAGACACGGTCCAGACTCCTACGGGAGGCAGCAGTAGGGAATCTTCCGCAATGGGCGAAAGCCTGACGGAGCAACGCCGCGTGAGTGATGAAGGGTTTCGGCTCGTAAAACTCTGTTATTAGGGAAGAACAAATGTGTAAGTAACTGTGCACGTCTTGACGGTACCTAATCAGAAAGCCACGGCTAACTACGTGCCAGCAGCCGCGGTAATACGTAGGTGGCAAGCGTTATCCGGAATTATTGGGCGTAAAGCGCGCGTAGGCGGTTTCTTAAGTCTGATGTGAAAGCCCACGGCTCAACCGTGGAGGGTCATTGGAAACTGGGAAACTTGAGTGCAGAAGAGGAAAGTGGAATTCCATGTGTAGCGGTGAAATGCGCAGAGATATGGAGGAACACCAGTGGCGAAGGCGACTTTCTGGTCTGTAACTGACGCTGATGTGCGAAAGCGTGGGGATCAAACAGGATTAGATACCCTGGTAGTCCACGCCGTAAACGATGAGTGCTAAGTGTTAGGGGGTTTCCGCCCCTTAGTGCTGCAGCTAACGCATTAAGCACTCCGCCTGGGGAGTACGACCGCAAGGTTGAAACTCAAAGGAATTGACGGGGACCCGCACAAGCGGTGGAGCATGTGGTTTAATTCGAAGCAACGCGAAGAACCTTACCAAATCTTGACATCCTTTGAAAACTCTAGAGATAGAGCTTTCCCCTTCGGGGGACAAAGTGACAGGTGGTGCATGGTTGTCGTCAGCTCGTGTCGTGAGATGTTGGGTTAAGTCCCGCAACGAGCGCAACCCTTAAGCTTAGTTGCCATCATTAAGTTGGGCACTCTAGGTTGACTGCCGGTGACAAACCGGAGGAAGGTGGGGATGACGTCAAATCATCATGCCCCTTATGATTTGGGCTACACACGTGCTACAATGGACAATACAAAGGGCAGCTAAACCGCGAGGTCATGCAAATCCCATAAAGTTGTTCTCAGTTCGGATTGTAGTCTGCAACTCGACTACATGAAGCTGGAATCGCTAGTAATCGTAGATCAGCATGCTACGGTGAATACGTTCCCGGGTCTTGTACACACCGCCCGTCACACCACGAGAGTTTGTAACACCCGAAGCCGGTGGAGTAACCATTTATGGAGCTAGCCGTCGAAGGTGGGACAAATGATTGGGGTGAAGTCGTAACAAGGTAGCCGTATCGGAAGGTGCGGCTGGATCACCTCCTTTCTAAGGATATATTCGGAAACATCTTCTTACGAAGATGAAACAGGAATAACATTGACATATTGTATTCAGTTTTGAATGCTCATTAGAGTATTCATATCGGAATGGGCCTATAGCTCAGCTGGTTAGAGCGCACGCCTGATAAGCGTGAGGTCGGTGGTTCGAGTCCACTTAGGCCCACCATTAGATTTGAATATTTTTATGGGGGCTTAGCTCAGATGGGAGAGCGCCTGCTTTGCACGCAGGAGGTCAGCGGTTCGATCCCGCTAGTCTCCACCATAAAATTTGTACATTGAAAACTAGATAAGTAAGTAAAATTTATGATTTTACCAAGCAAAACCGAGTGAATTAGAGTTTTTTAACAAGCTTTGAATTCAAAAAGAAATAATCGCTAGTGTTCGAAAGAACACTCACAGATTAATAACATTTTGGGTTTTCAACCGACTTGTTCGTGTTGAAAGTCAAAAAAGATTAAGTTATTAAGGGCGCACGGTGGATGCCTTGGCACTAGAAGCCGATGAAGGACGTTACTAACGACGATATGCTTTGGGGAGCTGTAAGTAAGCTTTGATCCAGAGATTTCCGAATGGGGAAACCCAGCATGAGTTATGTCATGTTATCGATATGTGAATACATAGCATATCTGAAGGTAGACGCGGAGAACTGAAACATCTTAGTACCCGCAGGAAGAGAAAGAAAAATCGATTCCCTGAGTAGCGGCGAGCGAAACGGGAAGAGCCCAAACCAACGAGCTTGCTTGTTGGGGTTGTAGGACACTCTATACGGAGTTACAAAAGAATAAACTAGACGAATCATCTGGAAAGATGAATCAAAGAAGGTAATAATCCTGTAGTCGAAAGTTTATTCACTCTTGAGTGGATCCTGAGTACGACGGAACACGAGAAATTCCGTCGGAATCCGGGAGGACCATCTCCCAAGGCTAAATACTCTCTAGTGACCGATAGTGAACCAGTACCGTGAGGGAAAGGTGAAAAGTACCCCGGAAGGGGAGTGAAATAGAACTTGAAACCGTGTGCTTACAAGTAGTCAGAGCCCGTTAATGGGTGATGGCGTGCCTTTTGTAGAATGAACCGGCGAGTTACGATTTGATGCAAGGTTAAGCAGTGAATGTGGAGCCGTAGCGAAAGCGAGTCTGAATAGGGCGTTGAGTATTTGGTCGTAGACCCGAAACCAGGTGATCTACCCATGACCAGGTTGAAGTTCAGGTAACACTGAATGGAGGACCGAACCGACTTACGTTGAAAAGTGAGCGGATGAGTTGTGGGTAGCGGAGAAATTCCAATCGAACCTGGAGATAGCTGGTTCTCTCCGAAATAGCTTTAGGGCTAGCCTCAAGTGATGATTATTGGAGGTAGAGCACTGTTTGGACGAGGGGCCCTTATCGGGTTACCGAATTCAGACAAACTCCGAATGCCAATCAATTTAACTTGGGAGTTAGAACGCGGGTGATAAGGTCCGTGTTCGAAAGGGAAACAGCCCAGACCACCAGCTAAGGTCCCAAAATATATGTTAAGTGGAAAAGGATGTGGCGTTGCCCAGACAACTAGGATGTTGGCTTAGAAGCAGCCATCATTTAAAGAGTGCGTAATAGCTCACTAGTCGAGTGACACTGCGCCGAAAATGTACCGGGGCTAAACATATTACCGAAGCTGTGGATTGTCCGTAAGGACAATGGTAGGAGAGCGTTCTAAGGGCGTTGAAGCATGATCGCAAGGACATGTGGAGCGCTTAGAAGTGAGAATGCCGGTGTGAGTAGCGAAAGACGGGTGAGAATCCCGTCCACCGATTGACTAAGGTTTCCAGAGGAAGGCTCGTCCGCTCTGGGTTAGTCGGGTCCTAAGCTGAGGCCGATAGGCGTAGGCGATGGATAACAGGTTGATATTCCTGTACCACCATAATTCGTTTTAAGCGATGGGGGGACGCAGTAGGATAGGCGAAGCGTACTATTGGATTGTACGTCCAAGCAGTAAGACTGAGTGTTAGGCAAATCCGGCACTCTTAAGGTCAAGCTGTGATGGGGAGAGGAAATTGTTTCCTCGAGTCGTTGATTTCACACTGCCGAGAAAAGCCTCTAGCTAGAATTGTGGTGCCCGTACCGCAAACCGACACAGGTAGTCAAGATGAGAATTCTAAGGTGAGCGAGCGAACTCTCGTTAAGGAACTCGGCAAAATGACCCCGTAACTTCGGGAGAAGGGGTGCTCTTTAGGGTTAACGCCCAGGAGAGCCGCAGTGAATAGGCCCAAGCGACTGTTTATCAAAAACACAGGTCTCTGCTAAACCGTAAGGTGATGTATAGGGGCTGACGCCTGCCCGGTGCTGGAAGGTTAAGAGGAGTGGTTAGCTTCTGCGAAGCTACGAATCGAAGCCCCAGTAAACGGCGGCCGTAACTATAACGGTCCTAAGGTAGCGAAATTCCTTGTCGGGTAAGTTCCGACCCGCACGAAAGGCGTAACGATTTGGGCACTGTCTCAACGAGAGACTCGGTGAAATCATAGTACCTGTGAAGATGCAGGTTACCCGCGACAGGACGGAAAGACCCCGTGGAGCTTTACTGTAGTCTGATATTGAAATTCGGCACAGCTTGTACAGGATAGGTAGGAGCCTGAGATACGTGAGCGCTAGCTTACGTGGAGGCGTTGGTGGGATACTACCCTCGCTGTGTTGGATTTCTAACCCGCACCATTTATCATGGTGGGAGACAGTGTCAGATGGGCAGTTTGACTGGGGCGGTCGCCTCCTAAAGAGTAACGGAGGCGCTCAAAGGTTTCCTCAGAATGGTTGGAAATCATTCATAGAGTGTAAAGGCATAAGGAAGCTTGACTGCGAGACTTACAAGTCGAGCAGGGTCGAAAGACGGACTTAGTGATCCGGTGGTTCCGCATGGAAGGGCCATCGCTCAACGGATAAAAGCTACCCCGGGGATAACAGGCTTATCTCCCCCAAGAGTTCACATCGACGGGGAGGTTTGGCACCTCGATGTCGGCTCATCGCATCCTGGGGCTGTAGTCGGTCCCAAGGGTTGGGCTGTTCGCCCATTAAAGCGGTACGCGAGCTGGGTTCAGAACGTCGTGAGACAGTTCGGTCCCTATCCGTCGTGGGCGTAGGAAATTTGAGAGGAGCTGTCCTTAGTACGAGAGGACCGGGATGGACATACCTCTGGTGTACCAGTTGTCGTGCCAACGGCATCGCTGGGTAGCTATGTATGGACGGGATAAGTGCTGAAAGCATCTAAGCATGAAGCCCCCCTCAAGATGAGATTTCCCAACTTCGGTTATAAGATCCCTCAAAGATGATGAGGTTAATAGGTTCGAGGTGGAAGCATAGCGATATGTGGAGCTGACGAATACTAATCGATCGAAGACTTAATCAAATTTTAAATTGTTTTGTTTTGGTTAAATCATATTTTACTTACTATCTAGTTTTGAATGTATAATTTCATACATTTCATTGTCTGGTGACAATGGCAAAGAGGTCACACCTGTTCCCATGCCGAACACAGAAGTTAAGCTCTTTAGCGCCGATGGTAGTCGGACTTACGTTCCGCAAGAGTAGGACGTTGCCAGGCAATTTATATGGAGGATTAGCTCAGCTGGGAGAGCATCTGCCTTACAAGCAGAGGGTCGGCGGTTCGAACCCGTCATCCTCCACCATTTATTACTTTTAATAGCCGGCCTAGCTCAACTGGTAGAGCAACTGACTTGTAATCAGTAGGTTGGGGGTTCAAGTCCTCTGGCCGGCACCATTTTAAAGAGCCATTAGCTCAGTTGGTAGAGCATCTGACTTTTAATCAGAGGGTCAGTGGTTCGAGCCCACTATGGCTCACCATTATTTTAATATCGCGGGTGTGGCGGAATTGGCAGACGCACTAGACTTAGGATCTAGCGCCTTACGGCGTGGGGGTTCGACTCCCTTCACCCGCATATGCAGAAGTAGTTCAGCGGTAGAATACGACCTTGCCAAGGTCGGGGTCGCGGGTTCGAATCCCGTCTTCTGCTCCATTATTTTTGCCGGGGTGGCGGAACTGGCAGACGCACAGGACTTAAAATCCTGCGGTGAGAGATCACCGTACCGGTTCGATTCCGGTCCTCGGCATAATCCTATAAAATTATGCGCCCATAGCTCAACTGGATAGAGTACTTGACTACGAATCAAGAGGTTATAGGTTCGACCCCTATTGGGCGCATTAATTTACGGGAAGTAGCTCAGCTTGGTAGAGCACTTGGTTTGGGACCAAGGGGTCGCAGGTTCGAATCCTGTCTTCCCGATAAACCTAAAATATATATGGGGGCTTAGCTCAGATGGGAGAGCGCCTGCTTTGCACGCAGGAGGTCAGCGGTTCGATCCCGCTAGTCTCCACCATATTTAATAATACAACATAAATACAACGGCGGTGTAGCTCAGCTGGCTAGAGCGCACGGTTCATACCCGTGAGGTCGGGGGTTCGATCCCCTCCACCGCCACTAATTATTAGTTGTAAATTATATTTAGGACCTTTAGCTCAGTTGGTCAGAGCTAACGGCTCATAACCGTTCGGTCGCAGGTTCGAATCCTGCAAGGTCCATATAATTTTGGAGGAATACCCAAGTCCGGCTGAAGGGATCGGTCTTGAAAACCGACAGGGGCTTAACGGCCCGCGGGGGTTCGAATCCCTCTTCCTCCGCCATTTTTATCATAATTGAATATAATTTAATTTTAGCTAATATTTGTGGAGGAATACCCAAGTCCGGCTGAAGGGATCGGTCTTGAAAACCGACAGGAGCTTAACGGCTCGCGGGGGTTCGAATCCCTCTTCCTCCGCCATTAATATTATTATCGCGGGATGGAGCAGTTCGGTAGCTCGTCGGGCTCATAACCCGAAGGTCGGTGGTTCAAATCCGCCTCCCGCAATTTTTAAAGGTCCCGTAGTGTAGCGGTTAACACGCCTGCCTGTCACGCAGGAGATCGTGGGTTCGAATCCCATCGGGACCGCCATTTTAATTATGGTTCAGTAGCTCAGTTGGTAGAGCAATGGATTGAAGCTCCATGTGTCGGCAGTTCGATTCTGTCCTGAACCATTTTATGCAAGCCGGCCTAGCTCAACTGGTAGAGCAACTGACTTGTAATCAGTAGGTTGGGGGTTCAAGTCCTCTGGCCGGCACCATTCTTAGGAGGGGTAGCGAAGTGGCTAAACGCGGCGGACTGTAAATCCGCTCCTTCGGGTTCGGCAGTTCGAATCTGCCCCCCTCCACCATTTATTTTTAATTTAATAGGGGCATATTTCAACGGTAGAATAGAGGTCTCCAAAACCTTTGATGTGGGTTCGATTCCTACTGCCCCTGCCATGGCGGTTGTGGCGAAGTGGTTAACGCATCGGATTGTGGTTCCGACACTCGTGGGTTCGATTCCCATCATCCGCCCTCTATATTAATGGGCTATAGCCAAGCGGTAAGGCAATGGACTTTGACTCCATCACGCGCTGGTTCGAATCCAGCTAGCCCAGTTTTTTATTGGCGGCATAGCCAAGTGGTAAGGCAGAGGTCTGCAAAACCTTTATCACCGGTTCAAATCCGGTTGCCGCCTTCATCAAAATGCGGGAGTATTTCAACTTTCAGAATACGTTCCTTCCCGGAACGTGGTATAGGTGTAAGTCCTATCTTCCGCTCCATAATTTAATAATTAAGCGGGAGTAGTTCAACTCTCAGAACACATTCCTTCCCGGAATGAGGTATAGGTGTAAGTCCTATCTTCCGCTCCATAATTTAGTAATTAAGCGGGGGTATTTCAACTTTCAGAATACGTTCCTTCCCGGAACGTGGTGTAGGTGTAAGTCCTATCCTCCGCTCCATAATTTAATAATTAAGCGGGAGTAGTTCAACTCTCAGAACACATTCCTTCCTGGAATGAGATATAGGTGTAAGTCCTATCTTCCGCTCCATTTATTCTTCCTTATGGGAAGTTTTTTTATATCTTTTTTGTCTTAACATGTAATCTTATTTTAAATTCTAATATTTGTAGCAATTTCTATATAATATGGTAATATGAATAATCATAATAGTATTTTGTACTATTAATTTAAACAACATACATTATTATAAATATTTTGTGGTAGGAGATTGTATATAATGATTAGAACAATGATGAATGGAAAAATTCATAGAGCGAGAGTTACGGAATCAAATTTAAACTATGTAGGTAGTATTACTATAGATAAAGATTTATTAGAAGCAGTTGATATATTACCTAATGAAAAAGTAGCTATTGTAAATAATAATAATGGGGCAAGGTTTGAAACATATGTGATTGAAGGTGAACGAGGTAGTGGTAAGATTTGTTTGAATGGCGCGGCCTCTAGATTAGTTGAAGTGGATGATGTGGTAATCATTATGAGTTATGTTCAACTGAAGGAAGAAGAGCTTTCTACACATGCCCCAAAAGTTGCTGTTTTGAATGAATATAATCAAATTACACAAATGATTCATGAAGTTGAGAGTGAAGTCATAACTGATTAGCATTAATATTTTACTTTGATCTTTTTAATTCCTCTATATAATTATATAGAGGAAATTCATGTTTTATAGATTTTAACTTTTACTTAATTTTTAACATTTATCTAAGTTATTATGCTTAAAGCTTTGAAGTTGAATAGTGACAAAATTTACAATTTACATTTTAAATTATTGTACTTAAACCTAGCAATTACAGGTTTATTTAATAAATCTATTGACGACAAATGTAGTTAGTAATATAATGTATTTATGCCATTTAGAAGTTGTATAATATTTACAGATATAAATGATGATTAATAAATAGTCTCGTATGAGCTATTGAGCCGGCGTGGCGGAATTGGCAGACGCGCGGGACTCAAAATCCCGTTCCTTTTTGGAGTGTCGGTTCGATCCCGACCGCCGGTACTAATAAAATAACTAACACTTTAGAAACATCATTTAATGATGTTTCTTTTTTTTTTACTTTCTTTAAGTTTAAATAGAAGTAAATTTAAATATTGTATTTTAAATTTAGTCATATGTCATTTCTTTTATTAATATAGAAGTTTTTTTGTAAATCTCTATACTTATAGAACCTTTAAAATTAATTATTACTATGCTTAAGTTAATATTGTAGTTTAATACAATGTGTAATATTATTAGTCTAATGTTATATTTGGAGGACATAATTTGATGGTTAAGTATAAAAGTTCAGAATCAAATGGAAAACAATTTTTTAGTAATATTTTACAAGCTGTTGGTGCAGGAGTAGTAATTGCTTTATTACCTAATGCATTATTAGGAGAGTTATTAAAGTTTTTTAAAGATGGTAATCAATTACTAGAATCAATATATCAACTTGTAGTATTAATTCAGTCATTTATGGCATTTATCATTGGCGTTTTGGCAGCACATCAATTTAAGTTTAATGGTGCAGGTGCTGCAATGGTTGGTGTCTCTGCTATGTTAGGTAGTGGTGCCGTGAAAATTACAGCTGGAGGATTTGTGTTAAATGGTATCGGTGATATTATAAACACTATTCTCGTCGTTATTGTTGCATGTTTTTTATATTTATTATTACGCGATAAACTAGGTTCATTAGAAATGATTATTTTACCAGTGTTAATACCTGTAATAAGTGGCGTTATTGGATTATATACGCTAAGTTACGTATCAAATGTTACTAAAGGTTTAGGGCATTTTGTTAGTTCGTTTACAGAACTTAATCCAATGTTAATGTCGATATTAATTTGTATTACTTATTCATTATTAATGGTAACGCCAATATCTGTTGTAGCTATTGCAACTGCCATAGGTTTATCAGGATTAGGAAGTGGGGCTGCAAATATGGGGATAGTTGCTGCGTGTGTAACATTTTTATTTGGTTCAATTAGAGTTAATAGCGCTGGCGTGAATTTAGTTCTAATAATCGGTGCTGCAAAAATGATGATACCGGTTTATTTTAAACATTTAATTATTGCAGTTCCATTAACTATAAACGGTATAATTGGTGGCTTGATTGCTTATTTCATAGGTATACATGGCACACCAATGTCTGCTGGATTTGGATATACAGGCCTTGTAGGACCAATAAACGCATTTAATCGTATGGATGGAGATCCGACGACCAACATTATTCTACTTGTTTTTGGTTACTTTATCATACCTTTTGTATCAGCGTTTTTTGTACATGAATTATGTAAAAAATTCATTGGTAAATATTCTGATGAAATTTACAGATTCGAAATCCCGAGACAATAGGCGTATCAAACGCTATAAACTAAAACAAATAATTTAAATTTTGCATATACTTATACCTATACCAAAATAAAGGAAAGTATATGTTATATCACTCTTTGAGGTGCTTAATAGGGCGGTTTAGGAAATCATTACTAAAATTTTGATTTCTAACCGCTTTTTTTATACATATTTTTTGCATAATAATTTATTTTAATTAAAGGAAGTGCGATATAACAATAATTTTTAAATTTGCTGTTGAATAATATTACGTTATTGTGTATAATAATTGATATTATAGAGAGGGGATACGAAAATGAAATACATATTAAAAAGCTTTATGGTATTTATAATTATTTTTAGTGCCATAATAAGTTATATAAACCCTACAGCTCATGCACAAGCGCAAGATGATCAATGGGAAAAAATAAAAGAGCGTGGTGAGTTAAGAGTCGGTTTGTCCGCGGATTATGCACCTTATGAATTCGAACATAATGTTAATGGCAAAACTGAATACGCGGGAATAGATATTGAATTAGCTAAAAAAGTAGCAAAGGACAATGATTTAAAATTAAAAATTGTAAATATGCAATTTGATAGTTTACTGGGAGCTATTAAAACTGGGAAAGTAGATTTAATTATTTCTGGTATGACACCTACACCAGAACGTAAAAAGGAAGTAGACTTTTCTGATCCTTATATGACGGTTCAACAAAAAATGATTATAAAAAAATCCGATACTGATAACTTAAAAACTATTGATGATTTTACTAATAAAAAAATAGGGGTTCAAAAGCAAACGCAACAGGAAAAAATCGCTCAATCAGATATTGAAAATGCTCAAATTCAATCACTGACTAGAGTTCCAGAAGTCATCATGTCATTAAAAAGTGGAAAAGTTAGCGGCATGGTCATTGAAGGCCCAGTGGCAGAAGCGTATTTAAAACAAAATAAAGATTTAACTTTTGCTGATGGAGTGAAATTTAATGAAGGAACTAAAAGTACTGCAATTGCTGCACCAAAAAACGCTCCTAAATTAATGGAAAAATTAAATTCTAGTATTAAAGAAGTTAAGGATAAAAACTTAATTGCAGATTATAAAGATTCAGCTGCAGAAGCAATGAAGAAAGATGATGGTAACTTCTTTAGCAAGTATGGCAACTTTTTCTTAAAAGGTATTCAAAACACTATTTTAATTTCAATTGTGGGAGTGTTATTAGGGACTGTTTTTGGAGCTATTATAGCATTAATAAAACTTAGTAAGATAAAAGTACTTAGATGGATAGCTTCAGCTTATATTGAATTTTTAAGAGGTACGCCATTGTTAGTACAAGTATTTTTAGTTTATTTTGGTACCACAGCGATGCTTGGTTTAGATATTTCAGCTTTAATTTGCGGTATGATTGCGCTTGTAATTAACTGTTCTGCTTATATTGCCGAAATAATAAGAGCAGGAATTAACGCGGTAGATAAAGGACAAACGGAAGCTGCACGTAGTTTAGGGCTTACTTACGGTCAAACTATGAAAACAGTTATATTACCTCAAGCGATTAAAAAGATATTACCAGCGTTAGGTAATGAATTTGTAACTGTAATTAAAGAATCATCAATTGTTTCTGTAATAGGTGTAAGTGAAATCATGTTTAACGCTCAAGTAGTACAAGGTGCTTCATTTGATCCATTCACACCATTATTAGTGGCAGCAGTCTTATACTTTATACTTACATTCACACTATCTAGAGTGATGTATTTCTTTGAAGGGAGAATGAAAGTTAGTGATTAATATTAAAAATTTATATAAAACTTTTGGTAAAAATGAAGTTTTAAAAGGTATTGATATGTCAGTGAATCAGGGAGAAGTTGTAGCTATCATTGGACCTTCAGGTAGTGGGAAAAGTACATTGCTGCGTTGTATGAATTTATTAGAAACACCTACAAGTGGTGAGGTTATATTTAAAGATCATAGCTTAACGAGTAAAAATACAGAGTTAGAAAAATTACGTCAACAAATGGGGATGGTATTTCAAAACTTCAACCTATTCCCACATAAAAAAGTAATAGATAATATCATTTTAGCCCCAAGTTTATTAAAAAAAGACAAGCAAAGTAATTTAAAGGAACAAGCTCAGGAATTACTAGATAAAGTAGGATTAAGTGATAAAGCTGATGCATATCCTTCACAATTGTCAGGTGGACAAAAACAGAGGGTTGCTATTGCTAGAGCATTAGCCATGAATCCAGAAGTTTTACTTTTTGACGAACCTACTTCAGCATTAGACCCAGAAGTGGTTGGTGATGTTTTGAAAGTTATGAAAGATCTTGCAAAAGAAGGTATGACAATGGTTGTTGTAACTCATGAAATGAATTTTGCTAGAGATGTGAGTGATAAAGTAGTATTTATGGCAGATGGTGTTATCGTTGAATCAGGTACTCCGGAAGAAATATTTGAGCAACAACAACATGAAAGAACTAAAAACTTCTTAAGTAGAGTATTATAAATTTTTGTTAAAGCCAGGTAGATTAAGTAATTATGATAATACAATTACTTATTTGCTTGGTTTTTATTTTTGGTAATAAAAATTGAATTTGCGCATACTCTTAACACGAAATAATGTGTTAAACTGTAGGATGTATGTTTTTAATGTGGGGTGTAAGAATAAATGGATTTAAATCAATTAAAACAAGATGTAATTGACTATGCACATACGATAGGTATTGATAGTATCGGTTTTACCACTGCTGATCCATTTGATGAAATGAAACAAAAATTAGTTGACTATCATGCTAAAGGTTATGCATCAGGTTTTGAAGAATCAGATATAGCGTTGAGGACTGAACCGAAATTAACATTACCAACTGCACGTTCCATTATAGCGATTGCGGTAGGTTATCCTAATAAATTAAAGGGCGCACCTAAAAGTACTAGAGGAGATAGAAGAGGTATGTTTGCTCGTGCTTCATGGGGGCAAGATTATCACTCTATTATGAGAAAACGCTTGGATAAACTAGCCGACTACTTGAGAGATAGAGTAGATGGTGTTGAAATCCAGTCAATGGTAGATACAGGAGCATTGTCAGATAGAGCTGTGGCAGAGCGTGCTGGTTTAGGCTATGTTGGTAGAAATGGCTTTGTAATCAACCCTGAGCTAGGAACTTGGACATATTTAGGAGAAATGCTTGTAAGTGTGCCTTTTCCACCAGATGACCCATTACTGGATAGTTGTGGAGATTGTACCATTTGTGTTGACCGTTGTCCGACTGGTGCACTAGTTGGAGATGGTCAGTTAAATAGTCAAAAATGTATTAGCTTTTTAACTCAAACAAAAGGATATTTAGCAGATGAATATCGTTATAAAATAGGTAATAGGCTATACGGATGTGATACTTGTCAGCAAGTGTGTCCAAGAAATAAAGGTATTAACACCCAGCATGAAGATATTGTCTTAGAACCTGAAATTTTAAAACCAAGATTAGTACCATTACTAAAAATGAGTAATAAAGAATTTAAAAATACGTATGGTCATTTAGCAGGTGCTTGGAGAGGCAAAAAGCCAATCCAGCGTAATGCGATAGTAGCGTTAGCACATTTTAAAGAAGAGAGTGCTATTCCTGACTTACAAGATGTAGCATTAAATGATCCTCGTCCAATGATTAGAGGTACTGCGTATTGGGCAATTGGACAAATACAGGGCGAAGATGCTAGAAGTTTTATTGAACAACAATACCAAAATGAACTAGAAGAAGTTCAACAAGAAATGTTAAAAGGATTAGAAATGAGGAGAGAACAATAGCATGACAAACCATATCGTATTATTTCAACCGCAAATACCAGGCAACACTGGTAGTATTGCAAGAACTTGTGCAGGAACATATACCAATTTACATTTAATTAAACCATTAGGATTTAGTACAGATGATAAAATGTTAAAACGTGCAGGACTAGATTATTGGAAAACTGTAAACATCATGTATCATGAAAGTATAGAAGAATTTTTTGAAGCCACTGAAGGAACATATTATTTGTTAACAAAATTTGGAGAAAAAACATATTCAGACTTTGATTTTACAAATACAGAGCATGACCACTTTTTCATATTTGGTCGAGAAACAACAGGCTTACCTGACTGGGTAAAAGAGAAATATGCAGATACTGCACTTCGTATACCTATGAATGATAATATTAGATCTCTGAACCTTTCAAACACTGCTTCTTTACTAATTTATGAAGCCTTGAGACAACAGAAATTTCCAGAGTTGCATTAATACTTACCTAAATGAATGAAAATATACTAAAAGCTTTGTATAATGATAATAAGTCTTATAATGGCTATTTGGACGAATCGTCACTTAGTTTAATAAAGTACTGGTTTACAGAAACATTATGTAGGGTATTAATAAAAATAATGCTAGAACCGTCTTAATAGAAAAAGAGGAGTGTAATTACTATGGCAATGAACTTTAAAGTTTTAGAAAACGAAAAAGTTGTAGCTGAATATGCTGCAGATATTTTAAGAAAACAATTTAACAATAATCCAACAACTATCGCAGGTGTACATCTTGCTAGTGACAATGCTCCTGTATTGGATGAATTAAAGAAAAATGTAGATAAAAACGCAGTAGATTTCAGTCAAATAAATATATTAGATTATGATGATAAGAAATCTTATTTTGAAGCGTTAGGAGTACCAGAAGGTCAAATATATAATGTATCATTTAGTGAAGATACTGAGTCATTTATTAAAGATAAGATTAAAACTAAAGAAAACAAAGGCAAATTAGTGACACAAGTACTTTCTATTGATACAAAAGGTAATTTGGACGTAAGTATCAATCAAGGTCTTTTCTCTGCACGTGAAGTAATTTTAATCATTACTGGTAGTGAGAAAAAAGAAGTAGTTCATAAACTTTATGAAGAAAATGGTAAAACAAGTTTTGAACCGTCAGATTTAAAAGCTCACCGTATGGTTAATGTAATTTTAGATGAAGCGGCTGCAGAAGGTTTACCAGAAGATGTTAGACATTATTTCACAGCACGTTTTGCATAAACAAATGTGAGGTGATTCAAATGACAAAAAATAAGAATTCAGATGAACAACCAAACGAATCTTTAGTACCCGAGAATGAAATGGTCGACGATTACGATGATGTTGTTGAATTAGGCAAAGAGATGGAACAAATTTCAGAAGAAAATGATGAAGATAAATTAGATAAATCACATGATACTGAAGTACGTTCTGATCTTAATGATTAATATATAGCTACCCGAGACATAATTAGTGTTTCGGGTTTTTGTATGTCACATAGTATTTTACAATTAAAAAGTGTATCACTTGTTTTAGCTAATAATAGTAACCTTACGATAACATGTGTATTTATAGATGAAGAAATAGAATGCAGATGGAAAGTTCTATATTGTTGTTGACTTATTGCAAATTAGATTATAGTGCGAGTTACAAAAAGCAATGCAATGTTAAAAGTTAATATGGTATGATTAAATCATTATTGATTTAAGGAGATTTATATATGTTAAGTAAGCAATGGAAATATATCATGATAGTTGCAGTAATTGTTAACTTAGTATCAATTAAAGGTTTCCCAATGGCAATAGGTGCTATCTATTTACCTGTATTATTTAAAATTATTAAATTGCAGATAAATCTGTCACGTGGCCTTGTAGATCAGGTTAATGCTTCAACATTTGTTAAAGGTAATCAAACAGGTATTATTATCAGCGTTTTATGTTGTATGATCGTAACTGTTTTATTGTTTAAGCCGCTAGGAGAGTTTTATAGTAATTTAGATGGCTTTTTAGGTTTTCTAATAACGATAAGTCCAGTAACTATGGTAATCGGTGCAATACTGTTAATTTTAACTGCTATTGGTATTATTCAAGCTGCTAAAGAACAGTTTAAAAACGTAAATATTACAAAATAACTATAATGACTCATCATTTTTAAGTAGAAAACCTCGGAAATATTCGAGGTTTTCTTTTTTATATAAGAAGAAACTATTTATCGAAGAGATAGAAGAAAGAGTTGGTAAAAATTATGTTTTTAAGAAAAATGAATTTATTATGAAAACGCTATATAATACGATTGCCCGTTTAAAATGATTAATGCTATACTTAAAACGAACTAAGATTAATGAAGGGGAGATTTATAAATGTCAGTTAGAATTGAACATGATACATTCGGTGAAATAGAAGTACCGTCAGACAAATACTGGGGTGCACAAACAGAAAGAAGTAAACGTAACTTCCCTGTTGGTAAAGAACGTATGCCAATTGAAGTCGTTTATGGATTTGCTCAATTAAAAAGAGGTGCCGCTTTAGCTAACCATGAATTAGGAAAATTATCGGATGCTAAAAAAGATGCAATTGTTTATGCATGTGACCGTGTATTAAATAAAGAATTAGATGATCATTTTCCTTTAGTAGTTTGGCAAACAGGTAGTGGTACGCAAAGTAATATGAATGTTAATGAAGTTGTCAGCTTTGTGGCAAATACTTATTTAAAAGAGCAAGGTAGCGATGAGTCTATTCATCCTAATGATGATGTCAATAAATCACAAAGTTCTAATGATACGTTCCCTACAGCAATGCACGTTGCATTATATAACGAAGTAGAAACGAAACTAGAGCCTGCTTTAAAAGCTTTAAGAGACACATTTAAACAAAAAGAAGAACAATACAACGATATTATTAAAATAGGGCGTACACACTTACAAGATGCTACCCCAATCCGTTTAGGACAAGAAATTAGTGGTTGGCGTTATATGTTAGATAAATGTGAAACATTATTAACTGAATCAAAAGCACATATCTTAAATTTAGCAATAGGTGGAACTGCCGTTGGTACAGGTATTAATGCCCATCCTGAATTTGGTGACAAAGTCGCTAAATTCATCGCAGAAAATACAGGTTATCCATTTGTATCTTCTGAAAATAAATTCCATGCATTAACTGCACATGATGAGGTAGTACAATTACATGGTTCTTTAAAAGCGCTTGCGACAGACTTAATGAAAATTGCTAACGATGTTAGATGGTTAGCATCAGGCCCACGTGCAGGATTGGCAGAAATCTCAATACCTGAAAATGAACCAGGTTCATCGATTATGCCAGGTAAAGTAAATCCTACACAATGTGAAATGTTAACAATGGTTGCTGTACAAGTTATGGGGAATGATACAGCAGTAGGAATTGGTAGTTCACAAGGTAACTTTGAATTAAATGTATATAAACCTGTTATCTTACTAAATACACTACAATCTATTTATTTATTAGCAGATGGTATGGACACATTTAATAGTAACTGTGCTGTCGGAATAGAACCAATTCCTGAAAATATCGATAATTACTTAAATCAATCGCTTATGTTAGTTACTGCTTTAAACCCACACATTGGTTATGAGAAAGCAGCAAGTATTGCTAAAAAAGCACACAAAGAAGGCTTAACTTTAAAAGAATCTGCAATTCAATCAGGCTATGTAACAGAAGCACAGTTTGAGCAATGGATTAAACCAGAAGATATGGTTGAACCGAAGTAAATATACCGTAAAAAATCAATTGTTGTTATCAACTAAGTAATGTCTTGTAATCACATCGAAAGATATATTCTTAACTAATAAACACACTGCCATTTTAACTGACAGTGTGTTTTCTTTTTATGATATTAAGAATTTTGAATTAACAACTATATATAACCTATAATAAAATAGGTGGTGAAATAATGGTTATAACTTTGAGTAAATAGTATAACTTTGCTACTTAATTAGATTTCATCATCTAGACTGACAGAAATTTGTGCTTGTGTCAGTGGATGGATGAACTCAATTTTGTAACTATTTAATTGAAGTTGTCTCAATGTAGAATTTCCATATAATGGGTCACCTATAACTGGATGTCCAATTTCAGCTAAATGAACACGAATTTGGTGAGTACGACCTGTATCTAATTTTAATTCTAATTCACAGACATCTTCTTTTAGCATTTTTGAGTCAAGAATATGTGTAATTGCTGATTGACCTGTTGGTGATACCCTACGTTTGTTAGAATGGAATTTATCTTTACCAATCGGCATATCAATAGTTTGAGGTTTGATTGGTAATAAACTATAAACATTAGCTTTATAGATACGATCAATTTCATTTTCTTCTAACATACGATCTAATATTTTCTTCATCAATGGATTTTTCGCTACAATTAATAAACCAACCGTTTCTTGGTCTAGGCGGTGAATTGGTTCAACATAGTCACTTTTAACTGTATAAATAACGTGATTCATTAATGTATTGCTTTCTTTTAAATCATTTGGATGTGTTTTAACACCTTTTGGCTTCATGACTATAGCGATATCATCATCTTCATAGTAAACTTGTGCAAAACGATAACTAGGTAAATAGTTACTTACTTCATCTGGAGTAGGAATAAAGACTTTGTCACCTGTGTTAACTTTTGTCATTAATGAAGCGGTTGCGTCGTTAATTGTAATTGCTTTAGACATGTTTAGATTATGCAAATCTTTTTTTGGTAAATGCAATTGTTGGAAAATTTCTCTTAACGTTAAATTATTGTATTTAATAGGGATTTCAAATTTCATAGTATCCTCCTTGATAATCAACTATTATCATAACACAAACATAGATTTAAAAATATTAGATAAATACTTTCAGTAGATTAAAAATTACATTTGTAATTACAACATACATTTAAACAATAAATCAGGATTTTTAAATTGTTCACTGAGAAGGTATAATAAATATAAAGTTGTAAAGAAATGGACTGGTTAAATGGAAAAACCAACGAGACTTGCATTGTTAAAAGAAATTGCTGAATTTTTAAATGAAGAGACAGAAACATATAATATGATTCAGGGTGCATTGGAATATTTAATCGAAGGTACTGCATTTACTACGGGTTGGATATTTTTTATAGATGATGCTGGACAACATGAATTAGTTGCGCATTATGATTTACCTGGTGCATTAGCAAAGCGAAATTGTAAATATATGTGTGAAGGTACCTGCTGGTGTGTGCAAGCTTATCAAAATAAAAAACTGACAAAGGCATCAAATATTATAAATTGTTCGCGTATTAACCTTGCAAATCGAGCGTTTCAAGAGGAAACAGAAGGCATTACACATCATGCCACGGTGCCGCTGCGTTCGGGAGATGAATTGTTTGGTCTTTTAAATATAGCAACGCCATACAAGACAAGTTATAGTGAAGAAGATTTAGAATTATTAGAGTCTGTTGCTTTTCAGATAGGGTCTGCAATAAAACGCATCATATTAACGGATCAAGAGAAAGAAGCAGCACGTATAAGTGAAAGGAATCGCCTTGCACGTGATTTACATGATTCAGTAAATCAATTGCTCTTTTCTGTAAAATTAACCGCGCATGCTGCACAAGGTATTTCTAATGAAGAAGTGTCACGTAAAGCTTTTAATATAATTGAAGAAACGAGTCAACAAGCAGTAAATGAGATGCGAGCATTAATTTGGCAACTAAAACCAGTTGGGTTAGAACGAGGTTTAGTTAAGGCTATTCAAAATTATAGCGACGTATTACAATTAAATTTATCAGTTAGTGTAGAAGGTTTAATTAGTTTACCAAGTATTATTGAAGAAAATATCTATAGAATTATCCAGGAAGGTATGAATAATACTAAAAAGCATGCTCAAGATACAGAAACTACATTAAAATTAGCGCAAAATCAAAACTATTTTTATGTAGAAATTAAAGATTACGGTGTAGGTTTTAATATGCGACAATCAAACTATAATAATTCTCATGGCATTAATAATATGAAACAACGAGCAAAAGTGATTAATGCCGATATAGAGATAACATCTGAAGAAAATAAAGGAACTCAAATTTATATAAAAGTGCCGTTATAATATGATGGAAGGAAGATTAAAATGAATCGAATCGTGCTTGTTGATGATCATCACATTGTAAGGCAAGGATTAGAATTTTTATTGTCTACAGTAGATGATTTAGAAGTCATTGGGGGATTTTCAGATGGTAAATCATTTTTAGCATCCTTAACAACTAATGTTTTACCAGATATTGTATTACTAGACTTAGTCATACCAGAGATGAACGGTATTGAAATTACAAAGATATTAAAAGATAATTACCCACAAATAAAAATATTGGTCTTAACGAGTTATGTTGATGATGAACACGTAATATCTGCCATTGATCAAGGGGCTGATGGGTATGAAATGAAAGATGTTGAACCAGAGCAATTAATTAAAACAATAAAAAAAGTGTTGAATGGAGAAAAAATAATTCATCCACAGGCTCAAAGTGTTATAGAAGCTGTTAGTAAAAAACCACATTTTACGAATAAATTATCTAAACGTGAGGCAGAGGTTTTAGCTGAAATGGCTAAAGGTAAGACTAATAAAGAAATTGCAGAATCATTGTTTGTATCTGAAAAAACGATTAAAACGCACGTAAGTCACATATTTAATAAATTGCAAGTTACGGATCGTACACAAGCAGCTATCTATGCGATGCAGAACAACTTAATATAAATTTCGATTTTATTTAAAAATATACTATGAGGTAGCAATTTGCTCAGTATTTTGAAAAATTACTTTAAAATATATAAAAATACTATATAATAAAGTTAATACTCAAAAGGGGATGTTGCTATGAAAACAAAAAATCTTTCATTGAAGATCGTCATAGCATTAATACTAGGTATTGCAATCGGTTCTATTTTTAATATTTTTGCGGGCTCAGTGTTTGTAGAGAACGTAGATAAATACCTATTTAATGTTATTGGACAAATTTTCTTGAATTTAATCTTTATGCTTGTAGTACCAGTAGTATTTGTATCTATTGTATTAGGCGTAGTAGGTGTTGGGGATCCGAAATTATTGGGAGGAATTGGACTAAAGACAATTACTTTCTTTTTAACTACGACTGCAATTGCAATTACAATCGGACTTACTTTGGCAATGTTGTTACAACCTGGTGCAGGTAAATCTGATCTTTTAAATAGTGATGATGTATCAAGTTATCAAAAAACACTGGATAAAGAGAATAGTGCGCAAGATTCAGCTGCAAAACAAACATTTGATCAAACACTTATTAATTTATTTCCTAAAAATCCATTGCAAGCAATGACTGAAGAAAATATGCTGCAAATCATTACATTTGCGATATTTATTGGCGTTGGTATTATTATGGTCGGTTCAAAAGCACAGATGGTACATAAATTTTTAGAACAAACCAATGAAGTTTTAATGTATATCGTTACTATGATAATGAGTGTATTTGCTCCAATAGGGACGTTTGGATTGGTAGCACATGCATTTACAGGAGCAGGATTTGGGGCAATTCAACAACTGGGGATGTACTTCTTTATTGTATTGTTAGCCCTAGCAATACATTTCTTTGTAGTATATGGTACTGCTGTCAAGGTTATGGGTAGAACAAGTCCGTTAAAGTTTTATAAGGAATTTATTCCTGCTATTACATTAGGGTTTAGTGCTTCAAGCTCAACCGCAACTTTACCTGTTTCTTTAGAATGTACAAAGAAAATGGGAGTTAGACGTGAAATTGCTTCATTTGTCCAACCTTTAGGTGCAACTATTAATATGGATGGTACAGCAATAATGCAAGGTGTTGCTACTATATTTATTGCTCAAATATCCGGTGCATCCTTATCTTTTGCCCAAATTATAACGGTAGTCGTAATTGCCGTAGTAGCTTCAATTGGTACTGCTGGTGTTCCAGGTGTGGGTCTAATAATGTTAGCTATGGTGTTAAACGCGGTAGGATTAGATCCAGCTGCAATTGGGATAATCTTAGGTATTGATAGGTTACTGGATATGACAAGAACTTCAGTGAATATAACTGGTGATGCAGCCTGTGCATTAATTATTTCTAGAGCTGAAGAGAGAAAATTAGCCGCAAAGAATGAATAATTTTAAATAGTTAGAATGATAATTTAAGAGGACGAAACATTATTATAATGTTCTGTCCTCTTTTTTTAATTAAAATCAATAGTTGTAAAAATAAATATGTTATTGGTTAATTGTTTTTATAAATTATTTTATAAAAACAAATTATATGTTTTAAGTTGTTGTTAAAATTATTTTTGTTATCTAAAATAAGACTTTAGGACTACCTAAAAAATATTGCCATAACATTACCTTTGTGCAACAATTGTAAACATAGTATTAAGAAAGGGTAAATGTAATGTTAAATATATTGAGAAGCTTTAAAAAGCGATTAAAACATTTAGATATTGGTATCATAATTAGTTTTATAATTCTAAGCGTCATCGGTGTCATAATGGTATACAGCGCAAGTATGGTTCCGGCTTCTAAAGGGAGTTTAACAAATGGAACACCCATAGAAGCTAATTATTTCATGAAAAGACAATTTATCTTTTTCATTTTAAGCGTTTGTATAATCTTATTTATTAGTATGTACTTTAATATCAAAATGCTAAGAAATGCCAGCACTCAAAAATTTCTAATAGTAGGGACATTTGCATTATTAATCCTGACATTACTGATTGGTAAAGATGTAAATGGTTCTAGAAACTGGATTAATCTGGGATTGTTTAGTTTACAATCCTCTGAGTTTTTAAAATTAGTTGCTATTTTTTATCTTTCATTTATTTTAGATAAAAAATTAACTAACAATAGAGATTATAAGTTGAAGAATATTGTTCCACCATTAGGCATATTAGGTGTGGGATTAGTTCTAGTTCTAATGCAGGGAGATCTCGGAGGCACATTATTAACAGTTGCAATTATTGTAGCTATCTTAATGTATTCGGATATCAAAAATAAAATAAAAATCCAAATTTTAACAATTACTTCAATTCCTGTAGTACTATACATCTTTTATACTTTAGTTTTTGATTCGAAAAATCTATACAGAATGAAGCGAATTAAAGTAGTATTGGATCCATTTAAATATGAAAATAGTGATGGATATCAACTGACAAATGCATTAGTTTCAATAAGTAACGGCGGGGTGTCCGGCCGTGGTCTAGGTAATGGTATCTTGAAATTAGGCTATTTACCAGAACCACATACAGACTTTATATTTACTGTTATTTCAGAGGAATTAGGACTCATAGGTGTATTACTTATACTACTAATGTATGGCTTTATTATTTTAAAAGGATTTATTTATGCAAACAAAACGCGTAATCACTTTTATAAATTAATTTGCGTAGGTGTAGTGAGCTATTTATTTATGCAAGTATTTGTAAATATAGGCGGTGTATCTGGCTTGATACCATTAACTGGTGTAACACTCCCATTGTTAAGCTATGGTGGGTCATCCATGTTAAGTATCAGCATAGCATTGGGTATTTTATTGGCAGTTATCCGAGAAATTAAAAAAGAGACAAAAGTATATGAATGATACATAAAAAACAATTGAATAATAAGTGGAAAGGAAGAAGTAATTTGAAATTATCGAAAAGAGGCAAAATTGTAGCGATTATTTTATTGTTAATACTTATAATAATTGGATTTTTTGCATATAAGTTATTTCATTTGAATCAAGCAATACATGATTCAGACGGAACAGATGAAGCAACGAAAGCAACACAAGAAAAAATAAAAAACAATAAACCAATATCTATCGCAATATTTGGGGTGGATTCAGATGTGAAACGCGCTGAGGAAAATATGGGACAACGTACAGATACACTATTAATTGCATCAATAAATCCCGAAAAGAATAAAACAAAACTCATTTCTATACCTCGTGATATGAATAGTAATATCCCTGATGTCGCTGGTAATCAAAAGATTGCACATGCTTACGCATATGGTGGTCCGAAGACAGCAATGGAGACACTTAGACAAAATTTAGATGTACCGGTAGATGCTTATGTTACTTTAGATATGGATGGTTTCAAAAAGATGATCGACATTTTTGATGGTGTAACTGTAACAAGCAATGCTACATTTAGTTATAATGGTTCTAGTTTTAAAGAGGGACAAAAAGTAAAATTAGCTGGTGATAAAGCACTTAATTATGTGCGTAGTCGTAAAGAAGAAGGTGCAGGTGGTGACGAAGGTCGTACTGAAAGACAACGTCAAGTAATTGATGCACTGTCTAAAAAAGCAAATGGGTCTTCCAATTTATTTAAGTTAAACAAAATACTTAAAGTTAGTGAAGAAAATGTTAAAACTGACCTTAATGTTGGAGATTTAAAATCTTTATATTCAAATTATAAGGATGCTACAGAATCTATTGATAAAGAATCTATCGATGGTGAAAATTTAATAGAATCTGATGGAGTTTGGTATTTTGAACCAAATGAAGAAGACAAAAATGTTAAAATAAACGAATATAAGAATAATTTAAAATAGAATATAGGGTTTGAATGTTGAGAGGTGTAAAGCAATGACAATTATTATATTGCTTATAATAGGACTCGTTTCCTCTATTATAGGTTCTTTGATCGGTGTTGGTGGGGGTATTATTATTGTACCAACACTTGTTTTTATAGGTGCAAATTTTGATTTATTAAGTGGTATTACAACACAAACTGCAATTGGCATTTCATCTTTGACGCTTGTTTTTACAGGTTTATTTTCAATAATTGCTTACCGAGGTAAAGGTAAAGATACAATTGATTTTAGAAATGGTATTTTATTTTCTATTGGTATTATTCCGGGATCGTTATTAGGTGCTTATCTAAGCCAATTTCTGAATGATATATATTTTAATATTATATTTGGTATATTTTTATTTTTAATTTCAATTTTGCTCTTTGTAAAAGACTATTTGGCATCTAAAAAGGATAGCACTACAGAAAAAAATGTGAATTTAACAATAGGAATTATTTTTGCATTTTTTGTAGGTATCAGTGCTGGGTTGTTTGGAATTGGTGGCGGTGTGTTAATGACACCGTTAATGATTATTGTCTTTAACTTTACGCCACATGTAGCTGTAGCAACAAGTATGATTATTATTTTTACTTCAAGTTTAGCCAGTTCAGTAGGTCATGTGATTCAAGGACATGTTATTTGGGGTTATGGGTTAATATTAATCATTGCCAGTTATGTAGGAACAAAATGTGGTGTAAAAATTAATAGGTCGATTAATTCTGCAAAGTTATCAAACTTACTTAAATTCGTTTTGATTTGTTTAAGTATTTATTTGATTATTAAAGGATTTATCGAATTATAAATTTAAAAGTATGAGCAAAGAATGTGGCTAATTGATTAATCACTGTCGCTTGCTTATGACACAGTTGGCTAGAATTGAAAAAGTTGTTTAAGCGCTTTTTGAATTCTAGCCAGCTTTTAACAATTTAATAAAAATGAAAAAGATTGGTAAGTGCATTTTTTAATATACTTGAAAACTTGCAATCATCTTTACAGAAAACAAGGCTAAGACATGTTAATGTTTTAGCCTTGTTTTAAAAATAGTAAGCATTAGTAAAATAATTAATATATTATCTCTTTGCGCTAAATTTTTAAACTAATGAATTTTATTATAAAGTTCTATAAATTGCTTACCTTTTTTACGATTTATAGAATTAAAAACCCATGGTTCGCCGTCTAGGTCCATAATAACTATCCTATAACCGATTAATGTTAAACCCATTTTTATGTTTTTAATGTCTGAAAATAGTAATTCATCTTTAAAGTTTGGTAGTTTTGCACCATCACTAGTTTTAAAATATATGCGATCGCTGAGCAAAATTAAATCTCCAACAATTGATTGTGAAAGTGAATATTTCAATGTAGCTTGAATAGTACATACTGGATTATTCATATCTATATTCATAACTTATTCCTCCAAGGTTTAATTACTGCGTTAAATTAATGAGAGTTTGACATAAGATCTAACTATTTATTTAATATTACCACTAATGTTGCGTGCTATAAAATATTTACAGAACTAATAACCCACCTTATTTCATCATTAATGATATAAAGTGGGTTTTGTATAAATATAAATTTGATGAAAGAGATTTTACATAAAATCGGCAAAATGGTCTCTATAACGCATGTGCAATATAGAACCAACAATAAATAAAATAACTACTAGTACAAGGTTATAAAGCGTTAAGTGCCAGTGTTCTATAAAATACCATTCATGGTGAAGAACAGAGGCTCTATAGCCCTCTGCTAGGAAATAGATTGGATTTAATTTCATCACTGTCATTACAATTTCATTTTTAGGCGTATACAAAATAGAAGAGACAAAAAATATGATTCTCATCAACGATTGAACTACCATCTGCGTATCACGGATGAGTACACCTAATGTTGAAGTTAGTAGTGAAATAACTATAGTAAGTATAAGGGCATAGGGCACATAAATTAATAACTGTAATGAGTATATGGAAGGGGAATAACCTCCAAAGAAACATAATATTAATACAATCATAAGTAAACCAAGATGACCATAAAATCTACTAAAAACAATGTAACTTGGTATGATAGATAATGGAAACTTCATTTTAGCTACTTGATTATACTTTGAAGAGATTGATTTCGTACCTTCCAATACACCTTGGTTAACGAAAAACCACATGCTAATTCCGACAATTAACCAATAAATAAATGGAATACCATCATGTGTTGTATTATTTCGTAGGCCTAAACCAAAGACAAACCAGTAAACTGCAATTTGCATGGCTGGGTTTATAATCTCCCAAGCAACCCCTAAATAATTATTGTGATTTGAAATACGTAGTTGAAAATCTGCTAGTCTTTTAATTAAATATAAATTTTTCAATTGCTCTTTTAAAACAAAACATATTGCATTCATTTGAATATATCACTCTTTCATGCTGACTTTAAAAAACTGATAAATAGGATTATACATTATTTTTAAAAATATAAGCAAATATAAATATAATACCAAAAACATTTAACTTTAAAGTATGTCTATAAATAGCTTGGGTTCATTATCATTAAATACTTTACTTTATTTAAGTTAAAACGAACCTCACCAATTAACATAGCGGGAGGTTCGTTAAAATACCATATAGAATGGTTATATTTTCAAGGGGATGTTACCTTTAAAATCTACTAATTGATAAGCTAATTTAACATCGTTATCTGAAGGGGGTTGAACATCGTTTAAAGGATAGCTCAAGTTCATTGCTTCCCATTTGTGAACACCAAGTTGATGGTAGGGTAATAGTTCAAATCTTTTCACATTATCTAATGTATTTATAAATGTGCCTAATTGCATTAAATCTTCCTTGGTATCAGTATATCCGGGAACTAGCACGTGTCTAATCCACACAGGCTGTTTAAGATCTGATAACTTTTTAGCAATGTTTAATATTTGTGTGTTAGGTTTTTCGGTTAATGCTATATGTTTTTTGTTATCAATATGTTTAATATCTAATAGTATTAAATCTGTATATTTTAATAATTCATCGAAGTGACGTTGAAATGCTACTGTATCATTTGCACAGCCTGCAGAAGTATCGATACATGTGTGAATTCCATTTTCCTTTAATGCTTTAAATAAAGCTGTGATAAAGGGCATTTGTAATAACGGTTCACCACCACTTATAGTTACTCCTCCTCCAGATGCTTCAAAATAAGGTTTGAAAGCTGTGATTTCATCAATCATTTCATCAACTGTTACTTCTCTAGAAAATGAATTGACTTTCCATGTATCTGGATTATGACAATATAAACATCTCAATAAACAGCCTTGCATAAAAAGTATATATCTAATACCTGGACCGTCGACAGTGCCCATACTTTCGACAGAGTGCAAGTGTCCTTTAAGCATTTTGCTCCCACCTTTTATTTACATTCTTTCATGGAACGTACGAGAAATAACATCTAATTGTTGTTCTCGTGTTAATTTAATGAAATTAACTGCATAGCCAGAAACACGTATAGTTAGTTGTGGGTATTCTTCAGGATGATCCATTGCATCTAACAATGTGTCTCGGTTAAAGACGTTTATGTTTAAATGATGGCCGTGTTGCATAGCATATCCATCAAGCATACTTGTAAGATTTCTATTTTGTTCCTCTGGTAATTTTCCTAATGATTTAGGAACGATACTGAATGTATTTGAAATACCGTCTTTACAACAATCATATGGAATTTTTGCAACAGAGCTGAGTGATGATAATGCTCCTTTTTGATCTCGTCCATGCATTGGGTTGGCACCCGGGGCGAACGGTTCACCAGCTTTTCGTCCATCAGGTGTATTACCGGTCTTTTTACCATAAACTACATTTGAAGTGATAGTAAGTACACTCATCGTATGTTCAGAATCACGATACGTTTTATGACTTCTTAATTTAGTCATAAAGCGTTCTACTAAATCAACGGCAATATCATCTACACGAGTATCATTGTTGCCATATTTAGGGAAATCTCCATTTATTTCAAAATCAATTACTAAACCATTGTCATCACGTATTGGAGTAACTTGAGCATATTTAATTGCTGACAATGAATCCGCAGCAACTGATAATCCTGCAATACCAGTCGCCATTGTACGTATAATATTAGTATCATGTAACGCCATCTCGATACGCTCGTAACTGTATTTATCGTGCATATAATGAATAACATTTAAAGAATTGATATAAACGCCTGCTAACCAATCCATCATCTTATCAAATTTTTCAAATACTTCATCGTAATTTAATACATTTGAATTGATAGCTTCATAGGATGGTCCTACTTGCATACCAGATTTTTCATCTTTTCCACCATTAATTGCATATAATAAAGTTTTAGCTAAGTTTGCACGAGCACCAAAGAATTGCATTTGTTTACCAATTTTCATTGCAGATACACAACACGCAATACCATAGTCATCACCGTATGATTCACGCATTAAATCATCATTTTCATATTGTATTGAACTAGTTTTTATACTCATTTTTGCACAGTAATTTTTAAAGTGGGACGGTAATTGTACCGACCAAAGTACAGTTAAATTTGGTTCTGGTGCAGGTCCTAAGTTGTCTAATGAGTGCAAGAAACGGAATGAGTTTTTAGTTACAAGTGGTTTACCATTAATTCCTATACCACCAATTGATTCAGTAACCCAAGTAGGGTCCCCAGAGAATAATTCATTATAATCTGGTGTACGTGCGAATTTCACAATACGTAATTTCATAATAAAATGGTCAATTATTTCTTGAATTTCACGTTCTGTTATCGTGCCATTTTTTAAATCTCGTTCAGCATAAATATCTAAGAATGTAGACGTGCGTCCTAAACTCATAGCAGCACCATTTTGTTCTTTAATAGCAGCTAAATATGCTAAATAAAGCCATTGTACAGCTTCTTTAAAATTATTAGCAGGGCGACCAAGGTCAAAACCGTATGTTTTACCTAATATTTTCAATTCTTTAAGTGAGCGATATTGTTCTGATAATTCTTCGCGTAAGCGAATAACATCTTCTGACATTTCAGTAGATATAGTATTAAAGTCATGCATTTTTTCTGCCATCAAAAAGTCAATGCCATATAGCGCAACACGGCGATAGTCACCAATGATTCTCCCACGACCGTAAGCGTCAGGAAGACCTGTTATAATACCAGCTTTTCTACAATTAAGCATTTCCTTAGAATAGGCATCAAACACGCCTTGATTATGTGTTTTACGATAATCTGTAAATATTTTTTCAGTTTCTGAATCTAACTCATAACCATATGCTTCGCAGGCAGCTTTAGCCATACGAATGCCTCCAAATGGTTGCATAGATCGTTTAAATGGTTTCTCAGTTTGGACACCGACAATAGTTTCTAAGTCTTGGTTTAAATAACCAGCTTCATGTGAAGTGATTGTAGAAGGCACTTTTGTATCCATGTCCCACATGCCACCACGTTCACGTTCTTCTTTGGATAAAGCCATCACTTGATCCCACAGCTTCGTTGTTGCCTCAGTCGGTCCTTCTAAAAATTGATCATCACCTTCATATAGTGAGTAGTTTAGTTGGATAAACTCACGAACATCAACATGGCGATTCCAACGTCCACTTTTGAATCCTTGCCAAGCAGTTTCATGTAATTTTTCTTTTTCTAACATTTTTACTCCTCCATTCATTTTGTTAATAATTTCACAAACATTGTAACATTATCATTGTTAATTTTTTCACAATATTTGTGAAAGTTTTTAATACAAACTGTGAACGATTTGAGAAACTGTAAGAAGTTATATGACAGTTTTATAATATTGTGTATCTGTTATACAACAGGTGATTATTGAAGTATTATAAATAAGCAAAGGTAAGAATTGCGCGAAGAAGAGTATAAAAAATAAGAAACACAAAGCAGGCCACTTTTATCCTTATTAATTAGAGGATAAAAGTGGCTTAATAAATCGTGCATATATAATAGAAGGTTTTAGAAATTAAATTGTGTATTAATTTATATTAATCATTATGATAACAGTAATTAGTACACTTATTATACACAATATTAATTAAAAACAATTGTTTTATTGCCATCATTTACGATGACTTTATGTTGAACATGATATTCAACTGCTTGAGCTAAAACAGAAGATTCAACATGACGTCCAATTTTACGTAAATCTTGTACGTTATAACGATGATTAATACGTGTGACATCTTGGTCTATAATCGGTCCTTCATCTAAATCAGAAGTTACGTAATGACTTGTTGCACCGACTAATTTAACGCCGCGCTCCCAGGCTTGTTTGTATGGGTTCGCTCCAATGAATGAAGGTAAGAAAGAATGGTGGATATTAATAATTTGATTTGGATAATGACTTACAAAATTATCAGTAAGTATTTGCATATACTTAGCTAAAACTATTAATTCTACTTCGTGTTTTGCGCAAATATCTAATATGTTTTGTTCAACAACAGCCTTATCATTGTTACTTGGTACATAGTAAAAAGGGATATTAAAAGATTCAGCAAAATGCCTATTGTTTTCATGGTTACTGACAACACAAGTAATTTCAGCAGGAATTTCTTTACGCTGAACTCTTAATAATACTTCATTAAAAGCATGGTCTTCTTTTGATACAAATAATGCGATTTTTGTTTTATCACTTGTATCAAAAATATCAAAATTAATATTATTTTGGCTTAAAGTGTTTTCTAGAGCTTCTTTCAATTGTGTTACTTTTTCAAACTCAAATCTTAAAAATAATTTTCCTGCGGTATCTTGTGCATGATCGTATTCAGTAAAGTGATCAAGATGTAAAATATTAGAGCCGTATTCTGCAATAATATTTGTAATTAATGACGTTATACCAACTTTGTCATTGCATGTTGCGAGTAATATGTATTTATCTTCCATTTAAGCACCTCAAAATTTAAAAAGTACTTAAAATTATAGGGAATATTCTGAACAATGTAAATAAATAAAATGTTTTTCAATAAAAATAGAACAATTTATACTTTTAACTATACTATTATAGTAGAAATAGGCTATAATAATGAATAGTGTTTTTATCTTTTATGAGTAATAAGTAATGATGGATAATGACACTTTTTATGAAAATAATACGCTTACAAACAAAGTGATTTTTGTTTTTAACTAAATTATAAGATATAAGATTGATTATTTTGATAATTGCGCCAATGATAAAAAACGATGAAAATTTGATTTCACTCTTTTATTTTCTTAAAAATTGTATTAAGATGTAATTTGTGTTTCAAGAAGCGTGTATTATTGCAATTTCTTGTGTCCGGATAAAATATTCTTTAGATGAAAGGTAGATTAAAGTAATGGATAGACAGAATTTCACAGATTTAATTCAAACAAAATTTAAAATGGTACGTATTGAAGCAGGTTATACGCAAGATACGATGGCCCAAACTATTGGTCTTTCAAAAAAGACTTTAGTACAAATAGAAAAAGAAAGAGTACTACCTAACTGGACAACATGTGTCTCAATTTGTGCATTATTTAGAGATTCAGATGTTTTAAATAGTACATTTGGTTGTGATCCTCTAGAAATGGTACAAACTATTTCTCGTAATCACTGTGCATACCCTAACCATTCAACAACAAGTGACATCTACTGGAACACTGTTGATAGCCGTAATGGTTTCATCTTACAAAGCAATAAAGTAAGTGATATTTATCGCGTACTTAACCAAGAAACACAACCAATATTTGGTACTTCTAAATTAAGAGAAGCAGAAACGTATTTTGGTAGAATTTCTAAAGAAGAGTTAATGCACGTATAATATTAATTCAATTTGTGATAGAAGAATCATTATTTATATAATTTGGTGACATAGGACTTTAAATTGTATATGAATGATTTAGTCACTATACACTACTTGACCTAAACAAAAGATTTAGGTCTTTTTTTATTTTTAATTGTTTTTTTAAATGAATAAGTGTATTCTTCTACACAATTAAACTATATGTATTGTACAATGTTTAAGAGTGAATTTTTATATTGTAGTACGTTACCAAGTAAAATAAAAAGGAGAAACTTTTATGCATGCATTTTTAATAATTATATTTATGATGATAATTGGTGCATTAATTGGCGGAGTAACGAACGTTATTGCGGTGAAAATGTTATTCCATCCATTCAAAACATATTATATTTTTAACAAACGCGTGCCATTCACGCCAGGTTTAATACCCAAACGAAGAGCAGAAATTGCTGATAAAATTGGGCAAGTTATTGAAGAACATTTACTTACTGAAAGTATGATTCAGTCCAAATTAAATGCAGCAGCGACGAGGACTGCAATCGAAGAAGTAGTACAAAAACAAATTGAGAAGTTAAAGGAAAATCGTACATCTTTTGATTATTTAGCAAATAAAATGGATATAGATATTAGCCAATTAGCAAATAGGAAATTAGAAACGGTCATGTCAGAAAAATTAGAACTGTTTTATTATGATCATAGGGATACTTCAATTGCACAATTAATTCCTGAAGATATTGAAAAAAGTTTAGATAGTAAGGTTGAAGCAGTACCAGAACTATTATTTGATAGAGCACGTGTCTATTTGAAATCTGAAAAAGGCGCTTCAGACATCGCATCAATGTTAGACACATTCTTCAATGAAAAAGGAAAAATTGTTGGGTTATTACAAATGTTTATGACGAAAGAAAGTATTGCTGATCGTATCCAACATGAATTAATCAGATTGACTAATCATCCCAAAGCGAAAGTTATTGCAAATCAAATTATCGAAAATGAGTATACAACCTTTAAATCCAAACAGTTAAGTGAAGTGCTAAATGAACAACAATTTCAATCTTTTAAAATATCAGTAACTGATTTAGCAATAGGTTATATGGATATTAATAATATGGCAACGAAGCCACTAAATACCCTTATGCCAAACTTTATACAATTTTTAGAAAATAAAGTGTCGCAAAAGCTAACAAATGTGATTATTGAAAATGCATCAAAACATATCTCGCCAATTATGAAGAAAGTTAATTTACGTCAAATGGTCGAACAGCAGATTAATACGTTTGATTTAGCATATATAGAAAAACTTATTATAGATATAGCGAATAAAGAGTTAAAATTAATTATGTTATTAGGTTTCTTATTAGGTGGTATTATTGGTTTATTACAAGGAGTAATTGCAATTTTTGTATAACATATTAAATTATGTTATTGTAATATCGATGTGGTTTTCACACATATACAAAAAAGGAGTGAAGCATAGTGGCAGTAAATTTATACGATCATGCAAATCAATTAGAACAAGCATTAAGAGAAAGTGATGAATATCAAGCTATTCAAAATGCTTATGCAAAAGTTAAAGAAAATCAAGAATCAAAAGATTTATTTGATGAATTCCGTGAAACACAATTAAATTTCCAACAAAAACAAATGCAAGGTGAAGAAATCGGTGAAGAAGAGCTACAAAAAGCACAAGAACAAGCTCAAAAAATCGAAAATGATTCTAACATTTCTGAATTAATGGCTGCTGAACAAAATATGAGCCAAGTATTCCAAGAAATTAACCAAATCATTGTAAAACCTTTAGATGAAATTTACGCTGACTAATTTTTGTTAGTCTAACGTGTGAAGACTATGATACAAACAAATATAGTGTTGTAGTTTAAATGGGGTGCACAGAAAACTAATTATTTTATAACTAAGATTTTGTCATCCATCATGGTAGTAGAGACTATAATTGCAATAGCTTAATTTAAACGCAATTCCAATTAGTAGTAACTATCAATACAATATTTGAGGCTGAGGCATATAATTATGTGTCAGCCTCATTTTTTTGTGAGTCTTTTTAAAGATTCTGTTTTAATTAAAAAACGGTAGAAATGGATAAACACTAAGTCATTTAATAATAATTTGAAATGATATCGTCTTAAATTGAGCATCTTTTGTTTTATCGACTGTCTAATAGGCAATGTGGTAAAATATACTAATACAAGGTATTTGTATGCATAAATTTTAGTATTAGTTGAAGCGTGTAATCTGTTACTGAAATATCAAATATGCATCAGTTTAAATAAACCTTTCAATAAAGGAGAAAGATACTGTATGGTGAAATTTATTCATTGTGCTGATTTACACTTAGATAGTCCTTTTAAGTCAAGAGATTATCTCAGTCAGCCTATTTTCGAAGATATTCAAAAAAGTGCTTATGAAAGTTTTAAAAAAATAGTAGATTTAGCATTAGCCGAAGAAATCGATTTTATGATTATTTCAGGTGATTTATTTGATCAACAAAACCGCACATTACGTGCAGAAGTGTTTTTAAAGGAACAATTCGAACGTTTAGAAAGAGAACAGATTTTTATCTATTTATGTCACGGTAACCATGATCCATTATCATCGAATATTGCTACTGTATGGCCAGATAATGTATCAGTTTTCTCTGAAAATGTAGAAACATATCAAACGATAACTAAAAACGGTGAAGAAATTTATCTTCATGGTTTTAGCTACCAAAATGATGCGAGTTATGAGAATAAACTTGATGAATATCCAACTAGCCAAGGTTATAAAGGTATTCATATAGGCATTTTGCATGGCACATATAGTAAGACTAGTACAAATGACCGTTACACAGAGTTTAGATTAGAAGACTTAAATAATAAATTGTATCATTATTGGGCCTTAGGACATATACACGAACGTCAACAATTGAGCGATATGCCACAGATACATTATCCTGGCAATATACAAGGAAGACACTTTAAAGAGCTTGGTGAAAAAGGTTGTTTACTCGTTGAAGGTGACAACTTAAATCTCGATGCTAAATTTGTGCCAACGCAATTTATACGATTTGAGAAAGCTGTTCTGGAAACAAAACAAACGTCTAAACAAGGTCTTTTTGATGATATACAAGCATTTAAAACGCAAGTTAGAAAAAACGGTAAAGCAATCTATCAGCTTAAAGTAATAGTTGATTCGGATCATTGGATACCGGAACAAGATATTTTACAAATTCATGAAATGATAAGTGATTATGAGGCTAATGAACATAACTTTGTATTTATTGAAGATTTAACAATCAAGAATAAATATGATGATCAAAATACATTAGTTAAAGAATTTTCTCCTGAGTTAATCGAGGACAATACTGTATATGATCAAGCGATGAATGACTTATATTTAAATCCTAAAGCATCTAAGTATTTAGAAAAGTATAGCGATTTTGATAGACGAGAACTTATTGAACATGCTGAAGAACTCTTGAAGTCAGATATGAGGGGAGAATAAAATGAAAATTAAATCATTAGAGATTTATGGATACGGTAAATTTATACAAAGAAAGATTGAATTTGATGAATCATTTACTGAAATATATGGAGAAAATGAATCAGGTAAATCAACTATCCAAGCATTTATTCATTCCATACTTTTCGGCTTCCCAACTAAGAAAGAAAATGAGCCACGTTTAGAGCCTCGATTAGGAAACCAATACGGTGGAAAATTAACTTTAATTCAAGATGATGGATCGTTAGTAGAGGTTGAACGTATTAAAGGCAGTGCAACAGGTGACTTAAAAGTATACTTACCTAACGGAACTATTAAAGATGAAACTTGGTTGAATAAAGAACTGAATTTTATATCTAAGCGTACATATCAAGGCATTTTTTCTTTTGACGTACTTGGACTTCAAGATATTCATAAAAAAATGGATGAAACGCAATTACAAAATTATCTGTTACAAGCAGGTGCATTAGGTTCAACAGAATTTACAAGTATGCGCGAAATATTAAGCAATAAAAAAGAAATGTTATATAAGAAAAATGGTCGTAATCCTATCATAAATCAACAATTAGAACAGTTGAAAGAACTTGAAGGACAAATTAGAGAAGAAGAAGCAAAGTTAACTTCATATAAAAGATTAGTTGATGATAAAGATAAAGCTGAACGTAGGTTAAGTAATTTAAAGCAAAATTTAACACAATTATCTAAAATGCATGAGCAAAAACAAAAAGAGATTGCATTACATGAACAGACTCAAGAATGGAAACAACTAGAAACCCAATTAAATATTGAACCAATAGTGTTTCCAGAACAAGGTATTGATCGTTATGAATCTGCAAAAATACAAACACAAAATTTAAAACGTGATATTGGTTTACGTGAGGAACGATTAGCACATCTAAAAGCAGAAAATGAAAAAGTAAAAGTGCCAAAACAAAGTGACATAGATGCGTTTAATCATTTACATCAACAAGAAAACGAAATTAAACAAAAAGAATATGAATTAAAGGCTGTAGAAAAAGAAATTCAAGATAAAACACGTGAAAAATCAGGGCTAAGTTCAAATATTGGTTGGCAAGATGTTCATCATCAAGTAGACGATTCTGAAGCAATGAAAAGTCACGTGAGTAATCAAATTAAAAACAAGCAAGAACAAACTGCATATATACAACAACTTGAACGTAACATTGAAGAAAATAAAATTGATAAAGACACAAACAACGTAGAAATAAAATCATTAGAAGCGGACATTGTTCCAGAAGAAAATTTTGAAAAGAAAAAGCAATATAATAAAAGAGTATTTGAATTACAAGAAAAAAATAACCTCTATCAAAAAATGAAAGAGGCATTTGATACTGAGCAACGTGAAAATGAAAAAAAACAAAATTCATTACGTATAGGTCTAATGATATTAGCAGTAATAGGAATTGGGTTAACAATTTTCTCATTTGTATCTGCAAATATTATTTTCGGTGTAGTATTCGCAATTTTATCTCTTATCTTTATCGTAGGTATATTCTTTATAAAATCAAAAGAAATTGGACATAGCGAAACATTTTCAAAAGAGATTGATGATTTGCAGCATCAAGTGAATCATTTAGAGGAAAATTATGACCTTGATTTTGATTTGGATGATCAGTATAGAGTGCGTGAACAGTATCAAACTGCAATTAAAACAAAAGAAGCAATCGATAAAAAAGCAGCTTATTTAGAAGACACATTAGAGAAAGCCAAACAACATTATCAAACTGCTCAGAATAATATTAATGACGTTAAATCAGATTTGTTCTTATCGAATAAAATGTCTGACGAATTAATTATTGATAGTATTAATACAATGAATAAAATAAAAGAACATGATGTTCATATTACTGAACTTCATGAAAAAGCACATGAATTACAACAACAATTAGATGAATTTTATGCTCATGCGCAAGAAATCACTAAAAAGCAATTTTCATATTTTAATGAATTGTCATTATTCCACGATATAAGACAATGGCTAAAAGAAGAAACAAGTAATTTAGATAAGTGGAATAGAAACAATGAACAAATTAAGTTGATTGAAAGTGAGGTTGCACAACTTCATAATAGATTAAACGAAAATAGTAATGTAATTTCACAATTATTTAATTTTGTTAATGTTAATGATGAAGAGTCTTATTATCAACATCATGTTCAACATCAAAATTACCATCAACAGATGGCACGTTTTAATGATTTATCAAAATACCTAGAAAATCAAAATTACAATTATGAAACTAGTTCTAGATTGAGTGAGAAAACTGCTGCGCAATTAACTAATGAAGATGAAGTACTCGCACGACAAGTAGATGATTATAATGAGCAATATTTAGAACTACAGTCACAAGTAAGTGATTTAAATGCTAAAATTACAGATATGGAAACAGATAAAACTTTAGCTGATCTAAGACATAGATTCCATATACTTAAAAACAAAGTGAATGATGAAGCTAAAGATTGGGCTAGTCTTAGTTATCTACAAGCTTTAGTAGAAGGGCATATTAAGCAAATTAAAGATAAACGTTTGCCACAAGTGATAAACGAAGCAACAAATATCTTTTCGCATTTAACAAATGGTCATTATGTGCAAATCACATATGCTAATGACGATTTAATGGTAAAACAAGCAAATGGACAGATGTATGAGCCTGTAGAGTTAAGTCAGTCTACGAAAGAAATTTTATATATTGCATTACGTTTGAGTTTAATTCAAACTTTAAAACCGTATTATCCATTCCCAATTATTATTGATGACGCTTTTGTGCATTTTGATAAATATAGAAAAGATATCATGATGAATTATTTAAGACAAATGCCAAGCAGTTATCAAATTTTGTATTTTACATGTGTGAAAGATACGAGTGTGCCTTCAAAACAAATTATTACTTTAAATAAAATCGAGGAAGGCGGTAAATAATGAGAAATGTTGAAAATTTAAATCCTGGAGATTCAGTGGATCATTTTTTCTTGATTCATAGAGCTACACAAGGTGTAACTGCTCAAGGTAAAGATTATATGACGCTTCATTTACAAGACAAAAGTGGTGATATTGAAGCGAAACTTTGGACTGTAAGTAAAGAAGATATGAAAGTATTAGAGCCTGAAAAGATTGTACACGTTACAGGTGATATCATAAATTATCGTGGCCGTAAACAAATGAAAATTAATAAAATAAAATTGGCTACACCTGAAGATAATATGAAAACACAAGATTTTGTAGATGGTGCACCTATGACACCTGATGAAATTCAAGAAGAGATTTCACATTATATGTTAGAAATTGAAAATGCGACTTTACAACGTATTACGCGTCATTTAATACGTAAACATCAAGAAGCGTTCTTTACATTTCCGGCTGCAAGTACGCACCATCACAACTTCTCAAGTGGTTTAAGTTACCATGTGTTAACAATGTTGCAAGTAGCTAAATCAATATGCGATATTTATCCATTATTGAATCGCAGCTTATTATATAGTGCCATTATTTTACATGATTTAGGTAAAGTAAGAGAATTAAGTGGACCAGTAGCTACATCTTATACGGTTGAAGGAAACTTATTGGGGCACATTTCGATTGCAAGTGATGAGGTAGCTGAAGCTGCTAGAGAATTAAACATTGATGGTGAAGAGGTATTGTTATTACGTCATATGATTTTAGCACATCATGGTAAAATGGAATTTGGATCACCTAAATTACCACACATGAAAGAAGCTGAAATATTGTTCTTTATTGATAATATAGATGCGAAAATGAATATGTTTGAAAAAGCATTTAAGAAAACAAATAAAGGACAATTTACGGAACGTATCTTTGGATTAGATGGTAGACAATTTTACAATCCGACATCTTTAGATTAATAGTTAAAGCTAGAATATTTCTTGAAATAGATTGATAAAAGAAATTTTAAAATTAAGTATTGAGAGTGGGGCCGCAATTACATTTAAAAATGGGTGCGTCGTCCTACTCTCATTTTTATGTATTGCTTTTATTTATAATATATAAAAAGAGGTTAGGAATTTTCCTAACCTCTTTTTAAAATTACTATTGTCCTGTAGACATACCAGCACCACTTTGTTGCATCATTTGTTGCTGTTGTTGTTGTTGCTGTTGTTGTTTAATTTTCTCAGGATCCAAGATTGAATCTTCGATTGCTTTTTTGATATCTCTATCTTTGTAATCTACTTTGTATTCATCCAATAACTCTTTATATGCATCTGTTAATAATTTAGGTTCTTTTTGAACTTTAGATTGAATTAATTGTGCTTTAAGTTTCCCTTTTTCTTTATCAAAATCATCTTGCTTATCTGCTTTAATGATGTGATAGCCGTAATCAGTTTTGACTACATCAGAAATGTCACCCTCTTTAAGCTTGAAGAGTGCCTTTTCAAATTTATCTTCCATTTGACCTTTGGTAACATAACCTAAACTTCCATCTTTTTTAGCTGAGGATTTATCCATTGATTCTTTTTTAGCAATTTCGCCAAATTTATCTGGATCTTTCTCAACTTGTTTTTGGATTTTTTCTGCTTTAGCTTTAGCATCTTTATCCGATAAGCCTTCTTTATCATCTTTGTTTTCTTTAACTTTAATTAAGATGTGAGAGCCTTTTTTAGTATCTTCTTTTATTTCTTTATCTGAGATATCTACTTTGTCATTAAGCAATTCTTTTTGATAAGCTTGTAATTTTTTTTGTTCTTTGTAATCGCCTAGAGACATTTTTTGTTGTTTTAACATACTTTCAAATTGGTCTTTACCACCATATTGTTTTTGCTCTTTTTCAACTTCTTTATCAATATCTTTAGTGTTAACTTCATCTTTATATTTATCAGCCAGTAGTTTATTTAATAAAATAGAGAAAGAACTGTTAGCAATTTGTTCATCACCAATTTTATTCATAACATCTTCTACTTTAACGTCACCAGCTTTGGAAGAAATAATTGTATCTTCTTTTGAGTCTGTTGCACTGTTACCACACGCACCCAATAATAATGCACTTGCAGTAACAGGAAGTATAACTTTTTTCAATGTTTTCATGGTTGGAAACTCCTTTTGTAAGAATAACAACGTAAATATAACATATTATTGTGTAATCACCAATTAGAAACACAATTTCTAAGACTATAGTATTAGGATGTTAATAAAAAAGACAACAAAATCAAATTCCAAAAATAAGATTTTGTTGTCCCATTAGACAAAATAATTTAAATTGTAAAAACTCGTTAAAAACAGCTTTTGAAATAACAAGTTATATATGACGTTCATGTTTTGATTCAACTTTATTTAATATATTGATGCCTGTTTGATGTTCTTCAATGTAAGTTCCTTCATTTGAAAATATAATAATCTTTAAATATAGAAAATCCATTACCGAATAGCCCATGTTTAAGGCAATAAGAAACATTAGATAATGTCCATACTGCGGGAATAAAGTACTTAAATAAGCGCAAACACAAGTGATTATAATAACTGGTGTTATCAAATCAAAACAAAAATAATACTTGTTTACAGGCGTGTTAACGTACGTGTTATAAAATGGGATGTTTTTTTGTTTTAATAACTTATACTTTTTAAATGATTTATAGTACGGAAACAAAAAGAATAAATGAATTGCTTTATGAATAGGGTATAAAACTAATACGAGTAACAAAAAAACTAAAAAATATTTATCTGTTAACTTTGTATTTGAAAAGAAGTATAAAATTTCATAAGCAATGAGAAATGTAATGATTGTTGTGACTAAACTAAGAAAAGCAATCCTAGGTAAACCAAAACGCGCATTAATATCTATTTGCCGTGTACAAAGATACATTATTTGGTCATACTCCTTTATATTATAATTCGCATGCTATATACTTTCGTATTATCTATCTTAATAGAAAAAACGTCAAGATAAATTTGTTTCTAGTAATACACTTAAAATTAAGTATTATATTACGGTTTAAGTCTGAATAGCTAAAGATTAAAAAAGAACTGCAACTCACACAAATAAAGGGTGAATTGCAGTTCAGAAATGTTAGCAACAGAGCTTAAACCGAGGCAAGATAAACTTAATTATCTTTTTCGAACGCTTTAGTAATTTCTTCTCCACGGTTTTGAAGGTTTTCTATATGAGATTGTAGTTTTTCGATATTAGGGTCTATATCTGATTTGAAATCACCAATCATTGTTTTAACTTCATCACCTATTGAACTACCAAATTCAGTACTTTCAGACTTTATTTGAGCAATATAGTTAGTGATGTCGTTTATACTTTGTTTAATTGTATTGATTTCTCTATCAAACTCAGACTCAGCACCCACCGGTTTTTTTGCGTGTTCAATAAATTCATTAGAATCTTTTTTATCACGATTCATCAACGCTACGCCTAGACCAGTAGCAACTCCAGCACCTAGACCTAATAATATTTGAGCTGTTTTCATAAAAATTCTCCTCATTTCTAAATAATATCTCAACGGTTAATAATTTTTATATACCCCATATGTGATAAAGTAAGCATTTTTAATCGAAGTGAGCAGCTATCTCTTCTGCGATTTTTGCTTTTTGTTCATCATCGATACTTTCTGCATGTGTTTCCCATTTATAACCGAACCCATCCACATCGTTTTCATATCTTGGTAATAAATGGAAATGAAGATGGAAAACAGATTGATCGGCAAATTCGCCATTATTTTGTATAATATTTAATCCATCAGGGTTAAAAGCTGATTTAATAGCATTTGCTACTTTTGGTAAAGCAACACCGATATGTGTCATAGTTTCACTATCAGTTTCAAAAATATTTGCAGATGCTTTCTTTGGTACTAATAATGTGTGACCTTTTGTAACTTGTGAAATGTCTAAGAATGCATATACGTATTCATCTTCATATACTTTATAACTCGGGATTTCACCATCAATAATTTTACTGAACACTGTTTCTGACATAAAAGCTTCACTCCTTGTAAGATTGTTACTGCCTATTATAGCATTACTATATTATTCACGTCAGTTTTCGCAATAAATTTATACCTACAGCTTAATTTTTGATACAATATACATTGTGGAGGTGCCATATGACAGTAAAAGTTGAACATTTAACAGGTGGATATGGTAAACGACCTGTAATTAAAAATATAAATTTTGAACTCAATCAAGGAGAAATTGTTGGTCTTATTGGGTTGAACGGTGCAGGAAAGAGTACAACAATTAAACATATGTTAGGATTACTGACCCCAATGGAAGGTAGTCTAACTATTTCTGATATCAACATTAATCAAGATGTCGAGACTTATAGAAGGAAACTATCATATATTCCTGAATCGCCAGTCATATACGAAGAACTAACATTACAAGAACACATTTATATGACTGCTATGGCTTACAATATTAGTAGGGAAGAAGCAATGGAACGAGCACGCCCATTACTTAAGACTTTTAGATTAGAAGATGAGTTAGATATCTTCCCAAGTCATTTTTCTAAAGGAATGAAACAAAAGGTAATGATAATATGTGCTTTTATAGTAGATCCTGAACTATACATTATTGATGAACCATTTTTAGGTTTAGATCCTTTAGGAATCCAATCAATGTTAGATTTAATGGTTGAGAAAAAGAATGAAAATCGAACAGTTTTAATGAGCACACACATTTTAGCAACTGCGGAAAGATATTGTGATCGATTTTTAATCATGGATGAAGGCGAAATAGTTGCTTTCGGAAATTTGGAAGAACTTCGAAAGCAGACAGGTTTAGAAGGTAAAACACTAGATGAGATATACATCCATGTAACACAAGGTGGCAATAATTCATGATGCAGGATGCTAAGCAATTATTTTCTAGTAGAAAAAAAGAAATCAGTAAAGAAAAGCAATATTATAATAAATTTATTTTCAATGGTCATTTTTCAGTATTCCTTGTAATTTTATTAGGTGCATTTATATTAGGATATGGTGATTGGTTAAAATCTATTCCGCAACATATTAATTATGCTTTGATTGCGAGTGTTATTGTGGCTATTACCTCAATGTTTCCATTAAGGACTTTACTGAAAGATGCGGATAAGTTGTTTTTATTACCCTTCGAAAAAAATATGGAAATATACATGACACAATCGCTAGTTTATAGTTATTTTTCCCGAATAGGACTTCAGCTTTTAATTTTAATCGTACTATTTCCATTGTTTTTCGTAATAAATAACCGATCATTTGAATTTTATATACTGTTTGCTGTGTTAATGCTGGTTATGCCTTATTTAGGATTATTAGTGAAATGGCAATGGTACAAATATAAATTAGAAAGTTGGTCTCTCCATCTTGTATTATTTATCGTTTATGCTTCAGGATACTATGTTGCGTTAGATGCAAAAAACTTATCTAGCTTAACCTCTATATTCGTATTAATTGGATTAGCCATTTTGCTTAAATATCAAAATAAAAATCAATTATTCCCTTGGGAAAGAATGATTAAATCAGAACAACAACACCATATGAATTACTATAAATTTGTAAATATGTTTACCGATGTTAAGCATTTAAAGGAAACAGCAGTACGTAGAAGTTATCTTGATCCATTGTTAATTACGCCGAAAAATAAGAAATTTAATGAAAATTATATGTATCTTTATTTATTTATTAGAAGTTTTGCAAGAGGTAAAGATGCGTTTAACATAATATTAAGATTAGTTGTATTAGCGATGATTTTAATGTTTTGGTTAGCTCAACCATTAATTACTCTAATCATAGGTAGTCTGTTTATGTATATAGTTTTATTACAAATGGCTCAGTTTTATACGCAGCAAGCTTATGGCTTGTGGCCACAAGTTTGGCCGATTCCGGATACTAAAGTAATAAAAGGTTATGAACAATTTCTATATAGACTCATGTTTATTGTTGGGGTATTGTTTGTAATCGTTTATGCAATCACATTACCGATGTATAGTTATTATGGCTTGTTATTCTTTTTAGTAGGGTGGTTAACCATCAGAAATGTAGTCAAAAAACTTAAATATCAAGAATCATTATTAAAAGATTAAAAAAGTGGTCGTTACTCAATACATCATTAAATGAAATGAGCAACGACCATTTTATTTTGATTATGATCTTTACGAAAAATTAGTTATCATCGATTGGGAAGAGATATCTTTCGAAATAACTTGAATGTTGACCACTAGAGCCAAAGAATTGACTAAGCGCAAGTTTATCAAAATTATCTTTGAAAACAGAGGAAGCTTTAAAGTCTTCATAAGCTGTCCTGCTTTCAAAGCCAAAGTAAATTTTATAAGTTAACCCATGCTCTGGTTTTAAGAAACGGTAGCATCTATAACCTGCAAATTGTTTGAAATCAGTAGTTAAATTTTCTAATCTTTTTTCTAGTTGATAGGCATGATCTTCTGATGTCGGTACAAAGATTACAGAATAAAAATGGTTTGCGTTTAAGTCTCCCTCAGACTCAAGGATGTCATAAATTAAAGGCTGTTTTAATACTGATTTTTCATCTGTTTCTTCCAAAATTACTGAAGAATCTGATGCAGAAAATTGTAATAAGTTATGGTCAGGATTATTTAATCTGATTTGATTTAAATAACCAAACGTCCCATAAGATGCAAAAATTTTCATAAAGATTTTCCCCCTTGCTTTGTTTATGAAAGTATAGTTAACTACTATACCTTACTATAGATATATCTAATTTTTCAAATAGATATAAAATAAGCTTTGATAACATTATAATTGATTTCTATTATAAAACAATAGTCAAATGATTAAATCGTGAAAAGCTAACAGTTTGTCTTTTTTATGACATTTAAGCACAATGAAATACGAGTAATAATGCAGTATGGTATTATAGATAAGAATGATTACAATGTAGGAGGATTACAAGGTGCATAATAAAAATAATACAATCCTAAATATGATAAATGGTGAAACTGTCTCGCACACTCCAGTATGGTTTATGCGACAAGCAGGGAGGTCACAACCTGAATATAGAAAATTAAAAGAAAAGTATTCATTATTTGAAATTACGCACCAACCAGAATTGTGTGCATATGTAACACATTTACCTGTAGATAATTATAATACAGATGCAGCAGTACTTTATAAAGATATTATGACGCCACTACAACCAATTGGTGTAGACGTTGAAATAAAATCAGGCATTGGCCCTGTTATTCATAATCCAATAAAAAATATTCAAGATGTTGAGAAACTAGGCACTATAAATCCAAAACGAGACGTACCTTATGTTTTAGATACAATTAAATTATTAACTGAAGAAAAATTAAATGTACCTTTAATAGGTTTTACTGGCGCACCATTCACTTTAGCAAGTTATATGATTGAAGGTGGACCTTCAAAAAATTATAATTTTACAAAGGCAATGATGTATAGTGACGAAGCAACATGGTTCGCTTTAATGGATCATCTTGTTGACATGTCTATCACTTATACTGCCGCTCAAGTAGAAGCGGGTGCCCAAATCATTCAAGTATTTGATTCTTGGGTGGGTGCATTAAATGTTCAAGATTATCGTTATTATATAAAACCAGCTATGAATAAGTTGATTAGTGGTATAAAAGCAAAATATAATGTGCCAGTTATTTTGTTTGGAGTTGGCGCGAGTCATTTAGCCGATGAATGGAATTCTTTACCAATCGATGTTCTAGGTTTAGATTGGCGTTTATCTATTAAAGAGGCAAATGAGTTGAATATTAATAAAACGTTACAGGGTAATTTAGATCCATCTCTGTTATTAGCACCTTGGGACGTTATAGAAGAAAGACTAAAAGTGATTTTAGATCAAGGTATGGAGCACGGGAAACATATTTTCAATTTAGGTCATGGAGTCTTTCCAGAGGTGAAACCTGAAACTTTAAAACGAGTGACTACGTTTGTACATGAATATACACAAAGATAGTACGACATAAACATTGGCTACCAAGATTTACAAATACTTATGTCATATACATCTAAAATTTATTATACAAGAGGATGATTTAAAAATGACAAAAACGATAGGCTTATTAGTAATGGCTTACGGTACACCATATAAAGAAAGTGATATTGAACCATATTACACTGATATTAGACATGGTAAAAAGCCGACTGATGCAGAATTACAAGACTTAAAAGATAGATACCAATTTATAGGAGGACTGTCTCCTTTAGCAGGTACAACAAATAGACAAGCTGAAGCTTTACGAGACGCGCTCAATGAAGCATATGATGAAGTGCAATTTAAACTTTATATAGGCTTGAAGCATATCTCTCCATTTATAGAAGATGCAGTACAATCAATGCATGAAGATGGTATAGATGAAGCAGTTACGGTTGTATTAGCGCCACACTATTCAAGTTTTTCAGTGGGATCTTATAATACACGTGCCCAAAAAGAAGCAGATAAATTTGGTATTCAATTTAAACATGTAGCGCATTATTATCAACAGCCTAAATTTATACAATACTGGACTGAAAAAATTAATGAAACACTAACAAGAATTCCTCGTGAAGAGCACGATGAAACCGTCTTAGTAGTATCAGCTCATAGCTTGCCTAAAGGATTGATTGAGAAAAATAATGATCCTTATCCGAATGAATTGCATCATACTGCACAATTATTAGAGGAACAATCTGATATCATTCATGTGGCAGAAGGATGGCAATCTGAAGGTAATACGGGCACGCCATGGTTAGGACCAGATGTTCAAGATTTGACGAAATCTTTGTATGAAACACATGGATACAAGCATTTCATATATACACCAGTAGGTTTTGTTTGCGAACATTTAGAAGTATTATTTGATAACGATTATGAATGTAAAGTGGTTTGTGATGAACTAGGAGTAAATTATTACAGACCTTCAATGCCTAATACAGATCCATTGTTCATCGGTGCAATCGTTGACGAAGTAAAAAATGTTTATTAAAGGAAGCGTGAATTAATTTGGGTAAAAGTATCGCAATAATTGGTGCTGGTATTACAGGATTATCTAGTGCTTATTTTATAAAAAAATTACGTCCCGATGTAGATGTAACTATATACGAATCTTCTAATAGAACTGGTGGAAAAATCCAAACATATAGAAAAGATGGTTATACTATTGAGTTAGGTCCAGAATCTTATTTAGGTCGCAAACAAATTATGACTGATATCGCTCAAGAGATTGGTTTAGAAAATGATTTGGTTACCAATCAAACTGGACAGTCTTATATCTATGCAAAGAATAAATTATTTCCAATACCTGGTGGGTCTATACTAGGCGTACCAACAGATATAAAACCATTTTTAAAGACAAAGTTAATATCTCCCAAAGGGAAAATACGTGCTGGATTAGATTTATTTAAAAAGCCAACAAAAATGGATGGAGATATTTCTGTTGGCGCATTTTTCCGAGAACGTTTGGGTGATGAGGTACTAGAAAATCTAATTGAGCCCTTAATGGGTGGTATTTATGGTACAAATATCGATGATTTAAGTTTAATGAGTACTTTTCCCGAGTTTAAGCAGAGAGAAGAACAATTTGGTAGTTTGATTAAAGGCATGAGACATGAAAAAATACAGCGCCAAAAGCAGCGTCAATTATACCCAGGTGCACCTAAAGGACAATTTAAACAGTTTAAACATGGACTTAGTTCATTTATAGAATATTTGACTGAATATGTTGTCAATCAAGGTGTTGAAATTAAATATCAAACGCCAATTAAAGATATCATAATTACACAAAATAATTATGAAGTTATCAGTGGAGAAAATAAAGACACTTACGATAGTGTGTTAGTGACCACACCACATCAAACGTTTATGCAATGGTTTGGAAATGATCCTGCATTTGATTATTTTAAATCTATGGATTGTACAACAGTTGCCACTGTTGTATTAGCCTTTGACGAAAAAAATATTGAAAACACATACGACGGCACTGGCTTTGTCATTGCACGCACAAGTGAAACCGACATAACAGCTTGTACATGGACAAGTAAGAAATGGCCATTTACGACACCTGAAGGCAAAGTACTTATACGCGCTTATGTAGGCAAGCCTAATGATACAGTTGTAGATGATCACACAGATGAAGAATTAGTTAATATTGTTAAAAAAGATTTAAACCAGATGATGACATTTAAAGGTGCTCCAGACTTTAGTATTGTAAACAGATTACCTAAAAGTATGCCACAGTATCACGTCGGTCATATCAATAAAATTAAATCAATACAAACACATATTAAACAAAATTATCCAAAACTACGTATTACAGGTGCATCATTCGAAGCGGTAGGTTTACCTGATTGTATTCAACAAGGTAAAAATGCTGTAGAAGAGTTATTAGCAGAATTATAATAATTAAATAATAACAATTAACCGTACCATCTATTTATCGAATAGTTATATAGATGATACGGTTTTTTAGCTATGGATATATAATTATTTATAATTCAAATTAATATATGAGATAATGAAATAGTTGTAAAATTAGTATATTAGATAGCTAATGAGATTCAGATAAAGTGGGGGATATTTATGACTGATATCGTAATAGTACATTCAAAATATGGCGATGCATCAAATCATTGGTATGATTGGTTAGCAAATAATCTTAGATTAGAAGGTTATAATGTAACATTATTTAATTTACCATATGAAAAAGATAGCAAAATCGAAAAATGGATAAGTGAAATGAAGCAACAAATTCAAATTAATAAATATGAAACTTATTTTGTTACGCATGGCTTTGGTACTTTAGCATCATTAAAATTTATTGAAGAAGTGGATGTAAATTATATAGAAGGTTTGTTTAGTATTTCAGGATTTATGGAAGATGTTCAAATGCCGGATGAATTAGCTTACACAGAAAAATTTCAAATCGATTATGAACAAGTTAAAGAAAGAGTGGAATCTTTTTATGGTTTGTGCGCTAGAGACGATAAATACATATCATATGAAGAGACTAAAAGGTTAATGGATACATTAGGTGGAAAATGTAAAGTAACTGAATATGGCGGGCATTTTATGGAAGATGATGGATTCACAACATTTACAAGATTGCAAAGTAAAATGCAAGGTATTATGAGTCAATAAATAACAATCTTAAATAGAGTTATTTAGGTGGAAAGTCTATATCTATTGAACTATTGTTACTTTTTTTTGATTAATATAGTGTCTAAAAACTATAAAAAATTGACGAAGGTACTAATTTTTTATATAAAAAGGGAACTAAAATTAAAATAATATTATTATAAACCATTTTTACACAAATTAGTTTTTGAAACCCATTGACTAAACCATGAAATCTTTATATACTGAGTTAGTCTTATTTGATAGGTGATGTGCAAACAGCCACTATCATACTTAGTTTTAAAACTTATTAAGCCAATGTAAATTATTTTAAAAAAACGTTGACATTAAGTTAACATTTATGGTATATTTAATAGGTAGTCGTCATTAATAATATTAACGCGGGATGGAGCAGTTCGGTAGCTCGTCGGGCTCATAACCCGAAGGTCGGTGGTTCAAATCCGCCTCCCGCAATTTTCAAAAGGTCCCGTAGTGTAGCGGTTAACACGCCTGCCTGTCACGCAGGAGATCGTGGGTTCGAATCCCATCGGGACCGCCATTTTTAATTATGGTTCAGTAGCTCAGTTGGTAGAGCAATGGATTGAAGCTCCATGTGTCGGCAGTTCGACTCTGTCCTGAACCATTCTTTTGATTTTTACTTTGGCGGTTGTGGCGAAGTGGTTAACGCATCGGATTGTGGTTCCGACACTCGTGGGTTCGATTCCCATCATCCGCCCCATAATCGTTAAAATGCGGGTGTAGTTTAATGGCAAAACCTCAGCCTTCCAAGCTGATGTTGTGGGTTCGATTCCCATCACCCGCTCCATTATAATTATTCCACAGTAGCTCAGTGGTAGAGCTATCGGCTGTTAACCGATCGGTCGTAGGTTCGAGTCCTACCTGTGGAGCCATGGCCCCGTGGTCAAGCGGTTAAGACACCGCCCTTTCACGGCGGTAACACGGGTTCGAGTCCCGTCGGGGTCATACAAACAGAAGTGAAATATCGCTTCTGTTTTTTTATATGGAGAGTTGTCCGAGTTGGCCGAAGGAGCACGCCTGGAAAGTGTGTAGGCGCCACAAGCGTCTCGAGGGTTCGAATCCCTCACTCTCCGTACGTAAAAATTGATATAATAGGCTTTAAGAAGAGCAAGTGTCAAATATGTGCCAAGAGAATAATTCTCTGACACGTTGGCCTTGCTTTTTTTTATGTTCTTCTAACAAGTGAGAGTACGTATCTAAAGTTATTGATATGCTAGCATGTCCTAAACGTTTACTAATATATTCGATAGGTAAGCCCTTAGAAAGTAAATAAGATGTGTGAGTGTGTCTAAGTGAGTAGGGGGTTACATTATCATCATCTAATCCAATAACTTTTTTCGCGTGCTTAAAAGATTTATTTACTGCTGTATGACTTAAAGCAAATAACTTTCCATCAATTCTACGAGCTAATTTAGACAACTTAGAATTAATTAACATTATGTCTTTTTGATTCACTTCAACATCTCTTTTTGAATTTTTAGTTTTTGTACCAGGTAAATGTATAACACCATTTCCTTTATTTAGGTCATCGTAATTCATATTAATAGCATCACTATATCTTGCGCCTGTAATTGCTAATAAATAAAAAAAATATAACTTTGCTCATTTTTACCTTTAAAAAAATCAATCATGTTTAAATAATTTTTAATGCTCATATACTTAAAATGTTCCTCAAGCGACCACCAATTAAATGATTTAAACGATAAGTTAATATTCAAAATGTATCATGACCCAACGGTTGAATTGCGTTATTTTGTAGATGGATATATTAAAACGAAAGAGGGTTATATACACAAAGTAGATGTTCACACACAAATACTACATTTATATGAAGAAACTGGTTTCAGTAAAGTTAATTTGTTAGATATTGTGGAGATAAAATAGTTAAAAAAGATGGAAATTATAGTAGACGAACATGTACTAACGTGTTATAATAGTATTATGGAGGTGAGGGAGACAGTGAGTAAACAAAAAAAGCTCAAATGTGTAAGAATCACAATCAAGATAAACTTCTACTTTATCAAGATTGACTTCACATTCGAGCCATAAACAAAATGGGGAGTTCGCTCCCCTCTCATTAATAATATACAATATTACTCACTGCATTACAATGAAAATACAAATGAGTGTTAGAAAAACAACTAAAGTAGAAAAGAAAGAATTCATGATTGGTTTTTTAGTATTAGTAACAATTGTCTTGATTTTTAAGTGGGTGTTTTAAATGAACGCGATCAATGAAATATATCAAACTATACAAAAATTACTAGAATCTGAAATCACAGCTTACCAAATAGAAAAAGATACGAGTATTAGTCGTGCGAAAATTGGCAGATTGAAAAACGGTAAAAATGATTTAAATAATTTAAGCTTAGAAACTGCAGGGAAATTATACGAATATGCAAAAGCCCACCTGTATTAGGTGGGTTTTTTTGTTAAAATATTTTTGAAATGATTTGATAATTTTTCTAGTGAAGATGGATTTGAATATGTTGCATTATCTTTAGAATAATAATAAACGTGTCTGTTTTTATAAGCTTTTTGATTCTTCCATAATTCAGATTTTGTGAAATCGTTGGTTTCGACTTTACCTGAATCAGTTGGAATTAAAACATAATCCGCGGCGTATTTATTGTATTTTTCATACGGAACCTTTTTAAAGCCATTTTTAGCTAAGCCATCTTTTGCTCCTTTCGGGAAAGGAAACTTATATTCTTGGTAAATGATTGGTGTTCCTCTACCGAAGTTTTCTCCGAAAATTGACAGTTGTTTTGGTTGAATTTCCATAACCGTAAATGTTTTATTTTTACCAATTTTTTGTTCGATAGCTTGTCCATCTTGGCGCAATTGATTTTCTAAATCTTTAATTTGATCTTTGGCTTTTTGTTCTTTACCTAAAATTTTACCAATAGCTAAATGCATTTCTTTATATGAGTAATCTGTGTATTTGATAGGAATAGTCGGGGCTATCTTTTTATACTTTTTGATTTTAGTGTTAACATCGTAAGTTAAAATTAAATCGGGTTTTAATTTTGCAACGCTTTCTACATCTTCTGAACTAATACGTTTAGAGCCTTTTTCATTTACATATTTTGATTTTGGAAAGTCGGCGTCGATACCAACAGGTGTTACCCCAAGGTCTTTGAAGTTCCCTCCATTTGAGGTTAATACGACGATACGTTTTGGATTTTTTGGTATCTTAATTTTATCTCCTGATTTTGTTTCAAAGGTTTTTGTTTCCTTTGAATATGATGACTTGCTTTGTCCACATCCAGTGAGTACAAGTAATAAAGCTATAAATAAGACGATAGTTCTCTTCATAAAATCATTCCTTTTAGTATTTTAATTAATTATGAACTAATTGATATTTATTATCAATAGCGAAAGTGAAAAAAACGCCTAAATGAATAGACGGGTTGTTTTACGTGTCAAATACGTGTCAATTTAGTTATATTTCTTTAATTTTAGTTATAAACAAAATGCTGTTATTTAGCGTATTTAACCATTTTAATATGAATTAGAAAGTTAACTAATGCCCTCACTCTCCGTTAATTACATAATTTGAGCTTTCCTGAGACACCGTAACCCTTGATATAATAGGGTTTCGGTGTTTTTGTTTTGTATTACTTTTTATAATTTATGCCAACTTCATGCCAAATTGGCGTAAAAATTAATAAAACTATGTCAAAATTAAGGTTTCGTTGACGTAAATTGAAATAGAGGTACTTTTAAATGGCTACCCTCATATCACAAATATGAAGATAGCCAAAATACATTTTTTTTTTAGTGTTTACTTGACGGGGGTCAGTTCAGAATAGGTGGGTTTTTAATAATTTGGCAGTCTTAAATATCTATCCAACTTTTCTCATTACTTAATTAACTACATTTTATATTGATTATAGTTTTGTAAAAGTTGAAATAGACTTTTTATTTGGAGATTTAATAAGTACAAGTTTATTATTCTTTTTACAATAATTCCTGATATGCGATTATTTCATATTTTATGGCTATTTCTTTAATAAAGTTTTCATTCTATCTACTGCTCCTTGTATGTTCTAACTTATCTTCAATATTTTTGAAATCTTTTATGTTCTCCTTTCTTGTCTGAAAAAACGTGACGTTTTTTATATTATGTTACAAAAGAAGTATTAAATTGATTAAAGAGAACAAATGTTCTATTATATACTTGAGGTGATTACATGGAACCCAATTTAGATTGGAGTAAAACTTTTCAAGAATTTCAAGATATATTAAATTCAGGAATCAATCCAGAATGGCTTTATTCTACAAAAGCAAACATGATTTTGAATCCAGCATATACTGGGGAGGGTAAACAATTTTTCTTCACAAAGGATATTGTTAAAGCTAGTAAAATTATTTCATTCTTTTAAGTTAGTACTATGAAGATAACAAACTCAGACGCACCACGTGAATATAAACACGAAATTTACTTCCATAAGATATCTGGCGAAAGATTTATACTATTATTACCTTAAGGTTTATAGTTAATAGACAATCATTTATATAAATACTATTAAAGTAGTAGTCATAAATATTGCCGTAGTATTGTACGAAATTTTAAAATACCAATGCATTAGTTATTCTATTTTCTTGGCTGTTTTATTCTTTAAAAATATTTTGATTTTTATAATATAGGGTATTTATAATAAAGAATATCAATGGGGTGTTATTATTGTCTTTAAATGTAAATATAAATAGTTACTTAAAATTATTGGAAAATGAAAGTTTAACAGAACAAAGATATTATCAAGAAAAAAATTATATATCTAAGTTTTTTTACAAGTTGTTTAAGCATCCAAGAGATAAAAGAAAAGAATTACTATATTTAGATTCAATTGATGACGAGTCGTTTTATCAATTATTTAGCGCATACACCATAGGCAGTGAATTACTAACTATACCCGATTGTTTAAATGAAGATATAATGATTTACGGTAATATAGACGATTTTTTCAAAGATAGAGTTAAAATTATGAAAGATAGATTACCATTAAAACATGAAGCTGCAATCCATTTTAAAGATAAAGATTGTAATTTTGTTAAGGAAAGTTTACTTGCCTTTCAAGAAAAGTTTTGTCATCAAGATATATTTTAAATTTGTTGAAGCTTATTTGTGGTTTAATGCTTACGAAGCAATTGGTTTATCAGGTACAAACGAACAAAAATTTAGAAATGCTTTTTATAGATACAAAATATTTTCAGAAAGGATATGGTACTAAAATACTATAGTATCTAATTCAAGAAAACAAAGTTCATTATACTGACGTAAATAAAGATAACTATAATGCTGTAAATTTTTATATCAAAAATGGATTTAAAAAGTATAAAGAATCTCAATAGGATCAACGAGGAAGACATTATCCAATATTACACCTCAAGCTGTAAAGATTACTTAATGATATCGTTTTGAGCAAAGCGTTTGAATAGTTAGATGAGTTTATTTTGTGAAAAAAACTTACAGAAAGCTTTTTTAAATCTAATTGATTTGAAGACATTTTTTAATAATACTAATGTCGAAAAACAGACAAAATATAAATAATAATTATATTGTTTCCTCTATTTAAATTTGATAAAATTTTTAAAATTATGTCATTTTGACGCGTAGAGGAGAATTTAAAATGAAAGAAAAATTATCGTTTACTCAAATTATTTATGCTACTATCATTGGTGGGCTATTATCGGGAATAGTGAAATTAGGATGGGAAGTTATGCTACCGCCTAGGACCCCAGAGCGTAATGCAACTAATCCACCACAAGAATTACTACAAAAGTTTGGTTTTAGCTCAGATTTTACACATATGAGTTATCAATTTTCAGAACAATCAATGCCTTGGGTAAGTTTTATTGTTCATTTTAGTTTTTCAATAGCATTTGCGTTCATTTATATTATGCTAGTCAAATATTTTTCAAAAGTAGCAATTGGCTATGGTTCTATTTTTGGTCTAGTTGTTTGGATAGTCTTTCATTTAATTATAATGCCAATAATGAATATCGTTCCAAATGCTTTAGAGCAACCATTCCACGAACATGTATCTGAATTGTTTGGTCATGTTGTGTGGATGATGGTTATAGAATTTGTTCGTAGATATTTTGTATGTAAAAATGAGTTGAAGGTAAATAAATATTAATTCAAACATTTATTCGAATGAAAGGGATGTACTTTTATATAAGTGCATCCCTTTTTGATTCCGATATATGTATGACTAGTTAGTGTGTGCATTTATTGGGTAAAAGGATAATGCTTATTCCTTAGTGAATCATAATTTTTATGTACATACAATAGGGATTATTTATTGGTAGATTGAATGTACATATAATCTATGACACATACAAATAAGTGTTAGTTCTGTAAAGGTTATATAAAATAAATTTAAATTTAAAAATCACGGAGAAAACAATCCGCTTAATTTAAGAGGTGGTTTATTTTAATTTTTGTCGGCAGAAATTTTTCTCTTTGATACATAATTCGCCTGTTATTTTTGTTTGTTAAAAAATTGTAACAAATAAATAATAATTGCATTCTTATTTTGTGTTATTATATAAAAAAATAAAGAGGTGATTTAAAATGAAAAATTATAAAAAAGTTATTGTAGTTTCTTTGATAGCAAGTAGCGTGGCTTATACGCCTGTAATTAATTCTGAAGTAAATGCATCTACTATTGATTATAATTTATTTAAAGTAGGGGGAGATAGAGGAGATTATCAAGAGATTGCCGGACCACATTTAATCGTGAGAATAACTGCCCATGATAAACAAGGGAAAAATAGTTTTGAACCTCGTTATGTAGAATTTCCATTAAAACCAGGAAAGGTACTTACAAAGAAAGATGTTATAAACTATATTGAGTGGACACTTGATGCACATGTTTATAACAAATATCGAGTTGTAGAATTGGACTCAAAAGCTAAAGTCCAAGTTTCATATTTTAGCAAAACAGAAAAACAAGTAGTAACAGAATATTTTCCTGTAACAGAAAAAGGGTTTATTATTCCTGATTTGTCTGAACATGTGCACAATCCTGGTTTTGTTATAGTAACAGACGTAGTTGTTGAAGAACGGAATCCTAAGTAAATTCAAATGGACTGTTTTTTTATTTTTATGATATTTATACATGAAGAATTAAGGTCAATGGTTTGATTTGTGTTTTTAGTTATTATCTTAATAGATCAGTCATACATAGATGACAATATTAAAAATGTTATTCAACTTCATAAAAATTTTTCTATAAAAAAGCCACTATTCAATTTAATGAGTTAGTGGCTTTTATGCAAAGAATTTAATTATAGTTATGTATATCCTGTTTAGAACAGAACAAACTTTATTGATATATCCATGTTTATTGAAACATAATTTTAATAGTAAATTGAATAGAAATTTTCAGATTATAAGAGAAGCATTACTAGCCTCGAGACATTTAACTAGTTTATTTATATTAGGTGAAATAGCATATTCAATATAGAATATACATCATTTAAAAGTTGCTTGTTAGAGTTAGTATTATGAATTTTATTTCTAGATTGTGCTTCATTTATAGTATTACAGCTAATATGTTTATTTAGATACATTACTGTGTGGCTTTTTTATTTATGTAGCCTACCCACTTATTTTTGGAATCATATAAAGAATAAAATTCTTCATTATTACCAAGTACGTAACTATATTTGGCATTTAAAGTTTTACCATAGAAGTTTTTGCTTAGACCTTTTTTGTTATCGAAATAAAAAGAATCCCAGATTACATAATTGTTTTTATTTATTTTGACTTTTTTATTCAGTAGCGTTCCTTTTAAATCAGAAACATCTCTTTTATTAAAATAACCTATCCATTTATTTTTATTATCATATATAGATAAATAAGTTTGTCCATTGTTATGTTTGTATATATATTTCGCTTTATAAACATTACCGAGTTTAATATGAGTCAGGGGTTTCTTAATATGAAATTGAAAATCGTTCCAAACCGAAATGTTACTTTTGGATACAGTGACATCTTTGTTGTAGACATGACCAACTGGAATGTTTGTCCATTTTTTTATTAATTTCAAATTTGTATCATTTATTTTGGTGGCAAAGTTTAGCGGGCTAGAACCATAAGCATGTACTCCAATAATTTTCTTGTCTCTATTCCATACTGGACTGCCACTTTGTCCACCATAAGTATCTATATCGTAATAAACATTAAAATTAGTAAATTTTTTTAATAGACCGTTTCCTTTATATAATGTCCAACCGCCTTTATCAGCAGGGTATCCAGCTGTTTCTATAGGTTCGCTTAATTTCATTTCGTTAGTTATTCCTAAAGTACCTGTTTGGTCTCCAAGAGAGGTTTTTAACTTAATAACTGCTAAATCATGTTGAGAAGATTGAGAATTGATCCATTCTGGTAATACATATTTTTTATCTACTTTTGCTTTACCTATAGTAGCTTTGTTAGCTCTTGCTCCAGCATAAGCTGTTATTTCAGTAGCCCAACCGCCAAGTCTTGAATCGTAAACGTTATGCGCTGCTGTAAGTATTGTATCAGGAGCAATCACAGTACCTGTACCAATATAAGTTATATTGTTAAATGTCATGTTTAAAAGTACTATAGTTTTATAGGGATAAGAGGTATAATTTTCTACTAATATACGGTCATCTTTGCCTAAAATTCTTTCTATATCACTTCCAGTGGCTTCTTCTATAGGTCTAAGGTTTTCTTGTGGTATCTCATAATCAACAGGTGTAGCATCTTTTATAGGTTTTGTGGGTTCAGTTATATATGTATCATCATTGTTTAGTGATGATGCATCAACACTTTTCTCTTTTAAAACATAAGAGATGAGCAATAGAATCGATATTATTAAAAGAGATCTCCTTATTAAATTTCTCATTATTTTAAATTCTCCTAAAAACAAAATTGTAAAAGTAATATTCCTAAATTAATTAATCGCTGTATGTCACATAAATTAGTTTGTCCTTGGTAAAATCAAATACTACTTTTAAGTCATTAAAGTATGCTGTCGTATCTAAGTTTTTAATTCTTGCAATTTTATAACCGTTCATAATTAACCAAGGCATATCATATTTTTGGATTTTTAAGGTTATATTTTCATAATTTGCATATATCCATTCAATTTTGTTCTTGTTATTTTTTATATCTATGGCATTTAATTCAAGCTTTTTTGTATCATTATAGTTGTAATCATGCACTTTAGTTATTCTCCTTTAATGAATTTATCTGCTGCCATAACAGCTAACAAATTATTTTGTCTTATGGCTTCTAATTTCATATTGAAAATTTGTGTAACATACTGATCGGCGCTTCTAGGCACACTATTAAGTGTTTTTGAAAAATACTTCAACCATTCAATTTTATCTTCATATTTCATTTTACTAATTGCAAAATTTTTCTTTTGCCCGTGTCTAAATAACCGCGTAGTAAATTTTCCAGCAAATTGGTCCCGTGTTTTTTGATCTTTGTAAATAGGGCTTTTGTAAATAGTGTTATAAATTTCGTTAATTGTTGCAAAGTACTGTTTCCCTGAACTTTTATGATGTGATAAATGTGTACCATTATCAAAATTATTGACTACGACGTAGTATTCGTAATCTGTTTTTATAGCATAATTCCTAGAGTTCATTAGAAATTCTATAGTGAATAGTTGATCTTCACCAGTTTGTGAAAATGTTTTAAATCTTAACTTATTTTTATCTATAATTGCTTTTTTAAACATTTTGAGTACAGATAAAGCATAGAACATACTATTTTCAATAATATTAGCTTTCGGAACATTTCCATTTTCAAATATAGCTTTAGGTACGCTTCTACCTTTACCTTTAACGCCGTATTTCCCAATAATCAAATCACTTTTATGTTTAATTCCATAATTATATAAGTCTTCTAAAGTACGCGGGTGTAAAAAATCGTCAGAATCTAAAAAGAAAATATACTGACCACTACTCATTTCAATACCTTTATTTCTTGGTTTGCTAGCACTACCACTGTTGAATTTTAGTCGTTTGAATTTAATTAACTTACTGTATTTTTTTGTATAGGATTTAATAATATTTAATGTATTCGAGTTAGTTGAATGATCGTCTACAATTATTAGCTCATAATTGGTTTTCTCCATTGTTTGATTAATAACAGAATCGATTGTACGAGAAAGAGAACAATCGTTATTGTATGTTGGCATAACTATGCTGACTTTTTTAATTTTAAACGCCTCCTTTTTTACAAAGTTAGCAAAGAAGGCATTATTAGTATATGTAGTTAGTCGTTTTTTAAAATAAGTACAAGCAAAAATAATAAAAAAATAAGTTAGATTAACGAAAGTTATATATGAAAATAAAATATTAAATAGTAATACGATTTATTTTAATTTTAGGTTATGCAAGTAATTTTTTATTTAGTAAATGATGTAAGCGGATTAATAATATAGGGGAGGAGGTATATTAAAGGATGTGTTATACAATTGCTATAGTAGAGTTATAAAGTAAAATATAGACTGACAATTGGTAAGATATTTAGAAGTTAATATTTGTTATAAAGTGGGTTACTGAAGTGAGTCTTATGTATAAGCACCAGCTCAAGCAATTATTTTAAAGAACCAATAATTAATTTATTAAGTTAGCAGTTCTTAAGCAAGAGCTTTGGCGCTTGTAAATATAATATTAAGTTAGTGATTCTTGTGTAAGAGCTTCAACAGCAAATTAAGAAAGTGTTATTAAAGTTTTCAATCCAGTCAACTTTTCTAATAAAGAACAACGAATTTCGTTTTAAATAGTTAAGGTTTCTCTCAGTACCCATATAGCACAAATGCTTATATTTAACAAAAGTAATAGTTTAATTTAAGTGTTTTTCTTTCATTTATAATTTCTTAATTATGATAAAAATTGTGAATTAATAGAAATGGATTTTTTGAATCACTGAATATAATTAAATACTTAACTTAGAAATATTTAATTATCTTGTTTGTTATTTAATACTTTGCCATTCTTAGCATCAATAGTCACTTCGTGTTTTTCTTTATCTTTTTTAAGGTCTAAATCATAAACGAGTTTCCCATCGTCTTTTGATAGTGACCACTCTTTGATGTCTCCGTCAAATTCTTTTTGACCTTTTTTAATGGCGTCTTTATAATCGATGGCTTCATTATAATTAAATGCTTCGTTATTATTAATTGAATCTTCGTTCTCTTGTTCTTTATTCAAGATTTTTTTATTTTTATCAGAGATAATAACTTCTGATTCTTTATTATCACCTTGTTGTTCAATTTTATATGCCCATTCGCCATTGCTTCTTTCATATGAGATGCCTTTTAAATTTTGGTTGTCGTATGTTTCTTGGGCCTTTTTGATAGCGTCATCAGGACTTGTTTTGATTTTGTTGATAGCGATAACTTGGTTATCGGATTTTGTATCTTTTTTATTTTCAGATTTTGAATCACTGTCAGATGAACCATTTCCACAACTAGCTAATAATAAACTAGAAAACATTATTGCTGATAAACTTTTTAACTTCATCTGTTTCACTCCTTTATTATTTTTACAATAAATAATTACCCAACCTTTGGTGTAGACAAAACATTAAAGGTGAAAATTTGATTATAACCTGTTGAATGAGTTGATTTAACTAAATTTCAAAATGAAAGTAACATTTATATTTTAAAAAGGTAAAAATAGTTAATAAATAGGAAAAATATTAAAAATCACACGTGTTGTGCATGAATACTGTTAAATAAACATAAACACGTTATAATAATTATAACTGAGATGGAGGAATGACAGATTGGATTTTTGGTTAAAAACACAAGCTGAACAAAATAATAAAGAAATATTTATCGATGATGGTGTGAATGAAATTACTTTTGGAAAGATGTATGAGAGAGCTAAAAGACTCGCTTATAGTCTAGAACAATTAGAATTAAGCAGAATAGGTTTATATATTAACAATACAATTGAAGCTATAGTATTAATTAATGCTGCATGGGTAGCAGGCATAGAAGTAGCTATGGTCAATACGAGATTAACTAAAAAAGAAATGATTGCTCAAATGAAATCTATAGATGTAAGTACAGTCATAGCGATGGAACAGCTTCATTTAAGAGATATTAAAGTGATAGATTTTCAAACATTGCAGACTCAAGAAGGGTACGAATTCGAAGCGCCGTTCTCAATTGATCGTATCGCATCGATTATGTTTACTTCTGGTACTACAGGTCCTCAGAAGGCAGTGCCACAAACCTTTTACAACCATTATGCAAGTGCATTAGGTTGTAAAGAGAGTCTTGGATTTAATCAATCTACGAAATGGTTATCGGTATTGCCGATTTATCATATTTCTGGTTTGAGTGTAGTGTTACGAGCGTTAATTGAGGGTTTTACATTACGACTTGAAGCGAAATTTGACGCTGATAAAATGATGAAGATAATTAAAGAGGAAACACCCACACATATATCATTAGTACCACAAACACTAAAATGGTTAATGGACAAAGGATGGCATCAACCGTTTTCGATCGAAAAAATATTGCTTGGTGGAGCTAAACTAACCACATCGTTAATAAATAGAGCGTTAGACTATGGTTTACCGATTTATAATTCTTTTGGTATGACTGAGACGTGTTCGCAATTCTTAACAGCAACACCAAGAATGTTGAAACTAAGACCAGACACGGTTGGAAAACCTAGCGATAATGTTGAAGTGAAGATTTCGCAGCCAAATGTTAATGGTCATGGAGAATTATTGATTAAAGGTGACAATGTCATGAATGGTTATCTTTTTCCAATGCATAAAAAAGATACATTTGTAGATGGTTATTTTAAGACTGGTGATATAGCAGAAATAGATGAAGAAGGTTATGTCATGGTATATGATCGTCGAAAAGATTTAATTATAAGTGGTGGAGAAAATATCTACCCTTACCAAATAGAAACAGTCGCTAAAAAGCACGAATCTATCGAAGATGCAATGTGTGTTGGTGTTGAAGATGCTACATGGGGAGAAGTACCTTATTTATATTATGTTGCTTCAGAAGCTTTAACCAATAAACATTTAATAGAATTCTTCCAAAATCATCTAGCAAAGTATAAAGTGCCAAAACAATTTAAACGTGTTACTTCGTTACCTTATACATCAACAGGTAAATTGCAGAGAAATCATTTATAAAAGTAATGAGGAGTTTATATGAAAATAGTTGATATGCATCTATACCTCTATGACGAGCGTTTTAATACACCAATAATTACACCTAAAATAAAACTAGAAACACGTAAAGCATTGTTTGTAGCTTTAGTTACGGAAAATAATTCATATTACTATGGAGAGTGTAATGCGTTTGAAACTGATTGGTATACAAATGAAACGATTGATGATGCCCAAATCCAAGTGAAAGATTGGTTCGAAAGTATTAAAGATATAGAGTTTTATACATTCGATGAAATATTATGTAGTTTAAAACATCTATCTAAATATCCGGCAACTAGAAGTATGATTGTAATGGCCTGTTATCAAATGTTTTTCAAATTAACAGATTTTAGCGTAGCCTATGGTGCAACAATTAGCGGTTTAGCAGAAGAAAATATTTTGCAATTATCCCAAACACAACCCCAACGTGTTAAAGTGAAATGGTCTGATTCAATTTTAAGTGATATTAAATCAATTAAACAATTACCATTTAAACCAGATATTGTTGTAGATGCAAATGAATCTATAACCGATTCGGAGATAGCAAAGCTAACAACAATTGGGTATGATCAATTATTGTATATTGAAGAACCATTTAAATTTTTAAATAAACTAAATCAGTTTGATGCATACGAATTACCACCAGTTGCTATAGATGAAAAGGCAGACACGATAAATAACATTTTAGAAGTGATAGATGATTTCGCTATAGATGTTGTTGTATTGAAACCATTTAGACTAGGTGGAATCGATAAAGTGATGGATACTATTAAAATTCTTAAGGAAAAAAATGTAAAAATAGTCATAGGTGGTATGTATGAGTATGGATTAAGTAGATATTTTACTGCGATGTTAGCCCAATTTTCTAGTTATCCCAGTGATATCACACCAGAAGGTTATTATTTTGAAAAAGATGTGGTTGATCGTGCAGGTATATTAAAAGGAGACTCAATCTATTTTGAGCCTCCAAAGGTTAAAAGTACAAGATTAACACGAATTTATTGATTTTTTTTGTTATCTTTTTTCTTAAGGGGAACTGGATCAAAGCCGCCTTTATGAAGCGGATGGCATTTTGAAATCCTTTTAATACCTAACCAAGTACCTTTTAATGCACCATATACCTGAATTGCCTCTCTGGTATATTCAGAACAAGTAGGATAAAAACGGCAAGTTGCGGGCGTCAAGGGCGATATAAATCGTTGATAAATATGGATGAGTCCAAGAAATATAGTTTTCATAAATTTTGCCTCCAACAAATAACTTAGCTTTAGCATAGTTAGTTTAACATAATAAGGGGAAGAGTGATGTATATGAAGTTTAAAGATAAAGATAATGACAACGTATATTTATCATATAAAGATAAAGAAGATATTGCTGACGGAAATCATGTACTTATTATTCCGAAATATAAAAATCAGTTGCTATTTACAAACCATAAATTACGTGGTGTTGAATTCCCAGGCGGTAAAAAAGAAGACGGAGAAACAAGTGAAGTAGCTGTTGCACGGGAGTTATTTGAAGAAACTGGAGCAAAGATAGCGCATTGTGAGTATATTGCACAATATGAAGTACAACGTACGAATGGCTTATCTTTCACAAAAGATGTATTTATGGTAAATGTATCAGAGATAAGTGATCAAGATGATTATTTAGAAACAAATGGCCCTTTATTTTATAAGAATATAGCTGAGATACCAGAGAGTAAAAAAAGTTATTTGTTGAAGGACGATGCGATTTTACACTGTTTAGAGAGAGTGATATCACTTGGATTTTATAAATAGAAAGCGTATGCCAATTGAATCAATACATCATATATTTGATGAAGTCACGTATTGTGTCGATAACTTAAAAGTTCGAGGCTTAATAATGACGCCAAAAGAAGATGTAAAAAGAATTGTGATATATCTACGAGGTGGTAAGGGCCAAGTAGGTAAAGTACGAGCAGCTAGAATGATGCAATTTGCAAATAAAAGCACTTTAGTTTTTGGTCCATATTATAGAGGTAATAACGGTAGTGAGGGGAAAGATGAATTTTATGGAGCGGATTTAAATGATGTCACGGTTGCTATACGTATACTGCATCAAAAATACCCTTATGCTACCATTCATATGGTTGGATTTTCCAGAGGTGGACTTCAGGGTTTGCTCACATTTCAAGATTTACCAATCTCAAGTTATATTATCTGGGGTGGAGTATCTGATATATACTTAATGTATGAAGAACGCGTTGACTTAAGAGGTATGTTGAAACGCATGATTGGTCATCCTAAAAAGCAAGCTGTTGCCTATCAGCAGCGAGATGCATTAGCTCAAATTACTAAGTCTAGCCCGCCTATACTTATTGTTCATGGTGGAAAAGATAAGCAAGTAGGCATTCATCATGCCTATCATTTAGCACAGCAATTAGAGGAAAAGGGAACAACTTATCGTACGTTTTATCAAATGTTAGAAGGTCATGTACCGAGACCATTTGCACTAAAACAAACGCTTTGTGAAATTAAACAGTGGATGATAGATGTGGAAGAGAATAAAATATAATAGAGTAAATCAAAAGAGAGGATTGGTTTCTAATACCCAATCCTCTCTTTTATATCATATAAATAACAAATATTATTTAAACCCACCATGTATTGCTAGATCATCAACTTCTATCCCGAATTTTTCGAAGTTGTGATTGAAACGGTTAATTAAATCTTGAGCTTGCTCTCTATAGGCTTCTGGCTTACTCCAAGCATTAATAGGATTCAATAGCGTTTGAGGCACATCCTCAACTTCAACTGGAATATCTAAACCAAACATATCATCTTTAATATATTCAGCATCTCTTAATTGCCCTGTGATTGCTTGATTTACCATTTGTCTTGTGTAACTTAGGCTTATACGACGTCCTACGCCATATTTACCACCAGTCCAACCAGTGTTTACAAGATAAACATCTACATCGTGTTGATCGATTAAGTTACCTAATAAATCAGCATAAACTTTAGCGTTTAGAGGTAAGAAAGGTGAACCGAAACATGTAGAGAATGAAGGTTCTGGCTCAGTTACGCCACGTTCTGTACCAGCTAATTTAGCAGTGAATCCACTCAAGAAATGATACATTGCTTGATCTTTGGATAGTTTTGAAATAGGTGGTAGAACACCAAAAGCATCTGCAGTTAAGAAAATAATTGTATTAGGATGAGCTGCTTTAGATGGCGTTACAATATTTTCAATGTGGTTGATTGGGTATGCTGCACGAGTATTTTCTGTGTATTGATTATCATCGAAGTCAACATCACCATCTTCGTCAACAACAACATTTTCTAAAATAGTACCATATTTAATAGCGTCATATATTTGAGGTTCTTTTTTATAAGAAAGGTTAATTGCTTTAGCGTAACAACCACCTTCAATGTTGAAAATACCATTTTCATTCCAACCATGTTCATCATCGCCAATAAGTTTACGTGTTGGGTCAGCTGATAGTGTCGTTTTACCAGTACCAGAAAGGCCGAAGAATAAAGCGACGTCACCTTTGTCTCCAACGTTAGCTGAACAATGCATGCTCATAATGTTATCTTTAGGTAGTAAATAGTTCATTACGGAGAAAATACCTTTTTTCATTTCACCAGCATACTCAGTCCCACCAATGAGGATAACTTTATGTTTGAATGATGTGATGATAAATGTTTCTGAGTTTGTGCCGTCAATTTCTGGATCGGCTTTAAAATGTGGTGCTGAAATAATTGTGAAGTTTGGTTTGATTTCTTGTGCTTCTTCTTTTGAATTAGGACGTATAAACATATTTTGAGCAAATAGATTATGCCACGCCAATTCATTTACAACAGTTAATTTCAATTGTGAGTCATGATCACTACCGGCATAACCATTGAATACATATAGTTCATCTTTTTTGTCTAAATAGTTTAGAACCTTATCATATAATTTTAAAAATGTTTCTTCCTCAATCGGTTGGTTAACATTACCCCAGTCAATATCATCTCTATAAGATGGCTCATTTACAATAAACTTATCTTTTGGTGAACGACCTGTATATTTACCTGTTCTAGCGTTAATTGCACCTAATTCGGTAAGTTCGCCTTCATTATTATCTAAAATCTTGTTATACAACTGTGTTGTAGATAATTGAAATAATGAAGATTGTTTGTCTAAAATACTTTCAATTTTGTTTGTATAAGTGTATGTATCTACAGCCATACTAATCCCTCCAACGCTATTTAGTTATTGTAAGCCTTTACAATTACAGAGTATAACACATATATATCAATAGTCCATACCAATCTAAAAGGAATTTTAAATAAATATTAATAAATGTAAAATTGACATTATATCGCTGATTCTGTACTATAGGACTTAACGGATTCTCTTATCCTGAGTGGCGGAGGGACATGGACCCAATGAAGCCCAGCAACCTCTTCTTAATACGAAGAAAGGTGCCAAACCGTTTGCAGACAAATATCGTCTGAACGATAAGAGCGAATGGACGTATAAGGGCCTTCTCTCTATTTATTGATAGTGTAGAAGGCTTTTTTAATGAGCTCAACAGAGAGAGAATTTTCGTAATTTAAAACTAAAGGAGCAAATTATGACTTACAATAGAAGATTATTCACTTCAGAATCGGTAACAGAAGGGCATCCAGATAAAATAGCGGATCAAGTATCTGATGCTATATTGGATGAAATATTGAAAGATGACCCAAACGCACGTGTTGCTTGTGAAACGACGGTGACTACTGGTATGGCGTTAATTTCAGGAGAAATATCAACAACAACATATGTTGATATTCCAAAAGTGGTTAGAGAAACAATTAAAGAGATAGGTTACACGCGTGCTAAATACGGTTATGATAGCCAGACAATGGCAGTATTAACGGCAATTGATGAACAGTCACCAGATATCGCTCAAGGTGTCGATACAGCTTTAGAGTATCGTGAAGACGTATCAGAAGAAGAAATCGAAGCTACAGGAGCGGGAGACCAAGGTTTGATGTTCGGTTATGCTACGAATGAAACGGATACATACATGCCTTTACCAATCTTCTTGTCACACCAACTTGCTAAACGCTTATCAGATGTACGTAAAGATGAAATATTAAATTACTTACGTCCTGATGGTAAAGTACAAGTAACTGTGGAATATGATGAGCAAGATCAACCACATCGAATTGATACGATTGTCGTGTCAACACAACATGCTGAAGATATCGAATTAGCACAAATTCAAGATGATATTAAACAACACGTCATTTATCCAACAGTGCCAGAAGCGCTTTTAGATGAGAACACTAAATTTTATATCAATCCTACTGGTCGTTTCGTTATAGGTGGACCACAAGGTGACGCAGGTCTTACTGGACGTAAAATAATTGTTGATACGTATGGTGGTTATGCACGTCATGGTGGGGGATGCTTTAGTGGTAAAGACCCAACTAAAGTTGATCGTTCTGCTGCTTATGCTGCCCGCTATGTAGCAAAAAATATCGTTGCTGCTGAATTAGCAGACAAATGTGAAGTGCAACTTGCATATGCTATTGGTGTAGCTGAGCCGGTTTCTATTTCTATAGATACATTTGGTACAGGAAAAGTTAAAGAAATTGAATTGGTTGAGGCAGTTAGACAACATTTTGATCTAAGACCAGCTGGAATTATTAAAATGTTAGACTTGAAACACCCTATTTATAAACAAACTGCTGCATATGGTCATTTTGGTCGTACAGACGTACTATTACCATGGGAAAAGTTAGATAAAATTAATTTATTAAAAGATACAGTTAAAGCTTAACTAGAACAAAAAATTTTTTAACTTTATTCTCGAATGCTATGCGTTTATCTATTATAATTAAGTTACTGAACACATAAAGGAGCGTTTTTTGTTATGAATTCATTTGGACCATTAGAGATTGGTTTAATTGTGGCAATTGTTGTAGCAGTAATTTGTTTCATTTTATTTATCATTGCTTTGAAAAGTAAGAAGAAAGCACAACAAAAGGTAGAAGAACAATACAAAACCAGAGAACAAAAACTAAGCGATGAGCATGAAGAAGAATTAGAAAAAGAAAGAATAGAAAATAAAAAAACAGTAACAAAGCAAAAAGAAGAATATAATGCTACAGTTAGTTCGAAAAATAGAGAAATTGATGCATTGAAATTATTCTCTAAAAATCAAAGTGAATATGTAACTGATATGAGACTTATTGGTATTCGAGAAAGATTAGTAAATGAGAAAAGAATTCGCCCAGAAGATATGCACATTATGGCCAATATATTTTTACCTAAGAATGAATTTAATGATGTACAGCGTATTAGTCATTTAGTACTTACGCGTACTGGTTTATATATAATTGACTCACAATTATTAAAAGGTCACGTATACAATGGTGTGAGTGCCGCACAATTTAAAGAACAACCAACAATGGAGCAAGTGTTTAACACGTTGGACCTTGATAGACAAGAACCACAAACTCTTGTATTAGATCAAAACGAAGATGAAAACTCATTATCTTTTGTTAATTATACGACTCATTTGAATGATATTGAGAAACTAGCTGGTGATATTCAAACAGAATTGAATTTAAAATTCACACCAACAACAATTTTATATTTCAATCCTAAAAATGAGGGCGATGTAACAATTTCAAACTATGCGCAAAGTTCAAATACCAAAGTGTTAGTTGGTCCAGAACAATTGGATGAATTCTTCAATAAATTCGTATTCCATGGTCGCATTCAATATAACGTTGAAGATTTGCAACGTGTTATGGATGAAATTGAATCATTTAATTAAAGACACAAATTTCAAATTTTGAGAATAAATAAGGCTATGTAGTATAAACTGTCAACAAAAGTATTTAGACTTTTGTTGACAGTTTTTTTGGATTGTAAAACTTTAAAAATATTATCTGATACAGCCTGCATGTTTAATTTAGCCATAAATTAAATATACGATTGATGACATACGCTTTAAAGAATTGCAAAAATAAAAATTAATTTTAAACAAATAGGCATTTTTATTTATATATTTGGGAATATTAATTAGTATAATAATTAACAAAATAAAAAGGGGATTTTAACTTGGAAAATATTACATTTTATAATGGGAATGAAATGCCAATTGTTGGATTGGGCACATTTCGTGTGGAGAATAATGATGAATGTGCAACGTCAGTAAAACATGCAATTGAAAATGGTTATACACATATCGACACAGCAATGATTTATGAAAATGAAGATAAAGTAGGTCAAGGTATTGCTGAAGGATTAGCTTCAACAGGATTAAAAAGAAGTGATTTATTCATTACTTCTAAATTATGGCTTGATGATTACGGTCGTCAAAATGTCGCTGATGCATATGAAACAAGTTTAAACAAATTAGGTTTAGACTATTTGGATTTATATCTAATGCACTGGCCTGGAACTGATGAAGCACTGATGATTGATACTTGGCAGGGTATGGAAGACCTTTATAAAAATGATAAAGTGAAAAATATTGGTGTAAGTAACTTTAATATTGAACATTTAGAAGCATTATTAGCACAAGTTTCAATTAAACCAGTAATAAATCAAGTAGAATTCCACCCATATTTATTACAATCATCTTTAAATAGATATCTGGAAGTTCAAAATATTCATATGGAGTCATGGTCACCATTAATGAATGCACAAATTTTGGAAGATGAAACAGTAAATGCGGTAGCAAATGAAGTGGGCAAAACACCGGCTCAAGTAATCATTAGATGGAACATTGAACATGGTGTTGTAGTAATACCAAAATCGGTCACTCCTTCTAGAATAGAAGAGAATATTAATGTATTTGATTTTGCTTTAACAGCTGCACAAATAGAAAAATTAGATAACCTCAATGAAGAACGTAGAATTGGACCAGATCCTGCAAAATACAGTGGTCATTAAAGTGTTATATAAAACTGTATTATTATTTAAGTGTTAATAATTAAATTAATGATTTAATGATATTGACTCGTTAACTTTGATTTAGTCAAATTTGCGATATAATATTACAAGCCTAATGAAATTGTCATTATTAAGCATGGACAATGTATATGACATAAAAAGCCACAAAACCAATTTAATGGTTTTGTGGCTTTTTATAATGAACTTTATTAGGTTTTCCGTTAAAGTATGTAGCCTAATAAACAAGCTAAAAAGGAAACGCCGTATTGGAGTGCAGAATAAACAATGAAATAAATAACTTTCTTTTTAGTCATTAATAGTTGGACGAGTTCAGATGATAAAGTAGAAAAGGTAGTAAGACCACCTAATATACCAACGATTACAAAGGGCTCAACCCAATCTAACTTAAGCAATGTGCCTAATAGGAAACCAATGAGAAAGCTACCAACTATGTTAACGAAAGGTGTTGCAACAGGTAATATACTATTGAATTTGCGATTACAAAAATTAGTAATAAAAGCACGGATGACTGCCCCTATGCCACCACCTAACATGATTAATAAACAGTTAATCATTAGCTACGCGCCCCCAATCTAACGCCGATATAGCATAAGAAAATTCCTAAAACATAACTACTGATTGCGTAAATAGCAACAGCTAGATATTCTTGTTGCTCAAATAAATGCATAAGCTCAAATTGAAATGTTGAAAAGGTAGTCATTGCGCCCAGCATACCTGTAGTAATACCTTTTTTTAAAAGTGGATTATTCTTGTAATATTGTATAGCTAGCGTCCCTAGAAAACCCATTAAAAAAGCGCCTAAAATATTAGCGATAAATGTACCAGTAGGAAATGTTGAATTAACATTCATAAATGAAAACAAGTATCTAAGTAGTGCACCGACAGCGCCACCTACAAAAATATATAAATATTGCATTGTTGGCATGCTTCCTTTCTTAAAAACAGTGCAAGTTTTAGCAACATGGCATTGCTATTAAATCTTATTTGTTGTTTTTATAATGTCAAATATAACTAGAAATTTAGAGTGTATTTATAATTGAAATTGTCCGGATTGTTTAAACTTAAGCATAATTTTATTAAATCAAAGATTCACTTTAACCACAATAACAGAGGCCAAGACATCAATTGTTGTCCTAGCCCCTTAATTAGAATATTATGCCAAATGTTGATAGAGAAGCAAGAATATGAATAATAATTACGACTAAAATAACGTATGGTAATATCTTACTTGCTTTTCGTATCCAATCTGAATCTTCATGTAGATGTTTGATTGATTTATCAGCAAAAATAATGGAAATTATTAAAATGATAGCATTTATAATACTACAAACAAATATTAATTTTATCATTGAATTAAAATGCATATTTAATAGAGGGTTTCTTGTATTAAAATAAAAACTAATAATAACCAATAAAGTAGATAAATAAAAGTAAAGTTTTGAACGTGCCATTTGTACCTCCTAATGCAATTCATTTAACAATAATACCATAAATTTACAAAAACTAATGGAATTTATATTTATATAGTATATTAACATATTGAATATATGCTTATGTAGGATTAGTTCTCTTAGTATAAAAAAGTTTAATATTACTGTAAAAATATTCTGATTTTAAGCAAAAAATTAGAATTAATTCTTTATAGGTGGTATAACTAAGTTGTATGGTTAATAACCGTTATCAAATAATTCTTTGTTGAATTATTTAATTAAGTCAGGAGGAATAAGTAATGGCAAAATTAAATGTTGAAGTATTTGCAGATGGTGCAGATATTGAAGAAATGAAAGCAGCTTATAAAAATAAACAGGTTGATGGTTTTACTACTAACCCAAGTTTAATGGCAAAAGCAGGGGTAACTGATTATAAAGCTTTCGCTGAAGAAGCTGTTCGCGAGATTCCTGATGCTTCTATCTCATTTGAAGTATTTGCAGATGATTTAGAAACTATGGCAAAAGAAGCTGAAATTTTAAAACAATATGGTAGTAATGTATTTGTTAAAATTCCAGTTGTAAACACAAAAGGTGAATCAACTATTTCTCTAATTAAAAAATTATCAGCAGAAAATGTACGTTTAAACGTAACTGCTGTTTATACTTTAGATCAAGTTAAAGAAATTACAGATGCTGTAACTGAAGGCGTTCCAACTTATGTGTCAGTATTTGCTGGCCGTATTGCAGATACAGGAGTTGACCCAATCCCTATGATGAAAGAAGCTGCTGAAATTACTCACAGTAAAGACGGCGTGAAATTATTATGGGCTAGTTGTCGTGAAGTAATTAACGTTATACAAGCTGATGAAGTTGGTGCTGATATTATCACATGTCCAGCAGATGTTGTTAAAAAAGTAAACAACAATCTTGGTCGTGACATTAATGAACTATCAGTTGATACAGTTAAAGGGTTTGCAAAAGATATCCAAAGCTCAGGCTTATCAATTCTTTAATTGTAAAAGTAAATTTAGTTTTATTTGTAATTTAAATATAACTAAAAAAGACCGGGACATTTATTAATGTCTTGGTCTTTTTTTATACATTAAAAATATAAAATTTTGAAGTATATCTGATATACTATATATTATAAATTTTCTGGCTAATTCACTCTTTGTTCAATGTTATGATGCATGCAATGATTAGTTGGAGAGGAGTGAAGTAATGAAGATACAGCAACCTAATATTAATGGTTATTTAGAAAAGAAGGATTTAACAGAAGTATTTGATGAAGTCGATGATTTAATAGAATTGGCAGAAATATCCAATTCATCACTGGAAGAAAAAGTATTAGATAGGTTGTTAATATATGGATCAACAATCAAAGATTGTAGTTTTGCTAATGCAGATTTAGGGCGTGCTGATTTTACAGATGTTGTATTTGAAAACTGTGATTTTTCTAATTCTCAGATGGATTATGGAACGATTCATAGGGTTACTTTTAAAAATTGTAGAATGACAGGAACATTATTCAAAAACATGAGATTAAGTCATATTACATTTGAAGAAGTAAAAGCAAATTTTATAAATTTAGTAGAATCGAAAATTGATGCATTTAGAATCAATACAAGTGATCTAGAAAATGCTGAATTTCATAATACATTGCTTAAAAATGTGGAATTTTTAAACTCTAATCTAAATCATATGTCAATCTATCAAACGTCATTAAAAAGTTGTGATATAAGTAAATCATTTTTTGGACATATCACTGTTGGAAAAGATGATTTAATAGGGTGTAAAGTATCGAGTGAACAAGCTATTCAAATTGCTAAGTTAATTGGCATCGTTGTCGTTGACTAAATATAAAGAAATAAAATAGTGATAATACATATTTGTTTTAAAAACCGTCAAATTTAATTGAATCACTGTGATAATTGATTTATTATTTAAAGAAGTAACTGAAGTGATGTGAACGTGATAAAGGAGAACATTTCAAATGAAAGCAAATATCTTTGAGCAAAAAGTGAAAAAGCAATTATGGTTTTTAAACAAAAAAGAGAAAAATAAATTAGATGAAGTGTTATCTAAAACAGTTGATTTAAATGAAAGCAATCAATTAAATCGTCCAGTTGCATTCTCAAATCAATTTTTGAAGGAATATATTTTTAAAGAAAAAGTCGTTTCAAGTACGCAATTATTCGTATTATTATTAGGCATTTTAGGTACGTATATCGTACTTATTGGTTTGTTCTTGTTCGGTTTTTTGACAAGTTTGACTTCAGTACAATATTTCATTAAGCCAGAAGTCGAACTATCAACTGTCACTGTTGTATTAACTTTGGTGGGAGCATTGCTATTAGTTATAGTCAGTCTATACATGATAAAAGTAGTAACTGGATATTTCACTAAAAAATTACTAGAATATAAACATAATAAAACCTTATAGTAATGAAACTATCTTAAAAGGTGAGAAAGTGTTAAACTTTCTTGCCATTTTTTATATATAAAAATATATGGGGCGTCTACAGTGATAAATGTACCATTATCAAAATAAATGATTGTGGATGAACCTTTGGATTTTAAGCCGTTAATAGTACAAGCATTGATATAATATTGTATAGGGGAACGTTGGGGTTTTACAGGGAATATTGTTGTTTGATAATCGATATAAATAGGTACTAACTTCTTAATCTTTAATATTCGTTTAGACTGTTCTAGCTGTACTTTATGTGAACGTTGATACTTTTCTAAAATGTAGTTAATAGTTTGATTAATTGGAGATGGATATATAAATTGATGTGTAGTGAATTGGCATATTGTAAGTATTTCTGGTCCTATTGCAGTTTTGAAATATAATATTTTAGTTAGATTAGACATGAATGTTTCACCTCATTTATTAAGATAATAATTTTTATACTTTCTTTTGACTCTATTTTGATAATTTTTTAATGTGGAAATTGAACAATTTAATTCTTTAGCTAATTCTTTTTGTTTATAACCGGCTAATTTTAATTGTAGCCAAAATTGTTCTTTTTCTGATAAGTGAGAAAGAAAATTATCATACAGGAGCCGAGCATCATCAAAGGGAGAATTAATATTGGAAATGTTATCTAATTCAAAAATGTTATATGTTTCAAAAGTATGTTGAGAACGAAAAAGATCGATAATAAAGAAATTGAGACGACGATATAAAAATGAATTTAAAGAAGATTTTTGAGGGGTGTAAACTTTTGATAGTTCCCACATTTTTATTGTGAGTAATTGCACATATTCATCATTATTGTACTTAATATTATATTTTTTTAGAAGAAAATAGATAATGTGCTTGAAATTTTTATATAGTTCATCAAAGTTCATTGTTAAACTCCATCGTTGTATATACAACAAAAATTTCCGGATAGATTTATTTTATTGTGAAAAATAATAAATTTCATTTGCTAAATAGTAACATAAGGTGTTAAATAGAAGTCATAAGGTAGATAAATTTAAGTTTTATAACATTAACGCGTATTCAACTTAAAGATATAGCATTTAGAGATGAATATTATCTTCGGACAATTATCAGGAGGTTTATATGGATTACGCACATTTAAATTTAGAACATTTTTTTGCGAAACATAATGATTTAGATATAATTAAAGATAAATCAGACTTTGTTATGATTAATAATATGACAAACGAAATGATGTATCGAGATGGTGAAATAGAAGGTGCAATAGATTTGAACCGTTATTATTATAAAAATAGATCTCAAGCAGCAAGTTTTATCATAATGGAATATCGTAAAAGTCAAGAGTAATGAAATTAAGATTTCATTACTTTTTTTATGAATATGTGACAACAATCAGATTAAATTGTACGATTAAGTATTTAGTGTTAAACTTTATTATCAGATAGTCTCAATAGTAGTATTACATAAGATTAAAGAGGCTCCATTCCTAATTATTACCTAAGAGGTGTGAACATGACGAAGCATAAAAAAGGCTCTATATTATCAATTATTGGTTTATTGATAATCTTAGGTGTAGCTGTTGTTGTTGTTTTTTCAATGATATCAGATCAAATCTTTTTTAAAGATGTAAACGAACAAGAAAAAGTTGAAAACCTAAAAGTTACTTTAGATAAAGCATCTAAAAAGCAAATTGATAACTACACAAGCCAACAAGTTTCAAGTAAAGATAATAAAAGTTGGAGAGATGCATCATCTACTGAGATAAAAGCCGCAATGAATAGTAGTGAGTTTATAGAGAGTGACACTCAAAAATACCAATTTTTAGAGTTGGATAAATACCAAGGAATTGATGAAAACAGAATTAAACGTATGTTAATTGATAATCCAATATTATTAAAACATTCAGATGACTTTATACAAGCAGCGAAAAATAAACATGTAAATGAAGTTTATTTGATTTCTCATGCGTTACTAGAAACAGGATCAGCTAAGAGTGAACTTGCAAGTGGCGTAGAAATTGATGGAAAAAAATATTATAACTTTTTTGGGGTCGGTGCACTAGATGAAGATCCAATCAAAACTGGATCAGAATATGCCAAGAAACATGGTTGGGACACACCTGAAAAAGCCATAAGTGGTGGTGCAAACTTTATTCATGATCACTTTTTATCAAATAAAGACCAGAACACCCTTTATAGCATGAGATGGAATCCTAAAAATCCTGGTGAACATCAATACGCTACCGACATTAAATGGGCTGAAAGTAATGCAAGCTTAATGGCCAATTTCTATAATGATATGAAAACAGAAGGTAAGTATTATAAATACTTTGTGTATAAAGATGATGAAAAGCATAAAACGCAATAAATAACCATGTGCTAAGCATATTGTTTATCCTGTCAATGAAGTATTAACTTTGTTGACAGTTTTTTTATTTTTTATACTTGTTTTCGTAGTTTATTGATTTGTAAAAGGATAACTATGTAATTTTGGACATAATACTGTTTAGAATTGTATGAGGATAAGTATTGGTTGGTCATTTAGAAAAGCTAGCTTTCATATTCAGTTTCAATATCTATAACAAAAAGCCAAGCGTCTACTGACGTTTGGCTTTTCAACATTATTTTATAATAGCTATAATTAGGGATGTTCTAATTTATTTAGCTTTATTTTTTTGACTAATAAGAATAAATAACATAAGCGTAGAGATAAATACTTTTAAAATAAATTTCATAGTGTCACTTCCTACTTAAGATTGTTTAAATTAATTGAGACTGATTAACATTTTAATATTTATCTACTTTTCATCAAAATAATTATGTTTTTTTAAGAATGTTTCAGCTACAATTGCTGGTTCTTTTCCTTTACCATCAGCTTCATAATTTAATTTTTGCATTTGTTCTGTACTAATTTTATCATCAAGTTTCGAGATTGCTTTTTTGATTTGTGGATGTTCTTTGAGTAACTTATTTGGAGCAACTGCACTGGCATCATATGGTGGGAAGAAATTTTTGTCATCTTTTAATACAACTAAATCATACGCAGCTATTCTTCCATCAGTTGTATAGCCTAATGCCACATCCAATTTATTATTTTTTAACGCATCATACACAAGACCGATTTGCATAGGTTTAAGTGAATTAAAACCGAAGCCATAGTGTTTTTGGAAAGGTGCGTATCCATCCCCACCACGTTTAATCCAAGTTGTATCTGTTCCAACATTGACTTTATCTTTAATTTTTTTTAAATCTGAAACAGTTTGTAGATTGTATTTTTCTGCGGTTTCTTTTGTGACCATAAATGCGAATGTGTTTTCGAAACCATAAGAATTAAAAAATGTTTGATTAAACTTTTGGTTAAATAATTTTTTAGTAATCGCCATAGCTTTACTTGTATCTGTAATAGGTTCTTGTTCAAGTACACCAACTAAATCTGTACCAGTGTAACGAGTGCTTGATATATCAGCGTCTCCATTCATTAATGCATTGTGTTGTATTGTAGCAGACCCTAAATTGTTGATGATAGTGCCAGATGTTTCGCCTTGTGTATCATGTTCAATAAGTTCTTTTAACATATAAGCCATAATTTGTGATTCACTAGTAGCTAAAGCTGATATTTTAACAGTATTTTTTGATTGGCCACCGCCTAAACCTGGCAAATCGCAACTAGCTAGTAAAAAGGTACTTGCTAAAATGAAAAATAAAAATCTTTTTAAATATTTCATTATTGAACTCCTTATATATATTAAAAAACTATTATTGCAATATATTAAGATTAACACACTTAGCAAAACATTATAACACTGCTTGATAAAATACTAGCAGACCATTAATGTGTAATATACACTAAAGGACTGGTATAATAAGGACAAATAATCTTAGTAAGGAAGTGTACTATGAGAATTGCCATTATTGGAATGGGCACTGCAGGTGTCACGCTTTTAAAAGAATTAGTGAAAAGTGACTCTTTTTCTAAAATGAATATTGATGTATATGACAATCCTATAAATATGGGCCAGGGTGTTCCTTTTCAAAATGACAGTGCAGAATTATTGATAAATCTACCGGCAGCACAAATGTCTTTGAATTTAGATAACCATAGAGAGTTTTATGAATGGTATGAAATGCAATCTACATTTAAATTTTCAAATCCAGAATATTTACCAAGATTTATATTTGGTCATTATATGAAAGATTATTTACAGAAGTTTAATCATGATTACGACAATATACATACAATCAAAGAAGAAGTTAATGAAGTATTTATTGAGTCAAAAGTAGGGCAGACAGATGTGACATATTGTGTTTGTACTTCTAAAGAAATGGAAAATTGTAAAAAGTATGATGTTGTCTTTTTGACTATTGGTACTCTGTCATACCATGATCCATATGGCTTAAAGGGGATACGTGGTTATATTAAAACACCATATCCGACCTATAACACATTAAACGATGTACAAGATTCCGATGAAATCGCTATTATAGGTACAGGATTAGCAAGTTTAGATGTTATTCGTTATGTAACGGCACATCATCCTAAACTACCTATTACTATTGCTAGTCGAAAAGGACGATTGCCAAGTGTAAGAGGTGTGATGCCTGACATCGACTTTGAATATGTAACTCCAGAAAAATTTAATGAAATAAAACACAAGCATTTTGGCAATGTACCCCTAGATGAGGCAATAAAGTTGTTCTTGAAAGATTGTGCGTTACATAATATTGATGTTGAAACATTAATCCATCGTAGTCAAGGTGATTCAATTAAAGATTTAACTTATGATTTAGAACATGCTGATGAATTAGGGAAATTACAAAGTATACTTGAATTAACGAAAGAAAATTTAAATTGGATTTGGAATAGTTTAAGTAGAGAGGACCAAAAACGGTTTTTAACTAATTATCAGCCTATATTAAAAGAGAATTCAAATCCGATGCCGCCTCAAACAGCACGATTATTGATTGATCACATTAACCATGGCACGATTAAAATTAAGAGTGATTTAGAGGATGTTCAATATAATGATAATAAGTTCAACTTTAAATATAAAGATGCGTCAGTAGAACAGTATGATATTGTAATTAATGCTACAGGATCAAAGACACAACTTGCAGATTTAGATGGCGATGACCAACTCGTATTAAATCTCGAGAACAGACAGGTTGTACAAGCGCATCCACTTGGTGGAATTCAAATTGTTGCTGAAACTAATCAAATTATAAGTCCGCGCTATGGCACACTGAAACATATGTATGCGCTCGGCCAATTAACAAATGGAATTAACCAATCACGTAATGGCGTAATGATGATTGTAAAACAAGCTGTTAATGTAGTTGACCATTTATTAACTACAAAATAAAGGAGTTTACTATTTAGGGATAAATTGCACAATGATAAATTAACTAAATAAGTTGTGGATTAATCGTGACGTTTATTCATAATTTGACTAGATGTCACCAGGTTAAAACTAATTTGTTTGTGCTTTAAATTGTAGTATTGTAAAGAATATAAAAAAACAAAACCGACTTAGATAATAAGAATTGTCATTTTCTCAAAAGTGTAGTACCATTATTTTGTAACTTATTCAAAGTTACCTGACTCAATCATCGAATACAATTTCATAAATATTCTTTCGGGGCAGGGTGAAATTCCCAACCGGCAGTAAATTAAGCCTGCGACCTGCATTTGTCGAAGCAAATGTGGCTGATCTAGTGAAACTCTAGAGCCGACAGTAAAGTCTGGATGGGAGAAAGAATGAAGTATAACTTGAAAATAGCACTTTTTAAGTGTTTATTTAGCATACACTTTTATTTGAATATGTATAAGTGTATATTTTACTATTGCTAAAAATGTTATATCAATATATATCCCACACCTGAAATGTTAAGTTCAGGTGTTTTTTTATTTTTTAGAGGTGATAAAATGAGTCATTATTTGAATTACGCTATTCAATTAGCAAAAATGGTAGAAGGCCAAACGGGTTTGAACCCACCAGTTGGATCTGTAGTAGTAAATGATGGCCATATTGTTGGCATGGGAGCCCATTTGCAAAAAGGTGGTAAGCATGCTGAAGTACAAGCTTTGGATATGGCCCAAGACAATGCGCGAGGAGGAACTATATATATTTCGCTAGAGCCATGTACGCATTATGGTTCGACGCCACCGTGTGTAAATAAAATTATTGAAGCGGGTATTAAAAAGGTTGTCTATGCAGTTAAAGACACAACATTACCCTCTGAAGGTGATGACATATTAGGACAGGCCGGCGTTGAAGTGATATTCCGTCCTCAATCAGAGGCAGAATCACTATATAGGGATTTCTTTATAGCTAAGAATGAATCTATTCCAGAGGTTACAGTTAAAGTCTCATGTAGTCTTGACGGTAAACAAGCGACTGATAAAGGTGAAAGTAAATGGATTACTAATAAAGCAGTAAAAAATGATGTCTTTCACCTACGTCATAAACACGATGCAGTGTTGACAGGTAAAGGCACGATACATGCAGATAACCCACAATATACTACACGTATTGAAGAAGGTAAGCATCCTATAAAAGTCATCTTATCTAAAACTGGTGAAATTGATTTTAATTTAGATATTTTTCAATTAAGAAATGAACCAATTTGGATTTATACTCAAAATAAAAATTTAAAAACAAATATTGAACATGTAGAAATCATAGAATTAACTAATTGTTCAATTGAAAATATATTAAAAGATTTATATCAAAGAGGGATTGGAAGTGTGCTAGTAGAGGCAGGGCCCACAGTGACTTCGGAATTTCTTCAATCTAAATTTACGAACGAACTAATATTATATTACGCCCCGAAAATAATAGGTGGTTCTGGTAGTTATCAATTTTTCCAAAGTGAAAGTATTTTTAATCTATCAGAAGTACCACAGTTTGAAATTGTAAATTCACAAATGCTTGAGCAAAATATCAAACTAGAGTTACGAAAGAAGTGATCGTCGGTGTTTACAGGAATTGTTGAAGAAATTGGAACCATAAAAAAAGTATCAACGCAACAGTCTGTAGTTAACTTAAAGATTGAGTGCCAAACAATTTTATCAGATATGCATATCGGAGATTCAATCAGTGTTAACGGTGCATGTTTAACGGTGGTGGAATTTGATCATCAAAGTTTTTCAGTTCAGGTTATTAAAGGTACCGAGAATAAAACATATTTAAACCAATTAACTCAATCTGCTGAAGTGAATTTAGAAAGAGCTATGAGTGGACAAGGTCGTTTTGGTGGTCACTTTGTTTTAGGTCATGTAGATGAAGTTGCTAAAATCACACGTATACAAGCATCAGACAACTCTAAAATCGTTACTATTAAACCATCAACTGCACTAATTAAACAAATGGTTAGTCAAGGTTCAATTACTGTAGATGGTGTGAGTTTAACTATTTTCCAACTAAAAGAAGCTGAGTTTGATATTCATCTTATACCAGAAACAAGAAAATCAACAATTTTAAATCAGAAACGTGTTGGCGATCCAGTGCATATAGAAACTGATATGTTATTCAAATATGTTGAACGAATTATAAATACTAACGAATCGGAATTGAGCCCAGAAAAACTTAGAGCATTTGGATTTTAGGAGGGGTAATATGCAATTAGATAGTATAGAAAAAGCTTTAAAAGCATTAAAAAATGGTGACAGTATTATCGTTGTAGATGACGAAAATAGAGAGAATGAAGGTGACTTAGTAGCTGTAACTGAATGGATGCATAATGACACTGTTAATTTCATGGCTACGCATGGTAGAGGATTAATTTGTGCACCTATCAGTAGTGATATAGCTAAAAAATTGGATTTAAACCCAATGGTTAGTAATAATTCTGATATTTATGGAACACAATTCACAGTTAGCATTGACCACGTCGATACAACTACAGGCATAAGCGCCGACGAGAGAATGTTGACAGCAAGAGCTTTAATAGATGATAGCGTAAGTGGGAATGATTTTAATAAACCAGGTCATTTATTTCCATTAATAGCACAAGATGATGGTGTGTTGACAAGACGTGGACATACAGAAGCATCAGTTGATTTAGCTAAATTAACAGGTGCTAAACCTGCTGCATTAATTTGTGAAATTATGAATGATGATGGCACTATGGCAAAAGGTGAGTCATTAGAAACATTTAAAGAAACACATGACTTAGTAATGATTTCGATAGAAGATTTAGAAAAATACCGTAAGTCTGCGATTTCGAAATTAGAAGCAAAAGCAAAAGTGAAATTGCCAACGGATTATGGTGTGTTCGATATGTACGGTTTTACAACTTCAGATAGTGACGAAGAAATAGTGGCTATTGTAAATGGCGATATTAAACAAACTGAAAATGTACGCATACACTCAGCATGTTTAACAGGAGATATATTTCATAGTCAAAGATGTGATTGTGGCGAACAATTAGAAGCGTCTATGAAATATATAAATGAACACGGTGGAATTATTTTATATTTACCTCAAGAAGGTAGAGGTATTGGATTAATAAATAAATTAAAAGCATATGAACTGATTGAACAAGGTTATGATACAGTAACAGCAAATATTGCTTTGGGCTTTGAAGAAGACTTAAGAAATTATCAAAATGCTGCCCGAATATTAAAATATTTTGGCGTTGAAAGTGTTAATTTATTAAGTAATAATCCTAAGAAATTTGAAAGCTTAGAGAACTACGGTATTGATATTACTAAACGTGTCGAACTTATTGTACCAACTAATAAATATAATCAAGATTATATGGATACAAAAAAAGAAAAAATGGGTCACTTAATATAAGGAGGAAAATATAATGAATTTTGAAGGTAAATTAATAGGTTCTGATTTAAAAGTTGCTATAGTAGTAAGTAGGTTTAATGATTTTATAACAAATCGTTTATTGGATGGAGCGAAAGACACTTTAATTAGACATGAGGTACCAGAAGAAAACATCGATGTAGCTTATGTACCCGGTGCTTTTGAGATTCCTTTAGTAGCTAAAAAATTAGCAGAAAAAAGTGATTACGATGCAATTATCACTTTAGGTTGTGTGATTAGAGGTTCGACTTCACATTACGATTATGTATGTAATGAAGTAGCGAAAGGTATTTCTAAAGCAAATGATGTAACCAATACGCCAGTAATTTTTGGAATTTTGACAACTGAAAATATCGAACAAGCTGTCGAACGAGCTGGTACTAAAGCAGGTAATAAAGGTTCAGAAGCAGCTGTTAGTGCCATTGAAATGGCAAATTTATTACGAGAAATATAAAAAACCCTCAAGTATTTAAACGAGGATTGTGGCTGATAATTGTAAATTTATACGTTTGGAAAATAAAATATATGAACAGCACATGATGACTAGAAAACTAAATTACTTGTATTAAGTTATTTAGAAATCTAGCCAACAGTGGAAAAACGGGTATGTAATATCAATTTATTAAATTTGGTGTTGTACATACCCGTTATTTATGTTATTTCTTAAAAATACGGTATATAAATGTTGTTGCTAGCCCAAATGATGCAACAGCACCACTAACTATACCAACTTTTTTAAGAATATCGGGTTTCATAACTTCTTTAAACATTAAGTTTAAATTTTGTGGTCTCTCTGCTAGTCTGCGCATAAAGTAACTAAACCAATCATCGCCATAAGGGACGTAGATACAGAAGTTATTACCTTCACCAGCAATTTTTTCTGCTAAATCTGTACGGAAACCATACAACATTTGAAATTCGTATCGACTTTTTTCAATATTATTATCTTTAATAAATTGTTTCATGTGTCTGATGATTTCATCATCATGTGTAGCAATTGAAGTTACATTTTTTGAATTTAAAAGCCTTTTCTCCATCAAACGAATATAATTTTTATCTATCTCTTCTTTTGTTTGATAGGCTATAGTATCGCTTTCTTTGTAAGCACCTTTTACCATGCGTAGTCTTAATTCTGGATATTTATCAATAAGTGCATCAGCTTTATATAAATATGCCTGAATTACAGTGCCCACATTTTTAAATTCACCTTTTAAGCGATCTAAAACTTGGGTGATATCGAATAGACTATCATACTTTTCAGTATCTATATTAATATGCATATTATCAAATTGATTAGCCTTCAATAATATTTCACGTAAATTGCGATAAGCAAGATCTATATCAAATTCTGAACCTAACTGACTCAGTTTAATAGACATGTGACCATCTAAGTTATGATTATAAATTGCATACATCACTTCTATGATTTGGTCTTTTGCTTGGATTGCTTCACCTTCAGTTAGAACAAACTCTCCAAGGCAATCTACTGTAACAGTAATCCCCTTGTTATTTAAACGTTCAATTGTGTCCACCAAGGCAGTAATAGTATTACCCGCAACTACTTTATTTGCCCCGAGCATCGGCCCGATTTCCTTGGCGCTCTTATTCAAAAGCGGATTATTTGATAATCCGATAAAAAAATTCTTCACAATTGGCATATTAATTCCTCCTATTCCGCTTATAGCTATGTTTCATTAATAGTGTAGCATGAATCAAATAGTAATGAAATCGTTTACAATAAAATATATTACACTTTAAATTATTAAATATACTCATGAGTTCCATATTCAAGAGAATTATAAATTTAGTTGTAGGAAATAAACTCACTTTTAGAGTTGTATTGTTATGTTTAAAATGGAAAAACTACATGATATTTTGATACAATATAGTTAATGAATTTAAAGTAGAAGGGGAAGTATGGATAATGTGGAAATGGGAAACCGAAAATGAAGCCAAAGGTGTTGTTGTAATCGCACACAACATGCTTGAACATACAGGTAGATACGCATATGTAATTACAATGCTTCGCCGTAATGGGTACCATGTAATTATGGGTGATTTGCCAGGACAAGGGCAAACTTCACGTTCAAACAAAGGGCAAATTGATAATTTTGATGTATATCATGAGCACATACTTGAATGGATCCGAATAGCGAATGAATATAAATTGCCAACTTATGTCTTAGGCGTAGGATTGGGTGGTTTAATTGTTTTAAACTTGCTTGAAAAAGTGGAAGTACCAATTGAAGGCTTGATGTTACTTTCACCTTTACTTGAGTTTAAAAAAAGCAATAAAACTAGAAAAGATAAGATTATTTCGAATATAGGTAAACTTGCTAAAGATACTAGGTTTAAAGTTGGTATTACAGTTGAAGATTTAACTAGAAATTCAGAAGTAATCGATGAAACAAATAATGATCAACTTATGCTACAAAAAGTAACATATCATTGGTATAAACAAATTGTTGAGATAATGAAGGAAACAGTAAACCACTTAAAAGATGTGAAATCTTTACCATTGCTTTTAATGTATGGTACAGAAGATAAAGTAGCTGATGTCACGGCGATGGATTTAATAAAAGAAAAAATAATTACTGAAGAATTATATTTCAAAGCTTGGGATGGGTTATATCATGAAATACATAATGAACCTGAAAGAGATGAAGTAATGAGATATATTTTATCTTTCTTGAATAATAGTTCAAGTAACAATGGATTCATAGTTCATGATGAAAATGAAGTCTCATAATAATCAAGAAATCTAAATAAAGGCCAGTTGCGAATACACATTTAATAAGAAAGCGTACCTTAGTGTGCGTTTTCTTTTTTAATTTTGATTGGCGAACGAAAAAAATTAATTTGTGAATTACATCACAAAAACATTGCGTTTTTTCTCGGTCCCTGTTATATTTAATTTGTGAAATAAATCACAATAAAAGTTCGTATACGTAAGGAGAGTCTTATTATGGAATATATTAAAAGTAATAAAGTGGTTTTAATTGGAGATGGCGCTGTAGGCTCTAGCTATGCATTCGCATTAGTTGCTCAGGGTGTAGCGGATGAATTAGTGATTATTGATTTAGCAGAAGAAAAAGTTAAAGGTGACGTTATGGATTTGAACCACGCTGCACCTTATGGTGGATCACCTATAAAGATTAAAGCGGGTAGTTATAAAGATTGTGATAATGCAGACATAGTTGTAATTACTGCTGGTGCTGCTCAAAAACCAGGAGAAACAAGGTTAGATTTAATTGAAAAAAATACAAAAATATTTAAAAATATAGTTTCTGAAGTAATGGATTCAGGGTTTGATGGTATTTTTCTTGTAGCTACAAATCCTGTAGATGTTCTGACTTATGTAACAAGAGAGGTTTCAGGTTTACCAAAAGAAAAAGTCATTGGTTCTGGAACGATATTAGATACTGCAAGATTTAAATACGAATTGGCAGAAGAATTTGGTGTATCAGATAGAAGTGTTCACGGTCAAATTATAGGCGAACATGGAGATTCAGAATTAGCAGTTTGGTCACAAGCAAATATTGCAGGTCAACCGCTATATCAATTACTTAAAGATGATCCCGAAAGACAACACAGAATTGAAGAAATTTTTGTGAATACTCGTGATGCGGCGTATGATATTATTCAAGCTAAAGGGGCGACATACTATGGTATCGCTATGGGCTTGGTTCATATTACAAAAGCTATATTAAATAATCAAAATCTCATCTTAACAGTTTCTAGTTATTTAGAAGGAGAATATAACCAAAAAGATGTCTATGTAGGTGTTCCTACAAAAATTAACCGACAAGGCGCGGTGAAAGTATTTGAAATACCTTTAAACGAGGAAGAAGAAAGTTTATTCAACAATTCTGTCAATATTTTGAAAGAAATGCAAAATAAAATATCTCATTTAATTGCATAATTCATAGTTTGAATTTAAACTGTATATAAGATTAATTTTATTAAAAATTCTAATATTTATTCAGTGAAGATTTTATATCACAATGAATGATGATTTTTATGAATTAATTTTACATGTTTAAACTTTATTCTATGATTGGGGGATTATTATATGGGGAAGACATTTGCTGATAAAGTTGATGGCGTATTGCAATTGGAATCGGTTTTAAAAGAAATTGACGATATTTTTGCCAAAGTACAAAAGCAATACAAAATGTCAAAAGAAGAAATATTGATTCTTCTTACACTTTGGAAAGAAGGTTCAATGACTTTAAAGGAAATGGATGATTTTGTTCATATTAAGTCTTATAAACGTACAAGAACGTATAATGATTTAGTTGAAAAAACTTGGATCATTAAAGAAAGACCACAGAATGATGAACGTACAGTTATCATACATTTCAATGAAGATTTAAAAGATCAACGGGAAAGTCTTTTAAACTTTTTTAAAGAAGAAATTGATGGCAAATCAACAAGTATTCAAAACAGTCTTAAATCTATCATTAATCTATAGGGAATAGTAAAGCCACAGTGCCTATGCACTGTGGCTTTATTTTTTATAAAATAAGTTCTGTGATACATATATTATTTTGTATTTGCATGTTTCTTGTTATTATCTTTTTTCGATTGCACAAATAAATGGTGGATCGTTTTGCTGATTTATAAATTGATACTGTAAAATGTGAGCTTTGTTTTGGTCAAAGTTTTTCAAATAATTTATTACAGCATCACGTTCAATTTTTCCTTCTTCATGCCCTGGATATATTACCAAGATAATGATACCTTCTGATGATAAAATTTCAAATATAGCTTCGATAGCTGCAATAGTACTATTCGGTAGTGTAACAACAGATTTATCTCCTTTAGGAAGATAACCTAAATTAAATATTGCAGCATCTACCGCTCCATGTGATTCAGCAGGTATATATTTCTTCACCTCTGAATGACTTGCCTGATGAAGTGTCACATTATCAAAATCTTTCGTTTTTTGCAGTGTATTTAGGATTGCAGCTTCCTGTATATCAAAAGCATGCACATGACCTCTTGCAACGTGTCGTGCTAAAAATAACGTATCATTTCCATTACCGCATGTAGCATCGATAACAATGCTCTCATCATGTGTGTGTTGTTTGATAAGCGTCTTAGCAAAAGGGAGAATACGTTCTAATTTCATGATTTCACAGTGCTTTCGAAAAATTTACCTTGATAAGATGCTCTACGTGCTAGTTCGTTATCAATTTCATTTAAAACTTCCCATTTATTGACACTCCACATTGGGCCAACCATTAAATCAATCGGACCATCACCAGTAATACGATGAACAATCATTTCTTTTGGAATAATTTCTAATTGATCACAAACTAAGTTAGTATATTCTTCTTGCGACATAAATTCAAGCATACCTTTGTCGTATTGTTTGACCATTGGTGTGCCTTTAAGTAAGTGAAGTAAGTGAATCTTAATACCTTGGACATCCATTTGCGCTACTTCCTTAGCTGTTTCCATCATCATATTATAATCTTCACCAGGTAAACCATTAATAATATGTGTACAAATATTAATGTTATGCTTACGTAATTTTGCTATACCTTCATAATAAGTTTCCATATCATGTGCGCGATTAATTAGGTCTGAAGTTTCTTGATGGATTGTTTGTAAGCCTAATTCCACCCATAGATATGTACGTTCATTAAGTTCTGCTAAATACTCAACTACGTCATCTGGTAAGCAATCAGGACGAGTACCTATAGACAGGCCGACGACGCCCGGCTCTTTTAGTGCAGTTTCATATTTTTCACGTAATACTTCAACAGGTGCGTGTGTATTAGTGAATGCTTGGAAATATGCGATATATTGTCCGTCATGCCATTTTTCGTGCATTCTATCTTTAATTTGTCTAAATTGTACTTCGATAGGATCCACACGGTTTCCTGCAAAATCACCACTGCCTGCTGCTGAACAGAACGTGCAACCGCCATGTGCAACAGTGCCATCCCTATTTGGACAATCGAAGCCACCATCAATTGCAACTTTAAATATCTTTTGACCAAATTTATTTTTCAAGTGATAATTCCATGTGTGATATCTCTTATTCTCGAATGCGTAAGGGAAAAATTGTCCCATATAACATTTTCCTTTCTAAATTCATTCTAGTTAAAGATTTTAACATATTTTAGTGATATAGTGTTTAGAGTAAAATGAGAAATTTAAATTTAGAAGGGAGCTTAATGTTATGAATATGCCTAAATCAGTATGGTGGTTAGTTATTGGTATGGCATTAAATATCACAGGCTCAAGTTTTTTATGGCCGTTAAATACAATTTATATGAATGAACAATTAGATAAAAGTTTGACTATGGCTGGATTAGTGTTAATGATTAACTCTTTTGGTATGGTCATTGGTAATTTATTAGGAGGTAATTTATTTGATAGATTAGGTGGCTATCGGACAATTATGATCGGCACTATTATATGTCTGATGAGTACAACGCTACTAAATTTCTATCACGGTTGGCCATGGTATGCGGTGTGGTTAGTAGCATTGGGGTTTGGTGGCGGCATGATAATACCAGCAATTTATGCATTAGCAGGTGCGGTGTGGCCTAACGGTGGTCGACAAACGTTTAATGCTATTTATTTGGCACAAAACCTTGGTGTAGCAATTGGTGCAGCTTCAGGTGGTTTTGTCGCAGAGTTGAGTTTTAATTATATATTTATTGCTAATTTATTAATGTATGTGGCTTTTGCAATTGTTTCAGTTACTCAATTTAACATTAAGTTAGATGTGAAAGTAAAATCGAATGATGCGATGAGTTTGTTATCGAAAGCATATCGACCACAATTCATAGCGTTATCGTTGCTGTGTGTCATGTTTAGCATATGTTGGATAGCATATATTCAATGGGAAAGTACCATTGCTTCATTCACACAAGAAATAAATGTTTCTATGAGTCAATACAGTCTATTATGGACAGTAAATGGTATTATGATTTTGGTAGCTCAACCATTAATTTTACCAGTTATTAGGCTGTTAAAAGGTAATTTGAAATATCAAATGCTTGTAGGAATAATTATATTTATATTGTCGTTCTTTGTCACAAGCTTTGCTGAACAATTTTCAGTATTCATGATAGGTATGATTATACTTACATTGGGTGAAATGTTTGTATGGCCAGCGGTGCCGACTATTGCCAACCAACTTGCGCCTAATGGTAAAGAGGGATCATTCCAAGGTTATGTTAATTCTGCCGCTACGGTAGGTAAAGCCTTTGGACCGTTAATTGGCGGTGTAGTAGTTGATACGTTTAATATGCAAGCTATGTTTTTAAGTATGATTTTCTTACTTGTTATAGCGCTAATATTTTTAATGATCTATGATAAAAGGTTATCAAAGGAAATTTAATTTCTAACTATAACGAAATAAATGTTATAGTTTTGTGATATTGTAAATAAAAATTAATTGTAACCAATGTCCGAGTCATAAATAAATGTCTCGGACTTAATGCGTTTAATTAATATAAAAATAAGGAGTACCTGAGTTAAAGCTCATGTGTAAGAACCACTAACTCATAATCTGCAAAAGAGTTTAAGTGATTATATAAGACCAGTTTTTTTAAAAGAAGAACACCTGAGCTAAGGCTCATGTGTAAGAACCATTAACTCAATAAATGAGAAGTGGTTCTTTAGTTTTACTCTTGAAATAAAAGTCTTTTTCAAATATGATTAGTAATGTATATGGAGTAGTAGCTTTAAGATTTATCTACAGAGAGCTAGGGTTGGTGTAACCTAGCGTTAAACTTCAAGCGAACTTACCAGGACTTATAGATAAATGATGACATCTCTTACTATTTTATTAAAATGAGTGCACAGATAATGTGAAGTTGGGTGGTACCGCGGTGAAAATCGTCCCTATGTAATTCAATAATAGTTTGAGGTGTCTTTTTATTAAATAGGAGGAGAAGTAGTGAATTACAATCATAATGAAATTGAGAAAAAATGGCAGGATTACTGGGAAGAATATAAAACATTTAAAACAAGCGATAATTTAGGACAAAAGAAATTTTACGCTTTAGATATGTTTCCTTATCCTTCTGGTGCAGGGCTACATGTAGGACACCCTGAAGGTTATACAGCAACAGATATCATCTCTCGTTATAAGCGTATGCAAGGCTATAACGTTTTACACACAATGGGATGGGATGCATTTGGTTTACCTGCAGAACAATATGCTCTAGATACTGGTAATGATCCTCGTGAATTTACTAAAGAAAATATTCAAACTTTCAAACGTCAAATCAAAGAACTAGGTTTTAGTTATGATTGGGATAGAGAAGTAAATACAACAGATCCTGAATATTACAAATGGACACAATGGATTTTTATTCAACTTTATAATAAAGGATTAGCATATGTAGATGAAGTGGCAGTAAATTGGTGTCCAGCTTTAGGTACAGTTCTTTCAAACGAAGAAGTGGTGGATGGCGTGTCAGAACGAGGCGGCCACCCTGTTTATAGAAGACCTATGAAGCAATGGGTATTAAAAATCACTGAATATGCAGATAGATTATTAGAAGATTTAGATGACTTAGACTGGCCAGAATCATTAAAAGATATGCAACGTAATTGGATTGGTCGTTCTGAAGGTGCATCGGTTACATTTGAAGTTGCTAACTTGAATGAAGATATAGAAGTTTTTACAACACGTGCAGACACGATTTATGGTGCTTCCTTCTTAGTTTTAAGCCCTGAACATGAGCTTGTAAATAAAATTACAACTGAAGATAAGCGTGAAGCTATAGAGACTTATCAAAAAGAAGCGGCTAAAAAATCTGACTTAGAACGTACTGGTTTAGCCAAAGGAAAATCAGGTGTATTTACAGGTGCTTATGCCATCAACCCATTGTCTGGAGAAGAAGTTCCTATTTGGATAGCTGATTATGTGTTATCTACTTATGGTACAGGTGCTGTAATGGCAGTTCCAAGTGGTGATCAACGAGACTATGAGTTTGCGAAAGCCTTTGATCTACCTATAATTGAAGTTATCGAAGGCGGGGACATGACTAAAGAAGCATTTACAGGTGATGGTCCTCATATCAACTCTGGGGAGTTAAATGGCTTATATAATGAAGCTGCGATCGAAAAAGCAATTGAATTATTAGAAAATAAAAATGCTGGTAGTAGAAAAGTAAATTACAAACTTAGAGACTGGTTATTTAGTCGTCAAAGATACTGGGGCGAGCCGATACCAGTTATACATTGGGAAGATGGTTCAATGACAACTGTTCCAGAAGATGAATTACCATTGTTATTACCTGAGACAGATGAAATTAAACCTTCAGGGACTGGAGAATCACCTCTTGCTAACATTGATGAATTTGTAAATGTTGTCGATGAAGCTACAGGTATGAAAGGTCGTCGTGAAACAAACACAATGCCACAATGGGCTGGTAGTTGTTGGTATTATCTAAGATATATAGATCCAAATAATGATAAAATGCTTGCTGATCCAGAAAAATTAAAACATTGGTTGCCAGTAGATTTATATATTGGTGGAGTAGAGCACGCGGTTCTCCATTTATTATATGCAAGATTTTGGCATAAAGTATTATTTGATTTAGGTGTTGTACCTACAAAAGAGCCATTCCAAAAATTATATAACCAAGGTATGATTTTAGGTGAAGGAAATGAAAAAATGAGCAAATCTAAAGGTAACGTAATTAATCCAGATGATATTGTTCAATCACATGGAGCAGACACTTTACGTTTATACGAGATGTTCATGGGTCCGCTTGATGCGGCGATTGCATGGAGTGAAAATGGCTTAGATGGTTCAAGACGTTTCTTAGATAGAACTTGGCGTTTACTAGTTACAGAAGATGATTTAATTACTAGTAAAGTGGTAAATACTAATAGTAAAGCGTTAGATAAGAGCTATCATCAAACTGTGAAAAAAGTTACAGAAGATTATAATTCATTAAACTTTAATACTGCGATTAGCCAATTGATGGTATTTATCAACGATTGTTATAAAGCTGATGAGATTTACAAACCATATATTGAAGGCTTTATTAAAATGTTGGCACCTATTGCACCTCATATTTCGGAAGAATTGTGGGCGCGTTTGGGTCATGAAGAAACAATCACTTATCAACCATGGCCGTCTTATGATGAATCATTATTAGTTGATGATGAAATCGAAATTGTAATTCAGGTTAATGGAAAAGTGCGTGCTAAGGTTAATATGTCTAAAGACATCTCCAAAGAAGCAATGGAAGAAGTTGCTCTCGGCAATGAAAATGTTAAATCTGAAATTGCTGGCAAGGACATTAAGAAGGTTATCGCAGTTCCTAAAAAACTTGTTAATATCGTAGCTAAATAATAAATAGGAGGAATTAATAATGGAATCTATTACAATTGATGAATTAAAGAGTGAAATTTTAAATGCTGATCCTGTTAATATCGTTGATGTTAGAACTAATGAGGAAACAGCGACGGGAATTATTCCTGGTGCAAAAACAATTCCAATGAATGAAATACCAGAGAACCTTAACCAATTTAATGAAAATGATACTTATTATATTATCTGTAAAGTTGGTGGCAGAAGCGCGCAAGTTGTTCAATATCTTGAACAAAACGGCATTAATGCAGTGAACGTTGAAGGTGGCATGGATGCTTGGGGAGACGAAGGTTTAGAATTAAAAAGTGTTTAACTTTTACAAGAAAATAAAATGAATAATCGCATGTATACCAATGTTATACATGTACTGAATTTAATTTATAAGTACTTCAAAGGGGTCACATTGAAAAGTGTCTACTTTGAAGTACTTTTTTAATGTGAATTTTTGGAGGAGATTTCTAATTTTGAACGATTGAAATATAATAGTTTAGAATTTGTAGATATAATGAAGTGTATATAATAAAAAACAGTCCGAACATAAATATATGTAAAATGGACTGTTTAAGTGTTTATAAAAAGAATTATAGATGCTCTAATTCGAAGACGTTTAATACTTTGGTTGTTTTACCGCAAATTTAATCTTTCCTACAATATTTAAAGTTAAAGTGTTTGAGTTGTGGAATCGAACTCACTTGCATTAGTACCAGCAACATGTCCAGTGACCAATGCACTAGTAATGTTATATCCGCCAGTATAACCGTGAATGTCTAATACTTCACCACATAAAAATAAGCCGGGGACAATTTTGGACATCATTGTTTTAGGTTGTATTTCTTTTAGTGAAACACCACCGCCGGTTACGAAAGCTTTTTCGATAGATAAAGTGCCATTGACGTAAAAAGTAAAACCTTTTAATAACGCTACAATATTATTGATTTGTGCATTGGAAATGTGATGTGCAGTTAAATCATCAGGGATATCCGCTTGTTCGATAATAAATAATAAATAGCGTTCTTCAATTAAACCGTGTAAACTGTTTTTGATGTATTTGTCTGGTGTGTTTTTAAGTAAATCACGAATTTTTAGTTCTAATTCGTTTTTTGTTATTTCTGGAAAAGCATCAATTTGCATTTGTATTTCTTGTCGTTTTTGGTTTTTTTGTTCTTTATAAACGAATTGGCTGCATCTTAATGCAGCAGGGCCGCTAACACCAAAATGTGTGAATAACATATCCATTTGATGTGTGATTCTTGTTTTTCCATTCTTTTTTAATACTGAAAGTGCTACATCTTTTAAACTCAATCCTTTTAGTCGTTTGTTTTTAATGAAAGACTCAGCAGAAGTAATCGGGACTTCAGTAGGAAATAATTCAGTAATGGAATGTCCTAATTGTTCAGCAAATTTATAACCATCTCCAGTAGAACCGGTTTGCGGCACACTTGTACCACCAGTTGCAATGACTAAACTTTGGCTTTCAAAAGATTGTTGATCATTAAGCGACACTTGGAAAGTTTGATTATCGGTGTATGAAATTGAAGCAACAGTGGCTTCTTCTTTAACTTCTACCTTATTTTGTTGCAAAGTGTGAATAAGTGCATCCACTACATCTTGAGCTTTATTAGAAACTGGGAACATACGTCCATGGTCTTCTTCTTTTAAAGATACACCCCTAGATTCAAAAAAATGAATGATTGATTCATTGTCAAAAACTGAGAATGGGCTATATAAAAACTTTCCATTACCAGGAATGTTTTTTATAATTTCATCATAAGGAAGACGATTAGTTACATTACAACGACCGCCACCAGAAATTTTTAATTTGCGGCCTAGTCCTTTTTTCTTTTCAATTAATAAAACACTATTGCTTAATTTACTTGCTGCAGCAGCTGCCATAAGCCCACTTGGACCACCGCCGATGATAATTGTTTGATACATTTCATTGCCTCCCTTTACTAAATAGTGTTATTTTATAGTTTATAGTAATATAGTTTTGAAAAAAAGTGGTTATAACGTTATTATTGAAGTTACGAGTGTAAAAATTTAATTTGAGATAGGAAGATCTGAATGAGTGAAAGTAAAGAATTAGTTAGGGGTACCTTTTTAATCACCCTTAGTATATTGATTACTAAAGTTCTGGGTGTAATATATATAATTCCATTCTACGCCATTATTGGTGGAGAAGAAAAATTGGCACCTTTTAACTATGCATATACGCCTTATAATATAGCAATTGCTATTGCAACTGCTGGTGTACCATTAGCGGCGTCTAAATATGTGTCTAAGTATAATGCTTTAGGTGCATATAAAGTAAGTGAAAAATTATATAAATCCAGTTTTATTGTTATGACCATTACAGGATTTATAGGATTTTTCATTTTATATTTATTAGCGCCAAGTATAGCAAGCATCACATTAGCTCACGAATCAGGAGCTAAAGGTGGATGGTCAGTCGATGACATTACATGGATTATTAGAATTATCAGTATGGTCGTAATATTTATTCCATTACTCGCTACATGGCGTGGTGTGTTCCAAGGTTATAAATCAATGGGGCCAACAGCAGTATCAGAAGTTATAGAACAAATTGCACGTATCTTATTCATTCTAATTGGAAGTTATTTAGTGCTTAATGTCTTTAACGGTAGTGTATTACAAGCTAATGGTGTTGCAACGTTTGCTGCAGCAATAGGTGCCGTAGCTGGTATCTTTACATTGTGGTACTACTGGAGAAAAAGAAAACCTAATATTGAAAAAATGGTTGCAACAGATGTTTCAGGCATAAGCGTTTCATATGGGAAAATGTATAAAGAAATTATTTCGTATAGTATTCCATTTGTTATTGTTAGCTTGAATTTCCCATTATTTAATTTAGTTGACCAATTTACACATAATGGTGCTTTAGATTTAGCAGGTGTACCGAGCCAATTACATGACTATTTCTTTACTATTTTAAATATGACAACTAATAAAATAGTGATGATTCCAACATCACTATCAGCTGGTTTTGCAGTAAGTTTAATTCCATTTATTACAAAAACATACGAATCTGGTGAGCTAAGTGAGATGCATAGACAAATTAGAACTTCTTTAGGTGTATTGATGTATATCACAGTACCAGCAAGTTTAGGAATTATGGCTTTAGCATTACCGTTATATACTGTGTTCTATAGTTATAATGTTGATGGAAGTCAGCTACTATTCTATTATGCACCAGTTGCTATTTTAATTGGATTATTAAGTGTGACAGCATCCATGCTACAAGGTATTGATAAGCAAAAACTGACTGTATTTGTAATTTTATCAGCAGTTGTTTTAAAAGTTATACTCAACACACCACTCATTATGGCTTTCCATACAGCTGGCGCAATTTTAAGTACAGCGATTGCACTGCTGTTTGCTGTTTTATGTAATTTTTATATACTTAAAAAATATGCGAAATTTGATTTCTCAGAGACTTGGTTACACTTTGGTAAAATATTCCTATATGGTTTAATCATGATGATTATCGTTGAATTATCTTCATTTATATTACAAATGTTGATTTCACCAGAATCTAAAATAGGTTCATTAACTATTTTAATTATAAGTGTAGTAATTGGTATGATTGTTTATGGAGGTATCACTATGAAGACAAAATTAGCCGATCAATTTTTAGGTGAAATACCAAATAGACTTAGACGTAAATTAGGGATTATTAAATGAGATTAGATAAGTTTTTAGCAAATATGGGTGTAGGTACACGTACCGAAGTTAAGCAATTATTAAAAAAGAAACAGGTAACTGTGAATGATAATGTAGAAACATCACCAAAAAGGCAGTTAAATCCAGATGTTGATATTGTAAAAGCAAATAATAGACATATCCAATATATTGATAAAGTATATCTAATGTTAAACAAACCTAAAGGTTATATTTCAGCAACTGAAGATGACAAACAACAAACTGTCATTGATTTGGTCGATGAATATAAATATTTAAATGTTTTTCCGGTGGGACGTTTGGATAAAGATACAGAAGGTTTATTATTAATTACTAACGATGGGCAATTCAACCATGACTTAATGAGTCCAACAAAGCATGTTCCTAAAACATATGAAGTGATTTCTGAAAAAAATATTACAAAAAATGATATAAATGCATTTAAAGTGGGTATTGAATTAAATGAGGGATTGGCAAAACCAGCGGAATTAGTGAAAAGTGATGAAATGTATAAATCATTTGTTACGATTCATGAAGGACGTTATCATCAGGTTAAGCGTATGTTTCATGCGATAAATAATGAAGTTTTAGAATTGAAACGTATTAGCATTGGCGACCTTCATCTTGATTTAACACTGGCACCAGGAGAATATCGTCAATTAAATCAGCAAGATTTTAAAAGTTTAGGATTAAAATAAAGAAGAGGTGTAGTTATTATGTCAAAATTATTTAAAGCAATTGTAGGCATCGGTGGAGCAGCCGCAGCCGTTGTTCTCTCTAAAAAAGAAAATAGAGATAGATTGAAAGATGAGTACAGTAAATATAAATCTAACCCAGAATCTTATAAACAAAATGCTAAAGACATCGCAAGTCAAATAAGTTCTAAAGCTGGAGAAACATATAATGAAGTAAAACAAGATCCAAAGGGATATGCTTCAAAAGTTAAGCAAGATCCTAAAGGATTTATCAATGAACAAAAAGATCGCTTTAAAAATGTTAGTGAAAATGAAGAAGAGCATATTGAAGAAGCGAGATTTACTGATGAAGGCGCTGCTGATCCGTCAAACAACCTACGCGTTGTAACAGAAGAAGAATTAAAAAATAACAGCAACAAACATGATGAAAAATAAAATTTAAAATGTATATATGTATGGTTAAATTATGAACAGCGTTATCTATGTGTGTAATTAAAACAAATTATTCACATTAGCTATTACTTAACTTAATACATTTATCATAAGTTAATTAAATATTTAGTTAGCCATAGGGGCGAGAATAAGAAATCAAATTGTGATTTCTAGCTCGCTCCTTTTACTATATTAATACAGGTATTTTATTTAGTAATATATAGCGTTTAAACTGTTTTAATACAAATCATAACAGTTAATTTTTTGAATTATTAGACACATCTCACTGTAGTTTCTTCTCTAGTTCATGTAAAATATTAAATATATTAGTTATAAGAAGGAAGTTGATTGCAAATGTGGAGAGATAAAGTAAAAGCGTATGAAGGGCAAATTATCGAGGATTTGAAAGGACTTTTATCTATCGAAAGTGTAAGAGAAGATGATAAGGCATCTTCAGAGAACCCTGTTGGACCAGGGCCACGTAAAGCCTTAGATTACATGTACCAACTTGCAGAACGAGATGGATTTGGAATACATGATGTTGATCATATCGCCGGACGAATCGAAGCGGGTGAAGGTGAAGATCTTTTTGGTATCTTATGCCACGTAGATGTTGTTCCTGCTGGTGATGGATGGGACTCAAATCCATTCAATCCATTAGTCACTGATGACAAAATTGTAGCTCGCGGTACTTTGGATGACAAAGGCCCAACAATTGCAGCTTATTATGCAGTCAAAATTTTAAATGAAATGAATGTAAATTGGAAAAAGCGTATACATATCATCATTGGTACGGATGAAGAGTCAGATTGGAAATGTACGGATCGTTATTTCGAAACAGAAGAAATGCCAGTATTAGGTTTCGCTCCAGATGCTGAATTCCCAGCTATTCATGGAGAAAAAGGCATCAGCACGTTTGATGTAATTCAAAACGACAAAGCTGAAGATCAAGATGAACCTGAATACGAATTACGTTCATTTAAATCTGGTGAAAGATATAATATGGTTCCAGACGAAGCAGTAGCACATGTTGCGGTTAAAGAAAATATGACAGACGTCATTCAAAATTTTGAACAATACTTAAATGACTATCAAATTGATGGTGAAAGTGTTGTTGATAGTGGTGTATTAGTTCTTAAGGTATATGGTAAAGCGGTCCATGGTATGGATCCATCTATTGGAGTAAATGCAGGTTTATATTTAATGAATTTCTTATCAAGTTTAGATTTAGATAAGACAGCAGCTAATTTTGTTGAATTCAGTAATAAATATTTATTCGAGTCTCATTTTGGAGAAAAAATGGGTATGAAATTCCACACAGATGTAATGGGAGACGTTACTACTAATATAGGTGTAATAACTTATGATAATCAAAAAGGTGGATCATTTGGTATCAATTTAAGATATCCAGAAGGCTTTGAATTTGAAGAAGCATTGACTAGATTTAAGAGTGAAATAAATCCATTAGGTTTTTCAATTGAATTAGGTAAGAACCAAACACCACATTATGTGGAAAAAGATGATCCATTTGTACAAAGTTTAGTAGAAGCGTATAGAAACCAAACTGGTGACCAAACTGAACCATATACAATAGGTGGCGGTACTTATGCGCGTAATTTAGATAAAGGTGTTGCATTTGGTGCTATGTTCAGCGATTCTGAAGACTTAATGCATCAAAAAAATGAGTATATTACTAAAAAACAATTATTTAATGCGACAAGCATTTACTTGGAGTCATTATATAAATTGTGTGTGGAGGAATAAATATGACAAAAGTGCTAATAAATGAAAAACTTGTGGACGAGCAAGATGCAAATGTACCGTATAATGATAGAGGTTATGTCTTTGGTGATGGCATTTATGAATATATAAGAGTTTATGATAATAATGTTTTTACAGCTAAAGAACATTTTGAAAGATTACTACGCAGTGCCAAAGAAATTGGTTTGGAACTAAAATACAATGTAGACGAATTGACGGAATTGATTCAGGAATTGTTATCTACAAACAACATCGTTAATGGCGGTGTCTATATCCAGGTAACTCGTGGTGCTGCTCCACGTGATCATGCATTCCCTACACCATCAGTAGAGGCAAACATCATGGCATTTACGAAGTCATATGATCGCCCATACAAATTGCTTGAAGAAGGCATTAATGCTATTACAACTGAAGATATTCGTTGGTTAAGATGCGATATTAAAAGTTTAAATTTATTAGGAAATGTATTAGCTAAAGAATACGCAACAAAATATAACGCTCAAGAAGCAATTCAACACCGTGGTGATATCGTCACAGAAGGTTCTTCTAGTAATGTGTATGCGATTAAAAACGGTGAGATATACACACATCCAGTAAATAATTATATATTAAATGGTATAACACGTATGGTTATCAAATCAGTTGCTGAAGATAAAGGTATACCTTTTAATGAAGAAGTATTTACATTGGATTTCTTAAAAAATGCAGACGAAATTATTGTGTCTAGTACATCAATAGAAGTCATGCCTGTCGTTAAATTGGATGGAGAAAATGTAGGTGATGGTGAAGTAGGTAGTATTACGAAATCATTGCAAGAAGGATTTAATAGATACATTGACACACATAGTTAATATTTTCCATAAATGGATATAAAATGTCACATAAATTACGTTGAAATTATGTTATAATGCTAACTGAGCCGTTTAAGAGATTTCAATATAAAATTGAAAGTAAAATGTATCTTTTTGTTTCTCATTTTTGGTTGAAATTCAACCTCAAACATTATAAAATCTTTTATGAGTCTTGAAATTGACCGTAATAAATTTAAGAAAAAAAGATATAGAAATATTAAAATAGTACTCTGTTTGAGATTGATTTATGGTATGATGTAAAAGTTGCTATAATTTGAAACTAGGTACTGTTATTAAATAACTTAACTTGAATCACATGGGACATTGTGTCAGTCATAAAACTTGAGGCGACATAAATTTGGGTTGAAGTTTAAAATATTGTAATAGAAAATGATTATATATGGCTCTCGAAATCTGTTTTCTTGAGCCATTTTCTAATTGAAAGTGAGGTGAACGTGTTGGAGCAGTTTTATCAATTGGGATGGACGCTTGATTCAGCGGGTGGTGCATCTGGTGAGGCATATATGGCTGAACAAGATGGGCAAAAGTTATTCCTAAAAAGAAATTCAAACCCATTTATTGCGGCATTATCGGCCGAAGGTATTGTACCAAAATTAGTGTGGACAAAACGCATAGAAACTGGTGAAGTGGTAACCGCACAACATTGGAAAAATGGTAGAGAACTTACTTTCAACGAAATGCACGAACAACGGGTAGCCAATTTATTGAAAAAGATTCATAGTTCTAAAACATTACTTAATATGTTAAAACGTATGGAAATGGAGCCAATCACTCCTGATATTCTACTAAACAAGATTAATGCTTCTTTATCAAGAGAAGTTTTAACGCATCATGTTGTTAGAAAAGCTTTAACTTATCTTGAAGAGCATATGCCAAACTTGGATCCTCGTTTCTTTACAGTAGTCCATGGTGATGTTAATCACAATAACTGGCTATTGTCGGATCATGATGAATTATATCTAGTTGATTGGGAAGGCGCGATGATTGCTGATCCAGCGATTGATTTAGGTATGCTGCTATACAATTACGTTCCAGAAAAGAAATGGCCTCAGTGGTTAAACGTTTATGGTACGAAAGATTCAATGGATTTACAAAAACGTATGAAATGGTACACAGTGGTACAATCTATTGGTATGGTACAGTGGTATGAAGAACAAAAACGTTATAAAGACATGAATATGTGGCTTAAATTTTTAAATGAAGTTATGAATAACAATGCATTTATATAAGGAGTTATCAAAATGAGAATGCGCTACAAGCCGTGGGCGGAAGACTACTTAAAAAAAGAACCGAATATAGTGGATCTCGACGGTAGTCATGCAGGGCAAATCAGTGATTGGTTTGATAATGATCAACCGATTTATATTGAAATAGGTTCAGGAATGGGACAGTTTATAACTACGCTTGCTGCACAAAATCCTGAAATTAATTTTATTTCAATGGAACGGGAAAAAAGTGTAATGGTTAAAGTTCTAGATAAAGTATTAGATCAAGGTTTAACTAATATTAAACTCATATGTAACGATGCTATAGAACTTAATGAATATTTTAAAGATGAAGAAATTTCACGCATCTATTTAAATTTTTCAGATCCATGGCCTAAGAAAAGACATACTAAACGTCGATTGACTTATCATACTTATTTAGCTTTGTATAAACAAGTATTAAAAAAAGACGGAGAACTTCACTTCAAAACTGATAATCGAGGACTATTTGCATATAGTTTAGAAAGTATGTCGCAATTTGGTATGTATTTCACCAAAATTAATTTGAATTTGCATCAAGAAGATGTTGAAACTAACATAGAGACAGAATATGAAAGAAAGTTTTCTGATAAAGGCTCTAGAATTTATCGGATGGAAGCCAAATTCCATTAATTTAATAAAATCATTCTAATTGATAGGGCAAAGCCTTATCAATTTTTTTATGCTATTGTAATGTATTTTTGTATTAAATAATGAGAAAAAAGTGCTTAACATGCTCGATAGTGCATTATTTTACGTAATAGTTTGTTTGTATTAATATAAAAGATAATGAGTAACAAAGGTTTATAGGATACTGAGGAGGAATTAATTTATGAAATTAGGAGATTTTAGCGTACATTATTTAAACGGGGGTATTACAAATATTGATGGAGGGGCCATGTTTGGCGTTGTACCTCGAGCTTTATGGACAAAAAAATACGAAGTGAATGAAAAGAATCAAATTCCTTTACCTACGCATCCAATATTAATACAAACTGGTGATAAAAATGTCATTATAGATACTGGTATTGGATTTGGTAAATTAACAGATAAAGAACGTAGAAATTTTGGTGCAGAATACGAAAGTCATATGAATGATGATTTAGAAGCATTGGATATGACAACAAAGGATATTGATTATGTGTTAATGACACATATGCATTTTGACCATGCTGCAGGCTTAACTGATGATGAGGGACATGCGATTTTTGAAAATGCTATTCATATTATTCAGCAAGACGAGTGGCATGAATTTCAAAGCCCGAACTTGAGAAGTAAATCAACTTATTGGAAGAAGAATAACGGTGATTTCCAAAGAAAATTATTGTTATTTGATGAAGAAATGGAAGTTTTACCAGGTGTTAACATCATGCATACTGGGGGACATAGCTTTGGTCATTCTATTATTACGATAGAGAGTAAAGGTGAAAAAGCTATTCACATGGGAGACATATTCCCGACAATTGCTCATAGAAACCCGTTGTGGGTAACTGCTTATGATGACTATCCTATGCAGTCAATAAGAGAGAAAGAACGCTTGATTCCCAACTATATTTTAAATGATTACTGGTTCTTGTATTATCATGATGTGAATTATTTTGCAGTGAAATTTGATAAACAGAGTATGACAGAAATTGAAACATTTATTTCTAGAGATTAAAAAAGGTTAAAGTTATGAATTTAAGCTTCGGAGTTAAAATATGAATTAAGAAATATATGTGTATATTTCTTGAGCATAATCCATTTTAATCCTTCGACTTCAATTATGTATATAGTTTTGGTGATATGAGGCAATCTCAGCTCACATCTAATAGATGAAGCGTATGCTTATACTATATACATTTTACGTTCATAACTTTAACCTTCTATCATTCACATTCAATAATATTAATGATTTCTCCACTATTTGCATCGACAAAAAAATCATATGAAGTAAGTGACCCATTGTTTTGGGTAGTAATACCTCCTTGGTAAACAAGCGTAGTATCACTAGTGTTTTTATAAGTAATTGGTTCATGCAATATGTATGAGCCTATAACATTCATAAAATAGGTTCTAACTTCAGAAATGATTTTTTCTGGATCTTGATATTGTTGATGCTTGCGGCGAGTATAAAAATAAATAGATCCGACAATAGTTGTCAGCGTAATAAATAAGATGATGAACCTATTTTTTTTATTCAACATAACACAATCTACCCCCAATAAAGTCATATTTATAGTTTACCATAATGAAGATGATATAATAAATCTTAAGGAGTGAGACACGTTGGATATAAACAATAATAAAACATTAACAAGAATGAAAATATTAACAGAATTACATGGTGCACCTGGTTTTGAAGGTGATGTAAAATCATATATGGAATCTGAAATGGCGCCTTTTGTAGATGAATTTATTTATAATCGAATGGGCGGCTTTTACGGAGTGAAACGCTCGAAAAAATCTAATGCTAAACGTATAATGGTTGCTGCTCACATGGACGAAATTGGTTTTATGGTGACGAATGTAACAAGCAACGGTATGTTACAGTTTACCAACTTAGGTGGCGTTGCCAATGACATATGGCAAGGCCAAAGGCTTAAAGTAAAGTCACGTCAAGGTGAAGAAATCAGTGGTGTTGTTGCAAATATACCTAAACACTTTAGGTCAGGCAATGAAGGTGCTCCTAAAATTGAAGAATTGTTATTAGACATTGGTTCACAAAATAGGGAGGAAGTAGCGCAACGAGGTATTGAGATTGGTGATAGTATTGTACCTGATACTACTTTCACGCAATTATCTGAATTCCGATATGCTAGTAAAGCTTGGGATAATCGTTATGGTTGTTTAATTGGCATCGAATTATTAGAATTACTAAAAGATGTAGAATTGGATTTTGATTTGTATGTAGGAGCTAACGTACAAGAGGAAGTAGGACTACGAGGCGCAAGCGCTTCTGCCGAACTCATTGATCCAGATGTAGCCTTTGTTGTCGATTGTTCTCCAGCAAACGATATGAAAGGCAAGCAAAACTTGTCAGGTGAATTAGGGGAAGGCACTTTAATTAGAATTAAAGATGGTACAATGCTACTAAAACCAACATTTAGAGATTATTTACTTTCGCTTGCTAAAGAGTTTGGTATAGCTCACCAATATTACGTTTCGCCAGGCGGAACAGACGGCGGAGAAATTCACAAAGCTAAGATAGGTATTCCTACAGCAGTCATTGGCGTTTGTGCACGATACATCCATAGTACAAATGCAGTTTTTGATATTAGAGATTATGAAGCTGCAAGAAAATTATTATTGGAGAGTATAACGCACTTAAACCAAGAAGAAATTGAAATATTACAATATAAATAACATAGGAGTGGTACGATGAAGCATTTAGAAAGTGAACAACAGTTTGAGCAATTAAAAAATGGAAAAACTGTATTTTTATTTACTGCAGACTGGTGTCCTGACTGTAAAATTATTGAACCAGAACTCCCTCAAATTGAAGAGAAATTTATTGAATATAAATTTATATCAGTAGATAGAGACAAATTTATTGATTTATGTGTTGAGCATGGCATCATGGGTATACCAAGTTTTCTTGTGTTTAATGCTGGTCAACAAATTGGTAGCTATATTGGTAAAGAGCGCAAATCAATTGAACAAATTGATGCATTTTTATCTTCATTATAAGTCGAGTCATTTTGTGGAGAAACCAAGATCAATTTATAAAAATATATACCCTTAGAACTTACATTTTTTCTGTTCCTAAGGGTACTTTTATTGTAAACTAGAACAAGGCACGTTAATAGGAGTGTTAAACATGAATGTCTTTCAAATGAGAGATAAATTAAAAGATCGATTGAACCATCTAGACGTTAAATTTAGTTTTAATCGTGACGAAGAAACATTACGTATATCTAGATTAGATAATGATAAAGGTGTTACTGTTAAACTCTCTCAGATTGTAGCTAAATATAAATCTCAAAAAGAAAAAATAGTTGATGAGATTGTCTATTATGTGGAGGAAGCTGTAGCACAAATGAATGATGCGACATTATCTAATACTGATGACATTAAAGTAATGCCAGTATTAAGATCGCCAAGCTTTGATAAGAAGGACAAAAGCGGAAATGCATTTGTTATAGATGAACATACTGCAGAAACTAATATATACTATGCGATGGATTTAGGTAAGTCTTATCGTCTAATTGATGAAACAACACTAGAACAAATGAATCTCACTAAACAACAATTAAAAGAGATGGCGCTATTTAACGTAAGAAAATTAGAAAATAAATATACGACTGATGAAGTAAAGGGTAATATATTCTATTTTGTTAATACCAATGACGGTTATGATGCTAGTAGAGTATTAAACACTTCATTTTTAAATAACATACAAGAACAATGCGAAGGCGAAATGTTAGTAGCGGTGCCACATCAGGATGTATTAATCATAGCTGATATAAGAAATAAAACAGGTTATGATGTGATGGCACATTTAACTATGGAGTTTTTCACAAATGGTTTAGTGCCAATTACTTCACTATCCTTAGGATATGATAAAGGACATTTTGAACCTATTTTCATTTTAGGTAAAAATAATAAACAAAAAAGAGATCCAAATGTAATACAAAGATTAGAAGCTACAAGAAAACAATATGAAAATAAAGATAAGAAGTAAGGAGTAAATTTTAATGAATCTTTTTTATAATAAACAAGCAGTAGGAGATGTAGCATTTTTACAAATAGAGCCCGCTAACGGTGAATTTAACTATGAATTTAAAGGTGATGTCGTTGAAATACAACACGAAAATAAAGTTGTAGGATTTAATATATTTAATGCCTCACAAAAATCATCTATAGATGGTAACGGCCACGTTAAATTAAATGAAACATTAGTTAATGAATTACAAACTGCTATTGAAGAAGCTGGATTCACTTATAAGTTAGATACAGATTTTTCACCTAAATTTGTAGTAGGTTATGTTGAGACAAAAGAAAAACATCCAGATGCTGATAAATTAAGTGTATTGAGTGTTGATGTTTCCACTGAAAAATTACAAATTGTTTGCGGTGCAGCTAATATTGAAGCAGGACAAAAGGTTGTTGTAGCGAAAGTTGGAGCTGTTATGCCTAGCGGTATGGTAATTAAAGATGCTGAACTAAGAGGAGTTGCATCAAGTGGCATGATATGTTCAATGAAAGAGTTAGGCTTACCAAACGCACCACAAGAAAAAGGTATTATGGTCTTATCTGATGATTACACAGTAGGTCAAGCATTTTTTGAAGAATAAAAGGAGGTAATGTGCGTATGAGCTGGTTCGACAAGTTATTTGGAGAAGATAATGACTCAAGTGAAGATTATCTTAATAAAAGAAGCCAACGACGTCAAAAAGCTACACAACAAGAAGACCAAGATTCATTACTTCCTCAGAACAATGATGTTTATGAAAGGCCTAAAGGAAAGTTTAGATTTCCAATGCGTATTTTGGAAGAAGCAAATGAAACAAATAACGTAAATAACGATGCAAATGTAGATAACTCGAATACTGAAGTTAATGATAACCATACTTATCGCAAGAATGACGATAATATAAGTGTTAATCACAAACAAAGAAGACGTAGACATATGTATGAAAATGATGTTTCTAACAATGTGGATTCGCAACGTACAAAACAAAATAACACACGTGACGAAGTAGTTTCTGAACCAAAAAGTGAACAGAGAAGTCACAAAGGTAAAAGAATGAGAATTCAGACGGATGTTTTACGCGCAAATGCGGCTTCAAAACATAAAACTAATACACCTAGTTACCATCAAAGTGATTTTAAAGCGAGTGAAGTCCCTTCTGCGATTTTTGGTACAAAAAAACCTAGTCCACTAGTTAATGGCGTTATAAAACAGAATCAGCAGTCTGAAGCTGACTCAAATGATGATAAAGTTAGTTTGGAATTTGATAATACGGATCAGCACGATTCTCATAATTCGAGTTCAGATGATACGACATATTATAACGATCAATATGTCGATGATCTTACTAAAGATAATAATGCTGTGGCATCTTCATCAACTATTGAACAAACAGAAGATAGTGAAAGTGAAGAAGAGAAAATACAAAATAACTCGTTTGATGCAACAGAGATAGCTAAACAAGAACCTCTTGCTAAGCGTGCAAAAATTGATAATACAATTAAAATTGAAAATATATATGCTTCACAAATTGTTGAAGAAATACGCCGTGAACGTGAAAGAAAAGTGCTTCAAAAGCGACAATTTAAAAAAGCATTACAACAAAAACGTCATGAATATCAAGAGAACCAAGAAGATAGTATACAAAAAGCAATCGATGAAATGTATGCAAAACAAGCTCAAAACTACATAGGTGAAAGCTCGTTAGATGCTGAAGATCAAACGACAAATGCTACTGAAATTGATTCGGAAGCATCAGTTCAAGATGCTCCAAATCCTAACGTTACGCAAAATACATCTGACAATCAGCAAGAAGAGGAAATTGACTCAACGTATAATTACGAAGAAATTAATTTAGATAATATTCGGGATATACATACGATCAATGACGAATATGTAAATATTGATACTGAAATACAGACAGACAAAAGTATTACAGAACCTCAAGCAATCGATGATGATATGTCAGAAGATAAGGATGAAAATGTATCTTACGATTTAACCAATACGCATGACAATAAGTCTTCAGATGAGGTATTCAACTCACAATCTAATGAAAGTCTTAATAAAGATACAACAGAAATACAATCAGAAACAGAAGCAAGTCAAAACGCAGAAACTGTAGATAATGACATAGCTGATGCAAATTACAGAGAGTTAGCAGATAATGGCACGAGTGAATTAATTTCATCAAATAATGAGCCTTTACATTCAAATGATGATGATACAAATGAAAATGTAGAAACATCTCAAGAGTCTGAACCCGAAGAAATGGTAAACGGGTCTCTTGAATCTGCTAATCCATCTTTATCAGCTGAAGGTGATAGCGAAGACTCAAACCTATCTCATTCTGAAGAAAATGCAGTAAATGATATAGACGTTAGTCTTTCAAAAGTAGTTCATGATGATAAAGATATTTCACAAGATAAAGTTTCAGAGGAACAAGAAACAAATAATACAGTAGATTCAAAAGTTGATACAGGTAAAGCAACATATCGTGACCAGTCAACTCAAGCCAAATCAGCTAATAAAAAAGGTAGTAAACCTTTCAATGTTGTCATGACACCTTCAGATAAAAAACGTATGCTAGATACAAGAAAAGCACAGAATCAAAATCGAGCTAGTTCAAATATAGAATATGCGACAGAGCATACAACTGAACGTGCAACAAACGATAATACTACTGAACTTAAGACGACAGAGCAACAGACACATACAGAGCATACGGTTTCTTCAGAACATAAAAACAAAGGTGTGACAAATGAATCAGATAATGTTCAATACAGCTCTGCAAAAAGTGAGCTAAATAATACGTCAGATACTGAAGATGCAACATTAACTGATGAAACGTCAATAAATGAAACGGAACATAAATATGTTGAAGCTAAAACAGCAAAAAGTAACAACCAACAATCTGATAAATCAGGTGCGTCTATAGATAGCAATGTTATTAGCAACCATCAGTCAGTTAACCCAAATGAGGACACTGGACAATCTGTCCAAGAACCATTACTAAAACCAGAATCCACCTCACAGCAAGGTGCTTCAAAAACATCAAATGAGAATGAAAATAAAACAACTATACGTCGAGGACCAAATATTAAATTACCGAGTGTAGAATTATTAGAAGCACCTAAACAACATGAAGTAGATGAGTCTTGGATAGAGGATAAAAAACAAGAGTTAAATGAAGCTTTCTATTATTTTAATGTACCAGCGGAGGTACAGAACGTAACAGAAGGACCAAGTGTGACACGTTTTGAATTATCTGTTGAAAAAGGCGTGAAAGTTTCAAGAATCACTGCTTTGCAAGATGATATTAAGATGGCGTTAGCTGCTAAGGATATTCGTATTGAAGCACCAATAGCCGGTACAAGTTTAGTTGGTATAGAAGTACCAAACCAAAATTCAACAACAGTAAATTTACGTTCAATTATTGAAGAGCCCGCGTTTAAAAATTCAGAATCTAAGTTAACTGTAGCCATGGGTCTTAGAATTAACAATGAACCGTTATTGATGGATATCTCTAAAACACCACACGCTTTAATAGCTGGTGCTACAGGTTCTGGTAAATCAGTATGTATAAATAGTATCTTAATGTCTTTATTATATAAAAATCATCCAGAAGAATTAAAATTACTTTTAATCGATCCAAAAATGGTTGAATTGGCTCCATATAATGATTTACCACATTTAGTTTCACCAGTTATTACAGATGTAAAAGCAGCTACGCAAAGTTTGAAATGGGCTGTTGAAGAGATGGAAAGACGTTACAAAGTCTTTGCTAAATATCATGTAAGAAATATAACCGCTTTTAATAAGAAAGCAACATATGAGGATAGAATGCCGAAAATTGTTATAGTTATAGATGAGTTAGCAGATTTAATGATGATGGCACCACAAGAAGTAGAGCAATCGATTGCTCGTATAGCACAAAAAGCACGTGCATGTGGTATTCATATGTTAGTTGCAACACAAAGACCATCTGTCAATGTAATAACAGGTTTAATCAAAGCAAATATTCCAACAAGAGTTGCATTTATGGTATCGTCAAGCGTTGATTCCCGTACCATATTAGATAGCGGTGGTGCAGAACGCTTACTTGGATACGGTGATATGCTTTATCTCGGAAGTGGAATGAATAAACCAATACGAGTTCAAGGAACCTTTGTATCTGATGAAGAAATTGATGATGTAGTTGATTTTATTAAAGAACAAAGAGAACCAGAGTATTTGTTTGAAGAAAAAGAATTATTAAAGAAAACTGAAAGTCAACCGCAGGATGATTTATTCGATGATGTGTGTCAATTTATGTTGAATGAGGGACATATTTCAACTTCATTAATACAACGACATTTCCAGATTGGTTACAATCGTGCAGCCAGAATAGTTGATCAATTAGAACAACTAGGTTATGTTTCGGGAGCTAATGGTTCAAAACCAAGAGATGTATACATTACAGAATCAGATTTAAATGAGAATTAATATAGAGATAAAGGAGTGTTTTTATGACACATTATCATTTTGTTGGCATAAAAGGTGCCGGTATGAGTTCATTAGCACAAATCATGCGTGATCTTGGAAATGAAGTTCAAGGTTCAGATATTCAAAACTATGTTTTTACAGAAGTAGCATTAAAAAATAATGGTATCAAAATTTTACCTTTCAATGCAGATAATATAAAAGAAGATATGGTCATCGTACAAGGTAATGCCTTTCCAGACACACATGAGGAAATTGTACGTGCACATGAATTAAAAATTGAAGTTATTCGCTATCATGACTTCTTAGGTCATATCATCAATCAATATACGTCTGTAGCAGTTACAGGTGCACATGGTAAGACATCTACTACAGGTCTATTATCACACGTTATGAATGGTGATAAAAAGACATCATTCCTAATCGGTGATGGTACTGGCTTAGGTATACCAGCAAGTGATTATTTCGCATTCGAAGCTTGTGAATACCGTAGACATTTCTTAAGTTATCACCCAGATTATGCAATTATGACAAATATAGATTTTGATCATCCGGACTATTTTAAAGATGTTGATGATGTATTTAACGCGTTCCAAGAAATGGCGCAGAACGTGAAAAAGGCTATTATTGCATGGGGCGATGATGAGCATTTACGAAAAATTGAAGCTGACGTACCAGTTTACTATTATGGTTTTTCTAAAGATGACGATGTTTATGCAGATAACTTAAAAATTAGTGAAAAAGGTACTCAATTTGATGTTTACATTAAAAACGAATACTATGACACCTTCCTTTCGCCACAATTTGGCGATCATAACATTCTAAATGGTCTTGCTGTAATTACAATTAGCTATTTAGAGAGCCTAAACGTAGATAATATCAAAGCTGCGTTAGAAACGTTTGGTGGCGTGAAAAGAAGGTTCAACGAGACAAAAATTGGAAATCAAGTGTTAGTTGATGATTATGCGCACCACCCTAGAGAAATTAGTGCTACAATTGAAACAGCGAGAAAGAAATACCCTAATAAAGATGTTATCGCAGTTTTCCAACCTCATACGTTTAGCAGAACTCAAGCGTTTTTAGATGAATTTGCAGATTGCTTAAGTTTAGCTGATACAACATTCTTATGTGAGATTTTTGGTTCTATAAGAGAAAATACTGGTAATTTAACAATTCAAGATTTGATTCAAAGAATCGATGGCGCAAAACTAATCGATGAGCAAAGTGTAAGCATATTAGAACAATATAATAATTCAGTTATTCTATTTATGGGTGCTGGCGATATACAAAAAATTCAACGTGCTTATATGGAAAAAGTTGGTGCCACTTCGTCATTTTAATATGTTTATGTTAAAATGATGGGGGTATTTATATTAAATAACAACATATGATTAATAGGAGGCGTTTTTAATGGAATGGATTTTACCTATAGCTGGAATTATTGCGGCGATTGCATTTCTAATATTAGTAATTGGTATCGTTGTAGTATTACTTTCAGTTAAGAAGAATTTAGATCACGTTGCTAAAACACTTGATGGAGTTGAAGGGCAAATTCAAGGTATTACACGTGAATCTACAGATTTACTTCACAAAGCGAATCGCTTAACTGAAGATATTCAAGATAAATCTGATCGTTTAAATTCAGTAGTTGATGCTGTTAAAGGTATCGGTGATTCTGTACAAACTTTAAATGGTTCAGTTGATCGAGTTACAAACTCAATTACGCACAATATTTCTCAAAATGAAGACAAAATTTCTCAAGTTGTACAATGGTCAAATGTAGCAATGGAAGTTGCTGATAAATGGCAAAACAGAAGAAATCGTAGAGATAGTGCAAATTATAAAGCGAGCAGTGTAGCAAACGATACAAATCATAGCTATACTACACGTGTAGATAACAAATAATTCATATATTTAAAAAACAAATGCACTTAAATGAGGTTTGAAACTTATTTAAGTGCATTTGTTATAGGGGGCATTCAATTATGAAATACTATAATCGAGATAATTATGAAAGAAACTTAGAAAGTTATCAAGTACCAGAATATTTTACAAAAGGTGCCAGAAATGAATTTGTGTATGGATTTATCGTAGGCGCTGTGATTGGTTCAGCTTTAGGTTTAGTTTCCATTAGTAAATCTAGATCTTCTAATAAAAATGTTCCGGATAATAAAGAACAATTTAAATCGAATATTGTTGCACAAAGTGAACAAGAACAACAAGATGCTGAAAATAAATTAGCAGGGTTGAAATCAACTATTACAGAATCTCAAAAAAATCACACTGAAGTGACAGATGAAGAATTAGCAGCCCAAAAAGTTGCCATTCAAAAAGAAGCATCTGATAATGACTTAGCTAATATGTCACCTGAGGCACAAGAGCAACAAGAAGCAAAAAATGGAAATAATAATGATGATGTAGCATCCAATAATTTATCTACTGAACACATTGATCCAGATGCTAAACCAACTGAAGATGAAATCAATGCTCAACAAGACGCTATAAAAGAAGAAACATCGGATAATTCAGACATTAAAACAAACTCTACAGATGATTCAGCTCAAAATGAAGGCGTCAATGGTAAAACAGCGGCAGCAACTGCAGGAGGTGCTATTGCTGCAGGTGGTTTAGCAAGCGCAGCACAAAATAAAAAAGAAGCAATAAATAATGATTCAGAGGTTTCAGAAAACACTTCGAAACTGACTAATGAAGATAATAAAACAAAACAATCAGATAAAGCCGCACCAAAATTAGTAACGCAAGAAACTACTAACGAATCATCTTCTCATGATGGAGGTAAGTCTACAGCAGCGATTACTGGTACAGTTACTGCATCAGGCTTAGCATTAGCAGCTAATAACAAACAAAAAGCAATTAATAATAATCAAAGCATTGCGGAGAATACTGCTAATTTACTAGTTCCAGAGTCGCCAAAGCAAGCTAAACATCATTCTGTGCCAACTTTAATTACTCCAAATGTTGGAAATGCAGTAGAATCAACTGATAAAGTTGATAATAGTGCAGACAAAAGTAATAAAAAAGCAACAACAACAGAAATTTCAAAGCCAACAGCAGCTGAACAACGTGTTAAACAAACACATAAGACTGTAACATTTAAAGATGGTATTATTGTTCATGAAAATGCTACAAGAAATTTAAGCGAACAATCAGTTGGACAAAGTAGTGCAAAGCAAAATACTAATAATTCATCTACTAAATCAAATGATGGTATTCTTAACCATGATGAAGCACAGAATAGTGAAAAAAAGACAAAACCAACTAAAAGTAAATCAACTAAAAAAACGTATACTAAAAACAGACCACAAGTGAATAAGACAGAAAAAGCTGAAAGTAAAATTGATAAAAGAACATTCAATGATTAATTTAATCAATAAAAGGATCCAAGACATAATAATTGTTTTGGATTCTTTTTGTTTACGTTATTTGAAGCAACGATTAGATTATTAATCAATTAATTCTTTGTAATTGATATATTCATAAATTCATTTCTTAACATGCTTGCTTTTCGCTTTTAATTTCTTGTGGTATGTTAAATTTTATACATAGATTATTTAAATTGCTATTATGAAGAAATATTGAAAAACATATAATAGTGTAAAAAAGGTCTAGATATTGACTGAAAATTCAGTTATCATTAATGTTATTCACTTTTAAAGTGATTTTTTTCAATCGCTACTTGAACTTCTAAGTAGTTATTGTTAGAATAACGTTTAACATATATTTTATCGCTTTAAAGCAAAATAAAATATCGCTTTTTAAATTTTTCATAGAGGTGAATAAAAATGACAGACAAATTAAAAGAATACAGAGATGAGATAGTTGAGATTAATGAAGAGATTTTAGGGCTATTATCTAAAAGAGGTAAAATAGCACAAAAAATAGGCGAGGAAAAACGTAAACAGGGCACACTTGTATATGATCCTCAACGTGAAAAAGAAATGATTAATCAATTATTAGATAAGAACGAAGGACCATTTAATGACAATGTAATCAAACAATTATTTAAAGAAATTTTTAAAGCCTCTACTGATTTGCAAAAATCTGAAAATGAAAAACACTTATATGTATCTAGAAAATTAAAACCAGAAGATACTATTGTTCAATTTGATAATGGAGGTATTATTGGAGATGGCAACAAATCATTTGTATTTGGACCATGTTCAGTAGAATCTCAAGAGCAAGTTGATGCCGTTGCAGCTAATTTACAAGCTAGAGGAGAAAAATTCATTAGAGGTGGGGCATTTAAACCGCGTACATCTCCATATGATTTCCAAGGATTAGGTGTTGAAGGTCTAAAAATACTTAAAAATACTAAAGATAAATACGGCTTAAATGTCGTAAGTGAAATAGTTAACCCAGCAGACTTTGAAGTAGCTGATGAATACTTAGATGTATTCCAAATTGGTGCACGTAACATGCAAAACTTTGAATTGCTTAAAGAAGCAGGTCGTTCAAACAAACCTATATTATTAAAACGTGGCTTATCAGCTACAATTGAAGAATTTATATATGCAGCTGAATATATCGCTTCACAAGGTAATGAAAATATTATCTTATGTGAACGAGGCATCCGCACATATGAAAAAGCAACAAGAAATACTTTAGATATTTCTGCTGTACCAATCTTAAAACAAGGTACACACTTACCAGTAATGGTTGATGTTACGCACAGTACTGGACGTAAAGATATCATGATTCCAACAGCAAAAGCTGGCTTAGCAGTTGGCGCTGACGGCATTATGGCTGAAGTACATCCTGATCCATCTGTTGCATTAAGTGATAGTGGACAACAAATGGACTTCAATGAATTTGATAAATTCTACAATGAAATTAAACCACTTGCAGATATGTACAACAGTAAAAAACTTAAATAATAGTTGCAAAGTTTGAGGCAACATTGCTATATAAGGCTGGGACAAATTTAATTGTCTCAGCCTTAATCATTATATTGAGATAGTGAGGGTTCTACTCAACCTTCAGGCCTGGTCAATCTTTTTTTATTTCTTCCAAAAGTATGGTGACGTAATCTTTCTAAATAAATTAGATTTCTGTCCCACTTTTTTTGCATTTTTACAATAATATGAGATTATCTTTAAGCATAATTTATTTTCAGAAATTACATTTAATATCAGTTTATATTTAAAATTGAGTAGTATTTTTATATCTTTAATTCTATCTAATTAGATTATAATGGAAATTTAAAGCTAGTAATATAAGCGGGGTTTTTAATACTATGGAATAAAAAACATTATAACAATTAAAACAAAATGATTTTACATTTTCTAAAAATGTGGTAAACTTTGAAAATGTTATGAAAACAGATTATAATAATAAAGAAATCGCTTTCAAGGAGGAAAATATGACTGTTACAATATATGATGTAGCTAGAGAAGCTAGAGTTTCTATGGCAACCGTTTCTCGTGTAGTTAATGGCAACCAAAATGTTAAGCCTGAAACACGTGACAAAGTAAACGAAGTTATTAAGAAGTTAAACTATCGTCCAAATGCAGTAGCAAGAGGATTAGCAAGTAAACGTACAACAACAGTTGGCGTTATTATTCCAGATATCTCAAATGTGTATTATTCACAATTAGCACGTGGTTTAGAAGATATCGCAACAATGTATAAATACCATTCTATTATTTCAAATTCTGATAATGACCCAAGTAAGGAAAAAGAAATTTTTAATAATCTGTTAAGTAAACAAGTGGATGGTATCATATTCTTAGGAGGTACAATCTCTGAGGAAATAAAAGATTTAATTAATAAATCTTCAGTACCAGTAGTTGTTTCAGGTACTAATGGTAAAGATGAAGGCATCTCATCAGTTAATATTGATTTTGAAGCTGCTGCTAAAGAAATAACAGAACACTTAATCGAAAAAGGTGCTAAATCATTTGCCTTTGTAGGTGGAGATTATTCTAAGAAAGCACAAGAAGATGTTTTAGTAGGATTAAAAGATGTATTAGTTCAACATAAATTAAAATTAGACGAACAATTAATCTTTAATGGAAATGAAACCTATAAAGATGGATTACGTGCGTTTGAATCATTAGCGACTGCAAAACCGGATGCAATCTTATCAATCAGTGACGAACAAGCTATTGGATTGGTGCATGCTGCTCAAGATGCTGGCGTAAGTGTTCCGGACGATTTACAAATTGTTAGCTTTAATAATACAAGACTTGTTGAAATGGTTAGACCACAACTTTCTAGTGTAATTCAGCCGTTGTATGACATAGGTGCAGTTGGTATGAGATTACTTACAAAATATATGAATGAAGAAGATATCGATGAGCCTAATGTAATTTTACCTCACAGAATTGAATATAGAGGTACTACAAAATAATTTATATATTTATTTGTACCAAAATGGGAGTGGGGCCATAAACCTCCTTCTTCAAAATAAGAGAGTTAATCCATAATCGGTTAGCTCTTTTTTTATTTGAAATTTTGCGATTAACTTATTTACTTGCTAGGATATAGTATGGTTCGACCTTGTGTAACTATACATATACAATTACGCCGAACAATAGGCAAGTTATAAAACTGCTACAAAATTTCATGAAAATAAAGAATGCATCAATTTCTATTAAAAATTATAGAAATTGATGCTTATTTTAAGCTCAGAAATTTTTACGTTTTAACTTGATTATTGCTCCCTTATTTAAACCAGTTCAATACTTTTTGAGCCTGTTTCATATTAATCTCACTTATTTCTTTTCTTCGAGGTATTTCTATATAATTCTCTTTATCATCATTCCAATTGGTGGGTAGCGCACAAGTAGCATAAGGTTGCCATTTATTAAGCCATCGTTCTGGAAGATTACCTGTTGGGGGTTGTTCTCCTATCAATGCTAAAAATACATGAGACCATGCACGTGGCACAACTTTCCATATATTATAGCCACCGCCACCAAACATAATAACCTTACCTTGTGTATATGTATCAGCTAGTGATTTAATAATGTATGGTATTTCATAAAGTGTATTCAATGTGCAGCTCATATGTGTGAGTGGGTCAAGATAATGTATATCTACACCATGGACACTTACAATAATATCCGGTTTAAATGATGCTACGACGGGTTCAATGGTTTGTTTAAAAATATCTAAAAAGGACTGATCTTCAGTATAAGGTTCTAACGGTATATTAACCGTATAGCCAAATCCTTTTTCGGTGCCACGCTCTGTATAATGGCCTGAACCTGGAAATAAAAACTTTCCTGTTTCATGTATTGAATAGATTAGTGATTGATCATTAGTGTAGAAACTCCATTGAGTACCGTCTCCATGATGAGCATCCGTATCAATACACAGAACCCGTTGACTGTATTTTTTCATTAAATATGAAATTGTAATGGCAACATCGTTATAAATACAAAAGCCATTTGCACGCCCAGGAAGACTATGATGTAAGCCACCACCTAAATGACAACCGTTTGTTAAGGTACCACTCATAATTTGATCTGCTAAGTTTAACGCACCACCGACGATGCGTGCACTATGTTTATGCATCATTCTAAATTGAAGTGTATCCTCTCCATCTAAGCCATATTTTTTAGCTTCATTTTCATTTAAAATACCATGCGAAGCATGCCTTATTGCTTGTATATAATCATAGGAATGTATTAGCGATAATTCATCATCTGATGCTATTCTGGGTGCTATAATGTGATGTTGCTTTAATTGTCCTAGTTCCATAAGTAATTCTGTTGTTAATTTTAATCTCATTTGGTTAAATGGATGTTTATTACTAAATCGATATTGTAAAAGTTCATTAGCGTAAACATAACCTGTTGTTTGTTGCATATTACTCATATTTTTCTCCCCTTTAAAAGAAAAATCGATTCATGAATCTAATATCATCAAATGCTTGTAATTGCTCAATAGAAATTCTTGAACCGATTCTAGCCATCAAACAATTTGCTGGATGACTCGTAATTTCTGGATCGTCTGTTGCAAAAATCTCAAGGCCCCCATACCCCATAAGTTTTTGCATTAATTTTTTATATTCATATACATCGAGGCCAGAATTTTTTAAATCCCAGTGCCAATAATATTCTGTCGTTAATACAATGTAATCTTCATATTCATCTGCAGCGAGACTTACTTTAATCAATTCGCTTCCTAAATGTAAGTGCCTATAAGCTAAACTGATTTCAATTGCGCCTAATTCTATTAAGTATTCTAAATCACCGTTTGACCATCTTTCTAAAGGGTCAGGATAATGAAAAGTCACATACCCAACAATGTGTTGTTCTTTACGTAATATAAATATTCTACCTTCTTCTAATTCACTGATTTCTTTAACTGCTTCAAATTGATCTTTCGGTGGACGAAAGGCAGATAAACCTTCATCAAATGTCATTGTTTCAAGCTTTCTACATGGAATAGGGCCTTCAATGACAAACTGTCCTTCGTCTAACTGATAGGTTTGGGATTGATACGTTTTAATATGTTTCATTTTTTCACTCCAAACTACCACATGGGTATTCTATAATCAATCTTATTATTTATAGTATAAGTGATAATTGAATAAAATAACATGTAAATGAATTCGCTTACACTAATTATTTTGAAAATTTTGAAAATGTTAGTTATAATAATTTTTGAAGAGACGATTTCATTCAGAGGGGGATTTAAAATGAAAGTAGAAGTATACAAAGGGGAAAGTGGAGATTTTAACCTTCAAGACTATACAACAGAATATAATCAATTTGATTGGAAAGAGGTAGAAAAGTCATTTTCATGGTATGAAACAGGAAATGTGAATATGGCACATGAATGTATTGATCGTCATGTAGATGAAGGTAAAGGGGAAAAAATTGCCTTACATTATAAAGATGATCAACGTAAAGAAAGTTATACTTTTAACGAAATGAAAGCAAATGCTAACAAAGCTGCAAATGTGCTAAAAAATAAAGCTAACGTTGAAAAAGGAGATCGAGTTTTTGTATTTATGCCAAGAACACCGGAACTCTATTTTGCTCTTTTTGGAACGTTAAAAATAGGTGCTATTGTCGGTCCATTATTTGAAGCGTTTATGGAAAAAGCGGTTGGCGATAGATTAGAAAATAGTGAAGCTAAAGTTATAATCACTACGAATGCATTACTACCTAGAATACCAAAAGACAAATTACCACGTTTAGAAACCATTGTAGTGGTAGATGAAGAAGTAGATGGCACTTACGTTGATTTTAATACTGAATTTGAGCAAGCTAGTGATCAATTTGATACTGAATGGCTATCTTTAGATGATGGTTTAATTTTACATTACACTTCAGGTTCTACAGGACAACCAAAAGGCGTATTACATGCACAAAGAGCTATGTTATTACATTATATATCTGGTAAATATGTATTAGATTTTAAAGAAGATGATGTATATTGGTGTACTGCCGATCCAGGTTGGGTAACTGGTACATCTTATGGGATATTTAGTCCTTGGTTAAATGGTGTTACAAACTGTATTGCTGGTGGTAGATTTTCACCTGAAGCTTGGTATGGAATGATCGAAGAATTTAAAGTTACTATATGGTATACAGCGCCAACAGCATTAAGAATGTTGATGAGTGCAGGTGATGATATAATTGAAAAATTTGATTTATCATCAGTTAAAAGCATCTTATCCGTTGGTGAACCATTAAATCCTGAAGTCATCAAATGGGCTAAAGATGTCTTTGGTAAACGTGTACTAGATACATGGTGGATGACTGAAACTGGTGGCCATATGATAGTGAATTACCCTTCTATGGACGTTAAGTTAGGATCTATGGGTAAACCACTACCTGGTGTAGAAGCAACAATTATTGATGACCAAGGAAATGAATTACCACCAAATAGAATGGGAAATCTTGCGATTAAAAAAGGATGGCCATCTATGATGGTTTCCATTTGGAAAAACCCAGAAAAATACGATTCTTATTTCATTGGTGATTGGTATGTATCTGGTGATTCAGCTTATAAAGACGAAGACGGATATTTTTGGTTCCAAGGACGTGTTGATGATGTAATTATGACAGCTGGAGAACGCGTAGGTCCATTTGAAGTAGAGTCCAAATTAGTAGAACATGAAGCAGTAGCTGAAGCGGGTGTCATTGGTAAACCTGATCCTGTCAGAGGAGAAATTATTAAAGCGTTCGTCGCATTACGTCCTGAATATGACGAATCAGATGAATTAAAAGAAGAAATTCGTAAATTTGTTAAAGAAGGATTAGCTGCTCATGCTGCACCAAGAGAAATTGAGTTTAAAGATAAGTTACCAAAAACACGTTCAGGTAAAATCATGCGTCGTGTACTTAAAGCATGGGAGCTTGATTTACCCGAAGGTGATTTAAGTACCATGGAAGATTAAACAAAGGCTAATCCAAAAATAGAACTTGTTATTTTTGAACAGTAAGTTATATAACACTCAACCTAAACTACCTTTATATCTCTTTAACATATAAGAGATATAAAGGTAGTTTTTGAATTAGAAAACAAAATAGTGTTTATGTAATCTAAAGTTTTAATATTACCCTATATTAGTGGAAGCGCTATCTATAAAAGTCGACAACGCAACTTAAGTTGGTTAATATAAAGTATGTAAGGATTTATTTTTGTCAGTAGTATATATGATAAATATATAGTGATTATTGATTTAAAAATTAATTTTAGAAGGGACGAATGAATTTGACACATTTATCTGATTTAGATATTGCAAATCAATCTACATTAAAACCAATTGGGGAAATTGCAAAGAAAGCTGGTATTCCAGCGGATGCATTAGAACCTTATGGTCATTACAAAGCAAAGATTGATATTAATCAAGTTCAACAAAAAAATGGTAAGGGGAAAGTAGTCTTAGTAACTGCTATGAGTCCAACGCCAGCAGGTGAAGGTAAATCAACAGTTACAGTTGGTTTATCTGATGCATTTAATCAACTTAAACAAAATGTGATGGTTGCACTACGTGAACCAGCTTTAGGGCCAACTTTTGGTATTAAAGGTGGCGCTACTGGTGGCGGATATGCTCAAGTGCTACCTATGGAAGATATCAATTTGCATTTTAATGGGGATTTTCACGCTATTACAACTGCAAATAATGCGTTATCAGCATTTATTGATAACCATATCCATCAGGGGAACGAGTTAGAAATAGATCAAAGACGTATCGAGTGGAAACGTGTGTTAGATATGAATGATCGTGCATTACGCAACGTGATCGTTGGTTTAGGCGGCCCGACTCAAGGCGTACCTCGTGAAGATGGTTTCAATATTACTGTAGCTTCTGAAATCATGGCAATCCTCTGCTTAGCAAATAATATAAATGATTTGAAAGCAAAAATTAGTAATATCACAATTGGTTATACTCGTTCACGTAAACCAGTGACAGTAGCAGATTTAAAAGTTGAAGGCGCATTAGCTATGATATTAAAAGATGCGATTAAACCTAATCTTGTACAAACTATTGAAGGTACACCGGCACTTGTACATGGCGGACCATTTGCTAACATTGCTCATGGTTGTAACTCTATATTAGCTACAGAAACTGCAAGAGACTTAGCGGATATCGTTGTTACAGAAGCAGGATTTGGATCTGATTTAGGTGCAGAAAAATTCATTAATATTAAAGCACGTGAAGCAGGTTTTGAACCTTCAGCAGTTGTTGTAGTTGCAACGATCCGTGCTATTAAAATGCATGGCGGTGTAGCAAAAGATAACTTAAAAGAAGAAAATGTAGAAGCATTGAAATCCGGTATCGTTAACTTAGAACGTCATGTTAAAAATGTAAGGAAATATGGACTAGAACCAGTCGTAGCTTTAAATGCATTTGTACATGATACAGATGCAGAAACAGAATTTGTACAACAATGGGCAAAAGATAATGGTGTTCATCTAGCTTTAACTGAAGTCTGGGAAAAAGGTGGCAAAGGCGGCATCGATTTAGCTAATAAGGTATTAGAAGTTATAGAACAACCGCAAACATTTAAACATTTATATGATTTAAAACAACCTTTAGAAGATAAAATCGAAACGATTGTTAAAGAAATTTATGGTGGTTCAAAAGTGACATTCAGTAGTAAAGCACAAAAACAATTACAACAATTTAAAGATAACGGTTGGGATCATTATCCAATTTGTATGGCTAAAACGCAATATTCATTTAGTGATGATGCTACACAATTAGGTGCACCTGAAGGTTTTGAAATTACAATCCGTGAATTAGAAGCTAAAACAGGAGCAGGATTTATTGTTGCACTAACAGGCGCAATTATGACTATGCCTGGATTACCTAAGAAACCAGCTGCTTTAAATATGGATGTGACTGATGATGGTCACGCAGTTGGTTTATTCTAAAATTAGTAATGATTGATATTGTATAAATAATGACTATAGAAAATTATTTACGATAACTAAATTTTAATATTAACGTTAAGTATAAAATATTTTCATTTGGTTTATGATTGATAAAATTACAATGCATAAGGGAGTAGGGGCGAAATCATAGTTGATTGAATGGTTTCACCCCTACTCCCTTAAGTTTAGCTATGGTAATTTAAGGCAAAGAGCTTATTTTGATAATAAGTGTTGGCGAATACTGAACCTTTCAGCTCTTTTATAATCATATTCTGTGATTTTCCCTTCTACTAACATTCGTTTTAATACATAATGTTGTCTATCTAGACCAATTTGTATATCTGCATCAGATTTTAGAGTGCCGTTTTCTTCATATGGTGTATAAAAATAGGGGCTTTGTAATAAACCTACTAAATAGGCCGATTCAGCAATATTTAAGTCTGATGGCGACTTTCCAAATAAACTATATGAAGCTGAAGCTATACCGGATATGTTTGAGCCATTATAATCACGTCCAAATGGTACAATATTTAAGTACGTATATATAATTTCATCTTTGGTCAATAATTTTTCAGCTCGCATTGATAGAACTAACTCATTCGCTTTTCGATTATATGTTTTTTCGTTTGTTAGTAATTGATTCTTAACAAGTTGCTGCGTTATTGTACTGCCACCAGTGGCACTTTCAGTATTAAAAATATCTTGGCCAACTGCTCGAACCAAAGCTTTAGGTAAAATACCATTATGTCTGAAAAACAAACTATCTTCTGAAGCTGTTAATGCTTTGATGACATTTTTGTTAACATTTTTAGGGCCAACAATTAAGGTGTTCATGGATTCGTTATACTCAGTTAAAATATGTTTATTGTCATAATCTATATCTTGGCTACCGACAATGTAAAGTAATTTAAGTTTTAAATCATCATCAGACATATGTATTGCTTCTTTTGTGATACTTTGAAAATAAAAAACAGTAATTGCTAATATTATCACCGAGGTACATGTTAGTATCGCAAACAAGCCGATGAAAATATGTTTCAGTTTTTTATAGATGCTTTCAAATTTATCAAAACATGACGGTTGATGTTGATTTTCAACTGTTTGATGCGTCATATACAGCCTCCTTATGTATGCAATATTATAACATAAATTAACATATTGACTTTTAAATTATAGTTACTTATAATTAGTATCAATTCGATATCGTTTTTTGGATAAAGGAAAAGTAACTTCTTGTGTTATCTTCAGAGAGTTAGTGGTTGTTGTGAACTAACGTTGCGCATTTTGTGAATACACCTTATTAATTAAAGTAATCCAAACGTTTTAGTTAATGAACGTATCATTAATAAAGTTGTTTGACTTAAGTATGGTGGTACCGTGCGCATGCGCCCTTACATTAATTTGTAAGGGCGTTTTTTAATTTTTAACAAAAGTAGCGTTATTGTTTCATAACTTTTATCCGAAGCGAAATCATAAATTAAAACAGGAGGCTGATACAATGGCAAATGCACTATTAGAAGATTTAAAATGGAGAGGCTTGGTTTATCAACAAACTGATGAGTCTGGTATAGAAGAAATATTAAATAAAGAGCAAGTCACATTATATTGTGGTGCGGATCCAACAGCAGATAGTTTGCATATTGGACATTTATTACCATTCTTAACATTGCGTCGCTTCCAAGAACATGGACATAGACCACTTGTATTAATTGGTGGTGGGACAGGTATGATAGGTGATCCTTCAGGTAAATCAGAAGAACGTAAATTACAGACCGAAGACCAAGTAGAAAACAATGTACAAGGTATCAGTAATCAAATGCATAAAATTTTTGAATTTGGTACTGAAAAAGGTGCTAAATTAGTTAATAATAAAGATTGGCTTGGCAAAATTTCTTTAATTGATTTCTTACGTGATTATGGTAAACATGTAGGTGTGAATTACATGTTAGCTAAAGATTCTATTCAAACACGTTTAGAACACGGTATTTCATTTACAGAATTTACCTATACAATATTACAAGCGATTGACTTCGGTCATTTAAATAAAACATATAATTGTAAAATTCAAGTTGGTGGTTCAGACCAATGGGGAAATATTACGAGCGGTATTGAATTGATGCGTCGTATGTATGGTCAAACTGAGGCTTATGGGTTAACAATTCCATTAGTTGTGAAGTCAGATGGTAAAAAGTTTGGGAAAACTGAAGGCGGCGCAGTTTGGTTAGATGCTGACAAAACGAGCCCATATGAATTTTATCAATTTTGGATTAACACGACAGATGAAGATGTAATCAAGTTCTTAAAATACTTTACTTTCTTAGAAAAAGAAGAGATTGAAGCATTGGAAACATCTTTAAATGAAGCTCCTCATTTACGTGAAGCACAAAAAGCATTAGCCGAAAATGTAACACGTTTTATTCATGGTCAAGCTGCTTTAGACGACGCGATACGTATATCTAAAGCTCTATTTGCAGGAGATTTACAATCACTTTCTGCGACGGAATTAAAAGAAGGATTTAAAGATGTGCCACAAGTAGAATTAAATCAGGAGACTACAAATATTGTAGAAGCAATCGTTGAAGCTGGAATTTCTTCTTCTAAACGACAAGCACGTGAAGATGTAAATAATGGTGCTATTTACATCAACGGTCTTAGACAACAAGATGTTAATTATGAACTTACTAACGATGATAAGATTGAAGATGAGTTTACAATTATACGTCGAGGTAAGAAAAAATACTTTATGGTTAATTATAAATAATAATTTTTATGCAGCAATCTATTTGAACATAGTAGATTGCTGCTTTTTTAATCTAGTTAAAATTGTGACTGATTAAACGCTAATTAATATTGATTAGACCTTAAACTATAATAAATTTTAGTTCAAAGTAATTTTTCTCACGCTTGTAATAAGCAGGAGGGCAATCTGTAATTATTGTATGGAAAGCTAGTTAGGCGCAAATTTCATTAAAAAAGGCTATAAAAAATGTGCTAAGGAGGTGAAACCGAGAGAGGTTTGTCAGTCCTAAGCACATTATGTTTAATAATTTACAAATATCTTAGATGGAATTAATTGAACGGTGAACTTTTTTCTTCACTTGAGTCTTCAGAAGGTTGTGATGTTGTTTTTTGTTCTTTTAATGTTACATCTATTTTTTGTTGTTTACCTTTACGTTCTACAGTCAATTTCACCGAATCGCCAGGTTTTTTATTTTCATAAAGATAAGAACGAATATCTGTATCTTCTTTAACTTTTTTATCATCAATTGCTGTAATAATATCGCCTTCTTTAAGACCATTATCACCATCAACTTTTGCTACGTATGCGCCATCTTTACGTGATGTTTTAAGTTGGTCTTTATATTCGTCTGGAATTTCGCTGACATTGAGTAAGCCAATACCAATAGAAGGACGATCAATCTTACCTTTCTCTACTAGCTCTTTAATAGTAACTTTAACTTCGTTACTTGGTATAGCAAAACCAATGCCTTCCACTTGTTCATTAGCAATCTTCATTGAGTTTATACCTACTAGATTACCGTTAATATCTACAAGGGCGCCACCAGAGTTACCTGGATTTATGGCTGCATCTGTTTGAAGTACGTTAACTTTGTTTGAACCAGCTGATGTTTGAGTATCAATGGTACGTTCACTTGCTGAAATAATCCCAGAAGTTACTGAATTAGCAAATTCTAAGCCTAATGGGTTGCCCATGGCAAATACACTATCTCCAGTCTTAACTTTTGAAGAATTGGCAAAGTTGATTGCTTTTGTGCCTTTAGTTTCATTAATTTTTAGCACTGCCATATCAGTTAATGCATCTTTACCAATTAATTTAGCATCTACTTGTTTAGAGTTATGAAGTTGAACTTTGATTTCGCTCGCACCATCTATCACATGATTATTAGTAACGATGTATGCAGAACCATTATTTTTCTGATATATTACACCAGAACCTACACCGGCTTCTTGCGCTTTCGAAGATTTACCTTTTAATAAATCATCTAAGTTTTGAGCTTTTTGCATGTTGATAACACCAACAATTGCTGGAGAGACATCATTAATCATTTGATTGACGGAATTATACTTTTCGCTTTTTCCATCAAGAGTATTTCCACCATTTCCAGTGTTTGATGCTTCATTTACAGATGAGCCATTATCGTTTAATACTGTAGTTTCCATTAGTTTACCGACGCCTAATACAATAAGGGCTCCAATGATACCAGCGACTAAGGCAACTATAACTGTTCTAAACCATGGGAATTTAGGTTTTTGCCTTATCCGTTTATTTGAGGTGTATTGCGTTGTGTTTTGTTGGTAATTTTGATTGTTGTTTGTATTTTGCTCATTGTTAAATTCTGACATATTCTACCTCCAATTATTACTGTATATCCTATTATGAAAGTTTTGTGCAACTTTTTCTAGTATACCACTATACGACTTTAGACTGAAATATAAATCTTCTTGTCCATAATCTTACTAAATGATAAAATCAATGAGGAAAGATAAGCAAAATGAAGTAGGTGCAAAAAATGTATAAATTTATAAGTGGTTTGTTGAAATTAATTATTATAAAATTAAGTAATTCGTTAGAAGTTCAAGGAAAAGAAAATATACCTCAACTTCATAGGTATGTAGTGACTTGTACTCACGAGAGTTATAATGAAGTAATCATGTTAGGCACAGCGATTTATCCTAACCAAATACATTATATGGCTAAAAAAGAACTATTTAACAACAAAGTTTTTGGTAAATTTTTATCGTCATTAAATGCATTTCCAGTAGATAGAGATAATCCTGGACCAAGCACATTAAAAAAACCAATAAAACTGTTAAAAGAAAATAAAACTGTTGGAATCTTTCCCACAGGACACCGCATGAAGTATGATGAAGGTTCACCAATGAAAAGAGGAGCTGTAACTATAGCGATGATGGCTCAAGCTCCGATTTTACCTGCAGCTTATGTTGGGCCAAAAGAAATAAAAGGATTGATTACTGGAAAAGCAATTATCAGATTTGGTGAACCAATAGAAACTAAACATCTTCCAAAAGACATGAAGCGTAATGAAAAATTAGAGTATTTAACTAAAGAATTAGAGCAAAGAACAATTCAATTACAATCAGAATTAAATGACTATGTAAAAAATAACTAAATAAAAACATTAATATATTGGAATAATTAAACTTTTTTATTTTTGATACGTAATCTTTAAATCATATGTTATTATATAACTGTACAATAACAGTTAGTAAAGAGTTTACAAACACCACGTGGACAATATTGTGCATGTGGTGATTTTTTTGGGAATTTATTTTGAAATGGGGAATATTTATGTATAGTTTCTTTCAACGTTTAGGAAGATCACTTATGCTACCTGTAGCTGTATTGCCAGCAGCAGCCATTATCGTTGGTATAGGTAATGCATTAACTGCACTTGGCATATTGCCTACAGTAGCTGCCTTTTTCTCTACGGCAGGATCAACGATTCTTGAACAATTGGGTATTTTATTTGCAATTGGTGTTGCATTAGGTATGGCGAAGAAAAATGATGGCGCAGTTGCACTTGCAGCAGCCGTCGGTTTTTTCTTAACGACAGTTGTACTCAGTCCAGAAAAACTAGCGCCATTATTAGGCGTGAAAGAATCTGGTGTAAATGCAGCATTTGAACAAATGAATAATCAAAATGTCTTAATTGGTTTGGTTATTGGTTTAGTGGCAGCATATACGTATAACAGATTTAGTACAACAGAATTGCCAACAGCGTTATCATTCTTTAGTGGGAAACGTTTGGTGCCTATTTTAACTGCGTTTTTCAGTATATTTATAGCAGTTATTATGTTATTTGTTTGGCCAATTGTGTACTCAGGAATTGTTACTTTTGGGACATGGATATTAGATTTAGGACCTGGTGGGGCATTTCTGTATGGATTTTTCAACCGTCTCTTAATCCCAACCGGACTACATCATGCATTAAACGCGGTATTTTGGTTCGATTTAGCTGGTATAAACGATATTGCGAAATTCCAAACTGGTGATGGTGCAGTTCAAGGCGTTACAGGGCGTTATATGGCCGGTTTCTTCCCAGTAATGATGTTTGGCGTCCCAGCAGCCGCATTAGCGATGTATCATACAGCAGAAACAAAACAAAAGAAAAGAGTTTACGGGTTAATGTTTGGTGGAGCTATTTCAGCATTTTTCGTTGGAGTTACGGAACCTATTGAATTTTCATTTATGTTTGTAGCTCCGCTATTATTCTTAATACATGCTGTGTTAACTGGTTTATCTTTGTTTATAGCCGCGTTATTCCATTGGACAGCAGGATTTTCATTTAGTGCGGGATTAATTGACTTTTTATTATCTTTGATTAACCCAGTAGCAAACCATCCGATGATGTTAATGGTTCAAGGTCTTGTATTCTTTGTTATTTATTACGTAGTATTTAGATTTGCAATCAAATGGTTGAAACTTAATACTCCTGGTCGTGGTGATAACTTACTACCTGATCCAACATCCGATGAAGCTACAACAGGAGATACTGAAGATTCAACTGAGATTTCAAATTCAGGAAAATCGCAAACAGGTAAATATTCAAAGACAGCTAGTCAAATCTTAGAAGGATTAGGTGGTAAAGAAAATATTGTAACGTTAACAAACTGTGCCACACGGTTACGCATGGAATTACATGATAATAATGTGATTGATGAAGCTAAGATTAAAGGCGCTGGTGCTGTTGGTGTAACGAAGAGTGGTAAACACAATACACAAGTTATCATTGGAACTCAAGTCCAACAAGTTGCTGATGAAATTGAACTTCAAATGGAAAAATAAAATAAAGGTATTTTAAACATCTAATTGGCTGAAATTTATAATATTACTTCAGCTTAGTTAGGTGTTTTTTTATAGCTAAAACTTATAAAAAGATCTGTTGATTTGTTTAACAAAACACTGTAAATGCATTGCTCTTTTGTTTGTAAAATAGTACGATATAATAGTATCAGAATTTTCTGATTAAAGGAGAGTAGGTAGTATGAAGTCAGTTTTATTTGATGTTGATGGTGTTTTTTTAAGTGAAGAAAGGTGTTTTGATGTATCGGCGTTAACCGTATATGAAATGCTTATGAGTAAGGATTATATTGGTTTAGATCCCTCGATACAATTTGGAAATTTGAGTGATGAACAAATCACAGAAATCAGGGATATTGTATTCTATCATGATGAGATACTAACTAAGCTAAAATCACTTGGTTTAAACTCAAACTGGGATATGCTATTTGTTGTAATAGCTATTCACTTCGTTGATATTTGTAAAAATTTATCTGCTGATGCGTTAGCGGAAATTTTAAATCCTGAAAATTTTGGACAAGCAACATTACAAAAATTAGGGCATCAAATTTCTGATATAACATTGAATTTTGACGCACCATTATCATTTTTAGATCATGTACGCACAGGTAAAGACAATATTTACCAGGATCTGATTAAGTATGCGAGTGAACAATTAGACACACAACAAACAGCACTATTTGAGTTGAAAAGTCCATTTTGGATACTTTCACAAGAAATTTATCAAGAATGGTACTTAGGTAATCAACTTTATAATGAGGTTGAACAAAAATTGAATCGTTCTGACTTTAAAAAAGGTTACATATATAATGAGGTAATATTAAGACCAGTTGCTGAGATTAAGCAATTGTTAGAAGACTTAAAAGCCGCAGGGTATCATATAGCGATAGCCACAGGGAGACCACGCACGGAAACGTTAGTTCCATTTGATACAATTGGTATTAAAGATATATTCGATGATAAACACATTGTTACTGCAAGCGAAGTACTAATCGCTGAAGATATTTATCCTGAATTGAAACCTTTAGGTAAACCAAATCCATTTAGCTACTTGGCAACACTTGAAGGCAATTTCGAAGAGGATTATAAAAAATATGCAACAAATCAAGAAAATCGAGTTGTTAAAAATGAAGTCTTTGTAGTAGGAGATTCATTAGCTGATTTGCTAAGTGCTAAAAAAATTGGCGCAACTTTTATTGGTCCTTTAACTGGATTGAAAGGTCAATACGCTCGTGAAGAACTAGAAGCTTATGAAGCAGATTACATAGTCGATCATGTAGGCGAGATAAGAAATATTTTATTATAATGATTACTGACACATTGCAAAGTTATTTTCTGAAAACGATTATAAATTTGAAAATGTGTCATTTTTTTGTCCAAATAAGTTAGGGTCAATATTTAGTGATTATTAAATTAAAAATATAAGATTAATGCATATTAAATAGCGTAGCGAAGCAGCATCTTTTAATGTCTTTAGCGACATTAAAACGAGAAGGGTTTAGCATTAAAAAGCGCGAGTAAGAAATTTTAATTAAATTCCATACTCGCGCTTATGTTATATCATTTATTTAAAAAGAAAAAGAATTAAATATTGTAATTAATATTGTTATCAATTTCTAATTCTACGCTTCTAATTAAATTGAAACCTTCAATTTGATATAAACCGTCGATAACATCTTCTGTTACAGGGTGGTCGATTGATAAAATCATTAGTGCATTACCACCTTGATTAGTACGACCGAGGTGCATAGAAGCAATGTTGATACCATACTCGCCTAAGATTTGACCAGTACGTCCTACAATACCGGGTCTATCATTATGATTAATAACAAGTTGATATTGTTCAGGTTTAAAGTCTACCGGATAGTCATTAATACGAACAATTCTTGGACCATACCCGTTTAATACAGTAGCACCAATCTTGATTTGTTTGTCTTTATTGATAAGTGTTAATTCAATGTAATTACTAAAACCACGGTGTTTTGTATTTTTTTCAATGTTATAAGAAACACCTTGTTCATTTAGAAGTACTAATGCGTTAATCAAGTTAACACGTTCAGCTAAATCTCGTTTTAGTACACCTGAAACTAATGTTCTAGTTAATAAACTTGTATCATCTAACGCGATGTCACCTTCGTATTTAATGTGGAGTTCACGAGGTGCTTTTTCAAGTAATTGGATGCCAACTTCACCTGTTAATTTGCTTAATTCGATATATGGCTTTAACTCATCGTTGATTTCACTGTAAGTCATACGTGGTGCATTTATTGCATTTAATACATTACCGTTTTCAAAGATATCTACGATTTCATTAGCAACTGATACTGCTACTTTTTCTTGTGCTTCAACTGTAGAAGCACCTAAGTGAGGTGTAACAATAATTTTTTCATTTTCAACAAGAGGCGATTCAGTTGCTGGCTCAGTTTCAAAAACATCAATCGCAGCACTCTGAATTTGATCATTATCTAAAGCTTCCAATAATGCTTCTTCATCTATGATACCACCACGCGCTACATTGATGATTTGTAATGTTGGTTTTGCTTTTTCAAAAAATGCTTTACCAACGATACCTTTTGTTTTAGGCGTTAATGGTGTGTGTACAGTAACGAAATCTGCTTGTTCTGCAATTTCTTCAACTGTTGCACGTGTTACGTTTAATTCTTTAGCTTTATCTTCTGATAAATAGGGGTCAAAGGCTAATATATTCATACCGAAACTTTGTGCGCGTTTTGCAACACCAAGTCCAATTCTACCTGCACCGATTACACCAAGTGTTTTATTAAAAAGTTCCGTACCTCTATAAGTCTTACGGTCCCATTTTCCATTTTTTAATGATTGATGTGCTTGTGGGATATTTCGTGCCATCGATAAAATCATTGCCATTGAATGTTCAGTGGCAGAAATTGTATTACCATCTGGTGCATTGATTACTATCACGCCGTTTTTTGTAGCGGCATCCACATCGATATTATCCACACCAACACCAGCACGAGCAATTACCTTGAGGTTAGGTGACGCTTCAATAATAGCTTCAGTGACTTGTGTTTGACTACGTACAATCAATCCTTGGTAATCTTTAATTTCTTCTATTAATTCATTTTCAGTTAAATCTGTATTTATTTTAACTTCAAAATCTTTATGGTCAATTAAACTTTTTAAACCTTCTGGTGAGATTGGATCAGATACTAAAATTTTATACATAAGCTTTGACGACCTCCATATACTTAGTGATTGCTTTACCAACATAAGATTCATTTCTAAATTCTGTTAACAGGATTTCCAATGCTGAAACTACTTGTAAAATATCAAATGGAGAGATTTGCCCCATATGACCAATACGTAATATTTCACCTTTTAAGTGGCCTTGGCCGCCAGCAATTGTGATAGCAAAACGGTTTTTTAATTCATTTTTGATAAAATTTAATTCATCTTTTGTTTTAGGAGTAAAAGCAGTGACAGTAGGCGAAGCATATTCGTCTTCGACTAGTAAATCTAATTCTAGTGCTTTCAATGCTTCTCTAAGACCATCACGTATTGCGTAATGACGAGAGACTACATTACTAAAACCTTCTTCTTCAACTAATTTTGCATATGCGTTTACGCCTCTAAACAACGAAACATTAGGTGTGAAAGGTGTTGAGTTTTCAGATTGTGATTTTAAATATTTGTTCAAGTCTAAATAAAAACGCGGAGTTGTAACTTCACTAAAGCGTTTTTTAGCACGATCATTATAAGCTACAAATGCTAAACCAGGTGGTAACATGATTGCTTTTTGACTACCTGAAATAAGGACATCAATTGCATCACGTTGTAAATCAACATCTACTGCACCGATACAACTTACGCCATCAACAACAAAGTAAATAGATTCATCATATGCTTTAAGTGCATGACCCAATTCACTTACGGGATGCAATACAGCTGTTGAAGTTTCACAATATTGGCTGTAAACAGCTGTAATATTAGTATTTAAAGATTTCAAGAAATCTATGAAGTCAGGTACATTGACAGCTTTACCCCATTCGACCTCGAAAATATGTACATTATTGTAATAAGTTTCTGCAATTTGTTTAAAACGATTACCAAATGCGCCAGATACGATAATAACAATTTCATCATCTGGATTTGCAAGATTTAGCATACTTGCTTCTAGTGAGCTTGTACCACTGGAAGTAAGTATCATTACATCATTTTGTGCACCAAAAATTGGTTTAAGCGCACGAAATGATTCTTCAGCAATTGCTTCGAAATCACTTGATCGATGACCGACCATAGGTGACTGTGTAGCGTGTAAAATTTGTTCTGGTACTGGTGTAGGTCCTGGTGTTAGTAACAAAGGATGATAATATTTCATGAGTAATTCCCCCAATGCTTAAGATTGTACAAGTTTAGCAAATTTTCAGATAATATAAAAGTGCAAATATTAAAAAAACAGACGGAACAGACAGTTTATCTATCAAATGTAAGGGTATTCATTGCTAATTTAATCATATTCCGTCACACATAAAATTTTTTTAAAATTATTTTATTTTTGGTTCTATTTTTACAGAAACGTTGCCTCTAATAGAATTAGAAATCATACAATTATTGTCTGCAACCTTTAATAGTTTAGGTAATTTTTTTGTTAAAAGTTCTTTTTGATTTGTTTCAACTGAAATTATTGGATAATGTATTATAGTATCCATACGGAATTTTGCATTTTCAAAAATTGCTGTTCCAATAGAGGATTGGTTTATCGTAATATTATTGAATCCTGAGCGTTCTAATACCGCCGCTAGTGAAATGATATAACATGATGAAGCGGCGGACACTAATAACTCATCTGGATTTGTGCCTGTTCCATTACCACCAAGTCCTGATGGTATTGATATTTGCTCGCTTAAAACATCACCTTTGAGGTCACCGACTGATTCACGGCCACCTGACCAATTTGTTTGTACTACAAATTCATGTTGTACCATATAGATTGACCTCCAGTATAATTATGATAACTTTAGTTTAGACGATTCTAAGAGATAATGAAAGTGGGGCATTATAAGAATGCATAACTATTTAGACGATAGTAGAGTAATGCTGATTGCACATCGTGGATTTTCAACTGATTTTCCAGAAAACACACGAGCAGCTTTTGAACCTGCATTAGAAAGTAGTATAGATATGCTAGAAATAGATATACATAGAACAAAAGATAATTACTTAGTTGTAATTCATGATGACACAATAAATCGCACTTCAAACGGTAAAGGCAAAGTGAAAGATTATAGTTTAAATGCATTGAGGCAATTTGATTATGGTGTGGCTAAGCATATTAAATTTAAAGGACAACATTTGATGACATTAGAGCAAGTGTTGTTATTAATTAAAAATCACCCACAAAAGCTTTTAATTGAAATTAAACAACCTCATATTTATCCAGAAATTGAGCAACAATTAATTGATATGCTAAAAAAACATGACATTTCTGAGGAAAAAGTAATTATACAATCGTTTGATCAAAAATGTATTCGTAACCTTTATGAAATGAAAGTGGAGTTTAAGCTTGGTGTTTTAATTAGCAAAAGGAAATATTGGTATAAAATGCCGAATTTTGACAAAATTGCAGTATATGCGGATTATGTAAATCCACATTATTCCTTAGTAAATCATAAATTTATGACTGCTGCACATAGCCTTGAACTGTCAGTTATGCCATATACTGTTAATGAGCCAAGCATTGCTAACAAGTTAATCATGTTAGGTGTTGATGGCTTAATTTCTGATAATCCGACAAAATTAAAATAACTTAACATAAAAAATATGTGAACTTTGTAAATGAATTGATTTCAACTAAGTTCACATATTTTAATTTAACTATAGATGTATGGAGTATTTACAATTAACTATCTTCATGTGTATTAATCCAATGTTTTTTAAGTAAACCCATAATATGGCAATTACTATATTTTCCTCGAGTATAGAAATGTTCTTGTAGTGTGCCTTCAATAACAAAATTTTGGCTTTTATAGATATGGACTGCTCTTTCGTTTTGAACATCTACAAAAAGGTAAATCTTATGCAAGTTCAACACTAAAAACGCATAATCAATTGCTTTTTTAAATGCATTTTTTGCATATCCTTGCCCGCTATATTGAGGGTCAACGATAATTTGAATCTCACAATTACTATGTACAAAGTTAATTTCTACTAGCTCAACGACCCCGATACGAATTTTGTCATCTTCTATGATGAAGCGGCGTTCAGATTCATCCAATAAATGTTTTTTATATAATGATTGCAGTTCACTTAATGATTGATAAGGTTCTTCAAACCAATAGGACATAATTGAATATTCATTATTTAAGTGATGTACAAATTCTAGATCAGTTTCTTCTAAAGCTCTAATAATCAAAATATACACTCCTTTAACTATATACTCATCATACTCAAATATAGTAAGATTGTAAATATTGATGTAATTATAAACTATGTATATATTTTTGATATGCATGAATATGTTTACAAGTTCAATTCATACTTAAAGACGTTATATTTTTGTATAGGGAGAGGGAAGTTAAAGTTTAGAAGGCAATAAAAAAACCAAGAAATCAATAAGATTTCTTGGTTCGACATAATCACGCTTATCTTGAGTAGTACTCAACGATAAGTTGTTCGTTGATTTCAGCAGGTAATTCACTACGTTCTGGAACGCGGATATATTTACCTTTTAAGTTGTCTGCATCAAATTCTAAATAATCTGGGACAAAGTTGTTGATTTCAACAGATTCAGCGATGATATCTAATTTTAAAGATTTTTCGCGTACTGAGATTTCTTGACCAGGTTTTAAAGTGTATGATGGGATATCAACACGTTTACCATCAACTTCGATGTGACCGTGGTTAACGATTTGACGAGCTTGACGACGTGTACGTGCTAAACCTAATGAATATACAACTGCATCTAAACGAGCAGCTAATAATTGCATGAAGTTTTCACCGTGGACACCGTGTTGGTTACCAGCAGTTTCAAAAGTGTTACGGAATTGTCTTTCAGTCATTCCATATAAGTAACGTAACTTTTGTTTCTCACGTAATTGTAATGCATATTCTGATAATTTTTTACGTTGGTTAGGACCGTGTTGACCTGGTGCGTATGGACGCTTCTCTAATTCTTTACCAGTACCACTTAATGAGATACCTAAACGACGTGATTTTTTCCAGTTTGAACCTCTAAATCGAGCCATAGTAGACTCCTCCTTTTTCTCTTTTGTTGTTATGAAAAAACAAAAAAGAGTGTTGCATGCTTATTTGGATATATTGTTTTATGTGTCCTCGCCTCATAGCTACGGTTACACGGCACGTCCGCGTTGGGAACAACATAGTGCCAAATAATATACAACTGCTAATTTCGTTTATTCACACAAAGTACATTGTACCATGATATTAAGAACTGTCAACAACTAATGAGTATTTTAATGATAAGTAGTTTTCTTTTATACTTATGCGATTTGATTTTCAATAGTTTTTACAATATTTTCTAATGCGTTCTTATCAGTTTCTGAAAAACGATTTGTGATTGGCGCATCAATATCTAATACTCCAATTATTTGTTCATTTTGATGAATAGGAACTACAATTTCTGATTTGCTGTTAGCATCACAAGCAATGTGACCTGGGAAGGCATGAACATCTGCTACTAACTGTGTTTCATCTTGAGCTACTGCAGTACCGCATACACCACTACCAATTGCAATGTGCACACACGCTGGATGACCTTGGAAGGGACCTAAAATCAATTCATTATTTTCTATTAAATAAAAGCCAACCCAATTGACTTGATCTAAAGAATCATTTAATAAAGCAGACACGTTACTGAGTATGGCGATTAAATTTGATTCATCTTCTATTAAACTATAAACTTGTTTTTCTAATAAGTTATAATTGGTTTCTTTAACCTCTGACATACAAAAACCTCACTTTTTACTTTTCATTTAGTATAAAGACTGTTTTAATAGTAATCAAACAAATGATTTGTAAGGGCTTTTTTTAATTACTTTATACATATAATTACTAGAGGTGAATTTAACGCAAATATTGAAATATTCATATGAATTAATTCATTTTCTCTTTTAATGCATAGGTAAATTACGTTATAATAAATAGTGATAAAATAGGAGGAGAAAACGTATGGTATTGTATATCATTTTAGCAATTATTGTCATAATACTGATTATTGTTGGTGTATTGTTCTATATGCGTTCAAACAAAAGCCAAATTATTGAAAAGGCAGAAGAACGTAAAGTTAAAGTAGAACAATTACCTTATGATGAAAGTTTATCTCAATTATCTGAGTTAAATTTAACTGGTGAAACAAAATCTACCTATGACAATTTAAAACAATCATCATTAGATAGTAAAAATCAATATTTAGTACCAGTAGAAGAAAAAATTCATAGTGCAGAAGGTTTGTTAGATAAATTTAAGTTTTCACAAGCTCAAACCGAAGTGGATGAAGCCCACGAAATGATGGATCAATATGAAGCGAACTATAATGAACTTACTACAAAAGTAGAAAATATTATAGAACTACATAAAGAAAGTGATCATTTATACGAAGAATGCACAACTGATTATCGTGAAATGAAACGTGATGTATTAGCAAATAGACATCAATTTGGTGAAGCAGCTACGCCACTTGAACAAGAAATTGAATCGTTTGTACCTGAAATGGAGACATATGAAACGTTAAAAAATGAAGGCAACTATAATCAAGCGCATGAACATATTAAAACTTTAAATGATGATATGAATTATTTGAAAAAAGATATGGATGAAATTCCTGATTTGATTAAAGAAGCGCAAAAAGAATTACCGGGACAATTCCAAGACCTTAAATATGGTTGTAGAGACTTAAAAGTTGAGGGTTATGATTTAGACCATGTCAAGATTGATAGCACGCTACAAACATTGAAGACTGAACTCAGTTTTGTTGAACCAATGATTAGTAGATTAGAGCTTGATGAAGCAAATGAAAAACTTAATAGTATTAATGATCGATTAGATGAAATGTATGATTTAATTGAACATGAAGTGACAGCTAAAAATGAAGTAGAAGAAACAAAAGAAGTTATTACTGATAATTTATTTAGAGCTAAAGAAATGAATTATACATTACAAACTGAAATTGAATATGTTCGTGAAAATTATTATATTAATGAAAGCGATGTTCAAAATGTACGACAGTTTGAAAACGAAATTCAAAACATGATTGCTGTATACGATGATATCCTTAGAGAAATGTCAAAATCAGCAGTAAGATATAGCGAAGTTCAAGATAACTTGAAATATATCGAAGAACATGTTGATGTTATTAACGAAAAACAAGAAAAATTACAAAATCATTTAGTTCAATTGCGTGAAGATGAAGCAGAAGCAGAAGAAAATATCTTACGTGTACAAAGTAAAAAAGAAGAAGTGTACAGAAAGTTACTTGCTTCAAATCTACCTAGTGTACCAGAGCGCTTTATTATCATGAAGAATGAAATTGATTACGAAGTAAGAGAAGTAAATAAAAAATTCAGCGTACGCCCAATACATGTTAAACAGCTAAAAGATAAAGTTTCTAAAGTAGTACTACAAATGAATAAATTTGAAGATGAAGCTACTGATGTACTTGTGAATGCTGTTTATGCCGAAAAATTAATTGAATACGGTAACCGTTATCGCAAAGACAGTTCGAATATAGATAAGAGCCTAAACGAAGCAGAACGTCTCTTTAAAAATAACCGTTACAAACGTTCAATTGAAATTTCTGAGCAAGCTTTAGAAAGCGTAGAGCCAGGCGTTACAAAGCAAATTGAATCAAAAGTTATCGGTTAAGTTCGGTTATAACTCATATTATATAGTAAGTTGACACGGAATGATTTCACATTTCGTGTCTTTTCTTTTTGATAAAAGCGAGTATAATGCTAAAGGGAAAACTTAAAAAGATTACGTGAAGAAAAGTTATACACTAGATAGTTTATAATATATATAATGAATGGAGTGAACGCGGTGATATACTTAGATAATGCTGCGACGACAAAGCCCAACCCTGAAGTATTGGACACCTTTGTTAAAGTGAATCAGTCACTATATTTTAACCCTAACAGTCCACACCAAGCTGGATTACAAGCAGAGCAATTACTACAACAATCAAAGCAACAAATTAAAGACCTATTTGATTTGAATCAATCATTTGATATTATCTATACAAGTGGCGCTACTGAAAGTAATAATATAGCAATTAAAGGTATTGCATATAAGAAAAAAGCATTTGCCAATGAAATTATTACTTCAGTATTGGAACATCCTTCAGTTTTAGAAGTAGTTCGTGCGCTTGAAGCAGAAGGTTTTATTATTAAATATGTGAATGTTTTAGGTGATGGACAAGTAGATTTGAACCATTTAGAAACGTTAATGACAGACAATGTGGGATTAGTAACTTGTATGCATGTTAATAATATAATGGGGCAAATACAACCTATTAAAGATATTGCTAATATTGTTCATCAATATCCTAAAGCACATCTACATGTAGATGCAGTACAAGCATTGGGTAAAATATCGTTAATATTTGACGGCGTAGATACACTTAGTTTAAGTGGCCATAAATTTAATGGATTAAAAGGGCAAGGTGTACTCTTTGTTCGTAATATTCATCAATTAGAACCCATTGTACATGGTGGCGGTCAAGAATATGGTGTGAGAAGCGGCACGGTGAATTTGCCAATGGATATAGCAATTGTAAAAGCGATGAAAGCAGCCGTAAATCAAACATCTACATTAAATAGTCAGTTACGTCGCTTTCATGATGAACTTAGCCAGTTCTTAACTAACTTTACGGGTGTGAAAATTAATTCACCGCAAGCAGGTGCACCGCATATACTGAATGTTGGTTTACCAGGTGTTAAAGGAGAAGTTTTAGTAAATGCATTTTCTAAAAATGATATTATGTTATCAACAACAAGTGCCTGTTCATCTAAAAAAGCGAGTCTTAACGAAGTGTTATCGGCTATGAATGTACCGGTAAAACAAATTGAAGGTAGTATTCGAATTTCTATGGGAAGCCATACTACATCAGAAGATATACAAGGGTTTAAAGATAAATTTAAATTAGTTTATGAAGAAGTGAGGGATTTATTAGTATGATATATGATCATATATTAGTTAGGTACGGGGAGTTAACCTTAAAAGGAGCTAACCGTAAAATATTTGTGAACAAATTACGTTCAAATGTAAAGCGTTCACTAATGCCATTACAAGGATACACGGTAAAGGCAAATAGAGATAGAATGTATATAGAATTAGCAGAAGGTGCAGATATTGAAGAAATGTGCAACAGATTAAGAAAAGTCTTTGGTATTTATTCAATAAGTCCTGTATTAAAAATTGATAAAACAGTAGAAGCGGCAAAAGAATTAGCTATCCGATTTGCTAAAGAGTATGCACAAGATGACACTTTTAAAATTGATGTAAAGCGTTCGGATAAAAACTTCCCATATGACACGTATGAATTACAAAGAACTTTAGGGGGAGCTGTATTAAGTGGAACAGATCATTTAAATGTAGATGTACACAATCCAGATCACGTGATTAAAGTTGAAGTGCGTTTAGATGCCATTTACATGTATGATCAAGTGATTGCAGGTTCTGGCGGATTACCTGTTGGTACTGGAGGTAAAACTTTATTAATGCTATCTGGTGGTATTGATTCTCCAGTTGCTGGTATAGAAGTTATGCGTAGAGGTGTTACCGTAGAAGCGATACACTTCCATAGTCCACCGTTTACAAGTGAAAAAGCAAAAGAAAAAGTAATCGAACTAACGAGAATTTTATCAGAACATGTTGGACCAATTAAATTACACATCGTGCCATTTACAGCACTTCAAAAACAGGTGAACAAAGAAGTTCATGAACGTTACACTATGACTTCGACACGTCGTATGATGATGCGGGTAGCCGACAAAGTTGCACATGATATTGAGGCGCATGCGATTGTAAATGGAGAAAATTTAGGGCAAGTTGCTAGTCAAACATTAAAGAGTATGTATGCGATAAATCATGTCACATCTACTCCTGTATTACGTCCTTTACTGACTTTAGATAAAGAAGATATTGTTAAAAAAGCAAAAGATATAGGTACATTTGATGTATCTATCCAACCATTTGAGGATTGTTGTACAATTTTCACTCCTAAAAATCCAGTTACTGAACCGGAATTAGAAAAAGTTGAAAAATATGAAAGTGGTTATGATTTTGAACCACTTGTACAACAAGCTGCCGACGAAATTGAGACATTATATATTACAAGCGATTACCAAAGTGAGAAAGATTCAGCTACACAAGCGCTAGCTGACGATCTATTTTAACTTTAAAAATTAATTAATTAAACAATCAAGGGGAGTGATGGGATGTTGGAATGGGACATATCTATCGTAGTCATCATTATTCTTTTAGGGTTTTTGGCAGCATTTATTGATGCTGTTGTTGGAGGTGGCGGTTTAATTTCTATTCCTGCACTGTTAGCTGTTGGAATGCCACCGTCTATGGCCTTAGGTACAAATAAATTAGCGAGTGCATTTGGTTCAATGACAAGTGCTTTTCGATTTTTACGGTCAGGTAATGTAGATTTAAAAATTGTAGGTAAGTTATTTCCAGTTGTATTTATTATGGCTATGGGAGGCGCAAGTATTGCAACATTCTTGCCCTCTCAGTTATTAAAACCTGTCGTAATTGTCGTATTAACAGTTGTAATGATTTATACGATTATGAAGAAAGATTGGGGTAATGTACGAACTTTCACAAAATTAACTATACCTAAAGCGATTTTATTTACATCTTTAATGAGTTTGATTGGTCTTTATGACGGCTTTCTTGGTGGCGGTACAGGGTCATTTATGCTATTTATATTATTGATGTTTGGTTTTGATTTTTTAGGTGCAGCAGGAAATGCTAAAGTACTTAATTTTGCATCTAACTTAGGCGCATTAATTCTTTTTATCTTTTTAGATCAAGTAGATTATTTTTATGGCTTTATTATGGCAGCAAGTATGATTTGTGGTTCATACATCGGGGCGATGTTTGCTATTAAAAAAGGTGTTGGCTATGTTAAAGCCTTATTCATTATTGTTACTGCAATTTTGATTTTGAAAAATACATATGATTATATCATGCAAATAATATAAAAGAATCTAATTTAATAAAACTAACACAGTGATAAAATGTGAGTTTAGGCAGTTATTAAATAGAAAAATATACAAATGTGATACACATTTTTCTTGAAAATTAATTGTTGCAAAATTTATATTCACCGTATGACAAGGCAGAACACTGAAATCAACTTTACGTTTATGATTTCTGTTCTGCCTTGTTTTCAATTGTTTGGTAAAAAGGTATACATTAATGAATTAATTGTGTTTAAATTAAGCGTGAGATAACAAGATTATTAAAATATAGGAGTGATTAGTAAATGTCGAAAAAACGCATTATTGCTATAATAATTGCAATTGTTATAGTGATTGGTGGTATTGTTATGAGTTCGATATCAGCTTTTGTAACCACAATGTTTAATGATTCGTCTTCTACAGCGATGGATCCCTTTACAGAAGAAATAGAAAAAGAAGGCAATTCTAACAAACGTATCGCACATTTAACATTAAATGGAGAAATCGCCGAAGGTACGGGCGGTGGTTTGTTCGGTGGAAGTGGCTATAATCATGAGTCTTTTCTTAAACAATTAGATAATGTGAAAAAAGATGACACGATTAAAGGCGTATTATTAACAGTCAATACACCTGGCGGTGGCACATACCCAAGCGATGAAATATATGAAAAAATAAAAGAAATTAAACAGAAGAATAAAAAAGTTTATGTACATATGGAATCGATGGCAGCATCAGGAGGCTATTATATTTCAGCGCCTGCCGATAAAATTTATGCAGGACCACAATCAATGACAGGTTCTATCGGAGTAATTATGTCTAGTGTCGATTATTCTGAATTACAAAAGAATTTAGGGATAAAAGAAAATGTTATTAAATCTGGCGACCATAAAGATATTTTAAGTAGTTCAAGAGAGATGACTTCAGAAGAAAGAAGTATATTACAATCTGTATTAGATGATAGCTTTGATCGTTTTGTAAATATCGTTAAAGAAGGCAGAGACATGTCAGAAAGTAAAGTTAGAAAGTTAGCTGATGGTCGCATTTACAGTGCACAACAAGCTAAAAGTAACGGTTTAATTGATGAAATAGGTTATGAAGATAAGACTATAAAAGCTTTACAGAAAGATATTAAATCTAAAGATGCTGAAGTATTTGAATATACAGAAGGCGGTGGATTTTTCTCTTCATTTTCAGATATGAAGACGAGCGTTTCTCAGTTTACAGATAGTTTTAAAGATATCAAATCAATAATTAATAATGATACTAAAACTGAACCTATGTATCTATACGAAGGTTAGGTGTGACAATGGAAAATGTACAAAATGAATATAGAGATAATGAGAAAATAAGTAATGACGACAAGCAAGTTGAAACAAGTGATCTTTACCACGAACAAATATCTAAAGCATTATATGCAGGATTTGGTATAAGATTTTGCGCATTTATCATAGATTTACTAATTATTTTTGGTGTAGAGAGTTTTATTTTGAAACCTATTTATCATTTTACAAACATTGATTCTTTAAAATTGTGGATTGATTATTTTAGTGTTGGACACTTGCTAAATGCATTAGTATTTTACTTGTATTTTGTACTACTTACGAAGTACTTTAAACAAACATTAGGAAAAATGATATGTAATGTAAGGGTTGAGCGTATAGACAGACAACGTTTGACTTGGCAAGATGTATTATTTAGAGAGTGGATAGGTCGTATTATTAGTGGTGTATTTATGAATTTACCATACTTGGTAGTTATATTTACGAACAAACATAGAGGTGTTCACGATTATTTTGCAGATACAGTCGTTATAAAAAATAAATTAGATAAATTGTTTTATTTGAAGTAGTTTAACACAATTTATAAGTTGAATAGTTTATTTCAGAAACACAAACAGTTATAATTACAAAGTAAACACTTTTAATTTAGGAGGCGTTCTAATGGCGCAAATTACATTCAAGCAAGATCCAATTACTTTATTAGGTTCACAAGTGAAAAAAGGAGAAACTGCACCGGATTTCGCTGTATTAGATAATGATTTAAATGAAGTAAACTTATCAACTTACGATGGTCAGAAAAAACTTATTAGTGTTGTACCATCTATAGATACTGGTGTTTGCGATCAACAAACACGTAAATTCAATGAAGAAGCTTCAAAAGAAGACGGCGTTGTATTAACTGTTTCTGTTGATTTACCATTTGCACAAAAAAGATGGTGTGCCTCAAACGGATTAGATAATGTTATTACATTAAGTGATCACAAAGATTTATCTTTTGGTAAAAGCTATGGCGTTGTGATGGAAGAATTACGTTTGCTTGCACGTTCAGTTTTTGTCTTAGATAAAAATAATAAAGTTGTATATACTGAAATTGTTTCAGAGGGTACAGATTTCCCAGATTTCGATGCTGCTTTAGAAGCTTACCGTAGCATTTAATTTGATTAGTTTTAATAAAAATATCATATGTTAAAATATTGTTACACAGAAAAACAGTATCATTGACATTATAAAATTTACTGTCCATAATTATTTGGTAAAATAAGTTAGTTAAAGCTAACTTGATTTCAATTAAATTATGGACAGTTTTTTTAGAAAGGACTATTAAATGACACAAGAAGAAACAGTAATGGAGAAGTTATTCCAGACATTAGATGAAAAAGCTAAATCGTTAAATGAAGATAATGGGCAAAGTTTTATTGAGAATTTAGGACTAGCAATGGAGCATGTTTATACGAATAAAAGAGACTTGTTAGAACAAGCTACTTTGCAAGATAGAAGAAAAGCATTTCAGTTTGCTTATTTAAGTTTGATGCAAAATGAAGATATACAAGCAAATCATCAAATTACACCAGATTCTATAGGTCTAATCCTAGGTTTTCTATCTGAGCGTTTCTTGAAAAATAGTGAAGCCATGCATATCGCTGATCTTGCTAGTGGAGCAGGACATTTAAGCGCCTCTGTTCATGAAGTACTTTCTGATCATACGTTAATGCATCATTTGGTAGAGGTCGATCCAGTATTATCTAGAGTAAGTGTACATTTAGCTAATTTCTTAGAAATTCCATTTGACGTATATCCACAAGATGCTATTATGCCTTTACCGTTTGAAGATGCTGACGTTGTTATTGGTGATTTACCGATTGGGTATTATCCGGTAGATGATAGAAGTAAAGAAATGGCACTTGGTTTTGAAGAAGGGCATAGTTATTCACATTTCTTACTCATCGAACAAGCTATTACAGCAATGAAACCATCTGGTTATGCTTTTTTAGTTGTACCAAGCAATATTTTCGAAGGCGAAAATGTGAAACAGTTACAAAATTTCATTGCTACAGAAACAGAAATGCAAGCTTTTTTAAATTTACCAGCGACATTATTTAAAAATGAAAAAGCCCGTAAATCTATACTTGTATTACAGAAAAAAGAAACGAATGTAACCAAATCTGTAGAAGTTTTACTAGCAAATATTCCCGATTTCAAAAGCCCACAACAATTCCAAGGATTTTTACAAGATTTAAATGCATGGATGCAAGAAAATCACCCTGAAAATTAAGCTGTAATATTCTTGTATTTGAACTGTATTAATGATTAAATAGATATGGATATTAAAAACTTAAAAAATGGAGGCATTATGCTTATGTCAAAATTAATTTTGGCCATTAACGCTGGTAGTTCATCTTTGAAATTTCAACTTATTGAAATGCCGGAAGAGAAAATTGTAACTAAGGGACTTATTGAACGTATTGGATTAAAAAATTCTATCTTCACTATTGAAGTGAACGGGGAAAAAGTAACTGAAACAAAAGACATTGAAAACCATGAAGATGCAGTTAATATTATGTTAGAAAGTTTTAAAGAACATGGTATTATTGAAAGTATTTATGATATTGATGGTACTGGCCATCGTGTCGTTCATGGAGGAGAAATATTCCCATCATCAACTTACGTAGATGATGAAGTTGAAAAACAAATTGAATCATTAAGTGAGCTTGCACCATTGCACAATCCTGCTAACTTAATGGGAATTCGTGCATTCCGTAAGTTACTTCCTGAGATACCTCATGTTGCTGTGTTTGATACTTCATTCCATCAAACTATGCCAGAGAAATCTTATCTATATAGTTTACCGTATCAATATTACGAAGATTTCGGAATTCGTAAATATGGTTTCCATGGTACGAGCCACAAATATGTATCTCAACGTGCTTCAGAAATCTTAGGTAAGCCTATTGAAGAGTTACGTATTATTTCATGTCATATTGGTAATGGTGCTTCTATTGCCGCTATTGATGGTGGTGAATCTGTAGATACTTCTATGGGCTTCACGCCATTAGCAGGTGTGACAATGGGAACACGTTCAGGTAATATTGACCCAGCGTTAATTCCATTCATCATGGAGAAAACTGGTAAAAATGCTGAAGAAGTCTTAAACACTTTAAATAAAGAATCTGGTTTATTAGGTATTTCAGGTACTTCTAGTGATTTAAGAGATATTATTGATGAAGCTAAAGAAGGTAAAGAAAGAGCGCAATTAGCACTTGATGTATTTGCTTCTCGTATTCATAAATATATTGGTTCATATGCAACGCGTATGCATGGTGTAGACGTGATTGTATTTACAGCTGGTGTTGGTGAAAACTCAGATCCAGTTAGAGCGAAAGTATTAGAAGGCCTAGAATTTATGGGCGTTTATTGGGATGCTAAGAAAAATGAAGCGATTCACGGTGAAGAAGGATTTATTAACTACCCACATTCACCCGTTAAAGTAATCGTTATCCCAACAAATGAAGAAGTTATGATCGCACGTGATGTAGTTGAATTTGGTGACGTTAAATAATATTTATAAAGATAGAATATTAGATGTAAGACTAAATAGATCTGATTAAGATACAAATATTGTATCTTATAAGCGAGCATTAAAAATTAAAGCACCGCGGGAACCTTATGCATAGCATGAGATTGCTCGTGGTGCTTTTTGTGAATAATAATCTATGTTGTAGTGTTGAAATTACGTCTTGTTGTTTATTACTTCAAATACAATGAATTGTGATATTTGTGATTTATTGAAGTTATTATCTGATACAACTACAAGTGAATCATTACCATTTGCTAGTTTTTTTCCAAATGTCATACCTTCGATATTATCTACTTTATCTAATTGCTCATTGTTTAAATTAGCAACTAATTTCTTTTTAACAGGTTTTACTTCAGCATTTTGGAAAGTCTTTGTATCTTTTATGTCAGATGCATGATTAACATCTATTTTATAAATCCGTACATAGTTATTAAATGAACCATCTGATGACTGAACACTAGCTCTTTCTAATGTTAAAAATTCATGTTTATTAATGGCTAACATTTCAGAAACGCCGTTTTCTGCTGTTTTAGTGTTGTCTCCTACATGTGGCACTGAATCGATTGGATAGGCATATTCTGATAATACGTTACCTCTGCGATCATATTGTGTGATGCGTGATAGAGCGCCTGAATCGGCTGTAGGAACAGGTCCGTCTTGTATTACTGGTGCTTCCATAGATGTCCATATAGATGTGCCATCAACTGAAAAAGTACTGCCTTCAATGGCTAGATTATTACGAAATCCTTTTTTTGATTGAGTATCCATTTTTAATGATTCGTTAATAGGCAATTCAGAAATAAAGGTACCGTTTAAATTACTAAACCTGATAAATGGATTTAATCCTAAATTTCGATCACCTTCACTTGTATATAAAATATTGTTCGTCAAAGGATCAAAACGGATTGATTCTGGGTCCGCCACAATATCCTTTGATTTATTATTAAATTGTTTTTTACTTATATAATTATTACCATTTGGCTGTTTTAAGTTATTAACATTTTTAATATTTATGTTATTAAACTGACGAAGATTATAATTTAAATTCGCTTCATAAAATCTGGAAGGGCTATGTTCCGAACGGTCGTCACTAAGGAGATACCACTTGTTAGATTTTGGATTATATGTAATACCTGATATACCACCGACTTTAGTTTTATTATATGTTTGTTCATGTGGTATTGTTTTATTGTCTATAAGTCTTAGCTTATCAACTTGATGAGAGTGTGGCGTAACGTCCTTTGCACTTATTGTGAATGCATTAAGTGATATCATATTTATCATTACAATAGCCAGTAATGTAATGAAGGTAATTTTTGTGACTAGTTGCATAACTGTTATGCTCCTTTCATATGCTTACTAATTAAAGGATAAGTTATGATTGTGAAGGATACTTGAATTTTGGATAACAATGCTGTAAAAATGAGAGTTTTAAAAATATTCATTATTTAACGCTAATAAATTAAGACATAAAAAGCAGGATAAAATGCCCAGCTAATATGAACAAAACATCCTGCTTAAAACCTTATTATGTTTTAAATGAATAATATCATTCATTATTCGTATCGACTTAACGAGCTTGGTATTGTGATCTGAATTCATCAGTGGCAACTTGTGGTTGGAAGTCTTCTGGAAGTTCTTCTGTACGTACAACTAATACATCACAAGGAGAATGACGCACAATAGCCTCAGACACAGAGCCAACAATGAATCTTTCTACTGCATTTAAACCAGACGTACCACACATAATTAAATCTGCATCGACATCAGCAGCTAATTTTTTAGGAATAATTGCTTTTGGTGAACCAAACTCTAAACGTGTTTCAACATCAGTAACACCTGCATTTGTAGCGACTTCTTTATAACCTTTTAATAAATCTTCAGAGAAATTTTTAGATTTCTCAGTAAATTGCGCATCATATACTTCGTATGAAGAATATGTTCTTGAATCAATAACATTCACAACAGTAAGTTTTGAATCGTTACGTTTTGCTACGTCTACAGCCTTGTTAAATGCCCACTCTGCCTCATGTGATCCATCAACTGCTATTAAAATATTTTTATAAGTTAGCATCGTAATTACCTCCTTATTTTTCTTATTTATATTATACCACTGTTTACAGAATATTAACACAATTTGTATGTTGTAAAACTACCCTAAACTATGATTGCGCTTTCATTGGATACGCGTTACTATGGATTTGGAGGTGGAAGAAATGATTATAGGTATCCCTAAAGAGATTAAAAATAATGAAAATAGAGTGAGTTTGTCTCCGAGTGGTGTACATGCACTTGTTGAACAAGGGCACACTGTTATCGTTGAAAAATCTGCAGGTTTGGGTTCATATTTTGAAGACGTGGACTACACTGCAGCAGGGGCTAAAATTGTTAATGAGCAAGCAGAAGTTTGGAATGTAGATATGGTCATGAAAGTTAAAGAACCATTAGCAGAAGAGTTCCAATATTTTAAAGAAGGCTTAATTTTATTTACTTATTTACATTTAGCGAACGAACCAGCGTTAACTCAAGCTTTATTGGATAATAAAGTTGTTGGTATTGCATATGAAACTGTGCAATTGCCAGATCGTTCGTTACCATTGTTAACTCCAATGAGTGAAGTAGCGGGACGTATGTCTGCTCAAATTGGAGCTGAATTTTTACAAAAATATAAAGGCGGCATGGGTATACTTCTTGGTGGCGTACCGGGCGTTTCTAAAGGACGCGTATCAATTATCGGTGGGGGTCAAGCAGGTACAAATGCTGCAAAAATTGCGCTTGGACTAGGTGCAGATGTTACGATTTTAGATGTTAATCCTAAACGATTACAAGAATTGGAAGACTTATTTGATGGTCGAGTACACACAATTATGTCTAATCCTTTGAATATAGAGCAATGCGTGAAAGATAGCGATTTAGTCATTGGTGCAGTATTAATTCCTGGCGCTAAAGCTCCAAACCTTGTAACTGAAGATATGGTTAAACAAATGAGAGATGGTGCAGTCATAGTTGATATAGCAATTGATCAAGGCGGTATATTCGAAACAACTGACCGTATTTCTACACATGATGACCCAACTTATAAGAAACATGGTGTTGTACATTACGCAGTAGCAAATATGCCTGGTGCAGTGCCTCGTACATCAACGATTGCTTTGAATAATGCAACACTACCTTATGCGCAACAACTTGCTGGAAAAGGTTATTTAAAAGCATTACAAGATAATCAAGCATTGTCATTAGGTTTAAACACAATTAATGGTGAACTTACTAATAAAGGTGTGGCTGAAGCATTAAAATTATCATATACCGATATTGAAAGTGCATTAAAATAATTATATTAAAAAATAAAAACTGGTAAGCCAATGTGAATTAACGCATTATGGGCATTACCAGTTTTTTATTGATAAATATTTTATCCAAATTTAAAAATTGATCTTATTAGCTTTAAATTGATTTAGACGATTTTTGTCCCGTGTACCTCTTGAAAAGGGAAAGCTTCAAGAAGTTCTTGTAAATTATCCTTATTTAATCCGCCTCCAGGCATAATTTCAATGTTGCCGCCTGAATTAACGACTAATTTACCTAGATGATTTAAATTATCAAAGATATCAGTGTCACTAGCACCACCATGTGTTAGCAATCTAGTGAATTTAAGGTCAATTAATTGGTGTAGCGCTTTAATTTGACCATGCTGATGAATTTCGTCGAATGCCATATGACAAACAACAGGAATAGAGTCAGCAAGTTGTTTTAATGTTTTCATTTGCCATTCATTTAAAACTACATCTTGCGTCAGACAGCCAAATACAAAATAATCAACATTAAATTGTTTTAGTGCCTTGATATCTCGTTGCATAATTTCAAAGTCATATAGATTATAGACAAAATCTCCGCCGCGTGGTCGAATCATTACTGCTATTTCTACGTGATTTGCGTGACATATTTCTGTAGCAATTTCGACCATACCAACACTTGGCGTTGTGCCCCCAACAGTTAAGTTGTCACATAGTTCAATACGATTCGCCCCGTTACTTATCGCATGTTCGACTTGCTGAATTGTTTCAACTACTGCTTCTTTAATCATTTTTCGTATCCAGTCAAGCTTTCATGTCCATCTTTGGTAACAAGAATGTCGTCTTCTATACGTACACCTGCTACTCCAGGTACATAAATACCTGGCTCTACTGTAACTACCATACCAGCGACAAATTGATTTGTATTTGAACTAGAAATATCTTGATATTCATGTTCTTCTAGACCTAAACCATGACCTAATCTATGAGGGAAATATTCACCATAACCAGCATCACTAATGATATTACGTGCAATATCATCAACATCTTTAATTGTTACACCAGGTTTTATAGCAGCGATAGCCTCTTGTTCTGCTTTTAATACGATATTATAAATTTCTTGTGCTTCATCACTAGGTGTGCCAAATCTAACAGTTCTTGTCATATCACTACAATAATTATCGTAAATTACGCCTAAATCAAATAAAACAAACTCATCTTTTTGAAGTTGACGATCACCTGGAGTGCCGTGAGGAGAGGCCGCGTGATCACCAAATAATACCATTGTATCGAAACTCATTTCGTTGACACCATAAGCTTTAATTTCATTTTCTATATGGTTAACAACTTGTCGTTCTGTGACACCTTCTTCTAAAAATGCTACACCAATTTCAATACATTTATCTGCGAGTTCACACGCTTTTTTAATAGTAGCGATTTCATGTTCACTTTTAACATTTCGTAATTCTTTAATTGTTTGGTCGATATCACCGAATTGTTGAACTCCAAATGCATCTATAAGCGCACGTTGACGATGAAGTGTTAAGTGTTCCGCTTCAACAAGTAATTTATTGATTTTAAGTGGGTATTTATCTAAACCATTTTCTGTGTCCAAATAGCCAATAATTTCTCCTTCAAACGGCGAATTTTTAACATCTTCCATTTCTAATTGTGGGCAAAATAAAATTTGCTCTCCGTTAGCTTTAATTAATAAAGCTAGTAAACGTTCGTGAGGATCACTTAAGTAACCTGTGAAATAAAATATGTTCAGTGGTGTCGTAATCCAAGCTGCGTCAGCTTGTTGTATTTGTAATTCTTTAGTAATCTGTTCTAATTTCATTTTTTGTTCGTCCTCCTAAAATTATAATCATTTTAATTTTATGCCACTTCATAGAGGAATTCAAAAGTTAAATATTATAACATTCATATTTCATTAGTTTATGTATTAATTTAATATACCTCATAACTATTTAAAATTAATTAGTGTGTTATATGAGAGTGATATCGTGGTATAAGTAATGTAAATAGATTTATGGGAGGAATTAAAATAATGAAACTTTCATTTCATGGACAATCAACAATATATTTCGAGGCGAATGGTAAGAAGGTTATCGTAGATCCATTTATAACGGGTAACGGTATGTCAGATTTAGATGCATCGACATTGGAAGTTGACTATATCATTTTGACGCATGGCCATGGTGACCATTTTGGTGACACAATTGAACTTGCTAATAGAAACCATGCAACGGTTATTGGGTCTGCAGAATTAGGAGATTATTTGACTACATATCATAATGTAGAGCATGTTAGACCGATGAATATAGGTGGGAAAGCAGAGTTAGACTTCGGAAGTGTAAAATTTGTACAAGCATTTCATAGTTCAAGTTTAACAGATGATAATGGGGTGCCAGTATATTTAGGTATGCCAATGGGAGTTATTATAGAAGCTGAAGGCAAAACGATTTATCATACTGGAGATACAGGGTTATTTAGCGATATGAAATTAATTGCTGACCGTCATCCTGTGGATGTATGTTTTATTCCAATTGGTGATAATTTCACAATGGGTATAGACGACGCGAGTTATGCAATAAATACTTTTATTAAACCTAAAATTACAGTGCCAGTGCACTATGATACGTTTGAACTTATTGAACAAGATCCTAATGCATTTAAAGAGGCTGTCGCAACAGGAGAGGTTCAAATATTGAAACCAGGAGAAGCAGTAAAATTTTAAATATGATATAAAATATAAGCTAATTTATATAGAAAAGCCTGAAGTACTTTATAGAACTTCAGGCTTTTTATAATTACTTTACTATTAATACAGGGATGCGTGCTCTTTTAGCAACCTTATGACTTACACTGCCTAAGACAAACTTTTTCTTATCTTCAGCTTTTCGGTTACTAAGTACAACAATTTCGTATTTACCACTGTTAGCTTCTCTGACTAATTGCTCTTTGGCATTCCCGCGGACTATGATTTCGTCATACTCAATACCGTATTCTTTTAAAGCGTTACGTGTACTCTCGAGACCTTCGCTACGTTTTTCTACGAGTTTATCTAAATGAACACCAGATTTGATTGATGCTTGTGCATCCTGTTCGCTAATTGCATTTAAAATTGTAACCTTTGTACCTTCTCCTGCTAATTTTGAAACTTCATCAAGTGCTTTTTCATTTTTAAGTGTTGTATCAACACCAAGTAATATATTTTTGAACATTGTTCATCCCTCCTTAACTCCATTCTAATAAAAGTTCATTGATAAAGCCAACTAAAATATTGGATTTAACATATTAAAATTATTAATAAAGCTGTTATATATAATTTTAAGGAAATCTTTTTACTTAAATCGATATAAATTATTTTATTTGGTTTGTTACATCGCATTTTTAGTTATAAAAAGTTATAATATGATAGAAACTGTTCAAAATAAATGAGGTTATTGAAATGACAAAGCATGAACAAATTTTATCATATATAGAATCTCTAGCAGTTGGTCAAAAAATTTCTGTTAGAAAAATTGCGAAAGATCTCAATGTCTCTGAAGGGACAGCTTATCGTGCTATCAAAGATGCTGGCCAAATTGGTTTAGTAGCTACAATTGATAGGGTCGGTACTGTTCGCATTGAGAAGAAATCACGAGAACAAATTGAACAATTAACTTTTGCTGAAATTGTAAAGATTATAGATGGTCAAGTACTTGGTGGTAGAAATGGATTAATTAAAACTCTCACAAAATTTGCAATAGGTGCGATGGAAATAGAGGATGTCGTAAAATATTTAAGCGCGCACACTTTGCTGATTGTTGGTAACCGTAAAGACGTGCAATTAGCAGCATTAAAAAGAGGAAGTGCAGTACTTATTACAGGTGGATTTAATACTTCACCTGAAATAATCAAGTATGCAGATGACCATGATTTACCAATACTTTCATCGAATTATGATACATACCTAGTTGCAAATATTATTAATAGAGCAATGTATAACCAAATGATTCGCAAAGAAATTTTAGTCGTTGAGGATATTGTTAAACCTGTAAATGAAGACACAGTGGTATTTGATCATATGTCTCTCAATGATTATAAAGTTAAAGCAAGTGAAACAGGTCATTCAAGATTTCCAGTTATAGATGATGAATGGCGACTTGTGGGCATAGTGACTAGCAAAGAGATTATAAAGATGCAAGAAAATGATACCCTTGCACAATTTATGACAAAAGCGCCAATTAATGTACAATTATCAACAACTGTTGCTAATTGTGCACATATGATGATTTGGGAAGGTATTGAATTGCTACCAGTGATTACACCAAGCAAGAAGCTTATAGGGGTTATCACAAGAAAAGATGTACTGACAGCCATGCAACTATTGAGTAGACAACCTCAAGTCGGTGAAACAATCAATGATCAAATTGCAAAGCATATTACTATTACTAATGATGGCATACAAGTGCAAACTACTCCATTACTAACTAACCAATATGGTACATTAAGCAAAGCAGTTTTTGTAGCAATCATAGAAGAAACAGTACGTTATGAAATGAGAAAACTAAAAAAACTAGAAGTTATGATAGAAAGTTTGAATATTATATATATCAAAACAGTTCAAATTGAGTCGGAAATACATGTACATTATGAAATGTTAGATGTTGGAAGAAATTTTGCTAAATTAGAAATAACAATGACAAGTGATAGTCAACAAGTAGCTAAAGCAATGATAATTTGTCAGATGATAGATTAAATATAAAAGTGAAAAGGAAGTATAGAGATGACTAAAGCGTTTAACCAAATTATGCAAGAAGTAGAAGCAGCAGAAACGATTATTATACATAGGCATGTAAGACCAGATCCAGATGCTTATGGTTCACAATTAGGTTTGAAAAATTATCTAAAATTAAAGTTCCCAGACAAGTATATTTATGCAGTAGGGGAGTCGGAACCTTCATTAGACTTTATAGGGACATTTGATGAAATAGCTGATGATCAATATAAAGATGCACTCGTAATTGTCTGTGATACTGCTAACGCTCCTAGAATTAGTGATGAACGTTTTGACAAGGGACGTATGTTAATCAAGATTGACCATCATCCAGCAGTAGATCAATATGGTGATATTAACTACGTGAATGATCAAGCATCTTCAACAAGTGAAATTATATTTGATTTTATAGAACATTTTAACGATTTATCAATTATAGATGCTTCAGTAGCGAGAGTACTTTATTTAGGTATTGTAGGCGATACAGGACGTTTCCTATTTAACAATACGACGCCTCATACAATGAGTGTGGCAAGCCAATTGTTGACCTTCCCATTCAGCCATAATGAAGAACTTAACAAAATGGGTGAAAAAGATCCCAAATTATTACCTTTCCAAGGTTATGTATTGCAACATTTTGATTTGAATGACAAAGGCTTTTGTAAAGTCATCATTACCAAAGATATCCTCGAGCAATTTGATATTGCAGCAAATGAAGCGTCGTTATTTGTAAATACTATTGCAGATATACAAGGCTTAAAAATATGGATTTTTGCTGTAGATGAAGGGTCTGAGATTAGATGCCGTATTAGGTCTAAAGGTATCATTATCAATGATGTTGCTAGTGACTTTGGAGGTGGCGGACACCCAAATGCTTCAGGTGTGTCGGTGAGCGATTGGGCTCGTTTTAATGAATTGGCAGACGCATTAAATAATAAATTGTAGAAAGATTGGAGGTATTTGCTGATGGTAGTACATTTAAATGTTCATACGACGTATGACTTGTTGTATTCTAGTTTGAGAATTAAAGATGTCGTTGCTAAAGCTGCTAAAGAAGGTTATACAGCATTAGCTATAACAGATACAAATGTATTATATGGTTATCCACAATTTTATGATGCGTGTATCGCAGCAAATATTCATCCTATCTTTGGTATGACTGTTAACGTTACAGATGGATTAGATGTCGTTGAAACAATAGTATTAGCACGAGACAATATAGGTCTTAAAGATTTATTTAAGTTATCTTCTGCTATAAAAATGAAAGAAAAAACAGAAACCCCTGTAGAATGGTTGAAAAAATATATAGAACACCTTGTCGTTATTTTTAAAGATGTCTCATCATCTAATGAGGCATTAGTAACAAAATTTGAGGATTACTCATACGTATATGTCAACCATACGAGTCAATATACATTTGATTTGCCAATTGTATGGGCACAAAGTACGCGCTATCTAAATCAGCAAGACTCAGATACACTAACCGCATTATCAGCTATTAAAGATAATAGTAAACTAGATTTGGTGAGTGAACCGAAAGATTATGATGCACATCTATATTCAAAAACACAACTAGATAATTTAGAATTAAGTGAAGCAGTATGGGAACAAACAAATCAGCTTGAAAATATATGTCAAGCTGAGATAACTTATAATCAATCTCTCTTGCCTAAATTCAAAACGCCAAATAACACACAGTCAAAACAATATTTATGGCAAATATTGGAGACGAAATTAAATGATATGGATTTAAAGCAAAAGCATTTTGAAACTTATAAGCAACGGTTATTACATGAATATAAAGTTATTACTGACATGGGCTTTGAAGATTATTTCTTAATTGTAAGTGATTTGATTCATTATGCTAAAACGCATGATGTATTAGTAGGCCCAGGACGTGGTTCGGCAGCTGGGTCTTTAGTCAGTTACCTATTAAATATTACAACGATAGATCCTATTCAATACAATCTCTTATTCGAACGTTTTTTAAATCCAGAGCGTGTGACGATGCCAGATATTGATATAGATTTTGAAGATACACATCGAGATAAAGTGATTCAATACGTCCAAGAGAAATATGGTGATACTCACGTTGCGGGTATCGTGACTTTTGGGCATTTACTTGCAAGAGCTGTGGCCAGAGACGTGGGTAGAATTATGAGTTTTGATGAAATAACATTGAATGAAATTTCGAAACTAATACCTCATAAATTAGGGATTACATTAGATGAAGCTTATCAACAAGAAGATTTTAAGCAATTTGTTCATCGTAATCATCGTAACGAACGTTGGTTTGAAATATGTAAGAAACTAGAAGGGCTTCCTCGTCATACTTCTACACATGCGGCAGGCATAATTATAAATGACCACCCACTTTACGATTATGCGCCACTCACATTAGGAGATACAGGCTTGTTGACACAATGGACGATGACAGAAGCAGAGAGAATCGGATTGTTAAAAATTGACTTCTTAGGGTTAAGAAACCTCTCAATTATTCATCAGATTGTGAAACAAGTAAAATATGACATGCAGATAGATATTGATATTGAACAAATACCTTTTGATGATAAACAAGTATTTCAATTATTATCCCAAGGTGACACGACTGGTATTTTCCAGTTAGAGTCTGATGGGATTAGAAATGTATTGACGAGGTTACAGCCAGAACATTTCGAAGATATAGTTGCCGTAACTTCACTTTATCGTCCTGGACCAATGGAAGAGATACCAACTTATATTTCTCGTCGACATAACCCAGACAAAGTACAATATTTACATCAAGATTTAGCACCAATATTATCAAAGACGTATGGTGTTATTATTTATCAAGAACAAATTATGCAAATTGCGAGTAAGTTTGCGAATTTCAATTATGGTGAAGCGGATATTTTACGCCGAGCTATGAGTAAAAAAAATCGTGCTGTACTTGAAAGTGAAAGACAACATTTTGTAAATGGTGCAATAAAAAATGGTTATGAAGAAGCATTAAGTAAACAGATTTTCGATTTAATCTTAAAATTCGCTGATTATGGCTTTGCTCGTGCTCACGCAGTTAGTTATTCAAAAATTGCCTATATTATGGGTTATCTAAAAGTGCACTATCCAAATTATTTTTATGCGAATATATTAAGCAACTCAATTGGTAGTGAGAAGAAGACTGCACAAATGATTGATGAAGCAAAACATCAAAATATCAATATTTTAGCACCCAATATTAATTATAGTCATTGGTTTTATAAAGCAACTAATAAAGGAATATACTTGTCTATTGGGGCGATAAAAGGTGTTGGATATCAAAGTGTCAAACTTATCGTTGATGAACGAAAAGAAAATGGAAACTACAAAGATTTCTTTGACTTTACGAGACGCATTCCTAAAAGAATTAAATCTAGAAAATTATTAGAAGCATTGATACTTGTAGGGGCTTTTGATACATTAGGTAAAAATCGTGCGACATTATTACAATCTATAGACCAAGTGTTAGATGATGTTTCAGATGTCGAACAAGATGGTTTTATATTTGATGTACTCACACCTAAAACGAATTATGAAGACAAAGAAGAATTGCCTGATAAGATGCTTAGCGATTACGAAAAAGAATACTTAGGATTTTATGTGTCAACTCATCCTGTTGAGAAAGCATTTGAACAAAAACAGTACTTAGGTATTTATAAATTATCCAATGCGAGAGATCACCAACCTATCTTCATTCAAATTGACGGCTTTAAAAAGATTAGAACGAAAAATGGTCAAAATATGGCTTTTATAACTTTGAATGATGGCATCAATAATTTAGATGGTGTTGTTTTCCCTGAGATATTTAAAAAATATGAAACAGAATTGAACAAAGATCAAATGTTAATAATAAGTGGGAAATTTGAAAAAAGAAATAATAAGCAGCAACTTATTATAAAGAAAATCGAATCAATTGAAAGTTTTGAGCAATCCAAGCTTCAACATGCACAAAAAATTGTTATTCGTAATCAAATTGATGAGTTAGAGATAGATAAAATTTTAATAAAAGATTCAAAGGAAAGTAATATTCCTGTACAGTATTTTGATGAAAGTCAAAATGTAATAAAGACAATCGGCTTTATTCCTAGAGAAAATAATATAATAGAAAAATTGATTCAACACTTTTCACCATGGGATATTCGAATTATTTAACTTTAATAGCGCTATAAACTATGGTATAGTAAACTGATGGTTGAGCATAAATTTGCCATCAGTTTTTATTTTCTATAAATTAAGATTCTAAAAATATATAATAATTTAGCTGTATATATATTTTTATTACAAATAATAACTTCAAGAGTAAATTGGCAAAAATGTTAACGATATCATTTGTAATTTGAGTTGCTTTGTAATAAAAATATATATGAAATGATATTTATACTAATCGAATGTAAAGGGGTAGGTTTACATGACTTTAAGAGACGACGCTTTAGAAATGCACAGAAGAAATCAAGGAAAATTACAAGTTTCACCAAAAGTAAAAGTTACAAATAAAGAAGAATTGAGCTTAGCTTATTCTCCAGGTGTAGCAGAACCATGTAAAGAAATTCACGAAGACAAACGAAAAGTTTTTGAGTATACAATGAAAGGTAATACAGTAGCAGTTGTTACTGATGGTACAGCAGTTTTAGGTTTGGGCGATATTGGACCTGAAGCGAGTATACCAGTAATGGAAGGTAAAGCTGTACTCTTTAAGAGCTTCTCAGGAATTGACGGCGTACCAATTGCGTTAGACACAACTGATACAGACGAAATTGTTAATACAGTGAAATTACTAGAACCTAATTATGGTGGCATAAACTTGGAAGATATTTCTGCACCACGTTGTTTTGAAATCGAGGAACGTTTGAAAAAAGAAACGAAAATTCCTGTTTTTCATGATGATCAACATGGAACAGCCATTGTTACGGTTGCAGGCATGATTAATGCATTAAGAATTGTAGACAAAGATCTATCTGACATTAAAGTAGTATTAAATGGTGCTGGAGCAGCAGGTATAGCTATCGTAAAATTACTTTATTCTTATGGAGTAAGAGATATGATTATGTGTGATTCAAGAGGCGCGATTTATGAAGATCGTTCATTTGGTATGAATGATACAAAATCTTATGTCGCAAGATGGACAAACAGAGATAAAATTGATGGTAGTTTAAGTGATGTTATTAAAGATGCTGATGTATTTATTGGTGTATCAGTAGCAGATTTATTATCAAAAGAAATGGTCGAATCGATGGCAGATGATCCAATTATCTTTGCTATGGCAAACCCAAATCCAGAAATAAATCCAGATGTAGCAAAAGAAGCTGGTGCTAAGGTAATTGGTACGGGTCGTTCAGATTATCCTAACCAAATTAATAATGTGTTAGCATTCCCAGGTATTTTCAGAGGAGCTTTAGATGTAGAAGCTACACATATTAATGAATCAATGAAGCAAGCTGCAGTTGAAGCAATTGCTGATTTAATTAAACCTGACGAGCTAAACGCGGATTATTGTATACCAGGTCCTTTTGATAAACGAGTAGCATCTTCAGTAGCTAGAGAAGTTGCGAAAGCTGCAATGGAATCAGGTGTTGCTAGAATAGACGTTAACCCTGAAGATGTTTATGACAAAACAATGAAATTAACAGACTTAGATAAATAATATTCATTAACGCTGATCTCATATATTATGTAAGAATAATATTGAACTAAGATCGCGATGGTTAAGTGGAGGTTTACAATGTTTAAAGATTTTTTCAATAGAAGTAGTAAAAAGAAAAAGTACGTAACTGTATCTGATTCGAAACAAAGTGATGTACCAGCAGGGATTATGACAAAATGTCCTAAATGTAAAAAAATTATGTATACAAAAGAATTAGCAGAAAACTTAAATGTTTGTTTTAATTGCGATCATCATATTGCTTTAACGGCACATAAACGCATTGAGGCTATTTCAGATGAAGGTACGTTTACTGAGTTTGATAGAGGAATGACCTCAGCTAATCCATTAGATTTTCCGAGTTATGAAGAAAAAATTCATAAAGATCAGCAAAAAACTGGTTTGAATGAAGCTGTCGTTACAGGAACAGCACAGTTGGATGGCATTACATATGGCGTCGCTGTAATGGATGCTCGGTTCAGAATGGGCAGTATGGGATCAGTATTAGGTGAGAAGATTTGCAGAATTATTGAACACTGCATCGAAAATCGCTTGCCATTCATTTTGTTCTCAGCAAGCGGTGGCGCAAGAATGCAAGAGGGCATTATTTCGTTAATGCAAATGGGTAAAACAAGTGTATCATTAAAGAGACATGCTGACGCTGGATTGTTATATATTTCTTATATAACAAATCCAACAACAGGTGGAGTCTCTGCAAGTTTCGCATCTGTTGGTGATATCAATATTAGTGAACCTAAAGCATTGATAGGCTTTGCGGGTAGACGTGTCATTGAACAAACTATCAATGAAAAATTACCTGATGATTTCCAAACATCAGAGTTTTTATTAGAGCATGGACAATTAGATAAAGTTGTACATAGAAAAGAAATGAGAACGACACTCTCTAATATTCTAAAAATGCATCAAGAGGTGAAAATAAATGCTTGATTTTGAAAAGCCACTTTTTGAAATAAAAAATAAAATCGAATCCTTAAAGGAATCTCAAGAAAAAAATGATGTGGATCTCCAAGAGGAAATAGAAATGCTTGAAGCATCTCTAGATAGAGAAACTGAAAAAGTATATACTAATCTTAAACCATGGGATCGTGTGCAATTAGCACGCTTACAAGAGCGTCCAACATCATTGGACTATATTCCACATATCTTTGATTCATTTATTGAATTGCATGGAGATAGAAATTATAGAGATGATCCAGCAATGATTGGCGGTATAGGTTATTTAAATGGTCAACCAGTTACTGTTGTAGGACAACAACGTGGTAAAGATACAAAGGATAATATTTATCGTAATTTTGGTATGGCGCATCCAGAAGGTTATCGCAAAGCGTTGAGATTAATGAAACAAGCTGAAAAGTTTAATAGACCGATTATTACTTTTATCGATACAAAGGGTGCTTATCCAGGTAAAGCTGCAGAAGAGCGTGGTCAAAGTGAATCTATTGCACGAAATTTAGTGGAAATGGCTGCATTAACTGTACCTGTTATTTCAATTGTTATTGGTGAAGGTGGTAGTGGTGGTGCTCTAGGATTAGGCATTACAAATCGAATATTAATGCTTGAAAATAGTACATATTCAGTCATCTCGCCAGAAGGTGCATCAGCATTATTATGGAAAGATAGTAACCTCGCAAAAATAGCAGCAGAAACGATGAAAATTACTGCAGAAGATTTACATGAATTAAAGATTGCAGACGAAGTAGTAAAAGAGCCTTTAGGTGGAGCTCATCAAGATGTTGAAACACAAGCTCAAAATATTAAACGTACTTTTGAGGCACATTTAAAAGAATTAAATTCGTTCAGTAAAGAACAGCTTGTCGAAGATCGCTATCAAAAATTTAGAATGATAGGTTCTTATAAAGAATAAAATAGTAAACAAAAGGAAGTTCTAATAACCTAGGGCTTCTTTTTGTTTTTTTAAATAAAAACTATTTAATTTGTTTAATTATTTTAAATAAAAGGTATTAAATAAAAGGTCTAAAGTTCTATTTATAATTAAATTAAAGGAAACGCTTTCTAAAAGATTCGTTGGATTAAAAACGTTTACATTAGTCACAAAGCCTTATTTTAATGGCACCAGGCTAAATTTTATGGTATTTTTAGAATAAGAAATACATGTTAGAAAGGTATGTCGTCATGAAAAAAATTGCAGTGTTGACAAGTGGTGGAGATTCTCCAGGCATGAATGCAGCAGTAAGAGCTGTAGTTAGAAAAGCGATTTACAATAACATTGAAGTTTATGGTGTTTACCAAGGCTATCAAGGTTTGTTAAACGATGATATTGAGAAACTTGAACTCGGTTCAGTGGGAGACACAATTCAACGAGGCGGGACTTTTTTATATTCAGCAAGATGTCCTGAATTTAAAGAAGCAGAAGTTCGTAAAAAAGGTATTGAGAATTTACGTAAAAGAGGCATCGAAGGACTTGTAGTTATTGGTGGTGACGGTAGCTATAGAGGTGCACAACGTATAAGTGAAGAATGTGAAGAAATCCAAACGATAGGTGTTCCAGGAACGATTGATAATGATATCAATGGTTCAGACTTTACAATTGGATTTGATACAGCATTAAATACTATAATTGATTGTGTTGATAAGATTCGTGATACAGCATCAAGCCATGCAAGAACGTTTATCATTGAAGTCATGGGCCGTGATTGTGGTGATTTAGCACTTTGGGCTGGTCTTTCAGTCGGTGCAGAAACAATCATTGTTCCTGAAGTTGAGACAGATATGAAAGATGTAGCTGAAAAGATTGATAATGGTATTAAACGAGGCAAAAAACATTCAATAGTTATGGTCGCTGAAGGTTGTATGTCAGGTGAAGTTTGTGCTCAAGAACTGACTAAATATATTAATGTTGACGCACGTGTTTCTGTGCTTGGACACATCCAACGTGGTGGTAGCCCAAGTGGTGCAGATAGGGTTCTAGCTTCACGTCTTGGCGGCCATGCAGTGGACTTGTTGTTAGAAGGTAAAACTGCGATTGGCGTTGGGATTAGGAATAATGAACTTACTGACACGTCATTTGAAGAAATATTTAGATCAAATGAACATGAATTTGATTTTGAAACTTTTGAATTAACGAACGAATTATCTATATAAAATACTGGGAGGAAATAATAATGAGAAAAACTAAAATTGTTTGTACAATTGGACCTGCGTCTGAATCAGAAGAAATGCTTGAGAAATTAATTAAAGCTGGAATGAATGTGGCGCGTTTAAACTTCTCTCATGGTGACCATGCAGAACATAAAGCGAGAATCGATACTATTCGCGAAGTTTCTAAGAGATTAGGGAAAACAGTTGGAATTTTACTAGATACGAAAGGTCCTGAAATCCGTACACACAACATGCAAAATGGTGTGATTGAACTTGAAAAGGGTAGTGAAGTAATCGTTAGTATGACTGAAGTAGAAGGTACTTCAGACAAATTCTCAGTAACTTATGATAACCTTATCAATGACGTAGACGAAGGTTCTTATATCCTTTTAGATGATGGTTTAATTGAATTACAAGTTAAATCAATTGATAAAGCTAATGGCGAAGTTCTTTGTGATGTTTTAAACACAGGAGAATTAAAAAATAAAAAAGGTGTTAACTTACCAGGAGTAAAAGTTAGTTTACCAGGTATCACTGATAAAGATGCTGAAGATATTAAATTTGGTATCAGTGAAGGCGTAGATTTTATCGCTGCAAGTTTCGTACGTCGTCCAAGCGACGTATTAGATATTCGTAAATTATTGGAAGCACAAAAAAATACAAATATAAGTATTATTCCTAAAATTGAAAACCAAGAAGGTATTGATAATATCAAAGAAATTCTTGAAGTTTCTGATGGTTTAATGGTTGCCCGCGGCGATATGGGTGTTGAAATCCCACCTGAATCAGTGCCAATGGTCCAAAAAGATTTAATTAGACAATGTAATAAATTAGGTAAACCTGTAATTACAGCAACGCAAATGTTAGATTCTATGCAACGTAATCCACGTGCGACACGTGCGGAAGCTAGTGACGTTGCTAACGCAATTTATGATGGTACAGATGCTGTTATGCTTTCTGGTGAAACAGCTGCAGGACAATACCCTGAAGAAGCTGTTAAAACTATGCGTAATATCGCAGTTTCAGCAGAGGCTGCTCAAGATTATAAAAAACTATTATCTGACCGCACTAAATTAGTTGAAACTTCATTAGTTAATGCAATTGGTGTATCAGTTGCCCATACTGCTTTAAACTTAAGCGTTAAAGCAATTGTTGCTGCTACAGAAAGTGGTTCAACTGCACGTACAATTTCTAAATACCGTCCTCAATCAGATATTATTGCTGTGACACCTAGTGCAGAAACGGCACGTCAATGTGCTTTAGTATGGGGTATCCACCCAGTAGTTAAAGAAGGACGTAAGACTACAGATGCATTATTAAATAATGCGGTAGCAACTGCAGTTGAAACTGAAAGAGTTCAAAATGGTGATTTAATTATTATCACTGCAGGTGTACCAACAGGTGAAAAAGGTACTACAAACATGATGAAATTACACCTTGTAGGGGACGAACTTGCTAAAGGTCAAGGCGTTGGAAGAAACTCAGTTGTCGGACAAACTTTAGTTGTGAATGATGCTAGTGAATTAGAAGGTAAAGACTTATCAGAATCAATTATCGTTACAACTTCTGTAGATGAAACACTTGTACCTTATATTGAGAAAGCAATCGGTCTTATTACAGAAGAAAATGGTATTACATCACCAAGCGCGATTATTGGTTTAGAAAAAGGAATTCCTACAATAGTTGGTGTTGAAAATGCTACTTCAAATATCCAAAATGACGTTTTAATTACTGTAGATGCTAATCAAGGGAAAATCTTCGAAGGTTATGCAAACGTACTATAATCTAAACAAGTTTTCAATTAGCAGTTTAGTTTAAACCTTATAATAATTATGGACACATTTGTCTAAGTATAAAGTAAAAAGACGAAGTCATTTAAAAATGATTTCGTCTTTTTTGTAGAGATTTATATTAAACGATAAATTCTATTAATAATAAAAACTGGGACATCAATTGATGTCCCAGTTTTTATCTGTTATTACTGTTTATTGATTACTATTGCTTACGAGACACCTGTTTATATCTTAGATACATTAGAGTTAATAAGATAAACCATATAGGTGTTAAAAATACTGCTATTCTTGTATCAGTGTTTACAAATAATAAACAAAAAACTAATAAGAAGAAAGTTAAAATAGCATACCCCATATATTTTCCACCAGGCAATTTAAACGTTGCTTTTTTATGTAGTTCAGGATTTCTACGGTGATAATTAATATAAGCTACAGTGATTAAGCCCCAAACAACAATAAATAATACAGTTGAAACTGTGGTAATGTAGGTGAAAACAAGTGTTGCATTTGGAATAATATAGTTTAACAGTGCTGCAATCATAAGCAACGCACACGACACAAATATTGCAATATGTGGTACGCCATTTTTATTTGTCTTCTCAAAGTAAGGCGGCGCTTGTTTTTGTGTTGAAAGCCCAAACAACATACGACTATTTGAGAATATACCACTATTACAAGAAGAAGCCGCAGCTGTTAATACCACAAAGTTTATGATTCCTGCTGCAAAAGGTATACCAATCAGTGCAAACAGTCTCACAAATGGGCTTTCTTCAGGATTAATTTGATTCCATGGAATGATGGACATGATAACAGCTAACGCACCTACATAGAATACTAAGATACGAATAGGCACACTGTTAACAGCTTTAGGTAAGGTCTTTGATGGATCTTTCGTTTCTCCAGCTGTGACTCCTATAAGTTCAATACCTACAAACGAGAATAATGCCATTTGGAAAGACATTACGAAACCGCTTATACCTTTAGGAAATATTCCATTGTTATATAGGTTGGATAATGATGCATGGCCAAATTGTGTGTCATAAGCCATAATAATCATTATTGCCCCAACTACAATTAAAGCAATAATAGTAAATATTTTAATAAGTGCAAACCAAAACTCTAACTCACCAAATAGTTTAGCGCTTAATAAATTTAGTGACATTAATACAAGTACACAAAATAATGCACTTATCCAATTTGGTATGTTTGGAAACCAAAAACTAACATACTTTGCAACAGCAGTTACTTCTGCCATACCTGTAATGATCCAACAGAACCAATAAGTCCAACCTGTTACAAAACCTGCAAATGGGCCAATATAGTGATTAGTGACATCTGCAAATGATTTGAAATTCGTATTTGTTACTAATATTTCTCCCAGTCCACGCATAAACATAAAAAGCATAAAACCAATTATGATATATGTAAGTAAAATAGAGGGGCCAGTTAACGCAATAGTTTGACCTGCTCCTAAAAATAGTCCTGTACCAATTGCTCCCCCGATTGCAATTAGCTGGATGTGACGATTACTTAGTTCTCTTTGTAATTCATGATTAGCCATAAAATTATACTCCTTTATTTAGTTAATTATTATTATGCTATGCAATATAAAATAAAACAACTATTTTTTTAAATAGAGTCTATGGCGTTTAGTATAATAATACATTAATTATTTGTTATTAATCATGATAACCAATTAAAATGCTATAAAAATTGAAGTGAGACAGTTTCCATATTAAAATGAACTTATAACAATGTAAGTGATAGAAGTGTGTTAAAGGGCATATAAATAAATAAGTATTTCATATTGGTTTGATAAGAAAATATACTCAAAATATTCACAAAAGAGTAAAGATTGGATATAATGAGTTGTGAAAGCCATTTCATAATGAAATAGAAAAGGGGAATTTATATATGGCAGAGTTACAGAAAGGTTTAGAAGGGGTAATTGCATCTGAAACAAAAGTAAGTTCTATTATCGATAGCCAATTAACTTATGCTGGTTATGATATTGATGACTTAGCACAGAATGCTGAATTTGAAGAAATCATCTTTTTATTATGGCATTATCGATTGCCAAATGAGGATGAATTAAAAGACTTAAAACAAAAGCTTTTTGAATATATGACTTTAAATCCTAGAGTGTATAACCACTTTAAAGAATACGCAACAGGCAATGTTCACCCAATGACAGCTTTAAGAACTTCAGTTTCATATATTGCTCATTTTGACGAGCATGCTGAAGATGAAGACGAAAGTCAAACACTGGAGCGTGCTATACGTATTCAAGCCAAAATTGCTTCATTAGTTACAGCTTATGCGCGTGTTAGGGAAGGAAAAGAAATTGTTAAACCAAGTAGTGATTTAAACTATGCGGGTAACTTCTTGTACATGTTAAGAGGGGAACTACCTTCTGAAATTGAAATTGAAGCATTTAATAAAGCACTTGTATTACATGCAGATCATGAATTAAATGCATCAACATTTACAGCTAGATGTGCAGTATCATCATTATCTGATATGTATTCAGGAATTGTAGCTGCTGTTGGTTCATTAAAAGGACCACTTCATGGCGGTGCAAATGAACGTGTAATGAGCATGTTATCTGAAGTGAAATCTATTGATGAAGTCGATGAATATATTGATAATAAAATTAAAAACAAAGAAAAAATTATGGGTTTTGGACACCGTGTATATAAAGATGGCGATCCAAGAGCTAAATACTTAAAAGAAATGAGTAGAAAAATCACTTCTGAAACAGGACAAAGTCAATTATTTGATATTTCAGTGAAAATAGCAGATAAAATGAAAGCTGAAAAAGGTTTGATTGCAAATGTCGATTTCTTTAGTGCTACTGTATATCATAGTATGAATATTGAGCATGACTTGTTCACTCCAATCTTTGCGGTGAGTAGAACTTCTGGTTGGATTGCACATATCTTAGAACAATATAGAGATAACAGAATCATGCGCCCAAGAGCTCAGTACATTGGTGAAACAAATAGAAAATATGAGCCAATCGAAGAAAGATAATTAAATTATTAAATGAATAATACAATTTATGAAAATTGAAAATAGTATTAATTCATGTATGATAGTGGTTAGTACAACTAAAATAGAACTCAAAATGACGGAGGTTTTTTCACATGGCAGGAGAAAAAGTAGTTAAAACAAATGAAGGTTTAACAGTACCAAATAATCCAGTAATTCCATTTATAATCGGTGACGGTATCGGTCCTGATATCTGGAATGCAGCAAGTCGCGTAATTGACGCTGCAGTTGAACAAGCTTATAACGGCGAAAAAAAAATCGAATGGAAAGAAGTGTTAGCTGGTCAAAAAGCTTATGACGAAACTGGCGAATGGTTACCTAAAGAAACACTCGAAACAATTGAAGAATATTTAATTGCTATTAAAGGCCCTTTAACTACTCCAATTGGTGGGGGTATTCGTTCACTAAATGTTGCATTACGTCAAGAGTTAGATTTATTCACATGTTTACGTCCAGTACGTTGGTTCCAAGGGGTACCTTCACCTGTAAAACGTCCTGAAGATACAGACATGGTAATTTTCCGTGAAAACACTGAAGATATCTACGCTGGTATTGAATTTAAAGAAGGTACGCCAGAAGCGAAAAAATTAATTGACTTCTTACAAGACGAAATGGGCGCTAAAAACATTAGATTCCCTGAAACATCAGGTATTGGTGTAAAACCAGTTTCTAAAGAAGGTACTGAGCGTTTAGTTCGTGCTTCTATCCAATATGCTATAGATAATAATCGTAAATCATTAACTTTAGTACATAAAGGTAATATTATGAAATTTACTGAAGGTGCTTTCAAACAATGGGGTTATGATTTAGCACATAATGAATTTGGAGATAAAGTATTTACATGGCAACAATATGATGAAATTGTTGAAAAAGAAGGTAAAGACGCTGCAAATGCTGCGCAAGATAAAGCTGAACAAGAAGGAAAAATTATCGTTAAAGATTCAATTGCTGATATTTTCTTACAACAAATTTTAACACGTCCAGCTGATCACGATGTAGTAGCTACTATGAACTTAAATGGTGATTATGTATCAGATGCATTAGCTGCACAAGTCGGGGGTATTGGTATTGCTCCTGGTGCCAATATCAACTATGAAACTGGACATGCCATTTTCGAAGCTACACATGGTACTGCACCTAAATACGCCGGATTAAATAAAGTGAACCCATCATCTGAATTATTAAGTGCTGTATTAATGTTAGAGCATCTTGGATGGCAAGAAGCTGCTGATAAAATTACAAGTTCAATCGAAAAAACGATTGCTTCTAAAGTTGTAACTTATGACTTTGCACGTTTAATGGATGGTGCAACAGAAGTTTCTACTTCTAACTTCGCAGACGAATTAATTAAAAACCTATAATTATATATAATCAAAGGTAATTTACCTTGAATTAAAATCAACAGATAAGTCTGGGGCATGATTAGGTGTCTCGGGCTTTTCTTTTTCTAGTTAGCCCATATATAACAAATGAAAATTTTTAATTCTTTTATATTTAAATTTATAGGGATAAAAGAACTAGAGCGAGTAAAAATAAAATCTTTGATTTATTGTAAAAGTGTAATTTTTTCATGATGTTAGTTGAGGCTCGCTTGACTATCATGTAATAAGTGTTCATATTATTAATTAAATGTTAAGATTTTATTAATAACGGGTAATTAGTATGGTGTAATAATTCAAGCGGATTTGTTTGATTCTTTGCATAGGCTAACGTTGCAAAAATCGCGTGTATATTGGCATAGTTTAGTAACAAACGCATTGTAAAGTTTATGTTAAAAAATTTTAAACTATGTTATTTTTATTAAAATATAAGTTATAATTAATTTGTAAACACAATTATGGAGGTATACTATGTCACAAAAAGTACTTGTAGTAGATGATGAACAATCAATCGTAACCTTATTAAAATATAATTTAGAGCAAGCCGGATACATAGTAGAAGTGGCTTATGATGGAGAGGATGCATTAGAAAAAGTTAACTCTACAAATCCTGAATTGATTGTGTTAGATGTTATGCTTCCCCAAAAAGATGGTATAGAAGTTTGTAAAACAATTCGTTCTGATAAAAATTTAGTACCTATTTTGATGTTAACTGCCAAAGATGATGAATTTGATCGTGTTTTAGGACTTGAGTTAGGAGCAGACGATTACATGACTAAGCCATTTTCACCAAGAGAAGTGGTAGCAAGAGTAAAGGCGATATTAAGAAGATCAGCCATAGTCAATGAAGCAGTACCAGTTGAAAATGATGAAGACGATATATTAATTGGCTCAATAAGAATTAGACCAGAATATTTCGAAGTGTACAGAGAAGATGAATTGCTAGAATTGACTCCAAAAGAGTTTGAATTATTATTATATCTTATTGAAAGACAGGGCAGAGTGATTACTCGCGAGCATATGTTGAATTCAGTATGGAATTATGAATTCGCAGGCGATTCTAGAATTGTGGACGTACATATTAGTCATTTGAGAGATAAATTAGAAGAAAACCCTAAACAACCGAAACTCATTAAAACCGTTCGTGGATTAGGGTATAAATTGGAAAGACCCAAAGTCTAATGCTTAAGTTTCACCAAAGACTTTTATTTTTATTATGTACCATCGTTATTATTAGCTTTTTAATATTGGGTACTATTATTACACATGTAATCCATAACACTATTACAACTGGTCAAGAAGGCAATTTAGAACATCAAGCTCAGCATTTTGTTAATCTTTATAGTGATCATAAAAAAGATGAAATGAGAGATGTCGCTAAAAGTGAAGAACTTACAGTGTATATTAAAGAAAATAACGATGTCTTGTTTTCGACAAAACAAGGGACGCAAATTAATAATGATATAAATAATCCTGCTATTCCTTCTAAATTGACTTATGATAAGCAAAATGATGACCATAGATTTACATTTAAGACATCTATAAATGATAAAGATGTTTTAATTAGTGGTATAAATAATGAGATTTTAGAAATACAGATTGAAGTTTGGAAATATATAGCGATTATTGGTTTATTTGTATTAATCATCATATTTTTAGTTGTTAGAAGCATTAATCGAACATATATCAGACCAATCAATGAGGTGACCTACGCCACAAACTTATTGGCTGAAGGCTATTATCATGTAAGAGTACCAGAAAGCAATGTCAAAGAGACAAGAGAACTGTTTGTAACTACTAATGAGCTAGCGCGTAGGTTGCAAAGACTAAATCATAAACAGAAACTGCAATCAAATAGGTTGAAAACAACTGTTGAAAATATTCCAAGTTCGATTTTAATGATTGATAAATACGGTGAAATTGTTGTAGCAAATAAATCGTTTTATCATGTGTTTACGCCAGATGAAGCTGTTGAACATAAAAGCTATGTTGACTTTACAGATGTTAAATTACAAAAGTTAATTACTGAAGCTTTTAAAGTTGAGAAACCTATTTATGATCAAATTAAATTAACTATAAATCAAGTGCATGAGAAATATTTTGATACAGCCTGCGTTCCAATATTATCAAGAACTAGGAAAAACCTTTATGGCATGGTCATTGTTTTACATGATATAACAAATCTAAAAAAACTTGAGAATTTAAGACGTGAATTTGTAGCTAATGTATCTCATGAATTGAAAACACCTATTACGTCAATTAAAGGATTTGCGGAAACATTATTAGATGGTGCTAAAAACGATGAACAAACACTCAATGAGTTTTTAAAAATTATTTCTAAAGAGTCCGATCGTATAGAGACTTTAGTATTTGATTTATTGGATTTATCACATGTAGAACAACAAACAGAAATAGAAACAGCGTATATGAGTTTGTCAGATATTGCAGAAACAACAATTAAAAACATGCAAAAAATTGCAGAAGACAAAAATATTACTATAATTAATGAAATCGATTCTGATATTGTTATTAATGCAAATCAAGACAAAGTGTCTCAAGTTGCGCTTAACTTATTATCAAATGCAATTAGTTATTCTAAAGAAGATAGTGATGTAATAATTCGTGTTTATAAAGATGAACAGAAGCGTATCATGGAAGTACAAGATTTTGGTATTGGCATAAGCAAAGAAGATCAAAAACATATTTTTGAACGCTTTTATCGTGTTGATAAAGCACGAAGTAGAGATTCAGGCGGTACTGGGCTTGGTTTATCTATTACTAAACATATTATGGAAGCGCATGGTGGAAGAATTAATGTATGTAGTGAAGTTGGTAAAGGTTCGACATTCAGAGTTACTTTTTTTAAATAGTGGTTGTAAATAAAAGTTATGATGATTGAATTATAAATAGGATGATTTTAATGATATGTATTGAATTCAAAAAACATATAAAAAGCCATCGTATTTGTGTACTGAACTAATTAAGTATTGTACGTGAGTTAGAAATCGACGTCTGAAATTTAAATTCGGCGTCGGTTTTTTATGCTTTTTAAGAGTAATACCTAGCATAACATCGAAATTTTAAACGTATATTTAAAAAGGACAAACGTGTTATGCTAGTAATAGAATTAAAATCCTTATATATGATAATCGCAAGAAACTACATGCTTACAGTTAAAATGATGATTATAAAATAAGTTATGATAATGTTTCGATATAGGTAAGTTAGTAATTTATGCTAAAATGTTAAATAAATATGTGTTGGAGGTTAAAATAGTGAATAAATTAATTCTAATTGATGGTAACAGTCTGAGCTTCAGAGCCTTTTATGCTTTACCATTATTACAAAATAAAGCAGGTATACACACTAATGCTGTGTATGGATTTGCAATGTTACTAGAAAAAATAATCAAAGAAGAACAGCCCACACATTTTCTTGTTGCGTTCGATGCAGGAAAGACTACATTTAGACATGATAAATATAGTGAATATAAAGGTGGACGTCAAAAAACGCCACCCGAGTTGAGCGAGCAATTTCCTTATGTAAGACAGTTATTGGACGCTTATCAAATTAAAAGATATGAATTAGAAAACTATGAAGCAGATGATATTATTGGGACATTAAGTAAAGAGGCTGATGACGCACAATTTGAAACTATTATAGTTACAGGAGATCGCGACTTAACACAATTAGCGACGGATGATGTTACTATTTATTATACTAAGAAAGGTGTGACAGATGTTGATCATTACACACCTGATTTTATTGCGGAAAAATATGATGGTTTAGTTCCAAACCAAATCATAGATATGAAAGGTTTGATGGGGGATGCATCAGATAATATCCCAGGTGTAGCTGGAGTTGGTGAAAAAACTGCAATCAAGCTACTAAAACAATTTTCAACCGTGGAAAATGTTTATGAACATTTGGATGAAGTATCAGGTAAGAAATTGAAAGAAAAACTAGAAAATAGTAAAGATGATGCCTTGATGAGTAAAGAACTTGCAACAATTAATTGTGCAAGTCCTATTGAAGTGTCACTCGAAGATACAAAGCTGCCAGAAAATACAGATACTTCAGCTAAAATTGATTTATTCAAAAAACTAGAATTTAAACAATTGCTTGAACAAATAGATGTAGACGGGACACATTCTACGACTGAGGAAAAAGAACTGAATGTAGAATCTGACTTTACAAATATTGATTTTAAATCTTTAACTTCTGCAACTGTTCATTTTGAATTGGACGGCTCCAATTATTTGAAAGATGATATTTTGAAGTTTGCATTGTTTGATGGTGACCATCATGTTGTTATTGATGCAACAACCATTCATGATTATCCTGAACTTATAGCTTGGTTAGAGGATGATACAACAGAAAAAAATGTTTATGATGCTAAAAAGACGTATGTTGTTGCGCACAGGTTGGATATATTGATTAAAAATATTATTTTTGATGTGATGCTTGCAAGTTATATTATAGATCCATCTCGAGCTATTGATGATGTAAACTCTGTAGTTAGCAATTACGGTCAACATTATGTTCAACAAAGTATTGAGGTATATGGTAAGGGTAAAAAGAGGCATTTACCTGAAGACGATGTTTTGAATCGTTATGTTGCAACAGTGATAGAAGCGATTAATCAAGTTAAACCAATTATGCAAGAACAATTAACCGAATATAATCAAACGGATCTATTAAATAATTTAGAACTACCATTAGCGCGCATATTAAGTGATATGGAAGAAACGGGAATTTATACTGCGGTTAGTGATTTAGAAGAAATGGAAAAAGAAATTCAAACAAAATTGGATGTATTGATTGATAATATATATCAAGCTGCAGGAGAATCATTTAATATTAACTCTCCAAAGCAATTAGGTGTCGTATTGTTTGAAACATTAGAATTACCAGTAATTAAGAAAACAAAAACAGGATATTCTACTGCAGTAGATGTGCTCGAACAATTACAAGGACAACATCCAATCATTGAATATATATTAGAATACAGACAACTTGCAAAGTTACAATCCACTTATGTTGAAGGTTTGCAGAAAGTTATAAGTGGTGATAATAGAATCCACACAAGATTCAATCAAACATTAGCACAAACAGGTAGATTATCGTCTATCGACCCAAATTTACAAAATATCCCTGTCCGTTTAGAAGAGGGCAGAAAAATAAGAAAAGCATTTAAATCCACTGATGAAAACAATGTTATTTTTTCTGCAGATTATTCGCAAATTGAACTCAGAGTGTTAGCTCATATCACCCAAGATGAAAGTATGAAACAAGCATTTATTAATGATGATGATATTCATACGGCAACGGCGATGAAAGTATTTGGGGTAGAGCCTGATGAAGTAGACGGCATGATGCGAAGACAAGCTAAAGCAGTTAACTTTGGAATTGTTTATGGTATCAGTGATTATGGTTTGAGCCAAAGTTTAGGAATTACTCGGAAACAAGCTAAACAATTTATTGATGATTATTTAGATAGTTTTCCTGGCGTAAAACAATATATGGAGGATATCGTCAAAGATTGTAAAGCACAAGGATATGTAGAAACCTTGTTACATCGTCGTAGATATATTCCGGATATAACAAGTAGAAATTTCAATTTACGTGGTTTTGCTGAAAGAACTGCAATGAATACGCCAATTCAAGGTAGTGCTGCTGATATAATTAAATTAGCTATGGTTAACTTTGATAAAGAAATTAAGAATACAGATTTTCACGCAAAATTATTATTACAAGTACACGATGAATTAATATTTGAATTACCGAAGAATGAAGTGGAAGCATTCAGTAAATTTATAGAAGAAATCATGGATAATGCGCTTGAACTAGATGTTCCATTAAAAGTAGAGTCTAGTTATGGCGCTACATGGTATGAGGCAAAATAGAAAGAAGGTACTTAAATGCCTGAACTCCCAGAAGTAGAACATGTAAAAAGAGGTATTGAACCGTTTGCTACCGGTCAAAAAATTGAATCTGTTATATTTTCAGAGAAAGTTAAAGAAGGTAAGGCAAGTCAACGTGAAACCATAATTAAAGGTATGGCATTAGATACATTCCAAAAATTCACAGAACAATATGTGATTAAAGAGATTGAACGTCGTAGTAAATATATTGTGTTTCACCTGGAAAAAGATAACGAAGAAAGAATACTCATCAGTCATTTAGGTATGGCTGGTGGATTCTTTGTGGTTAATAAAATTGAAGATATTAGTGTGCCAAATTATAGAAAGCATTGGCATGTCATATTTAAGTTAGATAATGATAAATTGCTAGTTTATTCAGATATTAGACGATTTGGAGAAATTAGGAATGTACCTGATTTTGAGGCGTATCCTTCATTTTTAGAAATTGCTCCAGAACCTTTTGAGGAAGATGCAAAAGGACATTATTTAGCTTGGTTTGATAAGAAGATGTATCAAAATAAGCCTATTAAACAAATGATTTTAGATCATAGAGTGATTTCAGGTTGCGGTAACATATACGCTTGTGAAGCATTATTTAGAGCGGGCATACATCCAGCTCGATTAACAAAATCATTAAACAATCAAGAGCGCGACATATTATTTTATTATGTTCGAGATGTGTTAGAATCGGGTATAAAATATGGTGGAACAAGCATCTCCGACTATCGTCATGCAGATGGCAGTACTGGGACGATGCAACAGCACCTTAATGTTTATAAACAAAAGGTTTGTAAGGTTTGTGGAAATGACATAGAAACACAAGTAATTGCAACTAGAAACAGTCATTTCTGTCCTTCTTGCCAAAAATAAAGGAAGAGTGAGAATATGCCAAAAGTTATAGGACTAACTGGTGGTATCGCATCAGGTAAATCTACAGTATCAGAACTTTTAACAGCACATGGATTTAAAGTTGTAGATGCAGATATTGCATCTCGACAAGCTGTTGAAAAAGGAACTGAAGGACTAGCACGCGTCAAAGAGGTATTTGGCGATGAAGCAATAGATGAAGATGGGAATATGAATAGATCTTATGTTGGTGAAGTTGTTTTTAATCAACCAGAGAAGAGATTGATTTTAAATGAAATCGTTCATCCAATTGTTCGTGATATAATGGAAAAAGACAAGGAAGAATATCTTAAGCAAGGTTATAATGTGATTATGGATATTCCATTGTTATTTGAAAATGATTTACAAGAAACTGTAGATGAAGTGTGGCTAGTGTACACTTCTGAGAGCATTCAAATAGATCGATTGATGGAACGCAATGACTTATCGATGGAAGAAGCGAAAGCACGTGTATATAGTCAAATATCAATTGATAAAAAACGTAGAATGGCAGATCATGTTATAGATAACAGAGATACTAAATTAGAACTTAAACAAAACTTAGAAAATTTGTTGCTTGAAGAAGGTTACATTGAGAGTGGTACTGAAGAAGCACAATAATAGAATTGTAAAATCATCCAGTTTTCATTACGAAATTGGGTGATTTTTTATATATAACAACACCAAGTAGTTATTTAACAGCGTATACTATAACAATCAATAAAATTACATTTGATGTTTTAAAGAAGAGAATTGAAATTGAATTGTATGTATTTGTGTAACTAAAAGTATAGATTATTTGAAATTAAAAAATTTTACATTTGTTTCAGAAAACGCTTTCTTAAAATCTAATTTATGTTATACTATTTTCATAAAGTATAACACTAAGACGAGGGGTGCTTCGAATGACGACAAATATTGCGATTAACGGAATGGGTAGAATAGGTAGAATGGTATTGAGAATTGCGCTCAATAATAAAGATTTGAATGTAGTAGCAATTAATGCTAGCTACCCAGCTGAAACAATTGCTCACCTAATTAACTATGACACAACGCATGGTGCTTATGATTTAAAAGTAGAGCCAACGGAAGCGGGTATTAAAGTGAATGACCATGTCATCCAATTGGTATCTGATAGAAATCCGGAAAATTTACCTTGGGAAGAATTGAATGTTGATATAGCAATAGAGGCAACAGGTAAATTTAATCATGGAGATAAAGCAATTGCGCATATTAATGCAGGTGCTAAAAAAGTATTGTTAACAGGACCATCAAAAGGTGGCGATGTGCAAATGATCGTCAAGGGTGTAAATAATGATCAATTAGACATAGAGCAATACGATATCTTTAGCAACGCTTCATGCACAACAAATTGCATTGGACCAGTCGCTAAAGTTTTAAATGATGAATTTGGTATTCAAAATGGATTAATGACTACTGTTCATGCTATTACTAATGATCAGAACAACATCGACAACCCTCACAAAGATTTAAGACGTGCACGTTCGTGTAATGAAAGTATTATCCCAACTTCTACAGGTGCTGCAAAAGCGTTGAAAGAAGTCTTACCTGAATTAGAAGGAAAATTACATGGTATGGCTTTAAGAGTACCAACAAAAAATGTATCTTTAGTAGACTTAGTTGTAGATTTAGATGCAGATGTAACGGCAGAGCAAGTGAATCAAGCATTTAAAGACAATGATTTACAAGGTGTTATTTCAACTGAAGATGCACCATTAGTATCAATGGATTTCAATACTAATCCACATTCAGCTATCATTGATACACAGAGTACAATGGTTATGGGTGATAATAAAGTGAAAGTAATTGCATGGTACGATAACGAATGGGGCTATTCAAATAGAGTTGTGGATGTTGCTGTTCAAATTGGTCAATTATTGAAAAGTGATGTTGCAGCCGTAACATATTAAAACTAAAATTATACCTGTAACAACAATATGATTGTATTAATTTATAAACTCCTTTTAAGTTAGTTTGCATTTAAGCATACTAATTTAAAAGGAGTTTTATTAATGTTATTAACACATCGATGAATAAGAAGCTAGATATATTCAAATGCTTGGTGTAATGAGAGTATCCTTTTATAGTAAGAGTTGTCATCAGAAAAAATGTGTAAGAGTTAGTTTAAAATAATTTAGCATTAATTCATATATGCTAAATTGTGTAATAGCGATTCTTTTGTGACATGTATATTTATAGTATAATAGAAGATAATCATAAATGAGAGGGTGATAATTCGATGAAATGCCCGAAATGTAATTCGACTCATTCTCGTGTTGTAGACTCTAGACATGCAGATGAAGTTAATGCGATTCGTCGTAGAAGAGAATGTGAAAATTGTGAAACAAGGTTCACAACCTTTGAACATATAGAGAAAAGACCACTTATCGTGGTGAAAAAAGATGGAACACGGGAGCAATTTTCGCGTGAGAAAATATTAAATGGTTTAGTCCGTTCTTGTGAAAAGAGACCAGTTCGTTACCAACAATTAGAAGATATTACTAATAATGTAGAATGGAAGTTGCGAGATGAGGGGCACGCAGAAATTTCTTCTAGAGAAATAGGAGAGCACGTGATGAATTTACTTATGCACGTAGATCAAGTGTCCTATGTACGATTTGCTTCTGTTTATAAAGAATTCAAAGATGTAGATCAATTATTACAATCAATGCAAGGTATATTAGTAAATAATAAACGGAGTGATTCGTAAATGGGGTTACAATCATATGATTATGGATTGAGACCACATGATAATTTTACTATCGTGCGTGAATTTTATTTAAATAATAATCATTTAGAAATCTTGAACAGATTGTTTACACCAATGATAGGCGCTAATGCGACAGGACTATATCATTATTTAAACCAATTTGTGGACCACGAAGTAGATGCGGTGTTGACGCACTATATTATTATGAGTGAGTTGAAAATTAATCTATTAGAATTCAGAAAAGAAATGGATTTGTTAGAAGGTATTGGATTGGTAAAATCTTATGTAAATCATAACGAGCAGCATTCCTCATTTGTTTATGTTCTTAATCAACCACCTACTGCGAAACAGTTTTTCAGTGATCCTATGCTATCTGTTTATCTATATAGTGAGGTGAGTAAACAACGTTACCAACAATTAAAACGTCACTTTGAAACTAAAAAGGCTGTAGACTTAAGTAGTTATCAAGATATAACACGCACATTTACTGATGTTTTTAAAATTCCTAATAAAGCATTAGCGCAAGATACAGCATACATCCAAGATGATAAGCCGTATGAAGGTTTAGACCTTACACGCGTTCACTTTGACTTTGAAACATTATATGATTTGTTACAAAATCATTTTATTAGTTCAAAAATAGTTACGAATGATGCTAAAGCGTTAATAACACAAATTGCAACATTATATGGTTTGACGCCTGAATCGATGAAGCGTATTATTTTAAAATCGATAACTAGTGCTCAAGAATTATCTTTTGAAGAATTGAGAAAACACGCACGTACTTATTATTTAATGGAACATGAACAACAGTTACCAAATTTACAAGTTAAATCAGAAAAAGATAATGTCCCTTCTTTACAAGTAACCAATTCTGAAGAAACGTCAAGTCAATCTGATAATTGGTTGGTACAATTGGAGCAAACAAGCCCGATTGATATGTTAGCATCGTGGTCTGAATCAGAACCTACTACACAGCAAAAATTCATGATTGAAGAATTGATTGAACGTGAAAACTTATCTTTTGGTGTTATTAATATTCTATTGCAATTTGTTATGTTGAAGGAAGATATGAAATTACCTAAAACTTATATTTTTGAAATAGCATCAAATTGGAAGAAAAAAGGTATTAAAACGGCTGAACAGGCATATGAATATGCAATGAAAGTTAACCAACCTAAAAAAGAATCTTATCCTACCAAAAATAGATATAAACAAAAACAATTAGCTTCTAGAGAGATGACACCGAAATGGTTAGAAGAGCGAGATGAGAAAACAGAAAAAGATAACCAACAGCATAACGACGAAGAAGATGAGAAGCTAAAAAATGACAGAGAGCAATTTTTAAATCAATTAAAAAATAGATGGAAGGAGGACGAATAAATGAAATCTTTTAATAATATCATGGGGGAGTCAGATGATTTATCAAAACGCATAGAAAAAATAAAAAAAGATGTGATTAATGATCCTGATGTTAAACGCTTTTTAAATGAGCATCAATCAGAATTGACAAATGCCATGATAGATGAAGACTTAAATATTTTACAAGAATACAAAGACCAAGTGAAACACTATGATGGCCATGATTATAAGGATTGTCCCAACTTTGTAAAAGGTCATGTTCCAGAACTATATGTTGAAAGTAACCAGATCAAAATTCGTTATTTACCATGCCCGTGTAAGATAAAGTATGATGAAGAAAGGTTTAACTCTCATCTAATTACTTCGCACCATATGCAACGTGATACTTTAGACGCTAAACTTGAAGATATTTACATGGATAGAAGAGATAGATTAGATGTTGCAATGGCAGCAAACAAAATTTGTGATAAAATCACGAAGCACGATCCTCAAGTTAAAGGATTATACTTGCACGGCCCATTTGGAACAGGAAAGTCATTTATCTTAGGTGCAATTGCGAATCAGTTAAAAACCGAAAAGATTCCTTCTACTATTGTCTATTTACCTGAATTTATTCGTTCACTTAAAGGCGGATTTAAGGATGGAAGTTTTGAAACAAAATTATCCAGAGTACGAGAAGCGAATATTTTAATGTTAGATGATATCGGTGCTGAAGAAATTACGCCATGGGCTAGAGATGAAGTAATAGGACCGCTATTACATTACAGAATGGTACAGGAATTACCAACATTTTTTAGCTCTAATCTAAGCTTTGAAGAATTAGAGTATCATCTTTCTGTAACACGGGATGGTACTGAAAAGACTAAAGCGGCTCGAATCATGGAACGTATCAAAACTTTGGCGACACCTTATTATTTAGAAGGAAAAAATTATAGGAACGATTGAAATCTAAAATAAATGTTGTATAATATAATTAAATCTAAATCAAACGAAATTAAACGAAGATACGATTGATATTTCACTACTTCACAGAGAGCCATTAGATGTTGAGATATGGTAAGTATATTTATTGATTACTCCTTCGTCAGTGATGTTGTAATGAACATCCGGCTCAAGACCGTTATCTTACGTAGAGAGAAGCTATTTTGTAACTAAGCAGAAAAGCTTTAATTTAGGGTGGTACCACGAAGACCTCGTCCCTTTTTAGGGATGGGGTCTTTTTATTTTCTCTGCAATTATTGATAAATTGTATTTCGCTTTGATTTAAGTGCTTGAATAAATAGGAGGAATGTTAAATGGACCAAATTAATATAAAATTTCCAGATGGTAATACGAAAGTGTTCGATAAAGGCACAACAACAGAAGATATAGCACAATCAATAAGTCCAGGATTAAGAAAAAAAGCCGTAGCTGGAAAGTTGAATGGCCAATTAATTGATTTAACTAGACCGATTGAAGAAGATGGCGATATAGAAATCGTTACGCCTGGTACAGATGAAGCTTTGGAAGTGTTACGACATTCAACGGCCCATCTTATGGCGCAAGCATTAAAACGTTTATATGGAAATGTGAACTTTGGTGTAGGTCCCGTAATTGAAGGCGGTTTTTATTATGACTTTGATATGGAAGAGAGTCTTTCTTCAGATGATTTTGAGAAAATTGAAAAGACAATGAAGCAGATTGTTAATGAGAATTACCCAATTGAACGTAAGGTTGTTTCTCGTAATGAAGCTAAAGCATTTTTCTCAGAAGACCCTTATAAATTAGAACTTATAAATGCAATCCCTGAAGATGAGAATGTCACATTATACACTCAAGGTGAATTTACAGATTTATGTCGTGGCGTGCATGTACCTTCAACTTCAAAAATCAAAGAATTTAAACTATTATCGACAGCTGGAGCTTATTGGCGTGGTGATAGTAACAACAAAATGTTGCAACGTATTTATGGTACAGCATTTTTCGATAAAAAGGACTTGAAAGCACATTTACAAATGCTCGAAGAAAGAAAAGAACGTGATCATCGTAAAATTGGTAAGGAATTAGAGCTATTCTCAAACAATCCATTAGTAGGCGCTGGTTTACCACTTTGGTTACCAAATGGTGCAACAATTCGTCGAGAAATTGAACGTTACATCGTAGACAAAGAAGTAAGCATGGGTTACGATCATGTTTATACACCAGTTATGGCTAATGTTGATTTATATAAAACATCTGGTCACTGGGATCATTATCAAGAGGATATGTTCCCGACAATGAAACTTGATGAGCATGAAGAAATGGTACTTAGACCAATGAATTGCCCGCATCATATGATGATTTATGCTAATAAACCGCATTCATATCGTGAATTGCCAATTAGAATTGCTGAATTAGGCACAATGCATCGTTATGAAGCAAGTGGAGCTGTGTCAGGTTTACAACGTGTACGTGGTATGACTTTAAATGATGCACATATCTTCGTTCGTCCAGATCAAATTAAAGAAGAATTCAAACGTGTTGTTAATCTAATTATTGATGTATATAAAGACTTTAATTTTGAAAACTATAGCTTCAGACTAAGTTATAGAGATCCAGAAGACAAAGAGAAATACTTTGATGACGATGAAATGTGGAATAGAGCAGAGAGCATGTTGAAGGAAGCGGTTGATGAGTTAGGCTTAGATTATGAAGAAGCCATTGGTGAAGCGGCATTCTATGGTCCGAAATTAGATGTACAAGTACAAACTGCAATGGGTAAAGAAGAAACTTTATCTACAGCACAACTTGATTTCTTATTACCACAAAAATTTGATTTAACATATATTGGTAATGATGGAGAACAACATAGACCAGTTGTTATTCATCGTGGTGTTGTTTCAACAATGGAACGTTTTGTTGCGTTTTTAACTGAAGAAACAAAAGGAGCTTTTCCAACTTGGTTAGCACCTAAACAAGTAGAAATCATTCCTGTGAATGTTGATTTACATTATGATTATGCGAGACTTATTCAAGATGAGCTTAAGTCACAAGGTGTTCGAGTTGAAATTGATGACAGAAACGAAAAAATGGGGTATAAAATTAGAGAAGCACAAATGCAAAAAATCCCATACCAACTTGTCGTAGGTGATAAAGAAGTAGAAAATAGTGAAGTTAATGTGAGAAAATATGGCTCACAAGATCAAGAAACTATAGAGAAAGACGAGTTTATTTGGAACTTGGTCGATGAGATTAGATTGAAAAAGCAAAGATAGTCTTGAAAGTAATGTAGAAATCATGTATATTACAGGTTAGTGAGTTAAATATAAAATTAAATTTGAGTTAGAGGTTGCATTTTTAAAGAGTAAGTATTCAGAAGCTGTATGGGGCGTATGTTGAATTCATGAAAGGTAAAAATGCCGAAACTGGTATTGACCATTTACACAATATCAGTTGGGACAGTTATCGAAAGAGACTGGACTGTCACATATGTGATGTGCTACCTATATAAATGCTATTATTAAAATGGTTGCATATCTAATAGGTATGCAACCATTTTGTTTTGGTTGAGTGATTAAAATAATACTTTTACGGGATAGAGTGAAAATTGTAGTAAATGTAGTTGAGAAAATATTTAGTGCTACGTTTAGGTTTTTCATATTAAAAACTGTATTCTTTAATCATAATAGTAAGTTAGCCTCTAAGTTTAAAGAAAGGACGCTTCTATGGCAAAACAAGAAAATCAAAGCAATGGAGTTCAAAGAGGATTAAAAGATCGTCATATTTCCATGATTGCGATTGGTGGATGTATTGGAACAGGACTATTTATGACTTCGGGTGGAGCGATTCACGATGCCGGAGCCTTAGGTGCATTGTTAGCTTATGCAATTATTGGGGCGATGGTCTTCTTCCTTATGACGTCATTAGGAGAGATGGCGACATATTTACCAGTATCGGGATCATTTAGTACTTATGCCACACGTTTTGTTGATCCTTCATTAGGATTTGCATTAGGTTGGAATTATTGGTTCAACTGGGTTATCACGGTTGCGGCAGATGTTACAATTGCAGCGCAAGTTATACAATATTGGACACCTTTAACTGGTATGCCAGCTTGGGCTTGGAGTTGTCTATTCTTATTAATTATTTTTGGTCTTAATGCATTATCTGTTCGCGTATATGGTGAAAGTGAATACTGGTTCGCATTAATTAAAGTAGTTACGGTTATCATATTTATAGGAATTGGTTTACTAACAATCTTAGGTATTATGGGTGGAGAATTTGTTGGTTTTGATACCTTTACTAAAGGTGGCGGACCAATACTTGGTGATGGACTAGGTGGTAGCTTATTAACTATCTTAGGTGTATTCTTAGTTGCTGGATTCTCCTTCCAAGGAACTGAATTGATTGGTATAACTGCAGGTGAATCAGAAAATCCAGAACGTGCTGTACCTAAAGCAATTAAACAAGTATTTTGGAGAATATTGATTTTCTATATTATGGCAATTTTTGTTATTGGTATGTTAATTCCTTATGACAGTGCAGCATTAATGGGTGGAGGCGATGATATTTCAACATCTCCATTTACACTTGTATTCCAAAATGCAGGATTGGCATTTGCTGCGTCATTTATGAATGCTGTAATATTGACTTCAGTTCTGTCTGCGGGTAACTCAGGTATGTACGCATCAACGCGTATGTTGTATTCAATGAGTAAAGATAAATTAGCATACCCTGTATTTGGTAAAACAAATAAATATGGTGTGCCTTATGTATCATTATTAGTCACAGCACTTATTGTAATAGGTATATTTGTATTACAACATTTAAGCGGTGACGCTTATGAATATATTGTTGCTGCTAGTGGTATGACTGGATTTATTGCATGGGTTGGTATTGCAGTCAGTCATTATAGATTTAGAAAAGCGTTTGATAAACAAAATTATGATAAATCAAAATTAAAATACAAAGCTAAGTTATTCCCGTTTGGTCCAATATTTGCAGGTGTACTCTGCGTACTTGTTATAATAGGGCAAGACGTAGACTTTATAAAAACGGGCGATTTCAATCTAAATAGATTCGTTATAACTTATATGGGCATACCTGTATTTTTAGCATTTTTCATTTATCATAAATTGAGATACAGAACGAAAATCGTTCCGTTAGAACAAGTGGATTTACGTCAAGATGTTGATATGGATGAAATTAATAAATAATAAAAAAACAGTTGACTAATGTCATTATTGTTGTTATGATAGGTAATGTTGAATACGAAACGAACCAAGTAGAAGCTCCCGCTTCTCACCTGTTGCGACGCAAAAGCTGTTGGCAGGTCTTATATATGCATGATGTAGTCATGCGTAGAGAAGAGCGGGTATATTATATACTCGCTCTTTTTGCTTGGGATAATTTCGTAAAAATCTTGGAGGTGTCAACCATAGCAAAAGATCAGACTCAAGTTAACGAAAAGATTCGTGCAAAAGAATTACGCTTAATCGGTCAAGACGGAGAACAAATTGGTGTAAAAACTAAGACAGAAGCTCTAGAAATGGCAGATAGAGTAGGTTTAGACGTAGTTATCATGGCTCCGAATGCTAAACCACCTGTTGCTAGAATTATGGATTATGGTAAATATAAATTTGAACAACAGAAAAAAGAAAAAGAAATGAAGAAAAAACAAAAAACAATTAACCTTAAAGAAATACGTTTAAGCCCAACTATTGAGGAACATGATTTCCAAACTAAGTTGAAGAATGGACGTAAATTCTTAGAAAAAGGCGACAAATGTAAAGTTTCAATTCGTTTCAGAGGTCGTGCGATTACGCATAAAGAAATTGGTCAACGTGTTTTAGAAAAATTTGCAGATGAATGTAAAGATATCGCTACAGTTGAACAAAGACCCAAAATGGATGGACGCCAAATGTTTATTACATTAAGTCCAATCAATGAAAAATAATAATAAGATATTACAGGAGGAAATGAATCATGCCTAAAATGAAAACACACCGTGGAGCAGCTAAACGTGTTAAAAGAACTGGTTCAGGTAAATTAAAACGTTCTAGAGCTTTCACATCTCATATGTTTGCAAACAAAACAACTAAACAAAAACGTAAATTACGTAAAGCTTCATTAGTATCTAAATCAGATATGAAACGCGTAAAACAATTATTAGCTTACAAAAAATAATGACTAAAATGTCATAACGTATCAATTTGAAAGATTGAACATATTTAGAGGAGGAATTTATTATGCCACGAGTTAAAGGTGGAACAGTAACAAGAGCGCGTCGTAAAAAGACGATTAAATTAGCTAAAGGTTACTTCGGTTCAAAACGTACATTATATAAAGTTGCAAAACAACAAGTTATGAAATCAGGTCAATATGCATTCCGTGACCGTCGTCAAAGAAAACGTGATTTCCGTAAATTATGGATTACACGTATCAACGCAGCAGCTCGTCAACACGACATGAGTTATTCAAGACTTATGAACGGTTTGAAAAAAGCTGAAATCGACATTAACCGTAAAATGCTTTCAGAAATTGCTATTTCAGACGAAAAAGCTTTCGCTGAATTAGTAACTAAAGCTAAAGATGCTTTAAAATAGTATCTAATTATAGAGGGAGTGCGACAGAAATACTATTATAAAAAATAGATTTCTGTCGCACTCCTTATTTTTAGTTAATAAACAGTTTTAAATATTTGATATAAGCGCCAATGAATCTATCTGGTTGCATTTTAAGATACGAATTATCATTTTGATAAATAACCATCATTTGATAAAATAGCTTAGAAGTCATAAATGGAGGAGAAACTAATGTCTAAATTCGATGAAATGATTACAGTAGTGCCGAGAAATATTTTATTTAATGATGAAAAGAATAAATTCAATGGTTTCTTAGATAAAAATACTGTTAAAGGGCAAGAAATTTTTGACACACTTTCTAAATTTGAAGTTAAACGTCGTGGAGATATGGAAGAAGATCCGGCATACAAGCAGTTAATTTCTTATTGTATATTGGAAAATGAAAACGATGAGTTATTAGTATATGAACGTTTATCTGGTGGAGGAGAATCTCGTTTGCACGGCCAATCATCTATTGGTGTAGGTGGTCATATGAATGATGTTAAAGGTGCAGAGTCAATTAATGAAGTATTGAGAATTAATGCGCAAAGAGAATTAGAAGAAGAAGTAGGCTTATCAGAAAGTAAGTCTCAGAATTTAGCTTACATAGGTTTTATCAATGATGATACGAATGAAGTCGGTGAGGTCCATCTAGGTGTTGTGTTCAAAATTCATGTAAACAGTAATGACGTAGAAGCTATGGAAACAGACACATTACGTATAAAATGGGTAGATCAAAGTAAAATTGAAGATTATGATGAGTTTGAAACATGGAGCGCTTTAATATTACAAGCTATAAAATAGGGGTGTCTGAAGATGTCTGATATCATTCCTTTTCCACGTTCAAAAGATAAATTAGTGAGAGAAATTAAGCAATCATTTAATGATAACAATTTTGAGCATACTTATGACTTATTTGAAGACTTTGAAGAACAATTTGAACTAGATGAACAACTGTCTTTGTTAAAATGTTCAATGTTATATAAGATGGGTCATTTTCTCGAACTACGTGAAGAAGCTATTATTTTATTAAAACAAGGAACAACTAAGTATGATGATTTGATGATGTATTATATTAAAAGTTTGAATGGTCTAGGGCAATATTTTGAAGTAGTGGAAGTTATTAATCAAATTATTGATGAAGTCCATGATCATAGAACACGTATGGAATTGTTTCCAATTAAAGAATATGCATTAAGCCAAATCGATAAACATAACGAACATGCTACACATATGTTGCAAAATTTTGATGCTATCTCTCTTAGAGAACAAATCAATACTATATTAACGTTAATTGACCATAGTCAATTTAGATATCAAGAAACGATTGTCAATATTATCAATGAACTGACCTTACCACCTAATGTGGTAAGTCTAATGCTTGAATATTTACGTTTTGGTGGTTACAATCAGACCATTCAAATTCAAAAATTTGGATTTAATATAGAAGTTGTTCCAGTCAATTTATCTGGTTTAGAACATACAGTGTTTAAAACCAATTTAATACCGAAAGTAATTGACCAAATTGAAGATAGTGCGCCACAAATGATTGAAGAGGCATTTCGTTTAATGAATAATCATGCGATTTTATTTTATCCATTAGAATTAGAACGCATAGCATTAGAATCAGTATGGATTGAAGCATACGTAAATTATTTTAAATCTATGCTAGGTTTAGAAAGTTTAGATATGTCAAATGAGGTTGTGAAATTCATAACTAACATTGATAGTGTAGAATAATTAATCATTTGATTTTCGGGTAATGGAAGAAAGTAGCTATAATAAAAATTTTCAAGTTTACATTTTAAATCACGTGTTATAAACAGAGTGTTTGTGTAGAGCATAGACGTGTGCTATAATAGTGAAGTTGAAAAAATAAAATAGGATAATCATGGAGGTTTTTATACATGACAGCAACTTGGGAAAAAAAGGAAGGTAACGAAGGTGTTTTAACCGTTACAGTTCCAGCAGAAAAAGTAGACAAAGCAATTGATCAAGCTTTCAAAAAAGTGGTTAAACAAATAAACGTACCGGGCTTCCGTAAAGGGAAAGTACCTCGTCCAATCTTTGAACAACGCTTTGGTGTAGAAGCATTATATCAAGATGCAGTTGATATCTTATTACCAGAAGCTTATGGTGAAGCTATAGATGAAACTGGCATAAAACCAGTTGATCAACCAGAAATTAATGTGACATCTATTGAAAAAGGTAGCGAAATGACATTTGAAGCAAATGTTGTTGTAGAACCAGAAGTACAATTAGGTGATTACAAAGGTTTAGAAATTGAAAAACAAAACGTTGAACTAACTGATGAAGAATTACAAGAATCAATTGATCATCAATTAGGACATTTAGCTGAAATGGTAGTTAAAGAAGACGGCGCTATTGAAAATGGCGACACTGTTAACATCGATTTCGACGGCTATGTTGACGGCGAACAATTTGAAGGTGGACAAGCTGAAGGCTATGATCTTGAAATTGGATCAGGTTCATTTATTCCTGGATTTGAAGAGCAATTAGTAGGCGTTAAAACTGGTGAAGAGAAAGACGTTAACGTTACTTTCCCAGAAGAATACCACGCTGAGGAATTAGCTGGAAAAGAAGCTACTTTCAAAACTAAAGTAAATGAAATTAAATTCAAAGATGTTCCAGAATTAACAGACGAAATTGCTAACGAATTAGACGCAGAAGCAAACACTGTTGATGAATTCAAAGAAAACTTACGCAAGCGTCTAACTGAACAAAAAGAAACTGATGCTGAAAACAATCAAAAAGAAGAAGCAATTAACAAAGCAGCAAACAATGCTACAATTGATGTTCCAGAAGCAATGATTAACACTGAGTTAGACCGTATGGTTCAAGAATTTGGTCAACGTATGCAACAACAAGGTCTTAATCTAGAAACTTATTTCCAAATTTCTGGCCAAGATGAGTCACAATTAAGAGAGCAAATGAAAGATGATGCAGAAGAACGTGTTAAAACAAACTTAACATTGACTGCTATCGCAGATGCTGAAGAAGTTGAAGTATCTGATGATGACATCGACAAAGAATTAGAAAAAATGAGTGGACAATTTAATATCTCTGTTGAAGATATTAAACAAACACTTGGTAATACTGACATTGTTAAAAACGATGTACGTATCCAAAAAGTGATTGACTTATTAGTTGAAGAAGCTAAATTAGTAGAACCATCTAAAGATGACTCAGAAGCGTAACTAAATATAGAGTGAGCAAATTATTTTGTGAATTATATGTTAGTCGTTTAATATAGTAAACTAGTAGCAGATGCATTCAAAGATGTATCTGCTACACTATTTTGTGCAAATAACTTGTGAAAGGTGCAAGTTGCATATTAAAATACTATCTAGTATAGTCTTTAGGGAATAGGGGTGTAAATAGAATGTTCAAATTCAATGAAGATGAAGAAAATTTAAAATGCTCTTTCTGTGGTAAAGATCAAGACCAAGTAAAAAAATTGGTTGCAGGAAGTGGCGTGTATATTTGTAATGAATGTATTGAGCTATGCTCAGAAATTGTTGAAGAAGAATTAGCTCAAGTAGAACCTGAAGGTTTAACTGAATTACCAACACCTAAAGAAATTATGGACAAATTAAATGATTATGTAATTGGTCAAGAAAAAGCTAAGAAATCATTAGCTGTTGCAGTTTATAATCACTATAAGCGTGTTCAACAGTTAGGTCCAAATGAGGATGAAGTTGAACTACAAAAAAGTAACGTAGCATTAATTGGTCCAACTGGTAGTGGTAAAACACTTTTAGCACAAACATTAGCTAAAACATTAAATGTTCCATTTGCGATTGCAGATGCTACTAGTTTAACTGAAGCTGGTTATGTCGGTGATGATGTTGAAAACATTTTACTCCGTTTAATACAAGCAGCAGATTTTGATGTAGATAAAGCTGAAAAAGGTATTATTTACGTCGATGAAATTGATAAAATTGCAAGAAAATCAGAAAATACATCAATTACCCGTGATGTTTCTGGTGAAGGTGTACAACAAGCCTTGCTTAAAATTTTAGAAGGTACAACTGCAAGTGTTCCGCCACAAGGTGGACGTAAACATCCAAACCAAGAGTTAATACAAATCGATACTACAAATATCTTGTTTGTACTTGGTGGTGCATTTGACGGAATAGACGAAGTTATCAAGCGTAGATTAGGCGAAAAAGTTATTGGTTTCTCAAGTAGTGAAGCTTCTAAATACGATGAAGATGCTATTCTTGAACAAATTAGACCAGAAGATTTACAATCATATGGTTTAATTCCTGAATTTATTGGTCGTGTACCAATCGTAGCTAATCTTGAAACGTTAGACGTTGATGCGTTAAAAAATATCTTAACGCAACCTAAAAATGCATTGGTAAAACAATATACTAAAATGCTTGAATTGGATGATGTTGAGTTAGTGTTTACAGACGAAGCGTTATCTGCAATTAGTAACAAAGCAATAGAACGTAAAACAGGTGCACGTGGATTACGTTCAATTATTGAAGAAGCTTTAATTGACATTATGTATGATGTACCATCTACAGATGGTGTTGTAAAAGTTGTCATCACAGACCAAACAATAACTGAAGAAAAAAATCCTGAACTATATGATAAAGAAGGTAATCTTGTAAACAAGGAACAAACTTCTGCGTAATTTATCTATAAAGTAAGAAAGTATTTATAGTATATACTTTTTAAGAATATTCATTTTATAATGCAAACTTGGCATAAGAAACAAACTTTGAATTGAGTTTAAATAAATACTTTTTCAAATTTGTTTATTATTGTCAATATCATATTTGAGGCCGACACGTTTATGATGTCCGGCCTCATTTTTTATGAAAATAATGTGATATTTAAAAAATACATATTCATATTAGACTTTGTGTAATATAATTAACAAGTGAATTTAGAAGAAAAGAGGGTCGATAATGAAAATTAATCCTAACGAAATAGAATTATTAATAAGTGCTGTGAAGCCAGAACAATATCCAGAAACTGGATTAAGTGAAGTTGGCTTAAGTGGTAGATCTAATGTGGGGAAATCAACATTTATAAATAGTATGATTGGCAGAAAGAATATGGCGCGTACGTCACAACAACCAGGTAAAACTCAAACACTGAATTTTTATAATATAGACAACCAACTTGTATTTGTAGACGTGCCTGGTTATGGGTATGCAAAAGTAAGTAAAAAGCAACGTGAAGCTTTTGGAATAATGATAGAAAAATATATCTCACAAAGAGAAGAATTAAAACTAGTTATACAACTTGTAGACTTAAGACATAATCCGACTGAAGACGATATCTTAATGTATAATTATTTAAAATATTATGAGATTCCAACCTTTGTCGTAGCTACAAAAGAAGATAAGATTGCTAAAGGTAAAGTGCAAAAACATTTAGCTAATGTACAACAAAAATTAGAAATGGAACCTGAAGATGAAATTATAAGCTACTCTTCAATCAAAAATAATAATCAACAACAGATTTGGAATATTATTGCTAAATATCTTTAGTAACTAATAAAAAAGTTATTAAAACTATTAAGGATGAATTGTATTTGAGTTTAATTATGACAACAATATGAATGTAAATTATAATTCTTCTAATTTACTGGTGCAAGTTACTTAACTCAAGCTATAATTGTGTTATAATTTACTTATTGTAATATGTATGGAGGGCGTTATAAATGCATTTAATTGCGGTTAGCATAAATCATCGCACAGCAGATGTAGCACTTAGAGAAAAAGTTGCTTTTAAGGATGATGCCATACGTTCAGCCAATGTTGGTTTATATGAAACGAAATCTATATTAGAAAACGTGATATTATCAACTTGTAATCGTACAGAAGTATATGCTGTAACAGATCAAATTCATACGGGTCGCTATTATATTCAAAGATTTTTAGCGAGATCCTTTGGTTTTGATGTTGAAGAAATTAAACAAATGACTGAAGTAAAAGTGGGGGACGATGCAGTAAAACATTTATTGCAAGTTACTTCAGGTTTAGATTCTGTAGTTCTAGGAGAAACACAAATTCTTGGACAAATAAGAAATGCATTTTTTATTGCTCAAGAAGAAGATACAACAGGTACAATCTTTAATCATTTATTTAAACAAGCAATTACTTTTGCGAAAAAAGCACATAATGAAACAGATATTGCTGATAATGCAGTAAGTGTTTCGTATGCTGCAGTTGAACTAAGTAAAAAAGTGTTTGGCAAAATTAGTAATAAGCAAGCTTTAATCATTGGTGCAGGGGATATGAGTGAACTATCACTTCTTAATTTAATCGGTTCAGGTGTAACAGATATTACGATTGTAAATAGAACTTTGAGTAAAGCTCAAAATCTAGCAATGAAACATAACGTGAAATTTGAAGCAATGACATCTTTACCGCAACTTTTAGCAAACGTGGACATAGTAATCAGTTCAACAAGTTCTGATGAATATATTGTAACGAATAAAATGTTGCAATCATGCGCGTCTGAACGTAAAAATGATTCTTTAGTATTAATTGATATTGCAGTTCCTAGGGATATTGAACCTACAATTGATGCAATAGCAGATGTGTTTAATTATGATGTAGATGACTTAAAAGGGTTGGTAGATGCCAATTTGAGAGAACGTCAAAATGCAGCTGATCAAATTATGCAAAGTATTCCAAATGAAATTTCAGCGCATAATGAATGGGTGAACATGCTAGGTGTTGTACCAGTTATTCGTGCATTAAGAGAAAAAGCAATGAATATTCAAGAAGATACTATGGATAGTTTAGATCGCAAATTACCTGGATTATCAGAAAGAGAACGAAAAATAATCTCAAAACACACGAAAAGTATTATCAATCAAATGTTGAAAGATCCTATAAAACAAGCTAAAGAATTAAGTAGTGATAAGAAAAGTACCGAAAAATTAGAGCTATTTCAAAACATTTTTGACATTGAGGCTGAAAATGCATATGAATCTAAAAAAGAAACTACTAATAAGGTGGTAAACAGCCAAATATTGAGTTTTGAATAAGCATATTCAAATGGTGATGATATGCAAGAAATTATGTTCATAAGGTTAAATGAACTTATATTATTATTTTATTTTTTTAGTATCGCTTGTTACTTTTTTGATTTTATCAAAAAGTTTTATAAAGTAAGAAGAATTGGATTTGTTACATTAGGGATTGTTTGGGTGTTACAAACAATCTCTTTATCATTTTATATTAATGCTACGAAACAAGTACCCTTAGGTAATATTTTTGATGTGTTTTTTGCATTGGCATGGTTGATTATTTCTATTTCTATTGTGATTAGTGTTATTAAACAAATAGATTTTTCAATTTTTTTATTCAATTTAATTGGTTTTATATTTATTGCGATGAGTACTTTTCAACCAATGCATTACCATGGTACAGGTGAAAAATTAAACCTAATCAACGAATTGCTTATTGTCCATGTCACATTTGCAATTATTAGTTACGCCCTATTTGCTTTTGCTTTTGTAAATAGCATTTTATACTTAATTCAGTATAAAAATTTAAAACAAAAACGATTTGATCAAAAATATTTTAGAATAGCAAGCGTTGCTACGCTTGAGCAAATTGTATTCTATAGTAGTTTAATTGGTTTTTTATTTATCATTTTAAGTATTATCTTAGGTGCTCAGTGGGGATTCAATGCTTTAGGATTAAATATTTTGATTGATCCTAAAGTGGTTATGTCGATAGTTATCACTTTGCTATATGGCATTTATATCATTTTTAGAGTGAAGCATATGTTAACTAAACATAAATTAATTTATTTTAATATCATCTTATTTTGTTTGAGTATGATAAATTTATTTTTTGCTTCACATGTTTCTGATTTTCATCAATGGACAGGGATATAATTATAAAAATTAAATGATAAATAGTTGTATTTTTAGGAGGTTGCGCATGATGCGTAAGTTAGTCGTTGGTTCAAGAAGAAGTAAATTAGCTATGACACAAAGCCAACAGTTTATAGATAAATTAAAAGCAATAGAGCCTGAGTTAGATATTGAGATTAAAGAAATAGTAACAAAAGGTGATCGAATAATAGATAAACAGCTATCAAAAGTTGGCGGCAAAGGATTATTTGTTAAAGAAATACAAAACGAATTATTCGACCATTCAATTGATATGGCGATTCATTCTTTAAAAGATGTACCAAGCGTTATACCTGAAGGTTTAACATTAGGTTGTATACCAGATCGTGAAAATCCATATGACGCCTATATAGCTAAAAATCACATTAAATTGGATGAACTTCCAGATAATAGTATTGTAGGTACTAGTTCGTTGCGCCGCGGCGCACAAATTTTGGCAAAATACCCGAATTTACAAATAAAATGGATTCGAGGTAACATTGATACGCGATTAAGTAAATTGGAAACTGAAGATTATGATGCTATTATTCTTGCTGCTGCTGGTCTTAAACGTATGGGATGGTCTGATGATATCGTCACGACTTACTTAGATAAAGAAACATTAATCCCTGCAATTGGACAAGGTGCCTTAGGTATTGAGTGTCGTTCAGATGACAAAGAGTTACTAGATTTATTAAGCAAAGTTCACAACGATGATGTAGCTTCATGTGTGACTGCTGAAAGAACATTTTTAACTCGTATGAACGGTAGTTGCCAAGTGCCTATCGGTGGCTATGCAACTAAAGAAAGTGATGGTACAATTGAGTTCACTGGATTAATTATGTCGCCTGATGGCAAAGAACGTTATGAACACACAGAGCGTGGTACAAACCCAGTTGAACTCGGGGAAAAAGTTACTGAAGTATTAAATGCGCAAGGCGCTTACGAAATAATTAAAGCACTAAACGAAGAACAATAATCCTTCGAGGTGAAAATGATGAGACCAGTTATAGTTATGACACAAACCAGTGAATTTAAAAGAAATGATGCATGTATCATACACAGACCATTTATCCGTGTAGAGGCATTATCATTCGACTTAAATTTATTGAATGTGAACTATGACTGGCTTATTTTTTCGTCCAAAAATGCGGTGAAGTTTTTTCAACCATATCTAAAACATGTTAATGTGGGTAAGATAGCAGTTATTGGTGAGAAAACTGCGAACTACTGTAAGTCATTGGGATTGGAGGTATCTTTCTGCCCAAAAGACTATTCTCAAGAGGGATTTCTTGAGTCGTTTTGTGCTGAAGAAGGTAGTAGAATATTGTTGCCTTCCAGTAATGCGGCAAGGTCTTTGTTACAAGATGAACTATATAATCAAAATTATATAGTTCAGAAAATTGACTTGTATAAACCAGTTCCACATACTGATAATATCAATGATGTTAAAATGATGATTAAAAAAGGTGAAATAGATGCTGTAGCTTTCGCAAGCTCATCAGCTGTACGTTATTATTTTAATCATGAAATGACAGTGAACTTTGACCATTATTTTGTAATTGGTCTACAAACATTGGAAACATTACATCAATATCATGCTAAAGGCACGGTATCAGAAATTCAAACGCTAGAATCATTAGTTAGCAAAATAATAGAAAGTTGGGAAACAAATGCAATTTGATAGACACAGAAGATTACGTAGTAGTAAATCAATGAGAAGTATGGTACGTGAAACACATATAAGAAAAGAAGATTTAATTTATCCTATTTTTGTTGTAGAGCGTGATAATGTTAAAGAAGAAATCAAATCAATGCCAGGTATATATCAAATAAGTTTAAATTTACTTGGTGAGGAAATTAAAGAAGCTTATGATTTAGGTATTAGAGGTATTATGTTTTTTGGTGTACCAAATGAAAAAGATGCTGTAGGTACAGGCGCTTATGATCATAACGGTATCATACAAGAAGCCACTAGAAAAGCAAAATCAATGTATAGTGATTTACTAATTGTAGCAGATACATGTCTATGCGAATATACAGACCATGGACACTGTGGAGTGATTAATGAAGAAACGAAAGATGTCGACAATGATAAATCATTACCATTACTAGTAAAAACTGCAATCTCTCAAGTTGAAGCAGGAGCTGATATCATTGCTCCAAGTAATATGATGGATGGCTTTGTAGCAGAGATTCGTGAAGGCTTAGATCAAGCAGGTTATCATAATATACCTATTATGAGTTATGGGATTAAATATTCATCAAGTTTCTTCGGGCCATTCCGTGATGCTGCTGAATCTGCACCACAATTTGGCGACCGTAAAACATACCAAATGGATCCAGCAAATCGTAGAGAAGCTTTAAGAGAATTAGATAGTGACTTAAATGAAGGTGCAGATATGATGATAGTTAAACCTGCATTAAGCTTTTTAGATATTATTAGAGACGTCAGAAATACAACAAATGTACCTGTCGTTGCATATAATGTAAGTGGCGAATATAGTATGACCAAAGCTGCATCAATTAATGGATGGATAGATGAAAAAGCAGTGGTTATGGAACAAATGATTTCTATGAAACGTGCAGGTGCAGATATGATTATCACTTATTTTTCAAAAGATATTTGTCGATATTTAGATGAAGAACAATAGGAGGATGGATACAATGCGTTACAGTAATTCTGAAAAAGCAATGGAAGCAGCAGAACATTTAATGCCTGGTGGTGTAAATAGTCCAGTTAGAGCATTTAAATCTGTAGATACACCAGCAATTTTTATGGATCATGGTGAAGGTTCAAGGATATATGATATTGACGGCAATGCTTATATTGATTATGTACTAAGTTGGGGACCGTTAATTTTAGGTCATAAAAACAAGCAAGTTATTGATAAGATTCATGAGGCGGTAGATAAGGGTACAAGTTTTGGTGCTTCAACAACACAAGAGAATAAATTAGCAGAACTTGTTATAGATCGAGTACCATCTATTGAGAAGGTACGTATGGTATCATCTGGTACAGAAGCGACACTAGATACTTTGCGTTTAGCGCGTGGTTATACTGGAAAAAATAAAATCATTAAATTTATTGGTTGTTATCATGGTCATAGTGACTCTTTACTAATTAAAGCTGGTTCCGGCGTTGCGACTTTAGGATTACCAGATTCTCCAGGCGTGCCTAAAGGGATCGCTAAAAATACAATTACAGTGCCTTATAATGATTTAGAGGCAATTAAAGTTGCATTTGAAGAATTTGGTGACGACATTGCAGGCGTTATTGTAGAACCCGTTGCTGGTAACATGGGTGTCGTTCCACCGATTGAAGGCTTTTTACAAGGACTAAGAGATATTACAACTGAATATGGTTCATTATTAATTTTTGATGAAGTTATGACAGGCTTTAGAGTAGGATATAATTGTGCGCAAGGATACTTTAATGTGACCCCAGACTTAACTTGTTTAGGTAAAGTAATTGGAGGAGGTCTACCAGTAGGTGCCTTTGGCGGCAAAAAAGAAATCATGGACCATATTGCCCCAGCAGGTGATATCTATCAAGCTGGTACTTTATCAGGTAATCCTTTAGCTATGACTAGTGGGTATGAGACTCTTGTACAACTTAAACCAGAAACATATGATTATTTTAATAAATTAGGCGATCAATTAGAAGCAGGATTAAAAACAGTGTTTGCAAAACATAATGTGCCAATCACTGTAAATCGAGCAGGTTCTATGATAGGATATTTCTTGAATGAAGGGCCTGTTACAAACTTTGAAGAAGCAAACAATAGTGATTTAGAAATGTTTAGTCAAATGTACAGAGAAATGGCAAATGAGGGAGTATTTTTACCACCATCACAATTTGAAGGTACATTTCTTTCAACCGCGCACACCGAAGAAGATATTAAACAAACTATAGAAGCGTTCGATACTGCTCTAAGTCGAATTGTATAAAGTTTAAATTATGCCCGAACAACCAATGCGTTGATCGGGTTTTAATATGGATAGCTCAGTTAAGTATGACGATAACTACGAAAGTTGTGAGAACATGAGTAAACAATTAAGAAATAATATCATCGTTTTATTGCTAGCTATTTTATTAAGTCTAATCTTAAATGCAGCAAATATACTATTACCATTTATGTTTGGACCTATAATTGCAAGTGTCATTTGTGTTAGATGCTTTCACATGGAAGTTGAATGGCCGTTTTGGCTAAGTCAAATTGGATTGGTATTATTAGGTGTCCAAATAGGATCAACTTTTACCGAAAATGTAATCTTTGATATCAAAGATGATTGGCTGACTATTATATTAATCACAGTTATGCTATTAGGACTTGCATTAATAATAGCCTTTTTCTTTAAAAAAATTGCTAAGGTAAATACTGAAACTGCAATATTAAGTGTGATTCCAGGCGCGTTAAGTCAAATGCTTATAATGGCAGAGGAAAATAAGAAAGCGAATATTATGGTCGTCAGTTTAACACAAACATCAAGAATTATATTTGTTGTTATTCTTGTGCCATTTATTTCGTATTTCTTTCAAGACAGTGTTGGTAGTCATTCGTCAGGTGGTAGTATGGTCAATACACTAACCGAAGCATTGACTATTCCAAATATACTTTTATTAGCACTTGCAGTATTTTTAGTATATGTCATTATGGGGAAAATTAATTTTCCGACCAGACAATTACTTGCACCGATATTAGTACTTATATGTTGGAATTTATTAACTGGTGTTACATTTACCTTAGACAATTATATTATTGCTGCAGCACAAGTTATTTATATGATACGTATAGGTATACAAATTGCTAAATTATTAGACCAAATGAAAGGTAGAATCGCTGTAGCAATTGCATTTCAAAATATACTATTAATATTTTTAACTTTTGTAATGGTGCTATTTATTGCAATGGTTTCCGACCATTCTGTTAATGAATTGTTTTTAGGTGCTGCGCCAGGTGGTATGAGTCAAATCGTATTAGTTGCAATTGAAACTGGTGCAGATGTAGCATTGATTTCAAGTTATCACATCTTTAGAATATTCTTTATACTATTTCTAATTGCACCATTATTAAGTTATTTCCTAAAGTTTAGAAATAAATCACATTCTTAAAACTAAAGTCTTTATTTATATTTCTAACTTTTAGGATATTCCACTTTAATAATAAATAAAAATTTTTAATTAGTACTTCTAAATATGGAAGTGCTAATTTTTTTATAAAATACATAATGATAATTTGTGTGTTTATGTGTAATTTTGAATTTATAATTAAAAATTTGTTAAAAATTTTTAAAACATTCTTTACATTATTGCTCTAAGGAGTAAGCGAATACATTTTCTTTTTGGATCATTTGGCTTATTGACGTGCAATTAAAACGTGCTAAAATGTCTTATTGTGAGTAAAAGGAGTGTATGTATCATGAAATTTAATAAAAGGAAAATTAATACTGTAGACATTAACCAAGCGAAAAAAAGCGTATTTGCTACTGGCATTGGTAATGCTATGGAATGGTTTGATTTTGCATTATATTCATATTTAGCAGTGATTATAAGTAAAAATTTCTTTAGTCAAGTTGATAATGATGAAATAAAATTGATTTTTACATTTGCGACTTTTGCTATTGCTTTTTTACTTAGACCAGTCGGAGGTATATTTTTTGGTAAAATTGGTGATAAATATGGAAGAAAAATCGTTTTAACAACTACGATTATATTAATGGCATTCTCGACATTTTTAATAGGTATTCTACCTACATATGATCAAATTGGTATATGGGCGCCAATAATATTGTTGTTAGCTCGCATATTACAAGGTTTTTCTGTTGGTGGAGAATATGCTGGTGCAATGGTATATATTGCTGAATCTTCACCTGATAATAAGCGTATTAGATTAGGGAGTGGACTAGAGTTAGGTACGTTATCTGGCTACATACTTGCTTCAATATTAGTGACAATAATGTTTTGGTTAATACCAAGCAGTAGCATGGAAAGTTGGGGATGGAGAATACCTTTCTTCATTAGTATTCCTATTGGACTATTTGGCTTGTATTTGAGAACACATTTAGAGGAATCACCTATTTTTGAAAATGATTTAGCTGACAGTAAAGAAGAAACACAAAATATTTTACAAATAATTAAAGATAATAAACGTGACATTTTGTTATGCATTGTTTTTGTTGCTTTCTTTAATATTACAAACTATTTATTGTTAGGTTATATGCCTTCTTATTTGGATGAAAATGTAGGCATCAAAGATACGATTAGCACACCAATTACAGCAGTGGTACTCATAATCATGTTACCATTTGCAATAATGTTCGGTCGATTAGGCGATAAAGTTGGTAATAAAAAAATTATCAGTATAGGTTTAACATTAGGAATTGTATTTTCATTAATCTCATTCCAGTTTTTAAATAATGGTAATTTAGCCTTCTTATTTATGGGCTTATTAATGATCGGCATCGTGTTATCTGTATATGAAGGTACAATGCCGGGTACGTTACCAACATTATTCTTTACCAACGTTCGTTATAGAACGTTATCTTGGACATTTAACATTGCTGTATCCGTGTTCGGTGGAACTACGCCTTTAGTAGCTACTTGGTTAGTACATGAAACTGGAAACAATCTAGCGCCTGGCTTTTATTGGTTATTTGTTAGTATAATTGGACTTATAGTTGTAGTATTTTTATTTAAAGATACTTCAAAACAATCATTAAAAGGTTCTTATCCAACTGTTTCAAATGAAAAAGAATTTAAAGTGGCTGTTGAAAATCCTAAAGATTCATTATGGTGGTATTCAGAAAGCCAACAAGATAAATAACTTATTCGTTATAAAAAATGTACTTTTCAATGTTCTCATTTAATCCTACCAAATGAGAGCTATTGAAAAGTATTTTTTTGAAGTAAAAACATACTAAGATTGGCTATATTTATTCTATGGCCGGTATATAACTGTATGTAACCTATTACTTCTACAATGCTCAATTTTCAATTTGTTGAGCTAGTTTTACATAAAAAAGAATATATAAAATATATCCTTTAAGTATTTGAATATGATATTACGTATAAATTATTAAAAAAGAGGGATTACTTATGAAGGCAATGATAGTAAATCATTATAAAAACATTATTATATGTTTAGTTGGTACTTTTATAAATGCTATTGGCGTAAATGGGTTTTTACTAGGATCTAATTTAGGAGATGGAGGAACTGTTGGTATTTCTTTAGCCTTGAAATATTCACTGGGTTTATCACCAGCGTTAACTTCATTAATAATAAATATAGTACTTATTATTATTGGATGGAAATATTTAAGTAAAACAGTAGCAATATATACAGTCATATCTAATACAGCGTTGTCATTGTTTTTAGAGTTGACTAAAAGCGTGAATTTAGGGATTGATGATTTTGTAATTAATTCGGTGTTTGGTGGAGCGATAATTGGTATAAGTGTAGGATTAGTATTGTCTACAGGAAGTACAGTAGGTGGACCAGCTGTTATCGCTAGAATACTTAATAAATATTTTGGTTTTAAAACGTCTAAATCTATATTTTTATTAGACAGTTTAATAGTTTTATCATTTTTAATTGTTCTACCTTTAAGAAATGTGTTATTTACGATTATTATGTTATTTATTACTGAAAGAGCAACATCTTTTATCATTGAAGGTTTTAATCCTAAAAAAGCAGTAACTATTATTTCTGAAAAAAATGAAATGATAGCAGATAAAATTAATAATTTCACCGGAAGAGGAACTACAATATTGCCTAGCAAAGGGGGATATTCAAAAAATGAGACAGGCATGCTTTATGTAGTAGTTCATCAATCTCAAGTTACTAAAATTAAAAATTTAGTTTACCAAGAAGATAAAAAAGCATTTTTAGTTATACATGATGTAAGAGATGTATTAGGTAGTACGTTTATTAATAACATCACATAAAAATATACTAAGTAGTTGATTCTATTAGCTTTTTATATGAATTATTAAGTAATATTATGATGCAAAATCAATGTGTTTTTTTATTATCAGGAAAAATAACTTTTTTTACTGTTGCGACTGAAGGCATTGACCGAAGTATAGCGGAAAAGTATTGAACAGATGAAGAAACATTTAAAACTGATACTGATGCTTCATCTAAAGAAGTAGAAAACATAAAAAGTAATGTTAATCAAATTAACCCAAGTGTTCAAGGTGCAAAACATGTTACAGTTGAAAATGAAGAATCAGTAACATATCTATCTGATGCTGAAGTTGATCAATAATTAGTAAAGCAAGGTTTAATAGAATCTAAAGTTTCGTCTAATAAAATGGTCACAGAAGCAGCTAAAAAAGCGGAGTTACTAAAGCTACATACGGAATAAATGGCACAATGAATCTATATTTGTCTCCTGCAGCAACAACTAATTTATTACGAATTGGAACAGTCGAATCGGCGGCTTTCTTAGGAGCCGTTATATCAGTATCAGCAACAGGTGCGATTTCCAATTTTTCACATTCTGTTATTAGTATCTATGCTTCCAAAGCTGTAAATAAAAACGGTAGTGTAAATAATGAAAATTTTAGCGTTTATATTATACATCATAGTTATTACCTATTTGTGTGCTATTATTATACCCAAATATACTTCAAGCGATATACTATCAATTGTTTTAGTATTTATAATTTTGTGTTTGGCTAGTTTCTTAATAAAGCAGTTATTTAAGGATGGTTAATTTACTTCAGTAATTGCCTATATATTATTGTGTGTTACTAGTACATGTAAAGTTAGTAAACTATACGAATACGCAAAAGCCCACCTAAGTGAATAGGTGGGCATTTTTAAGGGCAAAAAAAGGCAGATTTTCGAGAAAAGGGCAAACACTGTGGGAAGATTGAAATTTAAATATTACTCAAAACCTTTGCCTTTATAATGATTGGGGTTGTTCGGGCACGTTTGTAAATGTGCATTATACAAACCAGCTGCTTCTAAAAAAGAAAAAACAGTAACAGGACCTAAAAATTTAAAACCATATTTTTTAAGTTGCTTTGAAAGTTTTGTAGCACGGTCATCTACTGTAACGCGTTCACTTGGTGTAGCATAGGCGCAATCAATCGGTTTATAATCTACAAAAGACCATAAAAAGTCACTAAAGCTTCCATAATCCTTTTCTATATTGAAATAACCTTGTGCTTGACTAATTATTGCTTCTATCTTTTTACGATTATGCACGATATTGGGAAAAGTCATTAATCGATCAACATCTTCAGTTGTCATTTTTGAAATTTTAGTTGGATCAAAATTATAAAAAGCTTGTTCGTAAGATTCTTTTTTCTTTAAAATAGTTAACCATGAAAGGCCCGCATGTTGTGATTCAAGTGCAATTAATTTAAATAATTTCAAACTATCATAAATAGGTTGTCCCCATTCCTCATCGTGATAGTGGAGGTAAAGGGGATCTTTTGTTCCAAATGCGCATTCATTCATAAATTTCACTCCAGTGCATTGACTTATTTTAACATCCATTATACTATAATTAAGTAAAAGAATATTGTCTACTGGGAAGAGTAAATAAGCTGAAATTTAGAAGAGAGTACATGGTTGGTGTAAATGTACAATTTTACTTATTGAAGGTAGCCCACATTGAACTTTAGCTGAAATATAATACTTTTAAATAATTATAGTATAGGCTAAAGCGTGTTTGAGCGTTAATCATATAATTAAGTGCTTGAAATTATACTATAATTTCTTGAATTTAGGTGGTACCACGGAATAACCGTCCTATATTGATAGGGCGGATATTTTTATTTTTAAGGAGGATTTTAACGAATGGAAATGAAACCAAAATATAATCCGAACGAAGTCGAGTCCGGACGTTATGACCAATGGGTTAACAATGGTTATTTTAAAGCGACAGAAGATAGTTCAAAAGAGACATATACAATTGTAATCCCACCACCAAACGTAACTGGTAAATTACATTTGGGGCATGCATGGGATACTACATTACAAGATATATTAACGCGAATGAAACGTATGCAAGGCTATGATACTTTATATTTACCAGGCATGGATCATGCAGGTATTGCTACGCAAGCAAAAGTAGAAGCAAAGTTAAACGAGCAAGGTTTATCAAGACATGATTTAGGTCGAGAAAAATTCCTTGAACAAGCTTGGGATTGGAAAGAAGAATACGCTAATTTTATCAGAGAACAGTGGGCGAAACTTGGCCTAGGCTTAGATTACAGTAGAGAACGTTTCACGTTAGACGAAGGTTTAAGTAAAGCTGTGAAAAAAGTATTTGTGGATATGTATAATAAAGGTTTAATATATCGCGGTGAATATATTATAAATTGGGATCCAATCGCACGTACTGCTTTATCTGACATTGAAGTAATACATGAAGATGTTGAAGGTAAGTTTTACCATTTTAAATATCCATATGCAGATGGTGATGGATTTATTGAAATTGCTACAACACGTCCTGAAACAATGTTAGGTGATACTGCGATTGTCGTAAACCCTAACGATGAACGTTACAAAGATGTTATTGGGAAGAAAGTAATTTTACCTATCATTGGTAGAGAACTACCTATATTAGCAGATGAATATGTTGATATTGAATTTGGTAGTGGTGCAATGAAAGTAACACCAGCACATGACCCTAATGACTTTGAAATAGGAAATCGCCATGATTTAGAACGCATTATCGTAATGGATGAATCAGGCAAAATGAATGATAAAGCTGGTAAGTATCAAGGCATGGATCGATTTGATTGTCGTGAGCAATTAGTGAAAGACCTAGAGGCTGAAGACCTTGTTATTAAAATTGAGGCACATGAACATTCAGTAGGTCATTCAGAGCGTTCTGGCGCAGTTGTAGAACCGTATTTATCAACACAATGGTTTGTTAAAATGAAACCACTTGCTGAGCAAGCACTAGATAATCAAAAAACAGACGATAGAATTGATTTTGTTCCTGCACGTTTTGAAAAAACTTTTAATCGTTGGATGGAAGAAATTAGAGACTGGACAATATCACGTCAACTTTGGTGGGGGCATCAAATTCCAGCTTGGTACCATAAAGAAACGGGCGAAATTTATGTGGGTGAATCAGCACCTGAAGATATTGAAAATTGGACTCAAGATGAAGACGTATTAGATACTTGGTTCTCAAGTGCTTTATGGCCATTTTCAACATTAGGTTGGCCAGATACAGAAGCAGAAGACTTCCAACGTTACTTCCCAACTAATGCATTAGTAACTGGATATGACATTATCTTCTTCTGGGTTGCAAGAATGATATTCCAAGGTTTAGAATTTACTGGAAAACGTCCTTTTAACGATGTATTATTACATGGATTAGTCCGTGCAGAAGACGGTAGGAAGATGAGTAAATCACTTGGCAATGGTGTGGATCCTATGGATGTCATTGATGAATATGGTGCAGACAGCTTAAGATACTTCCTTGCTACAGGTTCATCTCCTGGTCATGATTTACGTTATTCTACTGAAAAAGTTGAATCTGTATGGAATTTCATTAATAAAATATGGAATGCTGCGAGATTTAGTATTATGAATATTGGTGAAGACTTTAAGGTAGAAGATGTAGACTTATCAGGAAACCTTTCTCTTGCAGATAAGTGGATTTTAACTCGATTAAATGAAACCATTGCAAATGTTACGGATTTAAGTGATAAATATGAATTTGGTGAGGTTGGTCGTACTCTTTATAACTTTATTTGGGATGAATTCTGTGATTGGTATATCGAGATGAGTAAGATACCTATGAACGGTGAAGATGAAGCGCAAAAGCAAGTTACACGTTCAGTACTTACGTATGTTCTCGATAACACAATGAGAATGTTACACCCATTTATGCCATTTGTTACTGAGCAAATATGGCAAAACTTACCTCATGAAGGTGAAACAATTGTAAACGCATCTTGGCCAAAAGTGAATGACGAACTCACATTTGATGACAGTAAAGAAACGATGCAACAACTTGTTGAAATTATTAAATCAGTTAGACAATCACGTCTTGAAGTAGATACGCCGCTTTCAAAGGCAATTCCAATCTTTATTAAAGCAAAAGATGATAATATCAAAGAGACATTGTTAAACAATTCGAATTATATTGATAGATTCTGTCATCCAAGTGAATTGACAATTGATATGGATATTGAAATTCCTGAAAAAGCCATGACCTCTGTTACGACTGCTGGTGAAGTTGTGTTACCATTGGAAGGTCTAATAGATATGGATAAAGAAATTGAGCGTTTAGAGAATGAACTCTTGAAATGGGAAAAAGAGCTCGATCGCGTGAATAAGAAATTAGCAAATGAAAACTTCGTCAATAAAGCACCTGAAAAAGTTATTAATGAAGAACGTGAGAAGAAACAAACATATCAAGAGAAATATGACGGTGTTAAATTACGAATTAATCAATTAAAAGCATAGGAGTCCTTAAAATGAATTACCTAGATAGCTTATATTGGATACATGAACGAACTAAATTTGGTATTAAACCAGGCGTCAAACGTATGGAGTGGATGTTGGATAGACTAAATAATCCCCAATTTAATATAAACGGTATTCATGTTGGTGGCACAAATGGCAAAGGGTCCACGGTGTCGTATCTACGTTCAGCACTTGTTGATAACGGATATGATGTGGGCACTTTCACATCGCCATTTATTGAAACATTCAACGAACGTATTAGTTTGAATGGTCTACCAATAAGTGATGATGATATTGTTAAATTAGTTCAAAGAGTAAAACCAGTAAGCGAAGCCTTAGAAGTGGAAACTGACCTTGGAACTGCAACCGAATTTGAGATTATTACAACGATGATGTTTTTATATTTTGGTGAAATCCACCCAGTTGACTTTGTAATTGTTGAAGCGGGATTAGGTATTAAAAATGATTCTACCAATGTTTTTAAACCAATCTTATCAATATTGACAAGTATAGGTTTAGACCATACTGATATATTGGGCGACACGTATGTAGATATTGCAAAAGACAAAGGTGCGATAGTAAAACCAAACACACCTATTATTTATGCTGTGAAAAACGAAGAAGCGCTTAAAGTTATTCGTGATTATGTTGAACAACAAAATGCTGAAGGAATTGAGTTGGATAGAGATATTAGTGTTATCTCTGAAGATGAAGAATTCACTTATCGCTATAAAGATTATGAACTTGAGACGCTTTTATTAAATATGTTAGGTGAACACCAAAAAGAAAATGCCGCGTTAGCAATTACCGCACTTATTGAATTAAATGAGTCAGATATCGTTGATTTAGATTTCAATAAAATGATTGATGGTATTGAATCGGTGAGTTGGACTGGTCGAATTGAACAAGTGAAAGAACGTCCTTTGATGATTGTCGATGGCGCACATAACGTTGAAAGTGTAGAGGCGCTAATAAGTACGATGAAAAATTATTATCACACTGAAAATATTGATATTTTATTTTCTGCAATCAAAGGAAAACCTTTAAATGCTATGGTGGATCAACTAAAAACGATTGCTTCTACATTCTATATAACAGATTTTGATTTTCCGAAAGCTTTAACAAAAGAAACGATTTTTGATGAAGTTCGATTTGATCAAAAAGTACTTGTTGATGATTATGTGAAGTTTATCGAATCATATGAAGGCGACGGTTTAATTATTACTGGAAGCTTGTACTTTATAAGTGAAGTAAAAGCTAAAGTTAATTTTAGTTAAATATATATTTAATAAATAAGCGAACGGTTCGATAGGTTGTTGAATCATTCGCTTATTTTTGTGTTAAATAAAAGAAAAATGATATCTAAATATAATTTTAATAAAGAGTAAAAGTTAGTTTGAAAATTTGAGGTTTGTCAATTTTTTGACGAGTCTATTTTGATTAAATTAGGTGACAAGCATTTCCTATTTTATTTTGTAATTATATGATAATATTTAAAAAAGGGGAGGTATTAGATTAAAATGACTGAAAAGAAATTCCCAAAAGATGCAATGCGTGTTTTAAAAGAAACAAGTCGTACTTTTTATATTCCGATAACTTTTTTAGAAAAAGAGTTAAAACATACGGTAGCATCTGCTTATTTAGTATTAAGAGCAATAGATGAAATTGAAGATCACGAGGAATTGGATAACGATTTAAAACATTCAATACTGATGCAAGTAAGTGAGTTATTTAAAGCTCCTTTTGATGAAGCGAAATACATGCAAATTCTTGAACCCGTGAAGGATAAAATGCCTGAAGTCACTTTAAGATTAGGTGAGTGGATAGAAGCTTGTCCAAATAAGACAGTATCAATTGTATTAGAGGCTTCTAGCGAAATGGCATTTGGTATGGCAAAATGGGCTAAAGCAAACTGGGACATCCATACCAAGGATGATTTAGATGATTATACATATTATGTAGCGGGACTTGTCGGTGTCATGCTCTCGCAATTGTGGGACTTATGTGCAAATGTTAAAACAGATAGGGAATTGGCAATTGGTTACGGACGAGGCTTGCAAGCTGTTAACATTCTTAGAAATGAACAAGAAGATTTAGCAGAACGTGGTGTAAGTTTTGTACCGGATGATTGGACACGTGATGATTTGTTTAAATATGCTGAAGATAATTTAGCTAAAGCAGATGCATATATGAAAGATATTAATAAAAAAACCATTTTACTCTTTTGTCGTTTACCATTAGCGCTGGCTCACAAATCACTTACAGCAATGAAAAATGGTAGAGAGAAGATATCCAGAAAAGAAGTAGAAGAAACTGTCGATGAAATTCAACAAGATTAGATGCTAAAACCTTTTTTTGAATGATTCATTTTTATTAATGTTACAAAATTAAAACTATTAGTAACTTTATACTTATAAAACCAGCTCATTATATTGTTGAGCTGGTTTTATTATTCTAAAATATAATTCATTAATGAAATAATATGTGGTGATAATGCTCAATCAACAAACTAAACTATATACAAAATTTGGTTTGTTGATTGAGCATTGTTGAAATTATTTCAATAGTGTTATTTTTCTTATTGGTATTATGGATTGATGCTATAATATTTGTTAGGAGGTGAAGTGTTGATAACGCTGCTTTTAATTTGTCCTATATTATTTAGTTTTTTATATCAGCTATGTTTTGTAGAAAACCTGAAAATAAGTTATCTCACAACCCGTTCAAGATGTGATTATTGTCGCAAAAAAATAACTATAATAGAAACAATACCAATTTTAAGCTTTATTTTTTTAAGAGGCACTTCAAAATGCTGTAATCACAGAATAAGTGTTTTTTATCTGCTTGGGGAGTTTCTTTCTTTGATTCCTGTATTTTACATGATTTATTTACCTCACAAACTAACGATTGACAACACTACTTTAATACTAATTTATTTATTCCTCCTCACCTTTTCTATATTTGATATTAAGACATACACAGTTCCTTTGCATGTGGTAGTCGTTTTTGCTATTTGCATTTGTTTTATTACTCCAATTCATATCATGTCATTTTTCTTCGTAACGAGCTTGCTTCATATATTTTATTTACTATTTCATAATGCCATTGGCTATGGAGATATAATTATCTTTTCTTTGCTAGCTTTAGCTTTAGCATCTTCAGAGTTTTTAATCACTCTTTTGTTTACATTTATCTGTGGTGGTGTTTTTGCTTTGCTCGTGTTACTTGTTTCTCGTAATGAAAGAGCAAGAATTCCACTTATTCCTTTTATTTATATCGCATTTAATATAATGCTTATAACATCTCAAAATTTAAACTTTGGAGGTTTTTAAAAATGAAAATAAAAGAACTCGCCAATAATCAGAAACCTAGAGAAAGATTGTTAAACAATGGACCTGCACATTTATCTGATGGTGAACTACTAGCCATTTTAATTAATACAGGTAGAAAAGGGTTTTCAAGTTTAGATATAGCTAATGAATTGTTAAAGTCAGTAGAAAGTTTAAAACAGTTAAAGGCATTATCCATCAATGATTTGAATAAAGTGAAGGGAATTGGTTTATATAAAGCATTGATTCTAAAAGCTGCTTTTGAGCTAGGGGAACGCATGCATTCGGGGAGTTTAGATGAGAAGATACAAATTACTAGTCCTCAAGATGTTGCTAATTTTATGATGGGAAAAATGGAGCATTTAACTCAGGAAAAGTTTATTGTGTTATTTCTTAATTCTAAGAATGTTGTTATTAAGCAGAAAACAATATTTATTGGAACATTAAATTCATCAATCGTTCATCCTCGAGAAATATTTAGCGAAGCTATAAAATGTGCAAGTAATGCAATTGTGGTGCTTCACAATCATCCATCAGGTGATACTACACCGTCCAAAGAAGATATTAGGACAACTGATAGATTAAGAGAATGTGGAGAAATTCTAGGAATAGATTTACTGGACCATATTATTATTGGAGATCATACTTATATGAGTATGGTAGAGGACGGCTATTTTGATTAAAACATGATATACGAAGTTGCTTACATAAACGCATAGACTGATTAACGCATTATTATATTTTTATTGCATGCTTTAGTATTAATTTTGGCTTTCTGTACTCACTCAGTTACGGTATAATCAAGTTGATAATTAAGGAGGCGTTATCAAGTGGGAACGATATTATTGATTGGTTTGTTACTGCCGGTAGTTTATTTAATGCAATTAGTTAGAATTAAAAAGCCTATTGATTTTAACAGTACTAAAAAAACAGTAGTTATTTCAGTTGTAGGTGTCTTATTAACTACTATGCTATTCTTTATTTTTAGTACGAATCACACATCTTTTTGGTTATATTTAATAGGTTCATTGATTATAGCTGTTATATGGGCATTATTATTGTGTGCTTGTTATTATTTTTATCAAGTGCTATCAAATAATGTCAAAAAATAACTATAATGTTTGTGAAACATTAGTTTTTATATTAAGGTTAGAAAATATTTTTGATTATGAAATATGTTTAACATCTCAATTTCCATAGATGTAACTATAGTTGAATGTTAAAAAAAACGGAGCAAGGAATCCATTTTTGATTCCTTGCTCCGTCTGAACAACCAAATTATAATATTACAAGTATATTTAAGTAATACTATAGTCTGCTACTGGAATAATCTATATCTGTGATAACATGCATAGATTGTGTTGTTTATATAAAACTAAAGTAATTATTAAAGTTTTCCATTATCCAAAGAATACCTTGATAACCTAGATATATACATAATACAATAATTCCAACGTATATTAAAAATCTTAAAATTGATAAACCTACTCTAAATAATAATATAACTAAGAGGGCAAGTAGGATTATAGATATAATACTCATATTATATTTCACTCCCTTTGTACATAATTGTACTATGAAAAAAGCATGTATGCATCAGTCTATCGTTAACTTTTGGATACTACTACAGACTGATGATATTTAAATTAATTGATTTTATAATATAGGGTGAAATTATGGGAGGGTGGTTCATGCGGTTTATATTTAGTATTATTAAAAACTTTATAGCTATTATAGCAATTATAATCATTGTATTCTTCGCGTTGAAATATGCGCCGTTTTTAAAAGACCAGCAATGGAACCCAGTACATAATAATGAGCCACCTACGAGCAACACCCAATCAGAAGGTGGTTTAACAGGTGGTCAACGTTATTCTGTAGAAGACAATGATATTTTGAAAAATGTCCCTCGCAGTCAGGCTAAAAATGTATTTGATTGGATAGATAAGAAAGAATTTATGTCTGTTTCAGGAATTGGTAGAATGGGGTATAGCGATAAATATCTAGCAGGCCAACGTGGCGATGAATTTATAATTTATAAATTTGGTTCAGACTCCATTCGTGTTTATAAAACTGAAATAGAAATGGAGCAAGACCTAAATCAACTTGGGGAGCATATTGAACTACAGCCACCATCTAAATACGAGTAAGTGGTTTGAATTCTCAGCAAAAATGCGTTAGCCTTATATAAGTAAAAACGTAAAAGGTTGGTGTCAATTATGAGTGAACAGTCTAAAGATAAAAAAGTAGATGAACAAGCAAAAGCACAAAATCTATTCGCACGTTGGCGTAAAGAAGAAACTTTATATAAAGAAGACGAAAAAGAAGCTGAAAAATCTGCTGAAACAGAAAAAAACGACGCAGAAGAAAAATAATTATATTTTTGCTGAAACTAATGGACGTTAAATTATTTCTAAGAAATGAATTTATTTGAATCGAAACTGAAATTTAAAATTTTAGCGGATATTCAATGACTTGACGTTGGACAGGTCTAAATTTAAAATTTACAATAATCGAAAACGCAATTTCCATTCTAGTACTGTTGTAAAAAGTATACCGAAAGCTGAGACATGATTTCATGTGTCAGCTTTTTTGCTTTTATACAAAACGTTAATGTATAGTTAATGATAAATAAACGTAAACTGTCTAAGGGCAAAAGCGTGAGAATATAAATGGTTGGAAAAATAATAAAACTCACTGTTTAACTAGCATAAATTTATTATCATAGCAATTTTTCCTTTTTCCTTTTTTATTTAAAAACACATTTAACTTATATACATAATTTTGGATTTAAAAAATTGGAAAATCTAAGACTTTAGTACACTATTTACTTTGAAACTTGTTATAATACAAATTAACACTACATTTTATGTTTTAAAGTAGAATCTCAGCAATATTTGTTCTAGCTTTAATATATTAAATGAGTGGTTAGAATTTAATTTGTGAATAATAAGGTTACTACTTTATTTCGATCTATGAGTAATATAAAATAATATCAAGTAGTAAAATAGTCGGGTAATAGAGGTGTTTAGGTTGTCAAAGTTTTTTAAAAACAACAAGTTGATTGTTATTTTATGTGCAATCATTGTATTTATTGCCTTAATTGGTGTATCTTTACGTTCGCAATCACAATCACCAGTAGAACAATACGTAGGAGATTCAGTTGCATTCGGTCAAAAGGCGGTTAGTTATCCTGTTCATTTCGTAACAGGTTCAATCAATAACCTTTTTGCAAAAGATAGTTCAAAAGAGCAACAAAGCAAGGTTAAACAATTAGAAGCTGAAAACGAAAGACTGAAATCAGAAAACAAAAAGTATAAAAAAGAATTAGATATAGAAGATATATCTAAATTCGAACCAATTTCTAGTACAGTATTATCTAGAAATCCAGATCAATGGATGAATACACTAGTTATTAACCAGGGTGCTAAAGATGGTATAAAAAATAATATGGCTGTGATGACTTCAGAAGGATTGGTAGGTCGAATCTCTAAAGTAAATCAATTTTCCTCACAAGTTGATTTAATTTCAACAAACACACGCGCTAACCGTTTATCAGTAAATATTCAACATGATGATAAAAATGTATTTGGGTTAATCGATCATTATGATTCTAAAAATGAAGAACTTATTATTACTGATATTAATAATAAAGACAGTGTGAAAAAAGGAGATAAGGTTGTTACAAGTGGTTTAGCTGATCAATTACCAAGTAGTATATACATAGGTGAAGTTTCAAAAGTAGAAAATGATGAATATGGCTTATCAAAAGAAGTTAGAGTTAAAACAGCTGCTAATTTATCAGATTTAAATCATGTATATGTAGCTAAAAGAGACCCTAAGACAATACCGGATAATGAAAGTGGTGATAATTAATGCGTGCGTTATACTACTTTCTTATCGGTATTGTATTATTTTATATTGATACTGCAATTGGGTTAATTATACCAATGCAAATTGGCACGAAAGACATAATTTTTGTTCCACACTTGACTTTAATGTATTTACTAATAATATGTGTTCACAGAAGTTTTGGTGTAGCTATTATATTATCTACGGTGTTAGGCCTAATTACTGATTTATATTTTGGTAGTTTTTATGGCTTGTATTTATTTGGTTATATACTGTTCGTTGTAATTCAAGACTTTTTCTTCAAAACATTTTATAGAGACTATACAATGTTATTCTTTATAGTATTATTAAGTACAATTTTCTTAGAAATTTATGTAGCTACTATTTATAGCATATTGGGGTTGATAGCATTTAATTTATTTGATTTTGTGTTGTATAGATTAATTCCTACATTGGTGCTTAATTTTATATTACTTATTATTTTCTATCCGATTATTACTAAATTCTTTAGAAAAGTGCAATTGAAGATTGACAGTAAGAAAGCCTAATGCTAAAATGCAGTAGTTGAGTAGTTTTTAGCTACATACAACCGCTCGGATTTAGGTTAAAGAACATGTATGTCACCTAAATTTGGCGTGACTTAAATTATAGGAGGTGCAAAGTATGTTTGCTATTATTGAAACAGGTGGAAAACAAGTTAAAGTAGAAGAAGGACAAGAAATCTTTGTTGAGAAATTAGATGTTAACGAAGGTGACTCTTTCACATTTGACAAAGTATTATTTGTAGGTGGAGACGCAGTTAAAGTTGGTGCGCCAACTGTTGAAGGTGCTTCAGTTACTGCTACTGTTAAGAAACAAGGTCGCGGTAAGAAGATTACTGTATTCACATATAAACGTCGTAAAGACTCAAAACGTAAAAAAGGTCATCGTCAACCTTACACTAAATTAACAATCGACAAAATCAACGCATAATTATGATTACTGTTGATGTTACATTGAACGATGTCGGTCAAATCACTGATGTTATCATGGATGGCCATGCAGAACATGGCGAATATGGACATGATATAGTTTGTGCAGGTGCATCCGCAGTGCTTTTCGGAAGTGTTAATGCTATAATGGGATTAACAAATGAGAAGCCCGATATTGATTACAATGATGACGGTGGACATTTCCATATTAGAAGTGTAGATACTTCTAATGAACAAGCGCAGTTAATTCTTCAAGCAATGTTAGTTTCGTTGCAAACCATTGAAGAAGAGTATAAAGAAAATATCAGATTAAACTATAAGTGAGGTGCAATCATAATGTTAAAATTAAATTTACAGTTCTTCTCATCTAAAAAAGGACTTGGTTCTACAAAAAACGGACGTGACTCAGTTTCTAAACGTTTAGGAGCTAAACGTGCTGATGGTCAACACGTTACAGGTGGTTCAATCTTATTCCGCCAACGTGGTACTAAAATTTATCCTGGTGAAAATGTAGGTCGTGGTGGCGACGATACATTATTCGCTAAAATCGACGGCGTGGTTAAATTTGAACGCAAAGGTCGCGACAAAAAACAAGTTTCTGTTTACGCAGCAGCTGAGTAATTTGTCATCGTTAACACCAGAAGTGATCACTTCTGGTGTTTATTTTTTGTCTTTATTTTCTAGTTAATGAGATAATGATATAATATACAGAATGATATAAAAAAATAAATTTTAAGAAAAAGAGGTGAAATCATGTTTGTCGATCAAGTAAAAATATCACTTAAAGCAGGTGATGGTGGTAACGGTATAACAGCATATCGTAGAGAGAAATATGTTCCATTCGGTGGTCCAGCTGGCGGTGATGGTGGCGATGGTGCATCTATTATATTTGAAGTAGATGAAGGTTTGAGAACATTATTAGATTTTAGATACCAAACACATTTCAAGGCCAAAAGAGGCGATGCCGGTCAAAGTAGTAATATGCATGGTAAAAATGCGGAGGAACTCGTATTAAAAGTTCCACCTGGTACGATTATTAAAAGCGTTGAAACAGAAGAGGTTTTAGCTGATTTAGTTGAAAATGGTCAACGTGCAGTAGTGGCTAAAGGTGGTCGAGGCGGTCGAGGAAATTCACGTTTTGCATCTCCTAGAAACCCAGCACCAGATTTCAGTGAAAATGGTGAACCTGGTGAAGAAATTGACGTTACCTTAGAATTAAAATTGCTAGCTGATGTTGGGTTAGTAGGTTTCCCAAGTGTAGGTAAATCTACTTTATTATCTATTGTATCTAAAGCTAAACCTAAGATAGGTGCATACCATTTCACAACAATTAAACCTAATCTTGGTGTAGTTTCTACGAAGGATCAAAGAAGTTTTGTAATGGCAGACTTACCAGGATTAATAGAAGGTGCGTCTGAAGGTGTAGGATTAGGACATCAATTTTTAAAACACGTTGAACGTACAAAAGTAATAGTTCACATGGTAGATATGAGTGGATCTGAAGGTCGTGATCCTTATGAAGATTATAAAGTTATTAATGAGGAATTAAATGCCTACGAACATCGTTTAGAGGAGCGACCTCAAATTGTGGTTGCTAATAAAATGGATATGCCTAACGCAGAAGAGAATTTAAAAGCATTTAAAGAAGCTTTGAATGATGATTCTGTGCACATTATCCCACTTTCAACATTTATGCATGACCATATTGATGAACTGCTTTATGCTATAGCAGACAAATTAGAAGAAGTAAAAGACATTGACTTTAGTAAAGATGAAGAAGAAGATTTAGGTGTTAATAGAGTGATTTACAAACATACACCTAGTCAAGATAAATTCACAATTACACGCGATGATGATGCTGCATACGTTGTAAGTGGTAAAGCAATCGAAAGAATGTTCAAAATGACTGACTTTAATAGTGACCCTGCTGTACGTAGATTTGCGCGTCAAATGCGTTCTATGGGTATTGATGAAGCATTGAGAGCACGCGGATGTAAAAATGGAGATATTGTTAGAATCCTTGGTGGAGAATTTGAATTCGTTGAATAGGAGTGCTTGAAAATGGACAAAAAAGATTATAAAAAGTTTTACTTAATTCGCGAGGATGTATTACCAGAATCTGTTGTAAAAACCTTAAAAATTAAAGAAGTTTTAAAAAATGATCCGTCACTGTCCATATTTGAAGCAGTTAAACAATTCGATTTATCAAGAAGTGCTTTTTATAAATATAGAGATACAATATTCCCTATTGATGAAAAAATGGAGTCTACACGTGAATTCACATTAATATTATATGTGAATGATATCGTAGGGATGTTGGCAGAAGTTTTAAATACTTTATCAAGTTTAAGTTTGTCAGTATTAACAATTCATCAAAGTATACCAATGGAAAGTAGAGCAACGATTACACTTTCATTAGATGCTAAAGGTACAAATTTAGAAATTGATGATGTTATGGAAGCGTTGCGAGTTATTGATCACGTTTCTAAAGTAGAATTAATTAGTATGACTATATAAGGAAGTGTAACTATGTATGCATATATAAAGGGGACGTTAGCAGTTTTGAACCCTACACACGTGGTTGTAGAAGCCTCAGGTGTAGGATACGAAATTCAAACGCCCAATTCTTACCGTTTTCAAAAATTTATGGAACAAGAAGTTGTAATTCATACGTCATTAATAGTTAGAGAAGATGCTCAACTTCTTTATGGATTCATAAATCAAGAAGAAAAAGATATGTTTTTAAGCTTAATTAAAGTAACAGGTATTGGACCAAAATCTGCGTTAGCTATATTAGCTAGTAGTTCGCCTAATGAAGTTAAGATAGCTATAGAGAACGAAAATGATGCCTATTTAACAAAATTCCCTGGTATTGGTAAAAAAACAGCACGACAAATCGTATTAGATCTTAAAGGAAAAGTTCAAATAAACGAAGTAGATAGTAGCCAAATATTAAATGTTGAAGCTTCACTTAGTGATAATACACCGATTATTAAAGAAGCACTTTTAGCATTGGAAGCGTTAGGATACTCAAAACGAGAGCTAACAAAAGTAGAAAAAGCATTAGCTAAAGACTCGTTCGAATCTGTAGATGATGCAGTTAAAAAAGGACTGCAATTATTGATATCATAATTACAAATAATATTTTAAAGGGGTGTAATCAATGGACGATAGAATGGTAGATCAATCTATACATGATGAGGAATCTTCATTTGAATTTTCATTGCGACCGACTAAATTACGTCAGTACATAGGTCAATCAACAATTAAATCGAATTTAGAGGTGTTTATAAAAGCAGCTAAAATTAGACAAGAGCCATTAGACCATGTGCTATTATTCGGCCCCCCTGGATTAGGTAAAACGACTTTGTCTAACATTATTGCAAATGAAATGGATGTTAACATTAGAACGATTTCCGGGCCTTCGATAGAAAGGCCAGGAGATTTAGCTGCAATTCTTTCTAGTTTACAACCTGGTGATGTTTTATTTATAGATGAAATTCATAGACTAAGCAGTGTGGTAGAAGAAGTTTTGTACCCAGCTATGGAAGATTTCTTTCTAGATATTGTTATAGGCAAAGGTGAAGAAGCGCGTAGTATACGTATAGACTTACCACCATTCACATTAATTGGTGCGACGACTCGTGCTGGTAGTTTGACGGCCCCATTGCGAGACAGGTTTGGTGTGCACCTCAGATTAGAATATTATAAAGAACATGAATTAAAAGAAATTATTGTGCGTACTGCAGAAGTACTTGGTACTTCAATTGATGAGGAAAGCGCTATAGAATTAGCGAAACGTAGTCGTGGTACACCTAGGGTAGCCAATAGGTTATTAAAGCGGGTTCGTGATTTTCAACAAGTCAATGATGACGAATTAATCTGTATTGCAACCACAAGAGCATCATTGCAATTGCTACAAGTTGATGATGAAGGATTGGATTACATTGATCATAAAATGATGAATTGTATTTTGGAGCAATATAAAGGTGGCCCTGTTGGGTTAGATACTATTGCTGTTTCGATTGGTGAAGAGCGGGTTACAATTGAAGATGTTTATGAGCCTTTTTTAATTCAGAAGGGTTTTATCGAACGTACGCCCCGTGGTCGTAAAGCGACACCTTATGCATTTGAGCATTTTAGTAAGAAGAATGAAAAGAGGGAATAAGTTTGGATATTGAAGCATTTGATTATCATTTGCCTGAATCATTAATTGCACAAACACCTCTGAAAAACAGAGATGAAAGTAGATTGCTAATTCTTGGCAGACAATCTGGTAATATTGAACATCAACAGTTTAAAAATGTTATTGATTATTTAGAAAGTGGAGATACCCTTGTATTAAATGATACGAGAGTAATGCCTGCAAGGCTATTCGGTTTAAAAGAAGAGACTGGTGCAAAAGTAGAAATGTTGATGCTTACTCAAATCGAGGGTGATGATTGGGAAGTGTTACTAAAACCAGCTAAAAGAATTAAAGTAGGCAACAGATTAACTTTTGGTGAAGGTAAAATTGTTGCCGAGTGCATAAAAGAGCTTGATCAAGGCGGTCGTATTATGAGACTGCATTATGATGGCATCTTACAAGAACGTTTAGATGAATTAGGCGAAATGCCTTTACCTCCTTATATTAAGGAACGTTTAGATGATCAAGAGCGCTATCAAACTGTATATGCAAAAGCATCGGGTTCTGCAGCGGCACCAACAGCAGGGCTCCATTTTACAGATGAATTATTAGCCAATATTAGAGATAAAGGTATTAATATTGCTTTTATCACATTACATGTAGGACTAGGAACATTTAGGCCAGTTAGTGTAGATAATATAGATGACCATGAAATGCATAGCGAATACTATCAAATGGATAGAGAAACTGCGGAACTATTAAATGAAACGAAAGATAATGGCCACCGTATTATATCGGTTGGTACAACGTCTACAAGAACATTAGAAACAATTATGCAATCAAATGACAAATTTGTAGCACAAAGTGGTTGGACAGATATATTTATCTTCCCAGGATTTACTTTTAAAGCTATTGATGGATTGATTACAAATTTTCATTTGCCGAAATCTACGCTTGTAATGTTAGTTTCAGCTTTTAGTTCGAGAGATAATATTTTAAATGCTTATAATCAAGCAGTTTCTTCAGAATATAGATTCTTTAGCTTTGGAGATGCAATGTTAATTATTTAGGGAATGAAAGGAGCGTTTATATGCCAGCAGTTACGTATGAGCATATTAAAACTTGTAAACAATCCGGTGCGAGATTAGGTATCGTGCACACACCACATGGCTCTTTTGAAACACCAATGTTTATGCCTGTTGGAACAAAAGCGACAGTTAAAACGATGAGTCCAGAAGAATTAAATCAAATGGAAGCAAAAATCATTTTAGGAAACACATATCATTTGTGGTTACAACCAGGAAATGATATCATCAAAAAGAGTGGGGGATTACACCAGTTTATGAACTGGAATGGTCCAATACTGACTGATTCTGGTGGTTTTCAAGTATTTAGTTTAAGTAATTTGAGGAAAATTAGTGAAAAAGGCGTAGAGTTCCGTCATCATACAAATGGTTCGAAATTGTTTTTGAGCCCAGAAAAAGCTATGCAGATACAAAATGATTTAGGTTCTGATATTATGATGGCTTTTGATGAATGTCCACCTATGCCTGCTGAATATAAATATGTGAAAGACTCAATTGAAAGAACAACGAGATGGGCAGAACGTTGCCTTAAAGCACATAAGAGACCTGATGATCAAGCCTTGTTTGGAATTATACAAGGCGGAGAATATAAAGATCTAAGAAAACAAAGCGCTGAAGAATTAGTTGCTTTAGATTTTCCGGGATACGCAATTGGTGGTTTGTCTGTAGGTGAACCTAAGCCAGTTATGTATGATATGGTAAAGCATACTGAACAATTTATGCCGAAAGATAAACCACGTTATTTGATGGGTGTGGGTTCACCAGATGCATTAATAGAATGTAGTATCAGAGGTATGGATATGTTTGATTGTGTGTTACCAACACGTATTGCACGTAATGGTACTTGTATGACATCGCATGGTCGTGTGACTATTAAAAATGCTAAGTATGCAGAAGATTTAAGTCCGCTTGATGAAAACTGTGATTGTTATACTTGTAAAAATTATAGTAGAGCATACATAAGACATTTAATAAAAGCAGAAGAAACTTTTGGTATCCGTCTTACTACTTATCATAATTTACATTTCTTGCTTAAATTAATGGAAAATATCCGACAAGCAATTCGTGAAGATCGACTTCTTGATTTTAAAGAAGAATTCTTTGAACAGTATGGACTGAATGTTGAAAACCCAAAAAACTTTTAAAAAGGGAGAAATAAAATAATGCAATTTACTTCATTGATATTACCAATTTTATTATTAGTATTAATGTGGTTCTTCTTAATAAGACCACAACAGAAAAAGGCTAAAGAGCATCGTGAAATGATTAGCCAAGTTACTTCTGGCCAACGTGTAACAACTATCGGCGGTATCAAAGGTACTGTACGCAGTGTTGATGAAACTACAGTTGTATTAACTTTAAATGGTAATGGTACTGAAATCACTTTAGAAAAACCTGCTATCAAACAAGTTGATCCTTCATAATAAATAATGTATTGATACATGGGAATGTATTAATTTTGAAATAAATAAACCTTAGGGGATAATTCTCCTAAGGTTTATTTATGTTTGCATAGTTATTTTTAGAAATAGCAGTGAAGTTAACTTTCAAACCAAATTTGGCTCTGTTATCAATTGATTTATTCAACATAATAAACACCAAATGCTATTTTTAATATTTGTTTTATTTATTTAATTCTAATTAAATATTCAAAATAAATGACATAACTTCATTTACTTAAAGGCCATTTTATTCAGGTCATGTTATACTTTAAGGTATATCTTACGCATCATATGCCTATATCTTTAAAACATTTAATACGAATAGATTCTATAATTGTAACGCTTACAATTAAATTTTCTCACAATATTTAATAGAGTTAGTTTTTACACAGGATGTAATATGTTAAGATATATAGGTCGTTTAGATAATTTAGCGTAGTTTAATAAAACTTGCAATAATTGATATTAGAAGCGTATTCTTAAAACATAAGCTTAGAATGAGGTGTTCAAGTGAAGAAAAGTAATCGAATAGTTGCGTTTATATTACTTGTAGTGCTCCTGTTTGCAGGCATGGGACTCACGTATAAGAGCGTAGTTAAGGATGTTAATCTTGGTCTTGATTTGCAAGGTGGATTTGAAGTCTTATACCAAGTAGATCCTTTACAAAAAGGTGATAAAATAGACGATAAAGCGGTAAAAGCTACGGCTAAAACGCTTGAAAATCGTGTGAACGTCTTAGGGGTTTCGGAACCTAAGATACAAGTAGAAGATAAAAATAGAATTCGCGTACAACTTGCCGGTGTTAAAAACCAATCACAAGCACGTGAGATATTATCTTCTCAAGCGAATTTAACAATTCGTGATGCTGATGATAATATCAAACTAACTGGTAAAGATATTCAGCAAGGATCTGCAAAACAAGAATTTAAACAAAATACGAATCAGCCAGCGGTTACATTTAAATTGAAAGATAGTGCTAAATTTAAAAAAGTAACTGAAGAAATTTCTAAAAAAGATGAAAATGTTATGGTCGTATGGCTAGATCATGAAAAAGGTGACACTTATCATAAAGAAATGAATAAGAAAGATCCTAAATATGTTTCTGCAGCTTCGGTTGATCAACCGATAAACTCCGATAGCGTTGAAATTTCAGGTGGTTTTAATGGTGAAGAAGGCGTAGAAAAAGCAAAACAAATTGCAGATTTACTAAATTCTGGTTCACTACCAGTTGACTTGAATGAAATATATTCAAATTCTGTAGGTGCTCAATTTGGTCAAGATGCTTTAGATAAAACGGTATTTGCTGCTGCAATCGGTATTGCTGTTATTTATCTATTCATGTTAGGATTCTACCGTTTGCCTGGTTTAGTTGCTATAATTGCGTTAACAGCATATATTTACTTAACGTTATTAGCATTTAACTTTATTTCAGGAGTATTGACGCTTCCAGGTCTAGCAGCATTAGTACTAGGTGTTGGTATGGCTGTTGATGCTAATATAATTATGTATGAGCGGATAAAAGATGAACTGAAGATTGGACATACACTTAAACAGGCATATAAAAAAGCGAATAAGAGCTCTTTCTTAACTATAGTAGATGCCCAGTTAACAACAGTAATTGCTGCTGCTGTACTATTTTTCTTTGGTGAAAGTTCAGTTAAAGGTTTCGCTACAATGTTATTATTAGGTATTTTAATGATATTTGTAACAGCTGTATTCCTATCAAGATGGTTGCTAACTTTACTTGTGTCATCTAATTATTTTAAAAAATCAAATTGGTTGTTCGGTGTAAGTAAGAAAAATATTCATGATATTAACGATAAAAAAGAAATCCATGATTTGAAAACACCATATGAACGCATTGACTTTATGAAACTTGCTAAACCATTGCTAGGACTAAGTGTACTTATAATCGCCGTAGGTGCAATTATTTTATTTGTATTTAAGTTAAACTTAGGTATTGATTTTACAAGTGGTACTCGAGTTGACTTTGAATCAGATAATAAAGTCACTGAAACTAAGGTTAAAAATACTTTAGAAGATAATGATTTTAGACCTAACCAAGTATCTTTAGGTGAAAATGGTAAAACGGCAACAGTTCAATTCAAAAAAGATTTATCTAAAGATGAAGTATCTAAAATACAGGATACGATAGATGATCAATTTGGTCACAAACCAACTGTTAATACGGTTTCACCAGTAATAGGCCAAGAACTTGCTAAAAATGCTATGCTCGCATTACTATATGCTGCAATCGGCATTATCATCTATATTACATTTAGATTCGAATGGCGCATGGGACTTTCATCTGTGCTCGCATTATTACATGATGCATTTATGATTGTCGCAGTGTTCAGTTTATTTAGATTAGAAGTAGATATTACATTTATAGCAGCTGTGTTAACAATTATTGGTTATTCAATAAATGACACTATTGTTACATTTGATAGAGTTAGAGAAAATTTACACAAAGTAAAAGTGATTACTAAGAAATCCCAAATTGATGATATTGTTAATAGATCAATTCGTCAGACAATGACACGTTCTATAAACACAGTATTAACAGTAGTTATTGTTGTTATTGCATTATTGTTACTTGGCGCTCCAAGTATCTTTAATTTCTCACTAGCATTATTAATCGGATTGATTTCCGGCGTATTTTCTTCTGTATTTATCGCAGTACCGCTTTGGGGTATTATGAAGAAACGTCAACTTAAAAAATCTGATGATAATAAACTTGTAGTTTATAAAGAGAAAAAATCAAATGACGAAAAAATCTTAGTATAATTGAATATTAAATTTCAAAAGACCACAATTTTTGCTAATGCATTAATTGTGGTCTTTATCTGTTTAATTGTTTTGAGAGTATATGAATTGATATGTTATAAAATAGTGAATTTAAAATAGTACATGACAACTTTATTATCAAATAGTCGATTCAATCGATTCTATAAAAGAAACTACTTTTTATTTTGGTATATCTTTTGTATAATGACTTGTGGAAATGAGGGAGAATAGTATGATTAAATCAAAATATACTTGGGACGTTAATTTACCAGAATATGAAATTGCAGAAGCAGATTCTTCGGATTTAAAACTAACTCCTATTGTAAAAAAAATCCTAGAGAGTAAAGGATTAACAAATAAAAACACAATTAATAATCTCCTTAATGGCACACCTGATATGCATGATCCAATGTTGATGAGCGATATGGATAAAGCAATAGAACGTATAAATTTTGCGATAGATCAGAATCAAAAGATTTTAGTTTATGGCGATTACGATGCGGATGGTGTTACCTCTACAACAATTTTAGTGAATACACTAAAGGAATTAGGTGCACATGTAGGTTGGTACATACCCAATCGTTTTTCCGAAGGCTATGGGCCTAATGAAATGGCTTTTAAAAATGCATATGAAGAAGGTATCTCTTTAATCATTACAGTCGATAATGGAATTCAAGGTCATGATGAAATTCAAATGGTTCAGGATTTAGGTGTTGATGTAATAGTAACCGATCACCATGAAATTGGTCGTACAATGCCAAACGCATATGCAATTGTTCACCCTATGCATCCAGAATTTGATTATCCATTTAAGTATTTATGTGGCGCAGGTGTCGCGTATAAATTGGCACAAAAATTATTGGACGAACCTCCAGCATATTTCTTAGGATTAGTTGCGATTGGAACAGTAGCAGATTTAGTATCATTGACAGATGAAAATAGAGCTTTAGTCCAAAAAGGATTGGAAGTATTAAACGATCATTGTCCAGCATCTATAAGAGCTGTATTAAGCCAAGCAGGTTACAGTGATAGTATTACGGAAGAAACAATTGGTTTTATTATAGGCCCAAGACTAAATGCAGTAGGTAGACTTGAAGATGCAGGACTTGCCGCAGAATTATTGATGACCGATTCAGATGAGGAAGCAGATTTTCTTGCGGAACAAGTGGAGTTTTTTAATCAAGAACGTAAAGACATTGTATCTCAAATTACTGAAGAGGCGTTAGCAGCAGCGGAGATCCAAGTAAATCAAGGAGCGAAATTTCTACTTTTAGCTCAGTCTGATTGGCATGAAGGTGTATTAGGTATCGTTGCTTCCAAAATAGTAGAAACTTATAGTCTGCCAACTCTAATTTTAAATATAGATGAAGGGCAAGATCATGCTAAAGGTTCTGCACGTAGTATTGAACAAGTGTCTATGTTTGAAATTTTGAATGCGCACACAGATTTAATAACAAAATTTGGTGGACATCATATGGCTGCAGGTATTACTATGCCAATTGAAAATATTGATTCGTTACGAAATGGTTTAAACGATTGGATGGAACAACTTGCAAGCACAACTTCATTGGAACCACGTAAAAAAGTTGACGTGAAAATTGATGAATCTGATATTACTATTAAAAACATTCAAGATATCCAAAGGTTACGTCCGTTCGGTACAGATTTTTCTAGCCCATGTTTTGAATTAGAAGATATTACAGTCAATCAAAGTAAAGCGATCGGTCAAGAAAGTAAGCATTTAAAGCTAGTTATGGGAGATAGTAAGTTACAAGCTATATTTTGGCAACATGGTCACTTAGTTAAGGAATTGGGTGAGCAACAACCAATTAATGTAATAGGAACATTACAAATTAATGAATGGAATGGCTTCCAATCTCCTCAATTTATGATACAAGATTTAGCTAGTAATAATTTACAGATTTTAGATTATAGAAGTAAACGTAATATTAGTAGTTTTGAACAAGGTAATAATGATGTCGCATATTTAATCCATAATAAGAATGAAAAATTAGGAGATAATTATTACTATTATGGGGAAACGATTTTACAACAATACGATAAGTATGTATTTCGTGATTTACCAACGTCTATTCAAGAAATTAAAGACACGCTTAAAACAATGAGTGTTTCACAAATTTATTTGGTTTTAAATCATGAGCAATCAATATACTTTGAGGGTATGCCAAAAATGGAAACATTCAAAAAATGTTTTAAAGCATTAGTAACGAAAGGTGAAACCAATTTAGTTAATGATGGGATGCAATTATGCCAGTTTTTAAATATACAGCCGAGTATGCTTAAATTTATCTTAAAAGTTTTTCTCGATTTAGAGTTTATAAAAGAGGAAAATGGTATAATTAAGATGAACAGTGTTTCCACAAAGAGAGAGATTGAATCTAGTAAATATTATCAAGGTCGACTAAATAGAATAGAAGTTGAAAAAGTTCTATTATACGACGACTTTAGTAACTTAAAAAAATGGATTAAATCAGAGCTGATAGATAAATAGGAGGAAGTTTGAATGGATTTAAAACAATATGTGTCTGAGGTTGAAGATTGGCCCAAATCAGGCGTTAATTTTAAAGATATAACAACAATTATGGATAATGGTGAGGCGTATGGTTATGCTACTGATCAAATCGTGGAATACGCTAAAGATAGAGATGTTGATGTTATCGTCGGGCCAGAAGCACGTGGATTTATCATTGGTTGCCCGGTAGCTTATTCAATGGGGATAGGTTTTGCTCCAGTAAGAAAAGAAGGTAAATTACCAAGAGAAGTAATTCGCTATGAATATGATTTGGAATATGGAACAAACGTACTTACAATGCATAAAGACGCTATTAAACCAGGTCAACGTGTGTTAATCACAGATGATTTACTTGCGACAGGTGGAACAATAGAAGCGGCTATTAAACTTATAGAACAATTAGGTGGAATTGTGGTTGGTATTGCATTTATTATTGAACTTAAATATTTAAATGGAATAGAAAAAATAAGAGACTACGATGTTATGAGTTTAATCTCATATGATGAGTAATTATCTCAATTAAGTTAAAGGATTGAATTACCAACTTTACTTAAAATAAAAATGCATCTTCATTTTCTAAATGGGGATGTATTTTTTAATTTAATTACGCTAAACAAAAAGTGACCTGAGTCATCAATTATTTCTGGAAAAATAACTTTATTTTGTATTTACAAGATAAAAATAAACCCATATTTTACTATTAGTATCGCATACTCATTTATTTATTTATTAACATGTAGTATTATATAACTATTATACATAATTTGGCCGAATAACGTTAAAATACGTTACAATCATAATTAAGCAAAAATTAATTGAAGCTAACGAAATATAATACTGGGTATCTAATAGCGATTAATATTTAGTATAGGGGTGTCTTAAGTGAACAATGAATATCCATATAGTGCCGATGAAGTACTATCCAAAGCAAAATCATATTTATCTAAGGAAGAGTATGAATATGTGTTGAAAAGTTACCACATTGCCTATGAGGCACATGAAGGCCAATTTAGAAAAAATGGTTTACCGTATATTATGCATCCAATTCAAGTTGCGGGCATTTTGACTGAAATGCATTTAGATGGTCCAACCATTGTTGCAGGTTTTTTACACGATGTTATAGAAGATACACCTTATACATTTGATGATGTGAAGGGCATGTTTAATGAAGAAATTGCAGTTATCGTTGAGGGTGTAACTAAATTAAAAAAAGTGAAGTATCGTTCAAAAGAAGAACAACAAGCAGAAAATCATAGAAAATTATTTATAGCGATTGCTAAAGATGTGCGGGTAATCTTAGTTAAATTAGCAGACCGCTTACATAATATGAGAACATTGAAAGCAATGCCTAGAGAAAAACAAATTCGAATTTCAAAAGAAACACTTGAAATTTATGCTCCTTTAGCACACAGATTAGGTATTAACACTATTAAATGGGAATTGGAAGATACTGCGTTGAGATATACAGATTCTGTCCAATATTTCAGAATAGTAAATCTTATGAAGAAGAAACGTAGCGAACGAGAAGAATACATTCAAAATGCGATTAACCAAATACAAAACGATTTGTCCAATATGCATATTATTGGGGACATAAACGGGCGTCCCAAGCATATTTATAGCATTTATAGAAAAATGGTTAAACAAAAAAAACAATTTGATCAAATCTTTGATTTATTAGCAATTAGAGTTATTGTTAATTCAATTAACGATTGCTATGCTGTTTTAGGCCTTGTCCATACATTGTGGAAACCGATGCCTGGAAGGTTTAAGGACTATATTGCCATGCCGAAACAAAATATGTATCAATCTTTACATACTACTGTAGTAGGTCCAAATGGTGATCCACTAGAAATCCAAATTAGAACTTATGAAATGCACGAGATAGCAGAACATGGTGTGGCAGCGCACTGGGCGTATAAAGAAGGCAAAAAAGTTACTGAAAAATCTCAAAGTTTCAATAAAAAATTAAATTGGATCAAAGAGTTAGCTGAAACCGATAATACTACTTCTGATGCAGAAGAATTTATGGAAACTCTAAAATTCGACTTACAAAGTGATAAAGTTTATGCCTTTACGCCAGAAAGTGATGTCATTGAATTACCATATGGTGCAGTACCAATTGATTTTGCTTATGCAGTTCACAGTGAAGTTGGTAATAAAATGATTGGTTCAAAAGTAAATGGCAAAATCGAACCAATCGACTATGTGTTACAAACAGGAGATATTGTTGAAATAAGAACAAGTAAACATTCATATGGCCCTAGTCGTGATTGGTTGAAAATAGTAAAATCATCAAGTGCTAAGAGTAAAATTAGAAGTTTCTTCAAAAAACAAGACCGTTCTTCAAACATTGAAAAAGGTAAATTTATGGTTGAGGCTGAAATTAAAGATCAAGGTTTTAGAGTGGATGCAGTCTTAACAGATGAAAATATAGAAATTGTCAACAATAAATACAATTTTGCTAATGAAGATGATTTGTTTGCTGCAGTAGGTTTTGGTGGTGTGACAGCGTTGCAGATTGTTAATAAATTGACTGAAAAGCAACGTATTTTAGATAAACAAAAAGCATTAAATGAAGCTCAAGAGATAACTAAATCAGTACCTATTAAAGAGGATATAACGACTGATAGTGGCGTCTATGTTGAAGGTATTGAAAATGTTTTAATTAAATTATCAAAATGTTGTAATCCAATCCCTGGTGATGATATTGTAGGATATATCACAAAAGGCCATGGTATAAAAGTGCATCGTACAGATTGTCCAAATATAAAAAATGAAAATGAACGTCTGATTCATGTAGAGTGGGTGCGTTCTAAAGATTCGACCCAACGTTATCAAGTAGATTTAGAAGTTACTGCATATGATCGAAACGGTCTGTTAAATGAAGTATTACAAGCAGTTAATTCAACACAAAGTAATCTAGTAAAAGTATCTGGACGCTCTGATATTGATAAGAATGCAGTAATTAATATCAGTGTAATGGTAAAAAATGTAAATGAAGTATATCAAGTTGTAGATAAAATTAAGCAACTTGGAGATGTGTATACAGTAACAAGAGTTTGGAATTAGAGGTGTAACTAAATGAGAATAGTAGTCCAGAGAGTCAAAGAAGCATCAGTTTCAAATGATTCTATTGAAAACAAAATAAATAAAGGCTACTGTTTGCTTGTGGGTGTTGGTAAAACTTCAACAGAAGCAGATATAGCTACATTAGCTAAAAAAATCCTCAATGCAAGACTATTTGAGGATGAGGATGGAAAATTAAACTTAAATCTTCAACAAATTGGTGGAGAGATTTTATCTATTTCTCAATTTACACTTTATGCAGATGTTAGAAAAGGTAATAGACCTGGGTTTACCAAATCCATGCCTCCAGAACGTGCTAATGAATTATATGAAAAATTAAATGAAACACTCCGTTCTTATGGAATAAATGTGTTGACAGGTGAATTTGGAACAGACATGTTAGTTAAGATTGCCAATGATGGACCTGTAACAATTATTTATGAAAGTCAGGATGGCAAAATTATATGAAAAAAATCAATACTTGGCTAGAAAAAAATAAACTTAAAAATTTCCCCGCGCTAATTGTCATTGTAACATTTGTTGTCTTTATCATTATGATTATCTCTTTCTTAAATCATAATGATGAGAATAGTAGTAGTATCTATGTTACTGAAGATGCAGAACTAAGAACTGGTCCAAGCTCAGCTTATCCAGTTATTAATAACATCGATAAAGGACAAAACTTCCAAAAAATAGGTAAGACAGGTAAGTGGATAGAAGTAGAATCTTCTAACAAGAAGGAAAAAGGTTGGGTAGCAGGATGGCATACGAATTTAGATATTGAAGCAGATGCTAATCATAATGCCAAACCCTTAAAAGATAAAACGATAGTACTTGATCCTGGTCACGGTGGTAGTGACCAGGGAGCTTCAAGTAATACAAATAAAAAAAGTATCGAAAAAGTATATACTTTAAAAACTGCTAAAGAACTAAAATCACTTTTGGAAAAAGAAGGTGCTACGGTTAACATGACTCGTGAAAGCGACGAATACGTTAGTCTTGATGAGCGAAACATAAAAGGTGATGCTTATATTAGTATACATAATGACTCATTAAAGTCATCTAAAGCAAACGGCAGCACAGTCTATTGGTTCAAAGATAATCAAAAGGCGTTAGCCGAAACATTAAATGCTAGTTTGCAAAAGAGAGCATTACTGACAAATAAAGGTGCTAGACAGGAAAATTTCCAAGTATTGAGACAGACAGATATACCAGCTGTATTATTAGAATTAGGTTATATTAGTAATCCTACTGATGAAGATATGATTACGGATCAATTGCACAGACATATACTTGAAAAAGCAGTTGTCGATGGCTTGCGTGCATATTTTTCAGAATAAAAAGGTTGCATAATTCTCATAAACTGGTTATTATTAAATATGAATTCTATATTAAAACCGATATGATTCTTGAATTTTCTTTACGAAATGGTAGCAAAATTTGCGAAGAGACATAATTCCTGGCTGAAAAATTATGCATAGTAGTTTTGAGAAATTGAACACAAGAACAGGTGCTTTGATAAAAGCCGTTTAGCGAGCGTTATTCGTATGAAGTGGATTATAAATTTAACGTTTATAATCAATTAGGGTGGCAACACGGAAATTCGTCCCTTGTATGACTTATTAGTCATGCAAGGGTTTTTTTATTGCATAAAAGGAGAGATTCTATGATAAATATACCTAGAGGGACGCAAGATATATTACCAGACGAAACAAAAAGATGGCGCTTTATTGAATCAAGGTTAGATGAGTTAATGGAAGTTTATAATTATCAAGAAATTCGTACACCAATTTTTGAAAGCACGGAATTGTTTGCACGTGGAGTAGGTGATTCGACGGACGTAGTCCAAAAGGAAATGTATACGTTTAAAGATAAAGGAGACCGTAGTATTACTCTACGCCCAGAAGGCACAGCTGCGGTAGTCCGTTCTTATATTGAAAATAAGATGCAAGGTTTGCCTAATCAACCAATTAAATTATATTACAATGGACCAATGTTTAGATATGAACGTAAACAAAAAGGGCGTTATCGCCAATTCACACAATTTGGTGTTGAAGCAATTGGTGCTGAAGATCCAGGCATAGATGCTGAAATTTTAGCGATGGCAATGCACATTTATCAATCATTTGGATTGAAGCATTTAAAATTAGTGATTAATAGTATCGGTGACATTGAATCACGTCGCGAATACAATGATGCACTAGTTAGACATTTTGAACCTGTAATTGATGATTTCTGTAATGACTGTAAGGCGCGTTTACACACAAATCCAATGAGAATACTAGATTGTAAAGTTGATAAAGACAAAGAAGCTATTAAAACTGCTCCTAGAATCACTGACTTCTTAAATGAACAATCTCAAAAATATTATGCTGACGTTAAGCAACATTTAGATGATTTAGGTGTACCTTATGTAGAAGATCCTAACTTGGTTCGAGGTTTAGATTATTATACGCATACAGCATTTGAATTAATGATTGATAATCCAAATTATGATGGTGCGATTACAACATTATGTGGTGGTGGTCGCTATAATGGTTTACTAGAATTGTTAGATGGACCAAGTCAAACGGGTATTGGGTTTGCGTTAAGTATAGAAAGATTATTACTAGCTTTAGATGAAGAGCAAATCGAACTTGACGTTGATCATGATTTTGATTTATTTATCGTAACTATGGGTGAAGAAGCAGATCGTTATGCCGTGAAATTACTTAATGATTTACGTAGAAATGGTATTAAAGCCGACAAAGATTATTTACAACGTAAAGTTAAAGGGCAAATGAAACAAGCCGATAGATTAAAAGCAAACTATACTATTGTTATAGGTGAGCAAGAATTAGAAGAAAATAAAATAAATGTTAAAAATATGCAATCAGGTGAAAGTGAAACTATTCGTTTAGATGCAATTATAAATTATTTTAAAAACTAAGGAGAAGATATCATGAGTAAGCGCACAACATACTGTGGTTTAGTAACTGAATCATTATTAGACCAAGAAGTAATATTAAAAGGTTGGGTACACAACCGTAGAGACTTAGGCGGTCTGATTTTTGTTGATTTAAGAGACCGTGAAGGATATGTACAAGTCGTATTTAATCCTGATTTTTCTGAAGAAGCATTAAAAATAGCTGAGACAGTAAGATCTGAATATGTAGTTCAAGTCAAAGGTATCGTCAAAAAACGTGATCCTCAAACTGTGAATCCCAAAATTGCTACAGGTCAAGTAGAAGTACAAGTTTCAGAAATTGAAATTATAAACAAAGCAGAAACACCTCCATTTGCATTGAATGAAGAGAATCAAAACGTTGATGAAAATATCAGATTAAAATATAGATATCTAGATTTAAGACGTCAAGAATTAGCACAAACATTTAAAATGAGGCACCAAACTACACGTTCAATCAGACAATACTTAGATAAAGAAGGCTTTTTCGATATTGAAACTCCAGTATTAACTAAGTCAACACCTGAAGGGGCACGTGACTATCTGGTGCCTTCACGTGTGCATGATGGTGAATTCTATGCATTACCACAATCACCACAACTATTTAAACAATTATTAATGATAGGCGGTTTCGATAAATATTATCAAATCGTAAAATGTTTCCGTGATGAAGACTTACGTGCTGATCGTCAACCTGAATTTACACAAGTCGATATTGAAATGAGCTTTGTAGACCAAGAAGACGTTATGGAAATGGGAGAAGAAATGCTCCAAAATGTAGTCAAAGATGTAAAAGATGTCGAAGTTCCAAGACCTTTCCCTAGAATGACATATGCTGAAGCAATGCAACGCTTTGGTTCAGATAAACCAGATACACGTTTCGGTATGGAATTAGTAGACGTATCAGAATTAGGAGAAATCATGGATTTCAAAGTGTTTAAAGATGCTGTGACTAATAATGGCCAAGTTAAAGCGATAGTTGCAAAAGGTGCGTCAGATCAATACACAAGAAAAGATATTGATGGTTTAACTGAATTTGTAAATATTTATGGTGCTAAAGGTTTAGCATGGGTAAAAGTCGTTGACGAAGGTGTGAACGGTCCAATTGCTAAATTCTTTGAACCAGACCATGTTGCTAAACTACAAACATTAACTGAAGCAGAGCCAGGTGACTTAGTATTATTTGTAGCGGATAAACCAAGTGTAGTTGCACAAAGTTTAGGTGCGTTACGTCTTAAGTTAGCTAGAGAGTTAGATTTAATTGATGAATCTAAATTAAACTTCTTATGGGTAACAGATTGGCCTCTACTAGAATATGATGAAGACTTGAAACGTTATACTGCGGCTCATCACCCATTTACTGCACCAAAACAAGAAGATATCGCTAAATTAGATACTGAACCTGAAAATGCACAAGCTAATGCTTATGACATTGTATTAAATGGTTATGAATTAGGTGGCGGATCTATCAGAATTCATAATGGTGATTTACAGTCTAAAATGTTTGAAGTATTAGGATTTACCGAGGAACAGACGCAAGAACAATTTGGTTTCTTGCTAGATGCATTCAAATATGGTGCGCCACCACATGGCGGTATCGCACTTGGATTAGACCGTCTAGTAATGTTATTAACAGGTCGTACAAACTTACGTGATACAATTGCGTTTCCTAAAACAGCTTCAGCTACATGTTTATTAACAAATGCACCAAGTGAAGTTTCTGAAAACCAATTAGAAGAATTGTCATTACGTATTAGGCATTAATTTTTGTTATAAGCTTTTATTCTTGCTAATTTCAAATATTGTGTTATTATTAATCCCATAAGATAGTCATCTGTAGTGTTCGTATGTTTGCTTTATATTTGGGCCTAACACTCTTTGATCCGGGAGCCCAATGGGTTTTCTTGCAGCGCACACGCCTCACTAGGAGGACTTGCAAAACAAGAAACAGGGCACCCACCTGTTTTAAGCAGGCCGAATGATCAAGCATTTTATAACTACGGCACTTATGGACTCTATCGGTACGCAAGACTTCGGTCTTGCGTATTTTTTTGATATAAAATACAAAACTTGATATTTTTAATTAAATTGAAATAAAATAAATATATTAAATTCAATAAGAGAAAAAGAATTTCAAATGTACAAATTATATTTAATTGCTCTTATTATTAAGGAGAATGGCATGAAACATCAATTTTCAAGAAATGAATTGGCTTATGGTCAAGAAGGTTTAGAATTATTAAAACAAAAAACTGTGGTGATTTTAGGCGTTGGAGGAGTCGGCTCATTTGCTGCTGAAGCTCTAGCACGTACTAATATTGGACATATCATTTTAATAGATAAAGACGATGTAGACATCACTAATGTGAACCGTCAATTACATGCATTAACAACTACTGTTGGACAAAGTAAAGTTACTTTGATGGAAGAACGTATAAAATTGATTAATCCTGAGTGCAGAGTAACTTCATTACATATGTTTTATACAGAAGAAACATACGAAGCTTTGTTCAATAATTATGATATTGACTACTTTGTTGATGCAAGTGATACTATCATGTATAAAGTGCATTTAATGAAAGAATGCTTGGAAAGAGGCATATCTGTTATTTCCAGTATGGGTGCTGCAAATAAAACAGATCCGACACGGTTTAGGATTGCTGATATTTCTGAAACGTATATGGATCCAATGGCTAAAATTATTCGTCGTAAATTAAAAAAACTTGGGATATATAAAGGGATCCCTGTTGTATTTTCAGATGAAAGTCCCATAGTAATAAGAGAAGATGTTAAAGATACTGTAGGTGATGCAAACGCACCAACGAGAAAAGGTCAAATCCCACCGTCTTCTAACGCATTTGTCCCAAGTGTAGTTGGTTTGATTAGCGCTAGCTATGTTGTTAATGATATTTTAAAAGATATACCTGTATCACGTATTAAAGATAAAATGTAAAGTCATACCTAGTATGCAGTTATTCAATATTTTATATTAAAAAAACAGAGGTTGAGATGTAATAATCTCAACCTCTGTTTTTTTAATATAAATCTAGAGTTATTATTATTTTTGTTGCGCTTGGGTGATGTTTTCATAAACCGATTTGAATTGTTGTTCACTTTTAGAAGTCGTTTTCGGTTCATAATAAATTCTACTTTTAAGTTTATCAGGTAGATATTGTTGAGGAATAAATCCACTGTCATAACTGTGAGGGTACTTATAACCAATAGCACGACCTAGTTCTTTAGCTCCAGCATAATGACCATCTTTTAAATGATCAGGAATTTGTCCTATATGCCCTTTGCGTATATCAGAAAGGGCAGCATCAATAGCAGCGATTCCTGAATTAGATTTAGGTGATAAGCAGAGTTCAATAACGGCCTGGCTTAAGGGTATTCTAGCTTCAGGAAAGCCTAAACGTTCAGCTGATTCGATAGCAGCTAATGTGCGTTGTCCCGCATTAGGGGATGCAAGACCTACATCTTCATAACTTATGACTAACAATCTCCTAACGATTGTAGGTAAGTCGCCAGCTTCAATTAAGCGCGCTAAATAATGAAGTGCAGCATTTACATCACTACCGCGAATTGATTTTTGAAATGCACTCATCACATCATAATGCATGTCACCATCTTTATCACTTACAAATGCACCTTTTTGTAAACAATCTTTAGCATCTTGTAAGGTGATGTGGCGTTGGTTATCCGTTATGTCTGAACTTAAAACTGCTAATTCTAATGCATTTAAAGCACTTCTCACGTCACCTTGACTTTGAGTTGTAAAATAAGTCATCGCGTCTTCGTCTACAATCGGATTATAGCTTGCTAAACCACGTTCTTCGTCATTTAGAGCTCTATTCAATGAAGCTTTGATGTCATCTTCATCTAATGGATAAAGTTCAAATATTTGAGCTCTAGAACGGATGGCAGGGTTTATTGCGTGATATGGATTTGATGTCGTAGCCCCAATAAGAACAATTTTTCCATCTTCCAAATGTGGTAATAGGAAATCTTGTTTAGCTTTGTCTAAACGATGGATTTCATCTAATAATAAAATAACTTGCCCAGACATTTTAGCTTCTTCAACTATAAGTTGCATGTCTTTTTTTGTATTTGTAACTGCATTTAATTGACGAAATTTAAATTGAGTACTTCCTGATATAGCTTTAGCAATACTTGTTTTGCCGATACCAGGTGGTCCATAAAAAATCATTGAGGATAATCTTTTTGTTTCTACCATCCTTCTGATAATGCCTTTTGGACCAACTAAATGCTCTTGAGATATAATCTCATCAATGTTGCTTGGTCGCATTCTTGAAGCTAGTGGTTCGTTTAACACAATGTTTCACACCTTTCTAATTCTATATTAACGTAAAAAGTGATAGAATGTTATTATATAGTATTCGAATTAAGTGAGGTAATATAATGAAAATTTCAACTAAAGGAAGATATGGGTTAACACTAATGATATCTCTTGCTAAAAAAGAAGGTCAAGGGTGTGTTTCTTTAAAATCTATTGCGGAAGAAAATAATTTGAGCGATTTGTATTTAGAGCAATTAGTCGGTCCATTGAGAAATGCCGGATTAATTCGAAGTGTTCGTGGTGCAAAAGGTGGTTACCAGTTAAGAGTACCATCTGAAGAGATAACAGCGGGGGATATTATTCGTTTATTAGAAGGTCCAATTACATTCGTTGAAAGTATTGATTCAGAACCACCTGCTCAAAAGCAACTTTGGATTAGAATGAGAGACGCAGTAAGAGATGTGCTAGATAACACATCATTAAAATATTTAGCAGAATATAAAGATACAAATAATCTAGATGGGTATATGTTCTATATCTAAATTATACAGAAGTATCATTTTGCAGTAATGATATAATAATTTTGGAAAATATTTATTAATCTATGTTTGAGATGTTTATTTATTAAAATTAGTGGTACCTATAATATATACATCATTAAGGAGGTAATTTACATGGCAGACGAAAACAAAGTAGAACAAGCAAAAGGTAACGTGAAAGAAACATTAGGTAACGTTACTGATAATAAAGATTTAGAAAACGAAGGTAAAGAAGATAAAACTTCTGGTAAAGCTAAAGAATTTGTAGAAAATGCAAAAGATAAAGCTAATGATGTTATCGATAAATTTAAAAAATAACCTATAGTTTATGACTAATAAAGGAGAGATTTTAAATGGCGGAAAACTTTTTAGATAAAGCAAAAGAAGCTGCAAAAAATGTATCAGATAAATTAAAAGATACAGACAATGAAAAAGCAAAACAAGCATCTGAACAAATCGATAAATTCACTGGTGGCAGTGATAACGATAAAAAAGATGACAAAAATGACGATAAAAAATAATATTTGTTGTAAAAAATAGGATAATGAAGAGGGGTTAGGATAAAATAATGTCTTGACCCTTTTTATTTGCAATTAAATGTAATTAATTATAAATAATGCCTACTAAACATCGGATAAGAACTAGACTTAAGCTTTCCATTGTTTAGTAGGCATTAATTTTTATGATAGGTTGTGGCAATCTAGTATGAATAATTGCAAGTTTATATTTTGAAATTTAACTATGATGAATTTCAAAATATAAACCCTTATTAATTAAAATTTTAAATTTATATTTCGTATATTCACTTACTTAACTACTATTTTGATGAATATTAAACATTGAATTGCGAAAAGTCTGGGCTTATTTAATAAATTATATCTCTTCGACAATTGTTTTGAGCTTTTTATAAGAATCTAACTGTGCGTCTTGATCATAAATATAACTAATTGCCATCAGTTCATCTATTTCACCGTGTTCTTTGATAAAGTCTTGAATTTTAGCTTTAACTGTCTCTTTAGACCCGATTAAGGATTGTTGCATTCTTTGTTTTGCAATTTCATATTCTGTAGGCGTTAAGAGCCCTTTTAAATCATCAGTTGGTGGTTGTACAGGTTGCATTCTACCTCTAGTGATGCTCACCATTACTTGTGCTTGCGTAGTTGCTAAGTATTCAGCTTGTTCATCTGTATCTGCAACAATTGCATTAAGGCAAACAATAACATAAGGTTTGTCTAATACGTCAGATGGCTCAAATAGTTCTTTATATATTTGAATAGCATCTTTCATTTGTTGCGGTGCAAAATGGCCAGCAAACACATATGGTAGACCTTTACGTGCGGCTAAATGCGCTGAATCTGTAGAAGAACCAAGTATATAAAGTGGTATTTGCTTATTAACAGCTGGATAGGCACGTACATATCCTTGTTGATTAGCTGGGCCAAAGTAAGTTGAAAGTTGTTCAACTTCTTCAGGGAATTCATAAACGCCGTTATGTTGATCTCTACGTAAAGCGCTAGCAGTCATCATGTCTGTTCCTGGAGCACGGCCTAATCCAAGGTCTACACGGTTTGGGAAAACAGTTCCCATTGTTCCGAATTGTTCTGCAACAACTAATGGTGCATGATTTGGTAACATAATACCACCAGAACCGACACGTATTTTTGAAGTGTGTTCTAGTGTGTGTTGAATTAATAAGGCAGTTGCCGAACTTACTAAATTAGGAGCGTTATGGTGTTCAGCTATCCAATAACGTTCGAATTCAAGTGCTTCTAAATCTTGCGCAAGTTTAACCATATCTTTGATTGCTGCTTGATCATCTTGACCTTCGCGGATTGGTACTAAGTTAAGCGCAGATAATTTTAAATTGTTCATTTTATATCGTAATCCTCCTTGAGCTTGTTAATACACAGTAGTATAACAGGCGATTAAAAACTTGCGTAAGAAATTGCTCATTGTTATACTTATATGAAAATAAAACGTTAGGTGGCTTAATTAAGACAATGGATAAATCTCATAAGAAATATACAAACCAATTAAATTTAAATAAAAATTATGGGATATGACCCTGTCTAAATTACGTGAAAATACTTAAGCAACAACATATAAAGTAATATATATAACACAATGAAGATATGTCATGTCCATAAAGTGGGGGAATTGATATGTCTTTTTATTATGAACAAAAACCATTTGAACAGTATGGACAAATACTGATTGATAAGGTGCTCATTGAGATAGAAGAAGGAGAACATGTTGCGTTTTTAGGAGACAATGGTGTTGGGAAATCAACACTCTTGCATGCGCTTAAGGATACTTATAGAGAAAGCGCATATTTAATGGAACAAGATATGACTGATTATTATGAGATGACAGCAATGGAATTTATCCTATTTCTAAAACCACAATTAGCTCAATTGAAAAAAGAGATACTAAATAATTATGAAAAAATAAGTGATTACGTTGCATTGGAAGGCTATGAATTTGAACAAGAAATCATTACGCAAGCAAAATTATTTGATTTAACGGAAATCGACTTAGATAAAAAGGTTGCGTCGCTTAGTGGAGGACAGCAAACACGTGTAGCGATACTAAAAGCATTTTTGTCAAAAAAATCGTTAATATTACTTGATGAACCTACTAATCATCTTGATATGACAATGCTAGATAATTTGATAACGAATATAAATAAATCTAAACAGACTATCGTTTTTGTATCGCATCACAGAGGATTCATCAATCAAACGGCATCACACATTTATCAAATAACACGTAATGGAACGAGAAAATTTCAAGGTAATTATGATCACTATAAACATGTTGTAGATTTGGCTCATCAATCACAAGTCAACGCTTATGAAAAACAACAAAAAGAAGTCAAAGCACTTGAAGCAACTATTAGACGAGTGAATGAATGGCATTCAACTTCACAACAATCAACTAGTGTGCGAGACCCAATACAACAAAAAAGGTTAAGCAAATTAGCTCAAAAAGCTAAAGTAAAGGAATCACAACTAAAACAAAAGGTTAATGAAAAGCAAATTGAAGCACCCAAAAATGATAATAGGGATTTTCATTTTAATGAGCAAACACGTTTGCGAAAGCGTAGCTTAATTAGATTTGAAAATGTTAGTATAACTATAAATCAACAAGAAATTTATACGAATGCTAACTTTGAAATGAAAAATAAAGAAAATATACTTTTAACGGGTCCGAATGGTAGTGGCAAATCATTATTTATCGCAATGATTAAACAAGACATAAAACCGAATAAAGGTGATATATATATTACGCCATCGCTTAAAATGGCTAGTTTTGACCAGCAAAATAATAACTTGAACTTTAACAGCAGTTCATTAGACATGGTGATGGCATTGGACAGTATGACTCGTAGTGAAGCGCAAACGATTTTAGCTTCTTTTGATTTTAATAAGGAAAAAATTAATCAACCTATCGCATTTTTATCCATGGGCGAGAAAAGTAGATTGCAGTTTGTATTATTATATTTCTCAAACCCACATCTTCTTATTTTAGATGAACCAACCAATTATTTTGATATAGCTACGCAAGATTTAATATTAAAAATGATTGAAAGTTTTCAAGGTCAAGTACTTATCGTTACACATGATCAGTATTTACAATCAAAAATCACTGCTACGCACTGGCATATTAATGATAAGCGATTGCAAAATATGTCATTGAATAGTAAACAACCATCAGATATCAAAAACACTATGAAATTATTAGAGGATTTTAAAGATATTGATGAAAATGGTCATTTTGAAACAGACAACTAGAAAAATTAATTATATGGTGCTATCATTGGAACATTGATAAAATTTTAAGGAGTGTCAAGCATGGAAGTATATGCAGATTATGCTGCTACAACACCAGTTAAGCAAGAAGTAATTGATAAAATGATGGATATTTATTCTGTTCATTATGGTAATCCGTCTTCCATTCATAGTATAGGGAGAGATGCACGGAAGTATTTAGATGAAGCACGTCGTACAATTGCATCTTCTTTTAACGCAAAACCAAGTGAAGTAATTTTTACAAGTGGTGCGACAGAATCTAATAACACTGCTATTAAAGGAATGGCTTATGACCAGATGCACAGAGGAAAACATATTATCACTTCCAAAATTGAGCACCATTCTGTACTCCATGTATTTGAGCAACTAGAGAAAGAAGGTTTTGAAGTCACATATTTAGATGTTGATAAACAAGGCATAATAAACCTTCAACAATTAAAAAATGCTATTACAGAACAAACGATTTTAGTTTCAATCATGTTTGTTAATAATGAAGTAGGTACCGTCGAACCAATGTACGATATTGAAGAAATTGTTGGTAAATCTAATGCGCTGTTTCATGTTGATGCAGTACAAGCGATTGGTCATTTAGAAATAGATTTTCATGAATTTGCCATTGATGCAATGAGTATTACTGCACACAAATTTGGTGGTCCTAAAGGCGTTGGAATACTACTACTAAAAGAAGGCACTTCATTAAAATATCAACAATTAGGTGGAGAACAAGAGGCTAAACGTAGAGCTGGTACTGAAAATTTACCGCAAATTGTCGGATTAGCTGAAGCTGTTACGCTTGCAAACCAATATAGAGACGAAAACAATGTCCATTTAATGAATCTTAAAAATTCATTCTTAGTTTCATTACAAGAACGCTCAATCCCATTTGAATTAAATGGTTCTATGACAGATTCAACTGGCCACATTGTAAATTTATATTTACCATTTATAGATGTAGAAACAATGCTAACTTTATTAGATTTATCCAATATATATGTTTCATCAGGTTCAGCTTGTACTGCAGGGACTACAACACCATCACATGTATTACAAGCAATGTATGATGAAGAAGATAATCGAGCAAAACATTCGGTAAGGTTTAGTTTTAATGAACAAACAACTGAACAAGAAATAAAATATATAGCTACAGAAATTCATAAAATTTATCATAAATTTAAGGAGGACGTGTAAGTGTCAAATAAAGATACACGAGTTGTTGTCGGGATGTCTGGTGGCGTAGATAGTTCCGTTACAGCACATTTGTTAAAAGAACAAGGTTATGATGTCATAGGTATATTCATGAAAAATTGGGATGATACTGATGAAAATGGCGTATGTACAGCTACTGAAGATTATAATGATGTCATCGCAGTATGCAATCAATTAGATATTCCATACTATGCAGTGAATTTTGAGAAAGAATACTGGGATAAAGTATTTACGTATTTCCTAGATGAATATAAAAAAGGACGTACGCCGAACCCTGATGTAATGTGCAATAAAGAGATTAAATTCAAAGCTTTTTTAGAACACGCATTAAAACTTGGTGCTGATTATGTTGCTACAGGTCATTATGCACGTGTGCGTCGTCACGAGGATGGACACGTTGAAATGTTAAGAGGCGTGGATAACAATAAAGATCAAACTTATTTCTTAAATCAATTATCACAAGATCAATTATCTCGTGTAATGTTCCCAATAGGTGATATCGATAAAAAAGAAGTACGTCGTATTGCTGAAGAACAAAATTTAGCAACTGCTAAAAAGAAAGATTCAACAGGTATTTGTTTTATTGGAGAACGTAATTTCAAAGAATTTCTTTCACAATATTTACCAGCACAATCTGGAGAAATGCGAACACTACAAGGTGAAAAAATCGGTACGCATGCTGGACTAATGTATTATACAATCGGGCAACGTCATGGTCTAGGTATTGGTGGAGACGGTGATCCATGGTTTGTAGTTGGTAAAAACTTAAACGATAACGTATTATATGTTGAACAAGGTTTCCACCATGAAGCATTGTACAGTGATTACTTGATTGCATCAGATATCTCATTTGTAAACGATGTCGACTTAGAAAACGGATTTGAATGTACTGCAAAATTCAGATACCGTCAAAAAGATACCAAAGTATTTGTACAAAAAGAGAATAATAATGCAATTCGTGTAGTATTCGATGAACCAGTTCGTGCGATTACGCCTGGTCAATCTGTTGTACTTTATGATGGCGATGTCTGTCTTGGTGGTGCTACAATTGATGATGTTTTCAAAGAATCTGGACAATTAAGTTACGTTTTATAAACCAAAAGATGAAGTATTATTTAGAAATCGTTAGTAGACTATATAATATAGTATCTAGCGATTTCTTTTTTTAAAATTAATATTTCAAAAAAATGAGTAAATGTTATAATTAATAGTCAGAAAAGAGGGTTAAAGTTGAATCAAGAGCAAATATATAAATTAATCAAACAGGGTAATTTTGAAGAAGCACTTAAAGCATTATTTGAAAATATAGAAGCTAGTCCAAAAGAAGTTGAAAATTACATAAATGCTGGAATATTATTGGCTGAAGCGGGAGAAGTAGAAAAAGCTGAAAAATTCTTTCAAAGAGCAATCACTTTAGATCCGGAAAATGGTGCAATTTATTATAATTTAGGTAATGTATATTACAATGAAAGTCGTTTTAATGAAGCGATAAAATTATACCAACAAGCGCTAAAATTTAACGTTGATAAAGTTGATACAAATTACATGATTGGAATGTCTTTCAATCAACTAGAAGCATTTAACGAAGCTTTACCATTCCTAATGACTGCAGCGGAACAAGATGACCGTGATGATGCTGAGGTACAATTCCAATACGGACTTGTGTTATGTCATTTAGAGATGTTTGAACAAGCTATTGACCAGTTAAATCGAGTATTAGTACTCGATAAAAAACATGCAGATGCTCTTTATAATTTAGGTTTAGCGACTTATATGCAAACAGAAAATACTGACGAAGCTATTCGCCACTTTGAAGCGGCTGTCGATGCCAATCCAGATCATGTCATGAGCCATCATGCTATTAAAACTTTTAAATCTATCGCAGAGGAGGAATAACTTATGGAAAACCCTACACTATTTAACAATTCAATGATTAAAGGGACCGTTGACGCGATTTTGTTTCAAAATAAAGAAAATTTTTATACGGTTTTAAAAGTTGATACGATTGAATCCAACGAGACATTTGATTCAATGCCTACAATTGTAGGGTTTTTTCCAGATATTGCTGAAGGTGACGTTTATACATTTAAAGGCCAAGTAGTTACGCATGCGAAATATGGGAAACAATTAAAGGCTGAAACATTTGAAAAAGAGTTACCACAAACAAAAGAAGCAATTATAAGTTATTTATCCAGTGACCTTTTTAAAGGAATAGGTAAAAAAACAGCACAAAGTATTGTAAATAAATTAGGTGAAAATGCAATTAGCGACATATTAAATGATCCAACTGTATTAGAAAAAGTACCTAGCTTACCTAAAAAGAAACAAAAACAAATTGCTGAACAAATTGCAAGTAATCAAGAAACAGAACAAATTATTATTCGTCTTCATGATTTAGGTTTTGGGCCAAAGCTAGCAATGGCTATATACCAAGCATATTTAGGCGAAACACTCAATGTAGTTGAAAACAAGCCTTATCAACTTGTATATGACGTCAAAGGTATCGGCTTTAATAAGGCGGACACTTTAGCACGTAATGTAGGCATTCAATTTAATGATTCAGAACGTCTTAAAGCAGGTTTGCTTTACGTGCTAGAAGAAGAATGCATAAAACAAGGCCATACATATTTACCAACTAATAATGTACTAGAGATGACTCAAGATATGTTATCACAACCGCCAGCTGAATTAATAGAAACACAGCAACTTGAGCAAGTTTTACAGGATTTAGTAAATGACACTAAATTAATCCAGCAAGAAAATGAAGTCGCTATTCCAAGTCTGTATTACTCAGAACTGAAAAGCGTACAAAATTTATACCGTAATTTTACTTATACAAACAAACTTAAAGAAATAGAGCAATCTGATTTACTGCTTGAAATCGGTGAAATTGAAGATCGCAATAAAGTGACTTATGCAGATTCGCAAAGAGAAGCCTTACAAACAGCGATTAACTCTAAAATAATGTTGCTGACAGGTGGTCCAGGTACAGGAAAAACTACTGTTATTAAAGGAATTGTTGAACTGTATGCAGAGTTGCATGGTTTATCCTTAGATTATGACGATTATCAAAATGATGATTATCCAGTAGTTCTAGGCGCGCCAACCGGAAGAGCATCGAAGCGTTTATCAGAGTCAACTGGTTTGGAGGCTATGACGATACATCGTCTAATAGGTTGGAATCAAGATACGCAACCAGAAGATATATTAGATAATGAAATTTCTGCAAAACTTATCATAATTGATGAAATGTCAATGGTTGATACATGGTTATTTCATCAATTTTTAAGTGCTGTACCTATCGATGCGCAAGTTATACTAGTCGGGGATGAGGATCAATTGCCATCTGTTGGACCTGGTCAAGTATTTAAGGATTTAATTGACTCGAAAGTGATTCCTCGTGTGAATTTAACTGAAGTTTACCGTCAACAAGATGGTTCAAGTATTATTGAATTAGCGCACAGGATGAAGCTAGGAGAAAAGATTGATATTACACAACGATTTCATGATCGTAATTTTATAAACTGTACAACAGAACAGATACCCTCTGTTGTTGAAAAAGTAGTATCAAGTGCAGTGAATAAAGGTTATGATATGAGTGATATTCAAGTATTAGCTCCGATGTATAAAGGATCTGCAGGTATAAAGAAACTAAATACAGTATTACAAGATATCTTGAATCCTAAAGAACAGGATACTCGAGAAATTGAGTTTGGCGACATTGTTTTTAGAAAAGGTGATAAGGTATTACAACTTGTTAACCGACCAAGCGATAATATATTTAATGGTGATATTGGAGTTATTGTAGGTATCTTCTGGGCTAAAGAAAATGCGTTAAACAAAGATGTTTTGGTAGTTGATTTTGAAGGTAACGAGATTACGTTTGTTCGGCAAGATTTAATGGAATTAACACACGCTTATTGTACATCAATTCATAAGTCACAAGGTTCAGAATTTCCAATCGTTATTATGCCAATGGTTAAACAGTACTTTAGAATGCTTCAAAAACCTATATTATATACAGGTTTAACCCGTGCCAAACAGTCACTTGTGTTCTTAGGAGACCCACAAGCATTCGATATTGGCCTAAAGACTCATGGCCAAGTGAGAATGACACAATTGTGTGTGTTTCTTAAAGCGTATTTTAATAATGATGAAGAAACTGAAAGTGCTGATGTCAGTAAATCCTTTGATTCAGATATTATATTGTCTGAAGAAAATATATTTAAAATAAATCCAATGATTAATATGGGGGAATTTTCCCCGTATGACTTCGTTGAAGATTGACATTGTTGTTGAAAATAAATACAATATAAATAACTTCGCATGAAGATAAGTAAACTATGTTTTATCTCCAGAGATGTACTGCTTGGTGAAAAGTACAATGAATATAGTTGAAAGCTACTTTGTGTCAGTAAGCATAATAACTAATTGAGTGATAAGTGTATGTTAGTAAATTTGTTAAGACCGTTGAATTGCATAATTTTAACAATGAAGTCTATAAAGATTTACTGATGCTTATAACTAGGGTGGTACCGCGAAACGTTCGTCCCTTTTATGAGGATGGGCGTTTTTTATTTTCATTTTTTATGAATTACTGTTATAACTTGAGTTGAGATGGAGGAAATTTAAGGTATGAAAAACTTAAAGGCAAGTGAAATTAGACAAAATTTTATCGATTATTTTGTAGAACAAGGTCATATGGTTGAACCATCAGCACCGTTAGTTCCAATTGATGATGATTCTTTACTATGGATTAATTCTGGCGTAGCAACGTTAAAAAAATATTTTGATGGAAGAGAAACGCCAAGAAAACCACGTATTGTGAATTCACAAAAAGCAATTAGAACAAATGACATTGAAAACGTAGGGTTTACTGCACGTCATCATACATTTTTTGAAATGTTAGGTAATTTCTCAATTGGTAATTATTTTAAAAAAGAAGCAATTGAATTTGCATGGGAATTTTTAACTAGTGAGAAATGGATGGCAATGGACCCTAAAATGTTGTATGTGACTGTTCATCCAGAAGATATTGAAGCGTATCGTATATGGAACGAGGATATTGGCTTAGAAGAAAGTAGAATTATTAGAATTGAAGGAAATTTCTGGGACATTGGTGAAGGTCCTTCCGGTCCTAATACAGAAATTTTCTATGACCGTGGAGATAGTTATGGTAAAGATGATCCAGCTGAAGAAATGTATCCAGGTGGAGAAAATGAGCGTTTCCTTGAAGTGTGGAATTTAGTTTTTAGTGAATTCAACCATAATAAAGACCACACATATACACCACTCCCTAATAAAAATATTGATACAGGTATGGGATTAGAAAGAATGGCATCATTAGCTCAAAATGTACGTACAAATTATGAAACAGATTTATTCATGCCAATAATCCGTGAAGTAGAAACACTATCAGGGAAAAAATATTTAGAAAAAGATGCATATGATGTTGCATTTAAAGTTATATCAGATCATATTCGTACGATTGCATTTGCAATTGCTGATGGTGCATTACCAGCTAACGAGGGTCGTGGTTATGTATTACGTCGCTTGTTACGTCGTGCTGTAAGATTTAGCCAATCTTTAGATATCAATGAACCATTTATGTATCAATTAGTTGATATAGTTGCTGATATTATGGAACCGTATTATCCAAACGTAAAAGAAAAGTCTGATTTTATTAAACGTGTAATCAAATCTGAAGAAGAACGTTTTCACGAGACATTAGAAGAAGGGCTCACTATTTTAAATAATCTTGTAGCTCAAGCAAAAAACCAATCTAATGAAATTAGTGGTAAAGATGCTTTTAAACTGTATGATACTTACGGCTTCCCTGTAGAACTAACTGAAGAGATTGCAACACAAGAAAATTTATCAGTAGATATGGCTACATTTGAGTCTGAAATGCAGCAACAAAGAGATAGAGCTAGACAAGCAAGACAAAATTCACAATCAATGCAAGTGCAAAGTGAAGTATTGAAGAAAATTACGACTGAAAGTAAGTTTGTTGGTTATGATGTGATGGACAGAGCAACTACAATAACTGATATCATTCATAATGGCGAATTAGTTGATACTGCAGAAGCTGGTGAGATTGTTTATTTCATCCTTAAAGAGACGCCGTTTTATGCAGTAAGTGGTGGTCAAGTTGCCGATGAAGGTAAAGTAAGTAATGAAAACTTTGAAATTGCAGTAACTGAAGTTACGAAAGCACCTAATGGTCAAAACTTACACAAAGGTGAGATTCAATTTGGTACAGTAAAAACAAATACAGAAGTGTCTGCAAGTGTTAACCATAAAGATCGTAGTGCAATTAAGAAAAACCACAGTGCAACACATTTATTACATGCAGCATTAAAAGAAGTGTTAGGCGAACACGTTAATCAAGCTGGCTCATTGGTTGAAGCAGATCGTTTAAGATTTGATTTTTCACATTTCGGCCCTATGACTCAAGAAGAAATTGATCAAGTGGAACGCAGAGTTAATGAAGAAATATGGAACAGCATTGAAGTTAACATCCAAGAAATGCCTATAGAAGAAGCTAAACAAATTGGTGCAATGGCATTATTTGGTGAGAAATACGGTGATGTAGTTAGAGTAGTAAATATGGCACCATTCTCAATTGAGTTGTGTGGCGGTATTCATGTTAATAACACTTCTGAAATTGGTCTATTTAAAATCGTAAGTGAATCAGGAACTGGTGCTGGAGTTAGACGAATAGAAGCTTTAACTGGTAAATCAGCTTTTCTATATTTAGAAACGATACAAACGCAATTTAATGCTGTTAAAACTCAAGTAAAAGTTAAAACAGATGACCAAGTATTAGATAAAGTAATACAAATGCAAACAGAAGAAAAAGAATTAGTGAAACAACTAGAACAAAAAAATAAAGAAGTTACTTCACTGAAAATGGGTGATCTTACAAACCAAGTTGAAGAAATTAATGGTTTGAAATTCCTTGCTGCCGAAGTTGAAGTGCCTAACGCCAAAGCTATACGTGAAACGATGGACGATTTTAAATCAAAACTACAAGACACAGTAATTGTACTAATTAGTAATGTAGATGGTAAAGTATCGTTAGTAGCAACTGTACCAAAAGCGTTTACTGATAAAGTAAAAGCTGGTGATATTATTAAAAATATGGCACCAATTGTAGGTGGTAAAGGTGGAGGTCGCCCAGACATGGCTCAAGGTGGCGGAACTCAGCCGGAAAACATAACAGAAGCATTACGATTTATTAAAGATTACATTAAATCGCTATAACTTCAAGTCATTCTCATGTAGAATGAGAATAAGAACTTTTTTATCTCGATACAAAAGGAGTGTTGTATATGGAAAATTTTGATAAAACAATGAAATTTAATTATGATGAAATTCCAAAAGAAGATGTCAAAACAGTGTTACAAAATGTCTATAATACGTTGAAAGAAAAAGGATATAATCCAGTAAATCAAATCGTAGGTTATTTACTCTCAGGTGATCCTGCCTATATTCCACGTCATAATGAAGCTAGAAATCAAATACGTCGCATTGATCGTGATGACATTATGGAAGAATTAGTTTCTAGTTACTTACAAGAGAAAACTAACTAATTTATGTTAAAACATAAAATAATTGGTTTAGATGTAGGTAGTAAAACTGTTGGCATTGCAATAAGTGATCTTATGGGTTGGACAGCCCAAGGGTTAGATACACTCCGTATAGACGAAGAAAAAAATGAATTAGGTATAAATCAACTTGTAGATATTATACAAAAAGAGAAAGTTGGTACCGTAATTATCGGATTACCAAAAAATATGAACAATTCTATTGGATTTCGAGGCGAGGCTTCGTTACAATACAAGGAGCAACTTCAAGAAGCACTGCCATCATTAGAGATAATCATGTGGGATGAACGCTTAAGCACTATGGCTGCAGAACGTTCACTGCTTGAAGCAGATGTTTCTAGACAGAAACGAAAAAAAGTAATTGATAAAATGGCTGCGGTTTTTATATTGCAAGGCTATTTAGACTCATTACAATAAAAAGGAGCGTTTAATTATGACCGAACACAATCACGATTCTCAATTAGAAATTAACAACGAAGAGGAATTACTTACTCTATACGATGAGGAAGGTAATGAAGTCTTATATCGTAAAGTATTAGAATTCTTCCACCCAGAATTTAAAAAAGAATATGTGATTCTTGCTGAAGAAGGCGCAGAATCTGATGATGATGATTTAATAGAATTGGTACCAATGATTAATGAACCAGATGAAAATGGTGAAGGTGGTAAATTCTTACCTGTAGAAACAGATGAAGAGTGGGACATGATTGAAGAAGTAGTTAATACTGAAATGGACGATCATGATCACGACCACGAATAATAGATAGTAATTAAAATGCGAAAAGCATAAGAGTTTGGGGTTAAAATACCTATTCTCAAAATAAGAGGGCTAACCCATTAGGGATTAGCTCTCTTTTATATTTAAAATCTTATAAGTTTGAACACATATAGTTCCTTTGGATAAGATTTTGAGCTTATGGTCGATACTATAATCCTCATAGTTATATTTCTCAGTTATTAGTACGTCAGTAGAATATGCAATTTTATGCAAAGAAATACGTTGTTCTATACCGTGAAATTTCTATATTATAACATTAAAGCGAGGCGTTTTTTGTAATCATGTTTATGACATGATTCTAATTTTATTATCAATGGAAAATACAATACTAAATACTATGAAAAATAGATAAAACATTGACATGTATTATAATTCTATTTTTTAATTTGGTATTCACTGTGACTTTACACTTATATTATCTATGTGTTTGTGATAAAATATATAAAGTTAAATTTGTGCGTACATACATAAAAGAAAAAATTTTATACTGAATCACAATTAAAATAAATACGCATATTGAATTTAGGATTTAATATTTTGTTTAAATTATTTAATCAGTCACTAAATGGCTGATTTATTTTATTGCTTGAATCCAAAGTATGATTTTACAACAAAGGAAGTTATGAAGAAATGGATAATAATCAATCCTATTTATTAAATTTACACAAGCAAACAGATGAAAATATAGAAACTCTAAGAACGTTTGCAGAGAAAAATAATGTCCCAATTGTAGATAGACTGACGCTTGAGATGATAAAACAAGTAATCAGATTACATAAATCAACAAACATATTAGAAATTGGTACTGCCATTGGCTATAGCGCAATGCAATTTGCTTCGATATCTAAAGAAATTCAAGTGACAACAATAGAACGTGATGAAGAAATGATAAATAAAGCAAAAGAAAATATAGAATTATATGGATTTAATAACCAAGTAAATATAATAGAAGGCAACGCGTTAGAACAGTTCAATAAGGTGAACGGTCAAACATACGATATGATATTTATTGATGCTGCAAAAGCACAATCAAAGAAATTTTTTGAACTTTATACGCCTATCTTAAAAGATGGCGGTGTTGTTATTACAGATAATGTTTTATACCACGGTTTTGTTTCGGATATATCTGTGGTACGCACACGTAATGTACGTCAAATGGTTAAAAAAGTAATAGAGTATAACGAATGGTTAATTAATCATGAAGGCTATACAACTAATTTTTTAAACATAGATGATGGTTTAGCAATTTCAATTAAAGGAGAATCACAATGACAGAATTATTAGTTACACCCAAATCTGTTAAACATATTGAAGTGTTGATTGAAAAAGGCGCTGATGCATTTGTGATAGGCGAGCAGAAATTTGGATTGAGGCTTGCTGGTGATTTTAATAGAGAGGCTATGCGAGAAGCTGTAAATTTGGCACACAGTAATGATAAAAAGGTTTATGCAGCTGTGAATGGGCTTTTTCACAACTATCATTTAAATGCCGTTGAATCCTATATAGAATTTTTGCACGAAATTAAAGTAGATCGTATTATTTTTGGTGATCCGGCTGTAATTATGTTTGTTAAAAATCAGGATAATCCAATTCCACTAAATTGGGATGCGGAAACGTTAGTGACAAATTATTTTCAGTGCAATTACTGGGGGAAAAAAGGCGCCAAACGTGCTCAATTAGCAAGAGAGTTGAATTTAGAAGAAATACTAAATATAAAAGCTAATGCAAATGTGGAAATTGAAGTACAAGTACATGGTATGACATGCATGTTTCAATCTAAGCGCATGTTGTTAGGCAATTATTACACATTTCAAGAACGCCAATTAAAGATTGAGCGTAATCTAGTAGCTGATGAATTATTATTATATGACGAAGAACGTGATAACAAATATCCAGTCTTCGAAGATTATAATGGCACACATATTATGTCTCCGCATGATATATGTTTAATAGAGGAATTAGAACCATTATTAGAGGCTGGTATAGATGCATTGAAAATAGATGGTGTGTTACAGTCAGAAGAATATATAAATGTGTGTACTGAACAATATAGAGAAGCCATTGATTTATATAATGAAGATCCTGAAGCTTATGACGACGAAAAATTTATGCTTGTTGATCCAATTGAAGCAATACAACCAGAACATCGTCCATTTGATGAAGGATTCTTATATAAACAAACGGTATATTAATGGAGGTTGAACAGTGGAAATTTTAGAGGAAATTAATATTCAACATATACCTAAAATAAAAAAGCCTGAACTTCTTGCACCAGCTGGCAATTTAGAAAAACTGAAAATCGCCGTACATTATGGTGCAGATGCCGTTTTCTTGGGTGGACAAGCATATGGTTTGAGATCAAACGCCGATAATTTTACATTAGCAGAAATAAAAGAAGGCGTTGAATTTGCCAAACGATATAATGCTAAAATTTATGTTACTACAAACATAATCGCTCATGATGAAAACATGGAAGGTCTAGATGACTATTTACGTGACTTAGCATTGGCAGGTGTTACAGGAATCATTGTTGCAGACCCGTTAATTATTGAGACTTGTAAAAGTGTTGCGCCAGAACTAGAAATTCATCTATCTACACAACAATCTCTTTCAAATTATAAAGCGGTTGAATTTTGGAAAGACGAAGGTCTAGACAGAGTTGTTTTAGCACGTGAAACCGGTGCAATGGAAATGAAAGAAATGAAAGAGCAAGTAGACATCGAGATTGAATCATTTATACATGGAGCTATGTGTATTGCTTATTCAGGTAGATGTACTTTAAGTAATCATATGACTGCAAGAGATTCAAACAGAGGTGGTTGTTGTCAAAGTTGCCGCTGGGATTATGATTTACTGCAAGTGGAAGCTGACGGAGAATTAGACTTATATTATGGAGATGAGGAAGTCACACCATTTGCAATGAGCCCGAAAGATTTAAAATTAATAGAATCTATTCCAAATATGATGGATATTGGTGTTGATTCATTGAAAATAGAAGGGCGTATGAAATCAATTCACTATATTGCTACAGTTGTTTCTGTTTATAGAAAAGTGATTGATGCTTATGCCGAGGATCCTCAAAATTTCAAAATCAAACCAGAATGGTTGATAGAATTAGATAAATGTGCCAACAGAGATACTGCTTCCGCTTTTATAGAAGGTACACCTGGTTATGAAGAGCAGATGTTTGGGCATCAGAATAAGAAAAATTCAGCTTATGACTTCTGTGGATTAGTATTAGATTATGATGAGAAAACTAAGATTGCAACGATTCAACAACGAAATAAATTTGAGCCTGGACAAGAAATAGAATTTTTCGGCCCAGAAATTGAGACTTTTCGACAAGTTGTAGAGACAATTTATGACGAAGAGGGTAATGAACTTGATGCTGCCCGTCACCCATTACAAATTGTGCAAATTAAAGTTAATCATCCAATTTATGCAAATAACATGATGAGAAAGGAAATTGGATAATGAAAAGTACAACAATAATCGGTATAGCTGGTGGGTCTGGATCAGGTAAAACATCAGTCACAAATGAAATTATGAAAAATTTAGAAGGTCATAGTGTTGCACTATTGGCTCAAGACTATTATTATAAAGACCAATCGCATTTAACTTTTGATGAACGTTTGGAAACCAATTATGACCATCCCTTCGCTTTTGATAATGACTTGTTAATTGAAAATTTAACCGACCTACGAAATGGTAAACAGGTTGAAGTGCCAACATACGATTATACTAATCATACAAGAAGTGAGGAAACGATTGCATTTGAGCCAAAAGATGTTATTATCGTAGAAGGTATATTTGCGCTTGAAAACAAAACATTAAGAGATTTAATGGATGTAAAAATTTATGTCGATACAGATGCTGATTTACGCATATTAAGACGTCTTCTTAGAGACACTGAAGAAAGAGGACGTACAATGGATTCTGTAATCAATCAATATCTAAATGTAGTTCGACCAATGCACAATCAATTTATAGAACCTACAAAAAGATACGCAGATATTATTATTCCAGAAGGTGGAAGTAATAAAGTAGCAATCGATATAATGACAACTAAGATTCAAACTTTAGTAAGTAAACAATAGTATTTATATGTAAAGGAAGATGACATAATGGAAAATCAAAAACAATATCCAATGACTCAAGAAGGATTTGAAAAGTTAGAAAACGAACTTGAAGAGTTAAAAACAGTTAAGCGACCTGAAGTCGTGGAAAAAATTAAAGTTGCGCGTTCTTTCGGAGATTTATCAGAGAACTCAGAGTATGATGCCGCTAAAGATGAGCAAGGTTTTATTGAACAAGATATCCAACGTGTAGAACATATGTTGCGTAATGCACTTATTATTGAAGATAATGGTGATAATAACCAAGTGCAATTAGGTAAAACTGTAACTTTTGTAGAACTACCTGGTGATGAAGAAGAAGAATATCAAATTGTCGGTTCTGCAGAATCTGATGCATTTAAAGGAAAAATCTCTAACGAATCACCAATGGCAAAAAGCTTGATTGGGAAAAAATTAGATGATGAAGTACGTGTACCATTACCAAATGGTGGAGAAATCAACGTGAAAATTGTTAATATTAAATAATATAATTAAGTACCCCCTAGTAGTGTTCGTACTGCTAGGGGGTACTTAAAATATATTGTAGTATTTCTATACTTATGGATTGTATTTAAAAAACGTTAAAAGTTATTTTATAGTGTATTTATAAAAAATGACTCTACTTAATAATTAAATATTAAGGTTTTTATGTATTTGCATTTATTATTATTGTTGATAATTATTTACTATTAAACAGAAAAATAAAATGAATGATATAATGATATTGTTGATCACGTAATTAAGTTTTTATTTAAAATTAATTGTAGAAAGTATAAAGGGGGATACGTTTCTGGACTATAAATTAATAAATGAACAAACTATTATGATTTATTTCGAAGCTCAAATAAATCATGAGATTTTTAATAAAGTTCAACAGATTAGACAGTATATTATAAATCAAAAACATCCTGCTATTATAGATATTGTACCGAGTTATAGAGCAATTATGCTTAGTATTGATATCGCCCAATGTGATGTTAACCAAGTAGTTGAAGAACTTAAATTGGATCAATCAGACAATAAATTGGAAGCGCATACAAGAGGAGAAGCTAAGCAAATCAATATCCCTGTCTTTTACGGCGGAGAATATGGTCAAGACCTTAATGAAGTTGCTTCATATAATAATTTATCAGAAGAAGAAGTTGTACAATTACACACAGAAAATACATATTTAATATACATGCTTGGCTTTATGCCTGGTTTTCCATTTTTAGGAGGTTTGAATCCACAATTACATACTCCAAGAAGGCAAGAACCAAGAACAAGTATACCTGCCGGTTCAGTTGGTATTGCTAATAATCAAACTGGTTTATATCCAATGGAATCGCCTGGGGGATGGCAGATAATTGGTCGTACACCAATTCGAGTATTCGATATCAATCGCTCTCCAATGTGCTTGTATAATTCAGGAGATACAATTAAGTTTTATTCTATTGATGAAGAAACGTTTAAGCATATACAACAGTCACAACTACAAGATGATTTCGAAATTTCAAAGTGGGTGAATATATAGTATGAGTATTAAAATATTAAATCCTGGCTTATTTAGTACAGTTCAAGACTTAGGTAGAGTTGGTTATCAAGATCAAGGTTTCTCAACAGCTGGGGCTCTAGATACTTACGCTTTAAGAATAGGGTATACATTAATAGGTAATGATGGACCGGCCATTGAATTCACTATAATTGGGCCGACAATACAATTTCTAAAGGATAATACATTTGTGTTAACAGGTGGGCTTTTTGAAGCGACATTAAACGATCAAGCTATCTCTCACCAAACAGTTATTTTTGTTAAGAAGGGTGATGAATTAAAAATAGGCACAGTTGTTGATGGTGCAAGAGGATATATATTGTTCGGAAAACCACTTGAAATATCAAAAGTAGCTAATAGTTATTCAACACACACCAGAAGTAAGATAGGTGGCTATCATGGCAGAGCGTTAAAGTCTTCTGATGTAATCACATGTCGACAAAATAATATGTACACAGAACGTATAGGTTTGAGTTGTCCAGTTGAGGCGTTAAACCAAGAATTAATTCAGATAATTGAAGGCCCTCAAATAGATAGCTTTAGTGATGAAGGTAAACAAAAGTTAGTAAGCGGAGACTTTGAAATTTCAGAAAAATCTGACCGCATGGGTTTTCGTTTACAAGGCGAAAAAATTGCACCAATGGAATCTGCAGATATTATTTCTGAACCTGTAGCTTTAGGTAGTATACAAGTTCCAAATGATGGTAATCCTATTATTTTATTAAATGATAAGCAAACGGTTGGTGGCTATACTAAAATCGCAACAGTGTGTGCTGCCGATTTATCGATACTTGCACAGAAAAAACCTAATGAAAAGATTAAGTTTGAATGGATTACGGTAGCAACAGCTACAGAAAAGCTAAAGCGAAAAGAGCAAGAGCTTAATGAAAAGCAAAATCAAATATTAAAAGCACCTATTTTCGATTTGTCTCAATTGAGAAAGACTTCAAATCGAATTAATAAATTACTTAAAGGAGAATAATAATGAATTTAGAAAAAGTAGAACAATTAATTAAATTAGTTAAATCAAATGAAGTTAAGAAATTCACTTATAAAGATTTTGAACATGAAATATCAATAGATTTCACAGAAAGTGTAGCTAATAATGTTGTTTCAAATCAACCATCGAATCAGTCAAGCGAAGCATATTCAAACGATACATCTAATGGTGAAACAAATGAATCAAGTTATCAATCAGTCAAATCGCCTATGGTCGGGACATTTTTCTTACAAGATGAGAAAGAGTTAACCAATCCAATAGTAAAGGTTGGTGACGAAATTAAAAAAGGAGATACGATTGGTTACATAGAAGCGATGAAAGTTTTAAATGAGGTAGTAAGTGACGTTTCTGGTGTGGTTGATGAAATTCTTGTCGAGCATGGCTCTAATGTTGAATATAATCAACAGATTATAAGAGTGAAATAAGTTTGAAAAAGGGGTGGTCGTATGTATCGTTGTTTAATCGCAAACAGAGGAGAAATTGCAGTAAGAATTATTCGAGCTTGTAGAGAACTAGGTATTGAAACGGTTGCAATATATGCTCTAGGGGACGAAAAAAGTTTACATGTCAGTTTAGCGGATCAAGCAGTTTGTATTGGTGACGCTAACCCATTAGAAAGTTATTTAAACCAAGACAGAATTATAAGCGCAGCTAAAATTACAGGCGCGAATGCGATTCATCCTGGGTATGGATTTTTATCAGAAAGTTCGTCTTTTGCACGAAAAGTAGAAGATAATGATATCTACTTTATAGGCCCTACGCAAAAAACAATGGAAATGATGGGGGATAAAATTACTGCAAGGCAAACTGTAGATAATGCAGGCGTACCAATTATTCCAGGATCGACTAAAGCTGTAGAATCAATTGGTGAAGTGCAAAACATTGCACAAGAAATTGGCTATCCACTTGTGTTGAAAGCTGCTAGTGGTGGTGGCGGTAAAGGAATTAGAATTGTTAAAACTGAAGATATGCTTGCTAAATCTTTTAAAGAGGCAAAAAGCGAAGGAAAAAAATATTTTGATGATGATCGTATTTATGTAGAAGCCTTTATACCAGTTGCAAAACATGTTGAAGTTCAAGTGATAGGCGATGGGAACGAAAATTACATACATTTAGGCGAAAGAGATTGTTCAGTACAAAGAAAAAATCAGAAGTTGATCGAAGAATCACCGTGTGCAGCTATAACTGATGAAATGAGAGAATCTATGTGTTTAGATGCAGTTAAGGTTGCAAAAGCTTCAAATTATAGGAGCGCAGGCACAATAGAATATTTAGTTACTAAAGATGCATACTATTTCATTGAGATGAATGCGCGTATTCAAGTAGAGCATACTGTAACTGAAATGAGAGCTAATCGCGATTTGTTACAAGCGCAACTTTATTTGATGCAACATGGTACGTTACCATTTAATCAAGAAGATATTATTTTTGATGGTCACGTAATAGAAGCAAGAATTAATGCTGAAAACCCAGAAAGACAATTTCAACCTTCACCAGGTACAGTCCAATCGTTACATTTACCACAAGGTTTTAATATTCGTGTGGACAGTTTGTTATATCATGGGTACACAGTTTCCCCTAATTATGATTCGTTGGTTGCTAAAGTTATTGTTAAATCATCGACTCGCCAATTAGCAATTAAGAAATTGAAAGTAGTACTTGATGAAATGGTTATAGATGGATTTACAACCACCGCAGATTTTCTATATGCTGTATTATCATATCCTTTATATGCGGAAGGAAATGCTGAAGAAGTAGATATCAAGTTTTTAGATAGGCATCAAATTATTAAGGAGGAAACAAAATGAAAGTGGATTTAAATTGCGATTTAGGTGAAGCATTTGGTAATTATTCTTTTGGTGGCGACAAAGATATTATCCCACTCGTTACATCAGCAAATATTGCTTGTGGTTTTCATGCTGGTGATCAACATGTTATGAATCAAACGATTGCACTCGCAAAAAAACATAATATTGGAATTGGTGCACATCCAGGTTTACCGGACTTGCAAGGGTTTGGTCGCAGAAATATGGATATTACACCGAATGAGATTTACGATATTGTAGTTTATCAACTTGGTGCACTTTCAGGATTTTGTAAAATACATGATGTTTCATTGAATCATGTCAAACCTCATGGAGCGCTATATCAAATGGGAGCAAGAGATAAAGCAATTGCACAAGCAATTGCGCAAGCAGTTTATGACTTTGATGAATCACTGATATTTGTTGGACTATCAAATACATTGCTTATATCTGAAGCTAAATCAGTAGGGTTAACAACTGCTTCAGAAGTGTTTGCTGACAGACGCTATGAAGATGATGGACAGCTTGTAAGTAGGAAAGATGCCAACGCACTTATTACAGATACAAATGAAGCTATCGAACAAGTTATAAATATGGTAAAATCACAAAAAGTTATTACCAAAAATAACAATACAATAGGTATAGAAGCTGATACTATTTGCGTACATGGAGATGGTGCGCATGCGCTTGAATTTGTATCGCAAATAAGAGAAAGATTATCGAAAGAAGGTATTTCTATTTCAAGGCTGGAGGGCTAAATTATGGGGGAAAGATTAAAGTCAGATGAGCAAGAATTTAAGTTTACTAAGAACCACAAAAGACTACTATTAGGGTCAGTATTTTTAATGGCGACATCTGCAATAGGGCCAGCATTTTTAACACAAACTGCTGTTTTTACTGCACAATTTGCATCAAGTTTTGCGTTTGCAATTTTGTTATCAATAATTATTGACATAGGTGCACAAATCAATATTTGGCGTGTATTAGTTGTAACTGGAAAACGAGGACAAGAAATAGCTAATGAAATATTCAATGGGCTAGGAACATTTATTTCTATTCTTATCGCAATAGGCGGTCTCGCATTTAACATTGGTAATATTGCTGGTGCTGGACTAGGCCTAAATGCCATATTTGGATTAGACGTTAAAATTGGTGCAGCAATTACCGCCGTCTTATCAATTGGTATTTTTATTAGTAAAAGCGGACAGAAAATAATGGATGTAGTTACAATGTTCTTAGGCGTATTGATGATTATTGTAGTAGCATTTGTTATGTTCAAAGCTAATCCACCTTATGCTGAAGCGGCCAAACATATAGTGATGCCTGAGCAACCACTTGCACTAGTCTTGCCTATAATTACTTTAGTCGGTGGTACGGTTGGTGGTTATATTACTTTTGCAGGAGCACATAGAATATTAGACTCAGGCATTCAAGGGAAGGCATACTTACCATTTGTAAATAAAGCAGCCATCTCAGGTATTTTAACAACAGGTGTTTTAAGAACATTGCTATTCTTAGCAGTACTAGGTGTAGTAGTTACAGGCGTAACATTAAACTCAGAAAACCCACCAGCTTCTGTGTTTGAACATGTTCTAGGACCGATAGGACGTAATATTTTTGGTGTTGTATTATTTGCTGCAGCCATGTCATCAGTTATTGGTTCTGCATATACGAGTGCTACGTTCTTAAAAACACTTCATAAATCAGTCTATAATAAAACAAATATTATTGTAATTAGTTTTATTGTGTTTTCAACTTTAGTGTTCTTATTACTAGGTAAGCCTGTAACACTATTAATAGTTGCAGGGGCATTAAATGGTTTGATTTTACCAATTACGTTAGGTACAATATTAATTGCTAGTAAACGTAAATCTATAGTTGGAGATTATAAACACCCAACGTGGATGCTGATTTTTGGTATTGTTGCAGTCATAGTAACTATTGTAACAGGAGTGTTCTCATTACAAGGACTAACTGAATTATTTGGTAGTTAATAAATAATTTTATAAAACCCTGTAAGTAATGTCATTGATGCATACTTACAGGGTTTTAACTATTATTTGCGTAATAATTAAATATGATAGAAATAGTTTAGATTAATAATCGAAATAGATAATGAATTGAGTATTTGGAATTTGAATAAAAACATAGAACTAATATCGAGCTATTTCTTTAAATGTGGTAGAATAACAAAGGCTAGGATTTTAAGATGAGGTGAATAAATGTGATTGGTATTATAGGTGCTATGGAAGAAGAAGTAGCAATCTTAAAAGATAAAATAAAAAATTTAGAAGAAATTAAAATCGCGCATGTAATCTTTTATAAAGGGAATTTAGAAGGCAAAGACATAATTCTTACACAGAGTGGTATTGGTAAAGTGAATGTAGCGATTTCAACTACATTATTAATTAATCAATTTAAGCCTAACTTAATTATTAATACAGGTTCTGCTGGTGCACTAGACAAATCATTAAATGTAGGAGATGTTGTCGTAAGTGATACGGTTGCCTATCATGATGCAGACGCAAGAGCTTTTGGCTATCAATTAGGACAAATCCCACAAATGCCGGCGCAATTTGTTGCAGATAAAGAATTAATAGATAAAGCAATTGAAGCTATTAAGCAACAACAAATCAATGCCAAGACAGGCTTGATCGTTAGTGGGGATAGTTTTATTGGCACAAGTGAACAACGCACGGCAATTAAAGCAAATTTTCCGCAAGCTATGGCAGCGGAAATGGAAGCCACGGCGATTGCACAAACTTGTCATCAATTCAACATGCCATTTATAATTACTCGAGCAATTTCAGATTTAGCAGATGGCGATGCGGGTATAACATTTGAAGCATTTTTAGAAAAAGCAGCAATATCTTCAAGTGGAATCGTAGAACACTTAATTAAAACTATATAAAAAGGTGAAAATAAAATGGGTATGATAAAGCATTATTTTATGCCAAATGAATATGTTCAATCTATTTTTCAAATAGATATTGAAAAACTTGCAGCATCTGGTGTTAAAGGTATAATTACAGATTTAGATAATACACTTGTAGGATGGGATGTAGCAAATCCAACAGAGGCTGTTAAGCAATGGTTTGAACAAGCAAAAGAAGCAGGTATTACAGTAACAATTGTTTCTAATAATAATAAACAACGTGTTGGAAGTTTTTCAGAATCATTAAAAGTTGATTATATATTTAGGGCGAAAAAACCAAGAGGTAGAGCTTTTAACCAAGCATCAAAATTAATGAATTTGAAACCCTCTGAGATTGTAGTAATAGGAGATCAAATGCTAACAGATGTATTTGGTGGTAATAGAAGAGGCTTATTTACAATTATGGTTGTTCCTGTAAAGCAAACAGATGGTTTTATAACAAAATTCAACCGTTTAATCGAGCGAAGATTGTTACAACACTTTAGAAAAAAAGGTTATATTACATGGGAGGAAAACTGATTGGCTGAAACTGAAATATTGAAATGTATTGGTTGCGGTGCTCCATTACAAGCTGAAGATCCAAATGCGCCCGGTTATGTACCAGAACATAATTTATACCGCGAGGATGTCATTTGTAAAAGATGCTTTAGATTAAAGAATTACAACGAAGTACAAGATGTAGGGTTAGATAGTGAAGACTTCTTAAAATTACTTAATGGCTTAGCTGATAGAAGCGGTATTGTTGTTAATGTAGTTGATGTATTTGATTTTGAAGGTTCATTTATTAATGCAATTAAACGTATTGTAGGTAACAAAAAGATTATTTTAGTAGCCAATAAAGTAGATTTATTACCTAAACAAATTAATAAGCGTCGTGTGAAAGAGTGGCTGAAAAAGACAGCTAGAAAATATGGGCTAGAAGCTGATGAAGTTGTAATTATTTCTGCTGAAAAAAATGAAGGGATTGAAGATTTATTAAATTCAATCAATACATTAAGAAACAGTGAAGACGTTTATATTGTAGGTACGACAAATGTAGGTAAATCAACGCTTATTAATAAATTAATTGAACGAAGTGTTGGCGAAAAAGACGTAGTAACAACATCAAGATTTCCAGGTACGACTTTAGATATGATTGATATTCCTTTAGACGATACTTCTTTCATGTATGATACACCTGGTGTTATTCAAGAACATCAGATGACACATTATGTCACTGAAAATGAACTTAAGACAATCATGCCGAAAAAGGAAGTTAAACAACGTATATACCAATTAAATGAAGGTCAAACTCTATTCTTTGGTGGACTAGCAAGAATCGATTACGTAAGTGGTGGGAAACGACCACTAGTCTGTTATTTTTCTAACGAATTAAATATACACCGTACCAAAACTGAAAATGCCAATGAATTATGGCGCAATCAGTTAGGTGCTGTACTTACGCCACCTAATAACCCAGAGCATTTTGACTTAAAAGATGTTAAAGCGGTAAGGTTGGAAACTGGAAAAGAAAAACGCGACGTGATGATTTCTGGTTTAGGGTTTATTACAATTGATGAAGGTGCTAAAGTTATAATTCGCGTACCTAAAAATGTTGATGTAGTATTAAGAAATTCAATAATGTAAGGTGGCATAAACATGAAATATGCGGTAATAGGTAACCCAATAGTACATTCATTATCCCCGATCATGCATAATGCGAATTTTGAAGCGTCAAACAATCCATCATCTTATGAAGCAATTAACATACCAGAAGACCAATTTCACCTAATCAAAGAAATTATTGATGAAAAAGCACTTTCTGGATTTAATGTGACGATTCCTCATAAAGAAAATATATTGCCATATCTAGATGAAATAGATGATCAATCCAAGACAGTTGGCGCTGTTAATACAGTGAAAATTGAAGATGGTAAATGGATTGGCTACAATACAGATGGTATTGGGTATGTAACTGGCTTAAAACAGGTATATCCAGATTTGGAAAATGCTTATATATTAATTTTAGGCGCTGGCGGTGCAAGTAAAGGTATTGCAAATGAATTAGTTAAGCATGTACACTCTAAATTAACAATTGCTAATAGAACTTTGAAACGTTTTGAAAATTGGGATTTAGATGTGAACCAAATTACTTTGGAAGAAGCTGAAAAAGCACTAGATGAATTTGATATCGTGATTAATACAACACCTGCCGGTATGCATGAAAACAAGGAAGTAGTTATAAATCTAGATAATTTAGATTCGCGAACTTTAGTTAGTGATATTGTGTATGTACCTTTTAAAACGCCTATTTTAGAAATAGCAGAAGCGAAAGGAAATCCAATTCACAATGGCCTTGATATGTTTGTATATCAAGGGGCAGAGAGTTTTAAAATATGGACAAATGAACTACCTCAAATCCAAATTATGAAAGAGGCAGTTTTAAAGCATTTATAAAGGAGCTAATTATGTTAACAGGTAAGCAAAAAAGATTTTTACGCAGTAAAGCCCATAATGTCGACCCAACTTTTCAAATAGGTAAAGCGGGTATAAATGATAATATGGTAGATCAACTACAAGATATTTTAGAAAATAGAGAACTAATTAAAATACATGTGTTACAAAATAATTCTGAAGATAAAAATGATTTAGCACAGACTTTAAGTGATGCAACGCGTAGTGACATTGTGCAAGTAATCGGGTCTATGATTGTGTTGTATAAAGAATCTCAAGACAATAAGCAAATACAATTACCATAATGACAAAATCAATCGTAATATATGGTGGGCAGTTTAACCCGATTCATCTTGCTCACATGGTAGTAGCTAGTGAAGTTAATGATGTCATTAAACCAGATGTATTTTATTTTTTACCAAGTTATATGTCACCTTTAAAGGTTCATGATGACTACTTAGATGCAAATCATAGGGTTACAATGATTCACAATGTTATTAAAGAACTTGGATTCGGCGAAGTTTATTTAGACGAAATAGAGCGAAAAGGACAGAGTTATACATTTGATACCGTTCGTTCTATATTACAAGAAAACCCCGAAGCTAAAATATATTTGGTAATTGGCACTGATCAGTATAATCAGCTAGATAAGTGGTATAAAATAGATGAATTAAAAGAGCTCATCACATTTGTAATTGTTAATAGAGACAAGGCACAACAAAGTGTTGATGCAGATATGATAGCAATTACAATCCCGCGCATTGATATTAGTTCAACGTTAATTAGAGATAGAATAAAATCTAATAGGAATATCCAGGTTTTGGTTCCTCCAAGTGTTGAACAATATATCCGAGAGGAAGGATTATATGAAAATTGATCAAGCAGTTGAAATTGTTAAGGAGAAATTGCCTGAAAAAAGGTTTAACCATTCATTAAGAGTAGCAGAAACAGCTGTGAAATTAGCAGACATCTATGATGGGGACAAAGATAAAGCTGAACTTGCAGGTGTTTTACATGATTATTCAAAGTATGATGACCTAGGTTCAATGTATCAAATTGTTACACAACAAGATTTAGATCGCAATTTACTAAGTTATGGCTCTGAAATATTACACGGCCCAGTTTGCGCAGTAATTATGAAAGAACACTATGGTATTAAAGATGAAGAAGTATTACTTGCAATTAAAAATCATACGACTGGCCGTGCCCAAATGACGAAAACCGAAAAACTTGTATTTATTGCAGATTATATAGAACCAGGCCGTCAGACCCCAGGCGTTGAAGAAATTAGAGATTTAGCATACAATCAAGGTAGCTTAGATAAAACTATATATGAAATATCTAAGCGAACAGTGTTATATTTAATTAATAAAGATATTAATGTTTATGACGCAACGATTGCATGTTTAAATTATTATAATTACAGTGACGAAAGAGTAAAGGATGATTAGATGAAATCAGATCAACTATTAAAGCTAGCTGTCGAAGCAACAGAGAATAAAAAAGCAGAAGATATTATTTCATTAAATATGAAAGGTATTAGCGATATGACAGATTATTTCGTAGTTTGTCACGGAAATAATGAAAAACAAGTTCAATCAATTGCACGAGCAGTTAAAGACGCAGCTAATGAAGCAGAAATTGAAGTTAAGCGTATGGAAGGCTTTAATGAAGCGAGATGGATTCTTATTGATTTAGCAAATGTAGTCGTACACGTTTTCCACAAAGACGAAAGAGATTATTATAATATTGAAAAATTATATAGAGATGCACCATTAGAATCATATAGACAGGTAGTTTATTAATTATGTCTCAATATGAAGAAATGAGCCTGTTTTACGATCAGTTAACGCTTGATCAACCTTATGAGTCTTGGTTAGAGATTGTAAATTATTTTGCAGAAAATAAAGGCTCTATCCTAGATATAGGATGCGGTACAGGCAGCTTAACGTCATTATTTAATGAATTTAAACAAGTGACTGGGATGGACCTTAGTATCGATATGCTTGCGATAGCAACACAAAAATCAGAACATGTTAATTGGCTAGAAGGCGATATGACTGATTTTCAACTCAACACATCATTTGATGTTATCACTATTTTTTGCGATTCATTAAATTATCTACCAGAGACAGAGCATGTTGTTGCTACTTTCAAACGTGTTTTCGAGCATTTAGATAATAATGGTGTATTTATGTTTGATGTACACACAAGTTTTAAAATGGATACTTTATTTAATAATCAAAGTTATATAGATGAATCGGATGATGTATTTCTTGGATGGGAAGCTGTTAAAGGTGAAGAACCATTAAGTGTATGGCATGATATGTCATTTTTCATTAGGCAATCTGATGGTAAGTATAATCGATTTGATGAATCTCACTATCAGCGTACCTATCTAGAATCAGAATACAAGGATATGCTTGCTCAAGTAGGTTTTAAGGATATTCAGACATTTGTTGATTTTGAAATTGATAATCATGATGCTGAAGGGCACCGCTTGTTTTTCATTGTTAAAAAATAAAAGTAAAATCACTCCTTTGTACGTGTATGGTATAAAGGAGTGATTTTTATGTTGTTTCAATGGGAAAGATGGAAAGAAATTATTAACAAATATAAAATTATATTTAGCATTATTTCAATCGTTTTATTACTAACACTTATTTTTTTAGGCAATAAATTTATTCACACGGATGACAAAGAGATGAACGAAATTTCAACAGTATCTATAAATAAAGCTGCAAGTGAATCTCAATCTAATGAAACTGAATCCAATATTAAACGCAAAGAAAATCCTAGAAAATCCAAAAATGAAGTTATTATTGTAGATGTAAAAGGTGCGGTTAAACATCCTAATATCTACGAGATGAAGTCTACAGATAGAGTCAAACAGTTATTAGATAAAGCGCAGGTTTTGGATAATGCAGATCTTTCAACGATTAACCTTGCAGAAAAGTTGTTGGACCAAAAAGTTATTTATATTCCCCAAAAGGGAGAAACGCCAGCTACAAGTACTAATGATTCAAGTAAATCAAATAACCATCAACAAGACCAAACGCTAGCTTTGAAAACTAAATTGAACGATAGACAACAAGGGAAAATAAACTTAAATAGTGCTAGCGAAACTCAATTGTTAAGTGTAAATGGTATTGGTCCTACAAAAGCTAAATCTATTATTGAGTATAGAGAGCAACATGGCAATTTTGAATCAGTGGAGCAATTGAAAGAAGTTAAAGGCATAGGGTCAAAAACACTGGAAAAGATAAGCGATTATTTTGTAGTTTAAGTTTTTGTTGCATTTTTAAATGATACAAATTAACCTATAATTAAATCAAAATTTTATTTTAATCAAAAGACGGAGGCTATCATCATGGATCGCATTAAATGGGAAGAATATTTTATGGCACAAAGTCATTTATTGGCATTACGCTCTACGTGTCAACGCTTGTCAGTAGGCGCTACTGTTGTAAAGGATAATAGAATTATAGCTGGAGGATACAACGGGTCTGTATCAGGTGAGGTTCATTGCATTGATGAAGGTTGTTTATTAGAAGATGGTCACTGTATACGGACTATACATGCTGAAATGAATGCCTTATTACAGTGTGCTAAACAGGGAGTATCTACTGATGGTGCAACAATTTATGTTACTCATTTTCCTTGTTTGAATTGTACGAAGTCAATTATACAAGCAGGAATTAAAACAATTTATTACGCTGAAGATTATCACAATCACGATTATGCGTTGAAATTATTAGATCAATCAGGTATCGAACACACGAAAATCCCTTTCAATCAAGAACATGTAGCACAATACTTAATGAATCAATAACTTTTTGATTTTTTATGCATTAGCATATTTAGTTGGTGTTTTATGGCTACATGTCAAATCATTGTCGATGCTGATCTTTTTAATCATAATGGTAATAAGTATTAGAAAAAGATTAAGATGGTTTCAAATGCTATTCATTATATTAATATCAATATTATCTAATATTTATTTTCAATATCATTTAAAAGTGACAGTTGAACAACATAACTTTTTAACGAAACAAACTGTGCATACTCAAGCTTATTTTATAAACAAGCCAAATTTGAACAATAAAAAATTAACTGGAAACGTCAAAATAGGAAAGCGTACTTTTAAATATTATTATCAAATAAAAAGTGAAAATGCTAGGGCAGTACAATCAAAAATTGTTTGGCAAAATTGCAAAATTGATGCCATATTTAAGTCGTACAACAATCACCCGTATAGCCAATTATCACTTTTTATAAATAATATTGATTTTAATAGTTGTTATAAATCCAAAAGCGATTATTCATATATTTTAGATTATCACAAACAGTACGTATTAGAACGACTTAAGCATTTACACATAGAATCTACTGGTAAGGTTTTTGCACTTATAAGTGGTGACGTATCAGAAATTAGTAAAGACGACATTGATAAATATAAAGAAATTGGGATATATCATCTATTAGCCATTAGTGGAATGCATATAGGTACATTAACAAGCATATTATATTTTTTGTTAAACCATATGAAATGCCCAATCGTTATCATTAAAATAGTTATTTGCGTTATTTTACCATTATATGTTTTTTATATAGATTTAGCTCCAAGTGCTATAAGAGCAACTATAACTTGTCTCTTGTTAATTATATTATCTAAATCAATTGCAAAAAATACGCTTAATTTACTATCACTATCATTTATTTTTATGACTTCGCTTCATCCACCTTTTATCTATCATTTAGGCTTTCAATTTTCTTTTCTTATCACATTTTTTATTTTGTTTGCTCTTCCAATATTAGAAAAAGCTCATTTGATAAAAAATATTTTCTATCTATCTTTAATTGCGCAACTGGGTTCATTTATTATAAGTGCTATTTATTTTAATCATATTCAATGGATTGGTATTATAACTAACCTATTTTTTGTACCTTTTTATACATTTATACTATTTCCATTTGTTATTTTCATCGTTATCCTCTTACATTTTCCCCTAGAACTAAGCTTTCTTAGCACACCACTAAATTTATTAATGACGTTTCATGATGTAGTTATCAATCTATTCATACACATGAACATTTATAAATGGCATGTACCTGAACTTAATGAAATATTTATTACTTTAACTTTTGTTACAGTTTTTATAGCATTAGTTTTTTTAGTTCATAAATATTATGTATGTTTTATCATAACTGTGCTTATTTTGTATATCATTTCTACAATCATTCCTCATGATGATTCTTATAAATTAACAATGTTAAATGTGAATCAAGGAGATGCATTTCTATTCGAAACAAATGAACGAGAAAGCATACTTATTGATACTGGTGGCACATCGATGTACTCAGCTAGGGATTCAGCAATGAAAGGAAATCATAATATTGCTAAATATCATATAATACCTACACTTAAAAAGCACGGTCTAACATCTTTAGATTATATTATTATTTCACATCCCCACGTGGATCATATAGGTGAATTAAGTTACTTAATAACTAAGTTCAAGATAAAAAATATAATCATTAATACAACGAGTTTTAATATGAATAAATTAAAGACTTTAATCCACCAAAGTGAGAGAAATCATATAAAGCTAATTGATTTTAAAAACATACAACAATTTAACTTAGGTAAAGCAAATATTACTTTACTTGATACAACAATTAAGTATTCACAGGATTTAAATGAACATTCTATTGTAACTTTTATAGAATATAATAAGATTAAAATGTTGTTTATGGGAGATGCTACCACTAATAATGAACAAATACTTTTGCGTAATTTTAAATTGTCAAAGATAGATATACTAAAAGTGGGTCATCATGGAAGCAAAACAAGTACTAGCAATGAATTTTTACAAAAAATACAACCAACAATTTGTCTTGTTTCTGTAGGTAAGACAAATCGGTACCATCTACCGAATCAAGAAGTTATAACTAAATTAAAAAGGTTAGGTGCTCAAGTTTTCCAATCAAATGAGTATGGAGAGGTAACTATAAAATTAAATTCCCAATTAACTATAAATACCGAAATGAACCAATGATTTTATGTAGAGAGATCAACTTCTCCATGCTATAATAATTAAATGCGTAATAGTGATGAAAGGGTGCTAAAGATGAGCGATAAGATAATTACAATTTACGGTGAAGTACCTGAACTTATTGAAAAAAAGTCAGCTGAGGTCATTAACCGTTACTTGAATGCCCCTAAAGATGATTTTAACTTTGTTAAATATAATTTATATGAAAGTGATTTATCTCCTATAATTGAAGAAACACTAACCTTACCATTTTTTTCTGACAAAAAAGCAGTATTAGTTCAAAATGCATATGTATTTACAGGCGAAAAAGCGCCAAAAGACCTAAATCATAATACTGATCAACTAATTGAATTTATTGAAAAATATGATGGGGAAACTTTAATAATATTTGAAGTCTATCAATCAAAATTAGATGAAAGAAAAAAGTTAGTTAAAACTTTAAAGAAACACGCTAATTTAATCAAAATTGAACAAATGACCGAAGAAGAGATAAAAAAATGGATGAAAAATGAACTTCACGAAAATTACAAAGATATAAAACAAGATGCGTTAGACTTATTTTTAGAACTTACGGGTATTAATTTTAATATTGTAAAACAAGAACTTGAAAAAGTAATACTATTTTTAGGTGATAGGGCTACGATTAATAAGCAAGATGTCCATCAAATTGTTAATAGAAGTTTAGAACAAAATGTCTTTTTATTAACTGATTATATTCAGAAAAATAAAAAATCCCAAGCTATACAATTGGTCAAAGACTTGATAGCAATGAAAGAAGAACCAATTAAATTATTAGCATTAATTACAAGTAATTATCGCTTATTTTATCAATGTAAAATATTAGGTCAAAAAGGCTACAGCGGCCAACAAATAGCTAAAACAATCAATGTACATCCATACCGTGTTAAATTAGCTTTGAACCAATCAAGAAATTATCAATTAGAGAAGTTATTAAACATAATTGATACATGTGCAGAAACAGATTATAAATTGAAGTCATCATATATGGATAAACAATTGATTTTAGAACTGTTTATATTGTCACTTTAATTATATACAAATAGTCACGATTAACTTAATGAAGTGAGATTTGACAGTATTAAAATAGTTTTTCTAGTGGATTTTTAACTAATTGATTTTGGATTTTTAAATAGTATCATTTTATGTTAAATCTAAATGATATATTGAATTTGTCCATAGAATTTGGCTGTTGATAATACTTTTATATTGTCGACAGTCTTTTTGTTTAATAAGCAAATACCAAGAGATAGATGTTTGATGAGTTTTTGAAAGATAAGTTTGCAAGACTGGTCACACTAAAAAGATTATGATATATAAATTAAACCAAGGTGGTATATATTATCTTGAATAAATTAATTGATGAAGGGTGACTGCTATTTTAAAAATAATTATACAAATATAAATAAACAAACCTTAGGCGAACTATCACCTAAGGTTTGTTTGATTAGTAGACTCGAGCAGTTGCTTGAATCTGTTTATTATTTAGCAGCTGTCATTAATGAAGACTTGATACGAGCAGCTTTGTTAGTGTGGATTAAGTTGCGTTGTGCAGCTTTATCTACTTTTTTCAAAGCAAAGCTCACTAAGTCAGCTTTGTTATCAGCACCAGCTTCTATAGCTGAATGAGCTCTCTTAACTGCTGTACGCATTTCATTTTTTTGAGAAATATTACGAGCTTCAGCAGTATGTGTTGTGTTAACACGTTTAATTGCAGATTTAATGTTTGGCATGTGTGTCACCTCCTAAAAGTGATCTTCGCTATCAAAGTTAATTTGATTACAACAAGAAATATTTTATCAAAACAAGCAACTTTCTGCAATCATTTATTTATCTAAGGCGCGTAAAAGAGATATAAATGATACAATCTACTATAGAAAGATAAAAAAGTAACACAAAAGTTCAATTCAAAATCTCTTTAAAATGTTATGACTTAATGAGTATTACTGTTAAAATACTTTGCAAGTTTGCAATTAACTATTAAAAACGTTATTATATCAAAGAATGTCATACATATTACGGGCTAGAATTATGAAAGTGAGAAGGATAATACATGGATAAACAAGAACGCTATAATCGACGTAAAAATATTAGAAACTTTTCCATTATCGCACATATAGACCATGGTAAATCTACATTAGCTGATAGAATTTTAGAAAATACAAAATCAGTCGAGACTAGAGACATGCAGTCTCAATTATTGGATTCTATGGATTTAGAAAGAGAACGCGGTATAACAATTAAATTAAATGCAGTACGTTTAAAATATGATGCTAAAGATGGGGAAACATATACGTTCCACTTAATCGATACACCAGGGCATGTCGATTTTACTTATGAGGTGTCTAGATCACTTGCTGCATGTGAAGGTGCTATATTAGTTGTGGATGCGGCACAAGGTATAGAGGCACAAACTTTAGCTAATGTGTATTTAGCACTTGATAATGATTTAGAATTATTACCAGTTATCAATAAAATAGATTTGCCAGCGGCAGAACCCGAACGAGTGAAACAAGAATTAGAAGACGTTATCGGTATCGATAAAGATGATGTAGTACTGGCAAGTGCAAAATCAAATATTGGTATTGAAGATATCTTAGAGAAAATCGTTGAAGTAGTACCACCGCCTGAAGGTGACCCAGAAGAACCTTTAAAAGCACTTATATTCGATTCAGAATATGATCCATATAGAGGAGTTATATCTTCTATCAGGGTGGTGGAAGGTATTGTAAAAGCAGGCGATCGTATTAAAATGATGGCAACTGGCAAAGAATTCGAAGTGACTGAAGTTGGTATCAATACACCAAAACAATTACAAGTTGATGAATTGACTGTCGGTGATGTTGGTTATATCATTGCTAGCATTAAAAATGTAGATGATTCACGTGTAGGGGACACAATTACCCATGCCGATAGACCAGCGGCTGAACCATTACAAGGTTATAAGAAAATGAATCCAATGGTCTTCTGTGGTCTATTCCCAATTGATAACAAAGATTATAATGATTTAAGAGAAGCACTAGAAAAATTACAATTAAATGACGCTTCGTTAGAATTTGAGCCTGAATCATCACAAGCTTTAGGTTTTGGTTATCGTACAGGTTTCTTAGGTATGTTGCATATGGAAATTATCCAAGAACGTATTGAACGTGAATTTGGAATAGAACTTATTGCCACAGCGCCTTCAGTTATTTATGAATGCATCTTAAAAACAGGCGATGAAGTAACGGTGGATAATCCTGCGAACATGCCTGATAGAGATAAGATAGAAACAATATACGAGCCATTTGTGCGCGCGACTATGATGGTTCCTAATGACTATGTAGGTGCAGTAATGGAGTTATGCCAACGCAAACGTGGTCAATTTATAAATATGGAATATATGGATGATATTCGTGTGAATATTATTTATGAGATCCCATTATCAGAAGTAGTATTCGATTTCTTTGATCAGTTAAAATCTAATACTAAGGGGTATGCTTCATTCGATTATGAATTTATCGATAATAAAGAAAGTGATTTAGTGAAGATGGATATCTTGTTAAATGGTGAGAAAGTAGATGCTTTAAGCTTTATCGTGCATAAAGAATTTGCATATGACCGAGGAAAAGCTTTAGTCGAGAAACTTAAAACGCTGATACCTAGACAACAGTTCGAAGTTCCTGTACAAGCAGCTGTAGGACAAAAAATCGTAGCAAGAACGAATATTAAATCAATGGGTAAAAATGTTTTGTCTAAATGTTATGGTGGCGACATTACTCGTAAGAGAAAACTTTTAGAAAAACAAAAAGCTGGTAAAGCTAAAATGAAAGCAGTAGGTAATGTTGAAATCCCTCAAGACGCTTTCTTAGCTGTACTTAAGATGGATGAAGATTAATATAAATTAAAAATTGGGGCCTTAAATCCAAAAGATTTATGGCCCAGTTTTTTATGATGATTCTAAGTCTTTAATAAACGAAAGAAGGTGCACGCAATATGGAAGTGAAAAGTGCATATATCCATATTCCATTTTGTGTAAGAATATGTACATATTGTGATTTCAATAAATATTTTATACACAATCAACCAGTAGATGAATATTTAGATTGCTTAATTAAAGAGATGTGCGATAGCGAGGTTAGAGTTTTAGAAACTGTGTTTGTAGGCGGCGGAACACCAACAGCATTAAGTTATGAACAACTGAAGCGATTACTAATTGCAATTACTGATACGTTTAAAATTAAAGGTGAGTTTAGTTTTGAAGCTAATCCAGATGAATTGACAATTGAAAAAGTTCGATTATTAAAAGATTTTGGTGTAAATAGATTGTCAATGGGCGTACAAACGTTTAAACCTGAACTTTTAAAAATATTAGGTAGGACACATCATACTACTGATATATATCAAGCTGTCACTAACGCGCGTGCAGTAGGCATCCCTTCTATAAGTTTAGATTTGATGTATCATTTACCACAACAAACGTTAGAAGATTTTAAGGATAGTTTAGAAAAGGCATTGAGCATGGATATTGATCATATTTCAAGTTATGGACTTATATTGGAACCTAAAACACAATTTTATAATATGTATAAAAAAGGTAAGTTGAAAATTCCAAATGAAGATATTGGTGAAGAAATGTACGAGTATCTAATTGAGAGAATGAATAAGTCTGATTTGCATCAATATGAAATTTCAAATTTTGGGAAAACAGGCCATGAATCGGAACACAATAAAGTTTATTGGAAAAATGAAGGGTATTATGGTTTTGGTGCAGGTGCAAGTGGCTATGTGAATGGTGAACGTTACAGTAATGTTAATCCTGTAAATCACTATATAAAAAAAGTGAACAGCAATGAAAGACCTATATTACAATCAACTTATCCAACGAAAACAGAACAAATGGAAGAAGAAATGTTCTTAGGTTTGAGAATGAATAAAGGTGTAAGTAAAAATAGGTTTTTTGAAAAATTTGATCAAACAGTTGAGCAAGTTTATGAGCAGTCGCTTAAAGATTTAACTCAAAAAGGACTTATTGTTGAACAAGATGACTACATTTCTATGACTGATCGCGGAAAAGTCGTCGGAAACTTAGTGTTTGAATCTTTTTTACTTAATGTATAAAAATTTATAAAAATCCAGTGCTTTAACATTGACTTACTTTGACCAATTTGATAAATTATAATTAGCACTTGAAACAAAGGAGTGCTAATGAGGTGAAAACATGATTAGTGATAGACAATTAAGCATACTAAATGCAATTGTTGAAGATTATGTTGATTTAGGTCAGCCAATTGGTTCAAAAACACTGATTGAACGGCATAAATTGAATGTTAGTCCTGCTACTATTAGGAATGAGATGAAGCAATTAGAGCTTCTTGAACTAATAGAGAAGACGCACACGTCGTCAGGACGATATCCTTCAGAATCAGGTATCAGATATTATGTGAATCAATTATTACAAGAAACATCTCATCAACAACAAACTAAAATTCAACGTTTGAGAGATTTATTAGTTGAAAACCATTATGATATTGCGACTTCACTCAGTGATTTTGCAAATGAACTTTCAAATCAATCTCAGTATACAACGTTGGTAATGCGTCCAAATCATAAAAAAGATATTATTAATAACATTCATTTGTTTAGAGCAAATGCTTATTTGGTTATAATGGTTGTTGTATTCTCATCAGGTCATGTTGAAAACTTACATTTAGCATCTCAAGTTCCATTATCAAATAATGAACTTACAAATGTTTCTAATTTTGTTACTGCTAAATATAACGAGTGGAACGATCATCATTTTGAAAACGACTTGAATACTTTTGTGAAATCAGATATTGAAAAAGATTTTATAAAAGACATGTTGAATACAATAGATATTCATTTTGATAATCAAAGTAATGGCATTTTTATGGGCGGAAAGGTTAAACTCATAGATGCGTTGAATGAAACGAACGTATCATCAATTCAACCGATTCTACAATATATAGAATCGAATAAAATCACACAATTACTTGATGAAATGTCTAATTCAGCTATTAATGTCAAAATTGGTCATGAAATTGAATCAAGTTTAAGTGATATTTCAATCGTTACAAGTGAATATCACATTGATGATAGACTTAAAGGTCAAATTGCGGTTATCGGACCAACGGCAATGAATTATCAGAACGTAATCAGATTACTAAATACGATTTGGTAATTAACAATTGTATTGGAGGGCAGACAATGACAGAAAAAAATGAATCAGTTTTCGACCAAAACGAAGATGTAAATGAACAAACTTCAGAAGAAAATACGGTTGAAAACACTGATGAAACTACAGAAACATCACAAGATAATCTGCAGGAGGACGATTCACAAAATATCTCAGAAGACGTAGATCCTAAAGATGAAGAAATTCAACAATTGAAAAAAGATGTTCAAGAAAATGAAGAAAAATATTTAAGATTATACGCTGAATTTGAAAACTATAAGCGTAGAATTCAAAAAGAAAACCAGACAATGAAAGAGTATAAAGCACAAGATGTTTTAAATGATATCTTACCAACAATAGATAACATTGAACGTGCTTTACAAATTGATGGCGAAGATGAACAGTTTAAATCACTTAAAAAAGGTGTGGAAATGGTTCATGAAAGCTTATTAAATGCATTGAAAAATAATGGTTTAGAAAAAATAGAAACTGAAGGTCAACAATTTGATCCTAACTTCCACCAAGCTGTAGTTCAAGATGATAATCCTGATTTCGAATCTGGACAAATTACTCAAGAGCTACAAAGTGGTTATAAATTGAAAGAAAGAATTTTAAGACCTTCAATGGTTAAAGTAAATCAATAAATTATTTTATTGTTGAAAACACCAAATTTTCAAACATAACAGGAGGAATTTATTTATGAGTAAAGTAATAGGTATTGACTTAGGTACAACAAATTCATGTATTGCAGTATTAGAAGGCGATGAGCCAAAAGTAATTCAAAATCCTGAAGGTGCTAGAACAACACCATCTGTAGTTGCATTTAAAAATGATGAAACTCAAGTAGGTGAAGTTGCTAAGCGTCAAGCAATCACTAACCCTAACACAATTCAATCTATCAAACGTCACATGGGTACAGATTACAAAGTAGACGTTGAAGGTAAATCATATACACCACAAGAAATTTCAGCAATGGTATTACAAAACCTTAAAAGTACAGCAGAAGATTACTTAGGCGAAAGCGTAGATAAAGCTGTTATTACAGTTCCTGCATACTTCAATGACAGTGAACGCCAAGCTACTAAAGATGCTGGTAAAATTGCTGGTTTAGAAGTTGAACGTATTATTAACGAACCAACTGCAGCTGCATTAGCTTACGGTTTAGACAAAACAGAACAAGATCAAAAAGTTCTTGTATTTGACTTAGGTGGCGGTACTTTCGACGTATCAATCCTTGAATTAGGTGACGGCGTATTTGAAGTACTTTCAACAGCAGGTGATAATAAACTTGGTGGGGACGACTTTGACCAAGTAATTATTGATCACTTAGTTGCAGAGTTCAAAAAAGAAAATAGTGTAGATTTATCAAAAGATAAAATGGCTTTACAACGTCTTAAAGATGCTGCAGAAAAAGCTAAAAAAGACTTGTCTGGTGTTTCTCAAACACAAATTTCATTACCATTCATCTCAGCTGGGGAAAGCGGTCCATTACACTTAGAACTTACATTAACTCGTTCTAAATTTGAAGAATTAGCAGATTCATTAATCAGAAGAACTATGGAACCAACTCGTCAAGCAATGAAAGACGCTGGTTTATCTAGCTCTGACATCGATGAAGTTATCTTAGTTGGTGGTTCTACAAGAATCCCTGCAGTACAAGACGCAGTGAAAAAAGAAGTAGGTAAAGACCCTCATAAAGGTGTTAACCCTGATGAAGTAGTAGCAATGGGTGCAGCAATTCAAGGTGGCGTTATCACAGGTGATGTTAAAGACGTAGTATTATTAGACGTTACACCATTATCATTAGGTATTGAGATTATGGGTGGACGTATGAACACACTAATTGAAAGAAATACTACAATTCCAACATCAAAATCACAAGTATACTCTACAGCTGCAGATAACCAACCAGCAGTTGATATCCATGTATTACAAGGTGAACGCCCAATGGCAGCGGATAACAAGACACTTGGTAGATTCCAATTAACTGATATCCCAGCAGCTCCTCGTGGTGTACCTCAAATCGAAGTTACATTCGATATTGATAAAAATGGTATTGTAAACGTTACTGCAAAAGACTTAGGTACTAACAAAGAACAAAACATTACAATACAATCAAGCTCAGCGCTTTCAGACGATGAAATTGATCGCATGGTTAAAGATGCTGAAGAAAATGCGGAAGCAGATAAAAAACGTCGTGAAGAAAGTGATTTGAGAAATGAAGCAGATAGTTTAGTATTCCAAGTTGAAAAAACAATCACTGATTTAGGTGAAAATATCAGCGAAGAAGATAAAACAAATGCTGAAGATAAAAAAGAAGCATTAAAATCTGCGCTTGAAGGCGAAGATATAGAAGATATCAAAGCTAAAAAAGAAGAATTAGAACAAGTTGTTCAAGACTTATCAACTAAAGTTTACGAACAAGCTGCACAAGCTCAACAACAAGCTCAAGGTGAAGATGCAAACGCTTCTCAAGATAGCAATGTTGAAGATGCAGATTTCACAGAAGTTAAAGATGACGACAACGAAGATAAGCAAAAATAAGTGTAGTCATGGACTAATTAATTGTTATTGATAGAAATATATGACACAATTGCTTAGCCAAATTAAGTCAAAGTCAATTGAACATTGGCTTTGACTTTTTCCTTTTTTATAAAAGATTTAATAAAACCGTAAAAGGAGAGATAACAGTGGCCAAAAGAGATTATTATGAAGTCTTAGGTGTTAGTAAAAGCGCTTCTAAAGATGAAATTAAAAAGGCTTATCGTAAATTATCAAAGAAATACCATCCTGACATAAATAAAGAAGAAGGTGCAGACGAGAAGTTTAAAGAGATCTCAGAAGCATACGAAATTTTAAGTGATGACAACAAACGTGCTAATTATGACCAATTTGGCCATGACGGACCACAAGGTGGATTTGGTGGTCAAGGATTTGGTGGCCAAGACTTTAGCGGATTCGGAGGCGGCGGTTTCGAAGATATTTTCAGTTCGTTCTTCGGAGGCGGCAGACAACAACGTGATCCAAACGCGCCAAGAAAAGGTGACGATCTACAATATACGATGACTGTTACTTTTGATGAAGCAGTTTTTGGTAGTGAGAAAGAAATTTCAATACGTAAAGATGTTACTTGTCACACATGCGATGGTGAAGGTGCTAAACCCGGCACTAAGAAAAAAACATGTCATTATTGTAGCGGTGCTGGTCATGTTTCTGTTGAACAAAATACAATACTTGGTCGAGTTAGAACTGAAAAAGTTTGTCCAGTATGTAGTGGCTCAGGTCAAGAATTTGAAGAACCATGTCCAACATGTCACGGAAAAGGCACTGAAAACAAAAATGTTAAAATCAATGTGACAATACCTGAAGGTGTTGATAATGAACAACAAATTAGATTAGCTGGTGAAGGTGCTCCAGGTGAAAATGGAGGACCACAAGGTGATTTATACATCGTCTTTAGAGTTAAACCTTCAGAAAAATATGAAAGAGATGGCGACGATATTTATTATTCTCTTGACGTAAGTATTGCGCAAGCAACGTTAGGTGACGAAGTTAAGGTTCCGACGTTAAATGGCAGTGTAATGTTGACTATTCCTGCAGGCACTCAAACAGACAAACAATTCCGTCTTAAAGAAAAAGGTATCAAAAATGTGCATGGCTATGGATATGGTGACTTATTTATAAATATTAAAGTAGTTACACCAACTAAAGTAAGTGAACGTCAAAAAGAATTGCTTAGAGAATTTGCAGAAATTGATGGCGAAGAGATTTCAGAACAACCATCAAATTTTAGAGATAAAGCTAAAAGATTCTTTAAAGGAGAATAATATATGGACTGGACTGAAGTATCAATCAACATTAATCACGAGGCCTCATCAATTATTTCTGATATATTAGAAGATTTTGGCTCAAATGGTGTAGTTATAGAAGATTCTAAAGATTTAGAACAAGCATTTGAGGATAAATTTGGTGAAATTTATGCATTAAATGCTAATGATTATCCTCAAAAAGGTGTAAGAATAAAAGCGTACTTCAATGAAATTAAATATACAGAAAAATTTAAATCTGAGCTTATTAATACAATTAAGCAAGTTACTTCTCTGGATCTTTCACTTTTTGAGTACGAAGAACAAACATTACGTGAGCAAGATTGGGAAAATGAATGGAAAAATTATTTCCATCCATTTAGAGCTTCAGAACAGTTCACAATTGTTCCTAGTTGGGAAACATATCAAAAAGAAGATGAAAGTGAATTATGCATTGAGTTAGATCCAGGCATGGCGTTTGGTACTGGTGACCATCCTACAACTAGTATGTGTTTAAAAGCAATAGAATCATATGTGAAGCCAAGCTATTCTGTTATTGATGTCGGCACTGGTTCAGGTATATTAAGTATTGCTGCTTATTTGTTAGGTGTAAAACGTATTAAGGCATTAGACGTAGATGAAATGGCAGTAAGAGTTGCTAAAGATAACTTTGAGAAAAATAATTGTGACCATGCAATTGAAGTCACGACTGGAAATTTATTAAAAGAAGAAGCTGAAAAATTTGATGTTGTGATTGCTAATATTCTAGCTCATATTATTGAAGAAATGATCGATGACGCATATAATACCTTGAATGAAGATGGTTATTTTATTACGTCTGGTATTATAGAAGAAAAGCACGAAGCGATTGTAAGACACATGGAAAGCACTGGTTTTAAAGTATTGTCTATTAACCATGAAAATAGCTGGGTCTGTATCGTAGGGCAGAAAGTGAGCGATTGACATGCAAAGATACTTTATTAATCAAAACGCTGATTCACTTCAGCGTTTTTCCATTATCGAAAAAGGTGACATCCATCACATTTTGAATGTAATGAGGTATCAAATGAATGATGAAATTATTATTACTTTTTCGGATCAATTTGTTTATAAATGTAAAATTAGCAATATAGATACTGATGAAATTGAAATCGAGCTAGTTGAACAGATTGATATAGATTCAGAATTACCTCAAACCATTACTATATGCAGTGGTTTAATCAAAGCGGATAAATATGAATGGTTGTTACAAAAAGCAACTGAACTAGGTGCTAGTGAATTTTTAGCTGTGGGAATGAAACGCTCCGTTGTAAAATTAAATGATAGTAAGATAACTAAAAAATTAGAACGCTGGCAGAAAATTATCAAAGAAGCTGCCGAACAAAGCTATAGATTAGCAATACCTTCTATCGATTATAAAGCATCACTAAAAGAAGTTTTTCAACAAAGTGATTTATATGATTATATTTTGATAGCGTACGAAGATGCTGCAAAACAAGGTGAAGTTAGTAATCTTAAAAAGTTGATAAAAACATTCCAGCCAAATGATCGTGTTTTAGTGATTTTTGGGCCTGAAGGTGGTTTAGCGGAAGAAGAGTTAGCATTGTTTAATGACAATGCATATCAAGTTGGGCTTGGTCCTAGAATATTAAGAGCTGAAACAGCACCTCTATATGTGCTAAGTGCCATCAGTTATGAATTAGAATTGTTAGATTAATCCTAATTCAAACAGATGTTGGATAAGCTACGAATTCAAAAATAAAACTTATTACAGTACTATTTGTAAGGTAAGTGATAAGTTTTATTGTATTAAAATGGAATTGAAATGACTAACAGAAAAAAGAAAGGACTAACGCAGAATAAAATCTGTTTTAGTCCTTTTTAATTAATGTGAAGCGCTTACATTTTTACTTAGGGATAGCAGCGATGATTGCTTGGATGATAGTGATAATTGCATTAACGATGTCTGTAATCATAATTTTCACCTCTTTATATTTTATTTATTATATTGTACATCAATCAATAAATAAATTGTTTAAATATTGCATAATTGGATGATTTTAATGCCTAATTGCATAAAAATGAATTGCTCAATACACTTTTGAATACCTAACTGTTATTATTGTCTAAAATGTAATAATTTCACGTGATTATAAATAAAGTAGGCACTTACGTACTCGCCTTAATGTTGTGTTTTAATATTGAAATTAATTTATAAAGGAGAAAATAATGTATTTAGAGTATTGGAAAAATATATTTAATTATAAGGGGACATCGAAATTAAGTCATCTGGGAGTTATTATTCTAATAAACATAGTAATATTATTTATGATTATGTTAAGCGGTATTTTTGTTCCAATTAAATGGGAAAATACTGTCGTAGATATATATTATATTGTCTTACTTGTAATGTTTTTGCCTACTATATCTATGATGGTTAGAGTAGTTAGAAGTTTCACTCAAAAATGTTAGCTATGATGAGACAGGGATCCATGTGCTTATTCTATTTATAATTAAACTTTAAGATTAAAACATTATGAAAACTATATTATTCTACTCATACTTGCATGGTTAAATGTATCATTTGGAAATGATATATCAAAAAGTGTAGTCACATTAATCGCTAGGTTGCTAATAATTAAAGTATATAAAAGCAAAAGAAGTGCAATAATGTACACGATTAATGAAATCAATCAGATGATGAATAAATTATTCGAAACCGAAACAGCTTATAGTATACCTGAAAACTTGGTTTATCACGTCAAAATGTGGTTGACCTAGTGACTAGAAAATCAAACCTCAGAAAAGCGGAACTCATTACAATAGCAATACTACATGAATATACAAAAACCCACCTAAATGAATAGGTGAGCTTTTTTAGAGGAAAATAATTAATACCCGAATGCAGCCATACCTAGAACAAATCCTAGAATTGCACAAGCTATAGCAGCTATCATCATTATAGTTCCATGTTGTACTTGTCCTTTATTTCGCAATAAATAACCAAAAATCACGCCGCCAGCACCAAATAAAATTGGAATAAATAACAATGACATTGCAGTACATACCCAACCTAAGATGATGAATAATTGAGTGTTATCTTTATTTTGTTGTGACATATTATATTCTCCTAACCTTTATTTTTTAACCGCACAATAAACATATCATAAAAATTAGATTTTGTAATATGATTTTTTATAATTATATAATTGTCCAACTCGTTAAATGAACATACATTAAAAATCAAAACTTCCATTCAATATGCAGCTTTATCATAATTTTAAAAATTAAAACCATTGATTTAACGGTATTTCAAATGTAGTGTGTAATATGAATCATTAAATTAAAATTTTACTAATTGACCACATTAATCAGATATATTATACTAAGTTATACATGGTTAATACCATGTGATGATAATAAAGTTTCGTTGATATTTGGAGGGAGGGAAATACACATGTCTAAAACAGTAGTCAAAAAGAACGAATCACTTGAAGATGCGTTACGTCGTTTCAAACGTACAGTTTCTAAAAGCGGTACAATTCAAGAAGTACGTAAACGTGAGTTTTACGAAAAACCTAGCGTTAAACGTAAAAAGAAATCAGAAGCTGCACGTAAACGTAAATTCAAATAATTAATTGTTTCGTTGACTCCCTCAACACCAACATTAATTATAAACCAAAATAGCCTTTAGTTGATAATCAACTAAAGGCTATTATTTTTATCTAAATTCTTATATAACGTTTGTTTTATAGTAATTGCCAATACAAATTATTAGCGTTTCTTAATAAATTCTTCCAATTAAGAAAATTTTAAAAATTAATTTATTGATTACGAAATTTTATGCTGTAAACGCTATAATCACGTATTGATTTCATGTATAATTAAATTGAGAGCGAGGTGATAGAGTGATTCTTTCAAGTAGTTTACATACAATATTTTCAGCTAATTTTGTTGAAAGTGGGAACTGGGTTGATAATATGGCTAATTTCATTGTAAATCCAGTAGTTGCGTTAATTTTAACATGTATTATCTTTTTAGGTTTCTTATACCAATTGTATTCAAATAAAATTAACATAATAGGAATTGTTGCCACATTAACTTTATTGATATTCTTTTTAGGATTTTATATAAAAGGAGATGTCAATTTATATTCTGTGATTTTATTTGGCATAGGCGTTATATTTGTAATAATTGAACTTTTTGTAGTCGGCGCGGTTATCGGTATTATCGGTATGGCACTTATAGTTTTTAGTATTATTACTTTAGGAGATAACTTAGTTTATATGATTGCCAATGTCGTCGTTGCATTAATTCTATCAATTATTGAATGGGTGATACTTGTGAAGATATTCAAACGGAAAATTCCATTTTTAGACAAGGTTGTATTAAAAGATTCTACAAATGCAGAAGCAGGCTACACTTCACACGAAGATCGCTCTCATTTAGTTGGGCAAACTGCAACAACTTCAACTGATTTAAGACCTGCAGGAATTATTACTTATAACAATGAGCGTATTGATGCAGTTTCTGATGGTTCTTTTATTTTAAGAAATAAGCAAGTTACTATTTTAGAAGTAGAAGGCACGAGAGTTGTTGTAAGAGAAAACGAATCATAAAGGAGAGAAAGTATGATTGGATTAATTATTATTGTCGCTATAGTAGTAATAGCATTATTGTTATTATTTTCATTTGTACCAGTCGGATTGTGGATTTCAGCAATTGCTGCTGGTGTTAAAGTAGGAATAGGTACATTGGTAGGTATGAGATTACGTAGAGTATCCCCAAGAAAAGTTATTTCACCGCTTATTAAAGCACATAAAGCAGGACTTAACTTAACTACGAATCAACTTGAATCTCATTATTTAGCTGGTGGTAACGTTGACCGTGTAGTTGATGCGAATATCGCAGCACAAAGAGCGGATATTAACTTACCATTTGAACGTGGCGCTGCTATCGACTTAGCTGGTCGTGACGTTTTAGAAGCTGTTCAAATGTCAGTAAATCCTAAAGTTATAGAAACACCGTTTATCGCTGGTGTTGCTATGAATGGTATCGAAGTAAAAGCCAAAGCTCGTATTACAGTACGTGCCAACATTGCTCGTTTAGTTGGTGGCGCTGGTGAAGAAACAATCATAGCTCGTGTAGGTGAAGGTATTGTTTCTACTATTGGTTCAAGTGAACACCATACAGAAGTATTAGAAAATCCAGACAATATTTCGAAAACTGTTTTAAGTAAAGGTTTAGATTCTGGTACAGCTTTTGAAATCTTATCAATTGATATTGCTGATGTTGATATTAGTAAAAATATCGGTGCAGACTTGCAAACTGAACAGGCACTTGCAGATAAGAATATTGCACAAGCTAAGGCTGAAGAACGTCGTGCTATGGCCGTAGCGCAAGAACAAGAAATGAAAGCGAAAGTACAAGAAATGCGTTCTAAAGTTGTTGAAGCCGAAGCTGAAGTACCATTAGCAATGGCAGAAGCTTTACGTTCTGGAAATTTAGGCGTAAAAGATTATTACAACTTGAAAAATGTTGAGGCAGATACAGGTATGAGAAATTCTATTAATCAACGTACAAATCAACAAGATGATGAATCACCGGATAAATAACTTTAGGGGTGATTAAATGAATATAGGTATTATTATTTTTGTAATATCTGTGATTGTAACAATAATCGGAGCTATTAATGATAATAGCCATAAAGATAGACAAAATCAAAAGCCACCAGTAAATAAAGGACCAAATAGTAATGGTGAGCAACCGAAAAAAGGCGGATTCTTAGATGAAATAGGTAAAACCTTCAAAGAGATTGAAAAGCATATTAATGAAGATCCTACGTCACAAAGAAGAGAACCTGAGCAAATGCCTCAACACGAACGTTCACAATCTTCACCAACGGAAACACGTGCAGAAAAAATGGAATCACCAAGTTCTGAGCGTAAAACAAGAAAAGATAATGAAACTGAAGCAGACAAAGCAAAACGAGCTCAACAGCAACAAGATGATAAATTACAAAAAGAGCTTGAAGCTGATTTAATGGGGCAAATTCAAGATGTTCGAACTGAAATTGATCGTGAAAATGAGAAAAGGCTTCAGAGAACTGAGAAAAAAGCGCGTGCAATCATTGCAGATAAATATTTATCTGAAAGAACAAAAAGAATTCGCTTGAAACAATTGATGAATGCACATGCTATTCAAAGTCCTGCTAATAATGATCAGTTTAGGTTTGCTGATGATGAAGTGGTGAATGGTATTATTTGGTCAGAGGTATTGGAAAGACCTAAAAGGTTATAATTTTATATTTTAACGTCTTATAAAAATCAACGTATGTAGATTTTTATAGGGCGTTATTTTTTGTTGCAAAACACTGTACAAATAAGAAATTTTTAACTATTATTGAATAATTATTCAATTTACGTATTGCTTAATTTATTCAATTAGATAGAATGTAAATCTTCTGTTAAAATTGTGGAAATCACTTACGATTCAATACTCTTTAAAATAATATCAGTCATTTTCGTGATATAATGAGAGTGTAACTTGAATGGTGAGTTTGAATCATAAAAATTCAACTGAATAAATATCTGAAATGATTTATTGTTTATTAAAAACTTTTTGTAACTTAAAATCTAATAGGATAAAATAAGAAGTAACGAATATATTTGTAAAGGAGTACTTATATGCCTGGAATTATTCAAATAGATGACAATAACGAAGCGCAAGCACTCATTGGTAATAATGATGAACATCTTAAATCAATTGAGGAAGGCTTTGATGTCATTGTGCATGCTCGAGGACAAGAAATCTCTGTAAAGGGTGAGAAAGTTGAGCATGTTGAAAAAGCAGAATCTGTGCTAATAAACTTACTGAAAGTCATTCAACAAGGCGTTTCTATATCTATTAAAGATGTAGAAGCTGCTGTGAAAATGGCTCAAAATGGTACGATTCAATACTTATTAGATTTATATGAAGATGAAATTACTAAAGATGCATATGGTAAAACAATCCGTGCTAAAACAATGGGACAACGTATGTATGTCAATGCAATGCACCATAATGATCTAGTTTTTGGTGTAGGACCAGCTGGTACTGGTAAGACTTTCTTGGCAGTTGTTTATGCAGCGAAACAACTACGTAAAGGTAATGTAAAACGTATTGTACTTACTAGACCTGCCGTTGAAGCTGGAGAATCATTAGGTTTCTTACCTGGTGATTTAAAGGAAAAAGTAGATCCATATTTAAGACCATTATATGATGGTTTGAATACAGTTTTAGGAAGAGAACAAACAGCCAGATTTATAGAAAGAGGCATAATTGAAATTGCTCCGTTAGCCTATATGAGAGGTAGAACTTTAGATGATGCTTTTGTCATATTGGATGAAGCACAAAACACCACTCATGCTCAAATGAAAATGTTTTTAACTAGATTAGGTTTCGGTTCTAAAATGGTAGTAACTGGAGATAAAACACAGATAGACTTACCAAAAGGTGTTAAAAGTGGATTAAAAGAAGCGATTAAAAAGCTAGAAAATGTAAAAGGACTAAGTATTCATAACCTTGACCAAAGTGATGTTGTACGTCACCCATTAGTAAGTAAAATTATTGATCGTTATGAGGGAGAAGAATAAATGTTTACAATAGATTTTAGTGATCATACAGAGTTAGTACAAAATGAATGGTTAACCCAAATAGATGAATTGCTTACTTTTGCTAAAAAACAAGAAAATATAGAAGAAGAAGCCGAATTGTCTGTGACATTTGTTGATAAAGAAGAAATTCAAGAAATTAATAAAATGTATCGCGATAAAGATAAAGTAACAGATGTTATTTCTTTTGCTTTAGAAGAAGATGAACCAGAAATAACTGGGCTTGATATGCCAAGAGTATTAGGGGATATAATAATTTGTACTGATGTTGCGAAAGAACAGGCTGATAATTATGGTCATAGTTTTGAAAGAGAACTCGGTTTTCTTGCATTACATGGTTTTTTACATTTATTAGGCTACGATCATATGAATGAACAAGATGAAAAAGAGATGTTCGGACGGCAAGAACAAATACTTAATGCCTATGGATTAACAAGAGATTAGAGGCGCATATGAAACGATTTAGTTATGCTTTTCATGGCATGTTAGTACTGATAAAAAAGGATCATAAATTTTTATTACATCTTTTATTAGCTTTAATAGTAATTATTGCGGGTTTTGCTTTTAAAATCAACGAAGTAGAATGGCTTTTTATTATTATATCAATCGGCTTAGTACTCGCGTTTGAAGCAATTAATACTGCCGTAGAATATGTAGTGGATTTAGTTACTAGTGACTATCATGTTTTGGCAAAAAAAGCTAAAGATATTGCTGCTTTTAGTGTTGTACTTGCTTCTCTCGTTGCCTTAGTTATAGGGCTCATTATTTTTTCACCTTATGTATTTAAATAGTAGTGCAATTTTGTAAAATTTGTTTATACTAATAAGACATAGCAATTTAAAAAAATAAATATATTTGAGGATAACTTATCATTAAATAGGGGAGATAAACTATGGCTTACCAATCACATTATTTTACAGAAGTAAGAAATGCTCAAGCAAATGCATATGCACCATACAGTAATTTTAAAGTTGGTGCGTATTTAAAAACTAAAGATGGAAAAACATATTACGGTGCTAATGTAGAAAATGCTGCTTATCCCATGTCTATATGTGCAGAAAGATCTAGTTTAGTGTCAGCAATTGCGGATGGTTATCGACCAGGAGATTTTGAGTCAATTACTGTTACTGTAGATGCAGATGAACCTTCTTCACCATGTGGTGCTTGTCGACAGGTAATGAAAGAACTATGTGATGATGATATGCCAGTGTATATGACAAATCATCAAGGCGATATGATAGAATCGACAGTAAACGAACTACTACCATTAGGATTTTCAGGAAAGGATTTAAATTAATGACAGAACACAAATCAGGATTTATCTCAATTATAGGTAGACCGAATGTTGGTAAATCAACTTTTGTAAACCGAGTAATTGGGCATAAAATCGCAATAATGTCTGACAAGGCACAAACTACTAGAAATAAAATACAAGGTGTTATGACGCAAGAAGATGCTCAGATTATCTTTTTGGATACACCGGGTATTCATAAACCAAAACATAAATTAGGCGATTATATGATGCGAGTCGCTACAAATACATTATCTGAAATTGATGCTATTATGTTTATGGTAAATGTTAATGAAGATATCGGTCGTGGTGACGAGTACATTATGGACATGCTCAAAACTATTAAAACACCAGTATTCTTAGTATTGAATAAAATTGATTTAGTACATCCAGACGAACTGATGCCACGAATTGAAAAATACAAGCAATATTTGGATTTCACTGAAATTGTTCCAATTTCAGCATTAGAAGGTCACAACGTTGACCATTTTATCAATGTTTTAAAATCTTACTTACCAGAAGGCCCTAAATATTATCCGGATGATCAAATTTCCGACCATCCAGAACAATTTGTAGTTGGAGAACTAATTCGCGAAAAAATACTACATTTGACTAGCGAGGAAATACCTCATGCCATTGGGGTTAACGTAGATCGCATGGTTAAAGAAGATGAAGATAGAGTGAGAATTGAAGCTACTATTTTCGTAGAAAGAGATTCTCAAAAAGGTATTGTGATTGGAAAAGGCGGTAAAAAGCTAAAAGAAGTAGGTAAACGTGCTCGACTTGATATAGAACGTCTATTAGGCTCCAAAGTTTATTTGGAACTGTGGGTAAAAGTTCAAAAAGATTGGCGTAACAAAGTAAACTTCATACGTCAAATGGGCTACTTAGAAGATCAAGATTAGGGCAAAGAATTTTTGAAAGTCGGTGAGCTATTGTGTTGATTAAACAAAAAGGTATAATCATAAAAACAGTTGATTATGGCGAATCCGATAAAATTATAACAATTTTGAATGAACATGGCGCAAAGGTACCTTTAATGGTAAGGCGAGCTAAAAAAAGTAAAAGTGGTTTACAAGCCAACACCCAATTATTTGTGTATGGCTTGTTTATTTATTCTAAGTGGAAAGGCATGGGGACATTGAGCTCCGTCGATGTGATTGAACAAAATTATAATCTTCGTTTAGATATTTACGAAAGTAGTTTTGCTAGTTTATGTGCCGAAACAATTGATCGTTCACTTGAAGCAGATGAAATTTCTAAATATAGCTATGACCTTTTACATTTTGTTTTGGACAAAATTAAAAATGGTGTTTCAGCGCAACTGATGTCTGTAGTTGTTTTATTAAAATGTATGAACCGTTTTGGATTTAATGCTACATTTGATAAGTGTGCTATTACTGGCATTGATGATCAGTCCAAATTAATAGCATATAGTTTTAAGTATGATGGTGCTATTTCTGAAGGTGTTAAATATCAAGATCCACACGCACTCGTTTTATCTAATAAAACACTTTATTTGCTAGATATTCTTCAAAAATTACCAATTAGTCAAATGAGTTCTCTTAGTATTCATGATGATGTTGTCAATGAGATGTCTGAATTAATGATTCTATTATATAAAGAATATGTGGGAATGTATTTTAAAAGTCAAAAACTAATCAATCAATTACATAGATTAGATAATTTATCTTGACTACGTCGTATAGATATTAATTCTTATCAGCCTTCATATAAAATCAACTGAATAAACACATGATAAGTTAGAAAACCTCGCTAACAATAGATATAAAAATCTTATTGTTAGCGAGGTTTTTATTTTTAGAGAATAGTTCATTTAAAAAGGCTCAAGTAAAAACTTTATAAGCTTTTGCTAAATGATTATATACCACAAAATATAAGAAAAACATTAACCTCCAACTAACTATAATTATGTTATGTAACCCTATAGTATAAATTTAAAAGATCAAAATCATATTATAAGGATTGTTGATATACATAGACAGAAAAACTAACTTTCTGATAATCTACTAGAAAATTTTAAATCTTTAATGATAGTAGAGTCCAAAAATTTAAAAGTTATATTAATGACATCGAAGATAACTTCTATTTTCAATAAAAATAGTTAAATGCCAAAGTAGCGGTATATTTTAAGAAATAAAATGTTCAATCATATGTTCAACACAAACTGATTAAACTTTTTATGCGCATGTTCATCAATTTAGTGAAAGCATTACACTAAACTTCCTTAGTAGGAATCTTTAAATGTTAAATATAAAAAAATAAACCAAACGTTATATTTAACGTTTGGTTTATTTATAAGTAATGTTAACTATAACTGAATTAGAATTTAACTTTTTCAGCTAAGAAAGCATTTAGTTCTGTAATTGGCATACGAACCTGTTCCATAGTGTCACGATCACGTACAGTTACTTTTTCATCTTCTAAAGAATCGAAGTCGAAAGTGATACAGTATGGTGTACCGATTTCATCTTGACGACGATAACGTTTACCAATTGATTGTGATTCATCGAAGTCTATAGAGAAGTTAGCACTCAATTCTTCAAATACTTTAATCGCATCACCAGATAGCTTTTTGCTCAATGGTAATACTGCTGCTTTATACGGAGCAAGCGCAGGGTGGAAGTGTAATACAGTTCTAGAATCTTTACTACCTTCAACGCCTTCTTCATCATAAGCGTCACATAAAAATGCTAATGTGACACGGTCAGCACCTAATGATGGTTCGATACAATAAGGAATATATTTTTCGCCTGTTTCTTGATCATGGTAATGGAAATCTTCACCTGAGTGTTCGCTGTGTTGTTTCAAGTCGAAATCAGTACGGCTAGCGATGCCCCATAGTTCACCCCAGCCAAATGGGAATCGATACTCAATATCAGTAGTTGCATTTGAATAGTGAGAAAGCTCGTCAGCATCATGATCACGTAAGCGTGTAGCTTCTTCGCTTAAGTTTAAATCTTTTAGCCATTGGCTTGCGAACGTTTTCCAATAATTTTGCCATTCTATTTCTTCACCTGGTTTACAGAAGAATTCTAGTTCCATTTGTTCGAATTCACGTGTTCTGAAAATGAAGTTACCTGGTGTGATTTCATTACGGAATGACTTACCTACTTGACCAATACCAAATGGTAATTTTTTACGCATTGTACGTTGAACATTTTTATAGTTTACGAAAATACCTTGTGCAGTTTCAGGGCGTAAGAAAATTTCATTTGTAGAATCTTCAGTTACACCTTGGAAAGTTTTGAACATTAAATTGAATTGACGAATATCAGTCCAGTTTGCTGTTCCACTTACGGGACAAACGATACCTTCTTCATCAATAATGCGTTTCATTTCATCAAAGCTTAAACCATCAGCAACGAAATTTTCATCGCCTTTTTCATTTGCCATATAATCTTCGATAATTTTATCAGCACGATAGCGGATTTTACTATCTTTGTTATCAATCATAGGGTCGTTAAAGTTACCAAGGTGACCAGACGCTTCCCATGTTTTTGGATTCATTAAAATTGCAGCATCAATACCCACGTTATATGGAGATTGTGTAATGAATTTTTGCCACCAAGCTTTTTTAACGTTATTTTTTAATTCTACGCCTAGTGGACCATAATCCCATGTGTTTGATAAACCACCATAAATATCACTACCAGGGAATACAAATCCTCTATGTTTCGCTAATGAAACAATTGTTTCCATATCTTTTGCCATAAAAAATACACTCCTCTTTAACATAAAAACGTCCCAAGACACAGAAAAAAATAAAACTTTATCCGTGTCTTGGGACGAGTTAATCTTTTTTAATCACATATTCAAAATATGTGTTTGTTTACAGAATTTTTTGTTAACCCGCGGTTCCACCCAAGTTAGTGTGAACACTCGCTTTTACAAATCATTTAGTTGTAGCCATTAAACTTTGTTAAGCTTTCACTATCCTTAACTCGCTTTAAATCTAATTTTAATGTATTGATGGTTTATAAGCAAGTAAATATATGTATTTGTAGCAATTTAAAATTCAATGTATAATTGAGTAAATTGATTAAAGGGGTGAGCGTTATAGAACTGAGTAAAAGGCAACAGCAAATTGTTGAAATTGTGAAGAATAATGGCCCAATTACTGGTGAACATATAGCTGAACGGCTGAATTTAACACGCGCGACTTTAAGACCCGATTTAGCTATTTTAACAATGTCTGGTATCTTAGAAGCTAGACCACGTGTTGGTTATTATTATTCTGGAAAACCCAAAAATAAATTAATAGCCGATGAATTAAAACAATATGTAGTTAAAGATTACGCATCTCACCCAGTAGTAGTAAAAAGTGAGATGACTGTTTATGATGCGATATGTACTATATTTTTAGAAGATGTTAGTACGCTGTTTGTAATTAACAATAACGGGGATTTTATGGGAGTTTGTTCACGTAAAGATTTATTAAGAGCTTCAATGATGGGGGAAGATATACATACGATACCCGTGAATATTATCATGACACGCATGCCAAATTTAAGTTTCGTTTTAGAAGACGAAAGAGTGATATTTGCAGCGAATCTCATGATTGAAAAAGAAATTGATTCTTTGCCTATTGTGGTTAAAAAAGAAAATGGAAAGTATGAAGTTAAAGGTCGCATTTCTAAAACGACGATAACTAAAATCTTTGTATCATTATTAAATGAATAGGTGGTATTAAATTAATGGAAAATATTAGAATAATAGTCGCATCCGACTCAGTGGGTGAAACCGCAGAACTAGTAGCAAGAGCCTGTATTTCACAATTTAATCCAAATCAATGTGACAGTGAAATAAGCAGATATCCTTACATTGAAGCTTTAGAAAACGTGGACGAAGTCATTTCCGTCGCAAAAGATACTGAAGCAATTGTAGTTTATACATTAGTAAAACCAGAAATAAGAAAATATATGGAAGCGAAAATCAGTGAATTTAATATTAAATCTGTAGATATCATGGGGCCATTGATGAATATTTTATTGGATAAAATTGATGAACAGCCATATTTTGAACCGGGTCTTGTCCATCAATTAGATGAAGCTTATTTCAAAAAAATTGATGCTATTGAATTTGCTGTTAAATATGATGATGGTAAAGATGCAAAGGGTTTATCAAAAGCAGATATTGTCTTATTAGGAATCTCAAGAACTTCAAAAACGCCATTATCTCAATACCTTGCACATAAAAGTTATAAAGTTATGAACATTCCAATTGTACCCGAGGTTACACCACCAGACGATCTATTTAATATTGATTCATCTAAATGTATTGCTTTAAAAATAAGTGAAGAAAAATTAAATAAAATTCGTAAAGAACGCTTGAAACAACTTGGATTAGGAGACAGTGCTAGATATGCTACAGAACAACGTATTGAAGAAGAACTTAATTATTTCCATGACTTAGTTGAAAGAATCGGCTGTCCGATAATTGACGTATCAGATAAAGCGATTGAAGAAACTGCAAATGACATTATTAGTATTATAGAGCAAAATAGTTTCAAAAAATAAATAAAACATTTATAATAGTGTAACTAATGTCTAATAGGTGATTATTTTGCGAATCGAACAATCTACAATTAACGAAATAAAAGAAAAAACTGATATACTCGATTTGGTTAGTGAGTATGTGAAGTTAGAGAAAAGGGGACGCAATTATATAGGTTTGTGTCCTTTTCATGATGAAAAGACCCCATCTTTTACCGTGTCAGAAGATAAGCAAATTTGTCATTGTTTCGGTTGTAAAAAAGGGGGCAACGTTTTCCAATTTACACAAGAAATTAAAGACATCTCTTTTACTGACGCTGTTAAAGAATTAGGGGAACGAGTTAATATTAAAGTTGAAACAGAATCGTCTGGTTCAAACCAAGAGGGCTCACATCAAGTTGCATCAGACGATTTAAAAATGATTGAAATGCATGAATTAATGCAAGAATATTATCATTATGCTCTGAAAAAAACAGTGGAAGGTGAATCTGCCCTAAATTATTTGAAAGAACGAGGTTTTACTGATGCGTTGATCGACGCGAGGAAAATTGGCTATGCGCCAAACAACTCACATTTTTGTCATGATTTTTTAAAGAAAAAAGGATATGATGTTCAACTGGCATATGAAGCTGGGTTGCTATCTCGAAACGAGGAAAATTTTAGTTACTATGACCGTTTTAGAGATCGTATTATGTTTCCGTTAACCAATGCACAAGGACGAACTGTCGGTTATTCTGGTAGAACATATACAAATCAAGAACCAAAGTATTTAAATAGCCCAGAAACACCAATATTTCAAAAGCGTAGATTACTATATAACGTTGATCACGCTAGAAAATCCATCAGAAAAACTGATGAATTAATTTTATTAGAAGGCTTTATGGATGTTATTAAGGCTGATCAAGCTGGTCTCAAACAAGTTGTTGCTAGTATGGGAACGCAAATATCACAGGAACATATAGCATTTATTAAAAAGTTAACATCTAATGTAACTTTGATGTTTGATGGGGATTACGCTGGTACAGAAGCTACATTAAAAACTGGACAAATTCTGTTACAACAAGGTTTTAATGTGTTTGTAGTGCAGTTACCTAAAGATATGGACCCTGATGAGTATATTGGGAAGCATGGGGCTGAAGCCTTCAATTACTTTGTAGAACATGAGAAAAAGTCGTTCATTATTTATAAAGTTCATACTCATCAAGAAGAAATTGAAAATAATGATTTAGCATATGAACGATATTTAAAAGAAATCACTAACGATATTTCTTATATGAGTTCAACTATCTTGCGGAAAAAGATATTGCAAGAAGTTTCGGAATTGTTTAAAGTTAGCTTGGATAGTCTAAATAATATAGTAGGACAACAACAAGATTATTATCAACCTCAAGACTATCATGTACCGTCTGCGCCACAATTTAATAATTTAAACAAAAATGAGAAGGCAGAACGTGCTTTACTTAAGCATTTTATGAACGATAAAGACACTTTTTTAAATTATCATAAATTACTTCAATTAGAAGACTTTACAAATGAATATTTTAAGCGTATATTTAATATTTTACACGAGTTTTACTCTGAAAATGATACGTTCAATATTAGTGATGTATTACAGTACATTGATTCCAATGAAATTAAAGAAGCATTTATATCATTAGATAACTATTTGATAAATGAAGAACCTTTTGAACATGAAATTGATGACTATATAAATACACTGACAACTAATAGAAGTGAAGAAACTATTGAATCGCTTAATCAGAAGCTACGAGAAGCCTCAAGATTGGGTGATTTAGAATTGCAAAAATATTATTTAGAAAAAATTGTAAATCATAATAAAAGTAGAATGAATTGAAAAATATGTATTTGTCTGTATTTTTTAATCACTTAATGTGTATACGATACAATGTTTTGAGTAGATTTTACTAATTTTATCTATAAAATATTTGGATATCAAGTTGATATTATATTCGGGAGGCCTTTTCATGTCTGGAAATAAAGTTAAAGTTAAAAAGCAAACCATTGATCCATCTCTAACTTTAGAAGATGTAAAAAAACAATTAATTGAAAAAGGTAAAAAAGAAGGGCACCTAAGCCATGAAGAAGTTGCTGAAAAATTACAAAACTTCGAAATGGATTCTGACCAAATGGATGAACTATTTGATCAATTAACAGATAACGATATTAGTTTAGTTAATGAAAAAGATAGTTCTGATAAAGATTCTAAATTGAATCTAAACGATTTAAGTGCACCTCCAGGTGTAAAAATAAATGATCCAGTTCGTATGTATCTAAAAGAAATTGGACGAGTAGATTTATTAAACGCTCAAGAAGAAATTGAATTGGCTAAAAAAATTGAGCAAGGCGACGAAGTTGCCAAATCTCGTTTAGCCGAAGCTAACTTACGTCTTGTTGTTAGTATCGCGAAGAGATATGTAGGTCGTGGCATGTTATTCTTAGACCTTATCCAAGAAGGTAATATGGGATTAATAAAAGCTGTTGAAAAATTTGATTTTAATAAAGGATTTAAATTTTCAACTTATGCAACGTGGTGGATTCGTCAAGCGATTACGCGTGCCATTGCTGACCAAGCGCGTACAATACGTATTCCTGTTCACATGGTTGAAACAATCAACAAGTTAATCCGTGTTCAGAGACAATTATTACAAGACTTAGGCCGTGACCCTGCTCCTGAAGAAATCGGAGAAGAAATGGACTTACCTCCTGAGAAAGTAAGAGAAATACTGAAAATTGCTCAGGAACCTGTTTCATTAGAAACGCCAATAGGTGAGGAAGATGACAGTCATTTAGGGGATTTCATTGAAGACCAAGAAGCGCAAAGCCCTTCTGATCATGCAGCTTATGAACTATTAAAAGAACAATTAGAAGATGTATTAGACACATTAACTGATCGTGAAGAAAATGTATTGCGTTTACGTTTTGGATTAGATGATGGTAGAACACGTACACTAGAAGAAGTTGGTAAAGTATTTGGTGTTACAAGAGAACGTATTCGTCAGATAGAAGCAAAAGCACTTAGAAAATTAAGACATCCAAGTAGAAGCAAACGTCTAAAAGATTTTATGGACTAATTTTTAGCGCTTGAGGCATCGACTATACATTAAATGGGTATTGATGTGTCTCTATATACACATGTATAATAGCTGACGAAGTGCACAATACGCTATTTAATAGCTTTAAAACAAGTTAGTGATACAGGGAGCGGGAATACGAGATCAAATTAAAAATTTTGATTTCTCTTCCGCTCCTTTTTTACATATTAAAAGGGGAGCACTTTTATGATTCCATTAAATCAAAGATTAAAAAGAGTAAGTAATTATATTAAAGGTGAATATTTAGCAGATATTGGTTCGGATCATGCTTATCTACCTATTTTTGCTATAGAAAATAAATTAACAAGAAGAGCAATTGCAGGCGAAGTCATTAAAGGGCCTTTTGATGCTTCTAAACGAAACGTATGCGAACATCAACTCAGTCACCATATCGATGTACGATTAGGTGACGGGTTAACTGTTATACAAGATGGAGATCCTATAACTACAATTACTATATGTGGCATGGGTGGTCCTCTTATAGCTAAAATTATAAGTGATGGCGCCAATAAATTGTGTAATAAACCGAGATTGGTGTTACAAAGTAATATACAGTCAAGTGCCATTAGAAATAAGCTTACTGAATTAAATTATGGCATAATAGCTGAAGAAATTATGGAAGAAAAAGGCCATATCTATGAAATTATTGTTGCTGAGTACTTCGAAAAAATACCACCTATGACTCAAATAGAATTAAAATTTGGACCCGAATTGGTTAAAGATAAAAATGATTTATTTAACAAAAAATGGGAACGTGAAAAAGAAGCATTATTAAAGATAAAGAATAATTTAAATCCTAAAATACATGCCCAACGTTTAGACGAAATTAATGATGAGTTAGATTTAATTAATGAGGTGTTATAAATGATTATAGATGAATTATTAAAAACTATTAATACACATGTACCTTTTGATACAGCAGAATCATGGGATAACGTAGGTTTATTAATTGGTGATAAAGCTAACAAAGTCACAGGTATATTAACAGCACTCGATTGCACTGAAGAGATTGTTGATGAAACGTTAGATAAAGGCTATAATACAATAATTTGTCATCATCCTCTTATTTTTAAAGGGGTGAAAAATATTACTCAACAAGAAGGATATGGGGCAATCATACGTAAACTAATCAAAAACGACATTAATCTCATTGCATTACACACTAACTTGGATGTTTATCCAAAAGGTGTGAATGCGATGCTTTCTAATAAATTAGGTTTAGAAAAACAACAGATTTTAAACCCTGAAAATATACCTTATTACAAAGTTCAAGTATTTATTCCTGAAGAAAATTTAAGCGATTTTAAAGATGTATTAAGTGAAGCAGGTATAGCTCAAGAGGGGGATTATCAATACTGTTTTTTCGAAAGCCCTGGCACTGGTCAATTTAAGCCAGTAGATAGTGCAAACCCACATATCGGTGAAATAGATCAAATTTCTAAAGTACAAGAATATAAATTAGAATTTATGATTGACCATACACAAAGAACTTTAACGCAAGACTTAATAATACAACATCATCCATATGAAACTCCGGTTTATGATTTTATAGAACTTACAAAACAAGCGAATTACGGTTTAGGCATGATAGGCAAACTTAATGAAGTTACGACAGTGAAAAAATTTGTGAGCCATGTTAAAGCACAATTGAAAATGCCAAGTGTACGTTTCTCTGGCGATGTTAACGCAAACATAGAAACAGTAGCTATTATAGGTGGATCAGGAATTGGATTTGAGTATGCAGCCAGTCAGAAAGGCGCTGACATCTTTGTCACAGGAGATATAAAACACCATGATGCATTAGACGCTAAAATCGCAGGCGTTAATTTATTAGATATCAACCATTACAGTGAATATGTAATGAGAGAAGGGCTATGCCAACTTTTAGAAGATTGGCTGAATGTTGATGATAAAATATTTAATATTGAAGCGTCTGAAATCAATACAGACCCCTTTGAATATTTATAACAACAATTTGTGGCTGAGGCATAATCAATGCTTCAGCCGTTAATATGAATTATTGCGTGACAATTAAAATATAATTGATCTTTGCCAATAATAATATATTATAGTTAACATTCTTAGAGAAAATTATTGGGATATTGCTATAAGTTTATATTAATACTACTAATCAAAAACATTTTATAGCATACATTACTTATTTAACTTGATATGATAATTTAGTTCAAAATTATACGGTAATGCTTTATAATAGATAAGATGAAGATTTAAGGAGGCCAAGACATGGCAAATCACCCATTTGAGAAATTTAATTTAGAACCAAGTCTGATTGATGCTGTGAAAGATTTGAATTTTGATCAACCGACTGAAATTCAAAGCCGAGTAATACCAAAAATAATAAAACAAGTAAATTTAATCGGCCAATCACAAACAGGGACAGGTAAATCCCATGCATTTTTATTACCGTTAATCAATTCAATAGATACAGAATACAAAGAACCGCAAGCAATTGTTGTAGCTCCCACAAGAGAATTAGCGCAACAACTTTTTGATGTTGCTAGCCATATAACAAAATTTAAAGAAGATGTGTCAGTAAAATTATTCATAGGTGGCACAGATATTGAAAAAGATCGTAGTCGTGCAAAGAATCAACCACAACTTGTTATAGGGACACCTACACGTATTAATGATTTAGCTAAACACGGGGATTTACATGTACACTTAGCATCCTACTTAGTCATTGATGAAGCAGATTTAATGATAGATTTAGGGCTAATAGATGAAGTTGATCATATTGCTATAAGATTAGATGAGAAAGCACATATTGCAGTATTCAGTGCAACAATACCTAAATCGTTACATCCATTTTTAAATAAATATCTTGAAAATCCGGATTTTGTAGAGATAGAAAATACAGAAAAAAACAAAAAGAATATAGAATTCTATTTAATTCCAACAAAAGGCGAAGCCAAAATAGAAAAGACTTTAAAGTTAATTGATGTACTGAACCCATATTTATGTATCATTTTCTGTAATAGTAGAGACAGTGCTGATGAATTAGCAAACCAACTTAATGCAGCTGGTTTGAAATTAGGCATGATTCACGGTGGTCTTTCACCTAGAGAACGTAAACAACAAATGAAACGTATTAGAAATTTAGAATTCCAATACGTAATAGCTAGTGATTTAGCATCACGAGGTATTGATATTGATGGTGTAAGTCATGTAATTAACTTTGATGTACCAAATGATATTGATTTCTTCACACATCGTGTAGGACGTACTGGTAGGGGGCAATATAAAGGCGTTGCAATTACTTTGTACAGCCCTGATGAAGAAAATAACGTTGCATTAATTGAACAACGCGGCTATCATTTTGAAAACGTTGATATTAAAGACGATGAGTTAAAGCCTATTAAAGCTCATAATTTACGTCAATCACGTAAAAATAAAGATGATCATTTAACAAATCAATTAAAATATAAAGTTAAAAGTAATAAGAAAAAAGTCAAACCTGGTTATAAGAAGAAATTTAAACGTGATTTGGATGATTTAAAACGAAAAGAACGCAAACAATTTAGTAAGCAAAAGAGTAGACAGGAAAGAAAAAATAGAAAAGGATAGGTGAATTTTATGTTATTAGGGTCTCATGTATCGATGAATGGTAAAAAAATGTTAGAAGGCTCAGCTGAAGAAGCCCAAAAATTTGGTGAGTCTACATTTATGATTTATACAGGTGCGCCACAAAACACTAGAAGAAAGCCTATCGAAGAATTAAATATTGAAAAAGGTCATGAAGTAATGAAAGCTCATGGTCTATCAAATATTGTTGTGCATGCACCTTATATTATAAATATTGCTAATACAGTTAAACCACATGTCTTTGAACTTGGTGTGGAGTTCTTACAAAGTGAAATTGAACGTACACAAGCACTAGGCGCGAAAGATATAGTATTACACCCAGGTGCTCATGTTGGCGAAGGTACAGATGCAGGTATCAAAAAGATAATAGAAGGCCTTAACGAAGTTCTAACGAATGATAATGATGTTAGAATAGCATTAGAAACAATGGCTGGTAAGGGATCTGAAATTGGCAGAAACTTTGAAGAGATAGCCAGAATTATTGATGGAGTAGATCATAATGAAAGACTATCTGTCTGTTTTGATACATGTCATACACACGATGCCGGTTATAACGTAAAAGAAGATTTTGATGGTGTTTTAAACGAATTTGATAAAATTATAGGTGTCGATAGAATTAAAGTCGTGCATGTAAACGATAGTAAAAATGATATTGGAGCACATAAAGATAGGCACGAAAATATTGGATTTGGTTATATTGGGTTCGATGCGCTTAACTATATTGTACATCACGATACTTTTAAAGAAATTCCAAAAATATTAGAAACACCTTATGTGGGTGAAGATAAAAAGAACAAGAAACCACCATATAAATTAGAAATTGAAATGTTAAAACAACAACAATTTGATCCAGATTTGAAGAGTAAAATTTTAAATCAATAATAATATTTCTTAAAAATTGACCGGATATTAAAGGGTTTAATTAATCACTTTTAAACAATATAATAAGAAATATGCTGGGAATTTGTTCTGCTAGAACGGCAAGAGTAATATGTGAATTCTAATGATCCACTTAGAATTCGCATGTTACTCTTTTTTTGATAATTCGTAAACATTACTATTTACATAATTAATATCTCATTGTATAGTATAGAACGAGGTGAAAACATGTCTACGCCAGTATTCGAATTAAAAAATATAGATTATTATTTTGACAACAAACAAGTACTTGAAAATATAAATATTAAAATTAATAGAGGAGAGTTTGTTGCAATTGTAGGACCAAATGGTGCCGGGAAATCAACTTTACTAAAAATTATACTTGGCTTATTACCAATCCAAAAAGGCCAAATTTATGTTGATGGGAAAGACTATAATGGAAATCAATCTTTACTTAAAATTAGTTACGTTTCCCAAAAAGCACAAGCGTTTAAAGCAGGCTTCCCTGCTAGCGTTAAAGAAGTCGTGATCAGTGGGCTTACCAAGCGCAAGAAACTATTTCAATGGTTCAATAAAAAAGATGAGCAAAGTGTAAAAACTGTTTTATCACGTCTTAATATTGAACATTTAATTGACAAAAACATAGCTGAATTATCCGGTGGACAACAGCAAAGAGTGTTAATTGCACGTGCGTTAATCAGTGAACCATCTGTACTAATTCTTGATGAACCAACTAGTGGGATTGATGCAAAACACGTGAGTGAATTTTATGAGACTTTGGATACATTAAAGAATGAAGGTGTAACCATTATTCTTGTTACACATGATATTGGTGTTGTTGCAGACACAGCAACTGAAGTAGCTTGCTTGAATAAGCATTTACATTTTCATGGTACAACTGAAGATTTTAAATCGCTAGATGAAGTTGAAATATCAAAAATTTATGGTCATCCTATTCAATTTGTTGATCATCAGCATAGTAGGGAGTGTTGTTCGTCATGATTGAAGCCTTACTAAATTTTGATTTCATGAGATATTCACTTATAAGTGGGCTTCTTATTGGCTTAATTGCACCATTAATCGGTGCTTTCATTGTTGTGAGGAGACTATCATTAATTGCTGATGCGTTAAGTCATGTCACGCTTGGTGGTATTTCATTTGGAATGTTTGTTGTTACAATAATCCCAACAGTGGCATTTATAAATCCAATGTGGTTTGGTATTCTATTTGCTGTGATTGGCGCATTACTTATTGAAAAGTTAAGAACTTCTTATAGTAACTATCAAGAAATTGCTATTCCAATTATTATGAGTGCGGGAATCGCCTTAAGTGCAATATTTATTTCACTTGCAGACGGCTTTAATCAAGAAATTGTTGGATTATTGTTTGGTTCTATCAGTGCAGTAACATTAAGTGACTTATTTACAATTATTGTAATTGTCATCGTTGTTCTTATATTTATATTTTCTTTTTACAAAGAATTATTTATATTATCTTTTGATGAAGAATATAGTAAAGTAATAGGAATACCTAAATGGATTCAATTTATATTTATTATTATTGTAGCAATGGTTATATCTGCATCTATGCGTGTTGTAGGTATCTTATTAGTGAGTGCACTAATAACGTTACCTGTAGCAATTTCAATGCGACTCACAAAAGGTTTTAAACAGTTAATCATTTTAAGCGTTGTTATTGGAGAAATTTCAGTCATTGGAGGACTCGTATTAGCGTTTTATATGAATATATCACCAGGTGGTGTAATTGTAGTATTACTTGTACTAATACTCGCTATTACGATGATGTATCAGAAATTTAGAATAAGAACAATTAAAGGAGATGCTAACGATGAAAACTGAAGAGGCTATTAATATCATTAAAAATCACGGACATAAATATACAAATAAGAGACGTGAAATGCTTGATATATTTGTTTCTGAAGATAAATATATCAACGCGAAATTAATCCAGCAAGAAATGGATAAAAATTTCCCAGGCATATCGTTTGATACAATTTATCGTAATTTACATTTATTTAAAGATTTAGGTATAGTTGAAGGCACAGAATTAGACGGAGAGATGAAATTTAGAATTGCTTGCACAGACCATCACCACCATCATTTTATATGCGAGTCATGTGGCGATACAAAAGTAATTGATTTCTGTCCTATTGAACAAATTAGAGCGTTTCTTCCTAAAGTTGATATCCATACACATAAATTAGAAGTTTATGGCGTATGTGAAACTTGTCAACAAGCTTGATTATAAATTGTACAAATGAGAGTAAAAATACAAAATATTTTCCACAAATCATAGGTCTTTCGTATGAATTAAATTGAATTTTTAAAATTGTTGCATAAACATGTTTAAATAAGTCCAATTTGAGATATACTAGTAGAGTAACTAAAGATGACAAATATTATTCAATAACGTTTCAATTAAACTTTAAGCAGATTAATTGTTGTTATCATAATTAGTTGTTATGCTTTATTTAAAGATTAATTAGGAGGATGATTATTTATGGCTTTTGAATTACCAAACTTACCTTATGGTTTTGATGCATTGGAACCACACATTGATCAACAAACAATGGAAATTCACCATGGCAAACACCATAACACTTATGTAACTAAATTAAACGCAGCAGTAGAAGGAACTGATTTAGAATCTAAATCAATTGAAGAAATTGTTGCGAATCTAGACAGTGTTCCAGAAAACATTCAAACAGCTGTTCGCAATAATGGCGGTGGACATTTAAACCACTCATTATTCTGGGAATTATTAACTCCAAACTCAGAAGAAAAAGGTACTGTTGTTGACAAAATTAAAGAACAATGGGGCTCTTTAGACGCATTTAAAGAAGAATTTGCAGACAAAGCAGCAGCACGTTTCGGTTCAGGTTGGGCATGGCTAGTAGTTAATAACGGTAACTTAGAAATCGTTACTACACCTAACCAAGATAATCCAATTACTGAAGGCAAAACACCTATCTTAGGATTAGATGTTTGGGAACATGCTTATTATCTTAAATACCAAAACAAACGTCCAGACTATATTAGTGCATTCTGGAACGTTGTAAATTGGGAAAAAGTTGACGAATTATATAACGCAGCTAAATAATTGAGCTAGCGAATATGACGGCCTTTTAGTAGGTCGTCATTTTTTTTAACTAAAATAATAGAAATATTCGCTAATTTCATATATCATTTGTAGTGAGAACTTTTGAATTGAGGTATGCTGTTTTGTTAAAAAGATTAAAAGAAAAGTCAAATGATGAAAAAATTAGAAATACAATGAATAAAAGAATTAGTTTTATATTTGGTGTGATTGTATTTATTTTTGCAGTAGTTGTCTTAAGGTTAGGTTATTTACAAATTGCACAGGGTTCTCATTATAAACAACTGATAAAAAATAGCGAAAATTTAACAGTTAATGAAGCCGTACCGAGAGGGCGTATATTAGATAGAAACGGTAAAGTCCTTGTTGATAACGCTTCTAAAAAAGCGATTACATATGCGCGTGGTAGAAAAACTTCACAAACAGAAGTTTTAAAAATTGCAAAAGATCTATCTGATTTAATTAAAATGGATACTGACAAAATAACAGATCGAGATAAACAAGACTATTGGCTTCAATTACATCCAAATAAAGCGAGAGAATTAATGCAAAGCGAACAAGCATTACTTGATGATGGTAGTATTTCTCAAGACGACTATGACGAGTCCTTATATAAAAAAATTGGGAAAAAGCAAATCAACACACTAAGTGATAAAGATTTGCAAGTCTTAGCTATTTATAGAGAAATGATGTCTGGTTCAGCGCTTGATCCACAAATGATTAAAAATGAGGATGTCACTGATGAAGAATACGCAGCGGTCTCACAAAAATTATCAGATTTGCCAGGTGTAAATACGACAATGGATTGGGATAGAAAATATCCAAATGGTGATACATTAAGAGGTATCTTTGGAGATGTATCTACAACCGAAGAAGGTATTCCTAAAGAATTAACCGAGCAATACTTGGCTAAAGGATATTCTCGTAATGATCGTGTAGGAAAATCATATCTAGAATATCAATATGATGATATTTTAAAAGGCAAGAAAAAAGAAATGAAATATACTACTGATAAATCAGGCGAAGTCATTGATTCCAAAGTTATTAATCCTGGCTCTCGTGGAGATGATTTAGTGCTTAGTATTGACATCGACTTACAGAAAAAAACCGAAGAATACTTAGAGAAGCAAATATCAAAACTTCGTAGTGAAGGCGCTAAAGATATGGATAATGCACTAATAGTTGTACAAAATCCAAATAACGGCGATATTTTAGCGATGGCAGGTAAACAAATAGATAAGAATGGCGATTTAACGGATTATGATATAGGCACATTTACATCACAATTTGCTGTTGGCTCATCTGTAAAAGGTGGCACTTTATTAGCCGGTTATCAAAATAATGCAATTAACGTTGGTGATCAAATGGTCGATGAACCACTGAAATTTGCTGGTGGTCTGACAAAACGCTCTTACTTTAACCAAGATGGTAGAAAAACGATAAACGATAAGGAAGCACTAATGCACTCATCTAACGTTTATATGTTCAAGACAGCTTTGAAAATGGCTGGATCTCCCTATTCAGCAAATATGACATTACCAAATGATATTTCTGAGGCAGGCCAAAAGCTACGTAAAGGATTGAATCAAGTAGGGCTTGGCGTTAAAACAGGTATTGATTTACCGAATGAAACAAATGGACAAATTGAACCATTAACTGATAATCCAGGTAATTTCCTTGATTTAGCAATAGGACAATATGATACGTATACACCTTTACAATTGGCACAATATGTTTCTACAATTGGTAATAACGGGTATAGAGTTCAACCACATATTGGCTTAGAAATTAGACAGGCAACAAATAAAGATACATTGGGCCCTGTTAAAGAGAAGGTTAAGGGGAAAGTGCTAAACAGAGTGAATAACTCAGGAGAGCAAATTAAACAAATTCAAGATGGATTTGAAATGGCATTTAATGAAAAACCCGGCACAGGTTATCAAAGTTTTAATGATACCGAAGTTCCATCAGCAGGTAAAACGGGTACAGCCGAAGTTTTCCAAAATGGTGAATCAAGAGTAAACTCAACTTATGTTGGTTATGCACCAATTAAGGACCCTAAACTTGCATTTTCAATTGTCTATACAAACCAACCAGTTCCAGAACCGTGGTTAAATGGTGGAGATTTAGGTAGAGATGTTATAAACTACTATTTTAAAGAACGAGCTAAAAAATAAAATAAGCGATTTTGTTATAAATACTGATATAGTCGTCTTTATTGAAAAATAATACTTTTCAATTTTATAACTAAATGGTATGATTAATAGGTCGTATTTTGAAAAGGTAAGGAGGAATTAGCATGCGCGTAAACGTAACTCTAGCTTGTACAGAATGTGGAGAAAGAAACTACATTACTACAAAAAATAAACGTACTAATCCTGAACGTATAGAAATGAAAAAACACTGTGCACGTGATAACAAACACACTATGCACCGTGAAACAAAATAATTAATATTTTAAGCCAGATTCTAATACAGGATCTGGTTATTTTTTCGTTTATTTTAAAAAGCAGTTAAATGACATTACATTTTTTTAACGTTATAATAATATAAGTATGTATTTGGGGAAGGTGTTCAAGATGTCCAAAAAAACTTTGCGTCAAAAAAATATTAATTTAATGAGACAATTTATGAAACAATCGAATAAGCAAGAGGCAGATCAATATTTAAGCGATCATTTTTTTAATACAGATGAATACAGATTTTCACAACGGATTGGCATTGTATTATCGATGCCCCATGAAGTAAATACATATCCAATTATTCAACAAATGATAGAAGACGGAAAAACTGTTTTTGTACCTGAAACAAATTATCAAACGAAGGAAATGACATTTAAACATGTAGATGATTTAAATCACATTAGTCCAGATGATAAAGGCATTAATCACGTTAACGCAGATACTGAAATCACCAATAATTTAGATTTAGTAGTAGTTCCTGGCGTCGTATTTAATAATATTGGTTACCGTATTGGTTATGGTGGTGGGTATTTTGATAAATTTTTAAGTACTAATAAACAATCTACTATCAGTCTACTATACGACTTTCAATTAAATTCGTTTGAGATAGAAGTACATGATGAACCGGTTGAAAAATTAATCATAGCAACAACTAAATAATGGAGGCAAATATGATCACTGAGAAACATTATTGGAAGTGCATATATACTTGGATTAAATATCTGAACTATCATGTTGTTCACACAAATAAAGATAATGATGAAATTTGGTTAGCGAATAAGAAATCGGAAAGTATCGTGATATTTAAATATGGCGCTAATTCAACTCAAGATGTTAGGTTTGATAAAACTCGAATACAAGAAAACCAAGATAATATCATTGCATTTCTAGGGTTTAAACCCAAGAATTATGAATTATATATTTTTACAGATAAAATATTTACAGATGAGAACTTAAATGAAACTAAACCGGTTAAATTTAAGGTTAAAATCATTAGAGAAGCAGAGCATATAGAAAGAATAATGCCAAACTTCTTTGTGAAAAAAATGTATAATCGTACAACTAAGCATACAAAATCATACTATAAACAACGCACTCTCAATAACAATCCTATTGAAAAACATATGCTTAAGTTTGCCCCTGTAACATATACGTTAATAGCAATTAATATTATTATTTGGTTAGCTATGACATTGTTTTTAAATCGTTTTTCAGATTTAAAATTATTAGATGTAGGTGGGCTTGTTCATTTTAATGTTGTACATGGTGAATGGTATAGATTGATCACCTCTATGTTTTTACATTATAATTTTGAACATATTTTAATGAATATGTTGAGTCTATTTATATTTGGGAAAATTGTAGAAGCTATCGTGGGTCATTGGAGAATGTTTGTAATATATATTGTCGCTGGTTTATTTGGTAACTTTGCATCCCTTTCATTTAATACAGATACCGTTTCCGTAGGTGCAAGTGGTGCCATATTCGGGTTAATTGGAGCAATTTTTATATTTATGTATGTAGGTAAACAGTTCAACCGCAAATTAATTGGTCAATTATTAATTGTACTTTTAATTATGATTGGACTATCTTTATTTATGCAAAATGTAAATATTGTTGCACATATAGGCGGTTTCATTGGTGGGTTATTAATAACATTAATAGGATTCTATTTTAGAACAAATAAAAATCGTTTCTGGTTTCTAATAATATTAATACTAGTCTTATTTATTGCCGCTCAAATCAGAATTTTTACAATTAAAGAAGATAATATATACAATACGATTATTACAAACGAAATGAAACAAGGAAATTATGATGATGCAAAAGATATGGTAAAGCATACTATCAATAAGAATTATGCTGATGACGAAACTTATTATTTAAATGGACTTATTAAAGCAACGTTAGACTCGAAAGCAGAAGGCATTGCAGTATGGGAAAGAGGATTAAGGGAACACCCTAACTCAGGACTCTTAAACTATCAATTAGCCATTGCAAATAGGTCTCTTGATAACAAAGATAAAGCCAAGAAATACATAAAAGCTGCGTTAAAGTCTGACCCTAGTAATAATGATTATATTAATTTAAATAAAGAATTGAGCGATGATAGTGATTCAGAAAATTAATACATTTTATGACGTGCAGCAACTCCTTAAAAAATTTGGGTTTATCGTTTACTTTAAAGATAAAGAAGACATGTATGAAATGATGGAACAAGAAATAAAATCGCTATTCAACATAGGGCTTATTTCAAAGGACGACTTTTTAAAATGTCGATTAATTATTAATCAAAGAAAAAATGAATAAACGAAGTTGTAGAAGAGGTCGAGGCAGTGTTTTGCCTCGACCTAAAATATTATATTATGACTATTTATCATAAGTTATTATAAACGCTATATTGACAATTTAAATTCAATGCTTTTTAATTTTCAAATGCTATAAATTACAAGTATCTTTCACTGTCAGATAAGTTGTTTCATAATTATTGCAATTGAGAATTGATTAAGATTAAAATGTAATTAAGGAAATATAAATCTATATTAAATGGTTTATAAAGGCTAGATTCAAAAAGTCTTATTATCTGGTATACTTATTGGTGTAAAATCTCCAATTCCCTTGATATATAAGTTTTTTTGAACTACAGTTAGAGGATGTGCACCCTTTTAATAAATCAGAGAAGGATGAAAATTAAATGAACAAAATTATATTAGCCGCAGATATTGGTGGAACTACATGTAAACTAGGAATTTTTGATGAAAATCTTAACCGTTTATCAAAATGGTCAATCGATACAGATACTTCAGATACTACTGGATATTTACTATTAAAAAATATATATGATTCTTTCATACAGCATATAGATAAATCAGACAACACTTTTTCAGATGTTTTAGGTATTGGAATTGGTGTGCCTGGACCTGTGAATTTTGAAACGGGAGAAGTAAACGGAGCAGTTAACTTATACTGGAAAGACACAGTAAATGTAAGAAATATTTTCAAACAATTTGTAGATTGTCCAGTTTATGTTGATAATGACGCAAATGTTGCTGCTTTAGGTGAAAAGCACAAAGGTGCGGGTAATGGTGCAGAAGATGTAGTTGCTATTACACTCGGTACTGGATTAGGTGGTGGCATTATTTCAAATGGTGAAATCGTGCATGGCCATAACGGTTCTGGTGCTGAGATAGGACATTTTAGAGTAGACCATGACCAACGCTTCAAATGTAATTGTGGGAAATCAGGTTGTATAGAAACAGTGGCGTCTGCTACGGGTGTCGTAAACCTGGTTAATTTCTATTATCCTAAATTAACATTTAAATCTTCAATTTTACAATTAATTAAAGATAATAAAGTAAGCGCAAAAGCAGTTTTTGATGCTGCAAAAGCTGGGGATCAATTCTGTATCTTTATAACAGAACGTGTAGCTAATTATATCGCTTATTTATGTAGTATAGTCAGCGTTACGAGTAATCCGAAATATATCGTTTTAGGTGGAGGTATGTCCACTGCAGGATTGATACTAATTGAGAATATTAAAACAGAATATCATAATTTAACATTTACGCCTGCTCAACAAAACACTGAAATTGTACAAGCTCAGCTTGGAAATGATGCAGGTATTACAGGCGCTGCAGGATTAATTTACACTTATATTATCGAAAAGGATGGTGTTAAATAATGGCTATCGTAGACGTAGTTGTTATACCGGTCGGCACAGAAGGACCGAGCGTGAGTAAGTATATTGCCGAAATTCAAACTAAATTAAAAGAATATAAAGCACAGGGTAAAATTGATTATCAATTAACGCCAATGAACACATTAATTGAAGGAGATTTAAAAGATTTATTCGAAGTTGTACAAGCAATTCATGAATTACCATTTGATAAAGGGCTAAGCCGTGTATGTACAAATATTAGAATTGATGATCGACGAGATAAATCACGCAATATGAATGAGAAAGTAAAGGCAGTAGAAAAATATTTGAACGACGGAGGTAACTAGAATGAAAATTTCGAGTCTATCTTTAGGTCTAGTCGAAACAAATGTTTATTTTATAGAGAATGATACAAGTGTCATTTTAGTTGATCCAGCTAATGATAGTGATTTAATTATTAAAAAGTTAAATCAAATTAATAAAAAATTAGTCGCTGTATTACTTACTCATGGTCATTTTGATCACATTGGTGCTTTAGATGACATTATTGAAAAATATGATGTACCAGTATTTATGCATAAATCGGAATTTGATTTCTTAACAAATACAACTAAAAATGGTTCAGAAAAATTCAAACAATATGGATTACCTAATGTTATTAGCCACGCAGCACCACAACCGCTAGAAGAAGGCGATGCAAGTATAGAAGGGTTTAATTTCAAGGTATTACATACTCCTGGTCATTCTCCAGGAAGTTTGACGTTTGTTTTTAATGAATTTGCTGTTGTGGGTGATACATTATTTAAACAGGGTATAGGTCGAACTGATTTATATAAAGGTGATTACGAAACATTAGTTAATTCAATATTAGACAAATTATTTGAATTAGATGATGATCTACCTTTATTCCCAGGACATGGACCATATACCACAGTGGAAGATGAACAAATGAATCCTTATTTACATGGGTAAATTTAGTAGAGTTGAATTTCTATAGTAATATCACTGATACAAAACAAAAGTAATTTTCACACCTCTTACGTGTATATATGTAGGAGGTGTTTTTTTATTGAAGTTATTGTTTAATAGTATGATTGAAAAGGCAATTAATAAAGATGCATCAGATATACATTTTATTCCTGTAGATAAAGAAGTTTTGATTAAATTTAGAATCCGTGATGATTTGAAATCAATAGAAACATTACAATTAAATACGTATTTTAAATTACTAACTTATATGAAATACCAAGCTGGATTAGATGTCTCTAAACACAACGCTGCTCAGAGTGGTAGGTATATTTATAAATTAAAACAAATTTATTTCCTTAGAATATCAACGCTTCCTTTATCTCTAGGAAATGAAAGCTGCGTTATTAGGATTATCCCGCAACATTTTCAAAAGCAAAAACATAACCAAAACATAACGCATTTATATAATCTAATGAACAAAAAGCAAGGATTAATTTTATTGAGTGGACCCACTGGTTCTGGAAAAAGTACGTTAATGTATCACATGTTGTCTTATGCTAAAGAGCACTTAAATTTAAATATAATTACAATTGAAGATCCCGTTGAACAATTGATAAATGGTATAACTCAAATATCATTGAATGAAAAGGCAGGGATAAATTATGAAACTTCTTTTAAAGCAATATTGCGATGCGATCCAGATATTATTTTAATTGGTGAAATAAGAGATGCAAATGTAGCTAAACATGTTATACAAGCCAGTTTAAGTGGCCATTTAGTACTTTCTACAATTCATGCTAGTAATTGTAAAGGTGTGATATTAAGACTGTTAGAAATGGGGATAACAGTACAACAGCTTATACAATCAATCATTAGTATATTAAATCAAAGGCTTATTACTACTAAAGAAGGTGTTAGGGAACTTGTATATGAACAGGTAACAAAAGAAGATATTTATCATTTCTTTAAAAATAGTTATACATTACCCAAAGATTTCCATAACTTATCTTATAAGTTAAACAAAATGTCAAAAGAGGGGATGATATGTGAAACATCGATGGAACGTTATCTATAAATTTTATCCTTTTACAATATTAAGTGAAAAGGACAAAATTGATTTGCTATCAAAGTTAAAAGACTTACTGGAACATGGCTTTACTTTAAGTGATTCATTTGATTTTTTACTACAGCATACCAAGATTAGGTCGCTAGAAATTAAATCATTAATTAAAGCGGAATTAAGACATGGTGCTGATTGCTCTGAAATTCTTAAAATACTAAAGTATCCTAAATCAATTATTATGCTAATTTATTTTGCAGAGATGTTTGGTAATTTAACAGAGACATTACCACATGCTCAAGAATATTTAATACGTAATTATAAGATTAAGAAACGTTTACTTAAAACAATACAATATCCTTTACTTTTACTTTCCATATTCATCATTATGCTCATGGTTCTTAATCATACTATTATTCCAGAGTTTCAAAATTTATATCATAATATGGGAGTAGAAATTACTTCAGTACAGCGAAAACTAACTTTTATAATAGTAAATTTGCCTTCTTTCATATGGTATTTGGTTATTGTTGTTCTGATAACTCTGGCACTATTTTGGTTGTTATATATAAAGCTCTCTGTACATTATAAATTAAAGTTAATGTTGTCAATGCCCATTGTTTCAAAATTCTTTAAGCTTTATAAAACTTTTCGCTTAGCTTCAGAGTTTTCGCTATTTTATAAAAATGGAATTAGTCTACATAAAATTGTGGACATTTATTCCGAGCAAAAAGATGACAGTTATTTAAATTATTTAGCTTACGCGCTCTCGACTGGTACACAGAGAGGTTTGAAATTGAGTGAAATTCTAACAAAATTATCATGCTTTGAGGAAGAGCTAGTTATTTTTATAGAAGAAGGTGAGAAAAAAGGGCGTCTTGAAGTGGAATTAAAATTATATAGTGAAATCATTATTGATAAAATTCAACAATCAATGCAATTTATAATCAAATTTATACAACCATGTATATTTTTAATAATAGCTATTATGATTGTGTCATTATATTTAGTCATCATGTTACCAATGTTTGATTTAATGCAAACAATAAAATGAAATGAGGGTTTAATAATATATGAAAAATTTTAAATATAAGTTTAACAAAAAAGCATTCACACTCATTGAAATGCTATTGGTTTTACTAATAATAAGTTTGTTATTAATATTAATTATACCTAATATAGCTAAACAATCCTCACACATACAAACTACTAGTTGTGAAGCACAGCTTAAAATGGTAGATAGTCAAATTGAAGCTTATAGCTTGAAGTTCAATAAGAAGCCAAATACTATGGAAGAACTCGTTAACGAAGGTTATATAAAAGAGAATCAAAAACGATGTAAATCAGGCGCATTAATATCTATTCATGATGGTGAAGCAGTTGCAAGCTAGTAGATCATTTACTTATGTTGAAATGTTATTTGTATTGAGCATTGTCAGTTTGCTTGTTTTTATACAAATGCAACGACTATCTTTTAACAAAGATAACTTAACTTCACCACATTCAAAGATTAGTAACTTAATAATGCAATTTAATTACTTAAAGTCAAAAGCAATTAAAGACCAACAATCTATCACATTAATATTCAATGATTTTTCAACTCAAATCCGTGTAAAAGAACAATATATGCAGAATTCTACTATCGATTTACCTCAAAATACCTATATACATCCTCGTACAAATTTATCTTATATAAACTTCGACAAAAATGGTGATGTAAACAAATTTGGTTCTTTATATCTAAGTATCGATAAATCTTTATATAAAATAATATTTCATATAGAAAAAGGCCGCTTAAGATATGAGAAAGTATAATTTAAATGGTTCATTATTTATAGATGCACTTTTATCTTTTTCAACAATAACCTTGATATGTATTTTATTTATCCCTTTAATGTTGCAACTTTCCAAAGAAGTTCAAAATAAAATAATCGATATGGAGCTGAAAAGGGTTATAATTAGCTCTTTACACCAATATGACAAATCAGTTCTGAAAAAGGGAGTGAATTTAAATATTTATCATCTAAAACTAAGTAATCAAAAACTTTGTATAACAAGAAAAGGAACTAAATATGAAAAATGCTATGGCAAAAAAACTTAAATCATTTACGTATGTCGAAGTATTGTTTGCATTATTCATTACTATATTGATATTTACAATATTACCTTCGTTATTTAAAACAACGCACTTTATCGAAGCGCGCTTAACAAATCAAACCAATTTAGATTTAGAATTTTTTGCCGCTGATTTAACCCGTGACTTGTTAGGAAAAAATTCTCAAATTAAAGTAAATGATATACGTAAAAACAAAGTAGTCATAAAAAATAAAGATAAAAATATTATTTATGAATTTAAAAATAGCAAAATAATCAAAAGTATTAACGGTAAAGGGAATATAACGTTATTGAATAATGTGAAATCTGTAGAGTTTAGTGTTGTAAATTATAAGACGTTGAAAGTTAATTTAAACATAATTGAAAAAGGAAATTCTTATGAAAAACAACTATATATTTAATAGTAATGCATACATCTATCCTTTTGTGTTGGTGGTATTTATGCTATATTTATCTATAATTACAATTTATGTATTTCAAATTGGTATACAATTAAAAACTTTAGATAACATAGAGAAATATTATGAAAATCAAATTAATTTATTTTTGAAGAAGGAAGATATTTTTGAATAACATTAAAATAGAACCATTGATATTAATTGGATTTATGGGAACTGGTAAGACAACATTAGGTAAATATCTTTCAAAGCATAATCAACTATCCTACGTTGACTTAGATGCGTACATAGTAGAACAAGAAAATCAATCTATTCCAGATATATTTAAACAAATAGGTGAAACGGGCTTTAGAGAATTAGAATATAAGTATCTAAAAGAATGCATAAACCATTACAATATTATTTCGACCGGCGGAGGTATTATTGAAAGTGATCAAACATTCGAATTTTTAAAATTACAAAAACGAGTAATATGGTTAGATTGTGACTTGAATATTGTTTACAATAGAATCAAAAATGATAGCAATAGACCTAATGCAAACAATAAATCTCTTTTTGAATTAAAAAGCTTGTATTCCTCAAGGGTTTCAAGATATAATGAAATCGCATTCATAAAATTAAATAGCAGTAAATCTCTACACTCATTACAAAGTGAGATTATGGAAGAGATTGTTTGCGAATGATCAGTATTGGAGAGAATGGTTAGTTATATTATTTATAACTTTAGTCCATCGCCGAAGGTGCAAGTTTAACGAAACTCTCAGGCAAAAGGATAATACTGTGACGCATTCCTGGAGAATTTAAACAGGGTAGCTTAGTCTACTCTGTTTTTTTTAATATATTTTACTTAAACAATAGGAGGTTTCTTCATGTCCAATGAACTAAAAAAAACACCACTTTATCAAACTTTTGTAGATAGTGGTGCTAAAATCGTAGAATTTGGTGGATGGGCTATGCCAGTCCAATTTTCAAGTATTAAAGAAGAACATAATGCTGTTAGAACAGAAATCGGTTTGTTTGATGTAAGCCATATGGGTGAAATTCTGATAAAAGGTAGTGAAGCTGCACAGCTAGTACAATATCTACTTTCTAACGATACTGAAAATTTGACTACAAATAAAGCTCAATATACTGCACTATGTAATGAAAATGGTGGTATTATTGATGATTTAATCACATATAAATTAGACGAAAATCAATATTTATTAGTAGTAAATGCTGGTAATACAGATAAAGACTTTGTTTGGATGAAAGAGAAAGCCGAAAAATTCGATGCAGAAGTAATTAATGTTTCGAATGACTATGGTCAATTAGCAATTCAAGGACCAAATGCGCGTAACTTAGTTCAACAACATGTTGATGTAGATGTATCTTCAATGAAACCTTTCGAATTTAAACAAAATGTAGCGTTTTTTGGGAAAAACGTAATTTTATCACAATCAGGATATACTGGTGAAGATGGTTTTGAAATATACTGCGACGCGGATGATGCTCCTTATTTATGGAAAAAAATACTAGAGCATAACGTTGTTCCATGTGGCTTAGGAGCAAGAGATACATTAAGATTGGAAGCTGGTTTACCTCTACATGGTCAAGATTTAAGTGAAGAAATCACACCGTATGAAGCGGGCATCGCATTTGCAGTCAAGCCATTAATTGAAGCCGATTTCATTGGCAAAAGTGTCCTTAAAGAACAAAAGGAACATGGTTCAAAACGTAGAACAGTTGGTTTAGAAATGATTGATAAAGGCATTCCTAGAACTGGTTACGAAGTATTGGATTTAGATGGTAATCAAATAGGAGAGATTACTTCGGGTACCCAATCACCATTAACTGGTAAATCGATTGGTTTAGCTCTAATAAATCGTGAAGCTTTTGAAATGGGCAAAGAAGTGTTAGTTCAAGTAAGGAAGAGACAAGTTAAAGCAAAAATTGTTAAGAAAAATCAAATAAGCAAATAATACAAAGGGGTGTTACTGTGAGTCATCGTTATATTCCATTAACAGAGCAAGATAAGAAAGAAATGTTAGATGTTATTGGTGCAGAATCAATTGCAGAATTATTTGGAGATGTACCAAATGACATATTATTAAATAGAGAGCTAGCTATTCCAGATGCAGAAGCTGAAACTACATTAACAAAACGCTTAAGTAGAGTTGCAAGTAAAAATATCACTAAAGAAACCCACACTTCATTTTTAGGGGCAGGCGTATACGATCATTACGCACCAGCAGTAGTAGATGCGATGATTTCTCGTTCAGAATTCTATACTGCATACACACCTTATCAGCCAGAAATTTCACAAGGTGAACTACAAGCAATTTTTGAATTCCAAACGTTAATTTGTGAATTAACTGACATGGATATTGCAAATTCATCTATGTATGATGGTATTACAAGTTTTGCTGAAGCATGTATTTTAGCTTTTAATCAAACACGTAAAAATAAAATTGTAGTTTCTAAAGGATTACATTATCAAGCATTACAAGTTCTCAACACATATGTAAAAACACGTGAAGAGTTTGAAGTCGTAGAAGTTGATTTAGATGGTACTATTACAGATTTAGAAAAGTTAGAAGCAGCTATAGACGATGATACAGCTGCAGTGGCTGTTCAGTATCCTAACTTCTATGGTTCAATTGAGGATTTAGAGAAAATCCAATCGTTTATTGAAGGTAAAAAAGCTTTGTTTATTGTTTATACTAACCCACTAGCATTAGGCTTACTTACACCTCCAGGTAGTTTTGGTGCCGATATTGTAGTAGGAGATACACAACCATTTGGTATACCTGCACAATTTGGTGGGCCTCATTGTGGTTTCTTTGCTACAACTAAAAAATTAATGCGCAAAACACCTGGGCGTTTAGTAGGTCAAACCGAAGATGCAGATGGGCATCGTGGTTTTGTTTTAACATTACAAGCTCGCGAACAACATATACGTCGTGATAAAGCTACTTCAAATATTTGTTCAAACCAAGCATTGAATGCATTAGCTTCCTCAATTTGTATGTCAGCATTAGGAAAAGAAGGTATTTATGATATTTCAGTACAAAACTTTGAAAATGCAAACTATGCAAAGGAACAATTTAAACAAGTCGGTTTAGAAGTGTCAACTGGAACTTCATTTAATGAATTTGTAGTGAAATTCGATAAACCTGTTAAAGATATTAATGATGCACTTATACAAGAAGGAATTATAGGTGGTTTCGATTTAAGTGAAGTAACAGAATCATTTGAAAATCATATGTTAGTTGCTGTAACAGAATTGAGAACAAAAGATGAAATTGATACATTTGTTAAGAAAGCAGGTGAATTAAATGGTAGTAAGTAAATCAAGTCCATTAATTTTTGAACGTTCTAAAAAAGGTCGTTATGCGTATTCGTTACCAAAAAAAGAAATAGATAATGGCGCTGTTGAAAAATTACTAGACGAAAAATATATTAGAAAAAATAAAGCAGAACTACCAGAAGTTGCTGAATTAGATTTAGTGAGGCATTACACAGAGCTTTCAAATAAAAACTTTGGTGTAGATTCAGGATTTTATCCATTAGGTTCTTGTACTATGAAATATAATCCAAAAATAAATGAAAAAATTGCTAGAATTCCTGGATTTGCAGAATCACATCCATTACAAGATGAATCGCAAGTTCAAGGATCTTTAGAGATTATTCATAGTTTACAAGAAGAGTTGAAAGAAATCACTGGTATGGATGAAGTAACGTTACAACCTGCTGCCGGCGCGCATGGTGAGTGGACAGCATTAATGATTTTTAAAGCATACCATCAAAAAAACGGAGAAGGTCATCGTGATGAAGTTATCGTTCCTGACTCTGCACACGGCACCAATCCAGCTTCAGCTGCGTTTGCAGGCTTTAAGTCTGTAACAGTTAAATCAAATGAACGCGGAGAAGTAGATATTGATGATCTGAAACGTTTAGTTAATGATAAAACAGCTGCAATCATGTTAACTAATCCTAATACTTTAGGCATTTTTGAAAAAAACATTATGGATATTCGGAATATCGTTCATGAAGCCGGAGGATTATTATATTATGATGGTGCAAATTTAAATGCCATTATGGACAAAGTTAGACCAGGCGACATGGGATTTGATGCAGTTCACTTAAACTTACACAAAACATTTACGGGGCCACATGGTGGCGGTGGTCCAGGTTCTGGACCAGTAGGTGTAAAAAAAGAACTTGCGAGCTTTTTACCTAAACCAATGGTTGTCAAAGAAAATGATATTTATAAATATGATAATGATATAGCAAATTCTATAGGACGCGTTAAACCATTCTATGGTAATTTTGGCATCTATTTAAGAGCTTATACTTATATTCGTAGTATGGGAAACAAAGGACTTGAAGAAGTATCTGAAGCTGCTGTATTAAATGCCAATTATATTAAAGCAAGACTGAAAGAACATTTTGAGATTCCTTATAGTCAATATTGTAAACACGAGTTTGTCTTGAGTGGGTCTAAACAAAAAGAACAGGGCGTTCGTACACTAGATATGGCTAAACGACTATTAGATTTCGGAGTACATCCACCGACAATTTATTTCCCACTTAATGTCGAAGAAGGCATGATGATTGAGCCGACTGAAACTGAGTCAAAAGAAACTCTAGACCACTTCTGTGATACGATGATTCAAATTGCAAATGAAGCTAAAGAGAATCCGGATATTGTATTAGAAGCACCACATACAACTATTATTGATAGATTAGACGAAACCAAAGCAGCAAGAAATCCAGTGTTAAAATTTGAAAACTTACGTTCAGAAAAAGAATAGTTAGTTTACACTTTTACACGGTTATATTGAATTTACCTTTAATATATAAATACTTAAAGATCGGACTGGTATAAAACCAGTTCGATTTTTTGTTCAAAATAAAAAGCGTGGTCAACTTTAAATGTTGATCACGCTTTTATTTTGAACATTCACTTTATGTCATTAATTTTAAGATATAAAGTTATTTTTTAGATTTAATTTTACCAGTCCATTTTTTATATCCACCTTTTAACATGTAGATATCCGTGTAGCCGTTTTTCTTTAAAGTTCTAGCTGCACGATAACTGGCAATGCCATTCGCATCACAAAGATAGATTGGTTGATCTGTTCGTAAACCTTGATATCTTTGTTTAAACATTGTAATTGGAATATTACGTGCACCATTGATGTGTCCGTATTCATAATCCACTTTTTCTCTTACATCAATAACTTGAGCTTTGCGCAAACCATCATGGAACTCATTTTGGTTTAATTCTGTGACTGCTCTTTTATTAAGAAGATAATTGATTAGCATGTAAGCGATGATAATTATTAAAACTGCTAACGCTATAAACCAAAAGTTACTCATCTTGCATCCTCCCTAATTAACCGATATTATATATTATAAGACTGTTAGCGCAATTTATCAAAATATTTTTCTCACGATAAAAAGTTATTGCTGACAAACTTGAACAATTATTGAAAACGATAACACAAAATTGCTGTTATCACAATTTAATTTAGCGATAGGAGTTTTGAAAGTGACAGAAACATGGAATTTTATAAATACTGGTAGCAAAGACCCATATTATAATATGGCAATGGATGAAGCTTTACTTAATTTTGTATCTAGAGGAGAGATAGATCCAGTAATTAGGTTTTATACATGGGACCCTGCGACTTTATCAGTTGGTTATTTTCAAAGGCTAACTAAAGAAATAGATATTGAAAAGGTGAATGCTAAAGGTTATGGCCTTGTACGTCGTCAAACTGGTGGCAGAGGTGTGTTACATGATAAAGAATTGACGTACAGCGTCATTGTTCCAGAATCACACCCTGACATGCCTTCAACAGTTACTGAAGCCTATAGAGTTATTTCAGAAGGATTACTAGAAGGTTTTAAATATTTAGGTTTTGATGCTTCATTTGCTATTCCAAAATCAAAAGAGGAAAGAGCAAATTTAAAGCAACCAAGAAGTGCAGTTTGTTTTGATGCACCTAGCTGGTATGAATTAGTTGTAGAAGGACGTAAAATTGCTGGAAGTGCTCAAGTTCGTCAGAAAGGGGTTATCTTACAGCATGGCTCTTTGCTACAAGATGTAGACATAGATGATTTGTTTGACATGTTTGTTTTTAAAAATGATCGTCTTAAAGATAAAATGAAGCAAGCATTTGTAGAAAAAGCTGTGGCAATTAATGATATTTCAGATCGCCATATTAGTTTAGAAGAGATGGAAAAAGCATTTGAAATAGGCTTTAAAAAAGGATTGAATATTGACTTTAAGCCACTAGAACTCAATGAAAAACAGCAAAATGAAATCAATGAGTTAATCGATAAATACAAATCTGACGAGTGGAACTATCGTAAATAGTTTAGTTTTAAATTGCTGACTCGACATTTAAAACAGCAACACATATTAAGGAATTTTAATAAGTATAAATTATAAAATAAACCCCTGAAAAGATATCTATTTTAAGATAATCTTTTCAGGGGTTTATAAATCTTAGTATACGTTACTTTTTCTTTCTGTTTTGTCTTTTATACTTACGTTGCGCACGTTTGTATTTACGCTGATCTTCAGTTAAGAAGAAGAAATAGTAAATTGCATATATAATACCTCCAAAAATGGCTAAGCTAATGACCATTCTTACAAAACTGAAGATAAAGGCATCAAGATTGAGTACTAATCCTACAATTGCAATTGCGATAATGATATAAAATATTGCTTGTTTCACCTAAAACACTCCTATGTGGTTGTTAACTTTGACTATCTTTAATACTGATGATTGATAAAGCTTTTTGACCTTTTTGAATCTTCTTCTTATCTTTAGCATCGTAACCATCTTTAATATCACTAAATGCTGAATTTAAGTCTTTGTCCAATTTAGTTATATTTTTATTTTTGGTTTTATCTTCGCTATCCATTTTTTCTTTATTGACATCATTTTTATATGTCGTAAATGCGGTATCTATTTTATTTTTAAGTTCTGCAAGTTTATCTTGTACTTTCTTATCGCCTTTGTTTTTAGATACATCACTTTCGATTTCGTTATATTGATCAATTAATTTAGCGATATCTTGATAATATGTAGATGATGCTTTTAAATTAGCTGCTTTCTTTTTATTACTTTTCGCTTTGCCAATGTCTTTCTTATCTTTCTCTAGAGCCGCAACTTTATTTTGCTCTTTGCTAATTTCTTGTTTTAATTCTTGAATGTTCCCCTTTAACTTATGGTTTTCATCGCGAAGTTTAGTCGTCTTTTCTTCTAAAGGACCTAGGTTTTGACTTCCGCAACCAGCAAGTACACATGAAGCACATAAAATAGCCACTATTTTTTTCTTCATAACTCTCTCCTAATTCAAAAACTATAAATTTATACAATAATTATGCTATCATTTTAATGTATAAAAAGAAAATGTACAAACTTATTGTATAGGAGGATAACAAATGACAAGAATTGATAAATTAAATACCGCTATAGAAGCCAAACATTTAGAAGCAGTGGTAGTATTATCTGACTTTAATAGACGTTATTTATCTGGTTTTACTGGTACAAGTGGGGCGTTAATTATTACGAAAGATCACAACTTATTGCTAACTGATTTTAGGTACATTGAACAAGCGTCTGCACAAGCCCCAGAATTTGAAATCATCAAACAAGAAGGTAGCTTAATTGATGAAGTCAAAAATCAACTTGAAAAATTAAACGTACAAAATGTTGGATTTGAAGGAAACTTAGTCAGCTATGATACATATCTTCAGTTGAGTAAATCGTATATTAGTTTAATTAGCATTTCAGGTATGATAGAAAAGATACGTGAAGTTAAAGATGAATCAGAGATTGAGTTGATTCAAAAAGCAGCAGATATCGTTGATGAGGCATACGAATACATTTTAACTGTCGCAAAAGCTGGTATGACTGAACAGCAACTAAAAGCAAAGTTAGAAAGTAAAATGTTAGAACTTGGCGCTGAAGGAACTTCATTCGAAACAATTGTAGCTTCTGGTGAACGTGGTGCGTTACCTCATGGAGTTGCTAGTGATAAAGTTATAAATTCAGGAGAATTAATTACATTAGATTTTGGTGCATATTACAAAGGATATTCATCAGATATTACTCGTACATTTGCAATAGGTGAACCTGATCCAAAACTTAAAGAAATATATAATATTGTGTTAGAGGCGAATCAAAAGGGAATTGACGCCGCTAAAAAAGGTATTACTGGTAAAGCATTAGATGCTATTGCTAGAGATTATATCACTGAAAAAGGTTATGGTGAGGCATTTGGACATTCACTTGGTCATGGTATTGGATTAGACGTTCATGAAGGCCCTAATCTTTCTAAAAAATCGGAGACGCCATTAGATATTAATAATTGTGTTACAATTGAACCTGGTATATATTTAGACGGGTTAGGTGGCGTTCGTATTGAAGATGACATTTTAATTAAAGAAAATGGCTGTGAACGCTTTACTAAATCTTCCAAAAACCTTATTATTTTATAGAAGACCTTATAATTGAGGAGGAAACTGAATGATTTCGGTTAATGATTTTAAAACAGGCTTAACAATATCAGTAGATAATGGCATTTGGAAAGTTTTAGATTTCCAACATGTTAAACCAGGAAAAGGCTCTGCATTTGTACGTTCTAAGCTACGTAATTTAAGAACTGGTTCGATTCAAGAGAAAACATTCAGAGGTGGCGAAAAAGTAGAAACTGCTATGATTGAGAATCGTCGTATGCAATATCTATATGCCGATGGAGATACACATGTTTTCATGGATAATCAAACATTTGATCAAACAGAGCTACAAGGAGATTATTTACAACACGAATTAAATTTCTTAAAAGCAAATATGGAAGTCCAAATTCAAACATATGGTAATGAAACACTTGGTGTTGAATTACCAAAAACAGTTGAACTTGTAGTAACAGAAACTGAACCAGGTATTAAAGGGGACACAGCAAATGGTGCTACTAAATCTGCTACAGTTGAAACAGGATATACATTGAATGTACCTTTATTTGTTAATGAAGGAGACACACTTGTAATTAATACAGGTGACGGTAGCTATATTTCTAGAGCCTAACATTTTATTGTTTAAAAAATGATATGTAATTAAAGTGATGAGCAAAAACCTTTCCAATTTATATATTGGAAAGGTTTTTATGGTTATTATGAATATAAAAGGTTATATTAGATAATATTATGTTTATGAATACTATAAATTCTATAATTAAAATGTTAAATTATAAATGTTTAACTTTATATTTAATCTTTAACCTAAGAATTATTAAGTGTATTACGCTATGATACATAGCGATTTATAGCTGAACATAAAGAAGTGGATTGAACTATCATCAAATTAGAAAACTTGATGATATCTAAATTATAGTGATGTAATTTACTTATAAATACGAGAAGTTAAATTATGCGATTTATTGTATAATATATTTCGCTTTCTTTTTGTTAAATCAAATATCACATCATCTTACTCAAAAAAGTTAGATTTCAGCACGCTTATAGGTATATAGAACACGATAAAAGTTAATCAGTTTATTATAGAAAGTATGTATATGCTTGAATTGAACATATCACTAAAGTAAAATAAACAAGGTAAATGAAAACAATCTGAAGGAGTCAGTATTTATGAATTTTAAAGAAATTAAAGAATTGATAGAAATTCTTGACCAATCTAGTTTGACTGAAATTAATATTGAGGATAAGGGCAATATTGTAAATTTAAAAAAAGAAAAAGAAACTGAAATTATAACACCTCAAATCTCACAACAACCGATGCAACAAATAGCACCACAACAAGGCGTGGCATCAACTCCTGCAGGAACACAAGGTGCTGATGAAATTAGCATGAATAGTAATACAAATACTAATACTGCAGAAGATAACTTGCAAACAATTAATGCGCCAATGGTTGGGACGTTTTACAAATCACCGTCTCCAGAAGAAAGTGCCTATGTGCAAGTTGGAGATTCTGTAACAAACGATTCAACAGTATGTATATTAGAAGCTATGAAATTATTCAATGAAATACAAGCCGAAGTCAGTGGTGAAATTGCTGAAATCTTAGTAGAAGACGGGCAAATGGTAGAGTATGGCCAACCGTTATTTAAGGTAAAATAATGAATAAAATTTTAATAGCAAATAGAGGGGAAATCGCAGTAAGAATTATTCGTGCATGTCATGATTTAGGTTTACAAACGGTGGCAATATACTCAGAAGGAGATAAAGACGCTTTACATACTCAAATTGCTGATGAAGCATATTGCGTCGGGCCAACACAATCTAAAGATTCTTATTTGAATATCCCAAACATATTATCTATTGCAACATCTACAGGGTGTGACGGCATTCACCCTGGGTATGGTTTCTTAGCAGAAAATGGTGATTTTGCTGAATTATGCGATGCGTGCCAACTTAAATTCATTGGACCAAGTTTTGAATCTATTCAAAAAATGGGTATTAAAGACGTTGCTAAAGAAGAGATGAAACGCGCTGAAGTACCAGTTGTCCCTGGTAGCGAAGGACTTGTTTTAAATATCGAAGACGCGAAAAAGATTGCAAATCAAATAGGCTATCCAGTTATCATCAAAGCTACTGCTGGTGGTGGTGGTAAAGGTATCAGAGTTGCTCGTGATGAAAAAGAATTAGAAACTGGTTTCAAAATGACGCAACAAGAAGCGGAAACCGCTTTTGGTAACAGTGGTCTATATTTGGAAAAATTCATCGAGAATTTCAGACATATTGAAATACAAATTATGGGAGATAGTTACGGCAACGTGGTTCATTTAGGCGAACGTGATTGTACCATTCAACGTAGAATGCAAAAACTTGTAGAAGAAGCCCCTTCTCCAATATTAACTGAAGAAAAGAGACAAGAAATGGGTAACGCTGCAGTAAGAGCTGCAAAAGCAGTTAATTACGAAAATGCAGGTACTATTGAATTTATATATGACTTAGACTCTAATGAATTTTACTTCATGGAAATGAATACACGGATACAAGTTGAACATCCTGTTACTGAAATGGTTACAGGCGTAGACTTAGTTAAACTACAATTAAAAGTTGCGATGGGAGAAAAATTACCATTCAAACAGAAAGATATTAAAATTGAAGGGCATGCAATGGAATTTAGAATTAATGCTGAAAATCCATATAAAAACTTTATGCCTTCGCCAGGGCAAATCACCCAATATTTGGCTCCAGGTGGATTTGGCGTAAGAATTGAATCTGCATGTTATACTAATTATACAATTCCTCCATATTATGACTCTATGGTTGCAAAACTTATTGTTCATGAACCAACTAGAGACGAAGCAATCATGACAGGTCTACGTGCGTTAGGTGAATACCTTGTATTAGGTATAGACACAACGATACCATTCCATGTCCGTCTATTGAACAATGACATTTTCAGAAGTGGGGAATTTAACACTAATTTCTTAGAAACATATAATATTATGGATGATGAATCTAATTAGGGGGTAAGTGAAATGGTCAAAGTATCAGAGTCCACACATTCCAATTTAGGGAAAATTGAGATTGCGCCCGAAGTTTTAACAGTTATAGCAAGTATAGCAACATCTGAAATCAAAGGCATTCAAGGTCATTTTAAAGAGTTAAAACATACAAGTATTGAAAATATTAGCAAGAAACAATTAAGTAGAGGTATAAAAGTAGATACAAGAGAAGATGGCATTTATATAGATGTATATTGCACTTTGTCCTATGGTATTAATATCTCAGAAACAGCTAAAAAAATACAACAGGCTATATATAATTCGTTAACTACAATGACTACGATTGAACCAAGTCAAATTAATGTCCATATCACGCATATTGAACCAATAAATTAAAATTAAATAAAGCAAATTTACTTTATAAATACATTTTGTGTACAACTGAAATAATTGTTTGTTTTTTAAACGTATCATATTTCTATGCACAAATGATTTATAAATAATACTATGCTTAAGGGAGTTTATAATGAGTCGTAAAGAATCGAGAACACAAGCTTTTCAAACTCTATTTCAGCTTGAAATGAAAAATAATGAATTAACTATTGATGAAGCGATAAGTTTTATTAAAGATGATAATCCTGATTTAGAATTTGATTTTATCAACTGGCTAGTAACTGGTGTAAAAGATCATGAATCAGTCTTAGATGAGAAAATTCAACCACACTTAAAAGATTGGACTTTAGATAGATTACTAAAATCTGATCGTATTATTTTAAGAATGTCTACTTATGAATTGTTAAATAGTTCAACACCACAAAAAGTAATCATCAATGAAGCTGTGGAATTAGCAAAACAATTCAGTGATGATGATCATTATAAATTTATAAATGGTGTATTGAGCAATATTGAATAAAAGAGTGATATAACATGGCAGAATATTTAAGTGTTTCTACACTTACAAAATATATAAAATATAAATTTGATCAAGACCCTCATTTACAATCTGTGTTGATTAAAGGAGAACTTTCTAATTTTAAAAAACATAGTAGTGGGCATCTCTATTTTAACGTCAAAGACAATAATAGTGTTATTAGCGCCATGATGTTTAAAGGCAACGCTTCGAAAATTGATTTTGACCCTAAAGAAGGTGACGAGGTACTTTTAGAAGCACGTGTGTCAGTATATGAACGTCGTGGGAACTATCAAATTTATGTCAATAAAATGCATTTAGATGGTGTTGGTAATCTATATCAAAGATTAGAACAGCTGAAGAAGAAACTTACTAAAGATGGTTATTTTGATCAAAGTAACAAGAAATCTATACCTAAGTTTCCCAAGAAGATTGCAGTGTTAACAGCAGGCACAGGTGCAGCCATTAGAGATATTCACACTACAATCAACAGTAGATATCCTTTAGCAGAACAAATTCAAATCAATACGCTAGTACAAGGTGAACAAGCGAAAAACGATATTATAAAAAACATACAACATGCTGATGACATGGGTGTAGATACTATAATTATTGGACGAGGCGGAGGTTCTATTGAGGACTTATGGAACTTTAATGAAGAGGATGTAGTTAAAGCAATATACGCATGTACTACACCTATTATTTCAGCAGTTGGTCATGAAACAGATTTTACGCTTAGTGATTTTGTTGCAGATATTCGTGCAGCTACACCTACACAAGCAGCGGTTATGGCTACGCCAGATCAATTTGAATTACGTCAATACTTAAAACAAACCAATTTGTCGCTTACTCGTTTTATAAAACAACATTTACAGCAACAAAGAAAGCATTTAGAACATGTATCATCGTATTATAAATTTCAAACGCCAACATTATTATATGATCAACAGATTCAAAAACGAGATGATTTAGAAAAGCAACTTAACCTGTCGATGAATTTAGTAATCAAAAATAATCAACAGCAATTACAATTATTGTTAAATAAGTTTAACCTTAAAGGTTTTAAACAAAATATAAATAGAGAACAACTAACAAATGCTCAAAAGCGTGATGATTTAAATAAAGTTATGAATAATTTTATTCAAAATCAAAAAAATAATCTAGCTAGAAAATTAGAAAGTCTTAATAATTTGAGTCCGACAAATACGATGTTGCGTGGTTATACAATCGTTAACAAGGATGACGATGTTATTACAAGTACTAGTGATTTAGCTGAGAACGACAACATAGTATTAACAATGAAAGATGGCGTTGTTGATGCTCAAGTTAAGAAGGTAAGGTGTAATGATGAGTAATAGTAATACACAAAGTTTCGAGGAAATGATGAAAGAGTTAGAAAATATAGTGCAAAAACTTGATAACGAAAATGTATCATTAGAAGAATCTCTGAACTTATATCAACGTGGTATGAAATTATCAGCAACTTGCGATGAAACGTTAAAAGACGCTGAAAAGAAAGTCAACGAATTAATGGCAGATGAGCATACTGATAATAATGACGATGGCGTGAAGGAAGATACTGAAAATGAATAAAAAGATGGAAAACTTAACAGCGGAAGTTAACCAACTATTATCCGAGACGATCCCGAATTCAGATTTAAACACAAATTTAGAAGAAAGTATGCGGTACTCATTAGAAGCTGGTGGTAAGCGAATTAGACCAGTGTTATTACTATTAACTTTAGAGATGTTATCTAGTGATTATAAAGCCGGACTTTCTTCGGCACTTGGTTTAGAAATGATTCATACCTATTCTTTAATACACGATGATTTACCACCGATGGATAATGATGATTATCGCAGAGGCAAGCTTACAAATCATAAAGTGTTTGGTGAGTGGAAAGCAATCTTAGCTGGCGACGCACTTCTAACCAAAGCATTTGATATGATTGTTAATGATGAAGCAGTTGATGATACTGCTAAAATCAAGTTAATTAAACGTTTAGCTTTTGCTAGTGGTCATTTGGGTATGGTTGGAGGTCAAACTCTTGATATGCAAAGTGAAGGCGAAGGTGCAAAAGTTAATATCGACACACTAGAACAAATTCACAACGCTAAAACAGGTGCGTTACTTAAATTTGCAGTGATGGCTGCAGTAGATATTGCTAAGCCAGAACAAAGTGTTGCTAATGCATTAGAATCATTTAGCGAGCATTTAGGATTAATGTTTCAAATCAAAGATGATTTGTTAGATGTATATGGTGACGAAGCGAAATTAGGTAAAGCTGTAGGCAGCGATATTGATAATGATAAAAGTACATATGTATCACTATTAGGACAACAAGGTGCCGAAGATAAAATGACATATCATACACAAGAAGCCTACGAATGTCTAAATCAATTACCAGATCAGTACAATACAGAAAATTTGACTTATATTATTGAGTTATTTAACAATCGCGAATCTTAATACATTCTTGTAGAGGGCGAGAATACGAAATCACTTATCTAATTTTGATTTCTGTTCCCGCTCTCTTTTTATTATGAAAAATGTACAATATACACTTCAAAGATTAGGTCATTAAACTTTATTTTGAAAACAAGGACGATTTTTATTTATTAGAAATCACATACTATTCAATAATTATTCATCGCATTCATAATATTCACCATGATTTAGCAATCATTCAAATATACTTCAAGTTATGATTTTACCTTTGATATGCAGAGTTATCGTTTTCACATAAGTAAAATTCCAACTATCTTTAGTAGTAGTATTTATATGCATGTGTTAAAATAAATGTATAAATATTCGTTTATAGAGGTGCTATACATGGCTAAAAAATCAGTAAGACATATTAAAATTAGAGAAATAATTTCAAACGAAAAAATCGAAACACAAGATGAATTAGTAAAAAGATTAAATGAGTATGAATTAAACGTCACTCAAGCTACAGTTTCCAGAGATATCAAAGAATTACAATTAATTAAAGTCCCCACGCCAACAGGACAATATGTTTATAGTTTGCCTAATGATAGAAAATATCATCCTCTTGAAAAACTAGGCCGTTATTTAATGGATTCATTTGTAAATATAGATGGCACAGGTAACTTATTAGTTCTAAAGACATTACCAGGAAATGCTCAATCAATCGGTGCAATCTTAGATCAAATTGATTGGGAGGAAGTTTTAGGTACTATTTGTGGTGATGATACTTGCTTAATTATCTGTAGAGATGAGTTAGCAAGTGAAAAAATCAAAACGCGCATCTTTAATTTATTATAAGTGTAAGGAAGTGTTTAAAAGGATGCTACAGACTTTATCTATTAAACAATTCGCTATCATTGATGAACTAGAAGTTCACTTTGGTGATGGATTAACAGTGTTAAGTGGTGAAACTGGCGCAGGTAAATCAATTATTATCGATGCCATTGGACAACTGATTGGTATGCGCGCATCATCAAATTATGTGAGACATGGTGAGAAGAAAGCTATTATTGAAGGTATATTTGATATTGATGAAAGTAAAGAAGCCATTTCGATACTTGAAGCTTTAGACATCGACATAGATGAAGATTTTTTATTAGTTAAAAGAGAAATTTTCAGCACAGGTAAAAGTATTTGTAGGGTTAATAATCAAATAGTTACATTGCAAGATTTACGTAAAATTATGCAAGAGTTGTTAGATATCCACGGGCAACATGAAACACAAACTTTATTAAAGCAAAAATATCATCTACAATTACTCGACAACTATGCTGAAAATCAATACAAAAATTTACTTGAACAATACGTTACCACTTATGATCAATATAAAGCTAAAAAGAAAGAACTTGAAGATTTAGAATCTGCCGATCAAGCCTTATTACAACGCCTAGATTTACTTAAATTCCAGTTTGAAGAAATACAAGAAGCAAACTTGGTCGACGGTGAAGTTTCTCAACTCGAATCAGACATAAAGCGGATACAAAATTCAGAAAATCTAAGTTTAGCTTTAAATAATGCTCATCTTACTTTAACAGATGAGCATGCTATTACAGATCGCTTATATGAATTGAGCAATCAATTGCAATCAATAAGTGAAATATTACCAGAAAAATATGACACGCTTAAAGAAGAGGTCGATCAATTTTACTATACTTTAGAAGATGCTAAACATCAGTTGTATGATGAATTGACCAATACTGAATTTGATGAGCACTACTTAAATGAACTTGAAGCTAGAATGAATGTCCTGAATGATTTGAAAAGAAAATATGGCAAAGATATTACTGAATTAATTAAATATCAAGATAAATTAGAAAATGAAATTAATAAAATCGAAAACTACGAAGAAAGCACTTCACAGTTAAGACATGAAATTGAAAGATTATATGAAGATGTAATCAAACTAGGTACAGAATTATCCCGTGAACGTAGAATTGTGGCACAAACTCTGCGTGATCATATCGTGGATGAAATTCAAAATTTACAAATGAAAGATGCTAATTTAGAAATTTCATTTAAACCTTTAGATGTTCCAAATCGAGAAGGCATTGAATTTGTAGAATTTTTAATCAGCCCTAATAAGGGAGAACCGCTTAAAAGTTTAAATAAAATTGCATCTGGTGGGGAATTATCACGTATAATGCTTGCCCTTAAAACCATTTTCGTTAAAACACGAGGACAAACTGCAATATTATTCGATGAGGTGGATTCTGGAGTTTCTGGACAAGCAGCACAAAAAATGGCTGAAAAAATGAAAGGATTAGCTAAGCATATTCAAGTAATTTGTATCTCCCATTTGCCACAAGTAGCATCAATGAGCGATCATCATCTGTTTATCAGTAAAGATTCAGTAAATGACCGTACTACAACACACGTCCAAGAGCTTTCAGGCTCAGAACGTATAGATGAAATAGCAAGAATGATTTCAGGAGCTAGTGTAACTGATATCACACGTCAAAATGCTAAAGAAATGATAGAACAAAATCAACATGCCTAACGATGTACATTTTCAATAATTATTTTTAGTATTATCAAACATAGTCACTTCATAAAATGAGAAAGGTGTTGATTTTTTTATGCAATATCAACATTTAATTGATTCTTCATATTATTTAAAAGGTAATGTTGCTATTTTATATGCAAATGATGAAAAAATGTTATCCGTTATCATGAAAGCACTCGTTTTGACAGAGATTGATGTATATTTATATGACACACAAGATCCAACAGAGATAATTCGCTCATTCGATATGGATCCGCAACTACTCAATAGAATTCATATTCTTAATTTTAGTAACGACAATGAACTCTTTAAACAATGTGCTGATGATTTGTCTTCTGGTAAAGTATCAGTCTTAGTTAAAGGTAATTTGATGTCATCAACCTTATTATCCTTTGTACTGAGTAATAAAAATTTTATTGCTAAGCATAGTTTCTTAAATCATGTTGCATGTTTTAACGTGCCAAATTATCATAAAACATTAATGTTAAGTGATGTAGCATTAAATATTAATCCTTCTGTTGAAGAAAAGAAACAAATTATTAATAATTTAACTGAATTTTCTAAAGCACTTGGCTATAATCAGTTTAAAGTTGGTATTCTTTCATCCGTTGAAAAGCCTACTAAGAAAATCTTGTCATCTACAGATGCTGAAAAGCTCAAGAACATATTTAGTAGAGCGACGTCTGATTATTTATATGTTGACGGTCCATTAGCTTTCGATAACGCAATTAATATGGAAAGTGTTATTAAAAAAAATATCAAGTCACACGTAGCAGGCGATGTAGATGCATTATTGGTACCACATATAGATGTTGGCAATGCACTATACAAATCTTTCACTTATTTTGCAGGTGCGCGAGTAGCTAGTTTAGTCTTAGGAGCAAAATTCCCGATTGCATTGACTTCAAGGGCGGACACGAAACAAAATAAACTAGATTCCTTATTATTAGCGTTGAAAATATTAAATTAATTGCGGAATGTAATAAGTTACTCAAAACATTTAATTATAAGAGCTGTAACTATCTCAAATATCTTAATAGAATAATTTTTATTTAGCAAATTTCTTTACATTCCCAACTTATAAAATCAATTTTGGAAATAGGTTATTAATTTTATAATGTAAGAAATTGATGTAATATATAAGTAGATAATATAATTTATAAATACAATTACTCAGCTAGTGGTACATAGTATCCAACTATTTATCATAATTGATTTTAAGTAATGAGGCTTAACATACAAAAGTTATGTTATTTTTCAAGAAGAAGGTGCAACAATGACTAGAATTCTAGTTTTAAATTTAGGTAGTACATCATCAAAAATTGCAGTATATAAAGCACATCAGTGTATGTGGTATGACACGATTCGACATGATATCCAACTTACTAACATACCATTATTAGAACAAAAGCCACTAAGACTTAAAGAGATTATATACTCATTAAATCTTACATCAGATTATACAAATAAAAATTTTGATGCGATTGCATGTAGGGGTGGATTGCTAAAGCCAATGCAAGGTGGCGTTTATCATATAAATAATGAAATGTATGAGGACCTTAAAGCATTTAAATATGGTGTACACGCATCTAACCTGAGTGGTATGATTGGTTATGAATTAGGAATAGAGATGAATATTCCCGCTTTTATAATCGATCCAGTCGTTGTTGACGAATTATCCGATATTGCAAAAGTTACAGGTTTAAAGAATATTAAACGTCGTAGTATATTTCATGCATTAAATCAAAAGGCTGTTGCTAGATTATATGCATCCTCTATTCAACAAGCATACGAAGATGTAAATGTTATCGTTGCACATATGGGTGGTGGTATAACGATTGGTGCACATAAAAACGGACAAGTAGTAGATGTAAACGATGGATTGTTAGGAGAAGGCCCTTTTAGTCCAGAGCGTGCCGGTTCTATACCCAATGACCAACTCTATGAATTTGGATACAAACATAATTTCACACCTGAAGAGATGAATCACTTTTTAAGTAAAAAAGGTGGTTTCATTAGTATGTTCAAAACAAATGATTTAAAATTATTATCGGATAAATATGATTCAAACTCCGAAGTCAAATTAGCGTTTGATGCATTAGCATATCAAGTTTCTAATGCTATTGGAGCTCGGTCAATTATTTTCCGCGGACAGGTAGATCAAATTATTTTAACGGGCGGTTTAAGCTACAATAAGTTATTAGTACAAAAAATAATATCATTCGTTGATTGGATTGCGCCTGTAACAATTTATCCAGGAGAAAAAGAAATGGATACATTGGCATTACGTACATCAAACGTACTAGACGGAAAAGAAAAGGTTAAAGCTTATAGTTAGGAGTATTAATATGTCAGAAGAAAAATATGATTTAGTCATTCTTGGTGGAGGTACTGCGGGTTATGTATCTGCAATAAGAGCTTCACAATTAGGAAAGAAAGTTGCGCTAGTAGAAAAATCGTTACTAGGTGGAACTTGTTTACATAAAGGATGCATTCCGACAAAAGCATTGTTAAAATCTGCAGAAGTTATGCGTACAATTACAAACGCAACTAATTTTGGTGTGGATGTTGATGGATTTAAATTAAATTTTGCGCGAATACAAGAAAGAAAAAACGAAGTAGTAAGCCAAATGTTTAGCGGTGTTAACCATTTAATGAAGCATAACAGTATCGATGTATTTAATGGGACAGGCAGGATATTAGGTCCTTCCATATTTTCGCCACAAAGTGGTACGATTTCTGTAGAATACGAAGATGGTGAATCTGAATTAATCCCTAATAATAACGTTCTTATAACTACAGGATCACAACCTATGTCATTACCTTTTTTACCGTTTGACCATAAAGTTGTGCTGTCCAGTGATGATATCTTGCAAATGGAACAATTGCCAAATAACCTAGCTATTATTGGTGGTGGTGTTATCGGTTTAGAATTTGCTTCACTGATGACTGATTTTGGCGTCGATGTAACTGTAATTGAAGCTGGCTCACGTATTTTACCTACTGAAAGTAAAATGATTGCCAAAACTTTAAGAAATGAATTAACTGATAGAGGTGTCACATTTTATGAAAATACACAATTATCTGAGTCTGATATAACAGTCGACGAAGATCATATTAATATCACATTAAATGACGAAATACTACAATTTGAAAAATCATTGATTTCTATTGGCAGACTGCCTAATACCGAAGATATTGGATTAAATAATACAAAGATACAATTAACAGATAAAAAGCATATCAGTGTTAATGAATATCAGCAAACTGATGATAAACATATCTATGCAGCGGGCGATTGCATCGGTAATTTACAATTGGCACATGTTGGCTCTAAAGAAGGCATTATTGCAATTGAACATATGTTTGATCAGTCACCACTTCCAATTGATTACAATAAAATGCCGAAATGCGTTTATACTCAACCTGAAGTGGCAAGTATTGGGCTGAATATGGACCAAGCTAAATCTGAAAACATTAAAGCAAAAGCAGTTAAAGTACCTTTCAAAGCGATTGGTAAAGCAGTTATTGAAAACACCACTAATCAAAGTGGCTTTTGTGAAGTTATAATCGATCAAGAACAAGATACTGTGTTAGGACTTAATATGATCGGTCCTCATGTCACAGAATTAATTAACGAAGTGTCACTATTCCAATTTATGAATGGTTCAACTTTAGAACTCGGCCTAACAACACATGCACATCCATCACTATCTGAAGTGTTGATGGAATTAGGGTTGAAGGTTGAGAACAGATCGATTCACGTTTAATTTAGGAGGAAATAAGATGTTTGATTATAAATCAGTTGGACTAGAAGAGTCTGATTTAAAAGCAATGTATAAATGGATGGATTTAGGGCGTAAAATAGATGAACGTATGTGGCTATTAAACCGTGCAGGTAAAATCCCGTTTGTTATAAGTTGTCAAGGACAGGAAGCTACTCAAATAGGTATGGCGTATGCTATGCAAGAAGGAGATATTTCTTCACCTTATTATAGAGATTTAGCGTTTGTTACCTATATGGGTATGACAGCTTTAGACTCAATGTTAGCAGCATTTGGTAAACGTGATGATATTAGTTCAGGTGGAAAGCAAATGCCATCTCATTTTAGTAAACGTGAAAAAGGAATTTTATCTCAAAGTTCACCAGTTGGTACACAAATTGTACATGGTGTCGGGGCAGCATTAGCGTTGAAAATGGATAATAAACCAAATATTGCTATGGCTACAGTTGGTGAAGGTAGTTCTAACCAAGGTGATTTTCACGAAGGATTAAACTTTGCAGGCGTACATAAACTACCATTTGTTTGTGTAATTGAAAATAATAAATATGCTATTTCTGTTCCAGATTCGCTACAATATGGTGCTGAAAAATTGTCAGACCGTGCTATTGGTTACGGTATGCATGGTGAACATGTAGACGGCAACGATCCAATTGCAATGTATAAAGTTATGAAAGAGGCTAGAGACCGCGCATTAAATGGTGGAGGTTCTACATTGATTGAAGCCATGTGTACAAGATTGACAGCCCACTCTTCAGATGATGATGATAAATATCGTACGAAAGAAGAACGTGAAGAGTTGAAATCATTAGACTGTAATCTTAAATTCAAAACATTTCTTCTTGACGAAGGCATTATAAATGAACAATGGTTAGAAAAAGTTGAAAGTGAACATAAAGAAATTGTAAACCAAGCAACTAAAGAAGCCGAAAAAGCACCTTATCCGTCTCCAGAAGAAACATATACACATGTTTATGAAGAAGGGAGTTTAGACAATGCCTAAATTAAGTTACTTAGAAGCAATCCAACAAGGACTCGACCAAGCAATGGAAAAGGACGACGATGTATTTGTATTAGGTGAAGACGTCGGTAAAAAAGGTGGCGTATTTGGTGTCACTTTAGGTTTACAACAAAAATATGGTGAAGCACGTGTTTTAGATACTCCGCTAGCAGAGTCTAACATCGTAGGCACTAGTATTGGCGCAGCAATGTTAGGTAAACGTCCTGTAGCAGAAATACAATTTGCCGAATATATTCTACCTGCAACAAATCAAATCATGAGTGAAGCAGCTAAAATGAGATACCGTTCAAATAATGATTTTCATTGTCCAATTACGATTCGCTCTCCATTTGGAGGCGGCATTCACGGTGCACTTTATCACTCTCAAAGCGTGGAATCTGTATTTGCAAATACACCAGGACTCACAATTGTTATTCCATCCACGCCATATGATGCGAAAGGCTTATTATTAGCTTCAATCGAATCAAATGACCCAGTATTATATTTCGAACATAAAAAAGCTTATCGCTTACTTAAAGAAGAAGTGCCGGAATCGTATTATACAGTGCCAATTGGAAAAGCTGATGTTAAGCGTGAAGGCGACGATATTACTGTATTTACTTATGGCCTATGTGTAAATTATTGTATTCAAGCAGCCGATATGCTCTCAGAAGATGGCATTAATATAGAAGTTGTTGATTTACGTACAGTATACCCATTAGATAAACAAACAATTATCGAAAGAGCAAAACTAACAGGTAAAGTTTTATTAGTTACCGAAGATAATTTAGAAGGTAGTGTTATGTCTGAAGTAGCTGCTATAATTGCAGAAAACTGTCTGTTCGACTTAGATGCCCCAATAATGAGACTCGCAGGTCCTGATGTTCCAGCGATGCCATTTGCACCAACACTCGAAGACGAGTTTATGATTAATCCAGATAAAATAAAAATTAAAATGCGTGAACTCGCAGAATTCTAAGGAGGCACAAACATGGAAATAAAAATGCCTAAACTCGGTGAAAGTGTTCATGAAGGAACTATAGAACAGTGGCTTGTCTCAGTAGGGGATAAAGTTGAAGAATATGATCCATTATGTGAAGTAATTACAGATAAAGTCACTGCAGAAGTACCTTCTTCTTATGCAGGTACAATTACTGAAATAAAAGTTGAAGAAGGCGATACTATAGCTGTAGATGAAATTATTTGTCTATTAGATACTGGTGACGAACAAAATGAAACTGAACAAGAACAATCGACTAATAATCAATCTGAAGATGTCAAAAAAGAGTTACAAAACAAGCAGTCAACAAGTGATAATAACATCCAAAATGATTCAGTTTCAACTACTGCTAATACTAATGCAGATGGACCTAAAAACAATGGCCGTTATTCACCAGTCGTGTTCAAATTAGCATCTGAAAACCAAATTGACTTAGATCAAGTTGTAGGCACAGGCTTTGAAGGGCGTGTAACAAAGAAAGATATAGAGAAAGTTATTAAAGAAGGTATCAGCAAAGCACCTTCTACAATTGTAGCGCCCAAAGATTCTCCTAAAGTCTCACAACAATCAGCGTATAATGATCCATCACCAGGTTCATCAATACCAGTTAATGGCGTACGTAAACAAATAGCTCAAAATATGGTGAACAGTGTTAACGAAATTCCCCATGCTTGGATGATGGTAGAAGCAGATGCAACTAACTTAGTTAAAACACGTAATTATCATAAGAATAGCTTTAAAGAAAGTGAAGGCTATAACCTTACATTCTTTGCATTTTTCGTTAAAGCAGTTGCTGAAGGATTAAAAGCTTATCCTTTATTAAATAGTAGTTGGCAAGATTCTGAGATAGTGATGCATAAAGATGTTAATATCTCTATAGCAGTTGCAGACGAAGATAAATTATACGTGCCTGTAATTAAAAATGCTGATGAAAAGTCAATTAAAGGTATCGCTCGAGAAATTAACGAATTAGCGCAAAAAGCACGTAACAAGAAATTACGCTCAGAAGATATGCAAGGTGGTACGTTTACCGTAAATAATACAGGTACGTTTGGCTCAGTATCTTCTATGGGTATAATTAATCATCCTCAAGCAGCAATACTGCAGATTGAATCTGTGATTAAAAAACCAGTAGTTATTGATGATATGATTGCAATACGAAACATGGTTAACTTATGTATTTCTATCGACCATCGTATCTTAGATGGCTTACAAGCAGGTAGATTTATGAACTTCGTAAAAACACGTATCGAACAATATTCAATTGAGCATACAAGTATCTACTAATTAACTTACAACTCAATAAAGTTGATAATATTTTAGGCTGAGACACAAAATATATGTCTCAGCCTAAAATATTATATTATTAATGTAGTGTTTTGACTTTCAATAATAAGCTACAAATTAATTTTATTAGAAATATAAATAACGCAAAAATTGAAAATGAGTTTTCGAATCTTTTAAAAAATTTAAATATAAATTTTAAACAAGAAGAAGTAATCTATAAGTAATCTAATAACTTCCATTTTGCTATATAACTTATGTTTAAAAAGCAAATATTCTTGAAAGTTTATTGAATAATGTGTACACATGTTGAACAATTGAATATATATTAGTAGAATGAAGGTATCAACTTGAAATGAAAGGTGAATTATTATGGACTTAAACTTTGATTTATATATGACAGATGTAGTTAATCAAGCACGTAATGAAATAGAAGAAGCAGGTTACGAGCAATTAACATCTGCAGAAGAAGTAGATAATGTTTTAAAACAAGAGGGAACAACATTAGTAATGGTCAACTCTGTTTGTGGATGTGCAGGTGGTATTGCAAGACCAGCAGCCGCACATGCATTGCACTATGATAAATTACCAAATCGTCTTGTTACTGTGTTTGCTGGTCAAGATAAAGAAGCTACACAACAAGCTAGAGACTATTTTGAAGGTTTTGCTCCATCAAGTCCATCGTTCGCCTTAGTCAAAGATGGTAAAGTCACAGAAATGATTGAAAGGCACCAAATCGAAGGTCATGATGTGATGGATGTGATTAATCAATTACAAAACTTATTCGACACTTATTGTGACGAAAAATAGAGGTCTTATTAGATGATGAGTTTAAATCCATATCGGATCGGATTTAGAACAATTAAGACTGCAGTTGGAATGGCGCTAGGAATCATAATTGCTAAATTAATGGGTTTAGATAATTTTGCTTCCAGTGCCATTTTAGTTGTTTTGTGCATCAAACATACTAAAGTGCATTCACTACAAGCAATTGTTTCTCGTTTTGTATCATGTCTTATGGTTCTAATTCTAGGTTCTGTTGCTTTTAGTATGTTAGGGCAAAGCGCGATTGTTTTAGGTCTAATTGTACTGTTTTTTATACCGTTAACAGTAGTATTTAAAGTGCAAGAAGGCGTTGTAACCAGTTGTGTCATTTTATTACATGTTTTCAATGCGTCAGCCATTGATTTAAAATTGTTTTACAATGAGATTCTGCTTTTAATCGTAGGTCTGGGTATTGCATTCTTAATGAACGTTATTATGCCTAGTTTAGATAGTAATTTAAAACATTATAAACAAGAAATCGAACAACAATTCACTTATATTTTTGAGCAGTTTAGCAATACATGTATAAAGCCAAATAATAATGTGAATATAGCTTTTGAGGAATTAAAATATACAATTCGCAAAGCAAAATCTATCGCTTTTAGAGATGTTAAAAATCATTTTGTTAGAAATGAAAATTCTTATTACCATTATTTTGATATGCGTGAGGAACAATTAGAGCTTTTACGCCGTATGTCTGTAATCATTGAAAATATTGAGACCAAAGACTGTTTATTGTCTAAAATATCTAATTTGTTTGCAGAAGTAGCTACCAATGTTAATAGCAATGATTACACTGTGTTGCGACTGCACTCATTATATGAAATAAGGTTAGAATTAAATGAATTAGAATTGCCAACTTCGCATGAAGGATTTAGAACGCGTGCAAATCTATTTCAATTATTGAATGAATTAGAAGCATATTTAGCTGTTAAATCGCAATTTGGCTCATTACGTCTACACAGCGATCAAAAATCTGCAGCAACATAAAAAGCTCACACATTGTATGAGATCGGTTTGAGTTTATATGCTCAGCCTTGTACTCATATTATGTGTGAGCTTCGTTTATTTTAAGAGATTGATATACAACATTTAAACTTACATTTAATTAATGATTAATTCACTAGTGGAACGACACTTGTTAATATCAATGCAAGTACAACAGCTACTAACATTACTACGATAATAACTCTCAATACTTTATTATTGTTCAACGTATATTCCTCCAAATCATTGAAAATAGGATTAACCTGTATCTTTTCATTTATAACACTTAACCAACTAACTATATTCAAATTTAAATTAGTTTTATATTGCCATTATAGCATATGATCAGTCTGAGCAAAGAGTCATATTAGTTTTACTACTACATATATTTCGTTAAACTAAACTAAGAGCCACATAAATATAAGAATGGGGAATTATAAATGATAAATAAACAACGTCTTATTGATACTTTCTTAGAATTAGTACAAATCAATTCTGAGAGCGGTAAGGAACAAGCCATACAACAATTCCTTAAATCCAAATTTGAAACTTTAGGCGTTATTGTAAAAGAAGATAACGCAAGCAGTAATGAAAATTTGGGAGCTAATAATTTAGTTTGCACATTAAAAGCAACAGAAAATATGGATAATGTAGATAAAGTATATTTTACAAGTCACATGGACACAGTAACTCCAGGTGTAAATATTAAACCACAAATTAAAGATGATGGATACATATATTCTGATGGAACTACTATTCTAGGTGCTGATGATAAAGCTGGATTGGCATCTATCTTAGAACTTGTACAAACAATAAATGACAATAAATTATCACATGGTCAAATACAATTCGTTATAACAGTGGGTGAAGAATCTGGATTAGAGGGAGCAAAAGCTTTAGATCATACATTATTGGATGCTGATTACGGTTATGCAATTGATGCAAGTGTTGATGTGGGCAAGACAGTTACCCACGCTCCTACACAAATGAAAGTTAATGCAACAATATATGGGAAAACAGCACATGCAAGCACACCTAATAAGGGGATAAGTGCAATTAATATTGCAGCAAAAGCCGTAAGTGAAATGAAGTTAGGTCAAATTGATGAGTTTACAACTGCTAACATCGGCCGCTTTGAAGGGGGATCCGCTACAAATATCGTTGCAGATAAAGTTACTCTTAAAGCTGAAGCGCGATCACATTCTGAGTCAAGTATACAGGCTCAAGTGGAACATATGCAGTCTGTTTTTGAAGAAACAGCTCAAAAATACGGCTGTACTGCTGATGTTGAAATAATAAAAAGTTATCCTGGCTTTGAAATTGCAAATGATGCGCTAGTTACCAAAGTAGCTAAGTCAAGTGCTGTCGCTTTAGGATTAGCTCCTGAGACTGTGATTGCTAGCGGTGGATCAGATGGCAACATCATCAATCAATTAGGTATACCAACTGTAATTTTAGGTGTAGGTTATGAAAATATCCATACTATTGATGAACGTATGCCTGTTAGTTCATTAAACCTGTTAGCAGAACAGTTAATTAAGATTGTTGAAATAATTAGTCAGAAATCTTAAAACTGATTAAGTGAATATTCTTACGTCTTTATGATACAATATACTAGAAAACTTTAATAAGAGAGGTTAGTAATATGACACAACAAATTGGTGTAGTAGGTTTAGCCGTAATGGGTAAAAACCTAGCTTGGAATATTGAATCACGTGGATACAGCGTTTCGGTTTTTAATCGCTCATCTGCAAAAACGGATGAAATGGTTACAGAATCTGAAGGTAAAAACATACATCCAACGTACTCTATAGAGGAATTTGTTAATTCTCTAGAAAAGCCCCGCAAAATTTTATTAATGGTTAAAGCTGGACCTGCAACAGATGCAACAATTGAGAGCTTATTACCATTATTAGATAACGATGATATCTTAATTGATGGTGGTAATACGAACTATCAAGATACTATTAGACGTAATAAAGCACTTGCTGAGAGTGGTGTTAACTTTATCGGAATGGGTGTATCTGGTGGTGAAGTTGGGGCATTAACTGGTCCTTCATTAATGCCAGGCGGTCAAGAAGAAGCATTCGATAAAGTAAGTCATATTTTAGAATCAATCTCAGCCAAAGCTGATGACGGAGCTGCTTGTGTCGCTTATATTGGCCCTAACGGTGCTGGTCATTACGTAAAAATGGTCCACAATGGCATTGAATATGCAGATATGCAATTAATTGCAGAAAGTTATGCAATGATGAAAGATTTACTAGGTATGTCTCATGAAGAAATTTCAAAAACTTTTAAAGATTGGAATGCTGGCGAATTATCAAGTTATCTAATCGAAATTACTGGTGATATCTTTACTAAACTAGATGAAGGTAAAGACGAAGCTTTAGTTGAACAAATTCTAGATACTGCCGGCCAAAAAGGTACAGGTAAATGGACATCAATCAACGCTTTAGAATTAGGTATTCCACTGACAATTATTACTGAGTCAGTATTTGCTCGTTTTATTTCTTCAATAAAAGAAGAGCGTGTTAACGCTTCTAAACAATTAAATGGTCCAAGTGCTAAATTCGAAGGAAGTAAAGATGAGTTCCTTGAAAAAATTCGTAAAGCATTATATATGAGTAAAATTTGTTCATATGCACAAGGTTTCGCTCAAATGAGAAAAGCTAGTGAAGATAACGAATGGAATTTAAAACTTGGCGAATTAGCTATGATTTGGCGTGAAGGTTGTATTATTCGTGCGCAATTCCTACAAAAAATCAAAGAAGCATATGATAATGATACTGAATTACAAAACTTATTATTAGATCCATACTTCAAAGATATTGTAACGAATTATCAAGATGCATTACGTGATGTAGTCGCAACTGGTGTTCAAAACGGTGTACCAACACCTGGTTTCTCTGCAAGTATTAACTATTATGATAGTTATCGCTCAGAAAACTTACCAGCTAACTTAATCCAAGCTCAACGTGATTATTTTGGCGCACATACTTATGAGCGTAAAGATCGTGATGGCGTATTCCATACACAATGGATTGAAGATTAAGATTAACCCTTGATTTAATTTTATAAAAATGAACTACCCGTAACTAGAGACATATGTCTTTAGTTACGGGTAGTTTTTGTATCTTGTAAAACTTGATAAATTAGAAAAACAACCAATATGTGCAAACGTTTGCACATATTCTTTGACATGCTAAATAGCTTTAATTATTATAAGAGTTAGTAACATAAAGTTTGCTTTTGAAACTAAATAAAGGATGACGTTTATGGTCACAATTAAAGATATTGCACAAGCTGCAAATGTTTCAGCTTCAACTGTTTCAAGAGTCATTCGTGGTAATCCAAGAATTAGTACGCATACACGTGAAAAAGTAAAGGCAACTATGAAAGCTTTCAATTATCAACCAAATCAAGCGGCGAGAACGTTAGCAACAAAACAGTCAAATACAATTGGTATTATACAAAAGTCTGCTTCTATTGAAGATAGTCAAAACCCATTTGTTATAGATGTACTTTCAGGTATTTTTAGTGAATGTAAAAACCATGGTTATTCCACAATTTCAACTACAAATAATGAGACTATAGGAATAGAACTAGAAGTGCAGGAAATGATTCATTATCATTCTGTTGATGGATTTATAGTACTTTATTCTAAAAAGGATGATCCTATAATTGATATATTAAAGGCACATGCTATGCCGTATGTGATTATTGGTAAATCTTTAACAAATGATGGCATCATACATATAGACAATGACAATGTTAGTGCATCACAATCATTAACACGTCTATTAATTGATAAAGGACATAATAAATTTTTATTTGTAGCAGAAACTGGCGACTATGAAGTTGTAAAAGATAGAGTAGCAGGCCATCTAAAAGCTATAGAACAGGCTGGCTCACTTACAGAAATTGTATATTTTGATAAAAATCGCCAACATATTAGGTCATTTTTTCAAGAGCTCATTAAATATCGTACATTACCTACTATCGTAATTACAACCGACACGTTACTGAACCACCTGATATTGAGTGTGTTTTATGAATTAAAGTTGCATATTCCTACAGACATTCAAACAGCAACATTTAACGATTCTTATCTAAATGTATTTGCATCTCCACCACAAACAACGGTGAATATCTATCCAAAATCACTCGGTGAAGTAGCAGCTGAATCAGTTATAAACGTAATCCAAGGGCACGATATAGTAGATTTTAATAAATTAATACAAACAACAATTATTGAACGTGATTCAACGACAACAATTCAGGGGGTATAGTATGAACAAACAATGGTGGAAAGAAGCAGTAGCTTACCAAGTTTATCCGAGAAGTTTTAATGATTCTAATAATGATGGTATTGGCGATTTACCTGGTGTTATTGAAAAGTTAGATTACTTAAATGAATTAGGGATTGATGTGATATGGTTAAGCCCTATGTATAAATCCCCTAACGATGATAACGGTTATGATATTAGTGATTATACTGATATTATGGATGAATTTGGAACAATGGATGATTTTAATTCATTGCTTGAAGGTGTTCATCAACGTGGCATGAAATTGATTCTTGATCTAGTTGTTAATCATACTTCTGATGAACATCCATGGTTTATAGAATCCAAATCCAGTAAAGATAATCCTAAACGTGATTGGTATATATGGCAAGAACCAAAACCTGATGGATCAGAACCTAATAATTGGGAAAGTATATTTAATGGTTCTACATGGGAATATGATGAAATAACAGGTGAATATTACTTCCACTTATTTAGTAAAAAACAGCCAGACTTAAATTGGGACAATTCAGAGGTTCGTAAGGCTATTTTTGAAATGATGAATTGGTGGTTTGAAAAAGGAATCGATGGTTTTAGAGTAGATGCTATCACTCATATTAAGAAATCGTTTGAAGCAGGAGATTTACCTGTACCAGAAGGCAAAACTTATGCCCCTGCATTTGATGTGGATATGAACCAACCTGGAATTCAAAGTTGGTTACAAGAAATGAAAGAAAAATCATTGAGTCAGTACGATGTTATGACAGTCGGTGAAGCAAATGGTGTAAATCCGGAAAATGCAGTGGAATGGGTAGGGGAAAACGAAGGAAAGTTTAATATGATATTTCAATTTGAGCATTTAGGCTTATGGAATACTGGTGATTCTAAATTTGATGTCAAAGCCTATAAAGATGTTCTTAATAGATGGCAGAAGCAATTAGAGAATATAGGATGGAATGCATTATTTATAGAGAACCATGACCAACCTCGTCGCGTCTCTACATGGGGTGACGACCAAAGTTATTGGTATGAATCAGCTACAAGCCATGCTATTGTTTATTTCTTACAACAAGGTACGCCATTTATTTACCAAGGACAAGAAATTGGTATGACAAACTATCCTTTTGAAAGTGTAGAAACCTTCAATGATGTTGCAGTAATTAACGAATATAATATTGTTAAATCACAAAATGGAGATGTTTCTGCATTATTGGAAAAACATAAAATGGAAAACAGGGATAATTCAAGAACACCAATGCAATGGAATGACCAAACAAATGGTGGTTTTTCAGAACATACTCCTTGGTTTCCTGTAAACCCAAATTATAAAGCAATTAATGTTGCTAGTCAGCAACAAGATCCAAACTCAATATTAAACTTTTATAAATCATTAATTATTTTAAAAAAATCTGATGATATATACACATATGGTACATTCGACTTAGTAGATAAGAATAATGAACAAGTATTTGCTTATAGTAGAACATTAAATAATAAAAAAGTACTAATTGTAGGTAATTTAACAAATCAAACTGCTAGATTTAAATATAATGGCCCAATAAATAAGAATAATATTTTACTTCATAATTATAATGATGAAGCAATAGACATTAATGCTATAAAGCCATTTGAAGCATTTGTTGTATCTATATAATAATTAACGTTTGAGAAATGAATAGATTAATAAATGAAAGAATGGTAATAAAAAGTACAGGCTAACGACATCTAAATTTTACTAAGATATCGCCAACCTATACCAACAATAATATTTAATTATATTAAATACTGCTTCGGAATGTATTTTGAATTTAAAGTTTTACTAACTTTGAGAAACTACCAAAATATATTCATTTTTAATCTTACTGCCAGCATTTTGTTGGTAGTTTTTCATTTATGCATTTCATGATTTGCATTGATACAACAAACTTGAAATCATTCTTCGCAACGACACTATTTAAAAATCATCTGTTACATATTGTTCTTGATCGACAGGCATCCATAATTGAACTTTAGTGAATGGATCGTCAAATGAAATATCGAAAGGATAAATTTCTACATAAAGACTATTATGTTCGTACGGCAAAGTCATCTGTAAGCTAGTTTCAATATAATACCATGCTTCATTTACTACGTAATCGAGTTCTCCTTGCAAATTAAATTTTGCATATTGTCTTTCTGGTAAAAAACGACTTTCTAGATGAGCGGGGTATCTTTCACTTGGAACACCAACAAATATTTCCATACCTTCATCTAATGGACAGTTAACGACAAACAATTCATGTGGGCTAATATCATTATAGCGTTGAAGCTCAGTTATTTTCCCTTCATTTAGCAAATCGTCTAAAAAGTCTGGCACTTTAAATGGATTTTCTAAATGTTCTGAATCAACAAACTGAGCATAACCCACTAATGAAATACCTTGTGTATCCTCTAAACGATAAGCATTTGGCGGTTTTTCTGTTGTTGTAAGTTTGATATAAAGTCGAGCTTGCATCTTTAATTCATCACGCTTTGTATTTACTTGTATAGGTGAGACACCATGAAAATCGCTAAAGTCATTTGCAAAATCATTTGTGTTAGCATAATTATACTTTTTTGCAACATCTACTAATCTACTTGATCCACTGATAATTTCTTTTGCTGCCAAAGTCATTCTACGAGCTCTAGCATATTCAGTGGGGGATTGACCAACTATCATTTTAAAAGATTGATCAAGATGATAAGGTGAAAGACCAACGTAATCACTGAGTGATTGCAAATGAAAAGGCTCTAGCAAATGATCCTCAATATAAACAATTGCCTGTTGTATTTGCTTGATAACGTCCAAAACTTTCACTCCTAATTTTCAATTAACTACTGTTCACTTTTCAAACCATTTTAATGCTATATCTATATGTTTTGTATATTTACTAATTAAGTATATTCTACATCATTTTCGTTCCACTTACATCTAAAAAATAATTAATAGGGTAAAATGTAAATAACTGGTTTTAGCCCACTATTTTACTTCAACAAATTAAATAATAACACAAAAAAGATATAAGAAAAAAGAGAGCGAGACTGAAATCAAATATTTATAATTGATTTCACGTCATGCTCTCTTAATATAAATCTTTTAATAACCAATAAATGAGGTAATTAATATAGGTCACTCAAGGCATCAAACCTTAATAGCTAGATAATTGTGGTTTTATAAAGCAACTTTATATTTAAACCACATATTTTTCACTTTATAATTAATGAATATCGTCCCACCAATGGAAACCATCTCTACTTAGTAGTAAATCACTTTCCAACGGACCATTTGAACCTGATTCATAGTTAGGGAATTCTGGTTCGTTTTGATTCCATTCTTCTTGTATAGCATCTACAAATTTCCAAGTAGATTTTAATTCTTCCCAATGAGTAAAGTTTGTAGCATCTCCATTTAAACAATCAAATAATAAGTTTTCATATGCATCTACTGTATTCATCTTATCTTGTGCACTCATAGCATAAGATAATTGAACAGGTTCAGTTTCAATACCTTGGACATTTTTCTTTGCATTTAAATGTAGTGATACGCCTTCATTAGGTTGGATATTTATAACAAGTAAATTAGAATCTAATTTTTTATCTGTTTCATAATATAAATTCATAGGAACTTCCTTGAATTCAACGACTACTTGAATTGTTTTGCTCTTCATTCGTTTACCAGTTCTAATATAGAACGGCACGCCAGCCCATCTAAAGTTATCAATAGTTAATTTCCCTGATACAAATGTAGGCGTTGTAGAATCTTCAGCTACTCTATCTTCATCTCTATATTTAGGAACTTTTTTACCATCAATTGTGCCTTCGTCGTATTGTCCACGGACAAAGTTATGGCGTACTTCTTCTGTTTCAAGTTTACGTAATGACTTTAATGCTTTTACTTTTTCGGCTCTGATGTCTTCACTATTTAAGCTGATCGGCGCTTCCATAGCAAGTAGGGCAACCATTTGTAACATATGGTTTTGTACCATATCTTTTAGCGCACCACTAGATTCGTAATAACCACCTCTGTCTTCAACACCAAGCACTTCTGAAGATGTAACTTGAATATTAGAAATATATTTATTGTTCCATAGAGGTTCAAACATTGCATTAGCAAAACGTAATACTTCAATATTTTGTACCATATCTTTACCTAAGTAATGATCGATACGATAAATCTCTTCTTCTTTAAATGAACGACGTAATTGCTCATTTAATTTTTCAGCTGATGCTAAATCCGTACCAAATGGTTTTTCAATAACAAGGCGTTTGAAGCCTGTTGTATCTGTTAATCCAGATGATTTCAAATAATCTGAAATTACACCGAAGAATTTAGGTGCCATTGCTAAATAAAACAGTCTATTGCCATTTAGCTGGAATTCACTATCAAGCTTATTACTTACTTCTAGTAATGATTGATAACTCGCTTCATCACTAACATCATGCTTATGATAAAAAACGTGTTCCATAAATTTATCTAAATGTTTTGTATCTTTAACATGTTCTTGTATTGATGACTTCACTTGATTACGAAAATCATCATTTGTTAAGTCTCTTCTACCAATACCAATTATAGCAACTTGCTCATTTAAATTTTCTTGTTGATATAAATGGAACAATGATGGGAATAATTTTCTATGACTCAAATCCCCAGTTGCACCAAAAATTGTTATTAAGCATGGAATGTCTTTGTTTTTAGTATTCAAGATCAAAACCTCAATTCTTTTTATAAATCTCTATTTATTATAGAACAATAATCAAACATGTTCCTACCATTTTGCTTGAAAGAATTTATTTTTAATATATTTTTTATTCTTTTCTGTGATAAAATGTGAACAAGAAGAGGAGGCATATGCATGGAAATCACATTTTTTGGTACGAGTGCTGGTCTACCAACAAAAGAACGTAACACACAAGCTATTGCTTTAAATTTGGAACCATACTCCAATAGTATCTGGTTATTTGATGTAGGTGAAGCTACACAACACCAAATCTTACATCACTCTATAAAATTAGGTAAAGTTGATCATATTTTTATTACGCATATGCATGGTGATCATATTTTTGGCTTACCCGGTTTGTTAACAAGTAGGTCTTTTCAAGGCGGCGAAGGAAAACCTTTAACTGTCGTTGGGCCAAAGGGTATAAAAGCATTTATAGAAACAACTTTGCAGTTGTCAGAATCGAAATTAAATTATCCAATTACATATATAGAAATAGAAGACCATTTATCATATCAAAATAATGGTTTTAATGTAGAAGGACATATGTTAAATCATGGTATACCGTCATTCGGTTATCGTATTGAAGCTCCTTATACATCTGGAAAAATTGATGTAGCTGCCCTTAAAGAGATAGGTCTCGAGCCAGGTCCTAAATATCAAGAAGTTAAAAATAATGAAACTTTTGAATATAATGGCCAAATTTATACTTCAAAAGACTTTAAAGGAGAAGCAACCAAAGGACCTGTTATCGCAATATTTGGTGATACTATGCCATGTAACAATGAAGCAATTATTGCAGATAAAGCAAATGTTATGGTGCATGAAAGTACATATATTGAAGGTGATAAATCTTTAGCAAATAATTATCATCACAGTCATATCGAAGACGTGTTTGACTTAATAGAAGTAGCACAAGTGGAATATAGTTTAATCACACATTTAAGCAATCGATATACTCTGGATGAAATAGAGAATATTAGTTTAGCACTTAAATCAAAACCTTCAACGCCACCGTTTACTTTCGTTAAAGATTTTGATTCTTGGACATTTTAATTACTCACTTAAAATAAAAAATGTGGTTGAGACAGAATAAATGTCTCAACCACATTTTTATAAATTATTAATCAACGCCAATTAAATTAAATCTGAATTATTCATCATCTTGGTTTGATAATTCAACACTTCGGTTGACCGCTGCTCTTAAACAATCTTCAAAGACACTTTCTAAGTCATGTTGACTTAATGCATTTAAGCCAGCTTGTGTTGTGCCTCCTTTAGAAGTTATGTTCTTTCTCAACTGTTCCATGCTTAATTCTGAGCGTTCAATCATTTTACTTGTCCCAATAATTAAATTACGTATAGATTCTTCGACTTGAGCTTTTTCAAGACCTAGTCTAGTTCCAGCAGTTACATATTGTTCAAAAACATGATATAAAAATGCTGGTCCGCTTCCAGTAATAGCAGTCACTTGATGTAAATTATCTTCAGAGACTTCTATCGCTGAACCGAATGCATTAATTAAACTATCAACTTCTTCTTTTGATTTTGCCCCAAAGTTACTAGAGAAACTAATACCTGTTACAGAATGACCGACGTGTGCATTCGTATTTGGCATAATACGTGCAACTGGACTGTTAAAATCTAATTTTTCACGAATATAACTAATTGGTAAACCTGCCATAATTGATATAAATTTATTATTTTCAACAATATACGGTTTGATTCTTTCTGCTAAATCATCAAAATCATATGGTTTTGTTCCTAAAAATACATAATCTGCATTCTTTAATAAAGCTTCATCATCATAGCTATAATTGACACCTAACTCATCAGCATATTCTTTTAAAGCAACTTCATTTGAACGATTTGTTAAATATATATCGTTAGAATCAATAACGTTTGAATTAACGATACCTGTAAAAATTGCATGTGCCATATTTCCGGCACCATAAAATACTAGTTTCATGTGAACATTTCACTTCCTCTAAGTTTTTATGTATCCATACTAACATAGTTTTAATATATGGCTAATATTTATAGATGACACATATAAATCTTTTCATTTATACTGTAATTAAATTAACAAAGGGTAGGGATGTCTATATGATTGGAAAACATTATGTGTTGACTGGAGGGACAAGTGGATTAGGTCAAGCTTTATTAGAAATATTACTAAACAAACAGGTACATGTAACTGTGCTAGCACGCAATCCACAAAAAATAGCAAATAAGTATGATACTTCATTATTAACAGTCTTAAAATGTGATTTACAGTCTCAAGAACAAATTTTAAATCTCAAAAATCAATTTAATGGGAAAATAATTGATGGTATTATTTATAGTTCGGGGTTAGGTTACTTTAAATCTATAGAACAACATTCAACAGAGGAGATGCTTGAAACTTATAATTTAAATATAGTTAATTTCAATACATTATTAACTACATTACAACCATTTTTCAGTCACTTTCCTACAATCGTTGGTATTGGTAGTCAATCTGCATTTTTAACACAAGCTTATGCAGCACATTACGGGGCTAGTAAAGCAGCATTTAATCAAGTGCTAAATGCATTACGTATTGAAAAACCTAATTATCACATATTAACAGTCAACACTGGACCAATTGCCACGCCGTTTCACGAGAAAGCAGATCCGTCATTAGCCTTTAGACAAAAATATAAAAGTATAATGCTTGATCCTGATGCATTAGCTCATAAAATCATAAAAGGGATGCTTATCACTAAACAAGAAATCAATGAACCTAAATGGATGGACTTATTTTTACGAATATATCAAATAGCGCCACGATTCATCGAAAAACATTTCACATTCCTGTTTAAAAACAAAATGTAAAGAACCACTCTCAATTTATTGAGTTAGTGGTTCTTATGCATGAGCAAAAGCTCAGGTAATCATTTAAACCACTCTCAATTTATTGAGTTAGTGGTTCTTATGCATGAGCGAAAGCTCAGGTAATCATTTAATCCACTCTCAATTTATTGAGTTAGTGGTTCTTATGCATGAGCGAAAGCTCAGGTAATCATTTAATCCACTCTCAATTTATTGAGTTAGTGGTTCTTATGCATGAGCGAAAGCTCAGGTAATCATTTAATCCACTCTCAATTTATTGAGTTAGTGGTTCTTATGCATGAGCGAAAGCTCAGGTAATCATTTAATCCACTCTCAATTTATTGAGTTAGTGGTTCTTATGCATGAGCGAAAGCTCAGGTAATCATTTAATCCACTCTCAATTTATTGAGTTAGTGGTTCTTATGCATGAGCGTTAATTCAAGTGATTTACTTCTGAAAGTACGTCAACTCAAGTCATCATTGAAAATAACTTTCCTGAACTGAAAAATCACCCTAAAAAAGAGCCGGACACATAAATAGATGTCTCAGGCTCTTTTTCGATTTGGCAGTAGGTGACTGAAGTGAAAATACGATTATAGTAAGTTTTTTCAATTCTAGTCGCCTTTGCCGGGGTAGGACTACGAAATCTATATTTGAAAATTTGATTTCTGTCCCACTCCCTTGATACACGAGTTTTAGCTCATTATTTCAAATGCTGGTTATACTCTAAGTTTTTAACTCTTTCACGAGCAGCTTTTAATTGTTCCAAACTAATATCTCTTGAAAGCTGATAGTTCTTTACATTCTCATCTAATTGATCCACGCTGCTTGCGCCAACTATAATTGACCCTAGGGCGTCATGCGAAGTAAGATAATTAAATGTTAACCCTGTTAAATTACTTTCTATTTCTTTAATAGAAGCAATCGTTTCTCCTAATTCTTGATAACTATAATCAAAAATACCTTCAGCAAACTTATCATCTAAAGCTTGGTTACTATTAGAAGTTAATAATCCTTTGAACACTGGTCCACGCGCAAGTACTTTCACCTTTTGTGCATGTATCTCATCCAATAAAGCTTCTGGTCTATTATCAATTAAGTTAAATTGCGACATTAACGTTTCTATATCACTATGCTTCAAATAATAATCAATTACATTTGGACGTATGGAGGAAATTCCATAAGCACGTACTAAGCCTTCTTGTTTTAACTCATCAAATGCACTAATCGTTTCATCTAACGGGTCATCAATAGTACCACCGTGCAATTGATATAAATCTAAATGGTTTAAGCCTAAGCGTTTTAGCGAGTCTTTTACAGCTTCTTTTATATAAGTTTTTGATGGATCCCAAAAAGTAGAACCATCTTCAGCTAAATGATTGCCAACTTTTGTACCTATAACGATATCATCTCTATCTTGATATTTTTTTAATGCCTTACCTACGATATCTTCATTAATACCTTTATCATAAATATCTGCTGTATCAAAATAAGTAATGCCATGTTCTATCGCACGTTCAATAATAGGTTCTGCTTCATTATAATCAGTACCTAAACTCATACAACCTAAACCTAATTCTGAAATCTCGATACCACTTCTTAATACATTTTTTTGCATGTAGTTTCTCCTTTCGATACACTTAAATCATAGGGTGTAAAAACAATATATGCAATATCACTTAATTTGATGCGTATATTAACTGTAATAGTTGCTCCCTACATACTACCGTATATATCTTAACAATAACTCAAATCAAATAAAAGGAACGTGATTAAAATGAACCTATATGAAAAGACAATACATAAAACATCCATTTACCAGGGATCCATTATTGATTTAGAAGTACACGATGTTGAATTACCCGATGGTAAAACATCTAAACGTGAACTTGTTTATCACAATGGCGCGGTAGCAGTCTGTGCATTAACACCTGAGAATAAAGTGTTGCTTGTTAAACAATTTCGTAAGCCAGCTGAAAAACCACTATTAGAAATCCCGGCAGGTAAACTAGAAATAAATGAAGTGCGATCAGAAGCAGCTAAACGTGAACTAGAAGAAGAAACCGGCTATATTGCTGATAATTTAGAATTAATAACTGAGATGTATGGATCTCCTGGTTTTTCAAATGAAAAAATATCAATTTATTTAGCTAAAGACTTAAAAATAGGTCAAATGAATTTAGATGATGATGAATTTATTGAATTAGAACAGTATTCTTTATCAGAAGTCAAAGTCATGCTAAAAAACAAAGAACTTGAAGACGCTAAAACTATTATTGCGTTACAACACTTGCTTCTTAATTATAATGATTATAAATAAATAACGCGTATACTTGCGTATTTTATCAATTACTGGTATTTTATATATAAATCATTATACAAATTAAAATGATTATAATTATTAGTAGGGGAGTGAGGCTTCCGTGGAAGAACGTCTAAATCGCGTGAAGCAACAATTACAACAATCTTCATATAAATTAACGCCACAACGTGAAGCGACGTTACGTGTATTAATTGAAAATGAGAAAGATCATTTAAGTGCTGAAGATGTATATTTAAAAGTAAAAGACAAAGCACCTGAAATAGGTCTAGCTACTGTGTATCGTACACTTGAGTTATTATCAGAACTTAAAGTAGTTGATAAAATTAATTTTGGAGATGGCGTTGCTCGATTTGATTTGCGTAAAGAAGGCGCAAAACATTTCCACCATCATCTCGTTTGTATGGAATGTGGTAAAGTTGAAGAAATTGAAGAAGATTTATTACCTCAAGTAGAAGAACGCGTTGAACAAGATTTTGATTTTAGAATCTTAGACCACCGTTTAACATTTCATGGCGTATGTTCAAATTGCCAAGCTCAAGGTAAATAATCTTGTACGAACAAAAACCTTTTATGAATAGAGGTGTTAAGCTTGGATGATATAATTGAAGAATACTTAAAATTTATACAATTAGAAAAAGGGTTGAGCACAAATACTATAGGTGCATATCGTAGAGATTTAAAAAAATACAAAGCTTTTATAGAACTTCAAAAAATCAGTCACATTGACTTTGTAGATAGACAAGCTGTACAACTATGCCTTGGTCACTTACATGATGATGGAGCATCCACAAAATCATTAGCGCGTTTTATATCAACGGTTAGGAGTTTTCACCAATTTGCTTTGAGAGAAAAGTACGCAGCAAAAGACCCTACTGTGCTAATTGAAACACCTAAGTATGATCGTAAGTTGCCTGATGTATTAGAAATAAATGAAGTGCTAACATTATTAGAAACACCAGACCTTTCAAAAAATAACGGTTACAGAGACCGTACAATGTTAGAGCTTTTATATGCTACAGGTATGCGCGTTTCTGAATTAATTCAAATTGAGCTTGAAGATATCAATTTAATTATGGGCTTTGTTAAAGTGTTCGGTAAAGGAAACAAGGAGCGTATAATTCCATTAGGAGATGCGGTTATCGATTATTTGACTACATATATAGATACAGTAAGGCCACAATTATTAAAAAGAACTGTAACTGATGTATTATTTTTAAACATGCATGGTAAACCTTTATCTAGACAAGCGATATGGAAAATGATCAAACAAAACGGCGTCAAAGCAAATATTAGCAAATCTTTAACGCCACATACCCTAAGGCATTCATTTGCAACACATTTATTAGAAAATGGCGCAGACTTGCGAGCAGTTCAAGAAATGTTAGGACATTCCGATATTTCTACAACCCAACTGTATACACATGTATCAAAATCACAAATTCGTAAAATGTATAATGAATTCCATCCACGTGCATAAACACAGACCAGTTTATTCGTAGAATAACTAGCCTGTGTTTTTATATGTCTAATATTCAAAATAGGAAGTTCATTATTACATTTTGGCATTTCTTCTTTCACGAAGTGCTTGTAAACGTGCAGCTTGAACTTCTGACCGATCTCTTTCTATATGATGATTTACTATATAACTGTCCTCAATAGTATAATCAGTCATCGTAAAGCTAGGATAATCCTTTAGTATAGCTTGTTGCATGCTTGGTGTTAACGGTAGTTGTATTGGTACAAAATTATCGTAATTTTTAGCAGCTTCTATTAATTCTAAAAGTATCGCTTTATAAGAATCTAATTCAATGCCTAATTCTGTGTCATTAGTATAACCTTGGATCACATTTAGCGCTTTATTAAATGATTTCATAGCACCTTTATGATTAGCTCGACGAAAATGATAACATCCTGTCGCTAATAAGATTAAACTTACGACTGCATCATCTTTACGAAAGTGTTCGTTGTCTTTCCATGCTTCTTCTAATATGTCATGACATAAAAAGTAGTGTTGATTGGTGTGAAAGTGAAAATAAAAATCTTTCAATGCTTTTTCCATATTACAATCGCTCCAAATTTAAATGTTTACTATAAACATGCTATAATATTTTAGTGAATTACGCACTTAACTTGCGATATGAGGTAGATAAAATGTATGAAGTAAAGTTAGATGCCTTTAATGGTCCATTAGACTTATTATTGCATCTTATTCAAAAAATTGAAATTGATATTTATGATATTCCTATGAAGGAATTAACTGAGCAGTATATGCAATATATTCATGCAATGAATCAATTAGAAATAAATATTGCAAGTGAATACTTAGTAATGGCTTCTGAATTACTTGTAATTAAAAGTAAGTTGCTATTACCACAAACAAATGAAGAAGAAACGTTAGATGACGACCCACGTGATGATTTAGTCGGTCGTTTAATAGAATATCAAAACTATAAAGAATATACAGAAATTCTAAATGAAAAGAAATCAGAACGTGCATACTATTTTTCAAAACATCCAACCGATTTATCACATTTAGAATCAACAGAAACATGGGATTCAGAAAACACAATAGATTTAACAGAATTAATCATTGCTTACCAGAAAGTAAAAAACAGAGTAGAATTTAATACACCTAAAACTGTTGATATACACAAAGAAACATTTACTATTCAGCAAGCTACAACACAAGTTTCTGAACGTTTAAAGCAGCATGATTCTTTCAATTTCTTTAGTTTGTTTAATTTTACTGAACCCGTAGAAATGGTTGTAACACATTTTCTAGCAATACTTGAAATGTCCAAATCTGGTATTGTTAACATTGAACAACCCAAAAGTTTTGATGATATCAATATTTTAAGAGGGGTAAACTATGGCATTATTGAACGTTAAAGGAATTCTAGAATCATTATTATACACAGCTGGTGATGAAGGACTAGACAAAAAACAATTACTTGAAATTTTAGAAATAGATGAGGCTACTTTATCAGAAATTGTTAATACATATCAATCTGATGGTTTAATGATTCAACATTTTGGACAAACTTATGTATTAACAACTAAAAAAGAAGCTTCAGAATATATCGAGAAATTAATTGAACAAAAATCAAAAATGAAGTTATCACAAGCGGCAATGGAATCTTTATCCATTATTGCCTACAATCAACCTTTATCACGAAGCGATATAGAAATGATTAGAGGTATTAATTCTGATGGTGCTGTGAAAACTTTAATTGCTAGAGGACTTGTAGAAGCAAAAGAGCAAGCTGATTCAAGAAGTCAACAACTATATACAACCGAATTATTTTTAAATGTATTTGGTATTGAGCACTTGGACGATTTACCTACGACAGATGAAGAAGATGAAGAGATAGAAGCATTCTTCAGTAATTTAGTGAACCAAAAAGGAGAAAATAATGAATAAAGAGACAGAAAGATTACAAAAACGCATAGCCAATAGTGGTTACACATCACGCCGTAAAGCAGAAACACTTATTACAGAAGGTAAAGTTAAAGTCAACGGCTCGATTGTTACTGAATTAGGTACTAAAGTGAAAAATTCAGATAGTATAGAGGTTGAAGGTATTAAACTGGAACAAGAAGATAAGTTATACATTTTGTTTTATAAACCAGCACAAGTAATTACAAGTGTATCTGATGATAGAGGCAGAAAAGTCGTAACTGATTACTTCAAAGAAATTAAAACTAGAATCTATCCTGTTGGCCGTTTAGACTACGACACTTCAGGGTTACTTTTATTAACGAACGATGGAGAATTTACAAATTTAATGACACATCCTAGCTATAAAATAAAGAAAAAGTATGTTGTTAAATTAAAAGGTTACCTAATGAGAGAAGAAGTTAAAGCATTAGAACAAGGTATAAAATTAGAAGACGGCGTCACGCAACCAGCAATTGTTAAAGTGAAAAATCAAGATAAAGATAAAAATAATACACTTGTTGAAATTACAATTACAGAAGGTCGCAATCGTCAAGTTCGTCGTATGTTTGAACACTTCGGACACCAAGTTTCTAAACTTCAACGTATTGAATTCGGACCATTAGACTTAAAAGGATTGAATGCGGGTGAGGGTAGAGTTTTAACGCCACATGAAGTTAAAACAATTCGTCACCTTGCAGAACATGGTAAATAGATAGTAATTTCTCTTCATCTATGCTTATGAGAATTTTTTCACAAACTTTAAGGTCACAGTCACTTTTAAAGACCAACCTATGATATAATATTGTTGAATATGAAAGTAGCAGTGTGGGAGGTATATATGCATGTCAAACGAAATACTTATCGTAGACGATGAAGACAGAATCAGAAGATTGTTAAAGTTATATCTTGAAAGAGAATCTTTTGAAATACACGAAGCAAGTGATGGTAATGAAGCATATAAAATGGCTGTAGAACATGATTATGCTTGTATCTTATTAGATTTAATGCTACCAGAAATGGATGGAATCACGGTAGCATCTCGATTAAGAGAACATAAAGAAACGCCAATTATTATGTTAACTGCTAAAGGTGAAGAAACAAACAGAGTAGAAGGTTTTGAGTCTGGTGCTGATGATTATATCGTTAAACCATTTTCACCACGTGAGGTTGTGTTACGTGTCAAAGCATTATTAAGACGTACTCAAGTTGCATCTGCTGAACAAAGTGAACCGCATGCAAGAGATTTAATTGAATTTGATCACTTAGTTATAGATAATGATGCACACAGAGTGTTAGCTGATGGCAATCAAGTGAACTTGACACCTAAAGAATATGAACTATTAATCTTCTTAGCCAAAACACCAAATAAAGTATTTGATAGAGAACAATTATTAAAAGAAGTCTGGCATTATGAGTTCTATGGCGACTTGCGTACAGTAGACACGCACGTTAAACGTTTAAGAGAAAAGTTAAATCGAGTATCAGAAGATGCTGCTCATATGATACAAACTGTATGGGGTGTAGGATATAAATTTGAAGTCAAATCAAATAATGAACCTACTTAATAGTGTAGTTGTAAAACTGTGGTTAACTATAATATTTATAGTAACTACAGTTTTAATTCTATTAAGTGCAGCTCTTATAACGTTTATACAGTCTTATTTCACTCAAGAAACAGAAGATTCTTTATTAAAAGACGCCAAAAGGATAAGCCAACTTGTTGAAAGTTCTGACGATAGAGCTACTGCTATCGAACACAGTCGAAAATTAATTGAAGGCCCTGTAGGTCTTATCATAATGAATGATAAGCATAAAGATAACCACGACAATGATGTTACAAAAAATGAAATGTTCAAAGAAATTAAAAATAACAAAGATTATGATCGCGTCTTTGACCATGGCAAACAAATTTCAGAACATGTGACGGTCAGTTTTAATAATAAGCAACGAACATATGTATTAATTGGTTATCCAACGAAAAATATCGAAGCATCAAATAGTTCGAATAGTAAATATAGTGGCGTATTTATCTATCAAGACTTAAAGACAATAGAAGAAACCAATAATGTTATTACAGTAATTATCTTAATCACTGCTATCATCTTTTTAGCAATAACAACTGTATTTGCATTCTTCTTATCGTCACGTATAACAAAACCACTACGTAATCTAAGAACGCAAGCACTAAAAGTTTCCAAAGGTGATTATGCTCAAGTTGTACCAGTTAACTCTAAAGATGAAATTGGTGAATTATCACGTACATTTAATACAATGAGTTCTGAAATTCAACAGCATATTGACGCATTGTCATCCTCTAAAAATATTCGTGATAGTCTAATTAACTCCATGGTTGAAGGCGTTTTAGGATTTAATGACCAAAAAGAAATTATTATCTCTAATAAATTAGCCAATACAATTTTACGAATGTTAGATGAATATGCGTTAGAGAAATTAGATGAACAAAATGAGCTTACATTTAGTAGCAAAAAAACGCAATTTGAAGTTTATGAAATCAATACACGTTATTTTGTTATTATTACTAGCTATATAGAGCAAATACAGCCTGATGGTAGAAGTGGTATCGTAGCCATAATTCGTGATATGACAAACGAGCATAATATGGATCAAATGAAAAAAGATTTTATTGCAAATGTTTCTCACGAATTACGTACGCCTATATCCTTATTACAAGGATATACTGAATCTATTGTTGATGGTATCGTAACTGAGCCTGATGAAATTCACGAATCATTATCTATCGTCTTAGATGAAACTAAAAGATTGAATAGGTTGGTCAATGAATTATTAAATGTAGCGCGAATGGATGCTGAAGGTTTAACTGTAAATAAAGTTGTACAACCAATTGATTCATTACTCAACAAAATGCAACAAAAATATCAAAAGCATGCTAAGGATTTAGAATTAAATATGCGTTTAAATCCAGATACACAACAACGTTTATGGTATTTTGATTCGGACAGAATTGAACAAGTGTTAACTAATTTAATAGATAATGCATCTAGATATACTGAACCTGGAGATACACTCAACATAGAGGTAAGTGAAACTAATTCAGAACAAATATTATATATATCCGACACCGGTTCTGGTATCGCACCCGAACATTTGCAACAAGTTTTTGATCGCTTTTACAAAGTAGATACTGCACGTAAGCGTGGTAAACAAGGAACTGGGTTGGGATTATTTATATGTCGTATGATTATTGATTCTCATGGCGGTACTATTGATGTAAAAAGCAAATTAGGGAAAGGGACTACTTTTATCATTTCCTTACCTAAACCAGAAATTGAAGACGACAATAGTTAAGTATCATTGCTAGATCAATAAACAATTAACAATGATTACAAATAAGAATAGTAATTGGAAATAATGATCATATATTTAGTATATTTTTATATGCAATTCATTTATCCATATATAGCTTAAAAACTGCCGGCAAAGTTAAATACTTTGCTGGCAGTTTTTATACTACTTTCAACCATTTTATTTACATCGTTAATATATTTTAAGCAAGTCTATTGTTTTTACCTGAGCAATAAGCTATGATAAATTTATAAAATTTAAGAAATTCATCTTCGGGGTAGGGTGCGATTCCCAACCGGCAGTAATTTAAGCCTGCGACCCATTTTTCTAATTAATAGATTAATGGCTGATCTAGTGTGAATCTAGAGCCGACAGTATAGTCTGGATGGGAGAAGATGGAGGGTTTATTTGTTGTGCAATTATATCCTCCTATTCTGAAAAAAGATGAATGGAAGGAGATAATTTAATATGCAACAACAAACAAAACGCCTCATTACTATTAGTATGTTGAGTGCAGTAGCATTTATTTTAATGTTTATAAAGTTTCCGATACCATTTTTACCACCATATTTAACTTTAGATTTTGGAGACGTACCAGCTTTGTTAGCGACATTCACTTTAGGTCCTGTTGCCGGACTTATTGTAGAATTTATTAAAAACTTACTCAATTTTCTATTCAACGTTGGTGATCCAGTAGGGCCTGTAGCTAACTTTTTAGCGGCATCAAGCTTTTTATTAACAGCTTATTTCATCACTAAACATAAAGGCGCCCTCAAGTCTCAAATTATAGGACTTAGTGTAGCTACGATAGTTATGACAATTGTTCTAAGTATACTAAACTACTTTATTTTATTACCTTTATATGGCATGATTATGAATCTATCTGATGTAGTAGAAAATATTAAAATAGTTATTGTATCAGGCGTTATACCTTTTAATATTATTAAAGGAGTCATCATCTCAATTGTCTTTATTCTTTTATATAACCGATTAAAAAACGTATTACCACGTTAAATTTGTAATATAACTTTTTTATCTGAAATGATAAAAGCCTTTCAAAGTACCACTGAACAAGTGAGAAATGAAGGGCGTTTTTATTTCAAATATAAATATTAAGGTTACTTTGGGGAATTTATAGGTGGAATTGTAAATAATTCAAAAGTGAGTAGCCAGAATTCAATCATTTTTACAATATGAATTCACTGGAGTAATACAACTTTATAGAATAACTGGATACAAAAAATCCGAGACAGTTATTTATGTCCCGGATTTAAACTCAATTACATCTAAGTCGTTAAATGATGCTATTGGAATAGTAAGGTAACCACTTGTTTACACTTAAATACAATGCATTTCTATTCAAATTTTAACGCGTCACCATCAAATGGTTCTTCTTCAATTTTAATAGAATCAGTAGGGCATCCGTCTATTGCATCTTCCATATCTTCATATAATTCTTCTGGTACCTCTGCAGTACCTTGGTTATCATCTAGTATTACATAAGCGATACCTTCGTCATCATAGTCATATATATCAGGGGCAGCGGCACCGCAAGCGCCACATGCTATGCATGTGTCCATATCAACAATTGTATATTTAGCCAATTTCTTCGCCTCCTTTGACAAAAATGCTACAATAATTACACAAATATTATTGTAATCACTGTTTATCATTTTTTCAAATGTTTTCGATTTATAAAAGTGAGGGAGCATCCATGTATAATTTAATTCATTTTGCATACACGCAGTCACATAATTACAAAACCGAAAAAAGTATATTTAATATTATCACAGGTAAAAAATCGCATCAAACCTTTTTTGACGCCTGTAGTCAACAACTCTTATCATTGTATCATAGTATGCCTAAACTAAAATATCCTTTATTCGAACAATATTCTAGTAATTCTAACATCAACGAACAACAAATTCAAAATATCATTAGCCATCCCCGGCATACATATGACAGCTTATTAAACACTTTCAATGCATTACAATTATTAACACAAACGTTGTCTAATATCCAACATGACAATTATCAATTTGTACCTATTACGCAACATAGAACAGTTCATCAAAAGGTTAAATACTTATATAAAAAAATTTCTGACGAACAATTAGAAAAATCGTTTATAACAGAACTCACATCACTTTTTCAGTCTTTAACAAACCATAATAATGACATATACATTCATTATTATTTGCAAGGTTTCGAAGAAAGTATGTATACAAGACAACAAGTTAGTTTAATAGAAGCAATATCGCAAGAAATGCTTTTTGAATTAGAAATGAGGGATTTAGTAACTTTAATGTATGAAATAGAGAATGAAGAAAAGTACCCATTATTACATAGCTTAATTATTCTTCCAACATTATTAAACAAAACCGAAAAAACTTATTTAGGAATACAAAATGGATTAAACTTCAAACAACTTGCTGCGCAGCAAAATGTTAAACCTAATACAATCGATGATCATATTTTAGAATTATTTATCAAAGGATACTTAACTGATTACGATAGTTATTTAAATCATGTAGAATACAAACCATTTATGACTTATTATATAGCTAATCGCAGTGAAAGACTGCGTAGCTATAAGGACAATTTCTCTGAACTCAGTTACTTTGAAATTAAATTAATTATTGTTGGTGTCGAAAGAGGTGAACTAAATGTTACATGATGACTTGAAAAAATGGTTTGGATTTGAGTCATTTAAGCCTGGCCAAGAGGAAATTATTAATAATGTACTTAATAATATTGATACCTTAGGAATCTTACCTACTGGTAGTGGTAAAAGCCTATGTTACCAATTACCAACCTATATAAAACAAAAGCCAACTTTAGTTATCTCTCCGTTAATTTCACTGATGGATGACCAAGTTATGCAACTCAAGTTACAAGGAGAAAAAAATGTGTGTTGTATACATTCAGGCATGGATGAAAATGAAAAACAAAAAAATATTAACTACTTAAAGCAAAGTAAATTTATTTTTTTAAGCCCAGAGTTTATATTACAAAAACACAATTTCAAATTAATTAAAAATTTAAATATCGGTATGATTGTCTTAGATGAAGCACACTGTTTATCAGAGTGGGGGTATGATTTTAGGCCGCACTATGCACTTGTAGGTAAAATCGTAAATCATTTCAATGAAGCTACCGTATTAGCATTGACTGCAACAGCACCGTCTTATTTAACTTTTGATTTAGAGCAAATATTAAGTAAATCATTTTCAGTCATAAAAAATAGTATGAATAGAGATAACATTTCACTAGCACATAAAAATTTTGCTGATGATGATGAAAAGTTAAACTGGCTTTTACCTACATTAGAGCAATCAGGACCGACAATTATTTATGTATCATCTAAAAAAATGTGTCTATCATTAGCTCAAAGTATTTATAACTATGGTTTTTTAACTGGCATTTACCATGGTGATCTGTCATACCAAGAAAGACATACAGTACAACATCAATTTATTAATAATGAAATCCCTATTATCGTTGCTACAAGCGCTTTTGGCATGGGTATTAACAAAAAAGATATTAGAACAATTATTCATTTCCATTTATCCACAAGTCCATCTAGTTATATGCAAGAAATAGGCAGAGCAGGCCGTGACGGTAATCAAAGCCAAGCAATAAGTCTTTATCAACCCGATGATAGCTTTCTTTTAGAGACTTTATTATTCACAGACATAATTAACATTGAAGATGTAAATGCGTATGAATTATCTCAATTTCTACCACCTGAAAAGTCAGACATACTTGATGTACTCAGTACACAGTATACTTTTGAACAATTACGCAATATCTTTGATATGGCTTATAAACGTAAAAAATTAGGTTACATACGTATGCTAGGTTATAAAAATCTTGATCAATGCAGAAGATCTTATTTAGTTGAATTTTTTGATGAAATTTTGATAGAAAAGCCAAAATTATGTTGCGATAATGATTGTGAATTAAATTTAATAAATTTAATAAATAGAAAAAAAGTAAAAAGAAAAATAGAATTTAATGAAAAAATACAAAATTTGTTTAAAAAATAGACAATTACTTTACTTCATATTTTCAATCAAGCTATAATACACATATACACTTATTTAACAGTATTTTTTCTTAAAAAATAATACATATTTACGTTCTGTTAGGGTAAAACAGTATATACTTAAATAAAAAAGGAAGGATGATGACTTTGTCTAAAAACAATTTTAAAGATGATTTTGAAAAAAATCGTCAATCCATTGATCCAAAAGAACATCAAGACAATGCCAAGGATTCAGTTAACAATTCCGTTGACAATGTGAAAGAGGAAGTTTCTGATAAAACAGACGAACAATTCCCTCCAAGAAATGCTCAGCGAAGACAACGTAGAAGAGATACTGCTACAAATCAAAGTGAAGATGAACAGACTAATCAAACAAATCAACAAGAACATAGCGAGGATGAAGCATTTGATAGCGAACAGTACAACGAAGACAATTCAACGTCTGGCTTAACATCAGAACGTAATACTGATGATCCTTCACAAAATAACAATTTAAGTCATGAGCCTACTAACGATAAAACAAATGCTAATGATCATAAGTACAGCGAAGACAATGATGGTTCAGAGGGCGATAACAGTTCTAAGAAAAAAGGCTCTGCTGTAGCAGGTGGAGCGGCAGCTACTGGAGCTGGCGCATATGCTGCTAGTAAACATAAAGGTAAAAATAGTTCCGATACAAATCATGACGAGTCAAAAAATGACAATCAAAATCATGCAGATGAACAAGATGTTGATGAAAATCAACCAGATAACCAATCAAATCAAGATCAAAACGAATCACAACAGGATGACTCTAAAAATAGTTCTAAGAAAAAAGGTGCTGCTGTAGCAGGTGGAGCCGCGGCTGCTGTAGCAGGCGGAGCTGCTGCTGGAACTGGTGCTGCTGTTGCTAGCCATTCAAAATCAAGCGGTGGTAATGGTGGCAACGGTAACGGCGGTAACGGTGGTAATAAAAATAATGACGATGACGACAACAAGAAGAAAAAAGGTGGTTTATTAGGTAAATTATTACCTATCCTTGCTGCTATCTTAATCTTAGCTGCTATTGCGATATTCGCCGGTATGGCACTTACTGGAAACAACGACAACAGTAATAACAACGATGATAAAAAAGTCGCTGATAACAAAGATAAAGATTCTGATAAAGACTCTGACAAAGATAAAAAATCAAATGACGATAAAGCTAACAAAGATGATGACAAAAATGCTTCTTCTGACTCAGATGACAACAGTAATTCTTCAGATGATGCTAATAGCGATTCTGACCAATCAGATTCTGACTCACAAGACCAAGCAAATAGTGATCAAAACCAAAATCAAAATGACCAAGCTAATCAAAGCGATCAATCACAACAAAATCAACAAGATAGTCAATCACAACAAAATGATCAAGCAAATACACAAAATAGTTCAACTGAACAATCTCAAGGTTCATCAAGTAATAACCAACAGAATAATCAAGCTACAAACAATAATTCCGGACAACGTACACACGTTGTAAATGGCCAAAACCTTTATAGAATTGCCATCCAATATTACGGCGAAGGCTCTCCAGAAAATGTAGAAAAAATTAGAGAGGCGAATAACTTACAAGGTAATGACATCCATAATGGTCAACGTTTAGTTATTCCTCAATAAAGAAAATAAGTATCTATTTCATAATTCAAAATGGATTCTAGCAACAATCCATTCATATAAAAAGATCTCACTATAGATTTGTATATATAGTGAGATCTTTTTTATTTTCTCAATATATTTATAGAAAAAACAATTTTGTAATAAAATTTTCAATTTCTTTCATTTGGTTTTTTTAAAACTATTGGTATAATATATGGGTGGTAAAAGGAGGACGAAGGAAGAATGCAAACAGTTGAAAGTATAATTATAGGCGGCGGCCCTTGTGGACTTAGCGCTGCTATCGAACAAAAAAGAAAAGGTATAGATACATTAGTTATAGAAAAAGGGAACGTGGTAGATGCAATTTATAATTACCCAACACATCAAACGTTCTTTTCTTCAAGTGATAAATTAAGTATTGGGGACGTTCCATTCATAGTGGAAGAAAGTAAACCACACCGTAATCAAGCGTTGGTTTACTATAGAGCTGTTGTAAAACATCATCAACTTCGTATTAATGCTTTTGAAGAAGTCCTCACAGTAAAAAAAATAAATAACCGTTTCACAATAACAACTACTAAGGACGTATATCAATGTAGATTTCTTACTGTAGCTACAGGTTATTATGGACATCATAATCAACTTGAAGTTGAAGGTGCTGAACTTCCTAAAGTTATGCATTACTTTAAAGAAGCTCATCCTTATTTTGATCAAAATGTAGTGATTATTGGTGGTAAAAATTCTGCTGTTGATGCGGCATTAGAATTAGAAAAAGCAGGTGCTAACGTTACAGTCATTTATCGAGGTAGCGATTATCCTAAAGCGATTAAACCTTGGATATTACCGAATTTTGAATCTCTCGTCCGTCACGAAAAAATTAATATGGCGTTTGATTCAAATGTGACTAAAATAACAGAAGATAGTGTAATTTATGAACAAAATGGACAAACATTTGAAATAGCTAATGACTATGTTTTCGCGATGATAGGATATCACCCAGATTATGAATTCTTACAATCTATAGGTATTGAAATTAACGAGAATGAATATGGCACTGCACCAATCTATAATAAAGAAACATATGAGACAAATGTAGAAAATTGCTATATCGCAGGTGTTATTGCTGCTGGTAATGATGCAAACACAATATTTATCGAGAATGGTAAATATCATGGTGGTATTATAACTCAAAGTATTTTATCTAAAAAACAAACACCTCTTGAATCTTAAAACAATTATATTTCAGTCGCATTCTTAAGAAAGTAGTTATAGTTATTCTTTAATAATCAAAATCAAAACGAGCCTGAGACATAAATAGATGTCTCAAGCTCGTTTTCAATTTGACGGTAGGTGACTGAATTGAAAATACGATTATATCAAGCTTTTTCAAACCTAGTCACACTTGCCGGGGCGGGACTACGAAATCTATATTAGAAAATTTAATTTCTGTCCCACTCCCTTTTTATTTACATATATATTTCATTATAACTGTGATTCAAAATATTGTTTCAACTGTTCTGATGACAATTGGTTACTTAACCCAACGAGAAGTTTTAAACGTGCTTTAGGTCCATTTAAACCATTTGAGAAAATAACGCCTTTCTCGGCTAGAGTTGCGCCGCCGCCTTCATAAGCGTAAATTGGGCCAACAATACCATTGAATGATCTAGAAACAAGAACTATTGGTATATGTTTACGTAAACAATTGTCCAAACCTTCCAAACTAGTTGGTGGTAAATTACCTTGCCCAAGCCCTTCAATAATAATACCATCTACATTATTTTGGCTATAAAAAGTCAAAACATCACTGTTCATTCCCATATAAGCCTTAACCAAAGGTATGTTTAAATTGTGATCTATTTCATCAAGGATTAGATGCTCAAAAGGTTTATGATGAAATTGGACACTGTTTTTAGTTACTACACCTAAAGGACCATGGTTTGGACTTTGAAATGTATTTGTATTAGAAGTATGTGTTTTTGTTACATTGCGAGCAGTATGTATTTCATCATTAAAGACAACCATAACACCCATATCTGTAGCTTCATCACTTGTTGCAACTCTAATAGCTGATATAAAATTATATAAACCATCGGAGCCAATTTCATTTGAGGAACGCATTGCACCTGTAATTGCTATAGGTTTAGAAATAGCAATTGTTAAATCTAGCAAGTATGCAGTTTCTTCCAATGTATCTGTACCATGTGTGATAACAAATGCATCATAGCTTTCATTTTGAGCTGCATTTTCAATTAATTCTTTTAATTTTTCAACATATTTAATATCCATATGTGGTGATGGAACATTAAATGGTGTGATTTCAGTTACATCAGCATACCTTTCTATTACATCCTTGTGATTAGATATAGGATTGTCTGTATTTGTGACTACTTTATTAGCTTCATCTTGTGACATGCTAATGGTGCCACCGGTATGAATAACAAGAACTTTTTTCATGCGGGCATTCCTCCTATTTATAAAGTACATATTTATGATAAAATATTATTCATAAAACAACAAGGAAGGGTTACTAAAATGAAATTATTAAATATCGCACTTGACGGGCCTGCAGCAGCAGGAAAAAGTACAATTGCTAAGCTTGTTGCTGGTGAATTATCTATGATCTATGTAGATACTGGTGCAATGTATCGTGCAATTACTTATAAATACTTACAACAAAATAAAACTGAAGACTTTAATGAATTAATCGATACGACAGAATTATCACTCACATATGATGAAGTTAAAGGACAAAGAGTCATTTTAGATAATCAAGATGTCACTGACTACTTAAGAGAAAATAATGTAACTAGTCATGTATCATATGTGGCTTCAAAAGAACCCGTTCGTACATTTGCAGTAAGAAAACAGCAAGAATTAGCAGCTAAAAAGGGTATTGTTATGGACGGTAGAGACATCGGAACTGTCGTATTACCAAATGCTGATTTAAAAGTCTATATGGTGGCTTCAGTGGAAGAACGTGCGTTACGTAGACAGAAAGATAATGAAGAAAGAGGTATTGATTCAAATATAGAGCAATTAAAAAAGGAGATTGCAGACAGAGATCATTATGATATGAACCGTGAAATTTCTCCTTTAATGAAGGCTAACGATGCAATTACTGTAGACACAACTGGTAAGAGCATAGAAACTGTTACATCAGAAATATTAACTTTAGTAAAATCATTAGTTTAATCATAGATGCCTCAAATTTAATATAAATATTTTTCATATAGTGTAATAAGGTTATACATTGAAAAAAGTGGGTATATAATACACGTGTATTATTATACTAATCAGAATTAATATACTATATAAAAATGTAAAATTTAGGTAATGTTTTTATTCTTTTTGTTAGATTAGAAAAACCTGTTTTACAAAACATTAACAATTTAAAATTGATTCTCTCGAATAAAGGGGAATTTCTTGACAATTCTGTCAGTTTATAAGATGTTATAATTATGTAGTGTAATAAGGAGGCAGACAAGATGACTGAAGAGTTCAACGAATCAATGATTAACGAGATTAAAGAAGGGGATAAGGTTACTGGTGAAGTTCAAGAAATTGAAGAGAAACAAGTAATCATCCATGTCAATGGCGGTAAATTTAATGGCATTATCCCTATTAGTCAACTTTCAACGCATCATATTGACAACCCAAGTGATGCAGTAAAAGTTGGTGATGAAATCGGTGCATATGTTACGAAAGTAGAATATGACGAAGAAAATGAAACGGGTGCATATATCCTTTCAAAACGCCAACTCGAAACTGAAAAATCATATGAATTTTTACAAGAACAGTTAGATAATAACCAAACTATCGAAGCTAAAGTCACAGAAGTAGTTAAAGGTGGCTTAGTTGTAGATGTTGGCCAAAGAGGATTTGTACCTGCCTCATTAATTTCTACAGATTTCATTGAAGATTTCTCTGGTTTTGAAGGACAAATTTTAAAACTTAAAGTTGAAGAATTAGATCCTGCAAATAATCGTGTCATTCTTAGTCGAAAAGCAGTAGAGGCACTAGAAAACGCAGAGAAAAAAGATAAATTACTAGAGTCACTTAACGAAGGTGACGTTATCGAAGGTAAAGTAGCGCGTTTAACTAATTTCGGTGCTTTTGTTGATATTGGAGGCGTGGACGGTCTTGTACACGTTTCGGAATTATCACACGAACATGTTAAATCACCTGAAGATATTGTAGCTATTGGAGATAGCGTGAAAGTTAAAATCAAATCAGTAGACAAAGATTCTGAACGTATTTCACTGTCTATCAAAGATACATTACCAAGTCCTTTTGAAGCAATTAAAGGTGAAATCAATGAAGGCGAAGTTATAGAAGGAACTGTTGTTAGATTGACTAACTTTGGTGCTTTCGTAGAGATTCAACCTGGCGTACAAGGATTAGTTCATATTTCAGAAATTAGTCACTCACACATCGGCACACCTGGCGAGGTATTACAACCAGGCGAAAAAGTGAGTGTTAAAGTACTAAGTGTGGACCCAGAAAACGAACGTATTTCATTATCAATAAAAGCAACATTACCAGATGAAAATGTCATTGAAAGCGATAGGGAAACTACCCAATCTTATTTAAATGATAATTCAGAGGATGAAGATAATCCAACGCTTGGTGATGTATTTGGAGATAAATTAAAAGACTTCAAATTTTAACAATGTAAGTAATAGCAACTTTAAATCTTGTCCTAGTATATGTTAGGGCAAGATTTCTTTTTTGTTATTCAAAATTTGTATGATTATTCTATAACAAAAATATTGATTTAATATTTCTTTTGATTTCATTACCCCTTATGATAGAATTATAGAGATTAAAGAAGAGAGGAAGTTAGTTTATGACTAAACCTATAGTAGCAATTGTAGGCAGGCCAAATGTAGGCAAATCTACAATTTTTAACAGAGTCGTAGGTGAACGCGTTTCAATCGTAGAAGATACACCTGGTGTGACTCGCGATAGAATTTATTCATCAGGTGAATGGTTAACTCACGATTTTAACATTATTGATACTGGTGGTATTGAAATTGGAGATGCCCCGTTCCAAACACAAATTAGAGCACAAGCTGAAGTTGCCATCGATGAAGCCGATGTAATTATCTTTATGGTAAACGTAAGAGAAGGCCTAACTCAAAGTGATGAAATGGTTGCTCAAATGTTATATAAATCAAAAAAACCGGTAGTACTAGCAGTTAACAAAGTTGATAATCCAGAAATGAGAAATGAAATTTATGATTTCTACTCACTTGGTTTCGGGGACCCGTATCCAATTTCTGGTTCCCATGGATTAGGTTTGGGAGATTTATTAGACGAAGTTGTTAAGCATTTTAAAGAGGAAGAACCAGACCCATATGACGATGATACAATACGCTTATCAATCATTGGACGTCCAAACGTTGGTAAATCAAGTTTAGTAAATGCAATACTTGGCGAAGATCGTGTAATCGTATCAAACGTAGCTGGTACTACTAGAGATGCTGTTGATACCGAATATAGCTATGATGATCAAGATTATGTGTTGATAGACACTGCTGGAATGCGTAAAAAAGGTAAAGTCTATGAAAATACAGAAAAATATTCAGTGCTACGTGCTTTAAAAGCCATTGAACGCTCTAATGTAATTTTAATCGTTATTGATGCGGATCAAGGTATCATCGAACAAGACAAGCGTGTTGCTGGCTATGCACACGAAGAAGGTAAAGCAATTGTAATTGTCGTGAATAAATGGGATACAGTAGACAAAGAAACTAATACTATGAAAAAATTTAAAGATGAAGTTCGTAAAGAATTCCAATTTTTAGATTATGCAGAGGTTGCGTTTGTTTCCGCAAAAGAGAAGCAACGTCTCAGAACATTATTCCCATATATTAAAGAAGCAAGTGAGAATCATAAAAAACGTGTTCAAAGTTCAACACTAAATGAAGTGATTACGGATGCAATTTCCATGAATCCTACACCTACAGATAAAGGTCGACGTTTAAACGTATTCTATGCTACACAAGTTGCTATTGAACCGCCGACATTTATCGTATTTGTAAATGATGTCGAGCTATTGCATTTTTCATACAAACGTTATTTAGAAAATCAAATTAGAGCTGCATTCGGCTTTGAAGGTACGCCAGTACACATTATAGCAAGGAAAAGAAATTAAATACCGGGGGGATTCCATGTCTAAAGTAACTGTCTTTGGTACGGGAAGTTTTGGTACGGCATTAGCAAATGTCTTAGCAGAAAACGGACACCAAGTTTTAATGTGGGGGAAAAATGAGCAAACAATCAATGAGATTAATTCACAACACATTAATAGCAAATACTTAAAAAAAGCACAACTTAATGACACAATAGAAGCAACATTAGATATTAATAGCGCTGTATCATTCTCAGAAGTCTATTTAATGGCGTTACCTACAAAAGCAATGAGAGAAGTAGCGAAATCAATCGATTCACTATTAACCTCTAAAAAGACCTTTATTCACGTAGCTAAAGGTATTGAAAATGAAACATATAAGCGTGTTTCTGAAATGTTGGAAGATTCAATTTCACCAGAGCATAATGCAGGTATAGGTGTACTTTCAGGACCAAGCCATGCTGAAGAAGTTGTAATTAAACAACCAACTACTGTAGCAGCTTCATCTAAAACTCCAGAAGTCAGTCAACTAACACAAGACCTTTTCATGAATGATTATTTACGTGTATATACAAATGATGACTTAGTAGGTGTTGAACTAGGTGGTGCATTAAAAAATATTATTGCAGTAGCTAGTGGTGTAATATCAGGAATGGGATTCGGTGATAATGCTAAAGCAGCGCTTATGACCAGAGGTTTAGCTGAAATTAGCCGCTTAGGTGAAAAACTAGGTGCAGACCCAATCACGTTTCTAGGCCTAGGAGGCATAGGAGACTTAATTGTAACTTGTACCTCAACCCATTCTAGAAACTATACACTTGGTTATAAATTAGGTGAAGGTAAATCATTAGACATAGCTTTAAATGAAATGAACATGGTCGTTGAAGGTATATATACAACAAAATCTGTTTATCACTTAGCTAAAGAGGTCGATGTAGATATGCCAATCACTGCCGCACTTTATAGTGTATTGTTTGAAAATAGACCGGTGGATGAAAGCGTTAAAGACTTGATGGGACGAGGAAAGAAAGCAGAATAGCGAAGTATTATTACACTTTTTAGTTAATTTATATCAATTAACTGTCAAAATCCTATTATTTCAACGTTTTTTGCGCATAAATCATTGCAGTAGCAGTAATCGTTGTGTTAAAGTCATAGCATAATGATATTAAGTTATCATTATTAACCCTAGGGGAGGTGAATTCATAATGAACAAGACAGATTTAATCAATGCTGTTGCAGAACAAGCTGACTTAACTAAAAAAGAAGCTGGCTTAGCTGTAGATGCAGTATTCGAATCAATTCAATCATCACTTTCTAAAGGTGAAAAAGTACAATTAATTGGATTCGGTAACTTCGAAGTACGCGAACGCGCTGCTCGTAAAGGCCGTAACCCTCAAACTGGTAAAGAAATTGATATCCCTGCAAGCAAAGTTCCAGCATTTAAAGCTGGTAAAGCTTTAAAAGACGCAGTAAAATAATTCTTTACTCAAAGTAAAGCCCTTTTCAAGGGGCTTTTTCTTTTTTTATAGAGAATTTTTTATAAAGCTTTAAATCATATATCTTTTAACTTTATAATTGTGATATCATTCGAAGTAGCGATTTTAAATAAATGTAGTAAAATAACTACTGAAAATTAATGAGTTTATTAAACAAATTTACATATAACTATTACTCAATTACACAAACACATGAGTATTTTTAATATATATTACATAAATATCCTTTACTTTGATTTACGTTGATTTTATTTTTCTCTATATAATGTTAATATGTATATGGATAATAACGTGAGGTGTGAACATGGAAACGACATTCAGCATATTAGAAACTCAAATTACACAGCGACTCAGCAGTGTAAATCATTATGAACCAATCTATATCAATCAAGCATTAGCAGAAATACTTGATTCTTATGAGATACCTCAAGAAGCTAAATTAGCTTGCCTCACAATAGATACTGCGATGCGTCATCTAGACGAAGTTTCAACTACGTTATCGTCTAAGAAATCTATTTTAATTGGCGACTTGTTAAGCGCTCATTTTTATACATTATTAGCAAAACTCAATGATCCAATTTATCAAAAAGAAATTAGTACAGCAATTGTTGAAGTAAATGAAATGAAATCTTCAATTCATCATGCCGCAATTGATAATAGCGACATTAGTGACTATATTTTAAAAGTTGAAAATACTTTTCCGTTTATTACAATTAAAAGATATGTCTCTGAAGTTAATATTAATTTTATCAATGACAAAATGATAGCGAGTTTAGCTGAACATCATCCTTCTTACTTAGGCGAATTTTCTAAAGAAAAACTAGATGGTTTTATAGATAAATTAAAAGCTGAAATACATTCAAAAAGAGGTAATTAACATGGCAGATAATAAAGCAAAAAAAGAACAAGTACACAATGTTTTCCAAAATATTTCTGGTAAATATGATCGACTCAACAATATCATTAGCTTTGAACAACACAAGACATGGAGAAAACGTGTTATGAAAGAAATGAACGTTAAAGCTGGAAGTAAAGCACTAGATGTATGTTGTGGTACTGCTGATTGGACTATCTCATTAAGCAAATCAGTAGGACCAACTGGCGAAGTAATTGGTGTTGATTTTAGCGAAAACATGCTTGAAGTCGGTAAAAGCAAGACCTCAGACATGCATAATTTAAAGCTTGTACATGGTGATGCAATGAATTTACCATTTGAAGACAACGAGTTTGATTACGTTACTATTGGATTTGGTTTAAGAAATGTTCCTGATTATTTAGCAACTTTAAAAGAACTAAACCGCGTTTTAAAACCTGGTGGAATGGTTGTTTGTTTAGAAACTAGCCAACCAACGACACCTGTTTTCAAACAATGCTATAAACTTTATTTTAAATTTGTAATGCCAATATTTGGTAAAATATTTGCGAAATCCAAAGACGAATACGAATGGTTACAACAATCTACATTCGATTTTCCAGATAAAGAAAAATTGAAACGTTTGTTTACACAAGCTGGTTTCAGCAACATAAAAGTCCGTAGCTTTACAGGTGGCGTTGCAGCAATGCACCTTGGCTATAAATAAAATGAATCAACCAAAGGTGATTAGCGTGGCAAAGTTAAACATGAACAGCGAAATAAAAAAAATTGAAAAGCAATTAGAGCAGTCTATAAAAAGTAATGACAAGATTCTTGAATCAGCGTCATATCATTTATTTTCATCTGGTGGCAAACGCGTTAGACCCGCCTTTGTAATCTTAAGCAGCCAATTTGGTAGAGAAAGAAACGACGAAGTCTATCGTGTTGCCGTAGCACTTGAACTTATTCATATGGCAACGCTGGTACACGATGATGTTATAGATAAAAGTGATAAACGAAGAGGTAGCTTAACTATAGCTAAAAAATGGGATCAGAATACAGCTATACTCACAGGAAACTTCTTATTAGCTCGCGGACTTGAGCACATATCTAACATCGAAGATAATCGTGTACATAACGTCATATCTAGTGCAATTGTAGAAGTTTGTATGGGGGAGTTATATCAATTCCAAGACCAATTCAATGGTAATCAAACAATCACCAACTATTTACGGAGAATTAATCGTAAAACAGCATTACTTATTCAATTATCTACTGAAGTGGGTGCAATTGCTTCGGGAGCAGACGCTAAAACAATTCGCAATTTAAAAATGATAGGCCACTATATTGGTATGAGTTTTCAAATTGTCGACGATATCTTAGATTTCACGAGCACTGAAAAAAAATTGGGTAAACCAGTTGGTAGTGATTTAATGAACGGTCACCTAACGCTTCCAGTGCTGTTAGAGATGAGAAAAAATGAAGAATTCAAAGGGATTATACAACAATTAAATGTAAATAGTAGTCAAGAAACGTTCGAATACTGTATTAATCATGTGAAGACTTCTGATGTCATACAGCAATCTCAGGCAATCAGCGACAAGTATTTGGATAAGGCACTTTACTTAATTGATCAATTAGAAAATGAAGATTCAAAACCATTATTTAAGAAACTAATTAAAAAAGTTGGAAAAAGAAATGTATAACTTGTGTGAAAACCATTGAAAGCGCTTTAATTACCTGTTAATATATTAATGTGCTTCAAAACATACTTTTATTTTGATACATATACAATTTTATATATTGTTGAAAAATTAAAGGACATTGATACATAACAAACAGGGGGATAAACACACAATGGAAAGAACATTTTTAATGATTAAACCAGATGCGGTGCAAAGAAATCTAGTAGGAGAAATTATTTCTCGTATTGAAAGAAAAGGACTAAAACTTGTAGGTGGTAAGTTTATGACTGTGCCACAAGCACTTGCTGAGGAACATTATGCAGAACATACAGATAAACCTTTCTATAAACATTTAATTAGCTTTATTACATCAGCACCAGTATTTGCAATGGTTGTTGAAGGGGAAGATGCTGTAAACGTTGCCCGTCACATCATCGGCAAAACAAATCCGTCTGAAGCGACTCCAGGCACAATTCGTGGAGACTTAGGTTTAACAGTAGGTAGAAATATCATTCATGGTTCAGATTCAGTAGAGTCAGCTAATAAAGAAATTAACCTTTGGTTTAAAGCAGAAGAATTAAGTGATTATACAGAAGCACGTGAAGCATGGTTATATGAATAATTTAAATACTTATAGAACAAAATTTGAGACTACGTTGTCTTAAACAATAAATAAACGATGATTTTTACTTTATACCTGTAAAAATCATCGTTTTTTATATTTTATAAGATTGAGTTATAATGTTCTGTTAAATAAATACAATAGACAACAAAGTTACTTGAAATTTTTAATTCCAATCTAGAGTCTTTGAAAATAAGAAATATAGTGAATTTTTATATTATTTCATAGCTTTATGTATGATGAATCATTTAAAATTATGGTATTACAATCATAAAATAGCAAAATTCAATATTAATAAAAATGTTTAAATGTTACACTGAAAAATAACATTCTAACCGTAAAAATTAAAGAAGATTTATTATTTGTGAATTTTTCTGTTAATTTGAACAATTGAATATGATAAGATATAGAACATATATCAATTTAAAGTACTAAAGAACGGAGTGGGTAAAGTATGAGATATTTAACTTCTGGTGAGTCACACGGACCACAGTTAACTGTAATTATTGAAGGTGTTCCAGCAAATTTAGAAATCAATGTTGCTGACATTAACGAAGAAATGTTTAAAAGACAAGGCGGTTACGGCCGTGGAAGACGTATGCAAATTGAAAAAGATGCTGTTGAAATCGTATCTGGCGTGAGAAATGGTTATACTCTAGGAAGTCCTATTACGCTTATAGTTACTAATGATGACTTTACTCATTGGAAAAAAATTATGGGTGCAGATCCAATCAGCGAAGAAGATCAAGATAATATGAAGCGTGTAATCACTAAACCTCGTCCAGGACACGCAGATTTAATCGGTGGCATGAAATATAACCACAGAGATTTAAGAAATGTTTTAGAACGTTCTTCAGCAAGAGAAACAGCTGCACGAGTTGCTGTTGGTGCAGTTTCTAAAATATTACTCAAACAATTAGATATTAATTTTTATAGTAGAGTAGTAGAAATCGGTGGGATTAAAGATGATATTGAATATGATATCGATACAATTAAATCAAATATTGATAAAAATGATGTGCGCGTCGTTAATGATGAAATTGCACAAGCTATGCGCGATAAAATTGATGCAGCTAAAAAAGCTGGCGATACAATTGGTGGAGTAGTTCAAACTATAATTGAAGGCGTCCCTGTTGGAATAGGTAGTTATGTACATTACGATCGCAAACTTGATGGCAGAATTGCTCAGGGTGTAGTGAGTATCAACGCTTTTAAAGGTGTAAGTTTTGGTGAAGGTTTCAAAGCTGCAGAGAAGCCAGGTAGCGAAATACAAGACGAAATATTATATGATACGACAAATGGTTATTATAGAGGTTCAAATCACTTAGGTGGTTTTGAAGGTGGAATGTCTAATGGCATGCCTATCGTAGTTAACGGTGTAATGAAACCAATCCCTACACTTTATAAACCTTTAAACTCTGTAGATATCAATACAAAAGAATCATTCAAAGCGTCAATTGAGCGCTCTGATAGCTGTGCTGTACCTGCTGCAAGTGTTGTTGTTGAAAACGTAGTGGCTTTTGAATTAGCAAAAGCATTACTTGAAGAGTTCCAATGTAATCATATTGAGCAATTACAATCGCAAATCAAGGAACGTCGCTTATTAAATATTGAATACTAATCAATAAATTAAAATTTATGAAATAATTAGGTGATTACATGAAATTAGAAACCACTTATAAATCTAATAACTATCCAATTATTATTGAACATCATGCCCTTGATCAATTACATGATTATATTAAAAATTATCAAGATATTGTTCTTGTCATTGATCAAAAAGTTGAAAACGAATGGAGTCATATCACTGAGTTCATCGCTAGTGAATATGAAGCTCATAAACTTATTGTACCTTCTGGCGAAACAACGAAGACGCTATCTTTTTACGAAGAAACGATTGAATCGTTGTTGAGTAAACAACTAACAAGAAATACTTGTTTAATTGCTATCGGAGGAGGTGCCACTGGTGACTTCACTGGGTTCCTTGCCTCTACTTTATTAAGAGGTGTCGATTTCATTCAAATACCAACTACCATCTTAGCTCATGATTCGAGTGTAGGTGGTAAGGTTGGAATTAATTCTAAACACGGTAAAAACCTTATTGGTGCTTTTTATAGACCTAAAGCAGTCATTTATGATTTGAACTTTTTAAGTACATTACCATATTCAGAAATTTTAAGTGGATACGCAGAAGTTTATAAACACGCTTTGTTAAATGATATTGAATCGGTAAATCATATCGAGGCACAGTACTCAGATGAACAAGCGCTTAAATCACTTGATGAAATTGAATATTATTTATACAAAGGTGTTCAAACAAAATTGAATATTATTGTAGCAGATGAGAAGGAATCAAACGTCCGTAAATTTCTTAACTTAGGCCATACATTTGGTCATGCAGTTGAATATAAATTTAAAATTCCACACGGACATGCTGTTATGATAGGCATCGTTTTTCAATTTATAGTTACGAATATAATGCTAAATAAATCATTTAATATTGCACATTATGTGAATTATCTAAGGGGGTTAAACTACCCGTTAGATATTGTTAATGATTTAGAATTTGAATCTTTATATAAATTAATGCTAAACGACAAAAAAAATGATGAACAAGGTGTGCAAATGGTACTCCTCAAAGATATTGGAGATCCAATTGTGAGACATGTTGATTACAAAACACTTTCTAAAGCTTTCGCAGAATTTAAATCATATTTTAATAAGTAGGTGACTGATTTGGCAAACAGTAAAACAATAAATATTAACGGACCGTTAGTCGGTGAAATCGAAGTACCTGGAGATAAATCTATGACACATAGAGCTATTATGCTCGGTTCTCTAGCCTCAGGAAAATCAACAATATATAAACCATTACTTGGTGAAGATTGTTTGCGTACTGTTGAAATATTTAAGTTATTAGGTGCTGATATTAAAGTATCTGAAGATAAAATAGAGATTGATTCACCAGGATTTAAGCATTTTAAAACACCTCATCAAGTTTTATATACAGGTAATTCAGGCACGACCACACGTTTAGTGGCTGGTTTATTAAGTGGTCTAGGTATAGAAACTGTTCTTTCTGGTGATGAATCAATAGGCAAACGACCAATGGACAGAATTATGAAACCTTTAAAATTAATGCAAGCCAATATTACAGGCATCGATAATAACTATACACCTTTAATTATCAAACCTGCTAAAATCAAAGGTATTGCATACGAAATGGAAGTTGCCAGTGCACAAGTTAAAAGCGCAATACTATTCGCAAGTCTATTCGCTGAAGAACCAACGACAATTAAGGAATTTGATACTTCTAGAAACCATACCGAAACGATGTTTCAACAATATCACATCCCTGTTTCTACAAAAGACAAATTGATAGATATGCCTGCCCGTGGCATTGACCATATCAGACCTGTAGATTTTCACGTTCCAGGCGATATATCTTCAGCTGCGTATTTTATTGTAGCTGGCTTGATAACACCTGGAAGTGATATTACAATACACAATGTTGGCATTAACCCAACTCGTTCAGGTATTATTGATATCGTGACACAAATGGAAGGGAATATTACTTTATTCAATCAAACTGATGGACCAGAACCAACTGCATCCATACGAGTGCAATACTCTCCAGACATGAAGCCTGTTCATATTGATGGTGACTTAGTGCCTAGAGCAATCGATGAAATTCCTATCGTTGCTTTGCTTTGCACACAAGCTAATGGTACAAGCGTGGTTAAAGAAGCTGAAGAATTAAAAGTAAAAGAAACTAATAGAATTGATACAACCGCTAATATGTTAAATTTACTTGGTTTTATGTTACAACCAACTAATGATGGTATGATTATTCATCCATCAGCTTTAGAACAAACTGCAACTGTAGATAGCTTTACAGACCATCGTATAGGTATGATGTTAGCAGTTGCCTCACTTTTAACTAATGAAGCAATTACCATTAATCAATTTGACGCAGTTAATGTTTCTTTCCCAGGATTCTTACCAAAGTTAAAACAATTAGAAAAAGAGGGATAAAAGTATGGAAGATATCTATAAATTAATAGATGATATCAACTTACAAAAATTAGAGAACCTAGACACACGTGTTAATGATGCATTAAGTTCCCCTAAGGACGATGCTTTATTTATTCTAGGTGAAACATTATATAATTATGGATTGATGCCACAAGGTTTAGAAGTATTCCGTACGCTTTACCATAAATATCCTGATGAAAGTGAATTATTAATATACTTTATTGAAGGATTAATGGCTGAAAACCACACTGATGAAGCGTTAGAATATTTAAGTGAAGTTGAAATATCAACAGAACGGTTAATGTTAGAGGCAGATTTATATCAACAATTAAATATGCTTGAAGTTGCAATTAGTAAACTTGATGAAGCGATTGATATTGAGCCAAATGATCCAATCATACATTACGCACTTGCTGAGATATTATACTTTGATGGTCAATATTTACGAGCAACTTCAGAATATGAAACCGTGCTTGAAACGGGAGAATATGAAGTAAACGGTGTAAATCTATTTTCACGTTTAGCTGATTGTAGCTTGCAAAGCGGTAACTACAGTGATGCAATTAAAATGTTTGATGAAATCAATGAAGATGAAATGGATTCAGAAGATTATTTCAAAAAAGCCATCGCTTATGAAAAAAATGATCTATCACAAGAAGCTATTAAATTAGTTCAAACGCTATTATCTAAAGACCCTGACTTTCTACAAGCATATTTCTATTTACAACAGTTATATGAAAACGAACATAATCACGCCGACGCAATCGAAATCGGTAAAGAAGGATTAAGATTAACGCAATTCTATAAAGAATTGATGGTATCCACTGGTAGCATCCAAATAGAACACGGAGACGCTAATGAAGGCGTTCAATTATTAATTCAAGCACTTGAAGTTGATAACGCGTACCAAGAACCATTATTGATATTAAGTGATCTATATAGACAAGAAGAAGATTATGAGTCACTTATTGGATTATTGAAATATGTAGATGAAGAAGACTTAGATCCAGTATTTATGTGGCACCTCGCTTATGCATTGGGACAAGAAGAACGCGATAAAGAAGCACAGCATTTCTTTGAATTAGCATACGACACATTACAAACACAATCTGCATTTTTAAGTGACTATTATTTTTATGTAATAGAAATTGGTCAAATTGAATTAGCGAAAAAGCTATTAGACCAATTAGTTGAATTAGAACCATCTAATGAGACATGGCATGATGAAGCGGAAAGACTGACGTCTTTCTAGTATAGGAAGGTGAGTTAAATGTTTGATACCCTACAACAATCAAAAGCAACTTTCATAGAGTATTTACTCTTTCAATATGAATTCAAGTCTAGGATTAGTGTATGGGTATTGAACTTACTCAAATCTTCGCCAGAATTACTACAAAACGTACATTTCGTAGATGAACGTATCGACAATCATAATACGCTTGAAATTTCTATGTTACACACTGAGCAATATGGTATTAAATTTAATTATAAAGACCAACAAATGATTAATAGTAATGAGATTTTCGAGCACATCGCTCTCAATCAATTATCTTTTGATATTAAGCTGAATTTTAATGTTGAACAAGATAGGGAAGCGAGATTAGATGACTTACTCATTAAACAATTATTACATTCACCATATTATGCGTTATATATTCAAGACATCTATCGAATTCCGCTTTCAAAACAAAATGAATCTTCTATCATCACACATTTGCAAGATAATATTGATTTAAGCTTACAATTACATGATAGCGATTTGTTTTATCAATTATCACAAATCCTTAATACTTTTAAATTAAGAAATGTAAATATAACAACGAAGGATTGACAGTATGAATATAAAATCACTTTGGGAATTAATGTTGTATCACAAAGGCATACTTTACTTTTTACTTTTGTGTAATTTGTTAGGTACAATCTATGGTTACATATGGTACGGTGAGCAATTAAGTATGACTGAAACTCAATTTAAAATATTTGTACCAGATAGTCCAACCGCTTCACTGTTTTTATGTTTCGTAATTATTACATTCATATTAGGTAAGAATATCCCAGTATTTGAAGCCCTTGCTTTCGTCTCACTTATTAAATACGGAGTTTGGGCAGTTATAATGAATATAATCATGTTTATTCAATATGACACGGTTACAATCACAGGATGTATGCTCATACTCTCACATGGCATTATGGCGATCGAAGCATTTATATTTTATCCGAGATTCAAAATTTCAATTATTGGTTTTGTAATTGCTATGATATGGGTGTTTCATAATGACATTATAGATTATGTATTTATGCAATATCCTTATTATGATTTTATTGCAAGTCATTTAGAAGGTGTTGCCTACCTCGCATTTTGGTTAAGCGTAATTCCATTAATACTTTATTTATATTTAACTCGATTTAAAAAAGATAAAATATTTGACCACCATTGATGTTCACAGTAAAATGTTTATAAAGGAGTGAGGTTTTTGTCTTTTATCTATATGATTATATACTTTGTTATTTTAATGGTGTTGCCTCTATGGGCACAGCATAAAGTTAAATCTAATTACGAAAAATATTCACAAGTTAGATCAACAAGTGGAAAGACTGGTCAAGAAGTTGCTTTAGAAATTTTACATGCAAATGGTATCTATGATGTTGACGTGGTTGAAGGTAAAGGTTTCTTAACTGACCACTACGATCCGAGAAAAAAGGTGCTTGTACTATCACCAGCCAACTTTAGTAGACCTTCTGTTGCTGGTACAGCTATTGCTGCTCACGAAGTTGGCCATGCAATTCAACATGCGCAAGGTTATTTCTTCCTAAGATTTAGAACATCGTTAGTACCACTGGCTAACCTTGGTAGCTCAATTGGTTATTTAGCCGTTTTTGCAGGTATTATTTTAACGAGTTTACAAAGTACTTTAGGTTCAACTGCGCTATGGATTGGAATTGCATTTATGTCATTTGCTGTCCTTTTCTCTATCGTTACACTGCCGGTTGAATTCAATGCAAGTAGTAGAGCTATGAAGCAAATTCAAAGCTTAAACATTGTTAACGAAAAGGAATATCGTCATGCTAAAAAAGTATTGACAGCTGCAGCAATGACTTATGTTGCATCAACTGCAGTAGCTTTAGCGGAACTTGCAAGATTTATCCTTATCGCTAGATCTAGTGAATAATAATATAAATTGAAGTGATGCAGAAGCCTTATTTTGAAATAGGTTTTCGTTACTTCAGCTTAGATGACTAACATTTAAACAGCTTATTATAAGGCTCAATTTTACGTTAGATTATAATTACTAAACTAATATTTTGAGGTTGGGACATTCGAAAAATGTCTTAGCCTCCTTTTTTATGCTTAATTTAATAGATTGTTTTTATTAATTCAGATCCAATATGTTATAGCATTTTTAATATCGCATAAAATATCACAAAATGTTTATGAAATTACAAAAATCATACTAGACAATCAATTAGTTTAAATATGTATGACATAAGCCTTAACTGTTGCAGGAATAATGCATGAAACATAAAATTAGTCTATACTATATAAGAAACCTAAAGGAATGTGAGGCGTTTAAAATGAAATCTATGAAAGATATGCAAACAGAAGTTGATGACTACATTGGTCAATTCAAAACTGGATACTTTTCTCCTTTGGCAAACCTTGCACGTCTAACTGAAGAAGTAGGTGAATTGTCGAGAGAAATTAACCATTATTATGGTGAGAAAAAGAAAAAATCGTCAGAAGCCGAAAATACAATTAAAGCAGAACTCGGTGACAATTTATTCGTATTAATGTGTATTGCGAATTCTTTAGATATAGATTTAACTGAAAGTTTTGATGAAACAATGGAAAAATTTAATACTCGAGATAAAAATAGATTTGAACGTAAATAATATAATCAAATAAGAAAGGATGTCCCGCCTTATGAAAATAGGCATCACTTGTTATCCATCTATGGGTGGTTCAGGCATTATAGCTACAGAGTTAGGCATAAAACTTGCTGAACGTGGACATGATATTCATTTCATCACTTCTAATATTCCTTTTAGAATACGTAAACCATTACCAAATATTACATTTCACCAAGTAGAAGTGAATCAATATGCAGTTTTTCAATACCCACCCTATGACATTACATTAAGTACAAAAATAGCAGAAGTTATTAATGAATATGATTTAGATTTATTACATATGCATTATGCTGTTCCTCACGCAGTATGTGGTATTTTAGCAAAACATATGTCTAATAAAGATATAAAAATTATGACTACACTTCATGGTACAGATATCACCGTTTTAGGTTATGATCATTCATTAAAAAATGCTATTAAATTTGGTATAGAAGGTAGTGATATCGTTACAAGCGTGAGTCAATCACTTGCAGAGCAAACATACGATATCATTGAAACAGATAAACGTATTGTGCCTATATATAATTTCGTTAGAGAGAAAGAATTTCCTGTTAAACCAGATCAAGCCACTCAGGACGATGAACGTTTGAAAACTTGTTACGGTATAAAACCGGGTGAAAAGGTATTAATACATGTATCTAACTTTAGAGCAGTTAAACGAATTGATACAATAATAGATACCTTTGCAAAAGTTCATCAAGCGATACCTTCAAAGTTAATATTATTAGGTGATGGTCCAGAATTGATGGATATGAAGCAGAAAGCACGTGATTTAGGCATTGAAGATGCAGTTTTATTTTTAGGTAAACAAAATTGGGTAAGCGAGTTCTATCAAATATCAGACTTGGTATTACTTTTAAGCGAAAAGGAAAGTTTCGGGCTGACTTTATTAGAAGCGATGAAATCTGGCGTCGTACCTATTGGTTCTACAGCAGGAGGTATAAAGGAAGTCATTAAACACGATGAAACTGGCTTTATAGTAGATGTAGGAGATAGTAAACTAGCGAGTGAATATGCAATTAAATTATTAACTGATACAAAACTTTATAAAAACATCCAAGAAAATATGTTACAAGATGTATCGGCTCGTTTCTCCTCTGATTTAATTGCTGATCAATATGAATATTACTACAAAAAAATGTTAGAGGGTAACAATGACTAATAATTTATTTGAAAAAGCTAAACCTATTTTAGAAAGACTACAATCACACGACTTTCAAGCTTACTTTGTAGGTGGTTCTGTTAGAGACTATATCATGAATAAGTCAATTCACGACATTGATATCACAACAAGTGCCACTCCGGACGAAATCGAGTCGGTATTTGAAAAAACCATCCCAATAGGCAGGGAACATGGCACTATTAATGTTGTTTACCAAGGCGAACAATATGAAGTGACAACTTTTCGCGCTGAAGGTGAATACATCGATCACCGTCGACCTAATGAAGTTTATTTTGTAAGAAATCTATTTGAAGATGTGAGACGCAGAGATTTCACAATGAATGCGATTGCTATGGACATGCAATATCAGATCCATGATTATTTTAATGGGCAACAAGACATTGTTGATAAAATAATCAGAACAGTGGGTAATCCGTCAGAGCGCTTTAATGAAGATGCATTACGTATCATTAGAGGGTTACGCTTTCAGTCTCAATTAGATTTTGAATTAGATCCTGATACCTTTAAAGCTATGGAGCAACTTATTTCAGATATTAGTCATTTATCAATTGAACGAATTGTTGTTGAGCTTAAGAAGTTAATGCTTGGCATCGCAATTAAGCAAACTTTTAATAATCTAAAGCAATTTAAAGCATTTTCTTATATGCCTTTCTTTAAATATTTTGATTTATCGGAAGTTATCATAGAACAACCGATGCCTCTTACAGTATTTATTGCATTATTAAAAGTCCAACAACCTGACATAACTTCAAATATTTCAGATTTAAAAATGAGTAACCAAGAGAAAAAATATATAAATAAAATCATTCAGATAATAGAAACTATTCCTAAAGTACAAACAAAAAGGCAACTTAAATTATTTGTTTATGATTATGGTAAAGAAGATATATTAGAAGTATTGAGTTATGCAGATACTTTTAAAGAGAATCAAATAGTAACAAACTCTCCATTTATCATAAATAACAGAGCAATTATAGAAATGGCACGAGTATTGCCAATACACTCGAGAAAAGAAATGGATATCAACGGCAAAGATATTTTAACATTAGTTGATAAACCCAGTGGACCATGGCTCAAATCAACATTACGAGAAATTGAGTGTGCTATTATAACAGGTGAAGTGAACAACATTAAACCTGAACTAATAAAGTGGGTGAAAACACATGTCTAAATATAGTAAAGATGTGATACACATGTTGTATCAATATCAACCTGAATATATTTCAGGTCAATTTATTGCTGAACACTTATCTATTTCCAGAACTGCAGTTAAAAAAGTTATAGATCAACTAAAATTAGAAGGTTGTCAAATTGAATCAATAAATCATAAAGGTCATCGGTTAATACAACTTCCTGATAAATGGTATAGTGGAATTGTCATACCTAGTATAAAAACACAGCAACTATTTAAGCATATTGAAGTGTTCGAAAATATAGATTCCACACAGTTACTAGCAAAACAAAAATTAGTAGGTAATACTGATACTTTTTTAATACTTAGTGACGAACAGACAAAAGGCAAAGGTCGCTTCAATCGACCATGGTTATCTACACGGGGGAAAGGTTTGTGGATGTCGGTTGTATTACGCCCTAATGTCCCGTTCGATATGATTACAAAATTCAATTTATTTATGGCATTAGGGATTCGTGATGCTATACAAGCTTTCAGCAAAACTCCAGTTTCTGTTAAATGGCCAAATGATATTTATATTAATAGTAAAAAAGTATGTGGTTTTTTAACAGAAATGGTGGCGAACAGTGATGGTATAGAAGCGGTTATTTGTGGTATTGGTATTAATATGAACCAAACACAAACAGATTTCGACGGTGAACTTTCACAAAAAGCAACAAGTATGCGTATACAAGGAAATGAAAAAGTAAATCGCTACGAATTTTTAAAATTACTTATACAACAAATAGAATATCGTTACGCACAATTTTTAAAAGAACCATTTTCCACAATTCGTCAAGAATATATAGAGGTCTCAAATATTTGGAACAAGCGATTAAAATTTACTGAAAACGGTAATCAGTTCCAAGGCGAAGCAATAGACATTGACAAAAACGGCTATTTAATTGTTAATGATGAAGATAATCAAAAACATCAATTAATGAGTGCAGATATCGAAATATAAACAAAACAACGATGAAAGGAGGAATCCAAATGACAAAACCGTGTTATGCTGTTGTCGACTTAGAAACAACAGGTAATCAATTAGATTATGATGAAATTATTCAAATAGGTATTACATTTGTTCGCGAAAACAAAATTATTGGCACATATCATTCAATGATAAAAACAGATTTAGAAATTCCTCCTTTTATTCAAGCTCTAACGTCGATAGAAGAAGACATGTTAAATCAAGCGCCATATTTTCATGAAGTTGCCGAAGATATATACAAGCAAATAAAAGATTGTATATTTGTCGCGCACAATGTCGCTTTTGATTTGAATTTCATAAAGAAATCATTTAAAAATTGCAATATTAAATATCGTCCAAAAAAAGTTATGGATACCTTAGAATTGTTTAAAGTTGCGTTTCCAACAGATAAAAGCTATCAATTAAGTGAATTAGCAGAGACTCACGGCATCGTTTTAACAAATGCGCACAGGGCAGATGAAGATGCTGCAACAACAGCAAAATTAATGATTATGGCTTTTGCTAAATTCGAATCGCTACCGTTAGATACACTTAAACAACTATACTATCTCAGCAAAAACTTAAAATATGATTTACAGGATATTTTATTCGAAATGGTGCGTAATCATAGTGTACAGCCACTAGACAATCAATATGAGCAATTTGAACAAATTATATATAAAAAACAAATCGACTTTAAAGCACCGACTGTTAATTTTAACGGAACATTAAAAGAACTATACACACACGTAACAAAAGAACTAGGGTTAACATACCGACCACAACAGTTATATCTGTCTGAAATTATATTAGAACAACTCATGCACAGTGAAAAGGCAATGATTGAGGCACCTTTAGGAAGCGGGAAATCCTTTGCTTATTTGCTAGCTTCGCTTATGTATAATATTGAAACTGGCAAGCATGTAATGATTTCTACTAATACGAAGTTATTACAAAATCAGTTATTAGAAAAAGATATTCCAGCATTAAAACGTGCATTAGATTTCAAGATTAACGCAACTTTAATTAAAAGTAAGAGAGATTATATTTCATTAGGGTTAATTAGCCAAATATTAAAAGAAGATTCTAGCAACTACGAAGTTAGTATTCTAAAAATGCAATTGCTTATATGGATAACAGAAACAGCTACAGGTGACATACAAGAATTAGATTTAAAAGGCGGACAGAAGATGTATTTCGAACAAAAACTAGAAACATATGTACCTGTTCGTAATGACATCAATTATTTCAATTTCATTAAGCGAAACGCACAAAATATACAAATAGGCATCACAAATCATGCACATTTAATACATGCAACACACGATAATTCAATTTATCAATTATTTGATGACTGTATTATAGATGAGGCTCACAGATTACCAGATTATGCTTTGAATCAAGTTACAAACGAACTTAGTTATTCAGATATTAAATACCAACTAGGCTTAATAGGTAAGACAGAAAATGAAAAACTACTTAAATCTATTGATAATCTAGAACAGCAAAGAATATTAGAAAAGTTAGATATACCACCAATAGATGTATTTGGTTTGAAAACTACAGTTAACGAAATTCACGATTTGAACGAAAAATTATTCTCAACGATGTATGAAATCATTCGCGCTTCAGAAATCCAAGATGACGAAGTTCATAAATTGCATTTCGTGTATCATTTTGATGTCACGCCAATTTTAAATGATTTACATGCTATTATTCACAAGTTAAATATGACGTTGGAGTTTTTCAATGGAATGAGTCATAAATCAATTAAATCTGTACGCAAGCAATTTTTATATATTAATGATCGTTTTAAAGAAATAGAACAAAGTCTCAAAAACAATCATACAAGTTATCTTTCAATCAAAAACTTAAATCAAAAATCAACGATTAAATTAAATGTGAAAGATTATGGTGTGAAAGAAATACTAACAAAACAAGTGTTAGATAAATTCAATTCCCTTACTTTCATATCAGGTACGTTAACTTTCAACCATACATTTGATAATTTCAGACATTGGTTCAACAAAGATATAGACTTTAATACTTATGAAATAGACTCTACAGTGATGTCTCCAAATCAAACTACAGTATTCATACCAAATGACGTAACTTCTTATAATTATAAAAATATTAATGATTATGTAAGTTCAATCGTCAATTATGTGATTGAATATGTGAATATTGTTGAATCTAAATGTTTGATACTATTCACAAGTTATAAAATGATGCACATGGTACAAGAACTATTAAATGAGTTACCCGAATTTGAAGATTATGTCGTATTAACACAACAACAAAATCAAAATTATAAAATAGTTCAGCAATTTAATAGTTTTAATAAAGCGATATTACTTGGTACGGGAACCTTTTTCGAAGGGTTTGATTTTGAATCAAACGGAATTAAATGTGTCATGATTGCTAAATTACCATTTATGAATCAAAATAATACTAAATATTGGCTTATGGAATCAGAGTTTACTTCAACTTTTAAAGAATACGTTTTACCAGATGCTGTAACACGTTTTAGACAAGGTCTTGGTAGATTGATACGTAGTGAAAACGACAAAGGAATTATTGTATCTTTTGATGATCGTTTAATCAGAAGTAACTACAAACAATTTTTCGAGCAATCTTTAGAAAGTTATCGCCAAAACAAAGGAGATATTAAACAATTTTCTAGCATCCTTAAAAAATTAAAAAAAGATGAGAATAACTCATAAACATAGCGTTCACAACTAGAACTTATATATGGATTTTGTTAAAATATATAAGGATAAAGCATAGAAAACTACAATATAATAGGAGACTGGTTATGAATATAACGATAAAAGAAGCAAAACAGTATATCGACCAAGAAGTTACAATAGGCGCTTGGTTAACAAACAAACGCTCAAGTGGTAAAATCGCATTCTTGCAATTAAGAGATGGGACTGGATTTATGCAAGGTGTTGTTGCCAAAGCTGCAGTTGATGAAGACACTTTCCAAAAAGCTAAAGATATTACTCAAGAAAGCTCACTTTATATTACAGGTGTCATCAGTGAAGATAATCGTTCAGATATTGGTTATGAAATGCAAGTTACATCTATTGAAGTGATTTCAGAAGCGCATGATTATCCAATCACACCAAAAAATCACGGTACAGAATTCTTGATGGACCACCGCCATTTATGGTTACGTTCTAAAAAACAACACGCAGTTATGAAAATAAGAAATGAAATAATTCGTGCAACTTATGAATTCTTTAATGATAATGGTTTCACAAAAATTGATCCACCAATTTTAACAGCAAGTGCACCTGAAGGTACAAGCGAGTTGTTCCATACAAAATATTTTGATCAAGATGCATTTTTATCTCAAAGTGGGCAGCTTTATATGGAAGCGGCAGCTATGGCGCACGGCAGAGTATTTTCATTCGGACCAACATTCCGTGCTGAAAAATCAAAAACACGTCGCCATCTTATTGAATTTTGGATGATTGAACCAGAAATGGCATTTTGTGAACATTTCCAAAGCTTAGAAATACAGGAACAATATGTTACACACGTTGTTACATCTGTTTTAAATAACTGTAAGTTAGAATTAAACGCATTAGAACGTGATACTTCAAAATTAGAAAAAGTATCAACACCGTTTCCACGTATCACATATGATGATGCCGTCGTATTCTTAAAAGAACAAGGTTTTGATGATATTGAATGGGGCGAAGATTTTGGTGCGCCACATGAAACTGCAATTGCCAATCATTATGATTTACCTGTATTCATCACAAATTATCCAACAAAAATCAAACCATTCTATATGCAACCAAACCCTGAAAATGAAGACACCGTCTTGTGTGCTGATTTAATTGCACCAGAAGGCTATGGTGAAATCATCGGAGGTTCAGAACGTATTAACGATCTCGAACTACTTGAACAACGTTTAAATGAATTTGAATTAGACGCTGAAAGTTACAGCTATTATTTAGATTTACGTCGTTACGGTAGTGTGCCTCACAGCGGATTCGGATTAGGCTTAGAAAGAACTGTAGCTTGGTTATCAGGCGTAGAGCATGTTCGTGAAACTGCTCCATTCCCACGTTTATTAAATCGTTTATATCCATAAGCATTATATATATCAACATTCGTCCAGTCTATTATCTATGGCTGGACGTTTTTATAACGCAATTAATGAAAGGAGGGCGCATGTTTGAATAGCGAACAACTTAAAGTTAGACCAGTAATTATTAGACAAGAACTATTAAATAATTATAATCAATTAGGTATAAATGAAACGGAATTAGTAATTTTAATTAAACTTATACATGCTTCAGAAACATCTAACAAACAGCCTTCCATTGAATCATTACAACAAGGGTCATCTCTAGATTCCAAGGCAATTACTTCTGTCATTCAAAGTTTAATTCAAAGCGATTTGCTAGAACTAAAAGTAAATAAAGACGAAGAAGGAAAATTCACAGAATATATGAACCTGAATCCATTTTATAATAAATTAAGTGAAATCATGGAAGAAATGGAAGTCCAACATGACGAAGAAAAATCTGAAGTAGATTTTAATACGTTATTTCAACAAATCGAACAAGCTTTTGCACGACCGTTATCTCCATTTGAAATGGAAACTTTAAATCAATGGTTAGACATAGATAATCATGGTTTAAGCGTGATTCAAGCTGCCCTTGATGAAGCAACAAGTCAAAACAAATTAAGTTTTAAATACATGGATCGTATTCTGCTCAATTGGAAGAAAAATAATGTCAAAACGATTGAAGACTCGAAAAAGATTAGCCGTCAATTTAATCAACCTAAAATGAAGCATACCGTAACAAAAGTACCCAAATTTGATTGGTTGAATGGAGAGAATCCAAATGATAAGTAACAAAAAAGCATTAGAAATGGTGGATGTTATTGCTGAGATGTTTCCCAATGCTGAATGTGAACTGAAACATGATAATCCCTTTGAATTAACCATTGCAGTATTATTATCTGCTCAAACTACAGATATTTCAGTAAATAAATTAACAGATAAACTATTCAAAAAATACAAAACGCCTGAGGATTATTTAAGCGTAGATATTTCAGAATTAGAAAATGATATTCGCACAATCGGTCTATATAGAAATAAAGCTAAGAATATTCAAAAATTATGTAAGTCGCTTTTAGATAAATTTGATGGTGAAATTCCACAAACACATAGTGAACTAGAAAGTTTAGCAGGAGTTGGTAGGAAAACAGCAAATGTGGTCATGAGTGTTGCTTTTGGCGAACCGTCCCTAGCTGTTGATACACATGTTGAACGCATTTCTAAACGCTTAGGTATTTGTAGATGGAAAGACAACGTTAGGCAGGTAGAAGATAAATTATGTAAAGTAGTTCCTAGAGAGCGTTGGAATAAAACACATCATCAACTCATCTTTTTTGGGCGTTATCATTGTTTAGCAAGAAGCCCTAAATGTGATGTTTGTCCATTATTTGAAGAATGTAGAGAAGGACAAAAACGCTATAAAGCCAATGTGAAAGAGGCATAAATATAATGATTACAAAAGAACATTTTAAAATTTTAGAAGATCAACTTGATTATTTTGCAAAAGCAAAGCAATTAAAATCAACTGAAGCGAAAGCATTGCTAGATGATTACTTTGATTTAATTGAACAATATTTTAAACAAATAAATAATATTGATAACCTTGAATTTCAAGAGCTAGATGATTATCCTGTTGTACCGATGAATTTTGAAGAACGCTACAATTATATGATAGCAAGAAAATATCACTTTATGGGTTATAGTCAAATGAAAACATTAAAGTCAGAACTTATTAAAATGAATGCATCGTATCAAATTCGTCGTAAAAATAAAAAATAATTAATATGCACGGTGTTCATTGGAAATGTTTAATTCTTTTGAATATACCGTGCTTTTTTATATAGGAAAACAATATCGTTATGAATAGTCAAAATAAAAAACACACTCAGCGCTATACTTAGCGTCGAGTGTGTTTTTTATTTTAGACATGTGGATATTAATTATTTTAAATTAATAATGTTAATTTACCTTCGTCTAAGACTCACTGTATTTAATTAAGTACTATCTTGCGGCACTTTGACCGTTTGTACTATTTGATGAACTACTAGAACTATCACTGCTATTTGAACTTGATGAAGAACTGCTGCCTCCACCTTGTCCTTGAGGTTTATTCGATGTTGTATTGTCATCTGGACTACCTTTAACAGATAATGAATCTTTCGAATCTCCACTTACTGAATCAGGTTTATTGAAGTCTTTACCATCTCTTGGTGAAATGTTATCCATAACATCTTCTAACAGATATTGTGGGTATTCTTGTTCTTCATGGCCAACAAAGGAGTTTGTACCACCTTGTTTAACTTCACTGAATCCCATCCATACAGACATACTGTATTTTGGTGTAAATCCGTTAATCCAAACATCTTTAGCAGCATTATCTGGTAAGTTGTATTGTTGATAAGTTTCAGCACCATAAGTACCTGTACCAGTTTTTGCAGCTATGTTAACGCCAGAAATATTATGGCCATAAGCTGAACCGTATGCTTCAAATGTACCTTTTAATACTTCAGCTAACATGTAAGAAGTTGAATCTTTCATTGCTTTTTTACTTGTATGGTCATATTCAATAGTTTCGCCGTTTTGTTTTTCGACTTTTTTAATTGAATGAGCATTATTGTATTCGCCACCATTTGCAATTGCTGCAAAGGCAGAAGCTAATTGGGTAGGTGAGAATTCGGATGCTGAACCACCTAGTACTTCAGATGGGCCAATATCTCCTTCATAGTCAAGACCTACATTTTTAGCAAAGTCTTTAGGTGCATCATTACCAGCGTTTTCTTTAGTTGACTGCCATGCTTTAAGTGCTGGAATGTTGAAACTTTGACGAAGTGCGTCATAAAGTTTAACTTTACCATGGCTTTCTGTATCATAGTTTCTGAAAGTAACGCCATCTACTTGATATGCTTCCTCATCTTGAATTGCATGGTTTGTCGCCCATGACATATTCTCAATTGCTGGACCATATGCTAAGAATGGTTTAAGTGATGAACCGGTAGGGTGTGCGTCAGTCGCTAAGTTTCTATCTACGATATCTTTATAATTTCTACCGCCTGATATAGCAACTAGACCTCCATTTTCACTATCTACAATAGAAGATCCTACTTGTTGGTCATCATTTTTGTAATAGCTACCGTTATTAATACGGTCTTGTAATGTTTGTTGAACATTTTTATCCATATTAGTATAAATCTTAATACCACTATTTAATACAGATCCTAAATCTTGGTCTTTAAATGCTTTGTTGTTCATAAGTTCAGATTTTACAAAGTTAATATATGAATCATATTCTGGATTTGAGTTATCTTCACTTACTTCACGTTCTTCAGAAGAACGTTGAACTAGGTTATCTTCAACAGAAGTATTTTGAGCTTTTTCTTTCTGTTCTTTTGTAATTCTATTATGATATTCCATTAAATAAAGAACAGTGTTTTTTCGTGATTCTGCTTCTTTTGGATGTTCATAGATGTTATAAGTATTTGGCACCTGTGGTAAACCAGCAAGATAAGCGGATTCAGCTAAATTTAAATCTTTCAAATCTTTGTTGAAATAGTATTTAGCAGCAGCTTTAACACCATAAACACCGTCAGAATAGTAGATTTTGTTTAAGTACATTTCGAATATTTCATCTTTACTGTACTCTTGCTCTAATCTATAAGACAAATATGCTTCTTGTGCTTTACGTGCTATTGATTTTTGATCGGTTAAAAATGAACGTTTAACAACTTGTTGTGTCAGCGTCGAAGCACCTTCAGCTCCAAAACCACCGGTTACGTTTTTAGCAACTGCACCGAACAGTCGTTTATAGTCTAACGCGCCATGATCATAGAAACGATTATCTTCAGTAGCTAATACCGCTTCTTTCATCGTTTTCGGAACCTCATCTAAATTAACGTGTTCGCGTCGCTGTCCATTATCTAACGTCTTAACCAAGTCGCCATCTTTATCATAAATCTTTGCTGGAATAGGGTCTTGTAATTTTGATTCCGTAAATGCTGGTGCTTTCCAAGCATAATACGCAAATAACAAGATACCAATTAATGCTAAAACGATAAATGCAATAATTAGAAAACCAATTATCTTAATTATCGTTCGTTTTATATTCCTATTCTGTTTTTGCTCAGACTTTCCATTCTTACTGTTAGACTGGGAAGTCTTCTTTTTCTCCGTCATACGCGGTCCTCACTTTCATCTAATATCAACTTATCAACTGTTTTGAGATAATTCAATCGTGGTTGATACTGATAAGGAATATAGTAACCATTTTTTCTTATTTCTTCAACCGTTATCGACTTTTTAATTTCGTTAATGTGTCTTTCCCAAAACATTTTGAAATTAGAATATGGAAGCAAATAAACTTCATCGAGCGATTTAAAACGAATTAATAAAAAGACAATTCCGTTTTGTTTATAACAGGCATCCATGTGTTTCACTTGATGATCATGCATGTTATTTAAAGGAAAGGACGTTTTATTTTTCGTTTCTTTCGCTTCAAAGTCTAAATATCGGCCATTATAAATACCGTTATAGTCGGTAGTCGACGGCGTTCTGAAATAAGCCTCATTTATAACAGCTTTACTTCTCATCGGATAGTGAACATTTACTATTTGAACGGGTGTAGGTTTCTTATGTATTACAGCTATACCATGATTCAAATAATAAGTATTCGACAATTCTATATCGTTTTCTAGCGACATACCTCTGCCACCGTAATCAATTTTACTAGTTTGCCCCTGATGAGTTCGTCCGTCTTGAGACTTATTTCCATTAAATGGCTTTCCATTTGGGTAATTCATTTATTTTCACCACTTTAGTTAGGAAATCAAAAACTTGCTCCATTATACATGAGTGCAGCAATTTTTTCCAAACTATGAAATTTGAACCAATGTATTTACAAATACATCACATACATTTTAACGTGCTTTGCCCAATTAAACAATATTTGAAACAAAATATTATAGTAATATAAGGTAAATGTTAGGCGACTCTTTAAAAAATGACTGAAAATCAATTTTATGGTAAATTTGAAATGTAGGGGGAAGTCTCAATGCAACAAATTATTACACAACTATTAAATGATGTTTTGTTAATGCAAGAAAGGTATGAATCCGTGAAAGCATCAGGAGAAGATTACGACTTTTATTCTACTGTTGTACCGTTTACCACTGAGATAGACCAACGCTTAAACACACTTTTGAATCGAGAATCACAAATCCTTCAATTACAATATATGAACAAAAAGAAGTTCGACCTTTTAATTTCAAATATCGAGTCACTTTCAGTTGAATGCCATTTCAAACGTACAAGCCGAAAATTGTTCACAGAAAAATTAAAAGCTGTACAATATGATTTAAGTTATATTCAAAGAAATGAGTTTTGTTTATGATAAAAACAATTTATGTTACTGGCTATAAATCATTTGAACTCAACATATTCAAAGATGATGCACCAGAGGTTAGTTATTTAAAGAAATTTATCGAACATAAATTAAATCAGTTGATTGAAGAAGGGTTAGAGTGGGTATTAATACAAGGACAGATGGGTATAGAATTATGGACGGCAGAAGTGGTTCTTGAATTGAAGGCGAGCCACCCTGATCTAAAATTAGGTATAATAACGCCTTTTTATGGACATAGTGAAAGGTGGAACGAACAGAATCAAGCTAAGTATAATAACATTACACAAAAAGCAGACTTCGTTGACAGTGTGTTCCATGTCCCATATGAAGGCCCACATCAGTTTAAACAAACGGATCAATTCATGTTAGATCATACAGATCAGACACTTTTAATTTACGATGAAGAGCAAGAAGCTAGTCCTAAGTTCTTTAAGCACATGTTAGTTGATTTTATGGAAAAAACAAATTATACTTGTGATATTGTGACGTTCGATGAATTAACTGAGTTCATCAACGACTTACAGTGGTCTCAAGAACAAAGTTTTGAATGAGGTGGAAAAAATGTCAGATGTTTCATTAAAATTATCAGCAAAAGATATTTATGAAAAAGATTTTGAAAAAACTATGACTCGTGGCTATAGAAGAGAAGAAGTAGATGCCTTCTTAGACGATATTATAGCAGATTATCAAAAGATGGCAGATTTAGATAATGAAGTTGTAAAACTTTCAGAAGAAAACAATAAACTAAAAAAAGAATTAGAAGAGTTACGTTTACGTGTTGCTACATCGAGACCACAAGAAAATAAAAATTTCTCTTCAAACAGTAATGCAACAACTAAAAGTAATAACAATAATAACAACAATAACAATGTAGATATTCTAAAACGAATATCTAATCTAGAAAAAGCAGTTTTCGGAAAATAACATACACGTGCATTGAGCTGATGAAATGTTATTAGCGTAGATTTCATATCATCTACATAAAGATAAGTTTTGATTTTTTCAAAACTTATCTTATTTTATTTGTTTAACAACTAAAATAATGATATACTTCTTGGGATGGTGTTTCGGGTAATCGCTATAGCGATATAGAGGAAAGTCCATGCTCACACAATCTGAGATGATTGTAGTGTTCGTGCTTGATGAAACAATAAGTCAAGGCATTAAGTTGACGGCAATGAAATAACCTAAGTCTTAGGATACGGTTAGATTAGTTTGAAAGTGCCACAGTGACGTAGCTTTTATAGAAATATAAAAGGTGGAACGCGGTAAACCCCTCGAGTGAGCAATCCAAATTAGGTAGGAGCACTTATTTAGCGGAATTCAACGTATATTTAAGGCATACTTTAGATAGTATGTAGACAGATGGTTACCACCAGCGTACGAGTGTTTCTAGTACACGTTCGCAGTACAATGGTACAAAACATGGCTTACAGAAATATCATCACTAGACCCAAGCTCTCCCAATATAGGAGAGCTTTTTTAATTGGTTAAAATGAATTGAAATAATTATCAGTTCACTATAGAACTTGATGCAATGTCATATCTATTTAAAATAACTTTTGATAAAATAAAATAAAATCTTTAATAAGAAGGAGCAAAACAATGTATCAATTATTAGCTGTATGTCCAATGGGATTAGAAGCAGTTGTAGCCAAAGAAATTCAAGAATTAGGTTATGAAACAACTGTCGAAAATGGCAAAATCTTCTTTGAAGGTGATGAAACTGCAATTGTTAAATGTAACTTATGGTTACGCACAGCCGACAGAATCAAAATAGTAGTTGGACAATTTAAAACTACAACTTTTGAGGAACTATTTGAAAAGACAAAAGCATTGCCTTGGGAAACATTGATTGAACAAAACGGTAACTTCCCTGTACAAGGTCGTAGTGTTAAATCAACATTATATAGTGTGCCTGACTGTCAAGCTATCGTTAAGAAAGCAATTGTAGAACGTTTAAAGCACGCTTATCAAGAACGTGGGTGGTTAAGTGAAAATGGAGCAAAATATCCAGTTGAAGTGGCTATTTTAAAAGATAATGCACTGTTAACTATAGATACTTCTGGTTCAGGCTTAAATAAACGTGGCTATCGTTTGGCACAAGGTGAAGCTCCAATTAAAGAAACACTAGCAGCAAGTTTAATCCGTCTAGCTAACTGGACAGGTGACACGCCTTTAGTTGATCCATTTTGTGGGTCGGGGACAATCGCAATTGAAGCTTGTTTAATCGCTCAAAACATCGCTCCTGGTTTCAACCGTGATTTTGTATCAGAAAAATGGGATATTATGCCAGATAGTTTATATGACGAAATGAGAGACGAAGCCGATCAACAAGCAAATTATGATCGTGAGCTAGAAATATATGCCTATGATATAGATCCAGAAATGATTGAAATAGCGCGCAGAAACGCTGAAGAGGTTGGTCTCGCTGATATTATTCAATTTAATGTTAAAGACGTTAACACATTAACTTTAGGCGATGAAAAACCGTATGCATTAATTGGTAACCCACCATACGGCGAACGTATAGGTGATAGAGATAAAGTCGAAGAAATGTATCGTTATATTGGATCACTTATGCAAAATCATCCACAAATATCAACTTACGTTCTTACAAGTAATACTGAATTCGAATTTTTAGTTAATAAGAAAGCAACAAAACGCAGAAAATTATTTAATGGTTATATTGAATGTACTTATTATCAATATTGGGGAGAGAAAAAACCTCGCAAGTAAATTCTTCTCCTGTCTTGATCATTAGAAAGAGGTGTTACAATTGAATACAGAATTTAAAAAAGGAATTATCTTTGCTTTCGGAGCATATTTCTTATGGGGCATACTACCCATTTATTGGGGATTAATTGACGATATAGGAGCATTTGAAATATTAGCATTTCGAATTGTACTTTCTATGATTTTTATGTTATTTATCGTTATCCTTACTAAAAATACTGCGCCATTTAAACGAGATATTCAACGACTATTTACGAATCCAATACAACTCATTGCGATTATTGCAGCTGGCTATGTGATAACAATTAATTGGGGCACATTCATATGGGCTGTTACAAATGGACACGTGTTACAATCCAGTTTAGGTTACTACATAAATCCACTTGTAAGTATTTTACTTGCATTAATATTTTTAAAGGAGCGATTCAATAAACTTGAATGGATTGCCATAGGACTTGCTGTTGTAGGTGTGTTATATATGACATTGAAAATAGGGGTATTCCCTGGCATTTCTTTATTGTTAGCAGGTTCATTTGGAATCTATGGATTAATTAAAAAACTTGTTCCAATAGATGCTATAAGCAGTATAACTATCGAATGTATTGTAACAGCGCCTGCTGGATTTATCTATTTATGGTATATATGGTATCACGGTGGACTTACATTTGGTATGAACGTTTCTTCTTTTTGGTTGTTATTCTCAGGAGCCGTTACAGCAGTCCCACTTATATTGTTCTCAGCCGGTGCCAGACGCATACCGTTATCATTAACTGGCTTTATACAATATATCGGACCTACTTTAATGTTTTTAATTGGCATCTTCCTATTCAAAGAGCCATTTGATTTAGATCAACTCATTACATTTATCTTTATTTGGGTGGGGATTATAATTTATAGCATTTCACAATATGTAAAAATCAAAAAAGATAAAAACCCAGTGATAAATTAAATCAACTATAAAATAATGTCTCTAGCGCAAGGACAACGTATTACATTTATGTGTGTAAACCGTCCTTGAACTAGGGTTTTTATTTTTTGAAAATACAATTTATAGCTTTTGACAATTCTACTTTCACGTTTACTTAACTAAAAATAGGATAACTATAATATTGTGAGTGTAAACATAAGAAGTGAATTATTTAGAAAAAATAATTATACTATACATAACACTATTAAATAATAAGAGAAAAATAAGGTCTCGTATAATAACTAAAATGTACAGGAGTGATTAGATGACAAGAGTATTGATACTAGGAGCTAATGGTGCGATTTCTAAAGCAGCTATCAACTCATTTTTAGAAAATACAACATATACCTTAAGATTATTTTTAAGAGATGCAAACAGATTACCTGACTATGCCTCAGATCGTATACGAGTTCGTGAAGGCGATGCCACAAATTTAGATGATGTTACTAATGCAATGGAAGATGTTGATATTGTCTTCGCCTCATTATCCGGTAATTTAGATAAAGAAGCACAAACAATTGTCGAAGCCATGAATGCAAATAAAGTAAAACGACTTGTATTTGTTACTTCACTTGGTATCTACAACGAAATCCCAGGTAAATTTGGTGAGTGGGTACAAACTCAAATTAGTGAATCATTACCAGTCTATAAAAAAGCTGCAGACATAATTGAACAATCCGGTCTTGATTATACAATATTCAGACCAGCTTGGTTAACTGATATAAACGAAATTGATTACGAAATCACTAAAAAAGATCAACCCTTTAAAGGAACTGAAGTATCTAGAAAAAGTGTAGCTGCAGTAGCAGTACAAATTGCAAAGAATCCAAAACTATATTTAAATGAAAACATTGGTATAAATAAACCAAATACAAATTTCGAGAAACCAAGATGGAAATAATTGATTTAAAATTAACATATTAAAAGCCAGTCCGAGACATCAATAGTTGCCTCGGGCTGGCTTTTGTAAATATAGAGTAATTAGCTAGAGTAAGCAATTACAAATTATAGATGAATATGGCAAAGTCAATTCAGCAAAAAAGTATTTCTAATGCGTAATATCATTGAATTTTATATTTTGAAATTCAAAAAATATTAAAAGATTATACAGCTTGTACCTATAACATCTTTAATTAAATGATAGTATTTTCAATTTGTAACAACTTATTTTAAAATACTTACTTTAGACAAGTAACGATTTGTTATACAATAAGAAGTAATTACATATAAGTAATAAAGGGGATACGAAACATGTCTAATACTGAGCAACTCGATATTTTATATAAATTAAAAAAAGAAGTAGAAAAATCTAAAAATGGTAGATTAGTCCATATTATCAATCAAGTAATTAAAAAAGTGTTTTTAGAACAATACACTGCGACTTTTGTAGGTCATTTTTCAGCAGGAAAATCCACATTAATCAATTTACTACTAGAAGAATCTATATTACCAAGTTCTCCCGTACCTACAACTAGTAATACCGCAATTGTTTCTGTCGCAGACCAGCCAGGAATTATTGCAAACCTAAGTAATCAACAATATACATTATTAAATAATTACGATGATGTAAAAAAAATGAATCGTGAAAATTTCGATGTGGAATCAGTGGAAATTAAATTTCCGTCTGGTAAATTTCGCAAAGGATTTACATTACAAGACACGCCTGGGGTCGATTCTAATGTGTCTAGCCACCAATCTAGTACAGAAGAGTTTATGTATACGAGCAACGTACTCTTCTATACAGTAGATTATAATCACGTCCAATCTGCTTTGAATTTTCAATTTATGAAACAACTGAACCAAGCAGGTGTTCCAGTCGTATTTGTAATTAACCAAATTGATAAGCATAATGAAGACGAAATCAGTTTCAACACATTTAAATCACGTGTTGAAAAGTCAATAGTAGAATGGGAAATTGATTTAGATAAAACTTTTTATGTTTCTAAATTTAGTCATGCACATAATGAAATTGAAGCACTTTCAAAATATCTTGTAGAAAAAGATAAAAATCGTGAAACAATGGAGAATTATGTTAATCGAATCGTAAAATTCATCACAGAAGAACAATTATCCTATATTAAATATGAAATCCAAGACCTATTAGATAAATTGGATATTTTCGAAGCGGATTTTGAACAAGCTTATATCAATTTCAAGCAACATCAGCAGGTCAGTGAAGAAGCAAAGTTATTAAACAACCCAGATGAGTTGTATGAATTTTTAAAACAAAAAAGAAAGGCAATTATCGATAATGCTTATATAATGACACATGATACAAGAGAAACGATTCGAATGTATTTAGAAAGTCGTACTAAAGACTTCACAGTTGGCGGACTTTTTAATAAAAAGAAAAAAACACAAGAAGAACAACAACGTAGATTAAATATGGCACTCGCGCAATTACAAGAAAAAGTTAACCAAGAGATCAGACAACCACTTAGAGAAGATATGTCATTTTTAACTCGCTTTATAAATGATTCTGAAATAAATGAAGCTATATTAAATCAACATTATAAAATCCCAGAATCGTTAATAACTGATTTATATCAAACACAGATTACTATTAGCAACCAGTATGTATTAACATTTTGTGATGATTTAATGAAATCACTTAAACAGTATATCGGCAAAACTTCTGATCCATTGTTCAAAGAAGCTATCAGTCATGCTCAAGCAAATGATATTGGTATAGAGCAAGAAGATGACTATAATGATTATGAAAAATTTATGGAAATGCGTAATCTAAGGGAATCACTTGAAACACAAAATTACTTACATTATTACATTCATATAGATGATTCGCTCGATAAACTTATAGATAGAAAAGAAATCACATACACTCCAAAAGCAAATAAAGTAAAATCCGTTAATCATTCCAAGTCAGAAACTTCTATAGAACCAAACCAAGAAGATAAAACACAAAATATTAAGCATGCGCTTGAAGTTATTAAAGATGTACCGTTGTTCGAACAGAGCAAACAAAATATAGATGACACACTTGCTCGACTAGATAACAAAATAATCAAAATAGGTGTGTTCGGGACGTTTAGTGCTGGTAAAAGTAGTTTAATTAATGCTTTATTAGGTGATAATTATTTAGTGAGTTCACCGAACCCTACAACAGCTGCTATGACAGAACTAACATACGGTCACGATAGTCAAATTACGTTAAAATCGGCCGACCAACTTTTAGAAGAAATAAACCAAGTCTTCGAAGTGGAAAATGTTACATTTGATAGTATAGAGACGCTTTTAAATAAAAATACAAATAAATTAAAAGCATCACTAGAAAAAAATAAGTTAGCTTTTGTAAATGCTGTAGAAGAACATTATGGCATGTATCAAGATATGTTAAAAAATGGCTTAATACACACAATTGACCAAGATGAAATTAAAAAATGGAGCGCAGAAGACGAATATGCTACATTTGTTAATACTGTCCATTTAAAATTACCGGTAGATTGGTTAAAAGATAAAATTATAGTAGATTCACTTGGACTGCACTCTAATAATCAACGTCATACTAATGAAACTGAAAAAGTATTAACATCAGCTGATTTAATTTTGTATGTTAGTTACTTTAATCATTCATTTACAGATAATGACAAACGCTTTATTGAACATATGAAAGCAATGAACCAATTAAACGAAAACCAAGCATTTAAAATGATAATTAATGCAACAGATTTAGCAGAGACAGAGGAAGATTTAAACGCGGTTATTGAATACGTAGGAGATGCTTTAACTCAAGTTAATATGGATTCAGACATCTTCGCTGTTTCAAGTAGGGAAGCATTAAAAACAAATGACATTGGTATCGAAAGACTTAAGAAGAGTATTGAACATTTTGTTCAAGTTGAATCCAAAAACATTCTACAAAAACAAATGTTGGGTCAACTTCACCATATTTCTGAAGCATATGAACAAATGATTGAAGCATTTCATAATGATAAAGCAGAAATCAACAAACGTAATCAAAAATTACAAAGTTATGATAATGCAACAATTTTCAAAAACAATTTACTTCAAATCGCTGAACAACGAACATCAAATGAAGTAGATGATCAAATCTATCATTTAAATGAACGATTAAAATTACAATTATTAGATGAAGTTAAATCTATCTATAATGGACAAATGACTAAAAACACGAATTTCAATGAGGAAAAACGTCAATCAACAAAATTATACTTAGACCAAGTTCACCAGCGATTATATCTAGAGCAATCATTGCTTGTAGAACGTATAAAGAAATATTTCCATGAACAATTACACACTGAAATTGCCCCTTTAAAGCAAAAGTTACAACAGTTGCACGTGTTTATAGAACCTGAATTTGATAAAAGTAAAATTGAGTTAGATAATCCTTACTTAAAAATTGATTTAACTCAAATGATTGACGCATTACCAAAATCACTTTCTAAAAAGAATATCTTACAACCTAAAACGCAAAGTATAATTCAAGAACAAATAACACAAGAAACGATTAATTTATTAGCTCCATGTATAGCTAATTTAAGACAAGCTGTTAACGAAACAGTTATGCAAATGCAAAGTAATGCTGAAGATAAATTTAACCAATTTGAAAATGAAGCTCATAGTCAAATTAAGGAACTTTTATCTTTTGAAGTAGACGATGCATTTATTCAACAACTACAAGAAACAAATAATAATTTAAAACCATATATGTAATTAGAGGAAGAGGTACTTTTATGTCCAAAAAAATATTATTAATTGATGGCATGGCTTTACTATTTCGCCATTTCTTTGCCACAAGTCTTCATAAACAATTTATGAGAAACTCTTCGGGAACACCAACAAATGGTGTTCAAGGGTTTATACGCCACGTTTTCACTGCAATAAACGAAATTCAACCAACACATGTAGCTGTATGTTGGGATATGGGTAAATCTACTTTTAGAAACGATATGTTTGATGGTTACAAGCAAAATCGACCTGCACCACCAGACGAACTAATACCACAATTTGATTACGTCAAAGAAGTCTCTAACCAATTCGGTTTTGTTAATATAGGAGTTCAAAATTTTGAAGCAGACGATGTCATTGGTACTTTAGCAGAAGCCTATTCTGAGCAAAACCAAGTCTATATCGTTACAGGGGACAGAGATATTTTACAATGTATTAATCCAAATGTTGAGATTTGGCTAACCAAAAAGGGATTTAATATCTACAATCGTTACACATTAAATAGATTCCAAAGTGAATATGGTTTGAATCCTTCGCAACTTGTAGACGTAAAAGCATTTATGGGCGACACTGCGGACGGATATTCTGGTGTAAAAGGTATCGGAGAAAAAACAGCAATCAAACTAATCCAAAATCACGGCTCAGTTGAATCTGTTATCGCTGCTTTAGAGCAATTAACACCTGGTCAGCGTAATAAAATAGAAGCCGATATGGACAATCTTAAACTTTCAAAAACCTTAGCAAAAATCCACACAGAAGTTCCTTTAAATACGAATGACTTATTGGATGAAATGGCATTTGGTACTGAAATAACAAAAGTTTTAAACATATGTAACGAACACGAGTTATACGTATCCGGTAAATATCTAGCCACTCATTTTAGTTAACTCAAATACATGTAAGTAAGGCTTATAAACTATATACAAAGCGGACATATGAAATCAAAGTTTTCTCTTTAATATCATATGTCCGCTTTCTTCATTTTTAATAAATTACTAGTAGGGCACTTATTTTTTATTTTGCTTTGTTATTTTATAAAGTTCATTTTTAGCGTGATGATTTGCCTCTTTATTTTGGTTTCTAGGTACCCATCTAACGAAAAACAATTCGAAATGATGTTCTAACTCTAACATCTTATCGTAATAAGGTTTGAATTTTTCATTTTTAACGCTACCTTTATTAATACTATCCTCTATAAGTTTCGAATCTGTAAACACTAAAGCCGTAGATATATTATGTTTAACAGCACATTCCAAAGAAAATATTAAAGATGCCCATTCAGCACTATGATTATCCATAACACCTAAATCTTTTGTATAGCGAAAGCGCTCATTGTCAATTGCTAACACGACTGCACATACGCTTACTCCAGGATTGCCAGCTGTAGCAGCATCAAAGTAAATTTTTGCCATAAGTTCCACCTTTATCTATCAATTTATGTTTATTTTATCAAACTAGCCACTTATATACTATTTTGGCGACATTTAATTGCTTGTGAATTTATATGATATAGCTTATACTTTTAATTATCCTTACTAAAAGAATCGGATTTTAAAGGAAGTTGATATATTTGAAAAATATGTTTATTATACACGGTTATCAAGCTACTACTAAGAGTCATTGGTTTGAGTGGTTAGCTACCGAAGTGAAGCAGTTTGGTTATTCTACGGAAATCGTGTATTTACCGAATACAAATCAACCCAATTTAGATGAATGGATAACAGCTATACAAAATAGTTTAGAAAATAAGCTAAATGCAGAAACCATCATTGTTGCACATAGTTTAGGTGTAATAACTATACTTGATTATTTGTCTAAGCTAAAACACGCTCCGAATATTAAAGGCCTATTTCTCGTTTCTGGATTTAATGAGCAATTAACAAATTTACCAGAACTTGATCACTATATATTACAAACTCAGATTGATTTCCGTAAGATTAACGCACAGCACATCGTAACGATTGCCGGTAGCCATGACCCAATTGTCAATATTGATGCAACCGACAGATTGTCTCATGAATTAAAGACCGAAACATTACATGTGTCACACGAAGGTCATTTCCTTGATAGCGATGGATATAGGACTTTCAATTTCCTAAAAGACCAAATCACTCAAACATTAAATAATAAAAACTCTAGGACTGGAAGTTAACCAATCCTAGAGTTTTTTAGTAACCTTCATCTAGTTTATTTATTTTACCCTTGCGGTACATTGATTTAGCCCAATAACCAAAAGGAACATTAAATATTGTTGATATTACTTTCAATAAGTAAGTAGTTATAAATATTTCAAAAACTGCAGCATTTGGCATAGAACCGATAAATGCAATCGATACAAATAGTGCAGTATCAATAATATTACTGATGATTGTACTACCGTATGCTCTAATAATAAACGTTTTATCTGAACTAAAAAGTTTTTTTATTAAACTAAATAGTAAGACGTCTAAATGTTGGCCGATAATGTAAGCAATCACAGATCCCAATGCGATTCTAGGAACAAGGTTAAAGATACTTTCTAATGCTTGTTGAGAACTATCAATTGGCGATGGTGTGAAATGCAATGACATTTGCATAACAATAATCATAACCAAGGTAGAACTAAAACCTATCCAAACTGCCCGTTTTGCAACTTTCCTACCATAAATATCATTTAATATGTCTGTCGCAAGATAGATCGAAGCGAACATGACATTACCCAAAGTTGCAGAAATCGTAAATACATCTACAGTTTTAATCACTTGAATGTTTGCAATAATCGTACCTATTGCTATCCAAGCAATCAGACCATGTTTACCAAACAATCTATACATGGCTACTAATAAAAGAAATGTTACTAAAAATGTTACTACTCCAAATATTTCATTAAACAATTTATTTGCCTCCTAAATTTTGTTGATGCGGGTGTTTAGAAACCGCAAAATAAACAACTAAATAATTTTACCAAATAAAACAAAAAATACAAGTACCTTAAATAAAATCATTGGCAAAAGTAGATAAAAATTGTGTATAAATTTTAAGATTAAACAAACATTGTTACAAATGATATAATGATTCTAAGTGTCAAAACCTTGTAAATTTAATGTATTTATTAGGGACATTTTATTTATAGAATAACAGGAGAGTGACAAGTATTCTAACTTATTCTGAAAAAGAAGCAATAGAAGCAATAGATCATCTTATGAACACATATTGCAATAAATGCTTACTTAAACATCACATTAATAAAACTCAAGGAAAAACACATGCCCACCATTTTTGCATATCAGAATGTTCGGTAGGGAAAGAAATTAAACAATTAGGCAATGAGCTGCAATAATTAGGAGGAATTTTAAATGGAAATCGTAGAGGTAGCACAAACACCAAACCCAAATACAATGAAAATCGTTTTACAATTATCAGGTGAAGACTATAAACCCAACACTTATACTTCTGTCAAAGATGGTCAACCTGATTTTATCAACGCAATACTTGAATTAGAAGGCATTAAGTCTATTTTTCAAGCTATGAATTTCATATCCGTAGATAAGAAATCTGATTCCAATTGGGACGACTTATTACCAAGAGTAACCGAAACATTAGAAAATATTTAATAAGGAGGTTCTTAAATGGAAATCGTACGTGTTGAACCTACGCCAAGTCCTAACACGATGAAAATTGTATTAAATGATAAGAGGAAAGATAATAAATCAAATACGTATACTACTATCCAAGATGAGCAGCCCAATTTTATTAATGACGTATTAGCCATAGAAGGTATCAAATCTATATTTTATGTTATGGATTTTCTTGCAATAGATAAAAAACCAAAATACGACTGGGAAGCATTATTGCCTAAAGTCACTGCTACATTAAATAAAGATGTAGCAGAATTAGAAGAACCTATGCCAGATGAACATTTTGGAGAAGTTAAAGCTGAAGTTTTAAAGTTTAAAGGCATCCCTTATCAAGTAAAACTAACAACTAATTCAGAAGAAAAACGTAAGCAATTACCAGAAATCTATATAGATAGCATGCTTGCAGCACAGAAAGACGATGATAATATCGTTTTTCAACGCAAGTGGGAAGATTTAGGAGTTCGTTACGGTGAACTTGAAGAAATTATGTCAGAAGTTTTTGAAGAGATATTAGCAGTTTATCCCACTGACAGATTAGAAACACTCGTACAAGATGCATTAAACACAGATGCAGTAATACCTGAAAAGCATTATCAGCATGTGTCGCTTGAAACTTATCAGTCTACAGAAGATTGGAAAGAACGTTTAAGAATGTTGAAAGCTTTTCCAACACCAACAGAACAAGATTTCCCATTATTAGGAGATGTTGTTAGCGACGAAGAGAAAACACCTTTAAGACGTGAAGCTATCGTCTTACTTGGCATGGTAGAAGATAAGGCTGTATTGCCATATTTATTCAAGGGTTTACACGATAAAAGTCCAGCAGTAAGACGAACTGCTGGGGACTGTTTAAGTGATTTAGGTTTTAAACAAGCCTTACCAGAAATGGAAAAAGCATTAGACGATCCACAAAAAATTGTTAGATGGAGAGCAGCGATGTTCATCTTTGACGAAGGGGGCCCAGAGCAATTAGCATCTTTACGTGCACATGAGAATGATCCAGCATATGAAGTTAAACTTCAAATCGAAATGGCGATTGAAAGAATTGAAAATGGAGATCAAGCTCTGGGCTCAGTTTGGAAACAAATTGCTAACAGAAATAAAGTATAATTGTTAAAATATTATTATTAGATTTTAAGGAGTGTTCGAAATGAATGCATATGAAGCATATATGAACGAACTTGCTACACAGATGCGTAGCGAATTAACTGGACGTGATTTTGAAAGTTTAGAGACTTCAGATGATGTGACAAACTATATGAGCAATGTTTCAACAGATGACACTACATTCGTTGTAATCAATTCAACGTGTGGATGTGCAGCTGGTTTGGCTAGACCAGCTGCTGTAACTGTTGTAGAGCAAAATGAAAAAAAACCAACTAATAAAGTGACTGTTTTTGCTGGTCAAGATAAAGAAGCTACTGAAACGATGCGAAATTACATTCAACAAGCACCATCAAGCCCATCATATGCATTGTTTAAAGGCCAAGTGTTGAAACACTTTATCCCTCGCGAACACATTGAAGGCAGAGATATTCAAGATATATGCATGGATATTAAAGATGCCTTTGACGAACATTGTTAATATGGTCAAAAATACATCTTATCTTAATTAAGTAAACTTATATAAACTCGAAGCGGTAAAATAAATTTATACTAATTAAACATATTTAAATGCCAACTTACTACGTATCTATTTTTTAATCTTGAGATATGACTAGGTTGGCATTTATTTTTTAAAATAATGCTACTTTTATAACGTTTACACTGAAATGTTGTATAATTTAGCTAACATGCAATATTTTTACACAATCTTTTTTACACAATCTATAGTAAATTCTTTTAATTGTTGCTAATATCCAATAAGATTAAATAAAAATATAATTGAAAGGAGTGTGCTATTATGTTAAATAGTTTCGACCAATCTTATCATAATCTGTGTGAAGAAATTCTTGAGATAGGAAAACAAAAAAACGATCGCACAAATACTGGCACAATTTCAAAATTTGGACATCAACTCAGATTTGATTTATCTAAAGGATTCCCTTTACTGACGACAAAAAAAGTTTCATTCAAATTAATCGCTACTGAATTATTATGGTTTATTAAAGGTGATACGAATATCAAATATTTACTTCAATACAACAATAATATTTGGAATGAATGGGCTTTTGAAAATTACGTAAATTCACCTGATTATCATGGACCAGACATGACTAATTTTGGCCATAAAGCACAAACTGACGAAGCTTTTAATGCAATTTATAAAGAAGAAATGCAGAAATTCAAGCAACAAATATTAAATGATAATGATTTCGCTTCAAAATACGGTGATTTAGGTAATGTTTATGGTAAACAATGGCGCGATTGGGAAGATAAACAAGGTAACCATTTCGATCAGTTAAAAACAGTAATTAATCAAATTAAAAATAACCCTAATTCTCGTAGACATATCATTTCTGCGTGGAATCCAACTGAAATTGATACAATGGCTTTACCACCATGCCATACGATGTTCCAATTTTATGTTCAAGATGGAAAATTGAGTTGCCAATTATATCAGAGAAGTGCTGATATATTCTTAGGTGTGCCATTTAACATTGCAAGTTATAGTTTATTAACGCACTTAATAGCTAAAGAATGTGGTTTAGAAGTCGGAGAATTTGTGCATACTTTTGGTGATGCTCATATTTACTCAAATCATATCGATGCGATAGAAACACAATTATCACGTGATAGTTACGAACCACCTAAACTTAAAATTAATTCTGACGCTTCAATTTTCGATATAAATTATGAAGATTTAGAAATTGTAGATTATGAATCTCATCCTGCTATTAAAGCACCGATTGCAGTTTAAAACATAAGCTTTTATTTAAATTAATAAACCTTTTACTATATAATTAAGACCATGAACTTTAGAGATACTTATTTAGAATTTCACTATTAGGAGGAAAATTATGACACTGTCGATACTAGTAGCTCATGACCAACAACGTGTCATCGGGGTAAATAATCAATTACCTTGGCACTTACCTAGTGATTTAAAACATGTTAAAGCTTTAACCACGGGCAATACACTTGTCATGGGACGTGCAACATTCGATTCTATTGGGAAACCACTTCCTAATAGGCGTAATGTTGTTTTAACAAGAAACAAATCATTCCACCATGAAGGTGTAGATGTCATACATTCTATGAAAGATATTTATGACTTACCAGGGCATGTATTCATTTTTGGTGGTCAATCACTTTTTGAAGAAATGATTGATAAGGTTGATGATATGTATATCACTGTGATTGAAGATAAATATAATGGCGATACATTTTTCCCGCCATATACTTTTAAAGATTGGGAAGTTGAATCATCAGTCAAGGGGGAAATTGATGAAAAGAACACAATTCCTCACACTTTTTTACATTTGAAACGTAAGGAAACTTCATAGGAGGAAATTATGATGAAAAAGAAAATTGTAACCGATTCAACATCTGATTTATCACATGAGTATTTATCTGATAATGATATACATGTGATACCACTTAATTTAACAATCAATGGCGAAGCCTATGTAGACCAAGTAGATATTTCATCTGAAGCATATATTCAGAAAATGCAGGAAGATGCAGATGTTAAAACAAGCCAACCTGCAATTGGTAAATTTATTGAAATGTATGATGAACTAGGTGCAGACGGTTCTGAAATTATCAGTATTCATATGACTTCAGGTTTAAGCGGCACATACCAAACAGCGCTACAAGCGAGTCAAATGACTGATAGTAAGGTAACAGTTATTGATTCTAAATCCATTTCTTTTGGGCTAGGTTATCAAGTACAGCATATTGTAGACTGGAATAACGAAGGATATGACACTACAGATATCGTATCTAAAATTACTGAATTACAAAAAAATATAAAACTGTATGTTGTAATAGGTCAATTGAGTCAACTAATCAAAGGTGGTCGCATTAGTAAAACTAAAGGTTTGATAGGTAATATGATGAAAATCAAACCAATTGGAACACTTGAAGATGGCAAAATCGAATTAATACACAATTCAAGAACTCAAAATGCAAGTGTACAATTTTTAAAGAAAGAAATTAGCGCATTTATTGGTGATAGAAATATAAAATCTATAGGAATTGCACATGCAAATATTATTGAATTTGTAGATAAAGTTAAAAAACATTTTTCAGAAGAATTTAACTTTACACAGTTCGACACAAATGTAACAACACCTGTGATTAGTACACATACAGGACAAGGTGCAATTGGTCTCGTAGTTTTAAAATCATAAGTTCCATTAAAGGGTCGCTATGAATATACTTGAAACAATATGTCTTAATTAATAAATAAACAATTTTATAGCGTATCTCTTAAAATAATGGTAACTTTATGACAAAATAGACTTAGGAGGTATATTATGGCTTATGCAACATTAGCTGGAGGTTGTTTTTGGTGTTTAGTTAAACCATTCACTTCATATCCAGGTATAGAGAGTGTTATTTCTGGATATAGTGGTGGTCATACTGATAATCCTAATTATGAAAGTGTAAGTACTAACCAAACGGGTCATGTAGAAGCAGTACAAATCACCTATAATCCGGAAATTACTTCCTTCGAAAATATATTAGATGTTTATTTTAAAACATTTGATCCAACAGACAATGGCGGTCAATTTTTTGATCGTGGTGAACATTACGAGCCAGCAATTTTTTATCATGATGAAACACAAAAAAAAGCTGCCGAAGCAAAGATACAACAATTAAACGAGCAAGCAATATTTGATAATCCTGTTATCACGCCCATTAAACCGTATAAAAACTTCTATCCTGCAGAATCTTATCATCAAGATTATTATAAAAAAAACCCGCTACATTATGAACAATATCAACGCGGTTCAGGACGCAAAGGTTTTATAGAAAAGCATTGGGGGAAACAAAATGATTAAAAAAAATAAAAATGATTTAAACGAAATGGAGTACTTAGTTACACAAGAAAATGGTACTGAACCTCCATTTCAAAACGAATATTGGAATCACTTTGATAAAGGTATCTATGTAGACAAAATTTCTGGGAAGCCATTATTCACTTCAGAAGAAAAGTTTGAGTCAGATTGTGGTTGGCCAAGTTTTTCAAAAGCATTAGATAATGAAGAAATTATTGAACTTGTAGATAAAACATTTGGCATGGTAAGAACGGAAGTTCGTTCAGAAGATGCAAATAGTCATTTGGGCCATGTATTTAATGATGGACCAAAAGAAAGTGGCGGTTTGAGATATTGCATTAATTCTGCTGCAGTACAATTCATACCATTCGACAAGCTAGAAGAACTAGGTTATGCAGATTTAATACCACATTTTGAAAAATAAGGAGCGAACAAGATATGTTTAAAAAATTATTCGGTAAAGGTAAAGAAGTAAATAAAGATAGCGCTATTTATGCACCACTTTCTGGAGAATATGTAAAAATTGAAGATATACCAGACCCAGTATTTGCCCAAAAAATGATGGGTGAAGGTTTCGGTATTAACCCAACAAATGGAGAAGTAGTTTCACCAATTGATGGTAAAGTAGACAATGTCTTCCCAACAAAACATGCTATTGGCCTTAAAGCTGATAACGGATTAGAATTACTTGTTCACATCGGTTTAGATACTGTTCAATTAGATGGCCAAGGTTTTGATATCCTTGTCGAAAGTGGCGACACTGTAAATGTAGGAGATCCATTACTTAAATTTGACTTAGACTACATTAAGGAACATGCTAAGTCCGTTATTTCTCCAATCATTATTACAAATTCTGATAATACATCTTCAATTTCTGTTTCTGATGTAACTACAGTTACAAAAGGTGAAACTAAAATCGTTGATGTAACAATGAACTAATGAAAGATCATTCATTTTATCAATTTGCACTTACGGCACGAGGTCGTAGTGACGCAAAAGGCGAATTAGCAGAAGAAATTTTTGATGACTTATCTTTCCCAAGACAAGAAAAAGATTTTCATATACTTTCTGAATATATTGAAACTCGAGGAGACTATACAGTTTCATTAGCCGTATTTGATGATTTATATGAAGAATATACAGAGTGGCTAAAATTTTAATACTTAAATAATTGAGGAGATATAGTAAAATATATTAAGATATTTAAGTATCATTTACAGGGCTGGGATTAAACTAAATGGTTCAATCCCAGCTAATTTTATTTTATGACAAATGGATAGATTTTATTTATACATATGTATTGGAAGTGATTAAATGTCAGATCATAAAGACATAAACGAACAAAATATTGATACAAACGAAGATAAAAATCAACATACAAATTCAAAAAACTTTAAATTCAAACGTAGTTATTTCATTTTACTATTATTAGCTACCATACTTGTTACAGCAGTAATTACTGTTTTCGCTACAATATGGATAAGTAATTGGAAAAGTGGTTTAACAAGCAACCAAAGGCATGAAGTACAAAAGATAGAAGAAGTTTATAAAACTTTAAACAATGAATATTACAAAGATACAAATCCTGAAAAACTTTCTTCTGCAGCAATTGATGGTATGGTAAAAGATTTAGATGATCCTTATTCAGATTACATGACAAAGGATGAAACAAAATCATTTAATGAAGATGTTTCTGGTGATTTTGTTGGTATTGGCGCAGAAATGCAAAAAAAGGATGATAAAATTGAAATTACAAGTCCGATGAAACAATCACCAGCAGAAAAAGCAGGTATACAACCAAAAGATATCGTTAAAAAAGTGGATGGTAAATCCATAAAAGGACAACCTTTAGAGGCTATTGTTAAAAAAGTGAGAGGCAAACAAGGTACAAACGTTACTTTAACTATTGAACGAGCTAATCAAACGCATGATATTACAATTAAACGTGATAAAATCCATGTAAAAAGCGTTGAATATGAAAAACATAAAAATGTGGGTGTCTTTACAATTAATAAATTTCAAAATAGTACTTCTGGCGAATTAAAATCATCATTGATTAAAGCACATAAAGATGGTGTACGGAAAATCGTTTTAGATTTACGCAATAATCCTGGGGGCCTTTTAGATGAGGCTGTAAAAATGGCTAATATTTTCATAGATAAGGGAGAAACTGTAGTTCAACTTGAAAAAGGCAAACACAAAGAAAAGATACAGACTTCAAATGATGCTTTAAAAGAAGCAAACGATATGGACGTATCTATTTTAGTTAATAAAGGATCAGCCAGCGCCTCAGAAGTTTTTACTGGCGCTATGAAAGACTATGATAAGGCAAAAGTTTATGGTGCTAAAACATTTGGTAAAGGTATTGTTCAAACAACACACGAATTTGATGATGGCTCCTTATTAAAATTCACTAATATGAAATGGTTAACACCAAAATCTCATTATATACATGGCAAAGGTATTGAACCTGATACTAAAATAAGCGAACCAGCATATCAATCTTTAAATGTCATTCCTAATGATAAAACGTACCACTTGGGTGATAATGATAAAAATGTTAAAACAATAAAAGTAGGTTTAACTGCATTAGGTCATAAGACGTCAAATGAATCCAATGAGTTTGATAACTCACTAGAAACTGCAATTAAGTCATTCCAAAAAGAAAATGACTTAAAAGTGAATGGCACTTTTAATAAAGAAACAAATGAGAAGTTCACACAACAATTAGTAAATAAGGCAAATAAAGAAGATACTGTACTCAATAAACTTTTAAAAACAATAAATTAAAATTAGAGAGGTATAAGTTTCATGATTAGAATTGCTAACAAAAATGATTTGTTAAGTATATTAAATATTGTTGAAGAAGCTAAAGCAACTATGCAAGAAGATGACAATAATCAGTGGGATGAACACTATCCTTTAGAAGAACATTTTAAGAAAGATATAGAGAAAGAAGCACTCTTTGTACTAGAAGAAAATGATGAAATTTTTGCATTTATAGTTGTCGACCAAGAACAAGCAGAGTGGTATGATAATTTAGAATGGCCTGTTAATAGACAAGGTGCATATGTCATTCATAGACTTGCCGGTTCAGCAAGCTATAAAGGGGCTGCAACACAATTATTTGATTTTGCAGTTAATCTTGCACTTGATCATGATATTCATGTGATATTGACAGATACTTTTGCATTAAATAAGCGTGCGCAAGCTCTATTTAGTAAGTTTGAATTTAATAAAGTAGGCGAAATAGAGATTGATTATCATCCTTTTAATAAAGGGGAACCATTTTATGCCTATTATAAAAAATTAGAAGAATAGAGGTAATAATATGACGAAAATCGCATTTACCGGTGGAGGCACAGTTGGTCATGTATCAGTTAATTTAAGTTTAATTCCAACTGCACTCGAAGAAGGTTATGAAGCCTTTTACATCGGTTCAAAAAAAGGCATTGAACGTGAAATGATCGAATCTCAGTTACCTTCTATTAAATATCATTCGATATCTAGCGGTAAATTGAGACGATATATATCATGGGATAATATCAAAGATGTGTTTAAAGTTTTAAAGGGTATATTAGACGCGAGAAGTGTATTAAAAAAGGAAAAACCTGATTTATTATTTTCTAAAGGTGGGTTTGTTTCTGTACCTGTAGTTATAGCAGCTAAATCTTTAAAGATTCCTACTATTATACATGAATCTGATTTAACACCAGGTCTAGCAAATAAAATTTCGCTCAAATTTGCTAAAAAGATTTATACTACATTTGAAGATACCCTACAATTTTTACCTAAAGAAAAAGCAGATTTTGTAGGTGCAACTGTTAGGGAAGATCTTAAAACTGGAGATAAAAAGAGAGGTTATCAACTCACAGAGTTCAAAGATAACAAAAAGGTACTATTAGTTATGGGCGGTAGTTTAGGAAGTAAAAAGCTTAATAGTATCATTAGAGAAAATCTTGAGGCTTTGCAGGCTTCTTATCAAATTATTCATTTAACAGGTAAAGGACTAATCGATGAACAATATACGAATCAAAAAGATTATATTCAATTTGACTTTGTTAAAGATGATTTAACTGATTTACTTGCTATTACTGATACAGTAATTAGTCGCGCTGGTTCAAATGCAATTTACGAATTCTTAGCGCTTCGTATACCGATGCTTTTAATACCATTAGGACTCGATCAATCACGAGGTGACCAAATTGATAATGCTAAGAACTTTGAAACTAAAGGTTTTGGTAAGGCAATCCCTGAAGATGCTTTAACCGAACAAAAATTAATAGATCAATTAAATGATATTGAAACTAATCGTGATACAATAATTAATCAAATGCAAACATATAAAGAAAGTTTCACGCGACAAGACTTATTTAGAAAAATAATTAAAGACGCATTAAATTAATGAGGAGGTTATGCAATGAGTCGTTGGAAAAGAATATCTTTACTCATCATTTTCACGTTAATATTTGGCATCATTGCATTCTTCCACGAATCTAGGCTAGGTAAGTGGATTGATAACGAAGTGTATGAGTTTATATATTCTTCTGAAAGTTTTATCACTACAACTATTTTTCTCGGTGTTACTAAAATTGGAGAAGTATGGGCAATGGTTTGTTTATCGCTTTTATTAATAGCTTATTTAATGTTAAAACGCCTAAATGTCGAAGCACTATTTTTTGCAATTGCTATGGGGTTATCAAGTACACTAAATCCTTTATTAAAAAATATCTTTGATAGAGAACGTCCAACATTACTTAGGCTAATAGACATCTCCGGTTTCAGTTTTCCAAGTGGACATGCAATGGGATCTGCAGCTTTTTTTGGAAGCGCCATGTATATTGCCAATCGAACAATGAAAGGTAGATCAAAAGCCTTTATGGTTGGTTTATCTGCTTTATTTATTATAATGATTTCAACATCACGTGTGTATCTTGGTGTCCATTATCCTACCGATATCATTGCAGGTATTATCGGTGGCGCATTCTGCGTAATTCTATCAACATTAATATTACGTCATAAATTACAAATTTAATTTCTTTTAATCAAGTGCTCTCGGAAAAGTTCAAACTTTGCAGAGAGCATTTTTGCATTATCTTAATAGAGCAAAAACTTAAATGAAATTGTTTAAATAATATAAACTGAAAAATTTTCAACATAAAAAGACAGTTAAATGATAAAGTAATCATCTAACTGTCTAATATGTGTCAAAATTTATTATAAAAACCGATTTTACAAAGTAAAACCGGTTTTTATATTCACGTTGTCTCGCAACGTTAGTCTTTTACGGGCATATAAAAGGGGATATTTTTGAAAATGATCAATCCAAATAAGAACGAAATATGTGTGGGGGGGAATGTCTTACTTTTGGAATTGATAATCATTTTCAATTACATTATACAACACTGAGAATGATTGTCAATTGAATTTCCGAAATTTTTTAATTTCGTAAGAAAACTCTGTAAATTAGCATCGATCGTATTAATTCATAAGGACTTTTAATATATAATTATTTTTAGCAATGACTTTCTACAATTAACTATTTCATATAATATATAACTTGAGGTGCTACTTATGACAAAAATTTTAATAGTGGAAGATGAGCAAAATCTTGCTCGTTTTATTGAACTTGAACTTGAGCATGAAAACTATGAGGTCGATATTGAATATGATGGACAACCTGGTTTAAATAAAGCATTAACTAATGATTATGATCTAATTCTCTTAGATTTAATGTTACCAAGTATAAATGGCCTAGAAATATGTAGACAAATTCGTCAACAACAAACAACGCCTATAATCATTATTACAGCAAAAAGTGATACGTATGATAAAGTAGCTGGATTGGATTACGGCGCAGATGATTATATAGTAAAGCCATTTGATATAGAAGAATTATTAGCTAGAATTCGCGCTATGTTACGACGCCAGCCACAAAAAAATGTGATTGATATTAAAGGTATTATCATTGATAAAGATGCATTTAAGGTAACCGTCGATGGCCAACCTTTGGATTTAACTAAAACAGAGTATGATTTATTATATCTATTAGCAAATAATAAAAATCACGTATTACAAAGGGAACAAATTATTACGGATGTATGGGGATACGACACAGAAGTAGAAACAAATGTCGTTGATGTTTATATACGTTATTTAAGAAATAAACTCAAACCATTTGGTAAAGATAAATGTATAGAAACTGTTCGTGGCGTTGGGTATGTGATTAGACAATGAAACAGCGTAAATTAAAAACTAAATGGATGATGATTACTACAACCATTACATTTTTAACTATATTTGTATTTAGTCTAATTATTATATTCTTTTTAAGTAGCTCACTCAGACATAACGAATTAAGTGAAGCTAACCGTAGTTCTGATGATATCGTTCAATTATTTGAATCAAAAGATATTGATAATATAACGCCTTTGGATTTAAATGCTTCATTAGGAAATTTTCAAAAAGTGATTCTATTTAATGATGATGAAAAAAAATTAATCGAAACTTCAAACGACAAATCAATTACCTTCTCACCAGAAGTAGTTCCTAAAGATAGAAATAATATTGTGATTAAAAAACATCACAACACCGATTATTTAATAATAACGGATCATATAGAATCACCAAAATTTAACGGTTATAGTGTGATTGTACATTCTTTGGAAGATTACAACGCACTCGTTAATTCTCTTTACTTTATAGCATTAATCTTTGGTGTAATCGCTACGTTTATTACAGCAATTATTAGTTATTTCTTTTCATCACAAATCACAAAACCTTTAATATTGATGTCTAACAAAATGCAACAAATACGTCGAGATGGCTTCCAAGAAAAAGTTGAGTTATCTACAAACTACGAGGAAACTGATAACTTAATCGCTACGTTCAATGAAATGATGTTTCAATTGGAAGAATCGTTTAATCAGCAAAGACAGTTCGTTGAAGATGCTTCACATGAACTCCGAACACCTTTACAAATTATACAAGGTCATTTGAATTTGATTAATCGATGGGGTAAAAAAGATGCAGCTATTTTAGAAGAATCTTTAGATATATCGTTAGAAGAAATGTCTAGAATTACAAAATTGGTAGAAGAATTATTATTACTTACGAAAGAAAATAATAACAGTCGAGATGGAAACATTGAAAATGTAGAAATCAATGCAGAAATTACGTCACGTATTAAATCATTGAAGCAACTTCATGAAGATTATACTTTTGAATTTGATGCATTTCCTAAGCCATTGAATATAAAAATCGACCGCTATCAATTAGAACAAGTTTTGATTATTTTTATTGATAATGCAATGAAATATGATCAGGTCAACAAACATATCCATATTCAGACAAAGTTAAGAAATAAACAAACATCTATAGAAATTACAGATCATGGTGTTGGTATTCCTAAGGAGGATATTGAATTTATCTTTGATAGATTTTACAGGGTAGATAAATCACGTTCACGTAAACTAGGCGGTAATGGATTAGGGCTATCAATCGCCAAAAAGATAATAGAATTAAATCATGGTAAGATTCAAGTAGATAGTGTAGTAGGCCAATATACAACTTTTAAAATTACATTTTAATAATACTTCTATTAACTTAAAAAATAATACAGCAACAAACAAAATCACGTAAACTAATATTAAAGGTACTTTCAGCGCGGGTTAATTCTAATCTATTGTTATTCAAAAAATGTACTTGTGACACTTTCCAAGAATACAAAATACACTTACAACGAATTTTTTCACTATTATAAATTTTTACTGGAGGTGAGGTATAAATCTTATTATTATAATTAGATTTATATTGCACCTCCTTTTTTCGTATAAGTGAGTTATTGGTACTTTAATTTGTATATATTTAATGCTATTATTGATTTGTAAGCGTTTCAACTATTTTGTGGAGGGTGTAAAATGAGCAACGAAAGTCAGGTTTCCGAGGCACCTGTAAATTTCGGAGCAAATCTTGGATATGTTTTAGATTTATATGATATATATCTAAATGATCCTGGTGCAGTTCCTGAAGATTTGCAAGTCCTTTTTAGTACAATTAAAAACGGTGAAGCAAACATCACAACAAATAATGAAAGTCAGAGTAACATAACTAAGGGAGATAGCACAATCAAACGTGTTATGCGCCTTATCGATAATATTCGTCAATATGGGCATTTGTTGGCAGATATTTATCCAGTTAATAGGCCTGAAAGAGAAAATGTACCCAAATTAACAATCGAAGATTTTAATTTGGACAAAGAAACACTTGAATCAATTTCAGCCGGTATTGTTTCTGACCATTTTAAAGACATTTATGATAATGCATATGAAGCAATTGTACGTATGGAAAAACGTTACAAAGGCCCAATCGCCTTTGAATATACCCACATTAATAATAATAGAGAACGTGTGTGGTTAAAGCGTAGAATTGAAACTCCATACAAAGCAACATTAAATGATAATCAAAAAATCGAACTATTTAAAAACTTAGCCCACGTTGAAGGTTTTGAAAAGTATTTACACAAAAACTTTGTTGGAGCTAAACGTTTCTCCATCGAAGGTGTAGATACTTTGGTACCTATGCTACAACAAACATTAAGAATTGCGAGCGACGAAGGCATCCAAAATATTCAGATAGGTATGGCCCATCGTGGTAGATTAAATGTTTTAACACATGTTTTAGAAAAGCCATATGAAATGATGATTTCTGAATTTATGCACACAGATCCGATGAAATTCTTACCTAAAGATGGTAGTTTAGAATTAACATCCGGTTGGTCTGGTGACGTTAAATATCATCTTGGTGGTGTGAAAACAACCCAATCATATGGTACTGAACAAAAGATCTCCTTGGCGAACAATCCAAGTCATTTAGAAATCGTATCACCAGTAGTCCTTGGTAAAACACGTGCCAATCAAGATACAACTGATAAACCAGGCTCAGTAACTACCGAATTCAAAAAATCTATGCCTATATTAATCCATGGTGACGCCGCTTATCCTGGGCAAGGTATTAATTTTGAAGCTATGAACTTAGGTAACTTAGATGGTTATTCAACAGGTGGTTCACTACACATTATTACAAATAACCGTATAGGCTTTACAACCGAACCGCAAGATGGCCGTTCTACAACTTATTCTTCAGATGTTGCAAAAGGATACGACGTTCCAATCATGCATGTAAATGCTGATAATGTCGAGGCAACGATTGAAGCAATTGAAATTGCAATGGCGTTTAGAAAAGAATTCCATAAAGACGTAGTTATCGATTTAGTAGGTTATCGTCGCTACGGTCATAATGAAATGGATGAACCATCAATTACAAATCCACTACCATATCATGAAATACGTAAACATGAGTCAGTTGAAATCTTATACGGAAAACAACTTGTCAGCGAAAATATAATTTCAGAAGATGAAATGAATAATATCATTGACGAAGTTCAAAAAACTTTAAGAACTGCTCATGACAAAATTGATAAAAACGACAAAATGGACAACCCAGAAATGCAAAGACCTGAAAGTTTAGCAGAACCAATACAAAATGACGATTCGCAATTAAGCTTTGAACAGTTAAAAGAAATTAATGATGCAATGCTGACTTATCCGTCAAACTTCAATGTATTGAAGAAGCTAAATAAAGTACTAGAGAAACGTAAAGAACCATTTGAAAGTGAAGATGGATTAGTTGACTGGGCTCAAGCAGAACAATTAGCTTTTGCAACTATCACTCAAAATGGAACACCTATACGTTTAACTGGTCAAGATAGTGAACGTGGTACTTTTAGTCACCGTCACGCTGTGTTACATGACCCAGAAACTGGCGAACAATATGTACCATTACACAATGTTCCTGATCAAAAAGCAACATTTGAAGTGCGTAACTCTCCATTATCAGAAGCTGCTGTTGTAGGTTTTGAATATGGCTATAATGTGCAAAATAAGTCATGTATGACTATTTGGGAAGCACAATACGGGGACTTCTCAAATATGGCTCAAATGATTTTTGACAACTTCTTATTTAGTTCACGCGCTAAATGGGGCGAACGTTCAGGACTAACTTTATTCTTGCCTCATTCATTTGAAGGACAAGGTCCAGAACATTCATCTGCACGTTTAGAAAGATTTTTACAATTAGCTGGTGAAAATAATTCAACTATCGTTAATTTATCTAGTTCAAGTAACTATTTCCATTTATTACGTGCACAGGCAGCTAATCTTGGTACACAGTCTATGAGACCATTAGTAGTTATGTCACCGAAGAGTTTATTACGTAATAAGACTGTTGCAGATCCTATCAGTAAATTCACTTCAGGTAAATTCGAACCAATTTTACCAGAAGATCACGATAAAGCATCAGTAAAAAAAGTTATTTTAGCATCAGGTAAAATGTTTATTGATTTAAAAGAGTATTTGGCCAAAAATCCGAATGATTCTATTTTAATCGTAGCAGTAGAAAGACTTTATCCTTTCCCTGCTGATGAAATTAATGCATTATTAAACGAATTACCTAATTTAGAAAATGTAGCTTGGGTACAAGAAGAACCTAAGAACCAAGGTGCATGGTCATTCGTTTATCCTTATCTAAAAGAATTAACAACTGATAAATATGATTTAAGTTATCACGGTCGCATCCAACGTTCAGCTCCCGCTGAAGGTGATGGTGAAATTCACAAACTCGTACAAAATATGATAATCGAACAAAGTACAAACATTAACTAGGGGGAAGTTAAGCATGCCAGAGGTAAAAGTTCCAGAATTAGCAGAATCCATAACAGAAGGTACCATTGCAGAATGGTTAAAACAAGTAGGTGATAGCGTAGATAAAGGTGAAGCTATTGTTGAATTAGAGACAGATAAAGTAAACGTAGAAGTTGTTTCAGAGGAAGCAGGTGTACTTCAAGAATTATTGGCTGACGAAGGCGACACAGTAGAAGTTGGCCAAGCAATTGCAGTAGTTGGAGAAGGCAGTGGTAATAATACTTCTGAGTCACCAGCGAAACAAGAAGATACAAAAGCAACTGACAATTCAAATAACGAACAACAATCTTCTGAATCAACAGAAAGCAAACCAGAAGCGTCATCACAAGATAACGGACAACGAGTAAATGCTACACCATCTGCTCGTAAATACGCTCGTGAAAAAGGTATTGACTTATCTGAAGTATCACCATCTTCTAACGATGTAGTGAGAAAATCTCATGTTGATCAAAGTCAACAACAATCAAACACTCAACAATCACAACCAGCTGCTAAAGAAGAAACTAAAAAACCAGCACAACAAAACCCATCAAAACCAGTTATTAGAGAAAAAATGTCTCGTCGTAAGAAAACAGCTGCCAAAAAATTATTAGAAGTATCTAATAATACAGCTATGTTAACTACTTTCAACGAAATCGATATGACAAATGTTATGGACTTACGTAAGCGTAAGAAAGAACAATTCATCAAGGATCATGATGGTACGAAACTTGGTTTCATGTCATTCTTTACAAAAGCAGCTGTAGCAGCATTGAAAAAATATCCAGAAGTAAATGCTGAAATTGATGGCGATGACATGATAACTAAACAATATTATGATATCGGTGTTGCAGTTTCTACAGAAGACGGTTTACTTGTGCCGTTTGTTAGAGATTGCGATAAGAAAAACTTTGCTGAAATAGAAGACGAAATTGGTAATTTAGCTAAAAAAGCGCGTGACAAAAAACTTGGATTAGATGATATGGTTAACGGATCATTTACAATCACAAATGGCGGCATCTTTGGTTCAATGATGTCTACACCTATCATTAACGGTAGTCAAGCTGCGATTTTAGGTATGCACTCAATTATCACTCGTCCAATTGCTATCGATGCAGATACAATTGAAAACCGTCCAATGATGTACATCGCTTTAAGCTATGACCACAGAATCATTGATGGTAAAGAAGCTGTAGGTTTCTTAAAAACAATTAAAGAATTAATTGAAAATCCAGAAGACTTACTATTAGAATCTTAATCCACAACACAAAATAGTTTACTAACCCTAATACAACGGCGTTCAGCGTCGTTGTATTTTTATGATTATATATAATTTTAAAAGTCCTAATCAAAAACCATCTAATTTGTATTAAGTTATATATCAAAAAGCTTAGAAAGCAAAAGAGAGTGGCATATAGGTGCAATTTTCAAATTCCTAAGGTGCTAAGTCGGAAATTCTATTATAACGTTAAAAACACCTTTAAAATACAAATTCTAACTATTTAACACTTAGGAATTTAAAACACACGCTTTCGGATTTATAAAACATTCACAATATAAAATTGTTATTATGTAATGTAAGATATAGGTTTAAAATTATTTGTAAAAAGGAATGATTTTATGACTTTTAAAAACGCATTGAAATTCGGTATCATTATGTCATTAGTCATGTGCACAGCATTTTATATTATCCCGCCACCTGAACACATATTAGGAAAAATAGTTTATTCATTAATTACTACTTGCATCGGTTTATTACTAGCTTATTTTATATTAGGCAAAGAAAACATGAAAAGAAGATGATACTGAAAATTCATAAACAAATTCTATATCTAATATTTTATTAACTTTATGTAATAAATGATGATTAGGAAGTACACACGAAAACATACACAATAAAAAAGAGTTGCCTACACATAAAATTGCGTAGGCAACTCTTTAATTTAATAATGAATAATCATATTCATCCTCATCGTTGTCTCATGCTCGTTTAAATATTTATGAAACGTGTTCCCATTAAACTTTAGCGATTCATCTTTTTTCACAACAACTCGTTCGTCACCTAATATAAGCGTCAATGTACCATCAAATACAGTAATGTATTCATTTGCACTAGAGCCACGCGTTTCTCCATTCATGGTGCCTCCAGGCTCTATTACAACCATATGGCTTTCAAATTTTTTAGCAATATCAAATTTGAAGTAAGGATAAACGCTATATTTTTGCTCAGATGATGATAAAGACTGTATGTCTTGAATCGTAATTTTTTTAGCGAATTCCTCATTGTCTTGTGTCAATTCGGCAAAAGACACTTTTAAACCTTCAGCAATTTTCCACAATGTAGTAATAGATGGTACAGACTCTTTGCGTTCAATTTGTCCTAACATTGTTTTACTTACCTCTGTAAGAACTGATAAATACTCTAATGAATAACCATTTTGTTTTCTATATAATTTTAGATTTTCTGCAATAATATCATTAATTTCTTTCATCTAAAAACACCTCATCATACAATATAACGTACAAAAATAACAATACAAAGTATTACGCTATAACGTTTTTAAGAACGTTATAGCGTATTTATAGGTGGGGTAGGGGAAGTGCATTGTGTACAAACCCCTTAGTAACAGCGTTAACAGGGTTTATTGAATAAATCTATCTTATGAAATATTCACTCCAACAACATTGAATTATAATAATATTTTTTATTTATATATTTCAACAATTACACATTTAAACAAAATATATTATTATATTTAATTAACCATTAGCTAAATGTTGTTGATAATAACTTTTAGGACTACACCCGTATATTGTTTTAAAACGTCTATAAAAATTCGAGTAATCACTAAAACCACATAATACTGCTACTTGCTGAGGGCTTTCTCCTTTTTTTAACATTCTTTGTGCATTTTGTAGTCTTATTTGTAATAAATAGCGGTAAGGAGGATATCCTACTATTCTTGTAAAATGCTGTGTTATTTTATATCGACTAACATAGAATTTCTTTTCCAAATCTTCTAAAGATATTTGATCAGCATAGTGTAATTCCATATAATCTAAGACTTGTCTAACTAACTGCATTTGTGGATCGTCCTCTACCTTTACTTCAGCATTTTCTATGGAAACTCTGTTAAGTAGAACGAAAAATTGAGTCAACATAGATTCTTCAGCTAGTTTTTTGCCGAATTTATTATTTTCTTGCTCATTCAAAAGGCCTTGTAATAAGTAATAAAGCTCACGTTTTTGTACCTCTGTTAGTTGTAGCGAGTGCTTAAAATTTGGTGATTTGGTATCAAAACATTGCATTAAATTACATTCAGGAGTGGAAAGCGACTCTAATAACTGTCCGTCAAATCTCAGACCAATTCTTTCAGCATGTCCATCCATTTGTTCATTCAACTGATGAAATTCGTATGGCGTAATTACCAACATAGAACCCACGTCTAATTGAAATTGCTCTCCCTCAATTGTGTACAACATATTTCCAGATAGTGAAAAGAAAATTTCATAATGATCATGATAATGTAGCTCGTTACCAAAGTGACCATCACTTATTTTATGCCATACTGCATATTCTCCCTCGAACGGCAGTGAAATAGTATCAAATTTCAGTTTAAATGTTTCATCGTCTAACATCGATATGCCTCCCACTCAAAATACAATCTTTTTATCTTTTTTTACAATGTTTAAAATTTTCTAATAATTTATACTCCCATTATAGCACTTAAAGTTCATTATTATGAAAGGATGATTTATATGGTTAAACCACAAATTGGGGTACAAATGATGATGTTAAAGCAAAAAGTGGAAAAAGATGGAATCTACAATGTATTGCGAACGATTCATGATCTTGGGTACCAAGCTGTAGAAGTATCACAAATTGAAATGACTCCTCATAACATTTCTGAAATGCAAAAAGCCATCAAAGATTTTGATATGAATATTGCTGCTATGTCATGTGGAGTAGAAGATATTTCAACCAATCAAAAATATCCTGGGGATACTTTACAAAATGATTTTGAAAAGATTGTTGCAGATTGTAAAGCAGTTGACTGTAATATATTAAGAATTGGTATGTTGCCGATGAATTACATGGGCTCAAAGGAGCGTACACTTAACTTTGCAAAAATTTGCGATGACTATGCACTACGATTAAAAGCAGAAGGCATTGATTTATATTACCACGCACACAATCTTGAATTTGTTCGCTATGATGGGCAATTTATGCTTGATTTAATGCGTGATAATACAGAAAATCTAGGGTTTGAATTAGATGTACACTGGATATGGAGAGCCGGTCTTAACCCTATAGACGTTATACCAAATTATGCGCAACGTATTCGTGCAATCCATTTAAAAGATTTTCGTGTAGGCGAAATTGACATGGATCAATATCCTGGTGAAGGTCATGAGAAAATATACTATATGCTACATATGATTACGCAATTTGCAGAACTAGGTGAAGGCACTTTACCTTTAAAAGACATTATTGAGGTTGGGTTAGAAAGTGGTAGTGAATACTTCTTCGTTGAGCAAGATGAATTATATGGTGCCGATCCTTATGATTGTTTAGTTACAAGTCGAGATCATTTATTAGAATTAGGTTATAAACATTGGTTTTAATATCTAATTACAATTATAGACAAAGTGGATATTTCACAAATTCACGACCAAAAATATGTAAGCGATTACTATTATAAGCGTTATTCTTTAGAAATTGGAGGTAAATTCATGTTAAATAACATTGCTATATCAGGTTTTTCTGATGAAATATCATCAGATTTAGACACACAATTGCAAAAGGTATCAGAATTAGGTATGCGTTACATTTCATTACGTGGCATTGACGATGAAAATATAGGTGATTATACAGTCGAGAAAATAAAAAAGAATGTTATTCCAAAATTAAAAGAATGGAATATCTCAGTTTCTTCTATTGGCTCTCCGATTGGTAAAATATATATTCAAGATGAAGAAGCGTTTGAAAAACAATTAGAAGTCTTAAAAAACATGTGTCAAATCGCAAATGTATTGTCTTGTAAGTATATTAGAATTTTCAGTTTCTATATACCTAAAGAGCAAAATTTTGATGATTATCAGCATACAGTTATTAAGAAATTAAAAGCATTTGCAAAAATTGCAGAGCAATATAACGTCGTTTTACTGCATGAAAACGAAAAAGATATTTTTGGTGATATAGCTCGTCGTTGTAAATTCATCCTTGATGAAGTAACGTCAGACCATTTTAAAGCGATTTTTGATTTTGCCAATTTCGTTCAATGCGGAGAAGAGACACAAGCTTGTTATGAACTCTTAGAATCTGACATTGAATACATCCACATCAAAGATGCGGTCTATAAAGACAGTATTAACGTTGTTTGTGGCACAGGCGATGGCCAAATTGAGTCTATTCTTAAACAAGCGATAACTAGTGGCTATAAAGGTTTCTTAACTTTAGAACCTCATCTTGTTGTATTTGATGCAATTAAAGATTTAGAAATAGAGCATTCCACCGAAACAATTCAAAATACAGCTGCAAAAGATGGCGCTGAAGGATATCAAATTCAGTATGAAGCGCTTTTAGAAATTTTAAAAAATATTGAAAATAAGGAGAATGTATAATGACAAATATTCGTTTAGGCATAATTGGATTAGGAGCACAAGGCAATACTTATGCTGACTTTATCAATGAAAACAAAGTAAAAAATGTAGTAATTGGTGCCATTTGTGATATCGATCCTGATAAAAAAGCACTAGCTACCGAAAAATACCCAAATACGCCTTTTTATAATGATTATATCGATTTATTAGAAAGCGGAGATGTCGATGCTGTTGTGACAACAGTACCACATTATTTGCATACTGAAATAGGTAAAGCCGCATTAAACAGAGACATACATGCGCTATTGGAGAAACCAGCTGATATCTATGCCGAAAAAGTAAAAGAAATTAGCGACTTAGCCGCTTCAAAACCTGAATTGACATTTGGTATTTTCTTTAATCAAAGAACTAATCCACTTTATCAAAAAGTTAAAGCCTTAATTGATGATGGAGATATCGGACAAATTAGACGTACAAATTGGATTATTACTACTTGGTGGCGCCCACAAGCATATTATGATCAAAGTTCATGGCGTGCAACTTGGAATGGAGAAGGTGGTGGTGTACTAGTTAACCAAGCACCACATCAAATTGATTTAATGCAATGGTTATGCGGACTACCAGAAAAAGTATATGCCAATGTAAAATACGGTTACCAGAGAAATTTAAATGTTGATGATGATGTGACGACTGTATTAGATTACGGTAATGGGGCGACAGGTGTTTTCATCACATGTACGCATGACATCATTGGCACGGATCGACTAGAAATTACAGGAGATAAAGGAAAAATTCTAGTAGAAGATAGTAAGAAAATAACTATCAAACGCTTAAAACAATCTGAAAACGAAATGAATGAAACTATGACTTGGGCGGAGGTAGCAGAAATCTTCAAAGGTGATGGTATGGGAGATATCTATGAAACAGATACTTTTGAATTTGATAGTGTCTGGGGCGAACAACACATCAATGTACTTGAAAACTTCGCTGCAAATATCATCGATGATACACCGCTTATAGCGCCTGGTAGCGATGGAATTCATGGCGTTAACTTCGTAAATGCAATTTATCTTTCTAGTTGGTCAGGTAAAGAAGTAACACTGCCTGTAGACCCAACAGAATTCAAAAATGCTTTACAACATAAAATCAATACAGAAAATAAATAAATTCACCTATAACAGGAGATGATAAAATGTTGAAAGTTGGTGTAGTCGGTTTAGGAGATATCTCACAAATTCATATACATGCAATACAACAAAATCCTAAAGCTCAATTAATCGCGGTTTGTGATGAAGATGAATCATTAAAAAACAAAGCACCTCATAGCAATTTTTATAATAATCTAAATAGCATGTTAAATTCAGAAAAGTTAGATTGCGTTCACGTTTGCTTACCTCACCACTTACATGTATCTGCTACTACAACATGTGTTGAAAAAGGGATCCATGTATTACAAGAAAAACCCTTAGCTGTAAATGCGAAAGAAGGACTCGAATTAGTCGCTTTACAACGTCAATTTCCAGAAATTAAGATAGGTATATGCTTTCAGAATAGATATAACGACACCTTCCAGACATTAAAAAATATTGTTGGAAGCGGACAATACGGAGAGGTCATTGGAGTAAAAGGTCTAGTAACATGGTTTCGACCTGAATCCTATTACACAGAGAAACCTTGGCGTGGACAAATGGCTTATGCAGGCGGAGGTGTTCTAATCAATCAATCCATTCATACATTAGATTTAATGCAACTACTTTGCGGGAATGTAACCTCTATTAAAGGAACCGTATCTCAATTATTAGATTATGATATCGAAGTAGAAGATACAGCATCCGCACATATTAAATTTGAAAATAATGCGAACGGCATGTTCTTTGCTACTAATGCTAATTTTGGAAACTCAAGTGTAGAGTTACAGGTTATATTTGAAAATGAAAAATTAACAATTAAAGATAATATACTTACACGTATGAATAAACAAGGTTATAAGATTCAAATTAATGAAGATGAAAAGCTAGATGGTGATAAATCGTATTATGGTCCTAGCCATGGCAAGTTGATTAACCAATTCTATGATTGCATTATTGAAGATACTGATGATTATATACAGCCTAAAGATGCATTAGCATCTATCGCCATGATTGATGCTATACAAAAATCTTCCAAATCAAACAGTGTGGTTCATTTTGCTAGAAATTAAATAGTTTTATTATCATTCATAATTTATTGCACACCGATTTTTATCGTTGTGCATTTTTAATTCGAATATATTTATATTAAAATTATTATCAATTGAATTTATACATATATTTCCATATACTAAATATAATATCGACAATAGTAGGTGTATTAATATGAACAATCAATCAAAAGTTATTTTAGACCTCGCTGTAAGTCTCGATGGCTACATAGAAGGGCCAAATGGGGAAATTGACTGGTGTATTATGGATCCAGAAATGAATTTCAATACTTTTTTAAAACAGATTAGCGCTATCATATACGGTAGGAAAAGCTATGATTTATGGGGGACTTATACGCCTCAATTAGGTAATGAAGAAAATGGAGACTATAGTATGTGGCAAGAGATTCATAGCAAACAGAAATATGTATTTACGCAACAGAAAAATCTTGTTTCTGCAGATGTCGAATATATAAATTCAGAAGATATGCTAGTTAATATAGACAAAATCAAAGCCCAACAGACTAAAGATATTTGGTTATACGGCGGTTCTAATATTATAACTTCTTTTATAAATAATGACTTAATTGATGAATATCGCTTATCTATACACCCTATTGTGTTAGGTTCTGGAAAACCTTTATTTGAACATTTAGCAAATAGAATTAATCTGATACATGTAAAAACTAATACGTACCAAAGTGGCGTCGTACAACTTATATATAATAAAAACAAATCATTATAGCTGCGTATTGTATAAAGGAGTATATATATGACTGAAATAGCAGTAGAAATGGATCAGGTAACATTAAAGCTTAACAACAAAACAATCATCAATAATTTATCATTTCAAATACCCAAAGGCTCAATCACCTTATTAAAAGGGAAGAATGGCGTCGGTAAAAGTTTGACACTCAAATTGATGACAAAATTAATAACACCAAATACCGGTATTATTAATGTCTCTGGCTACACAAGTTACGCGCCTGACAGTTTCCCTAAAAACATAAAACTAACAACAAAATCATTTCTAACAACTATTCAAAATTTGAATATGAAGCGGAAACCTGACAGACATACCGTTGATGACTATTTGGCACTATTAAACCTATCTTCATTACAAAATACTAAATTACATCATCTTTCAAAAGGCTCTTTACAAAAAGTGAATATCATCCAAACTTTATTAACGGATGCGGATATAATGGTATTTGACGAACCATTTTCAGGTTTAGATAAAATGTCAGAAGCACAATTTTTAACTCGTTTACAACAACTATCGAAAACTAAAACAATAATTATTACAGATCATGATTCTAATATTGAACATACAATTGCGACTCATATATTAAGTTTAGATGATTATACATTTATGCCACAATCTAATCATCAAGAATTGAAGTCTATCACAATTACCAACCAACAATATGTTAATGAAATCATCGAACGTGATTTAGCATCGTGGGTATGTGCTAAATTAACTTCAAATCATCAATATGTCACCTTACAAATTGACAAACAAAATTTAAATGTCGTTTTACAACATTTACTAAAGCATAATTGCGAAATCATCGAAGTAAAGGATCTTTAAAATGCTATATTCTTTTTTAAAATATGAACACTTAAAATTTTTAACATCGTATCAATTCATTGCACCAGTATTTACATACTTACTGTGGGTCATCGGTATATATATCTATCGAGATATGCCTGTGCTATCAAGCTATGGTTCTACAGCAATTGGTTTATTTATAGTAATGACGTGGATGACTATTATTAATTTCGGTCGTGACACTTTAAATGAACGTCATATTTTCTATATGCAATTAAAATCAAAAACTACTTATTTGTTAATAAAAATACTATATTTATATTTATTTAGTGCATTGCTGATTATTTTCTCATTAATCTATCCACTTTTACTTAGTGTATTTGATAAACCTGTTTCCTTTAACTTTGTCTTAATTGGGATAGTTACTCATCTGTTATTAAGTATGTTTGGCATTGTATTAGGCGCTTTTATTACAAATACGAAAATTGCGACTAAATCTTATAGGTGGTTATTAACCATATTTATTATGCTCATCATTTTCACTAAAGAGGTACTTATAACGACCGTACCATTTACAAAATGGATACTCTGGTTATTACCACCAATTAGCAATCTTTTAAATCAATTGAATAGCGATAATTTGTCATTGCTTAATAACAATTTCCTGCTATTATGTTTATTTGCTGTGATTTATATTTTAATAGCACTTAAATTGCTTATTGTACTATTTAAAAAAACTGAGTAACTCACTATAAAAAGACATCCCTACAAGATTGTTATACATTCTTGTAGGGATGTCTTTTTATTGATTTAAATAGTTAAAATATACCTAAAATTACAATTAAGCAATATAAACAAATAGTTCAATAATAGCAATAATTAAAAACACCAAAAATACAACACCGTAAATATTATTCTTTTTAGCGCTCTGCTCATTTTGAGATTTTTGTTTTGCTTTATTGTTTATGTTAGTGAAGAAGGTAATACCAGAATAAACTGCAATAAGTACGGTTATACCAAACACAAACCACATACCACCCATTATGACAAACCTCCTTTATTAATAATCATTATACAACTAATCTTTTTATAAGATTAAAATCATGATATATACCTATATTAATACATTTTTTCAGTTCATCCAATGTATATTCTAAAAATTTAATTAATATATACATTTGCAATAAACTTCATCGTATAAATAACGCGTAAAATAAGTTATAATGATTGAAAAGCTATGAATAAAGGGGTTAATATAATGAATGGTCTTAGAAGTGTAACCACAGGGACAGATAATTTAGAAAAAACTAAAACTTTATTTAAAGATGTATTAGGTCTAAACGTTGAAGATAAAGGGCAAGCTCTCCGTTTTGGTGATGCAGAACTAAACTCCGGCACACGTATCCATTTTGTAGAAATACCAAACTATACAAATCAAGAGAATCATATTGAAAATATTGGTTTACGTTTACCAAGTGACGAGGGTTTAGATGAATACCAAACTATCTTAGATGACCATCAAATTGATCATAGTGAAATTACTGATTTAAATGGGCATAAGTATTTTGAATTTAATGACCATAATCATCAGACGTTCAATATTTATTCAAACGAACACAATACGGGTGCACCTCTAGGAATGCCCACATTTGATAGTACTGTTAACCCACTGCATCAAATTCAAGGTTTAGGGCCAGTCTTACTTAAAGTAAATGAATTATTACTCACTCAATCTATTTTGACAAAAGTGTTTGGCCTTACGCATTTCGCTGAATATACACCACGTCCTGACGCAGACTATAAAGTACAAGTCTTCCGAATCGGGGAAGGTGGTTTAGGTGGGGAATTACACTTACACGCTACTGAAGAAGATTTAAAAATGCCGAAACATGGTATTGTAGAACAAATTGAGTTTGCAACTGAATCCAAAGCACAATTCCAAAATGCATTACAACAACTTGAATCTATAGGTATTCCTTACCAATCATTAGATCAAGAAGGTGAAAAATCCTTAAGAATTAGTGAAAAAAGTGGTATCACTTTTATATTGACTTTAGAAATTAAATCATAGAAAGAGGAATGTTTATTTATGTTACATGAAACATGGAAAGAAAATACACCAGTGAAAAAAGTTGAAGTTATTCATACAAATGCTAAGAAATTCACAGTTGCTGATATGCTAACTATTGGGCAACAATATGATGTTATAAATGAAACTGAAGAATATTACCAAATTATTGATAACTCTGGGCTTGTTGGTGGTTATTACAAAGAGTATTTTAAAGAGGTATAGAATTAACAAATAAATCTTGCGCTCATATTGTGTTGCGCGTTCAAATAAATTCTTAACAAATAGGGCTAGGGCGAAATATGATGATGTATTCATGCCCCAGTCTATTTTTAATGATTTTTTATAAATAAGTAAGCCATATTTTATATAGAGGAGACAATTCATGATGACAAGTACAAACTATATTAATAGAGATAAAACAGTCTTTAACGATGCAGAAGCTTTAATGCAACTAAATAAAAACATTTTACTAAAAGGACCTACAGGATCGGGTAAGACGAAATTGGCAGAAACATTAAGCGAAACAATGAATCGCCCAATGCACCAAATCAATTGTTCAGTCGATTTAGACGCGGAAAGCCTACTCGGATTCAAAACCATACAAACCAACGACAACGGAACACAAGAAATTGTTTTTATAGATGGACCAGTAATTAAAGCCATGAAAGAAGGCCATATACTGTATATTGATGAAATTAATATGGCTAAACCTGAGACGTTACCTATTTTAAACGGCGTGCTAGACTACCGTAGAAAACTGACGAATCCATTTACAGGAGAAGTCGTCAATGCAGCACCTGGATTCAACGTCATTGCAGCAATCAACGTTGGATATATAGGTACTTTGCCAATGAACGAAGCATTAAAAAATCGTTTTGTTGTCATTCAAGTAGATTATATCGACGGTGATATTTTAAGTGATGTCATTAAACAACAAAGTCAGTTAAATGACACTGTATTAATTCAAAAAATCATTAAGTTTAATGAAGACTTACGTACGATGACAAAACAAGGTCAAATATCTGAAGAAGCGGCTAGTATTCGTGCATTAATAGACTTAAGTGATTTAGCTACTATTATGCCAATTGAACGTGCCATTCAAAGAACAATAATAGATAAGTTAGAAGATGAGCGAGAACAACAAGCTATTTTAAACGCGGTAGAATTAAACTTTTAGTGAGGGATAAACATGAGTGACCGTTTTATAAAATTCAATGACGAGCAACTAGATGCTAAACAAGTGATGATGCTTCAGGATTTAGCACGTCTTTTACTGAAAAATGAGCAAACACAAGTTAAGATTCAAAAGTTCCCTTATTATGATCCAATTAATAATACTTTAATAACGAGTTCTTTTTGGTCACATAGAAATGAATATGTTGAAACTACAGGATTAAAAACTGACGTCATGCTCGCTGCTTATGGTTACCAAATGATGGATGAAAAGGTTGTGAATCATGTTATACAGAATCATGAGTTCAAACATCCTAAATTCTATCAGCAACTTTTCAAACTACTCGAAGACCAACGCATCTTAAGCACGATAGCAAAGGAACGACCATCAACTAAATCAGCTATTCAGATGCGTAATGAAGTTAGGCTTAACTACAATAAGACACAAATAAATGTATACAGAACCAAAACTACTTTTACAGATTTATTATTTCTATATCTGGAGGCTTCTTTTATAACAGAAAACTTTTACGATATACCACAAATACATCCACAAATTGATGATGTGTTAAATAATATGTATATGTACTTACCGAACTTTTTCTATAACAAGACTTCTGAAGATAATATGTATTTAGTGGAGCGAATTATGTTCCAAATCGACGATATATTAAAAGAGGATATGCTAAACGAATATTATCATTTACCAAAAAAAGTTTATGAATCTATACAAGCACTTCAATTCGAGGATTTAACTAGAACAGATGCGAGCAATACAGACGGTAGTTCAAATGAAAATAAAGACGAAGATTCAGTAAGTGAAGAGATGGAATCAAATAATCAAGATAGTGCCTCACAAGGTGGCGCATACTTAGAAATGGAATTACATGAAGGGGAAAATAGCCAAGTCATGGGCGATAATGATAATGCGCGTGAAGGCGATCCTGCTGATGATATGACTGATATGCAAACCAAAAAGGGGAAAGGTTCATCTAATAATATAGAAGACGATCAAGGCGGTTCTGTTGGGCATAATCAAGCTTTCGCTTTAAAAGGAATTAATGAAAACGTCGAAATCAAATGGAACATCCCTGAAATTCAACCTCAATTTATCCACCAATACCAAAAAGTTGAATCTGATATCCAGTTTGAAACCAAAGATTTAATTCAAATCATACAAAAAACGATTGATAGAGAATATCAAGATGAACGACATAATTTAACAAAAGGCAGATTACAAAAAAACCTACTCAATTGGTTTATAGACGATCAATATAAACTATTTTATAAAAAACAAGACTTAAGTCAGTCATTCGATGCTACGTTCACATTATTAGTAGATGCTTCAGCCAGTATGCAAGATAAAATGGAAGAAACAATTAAAGGTGTCGTACTATTTCACGAAACATTAAAGAGCCTAAATGTAAAACATGAAATATTGGCATTTAATGAGGATGCCTTCGATGCCGATGAAGCAAACCAACCCAATATTATAGATGAAATCATCACATACAATCGTTCTATGATGGATAAAGATGGGCCAAGAATAATGGCATTAGAACCACAAGATGATAATAGAGATGGTGTTGCTATTAGAATTGGTAGTGAAAGACTCATGCGTCGCTCCCATAATCAGCGTTTCTTAATTGTATTTTCAGATGGAGAACCTTCTGCATATAATTATAGCCAAGATGGTATATTAGATACTTATGAAGCGGTTGAAACAGCTCGTAAAATGGGTATTGAAGTCTTCAATGTGTTTTTGAGCCAAGAGCCTATCACAGAAGATATTGAGCAAACGATTCATAATATATATGGACAATACGCTTTATTTGTAGAAGGCGTTGAAAATCTCCCATCCCAATTATCACCATTATTGAAAAAACTATTATTAAAATCATTTTAAATAGGCTATTTTTGACAAATAATAAATGATATATTTAAATATTCTGAAATTTATATAGACGATATCTAATTAACCATGATAGAATAGGTAATATTATTTTATTGGTTAGAAGGAGCAAGTCATATGAATAAAAATACATGGATTATAGGTTTTACATTGTTCGCAATGTTTTTTGGGGCAGGTAATCTTATTTTCCCACCAAATTTAGGCTTAGATAGTGGACAGTATTTCTGGCCATCAATCTTAGCATTTGCTTTAACAGGTATTGGACTACCACTATTAGGCGTTATCGTAGGCGCGTTAGATAAACAAGGTTATATTGGATCATTAAATAAAATTTCACCTAAGTTCTCTATCATATTCCTAGTCATCATCTATCTTACAATTGGACCACTGTTCGCGATTCCTCGTACAGCATCGACATCGTTTGAAATGACAGTGACACCGATTGCACACACAAATAGTAGTTTAGCATTGTTTATCTTTACTGTAATATATTTCCTGATAGTTTTATATTTATGTATTAATCCAACTAAAATGGTAGATCGTATTGGTTCGCTATTAACACCATTGTTATTGATCACTATTTTAGCAATGATTATCAAAGGATTTGTTGATTATGGTAGTAATTCCCATAGTCAAGCAACTGAAGCATTCACATCGAACTTTGCAGGTTTCTCACAAGGGTTCACAAATGGTTATCTAACTATGGATGCTATTGCAGCTATAGCTTTCTCAATGATTGTTGTTAATGCAGTAAAATCAACAGGTATTACACATGCCAATCAAATTTTCAAACAAACGTTAATGGCTGGCGTTATTGCAGCTGTAGCTTTAATGTTTATTTATATCTCATTAGGATTTATAGGTAATCATATGGCAGTACCTCAGGAAAAAATAGCGAGCCTGACTGCCAATGACCAAAATATTGGTACATATTTATTAACGACTATGGCAAGTCTTGGATTTGGAACATTGGGTAAATATTTATTAGGTATTATTGTGGCACTTGCTTGTCTTACAACAGCTTGCGGTTTAATCGTAGCTGTATCAGAATATTTCCATAGAATTTTCCCAAGAATTTCTTATAAAATATATGTAATTGTGTTTACACTAATTAGTTTTATTTTAGCAAACCAAGGACTTAACTCAGTCATTACTATGTCTGTGCCAGTACTAAGTATTGTGTACCCTGTAGCAATTACATCGGTATTACTTATTTTAATAGCACGTTTTGTACCTACAAAACCAATTGCACAACAAATTCCTGTTACTATTGTTACAATTGTATCTATTTTAAGTGTCATTCATACACAAGGCTGGCTAAAATTGAGTTTCATTGATAGCTTGCCGTTAAAAGACTATTCACTTGAATGGTTCCCAATTGCTGTTGTGACAACAATCATAGGTTATATTGTAGCTGCAATGGTAAAAAATCAAAAACCAATTGTTTACGAAAAAGAATAACATTTAAAATTAAAGCAAATCGGCGCTTAAACTGGCGTTGATTTGCTTTTTTATTAATTCCCAATAATATATTGATTATAGTAAGTGATATATTTTACAATCATATTCATAAAACACGATGATTTGAAGAAAATAAATTTGAAAAGTCGATTTGATTAGTTATTAAAAATAAGCTATACTCTTTACTTCAAGTGTTTCGTCAAAGAGCAATATAAGAGTATTATGGTGATAGTCAATTTGTATTTTCATAAGTTCAAAATAGTGTATTTTATAGAATGTGACTTTTTAATATAGATAAAACAAGCTTAAATTAATTGTTTATGGTTTTCACATAAACAGTTACACCTCTCATATTATAGATTCATCTTTACTATTTAATGTCCTAATAAATCTCTTATTAAAATTATTAAAAATAGCATCATACACTCAATAATTATATTGGTCAGAACACGTATAATAGAGGGGTCGAATAATATTAAATATTCACAATGGAAAGATAAATTAGATTGGCCAGTATTTTTAATTAGCGGAGGCATCCTAGTTTTATTTGTACTGATGTCATCCGTTTTTACACAGGCAACTTCGAATTTAGTTCAGAAAGGTTTTCAAATCTCAATTACTTATTTCGGAGCTTTTTGGCAAATATTACTTCTTGCAACGTTTGCCGTAGGTGCGTTTTTAGCATTTTCAAAATATGGTCGTGTTCGACTAGGAAACGCTTCTAAACCAGAAATGGGTTATTTTAGGTGGGCTGCCATCGTAATTACTTCAGGCTTAGGCGCAGGAGCTATTTTTTGGGCTGCAGCAGAACCAATGTATTATTTTATAGATGTCCCACCAACAATGGATTCTGACATTAAAAATGGCAGTACTCAAGCCATACCAGCTGCTATGGCACAAAGTTTTACCTCTTGGGGCTTTACAGCGTGGGCAGTTTATGGAGCAATCAGTGGTATTATTATTATGTATGCACACTATAATAAACACTTAAAAATGCGTCCACGTACACTACTATATCCAATTTTTGGTAGTAAAATAGAAAAAAGTAAAATTGGATGGATTATAGATGTTTTTTGTATTTTAGGCGCTGTAGCTGGTACTATTGGTACAATTGGGTTCTTCGGTTTTCAATTTAGTTACTGGTTACATAGTATTTTTGGTATACCAGATAATATAATTACTCAAATATTATCTGTCACAGGCTTAATGGTTGTTGTGACCATTTCTGCTACTACTGGCATCGAGAAAGGCATACAATTTTTAAGCAAATTAAATGTATGGCTGGCACTAGCACTTGCAGCATTTATATTATTATTAGGTCCTGGGCACTTTATTATAGATACATTTATATCTTCATATGGTGTTTATATAACTCATTTTCTAGAAATTAGTACATTTAGAGGAAATGATAAATGGGCTGGCACGTGGATGTTGTTTTTCTTTGGTTGGTTTATAGGATATGGGCCTTTAATGGGAATGTTAGTTGCTCGTGTATCTAGAGGTCGTACAATTAGAGAAATATTTTTACTTGTATCTATAGTAGCTGCAGTAGTTTCTCATATATGGTTTTCTATTCTTGGTGGTAGTGGTCTATCTTATGAGATCAAAAATAGTGGTACAATTAGCGGGCCATTAACAGATAATGGATTACCTGCAGCAGTCATTTCAATTGCATCTCATTTGCCATTAGGTACTGTAATGGTAATTGTTTTATTATTGTTGACGTTAATATTTGTCATCACAACTGCTGATACGATGTCGTATTCAATTTCGATGTCTGTTACTGGAGAAGGTGATCCACCGAAAATGATAAGACTCTTTTGGGTTGTTATTATGGGTGTTATATCAATCATTTTAATAAATATAGGGGAAGGTAGTATCAATGCCATTCAATCGTTTATTATTGTTACAGCCGTTCCGATATCAATCATTATGCTGCCAGCAGTATGGACAGCACCAAAAATTGCACATAAATTAGCTATAGAACAAAACATAGCAGTGAATAAAGAAAAAGAAACTTCAAAAAACAATATTTTAACTGAAAAATCTTCTGATAACGATTAAACTTTTAGCATAGCAATGCCAGAACATATACTATAAGTGTTTAAGTTTAGTGCTAAAATAAAATCGAGTTAAAAGTAATCTTATATTAAATTCAAAAGAGCGTATCCATATATGAAAATGGATACGCTCTTTTTCTATAACAAATTAGTTTTTGGTATAGAAAGACAATAAGTGAAAATAACCTTATAACAAGATTTTTACTAGTTTATGTACTTTCCATAAAAAACCGGGACATCTATTTATATCCCGGAGTCATTTTTTATAACAAATATTTAATTAAACGCAAAAATTTATTTGTTTTGTTTCATATCTAAAAGTTGATTTTGTAATTCAGTTTCAAGTTGATTTAATTCGGACTCAGCTTGTTTACGTTTATTACGACCTTGTTCTTGAATCTGTAGTGTCTGTTCTATTGTTTCAATAATGTCATTTTGTGTTGTTTTTAGAGTCTCAATATCAACGACGCCACGTTCATTTTCAGTAGCAGTTGCTAGAGCATTTTGTTTCAGTAGTTCAGAGTTCTTTAATAATAAATCATTTGTCGTATCGGTAACAGCCTTTTGAGCAGTTACTGCATTTCGTTGTCTCATTAAAGTTAGTGCAATTGACATTTGATTTTTCCACAAAGGAATACTTGTGAGAATAGAACTTTGAATTTTTTCTGCTAAAGCTTGGTTAACATTTTGAATCATTCGTATTTGCGGCGCTGTTTGTATCGCAATTTGTCGAGATAGTTGTAAATCATAAATACGTTTATCTAATCGATCAATAAATTGTTCCATATCCGATGCAGCTTGCACATCCATCTGATTACCTGTTGATTTTGCCTGCGCTCTTAATTTAGGCACATCTTCTTGTTGCAGATCATGTTGTTTCTTTTTGGCTGCTTCAATATACAATGATAATTCATCAAAATAGTCTTTATTCATATTGTATAATTCATCTAACATATCTACATCTTTGACTAAGTTGTTTTTATGTTTATCTAACTCGATAGATATGCGATCTATTTGTGAACCAACCGATTGCATCTTTGAAAAAATTTCATTTACAGATGCCTTTGTTCTTCTAAAAATACGCTTTAATTTAGATTGATTTTCTGGATTCAATTCATCAGGGTTTACTGATTTCAGTTTACTCATTAGTCCATTCAACGATTCACCAACTGGTCCAACATCAGTTGTTTTAACTTCATTTAAAATACGGTGTGAGAATTGTGACATATGTGATTGAGCTTCCGTACCATAATTCAATAAGCCATCATGGTCCATGGGTTTTATTTTTTCACTCAACTCATTAATCTTTTGTTGGTCTTTTTGAGTATACTGGGTAGAATTCACGACTTCAGATTCACTTGAAGAATTTTCTTCTATATATTTATCTAATGGATGTGAATTTATATAGTCTTGTTCTCTTGCCATAAAATCTCTCTCCATTCTTGTTTTAATTTGCTACTTCTTATTCCGACTTTGTTCTATCTTGTTTAATTCCATCTCTATATCTAACTTACTATAATCCTCATCATTAATTCTTCTTAAATCAGCTACCAATGTTCTTTTAACTTCATCCAAAGTAATTCTTGTTTGTTCTAATTTTTGTTTTTCTTCTTTAGTCTTCTTAGGTGATTTTGACAACCTTGTATAAGCTTCAATTAAATTTAATGCATTATCAATATGCGAATAGAAGAAACTTTCGACTTTAAAAAATGAACTTGGTTGTTGTTTTACTGCATAAAATATAGCTCGAGATATCCGATAGATTTCATTTACTTGTCTAAAGTCTTTAATAGATCTGACATTTACAAATGATTTGAATATCCGTCTGATTTTATCCTGTGCATTATTTAATTGACTGTTTACAAAGTGATAATCTCGACGAGTTAGACCAATTTCATTTAAATATTTTCTAGAAGTTAATCGTTGAGTAGGGAAGTAAAACGTTATAAATGTTGCTATAGAAATCAACAAATCAAAAATAAAATAAATATCTAAGGCAAATATACTAACAAACCATGCGATAACTGCTGCTGGCAAAGCAATAATTGTCCCGAAAATACGAGAAATATTATATCTCAAACTTCATCTTCCTTTATATAGTTTTAAAATCTTTCAATGATTGCTCAATTTCTATCTCTTCAGTAGTAAAGTCCTCAACATGGGAGGCTGGGGAAGCACCTTCTGTAACTGCATTAATAAACTGTGTTAATGATTGCTCATCCCCTTGAGCATATATATCAACGTAATTATCTACATTTTCAACGGTACCAACAATATGATACTTTCGTGCTATTTTTTGGGTATAATAACGAAAACCTACACCTTGTACCATCCCAAATACTTTAATGTGTTTACGTTTCATAAAATCACCTCTTAATTAACATTATACGAAATTTAACGCTACAAAACTAATATTTAAGTTTATAAACTGATAGTTTATCGGCCAAAAGTATGAGTCAGATAACTTGATTTTGTATCTTAACTCGTTAAAATATTACACATAGACAAAAATTGTACGTCTCTAAATCAAAATAAGAACGTCTATATTTAGTTTTGTTTTATTTCTATTTATAAACATGGGGGATTTAATTTAGAGTATATGTGTGATCAAAATACATACATAGGTATAAGCACTTTGTTCTATAGGTCTAAATAGCGAGGTGCACATTCAGTTACACCAAAAAAGTAATTTGGGCTATATATGAAAGGGTGAAGATTTACAATGTGGACAGTTGCAAAAATTCGAGCTGATTATGAAGGCTGGTGGTTATTTAGTGACTGGACTGATCATATCGTAGAACAGTATGACTTCGAGACTTACGATGAAATGTTAAATTTTTATACATCATTAATTTTTAAAAGCAAAAATTCATTCGATAACTATTTAGTTGGAAAGCACAATATTCATGCGTTTTATAACAATTGTGAATTAGGATTTTGTGAAGATTGTGATGAAGATTTACAAATATTCTATAGTTTTATAGTTTTAAATGAAAATGAAGTTTATTTTAATTTGCCTATAATTGAATAAACAATTAATTAACGTTTGCCTTGCAATTCAACTGAAAATATCCTATAATATTAGTCAAGCAATTGTTTTATTCCATATTGCAAAGAATATTGTACTAACAGATTCATCCTGTTTCATTGTATTTTTTGTAATATGCGAATAACGCATATTGAATGAATATTAGTCTTGGAGGTTTCACATTTATGAAACAAGGTACAGTAAAATGGTTTAACGCTGAAAAAGGATTTGGTTTTATCGAAGTTGAAGGAGAAAACGATGTATTCGTACACTTCTCAGCAATTAACCAAGAAGGTTACAAATCATTAGAAGAAGGTCAATCAGTTGAATTTGAAGTAGTTGAAGGCGACCGCGGTCCTCAAGCTGCAAACGTTGTAAAACTATAATATAGATTGCAATATTGACTATGTAAAGAACCTTGTTAAAGGTTCTTTTTTTTATAGACCCCCTTGCGATGAGCTAGGGGGTCTTAATGCATGCATTCTCGCATGTGCTCCTTTGCTATGAATTGTCATATTGCTTAATTATGTTGGCTTAACGCATACATAAGTTGTATTATTTTATACCAGTATAAACTAAATAAAAAGTGGTTCCATCAGCCTAAAGGGAGGGTAGAACCACTTTTTTATAATTTATTTCGTATCATTAATGATTAATTGACGTAATGACTGACGTTTAATAACTTCTCTAGCTTTACCGTCTTTCAAGAAGAATACTGAAGGCTTCTGCATTTGATTATAGTTTGAAGCCATTGAATAATGATAAGCACCTGTAGATAAAACTGCTAAATAATCGCCACGTTTTAATGTGCTAGGTAATTTTGCATCTTTGATAATAATGTCACCAGACTCACATAATTTTCCTGCAATCGTAACTGTTTCATCTTTAGGATCATTTCTATTAACAAGTAGGGCTTCATATTGTGCATCGTATAATGACGTTCTAATATGATCACTCATACCTCCATCAATAGAAACGTATTTATTAACATTAGGGATTTCTTTAATTGTTCCAACTTCGTATAAAGTGATACCAGCTTCACCTACAATTGAACGCCCAGGTTCAATACCGATTTCAGGAATAGGGTAACTAGCTTCTTCAGCAATCGATTTAACCGCAGTAGCAATTTCCTCAATACCTTCTTCAATAGGAAAACTTATATCTCCTTCAACATATTTAATACTGAAGCCACCGCCAAGATTTATTAGCTCTACTTCAATATCATTTTCTTTCAACCAATGAACTACAAGTTTTGTAGTCTCAATCATTGCTTCAGTACCTTCAATTTGGGAACCTACATGAAAATGAACACCTTTAAGTTTTAAATATTTTGAAGTTTTAACTTTCTGTACACCTTGAATAGCTAAACCATGTTTGATAGATAAACCGAATTTACTATCTTCTTGTCCAGTTTGAATAAATTCATGCGTATGCGCTTCAACTCCTGGGTTTAATCTAATAACTACATTCACTTCTTCATTTGCGTAACGGTCAATAAGATCAATTTCTTCCAATGAATCTATAACGATATAGCCAACTTTGCTTTCTAAAGCATATCGAATTTCATGTTTCGTCTTATTATTTCCGTGAAAGTGGATATGTTGTGGGTCAAATCCAGCTTCTAAAGCCGTGTATAGCTCACCCTCAGAGACAACATCTAATTCAAGATTTTCTTCTTGAACCAATTTAACCATTTGTAAACAAGTAAATGCTTTAGATGCATATGAAACATTATAATTTAATCCACTTTTTTTAAAGGCTTCATGAAAACGTCTCATTTGATTTCTAATTTGTACTTCATCATAGACAATTGTAGGCGTCCCAAAACTTTGCGCTATAGTTTTAAGACTTGTTCCTCCCATTGTAAGTTCGCCACTATCATTATATTCTACTACCATAATTTATCTATACTCCTTTATTAGTGAGTCATGATTCATTGCACTCAGTTGTTCTGAATTGGCACCGACACCTTTAAACGTATATTCATCAACACGTATATCATTATTATATAATATAACTTCATCTCGTGCATTTACACTATCATCGACTTCTACAAACATATGACTCATCATCAACGCACGTATAGGGAAACGTTTACCGTTTATCATTGCTTCATGCTTCGCTCTTGATTTAAGAATGCCATCACCATAACCAATATCAACTACTGCTAGTTTAGTCTGATCTTTTGTTGCTTCAAATGCAAAACTATAACCACAGTAATCACCTTGATTTACTTCTCTTATTTGAATGATATTGCCTTTAACCGTTAATGATTGTTGAATGACTGTTTCGTCTATCGTACTATATGGTCTTGATCCGTACAAAGCAATACCTACACGTGCATGTGTATGATTAGGAAATATACCTTCTTCTCTATAATAACTTGCACTATTTTGAGCATGAATCATATCAAATTGGTAGTTTTCAGCTAATAATGCTTCTACAATATCTAACCAAGCTTCACGTTCAATTTTATAATCAGTCACATCAAATTCATCTGCATAACCAAAATGGGTCCACAAACCCACAATATTCATTTTATTTGTATTTTGATTTTGCTCATGATGTGAAAGTAGTTCTTTGATTTCAGCTATCGTCTTCATTCCTGAACGATGTAATAAGTTCTCATATTCCACATGTACTTGTATATCATATAGTTCATTAAAATTCTCATAATAAAATGATAGGGAAGGTAAAGTCATTTGTATGTTATAAGCACGTACTTTATCAAATTCATAGACAGCATTCATTAAAAAAATAGTAGCATCTGGAGCTAGTTTACGAACCCGTATAGCTTCTCTTAATGAAGTCGTGCTAAATGTATTAATACCTATTGCCAAAAATTGTGTTACTGCAAATTCTAATCCATAATGATATGCATTATTTTTAACGACTGCCATCAATTGGTTGTCTTGTTTTACATTTTCAGCGTTTTTTCGAAATTTTGCTGTATCCACAGACCAAATAGCTGTCATTTTACGCGCACCTCACTGTAAGAATTTAATATTTGTTCATAATAATCAGCAATTCTAATAAGCATATGTTCATTAAAATTCAAATGAGAAGTATGTAACCCCGTAACAAATCCTTTGGATTCATCACGTACACCTACAAAAACAAAATAACTTGGAGCTAGTTGACTATAAAAACTAAAATCTTCTCCAAATAAATATGGTGTAGGTTTATCAATCACTTCAAATTTCGCATTTCTCAAACCAGTTTCTACACGTTTACGCAAATTCGGATCATTATAAGTAGGGGGATAACCTTCTTCAAATTTCACTTCACAGTCGACATTGAATAATAATTTCACACTTTCTGCAATTTTAGCCATTTGTTGCTTAATTATTTCTAAATCATTAACATCATAAGTGCGAATAGTACCTTCTAAATATCCATGACTAGGTACCGTATTAATAGCTTCTCCAGCTTCAAAATGACCCATATGAACTATATTTCGTTTCAAACCATTCAAATGATATTGTTGAATTTGACCAACTTGACCCAGTACATGTTGCAATGCTTCTCCACAAGAATATCCTTGCTCTTTATCTGCTACATGACTTGATAGACCATTTAAATAAAATCTATATTCTGTAGCACTTGCAGTAATTTCTTCATCTCTAATGACAACACGACCTTCATTTTCAAATGGCATCACATGGACACCAAACACAGCTTCAATAGGGTAATGACTAAATGCACCAGCTCTAATTAGTCGATTGGCGCCACCACCTGTTTCTTCAGCAGGTTGAAAGATAAAGACAACATTTTGAGGAAGTTCACCACGATCAGCTATGATTTTACAACGTTTAACAAAGAGCATTAACGCCGTTGTATGTCCATCATGCCCACATGCATGCATTACATTATCCGTTTTACTTTTAAAATCTATATCATTTTCTTCAAAGATTGGCAACGCATCGATATCTGCTCGATAAGCAATTGTGTGTTCGCCATTACCAGGTAAGTACGCAATAACCCCTGTTTCAAGGGGTCTTTGATATTCGACTCCCAATTCTTCTAAAAAGTTAGCAATATATTCAGTTGTTTCATATTCATGTAAGCTCAACTCTGGATGTTGATGCAAGTAACGTCTATGTGTTGTAACAAATTCTAACTCATTCATCAAAATCAAATCCTTTTAGTTAAAGTTATATTTATACTCTATTTCGTTCTTACAAGTCTATTATGTATCATTCTATATTATAAAAATGAGGAGGTAAGACGACCTTGTTATAAATGAAATTACTATCACATATAACAAGTTGAGACATTATAATAAATTTTACGCAGTCTCGTCTAAACCTCCCATTTTGCTATTTCAACATTTAATTAAATTTCATCAGTATGTTTTCATTTGCAATTAATATCTTTTATTTTAATTTAGTCATTTAATTTTCTTAACGCTGAAACAATCTCGCGTTTTGAATCTTCAACTTCGCTTGTTTGTTTAATGACTTTTGCAGGAGTACCAGCTACTACAGAACCTTCAGGTACATCTTGTGTTACGATTGCGCCAGCCGCAACAATAGAACCTTTACCAACACGAACACCTTCAAGAATTACTGCATTTGCACCAATTAACACATCATCTTCAATGACTACTGGTGAGGCGCTTGGCGGCTCTATTACTCCTGCTAATACTGCACCAGCTCCAACATGGACATTTTTACCAGTAGTAGCACGTCCACCAAGCGTTGCATTCATATCTACCATAGTACCTTCACCAACTACAGCTCCAATATTAATTGTAGCACCCATCATGATTACTGCACCATCTTCAATAATCGCTTGTTCGCGAATAAAAGCGCCAGGTTCAATTCGTGCATTCGTGTTTGTTAAGTCTTTCAACGGAATTGCAGAGTTGCGACGATCCATTTCAACTTCTAATTGATCAATACTTGATTGGTTGCTTTCGTAAAATTGTTTCCAGTCATCAGCTTCACAAAAGATTACTTTTGAATCAGCGGAACCAAAGACTTTAAAACTTTCAGGAAAGTTCACATTTTCAAATTTCCCATTTACATAGACTTTTAGTGGTGTGGATTTTTTTGCATCACTAATAAATTGAATAATTTCTTCTGCCGTTAAATGTTGTACCATAATTAAATACGCTCCTTAGGGTTTATAGATTGTCAAATGTATAATAGTCATTTGCTTTATTGATTAATTTTTCTGCTGCGCCAATTGCACCATTGGCAAAAATATCTTTAGACTGTGCACGATGTGTTATTTCAATCGTTTCATCAGTACCAGCAAAAAGTATATCATGTTGTCCTACGATAGTACCTCCACGAATTGAATGAACTCCAATTTCATCTTGAGTACGCTTTTCATTGTTTTCATGTCTATCATAAACTGGTGTAGATTGTGTACGTAATGATTCAATCACATCGTAAAGTTTAACTAGCGTACCGCTTGGTGCGTCAACTTTTTTATTATGGTGAGCTTCTGTAAGCTCAATATCAAAGTCTTCTAGTAATGGCACAGCAGCTTCTAAAATTTTAGTTAGTGCGTGAACGCCATAACTCATGTTTGCACTGAAAAATACAGGCATACGATTACTTAGTTCTTTTAGTTTATTAATAATTGTATCTTTTTCACCAGTGGTCGCAATTACCAATGGTAAAGTGAAATCTTCTTCTAATAGAGGCAATAATAATTCAGGGTTTGAAAAATCAATAGCAACGTCTGCGTCTGTAACATCCGCAATATGTTGATAAGTAGGGTAAGGGTAGTCTTTAGTTTCATTTCTTACAATTACCCCTACAATTTCATGTCCCTTTTCTTCAGCTAGTCTAGCAACACGTTGGTTCATTGCGCCATAGCCAATAAGTACTACTTTCATGCTTTTTCACCTGCTTTAAAATTTTCATAAGCTTGTTCTAATGTTTCACGTTCACTGTCTTCAAGTGGAACTAATGGTAAACGGACTTCATAATTTCCAAATCCTTCCACTGCTGTTAATACTTTTACTGGAATAGGGTTTACATCTACTGATAGGGCATCAAGCAATGTTTGAATTGGTTGAAATTGCATTTCAATATTTTCCCCATTTTGTTTAGCGTCGTATAGCGCTTGGAATGATTTCGGAATCACATTTGCAACAACTGAAATCACACCGTGACCATCTTTATTAAAATATTCAACCACATTATCGTCATTCCCACTATATAATGCAAAGTCATCTAGGTTAAGGCGTTGTTTTAAATCGTCTAAATAATCAAAATCATTTGTTGCATCTTTTAGTGCGACGATATATTCATTTTGACTTAAAGTTTCGACAGTTTCAGCTTCAATTGTCATATTCGTGCGAGAAGGAACATTATATAAAACGACTGGTAATTTAACTGCATCAGCAATTGTCGTAAAATGTGCAATTAAACCACGTTGGTTCGTTTTATTATAGTAGGGCGTAATCAACATGATTGCATCTGCACCTAATTCTCTAGCACGTACTGAGGCTTGAATAGATTTTTGGGTATTATTAGTACCTGTCCCTGCAATTACCGGTACTCGACCATCTACATGATTAATGACACTTTCTAATATTTGATCTTTCTCATCATCAGTAAGTGTAGGGTTTTCTGCAGTAGTACCATTGACTACAATAGATTTCGTATCGTTCTCTATTAAATAATCAACGTGTCTTCTAATGGCTTCATAGTCAACTTCATTGTGTGTGAATGGCGTTGCTAAAGCTACACCAACACCTTCAAAAATGTGTCCCATGTTATTTAACTCCTTTCAAGCTCATCACTTGTTCAAGAATTTGTACTGCATTTAATGCTGCACCTTTCAATAAGTTATCAGAAGTACACCAAACGTGGAATGTATTATCTAAACTATCATCACGTCGAATACGTCCTACAAAAATTTCATCTTTATTAGTAGAGTGTATCGCTAATGGATATTCATTATTCTGTGGATTATCTACAAGTACAACACGATCATCATTTTCAAATAATGCTTGTATTGCTTCAACTGTCGCTTCTTTTTCTAATGTTACACTCATGTGAACGCTGTGACTATCTTGTACTGGTACACGAACACATGTCGCTGTAACTTTTAAATCATCCGCATTTAAGATTTTACGTGTTTCATCAATCATTTTTTGTTCTTCTTTTGTATACCCGTCTTCTAGGAAACTATCTATATGTGGCAACACATTATTATAAATTGGATGTGGGTAAGCTTCAGGCGCTTTGCCATTTGCACCTTCTGCTAAATCTGCCTTACCTTTAACTCCAGATCCAGATACTGCTTGATAAGTTGTGTATGCTACGCGTTTCAAACCATAAGTTTCTTGTAATGGTTTAAGTGGCACAACTGATTGAATCGTAGAGCAGTTAGGATTCGCAATAATCTTTCTATCCAATTTAGGTTCATTCACTTCTGGTACGATTAAATCGATACCTTCAGTCATTCTCCATTGGCTGGAGTTATCAATAACAATAGCACCTGCTTCTTCAAAGATAGGTGAGAAATGCTCACTAGTACTACCACCTGCGCTCATCAATACATAATCAAATGATTCTTTAGCCGCATCTTCAGTTAACTCTCTAACTGTATACGTTTGACCTTGGAATTCTACTTGTTGGCCAGCTGAACGTGCTGATGAAAACAGCACCAATTCATCAAAAGGAATCTCTTTTCTATCAATAGTTTCTAACATTTTTCTTCCTACTAAACCAGTTGCACCTGCAATTGCTAATCTTGTCATATACAATACACTCCAATGTTATTTTTTAATAGTAATATAATTTTGAAAATTCAGATATCAAAGGTTTGATAAAGGGTTTGAACAGCTCTTTCGCCATTCATAGCATCAATAACACATGAAATACTAATTTCTGAAGTTGTTGTTTGATAAAATGAAATATCATTTTCAATCAATGTTTTGAATGCTTTTGAAGCTACGCCCGACATGTCTCTCATGCCAGAACCAATTAGAGAGAGTTTAACGTAATCTTCATTTATCTTAAAGTCTAACGCACTAAATGATTCTTTTAAAGACTCTAAAATCGTAGAAATTTGTATGACATCTGTATCTTTAATCGTGAACGACATTTGTAATCCTTCCAAATTAACGATTTGTGATATCATATCAACATTAACGGAACCATCTTCTAAATGGTTGAATAACGCAGTTAATAATTTGTTATCGGGTAGAGGATAACTAATAGTAACGTGCATCATATGCGTATCTAATGCAACGCCTGTAACGGCTTTTCTTTCTAATATTTCAGTTTGGGGCATAATCCATGTTCCTTTCACATTTGATAAAGTTCTTCCTAAGTAAAGTGGAATACTGTAATTGTTTGCCAATTCTACACTTCTTGTTTCAAGCACACCTGCGCCTAAAGCACTCATCTCCATCATTTCTTCATAAGAGACATAGTCTAAACGTTTAGCGTCCTTGTAAAGTCTTGGATCTGTTGCATAAACACCATCAACATCTGTATATATTTCGCATGCTGTGTTATTGCTTGCTGCTAATGCGACTGCTGTAGTATCTGATCCACCACGACCTAATGTAGTTACTTCAAAGTTATCATTAATACCTTGAAAACCTGCTATGACTAAAATGTCATTTTCGGTAAATGATTGCTCGAACGTCTCAGGATCAATTTCTGCTATACGACTCTTCAAATGATGTCCAACGGTTTTAATTCCTGCTTGATAGCCAGTCATGGCTTTGGCGTTAATACCAATATCATTTAAAACCATCGATAAATAAGAAACTGTTTGTTGCTCTCCTGTGGTAAGTAAGAGGGCAAGTTCTTGATCTTTAGGACTACTAGTTAAAGTCGAAACATTTGCCATTAGTTCATCTGTTGTTTTACCCATAGCGCTTACAACCACAATTAATTGTTCACCTTGTTCAACTCTTAATCTAAGCATTTCGGCAATATTTTTTATTTTAGTAAAATCACTTACTGAAGAACCTCCAAATTTCAAAACACTTCTTTTCAATTTCTATATCCTCCTCAACGAATAGGGGAGAATCACAGTATTATAAAAAAAGAACAAGTTCGGAATGCGAACCTGTTCTATAATATATATACAAGTGATGCACTCCATTATTTTAAAATAATGACAGACTCTTAGCTCTTAACCATAAAGTCCAACGTGTTATAAGCTGCTATTATAACTGTTTCGGCATCTCACCCTTTCAAAATTAGCTGCTAGCAGGCAGGTTCTTCTAATAATTACTAATGATTGATGCGCCTCATCAAAACCATATTTAATTTTTTGTTTATGATACACATTATACATAGGCATGCATATACTGTAAACCGCTTTTACAAAGTTTTTTTAATTTACTGAAAAATTCAATACTTTATAAATCTTTTTTGCAACTTATGTGTAAAAAGTGTTGTGAATCAATTCATATTCCCAATTTTAAATTATAATAAGGGAAATTACAGTGGATTAAAATTCTTCATATACTGCCGGATCTTGTCCTTTTAATCTGCCGTCTTTTTGAGTTAATGCATTTATTTTTTCTATATCATCATGCTCTAATGTAAAATCAAAAACATCTTTATTTTGAATTTGTCTAGCAATAGAAGTTGCTTTTGGAATGGGTACTACACCATTTTGAATGTGCCATCTCAAAATAATTTGAGGAATAGTTTTATCATATTTTTCTGCTATCACTTCAATATCCTTATCATTTATAACTTCTGAAGCACGACCAAGAGGGCTCCATGCTTGCGTGATAATTCCTTTTTCATTATGATATCTAATCATATATTGTTGGTTAAAATAAGGATGTAATTCTATTTGGTTAACCGAAGGAAGGATTCCTGTTTCTTGTTCTAACGTTTCAATGTGTTCAGGCAAGAAATTACATACACCGATAGATTTAATTAACCCAGCATTACGAGCATCAATCATCGCTTGCCAAGCTTCAACAAATTTACCATGTCTTGGATTTGGCCAATGTATTAAGTATAAATCTATATATTCCACATTCAGACGATAAATCGATTCTTGAATTGCAACCATTGCCGCATTGTAGTCTTGATAACGTCCAGGAAGTTTAGAAGTTACAATAATTTGGTCTCTTGAGACATGACTTTGTTCAATCGCTTTACCAACGGTACCTTCATTCTCATAATTATATGCAGTATCTAATAAACGATAACCTTGATTTAACGCGCTAACAATCGCATGCATACCTGATGCACCGTTTAACTTATATGTACCAAATCCTATTTGGGATATTATCTTGCCGTCAATCATATCTAAATTTTGCATTTTCAAATTCCTCCTAGCTTAAACTTATAATGATTATATAATTCTTGAAAAGCATTTCAAAGTAATTGGCCCTTACAACATTTGTTTTACAATCATCAAAAGGGGAGTAATAAAAAAGTCTGCCAGATTATAAACTGGCAGACAAATATATTTTCATATTTTTAATTATTATTAAACAATCATTAATTATTTCGTTAATACACCAGTTTCTTCTAAATAAGCTTGGTATGATATCTCTTTAGATACAGCTCCAGCTGGATTTAAGTCGATTACACGATTTGCGATTGTATTGATAAATTCAAAGTCATATGAAGTAAAAATAAGAGAACCTTTAAAGTTCTTCAAGCCATCATTTACAGCAGTGATACTTTCTAAGTCTAAGTGGTTCGTAGGCTCATCAAGTAATAATACGTTTGCGCTTGATAACATCATTTTACTTAGCATACAACGCACTTTTTCTCCACCTGATAATACACTTGCTTTTTTCTTAACTTCTTCACCACTAAATAACATACGACCTAAGAAACCACGTAAGAACGTTTCAGTTTGTTCATCCTCAGGTGCGTATTGGCGTAACCAATCGACAAGATTCATGTCAACACCTTCAAAGAATTCTGAGTTATCTTTAGGGAAGTAGCTGCGAGATGTAGTAACACCCCATCTTACAGTACCTTCATCAGGTTCCATTTCCCCAGCTAGTATTTTCAGTAATGTTGATTTAGCAAATTCACTATCTCCAATTAATACAGCTTTATCATTTGGATCCATTGTAAATGAAATGTTATCAAGAACTTTAACACCATCAATTGATTTTGATAGGTTTTCTACAAATAATAAGTCGTTACCAATTTCACGTTCTGGCGTGAATTTTACAAATGGATAACGGCGCGAAGAAGGTTGAATATCATCGAGTTCAATTTTCTCTAATTGCTTTTTACGGCTTGTAGCTTGTTTAGATTTAGATGCGTTTGCAGAGAAACGCGCAACAAATTCTTGTAGCTCTTTAATTTTTTCTTCTTTTTTCTTATTTTGATCTTGGGCCATTTTCATAGCTAATTCACTTGACTGATACCAGAAATCATAGTTACCTACATAAACTTTGATTTTACCATAATCTAAATCAGCAATATGAGTACACACATTATTTAAAAAGTGTCTATCATGTGATACGACAATAACAGTGTTATCAAAATTGATAAGAAAATCTTCTAACCAACTTATAGCTGGAATATCTAGTCCGTTGGTCGGCTCATCTAGTAATAGTACATCTGGCTGACCAAAGAGGCTTTGTGCTAATAACACTTTAACTTTTTGGTTATTTTCTAATTCTGACATCGTTTTGTCTTGCAAGTCTGCTTTAATACCAAGACCAGAAAGTAGGGAACCAGCATCTGCTTCTGCATTCCAACCATCCATTTCTGCGAATTCACCTTCAAGTTCAGCAGCTCTGATACCGTCTTCATCACTGAAATCTGGTTTCATATAAATTTCATCTTTTTCTTTCATTACTTCATATAAACGTTCGTGACCTTTAATAACAACGTCTAAAACACGTTCATCTTCAAAGGCGAAGTGATCTTGTTTCAACACTGCTAAACGTTCATTTTTACCCATTGAAACATGGCCAGTTTGAGCGTCTAATTCACCGGATAAAATCTTCAAGAATGTTGACTTACCAGCTCCATTTGCCCCAATCAAACCATAGCAATTGCCATCTGTAAATTTAATATTTACATCTTCGAATAATTTACGATCGCCAAATCGTAAACTTACATCAGTAACTTGTAACATGCATTTACTCCTTTTCGTTAATCTACCGGACAAATTATAACACACTTAGCTTGTACTTTCGACCATTCTCGCTATACTGATGCTTGTTTCCTTATAGCATGTTATAATAAGAAAGAATAAATTTATGTACGAAGGAGAAAAGTATGGCCCAAGATGAAAAAGATATAGTAGGTTCAATAGAATTTCTTGAAGTTGTTGGCATAGAAGGCTCAACATACCAATTAAAAGGACCAAATGGCGAGGATGTAAAACTAAACCAATCTGAAATTAACGAAGAAGATGAATTACAAATAGGAGAAGAATATAGTTTCTTCATCTATCCAAACAGATCAGGAGCATTATTTGCCACACAAAATATGCCTGATATCACAACAGATAAGTATGCTTTTGTTAAAGTAATTAAAACAGACCGCGATGGTGCGCATGTAGATGTCGGTTTACCGAGAGAGGTATTAATTCCTTGGGTAGACTTACCAAAAGTAAAAGAAGTATGGCCAATACAAGGTGATGAGTTATTTGTTACTTTACGTGTGGACAGAGACAACAATATGTTTGCGCGATTAGCGACTGAAACTATTGTCGAACAAATGTACACCCCTTCATTTGAAAATGAAAAGCAAAACCAAGTTATCGAAGCTAGACCATATCGTCTATTAAGAATTGGTAGTTTCTTACTATCTAAAGATGGATATAAAATATTTGTTCATGAATCTGAACGTAAAGCAGAACCACGTCTTGGTGAAAATGTAAAAGTACGTATTATTGGCCAAAATGATAAAGGTGAATTAAACGGGTCATTTTTACCATTAGCTCACGAAAGATTAGATGATGATGGGCAACGCATTTTTGATTTACTTGTAGAATATAATGGGGAACTACCATTTTCGGATAAATCAAGTCCTGAAGCCATTAAAGAAATATTTAACATGAGCAAAGGGTCCTTTAAAAGAGCAATTGGTCATCTTTACAAAAATAAAATTATTAACATTGAAAGTGGTAAAATAGCTTTGACTCAAAAGGGCTGGGACCGAGTAGAAAAATAGTCCACGAAGTTAAATGTAAAAAACTATTTACAACCAATAGTATGATAATACAGAAATAAAATATGATTAAATCAAATTATTCTTTATAGAAACCTCTATTATGTTTTTGTAAAAACTTTAAAACGTCATATAGAAATACACGTTATAACCTGAAAACACTACGGTAATGTAGTTGTTTTCAGGTTTTTTTAGTTTTTATATTACAAACCCTGAATTTTTGTAATATATCACTCACATTATAAACACTGCTACCAAAGCATTTTTAGTACTAATACACATTATCATATGCAATATATAAACATTGTAAATAACAAAAATGTTTTCTTAACGAAACATTTACACTAACTATATTTCTATTTAATAAACATTATGTAGTATAGGAACTGTAATAAATACATATAACTTTTGGGTTATTCACTTATTAGGAGGATGTTTCAATGAAAAAATGGCAATTATTTGGTACTACAGCAATCGGCGCTTCACTTTTATTAGGTGCTTGTGGTGGCGGTAACGCAAACTCAGGTAAAGGCGAAGGAGAAGTAAAGGGCGATGGCTCTTCTACAGTAGGTCCAATCATTGAAAAACTAAATGAAAAATTTGCTAAAGATAATTCAGATGTAACAGTTTCTTCTGGTACTTCAGGAACAGGTGGTGGCTTTGAGAAATTCATAGCGGGGAATACTGATTTTTCAAATGCTTCTAGACCAATCAAAGATGAAGAAAAGAAAAAACTAGATGATAAAGGCATTAAATATGATGAATTCAAAATTGCTCAAGATGGTGTAACGATTACAGTAAACAAAGATAATGATTTCGTTGATGAACTTACAAAAGAACAACTTAAAAAAATCTACTCAGGCGAAGCAAAAACTTGGAAAGATGTTAATTCAGAATGGCCATCAAAAGAAATCAAAGCTTTCTCACCTGACCAATCACATGGTACTTATGACTTCTTTACCGAAGAAGTAATGGATAAAGGGGATATCAAGGCTGAGAAAAACGCTGATACAAACGTAATAGTACAATCAGTTCAAAACAATGAAAATGGTGTTGGTTACTTTGGTTACAACTTCTACGAACAAAACAAAGATAAATTAAAAGAAGTTAAAGTTAAAGATGATGAAGGTAAAACTACTGAGCCAACTAAGAAAACAATACAAGATGGTTCTTATGCTTTAAGTAGACCATTATACATTTACACAAATGAGAAAAAACTAAAAGATAATGAAGGATTCCAAGACTTTATGAAATTTGTACTTGAAGACAAAGGTAAATCAGCTGAAGATGCAGGTTTCGTAGCATTACCTGAAAAAGATTACAAAGAACAACAAGATAAATTAAAAGATATTATTGGTAAAGAAAGTAAAGACAGCAAAAAAGAAGAAAAATAATTTTTAATTAGATCGTTAAGGGTTGGGATTCTGGAATGGACACAAAGTAAACTTTGTACACTACTTTGTCATCACACTTCCAGTCCCAACTTTTTTAAATAATTGGGAGTTTACAAGAAGGAAGGAATTCACATGGCGAATAATAACCTCTCCGTAAGTGAAATGATAGCAAGAAATAATGCTAAAAAGAATGGTACGAGTGATAAAATTGCACCAATAATTTTAGGCATTATTGCAGTTTTCTCTATTTTAGCAACAATTGGCATTATCGTAACACTGTTAACAGAAACAATCACATTTTTTACACGCGTTTCATTAGCAGACTTTTTCCTTACAATGGAATGGAATCCGTTTTCATCAACACCTAAATATGGCATTTGGGCTTTAATCTTAGGAACGCTAAAAATTACAGCCATCGCTACCGTTGTTGCAGTACCGCTTGGTTTAGGTGCAGCATTATATTTAAGTGAATATGCTTCAAATAGAGCAAGAAGCATTATTAAACCAATATTAGAAATACTTTCTGGTATCCCGACAATCGTATTTGGTTTCTTTGCCTTAACTTTTGTTACACCTTTATTACGTTCTATATTTCCGGAATTAGGCAGTTTCAACTCAATAAGTCCAGGATTAGTCGTAGGGGTTATGATCATACCATTAATCTCAAGCATGAGCGAAGATGCGATGTCTTCTGTTCCAAACAAAATGCGTGAAGGTGCATTAGGTCTAGGCGCAACAAAATTCGAAGTCGCAACTAAAGTAGTGTTACCAGCAGCTACATCGGGTATCATGGCATCAATTGTTTTAGCTATATCACGTGCTATAGGCGAAACAATGATTGTGTCTCTTGCAGCCGGTAGTACACCAACTGCTTCTTTGGATTTAACTGGTTCTATTCAAACAATGACTGGTTATATCGTACAAGTAGCTACAGGGGACGCAACATTTGGATCAGATATTTATTATAGTATATACGCTGTAGGCTTCACATTATTTATTTTCACTTTAGTCATGAACTTATTATCACATTGGATCACAAAACGTTTCAGAGAGGAGTATTAATATGGCTGAAACAAACAATAGCAAAGTACTTGTCGATCAAAACACCGTTGAGAAAAAACTCTCTGGACGCTTATCCGTTAATAAAATTAATAAATGGGCATTCTTTGCTTGTACAATGATTGGTTTACTTGTCTTAGCAGCATTAATCATAGATACACTCTTTAAAGGCGTCGGGCATCTGACACCATCATTTTTCACAAGTTTCTCATCTTCAACGCCGTCGATGGCAGGTATTAAGGGCGCTTTAATCGGAACAGTATGGTTGATGATTACAATTATCCCAATTTCTATTATTTTAGGTGTCGGAACTGCAATTTATTTAGAAGAATACGCTAAAGATAATGCATTTACAAATTTTATTAAAGTTAGTATTTCAAACTTAGCTGGTGTCCCATCAGTAGTATTCGGTTTACTAGGTTTAACTATTTTTGTTCGAGGCATGGGTATCGAAGCTTTAGCGTTAAGTAATTCTATCTTAGCCGCTGCGCTGACAATGTCGTTGTTAATTCTACCTGTAATTATTGTTGCAAGCCAAGAAGCTATAAGAGCAGTACCTAATTCAATTAGAGAAGCTTCATATGGACTAGGTGGTAATAAATGGCAAACTATCCGTCGCATTGTATTGCCAGCAGCAATACCTGGTATATTAACAGGCTTTATACTTGCGCTATCTAGAGCATTAGGTGAAACTGCACCATTAATTCTTATTGGTATACCAACTGTGTTGTTACAGTTACCATCAAGCGTATTCGATCAATTCCAAGCTTTACCAATGGCAATCTACAACTGGGCTAAGTTACCTCAAGCAGAATTCCAAAACGTAGCTTCAGCAGGAATAATCGTATTACTAGTAATCTTATTATTGATGAACGCTATTGCAATATTCTTAAGAAATAAATACAGCAAAAAATATTAATTTAGTAATAGAACACAAGATTTTATCTAACTAGGCTATGAAAATGGGAATATGCTAACATTTTCGAAAATGTTAGCACATAGCTTTAAAAAAGGAGTTTTAATTATGACTAACAAACAAATTAAAGATAGAAATGATGATTTACAATCACATACGAATCGTAGCGACACACCTATAGCAACAATAGATCCAAACGCGTCGGAAAATAAAATACCTAATACGCAAAAAAATATTGTGTATTCTACTAAAAACTTAGATTTATGGTATGGCGAAAATCACGCTTTAAAAAACATTAATCTCGATATTTTAGAAAATAATGTAACTGCTATTATTGGGCCTTCTGGTTGCGGTAAATCAACATATATTAAAGCATTAAACCGTATGGTAGAACTTGTACCATCTGTTAAAACAGCAGGAAAAATTTTATATCGTGATAATAATATTTTTGATGATAAATATTCTGTTGAAAAATTAAGAACAAATGTTGGCATGGTATTCCAACAACCGAACCCATTCCCTAAATCAATTTATGATAATATCACATATGGTCCTAAAATTCATGGTATTAAAAATAAAAAAGTTTTAGATGAAATTGTAGAAAAATCATTACGTGGCGCAGCAATATGGGACGAATTAAAAGATCGCTTAGATACAAATGCATACAGTTTATCAGGTGGACAGCAACAACGCGTCTGCATCGCTCGTACATTAGCAATCGAACCAGATGTCATACTGATGGATGAGCCAACTTCTGCTTTAGATCCTATCTCTACATTAAAAGTTGAAGAACTTGTTCAAGAATTAAAAGAGAAATATTCGATTATTATTGTGACACACAATATGCAACAAGCAGCTCGTGTTTCTGATAAAACCGCATTCTTCCTTAATGGCTATGTAAATGAATACGATGATACTGACAAGATCTTCTCAAATCCTTCTGATAAACAAACAGAAGATTATATCTCTGGTAGATTCGGATAATTTAAATATGGCGATTATTAGACGCAAATATGAAGGCCAACTCGACGATTTAATCAAAGATTTACGTCGACTTGGTCTTCATGTATATCGTAATATTGAATACGCATTAACGTCATTAAGTGAAGAAGATCGTAACTATGCTAGACAAACTATAGCCAAAGATAAAGAGATCAATGCGATTGAAACTGAAATTAACGAAAAAGTTATCATGCTTATAACTAAACAACAACCCATTGCTAGCGATTTGCGTTTAATGATGGCAGCAATGAAAATTGCTTCTGACTTCGAACGTATTGGAGATAACTCAGCTAATATTGCTGAAATTAGACTTAGAGCTAAAATCATTGATAATTACGTCCTAACAAGACTTAACACAATGGGGAAACTCGCACTTTTAATGTTAAAAGATTTAAACGATGCTGTAAGAGACAATGATATTACTTTAATTAAAGAGATCATCGAAAGAGATGTAGACATTGACGATTTATATAAAAATATAGTCAATACGACTTATTTAATAGATAATGATCCTTTTGTAGCTGGCCAAGCTCATTTAGCCGCAAGATATCTAGAGCGTATAGGAGACCATATTACAAATATCGCTGAAAACATTTATTTTTTCATCACAGGTGATCGCTACGAATCATATAATAAATAAAAAAGGCTCAATAGTCGCACAGAAGTTTAGCACCTTGCGATTATTGAGCCTTTTATATCATTCTACAAGCTTTATGCTTGTTCAATTTCATCTGTAAGTTTTTCTAATTCATCCACTAGACTACCTATATAGCCAATTGTTGATTTTAAAGGAGCATCTGTACGGATATCTATATTAGCGATATCTGCAAGTGCTACAGGTGATTTACTACCACCAGCTTTCAACGTTTCTAACCAAGCATCAACTGCAGGTTGTCCTTCGTTTTGAATGCGTTGAGACATAACTGTACCAATTGTTAAGCCAGCAGAATACGTATAAGAATACAAACCCATATAATAGTGAGGCTGTCTCATCCATGTTAATTCTGTACCTTCAGTCAATTTAACACTATCACCAAAGAATTGTCCATATACATCTAGCATAATTTGATTGAGTACAGGAGCAGTTAATGATTCTCCTTTATCCACTTTATTATAAACTTCACGCTGATATGCTGCTTCTAATAAATGCGTAACCATATTATGATAGTAAGTCCTTGAAATAATTGAACCAATTACCCAACGCTTAAATTTAGGATTGTCACTATTTTTGAACAAGTAATTAGACATAAGCATTTCATTCATTGTTGACGGTGCTTCAACAAAATACATAGAAGCTTCTGATTCTAAATAATTCTGGTGTTTCTGTGCCAAAGTGAAGTGGCCAGCATGACCAAGCTCATGTGCTAGAACAAACGTTTCAGTCATTTTACCAGTCCAAGAGATAAATATATATGAATGTGAGGCGTAAGGACTTGCACAGTATGCACCAGTATCTTTACCTTTATTTTGAGCAAAATCTATCCATCTATCATTGTACGCTGATTCAACCATTTTTAAGTAATCTTCACCTAAGACTTCTAAAGCACCATAAATATATTGCTTAGATTCTTCAATCGAGATTTCTGGTTCATAATCCGGATCAATAGACACTTTCAAATCTTCGAACCCCATAACTTCTAAGCCATGAACACGTTTGATTAACTTAGCATATTTTTGCATAATTGGAGCTAAATCACTCATAATTACATCAATTTGGCGATTAAACATATCGTGTGTGACTTCTTGATCTTGTAATAAATAATCAATAACTGAGTCATAACCCCTTAAATCTGCTTCTATTTTCTCTTGCTGAACTTGCATATTGTATGTAGCGGCAGTAGTATGTTGATATTTACGTAATGCGTCGCTGAAATATTTGAAGCTTGTTTTTCTAAACGTTGCATCTGGATTATCTTCATATTCATTTTCAAATGTTGCATAATCTAAAGGATAGGCTTGATTATTGTGTTCAAAAGATTCAAAGTTTATGTCCAACATTTTAGTAGTGCCATATAACTCATATGCACTATCAAAAGTAGGAGACAAACTAGCTAATACTTTTTCAACTTCTGGTGATAATTCATGTGCTTTTTTAGATTTAACTTTAGTAAGAAAATGGGGGTATTTCGACATATTAATTAGTTCATTTAAATCTTGTTCGGATAAGGCTATAATCTCTGATACTACAAAAGATAACTCACTTGCAATTTTGCCATAAGATGTAGATAATTTTGCACTTAGTGTCTGTGATTGTTCGTTGGCTGTATCTACACTTAAGCGTAATTCTGCGTAATTAGCCATTCTGTCTAATTGAATTAATATTTCAGAATAGTCATCCAAAGCTTGTTCAATTATCTGTACATCTTTCAACTGGTTAACATATTGAGCGTTAAACTCCTTAGCTGATTTAATAGTATCTGTTAAAGTTTGATAAAATTCATCATCTGAGATGAATAAATCTGTAACGTCCCATGTTTCTTCTAATGGGACTTCTTTTCTGAACGGCAATGTTTCAGTCATTGAATCACTCCTAAAATTTATTTAGTATTCACAGTTAATTATACATGAAAGACCCTTAAGAAATACAACCGTAAGTTTAGTAAAATTTAAAGTAGGGAACAGTTATAAAATAGATTGACTACACATGAATCCGTAGATATTATTAAATTATACTCCCGCAGCCGGAGACTATTCATATGAAAATATAGTACAATTAATAAACACTACTTAAAACCACGTTTTAAAATATAAGGAGTGCAATAGATGACGATTTTTGATATGCCTAATTTTTTATGGATTTCAATTGTTGCAGTTATAGTTGTAACTGTTTTTTGTAATCTCGTATTAAATAAATGGTTTGCCACAGCTGTTCTAACATTTATAGTGTTAGCAATAGCCGCGTTTCTAATTCCTAATTTCCAAGATATTACATATGAGCCATTACTAGGATTTGCGGCGTTTATGGCTGTTCTAAGCTTAATCATTAGCTTTTTGATATGGTTTTCTACGAGAAATTGGAGACGTAAACGTCGAGAGAAAAAAGCAAAAAAAGAAATTCGTAAACGTGGAGGAATACCACAAGACGAAATAGAAAATTACAGAGAAAAAAGATAAACATTTATAAAAGGAATTGTAGCAATCTACGTTACGATTCCTTTTATTTTTTATGACTATTAAATAGGTTAGTGGGGGGTTATTTATAAGCTTTTTGTATTTGCTCTAGCTGTTCGATTGTTAAACCAATACCACCTTCACCGAAAAACCAACTGTTTGGTTCAAAAAGTGTAACATCATTATTTTTAATTGCTTTTGAATTTTTAATTACATCATTTTGTAATGCTTGAGGTATGACTTTATTCTGTCCATTAGCTTTTTTAGTTCTATCAATAACAAATAATTTATCAGGATTAATTTCATTTAAGTATTCATTAGAAATAAGTATGCCACTTGAATTAGCTTTCATTTGTTTATCAGCGTGTTTAATACCTAAATCTTTATTTAAGAAGCCTCCGAATCTTCCTGTAGAACCATATGTTTTTAAACCTTTATCATCAATATTTAAAAACAAGACTGATTGATCACCGATTAGTTGTTTTGTTTCAGCCACTTTGTCATCTAGTTGTGCAACTAATTTTTTTACTTCGTTTTCCTTTTCAAAAATCCTACCAATATTTTCAGTGTTTTGTTTAATTGAATTTATGTAATTATCATTTTGTGGACTTACAAAAACAATTTTAGCATTTGGAGCAGCTTTCTTCATTTCTTCCAAAGTTTTAGTATGCGCTTGTCTGAAAGAAGCAAAAATAACATCTGGTTTAGACTTTGCTAACTCATCATAATTAGGTTGCCCTGGATTACCAATATTTTTATATTTTTCATTCTTAAATGATTTTAGTCTATCTGGTAAAAATGAATCTCCTTGTCCTTTAGCAATAGCAACTATACGATTTTCTAATTTTAATTGTTGCATTATATCTAAAGCTCCGTAATCCATAACTACAACTCGTTTAGGATTAACAGGAACTTCAACAGTCTCATGTTTCATTTCGCCTCTATTATGGTCTTTAGTCTTATCTTTGAACTCATAAGAAGTTTTGATTTTAACTGTTTGTTTCGATTCTTTATCACTTTGAGCATTATTACAAGCACCTAAAAATAAAATACATAAAGCTGTTAATATAAATAATGTGAATCTATTCATATGTAATTCCTCCTTTAATTTAGAAGTTAATTATATATTAAATGAAAACCATTATCAATTAGACTTTTAGTAATTCTTAAGTATTGTATGATATTTTTAGCAACTTTAAATGTTCATTGAGATTTTACAAAATTGCAAACAAATACATCTATAAAGAACAAACTAAACATTTAACTAATACTAGTAAAAATCAAATTCTAAATCCGGTATATAAAGATGGTTTTATCATATATGTAATAATTGCGTCTTGGCATTTAACAAATAGATGTACTAGAACAAAATACATAACAAGAGACAAATAACAAATGGATTTACATATGATGAAATAGGGTCATGAGCATAAATTATATTGAAATACCAATAACTTCCTATAATATATATTATGTAAACTAAAATGAATTTCAAAATTTTGTAAACTTACATATGAACAATTTGCTTTAAATTATATTATTTACTTTACGTATTAAAACCTCGCTTATATATGCACATACTAATTATTGTTACTTAAATAATTAAACTATTTATCATTTTAAAATCTTCGCTAGATACATACATAAACTTGCACATACTTTACATATCGTAATTCATACCTAAGTTTGAGTTTGCTTAAAGTCATCAGTTTACAAGTTCACTCAAAGATCCACATTTGCACAAGCAATTATTCATTTATAGTATCTGTTTAAAATACGCCGTATAACATCAAATAATACATAGTTGTTTATTTGCATTAATCGATTAACGATACACAGACATCTTATTTGATGCTCAGAAATTGAAATCTCAGCGTCAAAATCCAGACAATTGATAGAAAAAAATAATTTTACGTAAATGTTTACTTTAATATGTGATATTATACCTACTAGAACCTTCAATCCTTAAATAATGGTCTTGATTTTGCTATTACTTATATAGGGTTACATAACATAATTATAGTCTACTTAAAAATAGTGTTTTTTTCTCGTTTTTGGGTATATATTAATTAGTAAAAATTTTAGGAGTGACATTTATGAAGCAATCTTCAACTATTAAATGGTCCAGTTTAATCATCGGCGTAATATTTCTTGTTATCGGGGTATTTATTATAAGTTTTCCAGAAGAAAACTTATTTGCTATAACTTGGCTAATTGGTCTTTTATTTATAATTAATGGTTTTTTAGAAATATTTATAAGACAAGTAATCAAAAGAACAGCACAACAAAGTTCGACAATGCTTATATTATTAGGTATTTTTAATATTATCTTTGGTTTATTAATCTTGTTCAATGTAGTAACAAGTACGACGTTTATTGTTTATTTGTTTGCAATTTGGTTTATTATTAACGCAACTTTTAATATGTTTAATGTAACGCCTGTAGAAAAATCAAACAAAACTTTCCATATAATCTCAATTCTTTTAAATATTATAGCTATTTTATTCGGGATTATATTATTATTTAATCCGCTCATTGCAGCTTTCATTATTGCAATATTTATTAGTGCTGTGTTCTTTATTATAGGTATCAGCTATATTATAGATGCATTACATTAATCGCTTTTTATTTATTCAAGCAGCTATTATTTAGAGTAAGAAAACATTTACAACCAAAAAACACCCTAAACGCAATGGTTCAGGGTATTTTTTATATAATTTTTATAAAATAAAAAATATTTTTACTATAAAATTATTTTTATGTCCGAATATTGAAATTGTTTTACTCTATGCTATACTAAATTACGTGGAGTACAACCAGAAACGAACTTCTCAGACTATTCCACACTTTAGTTCACTGTTATATTGGAATGCCATCCTAATATAACCAACTTCAGAACGAAAGAAAGCATACTGACCAGGGCTTAACATCATCAGTATGCTTTCTTTTTTTATTATTTTCTAACCTTTTTTCTTAAATTATTCAGTGTATTAAACAACCGGTATTTCGATTTCTTGATTGGTTTGTAGAAGTCACCGATTAATTCTTCGATTTGTACATTAAAACCACGTTTAAAGCGATAAACTCCGTAATCCTCACTATTTTCAGTGAAATCACCTGATAGACCATAGAAATTATAACGCCCATATCCATGATCAAAACAATAATTCAACATAAACCAGTGCATCATATAAGGTCCCATATATTGGTTATATTTCTCTGAAGAACCACCTGAGAAATAATTTACTTCATACGCGTTTGCAAAGTATACACCTGCCGCTAGATTCAATATCGCCCCATCAGTTTGTCTTAATTCACTTGCTTGAAGCAATTCCTTTTTATCATGATCAATTTGTTTGTCTAACTCAGCAATTTTTTTCAATTGCTTATCTGATTTGTTTTCATTTTGCATCATTTGATCTCTACGCGCTTCTTTTTCATTAATACCCTCTTGCGTATTATTAATATATTCATCTAAATCAATATATGCCAATGGTACTAACGCTTTATCCTCATAATTATCAATAAAATTATAGAAATATTCATCTGTTTTTGAAACAAAACCAGCACGTTCTTCCGTTTCACGATAAAGTTCCAAGAATACACCAAATTCTTCTCTTGGTAATAATCTTACTTTAACACCGTAATTAATTGCTTTATTTATGTTTCGCTTACGTTGACTATCGAACTGTTTTTTTAAGGAAGCTGGTGTTTCACCATCAAGATTCAATACACCCATCCATCTCACTTGGCTTGATGTGTCATATTTCGTTGTAAAACCATGATGCGTATAGTTGTGAGATTTAAATAAATTCACTAATGCATCATTCTTATCTTGATTCGGTAAAGGATTAATATCTTTATCGTAAATTTGATAAATCCAATATGGATCCATTTTTACATATAAACAATTATGTTGTTGCAAATAAGTATCTAATTCACGTAAATAAAAATCTACTAATCCCAAATCATTGTAATCCATCACTGGTCCACGATTTGAATAATAAACATAGCTTCCCATTGTAGGGATTTTAGAGAAAAGACTAGCAGCAATAACTTGATTGTCGTCATCTTTTAAGCCTAATAAAACAACTTGAAATCCATCTTCTTCTCTTGTCGCAATATTTTCTTTCACTTGAAAGTAATGACTCTCTAGTGCTGGATTCTGTACAAAATTGTCATATTCTTTGACAGTTAACTCTGTAAATTTCATTCTAGCTTAGTTCCCTTCTATTAAATGTTTATTTCTTTTTATCTTTAATTTTCTTTAATGTCGTATAAATTTTGTACATTGGTTTATTGATTGGTTTAATAAAGTCACCAACATATTCCACTACATCCGCATTAAACCCTTTTTTAAATTTAACTACACCTGCGTCTTCCGCATCTTCAGTGAAATGACCACTAATTCCATAAAAATTATATCTATCAATATTATGATCAATAGCATAGTTAATCATCTTCCATTGAATGGCATAACTACCAGCAAAATGTCTAAACTCATTCGACGTTCCACCTGCATAATACACAACTTCATAAGGATTAATGATGAAATATGCTGCTGAGATTGGTAGTTCATTACCATGTTTCTCTTGTAAAACTTTAGCTTCATCGATTTTTTGTTGATTCGCTATAAGTTGTTTCTCTAGGTTATCTTTTTTGTTATATGCTTTTTTATTTTCAGGTCTTTTCTCGATATCTTTTACTGCCTTATTGATATCTTTGCTTAATACCTCACGTTCAGCTTGCAATTCTTCAATATATTCATCGAAATCCATATAAGCCAGAGGTACTAGTACGCGGTTCTTGTAATACCTTAATCTATTATAGTAAAAATCATCATCTCTATCGTCAAAATCTTTACTTTCAGATGTATCTTCCATGAACGAGCGGAAAATTGGCAACTCATCTTCCCCTAAGAACCTTACTTTCACACCATTTTTTTGTACTTTTTTAGTATTACGTTTACGTAAACTATCCATACCATTTAATACATCTTTAGCTGTTTTGCCTACTAAATCCAGTACAGAGTGGAATCTAATTTGAATAATTGAATCGAAACCAGTTAAAAATCCTTGGTGTTTATATCCAAGCTGTTTCATTTTATCGAAAACCCAATCATGTCCTGCATTCTCCAATACATCACCATCATGATTACGGTATTGATATGCTAAATAAGGGTCAACTCTTAAATAAAGCGCATTATGTTTTTTTACATATTTAGATAGTTCATTGAAAAAGTAATGTACTAATTCTTTATTTTCAAAATCTATAACCGGACCTCTATTAGTGTAAAAATACTTAAAGAACTTCATTACTGGCACCGCAGTTAATAAACAAGCTGCAATGACTTCATTTTCATTGTTTTTTATACCTACTAAATGTGTTTCAGTACTTTCTGCAATTTTCAATTCATAATTCCCTACCATTTGTGTGAAATGGCTATTTGGCATTTTATCTGTAAATGCACCAAACTCTTTTGCAGTTAAATTTGTAAATTTCATTTTTGTATACTCCTAATTGTCTATAATTCTTTTTCGAGTTAAACTTCAATCTTAATTATTATACAATATTCATTCATAAAACAAAATCAATACCCTGTCCACAATGCTTTATAATCGTGCTGTGTCTTACAATTATATCATTACTTCTATTCTAACAAAGTATTTATATTTAATCTTTCATCAGCATTATTTTAATTATTAAAAAGTGTTTTAATATTCAAGTATTGACCAAAAGTATCTTAATAACAATATTTTAAAAAACAATATTTCCCTTTATAATTACGCTTTTAACATAAACAGTCATGTATACATTTATCTGTGCTTATTTCTCCCTTCTTCAACTATATTTAAATTCAAATATTACTGTATATTAGTCTACTTCTTAAAATATAATAAAAACTGGGAAACTTAATAAGTCTCCCAGTTTTTATTTAGCACAAACAACTAATAAATTATCGTTGTGTTTATTTTAATGCATCGCGTAACGCTTTACCAATAGCAACACTTGATTGTGGATTTTGTCCAGTGATAAATTGACTATCTATTTCTACATGTTCGCTAAAGTTTTCTTTAGTTATGAACTTAGCACCTTGATTTTCTAATTCTGTTTGAGTTAAGAATGGTACTTTATTTTCTAAGCCCATTGCACGTTCTTCTTCATCTGTAAATGAAGTAAGTGTAACGCCATTAACTAAGAAATTACCTTGTTTATCTTTGGCGCCAACAAATGCACTTGGTCCGTGACATACAGATGAAATAATTTTATCTTCATCTTTAAAATCAGCTAATATCGATGATAATTGTTGATTGTGTGCATAATCAAATACTGTTCCATGACCACCAGGTAGATACACAGCATCGTACTGAGCTACATCTACTTCTGCAATACTAGGTACATCTTTAATTTTTGCTACAAATTCTGCATATTTATCAAGTTCGTTATTTTGTGTTGAGTTTGGATCTAAAGGAACTGCACCGCCTTCAATAGAAGTTATATCTACATCAATGTCTGCCTCTGTTAATATATTATAAGGCTCGCTCGCCTCTTCTAACCATAATCCTGTTGGCGTTCCATCTTCATATTGATCTCTGCTTGTTAGTATGAATAAAACTTTTTTACTCATTTTATATCACCTCTTTATAAAATAAGGATTATCATCGATACAATATATACCAAGAATCCTCTGATAATCTGTTACCCTTATTTTAACAAATCTATACATAAAATTATTGTGGAATTTTATTGATTAAGTGCATTTCTTATAGATTTCAAGTAATTCAACATATTTTTTTCACTATCATTTTCAAATCGTTTAACAATTTCACTACCTATGACTACACCATCTGATGCCTCAGTAATATCTTTAACATGTTCCGGTGTTCGTATACCAAAACCAGCAACTACGGGCACCTCAGATTTATCTTTTATTTTTTTAATTCTATCTTTTAGCTCTGGATGAAATTTACCATTTTCACCAGTTGTTGCATTCATCGTTACAGTGTATATAAAACCTTCTGCATCTTTAGCAATTTGATTACTTCGAGATTCAGATGTCGTCATAGCTATTAATGAGATTATTTGTGTCTTTCTTTGTGGATGGCGTTCTTTAAATTGTTGCACTAATTCATGTGGTAAGTCAGGGATAATTAATCCGTATACACCAGCACGTTCACATGCTTGTAAAAACTCTGATTCACCATAGTAATTGATGATATTATAATACGTCATTAATACATAGTCACTTTGAATTTCATCACGATGTTTTGTGAGTTGATCCAAAATGAATTGTATATTCACACCTTCTTGAATTGCTTTATTACCAGCATCCATAATGACAGGGCCATCAGCTACTGGATCTGAAAAAGGCACCCCCACTTCAATAATATCGGCACCTACATTACTTAATGTTTTTACATTTTCAATAAAATGCTTATTCCCCATAACATAAGGTATAAATAATTTATGCATGTTTGTCACCGTCCTGTTTCATATAATTTCTAATTGTTTCCATATCTTTATCACCACGACCTGATACTGTAACAACTAAGATTTCATCTGAGTTCATAGTCGGTGCTAATGTTTCTACATAACTTAAAGCATGTGCGCTTTCAATAGCAGGAATAATACCTTCAGCTTTAGTGAACCTAACAAGTGCATCCATCGCTTGTTTATCACTCGCAGTTGCATACTTCACTCTGCCGATATCATGATAATACGAATGCTCAGGACCAACGCCAGGGTAATCTAATCCAGCTGAAATAGAGTGTGCTAATTCAATTTGACCATGCTCATCTTGAATTAGGTACATCTTGGTACCATGTAACACGCCTTCTTTACCTTTATTTATTGCTAATGCATGTTTGTTAGAATCAAAACCTTCACCAGCTGCTTCGACACCATATAGCTTTACATCCTCTTCCACAAACGGATAAAACGTTCCAATTGCGTTTGATCCTCCACCCACGCAAGCAACAATTGCATCAGGTAAGCGACCTTCAATTTCTTGAACTTGAGATTTGATCTCATTACCTATAACTTTTTGGAAGTCTCTTACAATAGTAGGAAATGGATCTGGACCTAACGCAGAACCTAATAAATAATGTGTATCTTCTACATGACTGACCCAATATTGCAATGCCTTGTTCACTGCATCGGACAGTGTTCCTTGACCTTCAGTTACTGGTTCTACTTTTGCACCTAATAATTCCATTCGAAAAACATTTAGTGATTGTCTCTTAATATCTTCTTCACCCATAAATACAACAAGTTCCATATCAAACAACGCAGCTACTGTTGCGCTAGCCACGCCATGTTGACCTGCACCTGTTTCAGCAACCAGTTTTTTTTTGCCCATACGTTTGGCCAACAGTGCTTGTCCAAGCGCATTATTTATTTTGTGAGCGCCAGTATGGTTTAAGTCTTCACGTTTCAAATAGATTTTGGCGCCACCTAATGATTCGGAGTATGACTTAGCATAAGTCAATGGCGTTTCACGACCTACATAATCTTTTAAATAACCATCGAGTTCTTCTTGAAATTTGGGATCTTCTTTTGCCTCTTGGTATGCCTGTTTAAGTTCTTGTACTGCTGGCATTAATGTTTCTGGTACATATTGACCACCATAATTACCAAAGAAACCAAACTCATCTACTTCTGTTTGGATGTTTTTTACCATAATTAATTAGCTCCTTTTACATGTTCTATTATTGATTGCATTTTACATTTATCTTTAACATTATTCGTTTCTATACCACTAGCAATATCATAGCCACTGTGTTGAAGTGATAATTTTTCTATCTTTTTAATATTCTCATAATTGATACCGCCCGCAATCAAATAATCAATATCATTAATAACTTCAAGTATTTCCCAATCATAAACTTTTCCTGTGCCACCATAGTTTTGTGATGGTGTGTCTATAATAAATTGGTCTATTACATGTTTATAATATTCAATTGCTGTCAGTAATGATTCACTATCTTTAGCTGGCAAAGCTTTAATAATCTTTATATCCTTACTTTTTTGTCTTATATATGAGATTGTGGCCAATGGTTCCTCACCGTGTAATTGAATTGATGTAATACCAGTTTCTTCTATTAAATTGTCTACCACATCATAATCTGGGTTCACCAAGATAACTACCTTTTCCTTATCATCAGGGATAACTTCTGTAAATTGTCTAATGGTTTGAATATCAACAAATCGCTTACTTTTGGGAAAATGGATAAAACCCATAGCATCGATATCTAAATCTTTTGCTTTCTTCACATCAGCTAGTTGACGAAAACCACAAAATTTCAACTTCATTGCTTCACCTTATTTAATTTTAATCCTGGTAAAAACTGGCTTAAATCATCACATTTCATTAACGATTCACCAATCAGCAAACCATCTATACCCGAATCAACAACATTCGCTACATCTTGTTCATCACGAATGCCACTTTCTGAAATATAATAGTAACCATCTTTTTTATTTTCTAAAATTTCATTAGTATGCAAGACATCTGTAACAAATCTTTTTAGATCTCGATTATTCACACCAATAATTTGTGGATTTAGCTGATAAGCACGTGATAATTCTTCTTTATCATGCACCTCAACAAGTACTTCTAAATTTAATGAAGTTGCATATTGATATAACTCTTTTAATTGCTGATCGGTTAAGACATTGACAATCAACAGAATAATTGAAGCACCTGCTTTTTTAGCTACATCTATTTGTACTTTATCTACGACAAAGTCTTTACATAATACTGGTAAATCAGTTTGAGTAGTTAAGGATTGTAAACGTTCATAGCTACCACCAAAGTACTGCTCATCAGTTAATATTGAGACTGCGTTTGCTCCGTTTGCTTCATAATCTTTAACTTGCTGCGTTAAATCCCTACCAGGCAATTCATTTAATGTTGGGCTTTTAGATTTAATTTCTGCAATAACAGCTAAACGGTTTGATTCATCTATTTGTGCTTTAAATGTAGTTTTATGTGAAATATCTACATCATCAAGTGTTTTTAATTTTTCTTCATAATAGCCCTGTTCGAGCAAATCCTTTTTATATAATACGATTTCATTCAATATAGTCATACGTTTTTCCTCCCATTTTGTTATATTGTGCCAATGCTTCACCTTCATCAATCAATCTCTGTGCTTTACTTACGCCTTCTTGAATTGTACTCACTTGCTCTGATACATATAGTGCAATACCAGCATTCAATACAACGACATCTCTTTTAGCACTGCGATCTGTTCCATTTAGAATATTTTTAGTTATTTCTAAATTTTCAGCTGGTGTACCACCGATTAATTCTTCATTTGGCGCATAATCTAACCCAACATCGTTAGCATTTAAAGTATAAGTTTTAACACTCTCATTTGCATTCACTTCATATATAATATTGTCTCCAGACAAAGTTGCTTCATCCATACCATTAGCCCCATACACTACAATTGCTTTTTTACGCCCTAAATCTACTAACGTTTGAGCAATTTTGTCTAATTTTGAAGTTTCATACACACCCATAACCTGATAATCTAATTTAAATGGATTTATCATCGGTCCTGTTATATTAAAAATCGTTGGATTACTCATATGTTTTCTTATAGGTTGTATTTGCTTCATAATTGGATATGTTTCTATCGCACTCAAAAACGCTAAACCTGTATCGGCTAATTGACTCGGTGTCTGTTCTACAGAAGTAGTTTGAATTTGCATCGCATTAAGTAAATCTGTACTTCCTGATGATGACGTAACACTCTTATTACCATGTTTAATAACTGGAATCTTGGCACTTGCGATTATAAAAGAGACAGTGGTTGAAATATTGAAACTATTAGATTTATCTCCACCAGTACCGCAAACACACATACTATTTGGATAGTAAGGCTGTTGATCATACATAGAATGTATCAAACTTTTAGCAATGTATGTTAATTCTTCTTGTGTAATTTCTTTTTCAGAAAACGAAGTTAAATATTCTATTTTCACTTCATCTTTCACATCTTCAGAAATAAGTAACTCAATAAACGCATTCATTTGTCGTTGATTTAGTGGTTTATATTGATTGAGTAATGTTTGTAATTCCATGATTTTCAACCTCCTCTACTATATTTAAAAAGTTTTTAATAATTTGTTCTCCAAATTCAGTTGCAAATGATTCAGGATGATATTGAATGCCAAAGTGTAATAACTGCAAATGTTCGAATGATTGAATACAATCTTTCGTTGTCGCTGTAATTGATAAAGATTCAGGCATCGTTTGTGGATCGCTAATAAGTGAATGGTATCTCATTATTTCAGAATATTCTGGAATATCACTGTATAACTTTGTCTCTTTTATGATTTGCATTTGATCTTTTTTACCATGCATAATATGTTCACTTTGGATCACATCTCCTTGATGATAACAAGTTAATGCTTGTGCACCCAAGCAAACACCTAATATAGGTTTATTTTCATAGTGCTTAATAATATTTATTAGATTATCAGTATCTAACGGATGACCAGGACCTGGTGATATCACTATACCTTCAACATCTAAATTATATATATTTGGGTCATCTGGATACTTAATAATCACTTCTTTATGCTGTGCTATCATATTTACTAAATTATAAGTAAAAGAATCGTAGTTATCGACAATTAATATCATGGTGATACCTCCAATAAACTTTTGGCTTTCAGTTTCGTTTCTTCAAGCTCTTTTTCAGGTATAGAGTCAAATACTAAACCGCAGCCTGCTTGAACATTCACATGTGTTTCATCAATCATCATCGTTCTTATTGCTAATGCAAAATCTAAATCATGATTACAATTAATATAACCAATACCACCACTATAAACACCACGTTTATGTGGTTGTGATTCGTAGATACGTTGAATCGCTCTCAGTTTTGGCGCACCTGAAACCGTTCCTGTAGGTAATAAACTCGCAATTACAGACATTGGAGAATAGTTACTTTTTAATTTACCGGTTACTTCACTTACGATATGCATTACATGTTCATAGCGTTCGATTGTCATTAGTTTTTGAATTTTTGATGTTCCAGTCTGACTCACTCTATGAATGTCATTGCGTCCTAAATCAACTAGCATACTATGTTCACTTAATTCTTTATCATCATTTTTCAACTGCGCTTCATTTATTTTATCCTCATCTTCGGTAGCACCTCTTTTAATTGTTCCAGCAATTGGATTAGTGATTACCGTTTCACCTTGTACCTTTACAAAACTCTCAGGTGAACTTCCAACAATAATAGGTTCATCCATATTCATATAGTACATATATGGACTTGGATTTTGCCGTTTTAGATTTTGATAAAGTTGGTATGACAATTGTTGTAGCTGTTGCCCAAAAAAGTGTTCGTAGCTATAAATAATCGATGGTACAACTTGGAACATATCTCCTTGTTGAATAAGTGTTTTCATATGTTCAACTGTTTCAATAAATTGTGTTGGTGCCATATTGGATTTTATGTCCTTCTCTGTTGAAAGATGCTCAATTTGTGTTGGATAAATTTTAATATATTGCAACTCTGCCACACGACGTTGCACACGCTCCTGTAATTGTGAGTCATTGTCATTAGAAAATAAGTTCGTCGCTATAACATATAAATGTTCTTTATAATGATCAAAAATATAAACATCCTCTACCATATGAAATTTCGTATCGTGTTGTGGATGATCTGCTAATTCGATTTTCTTTAATACCGGGAACTCATGTCTCACTAAATCAAAACTACATGATCCAACAAACCCTGATATAAATGGTAATTGAGCCAATATTTCGTCATCTATAGCTGTTTTGTATTGATCAATAAGTTCTTTCATCTTGTCATATGGTTGGTTACGTTCTATGTTAATTCCGTTCGGTGTTTCTACAGTCATTACGTCATTATCTAAAGTAACAGCTCCATATGTGTCGAAAATGACAATAGAATAACGCCCTTTTAATTGCGATTGATCCGAACTTTCTAAAATTATTTTATTATTTCTTAATCTTGCAAGAGCTTCTGGGCTAACTTCAGCTTTTAATTTTTGATATTGTACTTTCATATTACTTTCCTCCTTATAAAAAAAGTCAGCATCCTTAAACAATGTTTAAGGACGCTGACGCGCGGTACCACCTAAAATTAGTAGATATCTAGTTTTCTATAAACCATCTACTCTCTCTTTGTTTTATTCATTTTTTATCCAACAAAACCCAATTTCAGTATATGTAGGTGTTAGTTCTCATCAACCACTAACTTTCTGCAACTACCTAATCATCACTTACTTCATTTTGCCTTCTAATTCAGTTCAATTTAAATATAAAAAAACACCACACTAACGCATACTGTAAGGACGCGTTACCGTGGTGCCACCTTAGTTAACAAATTCATTGTTCACTTTAATTGCTATTTAATTTTCATTTAAAAGCCCAATTCACAATATATGCAGTGCTAATTTCCATCAACCATTAGCTTTCTTATTGCTACATCACATATTTGCTACGTTATCTTTCAAATGGCAACTTTTGTTGCGATAAGTAATTAAGTAAAATCCTACTAGTATAAATCGACTTTGTCAACACTTAAATTTAATTTCATAAATTTTACTGTCGTTTTCAAAGAAGTGTCAATTATTAAAAACCTTGTATTCACAACTTTTATCGTAATCTATCTTCGTTATTTTGATATTTTTCATAATTATCTTTCGGTGCTACTTTCTTGATAATATTCGCACCTATTGCAAATAAAAATAAGAATATAATTGGATGATATGGTATCTTATCATCTGCAAATGTTACATAAGCAGCATATAACAATACTAAAAGCCAAAATATAGTAAATAGTACCGCTCTCAAACTTAGTTTTTTCATAGTTTATAATCTCCCAAATAGCATTTTCATTCTTGGATCAAAATTTAGTTATAATTTCGTTCTAACTACTTACTCTCTATTTTAAAGCTATCACAATAAGATGCAATAACTAAAGTGAAAACTGTGGTCATATACCATGAAATATAGTCTTAAAAGTAATGATTTCATTTCTGATTCCACTTATTTTTAACCTTTTCTTTGGCTTAAACAATAATTCGCATTATTCCTTCAGTGTATACTTAGATAAATTTCTTCATAGATACAATATGTAATGACTCATTATTCGTCTTATCAATCGTATAATGATCAAATATAGAATAACCAATATCTTTATAAAGATTAACATTTCTTTTTATATTCATGCGAACTTTACATATAATTTCTGCTACGCCTTCATTTTTTGCATATAGTTCTAATGACTTTAACAAATGCTTTCCTACACCTTTTCCTTGGTATAGAGGATTTACAGATAGACGATAAAAATTCATTTTATATTGTTCTATTTTGAATCTAACCATTGCCACTGGCTCATCTGACTCATATGCAATTAAAGCTTTTTCTCCTTCTTGCGATAATGCTTTAGCAATATTACTCTCTGTTTCTTCTAAAGCGCTAGACGGCATTTTATCATTTTTGTATTCTGAAAATGCTTTAATCATCAACTTATGAATTATAGGTACATCAGAAATCGTTGCTTCTTTAAAGTACATATTTATTCATCCCCTCTTCGACTAGAAATCGTTATAAACAATTTGTTTCACATTATTAGTTAAAAACCTTTAAATTAAAGCATATGCTTTACCTCTCCAATAAATAAAAAAGCAAAGTATAGGCTAAAACCAATAAGTAAAAAACCTGCAATCATAGACGCCCATTTTGTAAAAGTGTGATTAACAAATTTACGTGTATAACTAATAATTCCCATTAATATGACATCGTGAATCAATATTCCGAACAATATTCCTGAAGCTACTAATAAAAACTGATATCCACTTACATTATTTATTGCAGTAGTAAGGGCAGTTCCAAATACACCTATCCAAAATACAATGTTAGAGGGGGTAACAGCCATCATAATTCCTCTACCATAAGACTTAATTAAAGATTTTTTACCTACATTACTACCAGCGACATCTAGGGGCTGCTTTGCCTCTTTAATACTTTCTATCCCAATATACATTAAGAATAAAAATCCTATTAGCCACATTATTGTTTCAACAGTTGGTAGAATTAAAAATTCAGAGAAACCAAAATAAATTATTAGTATCATAATTAAGTCTACTGTCATACCGCCTATACCAACAAACCAACCATGAAAGAATCCGTTTTTCAATCCTTGTTTTGACATTTCAATCGTCATAGTTCCAGCTGGTAAAGATAAGGTGATACCTAAAATCATGTAAGATATAAATAGTGAGATCATATTTAACAAAACTCCGTTCGTTATATTTTTCTGTATGTAAGCTTTATTTACTTTTCCAATACTGTTATTACTTTAAATAACAGATTTTTCAGTTAATTATTCACATATGTTTTGGATAACTTTAAAACTAACCAGTAAATATCGTGCTTAAATAATTTTATCACTAAATCTTTCGGAAATAAACGATATTTATACAAATATATGCATCTTTATAACATCATTAATATATTACATTAGTCATCCTATAGAAAATCAAATGCCTATTTATAAAAATAACCTATCTGATGTAAGATAGGTTATTTTTTCATATATTAAATTAATGATGTTATTAATTGTTAAACTGATTCCTATATTTAATTAAATATAACTACTTCTTTAAGTTCAACTTCAAATGCTAATTTATAGAATTCTAATGTGGCATATATTTCCGTTTCAAATAATTATAATACCTATTAATATTGTTGTTATTGCCATTCGTGATTTTTCATTGTTTATATCTTATTTTATTGAAATAATTTTTCTCCGCCTAATAAATAATTTAATATCATAAGTTGTTCGGGCACGCTGTTTGGTGATACATCGGAATGAATAGATATATTATCATCTTCTAAATCAATACGCTTAATATAATTATTATCTATTTTCATTATTTGTTCATAATAAAGTTTAACGTTTTTGCAGCAAATAACAAACTTTTCCTGTTTATTAGACTGAGCTAAATAATTATTGACTTTCGGGGTAACATCTTCATCTCTTAACCCTTTCAAAAATCGCTTATCATTCATGAACATATTTCCACCAATATTAAGTAGAGGGTCGACTGCTAATACTTTATAATCTGACATCGCTCCATGATATAGCGCTCCTGATCCACCTCTAGAAAACCCATAAAATACGACATTTTCTTTTAAAACTCCTAAATTATCCATAACTTCTTTTATTGCTTCTTGAATCTCATGCTCATACAAAGGATTATTAGTTGTATTAACATAGAATGAACCATGTGAAACATTCAAATCCATTATTCTCATAATATGCACATTTTTAACTAAGCTTCTTTCAATATTATCAAATGTAGGAGGGAACATTCTGACCGGTATTTTAGCGTTGTCATACATTTTATTACTGGGCATCCGAGCAAAAATAACTAATAATTTTTTGGATACTTTATTGTTTATTTTACGTCCGCTCGGTGGGTTTAATTTATATAAAATATTTTTGTATCTATTGAGCTTATGTTCTTCAGTAAATAATTTATAAGTAAACTCTCTTTTGCAAAAACGTGAAACTGAATTCTTGTGCAAATAAAGAATATAATCATTAGCTAATAAGTCTTTATAAACACTTTTAATGTCACTATCTTTTCGTGATAATTCTAGTAAGTTTTTTTCACTACCAGTATTCACAAGGATTTTTTCTTGGTCAAGAAATTCTATATCTTTATAAGAATTATATATTTTCATACGCTCTAGATGTCTCCTATTTTATACTGTCTATAAACTCATAAATTAGTTTATTAGAATTTAAAAGTCTAGTATTTAAATATTTTTGTGGTACTACAAATTTTTGAAAATTATCTGATTTAATTTTTTGAGCTAATGCATTTTCATCTCTAGCAACAATTGGTAAAAAGTCTTGATACATATCATTATAAATTCCACGTACCAAATCAAATTCTGGGAAATCTTTCATTAGTAAATAAAATGGTTTATTAATATGAATTGCATCAAAAAAGATTGATGAATAATCTGTTACTATAACGTCTGAACTTATAATTAACTCTTGAATATTAGTATTATTATTTACAGTAATAACGTTTTTCATACCCAGATTCCATGACGGTTGACTATCCATCGTATGTGCTTTGTTAATAATAATATAATCATTTCCTAATTGATTTAATATTTTACGAAAATCGGCCATATACTTTTTGTTTTTATTCTGTTCAGCAACTTTATAATTATAATCACGCCATGTAGGTGCGTATAATATTACCTTTTTATCTAGTGGAATATTATTTTTAATTTTTATATCTTTAATTAATTCATTATTATCTTTATTCTCTACTAACCACTGATTCCTTGGGTACCCTGAATTTAAAATCTTACTTTCATCTATATCAAATGATGATTGGAACTTTTCTTTAGCTACTCTAGAGTCAGATAATAAATAATCCCATCGTGCTATATCTTTTTTTTGCTGGACTTTATGATTAGGGTTTAATGAAATCATTTTAATTTCGTTTGTATCAAACAACATTTTCTTGAAAGGTGTACCATGCCACAATTGTATCCACTTTTGCCCTTCTTTTTTTCTAAAAGCTAAAGGAATCCAAGACTCTGCTATAATAATATTTGATGAATAAAATGTTTCAAAGAATTCTTGGGATCGTGGCTCTATTCTATATTCCTCTGGAACATTTGAATTGAATGTTGCTATTTTTAAGAAATTATTTGTGTATTTATTTCTTAAATATTCAAAAAGATATTTAGAATTACCAGTAAATGAATAGTCATACCCTAGCATTAAAATTGATTTTTTCTTCATATCTTTATTCAATAATATCTCTAATTCTTTGTTGTTCTTTTTAGCTCTTCTAGAGTGCACTTTTCTTCTAGCTTTATATATTAAAGGTTTCAAATAAAAATTATTATTTAATGTGTTTTTTAATTTTTGCTTCTTCAATTTTTTATCTATTTCTCTACTTTGATAAAAGTTCAACCTGTTTTCTTTGTGAAGATTAAACAGTTTCTTCATTAATTTTACATCTAATTTTTTTACAATTCCTTGTTTAAAAGCATAGTCATATAAAGGAATAACACCCTTTGGAACTTCGATAATCGGAGAATTTTTATTTATAATCTGCATACTTGATAATATAAAACCGTTAACTACATGCTTATCATTCGGCAATCTTTTTTCCGCGTATAACATTGTTCTATATATTAGATATTTATTTAAATGATATGGGGAAAATTTGTTTTTAAACCCATTATGCAATTGAGCAGTTGCATCATTCATTGCAATCAAAAATGAATCTCTATGTTTCAAACTCTCATGATCAGTTTTAGTTGTTGATTCATTATGAACACGAATTTTATATAAAATATTTGAAACAATAGGAACTCTATTCGCCCTTAAAGTTGCTTTTACATAAAATACTAAATCTTCATATATATACCCTTCACCATATCTTATATTATGATTATCTAAAAATTCTTTTCTATACAATTTGTTTACCGTGAAATATGAAGAGCAAGATAAAAGCATTTCACATGTTTCACGATATAAAGCTTTTTTACTTTGATATTTTTCTTTGTTTACAAAAATTGTTTCATCTCGATCAGGATAATAATATGCCCATTCAAAAATAACAAAATCATTTTCAATTGTCCCTTTTAACCTATCAAATGATATCTGAATAGCATCTTTAGTAAGTAAATCATCAGAATCTAAAAATAAAATTGCCTCACCATTTGCATTATCTATCCCAAAGTTTCGTCTTGCACCCTGTCCCTTATTTACACCATCATTAAACAACCTATAGTTAATACCTTTATTGCTTGGCTTACTAATAAAATCTTCTATTATCTTTACAGATTCATCTTCAGAACCATCATTAATTAAAATCACTTCGATTGAACCATTAAAACGCTGGTTTTCAATAGAATTTAACGTTTCTTTAATATGTTGTTCAGCGTTAAATACAGGTATTATAATACTAACATCATTTTCATTTTCCAATTTTTTCACTACCCTTCAAAATAAGTTCGTTTAATACTTAGACGTTTTTTACCTATCTTTAACCTCTTAAGTATTCTTACAAGTAAAGATGGATTTTTAACCTGTATAATCTCGTTTAAAGTTTTATCTAAAATCAATATATCGCATCCCCATACTACTTGCCTCCATGAAACTTTAGCCTTATATATATTACGGCTAAAATCGTTGAATTGTTTTTCTAATATAAAAAAGAATCTCTCTTTACATAATGTAGCCTTGGCAAGCCTCTTACGCTTACTATAAATATATACATCAGAGTCATTTGGTATTCCAAACGAGTTTTGAGAAAAACTAAATTGCATCTCTCTCTTTGTAAAATTATAATTTTGGATAAACAAACTAATATTTTTGACATATTTATAATATGGAAATGGTTCGTTCTTTAGATAATACAAATAATTTTTATGGCTATTAGGAACTTTTAATTTGTCTATAACTGACACAGAAATATACTCAAACATTTTTCTTGCACTTGAGATGAATTCTAAATCACTCAACACAAAATCAAAGTTAATTTTAGATTGATTATGTTCTCTTATATATTCTAAAAAATGGTTAGCTAGTAGAAATTGAATATATTCTATTGCTTTATCATATTTCCCTATGGAGTGTCTTATTAGTTGGAAGTAATTTGCCTTTATTTGATACGTGTAGCGATTGGAGGAATTCCACGCAGTATTACTTAGCGAGAAATTATCATTTCTATTGTAAAAATAGGTGGCTTTTTTTATTAATCCATAAAATTGCTTCTCTAAAAAAATAGAATTAATCAATTTTGCATCTTCCCAATAACTTATAGTTTCATCAAATCGATACCTTTCGTGACTAAATAATTTCTTTCTAAAAACTACTCCTCCAATATGATAATGTATACTCTGCGAATTTTTAATTATATCTACAACTTCAGTTTGAGAATTAAATTTATAATTTAAATTATTATCTCTTTTTTTCCCATTTTCAACTATGGTTATAGGTGTAACTGCTATATCTATTTCATTATTCCTTTTAAAATAGTTTAATACATATTCAAAGAATTTCTCACCTAAATAATCGGAATCATCAACAAAAGTTACGAACTGTGTATTTTCACTTAGAACTTCTAATGCAACATTTCTAGCTGAACTAACTCCATGATTAGATTGATTAATTACTTTTACATTACTATAACCCTTATATTTATTAATTATATTACTTGTACCATCTGTGCTTCCGTCATTAACAATGATAACTTCATCTTCATAAAAAGGTAGCTTACGTAAAATATTAAGCAAAGTCTCTTCAATTGTAGTCTCACTATTGTGGACGGGAACAATAACTGAAAACATTTTATCCCCCCAATTACATACTTCATATGGCAAAAATTGAAATTATTAGTTTCCTACATTAATAATTTTTATGTTGAACCTTGCTTATTTATTTCTAAAACACACTAAAAACTCCCATATTAATAGTATGTCAAATTAATATAGATTCATTAAAAATTAAATTGAATTTCAATGTCAGATCACCGGTATTCCTCTATACTCTGTAAATTCTAGAGATACAATCCAACTAAAAAACCAAAAACATTATAATATATGGCCAAATTTAATACTATTAAAAATAGAACAATAAAGTAATCTCATATATTTTAATTAACAAATAAAAAATGCCTAGACTTTATCAATTAGGCATCATATATTTAATTCATTTAATTTATCGTTGTATTGTTTTTCACTAATTAAATTTAACACAATGCAAATATATATTCAATATACATTTTTGCGTTCTTAATTTATTGAATATTGAGCATAAAGCAAATTTAGAAACATTATTTGTTAGTATGAAAACTAATCAAGGTGTTACCTATTATTCCTCAGTCATTCACAACATGATTAGATAGTATGGATATAAACTTATCGACTTTTAGATCCATATGACCGATCGATAAGATTAATGGCTAATAAGGAAGAATTAATTGATTATGTCTTTAAACCTCTAATAAAATATGATATTAATAGTTTTGAAACAACAAAAAATAATGGTACTGTTTTATATTGCTAAAATTAACAGTTAAACAACTGATATATTAAAAAAGATAATATAGATTTGTAACTTTCGCATTCTGTTATATTCCGAATTGTTAATATGAGACTTTTGATTCAGTTAGCTTTTAAATAGATTAATTGATAGGAAATTTCCTATATCGATAAAAAAGTTCTCTAAGAGACTATTACTGAAGAATGTAAATAGACAATGCTATAAATCATTATTAATGAGGTGTTTTTATGACTAAAGTTTTAAGCGTATTATTAACGGCCATTTTATGTACTATATATGCATTTGTAATATTATTTCTAGTTTCTAATAATACTTTAAGCACAATACTTTTACCTGCAGGTTTATTTATAATCATTTATGGCATTAGTAAACTTGAACAGAAATTAGCAGAAAAGGATACGTAAATTCTTAAAAATTGGTAATTAGAAAGAAGTTTAGTTTATATTCATAAACTTGTCTCGAGTATTTTTACAGATAGTATAATAATATAGACGCCTATCTATCATACATAAATTTGAAAAAAAGAAATGGTGTAGAAAGTAAAAGATATTCTTGTTCACATCATGATCACAGCTGCAACTTGTTACATTATCACTTTATTTACGTATTGGCTTTTTCAAACGAGACAATAAATAAAGTAGTGGATATGTCACACAAAAAACCCCTCACTATTTTCAGTAGTGAGGGGTTTGGTGCATCAAATTCAGATATCCTTGCTAAATATATTGTAGTATCGCGAGAAACTAGAATAAAAACTGCTTATGTTTATTATCAATTATTACTCATATTTCAAATTAAATTAAGTCTTATCCTTCTACCTTATCTGATTCTTTTTTCGTCTTTTTCTTGTTATCTTTTTGTGCGCTATCCCATTGGCCAAGTAGAAATAATAGTCCTATAATGCCAAATATTACAGCTCCCCATATATTTAACCCCAGCTTTTCTGTTAAATATAAATAAATAAGAACGATTACAAATATAACAGGCACGATTGCCCCCACCATTTTATTTCCTGTTCTAGATAAAAAATATTGAATTGCTAATAACACCGCATAAAATATTGCTGGTGATAGTATTGCTAAATTATTCATGACAAATCAAGCTCCTTACTATTTAAAAAATGAAAAGTAAATTTTAATATAATCTTTGCTAATAATTTACTTATAGCCTTCTATAAGTTTCATAACAAGACTTTTTATATCATCATTATTGTATAGGAGCTAAACAATATGCATGAAGCAGTGCTTGAGTTGCTCTTAAAGAATCTATGTGCGTACGCTCTAGTGCATGTGAAGATTCAATACCTGCACCAAACAAACCATGTCTGATATCAGCGCCTGCCTTTAATGCTGCAGAGGCATCTGACCCATAATATGGATAAATATCTACTTTATATGGGATATTATTAAGTTGGCATAAATTAACTAATTGTTCACGTAACGCCTTATGATAAGGTCCTGATGCATCCTTCGCGCAAATCGATACTGTATATTCATCGGATGCTTGACCATCACCTAAAGCCCCCATATCAAATGCTATAAAATCAACAATTTTGGGTGAGATTGAAGCATTTGCCCCATAACCAATTTCTTCATTGTTTGAAATATAGAATTGTGTAGTATGAGGTAGTGTTAAGTTTTCGTTGTTAATTGTTTTTAAAAACTCTATAATCATTGCAACACTTGCTTTATCATCTAAATGACGGGATTTTATAAATCCTGATGGTGTGATTTGAGTTCTTGAATCAAAACTTATAAAGTCTCCTACTTCTATACCTAAACTTTCAGTATCTTCTTTTGACAATACTTTTTCATCTAATCTGACTTCCATATGTTCAACATTTCTTGATATATCGTCATTATTTCTATACACATGTACACTCGTCTCATGTAAACAGATGGTACCGGTAAAAGTTTGTCCTGATGAAGTTTCTATTTCACAATATTCTCCTTCAATAGCGTTATAACTAAAGCCACCAATTAAATCCAAGGCTAATCTGCCATCTTCTTTAATTTCTTTTACCATAGCGCCAAGCGTATCAACATGTGCAGTAATACATTTTTGTGCTTCATCGTTCTCACCTTTTACAGTGATTAATAATGCCCCTTTGTTCGTCAGTGTTGTTGTATAACCTAAATGTTCAACTTCATCTTTAACGTAATTAATTGCCTTTTCTGCGTGTCCTGATGGGCTATTAATTTCTGTTAATGCTTGAATTGTGGTGAAAATTGATTCAGTCATGCAATCCCCTCCTAATATATATAAGTCTATTTTAACTTTTATCCTCGAAAATTGGTATAATTGTACAAAAATCCTTAACAGTTATACCTAAAATAAACTTGTTTAATTCTTAACTAAATTTTAGTATCCTTTACTGAAATCAACTTGATTAGATACTGTTTCATTATTTTCTAATTTTTTCAATGTGTTACAAAAACATGATATGGCATCATCGATATCTGTTAACGCTGAAATATGAGGAGTAATCGTAACATCTTTCCTTTGCCATAACTCAGAGTCCTCTGTTAATGGTTCTGACTCAAAGACGTCTAATACAACATGTCTTAACTTCCCTTCATCTAAAGCATCTAGTAAGTGATCCGTATCAACTACTTTCCCTCTACCTACATTTATAAAATATGCATTGTCTAAATAATCAAAGTGATGTTGATTTAATAGCTTTTCTGTATCTTGTGTTAATGGTAAGGTACTAATTATATAATTTGAGCGTTCAAGTATTGTATGAGCATTTTCTATATTACTTATTTGATTAAAATGGGCTTTATCTTGACCACTGTTTGAAATGCCATTTACAGTCGCCCCAAATGTTGAGAATACTTCTGCAATCTTTTGTCCAATCTCACCTGTACCTAGTATTGTTATGATTTGATCCTTCAATGAACCTGGTGATTTAACAGACCAAACTTTAGCTTTTTGCTGTGCTTTAAATTGGGAGTGATATTGTAAATCAGCTAATATATAACTCAAGCAATATTCGCTCATTTTTTTTCCGAAATCACTGATTGTTCTAGTTAACAGTGTATTGTCCCAACCAGAAATGGCTAAATAATTATTCACACCTGCATTAAATGTGTGCACCCATTTGACTTTAGAAGGTTCAAAATTTTCATTAGGAGCAAATCCTACATATGTATCTGCCCAGTTCATATCCTCTTGCGAAATGACATCGGTCGATTTAAAACGTAAATTATACTTCTCTAGCTGTTTCAAATATGGCTGAAAATCAAATTCGTGTGGACCTGCAATTAAAATGTTCTCTATTTTCAAATTTTACACTCCCTTTATTTTTTGAATATCATTGTAAATAGTCGTATTTAAAAATTATCACTATCCTTATCATTTATTACGTTGTACATTGTTTACTTTCTCTTACTTTAGCATAATTCTATTTGTTTTATGTTCTTATGTTTCACATATTCATTTCTTATCTATTTGTGTTAGGTAATATTTCGTATTGTCAGCTCTAACAACTCATCCTCAATAAAATTATCACTACGATTTTAAAGTTTATAAAATATCATTAGTGGTGAAGCAAAAATTTCATCACGTATTGCGTATTAGTAACACCTACTATACAATATTACTATTCTGAAAATTTTGATAGAGGTGATTCGCTTAATGAAACAAATACTTTTCGTTGGTCTAGGCCTAATCGGCGGCAGTCTAGCGAGTAATTTAAGATACTATCATAATGATATAGAAATTACAGCATTTGATGCTGATACATCTCAATTAGATAAAGCTTTATCTATTGGTATCATTGATTTTCAATCGACAGACTATAAATCAAGCGTCGAAAATGCAGATATCATTATATATGCAACACCCGTACAACAAACAATAAAATACTTACAAGAATTACCAAGCTATCAATTAAAGAAAAACGTTATTATTACAGATACTGGTAGTACAAAATCAACGATTCAACAGTATGAACAATTTCTTTTAAAACGTGATATTCACCTTATCGGTGGCCATCCAATGGCTGGGAGTCATAAGTCTGGTGTATTAAATGCTAAAAAACATTTGTTTGAAAATGCTTTTTATATACTCGTGCATAATGAACCAGCTAATGATCTAGCTTTTGAAGAAATCCAAGATCTATTGAAAACAACTGATGCTAAATTCATTTCAACAACTGCAGAAGAACATGATTTTGTTACTGGGATTGTCAGTCATGTCCCTCACATTATCGCTTCAAGTTTGGTTCATTTAAATGCTCAACATGTGGATGATTCTGCTTTAGTGAAAACATTGGCTGCTGGTGGTTTTAGAGATATCACTAGAATTGCAAGCAGTAACCCAATTATGTGGCGTGATATTACAGTTGAGAATAAAGACACTATATTAAGTATCTTAAAAGAATGGAAAGAGCAAATGGGAGAAGTTATATCGTTAATTGAGCGTAATAACGCCGAAGACCTTCACGCTTTCTTTAATGATGCTAAAACTTATCGTGATGAACTTCCCCTTAAACAACAAGGAGCGCTTTCTGTGGAGTATGATCTATATGTCGATATTCCGGATAAACCAGGTATGATTAGCAAAGTGACAAACATTCTGAGTTTACATAATATTTCTATAAGCAACCTTAGAATTTTAGAAGTTCGCGAAGATATATACGGGGCATTGCGTATTAGTTTTAAAAATCCTGATGACCGTAAAGCTGGCGCTGAGGCACTCAATGATTTTGATACTTATATTGGTTAATATATGAAATTTTATAAGTGGGGCTACGAAATCATTTTTCGTAGCCCCACTAGTTTAATAGTTTAAACAATGGTTTTTAGGTTTATGTGAGCTATTGCTCATGCATAACTCCCACTATCTCAACTAAATTGAGAAGTGAGACTTTACATTTTATGGCCTGCCATAAGACCAAGACGACCATGTTTTGTACCTGCATCTGTATAAGATACCGCTCTAGATACAATTCCTCGTCCAAATTTCCGATGTAAGGCGTCTATAGTTTTAGCTAGCTTTTCATTTCTTTTTCTTTCGTACTCATCAATAAATAAATTCAATTGTCTATCTTTCTCATCGATGAACTGAGTTAAAGAAATACTTACTGTACGAAATAATGCATAATGGTCACATAATTCATCTGCAAAACCTTCAACCACTTTGTACATGTTATCTTCTAGATTTGTTGGATCTTCTAACGTATACTGTTTGCTTACACCACCTTCATCACTGTAACCAAATGAAAAGTGAATCGTCTTAGCTAATTGATTTCTTCCTCTAACACGACTAGCAACATCCTCAATCAATTCACGCATAACTACTTTGGCTTCGCTGTACCGATAATCTCGCATGAGTATTTGACTCTTACAAATAGATGGATTCATCACTTTATATTTATCTCGCACTCTACTTTCATCAATTCCATTTGCATGTAAATGTAAATCGATACCAACGACACCTAAGTCTCTTTTTAAATACGTATAAGAATAATGTGCTAGGTCGCCAACAGTAAAAATTCCTCTTTTATTCAATTTAGCCTCTGTTCTTCTGCTAATCCCCCAAAATTTGCTCAATGGTTGAATTGGCCAAAGTTTTTTAGGTACATCTTGATAACGCCATTCTGCAATTAAACTATCGTTATGTTTGGCTTCTATATCCATTGCAATTTTACTCAATAACATATTTGAGCCTATGCCTATTGAACAATTAATACCTGTTGCTTCTTTAATTTCAAGTTGTAATTTTTGACAAAATGAATGAACCGTACTATTAAATCTATGATAACTATTCGTCACATCCATAAAGAACTCGTCTATACTGTACTGATGTAAGTCTTCTGGTGCAATATATTGCAATGCAATTTTTGATATTTCTATAGAAACTTCCAAATATTTTCGCATGCTTGGATTAATTATATAAATGTCATTTCTATGTGGTATTTCAAATAATCTAGATCCAGTTTTGATACCTAGTGCTTTTAGTGGTCCTGTGGCAGCTAATACTACTGAACCTTGTTTTTTAGTGTCAGCAACCACTGCTAATTTTTCAGTAGTAGGGTCTAATCCTTTTTGAATACAAGATACACTCGCAAAGAAACTCTTTTGATCTATACACAAGATGTCTCTTTCTTCCACTAGATTATAATCATACATATCAAACAACCTCCCTGAATTAACTCTATTATATACGAACACACGTTCTTAATCAATATAAAAAGAACAAATGTTCCTGTTGCCTATTTTTATAATTTTTCGAATTTTCGTGATATAATATCTTTAAATTATTTTAGGAGGAATTACATATGCCAATCGTAAATGTAAAATTATTAGAAGGTCGTTCAGATGAACAACTCAAAGACTTAGTAAGTGAAGTAACAAATGCAGTTGAAAAAACAACTGGTGCTAATAAAGAAGCAATCCAAGTAGTTATAGAAGAAATGAAATCATCACATTATGGGGTTGCAGGAGTTAGAAAATCTGACCAGTAGTAATAATCATTCTATTACAGAATATAAGCTCATCTTGTCTAAAAATAAGAATCTTGCACCAAAAAATAGAGCAAAAATCCAATTTTTTAAAAAATATTTCACCATCCTATCTCTGAAGATAAAAGATTTACTTGAGCTATTACTCATGCATAAGTCCCACTAACTCAATAAATTGGGAAGTGGGACTTTATGGTATAATAATGAAGTCGCCTATCTCTCAGGCGTCAGTTCGACGTAGAGAGGAGGTGTATTATTTGTTAATCTTTTTCGTTCACATCATTGCGCCAGTCATCAGTGGCTGCGCCATCGCATATTTTACTTACTGGCTAAGTAAACGCGATAGATAACTCATAGGCGACAATAGCCAACACTATAAAAAATCCCCCTCACTATGACAGTAGCGAGGGGGATTGGTGTATTAATGCTAATCTTTTTCGTTAAATCTATTATAACATCATACTGCGTAAAAATGCAAAAACTTCACCATTCTATACTTCTTGCTAAATATATTTACTCGAACAGACTAACGAAATATGATAAAAATCAAGTACTGTATTACTTCTTGGTCTCACACTTACATAGCAACAATACTATTCATCCAAGAATTTCTTAACTGCTTCTTTGTTTTTCTCTTTATCAATTTCTAAAGCACTGCCATCCGTTGGTGACTGGATATCTTGATAAGTACCCTTAATTGGTAATGTTATAGAATCTACATTCTTATCGCCACGAATACCGAAATTCAACCCTGATTGCACCAATGCAGAATCCGGCATATTGGTGTTTAAATAGCCTCTTAAAATACCTGCAACTCTAGGTAACTTGAGAATTGAATCTACACTCACAAGTTCCTCTTTTAGCGATTGCATCACTTGTTGCTGTCTACGGACACGTCCAAAATCTCCTTCAGGATCATGTCTAAATCTAGCATAACCTAAGAGCTCTTTACCATTTAAACGATGATGACCTTTTTTCAACGATACGCCAATATTTTTTGACATGTCTTTTTCAACGTCTATCGGTACACCATTCGGTTCCAGTTCATCTATCATTTTTTCAAAACCAGTGAAATCTAAAACTGCGTAATATTCAGGATCAATACCTAAATTTTTCTTCAACGTTTGTCTTAATAATTCTGGTCCGCCGATGGAATATGCAGAGTTAATCTTATGTTGCCCATTTCCTGGAATGTCAGCATAGATATCACGCATTACAGAGACCATCTTCATCTTTTTATTAACATAATCGTATTGAGCGATCATAATAGAATCTGTTCTAGAAATACCACCGTCTTCGGCGTCTGCTCCTAATACCATTACCGTAATCTTACCGTCATTTTTAGCGGCACCATTAAATTTTTCTTGCTTTAATGTTTTCCCGTGGTCTTTTGCATAATTAATACCGGAATTGTAACCATGTACTGCATAACCTACGATAATTGCTAAAATCACAATAAAAATTAAAATGATTATTGGTAATTTCTTAATCCGCTTCTTCTTAACCCTACGCATAGGCGCTTCTTTAGTGTTGTTGCTTGAGTTTGTATTACTTCTTTGTTTGTCTTCATTCATTAGTATCAACCTTATATCTTCAAAATTGCACTGCTATGTACTATAATTAACATATATTAAAGTTATATAAAAAGAGTATAAAAATCAAGTGATATCTTTATATATGGTACTAAGGTCTAATACGGAAAGGATGTTAAGCATGAATATTAATAAAGCATACTTCGCTGGAGGTTGCTTTTGGTGTATGGTTAAACCCTTTGATACATTTGAAGGCATAGAAAAAGTAACCTCTGGGTACATGGGAGGACATGTAGATAATCCTTCATATGAACAAGTCAAAAGTGGTAATACCGGCCATTTGGAAACTGTGGAAATCGAATATGATGTCGCATTGTTTTCCTACAACAAATTATTAGAAATTTTCTTTTCTGTAATAGATCCCTCTGATGAAGGCGGACAATTCCAAGATAGAGGTTCACAATACAAAACTGCTATCTTCTACACAAATGAAGATCAAAAAGAACTGGCAGAAATTTATATTGAGAAATTAAAGGATACTATGGATAAAGACAAAGCGATTGCAACACAAATTCTACCCGCTTCTACATTTTACGAAGCAGAAGCTGAACATCAAGATTTTTACAAAAAGAATCCTGAGCGTTATGCAAAAGAACAACAAGAGCGTCAAAAATACGAAAAAGGATTAGACATCTAATTTACATCAAATCCTTTTATTAACTTCATTGAAATGGTAGTAACTTTAATTTTATAGTCAATTTGTGTCAACGCAATAACTGAAATAAAGCTATTTATATAAATTTTAAAGCCGGAGTAGTGTTTGCTACATCCGGCTTTATTATAGATTATTATCAATTAATTTTGTTTTTTCATTTCTAATGGAATTTTGTTTTTCTTCTCTACTTTCTTACCATCAAATAAATTCATTACTGTTTTAATGCTTTCCTCTCCCATTAAATGAGGTTGTTGCGCAACAGTAGCATATAATTTATTGTTTTCTACCGACTTAATTGCATCCTCGTTACCATCAAAACCAATAACTTTGATATCCTTATTACCCACCGCTTCTACAGCACCTAGTGCCATTTCATCATTTTGCGCAAAAATAGCTTTGATATCTGGGTGTGCTTGTATAATGTTTTGCGTCACATTCAATCCTTCTGTTCTATTGAACTTAGCACTTTGCTTCGATACCACATCAAGTGATTTATCTGCTACATTATGGAATCCTTTACCACGTTCTCTCGTTGCACTTGCACCAGGTATACCTTCTAATTCAGCAACTTTCGTATTTTTACCGAATTGCTCTACAATTAGTTGGCCACCCATTTCTCCACCTTTAACATTATCTGAAGCAATAAATGATGCTACTTCCCCTTTAGCAACTTCCCTATCTAAAGTAATTACTGGGATATTTTGATCATTCGCAATTTGTATACTACCCGAAATCGCATCTGAATCTGTTGGATTAACGATAAGGTAGTCTACGTTTTGTTGAATTAAATCATCTATGTCATTTGATTGTTTTGCTGCATCATCTTGTGCATCGGCAAATTTCACTTTAACGCCTTGTTTTTTTGCTTCATCCTCAATACCATCTTTTATTTTTACAAAAAACGGATTATTTAACGTAGATATACTAACGCCAATGACAACTTCAGATTTTTTCTTGTTTGATTTATCCTTGTTATTATTTTCTAATGGAGATTCTAGTGAACACCCTGCTAAAAGTAACAATATTGCAATAGCACTAATAAATACCTTTTTCATTAAATGACCTCCTCTATGATTTATTCTTTCTATCTATTAGCACTGCAATAATAATTACAACACCTTTAACGACTTGTTGATAAAATGAAGACACACCCAATAGGTTTAAACCATTGTTCAGAACGCCTATAATAAGCACACCGATTAATGTGCCAAGAATGCGTCCTTTACCGCCTGTAAGTGAAGTACCACCAAGTACTACAGCTGCAATAGCGTCTAATTCATATGACATGCCCGCTGTTGGTTGTGCAGAATTCAAACGAGATGTTAATATTGCTCCTGCCATCGCAGACATTAAGCCAGCTAAACTATATATCATAATCTTCAACTTATTTACTTTGATTCCTGAGATAAATGCCGCTTTTTCATTACCGCCCATAGCATAAGTCTGTCTACCAAACACCGTTTTATGTAAAATAATATATAAAATAATAAATGTGATAAACATCGTAACTGCTGGTACAGGTATACCTATAAAGTAGCCACGTCCAAATAGTTGAAATGCATAACTACCATTTAAATTTGTAATCGGATTACCATCAGTAATAACCAATGTGACACCTCTAAACACGGTCATTGTTGCTAAAGTTGCGATAAATGGCGCCATCTTACCTAATGTAATTAAAAGCCCGTTAATCGCTCCTAAAATAGCACCAAAGATACAACCAATTAACAACGCAACAATTGAATCAACACCAGATACCATTAATATGGCTATCATCGCACTAGATAACGCAAGGGTGGAACCAACTGATAGGTCTATCCCCCCTGTTAAAATGACGAATGTCATACCAAATGCTATTAAACCATTAATGGATACTTGTCTTAATAAATTAAACAAATTAGATGGTTCTAAAAAAGCACTGTTTAATGCACTTATAATAATGACTAATAATATTAATCCAATAAATGGTATAATTTTTTCTAAATATGAAAAAGATAACTTAGATTGATTCATTTATTTTCCCTCCAGTAGCTAAAGTCATAATACGTTCTTCAGATAATGATGCCTTATCTAATATCCCTACAATGTTACCTTCATGGACAACAGCAACATTGTCACTCACGCCAATAACCTCAGGTAACTCTGATGAAATCATAATAATAGACATTCCTCGTTCTGTAAGTTCATTCATTAATTGATATATTTCTCTTTTAGCACCTACATCAATTCCTCTAGTAGGCTCATCTAAAATCAATACACGTGGTGCTGTCGCTATCCATTTCGCTAAAACTACTTTTTGTTGGTTCCCACCAGACAAATCTATGCACGCATCATCTTGTTTGCCTTTAATATTTAATCGCTTAATCATTTGATGTGTATATTGTTCCATTGAACCTTGAGCTAGAAAGCCTGATTTTGAAAAACTTTTTAGCGCAGGTAGTGATATATTCTCTAAAATAGAATCTTGTAAAACTAACCCTTCTTCTTTTCTATTTTCAGTAATAAAAGCTAAACCATGTTTTATAGATTGGTTAGGGTTATTTATATAAATCTCTTTACCATTCAATTCTACTTGCATAGTTCCTTTATCTAGCCCAAACAACACGCGCATAATCTCTGATCTACCTGCACCCATTAACCCACTAAAACCTAAGATTTCTCCTTTATGCAACTCAAAGTGCACCGATTTTAGATTATGCTCATTTGAACTAAGCTCCTTAACAGAAAGAACTAATTCATCTTGCTTATAATCCCTTTCAGGATATTGGTTATCTAAATCTCTACCTATCATCGCCTTAACGATTTGTGGATGTGTTGTAGATTCAGTGGCAGACGTTAAAATAGAGCGACCATCTCTCATAACGGTAATACGATCAGAAATACTAAATATTTCTTCCATTCTATGTGAAATATAGACAAAAGATACGCCTTCACTTTTTAACTTTTTAATTTGTTCAAATAACACTTCTATTTCATTATTTGTTAATGCAGCAGTTGGCTCATCCATTATAATAACTTTAGCCTCTTGCATAAGCGCTTTACTAATTTCTAACATTTGTTGCATACCAACCGATAAATCTCCTGCTAATTGATTTAAATCAATCGTTATATTCAATTTTTTAAATATCTCTTGTGCTTGCACCCTCATAGCTTTATTATCTACGATACCGAAAAATTTAGTTGTTTCTTTTCCTAGAAATAAGTTTTCTAATACTGTCAAATTAGGCCAAATATTCAATTCTTGTTGTATAAATGCGATGCCATGGCTTTCAGCATCTTTAGTATTTTTAAAATGAATCGGTTGCCCATTTTCTACTACTGTGCCACCATCCGCTTCATAGACACCTGTTAGAATTTTCATTAATGTACTTTTACCAGCACCATTTTCCCCCATCAATGCATGGACCTCTCCATCAGCAATTTCAAGATCCACACCCAACAACACATCATTTTGTCCAAATGATTTATATATTTGATCCATATTAATCATTATTAATCACCCCTTTAAAATAAAACGCCGCTCTTTAATATCGCATTAGCAAAAGGTTTAGCTTCGCCTGTTCTGATAATAGCTTTAACTTTGCAACTATCCGCTTTTAACTGTTCATGAGATATAGTACTAATATCAATGTTTTCCGACACCATTTGTATATAGAGTTCATCATTTTGCTTAATCATTTCATTAGCAATTGTTACTTGCTCAATTACCATATGATTCTTTATTAAGTGAAATACTTCTAAAAATGATGGTTTCCCAAATTCTAAGGCAAGATCTATTTTCTTAACCCCTTGTGGTACTGGCAAACCACAATCAGCAATAATAATTTGATCTGTATGACCTAAATCACTTAGCAATTTTGAAATTTCACTATTTAAAATACCTGTTTTATACATCAAACCACTCCTTTTTTTGTGTAACCCGTTACATGTTACGCATTAATGACGTGTACTCGATCTCTTTATTACGGAAATTGCTACTTTTTCTAGTTCGACATAATCTTGATTATCATACAATTTAAGTAACTTTGACATTGCTAGTTCTCCCAAACGATAAGCCGACTGATCGATTGTACTAATTTTGGGAAATGTCATAGTTGAAAATGGTATATTATCATACCCTACAATTTGAACATCCTTTGGAATTTGCAAGTTATGTTGTTGAAGTATCCCCATTACTTTAATTGCTAATAAATCATTACTGCAGATAATACTATCTATATTGTGCATCCTAATTAAATTAATAAATGAACCTTCATCGTTTAAATCCTGCGCTAAATATGTTTTATAGTTAATACCACGTTCTTTAAAAATTGACACTACACCTTTAACGCGAGATTTAAAAGCATCAATAGTTAAATCTTCATGTACGACTAGACCATAATTACAAACTCCTTCAATAACAAGCTCTGCTTGACGTTGTCCACCTTCATAATGGTCAGTTGAAACACCTGATATTTCATTATTAGTTCGGTCGACAAATACAAAAGGCATATGAAGAGGTTCTAACATATTTTCAATTATCTTTTCGTTAAGTGCAGTAGTAATCATGCCAGCACAATTATGAGATACAAACGTTGTTAAATAAGCCTTTGCTTTTTCTATATCATTATCACTGTTACCAATTAAAACTTGGTAACCATGTTCAACAGCAACATCTTCTACTCCCCTTGCAATTAACGTAAAGAATGGATTACTTATGTCTGGTAGGAGCAATCCAATCATTTTTGATTTTCTTTTGTATAATGTTCTTGCCGCTTCATTTGGTTGGTAATTCAATTCTACAATTGCACGGTCAATTTGCGATCGCGTTTCTGCTTTAACATACCCAGTATTGTTAATCGCTCTAGAAACAGTTGCAACTGAGCAACCAGCTAATAGTGCTACATCTTTTATCGTTGTCAGTAAAATCACCCCTCTTATGTAACCGTTTTCATAATATCACATATTTTCTCTATTTAACAGAAGTTTCCATGATTAATTTATTAAATTATTTTTTGTTTAAAATAAAAAATAGCGTTAATCCGTGTGATTTATCACTATAAATGGAAGTCTTTTTTGACCTGTCACTTAGAATAAGTAATAATACATATAAATATTAATAAGAAAACGTACGTATAATATCTCCATAATAAAGTGAATAAGATTTCAATACACTATTGAAAGCGTTTTCTATTGATGATATATTTATATTGTACCTTTAACAAAGGGGTAACGAGAAATTCAAATGTAGTTAGAATCAAAATGATATTTAAAAGGGTAACAATTGTTAGTTTATTAAAGTAGTTAATAACTTCTCCAAAGGTTAACTACACAAACCATTAAGCACTATTAAACTCCTTAAAAAGCACCCCACATGCATATGACATGTGGGGTGCTTCATGTTGTACTTTAACTATTTTTTCTAATGATACGCATTACTTTTAACATGCTCACCCATAATGAGTGGCGTTTACGATAAACGAGAAATCTTGGCTCCCATTTCGGATTAAATTTCTCTTTATATCTTCTGAGACCTTGGAATCTATATAGGCCGTTGAAATGTTCAAACACACGCCCAGCGATCCTTTCCCCATAAAATGAATAAGGAATTTGTCCAACATTAGATAACGTCGCCATTCCCATATTAAAATGTTCGTAGTTATTAGCTTTTGACCAAAGTAGCATATTCAAATATAAACTATCCATTAATGGCAACTCAATGTCTTGTTTCCAACGTATTAAATCAACTGAAATCACGCCACTATAGTAAGTTGGCATCAATGTACAGAAAGCAATGATGGATTGTTCATTATCTTTTAACACGCCTATCGGAGCTTGTGATATATAATTTACGTCAAAACTACCAACAGAAAAATGCATTTCATTTTTATCAGCTAACCATTCATCACTGATGGCTTTTAAATCAGTAATCATCTGTTGTGAGAAAGGTGGATTCACCACTTCAAATGAATAACCCAAATCATCAAGTTTGTTTAGCGTCGCTCGCAAACCACGCTTTTTCTTCCCTGACGTTGTAAATGTTGTTAAATTTATAATAGCTTCTTCACCTAATTTAAAGAATTGATTACCAAAACTATGATAGAGTGACATGTGTTTATCCGTTACTTGATAAAAAATAATATCATAACCTAAATATTCCGCTTCTTGATAAAATGATTCTAATAAATTGTAAAATGATTCTGTATTACCAATTGGATCACCTAAAATAATATACGTATTATTATGATAGCGATACATTACAAAAGCATCTTCATTGTCATTTATAAAAAATTTCTTATCTCCACTGTACATTAAGTGACTTAAATAGTTCCCATTATATTTATCAATAATCGCTTCACAGGTAGCGATGTTATCTCTACTATTTGATAATCTATATCTGTATTCAAACCACCATACAATAACTCCAACTATAATTGCTACTAATAAAATAGTAATCCAGAAATAATATCTCAAAATAGAAGTCAGCATTTCAATATGATAAATATCTAAGGAATAAAACGTACTCTTAACCACAAGATGATTAATATAAAGTATTATCGTACCTGTAAAAATACTTAATAATAACTTGGAATATCTAAACGGTCGTTTGATAATCCGAGCCCGTTTATAAAATACAAGCAATAATACAAAGATTACTGTAAGCCAACTTAATAGTATGAATGATGCATACGTATAAGCCGTTGCAATAAATATAAACAATACAGAAATAATTGCGAATAGTATCGCACGTTTAGATAATTTATATACGCCTATGACATTTAATAATAATAATAAACAAGCACATGTATGAATTGAAACAATAATATAATAGATATAATGATTTGAATCATATAATCCATCATAAATAATTGTTAAATTATTCAAAAAGAATACTAAACTCGTAAATAGCAATAAAAGTGCCATAGCAAAAGATGGTACACGTGCAATTATGTCCTTTTGATATGAGCCTAATAAGGACGTCATATCTTTTACTGGCACTAATATGCGTGAATCTTCCCAGTAACGTTTGGCAGTACTACGGAATTCAAATGTAGATAAAATCAATGCAATAAGTACAGGGAATAAATAATAAGCAAAACGATAAAGTAATAAACCTAATACGATTGCTTCCTCATCAATATTTAATGCCTTCAAACCTAACAGTACAACTAAATCAAATGTACCAAATCCACCAGGAATAAAACTAATTAACCCCGATAACGCTGCTAGAATAAAAATCCCCATAAATGTAGCAAAAGGTATTTGAACACCCACGATAGCCATTGCCATGTATAACACTAATGCTGCAACAAACCATTCAACACCTGAAACAATTGTGCAATATACGCCAAGCAATCTATGTGTTTTTTGTACTGGCTTAATTATAGTAAATACTACAAATATTGGTAAAAACAATGCTACTACGTACATTAACCACTTAACCCATGGATACGGTGTAAAAATATGTGAAATATCAAAGACATGAATCACTACTAAGATAGAAAGCAAACTCAAACCAGTTAACATTGAAATTAAAACAATAGAAATGGTATGTAAAAGCGCTTTTTTATCTTCAGTTGTATTCTTATAAAATAGAAAACGTACACTGGCCCCTATAAATCCCCCAAAGCCAACAACAGCATTTAAAGCATTAACAATATAACCAATTCTAATCGTTTTACCTAAACCAATTTTTAACTTTAATGTTTTAGCTAAAATCACATCATACATTGAAAGCACTATAATAGATGCGCCACCACTAAAGAACAGTGTAACAAGCCAAAATCTATTAATTTTACTAAATGATTTTATTGCGTCTTTGAGATTAATATGTGAGAGCTCTTTGTATAAAGTAATAGCAACAATTATAAATAACGTAAATGCGAATGCAATTTTTAATATAGAAAATAATTTGCTTCTCAATTCTTTTGACATCTTTTCACTTCACTTTTAATAATCTAATCGTTCCATAAAAATATAGCACAAGAACAATACATAATAAATAAAATTTTTAATAATAACTACTAACAAAATTGTTAGATGTATGACTTAATTTTAAATATCATGAATTAAACGTCATTAAATAGGGTGGAATTCTCAATAATATAGCCATATTGTACAAAACTTCCATGTATAACGACAATCTAATTCAGTAAGTTAATAAATCATCATGAAAATAATTAAGGACGAGACAAGAACCACATTTTAGAAGTTGATTTCATCATCTCGTCCTCAATAGTTTTTATAACTATAGTATATTATAAAAACGCCTATAGATTACAGTATGTATCTGCATTATATCTATAGACGCTTATCAATTTTGTTTACTAGCCAACTGCTTCAGTATGAACACTATTATGATATAAAATCGAAATTAAAATATTGTTTATTGTCAAAGCATACTGAACAAAACTTATAATAATTTAACGAATTTCTTCATCCGTAGTAATTTCATATTCTCCAGCATCTTCACCATAATACTTATTATATCTACGTTTAAACATACTATATAAATGTGAAACCAAGACTTTTAATATTGCATAAGCCGGTATACCTAAAATCACACCTACAATACCTAATAAGTTACCTGCACTTAACAAGATGAAAATAATTGTTAGTGGGTGTATTTTAAGTGTTTTACCCATGACATTAGGTGAAATTAGATGACCTTCGATAAACTGAACAGCCGTCCAAACTACAATTAATTTCAATAACATAATTGGGGAAGTTATTAGCGCAATAATAATTGCTGGTGATATTGCAATTGTAGGACCAATGTACGGAACCACACTTGTAACAGCAGCGATTGATGCTAAAATCAAGCTATAATCTAACCCAATAATGCTATAACCTATAAATAATAAAATACCAATACAAAATGATACAATAATTTGTCCTTGAATATAAGAACCAACTTGAACACTCATTTTGTCTAATAAATCATGATAATCTTTTCTGAATTTAGGTGGCATTAATTTTGTAGAAAATTCTTTAAAACGATGTCCATCTTTTAACATAAAGAACAACACAAATGGTGTTGTCGCAATGACTACACCTACATTTACAATTGCCTCAGCAAAATTCTTAACCTTTGAACCAAATCCGTTGAAGTAATCTGAAACCATAGATGGCAATTTGTTAGCCAACGCATCCAATTGTTCTTGAATTTGACTATAGAAATTCGATATCAAGGAATACTTTGTAACACTATCTATAAATTGATTGACTTTATCTACATATAATGGGAAATTATTACCAAAACTTCTAAATTGAGACCCTATCACAGGTATCAAAAGGTTAATAACAAGTGTTATGACACCTACAATCAACAAAAATAATATGATTACGCCCCATAATCTAGAAATATTATAACGTTCCATTAAATTGACTAATGGATTCAATAGATAATATAAAATCACTGAAACAATAATAGGTGCAGCAATAGTATTAAAAATAATAATAAACGGTTTAAAAATATAAGATACTTGATCAAATATAAATATAGCTATACCTACTAATATTAAAATTAACAAACCAAAAAGTAAGTCTTTGCCCCCCGCAAACTTCATGAAGCGGGTTTCAGGGAAACTAAGTTTTAACTTATCTTTCCCCTTCTTATTTTCTTGTCTTACATTGTCTTCATTCGACATATAACTCACCATACCTTAAATTAATTCTAGAAATAGTAATTACTTGTTATGATTATAAAAAGAAGGTACAAAACTCTATTATAAAAAACTTTAATAGTTTATTGTACTATGCTTAATAATAACACATCCTCTATATGACAATCATCTATTATACTAAATTATAATTGTCATCTCGCTTCTGCATAAATTATTCACTATTCCATTATAATTAAACACATTTTCCAAATTTTTCTAAATAATACTTAAATTAAAAGTATTATTGAACACAGAAAGCTAAATCGTTAAAATTCATGTATTTTAGTACAAAAAATAAGGCCCTTGCGTATAATAAAATTACCATCACATAATCTTAAAAAAAGACGCCTTATGTATAAAGGTTATAACATGACTCAACTTACATTACTATTGTAAGCTTCAATATTTTATAAAAATCAAAAAAACACCAATTTCTATATATACTCAGTAGAAATTGATGTTTATTCTTTATTCAGAGATATTTATGTCCCAGAGATTTAAAAATACTTTATTTTCATTTTTATGTCGTTGCTTCATTACCAGTATCACTATTATCTCGAATATTAGTAAGGTGTTTACTAGCTTTCTTTTTCGGAATAGGTACAATGTAATTTCCAAATGGTAGCTTGCCAATTAAGTATACAATGAATACTGATAAAGCAACAGCTGCTATAAATACACCCATAAATTTACTTTGAGCATCAATCTCCTCAACAAGAGGCAAACGCTTCACGAATTGGATTGCTACATAATGTACTAAATAGACGCCCATAGAGTAATCTCCTATTAATGTAAGTGTACGCAAAATTATTTTATTTTTCTTTACATGTTCAAACATGTAGTTAAGAAACACAATAAAAAACGGGATATAAATTATATTTGAAACATGGATTGAACTGTGTAAATTGTCTAAATCAATACTGATCAATAAATCAATAAATAATATACCTATAATAATTGAAAGTAACGCCTTATATTTGAATATCAGTACTTTTATTTCATTATAAAATTTTGCGTAAACAATACCTAAAACGAAAAAGGAGATCCAGTTCATAATGAAGAGTTTATCATTTACAAACCGTTCTACTCCACCACCGCCCAATGAAACTGGTCCCATCATTATCCAAACTATATTAGCAATAGTTGCAACTATGAATAAAGTAATAATTGGCCATCCTTTTTTAAATTTGTGTACAAATGGAAATAAAAAATAGAATTGTATTACAGTTAATATAAAATATAAATGAAAATTTGCCTTACCGAATACAAAATAATTTATTAATTTACCATCATCTTCTAAGTTATGTAAAAAATAAGCCCTGTATAATAAATAAAAAATTGTCCATATAATATAAGGAATTAAGATTTTGCTAAACCTTGATTTTATAAAATAATTCAAACTAAAGCCTTTATGAATGACAGAAATAGTTAATAAAAAAGCACTAACTACTGCAAAAATAGGTGTGCCTAACCTTGCAATTTGATTTATATATCCTAACCCATCTGAAGTGAACGAGTCTCCTGAAAGTGCGATACTATTAACTGTATGAATAGCAACAACAAGCATAGCTGCCACTGACCTAATTATAGGAATTTCATCATAGTACTTAATACGAAAACATCCCCTTTAAACAAACCAACTTTAAAACTAATTCTATGATTTTTAATTGGTATAGTAAAGTAAATTTGCATACATAAATAAAAACATAATACTTTCATTACACACAATTAAAACTCTTAACCCCAACTTTATAATATGCAACTAATTACACATTTAGTTTTCTATAAACTCCAAATTTGTCATAGATATTAACAATATATAATAAATATAATTACGAAATTAAAAATACGACGTCACACTATTTAGTGACATCGTATTTTTAAATGTAAACTATTTAAAGACTTTAATCATTAGATGTATCCGTATGATCAGCAACAACCATAAAATGATAGACATGCAAAGTTAAATAAATAACTTCTGCATCATATATTTTAATACCCAATTCCTGCTGCAACATTTTCATTATTTTTAATGCGATATTGAAGCATAAAGGATACTGAGTTTTCAATAACTCTTCAAATGCATTTGTTTTTTGCAAATTTTCTCCAGTTCTCAATCTTTTAATTAAAAATTGAATATGCCTAATAAAGCGCTGATACTGGACTGTGTCTTTTTCTATTTCATGTTTTAAATCATGTTCTAGAATAAATATACTTTTATTAATCAAACGATTAATCAGTTCCATTTCACGTATAGGTAAAGTTTCGGTATTAGAAGCTATATGTAATGCTATAAACCCTATTTCGTCTTCCGGAAAATTCACATCTAATACATGGTTTAAACGATCTATTACTTTTTCAGCAATGCCATATGCCTCTGTATATAATTGCTTTGTTTCTACAACAAAAGGATTATTTATTAATTGATTTTGTTTCAATCGGTTATATGCAAATATAATATGATCAGTTAAAGATATGACTAATTTTTGATTATCTATCTTCATTACTGAATTCGTAATAATATTAACAGCTTCAATTACTGCTTGAATTAATGTGTCATCAGCTTGTTCAACCAGAGATTTATAATGGTCTTGTTGAGACTTTTGATCTAATATATACGTTTTCTCAACTGTTTGATTTTCTTGCAAAGTCATGCCACTTTTTTTATTAAAGCCAATGCCTTTAGCAATGAGCACATATTCTTCTTGTGCTTTTTTACAGATAATAACATTATTATTTAAAACCTTAGTTATCAGGTAATCACTCACATGAATCATCCTTCTTTTTCTGTCAATCAATATTATATAGTGTATTTTCAAAAATTGAAAGACATAAAAGAGCCTTCCAAATTCTCACTAATCAGTGATTTATTTGAAGGGCTCTATATGTTGATATAAATAATTTTTAATTATTTTTTCATACCCCAACTTTCAATACCAAATAAATTAATTTCTAATTCTTCTGGTCTGAAAATAGGTTTTTTACCGGCTCTACGTTGACGTTGGTAATCGTTCATAACAGCAAATGCGATATTTGATAATCCAATGATTGCCACTAAGTTGACAATTGCCATTAATCCCATGAATAAATCGGCAGTACTCCAAACAACATCTGTTTTAGCTACTGCACCAATAAATACTAACACGACCACTAAGCATCTAAATATAAATAAAATCGTTCTATTATTAGATAAAAATTCAATGTTAGATTGTCCATAATAATAGTTACCTACAACTGAAGAGAATGCAAACAGCGTAATCGCAATTGTTAAAAAGATACCGCCTACACTGCCTAAATGTTCATTTAAAGCAGATTGTGTAACTGCAACACCTTGTGCTGCATTGTCACCAAATTCTAAACCTGTGTAAAGTAAAATCATGATGGCTGTAGATGTACATACAAGCATAGTATCAAAGAATACACCTAAAGATTGAATTAAGCCTTGCTTGACTGGGTGTGGTGCAGCAGCTGTTGCAGCAGCATTAGGTGCTGAACCCATACCCGCTTCATTCGAGAACAAACCACGTTTAACACCCTGTAAAATTGTAGCACCGATTGCGCCACCTGTAGCTTGCTCAAAACCAAATGCACTTTTTATAATTGTAGAAATCATAGGAATGATTTGATCGAAATTCATGAATAAGATGATAACAACCATGAAAATATATAATATCGCCATTACAGGCACAATTACTGATGACATAGTTGCAATACTACGCACACCACCAAATATAATAATTGCTGTAAATACTGCCAATACAATACCTGTTATCGCAGGGCTTACATTATATTGTGTTTTCAATGATTCAGCGATTGTATTTGATTGAACAGTATTAAATACAAATGCAAATGTAATTGTTATTAATACTGCAAAAACAACACCTAACCATTTTTGGTTTAAACCTCTCGTTATGTAATACGCTGGACCACCACGGAAGCCGCCTTCTTTATCAGGTACTTTATAGACTTGCGCTAAAGTTGCTTCAATAAATGCACTTGCTGCCCCGATAAAAGCGATAACCCACATCCAAAATACAGCACCAGGACCACCGAGTACAATTGCGGTTGCAACACCAGCGATATTACCTGTACCTACACGTGACGCTGCACTAATTGCAAACGCTTGGAATGGAGCAATACCTTTCTTACCATTATCTAATGTTTCAGGTTTTTCACCAACAGCGCGAAACATTTCTGGAATCCATCTTAACTGAACAAATTTTGAACCGATTGTAAAGAATATACCGGCTGTTATTAACAATCCAATTAAATACTGTGACCAGATTAAATCATTCCCGACTTGGACAAATGTTTTGAACCAATCTGGAATTAAACCATCAAAATCTCTCAATTTAATCCCTCTCATCTTATGTATATTTAATTTCAAAATTAGAGCAAGAGATTTATAGCTACGCTCATAGTAATACGCTTTATATTATAACTATGAGTATAAGTAAAATTGTGAATGCTAATAACTAAACACATCTTTTTTACTGCGCTATAAACCTTTTTATTAATTATTTATTGCACCTAACTGGTATTTTATCACTATATAGTTGTATTTACTAACAATTTTTTATAAGATGTTTTATTTTATTTCTAAATCCTTTATTTCACCAAAATCACTAGTATCTACGATAAAGCTACCATTTGTATATTGTTCTGATAAGTGGATATCCTTGATTAAGCCAGACTCTTGCTGTTTATCAGAGTAGATTGTATAAGTCGTTTGGTCTGATTGAATAACTGCAGCGTCTATAATGCGGTGCGGTGTTTTCTTTAATTCTTTTAATAACGTAATACCACGTTGGGCGCGTTTAGCCGTTTGTAATACTTTAAAACTGATGCGTTTTAAAGATCCGCGTTGTGTCGCCATTAATATTGTATTATTTGAAGTTACAATATCTGTTAATACTGTATAGTCTTCATCTTTTAAGTTGATAGATTTAACACCTGCTGCTCTCAAGCCAGTATCAGAAAGTTCATCACTATCATAAGTAAGCGACATGCCTTTGTTTGTAACCACAGTAATCAATTGTGTCTCTGATATACGCATAACATTTATAATTTCATCATTATCTTTCAACTTCATGGAGACAAGTGGTTTATTATATCGTGTTGTTTTAAACATAGATATATTACTTTTTTTAATCATACCATTACGTGTTGCTAAGATATAAAATGCTTCTGGTTTAAAGTCATTTTCACAATAAGCGTTAATAACATATTCACCTTCATCAAGTGGCACAATTTGAGAGACATGTTGCCCTAAATCTTTCCATTTTATATCAGCTAATTTATGAACAGGTATAAATAGATAACGACCTTTATTAGTAAACACTAGCGCTGTATCTAAAGTGTTGACTTCTTCATATTTCATGATTGAGTCTCCATCTTTAGTACCCACTTCATCTACACCACTTGCATTAAAACTACGTAATGATGTTCGTTTAATATAACCATGTTTAGTGATACTCATAATTACAGTTTCACTAGGGATCATCACTTCTTTATCAATCTTAATTTCTGATATCTCAGCCTCTATAGAAGATAGACGCTTTTGTTTAAATCTATTACGAATTTCGGTTAATTCCTCTTTAATTACATTTAATAATGCATCGTGATTATCTAAAATATTTCTCAAATGCTCGATTAACGCTTTCAATTCATCATGTTCTTCTTGTAGCTGAACAATATCTGTATTCGTCAAACGATACAATTGTAATGTCACTATCGCTTCCGCTTGAGCTTCAGTAAAGTCATATTCAGCTACCAAATTTTCTTTAGCATCTTTTTTGTTTTTTGAAGCTCTAATAAGTTTAATCACTTCGTCTAATATAGATAAAGCTTTCATTAAACCTTCAACGATGTGCATTCTATTTTCAGCATGATCTAGTTCATAACGTGTACGTTTCGTTACAACATCGATTTGATGATTTAAATAACTATCTATAAATTGACGAATGCCCATTAATACTGGGCGCCCTTCACTAATAGCAACCATGTTAAAGTTATATGAAACTTGTAAATCTGTATTTTTATAAAGGAAATTGGCTACAGCTTCACTATTAATATCTTTTTTCAATTCGATTGCAATACGTAATCCTGTACGGTCAGTTTCGTCTCTAACTTCGACGATGCCATCAACCTTTTTATCAGCACGTAATTCATCCATTTTTTTAACTAATGCACTCTTATTAACTTCATAAGGTACTTCTGTAACAATTAGTTGTTTTCTACCATTTCTTAATTCTTCAACTTCAACCTTTGAACGAACTACGATTTTCCCTTTACCTGATTCATACGCTTTCTTAATACCATCCACACCTTGAATAATACCACCTGTTGGAAAATCAGGGCCTTTGATATATTTCATCAATTGATTCACAGTTATATCCGGGTTATCAATAAATTTAAGTGTTGCTTGAATCACTTCACCAAGATTATGTGGCGGAATATCTGTAGCATAACCAGCAGAAATCCCAGTACTACCATTTATCAATAAATTAGGAAGTCTTGCAGGCAAGACCATTGGTTCCATCGTCGTATCGTCATAGTTTGGCATAAATGGTACAGTTTCTTTGTTAATATCTCTTAAAAGTTCTTCTGAAAGACGGCTTAATTTTGCTTCAGTATAACGCATTGCAGCAGCTGGGTCATTATCGATACTACCGTTATTACCTTGCATTTCTATAAGTACATGTCGTAGCTTCCATCCTTGACTTAAGCGAACCATCGCATCATATACAGACGAATCACCGTGCGGATGATACTGACCTATAACATCACCAACAGTTTTAGCACTTTTACGGAAATTTTTGTCGTAAGTGTTACCGCTTGAATACATTGCATATAAAATACGTCTTTGAACAGGCTTGAGACCGTCGCGAACGTCTGGCAATGCACGTTCTTGAATGATGTATTTACTATATCTACCAAAACGATCGCCAATAACATCTTCTAGCGATAAATCTTGAATTACTTCACTCAATTTACTTCCTCCTCATTAGGCGCTTCCTGTTCCAATATTTGAATTTCATTATTATCTAAAATACTTTGTTGTTCTTGTAAACCAAATTCAACATGATTTTCAATCCATTCACGTCTTGGTGCAACTTTGTCGCCCATTAGTGTTGTAACACGTTTAGATGAACGTAACTCATCTTCAACTTGTACTCTGATCAAGGTTCTCGTATCAGGGTTCATAGTCGTTTCCCACAATTGGTCGGCATTCATTTCACCAAGACCTTTATAACGTTGTAATGAGAAACCTTTACCTAATTTTCGTTGTAATTTCTCTAATTCTTCATCTGTCCAAGCGTATTCTACTTTTTTTGATGCACCTTTTCCTTTTTCGAGTTTATAAAGTGGTGGTAATGCAATAAATACTCGACCCGCCTCAACTAATGGCTTCATATATTTAAAGAAGAATGTTAATAATAACACTTGAATATGTGCACCATCTGTATCAGCATCTGTCATTATAATGATTCTATTGTAGTTACTATCTTCAATTTTGAACTCATTTCCGACACCAGCTCCAATAGTATGAATAATTGTATTAATCTCTTCATTTTTAAAGATATCGTCAAGACGTGCTTTCTCAGTATTAATTACTTTACCTCTAAGTGGTAAAATCGCTTGGTATTTGCGATCACGACCTAACTTTGCAGAGCCACCCGCTGAGTCACCTTCGACAAGGTATAATTCTTTTTTCTCAGTATTTTTACTTTGTGCAGGTGTAAGTTTACCAGAAAGTAAAGTGTCTTTACGTTTATTTTTCTTACCTGAACGTGCATCTTCTCTCGCTTTACGTGCTGCTTCTCTAGCTTGTTGTGCCTTTAAAGCCTTTTTAACTAACGATTTAGATAATTGTCCTTTTTCTTCCAAATAATATGGTAATTTGTCGGCTACAACTGAATCTACTGCACTTCTGGCTTCAGGTGTGCCTAACTTAGATTTAGTTTGTCCTTCAAATTGTAACAATTCTTCAGGAATTCGAATTGAAATAATAGCAGTTAAACCTTCTCTTATATCATTACCATCTAAATTTTTATCTTTTTCTTTTAATTCATTAATACGACGTGCATAATCATTAAACACACGCGTCATAGCTGTTTTAAACCCAACTTCATGTGTTCCGCCATCTTTTGTACGCACATTATTAACAAAACTTAGTATGCCTTCTGAATATTGATCGTTATATTGGAATGCAACTTCCACTTCAATATTATTAGCTTCCCCAGAGAAATCTGCTACATCATGTAATACTTCTTTCCCTTCATTGACATAAGCAACGAATTCTTTAATACCATCTTCATAATGGAAGATATCTTCACGTTCTTTGCCTGCTCTTAAGTCTTTTAGAATGATTCTCAAGCGTTTAAGTAAAAATGCTGATTCTTGTAGTCTTTCACTTAAAACATCATAATTAAACGATGTAGATGCTTTGAATATCTCTGGATCTGGTTTAAATGTCACTTTAGTACCAGTCTTTTTAGTTTTACCATGTTTTTTCAAACCAGTTGTTGGTTTCCCACCATTTGCAAAGCTTTGAGAATATATATTACCATCTCTATAAATTTCAACTTCTAACCATTCACTCAATGCATTGACGACTGAAGCACCAACACCGTGTAAGCCACCTGACGTTTTATAACCGCCTTGTCCGAATTTTCCACCTGCATGAAGTACCGTAAAAATGACTTGAACAGTAGGTTTTCCAGAAGTATGAATACCTGTAGGCATTCCACGTCCATTATCTTCTATAGTAATGCTCTCATCTTTATTTATCGTAACAGTGATTTCACTTCCGAAACCATTTAATACTTCATCGACGGAATTATCGACAACTTCATATACTAGATGATGTAAGCCACGTTTATCGGTAGAACCAATATACATCCCAGGTCTTTTTCTAACGGCCTCTAGTCCCTCAAGTACCTGAATGGAATCATCCGAATAATTATTTTTTTTATTCATTGCCAATCGTTTCGCCCTCCTACAAACGTACGTTCGTTTTTAAAACTATACATTAGTTATTCTTATATAAATCTTGATAAATTGCAAGTGTCAAATCAATTTTCAGTAGATAAATGCTTTTCATTTGAAATTTTTATTCGTATTATGATGCTCTTATGTGGTAAAATAATTTTAATGTCATTAAAGGATGTGGATTATATATGATGATTGTAATCATGTTAATACTAAGTTACCTCATTGGTGCTTTTCCAAGTGGCTATGTAATAGGTGAATTATTTTTCAAAAAAGATATTCGACAATTTGGTAGTGGCAACACTGGCGCAACAAATAGCTTTAGGGTACTAGGAAAACCTACTGGATTTTTAGTTACTTTTCTAGATATATTTAAAGGGTTTATTGTGGTCTTTTTCCCACTGTGGTTGCCTGTTCATGCGGAAGGTACAATTAGTACATTTTTCACAAATGGACTTATCGTAGGTGCTTTCGCGATTCTAGGTCATGTATATCCAGTTTATCTTGGTTTTAAAGGTGGTAAAGCCGTTGCTACAAGTGCTGGAGTCATACTAGGAGTTAATCCTGTCTTATTATTAATATTAGCAGTAATTTTCTTTGGAATATTATATCTAACAAAGTATGTATCACTCTCAAGTATCATTGCATCAATTTGTTGTGTTATCGGTGCATTATTAATTCGAGACTATATCCTCTTTGTTGTTAGTATTGGTGTAGGCGTACTACTGATAATTAGACACCGTACTAATATTGTAAGAATATTCAAAGGTGAAGAACCTAAAATAAAATGGATGTAACTATTACAAAAGTCGCAGTGTAAAAACGAATAAATTATGTAAACAAACGCTAAGCTGGGACATTAAGATGTTTCCAGCTTTTTAACATTGTATCTATTATACTACGTAAACAACGTTTTATCATAGTATTTATACAATTCATATTTTTGTAAATCATTTGTCGAAATTAATTGAAAAATTATGTTATACTACCTTTAACATTACTCAAAGTGGGTAATGTATAAATTACTAATTTAAAAATTAGTAATCAACGTTCATAAGTGAAATCTTATGAATCGAAAGGAGACTTTTATTATGGAAATAGAACTTTCAGATAATGCTGTATCTTGGTTTAAGGAAGAACTAGATTTACCAGAAGATGACAAAGTCTTACAATTCTTTGTACGTTATGGCGGAGAATTCCAACTAAAACAAGGGTTTAGTCCTGCTTTCAGTGTAGACAAGAAAAATGATGTGGAAATTGGTTACGAAAATCATTACGATGGATTAGATGTCGTAATCGCTGAAAAAGATTTGTGGTATTTTGAAGACCACAATTTATATATTGATGTTAGTAACAGTATTGATGAAATTTCATATGCCACAAAATAAATTATAAATTATTCCAAGGTTTTACTAATTCCCTTGTCCATTATTTTTGGAAATAAGCGTATGAAACCTTTATACATTTTAAATAAATCATGTTAAATAATAAAAAAAGCGTTCGGGTCTCTTCCCAAACGCTTTTTTTAGCTTAATTCTAGTTTGATTGCTATTGAATAACATATATTCTCTTGTTCGTTTCAATATGCTAGTCACTGAAGCCTAAAGCATGCCTTATATGCCTTTAACCACTTCTAAGTCCTCGCCTGCCTTATTTCTTTCAGCGACATCGCTATATACAGCGTGCCATTCAGGAAAATATCTATCTAATCGTATCGGCTTGAAGTCTTCTTTTTTAATACAAGTCAATGTAGTTGATCCTGTAGTTGCTAATTCTCCAGCTTCATTGTATATTTCATAGCAATATTTAGATCGTAATCTAGAATATTTTTCAACCCATGTTTTTATTTTTACGGTTTCTGGATAAAAAATAGATTTAATATATTTAATGTCCAAATCAACAACTGGAGAAATAATACCTGAATCTTCCATAGCTTTATAGCTAAAACCTAATTTAGAGATATAATCTGTACGAGCTACCTCAAACCATGTAGGGTAATTACCATGATAAATCACACCCATTTGGTCAGTCTCTGAATACCGTGATTCTATTTGTGTCATACTGTAAATCATTATAAGCGTCCTCTTTTCAATTGTTCATCTTATATCTTTTTTACTATTAAATATTAACATAAAAAATTAAGTATAGCATTTTACTAGTTTATCCTTAGTAATACTCCAATAAAGTATCTATAACCTATTCTATATTCATTATCTAAACATCACTTACAGGTAGTGCTATTTCAAAGCAATGTTAATCCAAGCATTTATCCCAACCTATATAATAAAGGAATACATTATGTACATCTTCATAGGCCTTCAATAACGCCTTTGAGGCTGAGACATATCTATGTATGCCCCAGCCTCGTTTGAATCTTTATTATTAAATTAATGCTTCTAACTGTAAAGTTATTCGGCTAATTTATTTCTTAATACTAATTGAAGAATACCACCATGACGATAATAATCCATTTCAACGTTTGAATCGAAACGAGCCATTGCTTCAAACTCTATTACTTCGCCATTTTCTTTCTTAGCTTGTACTTTTACAAGATCATGCGGTTTTACATTTTCATCAATATCTACTGAAATAACTTCAGTACCATCAATGCCAAGGCTATCCGCAGATTCGCCTTCTTTGAATTGTAATGGTAAAACGCCCATCATTACTAAGTTTGAACGGTGGATACGCTCATAACTTTGTGCGATAACTGTTTTAACACCTAATAAATTTGTCCCTTTAGCTGCCCAGTCACGAGATGAACCCATTCCGTAATCATTACCAGCTAAAACAACTAAACCTGTGCCGTCTTCTTTATATTTCATGGCAGCATCAAATATTGGCATTTGTTCACCTGTTGGCCAGTAAGTTGTGAAACCACCTTCAGTTCCTGGTGCTAATTGGTTTTTAATACGGATATTCGCAAATGTACCACGTACCATCACTTCGTGGTTACCACGACGTGAACCATATGAGTTGAATTGACGAATAGGGACGCCATGTTCAAGTAAATATTTACCTGCAGGTGTATCTTTACCAATTGCACCCGCTGGTGAAATATGGTCAGTTGTTACTGAATCTCCAAATTTACCCATAACCCTTAAATCTTTTAATGAATCAATAGTTCCTGGTTCTTTAGAAAGACCTTGGAAGAATGATGGGTTTTGAATATACGTTGATTCAGGGTCAAAATCATATAGCGGTTGATCCGTAACATCAATTTCATTCCACATTTCATTATTATTGTACACAGTTTCATATTCTTCTTTAAATAGTTTCGGAGTCACAACCGTATCAACAGTGTCTGAAACTTCTTTAATTGATGGCCAGATATCTTTTAGGTAAACATCTTCTCCATCTTTACCTTTACCAAGTGGCTCATTTTGTAAATCGATATCCACAGTTCCTGCTAATGCATATGCAACAACTAATTGTGGTGAAGCTAAGTAGTTAGCTTTAACTAATGGATGGATACGACCTTCAAAGTTACGGTTACCTGATAACACAGAGGAAACGAGCAAATCTTCATCAGCAATTGCTTTTTCAATTTCTTCTAGTAATGGACCAGAGTTCCCGATACAAGTTGTACAACCATAACCAACAAGGTTAAAGCCTAAATCATCCAAATATTCAGTTAAGCCTGAATCTCTTAAATATCCAGTAACAACTTTAGAACCTGGAGCTAATGACGTTTTAACGTATTCTGGGACTTTTAATCCTTTTTCTACAGCTTTTTTAGCAACTAGTCCAGCACCTAACATAACATATGGATTAGATGTATTTGTACATGACGTAATCGCTGCAATCGCTAAATCACCAGTTTTCATTGTAGTTGACGTGCCATCTTTAAATTCGATTGTTGCAGTTTTATCGAATTCACTTTCATCAAAACCGTGGCCTTGGTTACCTGCTGGCGCAGTAACTGATTTTTCGAATTCTTCTTTCATATCACTTAAGAAAATTAAATCTTGTGGACGTTTTGGTCCTGATAATGATGGTTCAACAGTAGATAAGTCTAATTCAACTACATCAGTGTATTCAGGGTCTTCTTTTTCAACAGTGAAGAACATGCTGTTTTCTTCTAAATATTTTTTCACAAGATCGATTTGTTCATCAGTACGACCTGTTAAACGCATGTATTTTAATGCTTCTTCGTCTACAGGGAAGAAACCACAAGTAGCACCATATTCTGGAGCCATGTTAGCAATTGTTGCACGGTCTGCTAATGGTAAGTGTTGTACACCTGGACCAAAGAACTCAACAAATTTTCCAACTACACCTTTTTTACGTAATTCTTGAGTTACACGTAAAGCTAAGTCTGTTGCAGTCGCACCTTGAGGCAATGCATTAGACAATCTAACACCGATTACTTCAGGAATTGGGAAATATGACGGTTGACCAAGCATTCCGGCTTCGGCTTCAATACCCCCTACACCCCAACCTAATACACCAAGACCATTAATCATTGTTGTATGTGAGTCAGTACCTACTAATGTATCAGGGAAAGCTACTGTTTCACCATCTACATCACGTGCATGTACAACATTAGCTAGATATTCCAAGTTTACTTGGTGAACAATACCAGTTGCTGGTGGCACAGCGCTATAGTTATTAAACGCTTTTGTAGCCCAATTTAAAAATTGATAACGTTCATAGTTTCTTTCAAACTCTAATTTCATATTGCGCTCTAATGCGTCTGGATTTGCATAGCTATCAACTTGAACTGAGTGGTCAATAACTAAATCTACAGGTACTTCAGGGTTGATTTTATTTAAATCTCCGCCTACATCATTCATTGCCTTACGTAATGACGCCAAGTCAACAACTGCAGGTACACCTGTAAAGTCTTGTAAGATAACACGAGAAGGTTTGAATGGTACTTCGCCTTCAGTGCCTTTAGTAAATTCTGATAACGCTTTAATATGTTCATCAGTAATTACAAAACCATCCTCTTGTCTTAATACAGATTCTAGTAATACTCTAATTGAATATGGCAATTTTGAAACTTTTGTTAAACCTTGTTCTTCTAAAGTGTTCAAATCATAAAAAGTATATGATTTGCCGTTTAACTCAAACGATTTTTTCGATTGCTGTTTAATATTAGAAGCCATATAAATCCCCCTTGAAATTTTTGTAATATATATGCCGTTATTTAAATTGTATAATTATATGTAATTTAAAACAACTAGCTAAAGCCAGAAACATCTATAATTTAGATTTGAATTTTCAATCAGTATGTATAAGCAAAACTTATCTTGACTCCAGTGTGTAATAAGTTATTATTATCAATTGAGAATCATTATCATCCTGATGGCAGACATTTCCTCATTTTTATATAAAAAAACTGAGTATCCAAATGGATACTCAGTTTTAAATTATAAAGTCTGTTTATTGATCATTTTTTTCTGCATTTCTAAGTGGTTTACGCTGTTCAATAATATCATCTTCATAATCTTCTTGTTGATGCTGTAAGTAATCTTGTAATCTATGTTTATTAGGTGTCAATGTTAAACCTAAGAATTTACGTTCTTGGTTAGCATCTTTATAGAATGAAATCATCATCATGATTACTACAAATGAGAATGGCAAGGCGCTTATAATGGCGGCACTTTGAATTGCGTTAAGAGCCTCAGCACCATTTCCTCCACCTGCAAATAGTAATACAAAAGCGATTAATGATTGTGCTATACCCCATGTCATTTTAACAACATTTGACGGCTCTAATGAACCATAAGTCGTTTGCATACCTAACACAAAGGTTGCAGAGTCAGCCGATGTAATAAAGAATGATGCAATTAATACTAAAGCAATGATAGATAATATCATACCCAATGGTATCTCATTAAACACTCCGAAAAGTTGTGTTTCAGCAGTCATATCAAATAATTCTGGATTTTTCTTACCAGTTTCAATACCTAACACACCAAACACACTGAACCAAACGAAACTTACAAGAGCTGGTACTAGCAGTACTCCTCCTATAAATTCACGTATAGAACGTCCTTTAGATACACGTGCAATGAAAATACCTACGAATGGGCTCCAGCTTAACCACCAACCCCAGTAATAAAGTGTCCAACTAGACATCCATTCACGTTTTTGAGGGTTTTGTGCTGCAGTGTCAAACGTATTTAATAAGAATGAGTTTAATAAACTACCTGCAGAGCTCGTCATCATATTTAAAATCAATACTGTTGGTCCAATAATAAGTACAGCAATCATCAAGATTGCCCCTAAACTAATATTTAAGTTACTTAAATATTGAATACCTTTACTTAATCCAGACCAAGCACTCATCATAAATAAAATTGTTACTACTACTATGATTATAGCTTGAACCCAAACATTATTTGGTATACCAAATAGATAATTAAGCCCACCATTAATTTGTAAGGCACCCATACCTAGTGATACGGCCACACCTACTACTGTAGCAAATACAGCAAGTACATCAATGATTGTCCCAATTGGGCCTTCAACTTTGTTACCTAAGATAGGACGTAATGTTCTTGAAATAAGTCCTGGTTCGCCTTTTCTAAATTGGGCATAAGCTAGTGCTAATGCAACAACACCATATATTGCCCACGCATGGAATCCCCAATGGAAGAATGTTGAACGCAATGCTTCTGTATAAGCTGCTGTCGTTTTTGGATCTGCATTTGGTGGCGCTGCAAAATCAGCCATTGGTTCTGCTGCACCATAGAATACAAGTCCAATTCCCATACCAGCACTGAATAACATCGCAAACCATGAGATAGTGTTGAATTCAGGTTTGTCATTTGGTTTACCTAATTTTAATTTCCCAATAGGACTAAAAATTAGAAATACACAGAAGAAAACTATAAACGTTGTAAGAATTAGGTAATACCATCCAAGTTTATCTGTAATCCATAGTTTAATCGTATTCGTAACATAATCAAATTGTCCCGGTAATACTGCACCGATAATAACTACAATTGCTACGATGATAGCACTATAGATAAAAACTGGAGATATCTTCTTACCATTAGATTGGTTACTAGAAGAATTCATAATTAATTACTCCCTTTCTTATCATATTAAATTTTCAAGCCAAATAGAACTTTCATTTTTTAAAAAATTCTATTTATGTATTAACCACGTATTAGAATAACAAAACAATGAGGTAATATCAAATTTCGTTAAAAAAACTATTCTCTTACTTTTAAATATATTGTATAATAATCTTTAAAATTAAATAAAAGGGAGTTAATCATATGTTTCAAGAGTTTAAAGAGTTCGCATTAAAAGGCAATGTACTCGACTTAGCTGTAGCTGTAGTTATGGGTGCAGCATTCAACAAAATTGTTACAGCTTTAGTTTCATTCATTATCATGCCTTTAATTGGATTGATTTTTGGTACAGTTGACTTTGCTAAGAGCTGGTCATTTATGGGAATCAAATACGGTATGTTCGTTCAGTCAATTATAGACTTTATCATTATTGCTTTTGCATTATTTATCTTTGTGAAAATTGCTAATACGCTAATGAAAAAAGAAGAAGAAGAAGAAATCGAAGAGAATACTGTTTTACTTACTGAAATTCGTGATTTATTACGTGAAAAAAATTAATTAAAATACTAAAAAGACGAGAGTCCTAGCAGAATGACAACTACTAGAACTCTTTTTATTTAGCTTACTTTATTGGATTTTCACACATTATATATTATTTTGAGCTACTTCGACATATATTATTTAAGTAAATTATTGTTTCTTAAAAGTTGTCGTACTTTGATATTGTTCCGTAACTACTTCTAAAATGAGGGGAATTCTTTGTTTCAATTCACTTACATGTGAAATGATTCCTACCATTCTCCCTGTAGATTTTAAACTTAACAGTGTATCTAAAGCTGTTTCTAAAGTTTCTTGGTCTAATGTTCCAAATCCCTCATCGACGAACATAGAATCTAATGCAATACCACCTGATTCTTGTTGAACTATCTCACTTAAACCTAAAGCTAAAGCTAATGAAGCTTGGAAAGTTTCCCCTCCAGACAATGAACTAATGTGCCTAGATTGATTAGAGTGTGCATCAAACACATCAATCTCAAGTCCACTGTATCCTTGTGAAACTTGTGATCTACGTGTCAATTGATACCGCTGACCCGTCATTAAAGATAAACGTTGATTGGCTTGAGCTAAAATTCTTTCCAAATAATAAATTAACACATAATTTTCTAATGTTAATTTTTGTTCATTTTTCCCTGCTAGAATTTCTGCTAGTTGAAAAACTTCTTGTTGTGTTTTTAATTCACTTTCTAATTTACCAATAATATCTCTAATTTCAGTTATTTTTTTATTATTAAACGCAACTTTATATTCATGTTGACTCAATTCAGTACAGATTAATTCAAACGCTTGTTGCTGTTGTTCAAAAGCTTCTATTAGATGTTGAGTATCTTCTAACTTTTTATCGGAAATCTCTTCTTTTAATTGTGAGATTACTACTTCAAAAGATTGTTTTGATTTATTAAATTCAGTTATTTCATTTTCTAGAGTTTCTTTTTCACTTACTTTAGAAACTGTATTATATACTTGTTCTAAATCCGTGAAACCAATATGTTTCATTTCATCATCAATTTTCACACTTATATTTTTAATCTCTAGTTCAATTTCAGATAAATTATTACTTAAATGATTTCTATTATTTTGTTCTATAGCAAGTTTACTCTTATATTGTTGTATATTCTTCTCCAACTCATCCAAGGTTTTTTCATATTTCTCAATTTCACTTTTATTGTTTTCAAAAAGCTCTATAAAAGTATCGACGTCACTATAACCTGTAGTATTTTCAAAATCATTTATAGTAATTTCATTTTGTTTTAGATTATGTTGTTTAGTTTTTTTATCTAATTCTAATTGATGATACTGTTGTTCATATTGTTGTTGTAATTCCTTTAATTCAACAATCGCTTCATTTTCCTTTTCAATGATCTGTTTTTGTTCTGTTTTTTTCTTAACTTCCACCTCAAGTTCTTGATAATTTATATTTTCTAATTTCTCTTCATCAAATTTTGCCAACTGTTCTTCTATATAATTCAGTTCGCTTTCAACTTTAATTTTATCTTCAGTTCTATCGTTTTTCTCTTGTTCTAACTGTGCGAGACTTTGATGTCGTGCAGTTAAATCATCAAAATCGATATGTTGCGTTATAGTATGTACTTGATTACCACAAATTGGACAAGTGTCTCCAACACTTATTGCTGATTGCAAAGTACTAATCAAATCTTGCTTATTATTTAAATCTATACTTGTTTTATCTATTTTTTTATAAGCATTCGTTAGCTGTTGAAGTTCATCAGATAACTTTTTACTGTCATTGGCTTTTTGCTGTTTTCTTTCTTGTAATTGTAGGTATTCTTTTTTATCAAGTTCATTTTGTTTTAGCACTGTAACTTCATTATTCAACCTGTAAATTGTTTCATTTATTTGTTCTATTTTCTTATAGTTCGGTACTCTACCGTTTATTTTTTCTTTAATTTCATCTAATTGCTTTATTTGTGTATCTATCTTTGTTTGAAGTGATACAAAACCTTCTTTAAATGATTGTTGCTCTTCATACGCCTCTTTGTACTTTTGGGATCTTTCAAAGAAAAGTTTTGTCTTTTCAATAAAGTTTTTAATATCTGTTATTTTAGCTGAGTCATTTTTATGAGCATCTAACTGTTCATTTGCTTTTTCTATTTGAATTTCAAGTTCTGAAATAATTTTTATTTTTTTATTGATATCTTCTTTTATTTTTTGTTGTTTTGTGTATAATTCGTCTCTAGACTGTAATAAATGAGCAATTGGCCTTACCTCATTAATTGCATTCAAACGATTGATTTTTTCATTTATATTATTTTCTTGCGTTAATAGTCGTTCATAATTTCGCTGATTTTCTTCCAACTTATTTAATGTTTCTTCTAATTTTTGGTTGTTTTTCAAACAAGATTCAGCATCATTTAACTTAGTTTTATACTCAACCTTTTGTTGTTTTAATTTATTATGAATATGTTCCGCTTTTTCATAAAATACATTTAATACTTCAAGCACTTGATTTGTTTGTCTTGGATTAATAGCTTTATTCTCAATTAATGTTTCATCGTTGAACGTTTCTAAATCTAGCCAATTTGTTTCTAACAAATGATATTTTTGTTCAATTTGCCCTCTAACTTCTTTAACATCTTCAGATAAGTTTTTTTGTATTTCTTCAAATCGCTGACTATTAAAGAGTGTTCTTAATATTTCTTGTTTCTCAGAACTTTTTGATAATAAAAATCTTTTAAATTCTCCTTGAGGTAAGATAAATAACTGCCTAAATTGCTCAGCGTTTACTCCCAATAATTCTTTAATAAATTGATTACCATTCGTTATTTTACTTTCTCTAAGTTCATACTTCTCAGTTTCCATTTGATATACAGCAAGTTGACCAAGTGTTTTATTCTTATTACCTTCTTTAACAAAAGCCCCTTGTCTTTTTATTTTAAAATATTGGTTTCTTAATTTGAATTCAAATTCTACTACCATAGGCATCTTACTTTCAGCAAAATGACTTCTCAAATCACTTTCTTTTCTATCTTTTGTAGAAGCTTCTCCAAATAAAGCGTAAACAATGGCATCAAAAATCATAGTTTTTCCTGAACCAGTTTTACCACTAATTAAAAATAATTGATTATTATTCACATAATTAAAATCAATTTTTTCATTTAAAAAAGGACCAAAATTATTTAATTTAAGTGTTATTGGTCTCATTTATTTAGAGCCTCCTTCTAATATTGTACGCATAACATACTCAATTTTTTCTTTTTGGTTAGTTGTTAATTTTTCATCTGTTATGCTTTGATAAAAATTATCTATAATAGCCCCGTCATCAAGCTTTTGTATTTCTATATTTTCGTGATGCATCGATGTATTAAATTCAAAGGTTTGGTTAGTTAATGCTAGAGTATTTGGATAAATTTGCTTTAAATGCATCATTGGATCATTCACATGTGACATATGCTTTAATTTAAAATGTATATAGTTTTCTTTATTTTTAACTTCTATCTTTTCTTGTATTGCATCCTCGTAATCACCTTCTATAACTTCCAGTTGTCTTAACGGCTTCAAAGGTGTAAACTTATCTTTTATATCATTTTCATTTATTGAAATTACTCTATAACCTTTAGGCTGATTCACTTCCGAAAATGAATATTGTAATATAGACCCACTATAATTTATAAAATTTGATTCAATACTAAATGGGTGATGTAAATGCCCTAATAGTACTCTATCAAATTGCTGAAACATCTTCTCTTCTACTGATTCTACCGTACCAATAGTTAATGGTCTCTCAGAATCTGAACGTATGCCACCTTGCACTGTTAAGTGACCTATGAACATATTTATTCTATGTTTATTAATCACTTCATTCATTTGATTCAAAGCATATCCAAGTGCCTGTTGATGTGTTTCAATTTCTTCATTATCGAAGTAGTATTGCATCTCATTAATTGTTGCATATGGCAGTGTATAAAAATCTACACCATCTATTGAAATAGGATTTTGCATATCTTTCAAACCCGTGCGGATATACATATTCGATTTTTCAAACCACTTAGCACCATAATTCAATCTTTCTTTACTATCGTGATTACCACTAATTAAAATTAATGGAATTTTCATTTCAAGATTCAAGGTATCAATCGTATGCTCCAATAATTGAATCGCATTTTTATTAGGATAACTCGTGTCATATAAATCTCCGGCAATGACAATTACATCAGGTCTTTCTTCTCGCATCGCTTCAATAAATTGTTCCAATATGTATGATTGATCTTCTAACAATGACTTGCCATTTAAAATTCTACCTAAATGCCAATCCGCTGTATGTACAATCTTCATTTCAACACTCCCTTTCAAGAACGTTCGTTCGTTATTTTATTATATTATACTTTAAGTATATTAAAAATGAAGCAATCTTATTTTATAAAATTTCGTAACCTATCCCTATTTAGATAGCTAGAGTCGATATGGATAAAAGTATTGCCTGAGCCAATCATTATTTAATGATTAAGGCTGAGACAATTAATTTGTCCCAGCCTCGTGTATAACTTATTGAATTAAAGTTCTTTTCACCTTTTTATATTTGTATAACATCGCTAAACGCCAAGGTACAATCATACAAAAAGCAAGTAGGAAAAACATTCCTGCAATTTCGCCAGGATCTATCTGGTTACTTATAAAAATTTTAATTATTGTACGTACTAAAAGTAATGTTATAAGAATTATAGGAAAGGCTTTTGAACGTTTCATATAAATTTCACTACCTTGTGTTTCAAACCTAGATGTCCAAATTAGAATTGTAGAAAATAAAACACCTAGAATAATACATTCTACTATTTCAAAACCTGTTAACCTAAAATATGGAACAACGTACATTAGTGCCCCTGTCGCCATAAAAAAAGGAGGTAATATAATTTTCTTTTCATTTACTGGAAAGTGTTGTGCTTTCATTCGCACAATTATAACACCTATTCCCATTAGAAATGCAAATACAATGGAAAATATTAAATACAACATGCTTACACCTACTTTAAGTTTCTACAAGATGATATTCACTTTGGTTAGTATATCATTTAAATAAATAATAATCAGTATTTGTACGTCTATTTTTATTTACTATTAACCAATAGCACATATATTATATCTTAGTATTTTTTAAATTACTAAGAAAATAATTGCAGTTCAATCGAATATCATAGATGAGCACAAATAAAAATACGATAAGATAAGCCTTTTTAAAAGCTCATCTTATCGTACTTTTATTTAAAAAGCATGTGTCTGGTTACATGTCGATAATGCATCATTTAAAGTGTATCTAAGATAATTCATATCATGAATTTGCATCGCATTATGATATTTCTTAAATGCCTCATCGGTCGGAAAGTTAATATGCATATTTGCTAGTCGATCAAGTACTTCTTTATCTTCCATGTCATAAGCATCCTTCACTTATCGATACCTCCCTTATATATATATTATAACAAACCACATTTTAGAATCAATTATTTTCTGAATATTTCAATAAATTAATACAGCTATAATATTATATAAACTTAATACCAATACTTTTAATTAAAAAATCATCAAAACATCATTTTATTATTTACTCTTCTTTATGCAAGAAAATTTAACCGATATTATTCATATTACTTATTCAAAATCAATCTAAAAATTCATATATAAGCTCACTCAATTTTAAGTAAAAGGTTATTTTCAAAACAAACGCCATGTAAATATATAAATTACAAACAGTGTAATGATATTTTTATCTATTTTCTTACGAAAACTTGTGTAATCAAAAAGTAAAAATCGAAAAAGTCATTTTAGAAACAATAAATTAGATAATCCATATATATATATATCATTAAACTGATTATTGAAACTAATATACCAACTTTGGAAATTGATTTTATTACCAACCAACGAACCTAAATGCACCGCAATATAGCAACTTATCCCTATGCGTTATAGCCTTGCCTTTTGTTATAAGTAAAAATCAAAAGCATACTCCACATAAGTCAACCACAGACAAAAATAAGGGCTAACAACTACTCAATATAAGTAGCTGTCAGCCCTTTATTTATGCGCTATTTCTTTTTCTTCATAGCGTCTTCCTGATTTTTATTCATCATTGTCATCATTTGATTAATTTTCTTTTGAGATGGTTTTTGACCCATTTGCATCATCATCATACGTAGCATTTCTTCATTAATTGGTGGGTTCTTTTTAAGATAATCCATCATATATTTTCTTGCAAGGAAAAATCCACCGACTAATCCTAGAATTAGTGCTAACACGATTAATAATATTGCTAACCAAGTTGCCATTGTTTCACCCACTTTCCTATCCTAATGAATTTTACTAAAATTAGTGCCCCTTTTCAAGAGCAACTCAATTAATATAGCGTTTCGACTTATGTATTATACCAATTAAAAATTAACTTTGTAAATATAAGTATATTTTTATTTCTAAAAATAAAAAATTGGTATGAGAACCTAGGCTCTCATACCAACAAATTAAGCTTAGTTACATAAATTAAAATGTTTGAATTTGATTCAATACATTTTCTTTTGTGAAGCCATATTTTTCAACAACTAAGTCTCCAGGCGCACTAGCACCGAAACCATCGATACCGATAACTTTACCTTCAGTGCCTACATATTTATGCCAACCAAGTGGCGAAGCCATTTCAATTGCTACACGTTTAGTAATTGATGATGGAATTACTGATTCTTTATATTCATCAGTTTGCTGATCGAACGCATTCCAGTTTGGCATAGAAACAACACGTACACCTTTACCTTGTGCCTCTAAATCTTTAGCCGCTTCAATTGCTAAGTTAACTTCAGAACCAGTAGCTAATAATAAGAATTCTGGCTCTTTGTCTGATTCAAATACTACATACGCACCTTTACGTACGCCTTCTTCTACAGTTTCTTTTGGTAAATCCATAGTAGTAAGATTTTGACGAGTTAAAACAAGTGATGTTGGTGTATTTTCAGATTCTAATGCTACTTCCCAAGCTACACGAGTTTCGTTACCATCCGCTGGACGAATAACATTCATGTTTGGGATGGCACGTAAACCAGCTAATTGTTCAATCGGTTCATGTGTAGGACCGTCTTCACCAACTGCAATTGAATCATGTGTGAAGATAAACGTTGAATTTAATCCCATGATTGCTGAAAGACGTAATGCTGGTTTTAGGTAGTCACTGAACACGAAGAAAGTTGCACCATAAGGGTGTAAACCGCCATGTGCAGCCATACCATTTACTGCAGCGCCCATTGCAAATTCACGAACACCAAACCAAATATTTTTACCTTCTGGTGTATCTTTATCAAAATCTGTTGCATCTTTGACATTAGATTTATTTGAACCAGCTAAGTCAGCTGAACCACCAAAGAATGAAGGTACAGTTTTACTTAAAGTTTGAATTACTTCACCAGAGTCAGCACGTGAAGCACCACTATGTCCAGCTTCAAAGTGTGGTAACTCATCTCTATAGTTTTCTGGTAATTTACCACTGATAGCCAATTTAAATTCTTTAGCTAATTCAGGGTATTTATTACTATATTCTTCAACAAGTTTATTCCATACTTCTTCTTTTTCGTTAGCGCGTTTCAACATACTTTGTTGGAAAATTTCATAAACTTCTTCTGGAACATTGAAACGTTTTTCAGGATCTAAACCATAGTTTTCAAGCGCTAATTTTCTTTCGTCTTCACCAAGAGGCGCACCGTGAACACCATGTGAAGCTTGTTTATTAGGCGCACCATAACCAATAATTGTTTTAATTTCAATAATTGTTGGTACATTTTGAGATTTAGCTTCTTCAATCGCTTTATCAATTGCGTCTAAATCATTACCTTCTTCAACTAAAATGTGTTTCCAACCATAGGCTTCAAAACGACCCTTAACATCTTCAGAAAAAGCTTTATTTAAATCTCCATCTAATGAGATATCATTTGAATCATATAAAACAATCAATTTGTCTAATTGGTTATGTCCTGCTAATGAAGCTGCTTCGTGAGAAATACCTTCCATTAAGTCACCATCTGAAGCAAGAACATATGTGTAATGGTCAACAACTTTAGCATCTTCTTTATTAAATTTACCTGCTAAATGCTTCTCAGCCATAGCCATACCAACAGACATAGCAAAACCTTGTCCAAGTGGACCAGTTGTAACTTCTACACCATCAGTGTGTTTGAACTCAGGATGTCCTGGTGTTTTAGAACCCCATTGTCTAAATTCTTTTAATTCTTCTAATTCTAAACTACCTGAAACATGTAATAAGCTATATAATAGCGCAGAACCATGTCCAGCTGATAATACAAAACGATCTCTGTCAAAGAAATCTTTTGATTGGGGATTAAAATTCAAGTGACGTGTCCATAATGTGTATGCCATAGGAGCAGCGCCCATTGGTAATCCAGGGTGTCCTGAATTTGCTTGTTCAACTGCATCGATACTTAGCGCTCTAATCGTATCTACCGCTAATTGATCTTTTTCTTTATTCATCTAAATGACTTCCTTTCTTCTAGCAAGTTTCTATATTATTATACCTTATTTGGTATCTATTTAACAAAAAATTGATTTAGTTTTTATCTTCTTTATTTTTAGAATCTAATATATTTTTCACTTTATCAGGCGTTACATCGTTTCCTTCAGGATCTATGACTCTTGTACTTTCAATTTGCTGCTTAAATTTTTCTCTAAATGAATCTAAGTAAGCTTTTCTCAATTTAGATTGTTCTTTAGCTTCTTTTTCAGTCAAGCCTTTTTCTTTTTTCTTTTTTGCTAATTCATTTATACGTTGTAAATCTACACCGTCTTTATCAGCCATAATAAACCTCCGATATTATTGATATAGAAAAATATAACAAAAAAATGAACGAAACTAAATTGTTTCGCTCACAAAAACACCATTATATTAACATTTACATTCACTAAAGTTCACGCCACTAAAAAACTATTAGTGAACAGCTGCCATCACTTGCTGTGAAGTTTGTTCGCTTTGTAGTTTAGTTTCATTATTACTCTGTTCGCCATTTACTGATTGACTTGTCATTTGATGGTCAGTCATTTCGTACGTCTGTTCTGAATTCGCACTATTGTGTGCACTTAATATAAACAAGGCGCAAAGTACCATTGTCACCGTTAACACTATAATATAAGACTTTATTTGCGATTTATAGTTCTTCATTATTTATAACCACTCCTAGAACATTTGTTTGTATAGTTACTTTATCAGAACATCTGTTCTATGTCAACAACCAAACGAACAAACGTTTGTAAAAATGCTATAATCATGCTATAATTAAGTCAAATTAAATTAGGGAGTGCCTATTATGAGAGAGTTAACTAAACGACAAAATGAAATTTTTGAATATATCAAGCAAACCGTCCAATCCAAAGGGTATCCGCCAAGTGTTAGAGAAATTGGAGAAGCTGTTGGATTAGCCTCTAGTTCAACAGTCCATGGCCATTTATCTAGATTAGAGGAAAAAGGTTATATTAGAAGAGATCCAACTAAACCTCGTGCCATTGAAATTGTGTCAGAGCAATTAGGTGAATCAATTAATATGGAAGAAACAATCCACGTTCCTGTTATAGGGAAAGTAACTGCGGGCGTACCTATTTCTGCGGTTGAAAATGTTGAAGAATACTTCCCATTACCAGAACATTTCACTTCAACACATAATAGCGATATATTCATCTTAAATGTTGTTGGTGACAGTATGGTTGAAGCTGGTATTCTTGATGGAGATAAAGTTATCGTTAGAAGTCAAACTATTGCAGAGAACGGAGATATCATCGTTGCGATGACAGAAGAGAATGAAGCGACTGTTAAGCGTTTCTATAAAGAAAAAACTCGTTATCGTTTGCAACCGGAAAATAGTACAATGGGACCAATTTATCTTGATAATGTAACTGTATTAGGAAAAGTGGTTGGATTATTTAGAGAAATGTAATTGATATTTCGACTAATGCTAACACTCTCAAAAAAAGAGGATGCGCTCATCGCGCACCCTCTCTTTTTTCATCTTTTTTCTCTAAAACATCTTTTACTTTTTCAAGTATATCTTCTGTTTTATCTTTTTTGTTTGTTGTCATAACTTTTCATCCTCACATGATAACAGATACCCTCAAACAACAAACCTTAAACATTATCCAGTATAATTTTCTGTCCAATAAGGCTGACGATTTTTATTAAAGTCAACACCTACACCAAGCGTATTAAATTCTTTCTTAAGAATATTCTTTCTGTGTCCTAATGAATTCATTAAGCCCTGGTGAGCATAAATACTACTTGTTTGACCATATGCCAAATTTTCACCTGCTGCATTAAAATTGTGTCCGTCAGCTTCCATACGATCAAATGGAGTATCGCCTGATAAATTATTATGATCAAAATAATTATGTTCAGCCATATCTTTACTGTGTTTTCTAGCCGTCTCAGAAATACCAGTAGAATATTTAAGTGGCTCTAACTCATGCTGTACTCGTTCTGAATTAACTAAATCAAAGTTTTGCAATTCAAAGCTTTGTGCTAATCCCTCAGATGGTGCGCCATATTGTTGTTGTAATCGGTTTTCCATTTTTTCACTAACTTGTAATAGTGCTGTTAAGTTATTGCTCTCATGTTTATCATAAAAAGCTGTTGTGTATATTTTGTCTTTATGAAAATTATCAAATTCATCATCTTGAACATCAAATTTCACATGCCCTTTTTGCTTATCAGTAATAGGTTTACCTAAACGGTCCCTTACCTTGTCTTTAGGTGTGCCATATTTAATTTTTGATTTTGATGATATAACGTTTTGGTTACTATATAGCGCATTTACTTTATCATCTATATAACTAACCATCACAAACCCTCTATAACCATCCGAATAATACGTGTGCCAATTTGTACCATATTCATTTGATGAGACACGTTGGGAACGCCCTAGCTTTTCTTCTACAGCGTCTTTAGTCATATTCATTTGAATATTGTTAACTGCAAATTCTTGTTTACTTGGTACTTTCAACGCATCTTCATTAGTTGTTTTTGATGAAGACCAATCAGCAACTTTATCCTTTAATTGCTGTTGTACTGTAATCATTGGTTCTGTTTCTTTGATTGGTAGGACAAGAATAACTACTAAGAAAGTAAGTACATACAAAAATAATTTTCTAATTTTTTACACCTACTAATATATTAGTCTCTATCACCATTAAAAATTGAGTTTCTTACAATTACATAATCCACTTTTCTTAATGATTTAAGGTCAGTGCCACCCGCATATGAAATTGAACTTTGCAAATCTTGTTGCATTTCAATCAATGTATTAGATAATGATCCTTTGTGTTCAACAAACATTTTCTTACCTTCTACATTTTTATGTTCACCTTTTTGGAATTCAGAGGCGCTACCGAAATATTCTTTATATAGTTTGCCATCTAATTCCACTGTTTCACCAGGTGACTCTTCATGCGCAGCAAATAATGATCCAACCATAACCATAGATGCACCAAAGCGTATAGATTTAGCAATATCACCATGCGTTCTAATACCACCATCAGCAATAATTGGTTTTCTTGCCGCTTTACTACAGTGATTTAATGCTGATAATTGCCAACCGCCTGTACCAAATCCTGTTTTAATCTTAGTTATACAAACTCTTCCTGGTCCGATACCAACTTTGGTAGCATCTGCGCCAGCGTTTTCTAATTCGCGTACGCCCTCTGGAGTACCAACATTACCTGCGATTACAAATACTTCAGGAATATGTTGTTTAATATGTTTAATCATATTGATTACAGAATCTGAATGACCATGTGCGATATCAATTGTAATATAATCTGGAATTATTTTTTCATTAGCTAATTGCTCTACAAAATCAAATTCACGTTCTTTAACACCTACAGAAATTGATGCAATCAAACCTTTTTCATGCATTCTCTTTGTAAATGGGATACGTGCCGCTTCATCAAATCTGTGCATAATATAAAAATAATCATTTTCAGCAAACCATTCAGCTAATTCTTCATTCATTACTGTTTGCATATTTGCTGGAACGACTGGTAATTTAAAACTTTTTGGACCAAATTGAACTGTCGTGTCACATTCAGAACGACTATTTACAATACATTTATTCGGTATTAGTTGGATATCTTCATAATCAAAAATCTTCATTGTTAACAAACCCCTAACATTTTTAATAAAACATTTATTTAATGGTAAGATTTTCATGATGTATTCAATAATTATATGGAGAATAATAGTTATATTTACCAAAATTCCCGAACAATAACTTTTTATTTATCTTTACCAATAGATAATATACATTGTTTTAAACTAAATGTAAATGGACTTAAGTCTTAAATTACCAACTTGCTTTTTTAACACCTGGGATTTGCCCTTTATGTGCATGTTCACGTAAAGCAATACGTGACATTCCAAATTTACGATATACACCTCTTGGTCTCCCAGTAACTTTGCAACGACGCGTTAATCTTGTAGGTGATGAATCTCTTGGTAATTTTCTTAAAGCCTCATAATCACCTTTAGCTTTCAATTCTTTACGTAACTCATAATATGCTTCTACTAATTGTTCTCTTTTTTGTTCTTTCGCTATTTTTGATTTCTTTGCCATTATTCTAACTCTCCTTATAAATCGTAATCATTACGTTTTAAATAATAACATACTCACTTTATATTTCAACTTAAAAGTATTTGAAATTATTATCTTTATATGCTAAAATTTTAAAACGTAATCATTCCTGTTAAGAAAGAGGTGTTAACTTTGCGCGTAAATATTACATTAGCATGTACAGAATGTGGCGATCGTAACTATATTTCTACAAAAAACAAACGTAATAATCCTGAGCGTATTGAATTAAAAAAATTCTGCCCTAGATTAAATAAATATACGTTACATCGTGAAACAAAATAATTTCTCTGCTAAAATTATCTTTTAAATACGACAATTTAAATACAACAGTATGTTGTAATGATATTTAGCTTATAGCACTAGAGTTATCTTCATTTAATTATGATGACTTATGATTGCCAACTACATTTTTATAATTGTGGTTGGCATTATTTATTTTCATAGAAAAACACCTCCGTATGATTCATTTTAAATGAATTCAACGAAAGTGTTTTTATTTCATTCCCGTTATTTGGGGTCAGTTCAACTATCACCTAAGGTTTGTTTTGTCTACGTTCTGAAGAGACTAATTACGGGTCTCTTTTTCAAATGTAAGTAAATTCTTCTAAACTAATAACTAATTATCATTTTCAAAAGGATTTGAAACACTAATTTCAAAAATATTCATACCTCATTGTTTTTCTACATTATTAATTATTAATCTTTAATTTCTAAATCAACATCATTAATATCAATACCTAAAGCTTTCGCTACACCTTTACCATATTCACTATCAGCTTTATAACAGTGACGGATGTGACGGTGTTGTACTTCTAATGTAGTACCTTGCATCTCGTTTGCAGTATTTTCAAAAATGCGCTCTTGTTGTTCTTTAGATTGCAATCTAAATAAGCGTCCTGGTTGTTCAAAGTAATTGTCATCATCTTGTCTGAAATCATATTCATAAGCTTCACCTTCAACTTTTAAGCCAGGCTTTTTGAATTCAGGTTGATCCTCAAACGAACCATCACTATTTGGATAATAATGAGTGCCTCCACCTTGATTATTATCCAAAATTCTCATTTGGCCATCTCTACTAAATGGGCAGATATTTTCAATGCCTACACCTTTTGGTTGGTTTACTGGTATTTGCCAATGATTTACACCTAATCTATAACGTTGAGCATCACCATATGAGAATAAGCGACCTTGTAACATTTTATCTGGCGAAAAATCTAAACCAGGTACAATATTAGTAGGTGCAAAAGCAGCTTGTTCTACATCTTGGAAATAGTTATCTGGATTTCGGTTAAGTTCCCATTCTCCTACTTCTATTAATGGATAATCACCTTTATACCACACTTTAGTTAAATCAAATGGATTATCTTTATGATTTCTCGCTTGTTCTTCCGTCATCACTTGGATGTACATCTTCCATTTCGGATAATCTTTATTTTCAATTGCTTCGAATAAATCACGTTGTGATGATTCTCTATCGTCGGCAATAATTTTCGCTGCTTCGTCAGGTTGTAAGTTTTCAATACCTTGTTGTGTTCTATGATGGAACTTCACCCAAACGCGTTCGCCTTTGTCGTTATACATTGAGTAAGTATGAGAACCAAAACCATGCATATTTCTATAACCTTTTGGAATACCACGGTCAGACATCAAGATTGTAACCTGATGTAATGCTTCTGGTAATGACGTCCAAAAGTCCCAATTATTTTGAGCACTACGCATATTTGTTCTTGGGTCACGTTTAACTGCGTGATTTAAACTGGCGAATAATTTAGGATCTCTGAAGAAGAATACTGGTGTATTATTACCAACTAAATCCCAATTCCCCTCATCTGTATAGAATTTCAAAGCGAATCCTCTAATATCACGCTCTGCATCTGCTGCACCACGTTCACCTGCTACTGTTGAAAAACGCGCAAACATTTCAGTCTGTTTACCAACTTCAGAGAAAATACTTGCTGAAGTATATTGCGTAATATCATTAGTAACTGTAAAGGTACCAAATGCGCCTGATCCTTTTGCATGCATACGTCGTTCTGGAATCACCTCTCTATCAAAGTGAGCCATTTGTTCTAAAAAATACCAATCTTGCATTACTAGTGGGCCTCTTGGTCCAGCAGTCATACTATTTTCTCTATCAGAAACTGGTGCACCAAATAAGCTAGTTAATTTTTTATTGTTGCTCATCACATTTCCCCCTCATTCTCTATCCAAATAATAATAATTATTACCTAGTACTTATTTTAATGTAAAGTAGTTTTAAAAGCAACATATCTAACGTTAATTAATTAGACTATTTTCGCAATATTTAAACATTTTGCGACTTTTAGCCGATAAAAAGCATTGCTTGTGTCTATCAAAAGCATTAAAATGGAGTGTATATATTTTAATTAACTATTAGGAGACTTATTATGGCACAAAATAATATGAATCGTGGTCTAAATTCTCGACATATTTCAATGATAGCAATTGGGGGCGCCATTGGAACCGGACTTTTTGTTGCTACAGGTAATGTAATTTCTCAAGCTGGACCTGGTGGTGCAATATTAGCTTATTTAATTATTGGGGTAATGTTGTATTTCTTAATGTCCTCTATTGGGGAACTAGCCACATTTTACCCTGTTTCAGGATCTTTCAGTTCTTACTCTACCCGTTTCGTAGATAAGTCATTAGGATTCACTATGGGATGGCTCTATTGGGCAATATGGTTACTCGTAACGAGTGTAGATATCATTATTTCTGCAAGTGTACTTAATTATTGGGATACGTTTCAATTTTTCAGTCCAGTAACCTGGAGTATTATCTTTTTATGTTTACTTTTCTTATTAAATATATTTTCAGTTAAAGCATTTGGTGAAACTGAATTTTGGTTATCATTAATTAAAGTAATTACAATTATCGTCTTTATCGCCATCGGTATTCTAACTATCGTTGGTATTTTAGGTGGTAAAACATATGGCCTTTCAAATTACACTGTGGGAGAAGCGCCATTCGTTGGCGGTTTTTCAGGTTTCTTAGGCGTACTACTCGTTGCAGGATTTTCAGTTGGTGGTACAGAGGTAGTTGCAGTCACTGCAGGTGAATCATCTAACCCTGACCGTTCGATGCCAAAAGCAATAAAGCAAGTTTTTTGGAGAATATTATTATTCTATGTTTTATCTATTGCAGTTATTTCTGCAATCATACCTTATACTGATCCTTTGTTACTAAACGAAAGCGAATCGGTATCTCAAAGTCCATTTACAATTGTCTTTGATCGTGTGGGAATTGCTTTTGCAGCATCTGTGATTAACGCAGTTATCTTAACTTCGTTATTATCAGCAGCTAACTCAGGTATTTATACAACTAGTAGAATGTTATACTCAATGGCTGAAGACAAACAAGCACCAAGATTCTTAGCAAAATTAAACAAAACAACAAAACTACCTTTGGTTGCACTATTCACAACTTTCATTATTGTATTAGCAGTAATTATATTAGCTCAATTCAAATCAGATATTGTGTTTACATTGCTTAATATCATCGGTTCTTTAGTTATTGTTATTTGGGCAGCTAGTATTCTAGCTCAAATCAGACTTCGCTTAGCAATTAAAAAGCAAAACAAAGACCCTAAAGATGTGCTACCGTATAAAGCACCGTTTTATCCTTTAGGTCCGATTATTGTAATCATCGCTTTACTGTTCTTGTTTGGAGGTAATTCGTTCGGTGCAGCATTATCGGGAGATATTAGTGCACTATTTAGAAACATAATACCTATAGTCATTTTAGTTCTAATATACTTAGTACATAAATTTATTAGAAAAACTAAAATTGTAAAACTCGAAGAAATTGATCTAAAACGTCACGACTTGAACTAATTATTTCATATTAAATAGGCGTAAATAACCTTTAATATGACGAGCACACCAACAACTGAAATATGATATCTCAAAGTTACTAAAATGGGAGTACGAAAGCAATTTAAACATTGATTTTGTATTCCTGTTTTTTTGTTATATCGTATTTTATTTAAAATACATAGATTTGTCAGTATAATATGAAAATATTTTTATTAATTCTTTCCAAATACATAAGCCTCAGTTATTTTCAGTTATATAGAAGTATAGTATAATAATTAATAACAATGACGTAACTTAGAGGTGGAGAATATGATTGGACAAACGAATTTATTTGACGATATTTTAGAAACTGAAGAACGCTTCGTTATAGTTGTGCAATCACTTGAAGATAAGCATCAACGCTTAATCAAACGTACATTAAGAGAGTATAGTAGTTTAGACCATTCTCAAATGGAAAGTCTTTTTGAACATTTGAAAGACTTATTCTTGCAAGAAGACTTTGAGGAAAACCAATCTGCATTTGCAATAACTGTTTATACTAACTTAGACTACGCGGCAGATCATGTATACGCCCATGTCAAGCGGCATCGTGGCAAAAATGAATGGACGCACACAGCAAAATAATATACATCATTCATTAAAAATTTAGTGTATTAGTAATTTTACTATCACAACCTTTTATAAAGTCATAATTTACATTGATTTAAACATATCAAATAGGACAGCCACACTGAAATTTCATATTCATTGAATCGATTCCAGTGATTACGTACAAAATCAGTTTATTCATTCTAAAGCTTGCTATAAGCTACTTTTGAATGTTAACAAACAACTATTAGCATTAAAAAAGCCCGAGACACATAACTGAATGTCTTGGGCTCTTTCTTTAATTTAATAAGGATTTTAAAGCATGTGGAATACCATTATCACTATTACTTAAAGTTATCTCATCAGCAACTTTCTTCACATCATCATTAGCATTTCCCATTGCTACAGCGTGTCCAACAACTTTTAACATAGAAATATCATTGGCACTGTCACCAAAAGCAATGACTTCTGATAGATCAATTTGTACTTTTTCACATAATTCAGTAACGGCATTTCCTTTTGATACACCATTAGCCATAAATTCTAAGAAATAAGGTTTACTTGTAGTAACATCAATTTCTTCATTAAAATGGCCTGCCAAATCTTTATTGAGGCTTGTAATCGTAGGTACATAGTCAACGCCCATGACTTTAGGCACATCTTCTTGAATAAAATCCTTTAAGTCATCTACATGTTTCATAGGCAATCCAGTTAATTCAGATTCAATATTCATATATTCATGTTCACCTTCGTAAACAATAAATCCATCCTGATAAGTTAATACAAATAATTCATTTTCCCTACAATAGTCGACTATAAAATCAAAATTTTCTTTAGAAACAGTACGGCTTACTTCCACTGCTTCTGTATTAACATTTACGGTTTTCCCACCATTATAGCTAATTACATAACTTTGAAATTTATCTAATTGTAAAGTTTTAGCAGTAGGTAACATACCTTCTGTAGGACGTCCTGATGCTAATACAACTTTGTACCCTTTATTTTGTATTTCAATTAAATAACTTTCTGTTTCAGGACTCATTTGATTCTCACGGTTCATCAATGTATCATCCATATCCATTACTACCATTTTATATTTACTCATGTTGCTTGTCTCCCTTCAACGTCTTCATTCTATATTACAACAAATTATTGACGTTGGTACAACACTTTAAGTTCAACACCAGTCTCATTAATCGTCACCAACTCTGAACGACAATTTTCAAATGTTCCTTTTAACTCTCTAACCAATTCACCACTACGTTCAGGAGCTATCATAGTAAGTACAGTGGGACCTGCACCACTTATCACCGTAGCATATGCTAAATATTGTTTTGCTAGTCCTTTAATTGTCTGGAATTCAGGAATTAAATCTTGTCTGTATGGTTCATGAAACCCATCTTGCTCCATCATTTTTCCAGCTAATACGTAATTATGTTGAATAAGTGCACTAATCATCGTATTACTAATCGCACTATTTTGAACAGCTTTTTTATGTGAGAAGGTATCAGGTAAAGCATTTCTTGAATCAACCGTTCTTAATTCATAAGATGGAACTGTAATAATGATATCTACTTTAGGTGTATCAATATAAGAAACATCAGTTACCTTAGTTTCCGGATTATAATAACCTAACACTAAGCCACCGTATATCGTCGGTGCAACATTATCTGGATGACCCTCAAATTCGGTAGCGAGTTGCAATAATTCATATTTTGATAACTCAATATCACCAAAATAATTTGCTATGTATAAGGCACCTACTAAAGCAGATGCCGAAGAGCCTAATCCTCTAGCCAAAGGAATCTCACTTCTCATTTCAACTTCTAACGTAGGTAAAACCACGTTATACTTGTGCGCAACTTTTTGTGCGATTTGGTAAATGTAATGACTATTATCTGTTGGTAAACCTTCCACATTAGGACCGATATGGTTAAACGACCAATGATCGTCATCACTTATTTTCACATCTAAATATAAAAATTTATTTAAAGCCATACCAATTGAATCAAATCCGACACCTAAATTTGCAGTAGATGCTGGGATTTTCAAATGTAACTTTTCGCTCATGCTAAAGTGCCCCTTTGATATAATCTAAAATACTTTCTCTATCATTTGGCAATGGTTTAATGGGATTATCCAACAAGGAAATTGCAGTATCTGGATCTTTCAAACCATTACCAGTTAATACAGAAACCACTTTTTTACCTTGAGGTAATTTGCCTGCTCGATGTAACTTAATAAGGCCGGCAATCGAAGCATTACTAGCTGGCTCACTGAATACGCCTTCGTTACGCGCCATCAATTGATATGCCTTTAAAATTTCTTCGTCAGTAACGCTATCTATTTGTCCATTAGATTCTTCAAGTGCAGCAGTCGCTTTATCCCAACTTGCAGGGTTTCCAATTCTAATTGCTGTGGCAACCGTGTCTGGATTTTTCACTACTTTATTTTGAACGATTGGCGCAGCGCCTTCCGCTTGAAAACCAAACATTTGTGGTAATTGGGTATCATTTGCTTCATGGTAATCTTTGAAACCTTTCCAATATGCAGAGATGTTTCCAGCATTACCTACTGGTATTGATAAAATATCAGGTGCCACACCGTCTAATTGTTGGATGACCTCGAAAGCGGCTGTTTTTTGGCCTTCGATACGAAAAGGGTTCACTGAATTTACTAGAGCAATTTCTCCATTTTTAGCAATTTCTTGAACAATTTCTAAAGCTTCGTCAAAATTACCTTCTATTGATACAATTTCTGCTCCGTACATCACAGCTTGTGACAATTTACCTAAAGCTATTTTACCTTCTGGAATAACTACAATAGCTTTTAATCCAGCACGTGCTGCATATGCAGCTGCCGAAGCTGATGTATTTCCAGTAGAGGCACAAATTACAATTTTTTTGCCTTCTTCTTTCGCTTTAGCCATTGCCATAACCATGCCTCTATCTTTGAATGAACCTGTCGGATTGGCCCCTTCATATTTTACGTGTAATTCAATACCTAACATTTCAGACATGTTTTCACAATAAATTAATGGTGTGTGTCCTTCATTTAATGATAAAGATGGTGTTTTTTCAGTTACTGGTAAATAATTTTTAAATTCTTCTACTAAACCTTTCCAATTCTTCATATTAATTAAACCCCTTCTACTGGATAAATTTTCTTAACGATATAACCTGACTCTGTAATTGACGCTTCTGGGTTTTCATCAATCCCGATTACTGCAACACCTACTGTATGAGCGTCACGTTCAGTTACTGCTAATGATTTATGGAAAGGTAAAGCACCCTTAAGTAAAGTTTCAACTTTATTGATATCTTCACCGTCTGTTTGCACTACAACATAGTAACTTTCTTTTTCCTTAATTGATACCGTATCTCCATCATCCATAATCGCTTTTGTTTTTTCAGTTTTTAATTCAAAATGTGGTGGTAAAGTGTGTAAATTTGTATCAAAGTTTAATGTTACATTTAATAGATCACTTACAACCGCGCTTCCAGTAGCGAGGCTACCAGCACCTTTCCCGTAAAACATTGTTTCGCCTACTGCATCGCCGATAACATAAATTGCATTAAACTCATCTTCAACAGCGGCTAATTGATGGGCTTTGTTAATAAGTGTAGGTGAGACAGAAGCTTGTACTTGGCCGTGCTCATATGTCCCTTTACCAATCAACTTAATCTTATATCCAAGATCATCGGCAACTTTAATGTCTGAGGGCTCAACATCACTAATGCCATGTCTTACCACATCATCTAAATTAATAACTTGGTTAAATGATAAATATGAAGTAATGACAACTTTTCTAGCAGCGTCGATACCTTCAACATCATCAGTCGGATCTGCTTCTGCAAAGCCTAATCTTTTCGCTTCATCTAATGCATCCTCGAATGACGTTTGTTCTTTTGTCATTTTACTTAAAATAAAATTAGATGTTCCATTTAAAATACCCATAAATTTACTTATGTTATTAGCATTTAATCCATTGTTAATTGCGTTTACAATTGGAATACCGCCTGCGACACTAGCTTCATATTTTAAAGCTACATCATTTTCTTGTGCTAAATCTTCTAATACGTTTAGATGCACCGCTAATAAATCTTTATTTGCAGTCACAACATGTTTCTTTTGACTTAATGCGCGTTTCAACCAATCCACTGTTGGCTCAATACCACCCATAACTTCTACTACAATATCAATTGAATCATCGTTTAATATTTCATCAATATCTTCAGTTAAATTATAATTCGACACATTGATTGGACGTTGTCTTGATTTATCTCGAACCAATATGTGTCGAATATTAATGTTTTTATTCATTGTTTCTTTTATTTGTTCTCTATTTTCTTCAATAATTTTTACTACACCTGAACCCACAGTTCCTAAACCTAGTAAGGCTACATTTAATTCCTTCATAATTTCATTCCTCCGATTGTTCTTCTAAAAAATACAGTTGTACAGTTGAAAAATACTTGAATATGGTATAGTATAAATTCATTCATTATTTTTGTAAAGGTGAAAATTTAGATTCTATATCTATCCTATCACTCTCGTGATAAAAACTAAACAAAATTTTCTGATTTTTTAGAAAGGTTGTATGTCCCATGAAAGTTGCCAAGTTTGGAGGAAGTTCTGTATCTACTGCAGATCAAATTAAAAAAGTATTAAATATTGTTAATTCCGATGAAGATCGGAAAATTATCATTGTTTCCGCACCAGGTAAACGTCATAAAGAAGATGTTAAAACAACAGATTTACTTATTCGTCTGTATGAAAAAGTCATTGATGATTTAGATTACATTTCTAAAAAAGAAGAAATTGTTCAGCGTTACGCTGATATCATTTATGAATTAAATATGAGTGATAACTTATTAACTACCATAGATCAAACGTTAGAAAATTTTATTGCTACATTAAAAGATAAACCTTCACGTTTATTAGATGCTTTACTTTCATGTGGTGAAAATTTCAATGCACAATTAATTGCAGAATATAATAATAGTCAGGGCACACCAACTCGTTATATATCTCCTGGCGAAGCAGGCATTCAAGTTACCGATTTGCCCCAAAACGCACAAATTTCAGATCAATCATATGAAGAGCTATATAACTTAAGAGCGTATGACGAAAAATTAATCATCCCAGGTTTTTTTGGTGTTTCAAGACAAAACTATATCGTAACATTTCCTCGTGGTGGGTCTGACATCACTGGTGCTATTGTTGCAAGAGGTGTCAGAGCAGACTTATACGAAAACTTCACTGATGTTTCAGGCATTTTTAGAGCAAACCCAACAATTGTCAAAAATCCTGAAGTTATTGATGAAATTACTTATAGAGAAATGAGGGAATTGTCTTATGCAGGTTTCGGCGTCTTTCATGATGAAGCTTTACAGCCTTTGCATAAAGATAGAATTCCTGTCGTTATAAAAAATACAAATAGACCAAATGATACAGGAACGTTTATTCGCCATGATAGAGAAATTAATTCTAATAATATCGTGAGTGGTATTAGTTGTGATAAAGGATTTACTGTATTAAATATCAAAAAATATTTAATGAATAGACAAGTAGGATTCACTCGTAAAATCTTAGGTGTGTTAGAAGATTATAATATTTCTTTCGACCATATGCCTTCAGGTATTGATAGCATCAGTATCATTATGCGCTCAAAAGAAATTCATAACAGAGAAGAACAAGTGCTTAATGATATCCGTGATAAATGTGACGTTGATGAGTTAAGCGTAGAACATGATTTAGCCATCTTAATGATTGTTGGTGAAGGTATGCACAGAATCGTTGGTACCGCTAACACAATTACACACGCTTTGGCAGAATCTAAAATAAATTTAAAAATGATGAACCAAGGTGCTTCGGAGATTTCAATTATGTTCGGTATTGATGTAGCTGATGCAGATAAAGCTGTGAAATCAACTTATGAATATTGCTACAACGGAAAATGCTTAAAAATATAGCATCACACATTACTTAACAAGCAAAAAAACCTTCAAATTCATTTTGTCTTCCTATTAGGACTAACGAATGATTTGAAGGATTTTATATTGCTTTTTTCTCTGAAATAAGTGCTTGATTAATACGTTCATCTCCAACAACTAACCTCAATATTACAAACTGATAATAACTTAATGAATCTATTACATTTCTATAATTTGGTAGTTGATGATAATCTATTGGATCTAATAGTTCATACATTAATACAATTTCTGGTTTAATATAATCTACATCCCATTTAATAGAATGGAAGTAAATATTTTTCTCTGGCAACCTTATATTATGGTTCCATCTAAACATCCATTCTTCATCTTTCACATCGTATACAATCACGGTCATAACCAATGTATCACCATCATATATATTAGCATGAGTTATCTTTGAAAAGTCTACTGCTGTAAAATCAGAAGTACTATGTGAAGTATCATGCAATAACGTTCGATATTCATTTGGAATATATTTTAAAACTTCACCTAGAAACTTTCTCTCTACACTAATATCAACTTTATTCTCAAGGTTAAATGCATCATGTAAAAACAATTGTTTTGCTACTTCACCATTATATTTAATTAAATTTGGTACATTAATGTTTAAAATTTCGACAATTCTCTTTATCGATTTATTTTTTTCATTTTCCAAATGTGCACCTCCCGACAAAAAGTAAGCGTTTCCAATAATTAATATTATATAGTTTGTCCATAGATATTTCAATGTATTAAATACAAAATCGTGAAATAAAACACAAATTATTTTAAAAACTGCCTACCAAAGTATAATCATGGTTGGAGTGATTATCTAAAACATCTGGTCTGTTTAACAGAAAAACACCCTTAGCATTTGTATTAAGTGTTCTTTGAATGTCGGCAATAGCAGGTATTGTCTGGTATAAATTATTATCAAATATATATGGTACAGTGATGAAGTAATATCGAATACGGTATTTTGAAAATGTTTGTACTACATCCGATCCCACAATGATATGGAAAGCACTATCAACCACGCCATTAGGTACAATAATATTAAAATTTGTGCACCTCGATACGTATTTAATAATATCTGTAGAGTAACTAATCACAGATATTTTAATATCATAATTAGAAAGTTCGTCTAAAATTTTATATGCAAAAGGATGATTATCAAAAGCTATAATATCCTCATGTTTAATTGTTCGAGTAATGTGCTCGAGATATTCTTTTATCGCACTCAAATCGCTTTTCACCATCTTCCTTAATTTATATTGCATATAATTTATTATAGCTATTAATCTGCATAAGTTAAACCGTTATCTATTTAAAAAAATACCACTTAAGTGCTCAAAAGATACGAAAGGAATTAATTTACAAATATAAATTATGTACAGGTTTGTTATAATATATTACTATGAATATAATTATAGTAACTATAATGAATTGATAAATAGCATTTGTAGAAAGTTAAATAAAAGCGTAAAATAAGCTATGTTAAAAAATTTAATAAGATTAGGATGATATTCATGTTTTTACCACTTATATTACTTATAATAATAGTACTACTTATTATTATAATATTTATAGATCATCGTGTTATGCAAAATAAACTTGAAACTGAAAGTTATGCTAAGGATCAATTAGTAACTAAAATAAGTACAGTTACTCGTGAAAATACAAATTTGAAAAATAAAATGTTGGATATTGATTCAAATAATGACACGCATCACCATGGTCTCAGAAAAGCTAAACAATATTTAACAGTCATTTTAAATGAACAAAAAGAACAAGGCGTAATAGCGTACTTCGATATTATTGCTACTGGTAATTTAGCTGTTAAGCATCCTCTATTTGAATATGCAAGAGCTTTTGACTATATTGTTTTTACTGAAAAAGGAATCTTTAATATTAATGTCAAAAATTGGAAGCAAAAAACTTTTTATCACTTTACACCTGATTCAGCAGAACAAACTGAAATTGATAAAGAGAATTCAGTACATCAAATTGTAGGAAGATATATTGCCAATCAATTTCATGGACAATTTCAATCATCGCGTTCTACAACTTATACATTTATAGAACGTATTAAAAACAATTCTGTCATTTATGACTTTTACAATTATGATCCTTATGAACAAGCTTCTAAAAATACTCAAGCATTAGAAGCAAAAATCCAAGAACGTTTAAATCAACAAATTCCAAATGTTGGTCTAGTCTACTTCACAGATGGTAGTGTTAATTTAATCGATGGTCCAGCAATTAGAAATAATTACGTGGAAACTGTTTCTTCAAAATCTTCTTTACAAAAGATTATAAAAGAGACTTTAAATTCAAATAATGATGTTTTAACTAAAGAACAATATGATAAATTAGTTGCACGTTTTAGCTAATTTAACAAAACAAACCTGTTACTTAAAATAAATTTAAGTAACAGGTTTATTTTATACTTTATTTTTCCACTAAATAATATAAAGGCATATCAGCTACTTAGAATAAGTTTACTTACTCCAAAGGTTTATTTGGTCATTTTTAGCCTGTGTTTCAGCTTGTTTAAATACTTCTCTATACTTTCCATTTGGAGAAAAATATTTTTCTCTAGCTAATCCTCTTTTCACCAATTCCTCATTGAACATCGTTTTATCATCTAGCCATACATATGCTAATGTTCTTCCATAACGATCTTCTTTTTCTTTATCATATTCTAAATACACATCTTTATTCGTTAAATGTTTTTTAGAATAATCCGAGGCTTCTTTACCATAAGGCTGTACAGGCGTATTAGGTTTAACTGTCTCTGGTGTATCCATACCTATTAACCTTACCTTCAATTGTTCATTATCACTGTTTTTAGCAACTAAGGTATCTCCATCTACAACGCGATCAACATGAACCTTTTCTGAATTATCAGGCCCTGAAGAGGTATCACTACTACCATTTTCTTGAAATGGCCCCGTATGATTAATAAATTGAAATGCTAATACACCCAATACAATTACTATTGCAATCAAAGATGTCGTTTTCTTTTTTGATTTCACTGTTGCACCCACTTCTTTTTAATTGTCCAAATTAGCATATAGAAAAAAGCGTCCTGCGTCAACATAACAGATATACTTTCTAAACAATAAAAAATTATTGAGCTATTAATCGAGCCATTATAATCTTCTTGTAAAGGGACTATTTATACTAAAAATTCCCATTTTCAATATAATCATTAGATTATATAAAAATTAGAAGTTCAATCAAATCTATTTTGTTTTATTTATCTATTTAAATAACTCATGCTATAATACTTGATGAATAGGAGTGAACAAGTTGAGTATATTTAAAGAGAACATGATAACGATTATCGCAGTTATTATAGCGATCATTATTGGTATGGTATTACAGTTTCAATTCCAATTACCCCCAATGGTATCAGCAGTTGTAGCTATTTTATTAGGCCTCTTAGTTGGTTTTATCGTATTTGTAATCCAAGCAATTGTCACTAAAAATAAGAATAAATAAATAAATTTAACTGCCGCATATTCAATGCTGGCAGTTTTTTACTTTAACATCAAATAATTTTATATCTAGCCTTTCTAAACTTATATGAATAATAGTTCAGTGTACAACTTATCTCACTGATTTCATTTAATTATTTTAACCTTTACCTAATTGCAATTATATCTTTAAATTATTATCTAATACGCTTTCAGATAAAGCTAAGCAAAAAATTAGTGTGTGATGTCACAACTTCATAGTGACAAATATCATGATTTAAATTCACCTCAATCAGGTTTACATAATAAAGATATTGTTACTAAAAATAGCTAACCTCATATATTATGAGATTAGCTATCCTTTCTTTATGATTTAGTTGTCTATTAGATTACTTATTCTTCACTACAAATTAGGAAATTTAAATAATTAGACTAATAATTATTTATAGCTACCCAAATCTCACTGTAAGCAACGTCTTGTTCATTATCTTTAAAATTAGTAAATGAAAACATTGGCAAATCAGATAATTCATATTCTGAATCAGGTAACCATTCAGAGTAAATTTTAGCGTAAGTCTCCTGTAAAACGTTTGGATACTCGCCTTCATTTTCAAAAACAACCCATTTACTCGCTTTAAAGTTTAAGATTTCTAATTGCTCACTAGGGTTACTTTCAGTAGTTAAAACTCCAATCATATGTGTCAATTCGCCTTCCTCTTTTGTAAATGATTCATCAGCATCATATGACACGTTTACGATTTCTTTAGGTTCTATATTTTGTAATTGATGCATTTCTTCTTTTTGTGTATTTGTAATGCTTTTTGCCAATGCTACAATTTCATCATTAACTCCTTCAAATTGCATAGGTACTCGTTTTTGAACACCGACAATATTAAATTCAGGTTGCTCTACGATTCTTGTTTTCATGTTTATTCCTCCTTTGGTATTAATAGAAAATGAAAGTTTAGGAAATGATATTAAAATTTGATGTTCATAAACTTGCGATGGCAAGTAACCACTCCAAGCTTTAAACGCTCTTGTAAATCCATCAATGGAATAGCCATATTTTGTAGCTACTGTTGTAACTGAATACTTATTTAGTAAATCTTTATTGGCAAAATATAATTTTCTCTTTTTGATATATTCTGACAAACTCATCTCAGATAAGAATATAAATAAATTTCTGTAATGTTGTTCAGGCATACCAATATAATTTGCGATATCAGATAAGTTCAATTCATTTGTTAAGTTATTATCTATATAATCTATAGATTGATTTAATTGGTTTATAATCATTTCCATCACCTTTCACCTATATAGTAATCAATTTTTATAAATCCAACTCGACTATTCAAATATAAAATATATCGATTGCATTTGATTGCTTTAAATTCAAAACTATATTTAATATTAAAGAAGTAATACCTAAATTATACTACTTACGACTCACTTAGATTTATATATATTATTTATGGTCATAAATTACCTAGTTGCTAATCTTGATAAAATAAAAAATGTTTATTAAATAATACGTAAGTCTCGTATTTTTTTAAAAGCATTTTAATATAAAATGCTTTATGGATACAACGTATTTTGGCGAGACTCTTAAGGGAATAGGACAAGCTGAAGACTACAGGCTGAAGCTAATCCCTATGAAAGAGAGCCAGCAATACGAAGTATTGAATACAAAAAAGCACTCAGATGAATTGAATTAAATCACCTGAGTACTTTTTTGCTGAGATTTATGTTCCAGTCCCCTAAATATTAACGCTCTTTTATAAAAGTTAGAATTGCATGAAATTCTTGTTCATTCGCTGAAAAAGTACGCTCTTCAATTTCTCGCACTGTAGAATTCAATAATTTATAACCAGCAACTTCATCATCTTGTAAATAAGCATTAATGCTAGATTCTAATTCCTTTAATGTTGTTGCCTTTAATGTAGATAATTTAACTTCTTGCATATTGCCATCCCCTTTAGAATCTTAAATTTATATTGCTTATATCATACTATTTCGACGAATGACATTCAAACAATAAAACAAAAATGTACGCAGCTCAATAAAATTATTTCACTCTTAATATAACTCTAAATTGACGCGACTTATAGCTTATTTTAAAATTAAAGTTCACTAAGTATGATTGAGGTGATTATTTTCTTTAAAACAAAAGAAGTGCGTGCGTTTATTATCTATTTTGCAGTATGTCTTACTTTATTTATATTATATTTGATACCATTTTCGCATGCAATATTTGGTTAATAGCTTATATCTAAAATTAAGCTATTTGATTGAAATAACACAGTAATTTAAACTGAGTTATTTCAATCTTTTTTTGTCCACCTCAATCTATTTCACCTTTCAAAAATTGATTATTATTTAAACCTTTTGAAATTGTTATCCAACGTTTATTCTTTTATTTATAAAACTACATACGCTTTCGCCCGTCCAATCGTTTTTTAATCACTGTTGATCTTTGATTGCATCAGCTAACTGTGAATTTAAAGGCGCTCCAGTTTGCTTAAGGTGTTTCATAATATTCTCCTTTTCCTTTTGACTACGATTTTGGCTTAATTTATATGAAGTTTCTAATTTATCTACTTTTACTTTAAATCCAATTATTCCATTTATTTGTTGCTTTGTTTTTTCTGATAAGTTTTCCCACGTCGCACCATTTATATGATTACTTTCATATCTATTTAGTAACATACTTAACTCTTTTTTCAATTGCGCTTCATTTAATAACTCTCCTGTACCATATGCATGAACACTTTGATAGTCCCACGTTGAAACATCCTCAGTTTCATACCACGTTGAAGATATATAGCCATGTGCCCCTGAAAAAATAATTAATATTTTGTCATTTCCGTCTATTGTTTGCCATTGTTTATTAGCTTTTGCAAAATGACCTGATAAATATAAACTATTTTCCTTTTCCTCAATGTTAAGTGGTAAATGTGTTGCAATAGGCGTTGATTCATGGTTAGTTACAATAGTTGCAAAATTATTAGCTGTTATAAAATCTTTTACATTTTGATAATCTTTCATTTCATAATATTTAGGAATATACAATATAAAAGCCCCCTAACAGATGATTAATGTAAAAACATTCAACCTTTAACCTTATTCTATTATATATACAAATTTATAAAATTACTTCTCAAAAAAATCATTCCATATTACAGCATTTAAAATAGTTTCCTTTAGCCATAAAAAAATACACTCCCTAAATGTGTGCACTTTAATTTGACTAAAGTGTTTATTTTAGGGAGTGCCTTAGATTAAAATGGCTTTTGATAATCTACTTTTGAACTAGGGAGTTATATATATAGTTTAGCATTATTAAGTCAATTACATATATTAGGGAAAGCCCTAAATAAAAATAACTTCTCAGTTGTATTTACTCGTTATATCTAAAATTATTTCACCATAAATTTCGCACATTAATGGAAAATTTTATAACATATTTTTTAATTAACACTTACATTGATTTCAATATCTATTGTTTCTTTTAATGCCTTTGAATATGGACAATAATTATGTGCTTTTTCTACATACGATTCTGCATCTTCTTGACTAAGATCTTTAACGGTTACATCTAATTCAGCAGCCAATTTAACTCCGCCATCTGTTTTGTCCGGTAATAAGTATGCTGTTACACGCACTTCTGGTTCAATTGAGCCTTTACCATCGCTTTTTAAAATGTGCATAAGTGCATTATTGAAACATGAGCTATAGCCAGCTGCAAATAATTGTTCTGGATTTGATTCAGTAACACCGTTTCCTCCCATTTCTTTAGGTACAGCTAAATCCTGATAAAAAGTATTGTCTTCACTAAAAACTTTACCATCTCTACCACCATTGCTAATAACAGTAACTTCGTATAATGGTTTTACCATTCCAACCACTCCTTTTAATTAAATAAATTATTCTTGCCTTAATGAATTATTCTCAATTCATTAATAATATAGCATTAATTTTTAAATAATAAAAATTAAAAGATTAACTAAATAACGCTAAATCAAATAAACAACAATTTTATTTAAATGCATTAAGTAAAGTAGATATTTTACAATTGCAAAGAAATGTATGTTCATGTTGTAATTAGTACTAATTTGTTAAAAGTGAAAAATAACTTTTAACAAACTTTACTTCCGTATATTGTACCCATTCTGCACTCCAAATGCTCAATAATATAAAAAGAAAAGCAAAAAACAACCCGAGACCATCCTATTAGAATGACTCGAGTTGCTTATATACCTAGTGTTTAACCCCTTTGTTTAGCACCTAGTATTGTTTGATATATTGTTCTCTTTCCCATTCAGAAACTTGAGTTCTGTAGTAATCCCATTCAATTGATTTAGAATTAATGAATTGGTGATAAATATGATTACCAAGTGCTTGTTTAATTGGTTCATTGTTCTTCATAGCTTTAATTGCTGTATATAAAGTTGAAGGTAAATCTTCAATGCCAACTGCTTCGCGTTCTTCACGGTTCATCTCATAAATATTTTGATTAACTGGTTCTGGTACTTCTAATTTATTTTTAATACCATCTAAACCAGCTTGTAAGATTGCTGCTAATGCTAAGTATGGATTTGCTGCTGGATCGACTGAACGTACTTCAACACGTGTTGATAATCCACGAGATGATGGTACGCGGATTAATGGAGAACGGTTTTTACCACTCCATGCAATATAACAAGGCGCTTCATAACCTGGAACTAAACGTTTATATGAGTTTACTAACGGATTACATACACCTGTAAATCCACGTGCGTTTTTCAAGATACCTGCAACAAAGTGGAACGCATCTTTAGTCATTTGCATATCACCATCTGGATCAAAGAATGCATTCTCTTTGCCTTTAAACAATGACATGTTAAAGTGCATACCGCTACCGTTCACACCGAATAATGGTTTTGGCATAAATGTTGCGTGTAGGTTGTGTTGACGAGCAATTGTTTTTACAACAAGTTTAAATGTTTGGATATTATCACATGCGGTAATCGCATCTGCATATTTAAAGTCAATTTCATGTTGTCCTGGTGCAACCTCGTGGTGACTCGCTTCAATATCAAAGCCCATATCTTCTAACTCTAATACGATGTCACGACGACAATTTTCACCTAAATCCGTTGGTGCTAAATCGAAATAACCACCATCATCATTTAGTTCTAATGTTGGTTCACCTTTTTCATCTAATTTGAATAAGAAGAATTCAGGTTCAGGCCCTAAGTTTAATTCTGTGAATCCTAGCTCTTTCATATCATTTAACACACGTTTTAAGTTTGCACGAGGGTCCCCTTCAAATGGTGTTCCATCTGTTTTATATACATCACAAATTAAACGAGCAACTTTACCTTGCCCAGCAGTCCATGGGAAAATAACCCATGTATCTAAATCAGGATATAAGTACATATCAGATTCTTCGATACGTACGAAGCCTTCGATTGAAGAACCATCAAACATCATTTCGTTATCTAAAACTTTTTCTAATTGGCTAACTGGTACTTCAACGTTTTTAATAACTCCTAAAATATCAGTAAATTGCAATCTTAGATATCTTACATTTTCTTCCTTAGCAAACTTATAAATATCTTCTTTAGTAAATGAACGTTTTGGCATTGTAAATGTCCCCCATTATTTTATTTGATAAAGCGTGATAAGTCTCCACGATTTATCGGAATTGCTTCTCGCTGCGGTTTCTGAGTGGCTTCAACTATCATTTGTTTTCTTGTCTCTTGTTCATCATCAGTCAGGTGATCTTGATCATTTTTTATAATTTGTTTAATTCCTTTTATATTAAAACCTTTTTCAATTAAGCTTTTAATTTCTAAAAGTCGTTCCAAATCATTCAATGAAAAAAGTCTTTTGTTCCCGTCTGATCTATGTGGTTTAAGCAGTTCATGTGTTTCATAATAACGAATTTGTCTTGCAGTCAATTCGCTTAATTTTGTTACAACACTCATAGGGAAAACCGGCATACTTCGTCTTAATGTATCATTTGACTTCAATCCGATCACCTCTATTTTTGAACTTGTAATAAATTTAGCATAATAACTAAATTAATTCAAAGATATGTAAGGTTTTCTTACATGTCATTTAACCCCTTGCTATAACTACTCTTAAGACGCTTTCTATCCATTAATCAGCTAAGTTTTTAGAAAATTCCTTAAATTTTTTCAAAAAAATACCATATATTTTGCCTATGATTCATAAAATTAGTACTCAATTTTAGTTCATCATAAAATAAAATATATGGTAAATAATTATTATTTATACAAGTTGTTGTGTTTTTAATTTTTGTGCCGCTCTAGTAACAGCTAATTTAACGTGTTCATATGTTAAACCACCTTGTACATACACTTCATACGGTGGCCTTATCGGGCCATCTGCCGACAATTCTATAGAAGATCCTTGTACAAAGGTACCTGCCGCCATGATTACATCATCTTCATAACCAGGCATATAAGCTGGTTCTGGACTGAAATGTGCATTTATTGGAGAAGCTTGTTGGATACTTTGGCAAAATAGAATCATTTGTTCTTTTGTATCAAATGACACAGTTTGTATCAAATCAGTTCTCTCTACGTCATAGCGCGGTGCTGTACGCATATCCATTTTCTCTAATAATAAACTAGTAAATAATGCGCCTTTTAAACTTTGGCTTACTACGTGTGGCGCAAGAAAAAATCCCTGATACATTTCTTGAAGGGAATTTAGCGAAGCACCCGCTTCTTTTCCTATACCTGGCGCAGTTAATCGATAACCACATCTTTCGACTAGCGCTTTTTCACCTGCGATATAACCACCAATTTTTGCTAAGCCGCCACCTGGATTTTTAATCAATGATCCCGCAATTAAATCTGCACCACATTCAATAGGTTCACGTTTTTCAACAAATTCACCGTAGCAATTATCTACAAAAATGATTATATCAGGATATCGTGCTTTTATTTGTTGTATTGCCTGTTCGATTAAATCTAATTTAATTGAAGGGCGTTGATCGTAACCTTTCGATCTTTGGATAGCAATTACTTTTGTTTGTGGTTTAATTTGTTTGAACACGGATTGAATATCAATGTCGCCCTCTTTTAAATCAACCTTATCATAACTCACGCCATGTTCTTTCAAACTTTCTATCCCATTGCCATTAATACCTATTACTTCTAACAATGTATCATATGGGTTACCTGTAATATATAAAAGTTCATCTCCATATTTCAAAACGCTCTGCAAGGCAATTGTAATCGCGTGTGTACCAGAGATAATTTGAGGTCTTACAATCGCATCTTCCGCTTTAAAAGCGTGTGCATAAATTGCTTCAAGGTGATCTCGACCTAAGTCATCATAACCGTAGCCAGTAGTACCTTGTAAGTCATTTTCTGTTGCTTTGACTGCATGAAAAGCATTTAATACTTTTTCTTGATTCGCATAGGCAACCTCTTCAATATCTTTAAAATAAGGTGCTAATGTTTCTTCAGTTTCTGCAATCAGTTGTTTCATCTCTTCCATTAATCATTACTTCCTTCTACTCTTTTTTATAGCCTTTCACTTCATAAGTCGCAGTTGTTTCGTTAAAATTCAATTCAGACACTAATGTATTTTGTTTTAAAAAATATAAACGATCGGCATCTGAACTTGGTACATCCTCTTCATAATAAGTTAATACTTTTTTCACTTCATTATATAAAAGTTCTTTAACCTTTTCTACATCTTCTTGTTCTTTACTCGAAACAAAAACATGCGGTTTATTTGTAGCTGGTAATGTCCCTTCATGCAAATCTTTTTTATTAAAGATAATCGCTTGAGGGATTTGTCCCATTTCTAAATCACCAATAATTTGATTCACCGTATCATATTGCGCTCGATATTCTGGATGACTACTATCTACTACATGTAACAGTAAATCTGCATTTTTAGCTTCTTCTAAAGTGGATTTAAAAGCAGCAATAAGCGTTGTTGGTAATTTTTGTATAAAACCAACCGTATCAGAAATAATGAGATTAAACCCATCGTTAATTTGAATTTGTCTCGTTTTAGGATCAAGCGTTGCAAACAATAAATTCTTTTCATACGTTGTTTCTTTAGCTAATGCGTTAAACCACGATGATTTACCAGCATTTGTGTAACCAACCAGTGCAACTTGAAACACATGATTTTGTTCGCGATTGTTACGATAACGTTCACGATGCTCTACTACAGTTTCTAACTGGTGCTTGATTTCATTCATTCTTGTTCTTATATGTCTGCGGTCCATTTCAAGCTTTGTTTCACCAGGGCCTCTTGTACCGATTCCACCACCTAAACGCGATAAGCTTCTCCCGTGTCCTTGCAATCTAGGCATTAAATAATCTAATTGAGCTAATTCTACTTGTAATTTACCTTCTTTACTACGTGCTCTTAAAGCAAATATTTCTAATATAAGCTGTGTTCTATCAATGATTTTAACATTTAAATTACCGTTGAGTGTCTTAGATTGCGCTGTTGTCAATTCATCGTTCGCCACGATAACATCAATATCATGAAATTCAACATATGCTTTTATCTCATCTAATTTACCTTTACCAACATAATATTTGTTATCAACGTTTATTCTATTTTGAGTAAATTGCTCTTGAACGTCCAATTGACATGTTCTGGAAAGAGATGCCAACTCTTCCATCGTAGATTCGAAATTAAAATCATTATCTGTTTGAGCATGTACTCCAATTAATATAGCTGTCTCTAATTTTTGTTCGGTGGTATGCGTTTGATATTGGGTCATAATATGCACCTCTTTTCCAAGTTTTCTTAGCCATTCTATCACAGTGCCAATATAAAGACTATAAACTCAAATTGTGTTAAATTAATATAAAGAGGTGAATTAAAATGACTATATATGATATAGAAGTTCAACAGCCAAATGGAGAAACATATCATTTAGACACATATAAAGATAAAGTTATGCTGATTGTGAATACTGCTAGTGAATGTGGATTCACACCTCAGTTTGAAGGTTTACAAGAATTGTATGAGAAATATAAAGATCAAGATTTCATCGTTTTAGGATTCCCATGTAACCAATTCGGTGGTCAAGAACCTGGTAACGGTGAAGAAGCCACACAAAATTGCAAAATTAATTACGGTGTTTCTTTTCCAATGCATGAAAAAATAGATGTTAAAGGAGAAAACCAACACCCACTTTATAAATTTTTAACAGAAGCGCAAAATGGGTTATTCAACGAAAAAATTAAATGGAATTTCACAAAATTCTTAGTTGATAAACAAGGGAACGTCGTTCATCGTTTCTCTCCACAAAAGAAACCAAATCAAATTGAATCTGAGATTGAAGCTCTACTTTAATATAACTGGAATCACTTGAAATAAGAATCTCAATAAATGTTCGAATAATTTTTAAAAGCAATAAGATCATAATTCAGACTATGTAATTTAATAAGTTATACTTTAAACCGATGATCAATAAAGATTTAGTTATCGCTACTTATAGAAAGATACTAAAGATAGGGACTTAAATACCCTTTCTCAAAAGGACTAATCCAGATTAAAAAAATGGATTAGTTCTTTTTATGTACAAATCTCACTGCTTTGTACATAAGAGTGAGAGTATGCCATAAGCCATAAATTGTTCAAAAAAATGAAAACGCCAGTTTCCTATTGAGATAAATAGAAACTGGCGTTCATGCTTTAGACAGAGATATTTACGTCTCTGCCTCTTCTACTTTATACATAAAGTATCATATTAAATGTTAATTTTTAAAATGTAGAATTTTTATACTTCCTCGTTATTGTTTGAATCGTCAATTGTAAATGTACTAATCGCATGTTTGTAAATTAAATGCTGTTTGCCTTGTGATAATAAGCATACTAAATACTTATCATAATCTTCGATAATACCTTTCATTTGAAAACCATTCACTAAAAACACAACTACCTTTGTTTGATCAGCCTTAAATTGCCCAAGGAATTTATCTTGGATGTTCTCTGTTGTATTCATATTATGTTCTCCTTTTCTGTATTTGGACTGAAACCTCTTCTAACATCAATGATAGTGACATTTTCTCTCTATCTAACCACAACACGTCGAGCTTGTTTTTAAACCAAGTCATTTGTCGCTTAGCGTAATTTCTAGAATGCTGTTTTAATTTTTCAGTTGCTTCATCTAAACTTAATTCTTGTTTGATGACTGGTACAATTTCTTTGTATCCTATCGCTTGCATACTTTGACTAGTTTCATATCCGTTATCAACGAGTTGTTGCACTTCACTAACTAATCCACGCTCCAACATTATATCTACGCGTTTATTAATTCTTTGATATAATATGTCACGCGACATTTCTATCCCTAATAATAATGTATCATAATTTTCAGTAAATTGTTGTACTTTCTTGCGAGAACTTAAAAGTTTTTTTGTTTTTAAATAATATTGTATCGCTCTTCTAACTCTTTTTCGATTATTTGGGTGTATTTCTTGTGCAGAGACCTCATCAAAAGACGCCAAGTATCGATGCAACGCCTCATTTGATAATTTATCAAGTTCAGATAACTTTGCTTCAATTTCTAAACTTTTCTGTTCTGAAATAGTTTCATCTTCAAACTCATAATTATAGATAAGAGATTGAATATATAGACCTGTGCCGCCTGCAATAATAGGCACACGTCCTCTCGCTATAATATCTTTAATTAATCGTTGCGCTCTATTTTTAAATTCATATGCTGAAAAGTTTTCATCCGGTTCTAAAATATCAATCATATGATGAGGGATACCTGACATCTCGTCTTGCGTAATTTTAGCAGTTCCAATATCCATTTGTTTATAAACTTGCATTGAATCACCACTAATAATTTCACCATTCACTTTCTTTGCTAATTCAATGCTAAATTCTGTTTTGCCCACAGCCGTTGGTCCTACTAATACGATTAAAAATGGTTTGTCGCTTTGCACGTGTATCAACTCTCTTTTTCTATTTGTACTTTTTTAAAATTTGTTTTTCTATCCACTCATACATATGTTGCCATGTTTCTGTATAACCTTGCTCAAATAATACTTCATGTCTCTTGTTTTTATACAAGTGTACAGTGATATGCTTAACCCCTGCTTTTTTATATAAATTACCTAATTTTCTTATTCCTTTACCATATTCACTTAATGGATCATCTTTACCAGATATTAATAAAATTGGAAGACTTGGATTGATTTTTTTCATATTTTTACCACTGCTTGTCAGTAACATATGTTTCATTGATTCGTAGATCAATTGGTTAGATACCAAGAAACCTGTATAAGGATCTTTGATAAATTGTTTCACTTCTTCAGGATTACTAGATAACCAATCACTTGTTGTTTGCTGATTAACTATATTTTTGTTAAATGTTCTATACATAATACGATTCAACCAATTTAAACGCCGTTTTTTCCCTGAAATTAGTGTGATTAATTTTAAAACCATTCTTAGCAATACAGCTTTATATTTAGGATATTGTGTCGTTCCTGATAAAATTACCCCTTGTGCAGCATCTGGATATTTTTGAACAAAAATACGTGCAATAATTGACCCCATAGAGTGCCCGATTACAATGTAAGGTATATTATAATAATGTGCACACATTGTTTGTGCTATTTCATATGTATCATCAGCTACTTGCGACATATTATCAATATTTCCTCTTTCACTATCGTCAATCTCTTTACCATGACCTCTATGGTTATGACGCAATACATCGTAACCTTGCTGATTTAACGATTCAACTAGATGATCGTATCTATCCATATGCTCAGCCATACCATGAAGTAAATGCACGATACCAATTGTTTCATTTTTAGCTTTATCTAATTTAACTTCTAACATTGTCCCGTCTGAAACTGTTATTTTAAATTCATTTTTACTCATGTGTTTAGCCTCCCATACCATACGATTATCATTATCTATATTATACAATATACCTTCAAAATATCATGTTATCAAATACTACGCTAAGTATTTAGTCATAAGTGACAATTTCTATTTTATAAAAAGCAGCTACTAACTCAATAGAGTCAGTAGCTGCTTTTCTTTTAAACTTTGTAGTACAAAATTTAAAATAATTATTCTTTTTCTGCTGGTTGCTGGTTACCAGTTTGTGCTTCATCAATAGCGATTTGTAATTCTTTTGTATAAGCTTCTTTTTGAATATTAGTGTAACCTAATAAGTCGCTCATAACTTCAATAACTTGCTCTTTATAATTTAATACATCATCAATTTTGAAATAAAGTTTACCCGTACGACGAATAAAGAAGTCAGTTGGACGGTGCACCATTTCATTTTGTATTGAATAAATTAATTCTGTATAAATATCTAATGGCAATCCAGTATCTTGATGTTGAGCTGTTTGTGCAATTTTAAATAATTCTTCAGCATTAGAACCATACTTAGAAGCAAAGTGACGTGCTGTTGCTTCGTCTATTTGGTATGATTTAGCTTCTTCAACTTTTTGGTCGATGAATTGTTCAAAGTTTTTACTGCCACCAACATCTCCACCAGAAATTGTTAAATGTTTTGTAGCACATTTAGCAAATTTCATACCATATTGCTCTTTCAAACGTTTTGATAATAAGTCTACAATTTCTAAAGCCATGTGGCGGTAACCAGTTAATTTACCACCAGCAATTGTTAATAGACCTGATTTACCTTCCCAAACTTCATCTTTACGGGAAATTTCAGATGGGTCTTTACCTTCTTCTAAAATTAATGGTCTAATTCCAGCCCATGATGATTCAATGTCTTCATCTTTAACGTCTACATCTGGGAACATATAATTGATTGCCTCAATTAAGTAATCTCTGTCTTCTTGCGTAGCAAGTGGTGAAGCTTTGTCGTTATTATAGAATGTATCTGTTGTACCTACATAAGCTTTACCTTCACGTGGTATAGCAAAAATCATACGACCATCTTTTTCAGTATCAAAATAAACAGCTTGACCTAATGGGAATTTAGATTGATCAATAACAATGTGAACACCTTTAGTTAAGCGTAATTGTTTATTATTTCTAGCATAGTCACCACTGCGAACTTCGTCTACCCATGGACCACTTGCATTGATAACTTTTTTAGCTTTTATTGGATAAGTTTCATTGTTAATTTGATCTTCTACTTGAATACCATTAACTTGTTCATTGGAATCATATGTGAAATGAATAGATTTTGTATGGTTAATAATCGTTGCGCCTTTTTCTTCTGCACGTTTCATAACTTCTATTGTTAAACGAGCGTCATCAGTACGATACTCAACGTAAGAACCGCCACCTTTAAGACCAGATTTTTTAACAAGTGGTTCTTTTTCTAATGTTTCTTTAGCATTTAACATTGTTTTGCGTTCTGCCTTTTTAACACCAGCTAATCTATCATACATTGTTAAACCGATAGCAGTAGTGAATTTACCCATTGAACCGCCTTTGTGCATTGGTAAAAGCATACGCTCAGGTGTTGTTACGTGTGGTCCATTTTCATATACAATTGCGCGTTCACGACCAGTTTCTGCTACAACTCCAACTTGTAGTTGTTTCAAGTAACGTAAGCCACCATGTACTAATTTAGTAGAACGTGAGCTTGTACCTTGTGCAAAGTCTTGCATTTCTACTAAAGCAACTTTCATACCTCTTTGACTAGCATCTAAAGCAATACCTGCTCCAGTAATACCGCCGCCAATAATGACAACGTCAAAATCTTTATTTTTCAAATCTTTCTTGATCTGTTCTCTTTTTAATGTTGATAAACTCATAAAAACTAGGCCTCCTAAAATAATAAAAAAAGAGAGACTCATCCCATACATATATAATTGTACGAACTGAATCTCTCATTTCTCATCTCTGTATTATTAACTTACCCATATTGTAGCATACATAACAACTTTTAGTCTATTTTTTTATTCATCTTCTAATTTAAAGACTTGAGTTGCTTCTACAGCTTTTTTCCAGCCTTTATATAATTTCTCTCTTTCTTTATCTTCCATATTCGGTGTGAAATCTTTTTCAAGTTTCCAACGATTAGCAATTTCATCTTTACTGTCCCAGAATCCTACAGCAAGTCCTGCTAAGTATGCAGCACCTAAAGCTGTCGTTTCATTAATTTCTGGGCGTTCTACCCCAACATTTAATAAGTCAGCTTGGAATTGCATAATGAAATTATTTTTTACAGCGCCACCATCAACACGTAGATTATTTACTGTAATGTCAGAATCTTTTTCCATTGCTTCTAATACATCACGCGTTTGATAACACAATGATTCTAATGTCGCACGGATGAAATGTTCTTTTTCTGTACCACGTGTTAAGCCGAAAATTGCACCTCGTGCTTCTGCATCCCAATAAGGTGTACCTAAACCAACAAACGCTGGTACAACATATACACCTTCTGAAGATTCAACACGCTCAGCATAATTCTCTGATTGTGGAGCAGAATTAATCATTCTAAGACCATCACGTAACCATTGAATTGCAGAACCAGATACGAAAATAGAACCCTCAAGTGCATAATTCACTTTACCATCTATCCCATATGCAATAGTTGTTAATAAACCACTCTTAGATGTAACAGCTTCTTCACCAGTATTCATCAACATGAATCCACCAGTACCGTAAGTGTTTTTCACATCACCACGGTTAAAGCAAGCTTGTCCAAATAAAGCTGCTTGTTGGTCACCAGCAATACCAGAAATCGGTACTTCTTTACCGAAGAAGTGATAATCAATTGTATTTGCATAGACTTCACTTGATGCTTTCACTTCAGGTAGCATAGAATTAGGAATTTCTAAAATATCAAGTAACTCTTGATCCCATTCTAACTCATGAATGTTATAAATTAATGTACGGCTTGCATTTGTATAATCTGTAATATGTGCTTTACCACCAGATAATTTCCAAACTAACCACGAATCAATTGTTCCGAATAATAGTTCGTCATTATCAGCTTTTTCTCTCGCACCTTCAACATTATCTAAAATCCATTTTACTTTTGTACCTGCAAAATAAGGGTCTAATAACAAACCTGTTTTCTCACGGAATTTATCTTCTAGACCTTGTTCTTTTAAATCTTGACAAATGCTTTGAGTTTGACGAGATTGCCATACAATTGCATGGTAGATAGGACGTGATGTTTCTTTATCCCATACTACTGTTGTTTCGCGTTGGTTAGTAATACCGATACTAGCGATTTGATCTGCACCGACATTTTCTTCATTTAAAACTTCAGCGATAACCGCTAAAACTGATGTCCAAATTTCATTTGCATCATGTTCTACCCAACCTGATTTAGGGAAGAATTGTTTAAATTCGCGTTGTGCTACACCTTTGATTTTACCATCTTGGTCAAAGAGAATTGCTCTTGAACTTGTAGTTCCTTGGTCAATTGATAAGATATATTTTTCCATAATTATAATCTCCCTTTTATCATGTTCGCTTTTTACATAGTATATGTAAAATTTGACACTTTAAACGTCTAATTTACACATTGCCAAATAACTCACTCTACAAACATGCTTTTATTACTTATATTTATATATTATAAAGCCTGTTTATATTTTAACTTATAAACAGGGCTGTTGAAACTTAATTAATAAACCGATTCGATACCTTTTGCACTTTTAGATTTATTTAACACAATACCAAGGGCAACTGTAACTATTAGTAATACTATTGCTACAACTGACATCATATCAAATGCCCCTTTGTAAACTAATCTATAAATAACAGCACCAATCATACCACCTGTGACGGGGCCTAAAACAGGAACAATTGCATAACTCCAATTCGAATTACCTTTACCTGCAATTGGTAATATCGCATGCGCAATACGCGGACCTAAGTCACGAGCTGGGTTAATCGCATAACCAGTTGGACCACCTAAACTTAAACCAATTGCAATAATCAAGCTACCAACGATTAATGGATTTAAACCATCAGCGATTTTATTCATACCTATAAACATTAAGCCTAATGTTAGAGCAGCAGTACCAATAATTTCACTTAAGAAGTTTGCAAAATAGTTTTTAATTGCAGGCGCAGTAGAGAATACACCTAATTTTGCTCCTTGATCTTCCGTTTGTTTCCAGTGTGCTAAATACATTAACCAAACAACGATACCACCAGTAATACCACCTAGAATTTGGCAAATTATATACCCTGGTACCATGCCCCAACTTAAAGCACCATCCATAGCGAACGCAAGTGTTACCGCGGGGTTAAGATGCGCGCCTGAAATATTACCGACAGCATAGACTCCCATTGTAACCGCAAGTCCCCAACCTAATGCAATAACAACCCAATCCGCGCCGTTACCAGCACTTTTTTTCAAATTGACGTTGGCACAAACGCCTCCCCCAAATAATACTAATATTGCTGTTCCCAAGAATTCAGCAAAATATACACTCATAGAGACTCCTCCTAAAAATAGATAGAGAGACCCCTACAATTATAGCCAGTTTCGAACCACCGGTTTAATTACTGTAGAAATCTCCCATCTCTGTTCTAATTATTAACTTAAATTCATCTTACACCGATTTTGTAAGCGTTGTCAAATATTTTGTTAAAATCTTGTCACAAATTAATCCTCAGTAACAGCTTTTTCAGTAATAAAAAATTGTTTAGTTTCGCAATTAATTTGTGCTTCAACACCATAAGGCAATATATGTTTAGGTTCGTTATGACCAAATGACAAATTATATAATATAGGTAATTGCTTGAGTGGTTCTACGTTGAAAAATGTCAATATTTCATCTTTATATTGCTCATAATAAGTATTGTTAAATGGTTTACCGAATATTATACCGTTAACTCTATGGAACACTCCCTTTTTAAGCAATTGAAACAACATGTCTCTAAATTCATCAGGGTTAGGCATATCTTCCGAAGTTTCTAAAAATAAAATAGCCTGTTCAAAATCATTTAGTTGCGGAAATAATTCAGAATCTATAATATCTACAAGTGTTTCCAAATTCCCACCTATTAAGTGTCCTTTGATATTAACTTGTCTTTGTCCCTGTAAGAAAATATATCCTTGTTGTTGTATAACCGGTCTCGCTATTGTTTTATTTTCAACATTCCAACTTAATCCATAAGGTCTAATATATTTTGCAGGTCTCACTTCACCAATTGGTTCACTATTAAACCAATTCTTTTCTATATCTTTTATAGTATAACAATCCATGTTAATATTCTCTGCAAAATCTGTTAACAACGCTGGACCGTAAAAACTAGTGATTCCCATTTTATAAAACATCATATGTACTGTTGTTGAATCTGAATACCCTGAGAAAATTTTCGGGAAGTTTTGGAGTGCTTCACGATCTACATAAGGCCATATCCTAATCGCATCATCCCCACCAATACAACTTATAATAGCTTTAACTTCTCTATCTCTTATAGCTTCATTTAGGTCTGAGGCACGCAATTCTGGATGTTGTTGTATAAACTCACTGCCCTTTAGTGCATGCGGCATTATTTTTACTTTCAAACCGAAAATCTCTTGTAATCTTTGTATTCCTTGATATGTTCGCCATATAATAGAATCATCACCTGCGATACCTGAAGATAGCGATACAATAGCAACCGTATCTCCCCGTTTTAACTTTTGCGGTTTTAACATAATTAATCACCCCATAAAAATTTTATAAAAAAAGCTAGCTCATTTAATGCGGCAATGAGATTACCTTATGCTTAAATGGCTAACTTTTGAATTTAATTTGTTGTTTTTGAATTAATTAAAGTACTATCGATTTACCATAAATGTCTATCACTTGTGGTAATATATTTAGCACCATTTTCGACCGCTACTTCAACTTCATCTACTGTGTTGATTAAACCTCCAGCTATTACAGAAGTATTTGTTTCTTCATTAATAATTTGAATTACTTTACTGGCAATTCCTGGTAAAACTTCTACATAATCAGGTTCTACACGTTTAATTAATTCTATGCTTCGTGATAAAGCGTGACTATCTAATATAAACACTCGAAAAACAGTCGTTGTATTCAATGATTTCGCCTTATTGATTACCTTTGTTTTAGTAGAAACTATACCCTTAGGATGATAATTTTGTATGATATATTCACATGCAAATTCATCATGACTCATACCTTTAATTAAATCGATATGCATATACGTTTCAATTTTGTTCTTCTTAAGTAATTCCATAATGCTTTTAACATGTCCAATATGTGTATCTAGTAACACACATTCTTTATAATCCGTTTGTATCATTTTCTCCAAGTCTTTCATTGATCGAATAGCTGGTAAAATATGTGGTTTCATCCACTAACCTCCTAGATAATTCGTTTGAACAGTCGCTCTAATTCATAATTTGAAAAGTTTATAATAATCGGTCTGCCATGTGGACAAGTAAAAGGATCTTCAGTTTCTCTTAATTGATTAACTAAATCGGCCATTTCATTATTTTTCAAATAGTGATTGGCTTTAATAGATTGTTTGCAACTCATCATAATCGCAGCTTCTTCACGTATTTTTTTGACATTAACTTTCTTATGCTCTAATACATATTCAATCATATCTTTTATAATTTCTTCCGCTTCAGACGCAGGGAACCAAACTGGATAACTATCTACTATATAATCATTACCACCGAATGGTTCTAAATGCACACCAACTTTATCTAATTCTTCTTTGTGTTGATTTATAATCATCAGTTCATCTGTAGAAAAGTGGAACGTTAAAGGAATTAATAAATTTTGGATTTCATTTGAAACTTCACCAATTTTCTCTCTAAAATACTCATATTTAATCCGTTCTTGAGCCGCATGTTGATCAATCATGTACATACCTTGTTCGTTTTGAGCGATTATATATGTACCATGGACTTGGCCAACTACTTCCATATAAGGTACACGTCTTGAGGCATCTTTACTAACACTACCTTTGATATCTTGACTTGCGATATCTTGCTCCATGTCATCTTGGTTAAAAGTTTCGTGTCGGTTCTTCTGATCGAGCGTTGATTCTTGTTCATAAGTATCCATTTCATTTAATAACGCTCTTTGCGATTGTGCATACTCGTCATTATTGACATCTGTTTCCTGTATAGTTGATTGAACATCATTATTATTAGGCTTATTTTCAGTATTATATTTTAATTGAGTTTGCGATTTTGGTTCATGACTTTCATGGTTTTCATAGCCTTGTACCTCATCACGAAAAGGTTGTTGTTGAAGTTCGTTTTGTTGTTTACGTTTTTCAAAATCCATTTTTTGCTGTTCAAATTTATCCAGCACTTTATTTTTCTTAGCGATTTTATCCATGTCGTTTTGCGGAATTAAAATACGATCTTGAAATGCATCACGAATTTTTTCAACTATTAAGTCAAAGAGTTGATCTTCTTTGGAAAGTCTTACTTCTAGTTTAGTTGGATGTACATTGACATCTACTAGTATAGGGTCCATTTCTATATTAATGTAACAAATAGGGAATCGGCCAATCATCAATAGCGTATGATAACCTTCCTGAATTGCCTTATTAAGTAAAAAGTTTTTAATGTATCTACCATTTATAAAAATAGAAATATAATGTTTATTACTTCTAGAGTGCTCAGGTTTTGCGACATAACCTTCTAAATGGTAATCACTCGTATCTCCAGTAATATGAACTAAATCTTTAGCTACTTTCATACCATATATTTCAGCCATAACTTCATTTGTACGGCCAGAACCATTTGTCTTAATAATAGTCTTACCATCAGAAATCAATGAAATACGTATATCAGGATGACTCATTGCCATACGATTCACAATATCCGTTATTTTACCTAATTCTGTATATAAACTTTTAATATATTTGAGACGTGCAGGTGTATTATAAAATAGTGATTCAACTAAAATATCTGTACCACGTTTAGCTTTTGCTGGTTTTTGATTAAGAATTTCACCATTTTCGACATAAATTTCTTGCCCTTCTTCATTATCTGTACAAGTCTTCAGTGTCACTTTCGACACTGAAGATATACTTGCTAAAGCTTCTCCTCGGAAGCCTAACGTACGTATATGGAACAAATCGTCATCTTGATCTAATTTACTCGTAGCATGGCGATGAAATACAAGCCCTAAATCATCTATGGCAATCCCAGTACCATTATCGACTACGCGGATAGACTCAACACCAGACTGCGCTACTTCTATATTGATTTCGGTCGCTTGGGCGTCAATGGCATTTTCTAATAATTCTTTAACTACTGACCCTGGACGTTCAACAACTTCTCCAGCAGCAATTTTATTTGCTAATGATGTCTGTAACTCTTTAATTTTACCCATTTGACTTCACCTCTATTTCAATTGTCTTTGTAATTCACTTAGTTTCACAAGTGCTTCTATAGGCGTCATATTAGATAGGTTTAATGTTTTAATTTCATTTTCAATTTCACTTTGTTTTGCAGAGGTATCGAATAAATCAAATGCCGCCTGTTCAAATTGACTTTGCTCTTGGCTAGCAGATTTCTTAGCATCTGGTGTTTGATATTGATACGTTGCATGTGAGTCATTTACTGAATCATTAAATGGCTCGTTGCTACTATTCTCTAATTCTACAGTATTTACGTCAACTTTAGTTTCTTGTTTATTGCTTTGTTCAAAAGCATCTAATATTACTTGAGCTCTATCAATCACTGCATCTGGTAAATTTGCTAATTTAGCTACTTGTATACCGTAACTATCATCAACCGCACCGTCTTTCACCTTATGAAGGAATATCAATTCACCTTTATATTCATTTGCTGCAACATGTACATTTTTCAAACAAGGCAACGACTGATCTAGTGTAGTCAATTCATGGTAATGTGTTGAAAATAACGTTTTAGCATTTGAAGTATGTGCAACATATTCAATCATCGCTTGGGCTAATGCCAAACCATCATAAGTAGATGTACCACGTCCTATTTCATCAAAAATGATTAGACTATCTTCAGTAGCATGAGCAAGTGCTTTTTGCGCTTCTAGCATTTCAACCATAAATGTACTTTTACCTGAAACTAAATCATCGGCAGCACCAATTCTAGTAAAAATCTGATCAAAAACAGGTAATGTTGCCGATTCACATGGCACATAAGCTCCCATCTGCGCCATGATACTAATAATGGCTACTTGTCTCATATAAGTTGATTTACCTGACATATTTGGACCAGTAATCAAATATATAAATGTATCTTGATTAAGTGCACAATCATTAGGCACGTAGTCATTATGATCCATCACACGTTCTACAACTGGATGTCTCGAATTAATAAGCTCTAACGTTTTATCTTCGCTAAAAGTAGGTCGTGAGTAATTATATTTTTGAGCAATTTCTGCAAAACTTTGTAAACAATCAAGCTCCGATATCACTTTTGCTTGTTTTTGTAATCGCTCTGTATATGATTTAATTTGCTCTCTAAGCTCTACAAATAATTGATACTCTAATTCAATTGCTTTGTCTTCAGCTCCTAGGATAATATCCTCTTTTTCTTTCAACTCGTCTGTTATAAAACGTTCGGCATTTGAAAGTGTCTGCTTTCTATGATATCCAAAATCTGTAGGGTCAAAACCTTGTAAGTTAGCTCGTGTGATTTCAATAAAGTAACCAAATACTTTATTGAAACTGATTTTCAGTGATTTAATACCAGTTCTTTCACGTTCTTTGGCTTGTAATTCTGCTAGCCATGTTTTTCCGTTTTTTGAAGCTTCCAAATAACTATCTAATTCACTGTTAAAGCCAGCTTTAAACAAGCCGCCTTCTTTAACTGAAATCGGTGGTTCTTCTTTTAAACTTTCTTCTAATAAAGCTAATAAATCATCTAAAGGTTCTAATGCCTTAAACTGTGCAGTCATTTGTTCATCGAAATCTTCTAATAAGTGTTTAATATTTGGTATTTCTGAAATTGAATGTTTCAACTGAATCAAATCACGTGCATTGACATTGCCATAGCTCACACGTCCCACTAATCTCTCAATATCATATACTTGATTTAAATGATTACGTAAAGTGTCTCTTTCAATAAAATGATTTATAAATTGACTAACTGTATCTAAACGAGACTCGATTTGTGATTTTTGAATAAGTGGACGATCAATCCATTGCTTTAAGCGTCTAGCCCCCATGGGTGTTTTAGTTTCATCCATTAGCCATAACAATGTACCTTTTTTAGTTTTCAAACGTATACTTTCAGTCAATTCTAAATTACGTTTTGCATAGAAATCCATTTTCATAAAATCAATAGCTTCGTACTTAATTACGGTTTCAATATGTGATAAATCTCTTTTTTGTGTATGGTGGATATAATCTAACAATAGTTGAGTTGCATTAAACAAATATGTTTCCGTCATATTATTCACTTCATAACTCGCATTAGAAATATCTGATAACACAGTAATTGTCTCGGTAGTTAAACTAATTTGGCGTTTTAACGTTTCACCAATTTCTTCATTAACAACGATTTCATTAGGATTAATTGTTGTAATTTCATTAATTAATGTCGCTTCATCTTCAAAATGAGTAGCCTTCAATTCACCTGTTGATACATCACAATAACTTAATGCATATGATGAGGCACCTTGAATAAAACTTAATATATAATTGTTTTGCTTTTCATCGACGCCGCCTTGGTCCATCACTGTCCCCGGTGTAACTATACGTACCACTTCTCGGCGAACCATACCTTTTGTCTGCCTTGGATCTTCCATTTGTTCACAAATAGCTACTTTATAGCCATTACTGATCAAAGTTTCAATATAACCATCCGCAGAATGATAAGGCACGCCGCACATTGGTATTGGGTCTTCTTTTTTAGCGTCACGTTTTGTTAATGTTATTTCTAAAACTCTAGATGCAACTTTAGCATCCTCGAAAAACATTTCGTAAAAATCCCCTAGTCTAAAAAATAAGAGACAATCTTGATATTGCGATTTGATTTTTAAATACTGTTGCATCATTGGCGTTTGATTTGTCATATTAATATGTCACAGTCCTTTTTTAAATTCTTATGTATTGGTTTTCATTTAAACTTTTTGTTTTATAAATTAATTTAATGATTACTTTTCATCAACGATCAGGCACATTTACTTACTGAATATACATGCGATACCGTGCGTTTCTGAATACTTTTCATTGATTTTTTAATCATACCCGCTCATATTCTTTAACTAATTTAGTTAATTTAACTCTTAAATTTTAACATATGTTTTCAATTTTCGCCCATTTATTAAATTAATATACAGACCCTTGTTTATTAACTTAATCTTTTCATAAGTTAAAGATTAATTAAGAACAAAAAAATTAAGACAACTTTGTAAATGATTGATTTAATAGATATACTTCTGCAGTAAATCTATTAAACCATACTCATATTAGTAACAAAGTGCCTTAACTTGATTTATTAAGATTGATTATAAATATTTTTTTAATATACCTTTTCTTTTCAATATCATTAAAATGATGTAACTAATGATGGCACCAATAACACTTGATACAATAAAGGCTGTCATTAAAGGTTTAACGGCAAAGTTTGAAAAGCCTAAAATCCATGCTAACGGTATGCACATTATACTACCAATAATGCCTGTACCTATTACTTCTCCTACTGCTGCCATAAAGATATGTTTACGATAAAAATAGAAACCACTAGCAAGCAACACGCCTACCATACTTCCCGGAAAAGCAAAGAAACTTCCTGTACCAAAAATCATACGTATGATAGATGAAATAAAAGCTTGAGCAAGCCCAAACCATGGCCCTACTAGTACAGCACATAACACATTAATCAAATGTTGAATTGGCGCTGCTTTAACTGGACCTAACGGGATTACAATAATACTACTTAACACAACGTTTATAGCAATAAAAATTGCAGTTAGCGTTAACTTTCTCGTCTTCATATGGCTCATTTCCTTTCCAACAAGTTCCACCACAATCTCTGTTAATCTTTATCTCCATGTTGTTGATTTAAACGATCTGACATGGTACTAATCATCATTTGTAATAAATCATTAGCTTCAGTCTGTGATTCTCTAAACTCTTCTACAATAGGTAAAATATTAATATCTTCTTCAATATGCTGAATTTTATCCTCAGAATCTTTCAATGCTTGCGTCTTACCGTAATTTTGTAAGTTAACCGATTGCTTTTGATTTTTTTTTAATTCTTTCATTCGCTGCTCTATATTTTTATTTTGATGTATTTGCGATTCAACATTATGATATTCCTTAACCGTATCTAAAGATTTAATGCGTTCGCTAATACGATCCGCTTCGGCTAAAATTTCTTCTTTTTCATACATTATGGTGTCACCATCGCTTGTTTACTTACATTTAAGAATGTACCATTAAGAGAAAATTGTTTCGCTTCATCTACTTGTACATCTACAATTTTGCCAATCATAGATTTAGGCGCTTTGAAGTTGACTAATTTGTTTTTTGAAGTGTAACCGGCTAAGACTGTTTCGTCTTTTTTACTAGATCCTTCACATAAAACTTGTACAACTTTGCCTTCATATTCTTGCATAGCACGTTCAGAATAGTATGCAACCTTTTTATTCAATTGTTGTAATCTATCTTTTTTCACGTCTAAAGGCACATTATCTTTCATTTTAGCTGCTGGTGTACCATCTCTTTGAGAATAAATATACGTATATGCATGTTCAAATTCAACTTCATCATAAAGTGTTAATGTTTCCTCGAATTGTTCATCTGTCTCGTTTGGATAGCCAACTATGATATCAGTAGTTAAAGCAACATTAGGAATTCTTGACTTGATGCGATTAACTAAGTCTAAGTAACTTTCACGTGTGTATTTACGTCCCATAATTTTAAGCACGGCATTGTTACCCGATTGAACTGGAAGATGAACATGAGGAACTATATTTCCGCCGTTAGCAATAACCTCAATCATTCTATCTGTAAAGTCCCAAGGATGACTTGTTGTAAACCTGACTCTTGGAATATCAATTTGAGAGATATCCTCTAACAAATCACCTAAACCGTATGCTAAACCGTCTATATCTTTGCCGTAAGCATTAACATTTTGGCCTAACAATGTAATTTCTTGATACCCTTGACGTGCTAAATCTCTTACTTCTTCAATGATATCTTCTGGTCGTCTACTACGTTCCTTACCTCTTGTAAACGGAACGATACAGTATGTACAAAACTTATCACAACCATACATAATATTCACCCACGCTTTGATATTGCCTTCTCTTACTTTTGGAAGGTTTTCAATGACATCGCCTTCTTTTGACCAAACTTCAACTACCATCGCTTTTGATAAATAAGCTTCTTCAAGTATTTCTGGTAAACGATGAATATTATGTGTGCCAAAAATCATATCTACATTTTGATATGATTTTAAGATTTTATTTACGACAGATTCTTCTTGGGACATACATCCGCAGACACCAATTACTGTTTCTGGTTTCTCTTTTTTCAAATGTTTTAAGTTACCGATTTCACTAAATACTTTATTCTCCGCATTTTCGCGGATTGCACATGTATTAATTAAAATTACATCTGCCTGATTAATATCTTCTGTTGGTGTATAACCTAACGCCTCTAGGATACCAGCCATTACCTCTGTATCATGCGCATTCATCTGGCAACCATATGTTTTAATTAAAAATGTTTTTCCCTGTCCCATATTTCTATATTTCTCATCTATTTGAAAATCACGGTTATAATTAATTTCTTCTTTACCGCGTTTACGAGCTTCTTTTAAACTTGGCGGTTGATACACATGTTCAAAATACTTGCTATAGTCTTTTTCCTTTTTATCTCGTTCAGCTAAAATATCGATAGAAGTACTTTTTCTTTGTTCTTCATTCACTCTACAAAACCCTTTCTATATCATAAAAACTAAGAACAAGTATTTTAAAATATCCCTCAAGATTTTGTTTTTCAACCTTGACGTTCAAAGTTCTATAAATTTATCCATAGTCATTATTATATTATATTAAATTTGACTTCAAAGTGCAAAAAGACTAACAAATAATCAGTTTATTGCACAATATTCTCAATACTAAGATTATCAAATCACAATTTAACGTTTTAAAATACAAATGAGGGAGCGGGAAAGAGCTTCTGACTGAAATCATATCTTTCTAAAATGATTATGTCTGAGCTCCACTTCCTGCTCCCTTATATAATTAAGCTCTAATTCACTTAATACATGATTTTATCTAAAATTTAGGCCATTCATATTATTTTGTCTAATCTACACTCGCTAAACATAAATAAAGGTTATAAACAAACTCCGCATTTACAGTTTGTCTTTTAATGTAATTTCACGTGTTAAATTTTAAACTTCGTCGTATTTTCCGGTAAGCGTCTCAATAGTAATACCTTCTGGTACATGATAAAACTTAACTTGACTTATTGTACTAGGTATTTCTAATTCAACCATACGCTCATTTAATTTTTGAATTAAGATTAGGCACTCATTCATTTCACCTTGAACAGTTGTTTCTAATGGCCCAACTCTGTATGTTAATCCCGAATCATCAATGACTTTAATTGCTTCATCTACGTAGGGAATAACATCTTCTCCGTTGGCTATTTTAGGAATAATCTGAATACTCATCAAAGTATCATTCATGTTATTACAACCCCTTAATTATTTAACTTATTGTTAGTTTATCAAATTATAAGTTAAAGGCATAGTTAAAAGTGAATGAATATATTAAAGTATTATAGCGCCTAGTAATCAAAAATCTTCTTCTATCTGTTTCATCATCATCATTTTTGCAATCACGCCACCATTAGCAGCTGAATCTAATAATTGACCTGCAAAATTATCTTTAGCTTCACCAGCTACATACAACCCTTCAACAGATGTCTCTCCGTATATATTAGTTTCGAATTTACCATCTTCGTCTCGTATCATACTTAATTTATTTAAGAAATCAAATTGTGTATCCCAATACATCTTAGCAAATGCACCTTCTACTGAAATAATTTGCTCATCGTTTAACTCAATGCCATTTAAACGTCCATTGTTGCCAATCAATCGTGCAATAGGTTCGGTATAGATATCAATACCTTTTTTGTCAAGCAATACTTTGTCTTCTTCAAGAACCTTCTTTTCTCCATTTGTAAACACGACTAAGTCTTGTGAAAAGTTACTTAACAGTTTGACCATATGAAGCATCATTTCACCTGAATAAATAACTGCAAGTTTTTTATTACGCATTTCATAACCATCACACCAAGGGCAATAAAAGATAGATTGGCCATAAAAGTCATTGAAATTTGTAATATTAGGACCTTGTTCTCTTAATCCTGTAGCTAATAACACTTGTCTTGCATTAAATGTCTGATCTTGTGTCTTAACTATAAATTCCTTATCTATTTTCTCTATTTGTTCTACATGTTCTTCCAAATAAGTAACATCTTTATATTTAATTACGTCTGCTTTAGCTTTTCTTTTGAATTCGGTTGGTGTAACACCATCTTGCGTTAAAAAACTATGTGACAGTTGAGTAACACTATTACGTGGTTTATCCTCATCGATTACAAGTGTTTGTTTCATACCTCTACCGAAATTTAGTGCAGCATTTAATCCTGCTGGACCTCCACCAATGATAATTACATCATAATACATTTGCCTCGCTCCTTTATAACTTTTAAAGACTCTTAATATCTGTAATTAGGTTGAATTATAAGAACTTAGCTATTAGCTAAGTCCTTTAACGTCTTATCTTCTAAATTGGTAATTAAACTATGCTCTGCTTCGTCCATAATTTGTTTAATTGGACATTCTTTAGCATGATTAAAACTATCTTCTAATAAGCTTTGCTTGCCATCAATGGTAATAATGACTTCATATATCGAAACGTCTTCCCAACCAGTTTTTAATTGATAGCCACCTTTCGCGCCACTACTAGCTGAGATGATGCCCACCTTTACAAGGCGTGTCAATATTTTCGATAAATATGTTGTTGAGACTTTTAATGCTGTTGCTAAATCTTGTACTGGAATCCTACTTGATTCACCATTACTTTTAATCATATATAAAAGTGCATGTAATGCGTAGTCTGTCGCTTTAGAACATTTCATATTTTATCAACTTCCTAATTGTAGATATCGTTAGTCTACAATAACTCAATTAGTGATAATTTGCAATCACTATTATTGAATGTTCTGTATAGATTTCACGATAGCAGTGGTAAATCCATCCATAAATTGACTCCAATTATGTTGATCTTCACGACTTTTTTTATTATATTTTTGGTTGTCAAAACACTTTTTTCTTAATCCAGGAGTTAACTCTAATTGTACGCCTGCGCCTGTTTTGCAACAATTAATTATATTATCATCATGAGCACCTGAAATATGTTCTGGCGCTTGCTCTACGCTTATATTCAATTGCCTAAATTGCTTAGTCATTTCATAAATAAGTTTTTGATCTTTTCCACCGACATAGATAATATTTTCATTACCTTCACAACCATGAATTGCTACTGCACATGTTTTGTTCTTTATCATTTTCATCAATTCAGACTGATCATAATTTCGAGAAGTTACATGTAAATCTTCATTCCCTTTTGATTTAGTACCTTTAAAAGAAAAATAATCATACTTACCTTTTTGCGCAGTTAAATCAGCAATTTCAGTTGTACCAGGTTCGATACCTCCGCCGTGCATCGCAGTGATAATTACTTGACTATCTAAGTAACGAGATACAATTTCCCAGTCACTATGTTCAATAGTCTCCGCTTCCAACTCTGACATTGAATTATACTTATCAGTCATATAAAAACTCCTTCCAAAGTTTCTATATTTGTATTTCCCAAACCCCATTCCTATTAACTTAAGATTTTGTAAAGGGCAACTTAATATTTTTAATTATCAAACACAATATAATTATATTTATATAGTTCCCTCTACATTGTTTATCGCTTTATTTATAGCTGTCGAAAATAAATACATAAGTTGTGACCAATTCTGTCTATTTTCTCTATCATTTAAATTATACTTATTATTGTTAAAGTATTGTTTTCTTAATGCCACAGTTAATTCTAGTTGAACACCAGCGTTTTTTTGACCAGCATTGACAAAATTATCCGTATGCATACCTGATATATGTGAAGGCGCCGGTTTAACAATGATGTTTACTTTTTCCAGTTGTAATTTTATTTCAGATGCTAGTTCAAAGTCTCTACCACCAATATAAACTTCAGGAACATTCCCCATACACCCATGTAAAGATATAATGCTATGATGACTAGACACCATTTGCGTAAGTTTTGGTTCATCAAAATGTCGTGATGTAACATGTAATTCATTATTTTTATTATTTCTTATACCTTTAAAAGTATAAAAACTATGGTTACCTTGCTCACTAATTAACTGTGCTATTTCTGTCGTTCCTCGCTCAATTGCCCCACCATGAATTGCAGTTATGAGTGTTGATGATTTCTTACTTACTGTTTGTATTTCCCAGTCATTATGTTCTGCAGTCTCTGCAACCAATTCAGTCATCGACTTAAATTTATCTACCATAACTATTGCCTCCGTTAATTAATAACACTATGAAATTTTATAGCAATTTCACATTTAAATCAAAACAAAAAACCGTTACAATACTTAACGATGTTAAGTTTTAGAACGTAGACAAACCTAGAAGATAGTTCAGTTAAGGTTTGTTTATTTACATTTATATAATTGTTTGAAAAATATAAGTTTTCTTTTATCAATTAATTTATATACTATATTTTTCACTTCGTTATTAGCATAGATTTGGGCCGTTTCCTATAGGAAGGATGCTAGACTAAGACTACAGGCTAAGGCAGTGCTCGCGGAAAGCATATACAAAAAGACTGTCAACAAAGCCGAAGACTTTGTTGACAGTCTGTTACTTAACGAAGTTAAGTTTTACTATATATTTATACGAATTGTTTTGTTAAGGCTTCAAATTGCGCTTCATCAATATGAAGATCTTGTTTAGCAAGTGGTGTACCATTCATTTCTTCAATTTGCGATTCATAAGATGGCGTTTCTGAATCCTGATAAACAATACCTTTAAGCAGTGAATTATATTCTAAAACTTTTTGAGTCGCTTTTTGTTTGTCAGTTGTGTCGAAGTCTTCGATTTCTTCAATACTTGTTAAATTTTCTTTAAACCAGTCGTAAGTATTAACTTTATTATATGTTACACAAGGTGAAAATACATTTACAAACGAAAATCCATCATGATTAATGGCGTCCTCAATCATTTTCGTAAGTCCTTTGATATCGCTTGAAAATCCTTGTGCTACAAATGTTGCTCCTGATGAAAGTGCTAGTTCTAATGGCGCAACATTTTGTTCGATATTTCCTTTTGGTGTGGATTTGGTTACAAAACCTTGTGCTGAAGATGGTGATGTCTGTCCTTTGGTCAAGCCATAAATTTGATTATCCATTACAATGTAAGTCATATTCATGTTTCTACGTAAAGCATGGATTGTATGTCCCATACCTATCGCATAACCATCGCCGTCACCGCCTGAAGCAATTACTGTTAAATCTTTATTAGCCATTTTCACGCCTTGAGCAAGTGGCAATGAGCGTCCATGTATACCATGTACACCATAAGAATTTACATATCCTGACAAACGTCCTGAACAACCGATCCCAGTAATAATAGCTACTTCTTCAGGTTCTAACCCTACATTTGCAGCTGCTTTTTGAATCGCTGCTTGCACTGAAAAATCACCACAACCAGGGCACCAATTGGGTTTTACATTATTTCTAAAGTCTTTAAATGTTGCCATTTATACCAACTCCTTTATTTCTTTAGCAATTTCTAGTCCTTTAGCTTCAATTTCTCTTGGTAAAAATGGTGTACCATCATATTTGGTCTGATTAATTAATTTGTCACCTAAATTTACATTCATTTTTAAAATGCTAGCAAGTTGTCCTTGATAATTATGTTCCACAACAACAACTTTAGAAGCTTTATCTACTTCTTTTTGTATCGATTCACTAGGAAAAGGATGTAATTGTCTAATTTGAAGATGGTTTACTTTTAGCCCTTCTTCTTCTAATCTAGCTTTTCCTTCTTGAATTGCACCTTTTGTTGAAATAAAGCCTAAATATAAAATATCTGCAACTTCATTTTCTGCAGCTAGCTCAACAGGATCTTGAATAAGTAAATGTTCTGTTTTACGCATACGTTTATCCATTTGCTGTTGTCTATTGTCTGCAGCTTCGCTTGTTTTTCCTTCTTCATTATGTTCAACACCGGTTACATGATGTATACCACCTTTAACACCTGGTATAGGTCTTGGTGATACGCCACTGTCTGTAAGGGCATAACGTCTAAAGTATGATTTATCATCTTCTTCACGTTCTATATCTGATTGGATGATTTCACCACGATTAATTTCAATTTTACTATAATCTAACTTTTCAACAGTCTGTTTACCTAATGATAATTGTAAGTCACTTAATATAATTACAGGACATTGGTACATTTCTGCTAAATTAAATGCTTCAATAGTTAAATAAAAGGCATCTTCAGCATCAGTCGGCGCTATTACAATTTTAGGGATATCGCCGTGTGTGCCATATATCATCTGCATTAAATCAGATTGTTCTTGTTTTGTAGGTAAACCGGTAGATGGCCCGCCACGTTGCGTATTAATAACTACAAATGGTGTTTCTGTCATACCTGACAAGCCAATTGCTTCCATCATTAATGAGAGACCAGGTCCTGCGCTCGCTGTAAACGAGCGAACACCTGCATAATTTGAACCAATAGCCATATTTGCCGCTGCAATTTCATCTTCAGTTTGAACAACTGTACCGCCAACCTTTGGTAGGTTTTCAATCATATATTCCATGATTTCAGAAGCAGGAGTGATTGGATAAGCTGCCATAAATCTAGATCCAGCTGATAAAGCACCTAGTCCTATCGCATCATTTCCAATCATATATAAGTGAGGTGCACCCTTTGTTTCCTCTAAAACAAAATCACCATCCACAGTAGTTAATTGTTCATGCATTAAACGATAACCTTCATTCAATGCTTCTATGTTCATTTCTACAACTTTGTCACCTTTTTTAGTAAACATATTCGTAATCAGCGTTTCAAAATCTGAAATATCAAAATCCATGATCGCACAAGTCGCACCTACTGCAACCATATTTTTCATTAAAGCAGTGCCTAATTCTTTTGCAGTCGCAGTAAAAGGTAAATCTATTAATTGTGCGCGACAATCGTCTGGTTTTTCAGGTTTTGCTTTACTATCCGCAATAATCACACTATCTTCGCGCATTTCTTGATGGTTTAGCTCTATTGTTTCTTGGTCAAATGCAATTAAGATATCTAAGTCATCGCTAATTGCATGTACTGGCGTAGTAGAAACTCTTATTTTATTATTTGTGTGGCCGCCTTTAATCCTACTTGAAAAATGACGATATCCGTATAAGTAGTATCCCTTACGATTCATAGCAGTCGCGAAGATTTCTCCAGTAGATTCAATACCTTCGCCTTGTTGTCCGCCCACTTTCCATGATACTTGTGATTTCATATCATCTTGCCTCCTAGTGGTTATAATAATTCATTATTCATCATATCAAAAAATACCACTCTATTACTATGTTAAGAGTGGTATTTTTCAAATTCATACTAATGGACGATACTTTTTAAAAGGGATGATCATCATTAATTAACACTCGTTCAATGTGTGTTGTTTTCCCTTCTTTATTAATATCAATAATAACGCCTGATAATACACTTCTGCCTTCGTCTGGTACTACGTGTCTTTGAGGTAAACTTGTAATAAATCGAGTAATTACTTCATCTCTATTAATTCCTAGTATACCATCATAAAAACCCGTCATCCCTACATCTGTGATATAACCTGTACCACCAGGTAAGATACGTTCATCTGAGGTTTGGATATGTGTATGTGTGCCTACTACCGCACTCACTTTACCATCTAAGAACCAACCCATTGCATTTTTTTCTGAAGTAGTCTCAGCATGAAAATCTACAAAAATATAGTCTGTTTCTTTTTGAGCCTCTTTGATAAGTGCATCAGCTTTTTTAAAAGGGTCATCTATATCTTGCATAAATGCACGGCCTTGTAAATTGATAATCGCTAATTTAATCTCATTGATCTGAATAAATCTCATACCTACCCCTGGCGCTTCTTCTGGGAAGTTCGCTGGTCTCACCATACGATTTGCCGATTCAATAAAATCATAAATTTGACGTTGGCCAAAAGTATGATTACCCATAGTCATAAAATCTACGCCTTCTCGCAATAGATCTTTATATATTTTTTCAGTTAATCCTTTACCATGTGCAGCATTTTCAGCGTTTACAATAGTAACTGTAGGACGATACGTTTGTTTTAATTTAGGTAAATACGTTGTAATAGCCTCACGACCTACTTTACCTACTATATCTCCGATAAATAATAATCTCATTTACATGTTCATCCTCTCTCTTAATGTTAGTTTAATGCAATTTATTTACGATGAAAAGTATCATTATAAAAATTTCATTAATTTAACTAAGTTTTAATCATAAAATTGGTGGTATAAATTATAGTAGGAATTAAATAATTCAAAATATAGGAGTTGGAAGTAATACATGGCAATTAATATTGACCCACAACATTTTGCTGACTTAGTTGTTACAGCAAACCCATCCAAAAGCGAAGATCCAGAGGATATAGCAAAAGAAAGTTTAGAACTATATATCCACGCTTATCGTTTAGCTGAAAGATATGCTAATATTTCAACAAACTGTTATGATACAGCTGAAATTATTAAAGAAGTTAAAAATGCTGATTTAGAATTAACTTAATTTTAGATTAGTCTTTTAGCACAAAATATTTAAAGTTAATTTGGAAATGAATATAAATGATTTTAACACCTCATATGTACTTTTAGCATATGAGGTGTTTTCATTTGTTAAGAATTATGTAAGCATCAAATCTATCTGCTAATTTAAATATAAAAAACAAACTAAACGATAATTTCGTTTAGTTTGTTTAAAAATTCATTGTTAAATATTTTAAATCTTATTTTGCATATTCAATTGCTCTAGTCTCACGAACAACTGTCACTTTTATATGACCAGGATATTGAAGTTCATCTTCAATTTGGCTCTTAATATCTCTTGCTAAGCGATGTGATTTTAAGTCGTCGATAGTATCTGGTGATACGATAACTCGAATTTCTCTACCCGCTTGGATTGCAAATGCTTTCTCAACACCATCATAGCTTTCTGAAAGTGTTTCTAGTCTTTCCAGTCTTCTAATATAGTTTTCTAAAGTCTCTTTACGAGCACCTGGTCTTGCTGCTGATAACGCATCGGCAGCTGCCACTAATATAGAAATAATAGAAGTCGGTTCGACATCACCATGGTGAGAATGAATTGCATTAATAACGGTTTCATTCTCAGCATATTTTTTAGCTAATTCAACACCAATTTCAACATGGCTTCCCTCAACCTCGTGATCAATTGCTTTACCAACGTCATGAAGTAGTCCAGCACGTTTAGCCAATGTAACGTCTTCTCCTAGTTCAGCTGCTAACATACCACTAAGGTGTGCAACTTCAATAGAATGTTTCAATACATTTTGTCCATAGCTAGTACGATACTGTAAACGACCTAAGATTTTCACTAAATCTGGATGCATATTATGCACATTTATTTCAAATGTAGCTTGTTCCCCAGCATCTCTAATAATATCGTCTACTTCTTTTCGAGCTTTATCTACCATATCTTCTATACGTCCAGGATGGATACGACCATCTGAAACAAGATTAACTAATGCAGTTCTTGCAATTTCACGTCTAATTGGGTCAAAACCAGAGAGAATTACCGCTTCTGGTGTATCATCTATAATTAAATCAATACCAGTTAACGTTTCTAAAGTTCTAATGTTTCTACCTTCTCTACCAATGATTCGACCTTTCATTTCGTCATTTGGTAAATTAACAACTGATACTGTTGATTCAGATGTATGTTCTGCAGCTAATCTTTGAACAGTAGTTGCTAATAACTCTTTTGCATTTTTATCGACTGCTTCTTTTGCTTCTTTCTCTTTTTCCTTAACAAGTATAGCAATATCTTGTGACAATTCCTCTTCAACTCTTTGAAGTTGCTCTTGTGCAGCTTCTTCTTGAGAGAGACCAGAGATGCGTTCTAATTCTTGTTCATGCTTATTTATTAATGTTTGAACACTACTCTCTTTTGCATCTACTTGTTGTTGTCGTTCTTCAAGTTTAGACTCTTTTTGCTCTAAAATCTCATCCTTTTTATCTAACAGGTCAGATTTTCGCTCTAAGTTTTCTTCTTTTTGTAGAAGTCTTGCTTCTTGCTTTTGAAGATCTGCACGCCTTTCACGAAGCTCATTTTCAGCTTTTTCTCTTATGACTTGGTTTTCTTCTTTAGCTTCTAGAAGCTTTTCCTTCTTGATATTCTCTGCTTCTTTATTACCTTGTTCGATAATATCATCGGCAGTCTGTCTTGCTTGTAATTGCTTTTGATGCAATATATTTCGGGCAACAACGTACCCTACAACAACTCCGAGAATAATACCTAGCAAAATGAGTAGGAGGCTTAACAAATTCACACAAACACCCCCTTTTATCTAGGATTTTGCTCTGTATATCAAAATTCAATATGATTATATGAAGTTATATAAGAATCATACAATGTAATTGTACGGTTTTAAACTAAGAAGTGTCAAGGTTTGACTACACAATAATTCAATATTTGAGGCATCTCTTTTACACTAAATTTACTTTAATGTTGGCTAAACCTTAATTTATCTTATTTTTGAAACGAAATCGTTTAACATAATATTTTTATATTCTTATATGAACTTCGTATATAAGGACAAAATATAATATATTTCATCCCTAATCATATTCCATTTAAGATATATCACTATAAAATCCTATAGAAATTACAACCAAAGAATAATAAAATTTCAAATTTTTATCTATATTAAACAAAAAACAAACTAAACGCCTTGTTAAGGGTTCAGTTTGTTTTACTACTAAATAAATACAATAACTTAATGATTCAAAATATATTATTGTAACTATTTAACCTATTCTTCTTCATCCAAAAGTGTCGCTGTATTTTCAGCTTCCGATTCTTCAACATCTCCATCAAATATACCTAATTTTTCTCTTAGCTTTCTATCTATTTCTGCTTTGACAGCAGGGTTTTCTTTAAGGTAAGATTTTACATTTTCTTTACCTTGTCCCATTCTGTCGCCATTATAAGAATACCAAGCACCCGACTTATCAACGATTTCATTTTCAACACCTAAATCGATTAATTCCCCCTCTTTAGAGATGCCTTTACCATACATAATATCAACTTCAGCAACTCTAAATGGTGGTGCGACTTTATTCTTAACAACTTTAATTTTAGTTCTATTACCGACAATATCTTGTCCTTGTTTTAATTGTTCCGCACGGCGTACTTCTAAACGAACAGAGCTATAGAATTTCAGTGCACGACCACCTGGAGTAACTTCAGGGTTACCGAACATAACGCCGACTTTCTCACGGATTTGGTTAATGAATACTGCAGTCGTATTTGATTTAGATATCGCACCTGAAAGTTTTCTTAGGGCTTGTGACATCAAACGTGCTTGTAAACCAACGTGTGTATCTCCCATTTCACCTTCAATTTCTGCTTTAGGTGTTAATGCTGCAACAGAGTCAACAACAACTATGTCTACAGCACCACTTCTTACAAATGCTTCTGCAATTTCTAATCCTTGTTCCCCATGGTCAGGTTGTGATAAATATAAGTTTTGAATATCAACACCCAATGCTTCTGCGTAAACTGGGTCTAATGCATGTTCAGCGTCAATAAAAGCTGCCACGCCACCATTTCTCTGAACTTCCGCAATGGCATGAAGTGCCACAGTGGTTTTACCAGAACTTTCTGGACCATAAATTTCTACAATTCTACCTTTAGGGTAACCACCTACTCCTAAAGCATTATCTAATGTTACAGAACCACTTGAAACACTTGAAACTTTGCGTGCTTCGTTATCGCCCAATTTCATTACCGCGCCTTTACCAAATGATTTCTCCATATTTTTAATTACTGTATCTAAAGCCTTTTGACGATCGTTATCCAATGTTGGACCTCCTATATGAGAATTCTCTCTGAAAAATATCTTAACCATACTATACCTTGATTTAGATTATTCCGCAAGTATTTTGCGAATATTTGTTCGCTAAAGAAAAGAGATAGCCACCCAAAAACAGAACACACGTACTATATTTTTAACTTTTAGCAAGGCGTTACTAGCTATTTAAATAAATTTAGCAACCTAATTAACACATAATTTTGCGTTCTACTTTTCATTAAATTTCTTTTGCGAGTCATTTTAAATGATTGTATCGTTAAGTTTTCGCCTTTTAAAACACCTAAATATACGATATCACCTTGACTCAATATCGAAATACCAACCTTTGCATTATATAAATCTCTTATAATTTGCGCTGTTATGGAAAGTTGAGATTCAATTGTATCATGTTCATTTATAAATTGTGAGTGATGAGGTAACATACCTCTCAACGTTTCACTATCATCAAAATTTTTCATTCTAGAATATAATTCACCGTCAGTCACACCATCATATATAGCAAAAGATTCATTAACTAATGACATAACAGCTTGTTCTAGCAGTATGTCGTCAGAACCATAATAATATTTACCAATGCGATTTAGTATTGCGCTTTTCACAGGCGCGATTAAATCCTTACATGCTTGCTGCGATGCCCCATTTGCAGTTAACCTTATATTTACTTCATGTGTTCCAGCGAGCGGTGCAATAGTTGGATTAGTTTGTTGATCTATCAAATCCATTAAGTCAGTTTCTACTTTTGACTCACCAATTCCGGCAAAACGTAGTAGTTCTGAAAATATAGTTTGCTCCCCATTAAGTAGATAAGGTAATAACTCATGTTTCGCCATTGGTTGCATTTCTTTAGGTGGTCCTGGTAACAAAGCAATTTTTTTATCTCCGTGATCAACAAGCATACCTGGTGCCATACCGACTTTATTTTCTAAAATATGTGCGCCTTCAATCACAAGTGCTTGCTGTCTATTATTTGGTGTCATGTCGATGTCCTGCTCTCTAAAATATGATTCAATATAATTTAGTGCATGTTCATCAATGACTAATTCATGTCCTAATATTTTAGCTACAGTATGCTTGGTTAAATCATCTTTTGTTGGACCTAAGCCACCCGTTAAAATCACTGTATCATATTGATTAAGGGCTTGCTTGACAACTCTTTCTAAACGCTGTGGATTATCCCCAATTACAGAATGCTCTACAACACTATGACCGACACCATTTAATAGCTTTGATAAATATTGGCCATTAGTATTAACAATTTGTCCAAGAAGCAATTCCGACCCTACTGCGATGATTGATATATTCACAAATACTCCTCCTCAAATAACAAAGTTCCAATTATCCATCATATGATTTTAATGTCCTTTGTTTATACAATACATTTTTACTTCCCTTAATTATAAAAGGAAAACCACGAAAAAACGAAAAATCTGACTTCATATCATTAAAACTTAAAAAAACTGGAAAATGTCTCTACTATAAGTACATCTTCCAGTTTATTAATAATTTTTAATTATACTTTAAAAACATCTTTACCTTTATAGAAATATTCTATGCCTGATAAAATTGTAAAGAATACACCAATATACAATAATACTTGTCCTATTGGGAAACCAACCCATGTAACTAATGGATCACCAAATAGTATCCAAATGATTGCTAGCATTGTGACTGCAGTTTTAATCTTACCTAATTGACCAGCAGCGCTTACAAAACCTTGTTCAATTTGCAATAAACGTAAACCTGTAACAGCAAATTCACGTGCTATGATAATAATAGCAACTACTGAATTTGTTAGCCCTAGTTGAACTAAAGCAATTAATGCACTGGAAACTAATAACTTGTCTGCAAGTGGGTCTAAAAATTTCCCCATATTAGTAACAAGTCCCCACTTTCTTGCTAAATAACCATCTAAGAAATCACTTAACGATGCAACAATAAAGATCACACCACTTATTAATAATTCAATTTTAATTTCATATCCACCGATAAATGAAAGGTTACCAAATCCAAAATCTACTAATGCAAAAACAAGAAATATTGGAATTAGTATAACTCTAAACACAGTTATCCAATTCGGTATATTCATACAAAGTCCTCTTTTCTATTTATAACTTATAGTTTATGTTTGTTTGCCACTTTAAAATATCAATACTGAGAATACCCACAACAATGCTGTAATAATAATCGCTAAACTAATCACAACACCAACTTGTAAAGGTTCTTTATTTTTGCTGCGGTATGTTGGTTTGTCATCATTAGCGAAGACTGCAATTGTTTGATGTATCGCTTCATCATTATTGGGAATTTCTTCTCTGTGTGCATTAATCAACTGTACTGAATCAATATTCACTGCTTTAGCATATTTTCTAATAAAACCTTCCGCATACTCAGCTTTTTTTAATGATTCGAAATCATTATTTTCAATCATCACTAACGTTTGTCGTTTAATTTGTGTACGCGATTCTAATTCATTTAATGTCATACCTAAACGTTCTCGTCGTCCTTTTAATGTCTGACCAACTAAGCTCACAATATCAGCCCTCCTCAATCAACAATCTTTATTACTCAAAGAAACCAAATCCGCCACCAAATGGATCGTTACCAAAATCCAAATTGTTTTTACTCTTAACTGTTTGTTTTTTCATTTCTTCATAATGAATTTCTTGATTTTTATTTTCTCTTAATTCGATGATATAATCAAAATCACTCATCTTGTAGTCGCTTGCTTCAACAAATAAGTCAGGGTGTTCAACTACTTTAATAGCAGGAAGACTCATAACTTCTTTCACTAATTCTTGGTGTTTCTGACTAGATTCTCTTGCTGTAACAGCACCATCAATGATATAGACATGGTCTGAATCATATTCGCCTTTAATTAATGAACTACGCACAGTTTGCTTAATAAGTGTAGAACTAATAAACAACCAACGTTTATGTGCACAGACGCTACCTGCTACAATTGATTCAGTTTTACCAACTCTGGGCATTCCACGAATACCAATTAATTTATGACCTTTTTCTTTAAATAATTCCGCCATAAAATCAACTAGTAAACCTAAATCTTCTCTTTCAAAACGAAATGTCTTTTTATCGTCAGCATCTTGCTCTATGTATCTTCCATGTCTCACTGCCAATCGATCTCTTAACTCTGGCTTTCTTAACTTAGTAATAGAAATATCATCTATTTCGGTTACAATATTTTCGAAACGACTTACTTTTTCTAGACTATCAGATTTAATTAATAGACCTCTACGACCTTCATCAATACCATTGATTGTTACTATACTAATCCCCATCATGCCTAACAAACTTGATATATCACCTAGAAGTCCGGCTCGGTTCATTGTTATCTCATACTCTAAATACCATTCTTTTTTAGTAGCAACTGTCATGAAATAAGCACCCCTTTATTTAGAAACCATGTACAAATAATTTATACATGAGCATGTAACTCATTTAAAACAACTTAACCTTGGCATATTTTCAACTTAAATATGCATATAACCATTTTATTGTAATGATATTATATCATTGAATGTTTCATAGTTGGTTTATTTTTTGTACATTATTTAAAAATCTATACGTACCATCCACCATTGACTTTCTGAATCGTTCCGGTGATGCTTCTTGCCATCGGATGACACAAATAACTGCAAGTATGTGCAATCTCAACAGGATCAATTAGCCTTTGTTGTGGTAATTCTTCAGTAATTGCCTGTAATTCTTCTTCAGACCATACTTGAGCCATATTTCCGCTAACAAATCCAGGAGCAATCGCATTTACAGTTACTGTTGTCATAGCTAACTCTTGGCTTAAAGCTTTTACAAACGCAATTTGAGCACCTTTCATTGCAGAGTAAATACTCTCCATGCTAGCACCAGTTTCTCCCCAAATAGATGATATGACAACGATACGACCATGACTGCTTTGTCGCAATTTATCAGTAAAAAATCTACAAATTCTAATTAGTTGGCGAACATGGACTTGATAACAATCGTCTATTTCTTTATCAGTCACATCTTGTAATTGACCATATAAAGCTGTTCCGCTTGCGTATACCAAACAATCCAATTTTGTTATACAAGAAAAATATGATTCTAAATCTATGTCTTGATTTAAATCACATTGTAAAAACTCAACTGGTTTTCCAATATAATCGCTTTGAAGTGTTTCAATATTCGTATTATTATAATGTACAATTACTTCAAAACCATCTGATAATAGCCTGTTAACAATTGCTTTTCCTATCGTTCCAGAACCACCAATAACTAATGCCTTCACTATTATTTCATCTCCAAGCGACTATCTACTACTTGTGTTAAATTCAAGCATGTTCGTGCTGTATCATTCACACTTTCTAAAGTTATACTTTCAACAATATCTAATAAGTCGAATAAACTTACGCCTTCAAAATATAATTTTGTATATTGGTTCGCAATGTATTCCGGTGAGTTCAAACCTGAAATAAATTCTCCAATAAACTGTTTTTTCAACAGACTAAAGGCCTCTAAATCATCAAGTTTCCCTAAATTGTTTTTAATTTCATTTAATAATAAAGTTTTTAATTTATCTGGATATTGCGTTGCACTTGTTATAACTGAAAAACTGTATGTAGGTTCTAATAAAAATTGATATCCAAAAGTTTCGTCTATTAATTCATCGTTGAGAAGTGACTGATAAAAATCTGTTTCTTCACCAAATATCAATTCATAAAATAAAGTCATTTCTAAATCACGTTTAACAAAAGCTTCATTAGGCTCGTCGTATAATGGTTCATTTTTAAAACCTAACATTAATCTTGGTGATTGCAATTTCATCGTTTCTGAAATTTTTAGTTCTTTCACTGAAGCTTGTTCAATTAACGGGTCTCTTACGATTTGCGGCTGTGCTTCTTTATCACGTTGATTCTCATGTTCTTCAATAACTTTATAAATATGATTCACGTCCACATCACCAACAACAAACAATACCATATTCGAAGGATGATAAAATGTTTCATAACATAGATATAAATCGTCTTTAGTTATTTCATAAATACTTTCAACACTGCCAGCAATATCTACACGTATTGGGTGTGTATCATACATAGCTCTTAAAGTATTAAACATTAACTTATAAGCTGGTTGTTCTTGGTACATCTTGATTTCTTCAGCAATTATACCTTTTTCTTTATCTACTGTTTCTTTAGTGAAATAAGGTGTTTCTACCATAGTTAACAGCCGTTTGATGTTACGCTCTATATTATCAGTTGCGCTAAATAAATAGCTTGTTCTATCAAAACTCGTAAAAGCATTGACCTGTGCATTGTCTTCAGCAAACGCTGTAAACAAATCTTCTTCGTCGTCACCATTTTCAAATAACTTATGTTCTAAAAAGTGTGCCACTCCATCAGGAACCGTAACAAAATCATCACTACCATGTGGTTTAAATTTGTTATCTAACGACCCAAATTTCGTAGTATAAGTCACAAAGGTTTTCTGAAATCCTTTTTTAGGAATTATAAATAATTTTAGACCATTTTTTAATTCAGCTTCAAATACTCGTTCGTCTATTTGATCATAGTAGGTTTCATTCATTAGTCATCGCCTCCTTTTGTCAAAATATATATTGTATCTAATGTAGTTGCCTGTGCTAGTTGTTGGATATCTGATTTATTAACGTTTTGAATCCCCGAAATATAACTTTCTTCCGACATCGGTTCATCTAATAATATGTTGTTATTCATGATTTCTATAATACTTTTAGCTCTATCATGAGATTCTTGTCTTTGAGATAGTATCACTTTTTTAGCAAGAGCTATCTTCTCTTCTTCAAAATCCCCTTGTTGGAATTTCTCAAATTCAGATACAATCGTCTCTTTAGCAATTTCATATTTATCGGTTGAAACACCACTTAATACAAATAAAAAACCATTTTTTGCGTCTATTTGGGAATGGATGGAATATGCTAAACTTTGCTTTTCTCGTACTTCATTAAACAATACGGAAGATGGATCGCCGCCAAACATAACATTAAAAACAATCATCGCAAAATACTCTGGATCTCCGTATTTTGCTGGTAATTTAAAACCCATATTTAACTTAGCTTGATCGACATCGTCTGTTTCTACTATAACTTGAGGTGTATTATGGTCTTGTCCTATTGGAGTAGACTGTGATAATTCAAAAGAGAATGAATTAATATTAAAATATGTTTGGATTTGGGATTTCACCTGTTGTTCATCTACGTTGCCTACCACATATACTGCACAGTAGTCATTTTCCAACATAGATTGATATGTATGATATAGATTTTCAGATGTAATGTCAGCTATGTATTCAACTTGCCCAGTTGCTAAATGTCGATATGGTTGTTCCCCAAACATATATTTCAATAAGTTCAAAAATGAAATTTGTGATTTGTTGTCGATCATAGCATTTAATTTTTTTGATAATAACGATTTTTCTTGAGCGACAAATGTTTCATCAAATTTATTATCTGATATTAAAGGATTGTATATCATTTCTTTAAGCAATTCTAAGCCTTTTTCAAAAAGCGGTGTTTGATCTTTTAAATAACGTTCATTTACTAATTCTAAAGATATGGTAATAACATGCTTATCTTTAAATTTGGAAACAAAACTATTAACATACGCACCATATAAATGAGATAAGTGTCGATTAAAATCCTTATCTGATGGCCATTGCTTTGTAGCACGTACTAAAATTTTACTTAAAATAGATCGCGCAGTCATTGTTTGGCTGTCTAACGGTGCCATAAATTTAAGCGTAATCGTTGTGGTTTTAAATTTTGTTGTCGGCAATACTTTAACATGTAAATCTTTCTGTGGGTTTTCTATTTTCAAATTGTCATACCTCACTTTCATAAATTTATTATTATAATCTATTTTTAACCGTTTTAAACGTAACTAAACTACTTTTGAAATAATTAAATGAATATAATATTGGTTGATCATCTGTATCATAATGCACTAATTTTAACAACATGAGTCCTTCATGTGGTGAAGCTCCTAAGAGATCTGAGATATGTGGCTCATAACTAATCGCTTCCATTTCAGTATCTGCATATGAAACTTTTTTATTTGTATAAGCTTCAATTGCACCTAAAAGTGACTCATCACTACTTTGGTATTGTGCACAAGTTAGATAATTTGCAGGCACTTTATCTAAACAGTAAACGACTGGTTTTCTATCTGCAGTTCTTAAACGTTCTATAATTGTAACAGGCGCCTTGTCTGTAGTATTTAATCTTTTAGAATCTAAAGAGGTCGCAGGTTTTTCATCAAAACTAATATATTCTGTCCCTGGTGTGTAACCTTGATCTTTAATCATTCTACTAATACTTACAACTTCTCCTAATGGGTAATAGAATGGGTGCAGTGATTTAACACGTGCACCTTCTTCTAAATTATTGGATAATACTTGTTCAGTAATTAGTTCGTCTACTGCATCATAAACGTCATCTGTTTTTACTTTTAAGGTTCTTGCTATGGCTAAATTACTCGGAAGTGGCTCACCATGTTGTAATTTGCCTTCCTTAATTTGTTGAATCATCCATTCTTTTACTTTATAAACTGAAGTTAATTCCATATTTACACCTCATCACTATCAATATCCACTAAAATTTGTCTAGGTTTACTACCTTTTTGTGGTCCAATAACTTGATTACGTTCTAAATCGTCCATTAATCTTGAAGCTCGGTTATAACCAATTCTGAATTGTCTTTGTAATAAAGAAGTACTCGCTTTTTGCTGTTCTAACACAAATAAATATGCTTCATCATAAAGTGCATCTTCACTTTTCATTTCTGATTTATCAACTGGTGCATCTGGTTCCATTTCTTTTACATAATTGGCTTTTTGCTGTTCTACGACATAATTAACAACATCTTGTACTTCTTGGTCACTTAAAAATGCGCCTTGTACACGTGTTCTAGTAGATCCACCGTTAGCAACATATAACATGTCACCTTTACCTAATAATTTATCGGCGCCAGCGCTATCAATAATCGTACGAGAGTCGATTTGCGAACTTACTGCAAAAGCTATTCTAGATGGTATATTATTTTTAATCAAACCAGTAATTACATCTACAGAAGGTCTTTGCGTTGCAATAATTAAATGAATACCGGCTGCACGTGCCATCTGCGTAATACGTTGAATAGCATTTTCTACCTCTTTACCAGCAACCATCATTAAGTCTGCCAATTCATCAACAATAACAACAATATACGGTAATTCTGATTGTTTTTCTTCTAATTCAGCATTTTGGCGTCTAATTGCCTCATTATAACCTTCTATATTTCTAGTTGAAGAGTGTTGGAATAAATCATAACGACGTTCCATTTCAGCAACTACTTTTTCTAATGCCTGTGATGCTTTGTGAGGATTAGTCACAACTGGTATCAGTAAGTGAGGAATACCATTGTATATGTTCAATTCTACCATTTTTGGGTCAATTAACATAAGTTTTACCTCATGTGGTTTAGCATTAAGTAAAATACTTGTAATTATTCCGTTGATACAAACAGACTTACCACTTCCTGTTGAACCTGCAACAAGCATATGTGGCATTTTGTTTAATTCTACTGTAATAGGATCGCCTGATATATCTCTGCCTAAGCCCACTTCTAATTTATTTTTAGCAGGGAATTTTTCATCTAAAACTTCTTTTAATGAAACAAGAGAAATCTTATCATTAGGAACCTCAATACCAACAGCAGAGCGACCAGGTATTGGCGCTTCTATACGAATATCTTTAGCAGCAAGTGCGAGTGCAATATCATTATGCAAGTTAACAATTTTACTAACTTTAACCCCTTGTGCTGGTTGAATTTCATATTGTGTCACTGCCGGTCCTATTTTTATTTGCGTAACTCTCGCATCAACACCAAAGTTCTTAAGCGTCGTTTCCAATAGTTGTCCTTTTTTCTGAACTTCTGCTTTAGAAGTAGCTTTTTGTTTAGTTGGTTGCTTTAGCAAAGTGAGTGGAGGTAGCGTATATGCTTCATTTTCCACTTCTCCTGCTTCAGAAATTGAATTAATCGTTTCACCTTGTTCACTTTGTTCGGACTCCATATCAGCTATTTGTTGATCGAGTGATGCTTGATTTGAGTTAGTGGTTTGTTGTGTTGCTGTTTGATTTAGCTGTCCTTCTTGATCAAACATGCGTTTAGTACGTTTACCTATAGGTTTTTCTGAGGTTTGCTTATGGTCATCTTCACTATCACTATGTCCGTATATAGGGATAGATTGTTGTTCCTCAGATTTTGAATTAGGAATTTCTTTTAAATCGCTAACATCTGTAACATTGTCATCTGATTTTTGCGCTTCAGTTCTTGCTTGTTGTTCTGCTTTTTTTTCAGCTTTAACACGCGCTTTGGCTTCTTTTTTCACTTTATTCTGTTTACGTCGCTCTTGATAATTTTCCGAAGCATCTTTACTTTTAACCTTCAGCTTTTCAAATAGTAACTTTGATACGTCACGATGTTTTTGCTTAAGTAATAAAATTACACTTGAAGCGATTAGTAGTATCGTCACTATAATAATACCCACAATAGATATAAGCGGTATAAACAGTGCTAACAGGTAATGACCTATTAAACCGCCCCCAAATACTGGAAAATTAGAATGCTCATAAGATTTATATACGAAAGATAAAACTGGTTCACGTTGGGCCTGAGCTTTATGTGTAAAGTAAAAGATAATATGAGTAACTAATAGTAAAGCTACTTGTAATACAAATGCGCCAACAGTACGTCTAGTTTTAGGTAGAGCTTTATAATATGTAATAAAAACTGTGCCTATTAAAATAAGAATGTATGTTAAGAATCTACTTGTACCAAATAAATAATTAAAGAAACTATCTATCATAGTTCCAATAATACCAAGTTGAAAGGCACCTAACGTCACTATTACAAATATAGCTATTGCCACAATATATCTTAACGGACTATCCCCTTGCTTTTTCTTATTGTTAGTAGTTTTCTTTCTTGTATTAGTAGGTTTTCTTTTTGTTGTTTGTCTCTTTTTTGTTTGTGCCAAATTTACCACCTTTTCTTCGACTGTGCTCAAAATCAGTATATATTCACACACTACTGTATAAAATAGATTATTTCATATTGGCAATAATAATTTCATCAGTTAAATATATGTAAATTTATGTATGATTAATAATTAATCTTTCTATCTATAATAACATAAAAGAGGTAAGACATTTAACGCCTATAGCCATTTCAAAGGTCGCATGAATGTCATTTACTTCAAAAACATTCAATCACATTTTACCTTTAAAAATATTTACCTAAGCGCTTGTCTTAACCTCTTTGTTTAGTACAGGAATTATTAAATTTCAGAAATTACTGGAATAATCATTGGACGACGTTTTGTATTTTCAAATAAAAGTTTGCTAATTTGATCGCGCATGTTTTGTTTGATTTCAGACCATTCGATGCGTTTCTCTTGTAAGCCTAGTTCAACGATTTCACGGACTTTTTCTTCAGCTTCATTTAATAAGGCTTCACTTTCTCTAACATATACGAAACCTCTAGATTGAATTTCTGGACCTGCTGCAATTCGTCTGTTTTTAGGATCGAGTGTTACAACTGCGATAAAGATACCATCTTCCGCTAGCAGGTGACGATCTCTTAGCACGATATTGCCAACATCACCGACCCCGATACCATCAATTAGTACATTACCAGAGTGAACTTTTTCATTTAAAATCATTTCTTCCCCATCGTAATTAACTACGTCGCCTTTTTCAACAAGAAAGATTTTTTCAGGTTGCACGCCTGCTTCATTTGCTAATTTAGCGTGTGCAATTTGCATTTTAAATTCGCCGTTAACTGGAATAAAGTACTGAGGTTTCATAATATTAATCATCATTTTCAATTCTTCCATACAACCATGGCTTGAAGTGTGAATCTTTTTACTATTTGGAATAATCTCTGCACCAGCACGTACTAATTCATTAAGTGTATTTCCGACAATCACTTCCATATTAGCAGAAGCGGTAATAGCTAAAAATACAGAATCTCCTGGTTCAATATTCATTATTTTGTGTTTTTTCTGAGCCATTTGGCTTAAAGCTTCTACAGGCTCACCTTGCATACCAGTAGCAATAATAATAACTTCATTTTTAGGATAATTCTCAACTTCATTAATTGGAATTAATAAGTCTTTTGATATATCAAAGTATCCCATTTTTCTAGCAGTATTGAAAGAGCTCTCCAATGAACGACCTAAAAATGATACTTTTCTATTTAATCTTTGTGCAAGATTTAAAACTTGTTGAATGCGAATAAAATTAGATGCATAGCAGGACACAATCAATCGACCTTTCACTTTTGTAAAGGCATCATACATGTGTGATTCAATTACATTTTCTGGTGTATTGTATCCAGGTTTTTCTGCTTCAGTAGAATCACTGATTAATGCAAACACACCTGCTTCTCCAATTTCAGTCATTTTCTTTAAGTCTGGTGCATAATGTCCTTGTAAACTTTGGTCAAATTTAAATTCACCTGTATATACAATTGCCCCGTATGAAGTATGAATGCACACACCTAAACTATCTGGGATACTGTGTGTCGTATCAAAGAACGTTACATTAACACCTTTGAAACGCATAATAGATTCATTATTAACTGTATAATATCTTACTTTTTTATTAATATTGCGAGCTTTCATATTCTCCTTAATTAAAGCAATTGTAAGCTTTGAACCATAAACTGGCGCATCAACTTGTTCTAAAACATACGTGACAGCACCGATTGCATGTTCATGACCATGTGTTAAGAAGATCCCTTTTAATTTATCTTTGTTCTCAATAACATATTGAATGTCTGGTATAACAATATCTACACCTAACATCTCATCTTCTGGGAACATTAAGCCAGCGTCAAGCATGAACATTTCGTCATCTACTTCGACGATATACATATTTTTCGCTATTTCTCCAACTCCGCCGAGTGGAATGATGCGAATATTTTTATTATTTTTCTTTATTAAACTCAAAATGTTACCTCCTATTTAAATTCCCGTCCATATATAAACTCATAATTTATTATAAGTTAAAATAGGCATTATGTACACTATTAAAGTAATAACTGATATAGCTTAAAAACTTATTAATGTAATCATAATTCCATTAACTTAAATTGCTTGTACAGAAAATTAAGTCAAAATTTTATAATAACAAAAAATATTTATTATTAATTATATGTTGCATGACAACAATTCCCTAATGTTGTAATTTTATGTATAACTTTATCTTATAAATGTAATCATTGACCTTTATATAATAAAAAAGAAACTAGTGTATACTGATTTTAAGCATGCTTTTACAATAGAATTAACGGCATTCTACTATAAAAGCACAAATCAATGACTAGCCTCTAATTAAAAATTCAATGTATTTAGATTTTGGTTTTACAACAAGACTTTATGTGATGCATTAACGCGTCCTTGTTTATCAATTTCAGTTACTTTTATTTTAAATGTGTCTCCAACTTTCAACACATCTTCTACTTTTTCAATACGTTCATTAGCAATTTGTGAAATGTGAACAAGCGCATCTTTACCTGGGAATAATTCAACAAAAGCACCGTATTTCTCAATACGTTTTACTTTACCTTCGTATACTTGGCCAACTTCTGCTTCACGCGTGATATCTTCTATAATATTACGCGCGCGATCAATCGCGTCTTTATCAACAGCGCCAATGAATATTGTACCGTCTTGTTCAATGTCTAATTTAACACCAGTTTCATCAATAATTTCATTGATTTTTTTACCACCAGGTCCAATTACGTCTCTAATTTTTTCAGGTTTAATTGTCATAGTTACTACTTTTGGCGCAAATGCACTTAATTCGTTACGTGGTGTATCGATTGTTTGTAACATATGATCTAGAATAGCAAGGCGACCTACGCGTGCTTGCTCTAAAGCTTCTTTAATAATTTCTTTTGTTAAACCATCAATTTTGATATCCATTTGAATAGCAGTAATACCTTTAGAAGTTCCGGCAACTTTAAAGTCCATATCGCCTAATGCATCTTCCATGCCTTGAATATCAGTTAAGATAGTATAACTATCATCGCGTGTTACTAGACCCATCGCAATACCTGCTACTGGCGCTTTAATTGGTACACCTGCATCCATTAATGCTAATGTAGAACCACAAATCGACGCTTGTGATGAAGAACCATTTGATTCTAAAACTTCACTTACAATTCTCACAGTGTATGGGAAATCTTTTACATCAGGAATAATATGGCTTAGAGCACGTTCACCTAGAGCACCATGCCCGATTTCACGACGTCCTGGAGAACGTACTGGCCCTGTTTCACCTACTGAATAGTTAGGGAAATTATAATGATGCATAAAGCGTTTTTGTTCTTCTTCGCCTAAACCATCTAGAATTTGATATTCGCTCATAGAGCCTAACGTTAATACTGAAAGTGCTTGTGTTTGTCCGCGTGTAAATAATCCCGAACCATGTGCTCTCGGTAACACACCAACTTCAGATTCTAGTGGGCGAATTTCATCCGTCTTACGGCCATCTGGTCTGATTTTTTCATCTGCAATTAATCTTCTTACTTCTTCTTTAACTAAGTCATTCAATATGCTATTAACTTCTTTAATTAAAGCTTCATTGTCAGCATCAGTTTCATCAATAAATTCAGCTGCAACTTTTTCTTTTAAATTATCTAAGTTAATATCACGTTGTTGTTTATCAAATGTTAAAACAGCATCTTTCAAACCATTTGCTTCAGTCAATTGAGTAACTTTTTCTACAAGGGATTCATCTTTTTCAACAGGAACAAATGCTTTCTTCTCAGGTTGAATATGATCTACAATTTCTTGTTGGAAATTAACTAAACGTTGGATTTCACTATGTCCGAAGAAAATGGCATCTAACATTTCACTTTCAGTTATCTCACTAGCACCAGCTTCAACCATGTTTACAGCGTCTTTATGACCAGCAACTTCTAAGTCTAAACGTGATACTTCTTTTTGTGCAACTGTTGGATTGATAATGTACTCTCCATCGATATAACCAACATTCACACCAGCAATTGGTCCTTGGAATGGAATATCAGAAACACTTAATGCCATTGATGAACCTATCATTGCTGCCATTTCAGGCGAACAATCAGGGTCTGCACTTAATACAGTATTCATGATTTGAACGTCATATTTATAACCTTTAGGGAATAATGGACGAATTGGTCTGTCGATTAAGCGCGCAGTTAACGTCGCTTCATCACTTGGGCGACCTTCGCGTTTCTTGAATCCTCCTGGAATTTTACCAGCAGCATACATTTTTTCTTCATAATTAACCATTAATGGGAAGAAGTCCCCATCGCGCGGTTCTTTTGAAGCAACCGCAGTTGATAAGACAACTGTATCACCATAACGAACGAGTACAGCACCATTGGCTTGTTTAGCAAGTTGACCAGTTTCAATCGTCAATGATCTGTTTGCCCATTCAGTTTTAAAAACTTTTTTCTCTTGAGACATTACAAATCTCCTCTCATATATCTAATAGTACTATCATATCATTTCTTAGAAAATTTTTATATTAGTATATTATTTTTTAAAAATGCTCACTTCTAATTATAAAAAAGGAGCAGGACAGAAATCTAATAATTCAACTAAGATTTCATTATCCCACCCCTATCAAAGATGAGTAGAAAAAGCGTTTAAATTCTTGTATAAACACTACTTACACCATAAATTAAGTCATTTACATTAACAGTAGTATGTTTTACAAATACTTTTTCAAATCTGTCGGTGCCTATATCAAAGTTGAGGCTGAGACATTTAATTATGTCCCAGCCTCTATCAATATACGTCCTAAAATTAACGACGGATACCTAATGATTTAATTAATTCACGGTAACGTTGAACATCTTTTTCACGTAAGTAGTTAAGTAAGTGTCTACGACGACCTACCATTTTTAATAATCCACGACGTGAATGGTGATCTTTTTTGTGCTCACGTAAGTGTTCATTTAATGCAGTGATTTCTGCAGTTAATACAGCGATTTGAACTTCTGGAGATCCAGTGTCCGCTTCGTGTGTACGGTATTCTTTAATTAATTCATTTTTACGCTCTTGTGAAATTGCCATTGTCAATTTCCTCCTTTAATTTTTATTCGCCTTTATCCGAGCAAATCGTCGGAGTTTCGATGTGCCAAGGTAAAGGTGCTAAAATGTGTTATACACATTCGACTTAAATATTATATGATACTTCATCACCAAAATCAACCGATAACAAGTATTTTGCTTTTTCTTTATCTTTATTCATTTGTTCCACTAATGGATCAATACCATCAAATTTAATTTCAGGTCTCAAATAATGATGCCAAAATACTGTAACGCGTTCACCATAAATGTTTTCTCCAAAATCAAATAAATTCACTTCGATTACCACTTGAGCTTTAGAAGGATCATGGAATGTTGGTTTTACACCTACATTAGCTACCCCTCTATAAATCTGTTTATCCGCACCTATTTCCATGCTAACTGCATAAACACCATTCTTAGGTAATACATAATCACCACTTGGTTGTACGTTTGCTGTAGGAAAACCAATAGTTCTACCTCGTTTCTCCCCTTGCACGACCGTACCTTTAATGCGATAGCGATAGCCTAATTCTTCATTAGCTTTTTGTAACTCTCCAGTTTTCAATGATTTTCTGATATCAGTAGTAGAAATTTTTTCAGAATTAATTTCTTGTTTGCTTACTACTGTAGAATTAAATTCAGTCATTTCATCTAAAATCATCATATTACCTTTGCCGTATTTTCCAAAAGTAAAGTCAAAACCAGCAATGACTTCTTTAACATGATTCTTGATAATATAATCTTGTATAAAATCTTCAGCACTTACTTCTGCAAATTTAGATGAAAAATTAATGACAATACAATAGTCAATACCATAAGATTCTAGGATTTCTATTTTATCTTGAATCGGCGTTAAATAATCAGTTCTTTTTAGTTTAGGATTTAATACAACCGAAGGATGTGGATCAAATGTCATTACTGCCTTTTTTAAATTCGCAGCTTCTGCTTTTTGATTTAAAATATCAAATACTTTTGCATGGCCTTTATGCATCCCATCAAAAAATCCAAAAGCCATAGCAACATCTTCTGTTATATATTGTTCTTCCTGAATTGGATGAGTTACTTCTATCACTTTCATGCGTATTTCTCCTTTAGTTAAACACCTTTTTAGGTTTAATTTCATCTAGTTTTTCTGGATGAGGTTCATAAATTGCTAACACTTTGTGTGTGTGCTCATCTACCATTGTAACCATATCGTCTATATTTTGCTTGAACATTGTTTTTTCAAATTTTTGTCCATTTAAAATTTTAGACTTAATATTTTCTTCTGAAATTATAATTTGTGGTAATCCTTTCAAACCATATTCTATAGGAAATAACTTGTCTTGTAATGATTCATGCTCATGTAATGCTGCTACATCATTTAAAGTTAAACTGTCCTTAATGTCAAATCCACCACTCTGTGTACGTGTTAACTTTGACATATGTGCAGGTAAATGTAATGACCTGCCTATATCTGTTGCGAGTGTACGTATATATGTACCTTTACCACATTCTACAATTATATCAAATTGACAGCCGTTGTGGTCAAAACGTAGTTCAGTTGTACGTTTGATTTTATATATATGCGCTTGACGTTCAGGTCGAACAACTTCTTGGTTATTTCTAGCATATTCATATAATTTTTTCCCATTTACTTTTACTGAAGAATACATTGGTGGTATTTGTGTAATAACACCCTCAAATTGTTGGAGTATTGAATCGACATCCTCAGCAGTAATTTCACCATTTAAGATATCTTTCTCTTCTATCACATCACCAGTTTGGTCTTCAGTAGTGGTTGCACTCCCTAAACTAACTGTCGCTTCGTAAGTTTTACCCATTTCCATTATGTAGTCACTAACTTTTGTCGCAGCTCCTATACATATCGGTAACACACCAGAAACTTCCGGATCTAATGTTCCAGTATGTCCCACTTTTTTAGTCTTCAATATTTTTCTCAACTTAAAAACCACATCATGACTTGTCAATCCACGATCTTTAAATACCGGTAATATGCCGTTATACATTCTTATTTCACCTTCAAAGTCTGATTTTTTAAATCTCTAATCTCATATTAACATGTAATAATTGATAAAAAGTTATGTAAAAAGAGCGGGACAGAAATCAAAACTAAATTTGATTTCGTATTCCCGCCCCCACAATTTTGTCAAAACATCTAATCAAGTTAATTTAATTATAATTTAGAATTAGTTCGACAATTGCGCAAGTTCTAATTTACAGCACGAACACCACATGCTATATATATGTGCTAATTATTAAGAAAGACTAATCTTTCTTATGCAAATCTTGAATCATTCGTTCTATTTTATTACCGTAGTCGATCGATTCATCATATTCGAAATTTAACTCAGGAATAATTCTAAGTCTCATTCTCGAACCAAGCTCAGATTTAATAAAACCTTTCGCTTTTTCCAAACCTTTAAATGTATCTGCTTTTTGTTTTTCATTTCCTAAAACAGTTAAATAAACCGTTGCAATAGATAGGTCATTAGTTAATTGAACTTCTGTAATTGTCAAGAATCCAATTCTCGGATCTTTAACTTTATTATTAGCGATATCCATGATTTCTTGTTTCATTTGTTCGCCTACACGTTCTGCTCTCATATTCATTATATTTCACCTCTCATTGTTTATAAGTCCGTTAATCTTTCCCTTACTTACAGATTATATGACAGTTTATTTCATAACGTCAAACAAATTTCACTTATTCACTGCTCAAAATAATATATTGTAAATAGATATCACTTTTTGAAAAGGTAAATTGTATATTATCAATAAAATTTAAACATCTTATTACAGTTAGGCATAATTTTATTTCCAAACTGTTAAATTATGTAATAATTTTTCATGAAAACGTTATGAATTTCATTTTTAATTGCCTATCTGTTAATTTTTTTGCCTTAGTGTTAAATTTAATTTAGTAAACCTTTGTGATTGAAAATTTTCTCATTATTTATGTGATTAAAAAATAAAATATTACACATTTTATAATTTATAATGGTATACTTCAAGGGAGCGAGACAGTAACTATATATTTTTAAATATATATTATCGCCTTCCCTCATATGCATGGCTTAAATTAACGAACGCACACATAAATATGCAAGCACCACTAGCTTTAAATAACAGATTACATGCATCTCACTTATGCTTAAGTGCCACTTTACAGGTCAAAATATTTTAATAATTCGACCTTATTTTCAAAATTATAGGAGCGTATATTATTGGAAAAACCAGAACGCCTTTTGTACATTTATACACGATTTTTAAACGGAAAAGCATTAAACAAAGAAGAACTCGCACAGCAACTACATGTAAATGTAAGATCTATTCAACGAGACATAAGTGACATAAATAATTTTTTATATGAAGATCAAGAATGGCATGGTCTAAAAGGTCAAATTGTATACGATAATACCATAGACAAGCATCGTTTAAAAATTGATAGATATAAATTTAAGAATAATAGGTTACTTAATTTGATTTTTCGTATGAAAAACTTCACACCTATAATTCATGAAGATACATATAATCTTATAAGAGGCTTAAATGCCAATTCAAACTTAGCCGAAAAAATTTTGTCTAATAAAATATTAAGTCAATTTAATATACATCGTGAATTTAGTGAATCAACTTTAATTTTTAGAATACAATTAGCGATTGAAAACAATCATAAAATTTCTGTTCAATTACAAAACATACGTGTAACAGACATTATCCCTATTTATACACGTTATTTTGCCGATAAATATTGGTTCACTTATTTAGCTAATGGAATAGTTTATACTCTCGATTTATCTGCTGTAAAAGAAGTCGAACAACTTAACGATGTTTATGATCAATCTGTATTTGAAGATATTAGTAGTGTGACTATGCTTATTCAAGATCATATTTGGCCAAAAATCAAACGTCAGTTTATCATTGTAAATACGAAATCTGTAGATAATGGACGAATTGCAGATATCATTATTTCAAAAGAAGAATGCATGCACATTGCTTATGAACATCCAACTCAAATCACATTACTAAAACCTCAACATTATGTCGATGATTTCAAAGCAATTATAAAATCATTGTTCAACTCTTACAACATTTAAATTAGATAACAAGAAACATATTAATTAAATAGCTTTAATTTATGGCTAGTGTTAATTTAATTAATATGTGTCCAATATTTAAAAATGATAAATTAACGATGAATTTTTTTATCAATTATAAACAATTAATCTTTAAAAATACGCTTAACAGAATGACAACTTTATATTAAAAAGAATTTTAAGTTACAAAAATGCGATGATTTTTCAAATTATCCGTTCATCAGTCAACTTACGTAAATTTCATCTACAACAAAGTTTTTCATAGCTCAATAAATTACAAAATGACATAAAAACTAAGAAAACGTCAATTTCTATAATCTCAATAGAAATTGACGTTTGTTCTGTATACGAGATATTTAAATCTTAATCTCTTGTTCCCACATATTTATTCACTTTACCAGATAACTAGAACCTACGCATGTACTCAGCTATTATCATTTTTTCTACTCATACATATATTTATAAATTATATTACTACTTTTCATAATACAATTTATAAGTTTATTAATGTTGTCTTTCCAATGTATGTTGTAAAATTTTTATTTTTTCGTGAAAATCAGAATTTCCGTTTTCACGTGCTACTTTTTGTTCTTGATTCCATTTATAATATTCGATTTTACTAAGTTCTTGCTTTTTCTTAATACGAATACGTTGTTCCCTATAACTTAACACATTACATACTGTAAGATGACGATTTTGCTTCGATAATAGTACGAATAAATGATCAATTAAATACTGACATAATTCACTATCTGCGAAATTCTTAAATATAGAAATATATAATTCTTCTTCACTAACGATATAGATACGTGGTTTGTCATCTTTCAACATTTTTATTAACAACTCATAGTTTTTTACTTGAGACGGAAGTTTGTGATTAAATGTTAAAAAATCTTTAGGTATACCTGCAGAATGTCCAGTCTGATATGGAAAAAAATTGAGTACCATAACCCTGTTAGGATCGATATTAAATTGTTTTAATGTCGACGCATTACTATATAAATATTTCACAAACCATCTATGTCTATCTATATAAGGTAAAAATAATTTTTGTCCATCAAATAATAATTTACCTTGAATGTCTAATAAAATTCTTTTTCTGTATTCAATTGCCTCATCATCAGCTAGATTTAGTTGGTATGTTTTAAAATCATTTTCTGGTTGCTTCTTTAATATTACTATATCTGCAATTTCTGGATTGCCAAAATAAGGTCTTGCAATAGCTGGATTTAAATCTGCGTTTTCGAATGTGACTCTTTGTCTATTTTTATTTAAAGTAACTTTGCCGTTCGCAAAGTCTATCATTTTTTTAAACCTTGGAATGTCAGTAAAATTATTTCCAAAGTGTTCTTGAAAATAAGCATAATCCATAGGATGTAAAAATGCTGTTGTATCATTATTTTTAATAATTGCCTTTAATGTTGATTCGTCATAAATAGAGTTATACTGACTAAAATATTGTTCCCAAAATTCATTTATATCTTTTAAATATTCACTCATCATTTATAACCTCCTATTTAACTTAACTATAATTAAAAGGATAGACAACTATTGTCAGCGTACCTCGATAAGTGTAAATTTACAATATTTTTTTAATCTAATTTACAACTATGAATAGGTATATAATTTATATAAATTAATATGTCTACATTTGCAAGATTCAATTTTTATGTTTTATTATTGTTCAAAAAAGAAAAGTTTTAGATTGTTTATTTTGAGCAATATGTTTTTATTTAATTGTTAAAAATAATATCGTTTTTTATTAATTGTTTACAGAATACCGCTAAGAATTAATTAAAGAAATTAAGACAAAAAAACAAAGCAAACAACATAATAAAAGTTTGCTTTGTTTCTAATATATAAACTTTTCCAAAAAGGAAGATATCATTAAAGATTAAAAGTTATCTTTTAATTTCAACCATTTCGAACGCTTCAATAATGTCGCCTTCTTTTAGGTCATTGAATTTTTCAACTGTTATACCACATTCATAGCCTTGAGCTACTTCTTTAACATCGTCTTTAAAACGTTTTAATGTGTCTAATTCACCTTCGAATTGTACTACACCATCTCTGATTACACGAACACCAGCATTACGTGTGATTTTACCATCTATCACATAACTACCAGCAATCGTACCTACTTTAGAAACTTTGAAAGTCTGGCGAACTTCTGCTTGACCAATAACTTGTTCTTCAAATTCTGGATCTAGCATACCTTTCATTGCAGATTCAATTTCTTCGATAACGTTGTAAATAACACGGTGTAAGCGCATATCTACGCCCTCATTATCTGCAGCTCGTTTCGCACCAGTATCAGGACGTACATTAAAGCCGATAATGATACCATTTGAAGCATTAGCAAGTGTAACATCTGATTCATTAATCGCACCTACTGCAGTATGAATAATTCTTACATTAACGCCCTCAACATCTATCTTCATTAAGGATGCTGCAAGTGCTTCTACTGAACCTTGTACATCACCTTTGATAATTACGTTAAGATCTTTCATTTCACCCTGTTTCATTTGTTCGAACAGATTATCTAATGAAACACTCTTACTTTCTTGACGCTGTTGCAATACATTTGCTTCATGACGTGCTTCACCGATACGTCTTGCTTGTTTTTCATCTTTGAAGACAACAAATCTATCACCAGCTTGTGGTACATCGTTGATACCAGTAATTTCTACAGGTGTAGAAGGACCAGCTGACTTAATACGTTGACCTAAATCATTTACCATAGCACGGATTCTACCATAAGTGTTTCCTACTACTAGCGAATCTCCAACATTAAGCGTTCCGTTTTGAACTAATAATGACGCAGATGGTCCACGTGATTTATCCAATTCAGCTTCAATCACAGTACCCACAGCATGTTTGCTTGGATTTGCTTTTAATTCTTGAACTTCAGAGGTTAGGACAATCATCTCTAGTAAATCTTCAATACCATCTCCACTTAAAGCTGAAAGTGGTACGAAAATTGTATCTCCACCCCACGCTTCAGGAATTAAACCGTATTCTGTTAATTCTTGCATTACACGGTCAGGATTAGCTGTTGGTTTGTCAACTTTGTTTACAGCAACAATTGTAGGCACCTCTGCTTCTTTAGCATGGTTAATCGCTTCAATTGTTTGTGGCATTACCCCATCATCTGCTGCTACTACTAAAATTGTAATATCAGTGACTTGGGCACCACGAGCACGCATTGTTGTAAATGCAGCGTGACCTGGTGTATCAAGGAAAGTGATTTTTTTACCATCATTTTCAATTTGATATGCACCGATATGCTGTGTAATACCACCTGCTTCTCCAGCAGTTACTTTAGTATGACGAATTGAGTCTAATAATGTTGTTTTACCATGGTCAACATGTCCCATGATTGTAACAACAGCTGGACGTTCAATTCCATTTTCCTCGTCAGCTTCATCTTCAAAATAAATTGATAAATCTTCTTCATCAATGATAACTTCTTTTTCAAGTTCTACACCATAATCATCTACGATTAATTCTAATGTTTCATCATCTAAAGATTGATTAATGTTTGCCATTATACCTAGTAAGAATAATTTTTTAATAATACCTGAAGAATCTATATTTAATTTCTCAGCAAGTTCACCTACAGTGATACCATCATGATACGTAATTTTAGAAGGTATTTCCTTTGGTTCTTCTTGTTTAGGTTGTTTATTATTTTTATTGTTTTTATTAGTGTTCTTATTATTTTTGTTATTTTTCTTGTTGTTAGATTTATTATTTTGATTACCTTTGTTGCCTTGGTTATTTTTATTATTCGTCGTTGCTTGTTTATTTTGAGCGCTTTTCTGCTCTGATTTAGCAGGTTGCTGAGCTTGTTCTGGTTTATAGATTTTATCTAAAGCCTTAATTTGGTCGTCTTCTAACGTTTGCATGTGGCTTGTTACCTCAACGTCCATTTTAGCTAACTCATCTATAATATCTTTACTTTTTAATTTTAAATCTTTTGCGTATTCGTAAATTCTTTTTTTACTCATATAGTCACTCCTTACGATATTCATCAATCATTGACAATAACTTTTTAGCAAAGCCTTGATCAGTGATTCCAATGTTTACACGTTCTGCTTTCCCTAAAGCTTGTCCTAATTCAGCTCTCGTTCCAAATATGCGTAATGATATATGGTAACTTTCACATTTGTTCTGTATCACTTTAGTTGTGTTATCAGAAGCATCTGTTGCAATGATTACGAGCTTTAACTTGTTCTTTTTTAAATCATTTAAAATGACAGATTCACCTGTTTTAACTTTTCCAGCACGCATTGCTAAACCTAAAAAATTTACGATGTTCTCCTTGGTCATTTAGGAATCTCTTCACGATAAATAAGACGTATAATTTCTTTATAAACAGGTTCTAGTGTTTCAGCATCAGCTTTATAATATTTTTCTAATATACCTTTTTGCTGTGCCTCTTCTACTAATTTAACATCTTTTGATACATATGCACCACGACCTTGTTGTTTTCCAGTTGCATCGGCAAAAATTTCGCCTGCTTTATTTATCACAACTCTTATCATATCGTTTTTCGGATGCATTTCATTTGATAATATACATTTACGCATTGGAATTTTTTTCTTTTTCATAAAGTAATCACTCCAATTTATTTTTCAGTATCTACATCTTCTTCAATGATTTCGCTTGTAGTATCCTCAGAATGTGCTACTTCTGTGTCAACTGTTTCTGAAGGAGTATCAATTTCTTCAATGATACCTTCCTCCGTTGGATAAACGCCTGCTTCTCTGGCATCAGTTTCAGATTTAATATCAATCTTCCAACCTGTTAATTTTGCAGCTAAACGGGCATTTTGACCACGTTTACCAATTGCTAATGATAATTGATAATCCGGTACGACAACAATTGTAGATTGATTTGCCTCATCAACAATAACTTGTAAAACTTGTGATGGACTTAAAGCATTTTTAACAAATACCTTTGGATCTTCGTTCCATTGAACGATATCAATTTTTTCTCCACCAAGTTCTTCTACTACAGCCTCAACACGAGCGCCTTTGGCACCTACACATGCTCCGACTGCATCAATATCAGGATTATCAGAGTGTACACTGATCTTAGAACGATCTCCAGCTTCACGTGCTACAGATTTAACAATTACTGTACCGTCAAATATTTCAGGCACTTCTTGCTCAAATAAACGTTTTAATAAGCCTGGGTGACTTCTTGATACATAAATTTGTGGACCTTTTGTAGTTTGTTCAACTTTGTTTACGTATACTCTAATCCTTTCATTCGGAATATAGCTTTCATTTGGACTTCTTTCCGCTTCAGATAAAACTGCTTCAGTACGTCCCAAGTTTACATAAACATAGCGATGATCTACTCTATCAATTAAGCCTGTTACAATGTCATCTTCTTTATCGATAAATTCATCATATAAAATTTCACGCTCTGCATCACGTAAGCGTTGCATCACAGCTTGTTTGGCTGCTTGAGCACCCACGCGTCCGAAGTCATTTGGTGTAACATCTTCTTCATAAATATCACCAATTTCATATGCAGGGTTTTTAACAAGTGCAGTACTTAAATCAATTTCTTCTCTATCATCCATTGATTCTTCTACAACTTCTTTACGTGCGATAACATGAAATGTACCATTATCCATATTTAATTCAACACGTACGCTTCTTGCGCTATCATAGTTCTTTTTATAAGCAGTGATTAAAGCTGCTTCTATAGCATCAACTAACACTTCTCTAGGAATCTTTTTTTCTTTTTCTAAGTACTCAGTTGCTAATAATAATTCATTACTTGACACGACTTATCATCCTCCTTATCATGTTATATCATTACAGCATGACGTGCTTTAGCGATCTTACTTCTTAATATTTCAACTTGTTTTGTTTTCGACTTATCCTTAACTTCCATAGTTATCGTTTCGTCATCAACAGATTTTAAAATACCTAACCATTCTTTAGAACCTTCAATTGGTGCGTATAAAGATACGAAAATAGGTTTTGATACAGCATTATAGAAATCTTTTTCTTTTTTAATTGGTCTTTCTGCACCAGGTGACGCAACATCTAAGTAATACATTTCTTGAATAGGATCTTCCGCATCCATAACTTCGCTGATTTTTTCAGAAGCTAACGCACAATCATTTAAGTCTACGCCGCCTTCTTTATCAATAGATACTCTTAAAAAATGGTCTTTTCCTTCTTTTGTAAACTCAACTTCTACTAATTCAAAATTTAAGTCGTTAAGGACAGGTTGAATAATTGCTTCAACTTGTTCAGTTATTTTACTCATGCTGACCTCCTTTTTTGGCAAATAGAAAAGAGCGGGTAATATGCCCACTCTTCCTGCCTGAGTCTAATTTTTTAAGCACTGTTATTATATCATATGTTTATTTTCTATACAAATAACTATATTTTAAAAATCCCATAATGACAAGATAGTCACTTTGTTGTGCTATATTTTATACGTTTAAAGTATTTATTTCATTGAAGTATTGTTTCAAATAAATCGTGATTAAATCTTAACCGTTTTGTCGTTTTAGTAAACTAATACCATGACATATTATTCAAAAATGTAATAATTAAGCTTAAAGTTACTTCTTTAAAGTTTACATACTTGTTCAAATTTATTTTAACTAATTATACTTTTGGCTTTTTGTTTTATGATACACACGTTACATGTCAAAAATAGAAAGTTGAGCTTTGTCTGGTAAATTAGGTAATGAGCCTAATTCATCCAAATACTCAATTACTTTTTGTGATAAACCAGCTTTCTTATTTAAATCTTCTTTAGACAAGAATGGCCCTTCTTCACGTGCTTCAACTATTCTTTGTGCAACATTTTCTCCAAGACCTGGAACAGATATAAATGGTGGGATTAAAGTATCACCTTCAATAATAAATTCAAAGGCTTTACTCTTTTCTAAACTAATTGGTTGCATACGATAACCTCGTTGAGCCATTTCATTCATAATTTCCAGCACAGTTAATGTATCTTTTTCCTTTTTAGCTAAATCCATATACCTTGAATACATGTCATTTACTGTATTACGAATACTTTCTTTGTCTTTAATCATTGAAATCAAGTCAAAATCAGATGCACGCACTGTGAAATAACTTGCATAATAATACAACGGGTAATGGACTTTGAAATAAGCAATACGTACAGCCATCAGTACATAAGCGGCAGCATGCGCTTTAGGGAACATGTATTTAATTTTTCTACAAGAATCTAAATACCAATCTGGTACTTCATTATCGACCATAGCTTCAACCATATCATCTGTTAATCCTTTACCTTTACGCACAAACTCCATTGTTTTGAAGGCAAGTGATGGTTCTAAACCGTTATACATTAAGTAAACCATAATATCATCACGACAACAAATTACGCTAGCTAGATCACATTTTCCAGAACGAATTAAATCTTGCGCATTACCTAACCATACATCCGTACCATGAGAAAGGCCTGAAATTCTAACAAGCTCTGAGAATGTCGTAGGCTTAGTATCTTCTAGCATTTGTCTAACAAATCCAGTACCAAATTCAGGTACACCAAATGTGCCAGTTTTACATAGAATTTCTTCTGAAGTCACACCTAATGGTTCTGGTGAACTAAATATACCCATTGTATCTTTATCATCAACTGGGATAGTTTTCGGATCAATACCAGATAAATCTTGCAACATACGTATCATAGTTGGATCATCGTGGCCCAGAATATCTAGTTTTAAGACATTATCATGAATTGAATGGAAATCAAAATGCGTCGTCATCCAAGATGAAGCTTGATCATCTGCAGGGAATTGAACTGGTGTGAAATCATATATATCCATATAATCAGGTACAACTATGATACCACCTGGATGTTGCCCTGTTGTACGTTTAACCCCTGTACAACCTTTTACTAGTCTATCAATCTCGGCACCTCGTTTATGGATACCTTGATCATTTAAGTAACCTTTAACAAAACCAAATGCAGTTTTTTCAGCAACAGTACCTATCGTTCCGGCACGGAATACTTTATCTTCTCCGAAAAGTTCTTTTGTATAATTATGTGCTTCTGGCTGATATTCCCCACTAAAGTTCAAGTCAATATCTGGTACTTTATCTCCTTTGAATCCTAAGAACGTTTCAAAAGGAATGTCTTGTCCTTCTTTAATTAAGTCACAGCCACAAGATTCACACTTTTTATCAGGTAGGTCAAAACCAGAACCAACTGAACCATCATTAAAAAATTCACTATTTTTACACTCAGGACAAATATAATGCGGTGGCAATGGGTTTACTTCTGTGATCTCTGTCATTGTTGCGACAAAACTTGACCCTACCGAACCACGTGAACCTACTAAATAACCATCATTTAATGATTTTTTTACAAGTCTCTGTGAAATTAAATAAATAACGGAGAATCCGTTTCCAATAATACTTTCTAGTTCTTTTTCTAAACGATCAATAACAATTTGAGGCAAGTCCTCCCCATATAATGCTTTGGCATTATTATAACTCATTTCACGAATCTCATCGTTTGCGCCTTCCATTCTTGGCGTATACAATTCATCTTTAATTGGTACAACACGTTCAATTTTATCTGCTAATTCATTTGTATTTTTAATAACAAGTTCATAAGCTTTTTCTTCGCCTAAAAAATGTAATTCATCTAACATTTCATCAGTTGTTCTAAAATGTGCTTGTGGTAAAGTAGAGCGATTCAATGGATTACCTGGTTGTGATGCAATTAAAATTTTACGTGCAATTGCGTCATGTTCGTTTAAATAGTGGGCGTTGCCTGTTGCAATTACTGGAATATTATTAACATCTCCTGCTCTAATTAAACGATTATATATTTCATGTAATGTTTCATTGTCTCTCACAAGTTCTCTATCTATTAAATCTTGATAGAGTGCTGGTGGTTGAACTTCAATAAAATCGTAATATTTAGCAATTCGTTCTACTTGGGATTGGTCTTTTTGCATTACTGCGGTAAAGACTTCACCTTCATCACAAGCTGAACCTACTAGTATCCCTTCGCGATATTCATCTAGCAGTGAACGTGGAATTCTCGGCGTACGATAGTAATATTGAACTAACGAAGCACTTACAATTTTAAAGAGATTCTTCAATCCTTCTTGGTTTTGGACAATAAGCGTAACATGGTTAGGTCTCGCACGTTTATACGCATCTTCGTTGGTTAAAGAAGTATTGATGTCTTGGTGATTATGAACACCGAGCTCTTCTAATTGTTTCAACATTTTTATAAACATATATGCTGTTGCTTCAGTATCATAAATAGCTCTATGGTGCTGAGTCAATTCCACACCATATTTTTTAGCTAAGAAATTTAAACCATGTTTACCATATTCAGTATTAATTGTTCTAGATAATTCTAATGTATCTATAACACCGTTTGTGGAAGCACCTATACCTACATGTTCATAACCTGTATCAATGAAGCCCATATCAAAGGAAGCGTTATGAGCAACAAAGATTGCATCTCCAACCCATGATTTAAATTCTGTTAACACTTCTTCAATTTCTGGTGCATCTACTAACATATCATCAGAAATATGAGTTAAATTTTTAATCGTTTCTGATAAACGTTCATGTGGGTTACTAAAACGTTCAAACTTATCTATGATTTCACCGTCTTTAACTTTGACTGCTGCAAGCTCAATAATCTTGTCGTATTGGTTAGATAATCCTGTCGTCTCAACGTCAAACACAACATATGTTGCTGTTTTCAAATTACAATCTTTAGGTTTATACGCTATTGGTACTCCGTCATCTACAAGCATGCCCTCCATGCCATATATCATTTTAATTCCATTTTTTTCAGCTGCAGCGTGTGCATCTGGAAATGCTTGGACAACGTTATGGTCCGTAACAGCAATTGCTTTATGACCCCACTTAGCAGCTTGGTCTACATATGTAGAAATATTGGGGATACCATCCATTTGGCTCATTGAAGTGTGCAAATGGAATTCTACTCGTTTTTCTTCTGCTTTATCTTGCTTTGTTGCTTTTTTAATTTCCTCTATGTCTGACATCATCATAACTAAATCTCGTACGAAAGTATCTTCTTCTATTCTACCTTGTGCGCGCACCCATTTCCCTACACTTAAAGCTTTAAAATGTGCTAAGTCATCTTTATTTTTACGTGTGAACATTTTTAATACTAGAGAATCTGTATAGTCTGTTACCTTGATTTCTACAATATGTCGGCCGCTTTTTAACTCTTTCAGATTAATATCAAAAATAACGCCTTCGACTGCTACTTTAAACTCTTCTTCAATAATAGAATCAATTGTACGTACGTTCTCAATTTGAATTGGTTTACCAATTTGACATTTTGAGACAGAACTTTCGTTATTATCTTGTTGTTTCGCTTTTTCAGCTTTCATTTTTTCTAATTTTTCCGTTGCTTCACGTGCACTCTTTTCATCTTCTTCTTGTATGTGTGCCTCTAATGATGCTAAATCACCATCGTTGACTGCACTATCAGTTTCAAAAACAACTTTACTTATGCTAAATCCGCACTGTTGATATGCTGAAATTAAACTACCGTTACAAGCTTTATCAAAATGATCGCGTTCAACATCGTTTTGGCACATCACTTTTAAAATATCTCCAGACATAATCAAACGTTTCTGTTTCAATTGACCTTTAACTTTTGGTGATAACTTTGTTTGATCAATACAATGGCTAAAGTATTTAATAGCATATTCATCTTGGTTAGCTTTATCTTTTATCGTAATATTACACTTAACATCAGCAATTGTTTTGAATTCTTCAGTAATTGCACTTGTGAAAAGTAAGTAATCTTCTATTGCTAAAAAATATGGAAACGTGATTTGAAATACCCATGAACGATCCACTGTTTTAACGTCCACTCGTGTTAATTCGCTTTTTGTTAATATTTCAGGATCCAAATGCTCTGCGATTTTAATTTGGTCAGCTAGGATTTTAAACTTTTCCTCATTTGTCATTGCCATGACGATAACCACCTTACTATTAATTACACTGTTTTACTTGTATATTATTAATTACATTTTATGACGGTGTATGTATTATTTTTCATTCTCTCTATTATAACTAAATATATTCGAAATTCTAATAGTTCAACTTATAGGATTAGATGCATAATTTTTACAAATAAATAGGAGCGGGACAGAAATCAAAATTTTAAATTTGATTTCATATGCCCGCCCCCACAAGACTGAATAAGTATTTAAAAAATCTTGAAACTACTATTTTTTTAAATACTAAACAGCTACTGTGTATGCTCAAATCTATACACATCAGCATTAAACACTTTATTTTGTTTCAGCCTCATGATTTTTTATAGGCATTATTTACCTATTTACATTAGCCATTATAACAAATTATCATCGACTCTGCTTTCAACTTATATCTTTGAATATAAGTCATTTACATAATTTGATAAATTGTCAATGTGAACATCTTCACTGTCACCAGTATCACGACGCTTAACCTCAACAATACCCTCAGCAGCGTTTTTACCAACAACAACTCGTATTGGTAAACCAATTAAATCTGCATCATTAAATTTCACACCCGCACGCTCTTTACGGTCATCATATAACACATCAAATTGCTCTTTCAACTGTGTGTAGAGTTGATCTGCTAATTCACGTTGATCATCTTTTTTAGGATTAATTGTTATTAAATGTAAATCAAATGGTGTAATTGACTTTGGCCAAATAATACCATTTTCATCATTATTTTGTTCGACTATCGCACTTAATGTTCTAGAAACACCAATACCATAACAACCCATTAATAGTGGTTTAGCTTTGCCTTGATTATCCAGGAAAGTAGCATTCATACTTTCTGAATATTTTGTACCTAGTTTAAATACTTGCCCTACTTCAATACCTTCGGCAAAGTGAGCTGAACCTGAACCATCTACTAATGGCTCACCTTCTAATATAAATCTGAAATCACCATATTCTGTAACTTCAAAATCACGGCCTACATTTGCATTTAATAAATGATAGCCATCTTCATTTGCACCAACAACGATATTATTTAAATCTTGAATGTAATTATCAGCATAAATCTTAATATCTTTATCGAAAATCGGACCTAAAGAACCTGGTTTTGCACCAAGTAGATTAACAATCTCATCTTCCGTTGCTAATTCAATATTATCTGTGGCAAAGTATGCTTTTAATTTAATGTCATTAATTTCGTGATGGCCACGCACTAAGACCATAATGAATTCTCCGTCTACTTTAAATATCATAGATTTCGTAATTTCATCTAATGGCTTTTCAAGGAATGACGCTAACTCTTGTGCAGTATGAACGTTAGGTGTTTCTATTTTAGTTAATGGTTTAACTTCATCATGCTTTTCATTTGGTTGATAAATAACTTCTGCTTTTTCAATATTTGCAGCATAATCACTTTGGTCACTAAATACAATCGTATCTTCACCAATTTCACTTAATGCCATAAATTCATGCGTATGACTACCACCAATTGCACCAGAATCAGCAACAACAGGTCTCGCATTAATACCAACTCGTTTAAAGATACGACCATATGCATTATACATATCTTGATATGAAGCATCTAATGATTCTTCATCAGCATGGAAAGAATAAGCATCTTTCATAATAAATTCTCTACCACGTAATAAACCAAATCGTGGGCGTTTTTCATCTCTGTATTTAGATTGAATTTGGAATAATGTCATAGGTAATTGTTTATAAGACTTTAATTCATCTCTTACTATAGAAGTAACTACTTCTTCGTGAGTTGGTCCAAGGGCAAATTCACGACCATTACGATCTTGTAAACGCATGAGTTCTGGTCCGTATGCGCTCCAACGACCAGATTCTTCCCATAATTCTGCTTGTTGCAGTGCTGGCATTAAGATTTCCACTGCATCAATACGTTCCATTTCTTCACGGACAATTGCCTCTATATTATTTAATACTCTAGCTGCGAGTGGTAAATAACTATATATGCCACTTGTACTTTGTTTGATTAAACCTGCTTTCAATAACAAACGATGGCTTAATGCTTCAGCACCAGCTGGTACTTCTTTCATAGTTGGTATAAATACTTTAGACTGTTTCATTTATATACTTCTCTCCCTCTTTATAAGAAATAACGTTGTATATCGTTCCAAGTCACTAAGACCATTACGATTAATACAAATACTGCACCGATTGCAATAATTGTTGTTTCTGCTTTTTTATTTACAGGCTTTCTGAATATCGCTTCGTAAATGACAAATAGTATGCGACCACCGTCTAAAGCAGGTACAGGTAACAAATTCATTAATCCTAAGTTGACACTTAATAGTGCCGTCCAAGAAATTAAGTTTATTATACCAGTTTTAACTACAGAATCGACTGAATGGTAGATACCAACAGGCCCATTCAACATATCAAAAGAGAAATTCCCTGTGAAAATACTAGCAATCATTCCGACAATTGCAGTGAAGATAAGTTTTCCAGCTTCTAGTGTGCGGTCGATACCAGCAACGATTGGTTTAAATAAAGTATGTTCTGTGCTAGGAGTATAACCAAATAAATATCTTGTTTGACTCTTATTTTTAGTAACTTTTTGTTCTACTTTTTTAGGCTTTATATCTATCGTATGAGTATTACCATCACGTTTTACTATCATCGTTGTTTTTTTGTCTTTATTCTGTTCAACAACTTTATCGATATCACTTTTGTCTTCTATTTTTTTGCCATCTAATTTCACAATTGTGTCACCAGATTTAAGTCCAGCTTGAGCAGCCGGCGTATCCTTCGCTACTTCATCTACTGAATTTGTAGGTGTACCTTGATAATAAGCTAAGCCGATAAATAAGACTAATGTAAGTAAGAAATTAAACAATGGTCCAGCAAATAACGTTAAGAATTTTTGATAAGGCTTTTTATATGTGAATTGTCTGTCTCTTGGTGCAATTTGAATTAAACTACCATTTTCTACAAAATATGATTTTTCTGCAATAGAGAAACGATGACGAGCCTCATCATAAGCAGTCACACCTTCCACAAACAGGCCATCTTTGAAATCGCATTGTTTCACTTCCATAGCTTCAATTTGTTGGAATTTATGTTGGTCATCTAAAATGATGTGTGTAATTTCATCTTTATCATTTAATTTAATTTTTACATGCATCCCGGGTTGAACTGGCGGCTCTTCTAGGCCATCACCTGCCATACGAACATAACCACCTACAGGTAATAGTCGTATTGTATATAATGTTTCATTTTTTCTAAAACTAAAAATTTTCGGTCCCATACCGATCGCAAATTCTGGACACATAATCCCTGCCCGTTTGGCAAAAAACATATGACCATATTCATGCACGGTTACGAGGACACCAAAGACGATTATAAAAGAAATAATTGTTACTAAAAAACTCAATTTGATACACCTCATATATTCTTAATAAATTAAATACGTTTAACTTTAAAAATCTAACAATTCAAAATTACTGTTCTCACTACAGATTATAAAATTATAACACAATAATGCTAACTGACACACGTAACTATTATATATCATTGTAGCCGTTTTTTATGTAAAAACATATCAACTTATAGTTTAGTTTTATTTAATTTTTTAGATGCTATGATTATGTAGAAATTTTCACCTGATTTAACTTTTATATTTTAAAACAACAAAATAGAGTATTAAATTGAAACCTTAAGATTTATTAAAGGAGTTAAGAATCATATTAACTGTATGCTTTACGCAGTTACTCCAATTCATTAACTCCTTGTGTATGATTTATAAAAATTTTTAAAAGCAAAAACGTTTAGCTTTGAATTAATAATATATTCAATAGTGGCAACACAAACATAAAACTATCAAATCTATCTAAAATACCACCATGCCCGGGTAAAATTCTGCCTGAATCTTTAACACCAAAATGACGTTTAAAACCTGATTCAACAAGATCTCCTAGTTGTCCGAACATACTTAAAATAATTGTAACTATAATTAATAACCAAATAGCTATATTAAAATCGACAAATAGCATCATCACAAGCGGTACAATAATACTGCAAATTAATCCGCCAATAAAACCTTCTACTGTTTTATTAGGGCTAATAACTGGCCATAACTTATGTTTACCCATCATTCTACCAAATATATATGCTCCAGTATCAGTTAACCACACAACTAAAAATGCAAACAATATATAATGCAATCCTTCTGAGCGCGTTTCATATAAATACATGAAACCAATACCAACATATGCGATTGACATAAGACAGAAAGCTGCATCCATGAAACTAAATCTATTTTTAGAAAGCACAGTATAACTTAATAATATAAAACTCATAGCTATTAAAGATTTCAATTGGAAGTTACTAACCCAGTCACCCGCCTCTTGAGGCAACATTATAATTAATATACCTAATGCACTTATTATACCTGGTATTGATAAGAATTTAATCATATTCATATTGAGTAATTCTTTTAGAGCTATAAAAGCTAATAAATATGAAAATAGCATTAGAATAAAGCCGCCCTTTAGTAATACAGGGAGAAAAATGATAAGTGCTATGATTGCTGTTAAAGTTCTAACTTTCATACTAATCTCCTAACTATTTATAACCCACCAAAGCGACGTTGGCGTGATTGATAAATTTTAATACAATTTATTAATTCTTCCTTATTAAAGTCCGGCCATAATTTTTCGTTAAAAATAAATTCACTATACGATACTTGCCAGATAAGGAAATTACTAATTCTTTGTTCTCCTGAAGTTCTTATCAAAAGATCTGGGTCAGGATATGCATGAGTCATTAAATGCTCATCAATCATTTGTTCAGTGATTTCATCGCTTGATAATCCTTTAGCAGTTAATTGGTCATAAATTTTTTTCACACTATTTACAATTTCGGCACGTCCACCATAGTTCATAGCAAAGATTAATTTTAAGCCTGTATTATCTTTAGTATCTTCTTTTGCTTTAGCTATTGCTTTGAGTGTAGAATTTGGCAAATGTTCCAAAAAGCCAATCGTCTCTACTCTAACATTATTTTCTATCAATTCCGGTAGAAAAGTTTTTAAAAATGTGCCTGGTAAGCTCATAATATAGTTAACTTCATTTTCCGGTCTTGACCAATTTTCTGTAGAGAATGCATATAACGTTAAGTATTTAATTCCTAAATCACTGGCTACTTTAGTAATGTTTTTTACGGTTTGTGTACCTTGGTAATGGCCTTTAATTCTAGGCAATTTCCTTTGTTTCGCCCAACGACCATTACCATCCATTATGATTGCAACATGTTCAGGTATATTATGTAGATCCAATTCGAAATCGGATTGGTTAGGCTGACTTTTCTTCTTATTTAACTTTTTAAACATGGTATTTCCTCCGAGCGTGATCATCTATGTTTATTATAATAGGTTCTAGATGCAATTATCTACCATTTTATCATACTAGATAAGTGCATTGAATAAACAAATAAAAAAACTGTACCAAAGTCTGATTTGATACAGTTCAGATAAAATATGATAAACCTCTGATTCTTGAATTCCATTGGTTAATTTCTAACAATAGAAGTGAAGTGAAGTCTTACCATCCATTACCATGTTTATACTGACATAATATCTTGTTCTTTTTCTTCTAACAATTTATCGATTTCTTTAATTGAATCGTCAGTTAGCTTTTGTACATCTGCTGTTTGTGATTTTAAATCATCCTCAGTGATGTCAGCATTTTTTTGTTGTTTTTTAAGTTCGTCGTTAGCATCGCGACGTACATTTCTAACAGCCACTTTAGCATCTTCGCCGATTTTCTTAACTTCTTTCACCAAATCTTTACGACGTTCTTCTGTTAAAGCAGGAATACTTATGCGAATAACTTCACCATCACTCGAAGGATTAACACCTAAGTTAGCAGCATTGATTGCTTTTTCAATGTCACCTACAGATGATTTATCATATGGCGAAATTACTAATAAACGTGCTTCTGGCACACTGATGCTTGCAAGTTGTTGTACAGGAGTAGGAGCACCATAATAGTCAACAGTTACACCGTTTAATAAATTTGAGTTAGCTCTACCTGCACTGATATTAGCTAATTCTCTAGAAAGATTATCTACAGATTTTTGCATTTTTGATTTCGTGTCATTAATAATGTCACTCATAGTCATACACCTCTAAATTATTTTGTAATTAACGTTCCTATTTTTTCACCCATAACAGCACGTTTAATATTACCTTCTTCTGTTATCGAGAATACATTCAATGGAATATTATTATCCATACAGAATGATGAAGCCGTTGAATCCATAACTTGTAAACCTTCTTGTAACATTTGAATATGTGTTAAGTGTTCATACTTAATCGCATTTTGGTCTACTTTTGGATCAGCAGAGTAAACACCATCAACATTGTTTTTACCCATTAAGATAACATCAGCTTCAACTTCAGCCGCACGTAATGCTGCTGTAGTATCAGTAGAGAAGTAAGGATTCCCTATACCAGCCGCAAATATAACAACACGTTTCTTTTCTAAATGTCTAATTGCGCGACGACGGATATATGGTTCTGCAACTTGTTTCATTTCAATTGAAGTTAAGACGCGTGTATCACACTCTAATTGTTCAAGGCTATCTTGTAAAGCTAATGCATTCATAACCGTAGCTAACATACCCATGTAGTCAGCAGTACCACGATCCATGCCTAAGTCACTACCAGTTTTACCTCTCCAAATATTGCCTCCACCAACGATAACAGCAATTTCACAATCCATTTTTGCTACTTCAGCTACTTGTTTTGCAACACTTTTAATAATAATTGGGTTGATTCCAAACCCATCGTCACCTGCTAGTGCTTCGCCACTTAATTTTAGTACAACACGTTCGTATTTAGAAGTTTGAGCCATTGTCTTATCCTCTCTATTGTAAAATATGTAATTATACAAGTAAAGAAGACACAATAGGTCTTCCAATACAAAAGTGAATCTTTCATACGGAGCACAAAAGGTGTCTTCTTTCTTGTTCTAACTATGAAAAATTATTTCATTTGTCCTTTAACTTCGTCAGCAAAGTTTTCTTCACGTTTTTCCATACCTTCGCCTACTTCATAACGTACGAAGTCAACAAGTTTACCACCTTTAGATTTTAAGAAAGCTTCAACTGTTTGATCAGGATCTTTTACAAAGTTTTGGTCCACCGCACAAATTTCTTGTAAATATTTACGTAAGCGACCTTCTACCATTTTTTCAACAATTTTCTCTGGTTTACCTTCATTTAAAGCTTGTTGTTTTAGTACTTCTCTTTCGTGATCAATTTCATCTTCACTTACTTGTTCTGATGAAACATATTTAGGGTTGATTGCAGCAATGTGCATAGCTACATCTTTAGCAGCTTCTTCATCAGTTGAACCTTCAACTACTGTTAATACACCAATGCGTCCGCCCATGTGTAAGTAAGCACCAAATGAATCGTTATCAGTTTTAGTTCTGATAGCAAAACGACGGATACTTAATTTTTCACCGATTGTAGAGATAGCTTCTTTAACACGTTGGTCAACTGATTTACCATCTGGTAATTCAGTTTCTAATAAAGCTTCTACTGATTCAGCTTTTGTATCCAATACTTGGATAGCAATTTCTTTCACTAATTGTTGGAATCCTTCGTTACGAGCTACGAAGTCAGTTTCTGAATTAATTTCTACAATTGCTGCTTCGTTTCCTCTTGCTTCAACGTGTACTAAACCTTCTGCCGCAATACGGTCAGATTTTTTAGCAGCTTTAGCAATACCTTTTTCACGTAGGAAGTCTACTGCTTTATCGATGTCACCATCAGTTTCTGTTAACGCTTTTTTACAATCCATCATGCCAGCGCCAGTTTTTTCACGTAATTCTTTTACAAGTTTAGCTGAAATTGCCATTTCATATTCCTCCATTATTTAATGAATTTTATTATATTTATTTTAAAAAAAGGTGATAAGCTTAAATATCTTATCACCCATTTTACATTATTCTTAGTTTGATTCAACAGAAGTGTTTTCTTCAGTTGTTTCTGCTTCAGTAGCTTCAGTTGATTCGTTTAAATCAATGTTTTGTTCAGCTGCTACTTCTTCATTTGATACACCTTGTTGACCTTCTAAGATTGCATCTGCCATTTTACCAGTTAATAATTTAACTGCACGGATAGCATCATCGTTTGCAGGGATAACGTAATCAATTTCATCTGGATCACAGTTAGTGTCTACAATACCAACGATTGGGATGTGTAATTTACGTGCTTCAGCGATTGCGTTGCGCTCTTTACGAGGGTCAACTACAAATAATGCTTGAGGCATAGATTTCATATCACGAATTCCGCCTAAGAATTTAATTAAACGGTCATATTCTTTTTTAAGTTCTACAACTTCTTTTTTAGGTAATACTTCGAATAAGCCATCTTCTTCCATTTTTTCAATTTCAGAGATACGTTTGATACGTTTAGAAATTGTTTTATAGTTAGTTAAGATTCCGCCTAACCATCTTTGGTTTACGTAAAATTGACCAGCACGTTCTGCTTCAGATTTAACTGAATCTTGTGCTTGTTTCTTAGTACCAACGAATAAAACTTTTCCGCCATCTTCTGATACTTGTTTAATGAAGTTATAAGCTTCTTCTACTTTTTTCACTGTTTTTTGTAAATCGATAATGTAAATACCGTTTCTTTCAGTGAAAATGTATCTTTTCATTTTTGGGTTCCAACGGCGTGTTTGGTGACCGAAGTGAACACCTGCTTCTAGCAATTGTTTCATTGAAATTACTGCCATAATAAAATTCCTCCTAGTGGTTTTCTACCTCCATAAAAAGCTCATATAAACACAACATTAAACATGTCGCACCCTTTATACTTTCACTTTTTATGTGTGTATTGGCTTCATAGCCGTCAATAAATATAACATATACATTTCTATAAATCAATACTTTCAAACTACTATTTTAAACATTTAAGAGGCTCAAACGTCACAATCTGTTTCAGCCTCTTAATTAGTATTGTATGTTATCTATATTACCTTTCTCAGTGTGTACAATTGTATAACATTTGTACAATTAATAGTTCATATGAATTATTTAATGCGATCTAATTCATCTAAGAATTTCTCTTTTTTAACTTTGATGAAAGTACCTTTCATTCCAAGTGAACGTGATTCAATTACACCAGCACTTTCAAGCTTACGTAACGCATTTACAATTACTGAACGTGTAATTCCAACTCGATCTGCTACTTTAGATGCAATTAAGAGACCTTCTTTGCCTCCTAATTCTTCAAAAATATGTTCAATCGCTTCACTTTCTGAATATGACAACGAATTGATCGCCATGCTAATCGCAGCTTTATCTCTAGCTTCTTTTTCTACTTCGTTATGTTTTTCACGTAAAATTTCCATGCCAATAACTGTCGCTGCATATTCTCCTAAAACTAAGTCGTTTTCTGAGAAATCGTCAGTTACACGACCAAGTACTAATGTACCTAATCTTTCACCACCGCCTAAGATTGGGAAAATTGTTGTCTTGCTATCACCAAATAGGTCTTTATTTTCTGGTGGGAATACTGTTAATACATTGTCAATGTCGATATTTGATTGTGTTTCCTTAACATCCATCAACTGATCAGTGTATTCAACAGGGATATGTCTACTTTCTAACATTTGGATGATACGTTCATTTTTTAAAAGTTCATTCAAACTTGATCCTAAAATTTTACCTTTTCTTGAAACTATAAATACATTAGTAACTGTTACGCTACTTATCGTTTGTGCTACATCTTTAAAATCTACAGCAATACCTTTATGTTTTTGTAAAAGCGTATTTAATTCTCTAGTTTTCGATAATAAGCTCATATTCCTTCTCCTTTTTATTTATATTATAAAATAAATGCACTTAAATCTTTATTTGTTGAAATTGTTTTCAACTTATCGTCTACATATTGTGGTGTAATGTCTACAACCGCATTGGGCATACTTGGTGCTTCAAAAGATAAATCTTCCAACATTTTTTCAAGTATAGTATGCAATCGACGTGCGCCGATGTTATCAGTATCTTGATTCACCTGAAATGCTATCTCTGCTAGGCGTTTGATTGCATCATCGGTAAAATTAACTGTTACTTGCTCTGTTTGAAGTAACGCTTCATATTGTTTTATAAGTGATAGTTTAGGTTCAGTCAATATTCTAACGAAATCTCCCACGGATAGACTTTCTAATTCAACACGAATTGGAAAACGACCTTGTAACTCTGGAATTAAATCACTTGGTTTAGACACGTGGAATGCTCCTGCACCAATAAATAGCATATGTTCAGTATTAACAGTACCATACTTCGTTTGAACCATGCTACCTTCAAGAATTGGTAAAATGTCTCTTTGGACGCCTTGGCGCGAAACATCTTGACCTGAACTTTGATTATTTGTAGCTACTTTATCTATTTCATCGATAAAAATAATTCCCATTTGTTCCGCTAATTCAATCGCTTCTTGATTTGCTGTCTCTTGATCAATTAATTCATCGGCAAATTCATCCGTCAATATCTTGCGAGCTGTTTTAACAGGTACTTCTCGTTCAACTTTTTTCTTCGGCATTAATTGGTTCATCATATCTTGCATCTGTTGATTTTGATTCGTCCCTAACATTCCCATTGCAGCAGGATCTTGCTCTACCTTCAACCTTACTTTTTCTTCTTCTAACTTACCTTCTAATAGTTGCTGTTTAATTTCTGAACGCTTTGTTTTAACTTCTTCAGTAGGTGTTTCTTCCTCTTCGTCATTATTTTGACCAAAATTAGGCATCGAACCTCCAAAAAGTGACTCTAATGGATTATTACTATTGTTTGCCGTGGCCTTTTTCTTCATGCTCGGCACTAATAATTTAACTAACTTCTCATTAGCTTTATTTTGTGCCTCATCATGTACTAATATTTTTTTCTGTTCTTTTACTAACCTTACCGCGATATCAACGAGGTCACGTACCATACTTTCTACATCTCGACCTACATAACCAACTTCCGTAAACTTCGTAGCTTCTACTTTGATGAATGGCGCACCTACTACTTTTGCCATGCGTCTAGCGATTTCTGTTTTACCAACACCTGTTGGTCCAATCATCAATATATTTTTCGGAGCGACTTCTTGTTTTTCTTCTTCAGTCAAAAGGCTTCTTCTATATCGATTTCTTAAAGCAATCGCAACTTTACGTTTCGCATCATCTTGACCGACTATATATTCATTAAGTTTTGTAACAATATCTTTAGGTGTTAATTTAATACCATTCGTCTCCATTAGACAAGTTACCTCCGTTATAATCATTTTTTTATCTCTGTAACATATTAATAGTTATTTATGGAAAATTTTTACTATTCCAACTATATCTTAATGATAAACATTTTTACATTGCAACCAATCAAATTTCTATTTTTTTTATTTATAATTCTTCTACGATGATTTGATCATTTGTAAATACACAAATATCAGAAGCAACTTTTAAGCTTTCATATGCCATTTCACTCGCTGTTAAGTGTGTTGCGTTACTTTTTAGAGCTCTACCTGCACTTAATGCGTAGTTACCGCCAGAGCCTATAGCGATTAAATTATCATCTGGAGCAATAACTTCACCAGTACCACTAACCACAAGAATTGAAGTTTCATCCATAACTATAAGCATAGCTTCTAACTGTCTAAGTTGTTTATCTCCACGCCATTCTTGCGCCAATTCTACCGCAGCTCTTTCTAGATTACCGCTAAATTGTTGTAGTTTTGTTTCAAACTTTTCAAATAAGGTAAATGCATCAGCTACACTTCCAGCAAAACCCGCCAAAACTTTATCATTATATAAACGTCTTACTTTTCTAGCTGTTTGTTTCATAATGACTTGCTCTCCAAGAGTAACTTGACCATCACCAGCCATTGCCGAATGACCATTGTGTTGTACTGCAAATATAGTTGTTGCATGGATAGATGTACTCATAAACTAATTCTCCTTTTTTGCACGTGGATGTGCATTTAAATAAACTTTCCTTAATTGCTCATTTGTTACATGTGTATATCGGCCTGTTGTAGACAAATTAACATGACCCAATAGTGATTGTACTGTTCGTAAATCAGCGCCTTGATTTAACATATGTGTTGCAAACGTATGCCTTAATTTATGAGGATGGATTTCAGTCACACCTGCAGTACGTTTTACAACATCATTTAATACATAACGTACACCACGTTCTGTAATAGGTTCTCCCTTCATGTTGACTAATAAATACGCATGATCACTAATTGTTTTAGGTTTAAATTGTGTTAAGTAACGTTCAATGCTTTGCTTGCAAAATTCACCAAAGGGTATAAAACGTTCCTTACCACCCTTACCCAATACTTTTACTCCTGGCGCATACATATCTACATCTTGTTCTTTTATATTAACCAATTCAGAAACCCTAATTCCAGTTGCATAAAGTAATTCTAAAATAACTCTGTCTCTCAAACCTTTTTTAGCATCACTTTCAACAGTATCAAATAAGGCTTTCATTTCTTCTTCATAAAAAAAGTGAGGTAAATATTGTTCTTTCTTAGGATGTACTAATTGTATGAATGGATTAACTACTTGTTCATCTTGCGTCATCCAATATTCGTAAAAACTTCTCAGCGTAGAAATTTTACGAGAAACTGATGTTCTTTTCAAGTTTTTTGAGTATAAGTAACTTAAATAATTTCTAGCATCTTTGTACTCGAATGTAGCTAATACAAGATGTTCTTGTGATAAGAAATCATTAAACTGCTCTAAATCATCGTGATATGATTTCAATGTATGTTCTGAAAAATGTTTCTCCACTTTCAACATATATAAATATGCTTGTTGGATTTTTTCCATTAAAAACCCCTCCATCAATATGAATTGTAGCATATTGAAAGAGGAGTCTGCGAAAAAAAACTATTAAATTGAGTAAAACTTTCAAAATTTTCGAATTTGTTTGTTAAATGCGATGTTTTTAAAGCGTTTTTTTATAGTTATCTAAATAGTCCAATGCACGATTTGCTAATGTTTCATAACGTAACTTTTTGTCTTTAATTCTATTTTCCAAAGTAGGTAAAAGCCCAAAGTTGGCATTCATCGGTTGGAAGTTCTTTTCATTTTTAGCATGTGAAATATAATATGCCATACTTCCAATCATTGTTTCTCTAGGGAAAATAACCTCACCTTTGTTTTGAATTTTATGTGCAACATTTATACCAGCTACGAGTCCACTCGCTGCACTTTCTACATAACCTTCTACGCCTGTCATTTGACCTGCAAAATATAGTTCTTCTCTCCCTTTCAATTCATACGTTTCCGTTAAAACATCAGGAGAATTGATAAAGGTATTACGATGCATGACGCCATATCTTACAATTTCAACGTTCTCTAAGCCTGGTATAAGGCGAATAACGTCTTTTTGTGCACCCCATTTTAAATGTGTTTGGAATCCAACAATATTATATAGAGTGCCTGCCGCATCATCTTGACGCAATTGAACAACAGCATATGGTCTTTTCCCAGTCTTTGGATCTTCGAGTCCTACTGGTTTCATTGGACCGAACAGTAAAGTTTTTCGGCCGCGCTCAGCCATAACTTCAAAAGGCATACAACCTTCAAAGTATTTTTCTTTTTCAAATTCATTGACTGGAGCAACTTCTGCTTCCATTAAAGCATCATAAAATGTATTAAACTCTTCTTCAGTCATAGGGCAATTTAAATAGGCTGCTTCACCTTTGTCATAACGTGATTTTAGGTATGCTTTGTCTAAATCTATACTATCCTTTTCAACGATAGGCGCTGCTGCATCATAAAAATATAATTGATCCTTACCAGTGGCTTCGACAATTTCATTTGCCAATTTATCTGTTGTTAAAGGTCCAGTAGCAATAATAGTATACCCTTCTGGTATGCTATTAATTTCTTCATTTAATACTGTTATATTTGGATGTTCTTTTAATGTTTCTGTAACATAACCTGCAAAATCATGACGATCGACCGCTAAAGCACCTCCTGCTGGTACCCTTGCTTTATCTGCAGCACGAATAATCAATGAATCCAAACGTCTCATTTCTTCTTTAAGTACACCTACTGCATTAGTTAACGCATTACCTCTTAATGAGTTAGAACACACTAATTCAGCAAACTTATCGGTGTGATGTGCAGGTGTTTGCTTAACCGGCCTCATCTCAATAAGATTGACTTTTATACCTCGTTGAGCCAATTGATATGCAGCTTCTGAACCGGCAAGTCCAGCACCTACGACGTTTACTACTTGAGTCATTTATTTACCTCCTACTTATAAAATAGCAACTTAGACATTCTATCATATTTATAAATATATCATCTAAATTATAAATATATGTCGTAAGCTGCTACTATCATTCATATATAATTATTTAAAACAACAAGCGATATTTCATTATTTATTTCTGTTCTTCTTCTTTGTAATCACAATTAGAACATACAACTTGACTCTTACGTCCTTGTTTTTTCTCAACAAGATATTGTTCACATTTCGGACAGTCTCGACCTATTGGTTTGTCCCATGTAACAAAATCACATTCTGGATATTTCGAACAACCATAGAACACACGATTTTTCTTCGACTTACGCTCTACGACGTCGCCTTCTTTACATTTTGGACAAGTCACCCCAATTGTTTTAACAATGGCTTTTGTATTACGACAATCCGGGAAATTTGAGCATGCCATAAATTTACCATAACGTCCCATTTTAATGACCATTGGTGAACCACATACTTCACAGTCTTCACCAGCCGGTTCATCTTTAATTTCAATTTTTTCCATTTCTTCTTCAGCACGCTCAACATCTTGACTGAAACTACTGTAAAAGTCTCTTATCACCTTTTTCCATGGAATTTCACCATCTGCCACTTTATCTAGTAACGTTTCCATATTTACAGTGAAATCAACATCTATGATTTCGGGGAAGTAATCTTTTACTTGCTCGTGTACGATTTCGCCTAATTCTGTTGGTACAAATCGTTTACTTTCATTTTTTACATAATTTCTTTTTTGTATTGTATCAATAGTTGGTGCATACGTAGAAGGTCTCCCAATCTTCAACTCTTCCATTGTTTTAACTAGGCGAGCTTCAGTATAACGTGGTGGCGGCTGAGTGAAATGTTGTGATGGTTCAATATCTGTGGCTGTAACCATTTCACCCTCTTCAATATTCGGTAATTTATTATCTTTACCATCATCGTTATCATCTTTTGCTTCAACGTATAATGTCATAAAACCTTTGAATTTGATTGTTTGACCATTTGCACGGAATTTTATATCATTTTGCGTTATATCCATGGCAACTGTATCTAAGATTGCTGGTGCCATTTGACTTGCTACAAAACGCTCCCAAATTAGTTTATATAATCTATGTTGATCTCTAGTTAAAAATTGTTTCATTTCATTTGGTGTACGTAAAGTACTTGAAGGTCTAATCGCTTCGTGAGCATCCTGAGCCCCTTGACCTTTTGCTTTGCGACTTGATGTATAATTTTGACCATAAGTCTCTTCAATATAGTTTTTAGCTTCTGCTTTGGCTTGATCGGATATTCTCGTTGAATCAGTACGCATATAGGTAATTAAACCAACCGTGCCTTGTCTTTTCAAGTCAATACCTTCATATAGTTGTTGAGCTAGCATCATTGTTTTACGTGCTTTAAAGTTTAATTTACGTGCAGCTTCTTGTTGTAACGTTGAAGTTGTAAAAGGATTTGCAGGGTAACGTGTTTTTTCTTTCTTAGTTACTTTCGTTACTTCGAATTGATCTCCGTCCAACTGTGTTGTCACTTTTTCAACGTCATCTTTGTTTGTTAATTTATACGGTTTGTTTTTTAAATGTAAAAATTTAGCTGTAAATTTAGATTTTTTATATCTAAATTCGCCTTCAATTTTCCAATATTCTTCTGGTTTAAAGTTTCTTATTTCATTTTCTCGATCAATAACAAGTCTTAGTGCCACTGATTGTACGCGACCGGCTGACAGCCCTTTTTTCACTTTTTTCCAAAGTACTGGTGAAATATTATAACCTACTAAACGATCTAATATACGACGTGCTTGTTGTGCGTCAACAAGTTCCATCTCAATACCTCTTGGATGTTTAAAGCTATCTTTCACAGCATCTTTTGTTATTTCATTAAACACTACTCTATTTTCTTTTGAATCTTCTAAATTTAATATATTTGCTAAATGCCAAGCAATAGCTTCACCTTCACGGTCCGGGTCACTCGCTAGGAAAACTTTTTTGGCTTTCTTAGCATGTTTCTTTAATTCTTTAACTACAGGACCTTTGCCGCGTATTGTTATATATTTGGGTTCATAATCATTTTCTGCATCTACGCCCATTTGACTACGAGGCAAATCTCGAACATGCCCCATTGATGCGATAACTTTGTATTTTTTCCCTAAATATTTTTCAATAGTTTTAGCTTTTGCAGGCGATTCAACTATGACTAAATTTTCTGCCAAAGTAGTTACCCCCTTGCATTTTCTAATTACAAAGATAAATGATAAACGGTGTATTTTGTTTTTGTCAATGTTTTTAATTTTAGTGTGTATTAAATTAGCGTATTATTGTGGCAAAATTTTATAATAGTCATTGCTTTTACATATGTTTTCTACAAGACTAAATTTTTAACAATTTAAGTATTATATACCATTATTTTATGATGACTAACTGTAATCTTCTAAAATATCACAAGCCTTCACAACAATCTTAGCTCCTTCTTGTGCACTAACTAAATTTCCTTGAACCATAGGATTGTATATAGATCCCGGTAATACATATACTTCCCTATTTTGTTCCAATGCACAATCCATCGTTATATTTGTCCCACTACTCACAGTGGATTCTGTGATAAAAACTCCCTTAGAAATGCCGCTAATAATTCTATTTCGTTCAGGAAAATAATGCTTTCGAGGTCCATCAGTTGGTAAATACTCACTAATCACTATACCTTTAGCCTCAATTTGTTTTCGAATAGCATAAGTTTCTTTAGGATAATGATGCTTATGACCAAATCCTAATACAGCAATCGCCCCCATATTATGTTTCAGTGTTTGCTCATGAGCTATTCTATCTGCCCCTTTAGCCAAACCAGATATGATAATTAAATTCTCATTTTTAAAATTAGGAAAAAATGTTTCTAGTGTTCTTCGAGTATAATTAGTAGCTTGCCTCGAACCGATAATAGCAAGTGTTCGAGTAGATTGCATTAATGTAGGATTACCTTTATAGAAAAGGATAAATGGTGGATCATGTATTTCACGTAATAATTTAGGATAAGTATTGGAATCAATAGCCACATAACTAATATGCCATTGCTTTAGCAGTTTGAAAATATGCTCATACTCTAAATTTAAAAAATTGTCATAAATGATGTGTTTACGAGTTATTGCTGACTCTGTTAAAAACCTTTTAAGGGTGTGATTTTGTTCTAATTCGTGCTCATATATAAATGAAGGTGAAAATTCAAATAGTTGGTACAAATGTCGTGTAGTTAATCCTGCAAATCTTAGTTTTAAATAAAGTTGTCCTTTCATGTATCGCGCTCCTTTATATATACATTATAGAGGAGTTTCTATTGAATTTACTTTACATTATAAAATCATTTTTCATGAAATTTAATATAACTTTAAAGAGTAATTATCACTATATAAACGTGTTAGTCTGAAAGTATTGATGAATACTATTTTCTTATAATATTCACTATTAATATGGTAGAAAAACAACCTAAAAAAGCACAAACTCCGACATATTATCGGAATTTGTGCGCATTATAAAACAAATAATTACTTAACAGTTAATAATTGTTCGTATATACCTGCTTCTTTTGCAGCATCTATCAATGTAGTACCAATTTCAGAAGGTGTATCTGCAGTTTTCACACCACAGCTATTAAGCGTTTTAATTTTCTCATCTGCAGTACCTTTACCGCCCGAGATAATAGCGCCAGCATGGCCCATACGCTTACCAGGAGGAGCTGTTTGTCCACCAACGAAACCTACAACAGGTTTAGTCATATTAGCTTTAATCCACTCTGCAGCTTCTTCCTCTGCAGTACCACCGATTTCACCAATCATAACCACTGCCTTAGTTTCTTCATCTTCATTAAATGCTTTTAATACATCAATAAAGTTTGTGCCGTTAACAGGGTCCCCGCCAATACCTACAGCAGTTGTTTGACCAATACCTTCTTCAGTTAATTGATGCACCGCTTCATAAGTTAATGTACCAGAACGTGAAACTACGCCTACATGGCCTTTTTTATGGATATAACCTGGCATAATTCCGATTTTACATTCATCAGCAGTGATTACGCCTGGACAGTTTGGCCCAACAACACGTGTCTTCTTACCTTCTGAGTAACGTTTAACTTTAACCATATCAACTACTGGGATGTGTTCTGTAATACAGATTGCTAAATCTAATTCAGCTTCAATACATTCTAAAATTGCATCTGCAGCAAATGGTGCAGGTACATAGATTACTGAAACTGTAGCACCTGTTTCTTCTTGTGCTTCTTCAACTGTATTGAATACTGGAACGCCTTCAACAACTTGTCCGCCTTTACCTGGAGTGACCCCAGCAACAATTTGTGTACCATATTCAAGCATTTGTTTTGTATGGAAAAGGGCAGTTGACCCTGTGATACCTTGTACAATTACTTTTGTATTCTTATCAATAAATACGCTCATCTTCGTGCTCCCATCCTTTCCTTATGCTTCTTTAACAAGTTTTACGATTTTTTGTGCGCCTTCAGCCATTGTAGCTGCTGGTTCAATTGCTAATCCAGATTCTTTAAGGATTTCTTTACCTTTTTCAACGTTTGTACCTTCTAAACGTACAACAAGTGGTAGTGTAAGTTCTACTTCTTTAACTGCGGCAACTATACCTTCTGCAATGATGTCACATTTCATAATTCCACCAAAGATATTTACAAAGATACCTTTAACTTGCTCATCACCTAAAATAATTTTAAAGGCTTCAGTAACTTTTTCTTTAGTTGCGCCGCCCCCTACGTCAAGGAAGTTAGCCGGATTTCCACCGAAGTGATTAATTGTATCCATAGTAGCCATCGCTAAACCAGCACCATTTACCATACAACCGATATCTCCATCTAATGCAATATATGATAAATCATATTTAGATGCTTCGATTTCTTTTGGATCTTCTTCTTCTAAGTCACGTAATTCTTGAATATCTTTATGTTTAAATAATGCATTATCATCAAAGTTTACTTTTGCATCTAACGCTAATACTTCACCTTCACCTGTAGTTACAAGTGGGTTGATTTCAACGATAGAACAATCTTTTTCGATGAACACATTATATAGTGATACTAAAAATTTAGCCGCTTTATTAATTGATTCTTTTGGAATATTAATGTTGAACGCTATTCTTCTAGCTTGATATGGCGCTAACCCGACAACAGGATCAATTGTTTCTTTGAATATTTTTTCAGGTGTTTCAGCAGCTACTTCTTCAATTTCTGTACCGCCTTCTTCTGAAGCCATTAAAGTAACTCTATCTGTTGCACGATCAATTACAAAACCAACATAATATTCTTTTTGAATATCGCAGCCTTCTTCTATGTAAAGGCGTTTAACTTCCTTACCTTCAGGCCCAGTTTGATGTGTAACAAGCGTCTTACCTAATAATTCATTTGCATAAGTTTCCACTTCGGATAGTGATTTTGCAATTTTCACACCGCCAGCTTTACCTCTGCCCCCTGCATGAATCTGTGCTTTTACCACATAAACTTTTGAATCTAATTCTTTTGCCTTTTCAACTGCTTCTTCAGCAGTATATGCTACGCGTCCTTCTGGGACAGCAACGCCCATAGAACGAAATATTGCTTTACCTTGATACTCGTGGATATTCATTCTCCATCCTCCTGTTTCTTAGGTTAAGTTCATAATCAATTATAAGAAATGAAAGCGCTATTGTAAACTCATTTATTCTACTTATTTCAATTATTTCATTTTAACTATTAATTTGTGAGCGATTTAATTGGCTCAAATGTTTTCCTGTGTTCAGGTATAATGCCCAATTGTTTAATGCCGTCTAAGTGTTGTTGGGTACCATAGCCAGCATTTTTTTCAAAACCGTAGCCAGGATATCTCTCAGCTAATTCACGCATATATTTATCTCTATGTTCTTTTGCCAGCACGCTTGCAGCTGCAATAGATACACTTCTAGCATCACCTTTAATTAATGATGTTTGTGGGATATCTATATCTAAAGTCATCGCATCAACAAGTAAGTGTGTAGGACGTACTGATAATGCATTAATCGCTCTTAACATAGCAATTTTTGTGGCCTCATAGATATTTAATCGATCAATCTCTTCGACTGTTGCATAACCATAAGCATATGCAAAAACATCATTTAATAGTTGTTTCTCTATACTTTGTCTTTGCTTTGCAGATAATTTCTTAGAGTCATTTAACCCTGTAAAATGATGATTCTCATTTAAAATTACAGCACATGTTACAACCGGCCCTGCTAATGGGCCACGACCAACTTCATCGATACCGCAAATAAGCTCATCACTATTTTGCGTTAACAATGCGGTTTCAAACTCTGACATTTCTTCATAATTTTTTAGCAATAACTCTTCTTTTTCTAATTGTTTACGTCTTTGTATGATAGCATTTTGCACACCTTTCCGTTCATCTTCAACAAACGTGTGTGCATTAAGCTCTTCTATAGATTGTATTGTTTGTAATAACGTCTTCACTTCTTGAATCGATTGTTTCATGTTTGTCTACACGTCCATTTCATTGATGATATCAAACGTGTACGTGCCAACCTTAGCATTTCTTACTTCATGAATAATCAAATCGATTACCGCTTCATAATCTATTTCATTACCTCGACGCAACAATCCACGTCTACGTCCTATCGCATCAAACCATTCTATGCTTTCTGCATCTACAGGGACATCAATCTTATAGTGATGTTTTAAACCTTCGTAATCATGTGCTTTCATGAAATCTAAAGCATAAATAGCAACTTCGTCTAAATGAACAATACTATCTTTAATTGCTCCAGTAACACTTAGTTTCTTACCAACGAGTTGATCTTCGAATTTAGGCCATAAAATCCCAGGCGTATCTAACAATTGTAGTGAATTCCCTACTTTTATCCATTGTTGTTGTTTGGTTACCCCTGGCGTATTACCTGTTTTAGCAATAGATTTATTAGCTAGTTTATTAATCAACGTTGATTTCCCTACATTAGGTATACCGACAATCATTGCTCTAATCGCTCTAGGTTTTAATCCTTTTTGTTTTTCTCTTTCAAATTTTTCTTTGGTAGCTTTAATGGCCGTTTGTTCTACTTGTTTAAGCCCTTTACCATGTTTTGCATCAATTGCCACAGGGTAATAACCTTTATCCCTAAAAAATGATTCCCATTTTTCTAATTCTTTTAAATTTGCCATATCTTTCTTATTTAAAATAACTACGCGTGGTTTTTGTTGTATCACTTCATCAATCATAGGATTTCTAGAACTATACGGAATTCTAGCATCAACTAATTCAAATACGACATCGACTTTTTTTAATTGTTCTGATACTTCTCTTTTTGCTTTAGCCATGTGGCCTGGATACCATTGTATTACCATATCTATATCACCTTTCTATTTTTGCGAATTTCAGATTTTTTTAAATTTAAATATATAATTATACTTGCACGTTGCTTTGACTTTAAAATCATAACACGCTACATAGTGCTTGATAAACAAAATAACGTCACGACTTATTTACCACCTTCAATTTTACACTATTATTTAATATATAAATATAGATGATTTATAGTTACACTTTAGATGTCTGTGTATAGGTTAATGTTTTATTTATCTCTGTTTTTTTGAGAAAATTAAGATATATATCTTAAAAAAGATTAATTTCACACAAAATATATAGTCTTTTTAAACTAAATTTGCAAAAAATCGTTACAATAGAATTATATTTAATACATATATAGGAGATTACCTATGAAACGTAAATTATTGTATGTCTGTTTGTTTATTATATTAGCAATTATTGGGCATAGCTATGTTATTTATAGATATATTTATGATGGGGTATTGTTTACCGGCCCCAATGATGGGATAGAACAGATGGTGCCAATTCAAATGTACTTGTTTGATAATTGGAGTAAGGGGAATTGGTTCTACGCTTCTGATTTCGGTTTAGGAGGAGATTTTTCCACTGATTTAAGCTACTATTTCTCCACTAACATTATTTTTATATTCAATGTACTCACCATTGTAATACTTAAAATTTTCATTCCATTAAACACTTCAGATGTTTTATTTTGGACAACAAATGCCCTGATTATATCAATCATTAAATCTGCTATCGCTATGCTAGGAACCTTTATATTTGTGCGTAATATTTCATTTAATCGTAATATCGCTATACTTGGTGCGTTCATTTTTGTTATATCACCGCTTTACTTTAGATTTACAGTATATTGGCCATTTTTTAGCGATATATTTATATGGCTTCCGCTATTGTTATGGTCCATAGAACGTTTCCTCAAAAATGGGAAAATAGGTTGCTTTATACTAATTGTTGCAATTTCACTAATTAACAATTTTTATTTTGCATATTATCAATTATTAACTGGCATTCTATACTTATCAATTAGAATCTTATTCAGACATAAAAAAGATTTAGTCCCTAGGTTTAAAGCATTTTGGTCGTTAACTTTAGCATCTTTCGTGGCCTTGGGTTGTAGTTTGTTTATTTTTTTCCACTCCGTCCAAGGTTTCTTAAACAATAGACGTACACCTTTTGATAGCAAAGTAGATTGGTTTGAACCTTTTAATCAGAATACAAATGTTTTTTACGATAACTATTTAATTGTTTTATCTTTTATTGTTTTACAAGCATTATTATCTTTTAAATTATACAAGCACTATTATTTTAGATTATTTGCCTTATTTACCATTATATCTATTGGCGCAAGTTTCATTCCATTTATTGATCAAATATTTAATGGATTTTCTGCACCTCAAAAACGATGGCATTATCTTATTGCATTAAATACTGCAGTTTTAATCAGCTTCTACATCAAACATTTTAGAACACTATCAATAAAAAATTATGTTTTGTCAGCTATAGGCGCATTAAGTTACCTATTTATCAGTGCATGGTATTATAGTGAGTTTGTGTCGTGGTTGTGGTTTACACCTATTGTAAGTGTAATTGGCTTTCTGATACTTTTAGTCAATGAGGCGAAATCACGCGTTAAATTAACATATTTATTTATCATTTCTATTATGATTCTTAATTTGCTAATTTTATTTGTTTTTATTCGTAATCAAATTTACTTTGAAGACCATGTTGAACGAGCTAATAAAAATTATATTAACGCTAGTCTCTATAACACTCCTCTCCAACGACAGTTAATATCACAAATGACACATCATAAATCTGAAGATGAACGTATTGATTGGCGTGTTAATGAACAAGATAACACACCTATGTATCAACACTTTAAAGGCGCGAGTATTTATTCAAGTATTTTTAACCATAATATATTAGATTACTACTATGATGATTTGAAGATTAATATGCCAGAAGAATCAGTCAGTAGATATCAATCCACCAATGCACGTCAGAATATTAACAGCTTATTTTCAATCAAATTTTTAATGCTTAAAGATTATCAAAATAACGTGCCAAACTTTTTCAAAAAAATAAAAACGGAAGGACAGTATCAAATTTATGAAAATACATTGAATCTTCCATCTGTTCGTGTCACAAATAAAGTTTATGATTCAAACTCTATTAATACAGCTATTGATAGAGAACACGCCATGATTGATGGCGTTGTAGTTAATGGCAAAGGAAAAGAATATACAGATACTACTAGAAATTTATTAAATCAAAGTCAAATATCTTATCAAAATATTAATAAGATGGCTGGACATCGTATACAGCTTCGTAACGATAATAGTCAAATACAGTTGCACATCCCAGAACACCTGAAGCAACGTTTTAGTGATTTTTATTTAACTTTAAAAGTAAAACGCGGTTATCCGGACAGTAACTTTACAGTAAATATAAATGACTATGCAAACCATCGATTATTCAATAATTCTACATATCGAACAGGCGTAGATACTCAACTTTACAAAACACAACCAGATGAACAAGGTAATATAAATATTAATCTCAGCCCATCTGGAAATTATCAATTAGATATTAAAAGTTTACACGGTGAAAATTACCAAAAATTAAAGTCTGCCCATGGTTCTAAAACTAACATAGGTAGCTATCATGATATTAAAAATGGTGTCAAAGTTGACTTGACCTCCCATCAAAAAGGAATCGCTTCTATTAACATTCCGTATCGTAATGGCATGATAGCCTATATTGACGGTAAAAAAGTAAAACCTTTTAAAGTGAACTATATGATGACTGGCGTTTCTGTAAACAAAGACACTAGTCAAATAATTCTCAAATATCGCCCTAAATATTGGTATACCATGATAATTATTTCCGTCATATTTATATTATCTACAATTACATGGCTAATTCGTAAAAAATTCAAAAACAATTAAAACACTTTATAAAAGGAGTTTATCAGAGATGAGGTATTACCATGTTTCGTAAGCTTTGGTCCAATAAAACAACGAGATTACTATGTATCATTATAATGGGAGTTTTCGTAGCACTTCTTACGTTCACACCATATATTTATCGCTATCTTACTCATGGAGTTGTTTTTAGCGGTTACGGTGACGGTTACAGGCAAATGATGCCTTTTCAAATGTACTTGTATGAACATTTTAGTCAGTTTAAAAGTTCATATGATCACTCATTTGGACTTGGAGGCGATTTTGTACAAGATTTATCTTATTACTATTCAACCTCCCCCTTCACTTATATTAATTTTATACTTGTGTGGTTATCGGAAGTGATATTCAATAGTAATCCAAGTCAAATTACATTTTGGGCCAGTAATCAGTTAATCATTGCCTTTATTAAAGGCGTAGCAACTTTTGTTATAACTTTTTATTTCTTTAAATATTTAAAGTTTAAAAATCATTCAATATTTTTGGCTGCATTGCTCTATGCGGCTTCTACAACAGTTATATATTTTAATTTTACGTGGTCTTACTACGGTGATTTACTAATTTTTCTCCCCTTGTCATTATTAGGTATTGAACATTTTTATAGAGAAAAGAAATTAGGGCTTTTTATTTTTGCAATTGCATTAACACTTTTTTCAAATTTTTATTTTAGTTATTATGAAGCGATTGTGATATTAGCTTATGTAATATATCGTTTTATATTTCCACATCCGAGAGATATAGTTTCTCGAAAACAGCAATTGTGGATGATACCTATTGCAGTTATATTGAGCACATTAATTGGTATTTGGGGGTTCTATACGGGTGTATCTTCATTTCTTAATAACGATAGAGTGAGTAATCCACATTTTAGTATAAATATATTTACTGACTTTGCCCGTCAGAAAAACTTTTTTAGCAATGGATTTTACATTACGGTATCAATGATTACTATCATAGCTTTATTATCTTTTAAACTTTACAAACATTATTACTATAGATTTTTTGCAATCGCAACATGGATTATGTTAATTGGTTCGTTAACACCTTATTTCGATAGTATGTTTAATGGTTTTTCAACGCCAGAGCGTAGATGGGTTTATATTTTTGCATTAACAACATCGGGATTGATTGCTTTATTTATTCAGCATCTTTCTGAGTTAAATCTAAAATCTTATGCCATATCTTGTTTACCAGTTTTAATAGTTATGGTTATTATGTCATTTGTAGCAACTGATCAAAAAATCTCGTGGATGGCCGTATGTTTAATACTTATGATTTTCATAGCATTTACATTGTTTAAAAAACATTTATTGCAACAACGATGGGTTATATTTACCATCCTATGCTTATTTATTGTGCAACAAGCATTTATATTGTCTAACAATCATTTTAATAATGTGAAAAACTACGAATCAACAGTTTCAGCTATGCATGATGCTAAATATAAAAGTCCTGAGTTAGCAAAAAAAATAAATAAAATCAATCAGCAACATGGTGACGATCCATTAAATAGAATTGATTATATGTCGCAATACGGTTTGAATTCACCGATGATTTATCATTTCAATGGCACTGCTTTGTATTCAAGTATATTCGATGGTGATATCTTAGAATACTACGATAAAACTTTACAAATCAACATGCACACTGATAAAAATAGTACATATCGTTTATTATCTAATCGTGCTAATTTGATGGCTTTATGGAATGTACAAGATCGTATACGTCGTCCAAATGATTTAAATATTCCATACGGATTTAAACACGAAAGTACTGTTGAGCATTCTAAAGAAGAGTCGTTTTTACATTCTACTAATCAAGTAGCATACCCAAGTGCACACATCACGGATAAAGTTTTTGCTTCCAAAGATCTTAAATCACCATTAGATAGAGAACAAGCCATGTTACAAGGTGTTGTATTGAATGATAGTAGCGCTTCGTCCAATCAAACATTCAAAGCTAATAAAAATTTGATAACAGAAGCGACATCAACATTTAACCATGCTCACAGAAACAAAGATAATCATTTAGTTGTTTCTAAAGACAATGGGGGCATAAGTTATCATTTACCTAAATCTATTACTAACAAATACGAAGATATGTATATTGAAATGGATGTAGAGTTACTCTCACCTGATAAAGCACATGATGTTCGTGTTAACGAATACAGCCAACAACGCAATAAATTGACCTATAAATATAGACGCTTTGTTACACCAGTAACTATGCGCGTTAAAGCAAATAAAGATTTAAACATTCAATTATCTAAAGGTGATTATCGATTTAATATCAAAGGAATCTATGGTGAAGATTATCAAACATTACGTAACGCAACAAAATCTTTAAACCCTGTCAAAGTTTCTCAACAACGTACAGGTTATACAGTAACTAAGCACAAAGAAGATAAAGGATACATTGTACTTCCTATGGCCTATCGTAATGGTATGAAAGCTTATTCGGGCAAACAAGAATTACCTGTCAAACAAGGTAACGGTATTATGACGGTGATTCCCACTGAGAAAGGTCAAGAAACAATCACCTTAAAATATACTCCACCACACACCCTACTATTAGTCACGCTGTCTGTTTTCGGTGTAATTTCTAGTATTGTCTTTTTATGGTGGTTAAGAAATAAATCTAAAAATAGTACACGCAGGTAGAAAATATCATTAAATGTGCCAATACAATATAAATTCTTTATTTTGTATTGGCATAGCGATATTAAAACAATACTCATTTAGTTATCTATGCCTACTATATAGTAACTATAAAGGGAAATTAAATTTTTTTACAGCTTATGTAGATCTAAATGGATATTTAGAGGTTGAAGTCTCTACTTTAGTCCTATTAATCTTTGTAGAGATCTCTTAATTTTATATACTTCACATTGGATAATGAAGTTCATCCAATATCTTTATTTTTTCTTTGTCAATAAACAAAAAAGCGGTCCTCATAAAGAGGACCGCTTTTTTATGCTTATTATGCTGATTAACGAATTTCTTTAATTCTAGCAGCCTTACCACGTAATTCACGTAGGTAGTATAATTTAGCACGACGAACTTTACCACGACGTGGAACTTCAATTTTTTCGATTTTTGGTGTGTGTAATGGGAATGTACGTTCCACACCTACACCTGAAGAAATCTTACGTACAGTGAAAGTTTCTGAAATACCTCCACCACGGCGCTTGATTACTACACCTTCGAATACTTGGATACGTTCACGTGTACCTTCAATAATACGTACGTGCACTTTTAAAGTGTCACCCGGACGGAATGAAGGTAAGTCAGTGCGTAATTGCGATTGAGTTACTGCTTCGATTAATTTGTGATTACTCATTATTTTTCTCTCCTTCAACCTATGTTCTTGCCTCGACAAAATATAGCAGCGGATCATAGTGATTTTTCGTGTGTCGCACACTTAAAATATGTTAGCACATAGTTAGTCTTTTTTCAAATGCTTTTTGTATCTTTCTATAATCTCTTTGTCTTCTTGAGACATAGTATCGTAATTTAAAAGATCTGGTCGCTTCGTCCAAGTTCTAAAAATTTTCTGCTCATGACGCCATTTTTCAATATTTGCATGATTACCTGACAACAATACATCTGGCACATCCATCCCTTTATATTCACGCGGCCTTGTATATTGAGGGAATTCTAGCAAACCATCTTGAAATGAATCATCTTCATGTGATTGTTGATTACCTAACACACCAGGCAGTAGCCTAACAATTGCATCAGTCATTACCATTGCTGGTAGCTCTCCACCAGTTAATACATAATCCCCCATGGAAATCTCATCCGTCACTAAATTTTCACGGATTCTTTCATCATAACCTTCATAATGACCACAAATAAAAACTAAATGCTCTGCTTGACTAAGTTCATTAGCAATGTCTTGATTAAATGGACGTCCTTGAGGACACATTAGTATCACTCTCGTGTCAGCTGTCTTGTCGATACTATCCATTGCATTAAATATAGGTTCAGGCTTTAATACCATACCTTGCCCACCACCATAAGGATAATCATCTACTTGATTATGTTTATTTTCTGCAAAATGTCTAAAATCTACAGTATTGACTTGTAACACATCTTTTTCTTGAGCACGCTTAAGAATAGAATGGTTTAACACGCCATTAAACATATCTGGAAATAGAGTTAAATAATCAATCTTCATTAATCTAACAATCCTTCCATTGGTGAGATTTGAATACGTCTACCTTCGACATCAATTTTTTTAACTACATCTGCAATATAAGGTATTAAATATTCTTTATCTCCTTTAACGACCCAAACATCATTGGCGCCTGTTTCAAAAATTTCTATCACACGACCAATTGGAGTATCTTCTTCATCGAAGACCGTACAACCAATAATATCTGAATAATAATATTCATGTTCACCTAATTCAATTTCTTCATGATCACGTTCTTGAACTAATGTTTCACCTTTTAAATGTTCAATATCGTTTATATTATTGATTCCTTCAAATGTTAACATATGAAGTCCTTTATGCATTCTATATGATGAAATTGTAAATGTTAATGATTCTTTGTCTTTACGTTCTATCTCAACAATTTCGCCTGGTTGAAAACGTATATCGGTAAAATCTGAATTGGATTTTACCTTGATTTCTCCTTTTATCCCATGTGTATTTACAATCTTCCCTACTTCAACTTTCATATATGTTCCTCCATAATAGTTTGACTAATTCATTTATCTTTGATTATGTATATTCGCTATTTTATTAGCTCATTATAACATGTAAGTTCGATCACTGTGACTCATTATATTTAAAAAATAAAGGTTCTATGATATATCGCCGTTTTTCATTATTGTTGAATTTTATTTGATATTTCTCAATAAAAAAAGAGTACCTCTTGAGGTACTCTTACAAATATACAGAATGTATATTAGGTTAAAAATTATTTTTGCTCATCAAATTTTTTCAAGATACCTTCTCTTGATAAAATGTTATGAACTGTATCAGTTGGTTTCGCACCATCTTTTAACCATTTAAGTGCTAATTCTTCGTCGATTTTAACTTCTGGTGCATTTACATTGTTAGGGTTGTAAGTACCGATTTGTTCGATATTACGACCGTCACGTGGTGCACGAGCATCAGCTGCTACGATACGATAGAATGGATTTCTTTTTGAACCTAAACGTGTTAAACGTAATTTAACTGCCATTTATATTCGCTCCTTTAATTTTCATAGTTTTTATTTTCTACAAGAAATAATGATAACAGTAATATCCAACTTTGTAAAGAGTTTCTTCTTTACCAATTTCAATATTCTTCAAATTTCTTTTCTTCATCTCAAAATGATATTGTATAAAATCTTAAATCATCCTAAACTTGACATTAACTACTAAAAAATATACATTGAAGTTAAATTAAATAACCAAATGCACTAGGGGTGTTTCTAACTGAGATGAGTCTGACTCAAACCCTTTGAACCTGATCTAGTTTGAACTAGCGGAGGAAAGTGTGAAGTCTAGCATATTTCAAAAGCTTTTTGAAGCACTTTTTATACATATATTGCTATTTCTAATACACAACTTTCTTTCGGAAGGGTTGTGTATTTTTTTATTGAAAATTAAGGGGTGTATATAATGAAAAAAAACGTAATAGTAACTGGCAGTAGCCGTGGATTAGGTGCAGTCATAGTAAAAACACTAGCTCAGCATGGTCATAACGTTGTAATAAACTATCATAATAGTGAACATGCTGCACAAAAGCTTGTTGATGAAATTGGAACTCGACAAGCAATCGCTATACAAGCAAATGTGACAAAACGAAATGAAATTGACAGATTAGTTGATGAAGCTACACAATATTTTGGTCAGATAGATGTTGTAATTAATAATGCATTAGTTGGATTTAAATTTGATCCTGTTCAACAAAAAGCATTTGCAGATCTTTCATGGGATGATTACCAGCAACAAATTGATGGTACATTAAAAGCAGCTTTCAATGTATGTCAAAGCGTTATACCTCAATTCATTCAAAGAAAAAAAGGTAAGATTATCTCAATAGGCACGAATTTATTTCAAAACCCTGTTGTCCCTTATCATGAATATACAACAGCTAAAGCGGGATTAATTGGATTTTCACGTAATTTGGCTGCCGAATTAGGTCAATATGGTATCACATCAAACGTAGTATCTGGTGGTTTATTAAAAACAACCGACGCAAGTGCAACTACATCAACTGAGGTCTTTGATTTAATTGCTCAAACAACACCTATTAAAAATGTTACCGCACCACAAGATGTAGCTAATATGGTTGCATATCTCGTATCGGATCAATCTGATGGCATTACAGGTCAGAACTTTACAGTGGACGGCGGCTTAACAATGAATTAATAAGGAGGACTAATTATTCTATGACACAATCACAACATCTAAACATCGGTGTACTCATCTATGGATGTGGTCACCATCAAGCTGCATGGCGCATGCCTCATTCAAGCATTGAACGTATTGGTGATATTACATATTATCAGTCGTTAGCAAAAATTGCAGAACAAGGCTTATTTGATGCTATATTTTTTGCTGACAACCAATCATTTCCAGCTAATTCTAAAAGTGATATGCCTGCATTTTGGTTCGATCCCCTAGTTAATTTAACAGCTATATCACAAGTTACTCAACATGTTGGACTAGTCGCTACTATATCTAGTACATTTTCTAACCCTTTTACAGCCGCTAGACAATTATTAAGTGTTGACCACATTAGTCAAGGTCGCGCTGGTTGGAATTTAGTAACTTCAATGACAGATTTGGAAGCTGAGAACCATGGTATGGACCACTTGCCCGAACACGAAGAACGCTATAAAAAAGCAGATGAATTTGCTCAAGTGATGAATCAATTACTTGAATCTTGGAGTGTTGATGATTTTTTACATAATAAAGAAGACAATAATTTAATTAATAATTCTGCAATCAATCCTATCAATCACAAAGGTTCACATTTCAGTGTTCAGGGACCATTGACTACACCAAGTAGCCCCCAAGGAAAACCTGTTGCAATGCAAGCCGGTGCATCGGATCCTGGTATCGAATTGGCAACTAAATACGCAGATGCAGTCTATGCTGTGGCTTGGAACTTTGATCAAGCAAACAATTTTAAAAAGAAATTAAACCACAAATTAATACAACAAGGAAAATCCGAAAATAGCTTAAAAGTATTCCCTGGTTTAGTAACATATGTTGGACAATCATATGAAGAAGCTTATGCAAAAAAACAACAACTCGATGAATCTTTAGAAGTTGATACAGCTTTAAATCAATTAGAGTTTTTTATTCGTCAAGATTGTCATGATTGGGATTTAGATGAACTTGTACCATCGTTACCTCCCGTAGAATCTTTTAATGGGCCCAAAGGACGTTATCAAACTGTATTAGAAATTATCAAAGATAAAAATCCAACATTACGAGAATTATTAGGTTATTTAAGTGCAGGTGGCGGACATTTAACACTTATTGGGACACCAAAAGATATTGTGGATGAAATGGAACATTGGTTTAATGAGGGAGTTGCGGATGGTTTTAATTTAATGCCTCCAGTATTCCCCAATAGTTTACAAGATTTCGTCGATGATATCATACCTGAATTACAAAAACGTGGTTTATACCGAACTGAATATGAAGGCAAAACATTCAGGGAAAATATCGATATTCATTAATAATTATTTATCAGTGTCTTCTCCTCAAAACAAACGTTTGTTATAAACAAAATCGCCGTCATACAGTTGGTTTTCTACTATCGATAAAGCCTCCGATTTTGTTGGCAGTTTTTTGTGCTCGCTTTCCGTGGACACTGCCTTAGCTTGTAGTCTTCGGATAGTGATCTTCCCACAAGAGTTAGCGCAATTCACTGCCCAAATTATACTTAAAAGATTTTAGTATATAAAAATTAAACAGTGGTTCTGTTATTGTATTGAATAAATCAATTGATAATAGATATTGTCGAAAATTGCATTAAAAACTATAATAGTAATCGAATTCAACAAAAACTAGGCTACTTAGCCCCTATAAAATACAGGGAATTAGCCGCCTAGAACATAGTATTTTTATTAAGTTCCCACTTTAGGGGTTTAGTGCCATAGTTCTCCTAAGGTTTGTCTACGTTTTAAAGCTAGCGCAAAAAAGTAGTAATCCACACTTTCGATGAGGATTACTACTTTTTAAATTATTGTTAGATTAATCTATTTAAGAAACACCTTTTAAAATGGTAAGTTCATACCATTCATCATATTTTCCATTTGCTTACGTTTACCTTTTTTACCTTTTCCGCCACCGGAAAATTGTTTCATCATTTTCTTCATATCATTAAATTGTTTCATTAATCTATTTATTTCTTGAACTGAACGACCAGAACCCTTAGCGATACGTTTTTTACGAGACACATTCAATGTCTCAGGTTCATTACGTTCACTTGGTGTCATAGACTGAATAATTGCCTTAATATGATCGATTTGCTTTTCGTCCATATTCAATTTATCCATGCCTTTCATCTTGTTCATACCTGGTATCATTTTCATAATATCATCAAGTGGTCCTAGATTTTTAACTTGGTCTAATTGTTCTAAGAAATCTTCAAGCGTAAACGATGAAGTACGCATTTTTTTCTCTAAATCTTTCGCTTTATCTTCATCAACATCTTGTTGTGCCTTTTCAATTAAACTTAATACATCTCCCATACCGAGGATACGTGAAGCCATACGTTCAGGATGGAATGGTTCTAAGCCATCTAGCTTTTCACTCATACCTACAAATTTAATTGGTTTTTGAGTTACAGATCTAATGGATAATGCAGCACCACCACGAGTATCTCCATCTAGTTTCGTTAATGTCACACCTGAAACGTCTAGTTGCTCATCAAATGATTGCGCTACATTAACAGCGTCTTGACCCGTCATCGCATCAACAACCAGCATAATTTCATTTGGTTTTGTAATTTCTTTGACGTCTGTCAACTCTTCCATTAAAGCCTCATCGACATGTAAACGACCTGCTGTATCAATGATTACAAAGTCTAAATGTTCATCTTTAGCATGATTAATAGCATTTTCAACTATTTGTTGTGGCTTTACTTGATCACCTTCACTGTATACAGGTATATCAATTTGTTTACCTACAGTTTGTAATTGATCAATTGCAGCTGGACGGTATATATCTGCTGCAACAAGCAATGGTTTTTTATTATATTTTTTACGCATTAGTAGTGCTAATTTACCTGCAGTTGTTGTTTTACCTGCACCTTGTAAACCAACCATCATTACAACTGTTGGTGGTTTATTAGCCATTGTGATGGTTGAATTTTCCCCACCCATTAATTGAGTCAGTTCTTCTTGCACTATTTTAATTACTTGTTGTCCAGGTGTTAATGATTTCATTACATCTGAACCTAATGCTCTATCTGATACAGTTTTGATAAAATCCTTAACGACTTTAAAGTTAACATCTGCTTCTAATAATGCTAATCTAACTTCACGCATCATTAATTTAATATCAGCTTCTGTGACTTTACCTTTACCACGGATTTTTTGCATCGTTCCTTGCAAACGATCGGACAATCCTTCAAATGCCATATCAAATACCTCCTTTATGTTCTCTAATCTAAATCTTCTAGTGCTTGAATATATTGTTGTATTTTTTCTGGATCATTAACATGCTGTTTAATTTGTTCATATAGTTTTTGTCTCTGTTCAAAATTACGGTATAAACCTAATTTTGTTTCATAATCTTCAACTAAATCGCCAGTTCTTCTTATGTTATCATACACTGCTTGTCGACTCACATCAAATGTATCAGCTATCTCACTTAAAGAATAGTCCTGTAAATAGAATAATTCTAGATAATTTCTTTGTTTCTGAGTGAGTAACGCTTGATAAAAGTCAAACAAATAATTCATACGAATCGTTTTAATTAAATCATTTTGACTCATCTGAGTGACCTTCTATTTCTTCTGCGTTTTCATTAGGCACTTCATTTTCATCTACATTTTGTTCAATCATATCAGCAAATAGTCCATAAACATAACTTTCTGGATTGAATGGTTGTAAATCATCTAATTTTTCGCCTAAACCTACATATTTCACAGGTATGTGTAATTCATTACGTATTGCTAACACAATACCACCTTTGGCAGTACCATCTAGTTTCGTAAGTACGATACCTGTTACATTAGTAACTTCTTTAAATGATTTCGCTTGTGACAATGCGTTTTGACCTGTAGTTGCATCTAAGCACAGTAATACTTCATGAGGTGCTTCTGGAATAGCGCGTCCTATGACACGTTTCACTTTTTCTAATTCATTCATTAAATTAGATTTGTTTTGTAAACGTCCTGCTGTATCACAAATAAGAATATCTACATCCTTACTTTTCGCAGCATTTATTGCGTCATACATTACTGCAGCTGGATCTGAACCTTCACTCTGGCTCATTACTTCAACTCCAACACGCTCTCCCCAAACTTTAAGTTGTTGGATCGCGCCCGCTCTGAATGTATCCCCTGCCGCTAACATTACTTTCTTACCTTCTGCTTGATAACGGTGGGCTAATTTACCAATTGTTGTTGTTTTACCAACACCATTAACACCTACCATCAATATGACATTAAGGCCTTCATTTTCTATATTCATCACTTCTGAATTATCATCATTTTGGTGATAAATTTCTACTATTTTTTCTACTATAACTTCACGCAAATCTTCTGTTTCTGAAATATTGCGACGTTGAGCTTCTTCACGCAATTCTTCAACTAATTGCATTACCGTGTTAAATCCAACATCAGCTGTAATAAGCATTTCTTCTAAAGCTTCGAAGAATTCTTCATCAACTTTACGATAACGTGCAATTAAATTGTTAAGTTGAGCTTGGAAGTTTTCACGAGATTTTTCTAATCCTGCTCTGAATTTCGCACCTAATTGTTGTGCTTCGATTTCTTCAAAGTCTTCTATAGATATTAAGCCATCATCATCAAAATCTGCTTCTTTTAATTTTTTTGGCTTTTTGGCTGGTTGTTCATCTTGAGACTCATCTATCTCTTTTTGAGGGTCCTCAGGTAATTGCTCTAGGTCTTCTTGTTGCTTTGGTTCTTCTGAGGTACTGGAAAATTTATCCTTTAATCGTTTGAAAAAGCTCATGCTTGTTCCTCCTTAATAACTTCATCAATCGTATTTAAATTAACACTCACTAATTTGGATACACCAGATTCTTGCATTGTTACACCATATAATCGGTCTGAAAATTCCATCGTCCCTTTGCGGTGAGTAATCACAATAAATTGTGTTTGATCTGATAAAGATTTAAGATATTGTGCATACCTAATAACATTTGCTTCATCCAATGCAGCTTCTACTTCATCTAATATAACAAATGGTGCTGATCTTACTTTTAATATTGCAAATAATAGAGCAATTGCACTTAGTGCACGTTCTCCACCACTTAATAAAGACAAGTGTTGCAACTTTTTGCCTGGAGGTTGAACAATGATGTCTACTCCTGCAGTTAAGTAATCGTCATCCGTTAAACGTAATTCTGCTTGTCCACCACCAAAAAGTGATTTAAACACTTCAGCAAAATGACCTTGTACAGCATGGAAAGTCTCTTTAAAACGGTCTTTTACTTCTTGATCCATTTCTTCTATAAGTTGTTCTAATGTTGCTTTAGCTGCCCTTAAATCAGCACGCTGCTCATCTAAAAATGTATAACGTTCGTTGACTTCTTCAAATTGTTCAATCGCATTTAAATTAACATGCCCTAATTCTTCAATAGACATTTTTGTTAACTTGACTTTTTTACGCAATGCTTCAATATCCTCATCTAATTCGTATAACTCACTCGCACGTTCATAAGTCATATGATAAGTATCATTCAAGTGATTGATTGCATAATTTATCAGTACATCTAAACGTGATTGCTCAGATTTAATGTCTTGGTAGCGATTTTCAATAGATAGAATATCTTGATTTGCTTCTTGTAACATTTGCTCTGTTTCTTCAATTTTATCATTTAATTCTAATCTACGCGATTTCACTTCTTCGATGTCTTGTGATAATTGAGCTTTAGCATTTTTACTTTGCTCAATATTACTTTGAATTGTGTCAAAAGCTTTTTCACCAGTCATTTCATCAGAATTAAATAACTTTATTTGATCATCTAATTTTTCCTGTTGACTAGCAACAGATGAGAGTTGTTTAGTAATTCTTGTGTAAGTTTGCTTTTGTGCGTTTAATCTTTCTTTCACTACTGCTAAATCCGACTGCTTTTGGTGTAACTGTTGTTGGATTTGTGTTGTACTTTCTTTACCTTCTTTAGATAATTTTGTATAAAGATCAATATCTTCTTCTAATTTTTGTAATTGAGCTTTAATTTCAGCTAATTTTTGTTTTTTATCATTTAAGGTTTTCTTGCTTGTTGTACTTTGATATCCGTCATTTTTTTCAAATTCAAATTCTTCATGTTCATCTTTTAAATGTGCTTCACTTTTACGTAGTCTATCCAATTCTAACTCATAATCATGAAGTTTTTGTTTCACTGAATTATAAATTTGACTTGTTTCGAAGTACTTTTCACTAATATGATCCGCTTTTTCTTTAATTTCTTGAAATTGCTTTTCAAATTGAACAGTTTGCTTTTGATAATCTTCTAATTGTGCACGCATTTTAGCAAGTTCATCTTTTTGAGCTAAAATACTTTTCGATTTCCGTTCACCTCCACCGGTCATAGAACCACCAGGGTTAACTATGTCACCATCTAATGTAACAATCCGTGTACGGTATCTAATTTTTCGAGCTAGTTCGTTAGCATTTTTTAACTCATCAACGACAATTGTATTACCTAATAAATTTTGTACGACATTTTGATAATCCGCTTCAACTTGGATTGCTTGGGAGGCAATATTAACGAAACCTTCCGCTTCTTGAGCTGTTGCCAATATATCACTAGCGATTTGACGCGGCTGAATAACATTTAATGGTAAGAATGTTGCTCTACCTAAACCATGTTGTTTAAGGTATTGAATCGCTTGTCGTCCATCTTTTTCAGAATCAACAATAACATGTTGTAAAGAGGCGCCTAAAGCTGTTTCAATGGCTTTAGTTAAACCTGAAGGTACTTGGATAACTTCTGCTACAGCACCTCGAATCCCTGTTAACTGATTATTTTTTGCTTTTAATATATGTTTAACTCCATTAAAAAAATAGCTATATTCTTCTTGCTGTGTCGCAGCACTATCTATACGAGATTTGAGTTTTTCATTAAACCGATAAGCCTGATGTAATTTCTCTTCATATTCACTACGTTGTTGTTTAAGTTCTGTTAATTTGTGTTCATACTCATTAAGTTGCTGCTCTGCTTTTTTTAAATCTTTCTGTGCTGTTGTACTATTTTTTTCAACTTCGTTAATATCATGTTGAATTTGTTTCAATTGTTCAAATGCTTCAATTAGTCTTGAATCTAAGCGTGATTGTTTAGATTCGTTCTCTTGTATAGTATGCTCTAAAAAGCGTATGTCATTATTCACATCTGATTGTTCAGACATCAACTGATAATACTCATCTTTAATTCCTTCTAGCTTTTCATCGTGTTGATCATCCGTTACATAAAGTTGAGATTCAAAATGTTGTATTTTTTCGTTTAATTCTTTTTGTTGTGATTTGAGTCGGTCTATCTCTGCTTGTGTATCAACTTTCTCTTGCTTTAATGTAGCAGTTTGATTCAAGAGACTTTCTTGTTCCTCTTCAAACCTTGCGTTTGTTTTAGATTGGTTCTTTTTACGTTCTTCTAATACATTTAATTGACCTGTATATTTTTCAACTTCTTCTGTAGCTTTAACGAGCTGATAATTTAAAGTTTCGATGCGTTCATCTAATTGTTTTCTTTCAGCTTTAAACTTATTAAGTGATTGTGTATGTTGTACTTTTTCGCCGTCTTTTGTTGATTGTTGACTTTTTAAATAATTTAACTTTTCGTCTAGCTCATGGATGTTATTGTTATATTGTTCAATATCGTAGACCGTTACTAGCACGTCACTCTTTTCCATTTCCTTTGAAAGGTGTTTATATTCTTTGGCAATTGCAGCCTCTTCTCGTAACGGTTCAACTCGACCCTCTAAGTCATATAAAATGTCTTCTACGCGTGAAAGATTATCTTCAGTTTGATCTAATTTTTGTACTGAAGTCGCTTTTCTCTTTTTATATTTCAACACTCCTGCAGACTCTTCTAAAATTTGTCTTCTGTCGATGGGCTTTGCATTTAAAATTTCATCTACACGACCTTGTGATATAATACTAAACGCTTCTTTTCCTAAACCTGAATCTAAGAATAAGTCCAGGATATCTTTTAACCTTGCTCTATCATTGTTCAGGTAGTATTCACTTTCGCCACTTCTATACAAACGACGAGTCACTGTTAATTCAGTAGCTTCCACCTGTAACTTGCCTGCACTATTATCTAACTTTAATTTTACTTCTGCATAATTCTGAGCTTTACGATGTTCTGCACCTGAAAAAATAATATCTTCCATTTTTGCACCACGTAAAGATTTAGCTGATTGCTCACCTAACACCCATTTTATTGCATCAGTGATATTACTTTTCCCACTACCGTTTGGTCCAACTATTGCTGTTACTCCTTCATCAAACTGAACGTTTGTATGCTCAGCAAAAGATTTAAAACCAAAGGCATCTATAGATTTTAAATAAACCATGCTATTCTCCTTCAAGGTGTTCCTTCTCTTATATCAATTTAGAAACACTTTTACATTAACCTTTAAGCTTATGCATTGCTTAATAAACAATATTTTTAGAATTAATCCTATCAATATAATACTTATTATAAAAATGCATTTGCTATATTCACTTATTTTTCAATTTTTTGTATGCTTGTTCAGCAGCTTTTTGTTCTGATTCTTTTTTAGTTTTTCCTTTACCCTCTGCTACGGCTTTATCTTCTAAAATAACTTCAGAAGTAAACAATCGATGATGTGCTGGTCCTTCTTCATTGATGAGTCGATAAGTCACATCGCCTTGGTTTTGTCTGTGCACAAACTCTTGAAATTGTGTTTTAAAATCTACAACCCCATCTAATTCATCATCTTCTACATAAGGGAATATAATCTTCTCAGAGAATTTCCATACTGCCTCTACGCCTTGATCTAAATATAGCGCACCTACAAATGCTTCAAAAGCATCCGAAACTAGTGAAGGGCGAGTTCTACCTCCTGTTTTTTCTTCACCTTTTCCTAATAAAATTAATTCATTCAATTGAATTTTTTTCGCAAATATTACAAGTGATGGCTCACATACAATTGTTGCACGCATTTTTGTTAAATTACCTTCAGGCAATTCTGGATATTTATCAAATAAATAGCGTGAAACCGTCAATTCTAATACCGCATCTCCTAAAAATTCTAATCTTTCATTGTGATCTAAGCGATCCATATTAAAATCATTTATAAAACTAGAATGCGAAAATGCCTGTTGATATAAATCGACTTGATTAAAATTCAAATCTAATTCTTGCATTTTTTGGGCAAACTTTTTTTGGAATGCTTGAACCATTTCTTTCTTTTTATGATTGGTCAATCTCTTTCCTCCTCAGATAAAAACAACTAGATGCTAAAAATACTGTATACGCTTTTATTCTACGTGAAAGTTCAATAAAACTAAAGAAAAAACTGTTTCTCATATATAAGTTTGTAACGCTTTACAACTAGTGTGTAATCAATTCGTGTTAACCATTTAACTAAATAATCTATGATTTAAATATAGATGTTTTTCAAACAAAAAAATCTGAGCCGTTTTTAATACGACTCAGATATTTGCTTATTATTTTTGAATACTATTGATAAAGTTAACCGCGTCACCAACTGTGTTGATTTTTTCAGCTTCTTCATCTGGAATTTCAGTGCCAAATTCGTCTTCTAATTCCATTACTAATTCAGCGATATCTAGTGAGTCAGCGCCTAAATCATCTTTAAAAGATGCATCTTTAGTAACTTTTTCAGCGTCAACACCTAAACGGTCAACAATAATATCTTTTACTTTGTCAAAGTTTTCCACGTCGATTCACCTCCTTTTAAAAGTCTACTTACAGACTTTTATATTTTCCCATTTTATCAATTGAAATACAAGTAGTAATTCATAGTATTACTCTAGAAATACTATTATCATGTTCAAATGAACAACGATTTGTGAACAATTGAATAGCTCATAGGTTACATATACATGCCACCATTGACATGAATTGTTTGACCTGTAATATATTTAGCTTTTTCAGAAGCTAAAAATACTACAGTATGAGCAATATCAGAATCTTCACCAAATTCAGCTAATGGGATTTGTTCTAACATTTGTGCTTTAAGTTCGTCACTTAAAGCATCTGTCATATCTGAAACGATAAACCCTGGCGCAACAGCATTAACAGTAATGTGTCTAGATGCTAATTCTTTTGCAGCTGACTTAGTTAATCCGATAACACCTGCTTTTGTCGCGACATAGTTAGCTTGACCTGGATTACCAACTGCACCAACAACGCTCGATAAATTAATGATAGAGCCGCCTTTTTGTCTTAACATTTGTGGTGTTACTTTTTGTATACAATTAAAGACACCTTTTAAGTTTGTATCAATTACATCATCCCACTCTTGCTCTTTCATTCTCATCAATAAATTATCACGTGTAATACCTGCATTATTTACAAGTACATCTACTGAGCCAAATTGACTAACTACTTCTTTAATCATCGCTTTGACTTCATCGCCATTTGCTACATTTGCTTGAATAGCAAAACTTTCAACACCTTTAGCTTTGATTTCTTCTACGACAGCATCAGCTTTTTCTTTATTACCGGCATAATTTACTGCGACATTATAACCTTCTTCTGCTAATTGGATAGCAATACTGCGTCCAATACCTCTTGATGCTCCTGTTACTAACGCGCTTTTAGTCATTTTCATTCCAACCTTTCACATCTTCTAGTGTTTGAATTGAAGTTACTTTTACATCTCTGTTAATTTTCTTAATTAAACCTGATAGTACTTTGCCAGGGCCAATTTCAATAAAGTGATCCACACCTTGTTCAATTAACCACTGCGTTGAATCTATGAATTGAACAGGTGAATATAATTGTTCTATCATATTTGCTTTAATGACGTTTGCATCAGTTTCACCTTTGGCATGTACATTTTGTACCACAGGAAATTGAGCATCTTGCCATTCGAACTGATCAATAAATGATGCAAAATCGTCTTTGATTACTTGCATCATAGATGAATGGAACGGGCCTGATACTGCTAATGGTAATACGCGTTTAGCCCCTAATGATTTACCTTCAGCTACTAATTGATCAATTAACGTTTTGTGACCTGAAACAACGATTTGTCCAGGAGAATTGATATTTGCTGGTTCAACAATTTCCTCTTCAGTTGATAATTGCTTACATATTGCATCAACTTCATCGTAGTCCAAGCCTAATACAGCTGCCATGCTTCCCACACCATTTGGGAAAGCTTCAGCCATAAGTTGACCGCGTTTTCTTACAATCTTTACTGCGTCTTCAAATTTCAACACTTTACTAGCGACTAAACTCGCATACTCGCCCAAGCTATGCCCCATTGTGTAATCTGCATTCAAATCATTTAACGCATTTAATAAAGCGATGCTATGGGTTAATAAAGCGGGTTGTGTATTTTCAGTTTGGCCAAGTTTTTCTTCGCTATCTGTAAACATTGTTTCTAAGATATCAAAATCTAAAGCTTGTTGTGCTTGATTTAGAATTGATGTTGCTACTTCGTCATGTTCATATAAATCATTTGCCATACCAACTTTTTGTGAGCCTTGGCCTGGAAATATAATCGCTGTTTTACTCATCTTGTGTTCCCACCGTTTCTTTCATAGTTTCAACAATTTTTTGTTCACCGGCAATTTTCGCCTGACGAATTGCTGAATAAAATGCTTTAGCACTAGAACTACCATGCGCTTTTACAACTGTGCCGTTCAGTCCTAATAATACAGATCCACCATACTCAGCATAATCCATTTTCGTCATTAATCCTTTTAGGTCTTTTTTTAAAATTAGTGCTGCAACTTTATTTTTCAAGCTGCTTAAAAGTGTTGACTTAAACATTTTGCCCATCGCTTTAGCTACACCTTCTAAATTTTTCAAAATCATATTACCAGTATAGCCATCAGTCACTACAACATCTGCGGCGTCATTCATCAACCCTTTAGCTTCCACATTACCTGTAAAATGAAAGTCATTTTGCGTTTCCATCAAATGATAAGCTTTCTTAGTCAATGTATTACCTTTGGCAGCTTCAGTACCAATATTCAATAAACTTACTGAAGGTTGTGAAATACCTCTAATCTTTTGTGCGTAAATATTACCAAGTTGAGCATATTGTAATAAATGTTCTGCCTTTGCTTCTGCATTTGCACCAACATCCATAAATACAAAACCTTTACCCGAAACTGTTGGCAACGTCACAACTAATGCCGGACGCTCTACACCTTTGATACGACCGACTATAAATAACCCAGCAGACATTAGAGCACCAGTATTCCCTGCTGAAACACATCCATCTGCTTCTCCAGATTTTACTGCTTCTGCCATACGAACCATTGAGCTATCTTTTTTACGCTTAATTGCTCGGACAGGTTCGTCATTCATAGTTATAGATTCTGTACAATGACGTACTTCTACACGGTCATGTTTGAGTGTACATTTCGACTCATCACCAAATAAAATGATTTCTAAGTCTTCAAATTTGTTAACCGCCATTTCAACAGCTTCCAAAACGATTTCAGGTGCGTCATCTCCACCCATCATATCAATCGCTAATTTAACCATTTTGTTCATCCTCACTTGTATAATACATTTTAAATGTCCCTTTAAAAACAACCGTATCTTTAACATACGATTCAACTTTTATAATATAAAATTTATTTGTAATTTCAATGGTTTGCGCATTTGCGCGTACCGTTTCGTTCAATTTCACTGGTTTTGTAAATGCAACATTACTTTCACTTGTCAATACGACTGGTTTATGTATAAGCGCTACACATAAAGAGTTTGCTTGAGCAAATAGAACGTGGCCTCTTGCAATTTTATTTTTTGTAAAAACAGAATCTTCATCAATATTAATAATTGAAGTAGCATATTGATCAGGTTCTACATTGATCACGTCACCTATGATTTCATTACCTTCAATAGAACGAATACTTTCATAGTTCTTCCTAGCTACAGATTTAATTCGCGTTCTTAACTCAGGAATATTTAAGTGTGTACGATCCAACCTTATTGTTTGGATGCTTACTGAAAACAAATTACTTAAATCTAAATCTGTAATAAACGGATTTTTAGCTATCTCATTTTTTATTGCATCGCGCCGTTCTTGTTTTTTTAATTTCATCGCATTCAAACTCCCATGTTTTTAGTACCAAGTCTTAAACACTCCTAACATATCATAACACTTTCCTTTTCAATTGCTCAACAAAAAACATACGTTAAGTTTGAATTTAGTAACTTTTAAGTAAATATACTTTATTATACCTAGACCAGAGTAATTTTTCAGCTAGTAAACAATGAAAATTCATCATTCCTTAACTTCTCTGAGCTTATTTTAAAAATAAGCTTACTGGAACCACTTTGAATTGTACAACGACGAAATAGTTAACAGCATTATTTAAATGTTTATATATAATAAATTTTAGTACAGGTTATATATAATTTGTATTTGTTTATTTTAAATAAAAAATTATTTTCGATATTTCCTATTGAATTAATTATGAACTATACGTATAATTTTAAATAATTTGAAATTTCAAATATATTTAAAATAATCAGAAATTTATTTTTATACCATTCATTTCTAGGAGGATATTATGAGGAAAATTTTTTCTACCACGTTACTAGCTAGTTCAATATTAGCTATTACATCTGGTAACGTTCATGCTGAGGAAAGTAATAGTGTACAACCTGAAAGTTTTAAAAAAGCTGATAATTCAACTATTCAAAATGAGACGGATGTAAAACAATATTTAAATCAACATGCACAAGATTTAGTTAAAGATACAAGTAAAACTAAAAATGAAGCTTTTAATAAAAATGCTTTTAAACAATATGAAGTAGCAAAGAAAAACACAGATAAAACTGGTGTGACACACTATACATTAAAGGCTAAAATAAATGACGTCACTTCTAGTGATAGTACACTTAAGGTCCATGTAAACAAAAATGGTGACGTAAAATTGATAAATGGTAGTATCGACAAACCATACATAAATTTAAAAAATTCAAATGAAATAACTTCTGCTCAAGCTGAAGAAAACGCATTTAAATCCATTGGTAAATCAAAGGAAGAAGTTAAAAATATCAAAGGTTATGATATCGTCAGTAAAAACAATTTGGATATAAATAGTGATAAACAAAAACTCGTTTATAATATTGAATTAAATTATGTTTCTCCTAAGGTAGCACATTGGAAGATTCAAGTTGATGCTACAACAGGTAAAATCATAAAAAAACAAAACACACTTCAAAAAGCTACAACTGAAGGAAAAGGTACTGGTGTGAATGGAGATGTAAAATCACCACTTAACTTAACTCAATCACAAAATCAATACACACTACATGATACGTCACAAAACGCAACAATTGACACCCAAACTGCCAATAACACGACAAACACTATGTCGCCAATTACTAATGATAATACAAATTTCAATAAAAAATCTCAACGAGCTGGTGTTGATGCACATTATTATGCTAAAGAAGTTTATGATTATTATTTAGATACATTTGACAGAGACAGCTATGATGATAATGGTGGCGCTATTAATTCTATTGTTAATTACGATAAGAATTTTAATAATGCTGCATGGACTGGCCAATATATGATATACGGTGATGGCGACGGCCAAACCTTTAAAGAACTGTCAGGCGCTAGTGATATCGTGGCTCATGAACTAACACACGCAGTAACTGAGCGTACTGCCGGCTTAGAATATAGCTATCAATCAGGAGCATTAAACGAATCATTCTCTGATGTATTTGGTTATTTTGTAGATCCAGATAATTGGTTAATGGGCGAGGATGTTTATACGCCTGACCAAGATGGCGATGCTCTAAGAAGTTTAAAGAACCCTGAAGAATACAATCAACCTGCACACATGGATCAATACCAAAAAGGTAGCGAAGATAATGGCGGTGTTCATACTAATAGTGGTATACCAAATAAGGCTGCTTATCTAACAATCACAGATATCGGTAAAGACAAAGCAGAACAAATTTATTATCTTGCCCTCACCGAATACTTAACACCAAATGCTCAATTTACAGATGCTAAAACAGCACTTACTGTTGCTGCAGATAAATTATATGGCAATAATAGTGAAGAAGCTAAAGCAATTGAAAAAGCATGGGACGATGTTGGTGTGAAATAGCTAAAAAATAGTTATCACTAGTAACATCAGAAACTACATGATTATGCGAACGTTTTAAAACCAAATTAAAAACCAACATATAAATTTCAACATTATGTTAGGATAAAAAACAAGGCACTTACCTGTAAAACAATGACAAAGTCATATTATTTTACAGGTAAGTGCCTTAATTTTACCAACTATTAATCAAAACTCATATACAGCAGATTCTTCTCAATAAATGATCTCAAAGTTTGATATTGTGACTCAAAAAATATTCCTGTTTGAATCAATTCTGCCGCTTCATCTCTAGCAACTTCTAACATTTTATAGTCTTCGACGACATTTGCGACTAAGAAATCTGGCAAACCACTTTGTTTTACGCCGAAGAAATCTCCGGGACCTCTCATTTCAAGATCTCGTTCACTGAGTTCAAAACCATCTGTTGTTTGTGTCATAATATTCATGCGTTCTATGCCCGTTTCTGTTTTTGGCGAAGCAATTAGTACACAATGGCTTTGATGCTCACTTCTACCCACACGCCCCCTCAACTGGTGTAATGTAGATAATCCAAAACGGTCGGCATCATATATCATCATAAATGTAGCATTTGGTACATTAACCCCTACCTCGACTACGGTTGTTGAAACTAAAATATCTATTTCATGATTACTGAATTTTTGCATAACCTCATCTTTTTCAACAGAATGCATTTTACCATGTAATAATCCCACTTTGTCACTACCATAATAAGCTTGTAATGATTCATATAATTCAATCACATTTTGGACATCTTCTAAATGCTCAGAGCTTTCAATCAACGGACATATGACATAGGCTTGACGGCCTTTCTTTAATTCAGTTGTCATTTGATTCAAAACACTCTCATATGCTTCATGTTTTGACCATGAAGTAATAATTGGTTTCCTACCTTTTGGTAACTGTTTAATTGATGAAACATCCATTTCACCAAATACAGAAATAGCTAAAGTTCTAGGAATTGGCGTGGCTGTCATAAATAGTACATTTGTCATAGCGCCTTTTTCTCTAAGCAGTCGTCGTTGGTTCACACCAAAACGATGTTGTTCATCAGTAATAACAAGTCCAACATTATTAAATTTCACATCATCCTGAATCAATGCGTGTGTTCCAATCAAACAATCAATTTCATTATTATTTAATTGATCTAATAATAATTGCCTTTTTTTACCTTTAACTGATCCGGTTAATAACGCGACATTCATCCTGTCGCCAAATATATCCACTAAACTTTCAGCATGCTGTTCTGCTAAAATTTCAGTTGGTACCATTAATGCCGATTGAAAACCAGCAGTTTTAAGGGCGTACATGCAGATAGCTGCAACAACAGTTTTCCCTGAGCCCACATCACCTTGGAGTAAACGATGCATACGTATTGGAGCCTTCAAATCACGAAAGATTTCATTAACGCTATGTTTCTGTGCATCAGTGAGTTCAAAAGGTAAACTATCTATAAAATGTTTAACTAAATTGATATCATAATCAACTTCAATAGCTTCATCCGAAGTTTTTTCAAGCCTATTCAACCATTGCATTCTTAGTTCAAACATAAACAACTCTGTAAATGCATACGTTCTGCGTGCTTTTAGTAATGAAGCTTTATCAGTTGCAAAATGAAGTGCTTTAATTGTATTTTCTAATGATTCTAGTTTATATTTTTCTCTTAATTCTGCTGATAACCATTCATGTATAGTTACTTGATCTAATACTTGACGTATCATATCTCTTAGTGGTTTTTGCTTAATACCCTCTTTAATGCGATACACAGGTTCGAATTGGGCGGACTCTGTAACCTGTTGATTGAAAAACATTCTATTTCCATTAATTTCTTGCTTTCTTCTATCCCATTTACCTTTGACCGTAACCGTCCCATGTAGTTCAATTTTCTTTTTCAAATAAGGCTGATTGAAAAAAGTACACTTTACTGCAATATTATTGACCATTATATGTACTGTTAACTTAGATTTATTACGACCAAAAAAAGCGACAGTCGGTGTAGAATATACTTCGCCTACCACTGTCACTGTCGCTTGGTCTTCTGCTTCATTTAAGTCAATTACAGTATTATCTTCGTAACGTGTCGGTAGATATAAGATTAAATCTTCAACGGTATAAATATTTAATTCATTTAACACCGCTAAACGTTTAGGTCCTAAACCTTTAATTTGAGATAACGGAAATGGGCTTTCTATTAAATTGACTTTTGACATTATTAATCACCAAATATTTCTTGTTTTAGACGCTGACCTGTAGGCGTACCAGCTAAACCTCCACGACCAGTTTCACGCAAAGCAGATGGCATCGTTTGGCCAATCTTATACATTGCTTCAATCACTTCATCTGTCGGTATTCTAGATGTCACACCTGCCAACGCCATGTCCGCAGATACGATTGCATTAGAAGCGCCTGCAGCATTTCTTTTTACACAAGGAACTTCTACTAAACCAGCAACTGGATCACATACTAAACCTAGCATATTTTTCAAACAAATTGCAAAGGCTTCAGCTGATTGTTGCGGCGTGCCTCCAGCAAGTTCAACTGTTGCACCTGCAGCCATAGCAGCTGCCGAGCCTACCTCAGCTTGACAACCACCAGCTGCACCTGAAATTGACGCATTGTTAGCTACAACGAAACCAAACGCACCTGAAGTTAATAAAAAGTTAAGCATATCTTTACGTGTAGGTTCAAGTCTAGGTTTTAAGCCAAACAATACACCTGGCACTACACCAGCTGATCCTGCAGTCGGTGTTGCACAAATTTTTCCCATAGCCGCGTTGACTTCATTTGTTGCAACTGCTTTACTAACTGCATCTAATAACGTTGCGCCCGATAATGATTTCCCAGTTTTTAGATATTCTTTAATTAATACAGCATCTCCACCAGTTAATCCTGTCGTTGATGTTACTCCCGCTAGTCCTTCATCCAATGCATTTTCCATTGTTTGTAAATTTTTATCCATATGTGCATACACATCAGCTTCAGATAATCCTGTCACTTCCATCTCTTGTTCTAACATGATTTCATGAATTTTCTTATTTTGTGCTTCACACATCTCTATTAATTCTTTCACGCTTTTAAACATGCAATACCTCCGTTAGGCGTCTCCCATGAGTGAAACCGTCACTACACCATCGACGTTTTTAATTTTCTCTATAATATCTTTGTTTACAGCATCGTCCAACTCACAAGTCATTAACGCTTGATCGCCTTTTTCTTTTCTCGATACTTGCATACTTCCCACATTAATACTTGAATCTCCTAAAATATTAGCTACTTTACCAATCGTACCAAATGTATCCTTGTGGAAGACAAGTAATGCTGGGTAATTTCCACTAATCGCAATATTAAAGCCATTAATTGCAACAACTTCAATTTTACCGCCACCGATAGATACACCTTCCACCGAAATCTCCTTTTCAGCGTTACGCATATTTATAATAGCTGTATTGGGATGCGATCTCTCCTCAGCCATTTCTATAAAATTAACTTTCATTCCTGCACTTTCTGCTGCTTCTAAACTCGTTTGAATTCTATCATCGTCAGTATCATAGCCTAATAAACCACCTACAAGTGCAACATCTGTGCCATGACCTTTATATGTTTCCATAAATGAACCATATAAATAAATATCAACTTGACTTGGTAATTGGTTAAATAAATCTCTAGCTACCAAACCAATTCTTACTGCCCCCGCTGTATGAGACGATGAAGGGCCTACCATTGTTGGACCAATTATATCGAAAACTGTTTTATATTTCATAATTATACCCCACTCTTGTTTTTAATGTTTCTAAAGTGTTGCGCTTACATTCTCAAACATCTAGTTCATTATAACAAGTTCATTAAACATTATAAACCAAAACTGGTTGCATTGTTCTTTTTTAATTTAAAATATAATTGACCGCAATTCATATAAATTTGCACAATTATACTAAATTACTACATAAAAACGAGAGCAAGATAGAAATCAAAACTAAATTCGATTTCTTATTCTCGCTCTCATAACATCAGAATATTTAATAAACATTCTATAGTAGAAACTGTATTCAAACCATTGTTTGACAACATAACCAATTTAAAACGATACTTAAATTTCAATCACATATATATCAATGCGTTTAAATCGATGATTATCCAGCAATCATTCTACTGAAAATAAATATTGATATACAGGTTGCTGACCATCATGTTGATCTAGCTCAATATCTGGATAAGTTTCTTCTACCCATGCTTCTACTTCGGCAGTAACAGTCTCATTTGCATCTTCCCCAACAATCATAGTTATGATTTCACTATCTTCTTCAATCATTTGCGAAAGCAAACTCTTAACTGTATCAAACTCATTGTCTTCACTAGTAACAATTTTATCTTCTACTAAGCCCATAAATGCGCCTTTTTTAATTTCAACACCATCTATTTTAGTATCTCTAACAGCATAAGTAACTGAACCAGAATTAACTGCTTCTAATGATTCAATCATACGAGATTTATTATCAGCAAGTGAATCAGACGCATCATAGTTAAATAATGCAGCAATACCTTGAGGAATAGATTTTGTTGGGATAACAATAGTTTCTGCTTCAACAATATCAGCTGCTTGTTCACTAGCCATAAGGATATTTTTATTGTTTGGTAAAATAATTGCACGTTTACATTGTGATTGTTCAATCATTTTCACTATGTCTTCCGTCGATGGGTTCATAGTTTGGCCACCACTAATCATATGTGTTGCGCCCATTGATTTAAATAACTCAGAGACACCATTACCCATTGATATAGCAATTACAGCAGTTTCGACAGTTTCATTTTCATCACTTTGAGGTACAGGTTGATTGTTTTGCTCTTTTTTCACAACTTCTCTGTGTTGTTCACGCATATTTTCTACTTTTAATTTAATTAATTCACCATATTGTTGACCAAAATTAAATACATCACCTGGCTTTTCAGTATGTACGTGTACTTTAACTATTTCTTCATCATTAATCACTAATAAAGAATCACCAAATGCGCTCATATCTTCTCTAAATTCTTGTTCATCGAAAGTTTTTTTATTTTTACCAAAACGAACCATCATTTCGGTACAATAACCATATTCAATGTCTTCGGTATTAATTACACCATGAAAATCATGTGCTTCACTTACCAATGAATCTTTATCTAATTTTGATGATTGTGCGGATACTTTTTCTCCTTTTAACGCTTTTAGGAAGCCTTCGTAAACCACTACTAAACCTTTACCACCACTATCAACAACTCCTACTTCTTTTAAAACTGGTAATAAATTGGGTGTGTTTTCAAGTGAGATTTCTGCTTGCTCTAAAATATAAGTCATCAACTCAATACAATCTTCAGTTTCTTTAGCTTTACGCATTGCAGCATCTCCTGCATCTCTAGCTACTGTTAAGATTGTACCTTCTACTGGTTTCATAATTGCTTTATATGCTGTATCTACACCAGCTTTAAAGCTTTCAGCAAATTGTTGGGCATTGATTTCGTCATTGTCTTCTAAATTTTTACTAAAACCTCTAAATAGTTGAGAAAGTATTACACCAGAGTTACCTCTTGCGCCCATCAATAAACCTTTAGAATATGTTTTACCTAGCTCACCTATATGTTGTGATAAATTCTCTTCTACTGCTTCTCTACCAGATGTCATAGTCAAGTTCATATTAGTTCCTGTGTCTCCATCAGGTACTGGGTATACATTTAATGAATCGACTAAATCTGCATGATTTGATAAATTTTGTGCCCCTTGTATAATCATTTCGGCAAATAATTTACCATTTATTTTGCTAACCATTGCGTAATGTCCTCCTAGTTCTTCGTGCCATTATTGACGCGCACACCTTGTACAAATATATTTATTGAGTTTACTTTTACTTTTAATGTTTGTTCTAATGTATATTTCACAGTTGATTGCACATTACTTGCAACTTCTGATATTTTTGTCCCGAAGCTAACAATTGTATACATATCAACATCAATCACTCCATTGTCTTCTCTTACAACAATGCCTTTAGAATAATTTTCATGCCCTAATATTTCGGCAATACCGTCTCTTACTTGTTGTCTAGAAGCCATGCCTACAATTCCATAACATTCTACTGCTTTACTGCCCACCACTGATGCTATTACTTCGTTTGAAATATCTATGCTACCATAATCATTTGTGATTTCTAACGTCATAAAATTGCCTCCTAAAGTTTATGGTTCTGAAACTAACTGTAAATAAACAATTATTTAAGATGAGTTTAATAATAAAATACTATATTTATCCACAGTTTACAATTATATCATAATTTAGTTTTAACAAAAGGAGAAGTCATATAAATCAGAAAAATTTCTCATTATATTGCTATATTTTTCTATTTATGGTACATTATTCAGGTATGTAGTAGATACGTGTATTTATATTTATTAAAGGAGGTACTTTCATGGGCAAACAATGTTTCGTAACAGGTCGTAAAGCTTCAACTGGAAACAATCGTTCACACGCTTTAAATTCTTCTAAAAGAAGATGGAATGCTAACCTTCAAAAAGTTAGAATTCTTGTAGACGGAAAACCTAAAAAAGTTTGGGTTTCTGCACGTGCTTTAAAATCTGGTAAAGTAACTAGAGTTTAATAAATATAATGCACGAAAAAACCAATCCTTATGTGGAGGATTGGTTTTTTTTATTTTTGAACAATTTTTTTAACTCATGACGATTGATATTAATCTCTACTCCGTATCATCAATACGTTCCCTTTAATCAACTCAACTTCTCCGTGTGAGGATTCAATCTCATTAGAAATAGTTAACGTTGATCCCTGTTTAAGCGTCTCTTTATAAAGGTTATATTTAAAATACTTTAATGTGATGATTGTTGGATACGAAACAGGAATAAATGAAATATATGGGTAAAAGTCATTCACTTCAATATGAAATAATCCCCGTTTTAAAAGTTGAACTTCATTTGATTGATCAATCAATTTTATAACTATACCATTTTCTACATATTCGGGTTTCTCCAAGATTTGTAAAGCTCCCAAAAAATGATCTAATCTACCACCTGTAGCACCAAACACGTGTATTTCCTTATACCCACTCTGTACCGCTTGATCTATCCCTAATGCTAAATCTGTATCATCTTTTTCTGAATTATAGGGATTTATTTCAATTTGTTGCTCTATAAATGATTTTTCTTCTTGTGTAATTGAATCAAAATCACCAACTGCAAATTGCGGTGTGATACCGGATTCCAACAAAATTAATGTACCTCTATCTATGCCAATCCAATCGGCATCAGCACTATCAACCAGTATATCTTTAGGTAAATTTCGATTACCACATAATAAATTGGCTTTCATTAACGTCAACCTTTCAATGTTTTAGTAACTGACTTATAATCATTTTGTTTGAAGAAGTATGACCCAGCAACTAACATATTTGCGCCATGCTCAATCACGGTTTGGACTGTCTTATCATTAATACCACCATCAACTTCTATATTAAAATCTAAATTCAACCTTTGTTTAACTTCAGATAGCTGATCTAGTTTATCAACTGTATCTATAATAAATGATTGTCCCCCAAAACCAGGATTCACAGTCATCACTAATACATAATCTATCACTTTTATAATAGGTAGAATTGCATCTACTGGTGTTCCTGGGTTTATCACCACACCAGCCTTTACATTTGCGTTCTTAATTTGTTCTATCACGCGATGAATATGTGGTGTAGCCTCTACATGAACTGAAATCATGTCTGCTCCATGTGCCGCAAAAAGTTCTACATACTTTTCTGGTTCTTCAATCATTAAATGTACATCAATAGGTAAATCTGTTCCCGCTCTAACTGCATCTAAAATTGGAATACCAATTGAAATATTGGGCACAAATTGACCATCCATAACATCAAAATGTACACCATCTACTCCAGCTTCCTCTAAAGCCTTTAATTCCTGTTGTAAATTTAAAAAATCTGCTGATAATAAAGATGGATAAAGTTTTGCCAATTAATATCTTTCCTTTCTATTTGCAATCTCATTAAATAGTTGAACATAATGATCATATCTAAATTGAGTAATATCGCCTTGTTCTACTTTAAATTTGACATTACACTTAGGTTCATTAATATGATTACAATCTCTGAATTTACATGACTCACCATACTCATGAATTTCCATAAAATAATTTTTCAGTTCGTCTTTTTGAATATGGTCAAAATCTAATGCACTAAACCCTGGTGTATCTGCAATATATCCATGTGTTCTTTCAAAAAGTTCTACATGTCTAGTAGTATGACGACCGCGATTAAGTGCTTTTGAAATATGCTGTGTCTCAATATCTAAATCAGGAAAATATTTGTTCAACAACGTAGATTTTCCAACACCAGATTGACCGCTTAATACAGCTAATCCATCCCCCCATTGTGCAAAAATATTTTCGATTTCATCGTTGATACTAATGAATTGAGTCTTATAACCCATGTCTTCGTATATGTTTAATATCTTTGTTACCTTTTGTTGCATTTCAATTGAAGTTAAATCTTTTTTAGTTATAAGTATGCGTGGACGCATGTGATATGAGTGTGCGATAACTAAAAAACGATCTAGTAATTGTGTAGAAAAATCTGGTTCTACTGCACTCATTACTAAAATAAGATGATCAACATTACTTACAGGTGGTCTTTTAATTTCATTTTTTCTTTCATGCACATGTTGAATATAACCCTCTGTTACATTTTCAACTTCAAAATCCACTACATCGCCGACGATGGGAGAAAATTTATTTTTTCTAAATAGCCCTCGCGGCTTGGTGTCATACATTTCGCCATCTACATCTACACGATATACGCCACTAATTGATTTTATGATGCGTCCTGTCTTCACTTAGGCACCTCTCTTATAATTACTTTTACTCTTTACATTATAGCAAAGCCTTTTTAAATTAAATATGATTTAAGTTTATTTTGAATAAAAAATTAGTGATTAGTATAAAAATTTACTTTAAAGGCTTATACCATCTCCATAATTCACTTTAATTGATATACAAAACACCAATGTAGTCAATTAAATGATTACATTGGCGTTAAATTTGTTAGCGACACTATACTCGTTTACTCGTCATGTTTGGTTCGCTAGATCTTTGCTCTTGCATAAGCGACACTAAACTCGTTTTCTCCTCACGTTTGGTTCGCAAGATCTTTGCTCTTGCATAAGCGACACTAAACTCGTTTTCTCATCATGTTTGGTTCGCAAGATCTTTGATCTTGCATAAGCGACACTAAACTCGTTTTCTCATCATGTTTGGTTCGCAAGATCTTTGCTCTTGCATAAGCGACACTAAACTCGTTTTCTCATCATGTTTGGTTCGCAAGATCTTTGATCTTGCATAAGCGACACTAAACTCGTTTTCTCGTTATGTTTGGTTCGCAAGATCTTTGCTCTTGCATAAGCGACACTAAACTCGTTTTCTCGTCATGTTTGGTTCGCTAGATCTTTGATCTTGCATAAGCGACACTAAACTCGTTTTCTCGTCATGTTTGGTTCGCAAGATCTTTGATCTTGCATAAGCGACACTAAACTCGTTTTCTCGTTAAGTGTCGCTAAAAGTCATAAGGTATGTCTTTATCAGCAACAACCTTATCATCAACACGAACAGTAAAACCAGCCGTCTTACCTTTTTCAATTGTCATTGGTATTTTAATAGTCTTGTTTTCCTTAATCTTATATGTCTGTGCTGCTGATGACCCTTGGTCATCTTTATCTCTAATATATACTTTCACTTCTTGACTTTCATCATCATCACCAGTATATTGCACTTGGTATGTTTCAGTATACTCTTTCGTTGCAGCTTCATCATCTTTAGAATCGTCTTTATCTTTGTCATCTTTGTCCTTAGCGTCATCCTTAGATTCGTCTTTAGACTCTTCCTTACCTTTAGACACGACAAATGATATCGTAGAACCTTCATCTACTTCCTCACCTTTTGGTGACTGGCTAATAACATCATCTTTTTTAACTTTATCATCATTTTTTTCTTCTGAAACTTCTACCTTAAATCCTTTAGATTCTAGCTCTTCTTTAGCAGTTTTAAAAGATTTATTTTCATAATCATCAACATAAACTTGTTTGATGCCTAGTGACTCAATTAATTCAATATTACTATTATTCACTTTTACTTTATCACCAGGTGAAATGTTTTGTGATTCAATTAAACCTTTAGCTACATTTTGTTTGCTATAAGACTGTTTAACTTTGGTATCTTTTATACCTAAATCTTCTAGTTTGTTGATTGCTTCAGATTTTGACATACCATATAAACTTGGCATTTCAGCTAATTGTGGCCCTTTAGACATCACAATATCAACTTTACTGTTTTGTTCTAGTCGTTCACCTTTTTCAGGGTTCGTTTTTATTATTTTATTTTCAGGATATTTATCACTATACTCTCGAGTAGTTTTACCCATTTGTAATTTATTTTCTTTTAAAATATGGTCAGCTTCTTTTTCAGTTTTTCCAGTTAAGTCTGGTGCTTCTAAATATTTATTACCAAACATCCCCATAGCCATAAAGCCAAATAGACCAAATAATAATAAAACAATAATTAAAGTATATAAAAATTTCTTTTTCTTAGAACGTTTCTTTCTAGGAACTGCATAGATATGTTCTTCACTGGATTGAAATTGTTGTTGATTGACAATAGGAATTTGCATTGTCTCACTAATACTTTTACCTTTGTCTTCCTCACGTGTCTGGTTTGCAATTTCTGATTTATTTATCGGTACTGTTTTAGTATTAGTGATAGAAGATTGATATCGCTCTTCTGATGCACGTTCATCTGACATAACAGTTTCTAAATCATTTTGCATTTCTCTTACTGATTGGTAACGCTCCATCTTGTCTTTTTCAGTTGCTTTTAGTACAACATTGCTCAAAGCTTGACGTATATCTGAACGTTCATCAGTTACATTTGGCATAGGATCTTGAATATGCTTTATTGCAATACTGACAGCTGTTTCTCCAGAAAATGGCGGTTTACCAATAAGCATTTCATATAATACAACACCCATTGAATAGATATCTGTGCCATTATCTGTAATATCTCCACGTGCTTGTTCTGGAGACAGATATTGGACAGTACCCAATACATGATTTGTTTCTGTCATTGTTGTTTCACTTAATGCTTTAGCTATACCAAAATCCAATATTTTTAATGTTTGATTTTTATCCACCAAAATATTTTGTGGTTTAATATCTCTATGCACAATTTTTGTATCGTGAGCGTGTTTAATACCATTGATGATTTGATTTATAAAATTTAATATTGTATCCACATCTAGCGGCTGATTCTTTTGAATGTATTCAGATAATGTTAAACCTTCAATATATTCCATAACTAAATAGAAATTTTCATCATCTTCTGTAACATCAAAAACGTTAACTATATTATCATGGGATAATTGCGTTAAATTATGTACTTCTCGCTCAAATCTTTTGATTGCTTCTTCTTTTTCGCCTGCTGGAATTCTAATAGCTTTAATTGCGACACTTCGTTTCAGAATCGAGTCTTCAGCAAGATAGACTCTACTCATTCCACCGCCACCAAGCTTTTTAGTAACTTTGTAACGTTCATTAATTATTTTGCCTATCATACCTTATCACCTTCAACCTCAGCCAACACTAAACTTACATTATCATTCGTACCTTCTGTTAATGCAAGTTCAATCAAATATTGACCTTGTGTTTCTAATTCGTTGTCTTGTAGCAATGCTTCTTGAATTTTATGATTACGCACGAAATCTGTTAAACCATCAGAGTTCAACATGAGATAGTCATAAAACTTTGTCTTTTTTACAAAAATATCCGGTGTCACCAATCTATCTGTACCCATTACTTTTGTAATGATATTACGTTGGGGATGCGTATAAGCTTCTTCAGCAGTGATTTGTCCAATCATAACAAGGTGATTTACAAAAGAATGATCATTTGTAATTTGCTCAATCTCCCTACTATTTACTAAATAGGCCCGTGAATCTCCAATATTTGCAACGACCACATAGTTATCAAATACTAAAGCACAAACACAAGTTGTACCCATACCTTGATATTCTGGGTTTTCTACTGATTTGTCATAAAGTTCACGGTTAATAGCTTTTAAGGTTGTCTTCAACCAAGTTTCAGCTTGATTTGCCTCTATTAAATTTTCTTCTTCAAATCTTTGCTGTAACTCTTTTGTTACAAATTGGCTAGCTACTTCACCCGCTAAATGACCACCCATGCCATCACAAAGTACTAATAATTGTTGTTCTGTACGATTGTAAAAAACGCCACCAGCATCTTCGTTTTTATCACGATATTGTCCTGTGTCAGTAAAAAATTGTGCATTTAGCATGTCTCTACCTCGTTTCTACTTTTCGTTCCTTAGCTCTTAGTTGTCCACATGCAGCATCGATATCTGCACCTTGTTCACGTCTAATTGTTGCGTTGATACCTAATCGTTTTAACTCTTTTTCGAACTTAAAGATATCTTCTTTTGGAGTCTTAACATAATTTCTTTCCGGTACGTGGTTTACTGGAATTAGATTAACATGGCAATTTAATTTCTGTATTAAATGCGCAAGTTCTCTAGCATGTTCTACTTGGTCATTCACGCCACCAAATAAACCATACTCAAAGGTAATACGTCTATTTGTTTTCTCTTGATAATAATTAATTGCTTCCATTAATTTTTCAACGTTATAAGCTCTATTAATTGGCATCAATCGTGAACGAACTTCATCGTTTGCACCATGCAAGCTAACTGCAAAGTTAATTTGAATATCTTCATCAGCAAAATCATAAATTCGTGGAATAATACCTGATGTAGAAACTGTAATATGACGTGCACCAATATTTAAACCATTATCGTCATTAACAATTTTCAAGAAATCCATCATTTCATCATAATTTTCAAATGGTTCGCCGATACCCATAATTACAATTTGAGATACACGTTCTTCTGTTTCGTCTAATGCCTTTTGTACTGTCAATACTTGTGAAACGATTTCCCCCGCTTCTAAGTTGCGCTTTAAGCCACCTAATGTAGAAGCACAGAACGTACAACCAATACGACAACCAACTTGTGTAGTTACACATACTGAATTACCATATTCATGCCTCATCAATACCGTTTCAATCGTGTAACCATCTTGTAGTTCGAAAAGAAACTTGATTGTACCATCTTTACTTTCTTGTTTGACTACTGTAGTCATTGTAGTCATAGTAAAACTATTCTTTAAAACTTCACGTAACTCTTTTGATAAATTTGACATTTCATCAATACTATTTATACGTTTTTCATATAACCATTCAAAAATCTGTTTTGCTCTGAATTTTTGTTGGCCATTACTAACTAACCATTCTTGCATCTCATCGTATCTCAGTGAATAAATTGATTGCTTTTCAAAATCGGGAAGAAACTTATTCTTTTTTTTCTTTTCTGTAGTTATCATTTATTACGTTTCCTTTCTTTTTATCCTAGTAATGAAAAAGCCATCAGAGTTGAAATCTTGAGGTAAAACTTGCATTGTCTTCACTTTTTCTCCAGTTATTGGGTGTTCAAAAGCATCGAATTCAAAATCACTATTTGCTTTTAAGAACGTATATATTACGTTTTCATTCTCCATTTGTTCAATCGTACATGTTGAATAAATAATCGTGCCACCTGGTTTCACACTATCTTTCACATTATTCAAAATTTCTAATTGGATTTCAACTAATGATTGAATTGAATGTTGTGATTGCTCGTATTTAATTTCAGGTTTATGTCTTAACACACCTAATCCGCTACATGGTGCATCGACTAAAATCTTATCATACACTTTATCATATTTTTCAGTTGCATCGTGTTCAAAAGCAGAAATGTTAGATAATCGTAATTTTTTGATATTGAAATCAATTAAATCAATTTTATGTTCGTGGATATCTGTCGCATCAACATGACCTGTACCATTTAATATTTCAGCGATATGACAGGCTTTACCACCTGGCGCACTACATGCGTCAAGTACTTTATCGCCCTCTGTTAATGACATAACCTCACCAACAAACATCGAACTTTTATCCTGAATTGACACGAGTCCATCTTTAAATAATCTTGATTCAATAATTGGCTTTCCACTAATATGTAGGCAAGTATCAATTTCTTTATCTAGTTCTACTATATAATCATCATCTGTTAATCTTCTAATTGCTTCATCAACAGTAATTCTTGTTAGATTTACACGCACAGTTGTTGACACTTTATCTAAGAAAGATTGCGCAATCTCTTCTGTCTTTTCTAAGCCAAAATGTGTAACCCAATGATCCACTAACCATTTAGGTAAGCTATATTCAATAGCAATTCTCTTTTTATTATCTGTAATTTCCGTGAAGTCTGGTAACTCACTGCGCATCATATTTCTTAAAATACCATTAACTACGTTTCCATTATGTGGTCCGCCTTTGTATTTAGCGATTTCCACCGCTTCGTGGATGATAGCATGTTCAGGTATTTTATCTAAGTACGCATATTGGTAAATACTCATCCAAAGTAATTGTCTTACCCAGCCTTTAAGTTTTGTCTGTACAAATGGTTTTAACAAATAATCTAATGTATATTTTCTTTTTAACGTGCCATATACAAGTTCTGTAAACAAACTTTTGTCTGCTCTGTTTAATTCATTATTTGATAATACTTCGTTAATAATAATATTACTGTAAGCTTTATCATTTATAATATCTTGGATTGTTTCAAAGGCTAATAACCTTACATTTGTATCTATTGTCATGATAGTACCTTCCCAACAAGCGCAGTTTGTACTCCGCTTAAATAGTTTGCAGTTAACATACGTTTTTTACCTGCAACTTGTATATCTGTTAATGCGATAGCATCGCCAGAACCTGTAGCAACAATAATTGCTTTTTTTGTTGTTTCTATAATTGTTCCAGGTTCACCTGTCTTTCCTTGTTCAATACGACTAGCATATACTTTTAAGTTACCATCATCCATTTTTGTATATGCGACTGGCCATGGTGAAAGACCTCTTATATGGTTGTATATTGCTTCTGCTGACTTAGACCAATCTATTTTTTCTTGATCACGGCTAATGTTTGATGCGAATGTTGCCTCGTCTTCTTTTTGTTCTATACGCTGATTCGTACCATTTATAATTGAAGGTAGTGTCTCTTTTAATAAATCTGCACCTAAGAAACTTAATTTATCATGCATTGACCCAACATCATCTTGGTCTTCTATTGCAATTGCACGTTGAGAGATAATATCTCCTGCATCTAATTTTTTAACCATATACATAATAGAAATGCCTGTTTCTTTTTGACCATCTATAATAGCTTGATGTATCGGTGCTCCACCTCTGTATTTTGGTAATAATGACGCATGTACATTGATTGCACCTAACTTAGGAGCATTTAATAATGATTCTGGTAAAATTTGTCCGAAAGCTGCTGTGACAATTAAATCTGCATCTAAAGCAATAAGTTTCTCTAAATCTTCAGATTGAGCTAATTTTTCCGGTTGATATACTGGTAATCCATGTTTTACTGCCACTTCTTTAACTGGCGGTGGTGTTAATGTTCTCTTTCTACCTACTGGTCTGTCTGGTTGTGTTACTACAGCAATCACATTATGTTCAGCAATTAACATTTCTAATACTTTTGTTGAAAAATCAGGTGTTCCCATAAAGATAATTTTACTCATTGTCAAAATACGCCTCCATCTCAGCTTCGTCTAAAATACGCACTGCACGCTCTGTAAATAATATGCCATCAAAATGATCAATCATATGTAAAATCATTCTAGCAATATCATCGTGTGCTGTCATTTCTACTTCATTACCATGCTTATCGTTACTTTTAACCACAATCATTTTACTTCTAGTTACTTCAGCGAATACATTGGGCATACTAATAGAACCTTCTAAATCTGTTACTTTTTCTTCAGATTCACTTACTAATTGAGGATTAATCAGTTGTAACAAACCATCTATTTCCATATCTATAATAGCTACTTTTTGTTCAATACCTATTTGAGGTGCACAAATTGCAGATGCTTCAACATCATACATCGTATCTTCTAAATCTAACAACAATTGCTCTAATCGTTTATCAAATTGAGTCACGCTTGATATCGTCTTTTTAAGTATAGGGTGTTTGCTTGTTACAAGCTGTTTAATTGTCATAGTTATATCTCCTCATAAAAATTCATCACATCATTATAACTTATTTTAATTGAAATTGCATCATACATTCAAATTTAGGGTTTTAATATATCGTATATATTTGTATTGTTGTATCCCTTTTCAATGCGAGCATTAAGTTATTTTGTTACTATTATTTTCAATATAAAAAAGGAATGATTTTATCACAATTTAATAAAATCATTCCTTAAAAATTGATTCATTTTCATATTAGATAGATAAACGATAATTTTGATTACCAAATTCATCAAAATTCTTTTCATCTAACCATTTTTCATATTCTTGTTTAAGCTTCGGCCATTCGCTATCAATGATAGACAACCAACAAGTGTCTCGATTGCGTCCTTTATAGACTTTATGATTTCGAAAGATGCCTTCATATTTAAAACCTAAACGTTTTGCAGCTTTGATAGAATATTCATTATGTACATCACATTTCCATTCATATCTTCTATAGCCTAATGTTTCGAAGATATAATTAGCTAGTAAAAATTGAACTTCAGTCGCAATACGTGTTCTTTTTAAAATATTGGCATAATGAATATGCCCAACTTCAATGGAACCATTTGACTGATCAATCCTAAGCAAAGCAACAATACCCACTGCTTGCCCTGTTTGTCTATCAACAATCGCAAAAAAATATGGATCTTTAGATTCAACTTTTTTATTTAAGTATACTTTAAACGCTTCTATATCTTGAGGTTGCTCATCAGGCAAATAAGTCCAATTAGGTAAATCCTCAACCGTTCCAAAATGGGTATATAAGCCTTCACTATGTTTTGGTTTCAACTTTTCTAATCGACAATATCGACCTTCTATCGATAAGGCGTTCGGCACAATAGGTACTTGAAAACCATCTACTTGCTCTCCAATAGGTTGGTTGAATTCGTTATATTTCATAAGCATTTACCCCCTTGATTCTAAATACATTCAAATAGTTATATATACAATATTCTATTTAGAACTATCTAATATTGTTTATCTAAAATACATCTTCTGAAGTTGTATTAAAAAATTCTGCTAATATTTGCGCATCTTGATAATTTAATTTCGCTTTTTTCTCCTCTATCAATTCAATCATTTCAGGGCTAAGTGAAATATTATATAATGATGTAATACGATTTGATAATTCCACTACGCTTAAGCCAACCGCTTCTCTATTGCTAATCAAACTCATATGCACAACTCCTTAAACATCCATTTTAAAAATCAACTTCAACACCGAACAGTAAACTTTACTTCTTTTTACTACAAGCTTATTTCAACTTGTTAGCAATTTAAGTAGGACTCCTTACTCTTTAATATAACTCCATTTATCATTAAATGCAAAGTTAAAATTGATTATTTTTTATAAATATTATTAAATTATATATTCCTTACATGTTTTATAAATATTTTAATTTTATGAAGCAAATTATACAAAAAACAAGTACATAGAGAAGAATATAGATAAAGATGATATTTTCTTACTTACATATTCTAAATTATCTACTAATGAAATGCGGTTTGATACTCTTCAATTAAATACCCAAATGGTGCTAAAAAATATTTCGAAATGGGCTTACCACATGATATTATTATAAGCTTATAAATATAACTGCCATAACTTATTAAGAGATGGCTATTTTTTTGAGGATTGATAATATTTTGCACAACAATGTATTACCAATTATAATATGAGATATGGTTTATCCACATTGTATGAGGATTACTTAATTCAGTTTGAGCCATTACGTGTGTTTAAATATAAAAAATTAAAATAAAGGAGTATGTAAAATGAAAAAGGTTTTAGGTTTATTATTGGCAAGTACATTAGTGTTAGGAGCATGTGGAAATAGTAACAACAATAGTAAAGAGAATAAAAAAGAATCTGTAGACGCAGATAAATCACAATTTAAAAATGACACTTTAACTATCGATGGTGTAGCTTTAAAAATCAAAGACACATTTTTAATTAATGAACTTAATACTGGCGACAAGTTTTTAGCTTTTAAATATGAAGTTGAAAATAACACAAATACAAATGAAATTACTGCTCAAAATGTATGGTTATCTAATATGAAAGTAGAACAAAAAAAACAAGATACAATCAAGCAATTAAAACTAGGACCTACGCCAAATACAGGTATATTTGAAAATTGGGATAAACATTCAGAAGATAAAATCAAAAAAGGAAAAAGTGCCAAAGGAATAGTCGCTTATAAATTACAAGATAATGGTGATGTAACTTTGAAAGCTACAAAAGATAGCGATAAGAAAGAATTAGGTACTAAAAAAATAAAGATTAATAAACTTAATACTGTAGATTATGATGTAAAATCAGGCATAACTACTAAAACTGCAAACACACAATAACAACAATATACTGCAGAATTAGAAAGATGCGTGAATTAAGTAAACAATCACTATGCATCATGCAAGAATCTACTTAAACTAGACAAATAGAATAATGTTTTTTGGGCAGTTCCTACTGCCCTATTTATTTTCTAATCTTTATATTGAACTTACGTTCTAAATGTAAGGAGGAATACATTATGTGGTCAGAACAATTTAAAGATAAAGCAGGCAAAACTAAATACCGCTTATATAAGAAGTATAAAGACTTATACACGGATAAATGACGCAGAGTATGTGTTGTAATGAACAAAGATACTAAAATTTCTCAGAAAGAATCTTTATTCCAATTAGATGATAGGATAAAAAATAAGATTACTGATAATCACAATAATAAATTAGAGGAATTAACGATTCATAATTTATTAGACCAATGGTTTACATATCATAAAAATAGGCCTGGTTTTAAAGAGAAATATAGATGAATCTACACTAGTTTCAAAGCTAGATGTAAAACACGTCCAAAAACTAATCAATACATTATCTAAAATTTATTCAGAAAACCAAGTTATACGACAACTTAATGATATGAAAAAAGCTTTAGCATATGCAACGAAATTTTATAGATACACTAATAAGCATATGTTAAATGATGTAGAAGTACTTAAGAAAGCTAAAACTCTAGAAGATATTGAAAAAGAAGAAAAAAATATATAACTATCTTGAAATGATTCAAGTGTTAAAAATACGTGAATTTATATTAACTAAAAAACATATGGACAAGAGGTTGAATTCATTTATAGCTAACTTAATAGAACCACAAGCATTACAAGCAAAAGATATCGATTTTCAAAATAAAACAATAAATATAAACGGAACAATTCATTGGATTAAACATGAAAAGAGTTGGTCATACTGACGAAAAAACTACTATTCAAATATACACGCATTTAACAGAAAAATGGACAAACAGTTAACCTAGAAATTTGAAAATATTCCAAGTTAATCTATCTGCCCTTTTTCTGACCTTAGTTAATTTTGAACAACCTATAAAACCCTTTTAAATATTGAAATCAAGCCTTTTCTAATACAAAATCACATCATCATCTGTGGATTTATATCTATCTTTAAGGATAATTTCTCTTTTAAGTATTGATCATGATAATAATCGTCTAAATATTTTAGTGCCTCATGTAATGCGGGTTCACTTTTATATTTTACTAAAATTTGAAAACGGTATTCATTATTGATACGAGATAAAGCTGCCGGCGATGGACCAAGTACTAATGCTTTATCCGTTAAATGTTGTAACAAAATTTTATGAATATGTTTCGATGCTTCCATAACTTTTTTCATCTCTTTATGCGCAATCGTAAAGTTGATTAAAAAGAAATAAGGAGGATATTTACCCATTTTACGATAATTCATTTCCTTATTAAAAAAAGCCATATAATCGTTAGCTTGAACGTCTTTAATAGCATAATGTTCTGGATTATATGTTTGGATGATAACTTCCCCTTCTTTTTCATGTCTACCAGCTCGACCAGAAACTTGAGTTAATAACTGATACGTTCTTTCACTAGCTCTAAAATCCGGAAGATTTAACATAGTATCAGCATTTAAAACGCCTACTAATGTAATATTGGGGAAATCTAAGCCCTTAGCAATCATTTGTGTACCAAGCAAGATATCTCCTTTACCTGCTCCAAAATCATCTAAAAGTTTTTCATGTGCGCCTTTTCTTGAAGTTGTATCCACATCCATACGTATAATACGTGCTTCCTGGAATGCTTCTTGTAATAACTCTTCAACTCGTTGTGTGCCTGTACCTACTTGTCTAATATGCTCACTTTCACAATTCGGGCATTTATTGGGAGGCACTTCTTGATGTCCACAATAATGACATTTGAGTTGATCTGTTGATTTATGATAAGTAAGCGATATATCACAGTTTGGACATTGTGGCACGTGACCACAATCCCTGCATAACATAAATGAAGCATACCCTCTTCGATTTAAGAATAGCACGATTTGTTCGTTTTTATCTAATCTTTGTTGTATAGATTTGCGTAATTGTTCAGAAAACATCGAACGGTTACCTGAGCTAAGTTCAGCCCTCATATCGACAATTTCAATTTCTGGCAATGCTTGTTGATTGACCCTACTGGGTAATGATAACAATTCATAAACACCTTTTTCTGCTCTTGCATAAGTTTCAAGACTTGGTGTTGCACTCCCTAGAATTAATGGACATTTATGGTACTGACTTCGCCATTGTGCTATGTCCCTAGCCTGGTACCTAGGATAATCTTCTTGTTTGTAGGAAGACTCATGTTCTTCATCAATTATAATCATCCCTAAGTTTTTAAAGGGAGCGAAAACGCTTGACCTTGCACCTACACTTACGCTCGCTTTACCGTCTCTAATTTTTTGCCATTCATCATAACGTTCACCCTTGGACAAACCAGAATGTAATACTGCTACTTCGTCACCGAATCTTCGTTTAAATCTTAAGACCATTTGAGGTGTCAGCGCAATTTCTGGTACTAGCATCATCGCTTGTCTTCCTAATTTCAATACTTCTTCAATTGTTTGTAAATAAACTTCTGTCTTTCCAGATCCAGTAACACCATGAAGTAAATAAGTACGTTGCTGGTGTGCCTGAATACTTTCAAGTATAGATTTATACGCCTCTTGTTGGTCACCTGTGAGTTGTTGTTTTTGATCTTGTTCAAAAACACGTGTTTCAAAGGGATCACGTTCAACAATGGCATCATATTTTTCTACAAAACCTTTACGCATTAAAGTATCAATACTCGATTTAGAAAAACCCATATCTTCTAAATCTTTTAATAATACCGTATGATGACGCTCATCTAACAAATAAGCATAGAGCTCGTACTGTTTTTTAGATTTTTCCAATGAATCTAAGACGCTCTCATAGTCGAAACCCTCAATAATGCTAACGGCGCGTTGTTTCTTTTTGCTAACATTTTGAGATAAAAGTGTCATTTCAGATACTATACCTTTTTTGAGCAATGGTACTATTTGGCCTAAATCATCATTATATTGAGCTTCTTTATAAGGATATTGGCCACCCTTATCAAACTTAACTTTAAGCGATTCAGGAACAGCATCAGCATCTACAATTGAAAAAACTTTTGTATATTTTGCCTTTATAGCGCTTGGCAACATTACTTCTAACATTGAAATTCGTTTAGTAACGAAGTAATTATTATACCATTCAGTTAATTGGATTAGTTCTTCTGTTAATTCTGGTTTGATATCTTGTATTTCTTTAATTTCCTTTAATTTTGCGATATCTATATTGCCATCAGGTTTATCAGTGACTTGCATAACATAACCTTGAATGGTTCTTGACCCAAATGGAACAATAACTCGCATACCTACTTGAACCATTGACTGTAATCTCGTAGGAATTATATAGTCGAATGTAAAGTCAACGCTCTTGGAAGGTATATCAACAATTACCTTAGCTATCATATTATTGCCACCTTGTTTCTAAACTATTCAATATGTGCTCCGCTAATTCGACTTTTTTATGTTTTCCTAGTGTTGCGGTATCACCTGTTTTATAGTACATTGTATAGTCATTATCATCTGAACTAAAACCAATGGTTCTATCGCCTACATTGTTTGCAATTACTACATCAGCATTTTTATTTTTTAGTTTCTTTTGAGCATATTCAGCTATATTTTGTGTTTCTGCTGCAAATCCCACTAAAAATTGATGTGTTTTATGCTCACCTAAATACTTTAAAATATCAGGAGTACGTTTAAATGAAACTGACAGTGTACCTTCTTGTTTTTTCAATTTATGTTCAAGTGTATCTACCGGTGCATAGTCTGATACTGCTGCTGCTTTAAACACAATGTCTTGATATTCGAAACGTGTTTTTACTGCATGGAACATGTCTTCTGCACTTTGAACTTGGACTACTTCTACATTTGCTGGTGGTGTTAAATGAGTTGGTCCTGTAACGAGTGTAACTATAGCACCGCGTTTTGTAAGTGATTCTGCTAACGCATAACCGATTTTACCTGAAGCGCGGTTAGATAAATAACGTACAGGATCTAATTCTTCGACTGTAGGGCCAGCAGTAACTAGTGCACGTTTGCCTTCAAAACGGCTATTTTTATAAAGCGGATTTTGAGTCGGTTCATTAAAATATTGATTTAACCGCTCTACGATTTGTAATGGTTCTTCCATTCTACCTTTTGCAACATAACCACATGCTAAAAAGCCTTCACCTGGCTCGAGGAAATAGTATCCATCTGAACTCAAAGTCGCTAAATTTTGTTGAGTTCTACGATTTTCATACATATGAACATTCATAGCAGGTGCAATGAACTTTGGTGTCTCAGTAGCTAATAATGTAGAGGTCACCATGTCATCAGCAATGCCATTAGCTAATTTTGCAATTGTATTTGCAGTAGCTGGAGCAACAATAATGGCATCGGCCCAATCACCTAGCGCAACATGTTGTATTTCTTCTGGATTCTGTTCTTTAAAAGTACTTGTATAAACTGGATTTCTACCAATTGCTTGAAATGCTAGTGGTGTAACAAACTCTTGCGCATGATCAGTAAGCATTACTCTCACATCATAATTAGCTTGTGTTAATTTACTAGTTAAATCGATAGCTTTATATGCCGCAATACCACCTGTAACAGCGAGTAATATTCGTTTCATATTATTGTCATTCTCCTTCAAATAAATTAAATATGACTTTTTAAATCAACATTTTATGTGAAAGCCTAAATTAAATTTAATGATTTAAGCTTTTAAGAATACTTTGATTACTCATCATTATACACAAATTAATAACTAAATTAAAAAGAGTGAGACAGAAATCTTATTTTTTTAAAATGATTTCGTTGCCTCACCCGGAAAAGGTGAATCATAGTTAAAAAGTTTTAATTGGAATTAGCATTTTAAACTAATACTCAAATATAAGTACCACTAGATTGATAAATAGATTGATGATAAGCACTAAGTCTCTTACACAAGAAAGTTATCAGGGCTTTATTTAAAGCGTGGCCTTATCATTAAAAAGCCTGAGACATTTGTTAATGTCTCAGGCTCACTTTAAAACTCCACTTTCAAAACGCATATGTTCTATACTCGTATCTCAAGTTTATTATTTTTAGAAAGATTTTAGGAATAGTTTGTCAGGAAAAACTTCACCGTCAGCAATTTCTTCTAAAGCTTTACCTACAGGTTTTTTTGAAATATATTTATTTAATAATGCAGTTTCAGGTTTTTCATCTAATTCACGTGCACGTTTTGCAGCAGTAGTTGCTACTAAGTATTTTGAGTTTATTTTATCTGTTAATTGGTTTAATGGTGGTTGTAACATTATTTTTTTGCCTCCAATATCATTTTTCTATATTTTGCTTCAATACGTTCCCTCTTCAAGTGCTCAGCCTCTACTATTGATTGAATGCGTTGTTTTGCTAAGTCTACTTCATCATTTACAACAACATAGTCATACAAGTTCATCATTTCAACTTCTCGACGCGCTTCATGTACTCGGCTTTGAATCTTCTCACTGGATTCTGTTCCACGACCCACAAGTCGTTCACGCAAATGATCCAAACTTGGTGGCGCAAGAAAAATAAATAGAGCATCTGGGAATTTTTTGCGCACTTGTTTAGCACCTTCTACTTCAATTTCTAAAAACACATCATTACCTTGATCCATTGTGTCTTTAACGTATTGCACAGGTGTCCCATAATAATTCCCCACAAATTCAGCATATTCTATAAATTGATCTTGCTTAATCAATTCTTCAAATTCTGATTTTGCTTTGAAGAAATAATCAACACCATCGACTTCACCTTCACGCTTGTCACGTGTTGTCATCGAAATAGAATACTTATAAGATGTGGACGGATCATCAAATATTTTTTTTCTAACTGTACCTTTTCCAACGCCAGAAGGTCCAGATAGTACAATCAACAAACCTTTCTCATTTTCCATGACTTACTACCTCTCTAAACTGTTCTACTATTATTAGACAATGATACCACAATCTCTAATTAGTTGTATAGCATAGCAAAGGACAAACTTTGACCATGAAGATTTCTTATTGCCATGTTACAATATGATGAATGACTAAAAATAAGGTGGCTGATAGTAATGGCATATGATGGTTTATTCACTAGAAAAATAGTGGAATCTCTTCAATTTCTAGTAGATGGAAGAATTCATAAAATAAATCAACCCGAAAACGATACGATGTTAGTTGTTATTCGACAAAATCGTAAAAATCATCAGCTTCTACTTTCTATCCATCCTAGTTTTACTAGAATGCATTTAACAAATAAAAAATATGATAATCCATTTGACCCACCAATGTTTGCCCGTGTTTTTCGTAAACACATCGAAGGTGGTATTGTTAAAGCAGTAAGACAAATTGGTAATGATAGACGTGTAGAAATAGATGTTCAAAGTAAAGACGAAATCGGTGATACGATTTACCGTACAATTATTTTAGAAATTATGGGCAAACACAGTAATTTAATATTGGTAGATGACAATCGAAAAATTATTGAAGGGTTTAAGCATTTAACACCAAATACTAATCAATATCGTACAGTTATGCCTGGCTTTCAATATGAAGCACCTCCAACTCAAAATAAAATCAATCCTTTTGATATTTCTGGAGTTGAAGCGTTAAAATATATCGATTTTAATAGTGGGAAAATTGCGAGACAATTGCTCAATCATTTCGAAGGTTTTAGCCCGCTGATAACAAATGAGATTGCAAACCGTAGACAATTTATGACCACACAAACTTTACCGGAAGCTTTCGATGAAGTACTCGAGGAAATTCAAGGTGAGCCCACGCCTGTTTTCCATAAAAATCACGAATCTGGAAAAGAAGATTTCTATTTCATGAAATTAGACCAGTTCTATGATGACGTAGTACTTTACGACTCCCTTCATGATTTATTAGATCGTTATTATGATGCGCGTGGTGAAAGAGAACGCGTTAAACAACGTGCTAACGACTTAGTAAAATTTGTTCAACAACAACTTAACAAGTCTCAAAACAAATTAAGTAAGTTAATAGATGAACGTGAAGGTACCAAAGAAAAAGAGCAACAACAATTATTTGGTGAACTTATAACTGCAAATATCTATCGTATTAAGCAGGGGGATGAATCACTTACTGCGCTTAATTATTATAACGGCGAAGAAGTGACAATACCACTTAATCCTACAAAAACACCTGCTGTTAACGCACAAAATTATTATAAAAAATATAATAAATTAAAAACGCGTGAACACGAATTACAACATCAAATTCAATTAACCAAAGAAAATATTAACTACTTTGAAAGTATCGAGCAACAACTTACACATATTTCTGTTGATGAAATTGACGATATTCGTGACGAGTTAGCTGATCAAGGATTTATGAAGCAGCGTAAACAAAGCAAGAAGAAAAAGAAACAGACGATGCAAATTCAAGCGTACACTTCTACAGATGGCGATACAATCTTGGTTGGTAAAAACAATAAACAAAACGATTATTTAACTAATAAACAAGCTAAAAAACATCATCTTTGGTTCCACACTAAAGATATCCCTGGTTCACACGTTGTCATTATAAGTGATGAGCCAAGTGAAGAGACAATTAAAGAAGCTGCAATGTTATCAGCATATTTTTCAAAAGCTGGTAGTTCTGCACAAGTACCAGTTGATTATACTGAAATCAAACATGTTCATAAACCTTCAGGTGCTAAACCTGGTTTTGTAACATATGATAATCAAAAAACGCTTTACGCTACCCCAGATTATGATCACATTCAAAAATTAAAAGTTAAATAACATAATGAGGTTGGGACATAAATCCCAGAAAAATAGCACTCAGATGATTTAATTCAATTCATCTGAGTGCTTCTTTTTTGTTCAATACTTCGTATTATTGGCTCGCGCTTTCTTAAAGGACAGCTTCAGATTGTAGTCTTCTGCTTATCCTGTTACCTCAAGAGTCTCGCAAAATATGTCGCATGCATATGTAATTTTACATTAAAACATTGAAAGAATAAGGTCCTTACAAATAATTTTATAAATACTAATAAACTAAACGAGGTGTCTTTTGTATAAAAATTATAATATGACTCAACTTACACTACCAATGGAAACTTCAGGTCTTATACCCACAAATGATATGTCACGATATGTTACTGAAACCGTTGAAACAACCCCTGCAAATGTATTCAAACATTATCGTGGTGCTACATCATATCATCCTATAATGAGGTTAAAACTTATTCTATATGCCTACGCACAATCCGTATCGCCTAGTCGTAAAACAGAAAAATTGCTTAGTGGTAGTACCCGAATGATGTGGCTATCACAAAATCAAACAACTTTTTATAAAACAATTAATCGTTTTAAAGTAAATCCTGTAGTAGATGTCCTATTAAAATCATTATTTATTCAATTTCACGATCAATGTATGTAACAAAATCTTATAAATGGTAAGACTATTTCATAAAATAATTTATTGATCTATATTTATAATTATTTGCTTTCTGGCAGTGCCAATTGGAAATTCACACCAAATTTATCTTGTATCCACGCAAATTCTCTAAATGGCGGCATTTCTGTTTTAGGCATTAATATTGCACCGCCACTTTTCAATTTATTAAATAATCTTTCCATTTCAATTGGGTTATCAACAGTTACATATAAAGACATAGCTGGGTTCATTTCAATATCTACACCATTCATGTTGTCAATTGCCATAAATACTTGGTCTTTCAACCTAAAAATTGCATGTTGCACGGCCCCAGTAGGTTCATTGTCACTTTCACTATAACGGACCAATGCTAATATTTCAGCATCTTCAAAAGTATTTACATATAAATTTATCGCTTCTTCTGCGTTACCGTTAAACATTAAAAATGTCGTGATTTTTGGTATTGCCATTATTTTACCCCCTAAATTTTTCTTATCATTAGCATAAAGGATATTTTATAAAAAATCGACAAAGCAGAACAAAAATCAAAAGATTAAATGTGTTTTTATACTTATATCAATAAAATAATTCAATAGCATATCTCAAAAAAATATTATCATTTAAGATAAGTTGATAAAGCCATTTCCTAGCACATCTCGTACATCGTGAATAACTAAAAAGGCGTTTTCATCTTCTTCATTCACCAATTTTTTCACTCTTGTTACTTGTGATTGAGGAACAACGACATATAACATACTCGTTTCATGTTTACCGTAACCACCTTTACCATTTAATAAAGTAGATCCTCTACCCGTAAAACTATTAATTCTGTCACTAATGACTTCGTTTTTACTAGAAATAACTGTAACTGCTTTTTTAGGGTTAAATCCTTCAATTATGAATGAGGTTGCTCTTTCTGTAACAAATAGCATTATTATAGTAAATAGTACATTTGTAAGTGGTAACACAAAAAGAAAAGATAATACGACTAAACCATCTAATATGAAGATAGCTTGAGCTGTTTTTATATCTAAATATTTATTTAACATTTTTGCAATTACAGATGTTCCACCAATGACACCACCTGCAGCAATAACTAAACCAATACCAACACCGACTAAAACACCACCAAATGTTGCATTTATAACAAAATTATCTATTCCCGTATTAAAGTTTTTAGTTAAATCTAAAAAAATCGAGATGGCTGTATTCGCTATAAAAGTATAAACTGCAGTACGTGTACTTAAAAATTTCCAACCAACAATGATAACAATTGTGTTAATAATCAATGATGTTAGCGCAGGTGACCATCCAAACGCATATTTTAATGCTAACGATATACCGACTGTTCCACCATCACCTAAATTAGAACCTAATATAAAGCAATTGACCGCTAGAGCACTTACAAACGCTCCTAATATGCAAATGATGATATTTTTTGTGTGATCTTTAAACAAATGTTCCAACATTTTCATATAAGCCCCCCTCTTTTTAAAAAAACTTTTCATAAATAATAAAGTGTTTTATAAATTAATTTAAAATTATTGTGCATCAATTTCCAAAAATTATCATTTATATTGTAAGGCCAAATGTACCACAACCAATAAAGCCATACTACCTTTAATAGCACACAACTTTTATAATACAATTAAACCGTTACATCTTAATGACTATTATTGTTATACTTTATTTATGACCATAATGCTTTTACTTTTTACGTTTCACAGTTAAAATATAAATAAAATTGCTGGAGGTATTTCATGTCTTATTATATTATTCCATTACTTATAGCTGCCTTAGTAATATTGGTGGGCTATATTATTATTAAAATAATGATACGCTAGTTTTAAAATTAAAATATGAGCTTTAAATTGCTCATCTATTTTAACAACATAAATAAACATCTCCGTTTAAACTGACGGAGAGTTCAGAACACAGGTAAACTCTATGCATTAATTTGTATAGGGTTTATTTATGATATAACTTAAAAACTATACCTTAGTATATGTTGAATAACTTTTTTAAGTATTATAATAAATCAAATAACAATTTATCATGTTTTTATAGAATGCGTTACGATAAGATCCTTCATCAAAAGTATATTCAATAAATTTAATGTCTTCGGTAGAAAAACAATTTATATATAATGTTCAGAAAGTACAATCATTTATAATATTAGAACATAAATCACTTCATATTTTATATCCCGAAGTCGTATAGTCAGTTATCGTTTGCAGATTAGATTAATTTATATCAAGATAAAAATACGTTTATAAAAAAATAAAAATAAGGAGCCAATAAAATGACTCAACATAATGAAATTATTAAATGTGCTGAAAAACATCAATTACACATCCAACCTCGAACAATTTCATTGAATGAATCTGGCCTTGATTTCCAAGTTGCATTTGGAAAAGATGAACATGGCATAGAATGGGTTTTAAGACTACCAAGAAGATCTGACGTTTATAAACGAACAAAACCCGAAAAACAAGTGGTAGACTTTTTACAGAGTAATGTTTCATTTGAAATACCGAAGTGGAAAGTACACGCAAAAGACCTTATTGCTTACCCAAAACTTACTGGCAATCCTGCAGCCACAATAGACCCAGAAATACAAGATTATGTTTGGGAAATTGAACACAAACCAGTACCAGAAAACTTTGTTAATACATTAGCCGAAGCGCTCGTAGACTTACACAATATACCAGAAGAAAACATTACCGCGCAGCATATAAAAATTAAAACTATACAAGAAGTAAAAAATGACTTTCAAAGAAGAATGAATAAAGTTAAAGAAACTTATGGCGTAGTATATGAATTATGGAACAGATGGAAACAATGGTTAGAAAACGACGAACTATGGCCTCGACATGCGACCATGATACATGGAGACTTACATCCAGGACATATAATGGTTGATAACCAAGCAAACGTCACAGGTCTTATAGACTGGACTGAAGCAACTCACTCCGATCCATCAATGGACTTTATGGGACACCATCGTATATTTGGGGAAGAAGGATTAGAACAACTTATAACTGCATACGGTAAAGCTGGTGGTGAAATATGGCCTCGAATGAAAGAGCATATAATAGAACTTAATGCAGTATTTCCAATGTTCATTGCTGAGTTTGCTATGAAATCAGGAGAATCAGCGTTTGAGAAAATGGCATTGAAAGAGTTAGGTATGGAAGAAAAGGAGTTTTAAAATAAAATATATAATTTTATTAAAGTTTCAATAATAGATTACATAAGCTGAATCAAATTTCAAAAGTAATGTAATCGCCGATTATCTGAAGTTCCATTCACATAAAAACACTGACCAAAGACTAGAGACTAAAGCATTAGCCCCCAAAAAACGTGTACAAAAACTGTCAATAGTTTGAATCCTCCATCTAATTAAAATAGAGGATTTTTTCCATGTAATATTTAGTTATTACTATCTAAAGTAAAACTATTATTATGGCTTGTCGTGTATAAACAAGAATGAGACAGAAATTTAATTATTAAAAATTAAATTTCTGTCTCATTCTTTTTATTCTAAATTCTCAAATATGATGTTAAACAACATTAAAGCTATATAGAAGTCACATTGAGTTCGTTATTATATGTGCCCTTTTTGTTTAATAGTTGATTTAGATTTTTTATAAATATTGTCTTCAACTGTCTGCATTGAACTGACTTTGTCATACCTTGCATTATCTTGATGTCTATAATCTTGCTCTTTTTTTAAAAATTTGTTTAAGTGTGCGAAATGATTATAAGCTTCTTTCGGGTCATTTGTCATAACATCCCCTCCACTTAGTATATTATGATAAGTTGTCTCTCCAATCAACTAATCTACTAATATCATTGTCAGAAATTTCTCCATTTTCTTTCGCGACTTCTATAAGTTCATTATAATCACTCAAAGTGTAAAATGGTACTCCAATGTTTTGAAATTGTTCATCAGCTTTTTTCAAACCATAAGTAAATATAGCAACCACACCGAGAACCTCTGCGCCTGCTTCTCTAAGCGCATTAACAGCTGTAATTGATGAACCACCAGTAGAAATTAAATCTTCTATAACTACAACTTTTTTACCTTGACTTAATGCACCCTCAATTTGGTTTTGCTTACCATGACTTTTACTTTTTGAACGTACATAATTCATCGGTAAATTAAGTACTTCAGATACATAGGCTGCATGAGGAATGCCTGCAGTTGCAGTACCAGAAAGAATTTCAACATCTTCAAAATTTGTTTTAATCAATTCACTTAAACCATCTCTAATGTCACGTCGTACATCTGGATAACCAAGGGTTACTCGATTATCACAATAAATAGGAGATTTAATTCCTGAACTCCACGTAAATGGATCGTTTGGAGATAATGAAACTGCTTTAATATCTAATAATGATTTTGCAATTGCTTTTGCCATTTTATCTTAACCAACTTTCTTTAATTTTATGGTAACTTTCTACTGGATTACTACTTTTAGTAATTGGACGACCAACGACAATATGAGTCGCTCCCATTTCTTTAGCATCTTCAGGTGTTGTTACTCTTTGTTGATCATCTTTCGCTGAATCTAATGGTCTAATACCTGGCGTTACTTTTAAAAACGCTTCTCCTAGTTCACTTTTAAGCAGTTGAGCTTCAAGTGGTGAACATACTACACCATCCAATCCAGATAATTGTGCCAACTGGGCATAATTAAGTACAGCGTCTTCAATCGAGCTTTGAATATTTTGTTCATCTCTTAATATTCTTTCTGTTGTAGATGTCAGCTGTGTTACTGCTATCAGTTTAATGTTAGGGTTATGCTTTTTAAGTCCTACTAAAGCACTTTTCATCATTTCAGTGCCACCGGCAGCATGCACATTTACTAAATCAACGTTCAATTTACTTAATCCTTCCATCGCTTTTCCAACAGTGTTTGGAATATCATGCAATTTTAAATCTAGAAAAATATCATGACCGCGATCTTTAATCGATGATATCAATTGTGGGCCAGTTTGATAAAAAAGTTCCATTCCAACTTTTACAAATAATGGTTCTTCAAATCTGTCTAAAAATGCATCTACCGCTTCCACAGAATCAAAGTCTAATGCAATAATAGGTAAGTTTCTCATTTTATTTACACCCCAACACTTTAAATTTCTTTATTTACTTAATTAAAAGGTAAAATAGTAATTTATTCAAACACTATTTTACCTTAGATTATTTTGTTGCCATATTACATGTTTTTCATTGTGAAAGTCATACTTTCAAGGACACTTGTTAGTGCGTCTACTGTATCTAACGATGTTAGACAAGGTACGCCATTTTCAACAGATGCACGTCTGATTTGGAAGCCATCACGTTCAACTTCTTTTCCTTTTGTCATCGTATTAACGACGATTTGAACTTCACCATTTTGAATGCGAGTTAATAAATCATCTTCACCACCGATTTTGCCAACGACTTCTGAAGGAATTTGATTTTCAGCTAATTTTTGGGCAGTACCTTCTGTCGCTAAAATTTTATAGCCTACTTCGTTTAAACGATGTGCAATAGATATAATTTCATCTTTATCTTTATCACTTACTGTCATCAAAACTGTCCCGTGGTCACTGACTTCCATACCACTTGCAGTTAACCCTTTGTAAAGCGCCTTTTCCATTGTAGAATCTTTCCCCATTACTTCACCTGTTGATTTCATTTCAGGTCCAAGCGTAATATCTACATTTTTCAATTTATTAAAACTGAAGACCGGTGCTTTGACAAACACACCATTTGCGTACGGTTGGATTCCAGCTTTATAACCTAAATCGACAAGTTTTTCGCCCATAATGGAACGCATTGCCAATTGCGCCATTTGAATATCAGTAATCTTACTTAAGAATGGCACCGTACGACTGGCACGTGGATTCACTTCTAAAACATATACGCCGTCGTGTGCAATAACAAATTGAATATTAATTAATCCGACTATATTTAACCCTTTTGCCAATTTAATAGTGAAATCTTCTAGCGTATCCATTTCTACTTGAGTTAATGTTTGTGGTGGATAAACTGCAATAGAATCACCTGAGTGAACACCCGCTCTTTCGATATGCTCCATGATACCCGGAATAATTACAGTCTCTCCATCACATATAGCATCAACTTCAATTTCTTTACCTGTTAAGTATCTGTCTACTAATACAGGATGATCTGGGCTAGCTTTAACAGCTTGATTCATGTAATCTTCTAATTCTGCGTCACTATTAACAATCTCCATCGCGCGTCCGCCTAATACGTAAGATGGTCTTACAACGACTGGATAACCAATGTTCCTTGCATTTTGTAGTGCTTCTTGAGGTGATGTAGCCGTCTTACCATTTGGTTGTGGCACGCCAATTTTATGCAATAACGCTTCAAATTCTTTACGGTCTTCTGCTCTATTTAAATCTTCTAATGATGTTCCTAGAATTTGAACGTCGTGTTTTGCTAATTTATCAGCTAAGTTGATCGCTGTTTGGCCACCAAATTGAACGACTACCCCTTTAGGTTGTTCTAAATCAATAATATTCATGACATCTTCTTCAGTTAGTGGTTCAAAGTATAATTTATCTGATATTGAAAAATCAGTTGATACAGTTTCTGGATTATTGTTTACAATAATTGCTTCATAACCAGCTTGTTGAATTGCCCATACAGCGTGCACCGTTGCATAGTCAAATTCAACACCTTGACCAATACGTATTGGACCTGACCCAAGCACTAGAATTTTCTCTTTATCCGTAACGATAGATTCATTTTCGTATTCGTATGTTCCATAATAATAAGGTGTTGTTGACTCAAATTCTGCAGCGCATGTATCTACCATTTTATACACTGGTGTAATACCATTTGCTACTCTTAAATCGTGAACTTCAGTTTCTGTCATGTCGAAACGATGAGCAATGACACGGTCGCTAAAGCCATAATTTTTAGCAAATTTCAGGTAATTAATATCCCCTTTATTAGCCTTTAAATCATGCTCTATATTAATAATATGTTGGAATTTGTTTAAGAAGAAATAATCTATTTTTGTCATTTCATGAATTTCTTCTAATGTCGTACCTCTGCGGATTGCTTCTCCTATAAAGAATAGACGCTCATCATCTTGGTCTTTGATACGTGATTTAATATAATCTAAATCGAACGTTTCACCATTTGGTAAGCCTAAATGATGTACACCATATTCTAAAGAACGAATCGCTTTAAGTAAGGACTCTTCATATGTTCTTCCGATTGCCATTACTTCGCCTGTCGCCTTCATTTGTGTACCTAGAACACGTTCACCTTTTTCAAATTTATCAAATGGGAAGCGTGGAATCTTAGAAATCACGTAATCTAATGTGGGCTCAAAGGCAGCATATGATGTTTCAGTAATCGGATTCAACATTTCATCCAACGTCAATCCTACTGCAATTTTGGCAGCTAATTTGGCAATTGGATAACCTGTTGCTTTTGACGCCAACGCAGATGAGCGAGATACACGAGGATTCACCTCGATGATATAGTAATCCATAGAATGTGGGTCTAGCGCAAGCTGTACATTACAACCGCCTTCAATGCCTAATGCACGTATCACTTTTAACGATACATCACGTAACATTTGATATTCTACATCTGACAACGTTTGACTAGGTGCTACTACGATTGAGTCACCTGTATGTATACCCACAGGGTCAATATTTTCCATATTACAGACAACAATAGCATTGTCATTTTTATCACGCATAACTTCATATTCAATTTCTTTATAGCCAGCGATTGATTTTTCGATTAAACACTGTGTGGCCGGACTATAATGTAAACCGTTACCTACGATTTCTTTAAATTCTTCATCGTTATAACAAATTCCTCCGCCAGTGCCGCCCATTGTAAATGCCGGTCTTACGATTAACGGATAACCAACTTCCTCTTTAAATGCAAATGCTTGCTCAACTGTATTGACGATATCACTTTCAGGAACCGGTACATTTAGTTCGTTCATCAATGTTCTAAATAATTCTCTATCTTCAGCTTGTTGAATCGACTGCAATTCTGTTCCTAATAGCTGTACATTATTAGCTTCTAATTCTCCACTATCATGTAATTGAATTGCCATATTTAATCCTGTTTGACCTCCTAATGTAGGTAGGAGTGCATCTGGTTGCTCTTTACGAATAATACGTGCAATAAAATCATGCGTTAATGGTTCAATATACACTTTATCGGCAATTTCAGTATCCGTCATGATCGTAGCTGGGTTTGAGTTAACTAATATTACACGGTAGCCCTCTTCTTTTAATGCCAAACATGCTTGAGTACCTGCATAATCGAACTCTGCAGCTTGACCGATGATAATTGGTCCTGATCCTATAACTAAAATCGTTTCTATATCTTGACGTTTAGGCATTGATTGTACGCTCCTTTGTTTTATATTCATTCATCATGTCGATAAATTCATCAAATAAATAATTAGAATCTGATGGTCCCGGACATGCTTCAGGATGATATTGTACTGAAAAAGCTGGTAATGATTTATGTTTCAAACCTTCAACTGTGCCATCATTAATAGCAATATGTGTAATTTCTAAATCTGTATTTATTAAAGAATCTTTATCAATTGCATAACCGTGATTTTGACTCGTTAATGCAATTTTTCCAGTTTTTAAGTCTTTGACTGGATGATTAGCGCCTCTGTGACCAAACTTCATTTTGAAAGAAGTCGCTCCTTGAGCTAGTGCAAATAATTGGTGACCTAGACAAATACCGAAAAATGGAACCTGTCCTAAGATGCCTTGAATCATTTCTAATGCTGTTTCAACCGCTTCAGGGTCACCAGGTCCATTAGACAACATCACACCATCAGGTGACATTCTAATAATTTCTTCTGCAGTTGTGTCGTATGGTACTACAGTTACATTACAACCACGTGCATTAAGTTCTCTTACAATATTTTGTTTTTTACCAAAATCAACCAAGACAACACTTAAGCCATAGCCAGTAGATACATAAGGAGATTTTGTAGATACAGTTGTCACTTCATTACGTGGTAATTCTTTTGTTTTTAATTGTGTAACTATTTGCTCAATCTCGGCTTTATTATCTGTAAACGCAGCTTTTAGCACGCCGTATTTTCGAATTTTCCTTGTAATACTTCGTGTATCGACACCTGAAATGCCTGGTATATCATACTCTACAAGTACTTCATCAAATGTTTTTTGTTTTCTAAAATTACTTGGTTGGCTGCTGGTTTCTTTTACTACAACACCGTTTAAAGTAGGAACAAGTGATTCAAAATCATCTCTATTTATACCGTAATTCCCTATTAAAGGGTAAGTAAATGTAATAATTTGACCGGTATATGAAGGATCTGAAATCGTTTCTTGATAACCTGTCATTGCCGTATTAAAGACAATTTCCCCTAGTGTTAAATTATCGGAGCCTATTGGGTAACCTTCATAGTATGAACCATCTTCTAAAACAAGATAACGTTGCTTTAACATTATTTTTCCTCCTTAAATTTAACTTCACCTTCAACCATTGTTAATACTGGTGTACCATAAACGTTATACCCTATAAATGGTGTGTTACGTCCTTTAGACGCAAAGTCATCTGCGTTGATTTCAGTTTCTTTGTCTAAATTGATAACTGCTAAATCAGCTAATCCACCTTCTTCTAATCTTCCGTATGGTAAATCAAATGTCTGGGCTGGTTTAATTGTTAAATAATCAACTAATTGTTGTAACGTCCACTCACCATTTTTAACAAAGCGCGTATAAAGCAATGGGAATGCTGTTTCACTACCTACGATACCAAATGGTGCTTTAGTCATTGGTTGATCCTTTTCTTCGGCTGCGTGTGGAGCATGATCTGTTGCGATACAATCAATAGTTCCATCTAGCAATCCTTCAAGCAAGGCCTCTCTATCCTCTTTACTTCTTAAAGGAGGATTCATTTTATAAATCGCATCATCTCCAGGAACATCGTCTTCAGTCAATAATAAGTGATGTGGGGTAACTTCAGCAGTTACATGTATGCCTGCTTTTTTAGCATCGCGTATCGCTCTAACACTTTCTTTAGTTGATACATGGCAAACGTGATAATGAGCACCTGCTGCTTCTGCTAATAACACATCTCTGGCTATTTGTACTGCTTCGCAAATATTTGGAATACCTGGTATACCTAAAGCTTTGCTACGTTCTCCTTCGTGCATGGCACCGCCATAAATCAAGCTGTTATCTTCACAATGTGCTACGACAGCTTTATTAACTTTTGCAGCTTCTTGCATAGCTTCGTACATCATATTCGCTTGCTGTACCCCTACGCCATCATCGGTAAAAGCAAATGCACCATTTTGTGCAAGCGTAGAGAAATCAACATGTTCCTTACCTGCTTGCCTCACTGTTATAGCAGCGTATGGCAAGACTCTAACCTGCGCATTTTCTGCTATCAATTGATTTAAGTGATTAAGATTTTCTTCAGAATCTGGTACTGGACGAGTATTTGGCATTGGACAAACTGTAGTGAAACCACCTCGAGCTGCCGCTTTTGTTCCTGTTTCAATCGTTTCTTTATGTTCTCCACCTGGTTCACGTAAATGAACATGAACATCGACTAATCCTGGTGAAACAAATTGTCCTTTGAGGTCGATTTCTTCTGTACCCGCATCAACATCTATTTGAGGTGCGATTTTCTTAATATATTTCCCATCTATTAAGATTGATACCTTTGTTAGTTCACCGTCTTGTAATATTTGCGCATTTGTTAATAATTTCATTTTGCTGTTGCCCCTTCCATTTGTAAGATATAGTCAATAATTGCCATGCGGATATACATACCATTTTCCATTTGTTTAAAAATACGAGACTTAGGTGCTTCGACAAGCGTATCTTCTATTTCTACGCCTCGATTGACCGGAGCTGGATGCATAATAATCGCTCGATCATTTAGCTTGTTATATCGTTGTTGTGTAAGTCCAAACTGTTCATGGTATTGCATCGTTTCAAAACTAGCTATTTCACTATCGCCATGTCTCTCGTGTTGTACTCTAAGTAGCATCACGATGTCTATTGAATCAATCACTTCATCTATTTCTACATACGGTGCTTCTAATGTTTCATCTTTCCATGACTCTGGACTTGAAAACATCACATTTGCACCTAAAGCACTTAAACTTTGAAAGTTACTTTTGGCTACACGTGAATTTTTAATATCTCCACAAATTAAAATATTTAAGTTCTCAAATGTTTTGTATTCTTCGTAGATTGTCATAATATCTAATAAACTTTGAGTGGGATGTTGTCCACTTCCGTCACCAGCGTTGATAATTGGGATGTTTAACTTTTCTAACTCATCATAATAATTTGTTTGAGGATGTCGAATTACTAACACATCTGCACCTACTTGTTCTAATGTCTTACAAGTATCATATAGCGATTCACCTTTTTGAACAGAAGATGTATCTGTTTCAAAATCAATTAATTTTAATCCTAATTTTTGTTCGGCTACTAAAAAACTACTTTTTGTGCGTGTGGAATTTTCAAAGAATAAATTTGCTACGAATTTATCATTAAAACAACATGGTTTCACGTCACCATTTTTAAAAGCGCTCGCGCGTTGTATCAATTCATAAATTTCAGTCGTATTTAAGTGTTCCATTGTTAGTAAATTATCCATATTTTTCAGCTCCTTATTATGACAATTTTTATTAATCTGCTGGGGTTTCTTTCGGTAAAATCAAATTCAGTGTTATACCTGCTAAAGCAGCTAATGCCATGCCTTCAATTTCTAAATTAATACCTAAGCCGTTTAAATTAAATACAAGATTCCCTATTCCTATGACTAAAATGACAGAAGCAATGACCAAATTTCTGTTACTTGCGAAATCCACTTCACTTTCGACTAGCATCCTCAGCCCACTAGCAGCGATAATACCGAAGAGTAAAATGGATACCCCACCCATTACTGGTGTTGGTATAGATGAAACTAATGCGGTGAATTTTCCAACAAATCCTAGAATAATTGCAATTGTTGCAGCGCCACCAATAACATATACACTATATATTTTAGTTATTGCTAGCACACCAATATTTTCTCCATAAGTTGTACTTGGGGGCCCACCAATGATACTCGCAAACATCGTTGATACACCATCACCAATGATGGATTTATCTAAACCTGGGTCTTTAAAGAAGTTGCGCCCTACTATTTTGTTAATTACCATTTGATGTCCAATATGTTCACTAACAGTCACAAACACAATTGGTATTAATACCAATACTAACCCCAAGTGAAATGAAGGTGTGTAATCTTTAAATGGTATATATACTTCTGGAAATTGTAACCATTTGGCCTCAGTGATGGGCGCAAAGTTTACTAATCCCATAGCAATTGAAACAATATAGCCAGTTACTATGCCGATGAGTACTGGAATTAAAGATAAGAAACCTTTAAAGTAACCTTGTACTATAATCGTTACAAGTAATGTAATCATTGCTACTGCTAAATAACTTAAGTTATAACCTTTCATATCTCCCGAGTTCTCAAACATTGCCATATTTACAGCGGTCGGTGCTAAACTTAAGCCGATAACCATAATAACCGGGCCAACAACTACTGGTGGTAATAAGTTCATTAACCAATTTGTTCCACTAATTTTAATTGCTATACCAATCAGAACATACATGACACCACTCATAAAAAGCGCCACAAGCATGTCCCCTAAGCTATGTGAGTTTAACCCTGTAATGATCGGTGTTATAAAGGCAAAGCTTGATCCAAGATAAGCAGGTATTTTTGCTTTAGTAATTAAGATATATAACAATGTCCCGATTCCTGACGCTAAAAGTGCCGATGATATTGGTAATCCAGTTAAAAACGGCACAAGTACTGTGGAGCCAAACATTGCAAATAAATGTTGCGTACTCAAGAATGCCCATTGTCCGATTTTAGGTCTATCATCTACATCTAATACTGGTTTGACTGTTCGTTCAAACATTGTTTCATTTTCCATGTTTATGCTTCCTCTCATAAAAAAATCTCTTTACATTGAATTCATGTAAAGAGACTAAAAAGTATATATTACCTGTTTTGATTATAGAAAACTAAGCGTTATTCGTAAGTTAAAACGATAGCTCAATATAATTTAATCAAGATAATATGAAGAGGCGTTTGTTTTAAGCAAGTAGCTTATCTTTCTAAAAGCCTATAAAAATCCCGTTCAAACAATAATTTTTATAGTAGCTTTTACCTCTTCCCTTTTTCAGTCTCTCGTACTGAATTAAAAGGTGCTATTCAATTACAACTGCATTTCTATCATCTATTTCTTGGAGAAATACTGATACATCTTCTTCTTTTGCTGTAGGAATATTTTTTCCTACGAAGTCAGCGCGAATCGGTAATTCTCTATGACCTCTGTCTACTAAAGTAGCTAAGCCAATTTTTTTGGGCCTCGCATACTGTAGAACAGCGTCTAATGAAGCTCGCACTGTTCTTCCTGTGTATAAAACATCATCGATAATAACAACAACCTGATTTGTAATATTTACATCTATTTCATACGCTTTATCATTTCCTTGATTTATTGTTTGCTCTAAATCATCCCTGAATTGTGTAATATCTATTGTTCCAGTTGGCACAGCTACCTCTTCTATTTGTTCGATCTTTTGTTGTATACGTCTCGCTAAAAATGCACCACGTGTCTTAATGCCTAATAAGATTAAATTATTAGTACCTTTGTTATATTCTAAAATTTCATGTGCAATACGTGTAACTGTTCTTTGTATTGCTGCCTCATCCATAATAACGCGCTCTGACATTTTAAACACCTGCCTTTAATTAAGTGATGATATAAAGAAACCCCCATGTCTTTATTAGACATGAGGTTTAGTTAAAAAGTCTACAAACTTCAAGAGACATCACTCGATAACATGAGATGCTTTCTCTTCCATAGTTAAAAAATTATACTATGGCTCCTATTGCGTTAAGAAGCTATAACTACAATAGCGTTTCTTCATTCTTATGAACAAACAGTAAGTTTATAATCATTTTTATTAAATACATGTCTTCGGAGCCTCTCTGGACTCACAATTAAAGACTTTCGCTCTTTATTAAACTGTCATTATAATACCATGAATCATATTACCTTGCAAGTCGATAAACATGAAAATAACAAGCACATTATAGTAATCGTTAATTCAATTCGTGATAAAAGAACAATAAAGCGCTTGAGACATAAACTTAATATTCAACATAAAGGACTAACATTTATTATGATATGCTCACTTCAAGATGGACACTTAAGCATATAAACTTCAATAAACAAAGAAAACGTCAATTTCTATTTAGATTATATAGAAATTGACGTTTATTCTTTAATTAGAGATATTTATATCCAAACTCTTATAATTATTTTTCGCTTCTACGTAACTCAGTTAATAATTGCTCAAAATCATCTGGTAATGCGGCTGATTTTTCAATATTTTCATGTGTAATTGGATGTTCAAACCCTATTAAACCAGCATGTAATGCTTGGCCACCTATATCCATCGTTTTTTTCGGTCCATATTTTGGATCACCAACTAATGGGAACCCAATATATTTCATATGCACACGAATTTGGTGTGTACGGCCAGTTTCTAGTATACACTCGATTAATGTATATTTATCAAAATGCTCTAATACATTAAAATGCGTAATTGCATCTTTGCCATCATCTACAACATCCATAGACTGACGATCATTCTTGTTTCTGCCAATTGGTGCATCAATTGTGCCATAATCATGTGGAATATTACCATGAACCAATGCGACATATTTACGAGTAACTGTCTTATTAACTAATTGGTCTACTAAACTACGATGAGCTATATCATTTTTAGCGACCATTAATAATCCAGATGTATCTTTATCGATACGGTGTACAATACCTGGACGAATTTCACCATTAATACCTGATAAATTCTTCATTTGATACATAAGACCATTAACTAAAGTACCTGTGTAATGACCAGCTGATGGGTGAACTACCATTCCTTTAGGTTTATATACTATAGCTACATCATCATCTTCATAAAAAATATCTAAATTTAAATTTTCTGGTTGAATATCCGCTTCTACAATTTCTTTTTCAGTCACAACTATATAGTCATTCAACTTTGTCTTGTAGTTAGACTTAATGATTTTATCATTAACTTTTACAAGATTCTCTTTTATCCAATCTTGGATTTGAGTGCGTGACCAATCTGAATTATATTCAGGTAATAACTTATCAATACGTTGACCTGTATCGTTCTGGTCTTCTATCTTAAACTCATGTATTTCCATACGATATCTCTCCTATTCTTCTTTCTTCATATCTGTTAACAAAGCGATTACTATTAACAACACGCCTATGGTCAAACTAGAATCTGCTACATTAAATATCGGGAAATTATAACCGAAAATATTTGTATCAACAAAATCTACAACTTCTCCATGTAACACACGATCAATAAAATTACCTAATGCTCCTGCAAATAATAAACTAATAGCTACTTGCATTAATAAATGCTGTTTCGCTTCTTTAATGTAAAATATAATTAATACAACCAGAATGATAATTGTAATAATATAGAAAAAGCTCATTTTCCCACTCAATATACCCCATGCTGCACCATTATTTCGGTGAGAAGTTATATTTAAAAAATTAGGAATTACGTTAAAAGAATCTCCAACTCTCATAGAACTGGCAACAATAAATTTTGTGATTTGATCTAATAATAATATAACGATTGTTATGAATAAAGAAATACTAATGTAGTACTGACGTTTCATGCCTGTACCTCCTATTCTGCGCTCAGTCGCTTTTACAACATCTTTCATTATATCCTAATCAAACTTATAAAAAAAGTTACAGTTTGATTATATATATAAAACTTAATAATTCATAATCAACCATTGGTATAATACTATATTCTTTCATAATACTCATTTAATAAAATTTCCTAATATCATAATAAAATAATTTTGTCTTTGCTTCACATTAGTTACATTACTTTATAAAAATTAAAACGAAACAGTATTCCATCTGGTCCTGTAATATTCTTGTGAGTCGTCTCAGGATAGTGATAATCTACACATGCCAACCCATATGTTTTTTGGTTTTCAATGCGCTTAATTCGAGAAAACCAATTATTAACTACTATATGTTGGTGGTAACCATTAGAAGATAAATACAATGCTGTATTTGTTTCTAAGGAAGATGCTTCTAAACCAAAGAAATTTTTATAATATGAAATTACGCGCTTTAATTCTATCGTTTTAAGATTAATATATCCAATTAACGTTTCATCAGGTATACCTTGCCATTTTTCATTTGAAACATAGGTTAATAAATTAGGAACATTGATTGGTTGTGTTTCTAAAACAACCTTGTCATCTTCAAATACCCAATCTTCAATAGGATGATCCACATAAAATTCTAAGCCATTGCCTTCCGGGTCTTCCAAAAACAATGAGGTTGTAATATCATGCTCTCCACCATTAATAGGCAATCCATACTCACTCAATTGAACGAGCAAATCCGCTAAATCTGTTTTCGATGGTAATCTAATTGCTAAATGAAATAACCCTGCTTCCGAAGTTAATGGTTCTCTACCATAGTTAATTTGCTTTAAGGTAAGAAAATGATTTGAATTGCCAATTTCATAATGGACAATCGAATATGATTCATTCACTACATTAAGCCCTAAGATATGTTCATAAAATTGTTTCATAGCTTCTTTATCCCTTACATTTAATGTTATGCCGTTTACAAAATGTGCACTTTGGTTATGAAACATAAAAAACACCCTTCTAAAATCAAGTTTTACTTAAGCTCTTCTAAATTACTTTATCTTTGTTTTATTATCAATGTACACCATCGAAAATAAATAAAAGGAATCAGAAATATTGAGTGGTAATGACTTTATATTTTATAACATAAGTTTTATTATCATTCCACTCCAGCAAAGATGAGGCTAAGACACTTAATTATGTCCCAGCCTCATCCAAATCAATATATTCAATTAATAACAACTAGTGTCTCAATTATACTAGCGTTTTGACAACTTCTTGACAACGCGGGCACAAGTTATTTAGTTCACCTACAGAACCTAATGATTCACTGTAATTCCAGCAACGCTCACATTTTTCACCATGTGCATGCTCAATACGAATATCTCCATATTGATATGGAATTCCATCTTCTACATGATCTACTACTTCTGCTTGAGAAGTAATAAATAATTGTTGCAAATCAGCAAATTGTTGTAAGAATGATGTAGCGTCAAAGTTATCATTGCTTCCAATCACAACTTTAGCTTCTAATGATTTACCGATTACTTTTTCGTTACGTGCAACTTCTAATGCACGGTTGACATCATCACGTAATTTCATAAATGTATTCCATCTATCTACAAATTCACGGTCTACTTCAACACGCTCTGGCATGTTCGTTAAGTGTACACTTTCTTCCTCTACATGAGGAATATGTGACCAAACCTCTTCAGATGTATGCACTAAGATAGGAGCTAATAATTTCGTCATATCAACTACGATTTGGTATAAAACTGTTTGCATACTACGACGTTTATGAGAATCACGCTCTTCAATATAAAGAATATCTTTACCATAGTCTAAGTAGAAGTTACTTAGTTCTACATTAATAAAGTTTTGAACCTCTTGGAAGATATCTAAATAGTCATAGTTATCATAGTGGTCTAAAGTATTCGCAGTGAACTCACGTAATCTGTTCAATAAATATTTATCCACTTCTAATAAATTATCTTCAGCTATTGCATCTGTCGCAGGGTTATAATCATTTACGTTACCTAACATAAATCTCAAAGTATTTCTAATTTTTCTGTATACGTCAGAAGTTTGTTTTAATATTTCATCTGAAATACGTACGTCTGCTAGGTAATCAACGCTACTCACCCATAGACGTGCAATGTCTGCACCTTTTTGTTTCACAATTTGATCCGGCACAATCACATTGCCTAATGATTTACTCATTTTCTTACCTTCTCCATCCATAACAAAACCATGTGATAATAACATTTTATATGGAGATTGGCCTCTTGTAGCCACTGAAGTTGTAATTGATGAGTTGAACCAGCCACGGTATTGGTCACTACCTTCAAGGTATAAATCAGCTGGGTATGATAATTCCGAACGTGCCTCTAACACACCACGGTGTGATGAACCTGAGTCAAACCAAACATCCATGATATCAGTTTCTTTTGTAAATTCACCGTTAGGGCTACCTGGATGCGTAAAGCCTTCAGGTAGTAAATCTTTCGCATCACGTTCAAACCAGATGTTTGATCCATTTGTTTCAAATAAATCAGCAACATGGTTAACTGTTTCTGATGTCATGATAATGTCGCCGTTTTCAGCATAAAATACTGGTAATGGCACTCCCCATACACGTTGACGTGAAATTACCCATTCGCCACGGTCACGAATCATGTTATAGATACGTGTTTTACCCCAGTCCACTTTGAATTGTGTCTCATCGATAGCATCTAAAATATCTTGACGTACTTTATCTATAGATGCAAACCATTGTGGTGTCGCTCTAAAGATAACTGGTTTTTTAGTACGCCAGTCATGAGGGTAACTATGTGTAATAAATTCTAAATGTAGTAATGCATCTTTTTCTTTTAGTAAGTCTGTGATTTCTTTATTCGCTTTATCATAAAACATGCCTTCAAATTGACCAGCTTCATCAGTGAATACACCTTTATCATCTACTGGGCTAATCACAGGTAAATTATATTTTTGACCGACAATATAGTCATCTTCACCATGTCCAGGTGCAGTGTGTACACATCCAGTACCTGCATCAGTAGTGACATGTAAACCATTAATTACTAATGACTCACGCTCAAAGAATGGATGTTGTGCTTCAACATATTCTAAATCTTTACCTTTAAATTCATTTTCTAATACTAAAGTATCTTCGTCCCATCCTAACGCTTCTACAACATCACTCACTAAATCTTTTCCAATGATATATTTTTGACCATTTACATTGTATTGACCGTAAGTTAAATCAGGGTGCACCGTAATCGCCACATTTGACGGCAACGTCCATGGTGTTGTAGTCCAGATAATAAATTTTGCATCTGGATCGACAATGCCTTTACCATCTTTAACATCAAATGCTACATAAATAGATGGTGATCGTTTATCTTGATATTCAATTTCCGCTTCTGCTAATGAAGATTCACTTGATGGTGACCAATATACTGGTTTTTTACCTTTATAGATTAAACCTTTTTCTGCCATTTCTCCAAATAAACGAATTTGAGCTGCTTCATATTCTGGTTTTAAAGTAATATAAGGGTCATTAAAATCACCTTTAACACCTAATCGCTTGAAATCTTTTTTCTGGTTTTCAATTTGCTCTAATGCAAATGCTTCACATTTTTTTCTGAATTCTGCTACTGACAATTCTTTGCGTTTAACACCTTTTTTAGTTAACGCTTGTTCAATTGGCAGACCATGTGTATCCCAACCTGGCACGTACGGTGCATAATAACCACGCATTGATTTATAACGTGTGATGATATCTTTTAAAATTTTGTTTAACGCATGACCCATGTGTAAGTTTCCATTCGCATATGGTGGACCATCATGTAGAATATATGAAGGATTCCCTTCATTTTTATCTAACACTTTTTGATAGATGTTTTTTTCGTCCCATTCTTCTTGTATCTTAGGCTCTTTATTTGGCAAACCGCCACGCATTGGGAAATCTGTTTTTGGCATTAATAATGTATCTTTATAGTCCATTTCTATACACTCCTCGTTCCGATTTTCATACTTTATTCATTTTAAATAATAAAAAGAACTCTAAGTTCAATTAACAGGGACGATGAATACCGCGTTACCACCCTGATTAACTCAACTTAGAGTTCTCTCATTATCTTTATTACTTTGTGATGACATAACAGTGATATAAGAAACTAACATATGAAAGGCTCCCACTATCCCTAACTCGCTGCGATATGTTTAATGTTTCAAACGCGTCTGTTATCTAATATTATTTATTTTCTGAATCAGTAGCTGATGTTTGGTCGCTAGAAGCGGCGTTATTATCTGCTTCTGCTCTAGCTTTCATAGCTTTTTCTTCTTCAGTCAATTCATTATCGTTTAAATGATTAATGTTTTCTTCAGTGACTTGTTCAGAATCAAGATCATAATTTAATAAATAATCCCAATCTTCATTTTTAAGTAAATCTAATTGTGCTTCAACCAACATACGGAAACGTGATCTGAAAATTTTAGATTGACGTTTCATATCTTCAGTTTGGAAAGAAAGTCTACGTGCTTTTTCAACTGCATCGTTAACAATTCTATCTGCTTCTGCTTTCGCTTTAGAAACTGTTGCTTCAGCATCTTTTGTCGCAGCTGCTTTAGTTTCTTCCCCTGCTTGTTTAGCTTGTATTAACGCGTCACTAACAGATTGATGTACCTCTTTATATGATTGAATATTACTTTCTTTGTCTTCAATCACTTTTTCCAATTGTACTTTATCTTCTTTCAAACGTTCTATTTCATTACTAAGTTGTTCTAAATAACTTTCAACTTCAGTAGGTTCAAAACCATTTCTTGCATTTGTAAAAGTTTTATTTTTAATTTCATTTGGTGTAAAAGGCATAAATATCCTCCTTCTATAATACACTATTTTCTCCATTGGTTAAATAACGGAAATAGTGTTTTATCTACAATATGTTTTTATAATATATCATTTACTAAATTGTACAAAGCGTTAAAGACGTAGTCTCAAATTATATGATAGCTTATTATACCACTATTTGAATAACGTTTTGTAAGAAATTCTAATTTTATCTTTTTTAGTTTTACTGCCTATGTCAGTAATCATAGCTCTGCCAAATCCTTGTATTGACAATAAGTCACCACTATCAAGTTGAAAGTCTGCGGCATCAATCACTGTATGATTTACTTTAACACGTTTTTTGTCTATTAATTGTTTTGCAATAGTTCGAGATTTACGTATCATGTCTTTTAATACAACATCTAACCTTAAGCCACTTACTGTTGTATCAAATGATTGCCAATTCTCTTTTGATTGTATCATATCTTTTATAGGAATAGAATTAAGTTTAACTGTTGCACCTTTGATTCTATTTAATTCTAATATAATATAAGATTCAAGTTGCTTTGTCAAAGTAAATTGAATCTTATCTGATACAACAATGTCGCCTAACTGCTCTCTTTCAATTCCGAGCGACATAATTGTACCTAAAATGTGTTGATGTTGTAGTGTTACAAATTTTTGTGGGTAATCAACTTCAATCAATACAATTTCGAATTCTTCTTTAGTTGGTTCAAAGTAACTTGGCGCAATAAAAGCCCTTTTTCTTTCTGAGTATGGCCCACCATAAAATGTAACGTTCAAATCATCAAAGCTGCCTACAACAACCTCCATTATATACTGACCACGTGGGTCAAGAAATGTTGTCAATACAGGAGCGTATTGGTCATTTGCACGATTACATTTATCAATAAGTTGATCTATTAAATCATGTTCTTCTTTTCTGAAATGTTGATAAATATCGATGTGTATCACTCCAAATACAATACAAAGCACCTCTCGTTATTCAACGTTAGGTGCTTATCATTTATTTTATGTTAGTTCGTTAAGTTTTATACAATACCTTACATTAATTTAGTTAAAATCAAATTAAATATGCTCGCTAAACCACTACGGAATAGTACAAGTACTACTATTGCAACGATTGATGAAATATCAATCATTCCAATTGGTGGTATAACTTTACGGAATTGTTCTAAAAACGGCTCATATAACTTCGCTAAAAATTGACCGAATTTATTTTCACGTGCATTGGGAATCCATGACATAACAAAGTATACAATCATCCCGTAATAATAAATCTGAACCAAGAATAAAATAAAATTAAATATGTTTGCTAATAAACCAATATCCATCTATTTTTACCTCTATTCACCTTGGTATTCCATATTTTCTATTTGATCAGTAATACTCCCAGCAACTTCAACATTGTCAGGTGTGCATAAGAATATATCTGATCCAACTCGTTGAATATCTCCACCAATTGCATAAACAGTACCACTTAAAAAGTCGATAATGCGTTTAGCAGAAACTTTATCAATGCGTTGTAAATTAACTAATGTAGCACGACGATTCTTAAGTTCGTCTGCAATATCTTGTGTATCTGAAAAAACACGGGGTTCAAATAAACACATCTTAGAACTTTCTTGTGCAAAATCAAATTGATCTTGTTCTTGATTATTCATATTCACAACGTTCCTTGTATTATTTTTAGATGAACTGTTATTCATTTGATACTTCCTTTCTCCCGATGATTGCTGTAATCTTGTTGACTGTTTCTTGGGAACGGACTGTATTGATCTTGGTTTTTCTGTATAACCATTGTTTGATTGTTCATTAAAGTTGCTTTGAGACTGTGCTTGTTGTTTGTTTTGGTTTCTATTTTGTTCTTCTTCGTGCGGCGCTTCTAATTCGTCATCTTCCTCTTCTACAACGAAAAATCCATTAAATAAATCTTTTAAAGCCACGGGGCTCACTCCTCTTTTCCTACAAGTTTAGTCCCAATTCTCACAAACGATGCACCTGCTTCAACGGCTAAATGATAATCATTACTCATTCCCATAGATAGCTCAGTACAAGGTGCATAATTTAAATTGAGCGCTTTAATTTCATCTCTTTTTGTTTTTAATAATTGAAACAAGCTTTTTATATATGGCTCATCTTCAGTCAAAGGAGCCATAGTCATAAGACCAACGATTTCTATATTTTCATATTGCTTTAACTCTTCAATAAAAGTGTTAACCTCTGATAATGAAACACCTTGTTTAGATGATTCACCAGATACATTCACTTGTACAAAACATTTAATTTTATGTTCAGCTCTTTTATCAATTTCTTTTGCTAATTTCAAACGGTCTAATGCGTGGAAATAATCAACTTCATTGATAACTTCTTTAACTTTTCTAGTTTGTAAAGAACCTATAAAATGCATTACGGCGTCCTTGGGTAAGGCTGCTTTCTTTTGTTGAAACCCTTCCAAACGATTTTCACCGAAATGTCTAATTCCTGCATTATATGCATCATTAGCTCGGTCTATTGTAACATACTTTGTCACTGCAATCACGTTTGGCATTGTTGAAATATTACCCTTTTCACAATGTGTTTGTATTTGCTCACTTATACACTTTAAATTATATTGTACATCCAATTCTATACACCTCTTCGTTATTGACCAATAAATGCTAACATTCGACCTGTATTTCCTTTTTCTACTCTGTAAGAAAAGAATAATGATAAATCTTCAGATGTCGCATAGTCTGTTATATAAATATTATCTTTAGGAATGCCTGCATTTTCCAGCAATAATGCATTCGCAAGTTTTAAATCAATACCATGTCTGTCTGCACCTCTAGTTTTTATATACTGATTAATATCTATCGGTAATTCTTCAAATTTAGACTTTATATCATCGTTAATTTCATAAGAATTGGAAGTGGCTGGTCCAATGACAACACTTAAATCACATAACTCAAAATCTATATGTGAAATCATTTCGATGACGATTTGACCAACAGTTCCTCTCCAACCAGCATGTGCAAGCCCTATAAAATGATGCTTTTCACTATAAAAGTAAATAGGTACACAGTCAGCATAACACATTGTAAGCAGAATATTTTCATCATATGTGTATAAACCATCTACACCATGCAAGTGGTCTGTCAGTGAATCAATATTAGTACCTCTATCTTGTTCAGTTACTTCTACAACTTTATTTTCATGAGTTTGAATTGGAAAAACCCATTGCTCTCTAGGAAAGTCAATTGTAGTAGCAAGCATTTCTTGATGTTGAGTGATACTCTGTTGATTATCATCAATATATCTTGCCATATTAAAAGCGTTACGAGGGAAAGGACTTAAACCGTCTTCTCTTGTTGTTATACCCAATTTTACTTTTTTTAAATAATCATGTTCATAGTCTAATATATGATGCTTTTTAATAAATTTTTCTTGCATAACCACAAACCTCCATAGGACATATAAAAGCAACATTTTATTATTACTTAAATTTAAAAAAGTCATCAGATCTACTGACCTGATGACACTTTATTATTTAATTTAGTATACAAAAATTGTTGCGACTAACGTCTAGTTCTTCTTGAACGTCTTTCTTCTCTATTTCTGATGAAACTTGGAATATCATCTTCGTTAGTTGTGTGGGCTCTACTTTCACTAGCACTATCTGACGATGCTTGTGAAGCACCTACTGAACTTGAAGAAATTGTGTCTTCTTTAGTAGTACTTCCGCTTGTTGCACTATTACCAAAACCAGTGTTCGAAGCTTTACGACCTTGTGATGAAGGTTTATCTTCAAAACCAGTTGCAATAACTGTTACAACGATTTCATCTTGTAATTCTGGGTTAATTACTGTACCAAAAATCATATTTACATCTTCGTCTGCAGCATCTTGCACAATATCTGCTGCTTCTTGCGCTTCGAAAAGTGATAATGATTCTCCACCTGTAATATTCATAAGTACACCTTGTGCACCTACAATAGAAGTTTCTAATAAAGGTGAAGAAATTGCTTTTTTAGCAGCTTCTACTGCACGGTTTTCACCTGAAGAAACACCAATACCCATTAAAGCTGAACCTTGGTTAGACATGATTGTTTTAACGTCTGCAAAGTCTAAGTTAACTTCACCAGATACAGCGATTAAGTCAGAGATACCTTGAACACCTTGACGTAACACGTTATCTGCTTCTTTGAATGCTTCCATCATTGGTGTTGATTTATCAACGATGTCTAATAAACGATCATTAGGGATAACGATTAATGTATCAACAGCAGCTTTCATTGCTTCAACACCAGCTGCAGCTTGCGTTTGACGTTTACGGCCTTCAAAACCAAACGGACGTGTTACAACGCCTACTGTTAATGCGCCCATTTCTTTAGCAATTTTTGCTACAACTGGAGCAGCACCTGTACCAGTACCGCCACCCATACCAGCAGTTACGAATACCATATCTGCACCTTGGATAGCATCTTCAATTTGTTCACGTGACTCTTCAGCAGCTTTTTTACCAATTTCAGGGTTTGCACCAGCACCTAAACCACGTGTTAATTTTTCACCAATTTGGATTTTAGACTCAGCTTTTGATAAATTTAAAGCTTGTCCATCCGTATTAATTGAAATAAATTCAACATTATTCATACCATGGTCAATCATACGGTTTACAGCGTTATTACCGCCGCCCCCTACACCGATGACTTTTAACGTCGCTAAATGATTAAATCCTTGTTCAAATTCTAACATTTATATTTCCTCCTAGTTTTAATGGCCAATCAATCGAATAGAGATTTCATAAGTTTTTTGAATTTACCTTCTTCTTTGTCTTGAGGTTTACGTTCTTCATCATGATCGATGTTTACTTCGTTATCGTACACCTCTGGCTCTTCTTCTGTTTCAACAGCATTAGTTGCTTCTCTTGACTCAGTTGATGACGTTTGAGGCTCTTCATGTTTGTTCGATTTTTTCTTAAACCAATCAAATCCACTTGATTTTGTACTATGTTCTCTTTCATCAGATTCGATGACTTCTTCCTCGAATTCTTCACTGTCATGATTACTAATTGTAACATAATCTAGTAATTCGTCGAAAGTAATGCTACTAGAAATTGTTGAAATTGCTGATGAGAACTCAGGTTTTCTAATTCCCATTTGTGATGGTGTGTGAATTCTCACTTTCTCACTCACCATATCTTGAAGCAATTCCTTAACTCCTAATAAGTTTGCAGAACCACCTGTGATAACAAAACCACCATTTACTTTTGTAAGACCTAATTCTTGTAACACTTCAAACACATTAAAGAAAATATCTTCGACGCGTGCTTCAATTATGTCTGCTAAATCTTTTTGGGTGAATTCCGCTTCTTCGTCACTATTGACTTGTTCAACGGTAAACACATCATGATCAGAAGCAGAGTCAAAGAAAGCGTGTCCATATTGATGTTTAATTTTTTCAGCAGTCTCATATGAAGTATTTAAGCCTGTAGCTATATCTTCAGTAATATCTCGACCTGCCATTTCTAATGCATCTGCATCAACTAATTCACCGCGCTCGTAAAATGCAAGTTGCGTGATATCTTCACCAATGTCGATTACACATGCGCCTAATTCTTTTTCAGTAACTGAAAGTACTGAGCCATAGTTATATGCATCTGAATATACATCAAGTACATCTACACCACATGATTCAACACATTTAATCATATTAATTAATATTGATTTTTGAATTGCAATAACACCGGCTTCAACTTTCAGACTATGTCTAGCAATCAGTTCTTTTGGATCAGAAACTTCATTCTCGCCATCAACAATAAATTTAATTGGGAATGCGTTAATGATTTCAGTTTCTGGTACATCATTTTTATCGCGAATACTTTCAAGTACACTTTCAATATGTGTACCATCTAATTCTGTATCTTCATAAAATTCTATTTCATTAGATTCATCAAATACCTCTGTTCCGATAATAGGCAGTTTTAAAAATACTTCCTTAATATCTACTCCTGAAGCAATAGAGGCTTTCTTGATTGTATCTTTAATTGCTTGTTTAGCAATATCGAAATCATCAATAAGACCATTTTTAATCCCACTTGTGTAGGTCTGTCCTGTACCTATCACATTTATACCGTTGTGAAATTTCTCGCCTACTATCGTTTTAACGCTCGATGAACCGATATCTATACTTACGTAATAATGCTCTTCCATAGATAGGCACCTCCTGACAATAACTTATTCAAATTCACACTATTAATAGTTTACAATAGGTTTTGACGCTTGTGAACTATAAAGATAAGTATTTGTCGAAATTTTTTAATTATTTTTGTCCGTTTTCTTATTAATCTTATTTAATGCACTTTGAAGCTCATCTTTTGCCTTATCTTCTTCTGTTGTACCCTTATCCACATTTTGGTCACTTGAAGATTTTGTAGTGCTACCACCACTATATGGAATAAACGATGCACCTACTGATAAATCAATATATCCTGCTTTTTTTAATTCTCCAGATTCATCACGTTCTAATGATTGTGACATTTGTGGATAGTATTTCATTTTTTTGCCAATTGTATTTAAATTACCAAGAATTTGAATATCATCTGTTGTGAATAATTTGATTTGATTTTGTGCATTTTCTTGAGGGTCAAATTTAATTTCTGCTATCATCCCTCTAACCTTTGCAGGCATTTCAGAAAGCGCTTGTATAATCTTTTCTTTTTTATCTTTTTCAAATCCTTCAAGAATTGGTCCATTATCAGTAGCGTTACCATCATAATCTTCTAACTCTGTACCGTCTTCTAAAACAGGTACATATTTATCTTTCTTTTTAGTTAGAGCTACAATTTTCTTTTCTGACACTTTCACAGTTAACTTATTCGGAAAATGTTTTTTTACTTCTGCATTTTTAATAAGTGTACTTTCTTCAAGTTTGTTTTGAGCATTCGTCGTGCTATAAGTGTACATTCTCGAATTGTCTTTTACGTTTATAGCTCTATTAATTGCATCCTTAGATGTATTATCATTCCCGCTAATCTCTACACTACTAATCTTACTCAAAGGTGTAAACATATAAATCAATATTAAAATAATTATAAATAATAAAACACCAAATACTGAATATTGAATTTGCTTTTGTCTTTTCCGTCTTTTTGCTCGTTTCTCTTTTAAGTATTCAGAGTCAAATTCACTAACTTTGTCAGACATTTAATATCACACCCTTTAAAAAGAAGGTAAATTAGCTTGGAAACTCTTAATAAATTTATTCCCACGCTCTTCAAAAGTATTGTACTGATCCCAACTTGCACATGCTGGCGATAATAATACCACGTCATTGGGTTCTATGACAGACTGTATCTTATCTACGGCATCTTGAACATCAGAAGCTGTAATGACGTACTTACCTTGACTTTCACCTAACTTCACGAATTTTTCTTTTGTCTCACCAAAAGTTACCATAACTCTTACATTTTTCATATGTGGAATAAGTTCATCAAAGTCATTGCCACGATCTAACCCACCACATAACCAAATGATTGGTTGTTTAAATGAATTTAATGCAAACTGTGTAGCCAATGTATTCGTAGCTTTTGAATCATTGTAGTACTTATTCGTTTTATTTGTTCCAATATATTGTAAGCGGTGTTCAATACCTGAGAATGATGTCAAACTATCAATAATTGCTTTAACAGAAACTCCAGAAAGTAATGCTGCTAACACTGCAGCAAGAATATTCTCCAAGTTATGTTCACCAGGCAGCACAAGATCATCTATATGAATTATTCTAAATCCTTTAAATACGATGTAGCCACTCTCAACATAAATTCCGTCTACTTCTTGATGTGTTGAAAAATAATACGTTTTTGCTTTCAGTGACTCAGATTCGATTAAATGACGTTGATGATAATTACAAATTAAATAATCATTTTCAGTTTGATTAATATATATTTTTTTCTTAGCATTTTGATAATTTTCTAGTGATTCATGATAATCAAGATGTGCTGAATATATATTCGTAATTATAGCTATATGCGGTTTATACTTATCGATACCAAGTAATTGGAAAGACGATAACTCCGTAACCAAATAGTCATTAGCTGTGACTTCTTGTGCTACTTTTGAAGCCACATAGCCAATGTTACCTGATAGCTTACCTGTTACTCTGCTTTTTTGAAACATATCTCCAATTAATGAAGTAACTGTAGTTTTACCATTTGTACCAGTCACACCGATAATCGGTGCTTCTGATATTAAATAACTGAGTTCTACTTCAGTTAATATTTTTAATCCTTTTTCAGTTGCTGCTTCTATCAGTGGAACATTATATGGAATACCCGGATTTTTAAAAATAATAGGATTACTATCTAACAAGGAAAGTGGGTGTTCTCCACCAATTACAGTAATTCCCATATTTTCTAAATCTATTGCATGTGCATCTTGACTCAAATCTTTACCGTCATTGACGATTACATTTGCACCAAGTTTTTTTAATAATTTCGCAGCTTCATAACCACTTTTCGCTAATCCAATAACTAATACATTTTTATTTTCTAACTCTGTATATTTCAGCAATTTAGTTCACTCCAATCCATAAACCGATGAGTCCTGTAATCAAGCCTACTGTCCAGAATACTGTCGTTACTTTCTTCTCATTCCAACCAATTAATTCGAAATGATGATGTAGTGGTGACATTTTAAAAATACGTTTTCCAGTCAATTTGAATGAAGTTACCTGTATCATAACTGATAAGGTTTCTGCCACAAATACAAAACCAATGAAAATCAGTGACAATTCTTGGTTTAGCATAATAGAAATAGTAGCAAATATCCCACCTAATGCTAGACTGCCTGTGTCTCCCATAAAGACTCTAGCCGGATTTAAATTGAATGGTAAGAAACCAATCAATGCAAAAATCATAATCACACAGAACAATCCGATTGATGTTGCACCTTGTATGTAAGCCATAATTGCATACATTACAAAGCCAATGATAGATAATCCTGTCGCTAGTCCATCTAATCCATCTGTTAAATTAACTGCATTTGAAAAGCCTACTTGCCAAAAGACTATGAAAATTACATACGCAATTGAAAGTGGTACTTCAATATTTGTAAAAGGCAAATGAATTCCAGTAGAAAAATCAGTTAAGTTAAATACTTGGCTTAAAATAAAGAAGATAACTGCGATACCTATTTGAGCTAAGAATTTTTGTTTACTTGTTAAACCTTCATTGTTTTTCTTTACCACAATGATGTAATCATCAATAAATCCAATCAAACCAAAACCTACTGTTACAAATAATAACAAGATAACAGGATTAGAATTATCCATAAAAATGATTGCTAAAATCGAGGTTACAATAATACTAATGAGAAAAGTTAATCCACCCATAGTAGGTGTACCTGTTTTCTTCATGTGGCTCTGTGGGCCTTCTTCTCTAATACTTTGTCCAAATTTCATTCGTTTCAATGTTGGTATTAGTACTGGAACTAATATAAACGTGATTAACAGTGCGATAATTGCGAGTAAATAAACCATATTGTGCTCCTTTATTTATTTAATTGGATTAAGTCGTTATGCTCTTCGGTTAGCCATATATGTATTGAGATTAGTAGCTAATCAATTGAAACTGTTGCTACTTTATTGCAACGTTCAATGATTAGTCTACTTCTATTTCCACCTCAAAATTGATTACATAATAAGTTTTAAATTCTAATGCAATGTTCACATTCAGAATAATCAACTTAGCTCAGGTTATGATTCATTGTCTTTTGAATCTTTATTGTCATCTGAGTCTTTGTTTTCTTCTTTATCTTTTGAATCCTTGTTGTCTTCAGAGTCTTTTTGGTCATCTGAGTCTTTTTTCGAATCAGATTCAGCCTTTGAAGTTTGACCGTTTACATCTTCCGATGATAACGTTACTTCAATTTTATCTTTGCTACTTATTTTTTGTCCTTTAGTTACTGATTGGTTCGATACAAATCCGCTTCCTTTTGTTGTTACTTTAGTCTTAGTAAGTAACTCAAATGCGACAACCTCTTCTTTCGACCAACCTGTCATATCAGGCATTGTAACATCACTATCTGTCAGTAATAATACTTTAGTGTTAGGCAATACTTCTTTATTAGCGCTCACAGATTGCTTAGTAACTTTTTCTCCATTACCAATAACTATTGGTTTTAGAGACTTACCGTTTAGTTTATCTTGCGCTTTTTGAATTTCTTGTCCTTCAACGTTAGGAACTTCACTATATTTCACATCTGAGTTGTCTTTAGAATTTTTATCTCCAACATTTAAGTATTTGAGTGTATTTTCCATAATAGGTTTAAATGCTTTACTTACACCCATTTCATAGGCTTCTTGATCATTTTTTTGGGCTAAACTCATGCCAGCATAAACAATTACCTCAGGGTCATCTTTTGGTGCATCACCTATAAAGCTAACAAAATATGGGTTTTCACCTTCTGCATAACCACCATTGTCAGGGTCCGCAACTTGTGCTGTACCTGTTTTACCTGCAACATCATAACCATCAATTTGATAGTTCTTAGCATGGCTATCTTCACTATTTACAACTTTATCTAGCTCAGTACGCACTTTTTTAGCAGTATCTTTCGTTATAGGTTTACCGTCATATTCTTTCTTACCTTTATAAAAAGTATCTTTGCTAACAGGGTTCGTTATGTTATCAACGTACCAAGGTTTAATCATATTACCACCGTTAAAGAAGGCAGATTGTGCTTTAAGCATTTGCACTGGTGTTACCGTGGTAGATTGCCCGAATGCAGAAGTTTTCTGTTGCGCTTCATTATCCCAAGCGATACCGCCAGTTGCTTCACCATCAAACATACCATTTGTAGATTGACCGAAACCGAATTTCTCATACCAGTCTTTCATTTTATCTGCGCCAACTAAATCTTGCAGATGCATCATTAGTGTATTAGATGAATACGTGAATCCTAGTGACATTGGAATTTCTCCCCAACCCACTTTGTTCCAGTCAGAAATTTTTGATCCCATGACTTCTCTAGGTTCAGCTGTATATTTTTTATCTGGGTCAAATTTCCCTTCTTGAATAGCAGCTGCTAAGCCGTAAGACTTAAAGGTTGAACCGGGCTCATACGTGTTTTGATATAAATCATTCGCCCATTTCTTACCAAAGTCTTTTCCTGTTTCTGGATTAAATGTAGGTCGCTGACTAAATGCTAGTATTTCACCAGTATGTGCATCCATTACCACAGCGAATAAATCTTTCGGTTTATAATGTTCGACCATGCCATCTAAAGCCTCTTCAACAAATACTTGAATATTAGAATCTAGAGTTAAATGTACATCATCACCACGTTGAGGTGTTTTTTCTTTCTTAGTATTAGGTGCAATATAGCCCCAAATATCATGGATATAAGATAATGCCCCTTTTTGTCCAGATAAATAACTATCAAAAATTTTCTCAACGCCCATAGCACCTTTTAAATCACCGCTATCCGGATCTTTCTGAGCCATTCCAATTAAATGTGATGCAAAATTTCCATTAGGGTAAAAACGTTCAGTCTCTGGATAAAGCGTTACACCAGGTAACTTCATTTTTTCAATTTTTTCTTTTTCTTGATATGTTAAATCAGTTCCTTTTTGTCCAAATTCAACTTGGAACGCTTTTTTATTATCTAATTTGTCTTCAATCTCTTTAGCTGACATATCAATAACCGTTGCTAATTTCTTAGCTGTTTTCTTTTTATCTGTAACGTGTTTTGGCTTATCGCTACCTTCGCTTGCTTTTTTATCAATAACAGCAACGACTTTATACCGTTCTACATCTTCTGCCAAAATTTTTCCATTTCGGTCATAGATTTTTCCACGTTCAGGTTGTTGCTGGCTATTAACTAAATACTTTTCGTTCGCCTTCATAATTAAATCTTCGCCTGAAGAATGTCCAGTTAACATTATATATGAGTATCTTAAAACCAACGTAAAAAAGAGCAGTCCGAATCCAAGAATGAGTAGGACTGCCCCTATTTTACTTTGTTTAATAAGAAACTTGGGTTTTTTTAATCTAATTTTTCGCTTCGCCATTATTACGCACTACCTTTACATTGTCGTTCTTAAGGCTCATTCCTTCGTTTTTGGCCTTATCGTAAATGCGTTCATATGAAGAGTTCTTTTTAATTTCAGATTCTATTGCGCTATTTTCACTTGATTGTTTTTCGATTTTTGTATCTAAATCTGCAATTTTTCCTCGAGTATCATACGCATCCATTTTTAAAGATAGCATATAAATACTTATCAATGCAATTACTGTTATAAGTCCTATGTATAACATTTTCTCAAATTTTGTAAGTTTAACTACGACTTTGCGTTTTACGGTTTTGGGCTGGGTCGACGGTTGCGACTCAGGAATTTGTGTTTCTGGTTCATTATAAGGTTGATATATTTTTTCTACTGCCACTCAACATTCACTCCTTATTTTAATATTTCTGCCACACGTAACTTCGCACTACGCGCTCTATTATTATTTTCTAAATCTTCATCAGTAGCGGTAATAGGTTTACGGTTAACGCGTTTCAATTTAGGTGTGTATGCTTCGGGTATGACTGGCAATCCCCTTGGTACATCTGGCCCCTTTTCGTACTCTTGAAACATTTGCTTGCATAAACGATCTTCCAATGAATGGAAGGTTATGACTGAAATTCTACCATCAACTTTTACTAAATCTATCGCTTGTTCTAATGAGTCTTCAAATGATGATAATTCATCATTTACCGCTATTCTAATTGCTTGGAAAATTCTTTTTGCTGGATGCCCACCTTTGCGCCTTGCTTTGGCAGGTATACCTTCTTTTATGACATCAACAAGTTCTAATGTCGTTTCGATTGGCTGTTGTTCCCTGTTTTGTTCAATGCGTCGGGCAATTTGTTTAGCAAATTTCTCTTCCCCATAGCGATGGAAAATTTTTACTAATTTTTCAAACTCCCAATCATTAACGACTTCATGAGCTGATAATGATTGGGATTGATCCATACGCATATCCAACTTCGCATTGTGATGGTAACTAAACCCGCGCTCAGGTACGTCTAGTTGTGGACTAGAGACACCTAAGTCGTAATAAATACCATCAACTTTTTCAATATTCAAATCATTTAAAATTTCAGTTAATTTTCTAAAGTTGTTATGGACAAAGGTTACTTTATGCAAATGATCTTTTAAAACTTCTTTTGCATTTTCAATAGCCGTAGTATCTTGATCTATTGCTATCAGTCTTCCTTTGTCACCTAGTTGATTTATTAAATATAGTGCATGACCTGCTCCACCTAATGTACAGTCGACATACACGCCATCTTCTTTTATATTCAAATAATCAATGGTCTCTTTGAGCATTACGCTGACATGATGAAACAAAATAACGCCTCCATATTAAAAATCAAAGTCAATTAAGTCTTCAGCAATATCTTCAAAACTATCTTCAGATTCATCATAGAAGCTGTTCCAAGTTTCTCTATCCCAAATTTCTATTCTATTTGAGACACCTATTACTGTACATTCCTTACTTAAGTTTGCATATTGGCGTAAGTTCTGCGGAATGTTAATACGCCCTTGTTTATCAAGTTCCACTTCAACAGCACCAGAAAAGAACATACGCATAAATTTACGTGCATCTTTTTTAGTCATTGGTAAGGTTTTCATTTTTTCTTCAATAACTTGCCATTCTTCTAAAGTATAACCAAATAAACATTTATCAAGGCCTCGAGTGATTATAAAACGTTCATTTAAGTCATAACGAAATTTTGATGGAACAATCATGCGTCCTTTTGTATCCAACTGATGTTCGTATTCTCCCATGAACATTTATAATCACCTCACCTTCTCATATATATAATTTACCACATCTCACCACTATCCTCCACTAATTATACAATATTCACCAAAATTTATCGTTTTACATAAAAAAATGCCCGATTCATCTTTTTGATGAATCGGGCTAAATCTTGTGGCTCTAAGGTTTAATGATGATATGATCAAAAGTGTAAGAAAGTGGTGGATAGGTGGAGGGACTGAACACATCCATCCCAAAATCATTCATAATTTGTAGCGGATTCCAGATTCTTTCTTGTAATCCTCCCATTGGATGGAGCACTTCACTTAATTCTTTAAAATGTTTAATGCTAATTTTATTTTCTCGTTCTATATTTAATAAATATCTGTTAATTAAATAATCATATTGTTTCTGGTGTATTTCACTATTTTTATCCAATAATTGTTTATTATCATTGCTATTAGCTACTTCAGCTTGCAATGTTTGATATAACTGATATTGTTGTTCTTTCAAACGCTCTATTTGATTTATAAACTCTTGTGAAGCTTGAGCACGCACGAACTGCGCTTTATCATCTTCAATACCTTTTTCGATAATTGAATTTCTATCTAATTGATATTGTTGAATTAGTTTTTCAGTTCTCTCATATAAATAGCTAATACGCAAACGTGGCAATACAATCGGCATTGTTACATCTAACGTTTTAAATACATCACTTAATTCAGTCCAATATTTGATTTCACTTGGTCCACCCACAAAAGCAACTGTATTAAATAACCATTCTTCCATAACTGGTCTAGTAACAACATTATTTGAAAAGAGCTGCGGATCAGAATCCACTATTTTTAATAATTCCTCTTTCGAAAAATATTTATCTGATTTATTCAAATAAAATTTATCATCTTTAAAAGTTAATAATTGCCTCATATTGCCATCATGCATGAATATATGGACATTCGTATCTGTTTGAATCATTTGTTCTAATCCATTTGCAACGGTTTGCTTTTGTGTATTTCTAAACGCTTCATCTACTTCACTATGATGTTCAATAATATGCTTAATAAATGGTTGTTCCAAACTTCTTAAATTAGCATTATTTGCATCTATAATTAACAAGCCATAAAACTTAAATACTTCGTGTAACAAAGCTTTAAACATATCTGTCCAGCTATCATTCTCTTCAATAATGTCATTACACATTTTTAATAATGGTTTAGAGTGTGCTGTTTCGGTCATTTGTTTAAAAAATTGTTGTAAAGTTTCTTTTAATTGTGCTTTATCAGGATAATACCTAGAAACACTAGTTTCAGGAGGTGTCATTGTATGATATTTTATTTTTTGCAATTTAGCATATTGTGTATTATAAGCATAAGTATGATTAACTTCATCAAAATCATGATCTTCCCCAGCAATCCAAAATACAGGAACCACGTTTTTATCATGTTCTTTCGATAATTTCTCACTTAACGTAATAATAGAAAAGATTTTATGGAAAGTATATAGTGGCCCACCGAACAAACCGGCTTGTTGCCCTCCAATAATCACCTTCGCACCGTCATTTAATAATGCAATATTTCTTTCTTGTTGTTCTGTTAAAGATAAATCACTCATATATTCTTTTATGATATTAGCTAATTCAACTTCTCTGCCATTATTAGAAGCTGTTAAGCGTTCATAATAACTCTTTTCATCCATGGCATCTAAGTTGTAAAACTGTCCTAGCGTTGAATCACTTTTTTTTAGTTTTGATATAAATTGATCTTTTTCATTGAGTTTTGTCGTCATACAATCCATGCGTAATTCTCCTTATGTTACTCTATTCCTAATCAGTATAAAGTTTATATCCAATATTGACAATTATACGGCTTACAAATATCAAATTTTCAAATAGAAGCCATACAATACGCTTAAACATTAATGTTGCAACTGTTCAAATTTTTTATGTTTAGATAGTTTTAAAAACGATAATAAATTAACAAAATAGAGTTTCAAGCAGTCATTTTTGTGAAAAAACTCATAAAATAAGGTATAATAATCTTTAATAATACAAAGGGGGAAGATGCAATGACTAGCGTAAAGCGTCTTGATATTAATTACAGAACTGACGAATTATTCGAAGATTTTAGGAACTTTGGAAATGGAGATTTATATTTAGTCGATGAGCTTCGTGGTGAGATGATTGATGCAAGTTCAGATTCACCATTTTATGGCATTTATGTCGGCGATCGATTAGGTGCAAGGATGGCTCTATATCGTAAAGGTGATGTAGAAGAGAAACACTTCCCTAATTTCGACGATTATAATGTATTGTGGAAATTAGAGGTTTTACGTGATTTCCAAAATCGAGGTTACGGTAAAGCATTGTTAGATTTCGCTAAGAATCAGGGATTACCAATTAAAGTAATTGCACGTAATCAATCAAAACAATTTTTCATCAAACACGGTTTCACTGATTTAGAAGAAGCCAACAAAGAAGGCCATGATGTTTTAGTATGGTCACCGGATCAATAATTTAAATTTATTTTAATAAGCATTTACTCTATTATCAATTGTGAACTCATTATAATTCTTTAAGAACACAGAGCAATATAAAAGCGGGTCTTTGAAATCAATTTTTAAAATTATGATTTCTGTCCCGCCTTTTTTATTGAATATGAACCACAATTTCATCTAATGAAGAAATTGTATAATCAGGTCTTATTGTTGTCTCATTCACATTTTTTCTAGGGTTAAACCAACAAGTTGCTATTTCAGCATTTTTGCCTCCTAATATATCGGAAGTCACTGAATCACCAATAATCATTGATTCTTTACGTTTTTCTTCTCCAATTTTATCAAATACATAATCAAAAAACTCTGGCATTGGCTTTTGATATCCTGTTTGTTCTGATACAAACACACCTTTAAACCAATGACCGATGTTAGTTTTCTCAATTCTACGTTCCTGTGTTTCTAAAACACCATTAGTGACTATATACAAATCATAATTATCTTTTAAAATATCTAGTGTTTCAACCGTATTTGTAAAATGTTTAATAGGTGCATTGGCTAACTCATCTCTAAATATAAAATCTGCTTCCACGCCATCTATTACTAAATCATGTAATTTAAAGTACGCTTCAAACCTTTTACTTAACACTTCATCTTTAGTAAGCTCATTTTTTTGAAATGCATCCCAGTGCGCTTGGTTAACTTTCATGAAGACTTCTAAATCTTCTTTATTTGTTTTTAAGTTATAATTTTTTGTCAATTTATCAAATGCGAAAGTTTCAGCATCATGAAAATCTACTAATGTATCATCAAAATCTATAAGTAAGTTTTTGATTGTCATTTAAACCCTCCTCCGTTCATCACTAATAATCTTTAACCATTTCAGTATACACATTTTTTACACATAAAAAAATGGCCAAGGTTATCACCCTGACCATTGTATATATTATTGAAAAACTAGAATCCGAATAATTTTGATACTAAACCTACACCATTTTCCACGATGCTTACGATACTTGTTCCTAATTTAGCGCCGTCTCCTGCGATACCTGCTTGTACTGTTTCTTTGATTGCTTCAAATAATCCTGCCATAATTAATTACCCCTTTAATTTGTATTTTTTATTTATAAAAGACTTATAGTCCAAATAGTTTTCCTACTAAACTTGCACCACTTGATACGATATCTACAATACTTGAACCTAAATCTGCACCATTACCTGATTTCGCTGCTTCTACTGTGTTTGCAATTGCTTCTGCTAATTTAGTCATTTGAATGTCTCCTTCATTAATTAATTTATATTAAATTAAAATCTAGAATCCGAATAATTTTGATACTAAACCTACACCATTTTCCACGATACTTACAATGCTTGTTCCTAATTTAGCGCCGTCTCCTGCGATACCTGCTTGTACTGTTTCTTTGATTGCTTCAAATAATCCTGCCATAATTAATTACCCCTTTAATTTGTATTTTTTATTTATAAAAGACTTATAGTCCAAATAGTTTTCCTACTAAGCTTGCACCACTTGATACGATATCTACAATACTTGAACCCAAATCTGCACCATTACCTGATTTCGCTGCTTCTACTGTGTTTGCAATTGCTTCTGCTAATTTAGTCATTTGAATGCTCCTTCATTAATTAATTTATATTAAGTTAAAATCTAGAATCCGAATAATTTTGATACTAAACCTACACCATTTTCCACGATACTTACAATGCTTGTCCCTAATTTAGCGCCATCTCCTGCGACACCAGCTTGAACTGTGTTTTTAATTGCTTCGAATAAACCTTCCATTGTAAACACTCCTCGTTAAAATTTAATTATTATGACTGTTTTTATATTGAAAACGATGCTTTTAATTAATTATTTTGTTTAGCTATCGTTCCTTACATTCACTATAAGATAATACGAAATTAAATTGTCTGTTTTTTCTTACTTAACTATAAATTTGCTTTATCTGTTAATTTATTCAATTTACAAAACAGTTTTGAATTCCTAAGTGTATTATGCACAATTAAATCAACCACAACTATGTAAATTTAATATTAAAACAGTATTTCGAATTCATTAATATTGATAGACAATTCAAAACGCTGCTTATATTTCATTTTTATTTTTAAATAAAAAGTAATGATTTAATGAGAATATGAATTAAAATTTAACATCACACCTTATATGGTTATGTAATAGAAAAAGCTATAAAGACATCTATACAGATATATTCATAGCTTAAATTCCATTATTTATTATATGTTAAATATCTTTGAAAATTCATGTTTCCGTTACAAACCCAAGATTTGCCGTAATAAAGGTGCCACGGTTAGTTTTGAGTCTTGGTGTACCTTTAGAGGACAAAACTATTTTTTGAATTTCTAAATTATCACCTGAATTTAAAATATTAACTGGTTCGCCCTCAAAATTTCTATTTTTGTACTCTTTACATTTCTTCAATACAGTAACATCATTAGGTTTACGACATATATACTTACCTTCTTTGTCTTTATCAACAGGGTACACATTCTTTTTATTAGCAGTTAAGTAATAACCATCAGATGTGATAAATCTTGGCGTACCTTTAGCAGTTTTCACAAGATCTACAATATCTACCAATTCTCCAATTTCTAAACTTTTTTCAGCAAGTTGTTTAAATTCAACATCTTTATATAAATTCGCTTTTTTAACAAGCGATATCGAATTCGGTTTATATGTTAAATATTCGTTTAAACTATTAGCTTTATTTCTAGATTTTGTTGCCGATACAAACTCGGCTTTAAAATTTTGTCTGTTTAAACTTGCCCTTTGACTTGCATTAGGTAAATTCATATTCACATAAATTGATTTGTATCCATCATAGATTAAGGATATATTGAATGCAAAATCACATTGGTTCAAATCTTCCGTATCGATATAAATATAATTATTATTCATTTCAAAATTGATAGTCACATCATGTATTTCATTATTTATTTCATTCAGCATTACTTTATCAATAATTGTTTGATCATCTTTATATACACGAATTACATCTTTAAAAGCTCCCTCTATTAAATGTGTACCTTCATATACAGCAAATACTGGATCTTTAATTGGTAAAGCATCACTTAAAGTTTCTGGCATTAAGAAATGGACTCGATTATTTTTAACAAATTTATTTGCTTTACCACCTTGTTGTAATATATTTATAAATTCTATTAATTTTTGATATTCTTTATCCTTTAAAAATTGATAGATATTTTTAAATGTATCAGTCAATAAATAATCTTCAATATTTTTACCATATGATGCTAACATTAATACCATTTCATCAAATAGTTCATAAAATACGGGTTTATTTTCAGCTTTTAAAAACCTAGTATTTTTAAATAATCGTGACATATAATCAACTTCCACAATTCGACTAATCGCTTGAAACTCTGCGTTACTTGGAAGTTCAAGTTTCAAAACTTCACCTAAAATTGTTAAATTTAATTTAGTTTTTTCATTTATATCTGTTTGACCAACTAATGATTGATTATACGTATAACGATTCACGTGATAAGTCGGTTTAGGATTCATTGAAGCTGTCTTACATTTAGATATTGCTTCTATAAAAAATAATTTATCTTCGCCGTATTTCATATGTTTAAAATAAATTTCATTATCAATGATAATATCACGCTTAATTATTTTGCCCGGTGGACCAACTGCTCTAAATATTTTTTCAATTTCGTATGGAACCAAATCATTATCATTTTTATAAGAACTAAATCTCCCAATTTTCTTTATAGCTTTTTCTGAATGTTTAACACTTTGGCCAAACGCTACATCAGAATGATGAACTTTTGCTTGATTTAATAATATTGGGAGCCCTTCCGGATCTAACCAATCATCAGCATCTAAGAAAGTTATATATTCACCTGTAGCCTTCTTCATACCTATATTTCTAGGCTCAGATGGGCTACCTGTATTTTCAGCTAATTGTATTACCTTTATAAAATCATATTTAGTAGCAAATGATTCAACAATTTCTAATGAATTATCACTTGAACGATCATCAACGAAAATTGCTTCTATTTTATCTTTATTGATATTAAGTTTATTGATAGATTCTATACACGTTTCTAGAAAATACGCTTTGTTGTATACAGGTACTATGATAGTTAGTAATTTTTCCAATTCAATAATCTCCTTTTAATTCGTTTTTTGTATTAAAACTATTTATATTGATTATCAAAATGTGTATTTCCTTTCGCAATTGAACTACTCAATATGGAGATATGTTTTATACAAACCCTTAATTATTATTTTAAATAAAGCGCATTAATTAAGATAACATAATTTAATAACTCGCAACACAAATAACCTATTTGATATAAATTTAAAATCAAAGTTCTTACTATTAAATTTATTTACACTTTTCAATTTATTTTCAAACAATCATTTTGAAAATAATACACAAAAAATAACCACCTTCCAAGGGAGAAGGTGGCTCAAAAAGAATGAAGTAATGGAGTACTTCATAACACTATTTTATTACGTACAACAAAATTGTTCAATGCTTTTTACAATAACTTAACATTTCTCTTGTCAAAACTCTCAAAATTGATGGTATACAGCGTCAAATAATATTTAATTTTCTAGATAAAAATTGATACATATTTATAATTACTTATATCTTTATTTGCAAATATTCCATGAACTTTCCTCAATATATTTAAATGCATAGATTAAACATCTATAATAATCATCAACCTTATGATTGATTTTTTATAGTTATAAAATCTTAATACATTCCTCATGTTTGAAGTAACGTATGATGATTACGCGTTGAATTATTTGACTTCATTAAGTACGAGAATCTCATTAGTACTTTTAATTGTTCCTATCTTATGTGCGATAGTCATTAAAGTTTTACCTTTACTTAACTCATCAATTGCTTGTTGTATGAGGTATTCATTTTCTGGATCAATGCTTCCAGTCACTTCATCTAAAATAATAATAGGCGCGCCTTTCAAAATAACTCTAGCAATGGCAATTCTTTGCTTTTCTTATTGTAGAAGTGATAATGGATGATCATATTTTTATCCAGTAAAGTTCATATTTTCTAAAATATCTTCGGCTTGTGCTTCATCTACTTGAATATTTAGCAATTGCAGTTCTTGTTCTAAGTTTTCTATAAATAACTGTGTATTTGCATCCTGAGAGACTATGTAACTCTGCTTTAACAAGCCTTTTTTTCTAAGCAACAATATTGTGTTTTCAAATCTTCTTTTAAATCTTTCAAATCATCATCGTGATTACTTCTTTTATTTTCAATTACCGCGAATCTATTTACATTTTCTTAAATTCTGACGTGGTTTTACATTCTAATAAAGCATCTTCACAGACAACTTAATGATCTAAATTCGCGATTATATAATCATATTTGGTTCTTTAACAAAGAACCAATTTCGTTTTCTATTGTACTTCATTGTAGACAAAATAAAAGAAATCCCGTCGTAACGGGGTTTCTAAGTTTGAATTGTGCGCTATTTAACGCTATTAGTGTCCTGGGAGGGCTACTATATTGCCCGTATTATTAGTGTTTTCGGTGTTTCAGTGCCATTCCAGTGTCATAAAAATTTTGAGTATCTATTTCTTACATTTAATGGTAGAAACTAGGTTCAATATTTATCTTTACTTGATATTTAATTATTAATATTCAAGTGTTCAACGGGATCGTATATATTGATTTTGTGAGTGTTCGTCATTGTCAATAAAGACTGTAATATCAATGTTTCTGGAGGTTTTATATAGAATTAATGTTTCTAAGTGTTTGTCCTTTTCTATTTAATCTGCCCTTTTTTTGCCCTTAAAAAGTCCACCTAAATGAATAGGTGGACTTTAACGTATATATTAACTTTTATGCAAAATTATGGTTATTAAGTATAATAACTAAATGATAGCAACTTACTTTTCTACTTGTGATTGAATAAAGTTTTTTACTTCAGCTGAAAAATATACCCCATGAGTGTTTTCACTTCCCGATTGACCATTACCTGACTTACTGCCTCCTCTAAGCATACCTATTACTTCATTATTTGAATTTAAAATTGGAGACCCTGAATTCCCAGGTTCAGCAAATGCATCCATAAAAACCAAACCATCGTTTATTGCTTTTACACTTCCTGTTGATTGCATTAATTTAAACCCATTACTTGGAGGTTTTGGATATCCTATTATTGATATCCTTTCATTGATATTAGCTTTTTCTGCTAAGGGTAGTATCCCAACTTTTTCGCTAAAATTGAATCCTTCATTACTTTTTCCGTGAACATGTATTACTACTATATCTTCTTTTCCTGGATATTGAACTATGTCTTTAATGAAATAAATACCACCATTGGCAGTATATCCAGTTGGATGTGCAGCAATTCTATCCCCTACTTTATAATATTTAGCAACGTGTTTATTTGTAACTATAGTATTTTTTCCAACAGCAAATGCTGTTGCTGATCTAAATGCAAATACTGAATTATAAGGTGAAACATTGCCGTCTTTTATTTCACTTACATTACGCTCTGCCTTTGCTATTGACTGAAAACTATTTGAAATACTGTCTACTGCTCCGACTGAAGTAATAACAGTTAATGCAACCAAACTTTTTATTACTATATTTTTATTCATATAAAATCTCCTTTTATTTAATTTTCAAAGTATATAGATACAACTTAATAATATCATTATCTTTATTTTTATTGTGTGTATTTTTCGTGAATTCTATATTATTTTTAACTCTTATTTTTTTAAAACAAGTTATTTTTTTCATTGCTATTATATTTAGTATTATTATATAATGATTAATTGTGTTGTTTATTAATTGTAATCCTCTTCAATAGTTAAAGCCCACTTAAATGAATAGGTAGGCTTTTGCGTATTCTTATAGTTTTTCTATAGTAATGAATTTTGCTTTTTGGACATTTGATTTCCCAGTCATTAGGTCAGTCACAGTTTGACGAGGTAAATCAAATTTTTAGATATACTATAAGCTATTTCGTTTTCGAATAATTTACCCATCTTCTGATTTACTTCTTTGATTGCGTCCTTTTTAACACAATATATTCTACTTCTTTTAATTAGCAAATCCTATCAGAACTTTATGTTCTTCTAGTGTTTAGGTACCATTTATAATTTATGTTAAAGAAATACTAATTTCATATGAAGATAACAAAATTTACATTAGTTCATAAAAGCAAAAAACATCGAAACCTATAATATCAAGGTTTTCGATGTTTTAAGAAAGCTCAAATTATGTAATTAACGGAGAGTGAGGGATTCGTAAATCTTTGTTTTAGTAGTGTTACAAAGATTTTATTGCCCGTTTGTTGTCCGTTTAAACTTTTCTTTTATCCATTTGGTAATTTGATTTTTAGTTTTATTTGTTAATTCTTTCTTTTCTGTCCGTATTAAAACTCCTAATTTTTCTGACAGTTCATAGTTTTTACTACCAATATTTTCTTCACATTCACTTGCAATTTCTTTTAACTCTGCTTTTTCAATCTTATTCACTCTATACTCAAGAGTAGCTTTTCTTTGGTTGTTTATAGTATCCGTTATTTCATTAGTGATTTTTTCAATATCTTTAATTAATGACGTGCTAAATTCCGATTGATAAATATAAAAAATCAAATTATTATGCGCTTTATTTGTTTCAATTAATTTTTTAGATATATCAAAAGTTTTGATTTCATTGACTGAATACCTCATTAAATCCATATTATACGCAGTTATAGCATCAACATAATTTCTTTGAGCATCATTCAAATTCGTAATCCATTTATTTTGTTCTTCTAACTTAATTTGCACATATATTTCTTTACTTTTTATTTGAAAATTAGTTATTGCTGTAAATAGTGCCGCTATTACACTTGAAGATAATATAATCGCAATTGTACTTAATATTATTAACACTCCTTTTATTTAATCCACCTATTCATTTAGGTGTTGTATTTTAATCTTTATATAGTTTAGTATATTCTTTAATTAAATCATCTCTATTTTTGTATTTCATATTATTGAATGAACAATTAACCTTATCAAAAATTTTTTCGACTTTTTCTTTTTTATCATTAAAAAAAACTTTGTTTTTTTTAATGATTAAATCGATTTGGATTTTTTCTATTATTTCTTCTCGTTTATCGTTACTAAATAGCAAGGAAATATTCTTTTTATTATCTACAGAGTAATGCTCCCATAAATTTATAGATTCTATTGGAATATCATTCTTTTCTACACTCTTGATTAATCTACGTGTTTCATCATAATTAATAATCCCTTTTATTTCATTATTAAAGTTATTAGAGTTTTCATAAAGGGTTCGAATATCAGAATATAAAATGATAGAAGTTTGACTTAGGTATTCATCTTTAACTTTGCTTAAAATTTCTTTAGTTTCATTAGATGTACGTTGCAGTTGTCTCAAACCATCTGGCTCTAAAAATCCCCCACCTCTAATCAGTTTGTTAATAAAATTTATTTTCCTTTCAACATACTCCATATTTTCTAAAACATCTAGATTTATTTCCATATTTTTACTTAAATCATTCATTTTTATTTCTTGTTTAAATAACTTTCTTGATTCGCTACCAGCTATTTTAGCACCAAAATACGCGCCTAAGAAAGTTGTAATCAATCCCATTATGCCTACTATAATTTCTGCTTGTTCAAAGCTTTTCCACATTTTAAATCTAAATAGAATTAAAATTAAAATTATTAATAATTGCGCGACCAAGCCAATGATAAATATTTTAAAAAATGCCTTCATAATTTCTAAACCGCCTATTCATCTAGATGGATTTTCGCATATTCATACAATGCTACACCTTTTTCAAAACTTAAATTTTCAAGCTTCCTTTCACCTCTGCGTATGCGTCTAATAGAAGATGCATCAACGCCAGTAGCTTTTTCTATTTCAGACGCACTTATATCAGATTCTATTAATTTTTTTACTGTTTCTATTATCATAAAATTTAGTGAACCGTTTATTTGTTTACTTTAATAAAAAGTATATTGCGATTGCTAAAACGCTAAAACCAATTACATAATTTAAAAATGTTCTAATTCTTATTTTAGTTAGATTTGTCATTTTTATCACCTCGATATATAATAAGGTGGAAGGGGATTAACTCCCCAACCAATATTTTAGTAGTGAAGCAATGGTTGCTATCCCTAAGCAGTAATTTCGGAAGGTTCTGCTTTTGGTTTCTGCAATCGTTGCTTCTTTTTCTTTCCGTTCTAAACGGTTCACTGTTTGCCACCTCCTTACTACACTTCTTATCATACAGGACAATCGTCCTTTTATCAATCCTTTCTTCCCTTTTTTTAAATTATTTTATCTCGACAATATCTAACAAATTAACCTTACTGAAACCACTTTCTTCATATAAATGGAGTGTTTGTGTGTGAACATCTACTTTGTGTATGTAAACTTTTTTAGTTTTAATATAACCATCTACAAAATAACGCAATTCAATTGTTGGGTCGTGATACATTTTTAATATCAACTTATCATTTAGATCATTCAATTGGTGATTGCTTAGTATGGGTTTATCAATTTTATTTTGGTCTTGTATGTATTGTTCTAGTTGTTCATATTGTTCAGGCATTGTTTTGAAGGGTTGCCATTTAACCATTCCACGTCCTTGTGGTATACGTGGATTAAGATATTCTCTAGGTATATTACGATAATCAGTTTCATATTTATATTCATCCGGTGCGTCTGGATTTATTATTTTCATTTTACCATCTCATGAACATAATAGAACACTTGTTCGTATAAGTAAAGATGTAATTTACATATAAATAGACATAAAAAATAACCACCCAGTGACATGTGTGGGTGGTATTATATATAGTATCAAGACAAGAAGAAACTCGTTTCACTCGTTCCTAAAACAACAAAAAATCATCTAAATTTAGAACGAATCTCATCAAGAGTTTCATTTTCTAAAGTAGTAAGATTTTTAAGTGATGTTCTTTTGTATTTACACTTGGGACATTTATATTTATAAAATCCCCAATAAGTTCGAGTATCTTTCATCTTTCTCTTATCATTAGGACAATAAGGACCCCTAACTTCACCTATTTTAACTTCTTTTAAATCTTCAAATCTAACTTTTTCCAAATCATTACTCATCCAAGGCTCTGAAAGATAATCAAAAAAAACATCCCATTTGAAACCAAAACATTCCATTTTTATAGACCCTTTATAATCTTGCATTACAAAAAATCCAGATGGATCATCTTGCAATTTGTCTATGCGTTTTTTTATAATAAAACGAACTACTAGAATAAACAAAAGCAACAAAAACCAATAAAAATAAAATTTATATTTAATCAGAAAATCAAAACTTATAACTTTAAAACTCAAAATATACACTAAAAAATTAGTAATTAACGCAACTAAAAATGAAATACCTAAATCATATAAAAAAGCCCTAAATTTTGAATTCATAATAACCTCCTTAAAATTATTTTACTACAAGGCCTAATACATATTTAGATTTCACTTACTAAAAATGTTTTATTCCAATTGCTTTATTGACGTTGAGCCTCGGAATCTTTTAACAACATCAAAATATACATTTGAATTATATCATAAAAAATAGGGCAAGCACATAAGCGTCTGCCCTAAATATAATATTGATCTCGTGGTGCCATTACGAGTTATCAATAATTAAATTTTAACACAATTCATTTGTGCTTAATATATTATTTATTTAATCTTATATAAGATAATCTCTATAAACTCATTCTCTATTTAACTTCTAATTTTCCCCATAATGCTTTTTCTTTTAATAACTTCTCTTCTTTATCAGTAATCTCACCTATAGGCATGAAGAAATTATCTTTTTTGTTTGCTCCATCTGCTTGATATTTAAATCTAATCCACCACAAACCATTTTTCTTATCTTTGATAACTTGGTCGAATTTCACATATTCACCAGGATAAATCCATGACCCTTTATCTACTTGAGCTTTATTTAATCCCATTGCGCGTCTTACGACAATTGGTTCAGTATTACTCTTATTTGCTGTAAATATTCCATTCCATCCCCATACTGTGCGAGGTGGTTTTGCTTTGATAGGTTCTTTTACATCTTTTGCTACTTTTTGTGTTGGTGAATCACCTTTCATATGTTTAAGCACTAAATTATCAAGCACACTAATATCATTTCTACCATATCCTGCGGCTGTTAATAAATTTCCTGGGTCTTGTTTATCATATTGTATTTGTTGGTGACCTGGCATCTCATTTCGAGGGTTAATTTCCCATGAATTACATAAAGCCGCCATAATACGACAAGCATTATCTAATGACTTAAGCGTCCGTGAACGATCTGTAAAATAACACGCTTCAAGTCCAAATGCGATATCATTAGCATCATCGCCATACCAATTATTATCGATTGGTGTGTCATATAATACGTGCCACGCTTTCTCTGTAACTGGTATACAAATAATACATTCCTTGTCATCTACAAAAATGTGAGCTGATGCTGTTCTAGCCCAATCAATATTATAAGTATTTCTATAGTAGTTAACATTTTGTTGTGCTGGTGAATCACGATTACCTGTATCATGAAATACTGCAAATCGTGGTTTACCACTATCTAATCGTTGTCCTGTTCGACGCGTGCCAATTGGTAAAAAATCAGTATAAACGGGTACGCCATTCCATGTACCTATTCTTTTTTTGCCCATGCTTTTTCCTCCATTTTTTAAATCATTAATAAAAGGGAGTCTAATGACTCCCCAAAATCCGTTGCTATCATAATCATGTTGAACCTTTTTTACTGGAGAGCCATTCCATGTACCCCAGTTTTGATCTAAAGAGTAAAAGGTTTGTAAATTACCACTTAGGCCAATTGATACATGCCCCCATTGACCACCTATCCATACACAAATATCTAGAGGTTCCACAACTAAATCACGTGTATTAGGTAAAAATTGGGTACCTTTCGGTGCAGTAGCTCTATTTTTTAAACTAATAATATCTTTCGCATCACCTTGAAAATGCCAATTGAAATATTTTTTACATACATGAATAATCCAATCGGCACATTGACCTGGATAAATGCCATCTTCATTATGTTGAACGCCTATGCGTGAATTAACATATTTTAATGCTTCACTTTTCTTTGCCACTACGCATCACTACTTTTTCATACTTATTTTGCGTTTTTAATTCTTTCATCATTTTATTACTTTCTTTAGCAGCGCTAGTAAATGGATTATCTTTCCATGTCGTAAGCAATGCTACTGCTATTGTCATTATTGTTGCTTCGTCAACTGGAATAGGACTAATACCTTTATTTGATAACCACTGATTCACTAACACCAAAATTAAACCTAATACTCTTACGATTACTGTTACTTTTACATCCATTTAATTTCCTCCTCATAATAAAAACCATCACGAATGATGGTTTGATTCTTTATTATCTGTTTTTAATTTTGCTTCTTGTATTTCATTACACTCTATATCTTTTGTATGTTTTGTAGTAAATTCTTCTTTAAAATCTTGCTTTAATGTTTGACTATCATTTTTTACAACTAACAATTTATCATTAATCCAACTAGGAACTGGTATACCCATTTCACTACAATTTTCAATTATTGATAATCCCTCATTGGCAATATAAAAGAATACTGTCACAGTAACTAAACCATTATTCAATCCTAATAATTGATCCATTATATTTGCTAAGATAATAATAAAAAAGATAAGTATTTTACGAGCATAGCCAAATAGTGCTTTTCTACTCCACAAGTGCTTATTTTTAAATGCTTTTGTAATTCCAGTGATTATATCTATTAACATCAATATAATAAGAAAATAGATAAAATTCATATTACCTGAATACAGTAATGTATCGAACGTTTCATTTTCAGTAAATTTAAAAGTTATTTCCTCCAATAATGCACCTCCTAAAATTTAAAAATAGACTAATCCAAAAGAATCAGCCTATTTTTTATATTGATCTCTTATAAAGTAAATTCCTATTAATCCTACCTTTGAATATAAGTTATAAATCGTACTAGCTTGATGTTTACACCAATTTATATCAGTTGCATATTGCATTGTACCTGGATTACGTGGATTCCATCTCATACGATATAGTGTGTTTTTCCCTTTATTAAAGTAGTTTTCTCTTACAAATTTTGCCCCACCGTGAATACCTTTAGCAGGTGTCGTCCAACCTCTATTTTTAGCATAACCAATGGCTAAATTTGGATTGTTATCATGAGCATTAATACCGAAGAAATTGTATATGCCATACCGACCACTAGCAAAATTAGATGTACCGTACGCACTTTCTAAAAAGGCATGGGCAATTAAGTATATTTCGTTTACATTATACTTTTTACATGCATCTGCAAATGCTTTTCCTTGTCCATGTAACTTGCCTTTACCTTTTAATATTTGATTAAGTTTGTCTACAGATACACCTTGATATTTACCTAAATCCAACATTTGATATTTTTGCTTACTATCACTCCATATTTTATTTGGATCCATAGCAGTACTTACTTTTGCACGACTGGCACCAAACCAACCACCACCTGTATTAACTACTGGAAGCCCCTTTGCCATTTGAGCATTTAAGGCTTGTGTGAATGTGTATTTACTAATTTCAATATCTACCTTACCTTTCGCTTTGTGTTGAGTAGGTGGATTATTAGGTTTTTTGATAAGTACATTATTAGTAGATGGTTTAAGTTTAATTCTCTTTTTAGATTTTTTAGTTACAATTACTTGTTTAAGTAACTCATCTTTTTTACGGTACATAGTTATTAATTTTTCAATAGTAAGTTGATATTTTTCTAATTCTGGATAGCCTTTTAAAATTAAGTCATAGTTAGTAGTATCTTTCATGATTCTCCAAATGTTTTTATCCAGCTTCAAAGAATTTTTACTTAACTTTAGGTCGTTCCATTCCAACATTTTCAAACCATGGATCATTGCATAAATTAACGTCCGCATATATTCTTCTTTTGTTTCAGACTCAGAACCGCATACCTCTAATACAATCCAATCAGAATAACTTTCAACTTGAAATTTAGTATGTCGACAATGCCATGTCATTTGCTTATCTACAAAACTGTGAGGATAAATAATATCATTATCATATTTATTTCGTTGTTTATAAATATCTTTGACGCTTCTAAACATAATACTTTCTTTGATATATAATCCCTTAATCGGTGAAGTTCTCTTATTACCATCGACAATATAATGTGTGACGTTTTCTCTCTCTTTGTCGTCTCTAAAACTTGTATAGGCAATATTAATAATATTTTTGAATCTTGGTGTATTATCTTTTTTAGTTTCTGTCGGTTTATTATTCTTACTTGGCTCTTTTCCTTTACTAGGCTCTTTTTTCTTCGGTTCAGGGTAATAAGGTGGCCTTACAAAATGTGTAACTCCACCTGGTGCATCACTGTACCTATGTTTTATTTTATAAGGAGGGCTTCCATACCAATTACCAGTATAATAATTTTGATCTACTGACCAAAAATAATCTTTAGTGGCTTTACCCACAACGATAGACACATGTCCTGGATCACGATTAGCCCATACTGCCCAGTCTCCTTTTCGAGGTACAAAGTTTTTTGTGTTTCTATAAATTTTAAAATTGCGTCCTCGATAATTTGATTTTTTAGCCATAGCATTAGCATTTCCTTGCGTAAAGAAACCCCAATATTTTTTTAATATGAAATTAGGTAAGTCCCAACATTGCCCGCCCCACTTACCATCAACATTTATGGTTCTTTTTATTCTAGCGATAGTTAACGCCCATTCTTCAACTTCACTTGCAGTTGGTTTACGTTTACTAGGTGAAGGCAAACCCATTTTCCCACCTCCTTTATTGGCATAATAAAAAGACCACAAAATTTATTTGCAGTCTTTACGCTTCAGTAGGTATCACTTTTTCTACTAATTCCTTTAGTTCTTCAAACTCTTGTCTGAGTTTCTCATTTTCTTTTTCTAATTCTTCAATTTTATCTTCCTTAAACTTAACCTCATCCGTTGTACTTCCTGTAAAATCAATTTCATTAGGTGGCTCATAATTAGGATTAATAATGATACCTTCATATTCATTATAAATATATTTACTTGGTTCATAATTATTATAAAAATCATAAGGTAGCTCTTCCTCAGAAATTTCAATTGCATTTATAACATGGCCAACACGAGCATAACCTATAATTTCTCTAGACTCATTAATTAAAATTTCCATTATCTCCACCCCATTATTTTTTGAACAGTAAATTTATTTGCATTTGCCCCTGAGGCTTTTCGTAATCCTAAATCCCAAAAAACATCATTAGCAATACGTAAAGTTGTATTATTAACTTTTGAAATAATACCTTCATATGAAGCACCACCATCGCCAGTAGAATCAGGAATATTATTTTTTGAAACAATAATACTTCCTGGCATTGATACTAAACTCACCTCATTGAATGTTCCTCCAGGATATATACCAGAAACAATAAGGAAATCATATTTGGTATAATCATCAGTTAAAACAATGTCATTACCTACACCATTTACAGAACCATCAAATAACACTTTTTTTCTTTCTTCATTAAAGGTACTCCAACTACTTAAATTTGAATTATTTAAAATTCTAACTAAATTTTTTGATGTTCCTTTAGGTGTAAACTCATATAATTTATTCTTAGTGTCTTTTGCGGTAACACGTAAATACCCCTCAGTGTTTTCAATCCCTATTGGTAAATCAGGCACTTTAACTGCGTAAAAGTTTGCTGTTTTTAATTCAACTAATTCACTTTGAGAGAAATCTAAATCTATATTAATTGCATTACCTTCTGAATCGGTTAACCTATGTTTTTGTATAGCAGCAAGATTTAATTGATTTTCCATAAAGTGCTTGTTTTCTGATGTTTTAGCTTCTACAAAAGATTCAATATAATTTCTTGTAATAGTTTCATCATTAACTTTCAGCCAACTCAACCATATATTGTCTTTATAAAAACATGTGTATATTTCATTTGAATCATCTGGATACCAAATGGCTCTGCCATTATTTTCAGATTTATAAATCACTAATAGTCCCGAAGCTATAGAATTGATTATTTGAATATCTGATAATTCTTCTTCATCATTTTCAATATACTCCGCATCTACTCTGTTATTATCTTTAGGCGTAACTTCAGAATTATCATTTTGTGGTTTTACAGATGGAGCATCAGTTGCCTTATTGATATGAACAAATTTTGTAGTTGTGGCATTTTCTAAAACAGAATGTATTGTAACGTCGTTTAATTCTTCAACTATTCCTGTATCCGTAGTTAATTTAGATTTTTGATAATTGACTACATCACCTTGTTTTAAAACACCTAAATCATTTGCTTCTTGTTTGGCAGTATCTATATACGCTTTGATTTCATCTTTCACAACTACTACATTTTCTATAAAACCATTCGTTTTATTTTTAAATTCATTTTCCCGTTCATTAAATGTATTATTTAAATTTGTTTCTACTTGTGTAGCCTTAAGAGTTATAGTGCTTATGCCTTCATTAACTTTATTTTCTACACCTTCTATAAGAGAAGGAAAATCACCTAATGCTTTATTAAATTTTGATATATCCCCATTAAATTGTGCCATTATATCTTTAAGCGTTTTAATATAAACTAATTTAGTTTTACCATCAAAATCACTAATTTGATCGTCATCAATTCTAAATGAAAACTCACACATCACAATAATGTTATTGCTACCATTTTGAGTGAAAAATACTTGCCCAAATACCTTCCCTGTATATCTTAAAAAATCATCTGGCAAGGTATAAGAAAGACGCCCATTGATTGGATCAATGAACGTCAAATCATCCGATATATGTGCGCCAGTTTCCGCTCCGTAATTCTCTGTTTTCAAATCAATTGTAGCCTTAGCATTATTAAGTCCAATTTCAAATGGTTTTTCATTCTTTGTAACTATAAAGTTTAAAACAGAAGTTCCTGTATCAGTATTAAAAAAGCTAATATTAGTATCTGTGATACTCTTATATTTTGATGTCACTTCTAAAGGAATTATATTATCATCTTTTAAAAACGCTTCTTCCTTCATCATCCAACCTCCTTATAACTACCAGCATTAGTAAACCATTTTGATTTTCTAGTACCTTGAGTTGTACGTTCTAATGTTTCAGGTGGTGAAATTATATTATTTCTGAATAGAAATTCTTTATATTGATTTTGTGATAACTTAACTCTTAAGTATACAAAACCTGCGACCCCTTTATATTTGGATGGAAAATCGACAAATCGTTTTGTATCTTCAGCAGTTAAATAAATTTCTAAACCAGGTATATTTAAATCAGCCAATTTATTTATGCTCTTAGGTGGCGTTTCCCACATTTCACCATATGTTTTATGGTAGCTCCAACCCACAGATGCTTTATTAGTAAACACATCCACATTTCTAGAAAATATCATTGTATTACGACCAAATGATGATCTAGTTAATACTTGTCTGACAACACCATTTATATCACCTGGCAAAACATCAAAAAACCATCCGTACCCTCTCCACGCTTTACTTAAAGGAAAGTCTTTAATATTCAATGTATCACCAGTGTACATATAATAGTGGCCAATTTCTGTCACATTACTTAACTTGCTAAATCCTTGTGCAGGTAAAGGTTTAGCTCTACCACCAGTATCAGTCATTAATACGGGCGTCGCTCTATTTTTCAAGCTATCATTTAAATCTCTTTGTGCAATGGAATGTATCTCATGATGCCTATTATTTCCTGGTCCAGTAGTAACACCAACTAAAAGCGCTTTTTTACCAGTTTCTTCATCATAATACATAGCCAAACCTTCTGCTTCTTGAAAATCACCTACATAGTTTCCATCAATACCACCAATTGTAACTATTCGCTTCCATAAATGTTTACCATTCTTAACATCAAATGCATGTAAATAATTAGGTATTTTAGGATTACTATCGCCCGTATACCAATAAAGAATACCCTCATCATAAGTAACACCTTGCATAGGTTGTGTTGGACTTGTATATACGTCTGGAATATCAAATTTATATAATATTTTGTCTACATTATTATCAATATCTTTAATACTTCTAATTTCAATAAAATTCAATGATTTCTTATCTTTAAATTCTTGTTGTGTATATTCTCGTCTAAAAATCATCAACTGTTCTTTAGAATTATATATAGCACTTGTATAACGATTATTAAATACATGAGGCATAACGTCTTGCATTTGTTCATCTTCATATTTAATTTCGCCAGTTTTATATTTAAAGCGTACAAATTTATTTTTCTTATTAGCACTTAAAACAGCCGAATAAATCCATAGCTCTCCTTTAATATACCTATAAGCATTATGTGTACCATGACCACCATTTTTTACTAATAGTCTATCTATAAATTGACCATTAGGTTTAAGCCTACTTAACATGTAATGTCCGCCTGGTCTGGATTGTGTCATATATATAATATGTGTACGGTAATCTACCCAAAAACTTTGCATTACTGCATTAGTTCTAGGCGATAAATCAGTAATAAATTGCATTTCTTGATTTAGTGGATCAAAACGATATTCTGCATTTAAAAATTCTTCATGATTCTGTTTGGTTTCTTCTGTAAGTTCAGATATTAACTTTGTATAATATAAATTTTCATGTCTAAGTCTTTCATGCAGTGTTGGATGAACAACCCCTTGATTACCAACTCGTGCATCCTTTACTTCATTAATTCCGTCTCCGTTATGCCCTAAAACTAAATTATTTAACCTAGCTACTAAATATTTATAGAAATCTGCAATACTTTGTCTTTGATAAATAATTTGGTCGGCATTATGTGCTTTCTTATCTGTTTTACCATGTGCATACATATATAAATTAACGTTTTGCATAAAACGGTTTAACTTTTGATAGTTAAATTCATGTTGATTTATATACTTTTCATTAAATATAGCATGTAAACTTGTTATTAATTTCTCTGTCACTAAAAGCCCCTCCTTTAATCATAAAAGTAATGATAATTTTTAATTAGCTCATACATGATAACTTCGTGTGCTAATTCATTCGGATGTAGTCCATCAGGCATGTTTTTCGCTCTATACGCAGGATTATATGGATCAATCAAATTAAATCGGTAAGCGTCAAAAACTGGAATATCTAACTCTGTACACGCTTCAACTTGGGCATTAACATAATCTTTCAAAACTAAATTTAATTTGTTTTTATCGGTGTCGCGTCGTCTTATTTTGTTATTAGCAACTGGGCATTGTCTTGTTGGTGTCATAGAAACTATCTTACAATTAGGATTATTATTTTTGATTGCTGTTACTGCTTGATAAAATGCTCCATAATAAGTTTTTAAGTCTTTTTCATCTTCGCCAATTGCTATACCGCCTTGAAATAACCAATCATCATCTGTACCTTGAACAATAATCAAATCTGTATTTTTTATCTTTAAGGCTTGTTCATATATACTATTTGGTCTATTTGTAGACATGGTAGCACCACCAACAGCGCTATTTGTTACTTTCGCTTTTATTTTTTTACCGAGCATTTGACCAAAGTTTTCTTTAGCTCCAGAACCTTTTGCAACAGAATCCCCGATAACATAAATAGACTTTACATTCCGAATACTAGATATCGGTGTAAAGTCTACTGTCATAGTTCCATTTTTAGTTTTTATTGATTTTCCACTTTTAGTTGGTTTTGATGCATTTTGTTCGACTAAGTTATTAATAGCTTTAATTGATCTATTCATATCTCTATTTCTTAATCGCTCTTTTTTTCCAGGTGTTTCAGTAGATGATACGTTTAAATTCGAAACATATTTTGCTGCTTTTCTTGCCATTTTCTTATTTCTTTCTGTTAATGTAAAATCACCTAAAATTACGTCTTGTTTAATGATTTTATTATTAACATCACGTTTAGTAGTGATTTCGACAATTCTAACCTCATCATTAATATTATTGACCGAATCTTTTAGCACAGTAATATCGCCTGGCAATGGCTTCGCTTCTTTATATGATTCAAGATGAATAAAATCAGTTGAAACGGAAATTTTAATACTATCATTAATGATTTTTTCCATTTTTTCTTTCAACTTATCTTCATGTTTAATACGGCCATCTATTACAGGCGGTGCATGTATTTCACCTATTACCTTTGCTACTGGATGAACATAAGTTATTTGTAAAGCGCCCTCCATGTATGAGTCATTTTCATCAAAATCACCAAAACCTTTAATATAAGTAAAACGTTCTGATGCATCTTCTTCTAATTGCACATTATTCGCATTAATCTTTGTATCTATTCGATATTTAGCTTCCTTACCTACAGACGTTTGCAAATAAAATGTTCTCTTTTTTTCATCATAATAATATTCAAGATTATAACGTTTTAAACCCTTTTTAAATAATTCTAGCCTTGAATCACCTTCACCTAGATTTTCAAACCTAGAAGCGTAAACTTTACTTAAAAGTTTAAAGTTATAACCACTACCTTTAAAAATAAGTTTGAAATATTCTTCTCCAGTAAAACTACCAGTATAAGATTCATGTATCCGTTTAGCCTTTAAATCAAATATTTCTCTTTTAATAGCTTTAACATATACTTTCTGATTTTCACCAATGCTACTCTTTTTAATATAAATAATTTTATATTCATTAATATCATCATTTCCACCTACATTTGTGACTGTCCACATTGTCGATATACTCGTAACTAAATCAAAATTATACGCATCTTCAACAATCTCAAAAGATAATACTGATTCTTCTGATACTTTATCCTGTGTAGTTGTATTAACAAATAATGGGAAACTACGCCCCACTAAACTGTTTATTATTATAGGCATAAGTATCCTCCTTATCTGTAATACATTTTAAATTTGAAAACAACCTTATTAACAACTTGATTAAAGTGAAATTGATTATAACCAGGAACTAACGAAGGTTGATTACCTGTGCCGTATTTTTTCCCATTGATAGGGATGCCATTTTTATATGTTTGTATACCATCATATTTAATTATGTCCCCTTCTTTTAAATCAATATTTTTTACAGTCATCATTTCACTCTTATATCCAGTGTCAAATGTAAAATGGTTTGTGTTTTCACCTATAGTTATTTCCACTATAAATTTTTGATTAAATTGATTTATCGGTACGTCACCAGCATAATAAACAAAATCATTCTCTGTATTATAAAACGTAAACTTCCTTTGATCGCTATTACTTATAAAAGTCATATTGCTAGTCATACCCCATAAATCTAAATCATTTCCACTTTCTAAATCTGTACTATAACCAATTGATTCATAATAAGGTAATTCAACTGTTTCAAACTCTAAAGTTATTAGACCTTCAGTTTTAGTAGTATCAAAAGAAATGCTAGAAACTAAGGCCACTAACAACTGTTTACCATCTACATAATTAAGCTCAAATTCATGTGTAGGATCTAGCATAGTCTGAAAAGGTATCTCGATATCATTAGCTGCCATTTCTCTCAAATAAAATTGGCCAGAAAATAAATTTTGGATACTATTTTTTAAGTGAGATGCATATGCAATCTTACTAACACTATAACGAACAACCATTGTTGCTTTTTTATATCTTTCAACACTAGAATTAAGAAATCTGCCATTAATTCTCTCAATTTCATTAAAATCTAATTCTTTTTCAGAACCTTGTACATCGAATTCTACTACTTCTAGTTTTTGGCCAGTGATAGGGTTATCACTAACCCTATACAGTTCGTCATTTTTATTTATTTCTACATCATGTGCTATAAACATATGCCACCTCCTTAAAAGTTGTCTCCGATTGCTTCTCTAGCTCCTAGTTCTTCAATAGTCGATTTAATCCATTCAGCATCGCCTTCATTTCTAACTAATAGATTTACTATTGGTTTATTATTTTCTTCTAAGCTATGTCTTACATCTTTACTCATATGAGCATTTATATCACTATTCAATGAACCACCTAAACCTTCTGTTATGCCAGGTGATAAGTCTACTTTAAATGCGTCCATTACTTTCGTTGCCGCTAATCTACTTTCTTTAGCCGCTTTATTAGCATATTGTGCAATTCCATTTCCTAAACCAATCATGGAATACATACCTAAAGATTTGAATTCTCTTGAAGGTGATTTTATACCTAACGCACTTTTAGCAGCATTTAATGCCCCTTTAGCCGCATCCCAGGCTGCTTGTGCTAAATCTTTAGCTTTATCTATAACGCCTCGAATCATGCCAGCTATTAAATCAACACCAGCTTGAACAAAATCAGATACAAAACTTCTCGCTTTTGATACTGCATTTGATACTCCATCACCGACCGCATTTACTACATTCCAGAAACCTTGTACTATACGCTCTAAAAATCTAGCCATTCCGTCAACAGCGGATTGAACCATATCGTTAAAACCTTGTCTTAATTTCGATAACCATTGACTGACTTTTTCGCCAATCATTCCTACTATTTCTTGGAATTTCACAGAAATAGTAGACCAAATTTGTGAAACTTTTGATGATACTATTGACCAAATTTGTTGCCAACTTGTACCGAAAATTCCAAGTATTCTATTTAGTGTACTTGATAAAAATCCAGTAATGATCCCCCAAATATTCACTATCGTTTGCCAAATAATTTGTAAATTTGTAGTTACCATATTCTTTAAAGTCTCCCAGGCTCCGCTAAAATCGCCTGTTAAAAGTTGAATTAATGCTGTAAATAAAGAGATGATTATATTTACAGCTATTGAAATAGCCGCACCTATTAATTGCGCCGCAATTTGAATGGTAGTCCATAACCCTTGAAACGCAGTAATAACTTGAGAAATTATCAACATGATTTGAATACCAAATATTTTATTAAAAATTTCACCTAAAACCTCTAAAATTGGCATTATTGGTTGTAATGTTGATTGAATACTAGCCCACAATTCTTGGAACCATGAAATGACTCCTTGAATCGCACCACCGATAGTATTAGTCAAATCTTGCCACATTTTAGTGATGAAATTTCTAAAATCTTCATTTGTTTTCCATAAATAAACAATAGCACCAACCAAAACTGCTATGATACCAACTACAATGCCAATAGGACTTGTAAGCGCAGTAAATGCAGTGCCTAATAATGGTAAAAGTTTAACTATATTTCCTATTGGGTTTAATAAAAAGCCTATTGCTCCTTTAAGAATATTAATTATCCCAGTGAATATCTTACTTGCGTTACCTGATGTAATAAATTTCTGTGCTAAACCTAATAAAGATGTTCCGAACAATCCTAAAAAGCTATTAACTGCCATCAATGGAACTGCTAATGACCAAATCGCCCCCAATAATATACCTGATATACCAATCAATCGAGCAATCCAAGGATGATTTTCCATTAAAGCAGCTGTAAACCCTATGACTTTAGTAATTACTTTTAAAAGTGCGCTTGCAATTGGTGCCATTGCTGTACCAAAGGCTACTAATAAATTCACGATATTACCTATTAACTGCATAATAACTGGACCATTTTTTTGTACATAATCAATGAACTTTCTAAAGCCCTCTGATTTTCCAACGGTTTCTGACCAATTACGGAATTTTGCACTCATTTTATCTAAATATTCAAAAATAGTATTTGAATTTTGTCCAAATGCCTTCATTAAATTAAAAATACCGGCAAACACATTTTTAAAAATGTTGCCGATAATAGGTAAGTTCTTTTTAGTATATTCTATAAATTGTTTAATACTATTTTGGCCATTTGCGCTATTAGCCCATTTTTGAAAAGATTGTCCTAAGCGATCAAACCAATTAGCTGACCATTGGAACAAAGGAGCTAATTGTGTAAATACGTTAATTATAGCGTCACCAAAGCGACCCAATGCACTTAATAGTTTATTGAATACTGAAACCCCAGTTGTATTCATCATTTTAAAGAATTTTTGTGCTACTTTTGAATTTTCTGCCCATTCTAGCATTTTCTTACTAGCAACGTTCACACCGTCAGCTACACCTTTTAAGAATGGTGTTAATGATTTCATAGCGCTTTTAACTGTATTTAAACCATTAGCCATAGATTCAAATATTGCATTTGCATTTTGTTTAACTATATCTTGCCATGTACTTTTAACTGCTTCTAAAGCAGTTTGGTATTTTTGCGTAGCTGAACTAGCTTCAATCGTTCCATCTTCTAACATTTTGATTGCTGTTATTGCCATTCCTGCATATGCAACAAAACCACCAAAAGCAACGGCACCTGTTCCAGCAAATGCTACTACGCCACCAGTTAATACTTTAACTGCATTTAATACTGCAAATAGCGCTGGAACTAATCCAGCTATAATAGGTATTAATGCTTGTATTGACGTTAACATTATCCCTTTAAAAGTTTGTGAAAAAACAATACCAAATGATTTGATATCTCCAGCTAATCTATCTACATTATTTTTGAAATGATTAACTTGTGTTTCAACATTTCGAAACAGTCGCTGTAGTTTTGATGTAGAAGTTGTATCAACATCAATTTTAATTGTTTTCTTTTTAGGTACTGTCCTCAAAGATTGTGTTACTTTTTTTAATTTGATTTGCGCCTTAGTTATATTAGCATCAACATTAATATTTCTATTGTTAGGTAATCTATATAAATTTTGAGTTACCTTTTTTATGTTGTATTGAGCTTTTTTCACTTTGGCATCTATATCTACTTCTTTTCGAGGAGGGATGGTAGTAAGTATCCCTTTAGCTCTAGTTAACTTTTTTTGTAGCTTTCTTAAATCAGCAGTAACATCTACATTTATTTCATTAGGTACTGAAGTTTTAGCCAATCGTTGTGCTTTTCTGATATTACGTTCAAAGTTTCTGATAACTGCATATATTTTAGCCACAAAATTACTTTCCATTTTCACCCTCCTTTATGACTTGTATTTCTATTATTTAAAGAATTATAAAATTTTCTAGTTCCTCTCATAACTCTTTCTCTATTCCGTTTATTTTGAGCAAGTTTTTGCTTACGTTTCAATTCGTATTTGTCCTCTTCACCTCGAACAATGTATCTTTCACGTTCAAGTTGATTTTGTAGTTTAGTTAATCTTTTACCTGCTTGAACCATGCCATTTGCTTGCGCCATAAATAGCATGGATTCTTTTTGATCTATCAAAGCCTGACGTCTCCCGACAATCCAATCGCTCCATTTATGTGGAACTAAATTCATAAGTTCATCTTCTGAAAGATAACCTATATACTGGCTTGTCAGTTGCCTTACCTCTGAATAATTTAGTAAGGTAGTTCGCCCATGATTTCTTTGTAGTTGTTCTTCAACATTTCGATTCCGTGTTTCGTTGTTTCTTTCTCTTCTTCTTTGACCATCGGTACAGATTGATTCATCTGTGACCAATAAGCACGTGATTTCTGCTTGAAAAAACCACTATTGTTCATCATGTCTAACGCACCTTGTAACAATTCTATAGTGTCGTCTTTTTCTTCAATAACTTTCATCAATGCATCCTCAATATCTTCACGTTTTGGTGCTTTTTTACCTAAATATGCAGTAGCACATTCCCAAAAATCAGCAATTGATTTTGTATCTCTAGATAAAATACCGTTATAAATTACATTAAATCCTGGTACTTTTTCTTTCTTTCCTTTTTCATCTTCACGTTCTTCAGTAAACTTTCCTGCTTTCATGTCAAAATTAAAAGTAGCTAGTGCTTTTATTTCTTCATCATTGATTGTTAAAGTTGTAATCGGATTAAAATTTTGTTTTGTCATTTTTATACCTCTTTTCAAAATTTAAAAATAAAAAGGAGCTATACGCCCCTTTTATGCTCCAGTATCAGTTGATTTTTTAGTTCTTTCTTCAAATGATCCTTCATATTCATTCATGTTTTCAAACTCAACAGTTGTGCCAGCTTCGCTAGGATTTAACCATTCTTCTGGTAATTCATCTACTTCACCATCGGCACTATTAAATTTAACTTTAGCAGTAATTTCAATCTTGTCATCCTCGTCATCAAACGACCAATCATGTTCTTCAATTACTACATATGCAAAAGTTCCATGATGTTTACCATTTCGTTTTTGAACTTCCCAAATCCAAATTCGCAATTGTTTAAATAACTTAACTGATTCTTTTAATGCTTCTTGTCCTTTATCACCTGGCACTTTATCAACAGTTAGTTTTATTTCTTCCTCTACGCTATTACGTGAAAAGTCTTTTTTATCACCTTTAATCATTTCAGCTAAATCATTACTTATTGTATGACCACCTTCACCAAGGCTTGCTAGTAACACAGACTCTTCAATCGTTAATTTAGAAGCTAATTTCTTATCGGCAATTTGAATTGCTGCAATATACTTTTTCTGCAAAATATTCACTCTCCTTCATATCTTGTTTTATGTCTATATTTAAAAAGAAGCCGTAAAATGCCATGCTTTGTATACTGATCTATATCAGTAATAACTTGCTGGACACTTATACGACTTCTAATAAATTCATAATTAGGTATATCTAATTTTCTATTCACTACAAAGGCAATAAGACTAATAATTCTAGCGGCCTCATCACGATTATATGCTTGACTATATACATGAATAGTAATTGCTACATCTTCTTTCATACTATTTGCTGTTTCTTCGGGAGTAACATTAGTCTCTCCAACAACAATATATGGATAAACTGCATTTTTTTGTACGCCTTCATAAACTCTATGATCAACATGCTTATTAATTAATGGATGATTTTCTATTTTGTTATATAATCTTTCAAAGAGGTCAGGCTCAACCGATACCCACATGTTTAATCACCTCATCCAAAATACTTTCTAAAAAATTTCTCACCTTGGTCAACTGCTGGAAACCAAAAAGGCTGTGCCTCTTGGCCATATGTGGTATACCATTGACCATCGTCACCTTTATATGACCACGGTATTTTTTTAGCTCTTGAACCACCTGGTCCAGTAGCATAAATTCCAGTCCCAAATTCAACATAGACTGCATACTCTGCGCCAACGCTAATAACAGCGCTATAACCTCCATCTGTAAATTTAAAGTCTATACTTTCTTTTAAATAACCTAAATCTACAGGAGCTAATGCAACTGCAGCGTTATATATTATAAGTGTGGTTTTTGCTATACCTTTTTTAACCCACTCTTGCATATCTTTTTCGAATTTTTCTAGGTCTACGACTAATTTGTCACTACCATATTTAACTTTTGCCAGCCTTATACACCTTCAATCTTGTTAAATTCACTTCATTCATACCTCCTTGATCAGTGGGTTCACCAACAGTTTCATATAGTTTATCTTCAAATTTAAAAATTGATTCTCGATTTATTGGTATATGATAGGGTGTGTATAAATTTCGGTCATAAGACGCATCCATTTGATAAAATTTGAGTTGCTCACTGGTAGATGGCGTATCCATAAATCCATTAATTTTTGTCACTGAAATAAATTCTTTAGTTTGATTAGGGCGTTTACCAACTACTTCAAAATTGCCAATTTCTATTACATGTGGAAATTCATTTAAAGGATCAAACATACTACCACTTCAACTTTCTATATGTCATTAAAGGTTTATATAAAGTATCTGGTATCTCTGTAACAAAAGAATAACTGACTGACCCCATAGAACGACTAGATATATTTCCAGTTTCGCTATATTTGATACAGTCAGCTATAAACTTTTTAACTCCTGATGGGTATGGTGTTTTGAATTTATTATTACAATAATCTTCGGCAATACCCTTGTAAATTTTTATCATTGTTTCAATTTCCTCATCGTGAGAATGGTCATCTAATGGCTTTGAATTTAACAATTTAACCTCACTAGCGTCCATTAAGCATCACCTTTTAATGCATCAATAAGTTCTGCTTTTTTCATATCAGAATAACCTTCAATACCCTGTTTTTTGGCCACTTCTTTTAGCTCTGATACTTTCATACTAGAAAAGTCTTTTGCTTCTGAAATAGGCTTAATTAAAGATACTCGTTGCCTATTTTCATCTGTAGACAACTCTCTTAATCGCTCATCAGTCACTTGCAATCCATCACGAGGGAAAATATCGCCAACATTGTATTCATAGTCATTGTCTTGTAAGTCGGTAAAGTATTTAATAACTTCATACGTCATTATTACTCACTCCTTATGCTCCTGTATCTTCTGCACTTACCTTTTTAGCATGTGCATCTAAACCATCACGTTTAGTCTCTACCTCAGTTCCACCGATAGTATAAATGAATTTTTGTAAGTGTTGAGGTACAAAAGCACCTGTATAGATTAATTGCTCTGCCAAAGTTCCAAACATACCTGGAACATTTGAATTTAATTTTGCTAAGTTGGCTTGAATTGGAGACGCCATAACTTCACCAACGATTGCCATAGCTTCAACACCTTGTAAAACTTTTGATGGAACTTTTACCACTAAGAATCCATCTAATTCACCTTGAATTCCCTTACCTAATACTTTTTGTTGAGTATCACCTTGTGGTAATCCAACAACATATTTTTTAATGGATTTATAATATTTAGGTGCTACAAATAAAATACGATTTTGCGATGCATTAATTTCATCTAACTCAACTGAAACATCTAATACTGCATCATAATGTGCATCTTCTTCTGTTCCTAAAGCTATATGCTTAGCTTTATTACGTGCTAAAGTAGCAAAACGTAAGTTGTCTAAATATGGCGCCACAACTTCTGCGGCTTGTTTTGCGACAACGTAATCAATGTCAATATTACCTTCTGTATCTCGTTTATCTAATGCATCTACAAAACGACCCCAATATTTTTCTTGGTCTAAGAAATAAGTAGTTTCTTGAATTTGTGGGTGATCCCATTCATTTTGTGCATTTCGTTCATAATCTTTTAATTCAGATGTATCACCTTTTAATACAGTAAATGAACGACCTTCCATAAATATTGCATCATTACTAATAATCGCAGGTGATGAATATGAATGTGCAGCAGTTACTTTTTCAATAATTCCAATATGCTTGTTCTTTAGTAAAGTTTCCCCAGGCTCGACTTTAGTTTGTTCTGCAAAATACTGTAAGTTAAGTTTTAATTTTTTCATTATTTACCACTCCTATTTTAAAAATTCTGTCCATTGTTCAGTAGGTTTTTCCGGTTCAGGATTACCACCATCTATAGGTGAACGTCCCTTAGGTTTGTCAGCTCCGAACAAATGCGTGTTTTCTTCTTTGAAACTTTCTAAACGTTTGTCTAAACCTTTTACTGATCCATCGTCTTGTAATTCCAGGCCTTCTTTATCAATAAGTTTTAGAACATGATCGGTATTAACAGCATCTTTTGCCACTGCAACTTTAATAGCATTATCTAAGCGTAACTCTTTCATTTTTGATTCATATTCAGAGTTAGTGTTTTTGTACTCTTCAAGTTGCTTTTCTAATGCTTCTTTATTGTTGGCCTTAGATTCTAAGTCAGTAATTTGTTTATCACGATTAGAAATTTCTTCGTTTGCTTTATCAAGCTCTTTTTGAGCTGAATCAGCTTTGTCTTTAGATTCTTTTAATAAATCGTTATGCTTATCAATTATTTTATTAACGATTTCATCATCAAGACCTAAATCAATTAAAAATTTTTTGTCCATAATTAAATACTCCTCTCATATCTATTGGTGTGGATTTTGCACCTTTTAACGCCTTGAGCATATTTGGGCATAAAAATAACTACTACACACTGTGCAGTAGCTTTAATCGCTTATTTCGGGTCTAAAGTTTACCAATTCTTTACTTATTATTTCTGTATCTGCTTCATTGCTAATAGTTATATTTACTATTGGTTCTTTTAAAATTTCACTTATTTCAGTTAATAATGATTTAACCTTTTTTAATTTCTCAATACCTTCATCAGCATCTACAATTACTTTTAACTTTACTTCTTTCATTATTCACCACTCCTTTTGTTTTTTCCCACTCTGAATAAGTCATGAATGGTATTACTTCGGTTTTATCATCATCTTTTCTAACTCTCATTACTGTTGGCAATTCATCTTCATCAATGTAATAAAGTAATTTACATCGACAATTTATGTTTTCTCTAGCACTTTTAATCCCTACAAATAATTTAGGCGCTTGGCCAATACAACCGCTAGAATGAAAGTTATTTTCAATAGGTATCGCTTTGCCATCAAGATGGCGATGTGTGTCACGTGTTCTAGTACCTTTTGTAGCAAACCATTTCTTTTTCATATCTAAACCATTATTTTTAGCAACTTTAGCACTATCAAGTCCAGCTTGTGACATTGCTCTGCCCGCTTCTGTACGAGCCACTCTCAATGATTGAGCCTTTGTCATTCCAATATCTTCACGTAATGATTTAGCTATTTTCGCATATCCTTCACCACTCATAATACCCTGTGTAATGTTTATACGAATTCTTTTAATAACTTCATTACGGTGTTTCTGTAATGTGGGAACCAATTTTATAAATTCGATTGGTTGCTCTATTGCACTTACAATAACTTCAGGACTAGGAATATCAAACTGCATTAGTTTTTGTGATGCCATTTCATATAGGTAAAGACTCATTAAATACTTTTTGATATAACTATTTTGTTGTGATTCTTGTATGGTTTTAATTACTTCTTTATAGGCACCGTTTAACATTTCTGCTATTCGTATAAGTTCTTTGTTAAGTCTGTTATATTTGTTAAATTCAGTCCATGTGGCATGTGGTGATTCTTGCTGATACTTTTCAAATAACATTGCTATAGTTTGTTGAATTACTTTTAATCTTTTAGCAAATACTATTTCTATTTCACTTTCAGCTTGTCGTTGGATTAATTCGATATATTCATCTATATCACTTTGATTCGTTATCTTCGGATTCTTCTTGTTCATTTGAACCCTCCTCAATATCACCAACTTGTTTATTAAATTCCATTTGTTCTTTTTGTAACCTTTGTAATTCTGCTTCTAAATCTTCAACAAATGGATGATTTTCAATAACCGTTTCATGACTAACTATCCCCATAGAAGATTGTGCCATTTGTACTTGTAATTCTGTATTTGCGACTTTGTTATAATTAAAACTTATATCTATATCTTTACAATCAACTTTTAAATTATGATGTTCAATTACATACCAAAGTAACTCTTGGATTGCTACTTTTGTTTTACGAGCCAACTTGTCAGCTTTTAAATTTAAATTAGTATATAAAAATTCTAATGCAACGCCACTAGGTGCAGAACCAAATTTATCGGAACTAAAATCAACTGCTTGGCCAAATAGCATTATATTTTCATATAGCATTTTTAAATATTTTTCCGTATTTTCAACAGGTACTTTTATCTCTATTGTATCGACGCCACCGTCAACATTACTTACTTTAATAGCACCATAATGACGCATATTTCTTTTAAACTCTGATAAATTAGTTTCATCATAATTCGTTAATACATATATTAATTCATTCGATTCTTTAAACATATTTGCTGTATCGGATAAACGCCTATTATATGCATCGACCTGTGTCTTATACATGAATAAATCTGAACGTTCAGCGTCATTATTCTTAAATGGTATAAACGGTATACGTCCCCATGATCCTGTACTGAAATGTGTTTCTTGACTGTTTAAATTACGTGAGTAATCTCTTATTAAACTCCCATTATCATAAATATAATAATTAATGAATGTTTCATCCCAATACTCGACTTTCATTTCATTGTCTAATTTATAGAAACGTATAAATGCTTCCAATTCTTCATGTTCTCTATCTTTCCATATTGGAACTCCTTGTTCAGCTGGTACTCTAAATAACTTTAATTCTCCCTCTTCGTCAATATAAGGATGAATCCACTCAATACCTTTATTACTTGCACCAGTTAATACACTATGTAACTTGTCATCAAATCTACTTCCTAATGCTAGGTTGATTTGCTCTATTATATTGTTATCTGTGTATTTAAATTCGATAGGCTTTCCAACTAAATAAGATACTTTTTGGTCTACTAAATTTGCATGAAAATTAGTGATTAATCTATCATCTGGCTTTAATGGGTCGACTTTTCCTGTTGCATCTTTTGAAGGTGGCTCTCTAACAATATCTGGCTCTTGATCATAATATTTTTGGCCAATTTCAAAGTTTGGTATTTTGTTCTGATGCGCTTTAATATATCGTATAATCATTTCTTCTAAAGTTTCAGGTTTATTATTACTTTTAATAATGTCATTAAATATTTCTGTCTGTGTCGGTTCACTTGGATACAAAATATCTCCTCCTTACTTAAAACCAGTTCCTGAACCTTTGCTAGATGTATAAATTGCATATCTTAAAGCATCTAAACAATCATCATTAGCTTTTACTGGTTCATCTTTTTTGTCGTCCCATACATAGTTATATATTTCATCTTTAAACAATTTAACTTTGTCCTCTATAATAAATAACTCATTAAGTTTAAATCCTCTAGCAACTACTTCTATTCCAGATAATTTTGATTTATCCGCATACCTAGCTTTTATACCTTCTTTACCAAATCTGTTTATGTGTTCAGTTCGAGCTGTATCACAATAAAATAAGATATTTCCATGTCGCTCTATGACACCTTTTGCGATTTGTACCCAATCATCGATTTCTTTATGTTGATAGGCATGTTCTTCAATTAGATATCTTTTACCTTCCATATCTTCTGCAACTACAACGATTGATCCATGATGTTCATATCCCCAGTCCACACCCGCATATTTCTTTTTAATTTGTTTTTGGTTATATTGTTCTTCAGTGATGTAGTGTATTTCTTCGTTAAAATCTTTATATACAACACCTTCAGCCGCTACCCACTTTCCGTAAATATCTCTATCGGTAAACATGCCTGATGGTGTACTTGCTATTATTGATTCAACATATTCACTATCTAAAAATGTATTATCAAATAAAGTGAATTGGAATGCTTTTATGTTAAGTCTGCCATTAGATAATGTTTGGCCAGAGTTATCAATATAATCTTTTTTTACTGGATGCATTGGGTTTTCGGGGTTTGTATCGACTAATATTCTTGCACCTTTATAACTACAACGAGAAAACACCTCTTTAATAAAAGTGTCATGTAATGCTGTACCTTCATTAAGAAATGCTCCAGCTGATGTAAAACCACGGGCTTTTTTCCATGAATCTGCATTTTGGCCGTCAAACACATAAACTTTATTTCCAAATATTTTAACTGCATTTGATTTATCTAACTTAAGTTCTTTGCCAAGTATTAATTCCATATCATCTAACACATTACGGCGAATAGATGCTTGAGTAGCACCACCTATAATAAAGTTCAATCCTTTGTTCTCATAACCAGCTATGTGCATCAAAAAAAGCAGTATAAACACATACGTTTTACCTGCTCGCTTAGCTCCACTTGCTATTAAAATTTTAGGTCGTTCATTTATAAAACAATTCCATACTTCTTGCTGTTTTGGGTTTAATACTTTATCAATCATCTGAACCACCAGCTAATTTAATAAGTGCTTTAGCAATTTCAGATTCTTGATTATTATTCTCTGCACTATCCATTTTTTCAATTTTCTTCTGAAGCATTTGTATTTCTTTTTCAAGTTTTTCATTAGCTAAACGACCATTTAAGATGCCATGAACTTTTAATATATGTTCTATAGATCGTTGACGTTCTTCAATTCTAGGTGTAATGGTATACGTAACTTCTTTATCAACTTCATCAGTTAAATTATCATATATCTTTGTATATAACTGTTGATGCTCACCTCGAGCTATTGATGCAGATATCGCTAACGCTTCAGTAACACTCATCAAACTCTCTTCTTGAACTTGTTCAATGCGTTCTTTAATATATTTTTTAATTGTAGTATTTTGTAGTAGTTTAGTTGCGTTTGTATTAGCTTTGTTTTTTGAATAACCAGCTTTAACATAGGCCTCTGTAGCATTCCCACTTTTAATATACTCATCAGCAAATCTTTGTCGTTTTACTGTTAATTTCATTTCATTGAATCACCTTCTTATGCTAATTTGTTTGTTAAATTTATACATAAAAAAACGCTTGCTCATGGCAAGCGTAATATTAAACTAAAAATGTTTAATTGTATTATTTTTTCTTTCTGTTGCTTTTGTTTCAATAATGTTTAATTGCTTATTTATAACAGCTTTTTCGTTTTGTTCATCCAATGGTTCCATTGAAATAATATCACCTAAAGAAGCAATCGAATATTTTTTCCATGCCAATTTATTACTTAATGATTTTGCAATATCAACTTTAATAACATGTTCTGGTGACTCATAGTAATAACTTTCTATAATTTCAAGTTTATTATATTCCATACTCTTTCCCCTTTAATTTATTTTGACTTACACAATTATAATACTTTATTATCAAGTTTATAGCTACACTTTATTTAAATTAAAAACCTACCCAGGTCGTAGCTGGATAGGTCAAAGGGGTGTTAATTAAATGCATAAGTTTTTAGGGGGTAAACCAATGCAAGTTTTTACATGCATTATAAACTATAGCTGTTTACATATATCATAATAATACATTTTAGGTATCAAAAACTGTCATTTTACTGTCAATTTATAATTCACCTAATTCTTCAGCGAATTTTAATACAATTTTCTTTTTTATTCTATGGCCTGTACTTTCGGATATATGTATATCACTACATACATTAACAAACATTTTTTGATTGAAGTAATACTCCTGAATAAATTCACGCTCTTTTCGACTTGATGTATTAATTACACGTTCAATGGCTCTTTTGAATTCCAGTATTTTATTTCTTCTTATATCGCATAAATAATTAGTTACGACCATTTCTGTTTTAGAATGTTTAGAAGGCACAAATTCCCCACCGATATTAGTGTCCGTTCTTATCCATGGATTCATTACTTCCTCTTTTAGATCCTTCAACTGTTTATGGTAATTTGGATAATCAACAAGTTCATCTTCTAATTTTCTAACCGTTGATAATTTTAAGCCGTATTTCTTTTTGCTCATCATCACCTCCTCCTTATTTCTCAAATTGTTTTAATCTATTCTCAAGTAATTGCTTTTCATACTCTCTCGCCTCAAGTTGTCCTTTCAATTTACTATTTTCTGAAACAAAACCTATGATTAATAGTAATAAAAATATAATAATTATCACTAACCACATTATCGTTTTACCTCAAACTTTTCTGAACCTTTTTCTTCAATAACAACATCACTATTCATGACTTGAACACGTTTACCATCAATATTAATTACTAATACTCCACCTTCATTATATTTAGTTCTAACATTCTCACCCTTGTACTGTTTAAGTACATCACCTGTTTTACTGTATATAGTCACAGTTCGCTTTAATCCTTTAGTGTCACTTTCAAAGTCTTTAGCTCGGTCATCAAACCACGTACTCCTCCTAATGAAAATGTTAATGCTAATAATGGAATTAATAGTAGTTTTTTCATAGTTTCCCACTCCTTTAATATTGGTATAAAACCCTATAAAATAAATATGTGTATTAGACATTGCATTGTTATCACTCCTAAATTCATGTAGAATATTATTTTATAAATTAATTTTTTAGGAGATAAAAATGAAAAAAAACTTAAAAGATTTATTTCTAACTGATTTAGGTAATAAAATTGAAAAAATCACAAAATCATTTCTAGTTATTACTATCGTAGTTTGCTTTTTATACGTATGTGTTTCAACCTATACCAAGTTTCCACAGATACTCATGAAAACTGAAGGTAGTAATTTAGGTTTACTTTTAAAATCACTTCAAGATAATTGGTTTTTATCATTTTTACTATCATTTCTAGTTACATATTTAATTTTCATTTTCTGGATGCTACTCATCTTAATTCTTAATTTCAACCACACCATAAAAATTTTAAAAATTAGTTTACTATGCTCGTTAGGTGTATTCTTGATAACATTCATTTTTGTATTTATATTAGCTTCTACAACCCCCTCAAATAACACGATTGTTTTCAGTGCTTTATCAGCTATTGGCGCATCTATAAGCTTTTGTTATACTGTTTTCAATAATAACAAGGGGTAGTTTAATTTATCTCTTGTTATTTTATTTAGAAATTCTCCATCTAAACTTAATATATTAAGTGTGAATGTCATTTGCTTTAGCTCAATTAAATAACCATATCTATTAATTTATTACCTTAATATCATTTAAATTAAATTTCTTATTCCAAGGAGCCCTACTATTGATTAAACATACAAAAGCAACTTCAAACAAATATTATAATTTAAAGAATAAAGAAAAAATAATTTTAAATAGTGATCAAAACCAATATTCAAGCATCAATTCCACAAAAGAAAATACTAATATCTTAGATAAAATTCAAAAACCCTATAGATATAGTAAATGGTCTATGTTTTTAATATGCATTTTATTATTTGTACTTAATGTTAGTGTTTTATTTAATTCTATTGTCAACAGTAAAAGTACTTTGCCCATTGATTATATAGCAATTTCATTAACTACTATTACTTTAATTAATGGTAATCTTATCCCTAAGTTATATAACTATTTCGTCAATGTAAGTAAAGAACAATATTATAATAAATTTAAAGATTATGAAGAGACAGAACCAATTAAAATTAAACTTTGGGAGAGTGAAATTCAACTTTTTTCTTATATGACAATCTTTTTTTCTTCTTTTCCTTTTTTATATTTTGTTATAGGAAGCTATGTTTCTCAATTCTTAACACAAACTATGACTTTTTTAGCATTATTATTTTTAATAATATGGGTTTTTTACAAATTTAAAAAAGCAAAATTTAATTTCTTAATGTCAATTCTTCACTTTTCAAAACGAAATAAATGATTCATTTTCTTACATTTAGTCAATCGTTTTCATAGTTACTTACATTTTTAGGATATATATCATTTACTATCATATCTTGCACATATTGACTTCTTGGATGTACTTGTGGAGTACCATTGTATAGCCATGGTTTTCTTTCTCTTTTTTGTTTTTCTTCCAAAATCAATGTGTGTAATTTTTTGTTATGTGCTATGCAAGTGACTTTTCTCTTTTGTTCATTTTCTCTAAATTCTTTTATCTTCATACCAACTGGCACATTTACTGATTCAAATAATGACCAACCTAAGTCAATTCTTCTGCATAATAGAGCCATAGATACTTTATTTTTCTGAAGATGTATTTTCATTTCTTTAGTTAAAGGATATTCCTTACCTTTTACTTTGAATTGATGCATTAGCATTTCTCCTCTACGTTTTCTATTCCTAAAACTGTAGCGTCTGTATAATCATTTTCATGTTCAAATAAATTATCTACTATGCGATCTATAAAATTTTGTCTAGTTTCGTATTTTCCTTGTGCAGCCTTAATTCGCTTTTCGAATTCCACTGTATATCTAAGAGTTATTGTTTCTTCTGACAAAGTAATCACCTACTTTATGTACTCAAACATACATGTTTGATATTCTTTTGTTAATTTATCATTTTGAATAAATGTGTTTAACTCATCTTCCGTAAGTTTCCAATGTTTTCCTGAATAAAATGTTCGTTCCACACCCGTAAGTTCATATAGTCCATTAGGACATAAGGTCACATGCAACATTAGCATTCCATTTCCATCATACAAACCGAACTGTTTCATTTGAATTCACCTCGTAATCGTAAATACCATTTCTTGTTTCTCTTTCTAACTTTTTTTGAACTAATAAATTATCTAACTTATAAATATCATCATCAGCATAATCAATTAATTTTTGTACATATGCATCCGACAAACCTGGAACATTTAAATAAGCTCTGACATAAGCTTTTGTAATCATCGAATCACCTTCAAGTTTTTCAATCTGTAATCTATACCGCTCATTTCAAGTACAGTTGCATTTTTTATCATTCTGCTAAATATCCGTTCTGAATCTAGACCATTCGTCATTTCCTCTAGCCTTAAATTCGTGGTTATAATATTATGCTTATCTACACGACTTTCTAGAATTTGGAAAAGTTTCCCCATTCCATAGTCATTAAACTTAATTCCATAATCATCAATTACCATTAGGTCAACACTTTTTATTATTTTTAAAAGTTCTGATTCGTGCTCACTAGAATTATTGCTATATGTGCTTCTGAACATCGAGATAGCATCTTGAACATTCAAGAATAAAACTGTATATCGCTGCTTCATTATCTCTTTAGCTATTGACATTGCTAAGTGAGATTTTCCTATCCCACAAGATCCAGTGAGGATTAGTGACTGCTTGTTATTTAAGTCAAAGTTCTCTACATACCGCTCACAGATAGCCTTTGCTTTTTGTTGTATCTCATTTGCTGGTATGTATTCATTGAAAGTTGCTTTTTTAATTTCATTGTTTACGTGAGAATACTTGAACATACGTTTAATTTTTTGGCTCTCTATTGCATTTTTACGACGTAGCTTTGCTTCTCTCAATTGCGCATTTGATTCACACGTACACCCGTCTTTATATTCATAACCACTCGCAAATTTGTAGTAGTCGTACTTGTGCTTACACTTCTCACAGGTAAGCCCTAATTCCTCTACAACCACTCTGCTTATTTTAGGGTTGTTTTCTCGAAGTTTCTTTGCGACATCGGCTATTTTCGTCATTGGAGTAACGCTTTGGTTCATGATGTTTCGGTGATATTCTTTTTTTCTGTCATCAACGTATTTTCTTAATTCTTCACGCTCTGCATGACTCATAGTTTCACTGTCCATTTCGCGCCTCCTCAATCACTTTAAGATAAGGATTATCACAATCTTTTTTCTCGCTAGTATTTAAATTTTGAGTATTAATTAATGCTTCAACATCACTCAATGACTTCACGCCTTTTTGATACCAGCGTTTAAGTATGCCGTTGATGTAATTCCAACGTTTAGAATTATTACTTACTGCAATCTCCATTGCTTTAATAACAATTTCATCTGCATCATTTGGGAATTCATCAATCCATGCATTAATTTGATCAACAATATAGGGCTGTAAGTTACCGAAGCCGTTTTGTTGGAAAAAGTCATACGCCAACACCTTGGGGGGACTACTGTAAATTTCACAATCTCCTATACTCCTGTCTTTATTACTCATATCTAGTTGTGGTTGTTTCTTTTCATTCTTCTCATTCTTTACATTCTTCTCATTCTTGTTTGTGTGCTTTTGTGATGCATCTGTGTCGCTTTCGTGATGCTTTTGTGATGCTTTTGTGATGCTTTTGCGTCGCTTTTCTGAATCTCTACTTTGATAAAACTCATAATTGACAACGGTTAAGAGCGTCTTTTTTGTGTCGCTTTTTGTTGTTAACATGCCGTCGCTTTCTAATGTTTTCAAATACATTTTCACCTTGTTATTCGACCAAGACCATCTTTCACAAAGTTTTCTAATACTAATGATTTTTTGTCCACGTTTAACTAAAATTAATTCTTTACCTAACAAGACTTTTTTATCCTCATGATTAACCATTAATAAAATGTCTAACCATGCTTCAAAACGAGAAAACTTTCTTTTTTCTTCATACAACCAATGTTCTCTTAACGACCTATGAACTTTTATCCATCCGGTCATGTTTTCTCACCTCTTAAAACAGAGGGAGCTATTTGCTCCCCTTATTCACTTTTATCTTGATGTTCAATACTTTCATTCTCTTCAATCTCTGAATAATCGGTAACATCGATTACAGTGGACATGTCTTTGTCTATCTCTTCCTTAATTGTGCTGTCATTTTCAACTGCTTTATTCATTTCAATAGATTTTGGTGCATATTTTAATACTTCTTTGAGTACTGTTTTCTTAGCCATAGAATCATAATTTGTAACCCAAGGAGATGTCCATCCTTTTTGAACAGCCTGGCTAAATGCTTTAGCATGTTTATCTACTCTTTCTCTTGTCCAATAAACAAAGTCATATCCGCCATTTTTCAAATGATAAACTGCATAATAACCAATTGGTTCTCCCTCTGGTTCTTGCGAAGGAACATGTATTAAATCTTTGAATAAGCCATATCTATATTCAAACTCATCATTGATATATACTTCATGTGCATAGATTGATTTATATTGGCCACTTCTACTCGCTAAATCAATTAACCCTTTATAGCTCAATTGAAATTGTACTTTACCTCCATAAGGTATTAGATACGCTTGGCCAAGCCCTGTATTAGGTTCTACACCTAACTGTGATGCTTGCATTAACGCAGCAATAAAACTCATCTGGTCACACTCTAATAATTTAGGGGTATTGCTTACTGCAGTCATAGCTATTCGAGCCATTCTGTCTGAATCCATATGCTTAGGTAATGCTCTTTGAATTTCTGGAGCCATTTTCTTCAATAAATGATTTAATTGTGTTTTAGGACTTTGCTCATTTACTCCATTTACTTTACATTCAATAACTTTTTGTTTTAACGTTTCATTTGTAGCCATTTTCTATCCTCCTAATGATTCAATTCTTTAATTCTAAGTACGCGATATTTTGTTTCTTTGGTATATTTATTTGCTAAATCTGGATAATCTTTTTCAAATGATGTTTTATCAAATGATGTTTTATTTTGCATTTTCCAACTTACTTTGAAATTTTTAGACATTCCACGCTCTTCATTACCTAGCGTTGCCTTTATTTCATTTTCATATTTTTGTTTGAGTGCTTTAATTTCTTTTTCTTCTGCTTTCACTGCATTTAACGCTTCTATAGTAGTTTCAACATCATTACTTAATATTTTTTCACTATCTAAACTTTCATGGTATTTATGTTTTAGAAATTCTGTTGTCGCATTCGATCCATCCATATTAGGTATCTCTTCACCTAATATATATCGTTCCCAAAATTCCTTCTCTTTGTCTATTATTAAATTAATTAAATCTTCATCACGTTCAATCTCTTTCCATAAGAATCTATTACCACCAATCAACACTGCAATATAAGCTTTTTTATATCCTGTAACTGCTAAATAATGTTGTACTTGAGCTAAATAAGTACTGGGAATTTCATCATCTTTCCATTTATCTTTATTAAATTCTGACGTAGTTTTACATTCTAATAAAGCTTCTTCGCCAACTACTGAACGATCTATATTTGCGACCATAAAATTATATTTAGGATGTCTGAACATTTTATTTACTCTTCTAACCTTTTTACCTGTGCGTTTACTAAACTCTTGCGCAACTACATCTTCTAAGACATTGCCCCAATAGATATATTCATTATCTAAAACTGGTTCTTTAACTTCGCCAATTTTTTCAAAATATAATTGTATTGGAGATTTCCATCTATTAACACCAAGAATAGTACCTACATCAGAACCACCTATTCCAGTTTTCCGAACATTCAACCAATCTTTATGTGACATATCTTTTGTATTAATTGAACTTCTACTCAAGTTAATAACACCTCCTACTTGTTCATAGTATTTATTAGTTCATCTAGTGAATTTAATAATTGGAATTTTTTTAATGCTTCTAAAGCTTCGCTCTCAGAGATAATAAATTTAGCCATATAATCTGGCGCAATTAAGCAATCTCCCCAAAAATCTTTTTCGTCATCTTCTGTACTAATAATCACTTGAAGATTTAATCCTGTATTAACTTCATTTCTTTTACTAAGTTCTCTTATAGCTTTTTGTAATTTAATTGTGTGTTTTCTTACATACTGTTTTAGTTCACTATTTGTTTTATCTGATAAATTTATAGCCATTCTTGACGGCCTCCTTTTATTTTTATATATTTAAGTTGTATATTTTTGTATCTGACTGTTTGCAATTGTCGTTGCTAACAGTCTTTTTTTATTGCTATATCGTAAAACCATTTTGCTAAAACGCCACTTATTATTCCAAAAGCTATACCCAACACAATGCTCAGATGAAAATCTTCTGAAAGTAATAAAATGTAAAAAGTAGTTGTAACCCAGACCATCACACCAATATAAAAAGCAAAATCTGTTTTGCTCATACTTTTCACCTCTTTCTAAAAATCTCTTTCCAATTTTCTTGGATAAATTGATACATTTTAGGGCCATTAAATCTCCATTGATTAAAATCACGATTAGGTTCATGTACAATATCCAATTCAATTAACTTCCTTTTGAATTTAGGCCTGTCTAGCAACCTATCTTTAATAACTTCATCTGATTTAATCTTTAAATTTTCTTTTAAATCATCCATAGTCCATACTGCTTTTTGCTGATTCATAATAAGTTGGTTGTGTTCATCTTTTGTAATGACTACAAATTGTTCTGGTATGGTAACTGTTAATTGTGTCATGTAATCACGCCTTTCAAATTTAGGTTGTGCTATACTATTTTTATCGCTACTGCGAATGAAGGTGGTGTTTTAAGTGTATTACATTGATCCATTAAAAAATGTTAGGGGAATAATCAACAAAAATATAAGCACTTTAAAGGGTAATCAATACTTAATAAATAAATCGTTTGCTAATTCACAATATGCAATAAAATCTGTTAATGAACTTAACAATTTATACAGAAAAACACTTTTAGAGATTGGTAATGCTGGTGTTTTAAACCTAAAACTATCAGGTATAACTACAGTTCCTAATTTCAAAAATTTTCAAAGCAATCTATTTTCTAATGATTCTATGAATAGTTTTAAAGAACTTGTGGATATTGACTTTGATACTATTGATAAAACTATTGAAATCATGAGATATGAGTATGTCAAAAACTCTCTTTTTAACACTAAACCTATTAAAGTTATCAATTGGGAACCTGTTGTTTTTAAACCAGATAAAGAGATAACAAATATAAATACCTATAATATCGATAATGATGCGAACACTAGCAAAAAAATACATGAAGCCACTCCTAAACTAGAATTGTTTTTATTAAGTGTCTTGTCTGATAATTTAGTCGATTCAATAACTCCTCTAGTTGAGTTTTTATCTGTTCAAATGTTGCCATTTTTCCCAGAAAATATAAGACCATTTTGTTTCTGGTTAATTGTATTTGTCGCTATTTCAAACCATAAAGATAATAATAATTAAATCATTAGAGACTATTTCCTCAGATTACTCACTACTATGTTTAATTTGATGATTAAATTAACTCAATTTATCAAAATATCTTTATAAAAAAAGTAGCAAAATTTTGTTATTCTGGATTTAATTAATACCATCTAAAGCCTTTTTAGTCACAATTGCAGTTGTAATTAAAAGGGCTATTTTTAATATTTTGCTTTTCACTAGCTCTCCACCTCTGCTATATAGCTTCCATTTTTTGTTCAAATGACAATACAAAAGATTTCTTTTTCTTTTGCATTAGTACGAAAATTTCGTATTCATCACCTAAAAAAATTTCATCATATTTAACATTAAAAGCCTTCATATATTTTGACAGTAAACTATCCTTAATGTTTGTAGAATCTTTTTCCATATTTTGTATAGTTCTAGGCGATACTTTGAATAAATCAGCTAATTCTTCTTGCGTCAGATTATAACTTACTCTCAACTCTTTTAAAGTATTCATTTGTTTCACCACCTTTCAAAATTAATATAATACGATTTTTTCGTATAGTCAACAATTAATTCGATTTTTTCGTATTTTTATTTACAGTCATGCGAAATTTTCGTATAATATGAATTAAGGAGGATTAATCATGCAAAACAAAGAACGAAATAGAATTATCGCTAATAATATAAAGAAGTATTTAAAACAAAATAATATGTCACAGAAAGAATTAGCTAACAAAATAAACATTTCTCCTTCTACTTTAAGTGACTATTTGAACTTACGTTCTAATCCTTCACATGGAGTAATACAAAAAATTTCTAATGTATTTGGTATACTTAAAAGTGATATTGATACAACATACAAAGAATCTAACGAAATAAATGATATATATAATAAACTTTCTAATGAACGTAAAAAACATGTCCTTTCTTACGCTGAACATCAATATAAAGAACAAGAAAGCACAGTAAATGAAGATACTTTTAATGTAACTAATATATATAATCACAAAAAAGAAAATAAAGAAAATGAAGAAAATGTAATCCCCTTCCCTATATACGGTGCGACTGGTGCTGGTGTGGGTGAAGAACTATATGATGATGTTTTATATGAAGAAATTAATATCAATGTAAATGATCTACCTAAAGATGCTGAATTTGGGATATTAGTTAATGGTGATTCAATGGAACCAATTTTTGATAAAGGGAGCTATGCTTTCGTTAGCAAACAAACTCAAGTGTTTAACAACACAATAGCCTTAGTCGTATTAAATAATGCTGCATTAATAAAGAAAGTTGTATTTAATGGTAATACTTTAAAGTTGGTATCAATCAACCCTTACTATGAGGATATCTATGTAAGAGACAATGACAACTTTAGAGTTGTTGGAAGAATTGTTATGTAGAATTACTTAGTTTTAAAATGGGTTACTATAAACGTATATTATTCAATATTAGAAATAATTTCAAAAAGGCAATTCATATACTTACTATAATGAAATATTAGGGTATTTACTTATTAATATGTTAGATATGAACAAAAACTTAAATAAAAGGGGTTAAAATAAAATGGCAAAAAAAGATAAAAACTTAGAAATAGTTAAAACAACAATATTAAATGAAAATGAAGAAATACAGTATAGTATTTTTGGAGCTTATGAAACTAAATCATTAGGCGCTGACACAGTAAAAAATGGAGTGTTAGTAGCAACTAATCAAAGAATCATTTTCTATGCTAAAAGATTTACTGGTTATGATTTAGAGAACTTCGATTATTCAAAAATAAGCACATTTGAATTGAGTAAAAAATTAATGGGTAATATTATTACATTCTATTCAAGTGGTAATAAAGTAAATATAAAATGGGTGAATGATGATGAATTAGATGACTTTATAGAATATGTAAACAAACGCATGCAAGGAAGAGATTCCAATACAGATACTAAAAAAGAAAGCTCTTCTATCAGTCAAAATTTAAATGAAATAAAGCAACTAAAAGAATTATTGGATATGGATGCAATTACTCAAGAAGAATTTGATTTAAAGAAAAAAGAGTTATTAAATTTATAATTTCAAGTTTATTAGAATCGTTTATTTAATTAGGTTATAATTATCTTTAAAGAGAAATATATAGTTATCTAGGCATACGTGTATCTATAACACGTATGCCTAGATTTAGATTGTTTAACGCGGAGTTATTTTAAAATTTAAAATTATAATTAATTTATGACTGTTAATACAACATAAGTTGTTTAATATATATATTTTATTATTAGGAGGATGTTATATGGATATATTTTTATTTCTTTTATGGTTTTTTATTTCTATTGCTTTTATAGTAATGCTCGTTATTACTATTGTTAAAACAATTAGAAAACGTAATGTTCGAGGGTCATTAATAAGCACTATGGTTTTATTCATCGTAGGGTTTATAGCTTTTATATGTATTGGAATATTTGGTATTAACGATAGTGAGATTAATGAAACCAAAAATTCTAGTCATGCCGAAAAAAGTGCGAATCAGTCAAAGGATAAACTAGCAAAAGAAGAATCAAAGAGTAAAAATAATGAGAAACAAAATAATGAGAATTTAGAGAAGAAAGAGCAGCATAAAGAAAAGGAAAATAATACCAAAGAAGAAAAAAAAGACGTTGAGAAGAAAGAGCAACATAAAGAAAAAGAAGATAATGCCAAAGAAGAAAATAAAGATGTTAAAAAGAAAGAAAAGGAAACTCATAAACCCAAACCCGGTACTACTGACAGAATTCCTGTTGAATTAAGTTCTAAAGTTGATGGTGACACTGCAAAATTTATTTATGATGGAAATGTCCAATCATTTAGATTTTTGCTTATTGATACACCAGAAACTAAGCACCCAAGACTTGGAAAACAACCTTTTGGTCAGGAAGCGTCAGATAGAACTGCAGAATTATTAAATAATGCTAATGAAATAGAAGTTGAATTTGATGTTGGTCAAAAGCAAGATAAATACAATAGATATTTAGCTTACATATATGTTGACGGTGAAATGTTAAATAATATATTAGTAAGAGAAGGATTGGCAAAAGTAGCTTATGTCTATCCACCTAACACAAGATACTTAACAAAACTTGAAAATTCACAAGAAGCAGCAAAATCTGAAAAAATAGGTATTTGGAGTTTAGATTCAGCATTTGAAACTGAACAGAAGAAAGAAAGTAATTCTCAAACACAAAATAGTGTTAATAGTAAATCAAATGATAGCACTTCAACAACTGAGAGTTCAAATAATTCTGTAGAAAAAGACTCTACTACTGATAATTCTAGTACAAGTACACCTAGTCAAAGAAGTGAATCCTTCCCAAACTGTACTGCATTACGTCAAGTTTATCCAAATGGTGTTCCACTAGGACATCCTGCTTATGAAGCAAAACATGATAGAGACAAAGATGATTATGCTTGTGAAGTGAATTAATATTAAAGGGCACCCGACTGTGCCCTATGCAAATATGAAAAACATCGAATAAAGTTAGGAGATTGAGAAATGTTGGATTATATTCATGACAGATTAGAAGATCAAATAAATTGGTATGACGAGAAAAGCATGATCTGTCAAAAAAATTATAATTTAAATAAGTATATACAAATTATTGCAGGTGCATTAATTCCAGCAATAATCCCTTTTTCGTTAGTATTTGACTCTATTAGTTTTACCATTACTACAGCAATATTAGGATTATTAATTGTTATATCTCAATCAATATGTAGTATAAAGAAATTTCACGAGAATTATATCCAATATAGGACTACATGCGAGGTTTTGAGACATGAAAAATATCTGTACCTATATAATGTTGAGCCTTATGATAATGAGAAAGAGCCTTTAAAACTTTTAGTTTCAAGAGTTGAATCAATAATCTCTAACGAAAATATAAATTGGCAGACAATGAGACAAGATATTAAGGAGGAAGAAAAATGTTAGGAAAATTATTTGTAAGTTATAGAGCTGATGCTGAAGGTTCACGTTATAAAAATTTATTTGTTGGGTGGTCTGAAAATCCAAATAAAAGTTTTTTTGATGTGAAGTTTGTGGATACTAGTGTTGGGATAAGCATAAAGTCTGATGATGCTTATTACATAAAAGCACGAATTAAAGAAAAAATTAAATCATCTGACAAAGTAATTTGTATTATAGGAGAAAACACTCATACTTCTGACTGGGTTAATTGGGAAATAGATACAGCAAAGGAATTAAATAAACCCATAGTTGCAATTAAAATTAATAGGCTTTACCATACTCCAACACGACTTTATAATAATGATGTTAAATGGGCATATTCTTTTAATTATGAAGCAATTAAAAAAGCACTTCTCGAAGTTTAATCGGGAAGTACTTCATAAGTTTTATCAAATATATCGGGTTTTACAGGATAACGCTCGCCGTTAATTCCTGTTATAATCCAGTCGCCTTTTTCAGCTTTCATTCGACCTTCTAATGTATCTATAAAAGTTGTTTCCTTAGCTTTTTCTGCATTAACGACAACAGGCTTTTTTCTAACTTTTACTTTAGGAGACATATTATTCACCTACTTTTTAATTAATTATAACATATTTAATTTTGCGGGTAGCTCGCCTACCCTTATTATTTTTTATCTTTTTTAGGAGGAACAACTTATGAAAACACAACAATATAATAAAAAACTAAAAAAGTGGATGTACGATTTTGTATATGAAGGAAAACGCTATAGAAAAAAAGGATTTAAAACTAAACGTGAAGCTGAATATGCAGGAAATGAAAAGTTTAATGAATTAACTAAAGGGCTTTATCTTGATAATGATTTACCCTTTTATGATTACTTCAAGAATTGGTGCGAAACATTCAAACAACCTAATGTTACACCTATAACTTACAAATCATATAAGGCAGCTATCAAACATATTGGTGATCATTCATTTTCACAGACAAGCCTTAAATCATTAACACGAAATATGTATCAACAATTTATAAATGAATTTTCTAAAACACACTCAAAAGAAACAATAAGAAAACTAAATGGATATATCAGATCATCATTAGATGATGCTGTTTATGAAGGACTATTACCTAAGAATATTACTTATAAGGTCACATTTAAAGGGTCTAACCCTCCAAAAGATGAACAAAGCAAGTTTATTAACATAGTAGAATACGAAACACTTAAACAATATTTCAAATCACAAAATAATCGTTCATCCCTCGCTCTATTTATAATGATTTGTACAGGTTGTAGAATAAGTGGTGTTTTAAATATGAAGTATGAATACATTAACCAAGTAAAAAATGAATTATTTATAGATGAACGCAAAAATGATGTGTCCCCTCGTACTTTAACAATAGCTAAAGACGATATGAGACACATTATTGATATGATAAAAAAACTAGGTTTAAATACCAAAGGATTACTATTTAATTCATTTGGTACTACACTTACTATTAACGCTGTTAACAAGCAATTAAAACAGGCCTGTAACTTACATGGTATTAAACAGATAACATCACATGCATTGAGGCATACGCATTGCTCTTATCTCCTCGCAAACGATGTTTCTATTTATTATATTTCCAAAAGACTTGGCCATAAAAATATCACTGTTACTACTGAAATATATTCCCATCTATTAGAAGAAAAATATCTTGAAGAAAATAAAAAAGCAATTGAAATTTTATCAGCAATGTAAAAAGTATTTTCGGTGCCATGCCGGTGCCATAAAAAATTGTTTTCTATTGTATCGTATAGTAGACAAAATAAAAGAAACCCCGTCGTAACGGGGTTTCTTATTTTGAATTGTGCGCTATTTAACGCTATTAGTGTCCTGGGAGGGATTCGAACCCCCGACCGATGGCTTAGAAGGCCATTGCTCTATCCAGCTGAGCTACCAGGACATATTCTTTTTGAACACAAGAATTATTATATCTAACTTATCGCTATAAAGCAATACTCAAAGCATTAAAAATAAATATGATTTTTCACTTTAATAGACTTTTTATCATCTTTTTTTAATTTCATTAAAAAAATAACTAATTTTAGCATTTTACTAGGATAAATAGCTTAATAATTTAATGATTTTAGGAGCGAAAGTGAAATCAAACTACATTAATCGCCCCTAAAAAGATCTATACTCACCAATATTACTTTATTATTCCAATAACTACACATTATTTAACATAATTTATGTATTTTCCAGCCATATATTTTTAATCATTATAGATTGAATGTTTCACTATCAATGATTTGATGAGTACGATTATAAAAATTTAATTTTACATATTTTTCAGTTTCATCAATCAACAATTCGGCATAGGTCTCTTCTATGTTACTTCTCGATTGTGAAATGCTCCCAGGGTTTATGACATGGACATCACCAATGTGCTCATGTTTAGCCACATGTGTATGACCATAGAAAGCAAATTGACATCCTGATGCTTTGGCTTGTTCGGCAAGTTGCATACGTGTACGATTCACATTGTATAAATGGCCGTGAGTATAAAATGCTTTAATACCATTTACTGCTATAATTTCTTCATTTGGAAATTCAGGATAAAAATCCGTGTTCCCTTTAACTCTATAAAAATGGCTTAATTCACTGTCATGATACTCAAATTCGGAATCACCTAGGTGAATCGCAACATCAATATCATCATGGTGGCTTATTACGTCAAAAAGAATACCTTGTTCCGTGTGATTATCACTTACTATAATCCATTTCAACATTATTGTTCACCTTCTAAGTATTGTTGTAACTTTTCAATTGCTTTACCTCTATGACTTACCTCGCTTTTTTCTTCGGCTGTAAGTTGAGCCATCGTTTTATTTTTGTCATCTAAATAAAATATAGGATCGTAACCAAAGCCTTGTTCCCCTATTTTACTTAAAGTAATTTCACCTTCAACTGTACCTTTAAATTGAACAGTTTCTTCTCCAGGTGCACTCATACTAATGACACACACAAATTGTGCAGCGCGGTTTGTTTCATCACCTAAGTTGGTTAGCAATTTTTCTATGTTAGCATTATCATCTTTTTCAGTTCCAGCGTAACGTGCAGAAAATATACCAGGTTCTCCACCTAAGGCAAATACTTCTAGACCACTGTCATCGGCAATTACTCGTTTATTTAATGCCTTTGCAGCAGCTTCTGATTTCAACTTCGCATTTGCTTCAAATGTATCTCCTGTTTCTTCTACATCAAAGTCCTCAATTAACTCTGTGATGCCTATTACATTATAGTCAGGGAATATGACTTTAAAATCATTTATTTTGCCTTTATTGTTTGATGCAATTACTATATCTTCCATCGTTTCGTCTCCTATTCTTGTATTTCAATTTTTTCAACTTCCACTTTCATTTTCAACCATTCTTCAATAATTAATTCTATATGTTCAGTTTCTCCGGTAGCAAAGAATTTATGTTCGGGTTGTCGTTTATATCCTGCATGTTCATTACTAAAAGTTAATAATGCACTTACCTCACGTGCAGTTTCTAACCCTGAAGAAATCACTACTTTTTCCCCACCAAAATAATCATTTATCGGTTGATATAATAGGGGATAGTGCGTACAGCCTAAAATTACTGTATCAGCGTTACTATTTCTCCAATGCTTTAGTGTTTGATGAATAATAATACTTGTGATTGTAGGGTCTTGGTAACGCATCTGTTCAACTAAAGGTACAAAACCAGGACATGCTATCCCAGATACTTCAACATTTGGATTTATATTTTTAATATGATGCCTATAGGCTTCAGATTTAATTGTACCTTCTGTGCCTAAAATTAAAACATCATTGTTTTTGGTAGTCATAATTGCTGTCCTTGCACCAGGTTCTATTACACCAATTACTGGTATTGGTAATATGTTTTGCAAATGTTTTAATGCTACTGCTGTAGCCGTATTACAAGCAATCACTAACATTTTAATATCAAATGCCATTAATTTCTGTGCTAATTCTGTAGTGAATTCCCTAACCTGTGAGCCCTCTCTCGGACCATAAGGGCAACGCTTAATATCACCTAAATAATATATTGTTTCGTTTGGAAGTTGGCGCATAATTTCTTTGGCAACTGTTAAACCACCAACCCCTGAGTCGATTACACCTATCGGTTTGTCCATATTCAATTACATCCTTATTTATTATCTTGTACTTTATTGTAGCATAGTCTTGTTTTCAAAATCATTAATCATGCTAATAGTTAAGTCTTCATTCATGATATATACAATACATATTTACCCTGTTCGACTATAAAATAATTATCTAATTTTATAAAAAAAGACTTAACATTTGTTATTTAAATGTTAAGTCTTTAATACTATTGTTCAATTAGTACACTTGGTGATCTGAACCAAAGAATGATTTGAACATGTGGAATGATGTTTCTCTATTTAAAGCGGCAATAGATGTAGTTAACGGTATCCCTTTAGGACATGCATTTACACAGTTTTGTGAGTTACCACATGCTTGTAAGCCTCCACCGCCCATTAATGCTTCCAAACGCTCGTCTTTTGTCATTGAACCTGTTGGATGTAGGTTAAATAGTCTAACTTGTGAAATTGCTTGTGCACCAACAAAGTCGTTTTTACTAGTTACGTTTGGACAAACTTCTAAACAAACACCACAAGTCATACATTTGGAAAGTTCATAAGCAGTTTGACGTTTTTTCTCAGGCATACGTGGACCTGGACCTAAATCATAAGTGCCATCTATTGGAACCCATGCTTTCATTCGTTTCAAGTTATCGAACATTCTAGTACGGTCAACTTGTAAATCACGAATAACTGGGAATGTGCTCATTGGTTCTAATTTGATAGGTTGTTCTAATTGATCAACAATTGCAGAACATGATTGTCTTGCTTGTCCATTAATTACCATTGAACATGCGCCACAAACTTCTTCTAAACAGTTCATATCCCAAATAACAGGTGTTGTTTTTTCGCCTTTACTATTAACTGGGTTACGTCTAATTTCCATTAAACATGCTATAACGTTTAGGTTCTCTCTATAAGGAATTTCAAATTCTTCATTATATGGTGTTGATTTGTCGTTGTCTTGACGTTTTATAATTAATTTAATTGTTTTTTGGCTAGGTTGCTCGTTTTGTGCAGGAGTTTCATTAACTTCTTTTGTTTCTACCATAATTATTTACCTCCCTTTGACGCCTTAGAGTAATCACGTTTACGTGGTGGTATTAAACTAATATCAACTGGTTCATAAGTAAACTTAGGTGCTTCTGTTTTGCCTTGATACGTAGCTAATGTTGTTTTCAACCATTCTTCATCGTTTCTTTCTGGGAATTCTGGTTTATAATGCGCGCCACGTGATTCATTTCTATTATAAGCACCAATAGTGATTACTCGTGCAAGTACTAACATATTCCATAATTGACGTGTAAAGAACACGGCTTGGTTACTCCAAGTTTGAGTATCTTCAATATCAATGTTTTGATAACGTTCCATCAATTCTACAATCTTCTTATCAGTTTCTAATAGCGATTTATTTTCACGCACAACTGTAACATTTGCAGTCATGATTTCTCCTAATTCTCTATGAAGTTTATAAGCATTTTCAGTGCCCTTCATATTTAATAGGTGATCAAATTTTTCTTGTTGATCTTTAACGTGTTTTTCGTAAATGCTCTCATCTAAATCTGTATATGAATCTTCAATATTTGAAATATAATCTACAGCATTTGGACCAGCAACAGTACCACCGTAAATTGCAGATAGTAATGAGTTAGCACCTAAGCGGTTACCACCGTGTTGTGAAAAGTCACATTCACCAGCTGCAAATAAACCTTTAATATTTGTCATTTGATCATAATCTACGTATAAACCACCCATTGAGTAATGTACTGCTGGGAAGATTTTCATTGGTACTTTACGAGGGTCATCACCAGTGAATTTTTCATAAATCTCGATGATTCCACCTAATTTAATATCTAATTCATGTGGATCTTTATGAGATAAATCTAGATATACCATGTTTTCACCGTTGATACCTAATTTTTGATTCACACATACATCAAAAATTTCACGTGTCGCGATATCACGCGGAACTAAGTTACCATAATCTGGATATTTTTCTTCTAGGAAATACCATGGTTTACCATCTTTATATGTCCAAATACGGCCACCTTCACCACGGGCTGATTCACTCATTAATCTAAGTTTATCATCGCCAGGGATAGCAGTTGGGTGAATCTGAATAAATTCACCGTTAGCATACATCGCACCTTGTTGGTATACAATTGAAGCAGCTGAGCCAGTATTAATCATTGAATTTGTTGTTTTACCAAAGATAATACCAGGGCCGCCAGTTGCCATAATCACAGCGTCTGAACCAAATGATTGAATTTCAGCAGTTGTCATATCTTGAGCAACGATACCTCTTGCCATATTATCATCATCTTTAACTATACCTAAGAATTCCCAACCTTCATATTTTGTAACTAATCCGTCAACCTCATAGCTACGCACTTGCTCATCTAATGCATAGAGTAATTGTTGACCTGTAGTAGCACCGGCATATGCAGTTCTGTGATACATCGTACCACCGAAACGTCTAAAATCTAATAGACCTTCTTTAGTTCTATTAAACATTACGCCCATACGGTCAAGTAAATGAATAATTTTAGGTGCTGCATCAGTCATTGCTTTTACAGGTGGTTGGTTTGCTAAGAAGTCTCCACCATAAACAGTATCATCTAAATGCACTGACGGAGAATCTCCTTCACCTTTCGTATTTACCGCTCCGTTAATGCCACCTTGTGCACAAACAGAGTGTGAACGTTTAACAGGAACAAGTGAGAACAGGTCTACATGCGCACCCTGCTCTGCTGCTTTAATTGTTGACATTAGACCAGCTAGTCCACCACCGACAACAATAATTTTCTTCTCTGCCATAAATTGTCACTCCCTCAAATATATGTGAAACTTTATTTTGTAATTTTATAAAAATGCTAATATTGCGCTAATACCGATGTATGAAACAACTAGGAATACAACAAGTGAAACCCATGTAAAGATTTGTTGTGATTTTTTAGATTGTAATACCCCCCAAGTAACTAGGAATGACCATAAACCATTCGCAAAGTGGAATGTTACGGCTAATAAACATACAATGTAAAAAATCAACCATCCTGGATGAGTTACAATGTCGTGTACCATATCAAAGTTCACTTCATGTCCTAATGCACGTTGTATCCTTGTTTGCCATAAATGAATCGCTATAAATATGAAAGTTATGATACCTGTGACACGTTGTAACAAGAACATCCAGTTTCTAAACGCTGAATAGTGCCCCACGTTCTCTTTTGCCGTAAAGGCAATATGTACGCCGTATACTGCGTGATACAGAATTGGAATATAAATAACAGCAAATTCCAACACAATTAAAAAAGGTAATGATTCCATAAATCCAGCTGCCTTGTTGAACGCTTCAACGCCTTTAGTTGCCTGATGGTTAACAAGTAAATGAACTAATAAGAATCCACCTATTGGTATTACACCTAGTAAAGAGTGTAATCGTCTTAAATAGAATTGATTTTTCGAGTATGCCAAAAGGAAGTCCCCCCTGTGAAACAATTAATTTTTTAGATTTCTTTTTTTGATGTGAAAGTAATTAGAATTTCTATATAACCCCTGCGTACAATAACTCTTTATGTATTGTATGTTTGTTACAACACAATATTATTGCACAATTTTAAACATAGAAGTATTATACAAAGTCTATTTTTATACATAATTTAAAATACAGTGTTAATGAGAATATTCTCAATTAGAAAACGCTTCCACATACATGTAAAAAAAGAATTCCTGTTATTTGCTATTGTAACACTAATTAAATAGAAAATGGGCATGAGAATGATTCTCATGCCACAAAGTTTCCACTACTTTTTATCGTATAACGCTTGATGAAGATTCTCAGCAACATTTTGTGGGAGTCCTGATTTTTTTAATTCCTCTACGCTTGCTGCTTTCATTTTCTTAATAGAACCAAATGTACGTAATAATTTTGTTTTTCTTTTAGCGCCAATACCATCTACAGTATCCAACACAGATTGTAATCCAGTCTTCTGTCTTGTTTGTCTATGGAAAGTAATCGCAAATCTATGCACTTCGTCTTGTATTCTTTGAAGTAAATAAAATGGCTGACTATTTTTCTTCATGGGAACAACCTCTGCATTTTCACCGTAAAGAATTTCTGATGTTTGGTGCTTATCATTTTTACGTAACCCTGCTACAGGTATATCAAGGCCTAATTCATTTTCAAGAACGTCAAGTACACCACTCATATGTCCTTTACCGCCATCTACAATAATCAAGTCTGGTAATGGACTGCCTTCATTAAGTACTCGCGTATAACGTCGACGCACAACTTCTCGCATAGATTTATAATCATCTGGGCCAACTACCGTCTTTATCTTATATTTACGGTAGCCTTTTTTATTAGGTTTGCCATCCACAAACGATACCATTGCCGAAACAGGATTAACTCCTTGAATATTTGAATTATCAAAAGCCTCTATACGAATTGGTGTTTGGATGCCCATCACATCACCAAGCTCTTCTATTGCTTTTACTGTACGTGATTCATCTTTGGCAATTAATTCAAATTTATTTTCAAGTGTTATTTCCGCATTATGATTAGCTAAGTCTACCATATCTTTCTTTTTACCTTTAAGAGGCTGAACAATTTTAGTATCTACAACTGATTGGATAATTTCTTTATCAAGATGCTTTGGGACATGTACTTCTTTAGGTAAAATATGCTGATTTAAATCATAAAACTGACCAATAAATGTATAAAATTCTTCTTCTTCTGTCTGTTGAATAGGTATCATTGTAGCATCTCGTTTAATCATATTTCCTTGTCTTATAAAGAAGACTTGAATACACATCCACCCTTTTGACACACTATAGCCGAATACATCTCTAATAGTGCTGTCAGAGGATGTAACTTTTTGTTTTTTATTTAAATTGTGTATATGTTGAATTAAATCTCGGTACTCTTTTGCACGCTCAAAATCTAAAGACTCACTAGCTTCTTGCATTTTTTGTTCTAAATTATGCAAAATCGTTTTATCTTCACCGTTTAAGAAATCTGTAATTTCTTTTGTCATCTCTGCATATTTTTCTAAATCAACTGGATAAACACAAGGGCCTAAGCATTGTCCTATATGATAATACAGACATAATTTATCAGGCATTTTATCACATTTCCTAAAAGGATAAATACGATCTAATAGTTTTTTAGTTTCTTGTGCTGAATAAGCATTAGGATATGGTCCAAAGTACTTACCGCTCCCCTTTTTAACTGTACGTGTAACAATTAGTCTTGGATATTTTTCTTTAGTTATTTTAATAAAAGGGTAGCTTTTATCATCTTTTAATAAAATATTGTATCGGGGTTGGTATTGTTTGATTAGGTTCAATTCTAACAACAAGGATTCTGTTTCACTCGATGTAACTATAAATTCGAAATTACGAATTTCACTCACTAAGCGTGTCGTTTTAGCATCATGTGCTCCTGTAAAATAAGACCTTAATCTATTTCTTAACTTTTTAGCCTTACCAACATAAATGATTTGGTTATTGCGATCTTTCATTAAATAACAACCTGGTTCAGTAGGTACCACTGTAAGTTTTTGTTTAATCTCTTTTTGATATGTTTCCATAATTCAAGCAGCCTCCTTTCTTTATCATTTACATTTCAATTGTGTGTAGTTTATAAATAAAGTCATAACAATTACTATTAAAATTCTATATCTACACCATTATAAAATAGCTTAGCTATATTACACAATTTATTGGAATTTTTACGCTTTAACTCTATGAATAATTATATAACAATAGTAGCCTTTAATTAAGCTGTACTGACTTCTAAATATAAACTGTTTAAACTTATACTTTTTTGAAAGATTAAATCATTATTATCATTCCAATAAACTATTTTCTATCTGATTAAAAAATCCAGGACATTGATATGTCCCGGACTTGGTAGTTCTTTAGATTATTATAAGTGTTTTTCGATTACTTCAGCTAAGTTTTCTTTAGGTTGGAAACCTACAACTTTATCTACTGGTTCGCCATCTTTAAATACGATTAAAGTTGGGATGCTCATAACTTCAAATTTAGCAGCTGTTGATGGATTTTCATCTACATCAAGTTTTAAAATATTAGCCTTACCTTCAAAGTCACCAGCTAAATCTTCTAATACTGGAGCAATCATCTTACAAGGGCCACACCAAGTTGCCCAAAAATCTACTAAATTTACCCCTGATTGAATATTTTCATCAAAGTTTGAATCCGTTACTTTTACGATTGCCATAACTGCCAATCCTCCTTAAATTTCAAATGATGAAGAAATTATAACAGACTTTATAATATTCTGCATACCTCTTGCTCACGATTATTTTAATTCTACTACGGTTACGCCAAATCCACCTTCACTTGGCATACCGTTTCTATATGATGACACACTTTTATGTCGTTTCAAATGATTTTGCACACCTTTTTGTAAAGCACCTGTGCCTTTACCATGAATAATATAAACTTGTTCGTAATTGCTCAGTACAGCCTGATCTAAATATTGATCTACAGCGACCATTGCTTCGTCGTAGCGATAGCCACGTAAATCCAGTTCCATTTTGATACTTTGTCTATTTTCACGCTTAATCATTTTAGTAGGTTCTTCTTTAGTTTTCTTAGTTTTTTCCAAGTCCTCTAAAGGTAGTTTCATCTTAATGATACCCATCTGCACTACTGCTTCATTATTATCGATTAGTTCTAAGACTTCACCTTTTTGGCCATAAGTCAATACTTTAACTTCGTCACCAGTTTTAATTGTATCCCATTTTTTCTTTTCAACATTTTGCTTAATTGATTTAGCTTCATACTGATCATCTAGTTGTTTTTTCTTATCAATCAATTCATGTTCTTTTACATCTGCACCTTTTTTATCTCTCAATTCACGTAATTCTTTTAAGATCTCATCTGCTTCATTAGTAGCTGATTTCACACGTTGATTTGCTTTTTCTTTCGCTTCATTCATGAGTTGCTTTTCATGATTTTGATATTGTTCATACTGTTTTGCTAAAGCATCATGTGTATCTTGAGCTTCTCTAAGCAGGTGGTCTAACTCGATTCGTTGCTCATCTACACGTTTTGAATTTGTTTCAAGCGAAGCAATCATTTCATTAATTTCTTGTTCGTCTTGGCCAATCATAGATTTAGCTTTTTGAATAACTTGGATGTTTAGTCCTAGTTTTTTTGAAATGTCAAAAGCATTAGAACGTCCTGGGACACCCATCAACAATTTGTATGTTGGACTCAATGTATTAACATCAAACTCTACACTCGCATTCATAACACCGTCTCTATTATAGCTATATGCTTTTAATTCTGGATAGTGTGTGGTTGCCATTACTAAAGAACCAATATCATGTACGTAATCTAAAATACTCATCGCTAGTGCAGCGCCTTCACTTGGATCTGTACCTGCCCCTAATTCATCAAATAAAATCAAACTATGTTTTGTAGTTTCTTGTAAAATTTCAACGATATTTTTCATATGAGAAGAAAATGTAGAAAGAGATTGTTCAATTGATTGTTCATCACCAATATCACAGAACACATTTTCAAATACACTCAACTTACTACCATCAAGTGTAGGTATCAACATACCTGATTGTGCCATCATAATAATTAAGCCAAGTGTTTTTAACGTAACAGTCTTACCACCCGTATTGGGACCGGTAATAATAACCGTCTCAATATCTTGTGCAAATTCAATCGTATTAGCTACAACAGTATCACGGTCTAATAAAGGATGATAAGCTTTTGGTAAATATACTGTTCTTTCAACGGTGAACTCTGGTTTAGTCCCTTTAATTGAACTTGCATAACGTGCTTTAGCCGTTAGAAAATCAATTTGACCCATTATAGATTCTGACATCAAACAAGCTTCAGCTTCTTCAGCTACATAGCCTGTGAGTTCCGATAGAATCCTTTCCTTTTCAACGGCTTCATCATTGCGCAAACGACTAATTTGATTACTCATTTCTACTATAGATGATGGCTCAATATATAATGTTTGCCCTGAAGCCGATTGATCGTGAACAATACCATTAAAATCTTGTCTATACTCCGCTTTAACCGGGATAACATTCCGTTCATTACGTACAGTTACAATTGCATCGGATAGTTTTTTCTGATTACCTTGACTTTTAACAATTTTATCCAAGTTTTGTTTGATTCGCTGTGTCGTACTGGAAATTTTACTTCTAATACCTTGTAATTCATAACTGGCATTGTCATATAAATCATAAGCATCACATTTTTCATGTATACTTTGATATAAATCAGTCAAGATAGGTAACTGTTCCATTCTGTCATTGAGAATTGGGTAATTAATTGTCTCTTCTTCGTTAATAAGATTGTTATAAAATGTCTTATATTGATTTTGTATTTGTATAAGACGTTTAATCACATTTAATTCACTCACATTCAGCACACCACCAATACTGGCTCTATGGATAAATGCTGAAACTTTTGCCAATCCGCTTAAACTAGGCATACGATGCTTATTGTAAATCTGTGCAATTTCATCGGTCTCATTCATTTGAAATTCTACTGTTTCAAAATCCGTTGCAGGTGCCATAGCGACAACTTTTTCTTTTCCTAAATCACTAATTGCTTCATTTTCAACTAACAATTTGATTTTATCGAATTCCAAGACATCTAATGATTTCTGTCTCATCTAACCCCTCTATTTCTTCAATTTAATATTATTTTCTATTAGCGATTTAAAATCTTCGCGAGACATTGTGTTAATAACTCTGTCTTTTTTCACAAATCCTTTTTGTGCAGTTGCAATACCATATTTCATAAATTCTAAATGGTCTATATGGTGCGCATCTGTATTAATAGTTAATTTAACATTCGGGTGTTTTTTTACAGTTTCTGTATTTAAATCTAAGCGTTTAGGATTTGCGTTAATTTCTAAAATTGTATTTGTTTCAGCTGCTAATTCACACAACTTGTCAATATTCGGTTCATAACCAGGACGTTTCCCTATGATGCGTCCCGTCGGATGAGCAATGTGTCTAACATATGGATTGCGGCATGCATTTTCCAAACGTTGCATAATTTCATCTTGAGATTGATTAAAACTTTGATGTATTGCAGCTATAACATAATCTAATTGTGCTAATACTTCATCATCATAATCTAAACGACCATCTGGTAATATATCCATTTCTATCCCTGAATAAATATCAATTTCATCATATTTCTCGTTTAAAGCTTTTATTTCTTCATTCTGGCGTAATAACCTTTCCACAGACAAACCATTTGCTACTTTCAAACTCTGTGAATGGTCTGTAATCACCATAAATTGATACCCTTTTGCGATATTAGCTTTGACCATTTCTTCTATGCTAAATGCACCGTCACTATAGGTTGTATGCATATGAATATCCCCTTGGATATCATTTAATTTTATAATTTCTGATAAGTCTTTATCAAACTCACTGCCATCTTCTCTAATTGCAGGTTCTATCCAATTAACACCAAAGTGTTCATAAATCTCTTTTTCACTTTGGTATTGAATGATGTTTCCGTCTGCTTGTTCAATTCCATATTCGCTCACTTTTTCATCTTGTTCTTTTGCTAATTGACGTATGCGAATATTATGATCTTTGGAACCTGTAAAGTGCTGTAACGTGTGATAAAACGCTGATGGTTCAATCAGCCTAAAATCAACACCAATGGTTTCATCATCAAAACTTAGTTCTAATGATACTTTTGTTTGACCAACGGCGACATCTTTTACTTTGTTCGGAATATTTAATAATGCTTGTTGCACATTAGCTGGTTCATCTGTACTAATTATATAATCCAAATCCTTACTCATTTCTTTATACCTTCTAAAACTTCCAGCAACTTCATATTGTACAATAGCGTCAATTTGTGACAAATAAGCGTCTATAATTTTATTTAATCCACGCATTTGATCAATAGGATAATTATCTTTTTTAGCGCCTAATGCTTTTACAGCTTCCAATATATTTTGTTCTGTCTTTTTGGCAAAACCACTTAATTCACTTACCAATCCTTGTTCACATGCAGCTTGTAATGCTTCTTTCCCATCAATTTCCAATTCTTTATACAATTTAGCTATTTTTTTACTACCTAAACCTTGAATTTTCAATAATGGAATAAGACCTTCTGGTACTTCTTGCTTCAAAGATTCTAATGTAGATGAAGTGCCATTTTTACGGTATTCATCTATTACTTCACCTACGCCTTTGCCGATACCTTTTAATTGAGTCACATCTTCTATTTGTTCTATTGGACGTTCGTCAATTTCAAGGCTTTGTGCGGCTTTTCTATATGCCGATACTTTAAATGTATTTTCGCCTTTTAATTCCATATAGGTAGCTATTTTTTCTAATAATTGAATAATATCTTTTTTTGTCATTATTTTCACTCCATAGAAAAAGGTCAAGACAGATTACTGTTCAAATTCAGTAAATTGATTATGTCCTGACCTCCTATATTTTATAAAACCTTATATGTTTATATTCTAAAGCATCTTATATATTTAGTACATATGTTGATATGAATGGCACATGAATTACAAAGTATTCAGCCAAATGCCCTTCCATCAACTGTTGTTGTATGAATTCAAGCGGGTATATTGAAATCATATAAAACAAAGTAGCACAAATAATAGTTGAAGAAATCACACTCATTATTACACCTAACCCACGACTTATCAAATTAGGTTGTCTAGATGTTATTACATTATCAAATAGAACGACAATACCATAGCAAAGTATTTTCGTAACAGTTGCTATAATTAAAAATGCTACGATATGATCAAAACGTTGCTGTAGGTTATCAAATTGAAATGCATAGTTCAAATCATATGCACGCGTTTTAGGAAACGGCACAAATAACTCTAATCGTTGTGAAATTTGTGAATATAAACGATGCGCCACCCAAAGTGAGAACAGTGTTGAACCTAAATGTAATGTACTTAACCAAGTTCCCCTTCTAAATCCAATCATGCCTATGTAAAGGAAAATAATTACGATTATTAAATCAATAATCATTATTCTTCTCTATTTTTTAATTGTTTTATTTCTTGTTGTAAACGGTAATTTTCTTCTTCTAACTGTACTTTTTCATGCATTATGTTTACAGCTGTAAGAATAGCTTTTCTAGTAGTATCAAGACCTGCGCTTTTACTAGCCAGTGTTTTCAGCCTCTCATCTACTAAATGCGCTACATAACGGATATGCTCAGGGTTGTCCTCTCCGACGATTGTATAATGTTGATCATTTATAGTTACGTTAATCCGATTTTTAAACTCACCCATATAATAACTCCTGACTTTGAATGTAAATTTCCGAACTTATTCTTCCATTAAGTATGTAATCTAGTTATTTATAATATTTATCACGAACTATTATACACGACATAATATTATTTTGTAAGTGGTGAGATTTGTTATATTAAAAAATCTTGTGATTTATTTTAATTTTGTCTATATTGGTAAAAATTTTCTTCCACTAAAACATATGTAAACCATACAATCTATTCTCAAATTCTACACATATGATATGATGTTAACTGTCTAAAATTTAATTCAGTTTTTTATATAAAGTGAGGTCAATAACATGTCTAATGTTGTACACAAATTAACTAAACAACAGATCGATCAATTAATGTCGAAAATATCTTTTGATACTACAAATGTATCCCAAGGTATGAAAGCTAAAACAAAATATAAAAACACATCTATTTCTGTATATAATTCAAATAAAGTAATGTTTCAAGGTAAAGATGCTGAATCCATTGCATCACAATTATTACCAAATGTTGTTCCAGCTAAAAAAAATACAGCTAAATCATCAAACTCACAACAAGCAATACAATATAACCGTTATAATTGTATTGGCAGCGATGAAGCTGGCAGTGGTGATTACTTTGGGCCACTTACGGTATGTGCAGCTTATGTCTCTAAAAAAAATGTTCAAATCTTAAAAGCATTAGGTGTAGATGACTCTAAAAGATTAACTGATGCTAAGATTATTGAACTAGCAGAACAACTTGTAACTTTCATCCCTCATTCATTGTTAACAATGAACAATGATAAATATAACGAAAAACAACAAGTAGGTTGGTCTCAAGTGAAAATGAAAGCTGTTTTACACAATGAAGCTATTAAAAATGTGACACAAAAAATTGATACAGAGGAATTAGATTATATTGTCATTGACCAATTCGCTGAAGCTGGTGTATACAAGCGCTATGCGTTGAGTGAACTACCCTTTAACAGTAAAACTAAATTCGAAACTAAAGGAGAATCAAAATCCATTGCTATTGCAGCTGCAAGTATCATCTCAAGATACGCATTTGTTAAACATATGGATAATTTATCTCGTTCAGTCAAAATGGAAATCCCTAAAGGCGCAAGTAACAAAGTTGACTTAACCGCCGCTAAATTAATTGAGCGTAGAGGCATAGCTTATCTTGATAGTATTTCAAAAAAACATTTTGCAAATAGGCAAAAAGCTGAAAACTTAGTACAAAAAAAGCATAAATAAGAGTGTATATTTACCTTTAATACTATTATTTATCGTTATCTCCCCTTTGTACTATGAACAGCCATTGAAATGTTTTTCTATTTACACTGTAAATTCAATAAGACATAATTAATACATTAAATAATTCTGGTATAAATGTAAAACACACCTCCAAGTTTGAAATCGTGCTGTTCCAAAAGTTAGACTGAAAATCTAACTTTTAAGAGTCACTTCAAATGGAGGTGTGTTTTTTATTGATTTGTTTAAATCACTTTCAACTGTATGCCATACTTTTTATAGCATTAAAAACATCTATCACTCTTTAATTATGGCTATCTGATTGTAGCGCCTTTCGCTTGTAAGGCAGTCAATATTGCTTCATGTACCGCATTTACTTTATCATCAGTAAGCGTATCTTCAGTGTCTAAATATGATAAACGAATTGCTATAGATTTTTCATCTTCAGCGACATGTTCACCTTCATAAACATCAAATACTTCAGCTTCTTGTAATATATCGCCACCATTTTGATGAATTGTATTTACTAATTTTGCTGAAGGCATATCACGGTTAATAACTAATGCAATATCTCTTGATACACCTGGGAATCTAGGTATTGGTTGATAATTAATATAACCTACAGATACTGCCATTAATTCATCATAATTCAACTCGAATACGTAAGTACGTTTTAAATCGTTGTCTTTTTCAATTTGTGGATGTAATTCTCCTACAAATCCAATAACTTTTCCATTTAATTTCACGTAAGCCGTTCTACCTGGGTGTAAACCGTTAATTTCACTGGCTTCATATTCAAATTGTATATCTAACTTCTCCGCCACTCGATCCACAATTCCTTTAGCTACGAAGAAGTCAATTTCTTCTTTCTTACCTTGCCAAGCGTTCACAGTGTAATCACCTGTTAAAATACCACTTAAATATTCAACCTCGTCTGGTAATTCACCTTCACCGTTACCAAAGAAGACACGGCCAAGTTCATATAAGCGCACGTGGTTATTTTTACGTGCTACATTGTATGCGACAGCATCAATTAAATGTGGAATCAAACTTTGACGTAACGTAGAGTGAGCTTCACTCATCGGCATTAACAACGCAACTGTATCACGGTTTTGCAATGCAAAGTGATTAGCTCGTTCTTTATCGACAAGTGAATAATTAATTGCTTGGTTTAAGCCTGCACCTTCTAAAGATGCTTTTACAATACGAGACTTAGACTGTCTATCCGTTAATGAACCATGTGTAACATGTTCAAATACTGGTAGTGTTGAAGGAATTTCATCATAACCATATATACGTGCGATTTCTTCAATTAAGTCTTCTTTAATTGTGATGTCTTTACGACGTGAAGGTACCATCACAGTTAGTACATCATCAGCGTTCGTAGTTTCAAAACCAAGTTGAACGAAGATAGCTTCAATGTCTTTTGCAGATAGTTCAAAACCAATTGTTTGATTAACTTTTGCAACTGAAATATCAATAGGTGTTACAAACTCGCCTAAATCACCTTCAGCAACACGGCCTTGTGTGACAGTACCACCTGCGTATGTTTGAAGTAAATAACAAGCACGATCAACCGCTTCATCTACAAATTCTGTAGCAATTCCTTTTTCAAAACGACTAGAAGCTTCACTTCTTAAATTCAAACGTCTTGATGTATGGCGAATTGATACTGGATCAAAAATAGCACCTTCAATAACAACATTTGTTGTCGCTTCAGTTACCTCTGAGAAATCTCCACCCATAACGCCAGCAATAGCGATTGGTGAATTACCGTTTGTGATTACGATATCAGATGCTACTAATTTACGTTCTTGATCATCTAATGTTGTTATAATTTCATCTTCTTTTGCTTGACGAACTTCGATTTTTTTAGAACCAATTTGGTCTTTATCAAACATGTGTAATGGTTGACCATATTCGATTAAAACATAATTTGAAATATCAACCACATTATTAATTGGACGAATACCAGCTTTAATCAAGCGCATTTGCATCCATTCTGGGGAAGGTTTGATTGTCACATCTTTTACAACACGTGCACTATAATAAGGTACCTTATCGTCATTTTGAACAGTTACGCTGATTTCATCATTAGTTTGTTCATCATTTTCATTACTTTGTGTTTCTGGTTTTACCATTGGCACATTATATAATGCTGCTGTCTCATAAGCTGTACCAATCATACTCAATGCATCAGCTCTATTTGGTGTAAGGTCAAATTCCATAACTTGATCGTTTAAGTATAATGCACTTAACGCATCTATTCCTGGAGTTACTTCTGATGAAAACACATAGATACCGTCCTCGAATTGTTTAGGGACTAAGTTAGTTGGTACACCAATTTCTTGAAGTGAACAAATCATGCCTTCTGAACGTTCTCCACGTAACTTTGCACGTTTAATTTTCACTCCACCAGGCAATCTACCCCCTACTGTTGCAACAATAACTGTTTGGCCTGCATCTACATTAGGTGCGCCACAAACGATTTGGACTGGTTCTTCTTCACCGATATCAACTTGACAAATATTGAGTTTATCAGCGTCAGGGTGTGCTGCTTTTGATTGCACATAGCCTACAACTAGGTTTTTAATATCTTTTGTATAATCAATGATATCGTCTACTTCTATACCAGTTCGTGTAATACGTTCTGCAAGTATGTTAACAGGTTGATCAACCTCAACATATGATTCTAACCATTCTTTTGAAATAAACATTATTTTTCACCTCTATCTTCTACTGCTTTAAATTGACTTAAGAAACGTACATCATTGGTATAGAAATGTCTTATATCTTCTATACCATATTTCAACATTGCAATACGGTCCGGCCCCATTCCAAATGCGAAACCTGAATATTTAGTTGAATCAAATCCTGCCATTTCAAGTACGTTAGGATGCACCATCCCAGCCCCTAAAATTTCAATCCAGCCTGTGTGTTTACATACATTACAACCTTCTCCTTTACACTTGAAGCAAGATACATCTACTTCTACTGAAGGTTCTGTGAATGGGAAATAGCTTGGGCGTAAACGAATCTCTCTATCTTCACCGAATAATTGTTTTGCCAATAATTCTAATGTTCCTTTTAAATCACTCATTTTAATATTTTCATCTACAACTAATCCTTCAATTTGCGTAAATTGATGGCTGTGTGTAGCATCATCTGAGTCACGACGATAAACTTTCCCCGGACATAAAATTTTAACCGGTCCTTGTCCATTACGCTTTTCCATAGTTCTTGCTTGAACTGGAGATGTGTGTGTACGCATCAATATTTCATCAGTTATGTAAAAACTGTCTTGCATATCCCTAGCTGGATGAGATTTTGGTAGGTTTAATGCTTCAAAATTATAATAATCTTGCTCTACTTCAAAACCATCTACAATTTCGTAACCAAGACCTAAGAATAAATCTTCAATTTCTTCAATAGTGCGTGTTAATGGATGTTTTGCACCATTAGCAATTTTACGGCTAGGTAAGGTTACATCGATTTGTTCTTCTTTAAGTTGTTGTTCTAATTGTTCATTTGCTAACAATTCACGGCGTGAGTCAATTTCACCTTCAATTGTCTGTCTCACTTCATTTACTTGTTGACCATAAGCAGGTTTTTCTTCGTTCGGTAGATCTTTCATATGCTTCATTAAACCAGTAACCGAACCTTTTTTTCCTAAATACTTAACCTTTACATCTTGTAATTCTTTTTCATTTTGAGCTTCATTGATATCGACTAATGCTTGTTGTTTTATTTCTGACATAGCTTCAGTTTGTGTCATACTTAGCCCTCCTATTTTTAAAATATGATCGAGTTATTTAAATTAAAAAACACAAAAAAGACTTTCATCCCTTGAAACTGGGACGAAAGCCTTCCGTGGTACCACCCAAATTTATGCATAAGCATACACTTGTTGTCATTGATAACGGAAATGATATCCGACTTAAATTTCTTTAAGTAACCAAAAAGGTGAAAAAAACTAAATACAGTGGATTATCTTTCAGTCTTGAATAATCTCCCTTATACATCTGTATGATATAGTTTAAGTCTTTTTATCGGTAATTATTTAAATTTCATTGTCTTTATTATATACGATTATTCACAAAGGGGTCAACCTTTCAAGTGATACATTACGATACTCCCTGCAATAGCAACATTTAAACTTTCAGCCTTACCATAAATTGGAATTATTAAATTTTGTGTTGTTTGTTCTAATAATTTCGAATTTACACCATCGCCTTCATTACCTAGTAATAATGCAAAAGCATCTTGACTTGAAACTTGATGGTAATCTACTGCGTTTTCTAATGCTGTACCATATACTTCGCCTTCAAAGTTTTCAATAAACTCACTTAAATCTTTTGTGACGATAGGTAAGTGGAATACACTCCCTTGGCTTGCACGTAATACTTTATCCTGATAAGGATCTGCAGTCCCCTTTTCAAGCACTATCAAATCTAGCCCTGCAGCGTCTGCAGTACGGATTAAAGTGCCTAAATTGCCTGGATCTTGTATACAATCGATAAGCAACACTTGTTTAGCAGAAGTTATTTCATATTCAGGTTTTTCAATAACAGCGAAAAAACCTTGTGGTGTCACTGTACCTGATAATACTTCCGCAACTTTCAGATTAATTTCAAATACTTCTTGTGCATAATTCTTTAAGTTGTCATCCAATCTTTCTGCATCGACAACGTATAATTGTTGGATTATCAAATTACTTTTATATGCTTCTTCAATTAAGTGGTAACCTTCAATAAGTGCTAATCCAGTTTTATCTCTTTCGCGTTTCTTTTTTAATTTATTCGCGCTTTTAACTTTACTATTTTGTGCTGAAGTAATCATTTCCATAGCATAGCCTCTTTATCAATTTATTTTCAACCTTTGAATAAGTGTGTAATATTTGTATGAATATTTTTTGCGATTTTAGAAAACGGTTGTTCTTTTTCTATTAATATACTATCACCATTATACGTTATTTCATCTCCTTTAACAGGAGCAATATTATTATGGAATTGAATTTTCAATGTTTGTGTTACTTGCAAGTTTTTATCATTCATTACTTGAAAATGAATATGCGGTTCTGATGAATTGCCGGAATTACCAACGTTAGCTATATGTTGGCCACGTAATAATTCGTCACCTTTTTCAATTTTAAATGAATGTGGTTTAATGTGTGCAATCAAACTATATTCTTTATGACCATGTTTTATAACTATATAATTACCTTCAGGATGAACAGTATTCATCTCACCAGGTATACTATCTGAGATTCCGTCGACGATTTCTTCAACAACACCATTTGCTGGAGCAACAATGGGCAAATCATAAATATGATAATTTTCACATTGATTTGAATCACCGTTATATGTGCATCCGTCTTCAACTTTTATAAGGTCCATTGCTAGTCTCTGATTTTTATATTGATAGTGATAATTGATTAACTCATTATCACCGCCCCAATAAACAAAACATTTGGATTTAATCGGTATTGTGTAATATTGCTTTGATTGTTTCATACCACGTATATGTTTAATCAGTACCAACGTCATCCCAATAATTTCCTGATATTTATTCAGAAAAACACTTACCCCTGTAGTCATTTTATTATCAAACCAAATGTATTCTTGATGTCGATTTATATGTAAGTGTCTATATAAATGGTTCTGACCTCTAATGGCATTATAATTACTTAATATTTGTTCCAAGTCATTTATAGATGTGACATCTTGAAAATATTCACTAAAGTGATCATATAGCCATTGAACTTCATTGTTTTCTATTTTATTTATAATAATTTGCGCATTTATTGTTTCCATCATTTTTACACAACCCATCAGTTGATAATAAAAAAATCCTACCACTAAAATAAAAAATCGTCCAAAAATTATCAAGTGAATAATTAATGAACGATTCGATTAGGTTATAACGTAACCTTTAAATTATTGAAATTATTTTGATACAACTTCTTCGCCATTGTATGAACCACAGTTCTTACATACACGGTGAGATAATTTGTATTCTCCACAATTTGGGCATTCTGTCATACCAGGTACTGAAATTTTTAAATGCGTACGACGTTTATTTTTTCTTGTTTTTGACGTTCTTCTTTTTGGTACTGCCATGATAATCCTCCTTATATTCAAACACTAAATAGATATTTTTAGATTCAATAATCCATTATACTATAGATTAGTTAAATCCGCTATTGCTCTTCGTCATATAATTGTTGTAGTTTTTGAAGCCTAGGATCGATTTGCTCTGATTCGGAAGATTCCTTCTCTTGTGCAAGTTCAATCGCTTGTTCTTCGTCAATAACTTCCCAACCATTACCTTCTCGTAACATCTGATCGCTTTCATTTGAAAAAGCACGCATTGGCTTTTCAATAATAACTAATTCTTCAGCAATATCCTTTAGATTTATCATACCGTCTGTTGCATCATGGTAATGTTCATCATCTTCTTCATCGTTGCCATACTGCTCGTATCCCTCTAAATCAAAAATCTCTTGAGATTTAATATCTAAAGGAACTTCAACTGGAACCAATGTACGTGCACATGCCATTGTGTATGTTCCTGTTATATGCATATCTGCAATGACTTCATTTGATCTGACGGTTAGTTCACCCTCAACATCAATATCAGATAGATCTATTAAATCTAATGATTTTACTAAATGATCAAAATTAACCGTTTGATGGAACTCAAATGGTTTATCTTGGAATTTTCTTAATTGTGTTATTGACCATTTCATATGGCTTCACCTCTATCAAGCACAAAATTTATTTTAACTTTATAGACATAAGTTGTCAAGATTTTTTCTTAACACAATTATATCTGTTACAATAACTATAATGAATTCTGAAAGGAAGAATTGCAAATGAAAAGTGTTGCACTAGTCACTGAATATAATCCTTTCCACAATGGTCACTTATATCATGCTCAGCAATCAAAGTCAATAACCGGCTCTGAAGTTTCTGTCGCAATTATGAGTGGAAGCTTTGTAATGAGAGGACAACCAGCAATTTATAATAAATTTAAACGCACGCGTATGGCATTAAGCGCAGTTGACTTAGTAATTGAACTTCCTGTCTTTGCATCGTTATCGGCAGGACAATATTTTGCTGAATTAGCCGTAAAAGTTGCTAATTATTTAAATATTGATCATTTATCTTTTGGTAGTGAGTCTGGAAATATAGATGCTTTTCTAACATTAGCAGAAGACATCTCAAATGCAGAACAATCCATACAGTTTGCCGAAAAAACAAAAGAAGGTAAGAGTTATCCTAGAATCCTTAGTGAACTAATAACTAACAATGAATTACTGTCTTCACCAAATAATACACTTGGTATTTCTTATATCAGAGCAATTCAAAAATGGGCACCAACAATACAACCATGGACTATATCACGTTTGCAAAGTGCACATCATGACAAAGAAATAGCGAACTTAGGTTTTGCGAGCGGCACTTCAATTCGCAAATCACTTCAAAATGCTAATGCACAATGGAAACAAGTAGTTCCTGAGTCTGTTCACCCCTATTATACTGTTCCAAATGTTTCAGTAAATGACACATTCCACTATTTAAAATACGCAATATTAAACCAAGATACAGATTCCTTAAACCAAATCTATACCATGAGTGAAGGTTTCGAAAATCGAGTAATTCAATTTATTGACCAAGCAGAAAATTTCGAACAGTTTATGACTCTATTAAAAACGAAACGATTTACCTATACACACATTCAACGATTATTAATGAATATTTTATTGAATTTGAAACAGCAACAAAAACCTGAAGCAATACATGCTGTTAGGGTCTTAGGCATGACTCAAAAAGGACAGCAATATTTAAAACAATTGAAACAAATTTTTCCTGAACGCAATTATATTACTCAACTAAATAAACAAAATGCACATTTTTTTAAACATGAAATACACGCTACAAAAATTTATAACCTCATTTCAGGTGAAACTGCCAATGATTTCAATACACATGTCATACGCGTTTAAAGCGCATCTGTATGACATAAACTTTGTTAACCTAACTATTTGTTTATAAATCCAAAAAGAGTGGTTCAATAATCAAAATCTCTAATTAGATTATTGAACCACTCTTTTTGTTATTTCTTGAATTTTTCATTTAATGCTTTTTCAACATGTACAGGTACAAAATCTGACACATTAGCTTTATATGCTGCTACTTCTTTTACGACACTTGAACTTATAAAAGAATAATTTGTACTTGTCATCATATACATCGTTTCTACGTTGCTGTTAAGTTTTTTATTCATAGATGTTAGTCTTAACTCGTATTCAAAGTCACTCACAGCTCTTAATCCCCTGATTATTGTTTGTGCGCCGATTTCGTCGCAAAAATCAACTAATAATCCATTAAAATGATGTACTGTCACATTATTTAAATGTTTTACTGATTCCTCAATTAACTCAATACGTTCTTCAATAGAAAAAGTACCTGCTTTGTTACTATTTTTCAAAACGCAAATGTGTAACTCGTCAAAGCGATCCGCACTTCTATCTATAATATCAATATGCCCATATGTAATTGGATCAAAACTCCCTGGAATGACTGCTTTAGTTGTAGACATTTTAATCTCCTTTTTCTAATAACAAAGTGTCTGTCAATCCATAGTGATAACGTTTTATCACATGGAATGGTTCAGTTTTTATATTCTCGTGATGATGGAACTCACAAACGATAATACCATTTTCTTTTAACAAATTAAACTTTGCGATACCTTCGAGTGATTCATCTATCAAACCTTTTTCATAAGGAGGATCCAAAAATATCACATCAAATTGTATATCTCGTTTAGATAAGGCTTTTAAAGCACGGTCGGCACTGTTTTTATATACTTCTGCTTGTGCTTCAATATTTAATGTTCTTAAATTTGCTTTAATCACTTTCACTGCTTTAAAATTTTGATCTACAAAAATCATTTGATCCATACCACGTGACAACGCTTCGATTCCTAAAGCACCGCTCCCAGCAAATAAGTCCAAACCTATACCTGAAACTTCATGTAAACTATTAAAAATACCTTCTTTAACTTTATCCATTGTTGGTCTCGTATTGCGCCCTTCCATACTCTCTAAAGCTTTACTTTTATGTACACCAGATATTACTCTCATATAATAGACACTTCCATTCTTAAAATAAATTTTATATAATGCTTAATGCAATGATTAAGGAGGAACATTATTAATGAAACAATCATTTATAAAATTAGGTGAAGGCCTAACAGATTTGTTTGAGTTTAATACATTAATCGAATACAATTTCGAAAGAATCGATCACCTTGTTTATTTCCATTCACCTAAATCTGAAAATCAACGTTCATCTGTCGCTCTAATTATGAAACCAACTAGTGGGCAGCATTTTCAAGCAATGTATATTATGCTTAATGCACTTAATTATCCATATCCAACTTCAAACAAAAAATTTGAAATGATTAACGATCAAGCAGCTAAATATAATATAGACGTAAAAGCCATTGAAGTTCAACCACTCGAATTATTCCACGAAACTGAGTTATATTTCAATTATTTAACTAGTGTCTTAAGATTACAAAGATGGATACCACCCTTACAATAAAGAAAAAAATAAGCCACATTAGACATACGTTGTACTATTGTGGCTTCCATATATTTATTCGTTGATGAAACTATTATTTATACACTATTGATGTGCAAAAGGTTATGATTTGTAGAGTAACTTACATGATTTCATGTTGCTCTTTCTCATAAGTTTTCTTCAAATACTTATAAGGCGAACCTTCTACATGTTTAACATATTTAAGTTTCATCAATTTGTTTACAATATCATCCGCTTCTGACTCATTAATATACATAACTAAGAAACGACCTTGTCTATTTGCACTTACAATATGACCAAATTTTCTTATCTGTCTTTCATGTTTCATGTGTTTCAAATATATAATCAAACTTATTCTAGGTATAACATTCATATTCTTATCACTCCAATTATTAGCCATTATATAATATCATGTCTTTTTCAATTTATAAATAACAATTATTTTGAACTCTCCTGTACTTTTGCTATATTACTTTATATACACAACTTGAGGAGGAATGTTCGTGACAAAATTCAACAAACTAATTAAAGGTGGATTTTTAGGTACTGTAGGCTTAATGGGTAGTATTTTCTTTTTTACTAAATACAGTGCTAAACCACATAATCAAAGTATACCACCTTTCTTTTCTAAACCTGCACCATATATTTTTGCACATCGCGGTGGTATGGCGGTTAGACCTGAGCAAACTAAATTAGCTTTTGATAACGCGGTAGCCCATGAAATAGATGGATTTGAAACAGATGTAAGATTAACAAAAGATCATGAACTTGTTGTTTTTTATGATAATGACATCGATCGTACTACAAATGGTTCCGGAAAAATATCAGAACATACGTTAGCAGAACTTAAACAATTAGATGCTGGCTACCACTTTACTGATATTAACGGCGTTCATCCTTATCGTGGCCATGAAGATGCAAAAATTTTAACATTTGATGAATTATTAAAAACGTATCCTAATCAACTTATAAGTGTTAATTTACAAGATGATCCAAAAAGTGAACAAGGTCAGCTTGCCCCTGAAATCATTTATGAAATTATCGTTGCTAATAATGCACAACAACGCGTCTTAGTATCAAGCTTCTACAGTAAACAAATTGAGCGCTTTAATATAATAAGTAATGGAACTGTAGCTATTGGCGCAAGTCAAAACGAGGTAGCAGAAGGATTGTTGAAATTTTATACGGGCCTAGGTAATACTTTTCAACCCCGTGCCAACACTTTCCAACTGTTTGTATCATTTAAAGGTATAAAGTTAACTTCACCTAAGTTTATCAAATGGTTAAATGAACGCAATATCGTCCCAGGTTATTGTGGCGTAAATAACCTTGATTTAATGAACGATTTGGTTTTTTACGGGGCACACACATTAGTAACTGACAGACCTGATTTAGCACAACGATTTAAAAATACTTATCATTAAAATTAAAAAAACAGGGCAACGAGACCAAAATAAATTTTTGGTTTCGTTGCCCTACTTTATTTATAGTGAACAGCTACATGATCCACCTGTTGCACAACCACCTGCGTCTTTTTGAAAAAATGGATTACCTGCTTCAATCTTTACATTTTCAGAAACAGCATATGCAATTTTCACAATCACTTGATCAATCAATTCCTGCAATGCAACTTCTTTTTGTTTGTGATCCATAACGACTGGCAGCATTTCATAAGCCCTTTTACGTTTACGCGTATCTAACATTACGTTCTGGTAATCTGGGTGGTATTTACCAAAACGCATAATTTCATCATATTTATCTTTTGATTTTAAAAAAGCTTGATACAAGAGATGTGCTTCGTCATTATCAGCAAGCGCTTGTTCTGATTCTCTATATTCTTGATACAAACGAGACTCTAATATTTTATCACTTAAGGCTTCTATTTCGTCGAGTACGGTCAGTGTTTCTTCAGTTATCATAATCAACTAACTCCTATCTATTTATCTTCTACAAAAATGAGCGTATAGTAACCATTTGTCACTTCCCCACCCATTTCATTATATTTTGAGTTCAACATTCTAGATCGATGAATATCCGAATTTAACCAACTATGAATAAGTGTTGGCACTTCATTGAAATCATAACCCACGTTTTGACTCGTAGATACAAATGGTATTTCTTGCTCATTTAATTGCTGTTTTAAAGCATCCTCAGTAAATTCAACACTATCAGTCCCAATTGCTTCATACAAGTTAAATGATGCAATATGTGCTAAATCATTATTTATACGCAAAGGTTTAGCATCTTTTAATTTTCTCATTTCATTAGTAATTTCATATAATGTCATCAATTGGTTTGCGTTTTGCTCATATGGTAAATCTTTTTGTTTACGTGCAACTTCTCCATCTTCTTTATCACCCAACATTTGATAAGGTTTAAACGCTGCTAATGCATCACTGTCTAAATATCTTACTGCAACAATTTTATTTGCTTGTTGATCAATATAAATTTGAGCATAAATATCTTTAAATTTTATAAGTGTTTGAGTTTTCATATCTGAATCGGAAATTTCTAACTCATATTTTTTTCCATTTGCTTTGATTGTTGGTTCTGGATTTATGCTAAATTTCTCGAATACATTTGAAGCATTATCAGATATTTTGACTGGATTTACTTTTGCTTCTTTTCCAGTAGCATATACAGATTTAATTATATTATGTTTAGTTGTAACTAAATAATATTGATCCTTTTCTTTGAATACATAATTTTTAAAATCACCTTTATATGAATACACTCTTTCAGCTTGTCCATATGTATCTGTAAGTTTTTTTAGATTTTGGCCAATCCAAGTTCCTATCCCTTCCTTGGGCATTGTATTTTCAACATTTTGCTCATTTTCTTGAAAGTCTTTGTTTTGAGTTGTTTTTGTCGAATTTTTATTTGGATTTTCCAAAACGTCAAACTTCAAACGTGGCGAGTAAAAAAGATATATCAAGAAAGAAATCAATAATAGTACACCAATAACTTTTATTATTAGTTTTTTCATCACTCACCCACCTATAGTTATCTTTTGTTTATTGTACATGTTTCAATATATCACAAGCAAGGTATGTCATTATATAATGACGAATTATTAAAATATATGCATTTTTCTAAGGGTATATACTTTTCTAACCAATTTAAGTATTACAAAACAATTTAAGGGTAGAATGTATTATAAGAGGTGAATGACAATGTCAATGATTCGCGTACATGGCGCTAAGCAAAATAACTTAAAAAACATTTCAATCGATATACCTAAACATCAAATAACCGTATTTACAGGACGTTCTGGATCTGGAAAATCTTCTTTGGTTTTTAGCACGATTGCTGCAGAATCTGAACGTTTATTAAACGAAACTTATTCAACATACATACAACATCAGTTAGCTCAATTTTCAAAACCTAATGTAGATTTAATTGAGCATTTGCCAGTAGCAATGATAATTAACCAAAAAAGATTAGGTGGTAATTCACGTTCTACAGTAGGTACAATTTCAGATATTTATGCATCTGTCAGATTGCTATGGTCACGTATTGGCGTACCATTTGTTGGTTACTCAGACATATTTTCTTTTAATAATCCTAAGGGCATGTGTCCCGAATGTTCAGGCTTAGGTTATGTAGAAGATATCGATTTAGACGAATTGTTAGATTATGATAAATCACTCAACGAAGACGCAATTCAATTTCCATCATTCAGACCGGATAGTTGGCGTGGCAAACGCTATTTATATTCTGGGCTTTTTGATAATGATAAAAAATTAAAAGATTATTCAGAAGAAGAATTCAATACTTTACTTTATACAAAACCAACTAAATTAAAAAACCCTCCAGAGAATTGGCCGAAAACAGCAAAATTTGAAGGCTTAATCCATCGGTTTAGGCGTTCTTTCCTACTAAATGATAACTTTGAAAAAAATAGATTTAAAGAAGCTATCGATCGCGTAGTCACTTCTAAAAAATGTCCAACGTGTCTCGGTAAAAGACTAAATCCAAATGTATTACAATGTAAAATTAATGATTTAGACATTGCAGACTTCACTAATTTATCCATAGATGAAGCGTTAAATTTCATAAGAAGAATTAATTCAACAAAAGCAAAAGTTATCATCGAACCATTGCAACAACAGCTATCTTCATTAAGTTATATCGGATTAAATTATTTAACGCTTTCCAGAGAAACAACTACATTATCCGGTGGCGAATCACAGCGGATTAAATTAATAAGGCATCTTAATAGTGCACTAAGCGATCTCGTCTATATTATAGATGAACCAAGCATTGGGTTACATCCTGATGATATACAACGAATTAACGAAATCATTCAATCATTAAAAGATAAAGGCAACACAGTTTTAGTAGTTGAGCATGACCCTGATGTTATAAGCATAGCTGATCATATCATTGATTTAGGTCCTCTAGCTGGTAAAAACGGAGGAGAAATTACATTTACAGGAAGTTATGAAAGTTTGTTGAAATCATCTACACATACAGGTTTAGCCTTACGGAAACAACATAATTTAAAACCAAATCCTAGAATCCCCCATGATTTTATCAATTTAGAACACATTGATAAAAATAATTTAAAAGACGTTTCTGTTAAATTGCCCAAACAGGCAATGACTGTTGTTACAGGTGTGGCTGGTTCTGGAAAAAGTTCACTGATACACGCAGGTTTAAAACAAAAACCTAATACAATTTTTATAAATCAAAAACCCGTACATGCATCAAGTCGCTCAAATTTACTCACTTATTTAAATATATTTGATGATGTAAGAACTTATTTCAGTGAAGAAACTCATTTAAAAAAAGCCATGTTCAGCTACAACTCCGAAGGTGCATGCCCTGAATGTCATGGTAGAGGTATCATCAAAACAGAATTAGCCTTTATGCCAGACTTTACTCAAACGTGTGATTTGTGTCATGGAAAGCGTTATAAACCCGAAGTATTAAATGCAAAAATAGAAGGGTATAATATTGCAGATATTTTAGCATTAACAGTAGATGAAGCAATTTCATTTTTTCAAGAAAAGAAAAATATTGCTCAACATTTAGAAGCGTTAAAATCTACTGGTCTGGATTATATGACTTTAGGACAAACTCTCGACACATTATCTGGCGGTGAAATACAACGCGTTAAACTTAGTAAATATTTAACACAAACTGTCCACCAACATATTTTCATATTTGATGAACCAACTACAGGATTACATGAAGATGATATCCCTATTTTATTAGACAGTTTTGAAAGTCTAATCCATGATAAAAACACAGTAGTTATTATCGAACATAACTTAACGATGATGACACACGCTGACTGGATTATCGATATCGGTCCATTTGCAGGAGAAAAAGGCGGTAGGCTACTTTATCAAGGAACACCCCAAGGGTTGTTAGCTGTAGATGATTCTGTAACGGCTAAACATTTACAAAGATATATCGCGAAATAACAACACACTATACACATTATACGTAGTAACGGCACCGTATAAATAGTTATATTTAAAATAATTATTATTAGCTAGGTTGAATTATATAACAAATTCATTTAAACCAAAATTGTTTCTCCACTCCTACTCTTATATTTAAATTGTAATTAAAAAAATAGCTATGAAGAAATCTACCGTCCTGGATAGATATCTTCATAGCTATTTTTAACGAGTTGCTTATGACTAGTACTTATCGACTTAGTAACTTAGATTTATGTTTTCTAATCGTAAATAATGGAAACGGGCTATCAAATCTGTTTATAAAACAAATTTCTGCCCGCTGCCCTTTCCATATTCCCTAGTTCAAATAAAAGACTAACATTTTCCAATATTAATTATAAACCGAATGTCGCTTTAATTAATGACGTTGTTTCTCCACCTGGATAAAATACATAAAGTAATAAATATACGGCTACACCTGTTATTGCTGTGAAGAACCAGATTATAGAAGCAATTGGTCCGACAAATCTATGCACTTTAAATTTATCTTTAAAAGCAGTAATGATTTGTAAAAGTCCTAAAACTCCACCAATTGTTGCTAAATTAATGTGGAAGACTAAGAAAATTGTATAATAAAGTTTAACTGAGTCTGGACCACCAAATGCAGTATTACCAATAAAAATAGTCCTTGATGCGTAAATAATAAAGAATGCTAGTGCGAAACCAGCAGCAGTTAACATTACTTTTTTGTGGCTTTCAATTTTTCTCAGCCAAATTTTGCGCCAACCTATAGCGACAAGGATTGCACTAATTACAATAAAGCTTGTACTGATTGTAGGTAAGATAGGTAAATTCATATATTACATCCTTATTTATAATTATTAAAACATTTGAATTAATGAGACGACAACGACAAGTACAAAGAAAACTACTAAATAGTTTAATGAGTATATAAACATTTTTGTTGCCCATTTTGTTTGATCTGAATCCTTTTTAAAGCTTGTTAATCCTAAATATAACCACCCTAAATTTAATAGTGTAGCCAACACTATAAACGTTGTTCCTAAGCTACTTAATAAGAATGGAAGTGGTAATAAGAATACTAGCCATAAAAACATACTTACTCTCGTACGTTTAAACCCTTTTACTGATGGTAACATTGGAATATTTGCTAATGAATATTCATCTTTACGTTTAATTGCTAAAGCGTAAAAATGGATAGGTTGCCAACAGAAAATCACTAAAAATAGCGCTACTGCTACCAAGCTAATATTTCCTTCAATTGCTGTCCACCCAATTAAAGGCGGGACTGCACCTGGAAAACTACCAATCACTGTATTCCATACCGTATGACGTTTAGACCAAATTGAGTAAAATGATACATAACCAACTATACCTAGCAGTCCAATTACACCTGAAGGTATGTTTAACGCAAACAGTAACGCTTCCCCTATTAGCATCATTCCAAAGCTGAGCATTAATAAATTTCTATTCGAAATTCTGTCATTAACTGTTGGTCTCTGTTGTTTACTCGGCATGATACTGTCAATATCTTGATCGTAGTAATTATTTAAAGCACATGCGCCCCCCATAATTAACGTAGAGCCCACCAACATCATTAAGATTTGTGGTATTGACGAGAGGAAGGAATGATTTGCCAACACAATCGCTAACCATGACCCAGCAAATGCAGGAATCAAATTACCTTGTACCAATCCCATCTTGATAATTTGCTGCAACTCTTTAAAAGTCACACGACTAGAATTATGCGACAAAGTTTGTTCTTTGTTCATAATTTCCCTCCTAATTTTTCCATATAATACAATGATATATTAAATTTGTATCATTGACTACATTTATGTAAACTTATTTGTGACACTTTAACGACATTACTAAAAAGTCATTTTTGTGACACAATTAAAATAGTTTTTATTGTTATAATTATATGTAAGATTTATTAAAATAACTTTAAATGTATCATTACGGAATAAAATAATTACAGTGACAATGACTATTTGTAATTTAGTTTCTCAACTGTTTTATTTTTATGTGGGGGGTTAATTCTTGTTTAGCAAAAAAAACCTAAAATGGTTATCCGTGTTGGCAACTGTAATTATGGCTTTTGTTCAATTAGGGGGCGCATTAGTTACCAAAACTGGATCAGCAGATGGTTGTGGATCCGATTGGCCTCTATGTCACGGCGCATTTTTACCTGAGAACTTACCAATACAAACGATTATTGAATTAAGTCATCGTGCTATTTCCGGCTTATCTTTAATTATTGTTCTCTGGTTAGTCATCGTTGCTTGGAAACACATTAGTTACATTAAAGAAGTTAAATCATTATGTATCATTAGTGTTGGTTTCTTACTAATACAAGCGCTTGTAGGTGCTGCAGCAGTAATGTGGCAACAAAATGCCTATGTTTTAGCGTTACATTTTGGAATTTCGCTCATTTCATTTTCTTCAGTATTTGTATTAACTTTAATTATTTTTGAAATCGATCGCAAATATGAAGCAGATGAATTATTTATTAGAAAGCCATTAAGAATTTATACTTGGATAATGGCTATTATCGTTTATTTAACAATTTATACTGGGGCATTAGTCAGACATAAAGAAGCTAGTTTAGCATATGGCCAATGGCCATTACCTTTTAATGATTTGATACCTCACAATGTCCAAGATTGGGTAAACCTTACTCACCGAGGAATGGCATTAATCGCCTTTATATGGATAATGATTACATTCATTCATGCAGTAAATAACTACAAAGATAACCGTACAATACGTTACGGATACACAGCTGCATTTATATTAGTTATCCTCCAAGTAATTACTGGCGCATTATCTATTATTACAGAAGTTAATTTATTTATCGCCTTATTACACGCTTTATTTATTACATTACTCTTTGGTTTAATAGCCTACTTCATTGTCTTGATGTTACGGACGATTAGAAGTGGCGGCTAAGTAAAACATCGAATATGTTATATCAATAAAAACTGTCAACGAGATAAAAGGCACGTTGACAGTTTTTTATTGTATATTTTTCTGTACATATACTCCAAATAAACTTTTACATTAGGTGTATAATATGACCTTGAAAATTTTCTAACAATATAATTTCTACATTTTAGACATTTTTGAGCATAAATCTAAAAAAAATAGCACTTAGATGATTTAATTCAATTCATCTAAGTGCTTCTTTTTTATTCAATACTTCGTATTGTTGGCTCGCTTTCTTAGTGTATATCTTCACCCTGTAGTCTTCAACTTGCCCTGTCCCCTCGAGAATCTCGTCAAAATACATCGCATTAACATGTAATTTGATATTAAAATACTTGAAAATTTAAGACCCTTCCGTATAATTTAATAAACACTACTAAACTAAACAATAATAAAAAAGACAATTTCTATATTGTTTCAGTAGAAATTGCCTTTTTCACTTGTCCAAGAACTTTATATCCCAGACTCGTTTCCATTAAAAAGTTTATAAATAATTATACTATGAAATTTAATCAACAGGTTCTTTTTCAATTTCTATTAATAAATCCCCTGTTTCAATTGCCTCGCCACTTTGGACTGTCACTTGCTTCACAACACCGTCGAATGGAGCTTGAATCGTTGTTTCCATCTTCATAGCTTCAGTTATCAATAATGCTTGTCCACTTGTAACTGTTTCACCTACTGAAGTCTTAACTTCAGTAACAGAACCCGGCATTTGAGCGCCGATGTGATTTGGATTTAATTTATCAGCTTTCGGTTTTACACTTTCATTTGCTTTTACATTTTCATCTTGAATGAATATACGTCTCGCTTGTCCATTCATATCATAGAAAATTGTTCGAATTCCCTTTTCATCTGGTTCCGTAATCGTCTTCAATGTAATGATTAGACGTTTACCTGTATCAATTTCTATTTCCACTGTTTCATTTGAACGCATTCCAAAGAAGAATGTTGGTGTATCTAATAGTGATACATTTCCAAACTGTTCTTGCGTAGCAATGAATTGCTCGTAAACTTTAGGATATAAGACATAACTAATAATATCTTGCTCTGTTACTTCTCTCTCTTGTTTTTCTTCTAATTCTTTTCTTACCGCTTCAAAATCAACAGGCTCTAAATATTCGCCAGGACGATCTGTAATTGCTTCTTGTCCCTTTAGAATTACTTTTTGCAATTCTTTATTAAAACCGTTCACTGGTTGTCCAATATCACCTTTGAAGAATGAAACAACCGATTCAGGGAAATCTAATTTATAACCATCTTTTATCACTGTTTCTTCATCTAAATCATTTTGTACCATATATAATGCCATGTCCCCAACAACTTTCGAGGAAGGTGTTACTTTAACAATGTCACCAAATAAGAAGTTAACACGTTGATACATTTCTTTAACTTCATTAAATCTATTACCTAATCCTAAGCTCTTCGCTTGTTGACTAAGATTTGAGTATTGCCCGCCTGGCATTTCGTGTTTATATATTTCAGTATTTGGCGATTTAATATCACTTTCAAAGTCATTATAATATTGACGTACAGTTCCCCAATAATGAGACAATGCTTCCATTCCATCAACATCGGCACGCATATTTCTATCAAAACCATTTAATGCATAATACAATGAATTACCACTAGGTTGACTTGTTAAACCACTCATTGAAGCAACAGCTGTATCAATAACATCTACGCCTGCATCTATAGCTTCTTTATAAACCAATAAACCATTACCACTTGTATCATGTGTGTGTAGATGAATTGGTAGGTCGACAGCTGCTTTTAATTCACCAATCAATTCATTTGCTGCTTTAGGTTTCAACAAACCTGCCATATCTTTAATTGCTAATATATGGAAGCCTTCACGTTCAAGTGTTTTCGCCATATTTACGTAATACTCTAACGTATAAATATCAGAGCGATTCGGATTTAGAATATCACCTGTATAACAAATAGTACCTTCTGATATTTTACCAGCTTTTAGTACAGCTTCATTTGCCACTTTCATTTGATCTACCCAGTTTAATGAATCAAAAATTCTGAATACATCAATACCGGCTTCCGCACTTTCTTCCACAAATTTTTCAATAACATTATCAGGATAGTTCTTATAACCGACAGCATTAGATGCACGAAGTAACATTTGGAATAATACGTTTGGAATTGCCTTTCTAAGTCTCTCTAAGCGTTCCCAAGGATTCTCTTTTAAGAAGTTATACGCTACATCAAATGTAGCACCTCCCCACATTTCTAAGGAGAAACTATCTTTCATTACTTGTGCTGTTTTCGAAGCAATATTCATCATATCTTTCGTTCTAACACGCGTTGCTAGTAACGATTGATGCGCATCTCTAAATGTAGTATCGGTTATCAAAACGTCTTCTTGCTGTTTTAGCCATTCAGCTACGGCTCTTGGCCCTTTACTGTCTAATAGTTGTTTGGTACCTTCTAATGCTGCAACTTCTTTTTTAGAAACTTGTGGTATAGGTGATGTTTCATAAATAGGTTTTGGTCGTTTTTCTACGTTTGGAAAACCATTAATTGATACATTACCAATATATTCTAACGTTTTTGTACCTCTATCGAGTGTTGGTGCAATATCAAAAAGTTCCGGTGTCTTTTCTATAAATTTAGTTGTATAATCACCTGTTTTGAATTGTTCGTTTCTCATAACATTAATTAAAAATGGAACATTGGTTTTAACACCACGAATTCTCATTTCTTGTAATGAGCGGTCCATTTTTTCATTCGCTTGTTTGAATGACATTGCATGTGTAGATAATTTCACTAATAAAGAATCGTAATAAGGTGATATTTCGGCACCTTGGAATCCATCACCAGCATCTAACCTTACGCCAAAACCACCACTTGAACGATAAGCAATGATTCTACCACTATCAGGCATAAAATCATTTGTTGGATCTTCAGTAGTAATACGACATTGGATTGCATAACCTAGCGTCTGAATATCTTGTTGTTGTGGCATGCTGATTGCCTCATCATATAAATTCTCACCATCAGCAACTAATATTTGTGTCTTAACAATATCTACGCCTGTAATCATTTCAGTTATCGTATGTTCAACTTGTACACGTGGATTTACTTCTATGAAGTAAAATTCATCACCAGAAACTAAAAATTCTACTGTACCAGCATTCACATACTCGATATTTTCCATTAATTGAATCGCAGCAGCACATATACGTTCTCTTAAATCGTCTTCAAGCGCTACTGAAGGTGCTACTTCAACAACTTTTTGATGACGTCTTTGTACTGAACAATCACGTTCGTATAAGTGCACTATATTCCCATGTTCATCACCGATGACTTGAACTTCAATATGTTTGGGATTATCGATATATTTTTCTATATAAACTTCACTATTACCAAAAGATTTTTCAGCTTCAGATTTAGCACGATGGAATGCATCTTCTAGCTCATCTTCAGAACGAACGATACGCATACCTTTACCGCCACCACCACTAGTAGCTTTAATCATCAATGGATAACCAGCTTCATTCGCAAATGCAACTGCATCTGGTTGGTTGTCTATTGGACCATCCGTACCTGGTATAACCGTTAGATTTGCATTAATTGCTGTCGTTCTAGCTTTTACTTTATCGCCAAACATATCTAAATGCTCAACACGAGGCCCTATAAACTTAATGCCTTCTTCCTGACACCTTTTTGCAAAAGTTTCATTCTCACTTAAAAAACCATATCCTGGATGAATTGCGTCTACATCTGCTTGTTTAGCAACATCAATAATGCGTTCAATGTCCAAATAAGATTCAGCAGGCCCTAAATCTTCACCCACTAGGTATGATTCATCCGCTTTATATCTATGTAAAGATCCTTTATCTTCATTTGAATAAATAGCAACTGTTTTAACGTCTAACTCTGTTGCCGCTCTAAAAATCCTTATTGCAATTTCACCACGATTGGCTACCAAAAGCTTGTTTATTTGTTTCACATCATGGTCCCCCTTAAATTTAGAATTTTCAAAAAAGTTTGATATAAAAATCATTATAGCAAAATCCGAACAATCTAGACAGTAAAAAATATATAGCCATTATTTTAACACAGCTCAAAATACATATGTCACTCACTGACGGATAGGTAATGACCATCACATTAAAAACTACGTAAGACCTTGATATCATCACTTTCTTTCAAAATTATATCATAAGAATAGCATAATAAAAAGTTATTGTTTACAATAAGTTTTAGTTATCATAATTGAACTTTGATAAAAGTTTTTCAAAATCACTTTAAAGATGCAAAAAAATAAGCAAACGTTTTCAATACATTTGTATCAAAACGTTTGCCTTTATTAAGAATGTCTGGTTGGACTAATTCTTGTTCTGTTTTTTCTTGTTTTTTTATATTTTGCTTGTTCGATTTTAATTTGTTTTGCTGTTATTAACAATAAGCCCATTGCTATACTTAAACTAATCATCGAAGAACCGCCAAAACTAATAAATGGTAAAGGCACACCTGTTAATGGAATCGTACCAGAAATACCACCTAGATTAACAAAAGTTTGACTACCTATATAACTTGCTACTCCTACACAAACTAACTTATAAAAATAAGAATTTGTTTTGCTTGCGAGTTCAAAAGCTCTATAAACGATAAAAAAGAGTAAACATATAACAAACAAACCACCTAATAAACCTAATTCTTCACATATAATAGAAAAAATAAAATCTGTATGTGGCTCAGGTAAATACCCTAATTTCATAATACTATTGCCTAAACCTCTGCCTAGTAATCCACCATTACCAATTGCAATCAACGAATTTGAAATATGGTATCCTGTACCAGATTCTTGACTAAATGGATTCGTTAGCGTACTGAATCTTGCTGTTAAATAATCCGGAACCAACCCAACTAGTAAGAAAAGCGAGCCAATAATTACAATCCCTATTATAATCAACAGACCGTATTTGATTGATTTTTGAACACCAATACCTGCATAGAATAATATTGCAAAGAAAATAATCATAATAAGTAACGTTTGACCAACGTCTCGTTGCAATAACACAAGGCCTATACATATACCCGCTAAAACGATAGGATATGTTAGTAATTTAGGTTCTTTGAATACTTTAGGCCGTTTCTTTTCAATCATATAAGGCATATATAAAATTATGCCAATTTTTAATAACTCGGAAGCTTGTAAATTCATAAAGCCTAAATTAATCCAACTTTTTGAACCATTTATATTACTACCGATCAATAACGTCGCAATCAATAATATAACAATGCCAAGCATCATGCCTTTTTGGAATCTGCTTGTTTCAAGAAATTTGACATTCATAAAGAAAGCCATAAAAAATACAATAATCAAACTCATAATTACATACATTAACTGTCTAGTATAAAAGTATGTTCCAGCTACTGATATACCACCAGTTAATGACCCTTTAGTAGCAGCGACCATACTTGCGCTGTAAACCATTACCAAACCTATCAAACATAGTAATAAATAGGTAATGACTAACGGATAATCAATATACTTTGCATTCCGACCTATATATCGAAAAAATTGTTTCACATTATTCATTTGACATATCATCCAATTCTCATTATTTATTATCACTAATTAAATACTTTGTATTAATTCGACTTATGTTCAATAACTTAGTTGTCTTTAAAAACTTTTTTTCAACATGTAAAATAAATTGTACTTCAAATATTATAACAAACATTCTATCAATTTTCCGAATAAATATAACAAAACATCATTTTTTAGATACTCATTATTTAACTATTTAAACATGACAAAGGTGGCTAAGATATAATCAACAATTATTGATATCCTAGCCACCTGCAGTATACTTATGTAGTTTAATAATGAACACCATATAAGTTTTTATATTTTTTGAACGTGGAACACAAGTTTCCCAGCTATAAAACTATTTTATTTAACCCAATTAAACGTTTGTAAATGCATCATGCAATTTAGAAAGTTCTTTTTCTAATCGAAGCATTAAATCTTTGCCCACTTCTCTATCAACTAAACCAAGTTGTACAGCGAAATCTACTTCTTTTTGTAATCCAAACATCTGTGTATCAAGTACTTCTTCATACAATGGGCATTGAGGTAATGTAAGATTATCCATTTGTACTTTAATAAGTTGGAGAATCCTATCAGCATCTTTATTCAACTGGTCATATGCCACATTACTAATATTTTGATTTTTTACCAAGACATACTCCCCCTATCAATTGTAACTTTATATGACGAGTTTATCTTAATGCATACTAAAAAGCAAGTGAATTCAGGAATATACGTAATACTAGTATTTGTGATAAAATTGTAATTAACAATTATTTATTTTGATTGAATTTATAACGATACTAAGTGTCAGACGCGCAATGCCAATATATTAGCTGATTGTTGTCAGAATATTTCGCTTTAACAATAAGATATACTTTTTTATTTCAAACATGTATTTGTTCACAAAAAAGTCAGATTCAATATAATATATTAACGTTGTGATTGATTACTTAATAACGTTTTAATTCTGAAACAAGATATCAAATAGGAGTGGGATTATGATTCAAATTAAGGGTGAAGTTAAATTTCCAATTACTTTAGACAGTACAACTTGGATTTTTGACGACAGAAAAGTTCAACTAGAAGATTTAGAGCAAGGTATATTCGACGGTACCAAACCAATCAATTTTGATGATAATCGTGAATGGAATAGAGCAATTTTAGAAGGTCAAACTAATCCACCAACGTTAAATTCTGAAATTAAATATAAAAAAAGAGCCGTTTTAGAAAATTCATTTGTCATTAATATGGCTCCATTTTTCAAAAATGCTGAACCGTTTGATCACGCAAAAACGATTCGTTTATTTAATGATAACGAGTCAATAGAATTACCTATTGACTTATTACCATATCTTTTTTTCCAATTTGCAAAAGACGGTAAAAAATTATATGACGATTATTCAGTAGATAGCTTTGTATATATTCCTGATGAAGGTTATTCATACGAATTTAAGTATGTCACTCATATCGAGGTGATTTAATATGAAAAAAGTTCAATGCATAATTTGCGATACTGAAGTATTTATAGATCAAAATACTTTAGAAGCTAAAAGATTACGCAATGATCCAATGCATACTTTTATGTGTGATGAATGTAAAAGTAGACTTGATACACCTAAACAACGTAATCAAATAACTACTTATGATCACCGTTAATATAAATCACCCCATCTTTTTTGCGACGGGGCTTATTTCAGACTGCCAACAAAGTCGGGGACTTTGTTGGCAGTTTTTTTGTGAATGCTTTCCACCAGCACTGCCTGAACCAGTTGTCTCCGGTTATTGCTCTGCCCTCAAGAGTCAGTCTAATTACTGCCAATATTCACTAAAAGATTATAATATATAAATAAACCTTAGGTGAACTATCACCTAAGGTTTATCTAAGTTCTGAGCCCATCATTTTTACGATCTGACTGATTTATTAACATATATCACGCTATTACTTTAACAATAAATAGAACTGAGACATTTATGTCCCAGCTCTATAATCATGCTTATTTTAATTTCGTATTTTATTCATCTTCTTGCATTAATTGTTTAATACGTTTCGCTTCTTTTTCACGAGCATTTTTTTCTAATACAGTTTTTCTAATACGGATATTTTCTGGTGTAGCTTCTACAAGTTCGTCGTCATTAATAAATTGTAAAGCTTCTTCAAGAGTTAAAGTTCTAGGACGTTTCATAGTTACTGTTTGATCTTTGTTAGAAGAACGTACGTTGGTTTGGTTTTTCTCTTTCGTAACATTGACTGTTAAGTCATTTTCACGATTATGTTCACCAACAACCATGCCTTCATAAACTTCAGTACCTGGTTCCATGAAGTTAATACCACGGTCTTCTAAGCCCATAAGTGCATACGAACTTGCTTTACCCGTGTCTAATGATACTAATGCACCATTTCTTCTACCGCCAATACGACCTTTAACACGAGGTTTAAATTCTTCAAATGTGTGGTTTATAATACCATATCCACGTGTTTGAGACATAAATTCAGTAGTATAACCAATTAATCCACGTGCTGGTACCATGAAGATAATACGTGTTAAGCCATTATCTGTAGTTACCATATCTAACATTTCACCTTTACGTTGGCCTAATGATTCAATAACAGCACCTGTGTATTCTTGTGGCACTTCACATTGTACACGTTCAAATGGTTCACATTTCACGCCATCAATTTCTCTTAAAATAACTTGTGGTTTAGAAACTTGTAATTCGAAACCTTCACGTCTCATATTTTCAATTAAAATAGATAAGTGTAATTCACCACGGCCGGCAACAATCCATTTATCTGGTGAATCAGTTTCTGTAACTTTTAATGACACATCTGTTTCTAATTGTTGATCTAAACGTTCTTGAATTTGACGAGATGTTACATAATCACCTTCACGACCAGCGAATGGAGAATTATTTACTCTGAAAGTCATTTCTAATGTTGGTTCGTCAATTCTTAATACAGGTAAAGCATCTCTATTATCTATTGGTGTAACAGTTTCACCAACATTGATGTCTTCCATACCTGATACAGCAATTAAGTCGCCTGCATGTGCTTCATTAACTTCTTCACGTTTCAAACCAAAGTAACCAAATATCTTAGTTACACGGAAATTTTTAACTGTACCATCTAATTTAATTAGTGAAACATTATCACCTACACGCATTGTTCCTCTGAATACACGTCCAACACCAATACGACCTAAATAATCACTATAATCTAGTAACGCCGTTTGGAATTGTAATGGCTCATCTCTATTGTCAACAGGAGCCGGAACATAATCAATAATCGTTTCGTATAATGATTGCATGTTTTCGTCTTGTTTCTCTGGATCTAAGCTTGCTGTACCATTAACAGCTGAAGCATAGACTACTGGGAAATCTAATTGCTCATCATTTGCTTCTAATTCGATAAACAAGTCTAATACTTCATCAACTACACCTTCAGGTCTAGCTTCAGGTTTATCGATTTTATTAACTACAACTACTGGTTTTAAGTTTTGTTCTAAAGCTTTTTTCAATACGAAACGAGTTTGTGGCATTGTGCCTTCATATGCGTCAACTACTAAGACAACGCCATCAACCATTTTCATGATACGCTCAACTTCTCCACCGAAATCGGCGTGACCTGGTGTATCTAAAATATTAATACGATTATCTTTATAATTCACTGCTGTATTTTTAGCAAGGATTGTAATACCACGTTCTCTTTCGATATCATTTGAATCCATTGCTCTTTCATCTACATGCTCATTCTCACGGAAAATTCCTGATTGTTTTAATAATTCATCTACAAGTGTCGTTTTACCATGGTCAACGTGAGCGATGATTGCTATATTACGCACATCTTCTCTTAATTTAGTCATTTTATACAATTTCCTTTCTCGAGTAAATTCCCACTTTTCTTTGCAACTTTTTTATTATATCATATAATTGGTTAAAGAAAACTATAAAGGTGTGGTATAATGCAACAAAAAAAATCCAAATCAATTTTCTGGGTACTCGCTATAGTAGCTATTGTCTTTTTGCTATTATTCAGCTTTAGTATAGCTGCTACAAATGTTCCATTCATGATTTTAACATTTATATTATTCATTGCAACATTTGGTTACGGTTTCACATTAAAAAAGAAATATCGTGAAAATGATTGGCTGTAATTGAATGATTTTGACTATATTTAATAACTAAGTGTCCCATTCCCTCAAAACAGGATTGAGACGCTTTTTTTATAAGTTTATCTATAACATATACACTAATTCCTAGTTTTTTAATCGCTGCTGTAATAACTCAATAATTTCGTTATTTTTTTGAAAATGATGTTCGATTAATTCAGAGTGTAACTGTGCATTGGCCATAACAATTGAATTTGGTTCATAAATTGATAATGTATCTCCCATTAAATTTGTACCAAGTCCTCCTACTTCATTTAAAATAATCAAACCACCTGCGAAATCCCAAGGCTGTAATCTGGGGGTTACATAACCGCCCAATTTGCCTGTTGCGACATGTATAATCTCTAACGCTGCAGAGCCATATGCTCGTGCACTCCTAGCTTCCTCTACTATAGGTTTGAACACTTCTCCTAATTTCGGCTTTGTAAGCCAATTTGGATTAATTCCAATAATACTTGTCTTTAATGGCGTACTCACGATTTTAGGTAACAATGTACCATTTTCATACGCACCTTCACCAGTTTTAGCATGATACAACACATCATTCATAACATCGTAAACAAATCCAGCATATGGATTCCCGTTATTATAAATACCAATAGATATTGCAAAATTTTCTTTTTGATGTACAAAATTTAACGTACCATCTATTGGATCGATGACCCAAACTACACCTGTTTCATCTTTTAAGTCATGCCCGTGTCCTTCTTCTCCAATCACTAAATGATTAGGATAAGTTTCCGTTATATTATCAAAAAGATATTTTTCTGTAGCTTTATCGACATTTGTCACTAAATCATTAGGATTAGATTTAGTTTCTACTTTTATATCTTCTTTCATTATTTTTCTAACATTAATTCCTGCTTCTAATATAAGACCTTTGGCAAATTCATAGACAGTCATCGTATCAGCTCCTTATTCATCCTTCATTATACATTAACTAACTTTCAAAAAGATATTAACCAACCTTTATTATTTCAATAATTATACGAATTAAGAATAAGGTGAATTTAAGATTATTCAATATATTTTACCTTTACCCTGTTCAAACATAGTGTACACAATGCATAGCAAATCATTTACTATTTAAAAAATAAGAAGCATGTAAAATGTCTATCAGAGTATAATGTGCTACAATACATACAAAAATAATGATTATAGGAGGCACAAATGACTCAATATACATTTAAACCTAAAGACTTCAAAGTATTTACAGTAGATGGCTTAGATGCCAGAATGGAAGCACTTAATAACCATGTTAGACCACAATTGCATGCTTTAGGTGATTATTTCTCACAATATTTAGAAACTGCTACCGGTGAAGTATTCTATCCTCACGTAGCCAAACACGCTCGTCGAAGTGTTAATCCACCTAAAGATACATGGGTTGCATTTGCAACTAATAAACGCGGTTATAAAATGCAGCCTCATTTTCAAATAGGGCTATTTGAAAATCAATTATTTATTATGTATGGTGTTATGCATGAGGCGAAGGATAAAGCACAGCAAGTTACAGCTTTCGAAAATCAATTTGAAACATTAAAAAATCTACCAAATGATTTTAGTATAAGCTTAGATCATATGAGCCAAGAAAAAACATACATACACGAAATGACCGATGAAGACATATACAAAGCATTTAAACGTGTTAAAGAAGTTAAAAAAGGTGAATTTTTCGTAGCTCGTACGTTAGCTCCAGGCTCTGAAGTACTTGAGAATGATAAGTCATTTTTAGAATTTTTAGAAGACACATTTGAATATCTATTGAAATTTTACAAATAAACAAATAAAAATGGAAATATGATGATAGTCATTTTCTCTATAATACTTGCGTTATATTATTCTATTACAAATAGTAATTGCATAAGAAGAGCTTGGGACATATATACTCATTCTCAAAATAAAGGACTAATCCATTTTAGAATGGGTTAGTCCTTTTTATATAAAAACTTCACGATTGCGCTCGTGCATGTTTGCCTGGTTTATGGTCCAAGCTTGGGGTCCTCTCCACTCATACTATCCTCTGGGGGTCAACACGTTACTATATCGGTTCAATTTGTTTATTAATATAGAATAAACCGCCCCCCTTTCCTATAATGAAATTAACATCGCATGATTTTGAAACGAGGTGGCGTATTTATAAAATTAATAACACGACTCAATTTACACTACCAGTAGCAACTTCAATATTTCATACAATCAAAAAACATCAATTTCTATATATTCAGTAGAAATTGATGTTCATTCTTTAGTCAGAGATATTTAAGTCCCGTACCCAATCATTATAGTGGTATTAACTTGAGGTTTCATTTTTTAAGGACACTTCTAAATTTATTGAGTTATCTGACCTTACACAAGAGCTTAAAATCTTGTGGATTGACTTAAAATTATCTTATCTAAAGGATTTTAGTAAATATATGGATCATCTTCTTTTTTCTTTTTCATTTCATTTTCTGGGTTAATTTCTGCTTGTTTACGCTGATTATTTTGCTCGTCAAAATTATGTTGAGGAAACTCTCTGTCATTTTGGTTTACCCCATCATACGGACCTTTTCTTACAAACAACATGATAGCAACAACAAACCATAATATCAGTGCAATAAAGTTTCCTGCAAATATACCAGTAATTGCTGCAATAATTAAAATGCAGCCTGCTAATATACGATTTCCCTTAATAGTCAATGTACCGATAATACCTAGTATCGTTGAAATAATTAAAAAGCTACCTTGGAAAATCATGGAAGTTTTAAATGCTTCAATTGACATTTCTACACCTTGTTGCTGATTCATCTCTTTAAATGTTTCTTGAAATTCTGGCACATTTAGGAAAGAAAATACAAGGATCATAAGTAACAAAAATAATATACTTAGACCATTTGCTACCCAGGCTGTGATTCTTTCAGCTTTTCTTTTCATAATCTTCCTCCTATTTTTTATTAATTCTATCATAGCAAATTTATATTGCTTTAAAAATCATCACGTCCTAATTGCTACGTATTTTTATTATATATGTTTAAATATAATAATTAATTCAGTAAAAATAAAATAACTTTCACTGCACTGTTTAGGTTGACCTAATCTTTTTTTTGGAGTAATCTATGAAATGTTAACAAATGTATATGGAGGTGAGGGTATTGAGCAAAACTATTCAATCCCATAATAAGAGTTTAGATGAAATCAATAATACAGTTTCCGTCAATACTCACGGCAAGTTTAGCCAAAAACTTTTTTCTTATCTAGGACCCGGCCTACTAGTAGCTGTAGGATATATGGATCCTGGTAACTGGATTACATCTATGCAAGGTGGTGCACAGTTCGGCTACATTTTGCTATTCGTGATTTTACTTTCAAGTCTGTCAGCCATGTTATTGCAAAGTATGACAGTGAGGTTAGGAATAGCAACAGGTATGGACTTAGCGCAAGCAACAAAACACTATTTAAATAAACCTATCGCTTTTGTATTTTGGATCATTGCAGAATTAGCAATTATCGCAACAGATATAGCTGAAGTAATAGGTAGTGCAATCGCACTTGATTTACTCTTTGGCATTCCATTATTGGTGGGGGCGTTAATCACTGTCTTAGATGTGTTTCTATTATTGTTCATTATGAAATTTGGCTTTAGAAAAATTGAAGCTATTGTAGGTACACTAATTTTTACTGTGCTTGTTATATTTATCTTTGAAGTCTTTGTAGCTTCCCCACATGTATCGGAAGTATTAAATGGATTCTTACCTAGTAAGACAATTATCACAGATAACAGTGCACTCTTTATTGCTTTAGGTATAATTGGAGCGACAATCATGCCTCATAACTTATATTTACACTCATCCATTGTTCAATCAAGGATGTATGATCGTAAAAGTACTAAATCTAAAGCGCAAGCAATTAAATATGCAACTATAGATTCAAACATTCAATTGTCCATTGCTTTTGTGGTTAACTGCTTACTTTTAGTACTAGGTGCCGCTCTTTTCTTTGGTGTCAATTCTGAACAACTTGGTGGGTTTTATGACTTATTCAATGCCTTACAAAACCAACCTATATTAGGAGCTTCATTAGGAGCAATTATGAGTACGCTTTTTGCTATCGCATTACTAGCTTCTGGCCAAAATTCTACAATAACAGGGACAATGGCCGGTCAAATTGTGATGGAAGGTTTTATAAATTTAAAAATACCAAATTGGTTACGTAGATTAATTACTCGTTCAATTGCAATACTACCAATCATATTATGTTTAATTATCTTTAAAGGCAATGAAGCAAAAATGGAACAATTACTAGTATTCTCACAAGTATTTTTAAGCTTAGCTCTACCATTCTCATTAATTCCATTACAACTTTCAACAAATGATTATAGTTTAATGGGACAATTCAAAAATAAATCGTGGGTTAATATCATATCTTGGATCTTAATCATTATTTTAAGTTTATTAAATATATACTTAATTATACAGACTTTCCAAGAACTATAAACGAAATAAAGAAAAGGAGTGAGACATCAGTCTCGCTCCTTTTTTAAGTTTCAAATGAACTAGCATATCTCATAGCACATTTTAAAATATTTGTATCTCATTTATTGTCTTCAGAGTTGTCCGATTCAGATGTTTCTTTACTATCATGTTCAGCCGTATCATCAACAGTTTGTGAAGTCATTTTTTTACGTTCTTCAAAATTTTGTCTGCGCTGATTTACTGCACTTGGTTGTTGTTTGCGTCTTTCTTTCTCACGTTTTCTACGTTCTTTCTTCTCTTCTTTAATACGAGCTTTTTCTTCTGCTTTCTCTTGTTTCAATCTTGCCGCTTCTTCTGCTTCAGCTTGCTTACGACGTTGTTCTTCTTCGTATGCTTCCTGCTTTCTTCGTTGCTCTTCTTCATACGCTTCTTGTCTTCTCTGTGCAGCTTCTGCTTCAGCTTGTTCATCATACTCTGTAGTTGTATTATCAACTCCAGTTTGATTTTGATTTGAAACTGCTTCTCCATTTTCATCATAAACATCGCTTACTGGACCAAATTCATCTGTTTGTTGTTGGTCATCTTCAGTTTGTTTTTTATGTTTATAATTGTATTTCGCTTGTCTCGAAAGTACTTGAGGTCCTTCATGTGCCTCTTGAGTATCAGAGTTCACTTTTTCTGCTACTTCAGAAGAATAGCCACCTCTTCTTAGTTGGTTCTCTTTTCTCGCTTGTTGTTCAACGTCAGAAGTATGTTCTCTCTCTAAATATTGCGGTGTTGGTTCAGCTTGTTGTTCATATTCTGAATAACGACCTTGGTAACCTTCACCATAATAAGTAGGCACCGTTTCCACCTTATCTTTACGTGCAAACATCATAACTGCTACGATTAAAAATAGGATTGGAATAATCAGCGGAACAAATAATAACACTAACGGCAACGTAACTATTGTAGCTAAGAGGAATAAAAACCCTGACAGCATTCTAATATTCATTGAGATAAGTGCTAAGAATGATAATAATAAACACACAATAAAGTAAACGATAATAGCCCACACACCATTTTGTAACCAAATCACAAATTGCGTCGTATTCAAACTATTATTAGCTAAAATTTGCTGAACAAAATCATTCCCATTTAATGTAGTTTCTAAATTTTGTATTGATGTCTCACTACTAAAAGATACTAGTGCAATAAACATCGTAATAATGGTTAGTAATAATAAAAATACCCAGCTTAACCAACCTAATACTTTTTCTGCTAGTCGACTCACAGGACGTCTAACTTGAGTATATTGCTCTCCTGACATGTCTATACAACTCCTTATAATGCTTTCAAACTATTATAGCGAAAATACGCTAAAATAACTACTAACTTAGATTTATTTTAATGACATTTTAAAATTTAAAAATCTTTCGTTATATTCACTTAATGTTTCTTTTCCTAAATCTCTATATACTTCTAAGTTTTCTTGTGACTCTTGTGATGGATAAAAGCGTTCATCATTTTTCACTTCATCTGGAAGTAAATGTCTTGCTGCTTTATTTGGTGTTGCATAACCAACCCATTCTGTATTCTGCTTATTATTTTGTGCGTCCAATAAGAAATTCATAAACTTATATGCGCCTGCTTTATTTTGAGCAGTTTTAGGTATTACCATATTATCAAACCATAAGTTCGAGCCTTCTTTAGGCACAACATAATCAAATTCATCACTACCTTGAACCATAGGAGCAGCAACACCACTCCACACAACAGCAATATTCGCTTCATGTTGTTCTAGCATCATAGTGATTTCGTCACCTACGACACCTTTAACATTCGGACCTAAATGTCTTAAATTTCTTTCCGCTTTTTCTAGGTGTTGTGAATTCGTATCATTTAAACTGTATCCTAATTTATTCAATGCTAAACCTATTACTTCTCTTGCACCATCTACTAATAATACATCATTACTATACTTTTTATTATATAATTGATTCCAAGAATCAAAATTATCATTAGGATATGCTTTTTTATTATAGATAATTCCTACAGTTCCAAAAAAATATGGCAATGAATATTGATTATTTTTATCAAAAGACATATTCATATAATCTGAATCTAAATTTTTGATATTAGGAATCTTATCATGATTTATTGGTAATAACATATTTTGTCTTTTTAATTTTTGAACAGTATATTCACTAGGAAAAGCGACGTCGTAATGTGTGCCACCGTTACGTATTTTTGCTTCCATAGCTTCATTAGAATCAAAAGTTTCATAGATTACTTCAATCCCTGTTTCCTTTTGGAATTTTTTAATTAAACTAGGATCAATATATTCTCCCCAATTATAAACATAAATTTTTTCACCATTTTTTGAATGGTCTTTCGCTGTAAACTTATGACTGATAAACAGACATATCAATCCAACAACAACTGAAACTATGATTAATTGTAAGAATCGCTTCATTACTGTATACCTCGTTTCACTTGCTTTTTATGTTTCATCATATTTTGGATGAAATAATAACCAAAAATACTTAACATAATGACTACAAATAATATTGTAGAAATAGCATTGATTTCCATGCTAATGCCTTTTCTAGCCATAGCATAAACTTCTACTGATAATACACTAAATCCATTACCAGTCACAAAGAAACTTACAGTAAAGTCATCTAGTGAATATGTGAGGGCCATAAAAAAACCACCAATGATTGCAGGCATCAGATGCGGTAACATTACTTTATTTAATACTTGGAATTCAGTTGCGCCTAAATCACGCGCTGCATTTAGTGTGTAATCATTCATTTCATAAAGTTTAGGTAAAACAATGATGACAACGATTGGTATACAGAATGCAATATGAGAAATTAACACAGTCGTGAATCCAAGTCCTAGACCTGTAAAATGGCCAATAGCCGTAAACATAATTAAAAATGACGCACCGATAACAACATCTGATGAAACCATCAATACATTATTTAATGTTAATAATGAAACTTTTAACTTTTTATTTCTCAGATGAAATAAAACAATTGCACCCATCGTACCAATCACAGTTGCAAAGGCTGCTGCTAATAAAGCAACAGCAATTGTATTAAAAATAACTGCCATGAGACGTTCATTATTAAATAAAGATTGATAATGTTCCAATGTAAATCCTTCAAAGTGAATCATGTTACCTGCAGAATTAAAGGAATAAAGCATTAAAAATATAATCGGGATATACAATACTGCCGTTAATATGTAGATATATAACTTACCATACCATTTCACTTGTTTCACCCTCTTCCATTCGAAGATTTAGTATTAGTAATAATCAAGACTAGCGCCATAAATATAATAAGGCACAGCGCAATCGTTGAACCCATACCGTAATTTTGAATTACAAGAAATTGCTCTTCAATCGCAGTTCCTATATTAATTACTTTATTTCCTGCAATTAATCTCGTTATCATAAACAATGATAATGCAGGAATGAACGTTACTTGAATACCTGTTAATACACCTTGCTTAGTCAATGGAAGTATTACTTTTCTAAAAGTAGTAAACGGACTTGCGCCTAAGTCACTAGATGCCTGTAATATATTATTAGGAATGTCTTTCATACTATTAAAAATAGGTAAAATCATAAATGGAATATAAATATAACTTGCTACAATTAAAAACGCAGGAACAGTAAACAATAAATCAATTTCAGGTAAATGTAATAACCTTAACATTTGATTGATAATACCATCATGACTCAATAACCCAATAAATGCATAGGTCTTCAGTAGTAAATTAATCCATGTAGGTATGATTAATATCAATAACCATAAATTTTGGAATTTTGAGGACCTAATAAAATAAGCAGCTGGATAACTAACTAACAATGTAATGAGTGTGATAACAGCTGCAAAAACTACTGAGTCCCAAATCATACGAAAATATTTCCATGTCAGAATTTGCTTATAATTGTCAAAACTGAAATGCCCGTGTAAATCAAATAAGGAGAAGTAGACAAGCAAAAGTACTGGAACTATAATAAATAGTATCATCCATAACACATAAGGAATGAATAAGACTTTGTTTATTTTACGCATGGTTATGCTCCTCATAACTTTCGATACGTTGATCAAATTCTGCTTCAGTTTCTCCTGGGACCATAATATGAATCGCTTCAGGATCAAAATACAAGCCAACTTTACTTCCTATTTCTGCTTTTTTAGTGGAATGAATCATCCATTCATAGCCTTTTCTGTCTATACAATTAATTTCATAGTGAACTCCTCTAAATAGCATCGAATCAACAGTGACCTCAAATAAACCTTCTGCAGCTGCTATCAAACTAATATCTTCTGGTCTTATAACAACCTCAACCTTTTTCTGAGAAGCTATGCCCATATCAACACAGTCAAAATCTTGACCATAAATATTAACTAAATAGTCATCAATCATTGTACCTTCAACAATATTAGATTCTCCTATAAAGTCTGCCACGAAGCGATTGACCGGTTCATCATAAATATCAGTTGGTGTGCCGAATTGTTGAATTTTACCATCTTTCATAACAAAGATATAATCACTAAGAGCCAAGGCTTCCTCTTGGTCATGAGTTACAAAAATAAACGTTATCCCTAATCTGGATTGTATCTCTCTTAACTCATATTGCATTTGTGTACGTAACTTTAAATCCAGTGCAGACAACGATTCATCTAATAATAGTATTTCAGGCTCATTAACTATAGCTCGTGCAATTGCTATGCGTTGTTTTTGACCACCACTCATACCATCAATTGTGCGTGTCTCATACCCTGTTAATTTCACAAGCTGTAAAGCTTCTTCAACTTTCCTTTTAATTTCAGACTTACTCATTTTTTTAAGTTTTAATCCAAAAGCTATATTGTCATAAACATTAAGGTGTGGAAATAACGCATAATCCTGAAATACTGTATTTACTTTACGTTTATTTGCCGGTGTTTGGTTTATTTTCTTGTTTTGATAAATAATCTCTCCATTATCTGCAGCCTCAAAGCCAGCAATGAGTTTTAATATGGTAGTTTTACCACAACCTGATGGTCCAAGTAGTGTATAAAAATGACCTGACTCTATATCAATATCAATCTTGTCTAAAATCTGTAAATCATCATAACTTTTACTTACAGATTTGAAAGATAATAAAGGTTCCATGTATATATCCTCCTATAAATAAGAAGCAGTAACGACTATCATCACTTGAGCTTCTTCTGATGTTGGGTTTATTAATCTATGTAACTGGTTAGCCTTAAAATAAAGCGCATCGCCTTCTACAGCATGGTGCTCATTATCACCTAATTTCAAAGTAATTTGCCCTTTTAAACAATAGATAAAAGTATCTGATTCTGAAGGTTCAAAGTTTTTATATGAAGCATTTCCTTTCAACGTTAGTAATAATGGTTCCATTTCAAATTCATTAGATTGTGTAACCGGCCAATTTAATATATATCCTTTATCATATTCATCATAAGTAACTTGTGATGCCTTTTTATATAACACTTTTTCTGTTCGTGGTTCTTTGAAAAAATCACTGGGAGCCGTGCCCAATACTTCTAATATGCTCAAAAAGGTTTCCATACTTGGCGATGCATGTTGACTTTCTATTTGTGATATATAACCTTTTGATAAGTCAGTACGTTCTGCTAATTCTTCTTGTGTTAAATGCTTAATGATACGTAAATTCTTAATTTTTTTACCTATATCCATTAATTTCACCTTTTCAAAAAATTATAGTGAAAAATTTTAATTTTCATCATAACTATAATTTATGGTCTTAAAAAAATAAAAAGCTATATTCTGTTTACTCTTATCAAACATTTTGTTTAATGCTTAATAAAAATATCAGAATATAGCTATTATGACAATAGTTATTTTTATTTTGCTGAAAAATATCTTTGTTCTGGTGAAGTTTGTACCGCTTTAACTACTTGATAACTGTTATAACCACTACTATTTTCAAATTCTTTAAAGATCTGTTTCTCTTCAGCTTTGCCAGGTACAATTTCTTTAAATTGCTTATAACGATCTAGTACGCGTTGCCCTTCAACTTTAGATTCATAATAAGCTTCAACAGCATTGAAAAATGACACGACTTGCATCATCTCATCATTTGTCCAATCTAAATCTATTGGATATTGATATTCCATTGTTCTTTACCTCCAATTCAACTGACTTATCTTCATTATATTTTAAACAAATATTTTGTATCATCTAAATGGTATATACAGAAAAAATCCGAGACATCTATTTATGTCCCGGACTCAATTGTCATATTGGCAATAAATGATTACGATGAGCATAACTTAATTTAAGCTATGCTCAATCACAAACATTTTTACCAGAGTGTGATAACAAATACTTGTTATGTCACATTCTTTTTTTAACTCTAGTATGAAATTCTAAAGAAATTACATTGTATGGATAGGTAATCCTAATGCTTTTTCAGCAGCTTCCATAGACATTTCACCTAATGTTGGGTGAGCATGAATAGTTAAAGATAAGTCTTCAGCATTCATACCTGATTCAATTGCTAAACCTAATTCAGAAATAATATCTGAAGCGCCAGTACCAACTACTTGAGCACCTACTAATGTATTGTCTTCTTTAAGTGTTAACAATTTAACAAATCCAGTTGTATCATCTAATGATAAAGCACGACCATTAGCTGCATAAGGGAATTTAGAAGCTGTAACTGCTAAACCTTCTTCTTTAGCTTGAGCTTCAGTGTAACCTACAGTAGCAAGTTCTGGTTCAGTGAAGCATACAGCAGGCATACCAATGTAGTCTACTTCAGATGCTTCACCAGCGATTACTTCAGCAGCAACTTTAGCTTCATAGCTAGCTTTATGTGCAAGTGGTAAACCAGGAACGATATCACCAATTGCAAAAATGTTTTCAGCTGAAGTACGGCTTTGTTTATCTACTTCTAATAATCCACGATCTGCAAATTTAAGGCCTAACTCTTCTAAGCCTAATTCGTCAGTGTTAGGACGACGTCCTACAGTAACTAATACGTAATCAGCATCGATTGTTTGTTCTTCGCCTTTTACTTCATAAGTTATTTTAACACCATTTTCAGTTTCTTCAGCAGATTTAGCCATTGCTTCAGTTACAATTTCAACGCCTTTTTCTTTCATACCTTTTTTAACAGGTTGCGTCATTTGTTTTTCGAAACCGCCTAAGATGTCTTTTGCACCTTCTAAGATAGTAACTTCTGAACCAAAGTTAGCAAAAGCAGTTCCTAATTCTGAACCAATATAACCACCACCAACGACAACTAATTTACCAGGAACTTCTTGTAAATTTAGAGCGCCAGTAGAATCGATTACGCGGTTACCAAATTTGAAGTTAGGGATTTCAATTGGTCTAGAACCAGTTGCAATAATCGCGTTTTTGAAGTTATAAGTTTGAGCACTTTTCTCATCCATAACACGTAGGCTATTGTTATCAACAAAGTAAGCTTCACCTTTTACGATTTCAACTTTATTACCTTTTAATAATCCTTCAACACCACCAGTTAATTTCTTAACAACTGATTGTTTGAATTCTTGAACTTTATCAAATTTTAGTGAAACACTTTCAGCGATTACACCTAAATTTTCAGAGTTCTTAGTTTCGTCATAACGATGCGAAGCATGCAATAACGCTTTCGAAGGAATACATCCTACGTTTAGACATACACCACCAAGTTCGCCTTTTTCTACGATTGTTACTTTTTGACCTAATTGTGCTGCACGAATTGCCGCAACATATCCGCCAGGTCCTGCTCCGATTACAATAGTGTCTGTTTCAATTGGGAAATCTCCAACTACCATGTTTTACCCCTCCATTAATAATAATTCTGGATTATTTAATAAACGTTTAATATGATTCATAGCATTTTGTCCAGTAGCACCATCAATTTGTCTGTGGTCAAAGCTTAATGATAATGATAATACTGGAGCTGCAACAATTTCACCATCTTTAACGATAGGTTTTTGTGCAATGCGTCCGATACCTAAGATTGCAACTTCTGGGTTATTGATAACTGGTGTGAACCATTGTCCACCAGCTGAACCGATGTTACTGATTGTACAAGTAGCACCTTTCATTTCATCAGCTGATAATTTACCGTCACGAGCTTTAACAGCAAGTTCGTTAATTTCATCTGAAATTGCAAACATAGATTTGCGATCAGCATTTTTAACTACTGGTACTAATAAACCTCTATCTGTATCAGCTGCGATACCAATATTCCAGTAATGTTTATGCACGATTTCGCCAGCTTCTTCATTGAATTCTGTGTTAAGTGCTGGATATTTTTTAAGTGCAGAAACAAGTGCTTTTACAACGTAAGGTAAGAAAGTTAATTTAGTACCTTGCTCAGCTGCAACTTCTTTGAATTTTTTACGGTGATCCCATAATTCTTGAACATCAATTTCATCCATTAATGTTACGTGTGGTGCAGTGTGTTTTGAGTTAACCATTGCTTTAGCAATTGCTTTACGCATTGCAGGTATTTTTTCAGTAGTTTCTGGGTATTCCCCTTCAGTCGAAACTGCTGCTGGTTGTGAAGCGCTTGTGCTAGTTGTTTCTTCGCTAGCTGCTGCACTTTCGTTTGAAGCAGTTGATTGACCACCATTTAAGTAAGCGTCAACGTCTTCTTTAGTAGTACGTCCGTTTTTACCTGAACCTGAAACAGCTTTAATATTAACGCCTTTTTCACGTGCATATTTACGAACTGAAGGCATCGCTTTAACGCGTTTGCTTTCATCTACTTCTTCATTATTTGAAGATTGTGCAGGTGCTTCTGGTGTACTTTCTTCTGCTGGCGCCTCTGTTTCTTCACTAGCAGCTTCGTCACTTTCGCTACCTTTAAATTGCATATCTTCTGCATCTGGTGCATCGATTTTAACAATTGTATCACCAACAACTGCTACAGTACCTTCGTCTACTAAAACTTCTTCAATAGTACCTGAAACAGGAGATGGAATTTCTACAACTGATTTATCATTTTGTACTTCAGCTAATACATCATCTTCTTCAATTGTATCTCCAGCTTTAACAAACCATTTTACAATTTCACCTTCGTGGATACCTTCACCAATGTCGGGTAATTTAAATTCAAATGCCACGTTATTATCCTCCTAAAAATTCATATTAAGTCAAAAATTAGAAAACAGGTTGAGATATACTACTCATACCTTCTTTGTTGTATATATAAACTTGAATGGAGTATCGTATACGCTACTCCATTCAATGAGTATATTAAAATTCTAATGTTTCTTTCGCTTTTTCAATGATATCGTTTTTGTTTGGTAACCAAACATTTTCAGCTTGTGTAAACGGATAGACAGTGTCAGCCGCTGCAACTCTTGCAATAGGAGCTTCTAATGAAAGAATTGAACGCTCAGCTAATTCAGATGCAACTGTTGCACCAACACCAGCTTGACGTTGAGCTTCTTGAACTACTACCGCACGACCAGTTTTTTCAACTGAAGCGACAAGTGTTTCAATATCAATTGGTTGAACAGTACGTAAATCAATTACTTCTACTGAGTAACCTTCTTTTTCTAATTCTTCTGCTGCTTTTAATGACTCTTGTACCATTGCACCGTATGCAATAAGTGTGATGTCATTACCTTCTTGTTTTACGCTAGCTTTTCCGATTTCAATTGTGTACTCTTCTTCAGGTACTTCGTCACGGAAAGAACGATATAATTTCATGTGCTCTAAATATACAACTGGGTCATTACTTCTAATTGCAGAAATTAATAATCCTTTAGCGTCGTATGGATTTGAAGGGATTACCACGTGTAAACCAGGTGATTGAGCTAAAATACCTTCTAAGTTATCAGCGTGTAATTCTGGTGTATGCACACCGCCACCAAATGGTGCACGAATTGTAACTGGAGCTTGTTTAGAGTTACCAGAACGGAAACGCGTACGCGCAATTTGTCCTGCTACAGAGTCGAATACTTCAAATACAAATCCTAAGAATTGTATTTCCATAACTGGACGGTATCCTTGTGTAGTTAAACCTAGAGCTAAACCACCAATACCAGATTCCGCTAAAGGTGTATCGAATACACGATCTTCACCGAATTCTTTTTGTAAACCTTCAGTTACACGGAAAACACCACCGTTAACACCGACGTCTTCACCGAAAAGTAAGACATTTTCATCATTTTGTAATTCGGTTTTAAGCGCATTATTAATCGCTTGAACCATTGTCATTTGTGCCATCGGTTACTTCGACTCCTTCTCTTTATAAATTTCATATTGCTCAGCTAAATTTTGAGGCATTTCATCGTACATATTTTCCATCAAGTCAACAACTGTTTGTTTTTCAGTGTTGTCTGCTTCTTTAATAGCAGCTTTGATTTCAGATTTAGCACGTTCAATAACTTCGTTTTCTTTTTCTTCAGTCCATAAGCCTTTATTTTCAAGGAATTTTCTGAAGCGTACTAATGGATCCTTTTTCTCCCATTCAGAATCTTCATCAGATGTTCTGTATTTAGTTGGATCGTCACCAGCCATTGTATGTGGACCGTAACGGTATGTGATTGTTTCAATTAAAGTTGGACCTTCACCATTTACAGCACGATCACGCGCTTCTTTAGTTGCTTGATATACTGCTAATGCATCCATACCATCAACTTGGATACCAGGAATACCAACTGAGATTGCTTTTTGAGCTAAAGTTGTAGCTGCTGTTTGTTTACTACGTGGTGTAGAAATCGCATAGTTGTTATTTTGAATAACAAAAATTGCAGGTGCTTTATAAGCAGAAGCAAAGTTAATACCTTCATAGAAATCACCTTGTGACGAACCACCATCACCAGTGTAAGTGATTGCTACCGCTTGTTTACCACGTTTTTTAATACCTAATGCAACACCAGCTGTTTGAACATACTGAGCACCGATAATAATTTGTGGACTTAGAGCATTAACTCCTTCAGGCATTCTATTTCCTTTAAAGTGACCTCTTGAGAATAAGAAAGCTTCCGTTAAAGGTAAACCTTGCCAGATTAATTGCGGTACATCACGATAACCTGGTAAAATAAAGTCTTCTTGCTCTAAAGCATATTGTGAAGCTAATTGTGAAGCTTCTTGTCCTGCTGTTGGAGCATAGAAACCTAGTCTCCCTTGTCTATTTAATGAAATAGAACGTTGGTCAAGAATACGTGTCCATACCATTCTTTCCATTAATTCAACTAATTGCTCGTCTGACAATTCTGGTAATAAATCTTCATTAACAACATTGCCATCTTCATTCAAAATTTGAATCATTTCAAATTTAGATTCAGTATCATTCAATACCTTCTCTGCATCGAATTGGGCTTTTAATTTCTGAGCCATTCAATTCACCAAACCTTTCCCGTATAGTAGAAATTCATTTTATCCTATCACATTGTACCACAAAACTGTTACACTGTTAAACAATTTGAAAAAGTTCTGTAATACTCAAAATGGATACAGTTTTTCAATCTGTACTAATGAAAATTATAACACTGTATCACTAAAATTTCTGTGGCTGATTCTAAAACCTTCCATTAAATGTAAGCGCACCCAATGTTTATGCTATAATCAATTAACGCAAATTTCAAATATATTGCATTCAATTTTTAAGCAAGACTATCAACATCTTCTTTTTCTTGATTAACTTTGTTCATTGCATTTGAATATTCTTTAAATGTTTTATTCATATCTTTATATGATTTTGATACTGCTTCTGACTTTTTATCAATTTCAGATTGATCCACTTGATTACCTGATGTGTACTTGAACATATCTTTTTCTTTAGCCAAAATATTTTTATAAGCTTTAGAATAATTGTCGTGCGCTTTGTACTTATCTTTAAGTGCATTATTCAATTCTTCAACTTCTTTTTTCTTTTGTTTATCACTTATATTGTCGACATGTTCTTGTGCTTTTTTAAATTCTTTTTCAGAGTCATTAAGAGCTTTTTCTTCTTTTTTAAACTCTTTTTCCCTTTCCTCTACGTTATCTACAACTTTTTTTGAAGTTTCTTTAACTTCTTGCTGGTCTTTTCCGTTTATTTCTTTTACTAATTTTTGTTTTTCTTGCTCGAGGCTATTTAATTTTTTACCCACTGATGAAACAGGTTTCTCTTCATCAAATGCTTTTTGTACTTTTTCATTGTAGTCTTTAATTTCACCTTTATCTGTTGTACAACCTGCGACTAACATTGTAGAAGCAATTACTGCACCGATGCCATATTTTAATTTCATTTTGAGAAATCCTCCTTTATTTGTATGATATATTATATAATATTTTATGATAAATCAAATCTATTACTGTATTTTTCCTATTAAGTTTTGGTATATTTTATATTAAGGAAGGTGTATGAACAAATGTTAACAATGAAAGATATTATCCGTGATGGACATCCAACACTTCGACAAAAAGCACAAGATGTGCCGTTACCGATTTCTGAGGAAAATCGCAATATATTGAAATCAATGCGAGAATTTTTAATTAATAGTCAAGATGAGGAAACTGCTAATAAATACGGATTGCGTTCAGGCGTGGGACTAGCGGCTCCTCAAATCAATGTTTCTAAAAAAATGATAGCTGTATATTTACCAGATGATGGTAGTGGTAAAAGCTATGACCTTATGTTAGTTAATCCAAAAGTAGTAAGTCATAGTATTCAAGAAGCTTATTTACCTACTGGCGAGGGGTGCTTAAGCGTAGATGAAAATATTCCTGGACTTGTCCATCGTAAGAATAGAATTACAGTAAAAGCTACTGATATTGATGGTAAAGAAGTTAAATTACGTCTGAAAGGCTACCCAGCAATTGTGGTTCAACATGAAATTGACCATATCAATGGCGTTATGTTCTATGATCACATTGATCAAAACAATCCACTTCAACCACACGATGATGCAGTAGAAGTCTAGCTTATTCAGGTTTAAAAAATACCGTTAGCAATTTGATAATTTCAAGTTGCTAACGGTATTTTTACATAAAGTCATCTCTACGTTCATGATAAGGAATTTCTAATTCATTTAATTCCGATTTCAATAAATTTAACTCTTGAATGTCTATAAATTCTGGATCATGATTATGTTTTACATAAATTTGATTTCCATTTACATTATCAATAATTTCATTATAATTAAAAAACATGATTACTTGTTCAGCACGCACCTCAAAAGTTACATCTTGAAATATTTTATCAGTTCGTTTTTTTTCAACTTTTACATCTTCCACAATTCTCTTCACTTGATCCATTTCTATCACCCTCAACATCACGTTCACTACGATAATCTACTGATTTTGCAATGACAATAATTTTTCCTTCTCCCTATTATCTTATAATAACTTTCATTTCTTACTCAAGCTTAAACTTATTTTTTTACAAATTTTCTGAAAAAACAAGAAGTTAATTTTACATTCTTTATAAAATATAAGCATAATTGTTCGTATTAATGGCATGCAACAAGATAAAACTGCTTTATTTATTCTACTACATCATGTAAAATGAGAGATAACTGAAAACATACAAATAATTATATTTGTGTTTTTCTAATCGAACGAAATTAAGAAAATCGCCCTAGCAGCATACTGGGATAACTAGTATGTTCTATTTATATAATGGTAGCGTAAACATCACGTTTTGAAAATAATGATGATATTTTATAATCTTCATCGTTTTCATTCCACTTATAACACTAGGGTTTTACAATAAAATAAAAAGAAAATCAATAGATGATTTTTAGGAGGAAAATAATAAAATGGCAGTATTTAAAGTATTTTATCAACATAACAGTGAAGAAGTAATCGTACGTGAAAACACACAAACGATTTATGTTGAAGGACAAACAGAAGAACAAGTTAGAAGATATCTAAAAAACCGTAATTTTAATATTGAATTTATAACTAAATTAGAGGGCGCACATTTAGAGTATGAAAAACAATCAGATCATTTCAATGTGGAGCAAGCTGAATAATGAAACAAATTCATAAAAATGAAGTTGCGGTTTATGCACTTGGTGGCTTAGGTGAAATTGGTAAAAATACTTACGCCGTTGAGTATCAAGATGAAATCGTTATTATCGATGCTGGGATTAAATTTCCTGACGACAATTTATTAGGTATCGATTACGTTATTCCTGATATTACTTACCTAGAGCAGAATCAAGATAAAATCGTTGGGCTTTTTATTACTCATGGACACGAAGACCATATAGGTGGTGTGCCCTACCTATTAAAGAAAATTAATGTCCCTATTTATGGTGGGCCATTAGCTTTAGGCTTAATTAGAAATAAATTAGAAGAACATCACTTGTTAAGAACTACGGAACTTATTGAAATTGAAGAAAGTAGTGTAATTAAATCAAAACACTTTGAAGTTTCATTCTATTTAACTACACACAGTATTCCAGAATCATATGGTGTCATTGTAAATACACCTGAAGGTAATATTGTCCACACAGGAGATTTTAAATTTGATTTAACTCCGGTTGGCGAACCTGCTAATATAGCTAAAATGGCTAGACTTGGTGAAGAAGGCGTTCTGTGCTTACTCTCTGATTCAACTAACTCACTAGTACCTGACTTCACATTAAGTGAACGCGAAGTTGGTCAAAACGTCGAAAAAATATTCAGAAATTGTAATGGTAGAATAATATTTGCTACATTTGCTTCTAATATTTACCGTGTACAACAAGCGGTAGAAGCTGCAATCAAGTATAATCGTAAGATTGTAACTTTTGGTCGTTCGATGGAAAACAATATCAAAATTGGTATGGAATTAGGTTATATCAAAGCGCCACCAGAAACATTTGTTGAACCCAATAAAATCAATACAGTTCCGAAACATGAACTCTTGATTTTATGTACCGGTTCACAAGGTGAGCCAATGGCTGCACTTTCAAGAATCGCTAATGGTACACACAAACAAATTAAAATAATTCCTGAAGATACAGTTGTCTTTAGTTCATCACCTATCCCAGGTAATACAAAGAGTATCAACCGTACAATCAACTCACTATACCGTGCTGGTGCAGAAGTTATTCATAATAAAGTATCAAACATTCATACTTCAGGACATGGTTCAAAAGGCGACCAACAGTTGATGTTACGTTTATTACGTCCTAAGTTCTTCCTACCAATTCATGGTGAATACCGCATGCTGAAAGCGCACGGTCAATCCGGAATTGAATGTGGTGTTGAACCCGATAATGTCTTTATATTTGATATAGGTGATGTGTTAGCTTTAACACGAGATACAGCGCGTAAAGCTGGTAGAATTCCTTCAGGAAACGTACTTGTCGATGGTAGTGGCATTGGAGATATTGGTAATGTAGTTATTCGGGATAGAAAACTATTGTCTGAAGAAGGCTTAGTAATCGTTGTAGTAAGTATAGACTTTAATACAAACACACTGTTATCAGGTCCAGACCTTATTTCAAGAGGTTTCGTATATATGAGAGAATCAGGACAACTGATTTATGATGCTCAACGTAGAATCAAAACAGATGTAATTGCTAAATTAAATCAAAATCCAGAGATTCAATGGCATCAAATTAAATCATCTATTATCGAAACGTTGCAACCTTATCTATTTGAGAAAACTGCACGTAAACCAATGATATTACCTGTTATTATGAAAGTTAATGAAGATGATAATCAATCATTTTCTAAAAAACCTAATAATAATCAGCCTAAACCTAAGAAAAACAACACGAAGGCACCTGCTAAAACTAAAAAACCAACAGATAAGAATAATAAAAAGGTTAATAATAAAAAACCAAAACAAAATATTAATAAGAAGCAATCGACAGATTCAACAGATACATCATCAAACAAAGAATAATAATACATCGCACAAAATGTTGATTTACGATAGCAAACCTAAGAAAAATTAAAAGTAATTAATAACAATTCGTTTAGTAAATTCTAATAAAAAGATGAAGCTGAGACTTTAAATGAGGTCCCAGCTTCATCTTTTTTAGTGAATTTCAAACAACCACTTCTTAAGTAACTTTAAAAAAATGCGCTTAAAAGTAGCCATCCTATAAGTAGCTGCTTTTAAGCGCATTTTCTATTATTAACTGTTATGAAATATATAATTATTATAACTATTCATAAATTACTAACTTTAGTAGTTTAGTAATGGTTACCTCACTACTTTTTTCTCGAAACGATTTAAATCGTTATCGTGTCCTATCATTATTAAAATATCGCCTATTTCTATACTTAAGTTAGGATCTGGCGATACTAAGATTTCTCTACCACGTTTAATAGCAATAATACTAATGCCAAATTGTGCACGAATATCCAATTGTATAATTGTTTGACCTGCCATTTTCTCACTTGCTTTGATTTCAACGATGGAATGTTCATCTGCCAGCTCTAAATAATCTAACACACTTGCACTAGCAACATTATGCGCAATTCTTCTACCCATATCTCGTTCTGGGTGTACAACAGTATCAGCACCAATTTTATTTAAAATTTTGGCATGATAATCGTTTTGTGCTTTTGCTGTTACCTTCTTCACACCTAATTCTTTTAAAATTAAAGTCGTTAAGGTACTAGATTGAATATTCTCTCCAATTGCAACAATAACATGATCAAAGTTTCTGATACCTAAACTTTTCATTACAGCTTCATCCGTTGTATCTGCAACAACAGCGTGTGTTGCAATATCACTGTATTCATTTACTCGAGCTTCATTCATATCTATTGCCATAACATCCATGTCTAATGCATTTAATTCTCTTACTATACTGCCACCGAATCGGCCTAGGCCGATTACCACATATTCTTTATCCATATGCGTCCTCCAATTTAAAAATTGTGGCATATTACTTGAAAACTTTACTTTGAGAAGTATTGCTTTCAAGTAATATAACCACATTTGAAAATATTAAGTTATTTTTTGCCTTCTACATATTTTTTATCGAAGACAAATAATCTTAATAATAATATTAACGATGGAATGAGTAAAAGTAAACCTAAAATAAACACAATAATTAAGGCTATTGCCATGCTACTATTTACAACACCTTCATCTATTCGAATGTAAGGATATAATATATAAGGCAATTTACTGGCACCATATCCAAAGAACGCAAAGCCCATTTGTAAAATTACTAATGCAAAAGCATAACCATGTCCTTTTTTCATAAGTGTTAATACCATTGCACCAACAAAACATATAAAGCTTAATAGGAACATCCACCAATAATTTGTTACTGCATTTAAGAAGTGTCCTTCATTTTGTAAACGCAATGACAAGAATACAAATAATGATACAGCAATCATAGGAGCTCCCCAAATTAAGAACCAATATCTCAATAAATTGTATGCTGGCTTATCTTTTGCTTTAGAAGCGTAAAATGTAAGAAAACCTGACGAGATATAAAGTACTGAAATAATCGCTAAAAATACTACGGACCATGAATATGGACTAAGCAATAGTTCTAACCAGTTTAAATCTAAATGATTCTCTGTTCCAGTAATATATCCACCTTCAGATATTGTTAACGTTGTAGCTAGCGCAGCCGGAATCAATAATCCAGCAATGCCATACATCGCTAACCATGGTAACTTAGTATCTGGGCCATAGTTTTCAAACGCATAAAAGCCACCTCTAATCGAAAGCAAAATTAACGCAATTGACGCTGGCAATAGTAACACTGTACCAAAATACTTCGCTGTATCAGGGAAGAACCCAACCATTCCTACGAAGAAAAATACAAAGAACACATTTGTTACTTCCCATACTGGATTAAGATAACGAGCGATTAAATGATTAATTTTCTTATCTTGCTTCGTAATTTTTGCATGTAGTGTAAAAAAGCCTGCACCAAAATCAATTGAGGCGATAATGATGTAACAGAATAAGAAAATCCAAAGCACTGAAATACCAATGTAAGCAAATATCATTCTGCTTCACCTCTTTCTGAAGCTAATGCTTCAACGTCTTTATAAGCTGGTTTATGCCTAAACATACGAATCAGTACATAAGCAGAAGTAACCATAAGCACGATATAAAGTAACCCAAATAATATCGTTACAAGTGTCAGGCCACCTGCTTGTGTTGCAGCATCAGCTACTTTTAGATAGCCACGAACTATCCATGGTTGACGGCCTTGTTCTGTTAAGAACCAACCAAACTCAATTGCCAACATTGCCGCTGGTCCGGTCAATAAAGCACCATACAACATCGGTTTAGAATGTGTGTATTTCCGTAATTTTTTAAACACAAGTGTCAACACGTAGGCACCCGATACTATAAGGCAAAATACACCCATAGAAACCATTAAGTCAAAATAATAATGTACAATCATAGGCGGATGTAATTCCTTAGGGAAATCATTTAAACCTTTTACTTCTGTATCTGTATTATTATCTGCTAAGAAACTTAAAATGCCAGGAATTTTAAGCGCACCTGAAACTTCTTGCGTTTTTTCATCTAATGAACCAAATAATACTAAATCTGCATTTGATTCTGTATCAAAATGCCATTCATATGCTGCTAGTTTTTCTGGTTGCTCTTGATGTAAGAATTTTGCTGACAAGTCCCCAGCTAACATTGATCCCAAGGTAAATATTACACCTAAAATCATAGTTAATTTAAGTGCTTTTTTATGATACTCAGTATCTTTTTTAAATTTATTTTTTAACAATTTAAATGCTGCAATAGCAGCTAATACAAATGCCATTGTCATTAACGCAGTGGCTACAACGTGAAATGAACGTATTAAAAATGAATCATTAAACATTGCTGCTAGTGGCTCTACATTTACCATTTTTCCATTTTTCATTTCAAATCCAGCAGGTGTATTCATAAATGAGTTAACTGCTGTGATAAAGAATGCGGAAAATGAGCCACCTAATATAACTGGAATACTTATAAGAAAATGTGTCCATTTCCCTTTAAAACGATCCCATGTATATAAATAAATACTCAAGAAAATTGCTTCAAAGAAGAAAGCAAAAGTTTCCATAAATAACGGTAAAGCTATAACATGACCACCCATTTGCATAAAGGTTGGCCAAAGTAGCGACAATTGTAAACCAATTATAGTACCGGTTACAACACCGACTGCCACTGTAATGGTATATCCTTTGGACCATCTTTTAGCCATAGCCGTATATGATGGATCATTTTTCTTAATCCCTAAAAATTCAGCAACAGCAAACATGACCGGTACACCTACTCCGATTGTTGCAAAAATTATATGAACTGCGAGTGTCATCGCAGTTAGAAAGCGTGCTAATTCAACTGAATCCATAATATCACCTTTTTTATTTATTTGTGACAAAAATCACAACGTCCATTCATTATAAACTGCTTTACATTTTTTTAAAATAAATTGCGCTCAAAATAAAGTGACAAATTAATGACCAATAACATATATTTTTTAAACTTGAAATATTTATTAAAGTTTTTTATATTTAAGTAAATTATAATGAAGAAAGGACAAAGTACTATGACTGAAATTATTATTTACACTCAAAACGATTGCCCACCTTGTACATTTATCAAAAATTACTTATCAGATAAAGCAATTGACTATACTGAAAAAAATATTAGCAATTCAAAATTCAGAAACGAAATGATGGATTATGATGCATTTGCTACACCATTTATCTTAATAGATGGCGAACCAATGTATCAAATTGATATGGATAAAATCAATCAAAGTTTGAATTTAAATTAGTTACCCTTCTCCATCCCATTAACTTATATATCAAACCTAACTCAGAAAGTTGCATTTTACAATAATTGTGCATTAAAAGACTTGAATAATCAAAAAAACTGTTCACAAAGTTATTTAACTCTGTGAACAGTTTTTAAATGTAGCGAAACCTAAAGTAATTCAATACTTATATGCATTCGCTTACAAAATTATTCAAAAATTTTATTTCGCGTATTGTTCGACCAATTCTTGTACTTCTTCTGAAGTCGCACAATTAATTGCTCTATTCGCTAGTTCTTCCATTTCATTTTGACTTAAACCTTTGATTTGTCGACGTGCCTTCAATATAGATGTTGCACTCATTGAAAACTCATCTAAACCTAGACCTAGTAACAATGGAATAGCAGTTTCGTCTCCAGCCATTTCTCCGCACATACCAGTCCATTTACCTTCATTATGTGAAGCTTCAATCACTTGTTTCACTAAACGTAAAATTGAAGGATTGTATGGTTGATACAAGTAAGAAACACGCTCAGACATACGATCGGCAGCCATTGTATATTGAATCAAGTCATTTGTGCCAATACTAAAGAAATCAACTTCTTTAGCAAATACATCTGCTAGAGCAGCAGTTGATGGTATCTCTACCATAATACCTAATTCAATATCATCAGATACTTCAATGCCTTCGTTTATTAAATTTTCTTTTTCTTCTAATAATAGTGCTTTTGCATCGCGGAACTCTTTGATTGTGGCAACCATTGGGAACATGATATTTAATTTACCGTAAGTAGATGCACGTAATAATGCTCTTAATTGCGGTCTGAAAATATCTGGTTGATCTAAGCATAAACGAATTGCACGATATCCTAAGAACGGATTCATTTCTTCAGGTAAGTTTAAATACGGTAACTCTTTGTCGCCACCAATATCTAAAGTACGTACAACAACACGCTTATCTTCCATTGTTTCCAATACTTTTTTATAAGCCTCAAATTGTTCATCTTCAGTTGGCATTTCATCTCTACCCATATATAAGAACTCAGTACGGTATAATCCAATACCTTCTGCGCCATTTTCGATAACACCTTTTAAGTCATCTGGTGTACCTATATTAGCAGCAAGCTCTACATGCGTCCCATCAGCTGTTGTTGATGGTTCATCACGTAATTGTTGTAACGCTTGCTTATCTTCAAAGAAACGCTCACGTTTATTTTGATACGCTATAACTTCATCTTCAGTTGGGTCAATAATAACTTCACCAGTTAAACCATCAACGATAATCATATCGCCTTGTTTCACTTCTTTAGTAATTGACTTAGTGCCCACGACTGCAGCAATTTCTAATGAACGACTCATAATTGCAGAATGTGATGTTCTACCACCAATATTTGTAACAAACCCTTGTACAAATTCTTTGTTTAACTGAGCAGTATCTGAAGGTGTTAAATCATTTCCGATTATAACAACGCTTTCATCAATCATACTAGGATTTGGTAATTCTACACCTAAGATGTGTGCTAACACACGTTTTGAAACGTCTCTAATATCAGCAGCACGCTCTTTCATGTATTCATTATCCATTGATTCGAATATTGTGATAAATTGTCCAGTTACATCAGATAATGCAGTTGGTGCGTTAACTTGTTCGTTTTTAATTTTTTCTTCAATCGGTTGAATTAATTCAGGATCATCTAAAACTAATAAATGTGCATCAAAAATCGCTGCCTTATCGGCACCTAAATTCTCTTCTGCATTATTTCTAATCTTAGTTAATTCAACTTTAGATGTTTCGATAGCATGGTTAAACTTTGCAATTTCAGCGTCGACATCTGTTACCTTTTCACTATCAAATGAAAGGTCAGGTTCAACTAATAAATATGCTTTAGCAATAGCTACACCATCAGATGCAGCTATGCCATTAATATAATTAGACATAATTATTTAGTTAATCCTTCTTTAGATAAGATATCTGTTATCGCTTCAATTGCGTCAGTTTCATCGCTACCATCAGCGTAGATAGTGATTTCAGCATCTTTACCTACACCTAAACTCATAACACCCATGATTGATTTCAAGTTAACTTTTTTACCGTTATATTCTAATTGAATATCTGAGTCGAATTTTGAAGCAGTTTGAACAAGCATTGTCGCTGGACGAGCGTGGATACCTGTTTCGTCAATAATTACATATGATTTTTGTTCCATAATATGATATCTCCTTCGTATAGTTAGAATCGTTAGTTTATTATAAAACCTAGCATAGTTTTATATAATAACATTACCAAATTATACATATAAATTCAATTCGTTGCACCCATGATATGACAATATTCAACGAATTTTAACCATTTTGTGAAAACGCTATAGTTTTAAACTAGTGTTTTTACAACTTTTTCACATTTTTGTATATGTTCTTCCCCTATTTTCTTCATGAAGTAATAACTTATTGAAGCAGAGATTGCTTGACCAAGAATCGGAAACCATTTAGTTTGTTTTGCCGCTACTCGTTTAGCTACATCTCGAACAACCACTTTCAATATTGCATTGGATACTTTTTTACCTATAAATTGGCTTCCTTGGATTGCAGCCGCTGCAAAGACACGTTCTTTCATATCGTCTCCCATATTATTAACCTGTTTATGGTCAAGACCATATATCTTGTTAACATCTTCAATAATATCTCTCATAAGCTTAATATCTACACCGAAGTCTAAACCTGGAATCGGCACAATACTTACACTTGAAGATAAAACCGATTTTTTTCTAACAAGTGCTTGTGCTCTTTCACGACGTTCCTCAATCTCAATATTTGTTGTAGGTATATTACTTTTTTGTTTAATATCTTCAATTTTCAGTACTTTATTACCTACTTTATTTGTTAATTTATTCGTTATTTTATTTTTAAAGCTCATCTCGTTCACTCCTTAAGTAAATTCATTCACATTAAAAATAATACCCTTTTTTCATAGTTTTACTTTATTTTTACAAAAATAGCTTTTAGATATTTAGAAGGTTTGTAATGAGGATGTGTTTTAAAGTCTTTAGGCAAGCCCATTACATCAACAATTTCGTAATCTACATTTTCCGCTTCTAATGTTGAATTTACTACATTTTTAAATGCTTTTAATGAAAATGCGCTATTATTTGTACACAATAGTAGTGTACCATCAGGTCCAAGTATATCTAGAGCACCTAAAATTAATTTATCGTAATCTTTTTGTACAGAAAACGTTTTTTTCTTATTTCTAGAAAAACTTGGCGGATCTATAACAATCGTGTCATAAAATAAATCATGACGACGTGCATAATTATAAAAATCAAATGTATCCATTACATAAATATATTGCGATTTAGGGTCAATACTATTTAACCCAAAATTCTCTTCTGTTAAAGGACGAGAACGGTTTGCTAAATCTACGCTTGTTGTCATTTCAGCCTTTTCTGCTGCAACTACTGAAAATGCACCTGTATAACTAAAAACATTTAACACTTCTTTATCTTCCGCGTATTGATCTTTTAATTTTTTACGTACTTCTTTCTGATCTAGAAAGATACCAGTCATTGGTCCATCATCTAAGTGCACATTGTAGAAAGTATAGTTTTCTTCAATTACTATCGGGAAATCTGGTGCGTCACCATCAACAAAACCACCTTTAATTTCTGCATCTTTGAAACGCATTTTCTCGTATATTGAAGTATAAGGAAATATAGCTTTTAAGGCTGATAGTATATTATAACGGAATTTATAAATCCCTTTTGAATACCATTGAATTAAGAAATGACCATCGTAGTTGTCTATTGTCAGACCTCCAACACCATCACCTTCACCATTAAAAACTCTAAAAGCGTTTGTTCCGTCGACATTATAAAAATACGTTCTTTCAGATTTTGCTGTTTCAAATAATCTCTCAAAAAATTGCGTGTTAATCACTTCATTTTTATCGTAACTTAAAACCCAGCCAATTCCTTTATGTTGCTTACCGACATATGCAGTAGCAATATATTGTTCCTGGTTATTGACTAAATAAAATAAATCTCCTTCTTTTAAATGATCATGTGAGTAAATATCATCTTCATCTATAAGTGGATATTCATTTAAATACTTTGTTTCTTTACCTCTATTTAATGTGGCAGTTTTCATAAAATTATGTCAGCCTTTCTGCTTTTTATATTTATAATTTTTCTTCGCTTACTTATTCTATCATCTCAACCCTATCGTAACATCAATTATCTTTAAATCACTACATTATTGTTAGTAAAAATTAAAGGCCGAGACAACAAATATATGTCTCAGCCTTTAAAAATATTATTGGTAAAACCTGACTAAAATGAAAAAGTGCACTTATCATAAACTTTATTCTTCGATAGTCAACTTTAACGGTGTCAGTCGATATAACCTTATTTATTCATTAAGATCTAATCCTACTCTTTATCCACTTCAATATTGTTAGTACGTTAATATTTACTTGGTTCACGCAATTTCATTACAAAGGCTACTACAATAGCAATTAACATAATTAGTAATATTGGTGTTATGAAAATTGAAAGTAATAAGCCATGTACCATAATATTCACGAATTCAGTAAGTAATTTGAAGAATAATAGACTGACCATAAATAATTGTAAATAGTAAAATCTATCTTTTAAGAAATTCGTTAATGTCGTTAATATATAAATAATGATAATAAACATTAAGATTAGCAATGTTATCCACTCAATTACATATTGCGTTTGAGAAATCTCCCAATTGCCAGAAACGAACAATGAATTTCTATTGTTAAATTCAATTAAAGTGAAAAATAATAGCACTGCGCCACAAAACAATTCTACATATGCTGATTTTACCCATTTTGGTATTTTCATCCAATTAGGAATATCATCCTCTTGAATATCTATTTTATCTTTCCACTTTGTAATGAATTTATCCTTTTTATCTCTTACTTTTTGAATATCTACACTTCTACGTGTTTTTCTAGTAAATTCTGTTGTTTTATCTTGTAAGTTTTTCCAAGTTTCTTTCGTTTGATTCGTTACTGTGCCTTTACTTGTTCTTGATAATTCTGGTTCTTCTTCACCAAGTTCTTGCTTAGTTAATGGAAGAGATCTTCTTAAGAATAAGAAGTTCCAAATTGACATTTGACCTAATAACCACATAATTATGAAAAATGTGTTCACACTTAAAATATCAATCGGTATAATTTTATCACTATCAATTCTTCCGTATAGCACAATTTGCGTAATTAAATAACTAAAACCATAACTGAAAATAATCCAAAGATAATGGTATTTTCTATGCTCCGTATTTAACTCGTCCTTATAAACGATGTAACCAATGTGAATTGCAAATGGTATTACGAAAATAATAGCAAAAAAGCTATAAACTTGAGTCATTAATATTAACGTGATAATAAAGAATAATATACCAATAACTAAAAAGAATATTGAAATATCATAGTCGTATCTTGTTGTTCTAAATAGAGTAAAACCAAGCAAAACAACACCAATACCAAATAAAATGATTATAATGGCACTAAATACTGGGAAATTACCTATATAATTGCTTATCACTCTAATTATTTCACCAAAAAATGCGTTTATAAAATCCCATACATTATGAATATGTAAGTCAATTTTACCCTTGTTATTTAATTTATCAATTAAAGGTAAATTGATTAAAATGATGAGACCTGTGAAAAGCGAAACGATGCCTATAATATAACTATATAATATCTCAGCGTGTTTCTTCAAAAAAGACATACCATTCACCTCAAAAGTTATTATATATTAACAATTAGTTCTTGTCTTTAACAATTTAATAAATACGTCCATAGTATGATATAAATCGATGTATAGTCAACTTTCCACTTATATCATTCAATTAAACAATAAATTGATTATAACTAAGACTAAAATCTAAATCACTAGTTTTGTTTGATTTTTTTAAGTTGTGGTATATATACTTTATAGAAGTCATATACTTTAAAAGGAGTGTTTAATCTATGAGTAAAGAAGAATTAAACAAAAAAGCCGCAGAACAAGCAAAAGAAGCAGAAGATAAATTAAAAGATAAGAAAGAAACTGCTGAAGATAGTACAGAAGAAACTAAAAAGAATGTTCAAGATTCATTAGACTAAATTTTTCAATAATATAGGTTTCACATGCTTTAAAATATAAAAGTAAATCCGACAAGTGAGGCTGGGTCATAATAAATGTCCCAGCCTCACCTTTATTGTAATTTTTCAACGCCATTGCATTAGATATGTATTATATGTGTGAAGACAATATCTTCAGACGTAAATACCATATGTATTGGGATTTAATACGATTAAGATGGATGGTTGATATAAATAAAATAGCTCACTACCTTTTTATATGAGCAATTTTTAATTTGATTAAAGCGAAATAATTATTAACTTATATAGAAGTAAAGTACATATGTTATATATTAAATTTAATAGGCAGCCTTGACATTATGCCTTAAAAGTCATACATTATAGTTAAATTTAAATTAATCATTCGCACTAGGGGTGTTTTGTGACTGAGATGAGGTATACCCTCAAACCCTTTGAACCTGATCTAGATGAAACTAGCGTAGGAAAGTGTACTAATCACCTATTTTTCAGGTATTTGTATGCCTATATTTTAACGCGCAACTTTCTAGAAGGTTGTGCGTTTTTATATTAGGAGGATTTTTTATGTCAAAAGGATTAAAGCTTTCAGAAATTCTAGTGACTGTGCTAATTGCTGTTGTTTTTGCAATTATTTACAACATTTGGAATTTTGTGTATAAAGCGTTACAAGTTACAGGGTTACATTTTGAAGAATTAACATATGGCGCTTGGTTCATGGCTGCTATCGTCGCATACCTTATTATTCCTAAAGCTGGCATTGCAATATTAGCCGAATTTGCTGCTGGTGCCGGAGAAACTATTGTCATGGGTCGTTTTGATATTGCAACTATGGTCTATGCCTTATTACAAGGTTTAGCATGTGAAATTATATTTGCTATTTTCAGATATAAATCTCGTTCAGCAATGGTAGCAATGCTCGCTGGTCTCTTAGCCTCTATTTCAACATTGCCTTTAGACTTTGCTTATGGTTATTTAGGTGAAGTTGTAGGTTGGAATCTATCGTTATATATCGGATTCAGACTTATAAGCGGCGTCGTCGTTGCCGGCCTAATTTCCTACTATATAGTAAAAGCATTGGATCAAACGGGAGTAACCAAATTGTTCAGACCTGCCACAAAAAGTGACTATGATAATTTATAAGGAGCAATCACGTTGATAGCTACAAAAAATTTACGATTAAAATATCCAAACGGTAAGAAAAAGATATTTGATCATTTAACACTCCAAATCAAAGAAAACGAAAAAGTATTATTACTAGGACCATCAGGTTCTGGCAAAAGCACTTTATTAAATGTATTAAGTGGCATTGTACCAAATCTTATTGATTTACCTATTAAATATGACGAATTAATTATCGATGATTCCAGTAGTGTTATATTTCAAGATCCAGATAGTCAATTTTGTATGCCTAAAGTTGACGAAGAATTAGCATTTGTTTTAGAAAACCAACAAATCCCTCGTCACGAAATGGATAAACGTATAGATAATGCATTAAAAGCCGTAGATTTAAAAGTTGATAAAAACCAATACATTAATCAGCTAAGTGGCGGTATGAAACAAAAATTAGCAATTGCCGAAACGATATTACAACAGTCGAAAACCTTGTTTTTAGATGAACCTACTGCAATGTTGGATGTTGAATCGACTGCAGAATTATGGGGAAAAATTAAAGCTCTTTGGCAAGATAAAACAGTAATCATTGTCGAACATAAAGTGAATCATATATGGCAACATATGGATCGTGTCATCTTATTAAATTATGAGGGTGACATTATCGCTGACAATACGCCCGATGAAATTTTGAATGAACATGAAGATTTGTTAACAGAATATGGCGTTTGGCACCCTAATGCATGGCAATATGCTCCATCAACTATGCATTTCAATAGCAGTAGCTCAAAGTTAAACCTTGAATTTGATAACGTAACCATAAAACGTGGTAAACGTAATCTTATTAATATACCTCAATTAAGTGTAGGGACTGGAGAATGGATTACAATTACAGGCGCAAATGGCTCTGGAAAAACATCACTACTCGAATCAATGATGCAATTAATTAAATATGAAGGACGTATGTTAGTGAATAATCGTTCTTTCAATAAAATTAAAGTAGCTGCTAAATATATGTATTTAGTTTATCAAAATCCGGAGTTACAATTCATAACTTCTTCCGTTTATGATGAAGTTCATATTCAATATAAAAATAAATTTAATTCTAAACAAGAAGCTGCTGCTCAGACTGAATCAATGTTGGGTACACTTAATTTGCTATCCGTAAAATCTCAACATCCTTATGAACTTTCAATAGGTCAAAAGAGACGCTTAAGTGTTGCAATTGCACTAAGTTCATCATCTGAATTCATATTACTTGATGAACCTACATTTGGTCTCGATAGCCATAATACATTTAATTTAATAAAATTATTTCAACAACGTGTAGCTAGTGGTCAGACTATTATTATGGTGACACATGACTCAGAAATCATATCTCGTTACCCAACTCGAAGACTCCATTTATCACATCACGTCATAGAAGAAATGGTTGGTGATGATTATGTTTGATCTTTGGAAGAAACATTATACATTTGTAGATGATGTAAATATAATTACTAAGTTAGCAATCGCTGTTATTTTATTTTTCTTTGTTATACTTGTTCATCAATTTGATTTCATGCTCTACATTACATGTTTAATGCTTTTATTTTTATTAGCTTTTAATGGTTTGCAATTAAAAATCACCTTAACTTTTGTTATTTTAACGATGGTATTCAGTGTCATATCTGCGTTGTTTATGATTTTTTATGGCGATGGTACGCACACACTATTCCAATTTGGTTTTGTCCATATTACTTCAGAGAGTTTATATCGTGGCTTACATTTAGCCATGCGTACAACTACCATTTCATTTTTCGGAATTTTAATTGCTTTCACTTCTCAGATTGTTTTAGTTTTTTACAGTTTAATGCAACACTTAAAAGTAAAACCTAAAGTGGCTTATGCATTTATGGCAGCAATTCGTATGGTTCCATTGATGTTCATTTCACTAATACAACTTAGAAAATCATTAAAAATGCGTTATCAGTTAATTAACGCACAAAATTATCGTGGTTTAAAAAAATTAAAACATTTATTAATACCTTTATTAAGCCAAAACATTCGTAAAGCACATCAGCTTTCTGTAGCAATGGAAAAAAATGGATTTAAAGATGGTCCAAGAACGTATTATTATTATGCACCTTTCTCGTATAAAGATTTTCTATTAATTTTAATAATAGGTATCATTTTATTGAGTGCTTATTTATTAGCTCAATATATTCCTATTACCGGTATTGAAGATATACGTGTAACAAATATTTATTAAAAAGATTAACCAACTTTTTAAGTAGACATATTATCCAAAAAGAAAAGCGATTGGACAAAACTTAAACCACTTTGTCCAATCGCTTTTTAACTTTATGATAAATTTTCAACTATTTTATCGCTTTATTACTAATATCTTTACGATAGAAAAGCCCATCGCTCTCTACTTTATCGACCGCTTTATATGCATTAAATTTAGCTTCAGCAATATCTTCACCTTCGCCTAATGCTAATATGACACGACCGCCCGAAGTAACATACATATCATTTTCTTTCTTCAAACCACTGATAAAGTAATCGCCATTTAAATTAAAACCTGTTACTTGATGTCCTTTTTCATATTGTCCTGGATAACCTTTTGAAGCTAACATAACTCCTACAACCGCATTATCTTTCCATTCGAAATTGATAGGTGCTTTTGCTTCTAAATCAATTATATGTTGCATCAAGTCACTCTCCATACGTGTGAGTAGCACTTGTGCTTCAGGGTCACCAAAACGAGCATTAAATTCTATTACTTTTGGACCGTCTGTTGTAATAATTGCTCCTATATAAAGTACACCAAAGAATGAGTACCCTTCTTTGACCATAGCTTGGGCAATTGGCTGAGCAATTTCGTCATTAGTACGTTTCAAGATTGATTCATCAATATGAGGTACTGGGCAATAAGCGCCCATTCCACCTGTATTTGGTCCTTTATCATTATCATATGCGCGTTTATGATCTTGCGCAATACAATCAAATGGTACTGCATAGTCACCATTAACCATAGTCATAAGTGAAAATTCTTCGCCTTCAAGGAATTGTTCAAATACAACAACACCATCTTCCTCATGATATAAAGTTTCTACACCGGCTTGTGCTTCTTCATAATTATTTGCAATAATAACACCTTTACCAGCAGCCAACCCATCTTTCTTTAATACAACAGGATATTCACAAGATGCAATATATTGTAAGGCACTCTGTTTATTAGTAATTTCTTTGTATTCTGCCGTTGGTATTTTATATTTTTCCATTAATTGCTTTGCAAATAGTTTTGAACCTTCTATTTGCGCAGCAGCTTGATTTGGGCCAAATACTTTAACATCTGCTGCTTGTAATTTATCTGTTAAACCTTCTGTAAGTGGTTGTTCTGGCCCAATAATTGTCCACGCTATTTCATGTTGTCGCGCAAATGCTACTATTTTTTCATGATCAGTTTCAGCTATTTCCGTATGGATTATTGCTACGTCTGACATTGCATCATTACCTGGAATAGCATGTATTTCATTAACGAGAGGTGATTGACTTAACTTATGTGCTAAAACATGTTCTCTACCACCTGCACCAATTACAAGTACTTTCATATAATATATGGCCTCCATTATTAATGTTTAAAGTGTCTAACGCCTGTAGTTACCATAGCAATACCATGTTTGTTTGCCATATAAATAGATGCTTGATCCTTAATTGATCCACCTGGTTGAATAATCGCTTTAATTCCTGACTTGGCAGCTAGCTCGACAGTATCATCCATTGGGAAGAACCCGTCGGAAACCATTACTACATCATCATTAATTTCAATTGCACGATCAATAGCGATTTGTGCTGAACCAACACGGTTCATTTGACCTGCGCCAATGCCCACAGTCTGTTTGGCATTACTTAATATTATTGCATTACTTTTAACTGAAGCAACTACTTTCCAACCTAGTAACATCGCATCCCATTGTGCTTCTGTAGGTTCAACGTCAGTTACAACATTCATTTCTTCACGTTTCAAAGCTACATTGTCTTTATCTTGAACTAAGTAACCGCCGGAAACTGATACAACTTCTTGTTCGCTATTATCAATAGTCATATCAATTTCTAATAATCTAATATTTTTCTTTTGACTTAAAACATCCAAAGCTTCTTGTGTAAATTTTGGTGCAATAACAACTTCTAGAAAAATACCATGTAATGTTTCAGCTAATGATTTTTCAACTGTTCTATTTAAAGCAACAATACCACCAAAGATAGATTGGCTATCAGCTTCAAAGGCATACTGATAAGCTTCATCAATTGAATCAGCAACACCAACACCACAAGGATTCATATGTTTTACAGCAACTGCTGCTGGTCGTTCAAACTGTTTAACAAGTGACAAGGCAGCATCAGCATCTTTAATGTTATTATAACTTAATTGTTTACCGTGTAATTGCTTAGCACCAGCTAGTGTATGTGATGCATCCGAAGTACGTACAAAATATGCAGACTGCTGTGGGTTTTCCCCATAGCGTAAACTTTCTTTGTTATCTTTGAAATAATCGACAATCGCAGCATCATATTCATTTGTATGTTCAAATACTTTAATCATTAATGATTTACGATAGGCTTCATCTAATTGCCCTTCTTTTAATCTATTTATGATTTCATTATAATCAGCAGGATGAACTACCGTTATCACGTGTTTAAAGTTTTTAGCTGCTGCACGTAACATTGTAGGGCCACCAATATCAATATTTTCAATTGCGTCACCTTCTGTTACATCTGGGTTAGCAACCGTTTCTTTAAACGGGTAAAGATTCACGACGACCATATCTATTAAATCAATATGTTGTTCTTTTAATTGTTCTAAATGTTCAGGTTTATCACGATCTGCTAAAATACCACCATGTACAGATGGATGTAATGTCTTAACTCTGCCGTCCATAATTTCTTCAAATTGTGTTAAGTCAGAAATAGATTTTACAGGTACACCCGCTTCAGCAATTGCACGCATCGTGCCACCTGTTGAATATAATTCATAACCGTTTTCTATTAGTGATTGCGCAAACGCTACAATCCCTGTTTTATTAGACACACTTAAAATTGCTTTCTTCATTATTACTTGCACCTCTTATTGAATGATTTTTGAAATGACTGCTGGGTATAATTCATGTTCTAATGCTTTTATTCTCTCTTCTAAGTCTGATTTAGTGTCGTCCGGGTATATATCACATGTTCTTTGTTCGATAATTTCTCCTGTATCCATCCCACTATCGACATAATGTACCGTCGTACCCGTTATGTCATCACCACTTGCTAATGCTTGGCCCACCGCATCTTTACCTTTGTATTTGGGTAATAAGGATGGGTGAATATTTAAAATCCTTTTATCATAGGCTCTCAAAATATTTTCGCCAATTAATTTCATATAGCCTGCTAAGACTATCCATTCAACTTTTTCTGAAGTAAGCCACTCTATAATTTTTCGTTCGTAGTCTGCTTTAGAATCAAAGTTTTTCAATTCATTAATATGTACATCTAGATTGTATTTCCTAGCGCGTTCAATACAATATGCACTAACTTGATCTGTATACAATGCTGTCACTTCAATATGAGGAAGATTACCTTGCTCAATTTGTGTCATTATGCTTTCAAAATTACTACCTGACCCTGACGCAAAAATAGCTATTTTGGTCACTTTTATACCCCCCGTTAATTGAATTGGTTCATCGCCTTCAACGATTTCTCCAATTGCATAAGCATTTACATTTTGTTTGTTTAGTATATCTAAAGTTGTTTGTACTTGAGCCTCATCTACTACAATTGTATAACCAATACCCATATTAAATATGTTGTACATTTCTTCGGTTTCAATCTCTCCTTGTTGTTGTAACCAATCAAAAATTGGTAATGTTGGGAATTTAGTTACATCTATTTTAGCAGTGACACCATCGGGTAATGCTCTAGGGATATTTTCATAAAATCCACCACCTGTAATGTGTGTCATAGCATGAATCTTAATTGCTTCTTTAACAGCTAATATTGGACTAACATATAATCTTGTTGGTTCTAAAAACGCTTCTAAATATGTTTGTTCATCATTATAGTTAGCATGTAAATCAATCTTAGATTTTTCGATTAATTTTCTAACTAAGCTATATCCATTTGAATGAATTCCACTAGATTCAAGTCCTATGATAATTTGACCTGGCTTTACTGAAGAACCATCAATATATTCACTCTTTTCAACAGCACCTACAGCAAATCCTGCCAAGTCATATTCACCTTCGTGATACATATCACCCATCTCTGCAGTTTCTCCACCAATTAAAGCAGTATGCGTTTCTTCACAACCGTCACTTACCCCTTTGACAATTTGTTCGATGACTTCTGGAACAACTTTATGTGTTGCAATATAATCTAAGAAATACAGCGGTTCTGCACCTGTAGTTAAAATATCGTTGACGCACATAGCAACGGCATCAATACCAATTGTGTCATGTTTATCGTGATCTATTGCTAATTTCAGTTTTGTACCTACTCCGTCTGTACCTGAAACAAGTAATGGCTCTTTCATGTTTAATTGTGATAGGTCAAATGTTGCCCCAAAACCACCTAAACCACCAAGTACTTCTTTACGCATTGTTCTCTTAACGTGACTAGACATACGATTTACTGCTTCATAACCTGCATTAATATCTACACCGGCTTGTTGATATGCTTTAGACATTTAAATTACCCTCTCTATCAAAGAATTGTTTATGATCTGCAATATATGCTTTTTGGCGGTCGCTTAGATGTGCTATATAATCTTCTTCATAGTCATAAAGTCCTGCTGGATAGTCACCAGTAAAACTTTCTACACATAATCCACTGTATGGTGCATCTACATCAAGTCCAATGGAATCAATCAATCCATCAACTGATAGATAAGCTAAAGAATCTGCGCCAATATGTTCGCTTATTTCTTCTGGCGATTTGTTGGCAGAAATAAGTTCAGCTGTAGTCGAAACGTCGATGCCATAAAAGCTTGGGAACATAAACTCAGGCGACGCGATACGTACATGTACTTCTCTAGCTCCAGCATCTTTCAACATTTGCACGATGCGTCTACTAGTTGTACCTCGGACAATTGAATCATCTACAAGTACGATATTTTTATCTTGTACAATATCCTTAACCGCTGATAATTTTACGCGTACACCTTGTTCACGTAGTTCTTGGGTCGGTTGAATAAATGTTCGTGCAACGTATTGGTTTTTAACTAAGCCCATTTCATAAGGCAATCCGCTTTCTTCTGCGTAACCAGAAGCAGCAGACAATGAAGAGTTCGGCACTCCGATAACCATATCTGCGCTTTTAGCTGGGCTTTCTTTAGCTAGTTGCTTACCAGATTGCTTTCTAACTGCATGTACATTTTTACCAGCAATTGTAGAATCAGGTCTAGCAAAGTAAATATATTCCATCGCAGAAATAGCTGTCGTCGTGTGTCTAGTATATGACTCTACTCTAATACCTTCATCATTAATCACAACATATTCTCCTGCATGAATATCGCGCACAAATTCAGCACCTAAGACATCAATCGCACATGTTTCACTCGCAATCATGTAAGAGCCATTTTTCATTTTACCTACAGCTAATGGTCTAATTGCATTAGGATCAACTGCGCCGTATAATGCATCTTTAGTTAAAATAGCAAAAGTAAATCCACCCTTTATCTTTCTCAAACTTTCTTGGAATGCATCTTCAAAGGTTGGTGCTTTACTTCTTCTAATTAAATGCATGATGACTTCTGTGTCCGATGATGAATGAAAAATAGACCCTTGATGTTCTAATGAACGCTTTAAACTTTGTGCATTTATAAGATTTCCATTATGACAAACTGCAACACTCATATCGTAAAAGTGATATAAAAATGGTTGGATATTTTCAATACCTTTATTACCGGATGTTGCATATCTCACATGACCAATAGCGTGTTGGTATGATTTGAAAGTTTCAAGTTGAATATCCGATATTGCTTCTGTTAACAAACCCAAACCACGTTCACCAATTAACTTTTCACCATTAGAGCACACTATACCAGCACCTTCTTGTCCACGATGTTGTAAACTGTGTAACCCCATGTAAGTTAATTGTGCAGATTCGGGATGATCCCAAATACCAAATACACCACATTCTTCATTTAGTCCGTTGCTGTCATACATTTAGGTATTGCTCCTTCCCATATATCAGTAAGGTTTTGAACATTACGTGTTACTTGAACCTCATTATTAGCTACTTTAAATTGACCGTCATATGTTAATTGACCAATTTCCACAGCATTTTCAATTTCTAACGTTTGTCCTTCTTTTACTGCAACAATATAGCGCCCTTGTGTTTCACTAAACAATTGCGCGTTCGTTACATTTAATTGTACATTTAATCCAAGTTGGTAGTGTGCGCTCATACGTGCTAACGTCAACAATAAGCCACCTTTTCCAACGGTTTGAACATGTGATGCAACACCATTACGAATCACTTGTTTAATAGATTCACCTTTTTGTACTTCATTAGATAAATCAATTGCTTCAAATTCATGATTTACTTTCTTATATAGTAACTTCTCAACTTGGCTACCACCAAAGTCATCTTTTGTGTCACCCACTACATATAAAGTGTCGCCAACGCTTGGTTGGAAATCATTTAAGTAATCGATATCTTCGATTAACCCAACCATGCCTACAACTGGTGTAGGGAAGATAGATGTTTCTCTGGTTTCATTATAAAGTGATACATTACCTGATACGACTGGTGTATTTAATACTTCACACGCTTCTGACATACCTTTCGTTGAATCCGCTAACTGTTGATAAATTTCTTTCTTTTCTGGTGATCCATAGTTTAGACAGTCAGTCATTGCTAAAGGCGTAGCACCTACGGAAATCAAATTACGGTACGCTTCTGCTACAACCATTTTCCCACCTTCATAAGGGTTGTTAAATACATAACGTGCTTCACCGTCGATCGTAGATGCGATTGCTTTATTCGTACCTTCTACTCGAACTACAGATGATTGTAATCCTGGTTTCACAATTGTATTAGCGCCAACTTGTTGATCATATTGTTCATATAAATAACGTTTAGATGCAATAGTTGGATGTTGTAATAGTTCATCAAACACAAACTCTACATCAACTTTGCTATAATCGTTTTTACTCTCATTATAGTTCGGTGCTTCACCTTCTAATACATAAACAGGCGCTTCATCAGATAAAGGTTGCACGGGAATGTCCGCAAACACTTCATCTTCATACGTTAATACAAAGCGATCTGTATCCGTTACTTCACCAATCACAGCACTATCTAATTCATGTTTATCAAATAAGTCTAAGAATTTTTGTTCTGTACCTTTTTCAACAACAAGTAACATACGCTCTTGTGTTTCTGATAACATCATTTCATATGGTGATATACCTTTTTCTCTAGTTGGAACTTGTTCTAAACGTAAATGTAAACCGCTGCCACCTTTTGCAGCCATCTCTGAAGAAGATGAAGTCAACCCTGCAGCTCCCATATCTTGTATACCTACTAGTTCATCAAACGTAATCGCTTCTAATGTTGCCTCCATAAGTTTCTTACCAACAAATGGGTCACCAATTTGTACTGATGGTCGTTTACTTTCACTATCTTCGCTTAGTTCTTCAGAAGCAAATGTAGCGCCATGAATACCATCACGTCCAGTTTTTAATCCTACGTAAATTACTGAATTACCTACACCTTTTGCTGTACCTTTTTGAACCATATCATGATCGATAATACCTACACACATAGCATTTACTAAGGGATTTCCATCGTATCTATCATCAAACTCTATCTCACCGGCAGTAGTTGGAATACCTATACAGTTACCATAACCACCGATACCAGCAACCACACCACGTAATAAACGGCGGTTTTGTTTTTCAGTAAGTTCACCGAAGCGTAGGCTGTTTAATAAATTAATAGGTCTTGCGCCAATAGAAACGATATCTCTAATAATACCGCCGACACCAGTTGCCGCACCTTGATAAGGTTCTACAGCAGATGGATGGTTATGGGATTCTACTTTGAATACAACAGCTTGATTATCACCTATATCCACAACACCGGCACCTTCACCCGGTCCCATTAATACATGCTCACCAGAAGTTGGAAATTGTGTTAAGAATGGCTTAGAGTGCTTATAAGAACAATGCTCGCTCCACATTACAGAGAAGATACCTATTTCTGTAAAATTAGGTTCTTTACCTAAAATTTCGCAAACTTTTTCGTATTCTGTTTCACTTAAACCCATATCTTTATACAATTGCTCTAATTTGATTTCTTCTGCACTTGGTTCAATAAACTTAGACATTTTGTTCCCTCCAACTATTTACCATCGCTTCAAATAACTTCACACCGCTGTCAGTACCTAAAATGGATTCAATTGCGCGTTCTGGGTGTGGCATCATACCACAAACATTTCCCTGTTCATTTACAATACCGGCAATATCATTAAATGAACCATTTGGGTTATCAACATATTTTAAAATGATTTGATTGTTTTGATCTAAAGCTTCGTATGTTTCCGGCGTGCAGTAATAGTGTCCTTCACCATGTGCAACTGGGTATACTACCACTTCATTTTCATCATATAAATTTGTAAATGCTGTTTGATTGTTAACAACTTTTAAAGACTCATTACGACTGACAAACAAGTGCGAATCATTATGTAATAATGCGCCAGGTAATAGTCCTATTTCTGTTAATATCTGAAATCCATTACAAACACCTAATACTGGTTTACCTTCTGAAGCAAACCTTTTCACTTCTTCAGTAATCGGTGCCACACTAGCCATTGCGCCCGAACGTAGATAATCTCCAAATGAAAAACCTCCTGGAATTAACACGCCATCAAAACCATCTAAAGAAGTATTTCGATAATCAACATATTCTGCTTGTACGCCAGACTTTATAGCCGCATTATACATATCTCTATCACAATTGGAGCCTGGAAATTTTAGCACTGCAAATTTCATTATGCTTTCTCTCCTTCTTCCAATACTTTATAGCTATATTCTTCAATTACAGTATTAGCAAATAGTTTTTCACTTAATGTCGTAACCACATTGTGTACTTCAGCATCTGTAGCTTCATCTACTTTCATATATAAAACTTTTCCAACACGGATATCGTTAACTTGTTTATAGCCTAAATCGTGAACTGCACGGTTTAATGCTTGCCCTTGTGTATCTAATACTTGTGGTTGTAATGTGATGTGTAATTCAATTGTTTTCATTTTTATAAAGCCTCCAGTTTATTTAAAAAAGTTTGATATGTTTCAATGATTGATCCTCTATCTTCTCTATATACATCTTTATCAAAATTTGTATCGCTATCTTTATCCCAAATTCGGCATGTATCAGGTGAAATTTCATCAGCTAGTAAAATTTGTCCATCGTTTGTACGGCCAAACTCTATTTTAAAATCTACTAACCTTAAATTCATTTCATTCATCAATTGAACTAATACTTCATTTACTTCCTTTGCCGCTTCTTTTAATATATTAATTTCTTTCTCTTCAGCTAAATGTAGTAACTTAATATGATCTTCAGTTATTAATGGATCGTTTAGATCATCATTTTTATAGAAGAACTCAACAAGTGGTTCGTCAAATTCATGTCCTTTATCAAAACCAAGTCTTTTAGTTATAGATCCTGCAGCAATATTTCTTACCACTACTTCTAAAGGTATAATTTCAACTGATTGTACTAGTTGTTCAGTTTCAGATATCTGCTCGATAAAATGGCTTTTCACGCCTTTTTCTTTTAAATAATTAAAAATGCGAGAAGTGATTTGGTTATTTAAACGTCCTTTACCTTCTATTAAATCTTTTTTAGCACCATTTCCTGCAGTAACTTCATCTTTGTATTCAACGCGTAATACATCATTTTCACCAGTTGAAAATATTCTTTTTGCTTTACCTTCATATAATAAAGACATTATTCAGATCTCCCTTCAAATTTACCAAGTAGCGTTTGTTCGCATCTATTTATGTCAGTAGTCAACACTGTTAAATGACCCATCTTTCTATTTGGTTTTCTAGATGTTTTACCATATATATGCACATGCCATTCAGCATACTCACTAAATTGATCCTCTAATAAATCTAAATCTTTCCCCAATAAGTTCATCATTATTGCGGGTTTTAACAATTCAATTTGTTTTGGTAATTTTTGACCAGTAATCGCTAAGATATGTGTATCAAATTGTGAAAAATCACAGGCTTCTATTGAGTAATGACCAGAATTATGTGGTCTAGGTGCGATTTCGTTTACATACAAACGATTTTCACCATCTATAAAGAACTCCACAGTAAAAGTACCTACGAAATGTATTTTTTTGATTATTTTATCAACTTCATTTCGAGCTTCTGCTTCTTTTTCATATTCTGTACGTGCAGGTACGACTGTTTTAAAGAGAATTTGATTCTGATGTTCATTTTCTTGCAGTGGAAAATACGTGATTTGATTATCAGTACCAATGGTTACAGTTAGAGATACTTCTTTCTCTAATTGCAAATATTGTTCAGCAACACATTCTTGTTTTTCTACAAGTGCCTTTGCTTCATCTATGTCTGATGTTGAATTAACTAATATTTGACCTTTACCATCATAGCCACCGAATCTTGTTTTCACAATAAAAGGATAACCGATTGTTTCTATTGCAACATTCAAGTCATCCGGCTTAGATAATTGTACAAATGATGCAATTTTGCAATTTGCTTCTTGTAATGTTTGCTTTTCAGTCAATCGATCCTGGAGTAATTTTATAGCTTGATATCCTTGAGGAATATTATATTTTGAGACAAGTGTCTTTAATTGATTTGCTGATATATTTTCAAATTCATAAGTGATGACATCAGATGACTCTCCAAGTTGTTCCAATGCTTCTTGATTATCATAGTCAGCGTTAATAAATTCATGTGCGACATGTTGACATGGACATGATTTATCAGGATCGAGCACAATCACTTTATACCCCATCTTTTGAGCTGATTGTGCCATCATCTTTCCTAACTGACCGCCACCAATAATGCCGATTGTCGAACCGAACTTTAATTTATTGAAGTTCATCTTGCATTTCACTCACTTTCTGAACCAATGATTTTTCATAATTTTCCAAATTCTTTTGGATTGAATGATTACCAACACTTAGTATTCTTGCAGCTAATATACCCGCATTTTTAGCACCAGCTTTACCTATAGCTGTAGTCGCAACAGGAATACCTCCTGGCATTTGGACAATTGATAATAACGAATCTAAGCCTTTTAAACTTTTTGACTCAATTGGTACACCAATTACTGGTAATGTTGTCATCGATGCAACCATACCTGGTAAATGAGCGGCGCCACCTGCACCTGCAATAATGACATCATAACCATTCGATCTTGCTTCTTTAGAAAAATCAACCATTAATTGTGGCGTACGATGTGCTGAAACAACTTTCTTATCATACGGAATTTCCAATTGGTCTAACATAGAACAACTTTCTTTCATCGTTTCCCAATCTGACGAACTACCCATTATGACTACCACTTTCAAAACGAACACCCTTTCAGAAATTTGAAATATTACTACTATTAGATGTATATTACAGATATAGCATAACAATTAAACCATGCTTTTTCAATCAAAAATCGAACTTTAACAACAAAAAAGTTAATAATTTACGTCTTTTGGTTGTTAATTGCTATGGTTTTTATGTTAATGTTAAGTAAAGTTCATACATACAAGGAGGATTTTTATGGTCGCAAAGATTTTAGACGGAAAACAAATTGCTAAAGATTACAGACAAGGTCTCAAAGATCAAGTTGAAGCTTTACAATCTAAAGGTTATACACCTAAATTATCTGTGATTTTAGTGGGTAATGATGGTGCTAGCCAAAGTTATGTCAATTCAAAAAAGAAAGCCGCTGAAAAAATTGGTATGATTTCTGAAATTGTACATTTAGATCAGTCAACTTCTGAAGAAGAGGTATTGAAAGAGCTTAAACGTTTAAATGAAGATGATAGTGTTAGTGGTATATTAGTTCAAGTTCCATTACCTGAACAAGTAAGCGAACAAAAAATATTGGAATCTATAAATCCTGCTAAAGATGTGGATGGTTTTCATCCAGAAAATATCGGTAAGTTATATATTGATCAACAAACTTTTGTGCCATGTACACCACTTGGAATCATGGAACTTCTAAATCATGCTGATATTGATTTAGAAGGTAAAGATGCTGTTGTAATTGGCAGAAGCCATATTGTAGGTCAACCTGTTTCTAAATTGTTACTTCAAAAAAACGCAACTGTTACAATTTTGCATTCTAGAACAAAAGATATGCATAGCCATTTAAAAAATGCTGATGTTATCGTGAGTGCAGTCGGACGTCCAGGCCTAGTAACTAAAGACGACGTCAAAGAAGGTGCTGTCGTAATAGATGTTGGTAATACTCCGGATGAAAATGGCAAATTAAAAGGCGACATCGCTTATGATGAAGTTAAAGAAGTAGCAGGAGCAATTACACCAGTTCCAGGTGGCGTTGGCCCAATGACAATTACTATGGTATTAAATAATACACTTATCGCCGAAAAAATGCGTAGAGGCATTGAATAGTCAAATAAATAACGACTGTTAAATACTTAATGAGTTTAGAGCATCAGTATTTATTCTCATATTAAAATAAGATGAACGAATAAACTCGTTGCAATAGTTATAATCAATTGCCAAGTACTTGTAATAAACACACAAACTAGCCTTACCTTGACTTTCCACTATTGCTAATACAAAAATAAGAGGTTAAAACATAAAGTTTTCTACCTAAAAATAAACGTCAATTTCTAAATTATTTCAACAGAAATTGACGTTTATTTGCTTTATAACCTTTTATGAATTCCAGAATGCAAATGAATTATGAGCAAGCTATAGGATCAGATCACACAATCCTCTAGTACTCTATACACAATTAAAACAGTAAGATTATAAATATAAATTAGAGCTAACTTATGTGATTAGCTCTCGTATTTTTTAAAAGCTGATAAAGGTATTTTCCATCAGTAAAGGGGGCCTGTTTAGAGTTATACCCCCACGCTTAATCTAGGAATAAATGATTCGAAATGTATACGTTGTTCTTCCACACCGATTTCTTTTAATGTTGTAATAATTGATTGAAGGAATTTAACTCCTCCACAAACATAAATTTCAGTGTCTGCTGAAATAAATTGACTTAGATACGTTGCATCAATGTATCCATTCTTTTGTTTATCGTGAATAATATACGAGGCATTATCATTATTATTTGCAATATCTTCTATTTTATTGTTAAAAGGTATTTCTTGTACACTTTCAACATTTTGAATAAAGTCTACTTTTACATTTGATTTTGTAATTTCATTAAACATTGGAATTAAAGGAGTTACACCTATACCTGAACCGATAAACAACTGAGGCGCTGTATCATTTACTATTCCAAATCTTCCTACAGGAGCAGATAAATTAATCGTTCCACCTACTTGCATCTCATCATGTAAAATTGTTGATACTTCTCCCTCGTGTGAATCTGTCACATCTCTTTTCACTGCAAAAGTTAATGTATGTTCGTCGCCTTCAACAATCGAATAGTGGCGTTTGGCACGATATTCCAATTTATCACTTTCTACGTCCACTGTAATATATTGTCCTGCCTCAAATTTACTTAAGTTATATTCATCTGACTTAACAGTAAACGCCTTGATATCTGAAGTTGTTGGTTCTATATTGATAATTTCAAAAGGTTTAAAACCATCCCAAGTCATCTCATTGTAAATATCTTTCTCAACATTAATAAATACAGAAGCTATTTCACCGTATGCTTTTGCCCACGTAGCAATAATCGCATCATCTTCTGGGAGCCCTAGTACATTTTGAATAGCTGCCAATAAGTTTTCTCCTACAATATCGTATCCGGCTTCTGGTACTTGTAACGCGCAGTGCTTATAAGCAATTTCTTTAACAACTGGCATGATACGTGTTAAATCATCGATATTGATTGCTGCCGCTAATACACTTTGCGCTAACGCTGTAGATTGCAAACCCTTTTTCTGATTGGTTTGGTTGAACATATTTTTCAACTCAGGATGTCTCGTAAACATTCTATTATAAAAGTATGATGTGATTTCTTCTCCCTTTTGTTGTAATACAGGAACAGTCTCTTTAATTATATTTCGTTCTTTCTCATTCAACATTTAATTCACCCCTAATTTTATTTTATTGCTTCTTACATTTTTATCTTATTACAAAATTAGATGTTACAAAAGACTCATGTGATAAAATTCACAAAAAGTTCAATTTACATACTTTTAACCGGAAATTACAATGAAATTTATAGAAATAAGCTATATTAGGACTATAGTATGATGTATAATATAGCAAATTAAAGTATAGTAAGGTTTAATAAAATTAATGTTTTGCGTTCGGAGGTTACGTAATGAATAAATTAATACAATCTTTGTCTGCATTAGGTGTATCTGCTACGCTTGTATCACCTAATTTAAGCGCAGAAGCTACTGACAACTCAATTCCAGAACTTAAAGGAATTAACGATACAATTATCGATAAAGGCGACGACTACAATATATTAAACGGCGTGCGTGCATACGATAAAGAAGATGGAGATCTTACACATAAAATCACAGTTGACGGTAATATTAATACCGAAAAAACTGGTAAATATAAGATTGAATATAAAGTTGAAGATTCAGATGGCGCAACTAATAAATCTATTCGTTATATAGAAGTAAAATAATTTATAAATTTAATACATATACCCCTAAATGATAATGTTTATCACTATTTTATGAGTAATTTTGGTTTATTGTCTTAAATATGACACTTTTCACAAAATGTACACATAATTTTAACAAATCTTTGAAAGCCCACCAGACGTTGAGTTTGTTGGGTTTCTTTTAATTTTACAATATTTTTTTTTGTACAAACACTTGTAAATATTGCGTAATATCTTAAAATTGATGGTAAGCCCTACATTTGTAGTATTAGGAGGTCAAAAAAGTGTCAAAATTTAAGTCTTTGCTTCTACTCTTTGGCTCGCTAATTTTGCTTAGTGGTTGTTCTAACGTAGAAGTTTTAAACCCAAAAGGGCCGATGGCAAGCGATACGAAGTTTTTGATTATGTATTCAATCATCTTCATGCTTGTTATTATTGCCGCTGTTGTTATTTTATTCACGGTTTTCCTATATAAATATAGAATAGGAAATACTAAAGAATCAGGAAAGATGCACCACAATTCTTTAATGGAAACAATTTGGTTTATTATTCCTGTAATTATTGTAATTGCTTTAGCCATCCCAACGGTTAATTCACTTTACAATTATGAGGAAAAACCACAGAAAGAAGACGATCCACTTGTTGTTTATGCGACAAGCGCTGGTTATAAGTGGTTCTTCAGTTATCCTGAACAAAAAATCGAAACAGTTAATCATTTAACTATTCCGAAAGATCGCCCTGTTGTCTTCAAACTCCAATCAATGGATATGATGACAAGTTTCTGGATTCCACAATTAGGTGGCCAAAAATATGCGATGACAGGTATGACAATGGACTGGACATTAACAGCTAGTGAGGAAGGTACGTTCAGAGGACGTAACTCAAACTTCAATGGTGAAGGCTTCGAACGTCAAACATTTGATGTTAACTCTGTAAGCCAAAGTAAATTTGAGGATTGGGTAAAAGATGCGCAAAGCAAAAAAGTATTGGATCAAGATACGTTTGATAAGCAACTTTTACCAACTACTGAAAATAAAAACTTAACTTTCAGTGGTACGCATTTAGCATTTGTTGATCCTGCAGCTGATCCTGAGTATATTTTCTATGCTTATGATCGTTTCAATTATGTGCAGAAAGATCCAAACTTTAATACACCAGAAGAAATAAAAGAAGATGTATTAGATAAACCAGATAAACCTGCACGTAAACCACAAATCACAAATGCAAACTATGAACGTCATGGAATGAAAGCGACGATTCTAGGCAATAATGAACCATATGATAGTGAATTCAAAGATGAAGAATCACATAATATGGATGAAATGGAAAAAATCTCTGAAGGTGTTAAAGATGAAAAAGCATCTAAAATAGAGAAAAAAGACCATGAAAATGGAGGTGGACATTAATGAATTTTCCATGGGATCAATTACTCGTTCAAGGTAACTGGATGATAACGATGGCACAAATTGGTGCACCGTTTGCAGTTATAGCTGTGATCGCAGTAATTAGTTATTTTAAATTATGGAAATATCTATACAGAGAATGGTTCACATCTATTGACCATAAAAAAATTGGTGCAATGTACCTAATCTGTGCGGTATTAATGTTCGTACGTGGCGGTATTGATGCGTTAATGATGCGTACACAATTAGCAATTCCAGATAACACATTTTTAGAAGGAAACCATTACAATGAGGTCTTTAGTACGCACGGTGTAATAATGATCATCTTTATGGCAATGCCTTTCATCTTTGGTTTATGGAATGTCGTAGTACCATTACAAATTGGCGCGCGCGATGTTGCATTCCCTGTATTAAACAACGTAAGTTTCTGGTTATTCTTCTCAGGTATGATTTTATTCAACCTTTCATTTATAATCGGAGGTTCACCTGCAGCTGGTTGGACTAACTATGCACCGCTCGCAGGAGAATTCAGCCCAGGACCTGGGGTTAACTATTACTTAATAGCAATACAAATTTCCGGTATCGGTACATTAATGACCGGTATTAACTTCTTTGTTACTATACTTAGATGTAAAACACCAACTATGAAATTCATGGAAATGCCAATGTTCACGGTTACTACTTTCATTACGTCATTAATCGTTATCCTGGCTTTCCCTGTTTTAACAGTTGCATTAGCACTATTTACGACTGATAGAATATTCGACACTGCATTCTTCTCTGTCGCAAATGGTGGTATGCCAATGCTATGGGCTAACTTCTTCTGGGTATGGGGGCACCCCGAAGTGTATATCGTTATCTTGCCAGCATTTGGTATTTACTCTGAAATTATTCCGACATTTGCTCGTAAACGTCTATTCGGTCATCAAAGCATGGTCTGGGCAACTGCAGGTATCGCATTCTTAAGTTTCTTAGTTTGGGTTCACCATTTCTTCACAATGGGTAATGGTGCATTAATCAACTCATTCTTCTCAATTTCAACCATGCTGATTGGTATACCAACTGGTGTTAAAATCTTTAACTGGTTGTTTACACTTTATCAAGGCCGTATCACCTTTGAATCACCAATGCTATTCGCATTAGGTTTCATACCTAACTTCTTAATAGGTGGTGTGACTGGTGTAATGCTCTCTATGGCAGCAGCAGATTATCAATACCATAATACGTACTTCTTAGTAGCGCATTTCCACTACACATTAGTGGCTGGTGTTGTATTCGCTTGTCTAGGTGCTTTGATTTTCTGGTGGCCTAAGATGACTGGATTTAAGTTAAACGAAACATTAAACAAATGGTGTTTCTGGTTATTTATAATCGGATTTAACATTTGTTTCATACCACAATTCATTCTTGGTTTAGATGGTATGCCTCGTCGTTTATACACTTATATGCCAGAAGATGGTTGGTGGTTACTAAACGTAATTTCAACTGTCGGTGCCCTAATGATGGCATTAGGCTTTATGTTCTTAGTTGCAAGTATCGTTTACAGCTTCTTCAAAGCACCACGTGAAGCTACTGGCGATAACTGGGATGGTTTAGGTCGTACTTTAGAATGGGCAACTGCAAGCGCAATGCCACCTAAATACAACTTTGCTGTCACTCCAGATTGGAATGATTATGACACATTTGTAGATATGAAAGAACATGGTCGTCATTATTTAGATAACCATAATTATACTGATATCCACATGCCAAATAACACACCTGTTGGTTTCTTGATGGGAATTTTCTTCACTATTGGTGGATTCTTCCTTATCTTCGAAACAATTATTCCAGCAGTAATTTGTTTATTAGGTATCTTCGGTACTATGATTTATCGTAGTTTCCAAATAGACCATGGTTACCATATACCAGCGTCTGAAGTAGCAGAAACTGAAAAACGTTTACGTGATGCACGTATTAAAGAAAGGGAGGCTGTAAGTCATGAGTCATGATGCAAACACAATTGATCAACGTTCGCATGAAGGTAATTTAAATAGACTTGGCTTTTGGATTTTCCTTACAGCAGAATTCTCATTGTTCGGTACGTTGTTTGCGGCATTATTAACACTTCAACACGGCGGCGATTATGCCGGCAAAATGACTACTGAATTATTTGAATTACCACTTGTATTAATAATGACATTTGCATTATTAATTAGTTCTTACACTTGTGGTATAGCAATTTACTATATGAGAAAAGAAAAAGAAAAGTTAATGATGATCTGGATGATTATCACAGTTCTTCTAGGTGCTGTATTCGTAGGCTTTGAAATTTATGAGTTCGCGCATTACGTACACGAAGGTGTTAATCTAACTATTGGTTCTTACTGGTCTAGCTTCTTTATTCTATTAGGAACACATGGTGCCCACGTATCATTAGGTATTGTTTGGATTATTTGTTTATTAATTCAAGTTGCAATGCGAGGATTAAATAAAGACAATGCTCCTAAATTATTTATAGTAAGTTTATATTGGCACTTTTTAGATGTTGTATGGATTTTCATCTTTACTGCCGTATATATGATAGGGATGGTGTTTAGCGGATGAATACAATTGTAAAACATACTGTAGGTTTCATTGCCTCAATCGTTCTAACAATCTTAGCAGTATTCGTAACCTTATACACATCTATGGCACTTAATGCTAAGATTACCATCATCTTTGGTTTCGCTTTTATACAAGCTGCAGTTCAATTATTAATGTTCATGCACTTAACTGAAGGTAAAGATGGGAATTTACAAGGATTCAAAGTTGTATTTGCGATTATCATTACTTTAATTACTGTTATTGGTACTTATTGGGTAATGCAAGGTGGACACTCAAGCCACTTATAATCCTAAAAAAGACTTCTCTTCGGAGGAGTCTTTTTTTATTATTTTTAAAATCTCATTCCCGCTCTCCCCTTTTGTTATTTCTACTATGTTTAATACATTTTTTAAGCATTTAAACTACAAAAATTGTAAAATAAATATATACCCTATTTTATTAAAGGAGGTTAATTAATGAAACAACCTATAATTATAGACACTGATCCCGGTATTGATGATGCTGCGGCAATCAGTATTGCTTTAAATCACCCTGCGTTTGATTTAAAAATGATTACTACTGTCAATGGAAACGTAGGAATTGAAAAAACAACGGCAAACGCATTGAAACTTAAACAATTTTTCAAAAGTAATGTCCCTATACATAGAGGCGCTTCACAGCCCTTACTTTCAAACATCGTAGATGCAAGTTCAGTCCATGGAGAATCAGGCATGAACGGATATGATTTTCCTGAACCTAACTATAATGATTTAGCTTCAGTGCATGCTGTAGAATCTATGTATAAAGAATTAAAAGCGAATAAAGATCCCGTAACACTCATTCCCATTGGTCCACTAACGAACATTGCTTTATTAATATCTACTTATCCTGAAGCTAAAGATTATATTAAAGAAATTGTCTTCATGGGTGGTTCCACTGGTCGTGGTAACATAACACCATCTGCAGAATTTAATATTTATTGTGATCCAGAAGCTGCTCAAATCGTATTCAATTCAGGTTTACCCCTGACTATGGTTGGTCTTGATGTTGCAAGAAGTTCTACATTGAGTCATCGTACAGTAAACGAACTTCAGGCATTAAACCAAACTGGAGATATGCTACATCACCTTTTTAAACATTATAAAGGTGATGATTTTGAAAAAGGTATTAATGTTTATGATGTATATACTGTGCTTTATCTGCTTCATCCTGAAAAGTTTGATGTACAAGAAGCAGATGTTCAAGTTGAGACTAATGGTACATTGACAAAAGGTGAAACAGTTACAGATTTTAAATCTAATTTCCCTAATTGTAGTGTAGTTATGTCTATTGAACCTAAGGTATTTAAAGATATTTTTATAGATGCGCTCAAGTATTGTAAATAACTAATAGTTTATTAATGCATAAAAAGACACTCCTTTTATGCTATTTGATCTATAAGTTTTAAACTTTGATTAAATAGTAAAGGAGTGTTTTTTTATATACGTTTTACTTTAATATTTTTGACCGACAATATTATATGGACCGCCTTGTTTTAAGATATCATAATAAATATGTTTGATTTTCTTTTCGTTATTAGTCTTACTATTTTCATAATTAGTACCTAATACTACTATATATTTGTTGTTAAAATAAGCTGTAAATACTTGGCCAAAAAAACCACCATTAATTCTATTTTTATCTGGAAGCGAATAAAAACCATATCTATAAGGTTCAGGATACTGCGTGGTTAAACTCTCATGTAAAAGTGGTTGAGTTATTTTACCATCAAAAATTTCGTTATTTTGTAAGCTTAAAATTAATTGCCCCATATCGTATGGCGCCATATAGAGATTACCCGCACCATAATACTGATCTAATATATTTGGTGTTTGTTTCACTGGATTACTAGATGTTTTATCTTTTTTATAACCAATTGCCATATTCTTTTGATAATCTATATCATCGAAGAATGCTGTAAAATTCAAATTATATGGATTTGCAAGTCTATCTTCAAAGTTCTTTACATAGGATTTACTAGTTACCTCTTCAATCACACGTGATAATACTAAGTAATTCGCATCATTATATCTATTTTTATTATAATATTTAGATTCTATTCCTTTTTCCTGTATAGCATGTACAGCTTCATCTAAATTTTTATATTGAGGGGAAGCTTTATATTTATATAAACCGCTTTTATGCTGCATCAATTGATTTAATGTGATAGTTTGAGTTGTTTTAAACCAAGGTAAGTATTTTGTGACTGGCTCATTCATATTTATTTTCTTTTCATTTACCAGTTGCTTTAACATTAATCCGGTGGTGAATTTTTGAGAAGAACCAATTAAATATAATGTATCCGCCCTATTCTTTTTATCTTCTTTAAAATTTTTCATGCCATAGCCTTTATTTAGTTTCAATTGACCATTTTCAAATACAGCAGCTGTACCATTAAATTTGATTTGCTCTAAGTACCTATTAACTTCTACTATATCAGGGTTATTTTCATCAACAACGGTATTTAATTTACCTGTTTTTTTATGACCTTTTGATGCCTCTTCATAAGTTTTAGTAGCGTTAAATTCTTCGTTATAACGTTGATAATGTTTATATATAATCAAAAATGTTATTGCTACAAGAAGTATAGTTAAAATAAACGTTAATCGTTTTAGTTTTTTCGTAGTCATCTTTTTGCCTCTATTTTACTCAATGTATATGATTAATATAGTCTTGTTCAAATTGATCTGTTATCGCATCAATATTATCTACATTAAGCGAGAAATAAAGTTTGATTTTTGGTTCTGTTCCCGACGGTCTCAGAGCAATAAAGCCATAATCAAATATGAATCTAATTAAGTTTGTATTAGGTAATGATAATGGTTCAGTTACCCCTTTTTTCAAATTCCTAATTTCACCAATTTGATAATCTTCAATTTGTTTGATATCCATACCACAAATTGAAAAAATATCTTTATTTCTAAACTGACTCATTATTTTAGAAATTTTTTCATTACCTTTTGAGCCTTCAAAGCTCGGTGCGATTGTTCTATCTTTAAATTCACCAATATTTTGATATATATCGTGAATTGTATCTTTAAATGTTAAACCATTTTTATTTAATAAATTTTTATATTTAATTAATAGTGGTACCATTTGAATTGCATCTTTATCTCTGGATATTGGTTTGGCTAAGTATCCATGACTTTCTTCAAATGCTAACAGCAATTGCTTATTACTCGTATTGTGATTTTGTTCGATTAAGTCAGAAATAAATTTGAAACCAGTTAATACATTCGCCACTTCAACGTCTAATGATTTAGCTAACTTCTCTGCTAACTCACTCGTAACGATTGACTTTACAATATATTGTGGTTTATTAGATTCTACTAAATCTTGAAACCTTAATTTCATAAATAGTAAACCTATCTCATTACCATTAAAATATCTATAGTCGTTATCTCCATAACGTTCAATAAAGCCTAACCTATCTGCATCTGGGTCTGTAGCAATGATTAACTGTGCATTTGTTTCATCTGCCAATTTTTTTCCTAGTGAAAATGCCTCTTCGTCCTCTGGGTTAGCAATTGCAATTGTCGGGAAATGACCATCTGGTTTTGATTGATTTTCTTCTATTACATAATTATGATAATCCAACTCTGATAATATATCTGACATTAATGGTAAGCTCGTACCATGTAAACTCGTTAGTACAACTTTGGCATCCTTTTCTTCAATCGTACCTACTAATGATTTAACTTCAGCTTTGTATTTTTCTGTCACTTCATTAGCCATGAATTGAATTTTCTCTTCATTTAATAATGTCTCAAAATCGCCTTTTTCAATTAATAATGGCGATTCAATTGAATTTATATAAGAACTTAACGCTTCTGATGCTTCTGGTAGTAATTGACCACCATGATTATTATAAATTTTTATACCGTTATAGTTTTTAGGATTATGACTAGCAGTTATCATGACGCCAGCATTTACATTTAATTCTCTTACCGCAAAAGATAACTCTGGTGTAGATTTATAATTTTCTGACACAATCGTATTCACGCCATTTTCAGCTAAAACACTTGCTATTTCTTTAGAAAATTCTTTTGATAATAATCTAGTATCAAAATGGATAACCACTGATGGATCGCTACTAACACTATTTTTTAAATATTGTGCTAATCCTAATGCAACTTTTCGAACAGTAAAGGCATTTAATCTTCCAGGACCTAAGCCAAAAGTACTTCTTATACCTGCAGTACCAAAAGATAAAGTAGTTTCAAAGCCTTCATTTTTTTCTTCTTCTGTTTGTAATTGATAAAATTCTTTAACTAAACTTTCATCAATTTTCTCTAACCAAGCTTGTTTCACGTCGATGTATCCTCCTTATATCTTTCAGAACAAAGATATATTTAATTTTAATTTCATTTTAAAAGTTAATTCACGATAAATCATCCCATACATTTTGCTATTCAAATAAAACCTATTAATTATTCGTTAGAGTTGATATTGTCTACAAGTTTATATTTCCAATGTATATTATATCCTATGTTTTAAAATAAATCATTTTTAATCAAATGACATAAATGTAATATCTATATCTAAACCTTGACAGTTCAAGTACTTAGTATACCGAATATCTTTAAATTTTATTTCAGACTTGTAAATAGCATATTGATAGTTGATATTTTTTAATTATAGTAATAAAATTATAAGTTATAGTACATTTTCTTCTTTACAAATATTTAACAAAGTTAAAAAGTCTAACAACTTCAACAAAATGATAGTTACATGTACCAAATCTTATACATGGGGAGCTCCAAACATGAATAAATTTTTAAAATATTTTTTAATATTTCTATCTTTACTTCTTGTAGTTGTTCCAGTGATATTTGCTGTTATACTATTAAAATCTTCTCAAGGTGCTTTTGAACATTCATACAATGATCAAGATTCAGCGAGGCAATCTAACATACGTGAATCAAAAGTCGACCCTTCAAAAGATCCTATCTCTATCTTATTCTTAGGTATTGATGATAATAGTGGTCGTGAAAAAAACGGGCAAAGTACTGAACAATCAAGATCAGATGCAATGATTTTCTCTACACTCAACACCGAGAAAGAACAAATAAGAATGTTAAGTATCCCACGTGATACTATAAGTTTTATCCCTAAAGTGGGTTATTACGATAAAATTGCACATGCACATGCTTATGGAGGACCTAAGTCATCAATGGACTCTGTAGAAGCTACTTTAAACGTGCCGGTTGATTACTATGTAAGAATTAATATGGAAGCTTTTGTCGATGCTGTAAATGAACTAGGTGGCATCGAATACGATGTCCCTTATGACATTAATGAACCAAATACTGATGATTCTGGAAAAATCAAAGTTAAAAAAGGCCACCAAAATTTAAATGGCGATGAAGCATTAGCTGTTGCGAGAACAAGACATCAAGATTCTGATTTAAAACGTGGTCAACGTCAAATGGATTTAATAAAAAAACTATTTGCTAAAGCTCAAAAAGCAGATTCAATTAGTAAGTTAGATGATGTTGTTGAAATTGTTGGTAAAAATGCTAAACACAATTTAAGTTATAAAGAAATCAAAGTACTTGCAACTTCTTATTTAAAAGATGATATTGATATCAAAAGTACACAACTAGAAGGTAAAGACGATTACTTAAATGGTATATATTATTACAATCCTGATATAAAAAATATTCAAGATACATCAAATCTTTTGCGTGATGATCTAGAATTACCTAAAATAAAAGATAAGTTAGAATTTTTAAACCAACGTGTTATTGATTTTTATGGTACACTCATACCACAAACAGAGATAGATAGTTCACTACTAAGAAAATCTCAAAACGATAGTACGAGTAATGATGATAACAATGAAAATCAAACATCAGATAATAATTCTACGGATTCAGATAATCAAATAAATAACAACAATGAAAATAGCCAACAATCTGACGCTAATCAATATGAAAATCAACGAGACGACCCAAATCAACAAAACAGCAACCAAAATACGCAACAACAGATTGATCCAAATCAGCAACAGCCTGTTGAAAATCAACAACCAAATGCACAAGAAACGCCTACAAATCAATATTAACTTTAGGGAGGAGCTCACTGTATGTCACGTAAAACATATGACAAACTCAACCAAATTAATGGTATGTTTAATGTATTAGAACAACAATTGATTCACAGCAAAGATATGGCACTTTTCAGGAATGAATTTTTTTACGTCAATCATGAACATCGGGAGAATTATGAAGCACTACGAATTTATTATAAAGATAGTGACAATAATCCAATTGTTGATGGTGCGTGTTATATTGTTGCGCTTCCAGAAATTTTTGAAAAAGTTGATGTATTTGAATCAGAACTCCCCTTCACATGGGTTTATGACCAAAACGGCATAACAGAAACAATGAAACAAATTAGTGTGCCAATTCAGTATCTAATTGCAGCTGCATTAGAAGTGACTGATGTAAATTTATTTAAACCCTCTGGTTTTGCCATGGGAATGAATAATTGGAACATTGCACAAATGCGTATTTTTTGGCAATACACTGCAATTATTAGAAAAGAAGCGTTATAAATATACTGCCCTACTATATAATTTATGGTAGGGTATTTTTAATATTAAAAATTGAAATGAGGAATCTTTATGTTCAAAATTGTTACAACTCAAAATATGATAGAAGAAACTCACAGTATACGTAAAAAAGTCTTCGTTGAAGAACAAGGTGTACCTTTAGAGAATGAAATAGACCAATATGAAAATATCGCGACACATGTAATTGGCTATGATCTAAATGCTGTGCCATTTGCTACCGGTAGACTTCGACCTATAGATAATGGCGTAAAAGTAGAAAGAGTGGCTATTTTAGCATCGCATCGTAATAAGGGTTATGGAAAATTACTAATGGAGTTTTTAGAAAATGTAGCCAAAAATAAAGGTGATAAAAAGTTAATGCTTAACGCACAATGTCATGCTCAATCATTTTATGAAGCTCTTGGATATGAAGCTTTCGGAGAACCTTTTATGGAGGAAAACATCCAACACATTGCAATGTCAAAAACAATTTAATATTATTTGTTGTATTTTTACAGTAATATTTCATCTAACTTTTGTAATATTCTCCAGCGTGTATTTTTTCAATATATTGTGAATAAGGCGTTATAACGCTTTAAATCGTATGTTAAATCTTTTCCAAAACTTAATAAGATTAATTTTATATTACAAATCGGTGAAAAATAAGTCACTCTTTCCTTAGTCGTATTATAATGAATTTAAATTTATAAAGTTAAAGGGGCAGTTTAATGGCTAAGAATAAAAACTCTTATAAGGTACCTTCAATTATAGCACTTACATTAGCAGGTACAGCTTTGACAACTCATCACGCACAGGCGGCAGATAAAACACAAGATCAAACGCCTAATAAAAATATTTTAAATGATGATAAAGCACTTAACCAAAGTGAAAAAATTAAGTCTGAAATTAGTAAACCAACAGCAAACATTTCAGGTACACAAGTCTACCAAGACCCTACACAAATTAAACAGTCATCTACTGATCACGACTCAAACTATGATGCTCAAATTGATGAGTTGAACAATCAAATTTCTGATCAAACACCAACTCAAGATACATATAATCAAAATGGTCAAGGTCAAGAAGCGCAACAAAATGATAATCATAATATAGAGACGAATCAAGACGCTGTTCAAAGTAATGTTACTTCTAATGAAACAACTGACAATGATAACGCATCAGATAATACAACCGAACAAGATACTGACGCTGTTCAAAAAGATAGCGCTGGTACTGATAAAGAGGAAGTTACTTCTGAAGACAAGCAAGTTGTAACTAATGATAGTGTGAATGCTGATGATTCTTCTACTAAAGAGAATACTGACGCTATTCAAAATGATAACGCTAGTACTGATAAAGAGGAAGCTACTTCTGAAGATAAGCAAGTTGTAACTAATGATAGTGTGAATGCTGATGATTCTTCTACTAAAGAGAATACTGATGCTGTTCAAAATGATAGCGCTGGTACTGATAAAGATGAAGTTATTTCTGAAGACAATCAAGATGTAACTAATCATAGTGTGAATGCTGATGATTCTTCTACTAAAGAGGATACTGACGCTGTTCAAAATGATAGCGTTGGTACTGATAAAGAGGAAGTTACTTCTGAAGACAAGCAAGATATGACTAATGATAGTGTGAATTCTGATGATTCTTCTACTAAAGAGAATACTGACGCTATTCAAAATGATAACGCTAGTACTGATAAAGATGAAGTTATTTCTGAAGACAATCAAGATGTAACTAATCATAGTGTGAATTCTGATGATTCTTCTACTAAAGAGGATACTGACGCTGTTCAAAATGATAGCGCTGGTACTGATAAAGATGAAGTTACTTCTGAAGACAATCAAGATGTAACTAATGATAGTGTGAATGCTGATGATTCTTCTACTAAAGAAGATACTGACGCTATTCAAAACGACAGCACTGGTACTGATAAAGATGAAGTTACTTCTAAAGACAAGCAAGTTGTAACTAATCATAGTGTGAATTCTGATGATTCTTCTACTAAAGAGGATACTGACGCTGTTCAAAACGACAGCACAGACACTACTAAAGTAGCAAATGCTAATTTATATAACACACAAACGACACCTAAACTTAGAGTAGCTAGAAGTGCCAATTCAACAGTCGCAACACGTTCTACGCTAACAAAAGAAGCAACAACACGTTCAACATTACCAAAATATTCGCCAAAAGTAAGTTCTTCAATTAACAATTACATCCGCAAGAACAACTTTAAAGCACCAAACTATGAACAAGACATAGCTTCATATTTACCAAAATATAATTATCGCTACGGTAAACCTGAAGGTATTGTTATGCATGATACTGCAAATGATAATTCAACAATCACTGGTGAAATCAATTATATGAAGAATAATTATCAAAATGCTTTTGTACATGCTTACGTAGATGGAAATCGAATTATTGAAACAGCAAATACTGACTACTTAGCTTGGGGCGGCGGCGCTGTAGCCAATCAACGTTTCATACATGTTGAATTAGTTCATACTCATGACTATGATTCATTTGCTCGTTCAATAAATAACTATGCTGATTATGCAGCAACAAACTTACAGTATTATGGTTTAGCCCCTGATAGTGCTGAATATGATGGAGTTGGTACTGTTTGGACACATAAAGCAGTAAGTAATTACTTAGGTGGTACTGACCATACTGATCCTCATGGATACTTAGCTGCACATAATTATAGTTACGATGAATTATATGACCTTATTTATGAAAAATATTTAATTAAGACAGGTCAGGCAGCTGCTTGGGGTACATCCACTTCAGGTAGTACGAGTGGAAATAGCTCTAATAATACAGGTTCGAGTAATACTGGTGCAACTACCCCAGCTAAAACAGGTAGCTTGAAAGTAACAGCGAACAATGGCGTTGGACGAATTAATACTACTAATGATGGTTTATATACTACAGTATACGACCAAAATGGTAAGAAAACTGATCGCACGAACCAAACACTAAAAATTACAAAATCAGCTACTTTAGGTAATGAAAATTTCTATTTGGTTTCTGATTTTAATAAAGGTACATTAATTGGTTGGGTACACCAAGGCGATGTTAATTATAATACGGCTAAAGCAGCAACTAGCATTAATAAAACTTACCAAATCAAATCTGGCGAAACGATATATACAGTTCCTTGGGGCACAGGTTCTCAAAAAGCAGGTACAGTTTCAGGAAAATCTACACAAACGTTCAAAGCAACAAAACAACAACAGATTGGTAACACTAACTATATTTACGGAACCGTAAATAATCTATCTGGTTGGGTAAGCTTAAGCAAGTTATCTTCAACAAGTAATACAGCTACATCCCCTACTACAAATTCAGGGAAATTAACTGTAGATATACTTACAAACCAACAAGGTACTGTTGCTAAAAACAATCACGGTGTATATACAACTGTATATGATAAACAAGGTGTTCAAAAGCCATATGTTAATGGACAAACATATAAACTAAGTAAAAAAGCAACACTAGGTAATAATTCATTTTACTTAATTACTGATAACAAAACTAATACTAATATAGGTTGGATGCAAACTGGTGATATTACAGTTAAAGAAGTAACAAAAAAAGCAAACACTAACCAAACACAAAGTGTAAGTAAAATTGGTCAGTTAAACACCAAAAATTCTGGCATTAAAGCAACCGTTTATGATCAACAAGGTAAAGACGCAACAAAACTAGCTGGAAAAACTTATAATGTTACAAAACAACGTACTGAAGGAAATAACACTTATGTATTAATACAAAATGTTAATCAAAATACGCCAATTGGTTGGATTAATACAAAAGATATTAATACTCGTAATTTAAGCCAAACAAGTGCTAAAAATGGCCAATATACTGTTAAAGCAACTAATAATGGTCTTTACGCAGTGCCATGGGGTACGAAATCACAACAACTGGATACACTTAATAATCTTAAAAACAATCACTTTAATGCATCTAAATCTGTCTACGTCGATAAAGACGAATACGTTTATGGTATTGTAAACAACAAAACTGGTTGGATAGCTGCGAATGATTTAAATAAGGTACAACCATCTAATAATGCTAATGTTACTAATTCACAAAGTGTTACTAAATCAGCGGTAACTCCGTATAAATATGATTATGTGGTCTTCAATAAAAATGGTAACTATTATTTAGATCCAACATCTACAACTCCAGCAGGTTCACTTAAAGATTTCTATGAAACTATTTTCACAGTTTATGAAACTCAAGTGATTAATGGTACCACTTGGTACCATGGTAAATTATCTAATGGTAAAATCGTTTGGATTAAAGAGGCTGATTTACGTAAAGAATTAGTAAAATACTATGATTCAGGCATTACTTTAGATCAAGCTGTCGCTATCCAAAAAGGGTTAACTGCTAAACCACAAATTCAACACACACCGGGAAAATGGGAAGATGCTACAGCGAGTGAAATCAAAAACGCTATGGATTCAAGTAAGTTAATAAAAAATGAGACTCAAAAATATCAATTTTTACGTTTAGATAAAACACAAAATATTGGTGCAGCTGATTTAGATAAATTACTTGTTGGTAAAGGGATTTTAGAAGGTCAAGGCGCAGCATTTAGTGAAGCTGCTCAGACTTACGATATCAACGAAGTATATTTAATATCTCATGCACTACTTGAAACTGGTAATGGTACATCTAAACTTGCAAATGGCGGCGATGTTGTAGACAATAAAGTTGTTACCGATGGTCCAAATAAATATTATAATATGTTTGGTATCGGCGCAGTTGATAGTGACGCTGTAAAACAAGGATTTATAACAGCTAAAAATAATGGCTGGAATACAGTTAAAAAAGCTATAGTTGGCGGCGCTAAATTTATATCTGAATCATATATTGATAAAGGTCAAAATACACTTTATAAAATGCGTTGGAACCCTGAAAATCCAGGTGTTCACCAATACGCAACAGACGTAGCATGGGCCTCTCATAATGCTACTCGTATTAAAGGTTTCTATGATTCTATGGATAAACTAGGTAAATATTTCGACGTAGATACGTATAAATAATATTACTTTAAAACATTAAATCAATTAAAAGAAGCGTACTAATGACAATACTTATCGCAAGTTATTGTCATTATGTACGCTTCTTTTTTAATTAATTAACTAGTGCATATATACTTGGTGTACATTTAACTTATATAGTAATTTGTTTAAATTTTCTATGTCTTTAGATGTAAGATTTTGGCAACGTGCTTCAATCAAAGCTACTCTAACCTCATTAATTTGTCGTACCAATTCTTTCGCCTTTTCTGTAACCATCAAATCTTTACATCTCATGTCTTTATTGGATTGCTTGCTCGTTATATACCCCATCTGACATAACTTTTTTATCCAACGCGAAACAATCGATTGTTCTTTATTAATTTTCATAGTCAAATCATACTGAGATAACACTTCATAGTTATATAATATTCTTAACATTTCTAATTGCTCAGAAGTCAAATCAGTTCTCTGACCAAATCTTCTACTTACCAAATTCAAATCATTACCTGTAAGTGTAATTAACTGTTCTAGTTGTTTGTACATGTTGCTCATCTCCACTATCATTAATTTAGCTTAGTTAAAATCATAAGTTTTTACACTATTTTATTTCTTAACATTATAATAGCATCCTTCATAATATACAATAATAAAAGACAAATTGTACTATTTTGTTGCATTTCTCATGGGTTTTATAATAGATTAGAACTAGTGTATATAAAATTTATCGTACTACTTAAAGGAGAAACCGAATGTCACAATTGAAAGAAAGAGATTACTTTTTCGATAATGCAAGAGCTGCACTGATTTTTCTTGTAGTCTTTGGTCATCTATTACAGCCATATACAGAAGCCAGCTCTTATTTATCTTCATTGTATTTAACAATATACAGCTTTCATATGCCAGGATTTTTGTTTATTTCAGGTTATTTTGCAAAAAAAGCTGGTGAAGTTGGTTATTTAGAAAAAGTATCAAAAAAATTATTAGTTCCATATGTTATATTCTTTGGCTTTTTCTCTTTTTACTATTACTTAACTGGTAAAGAAGATAGTGTTCAGTTCGATCCTTTTGATCCAGTATTTGCATTATGGTTTTTACTTACATTATTCTTTTTCCACGTAATATTAGTAATAGTTAAGGATTATAAACCATATTATGTATTACCTATAGCAGTGATCATTTCACTATTCGCTGGGTATTCTGAGAATATAGATAATTACTTAAGCTTTTCTAGGACGATTATGTTCTTCCCAATATTCTATATAGGCTATTTATTTACAAATAAACATACACAGCTTTTAAGAAATAAAAAGTTTCTACCAATAGCTATCATCACTTTACTAGCCTTTTATGTTCTATACACCTATCACCCAATTAACTCCAATTGGTTGCTAGGCGATTCGCCCTATATGTCACTTGAAGGAAAGCTAGATTTCTATAGCCCAATCAAAAGATTGTTATTATATGTTATCGTTTTAATTACGATGTTTGCTTTCTTTAATCTAATACCTGAAAAAGAAAAATTTTATACATATATAGGTCGTAGAACAATGCATGTGTATTTACTACATGGTTTATTTATTGGTATCATCCGTGGCTTTGAAATATATCCATTTAAAGATCATATCAGTATCTTAACCTATCTTTATTTAGTTATTGTTACGTCTATAATTGTATATATACTCTCAACACGGTTTGTATCTAAATGGACAAACCCAATTATAAATTTACAATCTCCTTTTAAATTCAAAGGATAAATAAGTATTAAACCGAATTGTATTGATTTTAAATATGTTATGATAAATGTTGAAGTACTTCCAAACAATCTATACATATTTAAATACAATTCGGTATTTTTAATTTTGAGGTGAAAAATATAATGAAACTTTCATTAAATAACAATTCAAAACATTTATCAGCACCTAGCATCCGTCAATTTTCAAATCGTATTAAAGGGATTGAAGATTGTATTAACTTAACTATAGGCCAACCAGACTTTCCTATGCCTAAAGAGGTGAAAGCTGCGTACATAAATGCGATTAATGAAGATCAAACGAGTTATTCACATAACAAAGGATTAATTGAAACAAGAAATGCAGTGAGTCAATATTTTGAACAACGCTATGGCTTTACATATAGGTCGGAAGAAATCATTATCACTAATGGTGCTAGCGAAGCCTTAGATACTGCTTTAAGAAGTATAATCGATGAAGGAGATGAAATATTAGTTCCTGGACCAGTATATGCTGGCTACATTCCACTTATCAAAACACTTGGAGGTATTCCAGTTTACATTGATACGACGGTATCTGACTACAAAGTAACACCTGAAGCACTGGAAAAACATATAACCCAAAATACTAAAGCAGTACTACTAAACTACCCTACTAATCCAACCGGCGTGATATTGTCTTATAGTGAAGTACAAGCCCTTGCTAACAAATTGAAAGATAAAGAGATTTTTATCATTAGTGATGAAATCTATGCTGAAAATACTTTTACTGGTAAACATACTTCTTTTGCAGAATTTGAAGTAATTCGCGATCAATTATTACTTGTTGGCGGGTTAAGCAAATCACATTCTGCTACTGGCATACGTATTGGATTTTTGATTGGTCCAGAGTATCTAATTGAAAAATTAACTTTTATGCATGCTTATAATTGTATTTGTGCCAACGTTCCTGCTCAAATTGCATGTATTGCAGCTTTAAATGAGGGTTTAGAAGCGCCGCAATACATGAATGAAGCATATATCGAACGACGTGACTTTTTAATTAGTAAATTAGAATCAATGGGGTTTGAACTAGATGCTAAACCCGAGGGTGCATTTTATGTTTTTCCTAGCATTAAGAATTTTACAGAAGATGACTTTGACTTTTGTGTAGATATTTTAGAAAATGCACATGTTGCCATTGTTCCTGGTTCTGCATTTACCGATATTGGCAAAGGCCACGTACGTATTTCTTATGCATATGAACTTGATGCATTAAAAGAAGCTATGAGAAGATTAGAACAATATCTTGCTCAAAATTTTAATTCATAATAAAAGCCACCAACTAAATGTAAGGTTGAATTATGCCGCTTTGACTTTCCTATTGATAGTTATAAGCATATGGTGTAGATTAACTTCAACATTGATGTTGGTGTTTTAATTTTTAATCGATATGATTATTAGCTTACTTTGTTGTATTTATTAAATATAATTTTCATTTTAATCTTTTCTATTGTCATTTTTAGAATAAATATTTTTTTCAGCAAACGTTTTTAATATCTGATAATAAGCTAATGAATCTTCCTTTTCCATGTCAAATTGTTGAATCACTTCTTCTGAAATTTTAGAAAATTCTTCCTTTAATTTTATCCCCTTTGTAGTTAACATTACTTTCACTCTTCTTTCATCATCCTCTGTTCTAAGACGACGAATCAATTCTTTTTTCTCTAGCCTTTTAATGATTGGACTGATTGTTCCTGAATCTAAGTACAATTCATTACATAACGTTTTTATGTATATTGGAGTTTCATTTTCTATATACAATAAAACAATATAGTTAGGAAAACTTATATCATACCGTTTCAAATACTTATTAAACCTGTTTACAACTTCTTTACTTGTAATATAAAACAAATAACACATTTCTTTTCTCATTTGATCATATATATCTATTGTCATGTTTTCTCCTCACCCCTTCTCAATTATAATATTAATCTACGTTTTAATTTTAGTCAAATACAATAATTAAGTTCAAAAAAGTTTTTACACTAAAAGTTTCTCGCTATATATTAGAGGGAAATTAGATTTATATTACTTTATCTATAATTATTTTTATGTATTTCCATGTTATGTTGATAATCTTAAGCGTAAATTTTCGATAAAATATCATTTTACACTTTCATCATTGTTCATATAAAAAAACTAGATGAGACACAGCCCATCTAGTTAATCGATAAATGCTTATTTATTTTTAGTATTGATTTCCATTCAAATTCTATGGGAATTTAGGGAATTGATCAAAGTCTGGATCGCGTTTTTCTTTAAATGCATCTCTGCCTTCTTTTGCTTCATCTGTTGTATAGTAAAGTAAAGTAGCGTCACCAGCCATTTGTTGAAGTCCAGCTAAACCATCAGTGTCTGCATTCATAGCTGCTTTCAAGAATCTTAAAGCCGTTGGTGAATGTTGTTTCATTTCTTGACACCATTGAACTGTTTCATCTTCAACTTGGTCTAATGGAACAACTGTATTTACTAAGCCCATGTCTAAAGCTTGTTGAGCGTCATATTGACGGCATAAGTACCATATCTCGCGAGCTTTTTTGTGTCCTACGATACGAGCTAAATAACCTGAACCGTACCCAGCATCAAATGATCCAACTTTAGGGCCAGTTTGTCCAAAGATGGCATTGTCTGCTGCGATTGTTAAGTCACAAACGACGCTAAGGACGTGCCCACCACCGATTGAATAACCTCTCACCATTGCAACGACAGGTTTCGGAATAACACGGATAAGTCTTTGTAAATCTAATACATTTAAACGAGGAATTTGATCATCACCTACGTAACCACCGTGGCCACGTACTTTTTGATCTCCTCCTGAACAAAATGCTTTATCTCCTTCACCAGTTAAGATAATAACAGAAATACGTTGGTCATCACGTGCTCTTGTGAATGCGTCTATCATTTCCTGTACTGTATTTGGTGTAAATGCGTTACGAACCTCAGGACGATTAATCGTCACTTTTGCAATACCATCATATATTTCATATTTAATTTCTTTATACTCTTTAATTGTTTCCCACTGTCTAGTCATTTTGCTCCTCCTTATGAATAAAACCTAATACTATTCTATCAAATTCTGCAAATTCTTCCACATGTACTGTATGACCACTTCGTTCTACTTCATTTAACTCCGTATTGTGAATCATAGTTTCTATTTTTTTAGCAATCTTAGAAAATTTACCATCTAGAACGCCTACTATTATACAAGTTGGCACTTTAATTTGCTTTAACTTCGGCCATAAATTTGGCATTTGTCCAGTACCGTAATCACGCAATGCTTTTGCTAAACGCAATGAATTTTGACGTAATCGCATATCACGTATTTCTTTTTTAATGGATTTATCTAATTCATACTGTGTATAGAAAAGCGGTAACTTTTCCCAATCATTAACAAAAATTTCTAAACCTGCAATTTCTAGCACTTTCGCTCTAGCCTGATCAACCAATTGCCTTTCATTACGGTCTTCTAGATCTTCTATCCCTGGAGATGTACTTTCTAAAATCAATCCTGCTAAGGTAATTTCTCCTTCAATTCCATAGTATAATGCAATTCTACCACCCATTGAATAACCGTGTAAAAATAAATGATAACTTTGGAATAACTTTAATACTTCATCTAACTGGTTTGTAATAAATGGAAAATCCCAAGTATGATTTATATCTGAGTCATCCTGGCCATGACCAGGTAAATCTACAGTTAGAATATTCAATTTTTCTTGTAAGACACAAACATGTTCACTAAAAGCCTGTTGATCACTTATAAATCCATGTAACATAACCAATAATTCATCTGTATCGCATTTCGCTTGAAAAAATTTATAGTTTAACATTAACAATATCACTCAACTTTTTATAGAGTTTTAGATGCTGTTGCTTGTTTTCTTCACGTTGCGTGATTATTTCGTAAATATGAGCACCAAATTTAGATAAATCAGCATATTTAAACGCTTCAATTGATTCATATCTATCAAATGCAAAATCATAAAGCAAAGCTGTATGTTCAAAATTAAGCCCTGTTGGTGTACCAAACAAACGCTCAAAATAATCTTCTGCCGATTCTTTTTGAGGTAAATATGAAAAAATGCCCCCACCATCATTATTGAGTAGAATAATATTTAAATTAATATCATTTAATTTAGACATTAATAAACCATTCATATCATGATAAAACGCTAAATCGCCTATTAATAGTGTTACTTTCTTATGAACTGCCATACCTAATGCTGTAGAAATTACCCCATCGATGCCATTTGCACCGCGGTTTGCAAATACTTCTGCATCACAATCTATAAACAAATTATCAACATCACGAATTGGCATACTATTACTAACAAACAAGGCATCTGAAGTTGTTAATTTATCTAAGACGTTCGCGACGTATGCAGCTTCATCTGTTGCTGTTCTTACATAATCTTTAATCTCAACAATCGCGTGTTTTTCTAATGTCTGCCACTTCTCTAACCAACGCTTACGTTCAACAATTGGAGTTTCTGACAATTGTCTAAAGAAATCATTGGCTGACATTTCATAAGAAACATGTGGTGTAATTGGAAATGCATCCGGTCTATCATTATTTTGAATTAAAATTTGAAATGCTGAAGTTTCTTTTAACCATTGATTTAATTTTTTGGAAACAACTGGTTTACCAACCCTAATAATATAATCAATATCTAATTGTAAACCTGCTCTAAACAGTAAGTCATAGCTCGTCACAACATTAGGATGATGTTCACGTCTTAGTTGACTCAATGGATCAGCTAATATTGGCATATCATGTATCGTTGAAAAAGTTAGTACTTGATCAATATCTTGATGTTGCATATCTCCAACAATAATCAAACCTTTACTCTTTTTAATAATCGAACTGATTTCTTTTAAACTAGTTGTTTTTTGATAATGTGGCAATATTTTCATATCTGATGTTAACCATTCAACCTTTTCAATGTTTGGAGTTAATGGCTCTCTAAATGGTAAATTCAAATGAATTGGGCCACGATGTGGTCCATATAAAAATTGACTTGCTTTTTGTAGCTGGAATTTAACAGTATTAGTCATGAATTCTTCCGCTTCATTCGTATCAACTATTGGAAAATCAAATTGATATTGTACATAATTTTGAAACATATTCGTTTGGTTGATTGCTTGAGGCGCACCAATATTTCTAAGTTCATGTGGACGATCACTTGTAAGTACTACTAAAGGTAAATGACTCAAACTACTCTCAGAAACAGCAGGTGCATAGTTTGCAGCGGCGCTACCTGAAGTACACAAAATGGCAACTGGGCGCTCGCTTCCTTTCATTAACCCCATAGCAAAAAACGCAGCACTTCTTTCATCAGGGTGAATCCAAGATTTTAATTTAGGGTGTGCCTCAACTGCAATTGCTAACGGTGTTGAACGTGATCCTGGGCTTATTACTATTTCTCTTATGCCATAAGCATATAATTCTGAAACAAAAGTAAATACTTGTTTCGTTAGTGCATCTGTATGATTATTCATATTCCTCGACTCCTAAAGCTTTCATCATAGGGTTAAATTTAACTGCAGTTTCTTCTACTTCACTATCTGCATCAGAATCACTTACAATTCCACAGCCTGCAAATAATGTGGCTTGGTTTTTCTTAATCAACATCGAACGAATAGCCACGATAAATTCACAGTTATCATACATATCAATATAGCCTACAGGTGCACCATAAAGTCCGCGTGTGCCAAATTCATTTTGTTCAATGTATTCTAATGCTTCAAATTTTGGATAACCACCTAGTGCTGGCGTCGGGTGCAGGTTGTCTAATAAACCTATATAAGATTCATATTTCAATTGACCTTTAATTTTTGTATACAAATGATATAAATGGTCATTAGTTAATATCTGTGGTTCTTGATTATAAGTTACGTCTTCTACATAAGGTGATATATCATTCAATATACTTTCGACAACAAAGCGATGCTCATTTAAGTTCTTTTCATCATTTAAAAAAGCTTGAATATTTTCATTGTCTAATTCAGCTTGGTGTGTTCGTTTTATCGTACCTGCCACTGCTTTTGTAGATAGTATTTCATTGTTTATTTCCATTAATTGTTCTGGTGTTTGGGAAAAGAAAATACTATCTTGTGATTCTAAAATAAATAAATAACTATTATGTTCTCCTTGAGAAGCTTTATTCAAAATATAAGGTATTTTAATCTGTTTATCAAAGATTATTAAACGTTTTCTCGCTAAGACAATTTTTTTACTTTCATCTAATATGTCAATCGTATCTTTGACTAAATCACGCCACTCATCTTTATATATGTCTTCGATGCGCTTAATATTCCCAATTTCAAAGTCAGGATACACAGTTGTTTGCGTTAATTTATCTATAATTGATAAAAACGTACTAATTTCAAATTGATCTGATTTCACTGTATAAGTTATATAGGTATATCCTTGCTCCATTGTTACTAATACTTCAGGCAAGATAAAATGATTAATACCAAATTCACGCCATTCATCACCAGATTTATGTGTTGAGAACTGGAAACCTCCACATATTTTCAAATGATGTTTGTCAGAATTAGGATGAATTAATTCAATGTCATTTTTATATTTTTCCCATTCACGGAAAATAGATTGTTTATTTTCAAAATCATTTTTAAATCTTGTAATAGCATGATAGCCAAAGAATGAAGTTTCGTTGTCATTTTTCTTAAAATAAAAACGGTCTCCCGCACAATCTTCCGTTATATGAAATAATAATGTAGGATCTAATTCATAATTCAATTTTGCTTCTACAGAGACCCAAGTATGATTACTTTCGTATACCGCTTCGACAATTTCACTTTCCTTGACGTCAAAAGTCATCTATTTCACTTCTTTCATTTATCAGTTTGTACTCATTATGATATTGTACCACTTTTCACAATGTGTGTATGGTTTCTAGCTTATTTCATTTATACATTTTTACGTTATTTGACCTTTCTATGTTCTTCCATTAAAATATATTTGATAAAAAATATTATAAATCGAAAGAATACGAGGTAAATCATTATGGCATCTCAATATCAACAATATTCTACTGTCAAAAAATACTGGCAGTTAATGCGACCACATACTTTAACTGCTGCAGTGGTGCCTGTACTTGTCGGTACTGCTACTTCAAAAATCTTTATCCTTGGTAGTGAAAACAAACTAAACCTTAGTCTTTTTCTAGCAATGTTAATCGCATGTTTGTTAATTCAAGCAGCAACAAATATGTTTAATGAATATTATGATTTTAAGAAAGGACTCGACGATCACACTTCTGTAGGTATTGGTGGTGCAATCGTTAGAAATGGTATGAGCCCTAAGTTAGTCTTGAACTTAGCTATTGCATTTTATATCATAGCTGCAATTTTAGGTATATTTATTGCCATTCAAAGTTCATTTTGGTTATTACCTATTGGTCTTGTATGTATGGCTGTTGGATATTTATATACTGGCGGTCCATTCCCAATTTCATGGACTCCTTTTGGTGAATTATTTTCAGGCATATTCATGGGGATGATCATCATTTTAATTTCTTTTTTCATTCAAACAGGAAATTTACAAAGTTTAGTTGTTTGGATAAGCATCCCAATTGTTATTACTATCGGGTTAATTAATATGGCTAACAATATACGTGACCGCGTTAAAGATAAAGAAAGCGGCCGTAAAACGCTACCTATCTTACTTGGTAAAAATAATTCTATTCGTTTCTTAGCTTTAATGTATATTGTCGCTTATGTATTAGTTATATATATCACTTTCTTTCAACCTGGTGGTTCAATCTTTTTCTTACTAGCATTGTTATCATTCCCTATGCCTATTAAAGCAGTGCGTAGGTTCAAGAAAAATGACACACCACAAACGATGATGCCTGCCATGGCAGCAACTGGTAAAACTAATACGTTCTTTGGTTTATTATATGCGCTAGGTATTTATATCAGTGCAATATTAGGTGGGATTTAATCAAATACATTTAATGTTAAAATCACCTATCAATACAAAGTTTATTGTCGGCCTTCATTTAATGAAGGTCGATTTTTTATTTGTTACCATCGATAATTGGTAAAATCATGTGATAATGCATATGTCCATATAAGTCAAATTCACTAGCAATTTGGAAGCCTAGTTTTTTATAAACGTAAAGCGCCCCGTCATTATGAACATCACAATTTAAACTCCACTTTTCATCACTATATGACTCTATAATATGTTTTACTAACTGTGTTGCTACACCTCGACCACGATATTGAGGAAAGGTCGCAACAGTTTCAATATACCATTCATCATCATTCGCTTCTTTCATCGGCATAGGTGTGCCATATGACCGGATATCATCATCTAAATTCAGATCTAACCACGCCTGTTCAAGTGCAATTTCTTTATCCCCAGGGTATGCGATTAAGCAACCCGCTACCTCACCTTCTATTTCATAGACCCACGTATTACTATAATGTCCTCTATAAGGTACCTCAATCATACTTTGCTCCATAATTTTAAGAAGTCGTGACTTATCTATATCTTCAACCATTTGTATATCAAGTTCACTCCAAATGATATAACATAGTTCAGCAATTTTAGGTGTATCACTTGGTTTCGCTTTTCTAATCATCAGTAATGCTCCCCTCATCCATAATTTCTTTAATTCTATTATATATGAATCAACTAAAAAATTCGAAGTAATCACGATACTAAATACTAATTTTTATGAAATCAATAGTTTTTTATTGTTGTAAACTTCGATTTAAGAGATAATTATAATAATCACTTTAATTCGAAAGGATATGGGCACATGAAAGTAAACAAAGTAATCTATGTTATACTCGCATTCATATTAGGTTGGTGCGGAATTCATAAGTTTTACTCTAATCAACTTTTACAAGGTATTATCCATCTCATTTTCTTCTGGACGGGCATTCCATATATTATTGCAATAATAAGTGGAATTATTACTATTTTCTTTCATAAGGCAGATGAAGATGGCTTAATTACTTTTGAAAAATAATGCGCAATGTCGAAAATAATTTATAAATTTCCAAAAACATCTATATTTCATTAAGAAAAGGGTAAAGAAAGTATAATCCAAATTAAAAATTTGAATTGTAACTTAGGAGGTTTAAAATGAAAAACATAATCCAACGCGTATTTAGAGCATTAGCTGTAGGTTATATTGTCAGAGCAATTAGAAATCTAATTAGTAAAAAATAAAAATCATATCACTATAAAATGAGCCACTTAATAAAAAGTATGATATAGAAATTATCAAAAAAAGAATTATAGTGCATTATACTAAATAGAAAATGTGCACAAAAACTGCTAACAAAATCAGAGGCTTGGTAGATAGTCTGAAACCCCTCTAAAGATAGTTTACTTTTACATTTGAAGTAACTACCTTTAGAGGGGCTTAATAATTATATAACTGTTTTAAGACATAACCTAAAATATATTTTCATAGAAAAAACACCTCCGTATGACTCATTTTAAATGAATTCAACGAAAGTGTTTTTATCTTATTCCCATTATTTGAGGCCATCTCACCTGTTTATGGTTTGTTTCTTTTTCGGTAAAATTACAGTAATAATATCACCGCTTAACGGATATATGTAGATGTCTGAAGTCCACTTGCTATAGGTTATCACATTAATTATATTAACCAAATTAGGGAATTTCCTTATTTTCAAATAAAAAACACCCTACTAATAGCAAAATTTAATGTAACAACATCTACTCTTCAAAAAGTCATTTGCTACATTATAATTTTGAGCCAAATACTTCTACTAATAATATAAGCTTTCTATTCAATTACTATATGCTTTAAAACGGCTTTAGTTAAATAGATTTTTATTGTGTTATAAATAACATTGATAAGTTGCTATATAGGACTCCATAAATTTAAATGACCATTTCATACTATCATGCTAACTATAACACTTCATCTTAATAATAAAATAATTACTTTCAGTAGTTAAATCATATATCTACTCGATATCATTAATATGGTAACTCTCATATTAGTATATTCCCTTAACTTCTCAACAAATAATAAAATAACTTCATTAAAACAAAAAATTTAGGTTAATTTAACGGGAGTTCATTGTAAATATACAGATATGTAAAATTATGCCATAAAAAAAATAGGGCAAGCACATAAGTGCCTACCCTGAAATGACAAGTACATTAATTAGTAATTCTATTTTTTAAATTTATCAACCAAATCGTTGACTTTGTCTTTAGCACTTTCAGCAACTTCTTTCACTTTGCCAGAAGCTTTATCTTCTTTACCTTCTTGTTCAAGCTTATCATTGCCCAATGCATTACCTACTGTTTCTTTCAAATTTCCTTTAGTTTGTTCTAATTTGTTTTCATCTTTCATTTTAAAACCTCCATTTTAAAATAATATATGAAAGTCTATACGGTAATGTAAAATTAAAACCTTTTAGTATCATAATAATAACTACTTATGAGTCTATTATTATGTCTACAGTAATAATAGGATAGCCTCTTGGGCTACCCACAGATTAGGCTTATTATCCTATTCCTAAAATTTTAGTAAGCAAACCTACACCATGCTCAACTGTACCAACGATAGCAGCGCCCATGTCTTGCCAATTATGGTCAATCGCCGATGATACGATTCCTCTAATTGAGTCGAATAAATCTTTCATATTTGCCACCTCCTTGTATTTATACTTCTATTATATAAAAAAATATAAATTTGAAAAGTCTCTTTTTTAAAATAAAAATCATTTTAAAATTCTGATATTTCATTCAAGAATTCTTAACTGTTGCTACGCTTAATAATATGTACTATTTCAAAAGTTTTATTTACATTTAGGATCTTTTATCCATCATTTAGGAATTTAAATTTAAGGTTGCAAACTTTATTGTTAAAATTATATTACTAAGTAAATGGGGGTGAAGAATATGTTTATCTTCGAATTACTAAAAAAAGGTATTGAATTCTTCAAAGATGTATTCAATAAATAAGAAATCTAATGTATTTTTGATGACTAGTGAGAAAAATTCACTAGCTATTTTTTATATAAAAATCCGTAATAATCAAATAGCCTAATAAGTGATGATTGTATATTTAAAGAGAAGGAAGATATATTACCCAAAAACATTTTGAAGCTCCAGTAGTCAACGTAATCTCTAATACTTTTTCTTTTTAGTTGTAATTCATCCGTTCTATAGCCATATTAAACTAAAAACAGGGCAAGCACATAAGTTTTTCAATACAATATGTTAGTAAAAGATTAGGTCATGCAAATATTGAAATTATTCGGCAAGTATATAGACATTTGCTTGAAGAATTAAAATCTGAAGAAGATAAAAAGTTAGATGAGGTTATTAATTTCTAGTTGGACAACCAAACGGACAAAATAAATTTAAAAGTGGCCAATTTGTCCACTTGTTGACCAAAAATATAGGGTTAACTTCTATAGATTTTTGACAAAATAAAAAGGGAGTGGGACAGAAATCAAATTTTCTAACATAGATTTCGTAGTCCCACCCCGGCAATAGTGACTAGCATTGAAAAAAGATTGATATAAGCGTATTTTCAATTCAGTCACTTACTGCCAAATTGAAAAAGAGCCTGAGACATCTATTTATGTCTCAGGCTCTTCGTTTATCCAATGTATTAAATTGGATTGGTTTTTCTGTTTTTACGGAAACGGAGGGATTCGAACCCTCGCGCCGCTTTCACGACCTACACCCTTAGCAGGGGCGCCTCTTCAGCCAACTTGAGTACGTTTCCAATGGCTCCACAGGTAGGACTCGAACCTACGACCGATCGGTTAACAGCCGATAGCTCTACCACTGAGCTACTGTGGAATAATTAATGCCTTTAATCAAGCACAAATACTATTATATCAACTATCTTTAATTTTTCAAGAGGTATGTAAAAAAAATATGCGGAATATTTACACTAAATTAATATAATATTCCACATATGCCTTTTTTACATTTTTTATTCACTACTTTTCACTATTTCGATTCAAATAACGAATATTTTGCCAATGCTTCATATATATTTAATTGTGGTTTAGTATAATCAATAGGCGAATCAGGATCAAATGTAGCAACTCTAGCCGCCCTATCCATCATGTAATAATAATATATACCATTTAAATATTGGTGATGCATACTATGAGCAGAAATATTAGCTACAATACTTTGATTATCTACAAAAGTAACCTTACATTTCTTTTCTTTTAGCGGTCTAATATTATGTACGTAATGGATATTAATCCAGGTATTGTCTGCTTTACGATCAGAGTGTGTGGGAAAGAAATAAGTGGGAAATAATGGAGTGAATAGAATGGGTGGTTTGCTACTTATGCCGGTAATACGCATAGTATCTTCCTTTTTAAATACATAACTGCTACCATAAAATCTACAAGAACGGTCGATAATTTTAGACACACGCTCTTTAATAATTTGACTGTCAGCTTTATACCTTAGCAAGTAACTACCTTCATATTGTCCAGTAGCTAAATTACATGGTTGTAAAACCATATCACCTTTTTTAATAATATAGGGTTGAATCATTGTTGTTACCTCCTTTATAACTTACGGTGATACTCAAATAATATATCATCAACATCTTAAAATCAATAAATAATATAAATATTTTTATAAATTTTCTACAATTAAATTTCAGTGTATCGCCTTTTTCGATTTTTCATTTTCAGCAACCTTGCAATTAGCACTATTTTTTCGGAAAAGTCAGAATATTCATTGATTTAAAATTTAAAACCTTGTATACTATATGTAAATAAAGATAGAGAGGTTGTGACGTTTATGAAACACAATACACATGTAAAATACAATACATTAGAATCGTTTGTATCAACAATTAACGACTTAGGTATTGAATTAATCATCGATGAATCTTTACGTAATGTACGCAAGCAACAGTTAGAACAGCTTATCGATAATGCGCTTAAAAATAAAAACGAGAATGATTTCAAACGTTATACGGAAGAATATAGAAACTTGGAGGAATTCCTCGTTGGTTAATTTAAAAGCTTGTTATTTAAATTAAGGTCTATTCCCTACTTATCAATTAAGTTAGTGAATAGACCTTTTACATTTTAAAAATAACCTTTATTTAAAATTTTATGACATGAGTCTAATCAATTCATGCCTATCGATATCTCCAAAATAATGATAAATATCATAATTTGAAAGTGCCTCTTCAATACTATCAAACTCATGCATTGTACCTTCTAATGCATTTTCTAATTCTGTAATATCACCTTCACCAAAGAAATCACCGAAAATTTTCGCGTGTTCTATACGACCTTTCTTTACGTCTAATTTAATCTGCACAAAACCTTTTTCAAATTTTTCTTCTCTTTCAAAATTATATTTAGGATTTCTACCATAATTCCATTCCCAAGTACGGTATTTTTCATTGCTTAATTTTTCTATTTTTTCCCAATCTTCATCAGTAAGTTTATATTCTTCTACTTGAGTTTCTCCAAAAATGCTTCTTAAAATTATTTCTTTAAATTTATCTATATCTATCGGCTCATCTAAGAATTCAGAAATATTCGCAACTCTACTTCTTACAGATTTAATACCTTTAGATTTAATTTTTGCTGGGTTCACTCTTAAAGCATTCTGAACTTCATCAAGTTCACTATTCAACATTAAAGTACCATGACTAAACATGCGATCTTTTACTTTTACCATAGCATTTCCTGATATTTTGGCTTCACCAACTTGAATATCATTTCTTCCGCTTAAGTTTGCATCAACCCCAAGCGATTTCAATGCTTCAACAATTGGTTCAGTAAATTTTTGGAAATTATGGAAACTATTACCATCATCATCCGTAACAAAACTAAAGTTTAAATTCCCTTGATCATGGTAAACTGCGCCCCCTCCAGATATACGTCTTACAACATCGATACCTTGTTCATCAATATATGATTGGTTCACTTCTTCAATAGTATTTTGATTTTTCCCAATAATGATGGATGGTCTATTTATATAAAATAAAAAATAACTATCATCTTTTGGCATGTTTTTTAATACATATTCCTCCATTGCTAGATTAAGCGTTGGATCTGTAATATTATTGTTACTAATAAACTTCATTTACTACACTCCTTTTCCATATTATATACCCTTACCTTATTTATGCTATATTTTCACAAAAATTGCCAATCATTCACTTTGAGAATAAAGTAAAATTTATAAATTGTCTTATATCAAGCAATTTAATGGTTATTTGTTTATTTGTACGAGGATTTTTTGTATAATACTATCTAGTTAGCATTTCTAGGGAGGACTAAAAATGACTGTTGCAGAAGTTGGAAATATCGTAGAATTTTATGACGGCTTAAAAGGTCGAGTAGAAAAAATTAATGACAACTCAGTAATTGTTGATTTAACAATTATGGAGAACTTCGAAGAACTAGACTTGCCTGAAAAGACTGTCATTAATCATAAACGGTATACAATCGTTGAACAAGAAGGATAGTTAAAATGAATAGACTTTCTAAGGCATTAATATGGTTTATCGTCAGTTTTCTTGTATTTCACATTATCTTATATGTTATGTGGGGTGAAAAACAAGAATATTGGTATCTATATACCGGTATCATGCTAATCGCAGGTGTTAGTTATGTTTTTTACCAGAGAGATATAGAGTCTAAACGACTACTGACGTCTTTAGGTATTGGTATCATTACAGGTATCGTGTTAATCGTTATTCAGCTTATTATCGCAGCTATAGCTACCGATATTAAATATGCTGAATTAATCAAAGAGCTAACACGTACTGGCGTGTATTATAAATGGCAAATGTTAGTTACATTAGTTTTTGTAATACCTTGTCACGAATTATATATGCGTACTGTATTACAAAAAGAATTACTTAAATTAAATTTACCTAGTTGGTTAGGTATTATAATTACAGCATTTTGTTCGGCTTCTTTATTTTACTATCTAGATAATTTATGGATTGTGTTCTTTGTATTTGTTGTACAAATCGTACTTTCAGTAAGTTATTTTTATACACGTCGAATTGCCACAACGGTTATTGCACAAATTGTTGCTGTTGTAATCTTATTAATATTTAACGCATAAACCTTAAAAAAGCATTATTTGTTTTAAAAAAGCTGGGAGACTCATTATAAAATGAATCTCTCAGCTTTTTTATATTATGACCTCAAATGTTTGTTTTTGCTGAATTTGATAGTCTTGGGTTTTTAAATTACGCGAAATTAATTCTACCATTGTGATTTCACCAGTTTCATGAATCACAGCATCTTCTAAATACTGTCTATAATTTCTATAACAGTAATCCGTCATACTTACACGATACATATGATCTAGTCTAATATTTTGAAGTGTAACGCGGTTAAACGGCTCCGCTTTCATATCTATAATATAGTCTACGCCTTGCCAAAACGTACAAAGTGTTTCATCTACAATAGTTAAACTAAGCTCACCTTTGCTAAACTCAATATGACCATAACAATATTCTAAAATATCTTTAATTTGTTGACCTTTTATCGTTAAATCAATTGGTATATCAGGATGAGGATGTGCATTATATAGTTCCTCATTCGTTATTGTCCCTGACAAGCCCTCTTCGCCACTTATAGGTAAATGTATACATGAAATATCGTAATCAAATGCTAATCGTATACTATCATGTAAGAGCTGTGTAAATTTATGAGGTTTAGTGATAACATCCGCCAACCCCTCAACTTTAGCATCAATATCTTTGGTAGTTAAGACTTCCTTGCTCCAATGTTCAACCGTTTTCCTGTCATAAAAAGTCAAATCTAATAAATCCTTATCTTCATGATATTCATTCAAATCAATAATCTGAGATTGAATATCTTCTAACTCATATGATGTAGTACGTTTTTTAAAATCAATTTTAACATGAATTAATTGTTCAGCATTTTGTCCAGCTTGAACATAAACTGTTTTATCATTTTGGCCTATAAACGTTTGATGTTGATGCCCGGTAATCAATAAATCTATAACCCCTAATGTCTGCATTAATTTTTCCGCTTCATTTACATTTTGTTCATGCTCATTAGCTGACTTATTTAATTGATTTAGACCACCGTGATAAATCACTATAAGAAATTCTGGTTTCTCTGTTTCATGAATAAATCGAATCCAACGTTTAGAGGATAATAAAGTTTTTTCAATTTGAACATCTTTTTCCATCTCAAAATGTTCTCTTTCCATTAATCCATCGGAAGTTAAACCTACTATTGCAATCTTGACACCTTCAATTTCTTTAATGGTATATGGTGTAGAAAAATAAGGCTCACGTGTTCGCTTATATTCAATATTGGCTGATAACCATGGAAATCTAGATAGTGACACTGCTCTTGAAAAGAATGACAAACCAAATTTAAACTCATTGGGACTAATACCACTTGCATCATATTGCATTGCATTCATCAATTTTATCATTGGATGACGTTTATATGGTGCAACTATAGCATAATAGAATGCTGCTAAAGAGCCTGCTAAACTACCACCACTATCTAATAGAATGACATGGTCGCTTTCTTCTCTTACTGCTTTAACATAAGTACCAGCTCTATAAATATTTGAGCCGTAATCCCCGTTAAGAAAATAACTATGCATATCTGAAGTTGTGATAACGTCTATTGCAATCTTTTCACTTTTTTTCATATGCCTCTCTCCTCATTAATCACAGTTTAACATGTTTTGAAAATACCATGATACTAAAATACTATTTTTATAACTTCATATTGTTTATTTTCACCTGTGCTTTCGCCCATGTGTAAGAGTCACTATCTCAATTAATTGAGAGTGATGATTTTGTTCACCTGTGCTTTCGCCCATGTGTAAGAGCCTGGGACATAAATAGATGTCTCAGGCTCATTTTCAATTTGGCAGTAGGTGACTGAATTGAAAATACGCTTATATCAAGCTTTTTTCAATGCTAGTCACTATTGCCGGGGTGGGACTACGAAATCTATGTTAGAAAATTTGATTTCTGTCCCACTCCCTAAAAAAGCCCGAAGCATATATCTACGCCCCGGACTCTCATACTAATGGTTACTTTGTAACGCTACTTATATTATTATCATTAACCTATCTGTACACGCTCTTTTGGATAATGGTATTTATCTGGTTCACGACGCCCACCAATCATAATAATGAAACTGATTAATCCAACACGACCAATAAACATCAATACCATAAGTGCTGTTTTCGACATATCATTAACATCGCCTGTTACACCTAAAGATAAACCACACGTACCGAATGCTGACATTACTTCAAAAAATGCTTGTAAAAATGTTATTTTTCCATTCTCCACAACAAGTATAAAAATCATACTTGCAAAGGTTAATATTCCTGCCATCGTAAATACTGCAAATGAACGTTGAACATCTGTAGTATGAATTTCACGATTAAATGCTTTAATTGATAATTTTTCTGTATTATTACTAAAGTTAAATAGGAATAGTATTAAAATAGCAAATGTTGTTGTTCTGATTCCTCCACCTACCGAACTTGGAGATGAACCAATAAACATTAAAATACTCATAATAACATTTGTACCTTCACCAAAATTGCTTACATCAATGGTCTGCAATCCAGCACTTCTAGTAGTTGCAGATTGGAATAAAGCATAAAACAATGACTTATGCCAACTCATATTTTGAAATGCATGATTATATTCCAATAATAAAATCATAATCACACCGAACACAAATAAAACTAAATATGTAACGGTTGTAATTTTAGCAAATAATGAAAATCTAAAATTAGGAATCCTATTTTTAATATAAGCCTTCACTTCAATCAGAACTGGGAAACCAATTGAACCTAAAATAATCAAAAACATTACAATCGTTTGTACAAAATAATCATTTGCATATGGTATTAATGATTGACCAGTTATGTCTAAACCACCATTTGTCGTAGCAGATACCGCAACGAAGAATCCTTGCATAATGGCATATTGTAAATCTGGTGTATCTCTATAGAAATAAAAAGCCAAAAGTGCTGCACCAACTACTTCTATAATTAAAATTGTACGTACAATATCTAAAATAAGTTTAACTGTACCACTCATAGTGTCTTTGTTATTATCTAACATAATTAACTGGCGTTCGCGCATACCTATATGTTTCCCTAATACTACCCATAACATGGTTCCTATTGCCATTACGCCAATGCCACCAATATTAAGTATAATCATAATAATGATTTGACCAAATGTTGTATAAGTTTCAACTATATTAACTGGAGAAAGACCTGTAACACTTACGCCAGAAACAGCAACAAATAGTGAATCTATTGGATCTACCTTTATACCTGGTTTATGAACAAAAGGCAGATTCAGCAATAAAAACGCTACAATAATTGCTATAATATAATACATCACAATACCTTGTTGAGGGCTTGATTTTTTAAATAATTGATTGAAAATGGACAACGTTTATTCACCCCAACGCTACTTCAATTTAATGTTAATATCTTGTACTTTTCCATCTCTATATACTTTTGCAGTTAGTGTTTTTAAATCATCTTTATGACTAAAAATGATTTGTCTATATCTAAGATTATCTTCTACTTCTTTACCATCTAATTCTACTATTACATCATTTTTTTGCAACCCAGATTTTTCTCCAATAGAATCAGCTTTGATGTTCCCTATCAATACACCATTATTCACATCATCAGGTAAGTTGATAGATTGTCTTGTCGCATCATCAACATCTGCAATATTAGCCAACTCTACACCAGTATTAGGATATATTACTTCACCTTTAGCTTCAAGTTGTTTTGCAATTGATTCTGCATCATTGACTGGAATAGCAAAGGCAATACCTTCAACATTATCCATGTCAATTTTCAGTGATGCTATACCAATTAATTTACCGTTTTTATCAATTACACCGCCACCAGAATTACCTGGATTTACAGGTGCATCCATCTGGAACGCACTCATTAATACATCGAACTTATCATCTTTATCAATATCTACTGGCACGTGTCGATTTAACCCTGAAACAATACCTTCTGAAACACTGCCTTTAAAATCAACGCCTAAAGGGTTACCTACCACAATTATAGGTTCGCCTAATACTAAAGTACTTGAATCTCCCATTTTAATTGCTTTCACATCGCTACCTGATTTCACTTTTGCTTTAATGACTGCAATATCAGAAAATTTATCTGTACCAATTACTTTACCTATTGAATAGTCATTATTACCATATGTAATCTTTTGTTCTTTTTTATCACCAACAACGTGTGCGTTTGTCATAATAAAAATAGAGTCGCCTACTTTTTTGTAGACGACACCTGAACCTAATTCGTTTTCTTTACCTGCTTCCTGTGTCTCTTTCTCTGCAGACGATGAATCATCACTTGTATCATTTTCTACTGTTACAACTGAATGAATTGCACTATTTGCACTTTTCATTGTAGCAGTATAAGTTTTATCTTTATCACTATTGTTTAAAAATACATGATCTTTTGTATTTCCATTATTATCCACATTACTAAAGATTGCTTGAATCAATATCAACAATAATACAACTGCAATGACGATTAATATTTGCGCCCATTGTTCCATGAAAAAGTACTTAACTCTATCTGTAAATGACTGTGATTGATCATCTTTTTGTTGGGAAGCCATTTTTCTGTGATGTTGTGATTCATTACTTACACCAATATTATGTTGTGGTTTACTTTCATTTTCGTCTTCTATATAGTTATTTACACGAGATTGTTGCGCTTCTTCAGAATAAAAATGGTCGTCATGGGTATCTTTTGGTTTATCTTTTCTTTCTGAATGACTATGCTTTGCTTCTTTATTATGTTGTCCTTTATCGTTCTGATAATCTTTAGTTGATGCATGTGGTTCATTTAAATTTGCTGCAGGCGTTTTTTCTGATTCAACTTCAGTTTTTGTTTCTTTCTGCTGGCTATCTTTAGGCGTTTCATTAATGTGATTTTGGTCACTCGCCTTACCATTGTTACGTTCCTTCATAACTTGTTGTTGCTGTTGAATCTCTTCCTGAGTCAATTTCTCAATTCGTGCTTTCCTCAAATTCTCTTTTACACGTTCTTCATTATTTTTGGCCAGTTCTTCTGCTTTTTCAGCACGTTGTTTTCTTGCTTTACGCTCAAATTGTACACGTTGTTCCCGCTCTTCATTATGAAAATACTCGCGTCTTTTACGACCGTATTTTTCTTTTGGGATTACATGTTTTTTATTATCTTTCACCATAAGTCCCCCTAAAACTGCATGTTTCTTTAATTTCCATTATGACATATCACATAAAATATTTCTGCTTTATTTTTATTTTATTACTATATATAAGTGATTATAAGCACTTTAAGTATATATTTCTATCATTAACATTATTTTAGCTTTTCATCTTCATTTGTTTATTTAATACCTCATTATTATTGCATCATGAACATATTGCATTATAAAGCATTTTATAAATTCATTTTTCTAATTATTTAATTAACCCCTTTCATTTGGTATTGAGTTTTTACTAAATATTCTTGCTAAATGTGTATTGTACGCTAACAACTTTACATGTTTTTTCGTAAATTCATTTTCATGATTAATATCCATATACGAAAGTTCGTAATCAGCTTCGCCCACCCAATATGCACCGACATTAGGAGGTATAGTAAAATCAATATGAGATAATGAATATAATGTCGAAGTTGCAGTATGTTTTACGCCATCCTCATTACCTGTCACTCCCCCCAACTAAATTGATTGTCCTGGTCATACGTTATACTGCTACCATACAATCTTTCTATAGCAAGCATAACAATGCTACTTTTTTCTCCTAACCATAGAGACGTGCCTATAATTAAAATATCAACATTGATAATTTAATCTAATATTTGTGGCCATTCATCACCTTTGCCCATATCATCAGCAATTCCGTATGAATTATTACAATCTCTCAATCTAAGAATTTTAGCCTCTAATATTTAACTTCCTAAAATATTAATATCTATATTTTATTAACTCAAATTTGATTTAATTTCGAACAGTTCTTATAGTATTTATTAAAAACAGTTTGATCATGAAAATTATAGGGAAATTATTATATAGAATAATTTAATTGATTGGAGGTTTTGTTATGTCTTATGGAAAAAATAGATTGTTAATCCAAACACTACATGAATGTGTTGAAGCATGTAACTACTGTTTCCAAGCCTGTTTGAAAGAAGAAAATGTAAAAATGATGGCTGAATGTATCCGATTAGACCGTGAATGTGCCGATATGTGTACTTTTCTAGAACGTGAATTAACAATAGATTCCCCATTTGCATACGATTTGGCAGAAATATGTTCCAAAATTTGTGAGGCATGTGGAAATGAGTGCCAAAAGCATGAGCACGATCATTGCCAAGAATGTGCAAAATCTTGTTTCAAGTGCGCAAAAGCTTGTAAAGATATCGCTTAACACATAACTATTAGAAGAATAATATTTTGCCAAAGTAGACTATCTAAGTATAATATATTTCTGATTATTCTATTTTCCTATTAACCTATTTTTAAATAAATATCATCAAAATTTAGAAACGCTTTATTACTGGAGGGATTAAATGGATTTTATTATCGTAATATTAATAGGTTTAATCATTGGAGTGACATTTTCATTTTGGTTAACTAACAATAAAATTACTAGCCTTATTATTAGCACGCTTTCAGCATTAATTGGCGCATTTATTGGTGTAACAATGTTAAATTCTTCAGGTAAGACATTGTCAAATTCAGCAGGATTATTCTTTATAATTCCAACGTTTGTCGGTTCTGTGTGCCTCACTTTATTAATTTTATTTATTATTAAAACAAGTAAAGATATTGTGAAAAATTAAACCAATTTAAATAATATAGTATATTGTGAGTCAAAAGAATATACTAATTAGTATATCACTTAGGCAGTGCATTAATTTTATTTTATAGCCTTTTAAATTGTTATAATTTATTAGTGTAACAAAATAAAGACAGCTTGCGCCACTAGTTGTAACTTTACAATTATTCGAAGAACAAAAATTATTATATCCAATATAAGTGAAAATTAGTTATAAATGACTGAAGCAAAACCACCCGTAAAACGGGTGGTTTTCTCTGTGGCTATCTATAAGCCTTTGTTACTGACCAGCCTTGATAAATGCTTTGAGAAGATCAGTCATATGTACTACTTTCCCAGCAATCATTAAAAGGGTCGTTTTATTTTTTCTTACTATTTTCTTCTCCAGTAAAAGGGTCTATATATTCAACAAGCGTTAATTGTTCCGCAACGATATCCGCTTGTAATTGATTACGAATATAATTTTCTATGACTTTTTTATTCCTTTCAACTGTATCAATGTAAAACCCTTTACACCAAAATTTTCTATTACCATATCTATATTTTAAATGTGCAGGTCTATCAAAAATCAACAAACTACTCTTTCCTTTTAAATACCCTACAAATTAAGAAACGCTTAATTTTTTGGGGGATACTAACTAACAACGAATGTGACCTTTACATGCTTCAGCTTCAATAATTTCTACACCTTTTCTTACACATAGCTGTCACAATATTATTCCAATATATTTCTTTATTTTCCCCTATATAATTTGTCTTCTATATTTAGGAGCGAAGACAATGTGATACTTACAATTCCATTTTGTATGTGCTAAACTATTTGTGACTGATGACATAAGTTGCATCTTCTCGCGTTATTTATGTTGGTTGGCTGACCAAATATTATTTTAGCACGGAGAGATGCAATTTTTAATACAACGGTATAACCATACTGCACCATACGCATAACATATGTTTTTTTATCCAAAAAGTAAAAAGCACGGAATCCGCCAATTGAGGATTCCGTGCTTTTTGCTTATGGTATTAATTTTTATTCATAATAACCTGCAATTGATTTAACTTCTAAAAATTCTTCAATACCATAATCGCCCCATTCTCTTCCTATACCTGAATGTTTATAGCCGCCAAATGGTAAATTATATGCCTGTCTAACTTCGTTAATCTCTATAATACCAGCTTCAATAGAATGGGCAACTTTACGGAGTGTCTCTTTGTCTTTTCCATATATATATCCTGCTAATCCGTATTTTGTATCATTTCCAATTTCAATAGCTTTTTCTATATCTTGATAAGTTATAATACACATCACAGGACCAAATATTTCTTCTTGAGCGATAGTCATTTTATTATTAACATCACTAAAAATCGTAGGTTTAACAAAGTAGCCATTTTCAAGTTGTTCTGGCTTTCCTGTACCTCCATATATCAGAGTAGCGCCTTCTTCTATGCCTTTTTCTATATAATTTTGTACACCTTCATATTGCTTTTTATTAATGAGTGGGCCTAAATCTGTTTCTTCAGATTGTGGATCGCCAACCTTCAAGTTTGACATTTTCTCTTTTGCCGCTGCTAAGAATTGTTCTTTCATAAACTCTGGAATAATTGTACGACTTCCAGCTGTGCATTCTTGTCCTGTATTATTTATAATTTTTCTTACAGCTCCTTCTGCTGCTCTTTCTATATCAGCATCTTCTAAAATAATGTATGGTGATTTTCCACCAAGTTCAAGAGATACTTTTTTGAAATCTTCACTGGCTTTTTCCATAATTTTAGTACCAACGCCTCCAGAACCAGTAAATGACATCATACGCACTTTAGGATGCTCAGTTAAAGGATTACCAACGTTTTCTCCATCTCCATTTACTAAATTAAAAACACCTTTAGGGACGCCAACTTTTTCAAATATCTCTGCTAAAATTATCGCGGCGTATGGAGTTTCTTCAGAAGGTTTTAACACAACTGGACAACCAGCTGCAAATGCAGCAGCGAGTTTAAGTGACGTTTGATTAGTAGGGAAATTCCAAGGTGTAATTAATCCTGCAACCCCAATACCTTCTTTTATAACTAAGTTATTATCACGGCGTTCTTCGAATTCAAAATCATCTAGCGCATCTCTCGCTGCCGCAAAATGATTGAGTCCCATCTGATAATGTACTTTTTCCGACACTTTTAATGGAGCTCCTAATTCTTCTGTCATTGCTTGAATCAAGTCTTCTTTACGATTTTCATACTCTTTGACGATTTTCGTTAACAAATCTTGGCGTTCTTGGACTGATGTATGGCGAAAACTAAGATAAACATTATGTGCAGATTCTACTGCTTTATCTACATCTTGTTTGTTACCTTTAGCTATTTCACCGATTTTTTCTTCAGTTGCTGGGTTAATGACATTGATAGTTTCTCCACTTGTACTTTCAATCCATTCGCCATCTATATACTGTTTAACTTGCATTCTCATCTTTCAACACATCCTTTTTAAAATTTAATACGCAATTTCTTGGATGTTGACCTTAAATGCTCAGTATTTTTTCTAATGTTTACATTCTCGCATGCCTTATTACTGAGCATTCCTTTTTGTTAATAAGTTAAACATAAAATTGTGATTTTAAAGGCTATTTGTAGGATCTAATTTACACGTTATATTTCTATTTTGCATATCAACATCAATTTAAAAGTTTAATAAACTTTTTTAGAAGTGTCTTTAATATAAATAATAATAACGTAATGACATTATGGAATTTATAAGGATTTCTGGTAACTTTCTACTCCTACAACTCGTTAGAAAATTTAAAACGGAATAGATAAGAGCAAAATTAAAAGGCTTATTCCCTTAAAAGTATAGGAACAAGCCTCAATATTTATGAACTAAATTCGAAAATTAAAAATTTATATATTTTATTTTTCTTGTTTTTTATTTTTACGAACAGAACCTAACCAACCAATGACGACTAACAAAATCATAACAGACCAGAAGATTGACTGCCAAACAACGCTGTGTGGGAAATGTTCGTCTAAAACTCCAATATCTGGATGAGCAAGTACCATAACAACTAATTTGATACCAACCCAACCAACAATCGCAAAAGCTGCGCCTTCTAAACCTGGATATTTATTTAATAGGTTTACAAACCAAGTTGCAGCAAAACGCATAATAATAACACCAAGCATACCACCAAGGAACATAACAATAAATTGACCTAAATCCATGCCACCAAAATGGATACCTACTGTTGGTAAGGTTACCGCTATAGCAAGGGCCGCAAGCATTGAGTCAATTGCAAAAGCGATATCCGCAAATTCTACTTTTAATACTGTACCCCAAAATGATTTAGCACTTGCATGTATTTCTTCTCCAGAATCATCAAAATGATGATCATCACTGCCATCGTTCTTATCATGGTCTTTTTCCTTAAAGAAGGATATTAAATTTCGTATAGACATATATAGCAAGTATAAAGCGCCTAGTGCTTGTATCCACCAGAAATGTGCAATAACACTAATTAAGAATAAAGATAAGAAACGGAATACAAAAGCACCAAGCAAACCATAAAACAGCGCTTTCTTACGTTGTTCGGGTGGTAAATGTTTAACCATTACTGCCATTACAACTGCATTATCTGCAGCTAATAAACCTTCTAAAAATACGAGTACTACTAACACCCATAGGTAAGGTAAAATCAAACTCGGATCCATATAGGACATCTCCTTTAGTTTTTTACATAAAAATAGAGACCTAAGCTAAGTCAATGCATACGAAATCCATTCATCGTATTTTAATAAACATAAAGTAAATTAATTACAATTCACAGATAATATACACTGTTAGCAAAGGTCTCACTCGACAGTTTTATTCTGCCCATCTTACCGGAAGTATCATACTTCGTAATGACGATAAAAATGACTAAGTTAAAAAGAATATATCAATATACATTCAACTATATCTAAGCGATACTTGCACACTTCATATATCAATTTAACTTTAGTTAAGTTACTCCCCTCTGACTACATAGTCATAGGTATTCTATTAATATGGTTATTATACACAAAAACAAAATTTATAACAATCCATATAATTTAATTTCTGGAAATTTCTCTTCAAACCATCTTGTAGCAAACTCATTTTCAAATAAAAATACATAATTATCATATACATCTTTTACTAGAATAGAACGTGTAGAACTCATCTTATCTTTGATGTCTTCTTCGTTTTCTATCCAGCGCGCAATTTTTTGACCAACTGGCTCCATAACAACATCTACATTATATTCATTTTTTAAACGATGTTCGAATACTTCAAACTGTAACTGTCCTACAGCACCGATGATAATTTGATTCGTGTGTAATGCTTTGTAATATTGGATTGCGCCTTCTTGAACTAATTGTTCAATACCTTTATGGAAATGTTTTTGCTTCATCACATTTTTGGCTGATACTTTCATAAATAATTCAGGTGTAAATTGCGGTAAATCTTGGAAACTAAATTTTTGATTACCACCAACTAGCGTATCACCAATTTGATAATTCCCTGTATCATATAGCCCGATAATATCACCAGCCACCGCGTGATTTACAGTTTCCTTATCGTCTGCCATAAATGACGTTGAACGAGTGATTTTTTGTTTTTTGTTTGTTCGTTGCAAGTTAACATCCATGCCACGTTCAAATGCGCCACTAACAACACGCATAAAAGCTATCCTATCTCTATGTTTCGGATCCATATTAGCTTGGATTTTAAATATAAAACCTGAAAAATCTAAATCAAACGGGCTTACTTCTATGTCTTCTTTTGTCTGACGTGCATTTGGCATAGGTGCGTGGTCTACATATGCATTCAAGAAATTTTGTACACCGAAGTTTGCTAACGCCGATCCAAAGAATACAGGCGTTAACTCACCATTTAATAATGCTTCATTATCAAAGTTTTCACCCGCTTCTTCAACTAACATAAGCTCATCAATTGCTTGTGCAAACGCGCTATCATTTTTCATTTCGTGATCTTCTTTAAGTTCATAGTCATCATCCAAATGTAAGATATTTTCTTCATCTCTAAATGGTTCAATTGTATGCGATTCTCTATCAATAATTCCGAAAAAGTTTTGCCCCATTCCAATTGGCCAATTCATTGGATATGTTTCTATATCTAATGTAGATTCAATTTCATCTAATAATTCAAATGGTTCTTTCCCTACTCTATCCAATTTATTGATAAACGTAAAAATAGGAATACCTCTCATTTTACAAACCTTAAACAGTTTTAATGTTTGTGGTTCAATTCCTTTTGCACAGTCTATAACCATAACTGCGCTATCTACTGCCATTAAAGTTCTGTATGTGTCTTCAGAAAAATCTTCGTGACCCGGCGTATCTAAAATATTTATTTTGTAATGATCATAATCAAATTGCATTACTGAACTAGTCACAGAAATACCACGTTCCTGTTCAACTTTCATCCAGTCACTTGTAGCAAACTTCCCGCTTTTTTTACCTTTAACTGTACCTGCTTCTCTAATTGCACCACCAAATAATAATAATTTTTCTGTTAGTGTTGTTTTACCAGCATCTGGGTGAGAAATAATCGCAAAGGTTTTTCTTGATTCTACTTCTTCCTTTATATTCATTTATAATCTCCTTTAATTCTCAAATATCCATTTAACGATGTCATCAGCAAAATGTGATGCTGTTGACTCATCAAGTAATGTAAATAAGTGTATCACAAGTTCCTCTTTCATATCATCTTCATTTAAAGTTGATTCCACTTCTAATGACCAATTTATTTCAGGAATTGCTATAAGAAATAATTGCTTTATTACATTTTCATATATATACACATTAGCCTGAATGTCATTGAAGTTGATTTTTTTAACCTTCATGAGGACCTCCACCAAATTTTTTATAAGCCGCTTCTAATCCGATAAGGTCATCACGATGTGGCACTTTGATGTGGCCAGGCATAATTTGATATGGTTCTCGACCTTTTGAAGCTAATACCACAGTATCCCCTGGCTCAGCAATATCTATAGCATGTCTTATGCCATCAGCACGATCGTAAAATTCAATATAGTTATCATGCGTTGCACCTTTAGCTAATTCTTGTGTTAATTTCTTAGGATCATCATCTGCAGGATTATCAGGTGTAAAGATAACGTAATCTGCTCGGCATGCTACACGTCCCATTTCAGGTGTTTTAGTTAAATCACGTTCACCTGCCATACCACATAAGAAAATTAATTTTTGTTTGGCGAATGGCTTAACCGCATCAATTAATTTATCCATTCCATCTGCTGTATGTGCATAGTCTATAATTAGATCAATTGGTAATGAAGGATCTAATACTTCTAACCTGCCTTCTACAGGTTCTAAATTTTCAACAGCTTTTATAATTTCACCTAACTCAATGCCTTTACTCCACACAGCAATCATAGCAGCCATAATGTTAGAAACATTAAACAGACCAACATAAGGTGATTGGACCTGAAATTTTCCTTGAGGCGTATTAAAAATAAATTTAACACCTTGTAATGATTCTTCAATTTGTTCGGCTGTAAACTGGGCGTCATTTTTAACACCATAAGTGAATACCTCATATGGTGTTACTGAGCTAAGGTATTCTGAAAAAGCATCATCATTATTCAACACAACGTATTTATCTTGTGATAAATCTTCACCTAATTGGCTAAATAATAATGATTTAGCATGTCCATAGGATTCCATTGTTCCGTGAAAATCTAAATGATCTTGTGTTAAATTTGAAAAAATAGCTACATCAAAATCCACACCACGAAGGCGGCCTAAAGATAGACCATGACTAGATACTTCTAAAGTCATAGATTCAGCACCTGCTTCAACTGCTTCATTTATTTTCTTTGTTAATAATACCGTTTCAGGGGTTGTATTTGCCCCTTTTGATTTAACTTCATTTATTTGAAAGCCATTTGTTCCTAAGTAAGCACTACCTTTATTTAATTTTCTATAAATATGATGTATCATCGTAGCGATTGAAGTTTTACCATTTGTTCCTGTTACACCATATGTTATGAGTTGCTTACTAGGATAATCGAATAACATATTAACTAACAAACTTGCTACACGTAAAGTATCTGGGACAACGACTTGCGTTACATCTCCTACAACTTGTTGTTTGTGATTAACGATGATAACCTCACACCCCTGATTCACCACATCTTGGCAAAATCTATGACTGTCTACTGTATAACCTTTCGATGCTACAAATATACTACCTCGCTGTGCAGTACGAGAGTCTGTTGTTATATCTGTTATATTTCTATCTAACGTGCCGAAAACTTGTTTCACTCTAATTTTTTCAAACAACACATTTGCTTCCAACTTATATCGCTCCTTTATTTCCAATACTTCTATTATACACATTTCCCACTGTTTTTATAGAATCTAATGATTTGATATTTATAATTTCTTCCTATTGTATTAAGTTGATTAATCATTTAATTACGTTCAAGTACTATTTTACCTACATATTATAATCTTTATGGTTAAGAATATTAACAATACGTTGCGAAAATATTAATTCTTTCTATATATTTTGTTATTTGTAGAATATAAGCTTATTGTCTTGTCAAAAGTGGTATTATATAGATATATAACAACTTTATTTTAATAAATTTTAATTTCCTAATTTAGTATGAATCATTTCACAAGCGTTTGTAAAATGATATAATTAAAATTAATTGTGTATTTTTCTTTCACAACCTCAAGTAAATACGTTAAAATTATCTTGAGCTAAATATAAACTATTGGAGGGTGGCTTTTAATGGTTACTCAAAATAAAAAAATACTGATAATTACTGGATCTTTTGGTAACGGTCATTTACAAGTTACGCAAAGCGTAGTAAACCAATTTAACGAAATGAATCTAGACAATTTAACAGTTATTGAACATGATTTATTTTTAGAAGCTCACCCAATTCTGACTTCTATTTGTAAAAAATGGTACATTAATAGTTTTAAATATTTTAGAAATATGTATAAAGCTTTTTACTATAGTCAACCAGACCAATTAGATAAATGTTTCTATAAATACTATGGACTTAATAAATTAATGAATTTACTTTTAAAAGAAAAGCCAGATCTTATTTTACTAACTTTTCCAACACCGGTTATGTCTGTATTAACTGAACAATTTGATATGAACATACCTATTGCAACAGTAATGACAGACTATCGCATGCAAAAAAACTGGATTACGCCACATTCACATAAATATTATCTTGCTACAGAGGAATTAAAAGATGAATTTGCAAGTATTGGCATTCCTCGAAATAAGTTGAAAGTAACAGGAATCCCTATTTCAGATAAATTCGAAGCGGATATCAATCAAGAAGATTGGTTACGTCAAAATAATTTAGATCCTAACAAACCTACTATATTAATGTCTGCAGGTGCATTTGGGGTTTCAAAAGGGTTCGGCCAAATGATTCAAGAAATTTTAAACAGAAGCCCACATGCACAAGTAGTTATGATATGTGGTAAAAATAAAGACTTAAAACGTTCATTATCTAGTCAATTCAAAGCTAACAATAACGTAATAATTTTAGGTTACACTACACACATGAACGAATGGATGGCTTCAAGTCACTTGATGATTACAAAACCAGGTGGTATCACGATATCAGAAGCATTAACACGTCAAATACCAATGATTTTCTTAGATCCCGCACCTGGCCAAGAACTTGAGAATGCAGTTTATTTTGAAGAAAAAGGATTTGGTAGCATAGCACTTACACCTGAGGCAGCAATAGAGCAAGTTGCTTCATTAACAAATGAGCCAGCTAAATTAGCTGCAATGTCACAAGCAATGGATTCTTCCAGAATCCCATATTCAACATACAAATTATGCAAAGACTTATTAGACTTACTTAATCATTCATCTCGATATGAGGAAGTTTACGGAAAGGTTCCTTTATATGCAAAGCTCTTCGTTAAATAATTATGGTACAAATAAAAATTTTATAATCATGCTAATCATCTTATTCTTAATGGAATTCGCTCGAGGAATGTATATTTTAAGTTATTTATCATTACTTCCAACAGCAACCTCAATCGCGGTAGGTATAACATCTATCGCTATTTCTATACATTTTATTTCAGATGCAGCAACAAACTTTGTTATTGGTTTCTTACTTAAACGCTTAGGTGCAAAATTAGTACTAACGTTAGGGTTTTTACTTGCTTTTGTTAGTTTATTTTTGGTTATTTGGTTCCCTACTGCACCAATAGTATTAATCATCAGTGCGGTCTTGCTAGGTATTGCTGTAAGCCCTATATGGGTCATCATGTTAGCAAGTGTTGATGAAAAAAATCGTGGTAAACAAATGGGTTACGTGTACTTCTCATGGTTACTAGGATTGCTAGTAGGTATGGTAGGCATGAATATTATATTTAAATTTCATCCGACACAATTTGCGTTTTTAATGTCACTAGTTGTATTAATTGCTTGGATATTATATTATTTCGTAAAAATTAGACTCACAAATTATAATACTCGACCTGTTAAACAGCAATTAGGTCAAATAGTAAATGTCACAAAGCGACATTTAATTCTTTTTCCAGGCATTTTACTACAAGGTGCTTCAATTACTGCTCTTGTTCCAATACTACCTACATATGCGACAAAAGTTGTTGGTGTTTCAACAGTTGAATATACAATGGCAATCGTATTTGGCGGTATTGGCTGTGCGTTTTCAATGTTGTTCTTATCTAAGGTAATTGATAATCATGGCACATTATTTATGTACAGTGTAATATTTAGTGGTTTTGTACTATATACACTCATGATATTTGCTTTATCGCTAATTACAGAAATCACATTGGTTTGGATACTAGCAGTATTTATAGGTCTCATGTATGGTATCTTACTACCGGCTTGGAACACATTTATGGCGAGTCATATACATTCGGATGAACAAGAAGAAACTTGGGGCGTATTCAATAGTGTGCAAGGCTTTGGATCTATGGTCGGCCCCCTTGTTGGTGGTTTAATCACTGAGTTTTCAAATTCAGTAAATAACACATTTTACTTTTCAGCGTTTGTGTTCTTATTCCTTGCTGTCTTTTACGGCATCTATTTTATCAAACGTAAAAAGCACGTTTAAAGCGTTTATAAACTTTAATATTTATAGAAAAGTTATATCAGCCATACTTAAGTTATTATTTAAAAATAACATTAGTAAACCTCAAATATGCATGTAGACATAACTTATAATAACTCAAAAATTTACAAAATAAGACACACAATATATCTAGTTAAAAAAGCGTCAATTTCTATTGAAAATATAGATAAATTGACGTTTTTTTATTTTCCTAAAAATTTTACCATGCCATGCTTAAGATGGTAGACATTTCCCAAATCATACTATTTTAAATATAAAAGAGAGCTAATCTAAAATGATTAGCTCTCTCTTATTTCGGAGGTGCGCATTTATTCTCACAACTCTATATCTTCTTATGTCTAATCATGATGCATTCAGACAATAATCAAAATGGAACACGTTTATGATGGAACACGTTTATGCTAAATTAAAGTTTTCTAAAACTTTCCATTTATCTTCTTTTTCATCATAATAAACTAAAGAAAGTTGCTCAATAGTTTCTTTGTAGTCAATCCCCGCTAGCTTCAATTGTCCATAAATATCTTCAAATTCTTGACTCGTCAATCCTTGGGCAATAGTAAAATGTGGTACAAACGAATGATCTGCAACCCCATAAAAATCGCCTTTGTTAAATTGATTAAATAAGTTTTCTAAAGTTTCTGTTTTTTCAACTTTAAAATAAATAACATTTGTTATCGGCGCAAAATTAGATGCTTTTGTTGCATGAACATCAACCGTTGGAATGCCTTCGATTCTTGATTTAATTGTCTCTTTTACAGACTCTAAATCACCATCGTTTATTTTAAATTGCCCCTTTATCGTAATATGCGGCATAATAGATGCATAATGAGCATCATAACGCTTACGATATGCATTCACTTCATCTTGAAATGCTTTTGACGGAATTAATGCCAATCCTAAAATCATTTAAATTCCTCCTTTGTTTAACATAATTACATTATAGCAAATTTCTGAAAAATTCGTTACTCTAAAGTCAATTTATTTCAGAATATTAAAATGAAATATTATCAGATAAAAAATATTTTAACATTTCATCAAGTAAATATTGCCATGATTTCCACCTATGGCCTCCTTCAAATTCTAAATAGTGATACGTAAAATCATTTGCTTTAATAATTGAATTTAATTCACGATTCGGTGTTAAAAAATCTGCAGTTTTACCTGTGGTAGGTAACTTAAAATCCCCTTCTTCTAATCCTACCGCATGCCAAATAGATAGCTGCTCTTTAAATTGGCAACGTTCAATTAATGTCTGGATAGCCTCATCATGTTGCGGACTTAATAAGCCCACCTGACTAAATACACGCGGATATGATAATGCAGTAATTAAAGCAACACTACCAGCTAAACTATCCCCTAATAGCACACGTGCATTTCCTACTTTAAACGTTGGGAATGTCTTATCTATAAATGGTAATATTTCATTAGCCATAGCTTTCACAGTCAATGGTGTACGAGCGCCTTGTGGATGAAATTCTGCTCTTCTTTTATCAACATCTTCATAGTGAAAACCTACAAAAATTGCTCGCTCAATTTCATTGGTCTCTCTTAACTTTTCATAAGTACGATGGATTTTGCCAAAAGCAAAAAAGTCTGCCCCATCAAAGCAAAAAACAACTTTATATTTAAATAATTCTGTAAAATCCTTAGGTAAATAGATAGATAATGTCACATCTCTATCTAAAATCTCGCTAGGAAAATTAATCTTATTGATATTTCCTGGTTGAAAGTCATACATAAACAATGCGCCCCCTAGTAGTCTTATAGACATTGTACCAAGAGACGCATGATTTTAAAATATTTCAACTTAATTTTTACAAATTGAATGATACGTTAATCATCAATTTTTTCTTCTTTTAGTCGCTGTGGATAATCTTTCAGCCAGAAAATAGCATTAGGTACTTTACTAGGATCTGGTCTGTAAATTGCTCGTTTACCTGATCCAAGTTTTTTCTTTTGCTTTTCATAATCTTTCAGAGCATTGATTGCTGGCTTATGTAGTATCCAAATAGCAATAATATTTAACCATGCCATCATACCTACACCCAAATCGCCCATCATCCATGCCAAATCTGCAGTTTTAACTGCGCCATATACTGTCGCTAAAATTAAAACGATTCTTATAATATTAATATATACAAAAGTGGTTTTCTTCGAACTTCTTCTAGTTAAGTAAGTAATATTGGTTTCAGCAATATAATAGTATGCCAGTATTGTTGTAAAGGCAAAGAAGAATAATGCAATTGCAATAAAGTATGAGCCAAATCCTGAGAAAGTCGGATCAAAGTGATAACCGCTACCATGGAATGCTTTATCAATACCAGCTTGTGCATACATTGCTGTACCTGAATAATCTTTATCACCATTGGACATTTCTACAAATATACCATTATCTTTAATCATACTCGCTTTACCGTCTGACATGGAACCACCATCAGTAACATTATACGTACCCGAAAGTAAAATAATTAAAGCGGTTGCTGTACAAACAAATAATGTATCTATATAAACTGAAAATGATTGCACTAACCCTTGTTTAGCTGGATGAGATACTTCTGCTGCCGAGGCAGCATGTGGGCCTGTACCTTGTCCTGCTTCATTTGAATATAGTCCTCTTTTAACACCAATTTCAATCATAGCACCTACAATACCACCAAAAGCTGCTTCAAAACCAAATGCTGATTTAAATATTAAAGCAAATAGAGCAGGGACTTGTTCGATATTTAGAAATATAATTATAACTGCCATTAATATGTACGCAATTGCCATAAATGGAACTACTGCAGTTGCTGCATTTGCAATCCACTTTATACCTCCAAATATGATTAATCCAATTAAGACCGCCAAGAATATTGCTACTATCCATGGTTCTAAACTGAATGCATTTTTCATTGAGCTTGAAATCGCATTAGACTGCACACCTGGTAATAATAACCCCACTGATATAACAGTAACGATCGCAAATATTAAACCATATATCTTTCCTAATTTCCCCTTAATACCATATTCAATATAAAATGCTGGACCGCCTCGGTATTGCCCTTTCTCTTCACGCTTATAAATTTGTCCGAGTGTAGATTCAATAAATGCACTACCTGCGCCTAAAAATGCCGATGCCCACATCCAAAATATAGCACCGGGACCCCCAATAAATATAGCCGTCGAAACACCTACAATATTACCAGTACCTACTCTACCTGCTAAAGATAAAGCAATTGCTTGGAAACTAGATATACCTGTCGGTGATTTTTCCCCTTGAAACATTAGGCGTATCATTTCTTTAAAATGCCTAATTTGGAAAAAGCGCATCATAAATGAAAATAATATTCCTGTAAGCAATAAACCATAAACCAAAGGTTTGCTCCAAACGATATCATACAACCACGTAAGTAACCCCTCTAACATAACGTATCCCCCTTGTTGTACCATCATGTGAAATGATATATTTTTCATTATTATACACATATATAATATTCCGCGCAACGTATTCATTAAGTTATATTTTTCACAATTTATATATTATATTACAAAATTTATATTAAATATTTCAGATCACTTTATTCTTATAGATAAATAGTTTTACACTATTCATCACAAATTAGCCTATTTTATAGATATAACTTTCTATTTTTTTATAATTGCACCACAGAAATTATTGAATTCAATTTTCATCTTTTGTTCTTTGTTTATTTGAGATATACTAAATAGTACTTAAAAAAGAATTTAGGAGGAACTGTCCTATGCTAAATAAGGTTTGGTTTAGAACAGGCATTGCCTTATTAATCCTGTTTTTATTAATCAAATTAGTCATGGAAGTCCATAGTGTGTTTGTACCTTTTGTAATTATTATTCAATCTGTATTATTACCATTGTTATTAAGTGGCTTCTTGTTCTATATTTGCTTACCTTTTCAAAAAATACTAGAAAAAAATAAAGTCCCACGTTGGGCTAGTATTACAATTATCTTTATCGCTTTATTTATCATTATCGGTGTCATTATTAGGTTTATCGCACCACCTATTGCAGAACAAATTGAAAATTTAATCAATCAAATCCCAACATTACAACATGAAATTCAATATATTATCAATTTTGCTTTAGATCAAATGGAGAGATTACCTGCTGATGTAACAGATAGAATAAATAAAATGGTTCAATCTATGAGTGATAGTACTGCAGATATATTATCTAATTCATTTAGTTATTTAACTTCATTTATCTCAACACTATTTTTACTTATTATGGTGCCATTTTTCTTAATCTATATGTTAAAAGACCATGAACGTTTTATACCTTTTATTGCTAAACTATTTAAAGGTGATAGAAAAGTTTTTATTGTTGATTTATTAAAAGATTTAAATCATACAGTACAGTCTTATATTCAAGGTCAAGTAACAGTTAGTATTATTTTAGGTATTATCTTATATATCGGTTATTCAATTATTGGTTTGAATTACACATTATTATTAGTTATGTTTGCCTGTGTAGCTAATATGATTCCATTCCTTGGTCCATGGATGGCATTTGCTCCAGCAGCCATTATCGGAATTATTCAAAGTCCAACTACATTTATATGGGTATGTATTATCACATTAGTTGCTCAGCAATTAGAAGGTAACGTTATTACACCAAATGTTATGGGTAAATCTTTAAATATTCACCCACTAACAATAATTGTTGTCATCTTAGCTGCTGGTAATCTCGGTGGCTTTGGCCTAATACTTGTAGCTGTCCCACTTTACGCAGTAATAAAAACAATTGTACGTAATGTTTTCCAATATCGACAACAAATTATCGAAAAAGCTAATAGTGATGTTAAAAGATAGCTAAAAAAATAGCTTAGATACTATATCAGTGTTTAAATTTAGACACATTTATTAAAGCGCCTAGTCAATTTGTCTAGGTGCTTTAATTTTATATATTGAGGTCGTAATAAATGCATGTCCCGATTTCAATTTATCAATACAAAAAACCTCTAATACCAAGTATCAGAGGTTTCAGACCGCCGACAAAGTCCCCGACTTTGTTGGCAGTTTTTTTGCACGTTTTCTGCGAATACTGACTTAACCTATAGTGTTCGACTAGCGCTCTTTCCGCAGAAGTTCCCGCAAATCACTAGCCAATATTATAATATATAAATTAGACAATGTGATATTTATTTTGAGGTTTTACAATATTATTTAACGATATGATAACCGCTATCTACATGAATATTTTCTCCGGTAACACCGCTTGAAAAATCACTTAATAAATAAGCTGCAGTTTTACCAACTTCTTCTTGATCGACATTACGTTTTAACGGTGCACGTTCTGTGATTTCATTCAAAATTGAATTAAATCCGCCTACACCTTTTGCACTCAATGTACGGATAGGTCCAGCTGAAATCGCGTTAACACGGATATTTTCTTGTCCTAAATCTAATGCTAAATAACGAACATTTGCCTCTAAACTTGCTTTCGCAACACCCATCACATTATAATTTTGAACTGCGAATTCGCCACCTAAGTAAGTTGTAGCTACAATACTTCCACCTTCAGGCATAAGTTTTTTAGCTTCACGTGATACAAGTGTTAATGAATAAGAACTAATATCTTGTGCTAATAAGAAACCATCTCGTGATGTATCAATAAAGCGACCACGTAAATCTTCCATATTTGCAAATGCAATTGAATGGTAAACACCATCTATATTGCCAACTTCTTCTCCAATTTTAGCAAAACCATTTACTACATCTTCATCACTTTGAACATCAATTTGATACATATGATGCGTTTCTTGATTTAATTGTTCAACTAATTTTTCTAATTCTTTTTTACTACGGTCTTTACGGTATGTAAATACTAATTTTGCACCAAGTTGGTCCAATACTTTAGCTACGCCAAAACCAATACTACGTTTGTTTGCAATACCCATAATGACGAAAGTTTTATTTTCTAAATTTAACATGAAAATAGCTCCTTTATTTAAATTTTCATTTTTTAACTGGTTCGAATTCAGATGACACAGATATATACTTTTTTACTCGATACCAATATCAACATTCTTTATTTTAACATTGGTTATAATGAATAAACAATTTATTTTAATATCAATTGAACTTTTTATGCGTTTACATATCTAAAGTGAAATAATTATCCTATAAGGAGTATTATAAAAAGATTCGAACGTACGTTTATATTGAATTTTACAAGGAGTATCAAAAAATACTAATTTTTATCTTGTTTTAATATAGCGAAGGCTAAGGCATTACTTTATAATATGCCTCAGTCTTCGTTTTTAAATATATGATTAGTTAGATGATATGAGGTTTGAGTATCATTTACTGTCATAAGCAATTTAATAATAAAACTCTAATTCACGTTTCAATTCGTCGACGTATTCTTTAGAACCTGTAACAATAACGCGGTCTCTGTATCGGAGCTGAGTATCGCCATGTGGGACAATAGATTCATTATTTCTAATAATACGAACAAAGATAATATCCCCACCGAATGGGAAATTACGTAGTTGAATCTGGTCATATTGATGATTTAACATCGCAATTTCATACAATGACGTTTCGACATTACTTAACAAGTTAAGCATATTAGGTGTTTCTATTAAGCCTTTTAATAAAATCTTATTACTCATATAACTACTAAACACTTCAATACCTTCTCTTTGAAGAGTCTCGTCATTAGAACTAGATTCTAACCTACAAATAACTCGTTTTACACCATGAGCTTTTGCCATTAATGCTACTTTACGATTAATATCGTCATCGTTTGTCGAACATACAACAATATTACGCTCAAATAAACCAAGACGCTCAAGTAACCCTTCTTCATAATCTGCAATTTCAATCATTGAAATTGCATCAGATAATTTACGTTTGTCACTTAAATCATTTCGATAATAAAGAGAAACTTGATAAAGTTGTGAAGATAAATTTTGAGCAATTGGGATGGTTAGTTGGTTCTTTCCTATCAAACTTACTTCAATTTGTCTTGTCGCTTCATCTGGTATCGGGAACATTTTCTTAAAGATAATTGGTACAAATACACAAGTAATAACGGCACTTAATATCAAAATACCAGATATCTCTGATGAAATTGTACCAAGTTGTTCTGCAATTTTAGCAGAAGCAATTACTAATGATAATGTAGATGTTAGTAAAAATGCAGAAGAAATTGTAGTTTTCATATCAAACCATCTACGTATATAAAATACTGGTATCAGTTTAGATATTAGAAAAGCTAATATTAAAAACGGGATAATCAGCAATAATGCTGGTTCCTTAATCAACTCTGGGATATTTAAATCTACACCAACCATGATAAAGAAGATTGGAATAAAGAATCCATATCCAAACGAATCTAACTTTTCAACCATATCCTCATCTGGATTAAGAAGAGAAACTACAACTCCTGCTAAAAATGCGCCTAAAATATTTTCTGCACCAACACCTTCAGCTAAAGCCACTAACAATAAGATAAGTGCGAACACAGCACGTATGCCGATTTGAGTAGTACCATCCATTAATTTTTGTAAGAATTGTGCTTTCTTGAAGAAACCACCTAAAAAGTAAAAAACAATTGTAAATACCACTAAACTACCGATTAACCACAATGATGTATTGCCTGAAGCATGAAACGTACCATATGCTGTTAATAAGATCATTGTTACTAAGTCTGCTAGTACAGCGACTAACAAGATAAATTGTCCAATTGTCGTACGCATGATATTCATTTCTTTTAATGTTGGTACAACGACACCTAATGAAATCGTAGATATAATAATAACCATTAGTAAAACATCATCAATTAGGCCGAACCATTTGAACATGTATGCAAAGACAATAGATATAATCATAATAAACATAAATACAACTATGGCAAGCTGTAAATGACCTGGTTCTTGCTTTTTAACTTTTTCTTCTTTTTTAGTTGAACTTTTATCTCTTTTAAAAGCTTTAAAATCAATTTCTAAGCCACTTAAAAACATTAAGAATATAAAACCTAAAGTTGATAATATATTAAGTATTGAATCACGTTCGACTAAATTCAAAAAAGAATGGCCTATAATAATACCCATTAATATTTCAGCTACAACTATAGGTAAAAATGTAATCCTTAGTCTATTGACTATAATTGGTGTAAGAAATGCCGCTAAAACTACGACAACAAGTGATACAAATTCCATATAACCCCCTTATGTTAGGTAAGACATAAATGATGTTGCTAATCCAAAATAAATCAACATACTGACAATATCATTAATTGTAGTGATAAAAGGACCACTTGCAACTGCAGGGTCAATTTTTAATTTGTTCATCACTAACGGAATCATTGAACCTACTAATGTACCCACTGTCATCGCGATTGTTAAACTACTGCCTACAATGGTTGCTAAGATTGGTTGGCCATATAAGACCATAATAATGATAAATAACAAGATTGCACAGACCAACCCACTTAAAAATCCACTACCAGTTTCTCTTAATGCGACTTTAAATTTACTTTGTTCATCAATTTCACCTGTTGAAATATTACGAACAGAAACGGCAAGCGATTGTGTACCCGAGTTTCCAGACATCCCACTAATAATTGGAATAAATGCAGCTAATAATGCAACCTTTGATAATGTATCTTCAAATGATCCTAAAATTGTCGCGGTAATCATTCCTAAAAATGTAAGTATAATCAACCATGGCAATCTTTTTCTTGCAGTTTTAATTACAGAATCATTTGTAGCATCAACGTCTGATACACCGGCTAAACGAGAGTAGTCTTCACTTGCTTCTTCGTCCATAACGTCTAGAATATCATCAATCGTAATAATACCAAGTAAATGGTCTTGGTAGTCGACAACTGGCATTGCAATAAAATCATAGTCTCTCATTTTTTGAGCAACATCTTCTTGGTCATCGGCTGCATTTGCACTAATGACACGTTCACTCATGATATCTTCGATGTAAGCATCATTTTCAGCTACAATCAAATCTCTAAGTGAGAGCACGCCGGCTAGTTGTTTATCATCATTCACTGTAAAAATAACATAAATTGTTTCTGCATTAGGGGCTTGTTCTTTGACATGAATAAGCGCTTCTTTAACAGGCATTGTTGCTTTCAATGAGATATATTCAGTAGTCATGATACCACCGGCAGTATCTTCATCGTAATGTAATAATGCTTTAATTTCTTTAGCATCTTCACGCTTCATTAGTGTGAGGAGACTAACTGTTTTTTGTTTTGACAACTGATTCATAATATCTACGGCATTATCGTAAGACATGTCTTCTAAAATCTTACTAGCATAATTAGCATCCATCGTATCAAATAACGCTTCATATTCGTCTTCATCGATTTCTAATTGTTCAAAGAAATCGGCAACTTCTTCTGGCGATAGTACTTCAAAGATACGTTGTCGTATACCTTCATCACTATCTTCAAAGTATTCACTTTGTTCATATGTATGCATAGATAAGAATTCATCTCTAAATTCATCAATATGGTTATTAATCAACAAATCATCTAGCAATACTTTATCATATACTTGCTCATCCTCTAATGTAATTGATTCTTTTTCATTAGCCATTAGCCCCACCTCCATAGTTCTTTTAAATTATATCATATTAAATATAGTTTCAATCGTGTCATATCTATCGTTTATTATAATTTTTTGTTTTTTAATTGGGTGAATAAATGATATTTGGATACAACGTAATAATTGATGATGATAAGTTTCATCTTTACCGCCATATAAGTCATCACCTACTAAAGGATAACCAATATGTTGAAAATGCACACGTATTTGATGTGTTCTTCCTGTCAGCAAACTCACTTCACATAAAGTATGATTATTAGTATGTTCGAGTGCTTTATATTTAGTCTGTGAAGGCTTTCCTAAACTACTGACTTGACGCTGGATAATACTATCTGGATGTCTTGCGATAGGAGCATCAATTAAATCTTCACCGTCTAATCGCCCCTGACAAATACATAAATATTTTTTATCGATTTTAATTTGGCTCATTAAATGATGAATAAATCCATGCTTTGCCAACACAACAATGCCTGAAGTATTACGGTCTAAACGCGTAACAATGTGTGGGGTCAACGATAACTTTCTACCATTAAAATAACCCAACACTTGCTCTACTAAACTAAAATGTAAATGATCTCTAGAAGGTGCACAATTTTGTTGGGCAGATTTCGACACAATAATTAAATATGAATCTTCATATAAGATATTTAACCCGTCGTTATATGGTTTTAAGTTAGAGCTTGGGGTTTCATCACTTAAAAATACTTCCAAATTATCATTTATAGCTAATTGCTTTCTGACTGTAACTGGTTGTCCATTAACTAATAAAGCGCCATTATGCTTAATGGCGCTTATCGTCCGTTTTGAAAATTCTTGTTGTTGTAAAAATGTGCGAACCATTTCTGGCTGCTGTATTGTATAAGTAAATTTCATTACTCATCATCTCCACTTGAAATGAACGAGTCATGTACTCTTTTCCAAAACGGAAACGGTCTAAATCTAGCGAATCTAATCTTCTCATTAGCTACGCGATATTGTATCGCATTAACATTTTTGTGTTTTATACTAACGTGGTCAATCGTCGTTAAAATCGTATCATGATTAACTGGTGTTATTAAACACGTATGGTGTTTGGGCAATACTAAAGGAGAACCTACAGTTCTAAATACCCGGTTGTTTATTGATGCAATTTCAGCAATTTGCATTGCTTCTAATGACGGATGTATCAATGCGCCACCTAATGCCTTATTGTATGCTGTAGAACCTGATGGTGTAGAAATGCATAAACCATCACCTCTGAAGCGTTCAAATTGATTACCTCTAATATTCACATCAACAACTAAAGTAGAACCATTTTCAGTTTTCATAGTAGCTTCATTTAATGCTAAATGACGTGTCTCGTATCCGTTATCATTATAACGCACAATAATTTCTAACAAAGGATATTCAATGACTTGGAATTCAGAGTTATTAATCTCAATTATGAGTTTTTCAACTTCATGTGGCACCCAATCAGCATAAAAGCCTAAATGCCCTGTATGAACCCCTACAAACGCACAGCGAGATAGCATATGACTATACTGATGAAAAGCTTGTAACAGAGTTCCATCTCCCCCAACAGAAATAACGATTTCTGGATTATCTGGGTCTTCAACCATCTGGAAATCTTTCATATGGTTAATCATTTTATGCTTTAAAGCATTCGATTTTGAATCACCTTTAGATAAAATCGTATAACGCATCGTAACATCCCCTAGTCATTATTATGCTTTTTCGCACGCTTTTTAGAATAATATTTCTGAGCTTCTTGAATTTCTTCTTTAATTTCCGACATCTCTTCATCCAGCAAAAATGCCGCTTCTGCTGCTCTTTCCAATCGATGTTGAATCTCCGGTGGATAATCTCCATCATATTTATATCTCAAAGTATGTTCTATCGTTGCCCAAAAGTTCATTGCTAGCGTTCTAATTTGAATCTCTGCCAATATTTTCTTTTCCCCATTTAATGTTTCAATAGGATATTCAATAATGACATGGAATGAACGATAACCACTTTGTTTGGTATTACTAATGTAATCCCGTTCTTCTACAACTTTAAAATCTTGACGCTGTCTTAATAAATTAACCACAATATCAATATCATCAACAAATTGACACATTAAACGCAAACCGGCAATGTCATACATTTCTTCATGTAAACGATCAAAAGAAATTTGACGTTTATTAGCCTTATCAATAATGCTTGTCATAGGTTTGACTCGTCCTGTTACAAATTCTATAGGAGATGCATTATCTTCTACTTCATATTGTTTTCTAAGCCCTTTTAATTTAATTTTCAATTCGTCTACTGCTTGTTTATATGGAGATAAAAACTGATCCCATTGATTCATTGTGCCTCACTCCGCTTCAATCTAATTCGAAAATATCCTCTACAACGGAAACAAACTCCTTACCATAATTTGAATTACCTTGAATGTTATCCAATATGTAATTAAACTCATTTTCGAATTGTTTTAATTCTAAGTCGTCATTAACGATAATTTTTTTGCCTTTGTTTTCATGTAACATAGACCACGTTTCTTGTACAAATATCAAGTACGAATAGTTTTGTCCGTCGTCTAAAATGTATGCAAAGCTGTAATTATCACTATCAACAAGCATTTGTCCTGCTTCTTGTAAACCTTCTGTGGATTGTTCTGTATAGCAATTAATGCTATCTTCTGTAATTTTAATTTCATTCACATAAATACGCATGCTTGTTCCTCCTTATTCTTCATTATTTTAACATAATTTCATACTACATAACACGTTACAAGATAATGTTATACCAACATCAATCCATCAATTTCAACTATTTATGTAATCATAAATGCAGTTCAATTTAAATTAAATAAAAAGTGTTTTAAAATAAATGAATATACGCACCAGAAGGAGAGATTATAGTGGCAACAAATAACGAGATTGAATTCAAACAATTGTTAACAGAAAGTCAATACAATGTTATTCATAAAACCTATTTCAACGAAATTGAACCGTATAAACAAACAAATTTCTATATTGATACGCCAGACTTTGATTTAAAAGACCATAAATCAGCTTTGAGAATTCGTGTGAAAGATGAGTACTTAGAGATGACATTAAAAATACCAGCTGAAGTAGGTCTTACTGAATACAATTTTGAAACACATGTCGTTCCTGAATTAAACAAGCCTATTCCAGAACAATCGTTGCCTTCTGAAATTGCAGATCAACTTACAAAGATGGATATCGATTTAACTGAATTAATTATTCTTGGTTCACTTAAAACTGAACGCTTAGAGAAAGAAATAAATGGAAACTTACTTGTACTTGATAAAAGTACTTACCTAGATTTTGAAGATTTTGAATTAGAATACGAAGTAGAAGATTATGATGAAGGTTTAATTCAATTTAAATCAATCCTTGAAAAATTTGATATAAAACATGAAATTCCAGCTAATAAAGTACAAAGATTTTTTAATCGTAAATCAAATTTATATCATAATTAATCACATGCAATTGTAAGAAGTCGAATTACTTCCAAATGTAAAAATTCATGTTATATTAGTATTATATTAACAGGATACGGTGATATTATGACGCAAACACCATATGAAATCATTGGCCAAAAAGCCTTGTATGAGATGATTGATTACTTTTATTATTTAGTAGAACAAGATAGTAGAATTAATCACTTGTTTCCAGGAGATTTTGCAGAAACAAGCAGAAAACAAAAACAATTTTTAACACAATTCTTAGGTGGACCAAATCTTTACACACAAGAACATGGTCATCCAATGTTGAAAAGACGTCATTTAGATTTTATTATAACAAATCATGAACGTGATGCTTGGTTAGAAAATATGTATAAAGCTATACAGCATGCTGATTTTCCCGAAGGTGTCGGTGATTATTTATACGAGAGATTACGTTTAACAGCGAATCACATGGTTAATTCCGAAAATTAATTGTAGGTGGAATAGACATGACTGAAGAATTAAGATTAATACAACCCAATAGTCGTGAAGATGTAAATCTTTCACCTGTTAGTAAGATAGAAATTTATTCCTTTTTTGATCCATTCAGTAAGGAATGTTTTAAATTATCTGCAATCCTTTCTAAATTACGCATTGAGTATAAACAATATATAAGTATTAGACATATATTGAACCCTTCATTACGCGTTTTGACAAAATGCCAAGCGCAAAGTACATCTGATTTAGATAATATCGCACTCGCATATAAAGCCGCTGAACTTCAGGGACGTATACGTGCAGAGCGTTTTATACATCTTGTACAAAATGAAATTATACCCAAGCGAGATATTATTACAGAATCGATGGTTAATAATTGTATCAGTAACGCAGGGCTAGACTACGAAGTTTTTAAAGAAGATTTGCAAAGTAACTGTTTAAAAGATAGTTTACAAGTTGATTTGCATATCGCACGAGAAATGGAAATTGAAGAAGCTCCTTCCCTCGTATTCTTTAGCGAGGACGTACACGAAGAAGGATTAAAAGTAGAAGGATTATATCCTTACCATATTTATACTTATATTATTAACGAACTCATTGGTTCAACAATTGAAAAAGAATTACCACCAAGTCTTGAAGAATATATTCAACAACAACAATTAGTTACTAAAGAAGAGTTACTGACAATATATGAGTGGCCAGAAAAACTAATGAATAAAGAGCTAAAAAAATTAGCAATTCAACAAAAAATTGAAAAACTTAAGTCGCCAGACGGCAAATTTTGGAAAGCTAAAAATTAATACTCTATGATTTAACTTTATAACCAAATAGCTTTTATTAAATAGATAATAACATAAAATGTACTACTTAAATTAAAAACGATAATTTTTACTACAATGCAGTAAAAATTATCGTTTTTTTGTTTTCATTATCTTTTCCACTTAAAGTTGATTGAATAGTTATTCAATTATACTTATTTTTAGAAGAATCATTAAAAAAGAGTACAAAAAAACGCCGTGTCTGATTACACGGCGCTAAACAAAGGGGATGGGAGAAATTTTTCACTTCAAACAAAGGGGTATGTTTGTTATGTGATTAATTTCATGTTTATAATATAACACGGTAAAATACACCTTTCAACCTTTTAAATTAAATAAATTTAGTTTGTCACAAACTTGTCATATTGTAAACGAATACATTCATACTAAGCTTTCATTAACTTTTCAAACGCATCTAATTTTTGTTCGAATACTTGGCAAGCTTGCTCAATTGGTTCAGGTGTTGTCATGTCTACCCCAGCATTTTTCAAGATTTCTATTGGATAATTTGAACTACCTTTTTTCAAGAATTCATTAATGTATCTATCTACTGCTGGTTGCCCTTCAGTTAATATCTGATGACTTAAACTTTGTGCAGCGCTATAGCCTGTTGCATATTGATACACATAGTAGTTCATATAAAAGTGAGGAATTCTTGACCACTCTTTGCTGATATCTTCATCTGTTTCAACTGAGTCACCAAAATAAACGCGGTTTAATTCAGCATATTCTTCGTTCATACGATTTGCTGTTAATGGCTCACCTGCTTCTTCTATCTGATGAATTTTGTGTTCAAATTCAGCAAACATCGTTTGTCTAAATAATGTGGCACGGAAACGCTCAAGCTCTTGGTTTAATAACAACAATCTACGTTCATCATCTAAATGTTTATCCATATAATCACTTAGTAATGCTTCATTACAAGTAGATGCTACTTCCGCCACAAATATTGTATAATCGCTTGAATTAGATGGTTGATTTTTACGACTGAAATAACTATGAGCTGAGTGACCAAATTCATGTACTAACGTGTATAAATCTGACACAGTATTAGACCAATTTAATAAGATAAATGGATTTGTTAGATGTGCACCTGAAGAATAACCGCCTGAACGTTTACCTTTATTTTCATATACGTCTACCCAACGATTATTTAATCCTTCATTTACTACTTCCATATACTCTTCACCCATAGGTTGTAAAGCTTTAAGCATCCAATCTTTTGCTTCCTCATATGGCATTTCAAACTTCACATCTTTAACTAAAGGTGTATATAAGTCGTACATTTTCATATCTTCAAGACCTAACAATTCTTTACGTAATTCTGTATAACGGTGCAATAATGGTAAATATTTATGGACTGTTTTTACTAAATTGTCATAGACTGCTTCTGGGATATGATTATTACTTAAAGCTGCTGCTCTTGCAGATTCATAGTTATGTGTACGTGCATTAAACACATTCTTTTTAACTTCTCCTGCTAATGTAGCACTTAAAGTATTATTATAAGCACCATAAGCTTTATATAAATTTTCAAATGCAGATTTTCTTAATATACGGTCATCTGATTCTAAACACTTTATGAATGTGCCTTGTGTAAGTGAATGGCGGTTACCATCCTTATCGATGGCATCTTCAAACTCTAAATCAGCATTGCTGAACATACCATATACATTATCAGCTGTTGATAAAGCATCTTGTGCCTCTGTAAGTAACTTTTCTTTATCCGCACTCAACACGTGTGGACGTTTTTCATTAATTAATTTCAAATCAAATTCATATTGTTTTAAATTGTCATTTTCATCAATAAATGATTGAATCTTGTCTTCATCAATTTGTAATATTTCAGGTACTAAAAAACTCCATCCTGAACTAAACTTAATTATTAATTGATGAGCACGCGCTTCATAACCTGTGTATTTATCGTTAGCTGTATCTTGATCTTGCTTTAAATGTGCGTATACATAAACTTTTTCTAATTTAGAGCCTAATTCATCTTCTAAAGCTAATGCTTGATATAAAGTCTCAGCACTATCAGCTAAATGACCTTTAAATTTTTGTTCTTTTCCTAAATTTTGTTCTGCTTCTTTAAAAGCTTCTTCAAAAGCTTCATCCGATTCGAATATGGTAGTTAAATCCCATGTATATTCAGGATATTTACGTTCTTGTTCTTCTCTTGTTAATTGTTGTGTCATAATTTTAGTAAACCTCCTATTAAATTCAATACCATAATTTTCTCATGTAAGACTCAATTTTGCACGTTTTTATACCTAATATTTCGATATGATTTTTGAAACTTATAGATAATTGCTTGAACTATTACTCGGCTATTAACATCATAATTATAAAAATGATTATACTTAATAGTATTTAAGAATAAGCCTTCATTAATATTGTTTGTATCTAACATATTTAGCAATTGCAATTGCCAATAGATAGGATGTGATTGTATAAATATTTGTTCTGGATACACCATACCTAAATTTTCACAAACCCATGATTCTGCTAGTTGTAAATTGTAAATAATACTCAAACTAGGCTCACGAACAGTCCTTTGACGTCTGCAATACTTAATATATTGTTTAATTGAAGACTTCGTTAATTTAAAATGACATGGTAACATTGGAGAGTCATTTTTATTAAAATAATATGTAAATTGTTTATATGAAAGTTGTTCCCTAATAGCTATGTAACGATTTCCACCAATAAATTGAACTATTTTATATCTATATAATAAAAACGTGTCGCTATGCCACGAAAAAAGTTGTCTTCTTTTCAAATTAATATAAGTACGTTCCGACTTATTTAAAATTAAAATTTTTGTTCTTTTATTATATTTCAACTTACCGATAATCCAAATAACATCAAAACCAATACTAGCTAAAGCATTGCTTCGCTTTTTTATATTATCTATAGTTATATTTGAAAACTGTATTTCAATCGCAATTTTATTATTAATGATTAAATCAGGATATTGATAGCACTGATATATATAAGGTTCAATTACCACATAATAATCTAATTTATTTAATTGCTGTGCCAATTCATATTTAAACATATAATGTTCATAAGTCTCGCCTTTGTTACAAAAGTTTGAACTTTTGTAAATATGAGCAAAATGCGCTGTTTTCATTAGCCCTTTTTTTAAAATAACTTTATTTTGACAATGCGGGCACTTATAATCACAGTTATTATTAGCGTTATGCGCAGTTATTAGTACCCCGTTGCCATCTTTCGCGTAAAACATGTTTGAATCACCTCATTTAATATACACGGTAATCTCACATAAATTACTTTAGTAAATTATAATTTCAACTTACCTGATATAAAAAAGCCGACAAAGTATAAACTTTGTCGGCACAGGGTCTTTCTTAAAAACATAACTCTTACTATACATTACAAATCAATTCTAGTAATGGTTATATCATTCATTTATTCACATTAATTACTCTGCAGTGTTTGGAAAATAACGACGCACTTGTGACGCAACATTATGGCTCATGATTATTTTTGCATAGTCATTTAAATATACTTCAGATTTATCAGTAGGATATGCGAACTCAAGTAATTGACTATAACTATCATTAATTGTTTCTTGATCTACATTTTCGTCAAAATGCACAGCATAATAATAAATATTGTTAAGACTATATAATAAATCTTCAAATGCATCTGTCACTTGATCGTTGTGATGTGCATAATCGATTACTTCTTCTAAATCACTAAATTTAACAATAACAGTACGTGTATTTTGCTGTTTATGGTCATTTCGTTCTTGGCTATGGTTATTTTCTTTCTGTTGTTGACGTTGCTCAAATAAATCTTCTAAACTATCATCTTGATCAAACGTCTGTGATAATAAATCGTTCACTTGATAATCAAGCTGTTCATTATCTTCATCTGACATATTTATCAAATCTTCATTTTTAGATTTAGATATCGTTACCTCAACACCTTTTTCAAAAGCGTGTACTTGAATCCATAATGGGCCTTCAACAACAAAATCTTCTTCTTCATTGATTTCTTCCATCATATTCCAAAAGAATTCTTCTCCACGTTTGCGATTAGTCCACAAATCTTCACGTTTAAAACCTCTTGCTTCAATATCACTATATGTTATAAATAATTTAACGGTAGTATCGTCAACGCGCTCTATTCTCATATCATCTCACTCCTTACAGTCGATGAATAGTAATCATATTGTATTAGAACATAGCAATAATTACAATTGATTTGTTTGATTAAATTTCACTAAATTCCAATTAGTATCTTATATTAACATATACCCTAATATTAGCCAAAAAAACAGCACTAACTATTCAAGCGTGCTGCACCAAAATTAACTTAACTCTATATTAAATCGATTTTTCCGCTTAGACAACCTTTGCATTTGACCTAAGCCTATTAGTATTTGTTATGTTAAATATAACAAAACCATAAAGCAATTTTTTAATTCATTACTTTATGGTTTACGATTTATTTATTTCACTTATAATTTGTCTTAGTCAACCATACGTTGCGCTTCTTGCAATTGGAACGTACGAACTTTTCTAGGTAAGAAACGTCTGATTTCATCTTCATTATAACCAACTTGTAGACGTTTTTCGTCTAAAATAATTGGACGACGTAATAAACCAGGGTTATCTTGAATAATTGAATATAAATCTTGAAGTGGTAGCGCATCAATATCTACATTTAATTTTTGGTAAGTTTTAGAACGTGTAGATATAATTTCATCAGTACCGTCTTCAGTCATTTTTAAAATTTGTTTGATTTCGTCAATTGTTAAGTGTTCTGAAAAAATGTTACGCTCCGTATACGGAATGTCATGTTCTTGTAACCATGCTTTCGCTTTACGGCAAGATGTGCAACTTGGTGAAGTAAATAATGTTACCATACATCTCACTCTCCTATTTTTCATGAATGTAAATTCATTTGATTTCAATATTTATATGATTAGGAAACTTTATAGTTTTCTTCGCCTTCCTTAACCTTACAATGAAAGTATACCCTTTCAACATTAAAATTAAATGAGAATTCTCTAATTTTTTTCAAAAAATTTAAAATAAAAGTATTTCTCAATAAATTCAACTAGAAATATTGATGTACATGTAGTTTAACATAACTTACAAATGATTGAAATACTGTTATAATAAACGTATTGTGTATTAAATTAAATTTCAGAAAGTAGGCATCATAAAATGGAAACATTATTTTCAGGTATCCAGCCTAGTGGGATTCCAACAATTGGTAACTACATTGGCGCATTGAAACAATTTGGTGAAGTACAAGATGATTACGATTGTTTCTTTTGTATCGTGGACCAACACGCAATCACGGTACCCCAAGATCGATTAAAACTACGTAAACAAATTAGACAACTTGCTGCAATCTATTTAGCTTCTGGTATAGATCCAGAAAAATCAACACTGTTTATTCAATCTGAGGTTCCTGCGCATGTTCAAGCAAGTTGGATGCTCACTACAATTTCTTCAATTGGCGAATTAGAACGTATGACGCAATTTAAAGATAAAGCAGTAAAACAAACTGAAGGTGTACCAGCAGGGTTATTAACTTATCCACCATTGATGGCTGCTGATATCGTTATTTATAATACTAATATCGTACCAGTTGGTGATGACCAAAAACAACATATGGAGTTAACACGTAATCTAGTAGATAGATTTAACTCCCGTTATAATGATGTATTGATTAAACCAGAAATCCGTATGCCAAAAGTTGGAGGCCGCGTGATGAGTCTTCAAGACCCAACTAAAAAAATGAGTAAAAGTGATGATAATCAGAAAAACTTTATCTCATTACTTGATCAGCCAAATGCTGCCGCTAAAAAAATCAAAAGTGCTGTAACAGATTCTGACGGTATCATTAAATTTGATCGTGAAAATAAACCAGGAATTTCTAATTTATTATCTATTTATTCAAGTTTAACTAATGAATCTATTGATTCACTTCAAGAAAAATATAAAGACTCAAACTATGGTGTGTTTAAAGCAGATTTAGCAGAAATAGTAAAATCATTCTTAACTAATTTCCAAGAAAAATATGACTATTATTTCAATTCTGATGAGCTTGATACAATATTAGATAATGGTAGAGATAAAGCACAAAAAGTGTCATTTAAAACATTAAAAAAAATGGAAAAAGCTATGGGCTTAGGTCGTAAAAGATAACTTACTGACCTTACAATTTCCAGAACATAAAAAAGGAGAATCCAGTAATTCGGATTCTCCTTTTTTATGCTTATTTTTCTTTCTTTTTACCAGTTTTAGGGTCGATACTCTTATCAATTTTCACATGTTTTAGTGTCGTATCTCCACCAATTTGATGATACACCAAACCTTTAACTTGAGGATTAGTTAAATGCGCTTCCCCTTTTTGGTAAATCGGTGCAACTGGCGCTTCTGCTAATAATAATTCCTCTGCTTCCTTCATTGCTGCATTTCGTTCTTCAGGTTTCTTCAATAATTTGCCATTGGCATCCTTAACTAATTTATCGAATTCTTTATTGCCCCATCCTGTATTATTAGATGGATTCCCTGTAGTCATAATATTCAAGAAAGTTAATGGATCTGGGTAATCTGGTCCCCAACCAGATAATGATGCTTCAAATGTCTCAGAATGTTCTTGATTCACCCTTTGTTTAAACGGTAATTGTTTAATATTCATTGTAACTCCTGGTAAATTTCTTTCAATTTGAGATTTAATAAACTCTGCTGAAATTTTCGAACCTGGAGTATCTTCCGTATTCATTGTAAATGTTAACTCTTTGATACCTAACTCTTTTTTGGCTTTCTCTAAATGTTGTTTTGCTGCTTTAGGATTATATGTTAACGGTGAATTGATTGATTCAGTAAAATCCTTACCATCTGGTGATTTAGCTGTTAGTTTAGATGTAAAGCCATCTGTAGCTTCTGAACCGTTGTTCAAAACTGAATTTACATAACCTTCTTTATTAATAGCTTGAGAAATTGCTAACCTTAAGTCTTTGTTTTTAAATTCTGGTACATTGTCTCGATTTAACTTAATATAAAATGTACTTGCTAATAAACGTTTCTTTAATCCTGGATCATCTGCATATTTATCAACTTGGTCGGCAGTTATCGTTGTATCGTCTACAGAACCTGTATCATATAGTGACGCACCTGCTTGCTGATCTTTCAACACTTTATAATTTACACGATCTAAATTCACTGCTTTTTTATCCCAATAATCATCATTTTTCACAAGTTGTATTTTATCTTCAACTTTCCAATCTTTTACTTTAAACGGTCCATTGAACACTGTTTTATCAGCTGTAGTACCATATTGTTGTCCAGCTTTCTTCACAGCTTTTTCATTTTGTGGCATAAACGTTGCAAAGGCTAGCATCTCATTCATATATGGTATTGGTTTTGTTAATTCCACTTTTAATGTGTGGTCATCAACTGCTTTAACTCCTAGCTCATCTACGTCTTTTTTGCCCATATTTATTTCTTCAGCATTCTTTAAATCATACATAATATAAGCATATTCAGATGCCGTGTCTGGGTTAACGACACGTTTCCATGCAAATTCAAAATCATGTGCTGTAACGGGGTCGCCATTAGACCATTTTGCATCTTTACGCAAATCAATCGTCAAAGTTTTACCACCATTACTTTCTTTTGGCATAGCTTTTGCAACACCTGGTTTCGCTTTATCATTTTTATCTAAGGTATATAAACCTTCATATACCTGATTATATATATCAAATGAAACTGTATCAGTAGCTAAGGCCGTATCTAATGAAGAAATATCTTGTGGTATCACTTTTCTAAATACATCCCCTTTATCAGAATAAATTCCTTCAGCATTGCCACAACCTGCTAATACAACCGATAGTACTACTAAAATAATTAAAAACTTAGATTTTTTCATTATATTCCCCCCTTCCCCTATTAAACAGAAGCCTCTTGTGTTTGAGATTTTAATTCTTTAGCTTCTTCTTCTGTAGTAAATACATAATGATTTACTCTAATTTCTTGTAATGATCGTTGATTATTTTTAGTGTCATCCTCTTTAAAATGAGTTCTTTTTCTAACTCTTTCACTTTCAGGGTCAGGTTGTGGTACAGCAGAAAGTAATGACTTCGTATAGGGATGCATTGGGTGATTGTAAATTTCATCTGCACTACCTATTTCAACAATTTTACCAAAATGCATAACCGCAATTCTGTCTGAAATGTATTTAACCATTGATAAGTCATGGGCAATAAATAAAAATGTTATGCCACGTTCTCTCTGCAATTTTAATAATAGATTTACTACTTGTGCTTGTATAGAGACATCTAACGCCGAAATAGGTTCATCAGCAATAATAAACTCAGGCTCAACTGCTAATGCTCTTGCAATCCCAATACGTTGACGTTGACCACCTGAAAATTCATGAGGATAACGATTGGCATGTTCTTTACTTAAACCAACAGTTTCTAGCAAATCATAGACACGTCTTTTTCGGTCTTTTACCCCTGTTGAAAGTTTGTGTATATCAATACCTTCAGCTACAATATCCATTACCTTAAGTCTTGGGTTTAATGAAGCATAAGGATCTTGGAAAATCATCTGAATTTTTTTATTGAATTTCAAAGAATCTTTACGATTTTTAATTTTTTGAATATCCACGCCTTCATATAAAATCTCGCCATCCGTTATTTCATTTAATTTAATAATCGCTTTGCCTGTGGTTGATTTTCCACATCCTGATTCACCAACAAGGCCAAAAGTTTCGCCTTTATAAACATCAAAAGAAATGTTTTCAATAGCTCTAACTTCATTACGTTTACCTTCGTTAAAATATTGTTTTAAATTTTTTACTTGTAATAATAACTCATTACTATTCTCCATTGAAAGACACCCTTTCTACCTGTTGTGGTTTATCAAAGTTATTTGGCATTTTACGCAAACGTTTTTTGACCATTTCTGGTGGTTCTACGCGAGGCGCACGATCGTCCAGTAACCATGATTTCACAAAATGTGTTGTCGATACCTGATACCATGGTGGTGGTGTCTTGAAATCAATATCTAAAGCAAATTGACTACGTTCCGCAAATGCATCCCCTTTTGGTGGGTGTAACAAATCAGGTGGTGTACCAGGAATCGCTAGCAACTCTGTATCAGCCCCAGTTGTTAAGTCTGGCATAGAAGAAAGTAATCCCCATGTATAAGGATGTTTAGGATCGTAGAATATTTCATCTACATCACCAGTTTCTACCATTTGCCCTCCATACATTACAGCAACTCTATCCGCTATGTTTGCTACAACACCTAGATCATGTGTAATAAATATAATAGAGGTACTGATTTTATGTTGAAGCTCCTTCATAAGTTCTAATATTTGTGCTTGCATTGTTACATCGAGTGCAGTTGTAGGCTCATCTGCGATAAGTACTTTTGGTTCACATGCGAGAGCCGTCGCTATAACGATTCTTTGTCTTTGTCCACCAGAAAATTGATGGGGATAAGCGTTAAATCGTTTTTCAGCATTTGGTAAACCAACTAGATTCAGAATTTCAAGTGCTCTTTTTTTAGCATTTGCTTTATTATAATTTTTATGTTTAATTAATGGTTCCATAACCTGTTTTCCAATTTTCATAGTTGGGTTTAATGATGTCATCGGGTCTTGGAAAATCATAGAAATGTCTTTACCGCGCAATTTAATTAATTCTTGCTCTGATTTTCTCGCTAAATCTTCACCTAAGAAATTAATTTGTCCTTTTTTAATTCTTCCGGCGTCACCTTGAAATAATTTCGTAATAGCTTTTGTTGTTACTGATTTACCGGAACCAGATTCACCAACAATTGCTAATGTCTCTCCTTTATCGATAACAAAGTCAACGCCTCTTACCGCTTGCACTTCCCCTGCATCGATATCAAAGGAAACATGCAAATCACTAACTTCTAATATTCTTTCTGACATATCTGTTGCCTCCTTTTATTATCTACGCATTTTCGGATCAAATGCATCACGTAATCCATCACTAAATAGATAGAAGAATAAGATTAGTAAACTTAATACTAACGCTGGTATAAATAATTCATGTGGGTGGATGAGCAACATAGCTCTACCTTCATTTACCAAAGAACCCAAAGATGTTCTTGGCGCAGGTACCCCAATACCAATAAAGCTTAAGAATGCTTCAAAGAATATTGCGTTAGGCACTGTAAACATTGAAGTCACTACAATAACACCTAACGTGTTAGGTAAAATATGTTTGAAAATCAGTTTGAATTTTGATGCACCCAATGTTTTTGAAGCCAAAACAAATTCTTGGTTTTTCAACTTTAAAAATTCTCCACGAACGACACGACTCATACCAATCCAACCTGTGATAGCCATCGCTAAAATAATCGTCCATATAGATGGTTCAAAGATTAGTACAAATAAAATCACAACAATAAGTGTTGGAATAGAAGCAACAATTTCTATTATACGTTGCATAACATTATCTAATCGACCGCCAAAAAATCCTGATATTGCTCCGTATATGACTCCTATAAATATATCTAGTAAGGCAGCGACAACACCAATAAATAATGATACTTGTGCACCTTGCCATGTTCTTGACCATAAATCTCTACCTAATTGGTCTGTACCGAACCAGAAGTTTTCTTTAACCCCAGCTTCTTTATAAGCATCAACGCCTTGCGCTCCCTCACCATCAAATGGTAAGAATGAAATTTGGTCTAATACTGGTATCTTCGCCGGTAGATTACGACGCTCAACATCTTGTTCAGCATAGTCATGTGAACTTAATAACGGCCCTATCAGCGCTAATAGCACAATAATAATTAAACCAACCATCCCTACTACTGCAAGTTTATTTCGTTTCAATTGTGTCCATGCATCCTGCCAAAAGTTTTTACTCTCTCTTTGCATTTCAGGTTCTTTTTCAATATCATTGTTACTTCTAATAAAATCAGATGCTGGAATAGCTTCAGAGGTAGTAGTCATCACTGCATTTGAATGATCATCATTTAATTTTTCATCTCTTTTATCAGCCATTATTTTTTACCTCCTTGTACACGAATACGTGGATCAATAACACCATATAATATGTCTACAAGGAAAATGGAAACAATAAATAGTGTACTGAATAAAATTGTCGTTGCCATGATAACTGGGAAGTCATTTGTTGTTATAGATCTAACGAATTGATCCCCTAAACCAGGCACACCAAAGATATTTTCGATTGTTAGTGTACCTGTTAGGATACTTGCTAACATCGGCACAATAATTGTTATAACTGGAATTAAAGCATTCCTTAATGCATGGCCAAATAATACTCTCATTGTTGAGTTACCTTTGGCACGTGCTAACAAGATATAATCTGAACTTAATACTTCAATCATTTCCGCTCTTATGTATCTAGCCACGGTTGCTAGTACTGCTGCAGATAAAGCTAGTGAAGGTAGCACTGCTGTTGATAACCCTTCCCAACCCGCAACAGGAAACCACTGTAATCTTACTGAAAAGACATACTGCAATAATACTGCTAATACAAATGACGGTACTGAAACCGCAATAACTGAAATTACCGTTGCAGAATAATCCACCCAGGTGTTTTGCCGTACTGCTGCTATGACCCCCAAAATCAAACCTAGTATTACACCGATAACCATTGCTGTCATCCCCATCTCAAATGACGGTAACAATCTCGGTTTTATTAAGTCCCAAACAGGTTGATTGTCATATTGGAATGAGTTACCAAAGTCCCCCGTAACTACATTCTTTAGATAACTGGCATACTGTACAGGTACCGGATCATTCAGACCATATTTTTCATTTAAAATTTGTTTCTGCTCTTCATTTAATTTTTCATCATTAAATGGCGAACCAGGCATTAACTTCATTAAGAAAAAAGTGATCGTTATGATTATGAATAATGATAAAATCATATACCCTAATCGCTTCATAATATACTTAAGCATATTTTATCCCCCTTTAATTTCAGAATAAACATTCCCTTCAAAATATTCAGAAATATTTAATAACATTATACTTTTAGTTCATATTTTAATCAACATTGTTTTACTTTACATTATTAAAGTAATCATTTTTTAAATAAATTTATAAATCTTATAAGTATTGTTGTAAAAGAAATTCCATTAATTATTATTCATTTTTAAGTAATTTTAAGTTACAATAAATTTATTAATTAAAGGAGACAAAATAATGCGAAATTTAACTTCTATATTTGGTTGGGCGTTTTTAACACCCCTACTTTCTTTGCTGTTTTGGTTTTTCTTTTCACATACCTTAATATATTTTATTAATATTTTCTTCTATATTTCGATTTCATTAACCATATTCTTTTTTATTATCATTATCGTTCAAGAAGGTATTTTTGATCCTACAAGTTATGGTTTTAGAAGACTAAAATATCAGCTTTCAAGTAAAAAACACAAAGATACCATAGAAAATGATGAATTTTTTAAACCTAAACAAGTTAAAAAAGATGACTATTTTGTCTCTCCATGGGTAAAAATTGCATTTAGTTTTAATTTATTTTATTTAATACTCGCAATCGTTATATCATTTTTAATTTAAAGTCCAAGCTAATTGGTTAATTTAATTAAAATAATGATTCGTTATATATATTTTGTAATGCCATCAAACATTCAAACGAAAAATTAGTCCGAGACTTATATAGTTGTCTCGGACTAATTTGTTATATGGGCAGAAAATGATTATACCTTTGCTGCCAGTTATATTTTCTAAAAAAGATTAATTCTACTAAATCATTTTAGCAAAAAAATGATTTGTTGCTCTCTTTTTATTATTTCGTTTCAACATTCGGGTTACAAAACAAAGCATAATATAATAATACAAATCCTATTAAAACAACGGTTGCAACATATACCGACATCATCCATGGTAAAACAAAAGCCCCTATAATTAACCCAGAACGTGCTAATAAATTACCACCATAAAACGATACCATACCAAATGTATTATATGTACTTCGTTTATCATCTGGTATCATTAAAAATCTTTGTGCGTTTTGTATAGGCGAATATATCAACTCCCCTAATGTAGCAATAATGGAGAATAAACATAAAATCCAAAATGAGCTCGCAGACGTCAACACACTATAACCAACGGTATATAATATAATCCCTAAAATAAACGCAATTCTTTTCGATGTTGATTCCACAACTCTATTTACTGTAAAAGTTAAGGTAGCTACAACAAGTGTATTGATTATCATAATAACAGTAAACATTCTCACTCCATCTATGTAAAACCCAAAAAAGCTTAATGGTTCAAAATCAGACTTCAACCTAACCACAATATAAGAATTTAAACTTAACTCTGCCATAATTACTAACATAAACCCTAAATTTAACATCATAAAGTATTTATCTTTAATAACAGTATGGTAACTATTAATAAAATGTTTAAATTTTGATGTTAATTCTTCTTTTTTGTTATAAGCTTGCTCTACATCGTAGTATTTCTCAAAAAGGTACCAACTTATAAGCATTGCTAAGAAAAATATCATAAATAATAATCGCTTATGACCTAAATAGAGTAAAGCACCTAGCACCATTCCAATTGCTGTGCTAATATTAAACATCCAATAATTTAGTTGATACACGTATTCGCGAACTTCTTCATAAATTGCATCCATAATCGCTGCCTCAAAAATAGGTTCACTCGCAGCAAACATAATTTCAAAAATAAAAACTGTCACACAAAAAACAACTAATCCTATACCATCCATAGTAACGGTTATACTTAAAATAATAAGACAAATTGCATAAAGAAAATGAATGTAATTTACCACTTTCTTCCTATTATAATTGTCCCCTATATACCCTCCTATGAAGGACACAATGAAACTTACAATAAGATTTGTAATTAAGAAAACACCTGCAAATACTGCATTCACTTTACTAGTTAAATATAATGCCAAGAAAGGTAAAATCGCTTGGCTCGCAATAATTAATATAAAATCTGCTATAAGTCGTGTTTTTAATGTTGTGGATAGAGTTAAAAACCTTTTCATCTTATGCCCTCCCCAATGTTTACTTTATCAATGAGCCTGGGACATAATTAGATGTCTCAGGCTCATTTTCAATTTGGCAGTAGGTGACTGAATTGAAAATACGCTTATATCAAGCTTTTTTCAATGCTAGTCACTATTGCCGAGGTGGGACTACGAAATCTATGTTAGAAAATTTGATTTCTGTCCCACTCCCAGATGATTAAATAAATTATACTTTTAAATGCTTATTTAGCCAATAAGGATATGTTTTAACTATTTAAATACTTCATATGATTTTATTTGCTTAAATAAAACTAATTTATACTATCAAGAGCATTTATAAATATTAGTCTGCCTATTTTAAATAAAGCCTCAAATAGAGATTAAAATATTTTGATAAATTTTTAAAGTATATCTTTCAAAATTTACCTGAACGCAAAATAAACCAAACACTAAAAATATAGCGTTTGGTTTATTTTAATATTTATAATATAACAGTATGAAAATACTATACAATTTTAGTCACTAAATTTCTTCAACACAATCACTGCATTATGTCCACCGAAGCCTAAACTGTTACTCATTGCATAAGTAATATCTAAATCTTCTGCTTGGTTAGGAACGATATCTAAATCACATTCTGGATCTGGTGTGTTTGCATTAATTGTAGGTGCAATACGGCTATCTCTAATTGAAAGCGCAGAAAATATTGCCTCAATACCACCTGTTGCACCAAGTAAATGACCTGTCATTGATTTAGTTGAACTTACTTTTAATGTAGAAGCAGCTTCACCAAATGTATTTTTTATAGCTTGGATTTCAGTTAAGTCGCCCACTGGCGTACTTGTACCATGTGCATTAAGATATTGAATATCTTTAGCTTCAATACCAGCATCATCCATCGCTGCTTGCATAGCACGAGAGCCACCTTCACCTTGTGGTGCTGGAGCTGTAATATGATATGCGTCTCCAGTCGAACCATACCCTACAACTTCTGCATAAATTTGAGCACCGCGTGCTTGTGCTGATTCTAAAGACTCTAATACTACAATACCAGCACCTTCGCCCATGATGAATCCATCACGACCTTCTTGGAAAGGACGACATGCAGTTTCTTTATCATCATTTGTAGATAATGCGCGACTAGCACTAAACCCTGCAATTGCCATATGTGTGATTGGCGCTTCAGCTCCGCCTGTAACCATTGCATCTGCGTCACCACGTTGAATAATCTTGAACGCTTCCCCAATTGAGTTTGTACCAGTTGCACAAGCTGTTACTGTAGAACCATTTGGACCTTTGGCACCAATATCAATAGACACTTGGCCTGTTGCCATATCAGGTATAAGCATTGGTACAAAAAATGGGCTCACTTTTCTTGGACCACGGTTAATTAATTGATTATGAGAAATTTCAAATGTTTCCATACCGCCAATTCCTGAACCAATCCATACTCCAATTCTATTGGCAGTTTTTTCGTTAATTTCAAGTTTAGCATCTTGAACCGCTTCTCTAGCAGCTACTAACGCATATTGAGTAAAACGATCCATTCTACGTGCTTCTTTTTTCGGGATATGGTCTTCTATATTAAAATCTTTTAGTTCTCCAGCTAAATGAACACTGTAATCTGTTGTATCTAATCTTGTAATATTATCAATACCACTTACACCTTTCAACGCGTTATCCCACGATGATTTAGCATCGTTGCCTAAAGGTGATAATGCGCCAATTCCTGTTATTACAACACGCTGTTCTTTGCTCATAATTTATCCTCCTATTTTCCCCATCTTAGTGTGACAGCGCCCCATGTTAAGCCGCCACCAAAACCAACTAATACAAGGACATCGTCATCTTTAATTTTGCCTTTTTCTAATTCTTGGCCGATACTTAATGGAATAGATGCTGCTGACGTGTTTCCAAATCTGTCTACAGAAACACTCATTTTTTCTTTTGGTATACCTAAACGTTCTCTAGCAGATTCCATAATTCTAATGTTTGCTTGGTGTGGTACAAACATATCTACGTCATCAGGGGTTAAATTTGCTTTAGCCACTGCGTTTGTTGACGCTTCGCCCATTATTCTTACAGCAAATTTAAATACTTCACGACCGTTCATAAATATTTTGCCATTTTCTGGGTTTAAAAATAAATGCTTTGCTCCTGAACCATCTGAACCTAGTTCATAGCTTAAAATACCGCGTCCTTCTGATACCTCACTAATAACTACTGCACCAGCACCGTCTCCAAATAAAATAGCTGTTGAACGATCTGTAAAGTCAGTAATTTTAGACAATTTATCTACACCGACAACTAATATGTTTTTATAATCACCAGATTGCACAAATTGTTTTGCATTAATCATTGCATACATAAAACCACTACATGCTGCAAGTTGATCCATGGAAGCAACTTTTCCCACACCTAATTTTTCTTGTAAAATATTAGCGACTGTTGGGAAAGGAAAATCACCTGTCGATGTCGCTACAATAATCATGTCGATTTCTGAAGCTTCAATCTCTGCGTCTTCGATTGCTTTTAAGCTCGCTTGATAAGCCATGTCAGAAGCTTCTTCATTTTCATCTGCCCATCTACGCTCTTTAATACCAGTCATTTGTGAAATCCACTCATCTGAAGTTTCTAAAAATGATTCAAAATAGGTATTTTCAACAACTTTTTCAGGTGCGTACGCACCAAAACCTTTAATACCCACATCCATGGTTGTACACCTTCTTAATCTTAATTTTAATTTTTATTTGAATTAAACTTTTAATACCAGGTATTAATTTAACATAATACACATTTCAAATACAAGAACAACACATCGAAATTTTAAATATTACTTTTCTCTATACAAACTACACTTAATTATTTATAATGAAGTTATATATATTATATTGGAGGCATTACATAATGAAATACCTCGCAGTTTTATTTTGGTCTATTATCTTATTACAAATGATTAATTTCGTACTTAATAGTTTGAATGGTGGCGGTGCACTTAACTATATAACACCGGTCTTTGGAGCAATTGCTTTTACAATTATTATCGTTTTATTTGATATGGTGATTAAACCTAGTAAACATGACGCCAAAGAGTACCACTAAATACGGTGTAGGACAATAATCTTGTGATTCAATTGTCTTATCTACGTCAAAGATGACTATAACACTAAACAAGTCCAAGGCATATAAATGTCTTGGACTTGTTTTTTATAATAAAAGGGAACGCCTCAGAAAACAAATGCTTACTTTGCTTTCTATTACGCGTCCCCAACTAAATTATTTTAATTAGCGAAATTGCTTTATAATTAATAGTATTTATTAAACTGTTTCGGGTTTATTTTCAGAAAATGTTAAACCATCATCAGTCAATGCAATATCGATAGTTGTACCTTCAGGTAAGTTTTCTCTAATCATTTTACGTGCTAATGGTGTTTCAATTTGTCTTTGGATGAAACGTTTCAATGGTCTTGCACCGAACTGTGGTTCATAAGCTTCTTCGCCTAACCAAGCTTTTGCTTCATCTGATACATTGATTGAAATACGTTGCCCCATTAATCTAATATTTAACTCTGTTAATAATTTATCAACAATTAAACTCATATCATTAATAGATAAAGGTTTAAATAAAACAATGTCATCCATACGGTTAATAATTTCAGGTTTAAAATATTGGTTTAAACTGTTCATCACAGCTTTTTCTGTTGTTTCAGTTATCACACCTGAATCTTTAACATTTTCTAATAAAATTTGCGAACCTATGTTACTAGTCATAATGATAATTGTATTTTTAAAATCTACTTCGCGTCCTTTAGAGTCCGTCAAGCGACCTTCTTCAAGTATTTGTAACAATACGTTAAATACATCACTGTGAGCTTTTTCAATTTCATCTAATAGAATTACAGAATATGGATTACGGCGAACTGATTCAGTTAATTGCCCACCTTCATCATGGCCTACATAACCTGGAGGTGCACCAATTAAACGTGAGACAGAATGTTTCTCCATGTACTCGCTCATATCAATGCGAATCATATGTTTCTCTGAATCAAATAACGTTGATGCTAATGATTTAGCTAATTCTGTTTTACCTACACCTGTAGGTCCTAAGAATAAGAAACTACCAATAGGTCTGTTAGGATCTTTGATACCTGCACGTGCTCTTACAACAGCATCAGAAACTAAATCTACTGCTTTATCTTGTCCAACAACACGTTCATGTAGTATATCTGAAAGGTTCAACAGTTTCTCTCTTTCAGTTTCTACAAGTTTCGAAACCGGAATACCTGTCCATGAACTAACAATATCTCCAATTTCTTCATCAGAAACAATTTCACGAATAATACGTTCATTATCTCCATTTTGTTCATTTTGGAATGCATCTTCTAACTCGCGTAATTCTTTTTCTAATTCTGGAATTGTACCATGTTGTAGCTCAGCTGCTCTTTCTAAGTTGTAATTATTTTCAGCATCTTCTAATGCTTTTCTATTTTCATCTAATTCTGTACGTTTTTCTTGTAACTTAGCAATTTTTTCTTTTTCTTCTTCAACACGAGATTGAATTGCATTTTGTTTTTCTTTTTCATTGGACAATTCTTGTTGTAACTCTTGCAAACGTTGTTTGCTTGCATTATCTGATTCATTTTTCAATGCACTTTCTTCGATTTCTAACTGCATTACACGACGATTAACTTGGTCTAATTCTGTTGGATTAGAACCCATTTCTGTTCTAATTGTCGCACACGCTTGGTCAACTAAGTCGATTGCTTTATCTGGAAGAAAGCGATCAGTGATATAACGGTCTGAAAGTTCTGCAGCGGCTACTAATGCTTTATCTTGAATACGTACACCATGATAAACTTCATAACGTTCCTTCAAACCACGTAAAATTGAAATTGTGTCTTCTACATCTGGTTCCGATACATTTACTTTTTGGAAACGACGTTCTAAAGCTGAATCTTTTTCAATATATTCTCTATATTCATTTAGTGTTGTAGCCCCAATACAGTGCAATTCACCTCTAGCAAGCATTGGTTTCAACATATTTCCTGCATCCATTGCACCTTCTGTTTTACCAGCTCCAACAAGCATATGAATTTCATCTATAAACAGTATAATTCTACCGTCTGAATCTTTCACTTCTTTCAATACTGCTTTTAGCCGCTCTTCAAATTCACCACGATATTTTGCACCTGCAACAAGTGCACTTAAGTCTAATTCAAATATTGTCTTATCTAATAACGACTCAGGTACGTCTTTTCTAACAATCCTCTGCGCTAAACCTTCAACAATAGCTGTTTTACCGACACCTGGTTCACCGATAAGTACAGGGTTGTTTTTTGTTTTTCTACTTAAAATTCTAACGGTATTTCTTATTTCTTCGTCACGACCAATCACTGGATCCATATTACCTTGACGTACTTCTTCAACTAAGTCTCTACCATATTTTTCTAAAGCTTCATAATTTGCCTCTGGATTTTGTGTTGTCACATGGTTTCCCCCTCTTATTTTTTTAATAATTTCTACAATAATTTCTTTTTTATTATCTACATATTGTTTTGTCGTCTCATCAATGTCCATTGCAGCTAATATGATATGTTCCATTGAAATGTATTCATCTTCATATGATTTCATATATGATTCTGCACTATTGAATAATTCATTTGTTTTTGGACTAATATATTGTCCGTATTGAATATTATCGCCCTGTACGGTTGGATAATTTTTCAATTTATTAGTATATGCATTGTTTAAATGTTCAGTATCAATATTAGCTCTTTCTAGCACACTTTTAAATAAACTTTCGTTTTCCTCAAGTGCTGCTATTAACACAGCTTCGATTTCTATATTTTGGTTTTCATTTACTTTTGCTAATTCAACTGCTTTTTGTAAAGCCCCTTGAATTGCATAGGTCATTTGATTAATATCCAAAATGATTCACCTCACCATTTAGTATTTGATCAAGCGTCTTTAAGTTTGACTTTGACTTTCTTTGACCTTAAATATATTATAATACTTCTTATTAAATTAATCAATAATAAAGGTTGCTTTTTTATATTCTTTTCATGAGATTTGAAAGCTTACTACACCCTATATTTTGCCTGTTTAACATAAAATAAAACATGCATTTTCCATTTGATTAACTAGTAAATACAAATAAAGTTCTTAGGATTATGTTACGATTATTGTAAATGGTCATTATAAGGAAGTGTGTTTACATGGAACAAGAAATTAAAAAGCCAATACCGCCTTTCAATAAGCAGACAGCGTTGGAAAAAGTTAAGATAGCTCAAGATGCATGGAATACAAGAAATCCAGAAAAAGTTTGTCTCGCTTATACGGAAGACTCAAAATGGAGAAATCGTACTGAATTTTTTGAAGGACGCGAAGCAATCAAATCTTTTTTATATAGAAAATGGAACAAAGAACTTGATTATAAATTAATGAAAGAATTGTGGTGTTACACAGATAATTTGATTTCTGTTCGTTTTGAATACGAATGGCGAGACGCAGAATCAAATCAATGGATGCGCACCCATGGCAATGAACATTGGGAATTTAATAAAAATGGCCTCATGACTAGAAGAGATATGAGCGCAAATGATTACCCAATTAGCAAAGAAGATAGAAAATATTTGGATTAAATATAGATTAATGAATCTTACTATGAGTAATTCTATTTTTATATTTATAGAGAAAATAAAGACCCTTTATACTGTTAACCAAAGGAGATTATAACATGGATCAAAATTCAATATATAAAACTGCATTAGTGACAGGTGCGACGAGTGGTATAGGTAAAGCCATCACACAGAACTTACTACAAATGAATATGAACGTTGTAGCTGTAGCTAGAAATCAAGATAAATTAAATAGTTTAGCTGCCGAATTAAATAACGACTCTACATTACTCACAATACAAGCAGATGTTTCTAATAAAAAAGAAGTAGAATTTGTAGTTAAACAAGCCGAAACGCGTTTTGAAACAGTTGATGTGCTTGTTAACAATGCCGGGAAAATGGGTTCTAGTAGGGTCTTAGATGGTTCGGTATCAGATTGGGAAGATATGATTGATATAAATATTAAAGGTTTGCTTTACGGTGTAAATTCGGTAGTTGGAAATATGGTCAATAATCAAAAAGGTCATATTGTCAATATTTGTTCCGAGTCAGGATTTGAAGTTATTGAACGTTTATCTGTTTATTGTGCTACAAAATTCTCTGTACGAGCTATTTCTATTGGTTTAGAAAAAGAACTAGCTAATACAGGTGTACGTGTAACAAATATATCACCAGGTATGGTGGAAACGGAACTTAGTTCGAAAAGCCCCTTTGAAGAAAACAGAAAAAAATTAAAACCTATAGATATTGCTAACGCTGTATCCTATGCTATTTCTCAACCAAAGCATGTTAATGTTAACGAAGTCACTGTGCGCCCCTCTTAAAAATATTAAATTATAAAAAAACGTATGCTAAGAAAATAAGTGCTTTCTTAGCATACATTTTTAGATTCTAAACTTTGATTTATAATATCATTAACGCCTACATGCGATCTATTTCCCTCAATTTTAGATTATAATAGAAACAAAAACTTCAAACATTATTATGTTTTTTATCTATTTAGATTTTTGGTAATATGTTTTAATATTTCATCTGCTAGTGCTTTTACACCTTTTGCTTCTAAATGAATACCATCTGGTGCAAAATATTCTGAATGACCTTCAGAACGTTTATGCCAATCGATTAAAGTAACATTATCATATTTTTTGGCAGCATCCGCCATCAACTCATTAACATGACTTTCATAACTTCTAGGTACTCGAGTATTTACTAAATACACTTGAGCTTCACCGAATTTTTTAATTAATTCATTTAATTGCTCTTCAGAAAAATCTCCATTTGTTCCCAATTCTAAGATAACTTGATTTGATTTGTGATTATAATTTTGATATTTTTGATCTACTAAAGGTATGGCTTCATATAAATTCCTACCAACTTGGCCATCAATATTAGCATGAGGAACTTGTATCTTAAAGGTTTCTCCAATATCCACCATTACAGAATCTCCAATTAATAATGGTTTCAAATCTGCATATACTTCATTATCTTTATCTTTTTTAAACTCAGAGTCCCCTGAAAAATTAACATCATCAACCGGAATTGGTCTAACTAAATATTTATCTATTTCATCTGTATTATATGAAGTCGCTTTATGGTTTATATCATTTTTACCTAGTTTGTCAAAACTTCCTGTAAAGACAAACATAGTAGGAATTAAAAATAAAATTAAGACGATTGTTCTAATCACTGTCTGTTTATTTACACGTGAGATACTAAATACTTTTATCCCTTGTTTTCTAAACGGTGTCTCTATATAACGATAAGATATTTCTGCCAATACAATAGTTAAAATAATATCAACAATATAAACATAAATGGGTAATTGGCCATCTACATAATATGAATGTACAAAGCTAATTACAGGAAAATGCCATAAATATAAACTATAAGATCGTTTCCCTATGTATACAAATAATGGATTACCTAGTATTTTGGCAAAATAACCAGAAGGATGTACTGCACTAATAATTACAAGTAATGTCAATCCTGAAATTAAATAAAAACCACCATTATATATCCAATTACTATTATCATTCACTTTTAAGAAAAGGATTAATAAAAGTACAATTCCAATCACACCTATACTATCGATGATAGTTCTCAATGAATGATTTGGATTTTTCTTTAATTTAAACGGTGGCCAAATAAATGCAAATATTACTCCTAATAACATTGTCTGTAACCGTGTATCAGTACCAAAATAGACACGTGAATGCCCTGTTTGTGATTGGGCAATAATAACCATTGTCAATAAAGAAATTAGCGAAACTATCCAAAATATCAAAGTCACATTTCGGTATTTCTTTATTGTAAGCAGTAAAAAAATAAAGACAGTGGGAAAAATAATGTAGAATTGCTCTTCAATTGCAAGTGACCATAAATGTTTTAAGGGCATAAAAGCAAACTGTTCGAAATAATTAACATCTGTGGCAATGTACCACCAATTAGATACATAAAAAATAGCTGCAAAGCCATCTTGTTTAATATTTACAATTTCACCAGGTTTAAATATTAAAGTTGCTACCGTTACAACCATCACAACTACCAACATAGCTGGAATTAATCTTTTAATTCGCCTTAACCAAAATTGTTTTAAATTAATAATACCTGTGGATTCATATTCAAAAAGTAATAAGCTAGTTATCAAATAACCGGAAATCACAAAGAATGTATCTACGCCTAAAAAGCCACCAGTCAACCATTGTTTATTTAAGTGATAGATTATAATGCTTATAACCGCGATTGCTCGTAATCCATCTAAACCTGGCATATAGCGAGTACTATACTTTAACTGCTTATGCTTATTTAAATTATTGTTCATTTCCATTCATTCTTTCATCCCCAAAATAAAATATTTCACCATTATTTCTTATCAATCACTCAACCATTGTAATACTTCTGTAACATAACTGCAATCATTTTAATGAATTGCACTACAGAGAAAATATGTTTTTAAATATATTGATTTCTAAGAATTTTAGCTAAAAAATAGCCCAATGTACAATTAAGTACATTAGACTATTTTATAGTTGCTATTTTAATTTGTTTAACCAATACCCAAAGCAATTTTAGCATAACGAGACATCATTTCTTTGCCCCATGGGGGACTCCAAACAATATTTACTTCTGTATCTGAAATCTCTGGAATTTCTGCTAACACCATTTTAACTTGGTTTACAATTTGAGGTCCCATTGGGCACCCCATAGATGTTAATGTCATTTCTACAGTACATAAACCTTCGTCATCCACATCTACATTATATATTAAACCTAAGTTTACGATATCGATACCTAACTCAGGGTCAATAACCATTTCTAAAGCATTCAATATGCTATCTTTTAATCCTTCATCCATACATTTCACCTCTTCGTAATTAATCATACTAACAATATATCAAATATCTTACAAAACGCCAATAAAATGCTATGATATTCATACGTCAATTATTAAACATTAAGGAGAAATCAATGGAACCTTATTTAATTTGTCTAGATTTAGACGGAACACTTTTAAATGATGAAAAAGAAATTACACCTTATACAAAAGAAGTATTAACTAAATTACAAAAACAAGGGCACAAATTAATGATTGCCACTGGTAGACCATATAGAGCTAGCCAAATTTATTATCATGAATTGAATATGGATACACCAGTTGTAAACTTTAATGGTGCATTCGTACATCATCCTAAAGATGATCAATTCGAAATCAAACATGATGTATTAGATTTAGATTTATCAAAAAATATTATAAAGAGTTTAAATGATTATGGTGTATCTAATATTATTGCCGAAGTCAAAGACTACGTGTTTATTAATAACTATGATCAAAGGTTATTTGATGGGTTTTCAATGGGTAATCCAAAAGTAGAGACTGGAGATTTACTCACTTCATTAACTGAATCCCCTACATCAATTTTAGTTGAGGCGGAAGAGTTCATGATCCCTAGAGTCAAACAAATGTTAACACGCTTTTATGCAGAAAACATTGAACACCGTAGATGGGGTTCACCATTTCCAGTCATTGAAATTGTTAAACAAGGGATTAGCAAGGCACGCGGGATAGATTACGTAAAATCTCATTTAGAAATCGATAGAAATCATATTATTGCATTCGGCGATGAAGATAATGATTTAGAAATGATTAAATATGCTAAATACGGTATTGCCATGGACAACGGCTTGGATGAACTTAAACATGTTGCAAACCAAGTTACATATTCTAATAATGAAGATGGCATTGGACGATATTTAAATGATTACTTCCAATTAAATATGCCTTATGAAGAAACTATAAAATCTCAAATTTAATTTTGCGATTTTAATTTGAGGAGGTCATTCAATATGAATAAAATTGTAGTCGTTGGTGCAGTTGCTGGAGGCGCAACTGTAGCTAGTCAAATAAGAAGATTGGATCAGGAAAGCGAGATTGTTGTTTTCGAAAAAGATCGTGATATGAGTTTCGCCAACTGTGCCTTACCTTACTATTTAGGCAATGTCGTTGATTCACGCGACAAAATACTTGAAGCAACGCCAGAAGCTTTTTATGATTCTAAAAATATAATTGTAAAAACGTACCATGAAGTGACGACTATAAATGATGATTCACAAACAATTACAGTCTATGATCACATGAATGATACTTCATTTGAAGAACACTATGATACTTTAATATTAAGTCCTGGATGTAGTGCAAATTCGTTGAACTTAAATAGTCCTATAGCATTTACTTTAAGAAATATGGAGGATACAGATGCAATTGAGACTTTTATTGAACAACAAAATGTAAAAAAAGCACTTGTTGTAGGTACGGGTTATATAGGCTTAGAAATTTTAGACAACCTTTATGAACGTGGTATCACGCCTACTCTAATCCATCGCTCAACTCACATTAATAAATTGATGGATCAAGATATGAACCAAGCTATTATTGATGAAATGGATAAACGTCATATCGCTTATCGTTTTAATGAAGAAATAACAAAAGTAGATGGTAACGACGTATATTTCTCCTCTGGTAAAGTAGAAACTTTTGATTTAATTGTCGAAGGTGTAGGTGTAAAACCAAATTCAGAATTTATCCAATCATCGAATATCACTTTAGATAATAAAGGTTATATCCCTGTTAATGACCAATTTCAGACTAATATACCAAATATATATGCGCTTGGTGATATCATAACATCACATTATAGACATGTTGATTTAAATGCACACGTGCCACTTGCATGGGGGGCACATCGTGGTGCAAGTATCATTGCCGAACAATTAGCAGGTAACCCTAAAGTGAAATTCAAAGGCTTTTTAGGTTCAAATATCGTAAAATTCTTCGATTATACCTTTGCTAGTGTAGGCTTATCGCCACAAGAATTAAAACATTTTGATTATGGCATAGTCGAAGTTAACCAAGGTGAACATGCGGGATATTACCCTGGAAATAAAAAATTACACTTACGCGTTTATTTTGATAAAGTTAACAGGCGTATTATTCGTGCTGCAGCAGTTGGAGAAAAAGGTGTAGACAAACGTATCGATGTCTTATCGATGGCAATGATGCAAAAATTAACAATTGATGAACTGACAGAATTTGAAGTTGCTTATGCACCACCATATAGCAGACCTAAAGATATTATTAATATGATAGGCTATAAAGCTCGAAATAAATAAAAAATCAACTTTATTTTACTAACAAAGAAAACAAAAACCGATAATTTCTAATCACATACTGAGTAGAAATTATCGGTTTTTTTATTAGTAATTTATCGTTTAGATTTGCTATAAAACAGAATAATTCTAGAAAGTTGCTTTCTTTTTCTAGAAATTTTCATATTTTACTTAACTACACTTTTAACAATTATACTTATGAATAATCTTCTTATTTATATCGAAAAAAATTGATGATAATATAGTTAAACTTTATTATCTTGCTTCTATAATCATTTCATCTAAATAATTTGTTGTTAACGCTGTTTGTTTATTTAACAATTTTATATCTTTATATAAAGCATTGATTTCTGAATTGGAACCTTGAATTTGATTCATTATTTTGATATTAATAATTAATTTTAATAGTGGATAAGCAAGACATTTAAAATTCTTAAAAAGCGTTGACTGTAATTTTGGGACAATATTATAGTTACTATGCTCAATTAATAAATGTAATTCATTATATGACTTAATAATATTACTAAGAAGTTGTTTTTGATTTTCTTTATATTTATTTTTCAATGATATCCCTGCATTTAGAGGTATTATCATTGCGGCATGTGACATTAACCAATCTTCGAATCTTGTTTCATAAGTTAATTTTATAGATGAATTTTTAAAAATTGCATCAAGTTTATTATGAAATGGTATTATCCCGTTAAGATGGCTTACTTTTAATTCCCCTGCATTAAATCGAATAACAGTTGTTGCACTTCCCCCCCTATTTCCTCCAGTCATTAGAAAACCAAAAGATATATTTTTATGTGTAATTGATTGGCGAAGTACTGTTTGACGAAGCTTATGAGGGTCGGTGTTATTACCTATAAAAATAATATTGGTGCTTATATTTTGAGCTATTGAAGGTACAATTGAGTAAAAATCTGAATACTTCATTGTTACAAAGATAATATCATAGTTATCATTCTTACCTAACTTACTTACATAGTTAAAGTAATCTGTAGTTCTTTTATTTTGTAAATAATGGTTCAACACAACTCCTCTGTTATTTAAGTATTTATAATTTTGACCTCTAGCTAATAATGTTATGTTATTTTCTGGTTGATTTAATACATGTGCTAAATATTGTCCTTGTACCCCAGCGCCATAAATAAGAATATTCATATGTGTCCTCCTTTTTAATGAACATTTGTTCATTAGCTTGAACTTATCATTATAAAAAGTTAAACTCAATAAACAAAATAAGTATATTGATGCTTATTGTACAGATTTCAAAAATCGTTGATAAATGAGGAATATCTATGGATAAAAGAAAAGAAAAATCACGTCAACTTATTATCGAAAATTTTATAAAGCTAATGCAAAAAAAGGACATTGCTAAAATATCTATGAAAGATATTGCCGAAGCTTCTAATATCAATAGAGGTACGATTTATTTAAACTTTTTAGATAAATACGACATACTTAATCAATCATTAGATTTTATATTAGCTGAAACAATTGAAAAATGCGAGAGTACGATGAACCTTCAACAAGATGGTAAAGCAAATATGCGTGAAATACTCATAACTATAGATAAACAATATTTTGTCTTGAAACAATTAATACAAAAATCTGATTTAAATATATTAAGACAAACACTTTCTGAAAAATTTATGCAAAGCATAAAACGAAAAGATAATGAAATAGCATTACAATTTTTAGGTTCGGCAATAGTAGGTGTTATTATATGGTGGATAGAGCACTCTAGACCCTGCGCTATTGATGAATTAAGTAATGAACTATGGCATCTGTTAGAGCCACATATTGATACATTTCTATAGATTAAATGGAAAATTTTCAGTGTAATTTTAATGCTCTTTGTTAACGTTTGTTATCTCACACTATAATACATTTTAGTTTAAATAAATCGATCTACTGAAAAAACATAAAAGAGGCTACGACTTCTTTGTCGTAGCCTCCTTTTATATAACTTACAAACCAAACATTTGTGTAATTGGTCCCATCGGTAAAATAATACCAATAATGATAGTCAAGATAATAACTACAATAGTAGTCCATAATAAACTATGACTTGGTTGACCTTTTTTACGTTTAGTAATTGTCACTTCCATCAATGCAACGACTGCTACACCGCAAATCATTTTCAATGTCAGTAACATATGTCCACCTGCGTTACCAGATGAGAATGATTGAATCCAAACCCAAAAGCCTGAAATTAACACAAGTAACATGAATAATCTTAAAACCATATGAATTGGTTTAAAATAAGGTGAAGCTCCTTGTTTTTCAGAAAAGTTAAAGTAAGCTGCAAAGAATAAAATAATTAATAATACCCAACTTGCTATATGCATATGTAACATATAATATAACCCCCACACATTTTTCACTTCAAAAGTATATAAAACAGAAGTATATTGTAGTCTTTTAATTATAAAATCAAAAGATTACTTACCTAATCATACTTAAAATCGCTTCATTTTTCAAAGAGAATTCTATGTTACTCTACTAAAGGTTAAGTAAAAAAAGCGGGATACAAATCAAAATTTTAAATTTGATATTTATACCCGCGCTCTATATTATCTTAATAATTTTTATTTATCAGCAATAAAATTAGTTAATGTACCAATATTATCGATGGTAACTTTAATCTCATCACCTGGTTGTAAAAATTTAGGTGGATTCATACCTGCACCAACGCCTGCCGGTGTACCAGTTGCAATAATATCACCTGGATGTAGTGCCACAAATTTAGAAATTTCTTCTATCAATTCATCTATTTTAAGAATCATTTGACCTGTGTTACCATCTTGACGGATTTCATTATTTACTTTCGTAACAATGTTCACATCTTCTGGTGTAGGTAATTCATCTTTTGTCACAATATAAGGACCTATTGGACAACCACCAGTTAAACTTTTAGATAAGAATGCTTGGTCTTGTTCATTTTGGGCTTTACGGTCTGTAATATCATTAATAATAGTATAACCATATACGTAATCTAGTGCTAAACCTTTAGGGATTTTTTCACCTGATTTACCGATTACAATACCAAGTTCACCTTCGTAATCTAACTGTTCAGTAATATCTTTATGGTTAGGTATTATGCTATTATCACCAGTTAATGACGAAGCAGCTTTCGTAAACACATATAATCGCTGCACTTCGTGATTTAACTCACTAGCATGATCCTGATAATTACGTCCAAAGGCAATCACATTATTTGTTGGCGTGACTGGCGGTAAAAACTCTATTTCGCTAAATTGTACTTTATAGTCGTCACCATTGCCACTATCTTCTGCTGCAACAACAGCTTTACGAACTTGTTCTTGAAAATCAACAATTTGGTTTTGTTGAAGTCCGTTTAATAATGTTTTCGGGTGGAATTCGCCTTCAGCAAAATCTGCAAAAACTTTTTTTAAGTCCCATGCAGCCTCTTCACGTTTAACTTTCACACCATAAGATGTCTGTCCTTCATGTCTGAATGATAGGAATTTCATTCAATATCAGCTCCTCATCTATATCTTATTACATATTATAACTATATTTACCCAGAAATAACAAATAAATAACTAGCGCTTACAAAAATTCTCCTTAACTCAATGACAATGAATTTTTTATGTTGTATGTCTAATTTGATTACAACTTCAACTTATTATTTACCCTTATAAACATTAAAAACAGTTTTAAAATTAATAAATGAGAGTAGAACAGCAGTCTACTCTTTTAATAATTTTTACAATCCATTCACATTATCTAAATTCATTTAAGGTATGTGATCTTTCGCCATAGCCATTCAAAAGGCCCCATTTTAAAATGTTTTAAATAATAGTAACAGCCTACTAATTGTAAGCAATAAATAAGTAATGCAATGATGTAAGATTGGTATAGTGGCAATTGGTTATATAATCCTCCACCTATACCTAAAAATATTAATGATAAAACAATACTCTGAGTTAAATATACAGATAAACTTAATTTACCCGGATATGTAAATACTTTGAGCAAGTGTGCTATACGTGTACTTTGATACATAGCAATAAATATTAATATATAGCCGGTAGCAACAATTGGACCACCAACGATATTGATATTCTGGTACGCACTATTTGAGAAATCAAGTGCAAAAGGCATTTTCACTATATAACCTATTATAAGGCATAATATCCCCCATTTAATTGCACTTTGTTTTCGTAGTTGTATTTTCTTAACTAGCTTTAATTTTTGTGCAGCTATACCTAAAAGAATATATGGTAAAAATTCAAAATAGGCAGACTCTGTCACAACATCTAACACATTATATAAATTTTCTAGTGCATTTATTTTCAGAAAATCTGTATAAAGTCCTTGTTGTTTAATTTCTATCAATTTAGATAAAGATACACCACTAAAATTATGCTGGGTATATGGATTATTTATTAAAGAAAATACTGCAAAAGGTATAACTAGCAATAAAATTTTTAGGATAAATAAGATGATTGCTGCTTTTATTAAACGCTTTGCTTTGGACTTAATAAACAACACCGCTATTAAACCCGTAAATGCATAGCCAAATAAGATATCTCCTGAAAATACAAAAAATCCATGTAACACGCCCATAAGCATAAGAAAAATTAATCTTCTAAATATTATTGGGTAGTAGTTAATGCCTTTCATATGACAATTGTCATACATGATGCTCAAGCCAAAACCAAATAAAAATGTAAAAATAGGATAAAATGAACCAATAATTAACAAGGTAATTCCGTGTAATAAAATAGCGTCGGTTCCATGAACAACATCAGACAATAAACTTTCCTCATACGGAAAACTAAAAACTAATATATTCATTAAAATAATACCTAGCAAACTTAATCCACGTAATGCATCTATTTCATATAACCTTTGCTGAGATGACACAACAAGCACCCCTTATACTCTAATTTTATTCATCAATAGAAAGTTGACCAAATTTAAAGAAATATAAATAGCCTTTAACATTTGTTTTCAATATAGTTTCTAAAGTGTTTCGATAGTATTCCATTTGTACCTTATAACGTTCTCTTAATTGGGCACCTATTGCTTCATCTGACATATTGCGACGTCTATTAAAGGCATCTGTCTTATAATCGACAAAGTAATATTGGCCATCCTTCTCAAATATAAGATCAATCATCCCTTGTATAATAGAAGCATCTTCTTCCATATTTTCAATACGGTCTACTTTAGCTTGATTGACAACAAATGGTAACTCTCGATATATCCGGTCACTCATAGCAATCGTTGAATATAATTCACTTTCAATAAACTGATAAATATCTTCAAATCGGATATCCTTTTTAGCGTCTGCATCAATAATATGCTTGTCTATTAACTGATTGATAAGTACATCCACCTCATTGTGAGATAGCCCTTCCTTTTTAAACGGTAAATGTTGCATTACCGTATGCATAAGAGTACCAATTTCATTTGCTTTTCGTTTCGTAGTATGGCTTAAAAATCCTGGTCTTTCATATGAAGCTGAGCCAATTCGATATTGTCTAACTCTATCGTAGTTGGTGTCAGCTTGTTCTGTCTCAAGTTGTCGTTTCAGTTCTGATACAGATTGTTTTGATGGCTTTTCAATAGCTACTTCATGTGGGTATTTGAAACTTAATTGTTCATGAATCTGCGACTTAAGTTCATCGTTACCAGTCTGAGCCGACTGTATATCTACTAGCGTACGTTGTTCACCTTCAGCTATAACGATTTCTGACGCAATATCTTCATAAAAGTCTGTTTTTAACTGTACAAAAGGCATCATCGAGTCATCAATGTCATTGATTGTTGCTTCAAAACGTAATTCTTTTGGCAGTGATGTAGATTGATATTTAGCTAATATTGGATAAATCATGTCAATTGGTCTTTGTGCGGTTAAACGATAGCTCACGGGTAAGTGCGTCTTCGACACTGAAACCTGTTCAAATTGAGTTAGTTCTTTTTCGTCTTTTACACGACCTACTAAAAACAATTGTTCTTTAGCGCGTGTCAATGCAACGTAAATTAACCTCATTTCTTCTGAAACCATTTCTTTTTCGGCTATTGCCTTATACGTAACTGATGATAGTGATGGATAAGACAAGCGACTATCAATATCATAATATGTCATACCCAAACCATAGCTTTGATTTAAGATTACTGGTTTGTGCAAATCATCTCTTCTAAATCGTCTTGATAACCCTGAATAAATCACGAATGGGAATTCTAACCCTTTACTACTATGAATTGTCATCATTCGCACAACATCATCATTTGGTCCTACAATATTTTCTTCACCAAAGTCCTTACCTCGCTCTATCAATTCATCTATAAAACGAATAAATTGATATAATCCACGGAAACTAGAATTTTCAAATTCTACTGCTTTATTAAAGAGTCCATATAAATTTGCACGTCTACCTTTACCACCAATGATGCCACTAAAATATTGAATAACATAATGGTCATTATAAAACTTATCAATTAGTTGATAGACAGGGTGGCTTTGGCTGTAATGTTGATACATTTCAATATCTTTCAAGAAAGATTCGAGTTTAGTAACTAATTTTTTATTAGCAACATCATTTGCTATATAATGCTGTATCGATTGATAAAAATAATCATCATTTGGACTAAATACCCTGATATTAGATAACTCATCCTCAGTAAACTGATAAATTACAGAACGCATGAGTCCAACTAAATAAATATCTTGTAACGGATTATCTACCGTTCGTAAGAAAGATAATATGAGTTGAACTTCAGTCTGTTCAAAATATCCTTCTTTACTATTGACATGAAATGGAATGTTATGATCTTTAAAAGCTTGTTGTATCTTACGTGCCTGTCCATAAGAACGTTCTAAAATGACAATATCTTTATAACTTGGTTTACGATACTGCTCATTTTTCATATCATAAATCTCATGTTCTGACATAATTTTTTCCACTTGTTGGACGATGTATTCCGCTTCTTGTTCCGAACCATTTAAGTCCGAAGAAGCATCTTCCACTAACATGTTCAACTGGACATTATGAGACTCATTATCGAAAGGAGCACCATAATAAAGTTGGGCAGCATCATCATAGACTATTTCTCCAACAGCTTCATCCATCATATGCTTAAATAAATAGTTCGTTGTAGTCAAAACTTCTTTTCTAGAACGGAAATTTTGTGATAAATCAATACGCATACCATTCTCTGAACCATCTAACGTAAAACGATTATACTTCCCTATAAATAAACTGGGATCCGCTTGTCTAAATTTATATATAGATTGTTTGACGTCACCTACCATAAATAAATTTCCGTCTGCCTCACTCCCCCGTTTAATACATGCAATAATTTGCTCTTGTACACGATTAGTATCTTGGTATTCATCGACAAGTATTTCTTCAAACTGTTTACAATACATATCAGCAATATCTGATGGTGTGCCATCTTCGTTCATCAATACGCGTAATGCAAAATGTTCATAATCTGAAAAATCAAGTAAGTTTCTACTGCGTTTCTTCTGATTAAATAAATCAATTACATCCGCTGTTATTTGTGCTAAATACGCTACTCTAGGCGCTAAGCGCTGCATATCCATTTTTAAATCTTCAGCATTACGTGAAAAATAATCTTCTTGCACCTTAGTTACCAACGCTTTATATTGATCGTAATGTTTTTTACCATCATCGTATGCATCTAACATCATTTCATTGGCTTCTTTTATTTTTTTATTTTTAGCTGGAAAACGTGTTTCAAACTGGTGTTCTGCAATAACTTGTGTATTTAATATACCGCCTTCCATTGCTTGAGCAATAAAACGTCGTTCTTTTTCTAAGACTTCGAGTTGTTTATCTACTTCTTCAAGCATCATGAACAAATCATAACTTTTATTCAATGCTTCCAATGCAGAATTCATAAAAATCATAGCTAAATCATTTAATAGTTTTAATAACTCTGCTTGTTTTGTAATATCATCGTATGGTGCTGATAGTTGATTCAACCAAGCCGATGGATTTGGATTTGCCACACTAAAATAAAACATTTCTTTAACGGTGTTTCTTAGCTGGTTGTCGTTCCTATCTGAAGATAGTTGTTCCGTTAAATCAATGAAATTAGGATCAAGTTGGTCGTAATGTTTTTCTAACACTTCATCTATTGTCTGTTCAAGTAGCAATATATTTTCAGCTTCACTACTTGTTCTAAAGTTAGGATCAATATCTAATACATCATAGTGGTGTTGAATTAATTTCAAACAAAAACTATGTAACGTAGATATCTGTGCTTGATGTATCTTCACACGCTGATTCTTTAAATGTGTGTTATTTGGATCTTCATTTGAAGCTTCTTGAATCCTTTGGTCTACACGGTGTTTCATTTCTCTCGCACTTGCATTCGTAAATGTAACAACAAGCAGTTTATCCACATCAATTTCATCTTTAATAATACGTTGTATAATGCGCTCTACAAGTACGGCAGTTTTTCCAGAACCTGCGGCAGCCGCAACAAGTATATCCTGTCCTTTTGCATAAATACTCTTCCATTGGTTATCTGTCCATCTCGTATTCCCAGGTTTCACTGGTATTTGACTCATTCTCCATCGTCCTCACTTTCTAAAACTACATTTTGTACCGCTTCTAATGGATCAATAGATTCGTCAACTGTACGATAACGTTTACTATCTATCATACCGTCTACATGACAGACTGATTTATAGCTACAAAAATCACACGGTAATGTCTGATTGTATTTCATTGGTGCTACTTCTGTATGTCCATCCATGATATTTGATGCCGTTTCAATAAAGTTTTGCTTATTATGATGAATTAATTTGTAAATGGTCTCCTCGTCGGCAACTTTACTATTACTTTTAATACCGCCATCTTTTTTTAATCCTAAAGGTACAATATCAGAATTATAACTTGGCTCTAGTCTAGTATCAAAAGCGTCTAATACAGATTCGTCACTATTTAGTAAGCCACTTAACTTGAAGGATTGAATGAATTCAGAATCTCTTTTTTCTTCCGACAGTTGATTCCATGCAAGTTTAATGCGCGGTTCATGTACATGGAAGTATAATAGTCCACCAGGCTTAGTTAACTCTGTTAACCCTAGACGTGACTTATTTTGAAGTACGATATCCATATATGTCATCATTTGCATTTGCATACCGTAATAAACTTTTGTTAAATCCAACGTACCACTATATTTAGATGACTTATAATCAATAATATTTACAAAACTCTCTTCCCCGTTTTTATACGTATCTATCCTATCGATTTGTCCACGTATATTTATAGGTATACCTTGTTTTGTATGTAACGATTCAGCTAATAACTCACTATTATCTCTTGGTTTTCTTCTAAAACCAGCTTCAAACCGTTGTGGTGTAAATTTAGTATAGCTACCTTGATATTTTAATGCTGTTAAAGTCGTTTCTACAATTGCACCAATACGCTGTGATAAATATCGGTAATAGGCTGTTGAATTTAATAAATTAAATTGTACTTCAGGTAATATTTCACTTAGAGCTTCAACTGTTAGCTTATGAATTTTTTGGGAGTTTAGATTTTTAAAATCACCATTTACTTTTTCTGAGATAAATTTCAATACTTGATGGAAGATATCTCCTAGATCAAAATTTTCCAACTTATATTTTGTACGTTCATTTAAACGTAAACCATGTGATGCAAAGTGTTTAAATGGACAAGCTTGATAGCCTTCAAATCTAGAAACACTTGCATTGATTGTCGAACCGTACAATTCTTTAGATAATGATTCACTTAATTGAACCGTTTCATTATCATAAGTTAAGGCGGTTAATAAGTAATCTAAACCATCATTTAAACTTTCATCGTCTCGCATCACTTGATATGTGTCTAACCAAGTTTCTGCAACAATTTCATCATCTAACCAAGCTTTTAACGATTCAAATAAAGCAATTTTAGTTTGGTGTGGATGTTCCATTAAAGTAAGTGGTTGCGCTTGATGTTGATGGTGTATATTTTGAACTTCTAAATTAGTAAATAATTGTTGTATTTGGCTTAAAAATGGACTTGGTTCTTTTTGATCACCACTAGAACCCATAAGTGAATATGAAAATGTAACTTGTTTACAACTACGCGTCATTGCAATATAACATACAAATGCTTCATCCATTTGCAGTATATCTGCCGTAGGACTTAATTCTATGGAGGATTGTTCTTGGAAATATTTCTTCTCGTCATCCGTAATTAAACTTGAAGATGACACAGTTTGCGGTATAACGCCATCATTTGCCCCTACTATATATACATGTTGTTTATTATCTACTTTTGCTAAATCCATAGTACCAATACTCACCTGATCAAGCGTTTGAGGAATCATTACAAATTCTAACTGTTCTAAGCCAATATCAAACAATTCTAGAAAACGCGATTTAGACATTGTTTGCTCACCAAATACTGTAACTAAGTCATCCAACGTTTGAATAAAGCCATGCCATATCTGGTCAATTTCCTCAGCCTCTCTATGTTGGCCGTTAAAATCTAACGTATCACGTTCAGTCATTAACTGGCTTGGTAAGTCGAATGCTTCCATCGATTCGTAGAAAGCAGTGGCAAATTCAATAGCTGTAGTTGCATGATTCATACTTTCTTCAAATAACATCACTTTATTGATAACATCTGTTTTCATTTGAATAACACGCTCAAAGGTCTCACGTTCTTCATTTGTTAATTGTTGACGTTTTAGCCCCATTTTTCTAAATTGCTCAATATCAAAATATTTTTCATCCAACCAGCGTTTGCCATAAATACCACGTTCTAGAACAAAATTCTCTAATATGTCTATCAAGTAATTACTATCTTTAAATTTCTTAGATAGAATATCTGTTTTAAAAAGTCGCATAAGCGGATCAAAATTCCAATTGGTTTGTATTACTTCAATAAGTGATCTTATCATTTCCATTATTGGATGATGTGTCATTGACGGCTTCACATCGATGTTATATGGTATGTCAAATTGTGGCAAAATTGATTCCATGAGATAGGCATAAGCTTCATCTCTATATAAAATGGCTATATCTTGATATCTATAACCTTTCTCACGTATTTCTCTTAAAATACGACGAGCAACTTCATTTATTTCTTCTCTCATCCCACTAGCTTCTAAAATTGCTATATCACCATTTGCAACTGTCGGCTCAAATTGTAACGCATTAAAATTGCGTTCTAAATTGGCTAGGTCAGCATTATCAAAGCGATATACTTTATCAAAACGCTTCGTACGTAATTGTACATTGAGGTCACTTGCAATTTCTTCTATGTGTGTCAGTGATTCCGAAGGCTTTCTAAATAAACTAAACACATCTTTATCGCCATCAGTTGTTAATACAATCGTAACTTTTTTAGCGTATTTAACTAAACTACGGATAATTTGATACTCTAATGTCGAAAAGTTATGAAAGCCATCAATATAAATTTCCGCTCTCTTTATCCATTCAGATTGATCCATCATCGTAATGAATCTTTGTAAACTATCTTCAGTAGATACATAAGTCCCGTCAATTCTATCTTCTAAATGTTTATAAACCAGCGCAATATCTTGTAATTTATGCTTTGTTCTTGTTTGTAAGTCATTTTCTGAAATATAATCATTTAATTGTTGTGGAGTTACTGCATATTTTTTAAAATCTTGTATTTGTTCATAAAGTTTTTCACTAAATCCATAGTATTTAACTTGAGAACGATATAGTTTCAATTCTGATTGATGTTGTTGTATGATGTCATAAATCATCATTTCAGTGCCTGCTTTAGATAATTGTTGTTCTATCAAACCACCGACTTCTTGAAACACACGATAACTTAATCGTTCAAAGTGTAGAACTTCGGTTCTCATACTACCATTTAATAATTCATCACTAACGAATGATTGTTCAAGCTGAAAAGTGTTTTGTGTAGGCGCAATTAAGACAATAGGATCCCCTAATGGATCTTCTCGCATTTTTGTTTTTATTTCTTCAATTATTGCTTTCGATTTCCCTGTGCCTGCTCTACCAATATAAGCATTTAATTCCATGATTTACGCCAACTCCTTTGACTCATATTTTAACATATATATGATTGTGTATAACTTTTCTTACACCTTTAATGTCTAATAAATTAGAACATGTCTTTACTATAAATTTGATTATTTGTTAGTAGTTTATAACAAAAAGAGGATCGAGACACAAATAGTTATCTCGATCCTTTTTCTACACTCTTTACAATAGCAACTGCATTGTGCATATTATTGTTAGTCAATAAACACTGTTCTAATTTTAGAACTTTTACTTGATTAACAAGTTAGGGCAATGAAATTTTATTTGATTAATAAATTTTCATTGCCCTATTCTCAATATTTTATTATTCATATTTTGTATCTGGATTAAATCCAAATTTCATTTCACTTAACGGCCAAAAACTAAATGACACTTTACCAACAACTTGGTCTTCATCAATTAAACCAAACGAACGACTATCTTTACTTACTTCACGGTTGTCTCCAAGTACAAGCAATTTACCTTCTGGGATTTTATTTTTATCTTTTACTTTATCTGCACCTTCAGATTGTTCGTTCATCTCTTTCGTTGTAAAACTTCCAGTTATATAATTATAATCTTTATGTTTTTCATTATAATCTAAGTATGGTTCGTCTACTTTTTTACCATTAACAAATAACTGATCTTCTTTATATTCAATGTTATCACCTGCTGTACCGATAACACGTTTGACATAATCATTATCCTTAGTTGCATGGAAGACAATCACATTGCCTTTTTCAACATTTCCAAATCTTTGACCAATCAAATTGACAATAACACGTTCTCCATCTTTTAATGTAGGATCCATAGAGTCGCCTTTAACTGTATATGATTTCCCCACGAAGTTAACAATTAGCAATACTAAGGCCACTGCAACAACGATGGACACAATCCATTCTACGATTTCTTTTCTCAATTCCTTCACCTCGTTTATTTAATTAAAAGTCACTGTAAATTTTTCAAACGGATAATATCTTAAACTTGTGTTGCCAATGATATCTTTCTGATGCACGAAACCTAATGTTCTAGAATCGTTTTTATTATCACGATTATCATTAAGTACAAAGTAAGCATTAGGCGGAATAATATCACTTTCAGAATCTTTGATGTTTCTAAGTGACAAGTTATTGATGCTATTGTTTGTATAAGATTCATTTACTTCTCTATCATCTCTGTACAATGAGCCGTTTTTGAATGAAATAGATTGTCCAGGTTTTCCGATGATTCTACTAAACTGGATTTCTTTTCCATTACGATACATAATAATATCATTATTATCTAAAAAATTAAATGTCGTTTTTATTTTATTAACAATAACACGATCACCTTGTTTTAGATTTGGAGCCATTTTATCATCTTTTATGACTGACCCTGTAAGCACAAATGCCTGAATCAATAGTACAATAATAAGCGCAAATATTATGGAAATCAAATGTTTTAGTAATTTTCGCAAGTTGTCACTCCTCTGACGAATGCATAAAATGTTTCTCTAGTTTTCTACCAACAAGCCATACTACAGCAATTACTACCATTATTGTTATCAACCTTATCGGATTAGTAAAAAGTGTTGTAATATCATTACCTAACCAACCTACAAGACCAATCATTATAAACTTAGATGCTATTAATACAATTAGATAGGCATGCGCTTTAATATGGGATAAGCTTGCCACGATATTAACTAGAGCACTTGGCGTAAATGGAAAGCACATTAAGATAAAAATAGGTAAGACGCCCTTTCTATCAATAAAATGTATTAAACGTTGAACTGATGTCCGTCGCTGAATTTTTTGCATATATTTTGTATGAGTTAATCTTCTAAAAAATAAAAATACAATATAACTTCCAGCTACAGTGCCTAACCAAGCCAATAAAGTACCAATAAACCAACCAAAAGCATTAACGTTTACAATTACAAACACAATGATTGGTAAAATAGGAATAAAAGCCTCAATAAATGGTAATAGAAATCCTGCGATGTACCCTAAATTCCCAAATATATCAAACCAATACTGTACTTGTTCCTCTGTCATCAAACCCATCCTCGTCATCACTATTCTTTATAATTATAAGTGTAAAGTTGCTTTTTTAAAACTATAAAGCGTTCCATCTAATATAAATCAGTCTTAAGAACGACATGCTTTCGAAACCGAAATTGAATGACTATCTACGCTTTCAATTAACACTAATTTTAAAGAAATTGAGCAAAATCATAACTACTGTATTGTTGCCTTCGATTTAATAAGCTTGCGAAATACTTATATGTATATGTTTTAGAAAAAAGAGTATGAAACGTATCTAAATTCTTTAAAAGCTTGCGCCTTCCCACTCCTGACAATGATGATTAAAATCGAAATAGATAAAGAGTTTACCTGAGTTGAAGCTCATATATAAGTTCTCCTTTCTCAACATAATGATTAAGGCTGAGACAATTATTTGTCCCAGCCTCCTAAAAATATAAATTTAACATCAATTATATGCTATATAACATTAAGTTGAAGAATTATAAGCGTTTTTCTAATTCTTCTTTTTTATCTTCAAAACCTGGTTTACCTAATAAAGCAAACATATTTTGTTTGTATGCTTCAACTCCAGGTTGATTAAATGGATTAACACCTAATTGATAACCACTCATAGCACATGCTAATTCAAAGAAGTAAACGATATAGCCAAATGTCTCTTCATCTAAACGAGGAATATTGACGACAATATTAGGTACGCCACCGTCAGTGTGAGCTAACAATGTGCCCTCAAATGCTTTCGTGTTTACTTCGTCTATAGATTTACCAGCTAAATAATTTAAACCATCTAAATTCTCACTATCTTCTTCGATAGTAATATCATGTTTAGGATTATTAACTTTCACAACTGTTTCAAATAAGAAACGACGACCTTCTTGAACATATTGTCCAAGTGAATGTAAATCTGTTGTATAATTAGCGCTAGAAGGATAAATACCTTTATAGTCCTTCCCTTCTGATTCGCCAAATAATTGTTTCCACCATTCATTAAAATATTGCATTGATGGTTCATAGTTAATCAACATTTCAGTGTCATAACCTTTTGCATATAAAACGTTACGAATTGTTGCATATTGATACGCAATATTTTCTTCTAAATCTTCTGAAGACAATTCTTCACGTGCTTTAGCTGCACCTTCCATCATTGTTTTTATATCAATACCTGCAACAGCGATTGGTAATAAACCAACTGCAGTTAATACTGAATAACGTCCGCCTATATCATCTGGTACGACAAATGTTTCGTAACCTTCGTTAGTTGCAAGTTGCTTTAACGCACCTTTTTCTTTATCTGTAGTAGCAAAAATACGATTTTTCGCTTCTTCTTTACCATATTTATTTTCTAATAATTGTTTAAACAATCTAAATGAAACTGCTGGTTCAGTAGTAGTACCTGATTTAGAAATAACATTCACTGAGAAATCCTTACCATCTAAATAATCGATTAACTCTTGTGTATATGAAGAAGATAAATGATTACCTACAAAGACGATTTCTGGGAATTCATTACTATTTCTAAATGATGATGTTAGCATTTCGATAGCAGCGCGTGCACCTAAGTACGAGCCACCAATACCAATTACTACAAACACCTCTGAATGTTCTTTGACACGTTTTGAAGCTTCTAAAATACGCGAGAATTCTTCTTTGTCATAGTCTACAGGAAGATCAATCCACCCAAGGAAGTCACTACCAGCACCAGTTCCTTCATGAATTGTTTTGTGAATTGACTTAACTATATCTTTTTGTTGCTGTAATTCATGTTCGCCGAAAAATTCTAAAGTTTTACCATAATCTAATTGAATATGAGTCATTTTGAATTGCCTCCAGTGTTTTTAATTTCAACATTATTTTACTAAGTTTATTTTGAGTATTCAAACAACTAGCCTATATTATATTGATAATTTAACTATTAAAACGTTAAATCACTCAATACCCTGAATTAATTATTCATTATTTTATACAAAAACAAACATCCTTTGAGTGTTAAAAATGCTTTTAAAACAGCTATTTAAAGTATATACCAAATTAACCATTTCTTATTTTTGTATATTTATGTATAAAAGTGGTTTTATTTTCATTTATTTTCTGCTATACTAATCAATATCAAATTCTTATTAATAAATTATAAAAATTCAATTGAGGTGGAACTTATGAAAGAGAAAATAGTATTAGCATATTCTGGTGGTTTAGATACAAGTGTGGCAGTAAAATGGTTATTAGATAAAGGTTATGACATTGTGGCTTGTTGTTTAGATGTCGGCGAAGGTAAAGATTTAGACTTAGTACATCAAAAAGCGTTAGATATGGGCGCAATCGAATGTCATATCATTGATGCTACAGAAGAATTTAGTGAAGATTTCGTATCATATGCAATTAAAGGTAACTTAATGTATGAAGGTACATATCCTTTAGTTTCTGCATTATCAAGACCATTAATTTCAAAAAAATTAGTTGAAATTGCTAGCAAAACAAATGCAGTTGGTATTGCACACGGTTGTACCGGTAAGGGTAATGACCAAGTACGTTTCGAAGTAGCAATTAAAGCTTTAGACCCAGAATTAAAAGTTTTTGCGCCAGTAAGAGAATGGGCATGGAGCCGTGAAGAAGAGATTGACTATGCAATCAAACATAATATCCCAGTTCCAATCCAACATGATTCTCCTTACTCTATCGACCAAAATTTATGGGGAAGAAGTAATGAATGTGGCATACTTGAAGACCCTTATGCTGCACCTCCAAAGGATGCATTTGACTTAACAAACGAACTAGAAGATGCACCAGATGAAGCTGATGAAATTGTACTTTCATTTGAAAAAGGTATACCAACTGCTTTAGATGGCACATCTTATAAACTTAGCGAACTCATCTTAGAGCTCAATAAACTTGCCGGTAAGCATGGTATTGGCAGAATCGACCATGTTGAAAACAGACTTGTTGGCATTAAGTCTAGAGAAGTTTATGAAACACCAGCAGCAGAAGTAATTGTCAATGCTCATAAAGCGCTTGAAACAATTACGCTTACTAAAGATGTTGCACACTTTAAACCAGTGATTGAAAAGCAATTTTCAGAACAAATTTATAACGGTTTATGGTTCTCACCTTTAACAGATAGTCTCAAAGTATTTGTCGATAGTACTCAAGACTATGTAACTGGCGATGTACGTCTTAAATTATATAAAGGAAACGCTATTGTAAATGGAAGAAAGTCACCACATACACTTTATAATGAAAAATTAGCTACTTATACAAAAGAAGATGCATTTAATCAAGAATCAGCAGTTGGATTTATTGATATCTTTGGATTACCAACTAAAGTAAACTCAATGTTACATGGTGGATATAAAGATGAGCAGTAAAGCTTGGGGTGGTAGATTTAGTGAGCAACCAGAAGCATGGGTTGATGAATTTAATGCTTCTATACACTTTGACAAAACATTAATTAAATATGATGTTCAAGGTAGTATTGCTCATGCAACCATGTTGGCCAAACAAGATATTATTTCTGATTCAGACTGCGAGCAAATTATTGAAGGTTTAAATGCAATTTTAGCTGATTATGAACAAGGCAACTTAGCACTTGATGTCTCATTGGAAGATATCCATTTAAATATCGAACATGAATTAATAAAACGTATTGGTGATGCTGGTGGTAGATTGCATACAGGGCGTAGCAGAAACGACCAAGTTGCAACTGATATGCATTTATATACAAAAACAGAAGTATCTCAATTAATCGATTTAATTATTTCGTTTCAACAAACAATTGTAAAAATTGCTGAGTCTCATGTAGATACGATCATGCCTGGTTATACCCATCTCCAAAGAGCTCAACCTATTTCATTTGCGCATCATATCTTGACGTACTATTGGATGCTAGAAAGAGACAAATCACGCTTTCAAGATAGTATGAAACGTATTGATATCTCTCCACTTGGTGCTGCTGCGTTAAGTGGTACTACTTATCCAATAGATCGTCACGAAACGCAGTCATTATTAGACTTTTCTGCTGTTTATGAGAATAGTATGGATGCCGTTAGTGATAGAGATTATATTGTTGAAACGCTGCATAATATTTCATTAACAATGGTTCACCTATCACGTTTTGCAGAAGAAATTATTTTTTGGTCCTCTGCGGAAGCAAACTTTATTACATTATCAGATGCATTTTCAACTGGCTCTTCAATTATGCCACAGAAAAAAAATCCTGATATGGCTGAATTAATCAGAGGTAAAGTTGGACGTACAACAGGTAATTTAATGAGTATGTTAATGACGCTTAAAGGGTTGCCTTTAGCATATAATAAAGACATGCAAGAAGATAAAGAAGGTCTATTTGATGCAGTTCATACACTAAAAGGTTCTTTACGTATCTTTGAAGGAATGATAGATACGATGACTGTAAATGTGAATCATTTACAAGAAACTGTATACAATGACTTTTCCAATGCAACAGAACTTGCTGACTACTTAGTCAACAAAGGGATTCCTTTTAGAAATGCTCATGAAATTGTTGGTAAAATCGTACTTTGGGCTATTCAGCATAACGTATACTTATTAGATGTACCTTTAGAACAGTATCAAAGCGCACACGAAAGTATTGAACCTGATATCTACAATTATTTAAAACCTGAAAATTGTATTAGCCGTAGAATAAGTCACGGTTCTACTGGACAAGAAGCTGTAAAAAAACAATTAGAAATTATAAAACAAAACTTAAATTAAAATTTTTGCACGGATACCCTATTTAATAGGTGTGTCTGTGTTTTTTTGTATGACAACTCAAGCACAATATTTCTATTTGGTTAAAGCATTGTAATAGAATTCATTGATTGTATGTAATGTTAAAATTAATTTTTTATAGTTTAAATTAGAATATTGTAAATACTATTTTCAATTTAAGTTTTTTTATGTAATGTAAAAAGAAAGTTCATATTAAGGAGTGACAGCTTGTGAAACATTCAAATAAATTTTTGATTTCAAGTATAGCAATATTAGCTTTATCTGGTGTAGGAAGTTCAACAATTACTGAAGCATCTAGTAACGCCCTCGGTGTAAACAATCAAAACGAAGATACTTCAGTTCAAACAGTTAATGAGAATAATAAATCAGATCGACAAAATTGGATACATAATTTAACTGGCGAGAAATTCACAACGATTGCACATAGAGGTGCTAGTGGCTATGCTCCAGAACATACATTTTACTCATACGACAAAAGCCATAACGCTATAGGCGCGTCATATATTGAAATTGATCTACAAATGACTAAAGACGGTCACCTAATAGCCATGCATGATGAAACAGTTGATAGAACTACCAACGGCACCGGCCGGGTTGATCAGTATACACTTAAAGAATTAAAACAACTTGATGCTGGAAGTAAATTTAATGAACAAAATCCACAATATGCTAATTCAAATTATAAAGGTGCAAAAGTACCAACATTAGACGAAATATTAGAGCGCTATGGTACTGATGCCAATTATTATATAGAAACAAAATCCCCTGATGTATATCCTGGTATGGAAGAAAAATTATTAGATACACTTAATAAACATCAATTATTAAATGAACAGTCTCTCAAAAAAGGTCATGTTATGGTTCAATCATTTTCACAAGAAAGCTTACTTAAAATGAAAGATTTAAATTCAAGTGTGCCACTCATAAGATTATTAGACAAAGGCGAACTACCAAATATGTCACAACAAGATCTGAATTATATTAAACAATATGCCATCGGTATCGGTCCTGAATATACAGATTTAACTAAACAAAATGTCGCCAATCTTAAAAATACTGGATTTCTAGTTCATCCTTTCACTGTAAACGAAGTAGCCGACATGGAAAGACTTAATGACTATGGAATCGATGGGTTATTTACGAATTACCCTGATTTATATAAACAAGTCATAAACGAACAATAACTGATAACTTACATTTAACAATTTATTTATAATATCCAAAAAAGCCCGAGACATCAATAAATGTCTCGGGCTTTAAACTTACTATTACTATTCAAATATTTATTTATGCCCATCCACGATAACGTGCTGCTTCTGCAGTACGCTTGATACCAACAATATAAGCTGCTAAACGCATATCAATCTTTCTGTTTTGAGCTAGTTCGTAGATTGTATCAAATGCTGTTGTAAGTTTTTCACGTAATTTCGTGTTTACTTCTTCTTCAGTCCAATAATAACCTTGGTTATTTTGTACCCATTCGAAATATGACACAGTTACACCACCAGCACTAGCTAATACATCTGGAACTAGCAACTTACCACGTTCAGTTAAGATACGAGTACCTGCTGGTGTCGTTGGTCCATTTGCCGCTTCAACGACAATGTCAGCTTTAATGTCATGTGCATTTTCTTCAGTAATTTGATTTGCAATTGCTGCTGGCACAAGAATGTCACAGTCAATTTCAAACAATTCTTTATTAGAAATTGTTTCATCAAACAGATTAGTCACAGTTCCAAAGCTATCTCTTCTATCTAAAAGATAATCAATATCTAATCCTTCTGGATCATGTAAAGCGCCGTAAGCATCAGAGATACCAACAATCGTTGCTCCCATATCATACAAGAATTTCGCTAAGAAACTACCCGCGTTACCAAATCCTTGTATAACAATACGAGAACCTTTAAGTTCTAAACCTTTTCTTTGCGCTGCTTGTTCAATAGCAATAACAACACCTAACGCAGTCGCGCGATCACGTCCTTGTGAACCACCTAACACGATTGGTTTACCAGTGATAAATCCTGGTGAATTGAATTTGTCTAATGAACTATATTCATCCATCATCCATGCCATAATTTGAGAGTTTGTAAATACGTCTGGTGCTGGAATATCTTTCGTTGGTCCAACGAATTGAGAAATTGAACGCACATATCCACGAGATAAACGTTCGACTTCGTGAATACTCATTTGACGTGGATCACAAATAATACCACCTTTACCACCACCATATGGTAAATCAACAATGCCACATTTCAATGTCATCCACATTGATAATGCTTTAACTTCTTCTTCGTCCACATCTGGATGGAAACGTACGCCACCTTTTGTAGGTCCAACAGCATCATTGTGCTGCGCACGATAACCAGTAAAAGTTTGTACAGTACCATCGTCCATGCGCACAGGAATTCTAACTTGAAGGAATCTTAAAGGTTCCTTTACTAAATCATACATCCCATCATCAAATCCCAGTTTGTGCAATGCTTCTTTAATAATTTGTTGCGTCGAAGTAACTAAATTATTATTCTCAGTCATGATTCATTTCGCCTCTTTTTCGTTACTAATGATTTCGCTTTCATGATAATTGTAACATAAGATTTTCCTTTTTAAAGGGTTTTCAAAACATATGTTACAGAACTGTGAATTTACTCAAAAACACTTCTAATTTTGTCTAATGCAAAGTCTAATTCTTCTTTAGAAATAATGAGTGGCGGTGCAAATCTAATGACCGTATCATGCGTTTCTTTACATAATAAACCTTTTTCTTTTAATGATTCACAATAAGGTCTCGCTTCCTCATTTAATTCAACCCCAATAAACAAGCCACGTCCGCGTACTTCTTTAATTGATGGATGATTTATTTTTTCTAATTCTTCTTTGAAATAGTTACCTAATTCTAATGAGCGCCCTGGTAAATCTTCGTCAATTATTACATCTAAAGCTGCATTTGAAACCGCACAAGCTAGTGGATTACCACCAAAAGTAGAACCGTGAGACCCTGGTGAGAACACACCAAGTACTTCTTCGTCAGCTAATACTACAGATATTGGTAATACGCCCCCACCTAATGCTTTACCTAAAATGTATACATCTGGTTTAACGTCATCCCAGTCCGTAGCAAATAATTTACCTGAACGTCCTAAACCAGCTTGAATTTCATCAGCAATAAACAACACGTTATGTTCATCACATAGAGCTCTTATTTCTTTTAAATAACCCTCAGGTGGAACATTAATACCTGCTTCACCTTGTATTGGTTCAATTAAAATTGCTGCTGTATTTTCAGTAATAGCATTTTTAACAGCTTCAATATCACCAAAATCTACTTTGCGGAAACCATCTAATAATGGACCATAACCACGTTGATATTCTGGTTCTGATGATAAAGATACTGGTGCCATTGTACGACCGTGGAAGTTACCATTGAAAGCAATAATCTCTGCTTTATCTGGGTCTATTTTTTTAACATCGTAAGCCCAACGGCGAGCTGCTTTTAAAGCTGTTTCAACTGCTTCAGCACCCGTATTCATTGGTAAAGCTTTAGCTTTGCCTGAAAGCTTACAAATTTTTTCATACCATTCACCTAGATTTTCACTATGAAATGCACGTGAAACTAAAGTAACTTTATCCGCTTGATCTTTCAATGATTGAATAATCTTTGGATGTCTATGACCTTGGTTTACAGCTGAATATGCTGACAACATATCCATGTATTTGTTACCTTCTGGGTCTTTAACCCAAACGCCTTCAGCTTCCGATATAACAATTGGAAGTGGCACGTAGTTTTGTGCTCCATAATGATTTGTTACTTCAATGATTTCTTCTGATCTCGACATGATATCTCCCCTTTGTAAAAATTTAAGAGTAAAAGACTCTTAAGTAATACTCACTCATAGCATAACGTATTTATCGATTAACTGAAACTATTTTCTAAAACTGCTTGGACTTTATGTAACAAACACACTTATATCAGTTAAATTAGCGTAAATAATATAATTATAAAACGCTAAAATACAATTGTAAGCCCTTACATATATAATGACACATTTACTAATGCTAATACAAGCCCATTTTATTAATTTTAAAATTTAATTATTTTTTATTATTATTTCACAAAATTGCATATTTAATCATACGTTCATCGTTTTCCTTAAAATTTTTCTTTTATAATTACAATCGGAATTTACGAATATTTCATAAATTTATATATTATTCGAGGCCGAAACATCAACTATATGTTTCGGCCTCGAATACTTTGATAAATATTTTACTTATTATCTGTTCTAGGTAATGGATAAAAACCTTTATTGAATTGTTCCCAAAGTTTAGGTGGTAAATGATGTCTGTCTTTTCTATTTGGATCGAAGTGTGAGATAATTTCATCTTCTTTACCATCTTTAATTTTACTTATAAAGTTATGGTCTAATAATATTTCTCTGCCTAATGCAACAAGTTCAACATTAGTAGACTCAATCGCTTCAAGAGCTTGTTCCGCAGTAAAAATAGAACCAATACCTACTAAAGGCATGCGACCAGCTATCCACTCTAATAATAATTTAATTCGTTCTTGTCCTTTGTAATTACCTTCGCGCGTTTCTGAATGTATATCCATTAATGAAACATGTAAATAGTCTAAAGGCTTATCAATTAAGTGTTTTACTAAAGATTCAGTAATTTCCATACTTATGCCAGGCGATTCTGCTTCTTCAGGTGAAAATCTATAACCTACAATAAAGTCTTCATTACCATATTGTTGAACTGTTTCAGTTACTTCATCAACAACGTTTAATGCAAATTTCAAACGGTCCTTGCCCCACTCATCTTCACGGCGGTTATAATAAGGTGATACAAATTGATGAATTAAGTAATGATTGGCACCGTGGATTTCAACACCATCGAATCCAGCTTCTATAACTCTGCGAGTCGCTTCGCCAAAAGCTTTAATAGTTTGCTTAATTTCATCTTCTGTAATTTCACGTGCGTGATGTTCTTCTTGTTCACCAAAGCTTTTTAGTGAAATCGGCGTTGGCGCAGCTACATCTCCATTTGGAGTTAAATTCGGTAATGATTGTGCGCCACCATGATGAATTTGAACGACAGCTTTTGCCCCGTTTTTCTTCATAGCTTGAGCTAGACGTTTTAGTCCATCAATATTTGAATCGTGTGCTACAGATGGTTGTCCAGGAAATGCTTTCCCTAAATCTGTAACATTACTAGCAGCTGAAATAGCTAAGCCTACATCTTTCGAACGTTGTTCCATATAAACAACTTCCTCATTTGAAATAGATCCGTCATCATTTGATGAAACATGAGTAAGTGGTGCTAAAACAAATCTATTATCTAAAACAACTTTATTAGGTAATGTTAATTTTTCAAAAAGTGGTTGAAACTTTTTATTCATTTTACTTTTCCTCCTATGCGTTAAAACATTCGAACATCTTTAAAACACTTAAAGTTTTTAGTGCTTTTATAATTCTAACTATAATAATCTGATATATAAATAAATATGCTCACGCATATATTTCTGCAATTTCCAAAATTATATTCTAAATAGCTGTTTTTTAAATACCTTTAGTATATTAATACTATAAAAAATTCTTCCTCTGAAAAGCGCTACTCACTATTTTTATTTACATATTATGAAAGTATTATTTCTGCCACTTATTATTTTTCATAAAGTTTTTTATTGAAAAAGATAAAGAAGACAATCCTATAGATACTAAAATAATAATTAATACATTTAGCAAAATACTTATAAAATTATAAATCGGTAAATATATGTATAAGAAAAAAAGAGGAATTAGGAAAATCAAATCTAACCAACCTAAACCCTTCATTGCGTCTTTTAAATTATTCATTCTCTCACCTTCTTTTATCTACAAATAAAATATGTCTTATCTTTAACTCAATGTTTTTCTACAACTGTTTTAAGTATATCTACAATTTTAATTCCAAGTATAACTAGCGACCGTGCTTTCATTGTCAACAATTCCTATGCACGTCTCAATACTAAAACAATATAAGACTATTTAAAAACAACATTGTTAATACCTCATGAACTAAAAAGTTACGATTTTATATTGACCAATCGAACTATTTAACCCACCCCTTGTTTAATCATAGTCTTTAATGATGTGTGCTTTAACTTTCCAAATTAACACAAACTATCCATTTGTCATTTAAACTCTTTACTAATTATTCTTAATTCCTCACTTATGAAAAAACTATTCAACTTCTTAATCTAACAATACTTAGCCTTATAGAAGTTGTCCAACAAAGTGTAAACGATCAAAACATAAACATTAAAAATCCCCCTATAAAAAAACTTAAGGCTAAGACATAAATTTATGTCTTAGCCTTAAGAAAAGATGATTTTATTCATCTTTGATCGCATTTTTGGACTGTTTAATCCAAACCGGTAAGCGTTCTTTAATTGTTTGAAACCCATATCTTTCGGTTTCTTTAATTTCATCTAATACTGATTGCTTTTCTTTCTTACGCTCATAATTTTTAAAATAGTCATTATCCTTTAATGAAAGGTTTAATTTCCCCTCATCATCAATTGAAATTACTTTCGCTCTTACAATTTGTCCTTCTGATAAAAACTTTTTTAAATTATGGACGTAATCATCCATAATCTCAGAAATATGGATTAATCCTTCAGCATTGTCAGGGGTTTCTACAAAAGCGCCATACGGTTGAATACCAGTCACACGAACTTTAATATGTTGACCTACTTTATAGTGATTATTCAACGTGATAACCCCTTAATTCGTTTTACTTAACACTATTATAATAGCATACATTATAGGAAGGCACTAACATAAACATAGAAAAAGTTCACATTTTACAATTTTATATTGATAAAACTATTCCTAAATATGATGTTTAAACATTGAGATATTGTCTTTGAAAGCCATATTTCACAATAATTTCGCACAAATGATTAATCCCTATTTAGCTAAAACTGACTTTATCTACCTTAATTCAAGTTGTAAGCTGAATATTTTAGTTCTTAGAAAAATCCTATTACTTTCCTATTTAAAAATATATTGCTGTTGAAATATCCACTATTCATTGTTGGCAATTCTATACCATATCCTTTTTAAATACCCATAAAAAAAGAAGAGTAGAAATCAACACCACATTGATTTCTAAGCTCTTCTCCTAAAGTTTAGACTAAATAATCAATCAGCTTATACATACTGAAAAAAGATAGTTATCTACAACTTCATATGTTTCATTTATTATTCAATAATATCGATTGAATCAATTGTAATATCATATAATGGTTTGTCTTGTGGACCTACTTTTGTATTAGCAATGTCTTCTAATGTAGTTTTACCTTCAATTAATTGACCAAATACAGTATGTTTTTGATCTAACCAAGGTGTGCCACCAGTTTCACCATAAGCTTTTACAATTGGCTCTGGCCAACCTCCGTCTGCTAATTGACTAAGCATTGATTCTGGTACTTCATTCATTTGAACAATGAAGAATTGAGAACCGTTTGTATTTGGACCTGCATTTGCCATTGAAAGTGCACCGTAGATATTAAACGCTTCTCTTGAAAATTCATCTTCAAAAGGTCCACCGAAAATACTTTCGCCACCCATACCTGTAGCAGTTGGATCTCCACCTTGTACCATAAAGTCATTAATTACACGGTGGAAAGTAACGCCATTATAATAACCATTTTTAGCATGCGTAACAAAGTTTTCTACTGTTTTCGGTGCAACATCTGGTAATAATTTAAAGGTCATATCTCCCTTATTTGTATGCATTACCATTTTAATTTCATTGTCATTTATTTCTGTGTTCAATTGAGGATAGTTCGTCATTTTTATTCTCCATTTCATGTTAAGATGATATATGTATTCTAACACAAATGAAGGGATGTATTGAATTATGTTATACCGTTTTTCACATAAAACTGGCAGTTATGGCGTAACAATTAAGGAAGAAAAAGAAAATAGAGTTCTTGTTCAAGTTGAACAAGTAATTAATCACCCTAAACAAGGAGATTTACACAATCCTACTGAAACTGAAAATGTTTTTTTTCATGAACGTAAAGCACTTAGTCATTATGAAAAACGCTATACGACAAAATCACATCTTAGAGAATTCAATGCAGAAACTATGTCTTACATAGAATCATTACAACAAGCTATATCTAAATTAGAAGGTCAATTAAAAAGGCAAGATACATTGCATGCAACTAAGTCTCTCGACAATTTACAGCGCTTAAAGCATGATTATTCCATTCAATATAAACAAAATTTTGAATAAAAATACCGTGTTTCTTCTTATTTAATAAAACATCTAACACAAGCGCTTCAAGGCTTCCTGACGTTTTTCAGAATAGTCGACTTCATGTATAATGGTTTTATAATACATTTTTAAAGGAGGATAAAATAATGAGTTTGTTACATATATCGGTACTTTTACCGTTAATATTCGCACTCATTATTCCAATTGTATATCGTTTTTATAAACGCATACATTTAGGATGGTTTGTGTTACCTATCCCCGTCGTCTTATTTATATATTTCCTATCATATATTTCGCTAACCATGTCAGGAAATAACATAATGCAAAAAGCCAATTGGATGCCGCACTTCGGTATGAATTTCAATTTATATGTTGACGGTTTAGGCTTATTATTCAGTTTGTTAATAACAGGCATAGGTAGTTTAATTGTACTTTATTCCATAAGTTATTTAAGTCGACAAGAGCAACTGGGGAATTTTTATTGTTACCTATTGCTCTTTATGGGTGCTATGTTAGGTGTCGTATTATCAGATAATTTAATTATCTTATATTTATTTTGGGAATTAACTTCATTTTCTAGTTTCCTGCTCATCTCTTTTTGGCGTGATAAGCAAGCATCTATATATGGTGCTCAAAAATCTATGCTCGTTACGGTATTCGGAGGATTGTCACTTTTAGGTGGTATTATACTACTTTCAATCGCCGGCGGGACAACAAGTATTCAAGAATTGATTCACAATGTTTCTGAAATTCAAACTAGCCCATTTTTTATTCTTTCATTGATTTTAGTTTTAATTGGGGCTATTACCAAATCGGCACAATTTCCATTTTACATATGGTTACCAGATGCCATGGAAGCACCAACACCAGTAAGTGCTTACCTACACTCAGCAACAATGGTTAAAGCTGGCCTTTATTTAGTTGCACGAGTGACTCCAATTTTTGCTGTTTCCCAAGGTTGGATTTGGTCAGTAACTTTGATTGGCCTAATCACATTATTATGGGCATCTTTTAATGCTACAAAACAACAAGATTTAAAAGGTATTTTAGCGTTTTCTACAGTTTCACAATTAGGTATGATCATGTCTATGTTAGGTATCGGAGCAGTTAGCTATCATTTTGAAGGCTCTGAAAGTCAACTTTATGTTGCTGCATTTACTGCTGCTGTTTTCCATTTAATTAACCATGCCACTTTTAAAGGCGCTTTATTTATGGTAACTGGTGCAATTGATCACTCAACAGGCACACGTGATGTAAATAAATTAGGTGGACTATTAACTATCATGCCGATTTCATTTACGATTACAATCATCACTTCATTAAGTATGGCTGGTATACCGCCATTTAATGGTTTTTTATCTAAAGAGTCATTTTTAGAAAGTATGATTGAAATTACAAATGCTAATATATTTAGTTTAAATACGCTTGGCATATTAATTCCTATTATCGCAATTATTGGTAGTATTTTTACATTTGTTTATTCTGTCAGATTTATTGGTCAAATCTTTTTAGGTAGTCATAAAGTTGACGAATTACCTAAAAAAGCTCATGAAGTATCTATACTCATGCTAATTTCACCAGCGATTTTAGCTGTATTAGTTGTTGTGTTTGGTTTCTTCCCATCAATATTAACTGGCACAATAATTGATCCTGCCGTAAATGCAATTAGCCAATCAACCGGTAAACCTACAGAATTTCATATGTTCCATGGCTTTACACCAGCATTCTTCTCAACATTAGTTATTTATGTTATAGGTATTTTGCTCATATTTACTTTTGGTTATTGGATTCGTTTATTGCATTTACAACCAACCAAGCTCACATTAAATTATTGGTATGACAAATTTGGCCAAGTTACGCCGGATTATTCAGGTAAATTTACCGACTCTTATGTCACTGGATTTACTCGTAATAACTTAATTATTATCTTTGCTTCATTAATAGTAATTACGTTAGTAACACTTTTAGTTACACCATTTAATATTGACTTTAAAGATGTAAGTGCAGTACGTCCATTCGAATTAATCATTGTAGTATTAATTATTACTGCTGCTTCTATGATTATATTTGCTAAATCTAGATTGTTTAGCATTATCATGGCAAGCGCTGTAGGCTATTCTGTTGCCATATTCTTCATTTTCTTTGGTGCACCAGATTTAGCTCTTACACAATTTGTAGTTGAATCTATCTCAACTGCACTGTTCTTATTATGTTTCTATCACTTACCTAATTTAAATAGACATAAAGAAACACGTACTTTTAAATTAGTAAATATTGTTATTGCGGTCTGCGCAGGTATCGTTGTAACGGTACTTGGTTTAATTGCTTATGGTAATAGACATTTCGGCTCTATCGCTGAATTTTACAAATCAAATGTTTATGACTTAGCCCATGGTACAAACATGGTTAACGTTATCCTTGTTGACTTCCGTGGTACCGATACTTTATTTGAATCTGCAGTACTTGGTATTGCTGGTTTAGGTGTGTATACAATGATTAAATTACGTACAAATAATAATAAAAATGATGAAGGAGGTAAAAACGTTGAACAGACAGAAAAATAATTTAATCTTTCAATATTCAGCAGTTGTTATCTTCTTTCTCATCGTGATGTTTGGCTTATATTTATTTTTAGCTGGACATTATACACCAGGTGGTGGTTTCGTAGGAGGGTTATTACTTTCTAGTGCACTCGTGATTATTACAGTAGCTTTTGATATAAAAACGATGCGTAAAATTTTTCCTTGGGACTTTAAAAAATTAATCGGTATTGGCTTTTTCTTTTGTCTAGCCACGCCAATGGCCAGTTGGTTTTATCATAAAAACTTTTTCACGCATACACCATTTGAAATCCCACTAGTAATTTTAAAACCAATGGAGATGCATACTGCTACATTTTTTGATTTAGGCGTATTATGCGCTGTTGTAGGTACAATAATGACTATAATATTAGCGATTGGAGAGAATGAGTAATGGAAATAGTTATGATTTTTGTTTGTGGTATTCTCACTGCAATGAGCGTCTATCTCATTCTTTCTAAAAGTTTGATACGTATCATTATTGGGACTACTTTACAAACTCACACAGCCAATTTATTTTTAATTACTATGGGTGGCCTTAAAAAAGGTGAAGTGCCAATTTATGAAAAAGGAATCACTTCATATGTAGATCCAATTCCACAGGCATTAATACTTACAGCTATAGTAATTTCGTTTTCTGTAACAGCATTTTTCTTAGTGTTAGCTTTTAGAAGTTATAAAGAATTAGGCACAGACAACGTAGAAAGTATGAAAGGAGTGCTAGACAATGATAGAGAGTAATCTCATTATTTCATTACTCGTCATACCAATGATTACTATTATCGCACTCATATTCATTGGGAAGCGCCCTAGGATAAAGCGCTACGTTGCCTTATCAGGTACAGCTATTACATTAATTTTTGCAATTATTAATTTCCAGAATGTACTTAGAGATGGCCCTATTACATTAGAATTAGGTTCATGGGAAGCACCATATAGTATTGTCTTTGTCCTTGATATATTTAGTGCCTTACTTGTCATCACCAGTTTGATTATAACGATGTTAATCATCCTTTATTCTTATCAATCTGTAGGTATAGAGCGCGAAACATACTACTATTATTTCGCAGTAATGTTTATGGTTACAGGTATAATTGGATCATTTATTACTGGAGATATATTCAACTTATTTGTATTCTTTGAAGTATTCCTTTTAGCCTCATATATCTTGTTAGTTATAGGTGGAACAAAAATACAATTAAGTGAAACCATTAAATATGTACTTATCAACGTAACTTCATCAGCTTTCTTTGTTATAGCTGTAGCTATGCTCTACTCTGTAGTCGGTACTTTGAATTTAGCTGATATTAGCGAAAAGATAAGCCAACTACCTGCTGAAGATAGCGGTATAATAACAATCATATTTATCATGTTTATCTTTGTTTTTGCAACTAAAGCTGGTGCATTTCCAATGTATATTTGGTTGCCAGGTGCGTATTATGCCCCACCGATTGCAATTATTGCATTCTTTGGTGCTTTATTAACAAAAGTGGGCGTATATGCCATTGCAAGAACAGCTAGTTTATTCTTTAATGATTCATCGAACTTCTCATTTTATACAATATTATTCCTAGCATTACTCACTATTATTTTCGGGTGTGTCGGTGCTGTCAGCTATTTTGATACTAAAAAAATCATACTTTATAACATCGTAATTGCTGTAGGCGTTATCCTAGTTGGTATTGCTATGATGAATCAAGCTGGGATGATGGGTGCGATATACTATACACTACATGACATGTTAGTAAAAGCAGCATTATTTTTCCTAATTGGAGTTATGTATAAAATTACGAAAACACATGATTTACGTAAATATGGCGGTCTGATTAAAGATTATCCAGTTTTAGGATGGACATTCTTTATCGCTGCATTAAGTTTAGCAGGCATACCACCACTAAGTGGCTTTTATGGTAAATTTTATATTGTACAAGCTACCTTTGAAAAAGGATTTTACCTAAGCGGTATTGTTGTTTTACTTTCAAGTTTAGTAGTTCTTTATTCTGTAATTCGTATTTTCTTATTAGGCTTTTTCGGAAAATCTGAAGGTTATCAAGTAAACCCTAAGTTGCAATATAAAGGAATACTTACAATAGCAATCATTTCAGTCATTATTACAGTTGTTTTCGGACTTTCTGCAGATTGGTTGCAACCAATTATTAAAGATGCTGCTGAGACATTCTACAATCCTAGTATCTATAGAGACGCAGTATTGGGAGGTAAATAATATGGCAGTTCAAATATTAGTAAATTTGATGCTTTCTGTATTTTGGTTATTCGTCACAGGCAGCTATACATTTAATAACTTTATTTTAGGTTACTTATTCGCACTTTTATTAGTTTACTTAATGCGTGGCGTATTACCAGGTAGATTCTATATCATCACCGTCTATAAAATTGTGCAACTATTCTTGGTATTTTTAATTGAATTAGTAAAAGCAAACATAGATGTTATACGTATTGTAATTAAGCCAAGGATTGATAATGAGCCAGCCTTCTTTACGTACCATACAGATTTAAAAAATGACTGGCAAATTGCATTATTATCCAATTTAATTACTCTAACACCAGGCACAATTGTGCTAGGCGTTAGTGATGATCGTACAAAAATATATATACACAGTATCGATTTCACTACAAAAGAAGAAGAAACAGAAAGTATCAAATCATCCCTTGAAAAAGTGGTCAGAGAGGTAGGCGAAAATTAATGAACTATAATATTATTTTAATCATTGCGCTAGTTATTGTAGCTTTATCAATGTTAGGCATGCTTGTTCGTGTAATTATCGGCCCTTCTCTCGCTGACAGGGTCGTCGCACTTGATGCAATGGGTATTCAACTCATGGCTATTGTTGCACTATTTAGTATTTTCTTAGGTACAAAGTATATGATTGTTGCCATTTTATTGATAGGTATTTTAGCCTTTCTTGGCACAGCGGTATTTGCAAAATATATGGATAAAGGTAAGGTGATTGAAAATGATAACGACGATCGTCATTAGTATTGCACTTATCTTAGTCATTTTAGGCTCCCTTATCAGTGCCCTAGCAGCTATTGGTCTATTACGTTTAGACGATGTATACGCCAGAGCTCACGCAGCCGGTAAAGCTGCAACACTAGGTTCAATGCTACTAATTAGTGGTGTTTTCTTATTTTTTATCGGTCGAGAAGGTTATGTAAATATGCAATTATTTATAGGTATTTTGTTTATTTTAATTACCGGACCCTTAGCAAGTCATTTGATTATCAAATCAGCTTATAATTTACAAACACCTGCTTCAAAGCGAACGAAGCATGATGAAATTAAAGAAGATTTGAAAGATACAAAATTATAAAAATAGTTTACTTGGATTTGGTTTAGTCCATTTCCCCTTCTCCAAGTGCTGTCTATAAAAAAGGGAGAGACACATGTGTCTCTCCCTTTTTTATTTACTAAACTTTTATATTCGTATGTTTATTACTCTCATAATTTATTTACAAAATCAGTTGTTATAAAGTATATTACATGATATATTAAATCGTAATTATTACGATTTGAATAAACGGGAGTGATTTTATGACAACATGGGCAATTATTGGTGGTGGATTACATGCAGTAACTATCGCTATTAAATTAAGATCTTTAGGTTTAAAGGCATCACAATTATTAATTATTGATCCAAACCCTAATTTATGTACTCAATTCGATAATTTTTCACAACGTATCGACATGCCTTATTTACGTTCACCATGTGTACACCATGTACACCCTGACCCTTTTCATCTAAATCAATATGCAAAAAAAATGCATTATACTAATGCTGCATATGGACAATACAAACGACCTAATCGAAATATGTTTATGGACCATACACATGATTTAATTCATTCATATCATTTAAATTCCTGTCATATTCAAGGATATGTCAGTGATATTAAGCTGAATAAACAACAATGGCATATGCAATTGAACAATCAAAGCTGGATTAGCTCAGACCATGTAATAGTTGCATTTGGTTGTAATCATGAAATATATGTTCCTAAACTATTTCAAAATCAACCTGGCATTTCTCATATTTTTGAAAATGAACAAAATAATTATGCAGGTACATCTCATGTCGTTGGTAGCGGTATTTCTGCAGCTCACCTCACGTTAAGACTTTTAAAGGAAAACGGTAATAATCAGATTCATTTATGGATGAATAAAGCTATAAATGTCCATGACTTTGACGCAGATCCTGGATGGCTAGGACCTAAAAATATGAAAAAATTTAGTGCTATGCAATCTTCTATTGATCGTTTAAACACAATTAAAAATGAGAGACATAAAGGCTCTATGCCAAAAGAACTAGAATTAAGACTTAAAAAGTATATTAAAGAGGGTCGTCTTAAAGTACATATCAACGAAATAACAGATATAATTAATCACCATATTTGCACTGACACTTATTGTATACATTACGACCATATATTATTAGCTACAGGCTTTAAAGAAACGATTATGCAACAACCTTTAATCCAGCAATTAATAACAGAATATCAAGCTCCTGTATGTAGCTGTGGGCTACCTTCAATTACATCAACTTTAGAATGGCTCCCTAACCTTTATGTAAGTGGTGGATTGGCTGATTTAGAACTTGGGCCATTTGCGCGTAATATTATGGGAGGACGTGAAGCCTCATTAAGAATCGGAGAAGCTTTTGAATATAAACAGTACAACAAATCACAGAAGCATTATTATAATCATAAGCCCTTAAATACCAAGCAAAGCATAAAACAATAAAATATAAACACAATAACGAAATTTTTATTTTTTATTCTAGATAAAACATTTCATTATAATTAAAGATGACTATAATTAAAAATATCACTACTAAATAAAACAAAAATAAAGGCCAAAAACATCTCAATAGATATTTCTGGCCTTTATTTTTATTAATTAACGTTTTAATGGTTTTATAGCAATAGTACCTCGCATTACACAAATTAATCTATCTTTATTATCTTTAATATCAATAGACCATACCTGTGTGGTTTTTCCTTCATGAATAATCGTAGCAGTTGCAAATATAGTCCCTTCAGTAGTTGAACCTATATGATTGCCATTCATTTCTAAACCAAGTGGTACATATTGTTCAGTGTCAATTAAATAAGCAGCTCCCATCGAACATGCTGTTTCACCTAGTGCTAGGCTCGCACCTCCATGTAAATAGCCAAATGGCTGTTTTACATTGTCTGTCACAGGCATAGACATTACCATTAAACCACGTTCTTGTTTCACAACTTTAATATCTAACGCATCTAACATATTAGCCATTGTGTCACCTCATTTTCTTTATATACCTTTTATAGTACCATAGCAGCAATTGTTCCAAAAATAATTAATGGAATATTGTAAAATAGAAAGTTAGGTATACAAGTATCCCGAATGTGATCATGTTGCCCATCAACATCCAAACCTGCAGTAGGGCCAAGCGTAGAATCACTTGCTGGTGAACCTGAATCCCCTAATGCACTGGCTGTACCTATTAAAGCAATTAATGCCATAGTGCTTAAACCTAACGATTCTCCTAAAGGTACAAATAACGTAGCAATGATTGGAATAGTAGCAAATGATGAACCAATGCCTAAGGTAACTACTAAGCCAATTATATACATCACTATGATACTAACTAATTTGTTTTCCCCTATAACTCCACTTAATCCTTCTACAAGTCTGTTAATATCTCCGGTTTCATTCATTACTCCTGCAAAACCATTAGCAGATAATATAACTACACCGATAAATGACATGATTTTTATACCATCAACAAACTGCTTGTCTAATTCCGTCCATTTATATGCTCTTGAAACAAAGAATACAAGCACACCCGCTAACGCACCAAAGATCATAGAGTCTGTTAATAATTGCACTAAGAATGTTGCTATAATTGAAATAACAGTAACTATAAGTACGTAGGGTTTAATTTCTATTTGGCTATTATCTTTAATCTCTTCATGTTGAATGTATTTTCTTGGCTTTCTATAATAAAAGATACCTGCAACCAGCCCAAAAATATAACCTAAAGATGGAATAATCATGGCTTTCCAAATCATGTCCATTTCAATTGGGTGATTTGCTTTAGTGAAGCCATTCTGAATAATTTGGTGGAATATTTGACCAAAACCAAAAGGTAATAAGACATAAGGCCAACATAAACCAAATCCTATAATAATTGCTATTTGTCTTCTATCTATATTCAGTTCATTAAACAAACTAATTAACGGTGGTATTACAATAGGAATAAACGCAATATGGACAGGTATTAAGTTCTGACTCATAATGCTCATCACTAATAAAGCTAATATGATGATTACTTTCACTTTAATACGTGACATCTTGCTATTTTCAGCATGGATACCATTTATAATCTTATTCACTAAATAGTCGGTAATTCCACTATAAGAAATAAGCGCTGCAAAGCCACCAAGCAATGCATAACTTAGTGCTACTTCTGCACCATCTACAATATTCTTACCAAAAACAGACACGATATCTGAAACACTCATACCTGCAATTAATCCACCTACTAAGGCACTGATAAACAAACTGATTACTACATTTAATCTACATAAACATAAAATAATCATCAGTACCACTGCTATTACTACAGCATTTATCACAAAGCACAACTCCTTTACCACGTTATCGAACTAAAGCATCATGAAAACTATAATATCAATAACATGAGCACTTGTCAAACACAACAAACAATTTATTCATTGATTTCATATTCTTCTTTTAATAGTTAATTGTATGATGTTTATTTTTGTATCTTTAAAAGCCTAATTACGCACGATTAATAGCATTATTATTTCATCTCTTTTAGTGATTTAAATAACTAAAAAAGTGGAAGTATGAAATCAATATTTTAAAATTAACTTCATACTTCCACTCAAAAACAACTATATTTCTATTAATTTTTAAAGTATTAGTTATGATATATTATTAATAAATACAACAAATTAAAGAGAACACGTTATGTTAGCGTATCTCTAAACTTTCATAATTATTTTAAATTGCGTAACCATTCAACTATTGTAGGAATTAAGTACCCTGTCGGCCCTTTTGGACCTTTATACGTATTTTTATTGATAGTTGCAGGTCCAGCTATGTCAAAATGCATATGAGGTGTATCTCCTGCAAAATGATTGATAAACGTTGCTGCAAATAAAGCTTTGCCTTGGCCATTTGTATGATTAACTAAGTCTGCAACATCACTATTTTTGATTAAATTACGTTCAGTAGTTGTCATAGGTAATTCAAATACAAATTCATCATTAGTCTGTGCATAATTAAGTATTGTTTGTAAATGATTTGTTGCATTATGACTAAACACGGCAGCCTTATCATCTCCTAAAGCTACAATGGCTGCACCTGTTAATGTTGCAAAATCTAAAATCACTTGTGGCTGGAATTGATTCGCATAGAATACTGCATCACCTAATACCAAGCGACCTTCTGCATCTGTATTCAACACTTCAACTGATTCACCACTTAAAGCTGTATATACATCATCCGGTTTCATTGCAGTTTCATTTATCATATTTTCTGCTGCAGCAATAACACCGACAATATTTATTTTCAATTTAAGCTTGCGAGCAACTTCTATCATTCCTATGACGTTAGCAGATCCACACATATCGAATTTCATCGTTTGCATGCCTACTTTTCCTTTTATAGAATAACCACCTGAATCATAAGTAATACCTTTACCTACTAATGCAATAGGTGCTTCATCTGTTTTCCCACCATTATATGTTAATGTAATGACTCTCGGTCCATGTTTAGAACCTTTACCTACTGCATGAATTAAGCCAAACCCCTCATTTTGTAAAGTCTCATGATCTTTAATATCAACATCTACTTCTGTCTCTTTAAAATGATCGCAAATAGAGTTTGCATAATATTCAGGAGTTAAAATGTTTGGTGGTATATTACTATAGTCACGCGCTAAGTTTATTGAATTACCAATAATTTGACCTTCTTCAATAGATTTCAGTATGTCATCATCGTCTGTATGTATATCTAATGTTAGTTCATAAGGCGTAGGTTTATCTGTTTTATAGTTATCAAATTGATAGATCGCACGAACACCTTGTTGCCCTAATATCTCTGCAACTGCATTTCTAGTTAAAGCTTGCGCTTCAAAAGTTTCTAATTTAAAAGAGGCTTGTGTAATACGGTTTTGTTTTAAGTATTGAAATAAATTTCCAAATATTTTCAAATAGTCATTATAAGCCAAGGTTTTAATATTCCCCATGCCAACAGTTATCAGTTTGATATATTCATCATGTATTGTAAACATCGTGCTGGAAACTGTACCAATAGTAGTATTAACTATTTGATTTTGTTTTAATAATTTTAGTTTATCATTAATATTATCACCATTAATAATGATTTCCCCTAACTGATTTAAATGTTCAGGCAAACCGATAATCAGTGTGTTTGTTGCTATGTCGTTAGTATTTTTAAGGTTAACTAGCATATACCATCTCTCCTTTATTAGTTTGAACTTCTTTTAATGCATTTTAAAGTAATACTATTAAAAAGAGACCGGACATAAATCATGTCTCGGCCTCAGATATGTTTTAGATAATGATGACTGTAGTATGGATAGTTTTCCCTTTTATCCACTTTTCATCAAGGTCTTGGCGAGACAATAAAATCATTTTAGAAAGTGTTTTTTTATCCCGCTTCTTTAAAAATTTTCATCACAGTTAGATATGTGAATTACATGTTTAAATTATATATTAAAATTTACCTTTTTTGAATGCTAAACCGATACCGCCAAGTTTAAATACTGCACGAGTATCAATAACTTTCTTCATGAATGCTGCTTTTTTACCTTGGATATCTTTACCATAAACAACGCCAACACCATCATGTGCACCTAATGAACATACAGTACCACGATCAACATAATCAAATTCTTGAGTTGGTTGACCTTCTAATACATTTTTAATGTTTTTAGCAGTATGTTCACCTTGTTGCATAGCGATTTGTGCTGTAGTTGGTAATGGACGTTCTTCTCCAGCAGGGATAAATGCAGAACAGTCACCAATAACAAAGATATCGTCATAACCTTCGATTGTTAAATCTTGTTTAGTTACAATACGTCCACGTTTTACGCCTTCGAATGATTCTTCCATTAATTTACTACCACGAACGCCAGCAGCCCATACAACTGTATTAGCTTCTAATTGTTCTTCTTTGTCATTAACTTTTACAACGAAACCTTTTTCGTTAGCTGCAACAATCGGTGTACCAATTTTGAATTCTACACCTTTACCTTCTAAGTAACTTACTGCATAGTTAACTAGTTCATCAGAGAACATCGGTAACATTTTAGGAGCAGCTTCAACACAAGTAATTTTCACTTTGCTTTGCTCAACACCATATTTATTACATAATTCTGGAATTCTATCAGTTAATTCACCTAAGAATTCTACACCAGTAAATCCAGCACCACCAACAATGATTGCTAGATCTTTATCATCTTTTTGTTTTGAAGATGCATAGTTAGCAAATTTATCTTCGATGTGACGAGATAATTGACGAGCAGTTAATATGTTTTCAATTTGGAAAGCATGATCTTTCATACCTTTGATACCAAACGTTTCACTTTCAAAGCCTAAACCTACAACTAAGATATCAAAGTCAAAGATTCCAGCATCTGTTTCGACTTTTTTCGCGTTGCGATCAATTTTAGTAACTTCTGCCTTAACAAAGTTAACTTTGTTTTTGTCTACAACACTTTCAACTGGATATAGTAAATCTTCATAGCTAAGAGTACCTGCTGAAGCCTCGTGTAACCACGTTGCTTCGTAGTGGTAATCATTTTTATTAATTAATGTAATTTCAGCTTCATCTGCTGAAATTTGCTTTTGTAATTTTGTAATAGTTTGTAAACCGGCATAGCCAGCGCCTAGAACTAATACTTTTTTACGATCTTGAGCCATTTCATTCACCTAAGCTTTCTTAATTTTTTTGTTGCTATAGTCTTTTTCTATACCCCATTCGCAATATAGTAATTCACAAAAAAGACATTTTTCATCCAATACTAATTTTATAGTTTTTACTGCTGATTTTCAAGCACCAACGACCATATTGTTTATTATTTCACATAAACGATTAAAAGACTATAGTTTACACTTATTTTAAGTGAACTATAGTCTTTTAATCTAGATACTATAATTTAGCAATCTTCTGGTGAACCAGCAACTTTTGCAGTTCTAAACGAACTACCACAACCGCATGAAGCAATTGCATTAGGGTTGTCTATTTGGAATCCACCGCCCATTAGTGATTGTTTAAAATCAATCGTTGTTCCATCTAAAACTGGTTTATCATATTTATCAATTAATACTTTCAAACCATGAAACTCATATATTTCATCATTTTCAGCAGGATCAGCTTCAGCAGACATACCATAAGTTAATCCGGTACAACCGCCACCGTTTACCTTAACTTTCAAATAACCATCTGCCATATCATTTTGCTGTAACATATCCTTAACTTCATATGCAGCAGCTTCAGTTATTTCAATAATAGCCATTATTTTTACCTCCCTAAAAAATCCATGTTTCTTCTATATGTGCGTAAATTTTTTGTAATAAATCATCCGGCGAATCACCTTCAACGATATCACCATTCACTAATGCATACAACCCACTAGAACAAATGCCACAATTTTGTAAACAGCCATATTCTAATACGTCTACACCTGGGTCATTTTCAAGCTGATTATATACATAATCTCCACCCTTCGCTAAATTCGAAATGCAGAACTCGATTATTGGATTCATAATACACCCTCTCATAAAATATCAGTTAAGCAATTATAACAAAAACGTTATTGTTATTTCTACATACTAGCTTATAAAATATAACTTGATAAATAGTTAGAAATAATATGCACTTTGCATTACGCACACAATAAAGTTTCAGAAAATAATGTCCGTTAAAATAAAATATATATTTTTAATAATTACAATTTGTCTTCTTTATTTGTAGTAACAAATAAAAAAGCATATAATAAATATAAGTAAGCTGATTATAGAAAATTGGTATATCGATGCAGGACGAAATATGATTTAACCAAATTATATTTAATAACTTACATTGACGAGATAACAAGTTCAATTACCTACTATTAGAAGTAAGTAATTGTATGTTTATGCTCAATACAATTTTTACTAGAGGGGTATCACAAATGAAAAACTTAGTATTATTAGGTGGCGGTTATGGAAATATGCGTATCATGTCACATATCTTACCATCTGCACTGCCTGAAAATTATACGATTACATTAATAGATCGTATGCCTTATCATGGTTTAAAACCAGAATTTTATGAATTAGCAGCTGGTACAAAGTCAGATAAAGATATTCGCATGAACTTTCCTGATTCAGATAGAATTAACAATGTCTATGGTGAAATCAATGATATTAATTTAGAAGATCAAATTGTTTCTGTTGGTAACACGAAAGTAGACTATGATGAATTAGTGATTGGTTTAGGTTGTGAAGATAAATATCATAATGTCCCTGGTGCTGAAGAATACACGCATAGTATTCAAACACTTTCTAAATCACGTGAGACTTTCCATCATTTAAGCGAACTACCAAATGGTGCCAAAGTAGGTATCGTTGGCGCTGGTTTAAGTGGTATTGAATTAGCTAGTGAATTAAGAGAAAGCCGTAAAGATCTTCAAATCTTTCTTTACGATAGAGGCGAACGTATTTTATGTCGTTTCCCTGAAAAACTTAGTAAGTATATTGAAAAATGGTTCAACGAGCATGATGTAACAGTCGTTCCTAATTCTGATATTAATCGCGTGGAACCAGGTCGCATTTATAATAATGACGTACCTGAAGATGTGGATTTAATTGTCTGGACTGCTGGAATTCAACCAGTAGAGCTAGTAAGAAATTTACCTATAGACATTAGTAAAAGTGGTCGTGTGATCTTAAACCAATATCACCAAGTACCAACTTACAAAAATGTGTATGTCGTAGGTGATTGTGCAGAATTGCCACATGCACCAAGTGCTCAACTAGCAGAAGCTCAAGGCGACCAAATTGCAGATGTTATGAAATTACAATGGCAAGGTAAACCTCTACCTGAAAAGATGCCAGAAATCAAAATACAAGGTTTCCTTGGTTCCTTAGGAGACAAAAAGGGATTTGCTTATATTATGGATCGTACCGTTACAGGTCGCTTAGCTTCCATTTTAAAATCCGGTGTACTTTGGATGTATAAATATCATAACGGTTAATTAATGACTTTAGTAAATATAAACTAAATGAATTAATTTTATTGAAAGTCCATTTTATACTTAAAAACACAGGCACCGTCATTTGTTAATGACGGTGCCTGTGTTTTAAAAAATAAGATTTTAGTACCATAAACTTTATATGGTTAATAGTCATAACTTAAGTATCTTTTTAATCGAATTAATTGATTTAATGATTATCTAAAAAGCGAGTTATATCCTTCAATTGTATATATCCATCAGAGACATACTCGTCATTCATAGTTACGAGTGGATAAAAGAGTTCATCATCTTGAATACGCTCAATAAATTGTTGATCATGATCTGACAGATTTTCGGTATCTTTTTCGATATCGATATACGTAAATTCAAATTGTTTATCTGGATACTTTCTCTGTAATAATGGTTGCAACCAGTCAAATGTATTACGAGACGTCGGTGCATTGACACAACTTGCACAAATAACATCTGCTCCATAAACAACAACACTTATTTTGTCCATATATCTTTTCCCCTTTTATCTTGAATTATAGATTTTTCGTTACATTTCTATTATAATAAAAAGATAAGTAGAAAATGAAATAATATACTTGAAAGGAGGCATTTCCATGCCAACTGAAAACGTAACAATGTTTGATCAAGTAGCGGAAGTTATCGAAAAATTACGTCCCTTCTTACTACGTGATGGTGGTGACTGTTCCCTTGTTGACGTAGAAGACGGAATTGTTAAATTACAATTACATGGTGCTTGTGGTACATGCCCAAGTTCAACAATTACATTAAAAGCAGGTATAGAACGTGCTTTACACGAAGAAGTACCAGGAGTAATCGAAGTAGAACAAGTATTCTAAATAATAGATGCTTTAAATATAACATCAGAAAATTTGGTTCCTTTCGAACACTTTTATAAGAAACAGGGCAATGAACTTTCAATAAGATTGATTTCATTGTCTTGTTTTAATTTTCACGCGAAAATTCCTTTCAATATTTCACTTAATTGTTTAAATATTGAAAGGAATTTTTATTTTTTGTATGCTATTTTTGGTGCATATGTTCATCGATATTTTTAGTGATGTATACCCAGCCTTTCCAGCCAATATGTACTGCATCACTTACAACATATGGTTCATAGTCTTTATCTGACATATCGTATGTCTGTCCGCCATGATCCACTATAGTTTTATCAATTTTTTTATATATTTTCTGACGTCTATCTTTATCAATACCGATGTGGTCATACCACTTACCGTTAGAAGGTATAATTATATAGTCAACATCCGCACCAGCTTCTCGTAATGTATCTACGAGTAACTCTAAATCTTTAAATTCAGGCGAATTTTCCCTAAATTCATGATTTCTATTAATTTTTCGTTTATGTTTTTTGATTAAATCCCAATATTCATCTCGAATACCAAATTCATTTGTTTTTGTATGCTTCGCGCCATAGACTTTAGCTTCTGTCATCATATCATTCCAAGAATCATTTTTTGAAGTAATAGGATCGATATGCGATACAGGCGATTTTCTCAATGGATACACAGATTTAATAGCTTCAATTTTTTTCAATTGTTCATCATTAAATTTTGAAAGATAATTTTTATTTTTTTGTGTTTTTCCTTGTGCCACTTTTTCTAAATATGCGCGATTCTCCACATCTTTAAATTGTAATAATCGTTTGGCATAACGTTGTTTAAGTTCAGGGCTTAATTGCTCTTGGTTAAACAATTGATTGAGCTGTGCCTTTGAAATACGCGCCTTAAAATTATCTTGTGTTAAGCCATTTTTTGTAAACCACTGTGGTGAAACAATAAATGCCATTTTCTTATCTTTCAAATTCCCATATTGCGAACCTAGTTCCACAGCATTTACTAAATCTGTCGAACCACCAGTACCAATTAAAAATGGTTTCTTACTAACTTGATTTCGATTATTTAATAAAATTGCTGGATTAAATGGATCATCTTTTTCTAATTCACTAGAACCATATATCGGGTAATAAGCATCAGATTGATACATTTTATCTTGCACTAAAGTTCCTTTTAGTACTTGATCTGTTAGAGCAACACTTTGCGTAGCTACTGTCTTGGAATTGATTAATCCAGTGAACCAACTTGCTGGCAACACTAAGAAAATTCCAAACAATACAAGACTGAAAATAATAGGTATAAACGGTTTTAATTTCATCGTAATTCTTCTAATACCGCTACAATCTTGTTAGGTGTCGCCCATTCATCTCTATCAAAATCCATAATCGATACTTCAATATCTAATCTATTTTGAATCTCTAACAAAAGACCTACCGTTTGAAAAGAATCAATAATCCCCTCTTCAAAAAGCTCTATGTCTGGATTTTCCTTAATGACATTATTTTCAGCAACTTCAGTTAATAAATCTAATACTTGTTCTCTAAATTCCATAATAAATCCTCCTTATAATTAAAACAGTTTCCCAGAAAAGATAAGAAAACCAAACGTTACAAAATGGAATGTAACAATAATACTTAACATTGATGTATATTGGTTAGACCATCTTGGTGGATGATTTTTCCGCCATTTTTCATAATAACCATAACCAATAAACAAAATTGCGTGATATAAACCATACAAAATATAATGAACTTCAATACCATGCCAAATACCCATAATTAAAAAGTTTAATGAGAAAGCAATATTAGACATTGTAAATTGATTTTTTAATAAGCGTTTTTTCGACATAAAAAATAACGATCTCATATAGATACAATCTCTAAACCAAAAAGATAAGGACATATGCCATCTATTCCAAAAATCTTTAATATTCTTTGCTTTAAACGGTTGCTTAAAGTTTTGTGGCGTCTGTATGCCATATAAATAGCTAAACGCCATCGCAAATAATGAATAACCAGCGAAATCAAAGAATAAATACAAACTATATGCATACATATATAACCATTTAGCAGTGAAATTTGAAAAATCTAACATTAATGGATTAATTGCATAAACTTGTATTAAATAAGCAATAATGTATTTATATAAAAAACCTAACATGATGAAATGTATTGCTTTATTAAGTGACGCTCGATAACTTTCGCTACTTTGTATTTTACTTTCATCTTTAACAAAACGTTTGTAGCGGTCAATTGGACCAGATGAAATTGTAGGGAAAAACGAAATAAATTGAAATACTTTAGTAGCTTTCACTTCTTTTATTGAACCATCACGAATTTCCATTAATAATTGAACACTTTTGAAAGTAACATAAGAAATACCTAAGAAACCTATAAATTCAATTACTTTATTTTCATGGAGCTTTAATTGTGCAGCACCAAACCATGAACTTTGCATTACTTTCACCACTACAAGTGGCAAGATTGATAAAACAATAACCGCGAAAAACTTTATAAATGAGTTGTTTTTTGAACGTGATTTCCAATAAAACATAATGATTGCTACTTGCCATAATAGATATAAAACAAAGTTTATAAGTTGAACACTTAAATATGCTTGGCCAAACAAATTATGTTTATCTGAGGAAAAAATGAGCACAATCATAATAGCTGTACTTATACCATTATAAATACGGCTTCTTTTTCCAACTAAACCTAATATAATTACCGGAATTAAGACTATAAATGCTATAAGAAAGAACGTAAATGTACCATATGGGATCATGCTAATACATCCTCGGCAATCTGCTTACGATCTAATTTTCCGTTTATTGTTAAAGGAAATTGTTCTTTAAATATAATCTTTCTCGGAATCATATATTCTGGCATCGCTTGTTTAAGTTCTTGTTTGATATCGTGTATCAACGTTTGTTCATCTTTGTTATCATTTAAGTCATTTAACACTACAACGCCTTGTAATTGCGTTACTTTATCGTTTTTGTACACTGGTACAACAATTGCTTCTTTGACTATATCTAATTGTCTTAAATGAAATTCTATTTCTTCTAGTTCCATACGGTATCCATTTAATTTCACTTGAAAATCTATACGCCCTGTGATAAACCATAGGTCATCTTGAACTGTTGCTTTATCACCAGTAAAATACGCCCTGTTATTATCTATATTTTTAAACACTGCATTAGAGCGTTGCTCATCTTTCACATAACCTTCACTTACGCATTGTCCAGAAATGATTAATTCTTCATTTTCGGCTAAAGACAATTGCGTTCTCGGTCTCACTTTACCTACTGGTAATGGATTATATTGATTAATAACTGCTTCAGTAATTAAGATACTAGTAACTGCAACTGTCGCTTCTGTCGGCCCGTATGTATTATAAATATATGCAGATGGGAAACGTTGTAACAACATCTTAGCAGTTTTATGAGGTAAAATTTCACCACAAAAGAAAAATTCTTTTAAGCTTTCATAGTGTGCTTCAGATAAATTAGGTAGCATTAAGCACATTTCCATAAATGATGGTGTAGACACCCAAACGTTTATATTGGATTGCTCTAACATATCATTTAATAATTTTGGTTTGTTAATCATTGTCTTATCTACTAAATTTAATGTGCCTGCAGTAGCTATACATGGATAAATTGCCATTACAGATAAATCAAATGAAAATGGTGCTTGATTTAGCCATTGTTGATTCTCACCTATTTTATTCAAATCTACCATCCAGTTCGTAAATTCGTTAAGACTTTCATACCTAATTTGTACACCCTTAGGTTCCCCAGTAGAGCCCGATGTAAAAATAGTATACGCAATATCTTGATCTTTAATTTTAGATTCAAATTCAACTGTACGGTTATCCGTCAAAAGTGTTTCAGTATTAATGATTACTCTGCCATTACTATCTAGTGAATGTTCACTTGTATTAAAAATAATATCTGGGTTAATTTTTTCAATAATAGTATTAATACGCTCTTCAGGCATTGATATATCAAGTGGTACATAACCACATCCCGCTTTTATGCTAGCAATCATTCCTACAATCATAAATGGTGACATATGACCATATACGATTAATGGACTTTTAGTATCTTTGATTAAATCGGCGAGTTTATTTACATATTGATTTAACTCTCGATACGTTAATACATTTGTATTATGCTTTATCGCTATTTGCTCAGGGTACATTTTTTCATTTTCAATTAATGAATATATAATATCCTTCATACTATTCTCCTCGACTAAAATTCATTATAAATAAAGTTATTATGCGTATCTCCAGAACCATAAATTAAATACAGTGCTATAAATATTGCAAAATATAAAAGCGTTAATAACCATGGTTTAATTTTTTGATATTTCGTTGTATTTTCCATCTCTTTACGCATTTTCCACCTCTTCTTTTAGATTATTTTTTTATATTATTAACTATTTATTACATAAGTAAGTTTTTTGTTGTAGTACTATTTACACTACTTTAACATTTTACCAACTTATTATACATTTTTTATGATGTTGTGACAATCGAATTAACATCTTTATATATAACAAAAATGTTAGATTGTTCATTTTATATAGTTTTATAAAACCAAAACTACTGTCAATCCTTAGTTTATTTTACATAACATGATTCAAAGTTATATTTTATTATTGTGAAAATAATGTAATGATTAGTTATAAATTGATAGTAAAAACGCTTGACTAACGCTATAATTTCGCGATGCAGTTGATATCTATCGCATATAAAATATGCAATAGATTAATTATATTGCTACGGAAAATGTATAAAGTAATATTTAAAAGCAATAAGTTATTTTGAAAATAATTCATTATATCCTTACTTTTAAATTTAATATATAGATATTTAATTGAGTCAAATTTGTGACAAACTTGACTCTTATTCACTTAGTTTTTATATGATAGTCTTTTCGTCGTTATTGATAGTCTAATAATTAAAATTTCACATAAAAATACGCCTCTATTTTTAACAGAGGCGTATTTCTATATTATCGCTAAGTAATTAATGCTTTACCCTTTTTGTTTTATATTAGGATATAATAATATAAAACATTGATATATCATCTATTTACAAAATTTATTTTACAGTGACTGGTGTTTTAGCTCGTTGATTGTTTAATACTAATCTTATATTATCAACACATAATTGAATCATACGATTTCTAGTTATAACAGATGCGCTTCCAATATGTGGGACGATAACCGCATTATCCATCGATAATAAAGGGTGTGCCATGTCTATAGGCTCTTCACGCAGAACATCTAGTCCACAAGCTGCAATCTGTCTGTTTTGTAATGCAAATACAAGTGCCTCTTCATCTACGACAGCACCTCGTCCTATATTTATAAAAATAGCATCATTTTTCATTTTTTCAAATGCTTGAGCATTAAATTTATTTCTAGTTTCTTCTGTAAGCGGTGCAGTACAAATAATAAAATCACTATGTTCAAGCAAAGTATCAAAAGGAACGTACAATGCACCAAGTGCTTTTTCAGTATCTTTATTTCTAGATCTATTATGATACATTATCTTAGTATCAAAACCTTTTAATCTTCTTGCAAATGCCTTGCCAATCTCACCCATACCATATATTCCTACATTGGCATTAGACAAATCTTTTCCGGCAAACAAGTATGGACCCCAACTTTGCCACTCTCCATTTTGAACATACTTTTCAGCTTCCACAATACGTCTAGCTACTGTTAACATTAATGTAAATCCAAGTTCTGCAGTTGTTTCAGTAAGTACACCAGGTGTATTAGTTACAGTAATCCCTTTACTATTTACAAGGGGTACATCTATATTATCAAAACCAACTGCCATATTAGCAATCACTTTTAATTTTGAAGCAGCTTTGATAACTTCACTATCTATTTTTTCACTTAAAGTAATCAAACAAGCAGTTGCATCTTTAATAGACTCTAGAAATTGCTCTCTTGGCATTGGTATTAAAGACTCATCCCACATTTCAACTTGTGCAATAGCCTCTAATTGATCTATAAATGGTTGTGGAATACTTCTACTTACAATGATTTTTTCCATTCAATCACTCCTAACTCTCGAGTTCTTTGATAACCTCATTTAAATCTTTAAATGTATATGTCGGAGGCACTGGCTTCTGTCCAATTTCTTCTTTGGTTGTTACACCCGTTTGTACATGAATCGTATCAATATTCACATTGATACCCGACATAATATCTGTGTCGTATAAGTCACCGACCATCGCAACCTCTGAGCGCTCTAATCCTAAAATGTCTAACGCTTTTTTCATAATAATTGGTTCTGGTTTACCGATAAATGTGGGTTGAACGCCGGTTGATACTGTGACCACGCTTGTAATCGCGCCATTTCCAGGTAAAAATCCACGTTCCTTTGGTATAGATACATCTTGGTTAGTTGAAATAAATTTCGCACCATTACGCACCCCTAGAGTAGCAGTTGCTAATTTTTCATAGGTAACGGCTTCATCTAAACCAATAACAACATAATCTACAAATTCATCTTCTTTAACTACTAATCCTTTCTCTGTTAACGCATGTTTCAGCCCGCTACCACCTAGCATATATACACTTGCTCCTGGAGATTCCTCAGCAATATATTCTGCAGTAGCTAGCGCTGATGTAACCACCTCATCAGCTTGTGCGACTAATCCCATTTTATTTAACTTTGCAGCTACTTCTTCTGGATCTTTGGTAGAATTATTAGTCACATATAAATGTGGAATTTTGTTTTGATTTAAATATGATATAAATTGAGACGCGCCATCTATATGTTCATCACCTTTATATAAAGTACCATCCAAATCAATTAGGTAAGCTTGATATTTTTTCATATTACTTATTCTCCTTTTTTGCCAAATGCAGTTACAGGTACATCTTCACTCTTTAAAAATTGTATAACTTCTTCTACATATGTTTGATAATAAGATACCGATTCATCAAAAAGTGGTACTAATTTAACGGTATCAAGTTCATCATAATAATGAACAAATTGTTTTCTAACATCTACAGTTTTATTGATTTGATTTTGTGTATCTTCTGAAATCACTTTTTCCAAAGCTAAGATATCTATTACGTCTCTATAATTTCCTGGGTCTCTTAAGATAAAACCATCAATAATCATGTTTCCAATGTCTACTGCTGATTCAATAAACATTTGTGCTATACGTTCGAACGCATAAACATTCTTTTTGTTTTGCGGATAATCTTCAATAAGTTGTTGCAAGTAATTTAATTTTGTATTTAATTGATCTTTATTCACGAAATACATCTTTTCACCCCTATCAATCTCATCATACCATACCTTTGCAGTCGAATTCATTTATGGTTATACTGTAAATTAAGACTTTTTAACTAAATTAAATATCTATAATAATTAGATTTGTAAAATAGAAGAAGTAAGGAGTGTTTCAAAGTGATTGATATGTATCTTTATGATGATGATGAATCTGCTCAGGTGCAATTTGTTGGTTTTGTTGGTGAACATAGTCGCTACGACCTAATGTTAGTCCAAACTAATCGTCATTTCGGTAAAACGATTGTATTAAATATGCAAACGAATCAATTCGGTATAATAGGTACCGACGATTTAGAAGAAGAAGGTTATATTGCCCACATCTTAGGAGTTAATGAAGACGAAGGCAATGAAATTTCAGAATACCTTAATGAAGTGATTCAATAAACGCGCGCTAGTATATAAATATTATTAAAGTAACAAACCTTAGCTAAGTAAAAATATTTATATTAACGATAGTAATTCAATTCTATGCTCTGTAAATATGTTCTCTTCTACAATATAAACCAAAAGCAACTTTATTCAAAAAACGAATAAAGTTGCTTTTTTAATTCGGACTATTCTATTTATGTATCAAATTTCTAAACACACTATACATACATTACTATTGCACATAATGCTAAAGTATATTGTAAATATTATTTAAAGCACTATGTAATCAAAATCATTATTGTTCAGTATCTTGAATACTAGGCTTTATTTTAACATCATGCAACTTATCTTCTTCAAAATCTGTTTCAACTATGTCATTTGACTCTACATAATTTTTCATTTCTGCTTCTGGAATACGTCTTAATATAAAGTACGGGCAACCAAAATTACAATATTCTAATAAATAATCTTGAATTGTTGAGAAGCGTTTGCTTAATTCGGCTTTCTTATTAGAATCTTTATAAAAACCTTTTAACCTAAGTTGATCATAACCAAAATCTCCAACAATAAAATCATACTTATCTAATATATCTGAATAGCGATTGACAAATGTTTCTTCATCAAAACATTCTCTATAATCTTCTATGATTTCAAAAAATTGTCCATTTAACTTTATCATGTCATTCACCTAATCTAAACGCATCAAATTACTATTATTCGCTAGCTAATTTATTAATAAATAGTTCTTTGACTTGTATGTAATTATATTTTACTTCTAAGAAAGACTTAGCTCACTAGTATTGCGCATCACCACAACTATAACAAATGAACTAAGTCTTCAATTAACTTATTTATTTAAATGCTTACCGATTTCTGTACCAAGTTGCTCTTCACCAATACGGTGTTTTTCTTTAGCCGCTTCATTTACTTGCTCGTCGGCATGATATGAACTTCTTACAAGTGGTCCTGCTTGGCAATGTTTAAATCCTTTATCCATTGCTACTTTTCTTAATTTACCAAATTCTAATGGTGTATAATATTTTTCAACTTTTAAATGTTTACGTGAAGGTTGCAAATATTGACCAATCGTTAAAATATCAACATCATTAGCTCGTAGGTCATCCATTGTTTCATAGATTTCCTCGTGTGTTTCACCTAATCCAACCATAAGACTTGATTTTGTTGGGATATCAGGTTGTAACTCTTTAGAACGTCTTAAGAACTCTAATGTACGATCATAAGTTGCTCTAGCACGAACTCTCGGTGTCAAACGGCGGACTGTTTCGATATTATGGTTTAAAATGTCTGGTTTTGACGCCATTAAAGTTTCTAAAGCATCATAGTCTCCACCCATATCTGAAGGCAAGATTTCTATAGATGTGAAAGGATTACGCTCACGTACTTTACGTACAGTTTCAGCGTATACATTTGATCCTGCATCTCTTAAGTCATCACGAGCCACAGCTGTAATAACAACGTGTTTTAAATTCATTAATTCTACAGATTCAGCCACGCGTTCTGGCTCATCTAAATCTAATTCATTTGGAAGTCCTGTTTTAACTGCACAGAAACGACATGCACGTGTACAAACTGCACCTAAAATCATAAACGTAGCTGTACGACGTTCTCCCCAACATTCATGTATATTTGGACACTTTGCTTCTTCGCAAACTGTATGTAAATTCTTTTCGCGCATCATTTTCTTAAGACCAGTGTAGTTTTCGTTAGTATTTAGCTTTATTTTCAACCAATCTGGTTTACGTAAAATCTCTTCATTTTTAGTAGCCATAACCGCACAATCCTCCTGATTTGAAATCTCTAATCATTATAACGAAAATTCAGGTAAATTAAAACGTATAAAGTCATATTTTAATATTCCAATAATTTTTCTTTAAAAATATCTCTTAAAAACTCTGGCATCAAGTAATCTATAGACTGATCTTTTAAAGTAGGAAAATAGCGTCCAAACGTATACATATCTATCGTTCCTAATATATACGTTTCATCATCATTTATTAATTCACCATTTATAAAGTAACGTGATTCAGACTCAATAAATCCTAAATTATATAAAATATAGCCACCAAAAATATTACCTCTAAAACCCAGGCCTTGGGCATGTTCATTAAGATATTCTTGTTTTTGACTTTTGATTATTATATTTTTCAACTCTCGCCCACTTAATCTAATACGGACTGCGTTAATAGGGTGAGGTAACATCTGATGTATATCATACTCCGTTAATCGCTCTGCCTCTATGCCGTTTACGATGAGTCCTGCGTTAATAATTGTACAGTCTGCATTCGTAAATTCAAAAATACTTTCTGCTAAGATATGAGCTGTTTGAGTAATGGTATCTGTTTTTCTAGGTAAAGAAATTGGTCGATCAATCACTGAATCATTTAACAACATTTTCCCTTCTTCATCAAAATGAGTCTCAACTTCTGGTAATTTGTCGAGTGGATGGAGTATTGCTTGTTTTTTAATTATGTTATTATTTTCAATTTCTAGTGTGACTTCCCCTAAAAAATGCCCATATTTTCCTGCTGCAGCCATCAGAACACCATTGTTAATCTCACCATTTTCAAAATAGTGGTGTGTATGACTACCTAAAATCAAATCAATTTCTGGAATTTCTTGGCATAATTTTTCGTCAAAGAATACACCAACATGGCTCATAATCACAAGTAAATCATAAGCACCTTCATTAGCTTTTATTTCATCTTTAATTGCTTCTAAAGGATTTGTCACAATCCAGTCTAAAGCACGATAAAAAGGAGTGAATGGAGCAGTAGCCGCAATAAATAGTATGCGTACTCCGTCTATAACTTTTATGAATGATGATGACATATTACGGGGTAAATGCCCATGTTCATCAAAGACATTCGCACAAGTGACATCGAATGTTGCATTGTCATATAAAGTATTTAATGCATCATGAGAAATAGTCATACCTTCATTATTGCCAATAGTAGCGATATCGCAATGCGCCATATTTAATAATTCGACGTTTTTTATCCCCATAGTTGCTTCAGTGACAGGCGCCGAAAGGTCAACATGGTCGCCAATATCTAAATATAGTGAATGATGTTTTAGTTTTGATCTCTTTTGAGTCAAATACTTTGTAATTCGTGCATATTCATGTAAGTGACTATGTATGTCATTTGTGTGATAAATTGTTAATTTCATCTATAGTTCCCCTCCTTCATTTTATAAAAATGATTTAATTATTAAATATATACCCATAATTAACATTACTGTACGCAACAATATTACAACAGTCTCTGATTTTACCGAATGATTAATTTTCACGCCAATCTTCGCACCGAAATAACTTGCAAATACTAGAACAATTGCATATAACCAAGCCACATGACCTTGTGCAATATGACCTACTGAACTCATAACACTAGAAAAGAAGATCATCATCATGCTTGTACCAACCGCCACATGTGGCGGGAACCTAAATACAATTAACATTAGCGGTGTCATTAATGCGCCACCACCTATACCTAGTAACCCTGTTAATATGCCAATAAATAATGTTGCTATAAAAGAAATTAAGGGTGGCACATGATAAAAATATTGCTTACCATAACCATCAATATAGCTCCGTTCGTACTTTGCTTTAGCAAATATTTTTAATGGCCTTATTTTCTTTCGTATTACAAGCAAACTTGCTACTAATATTAAAAACAAACCAAAATACAAGTTAAAAGATGCTAATGTTAAGTAACGGCTTATTACAGATCCAATCAACGCCCCAGGTAGCAAACCAAATAAAAATATCGAGCCATTTTTCACATCAACTTGTTTTGTTTTTAAGTATCCCAACGTTGAAGATAGTCCAGTTACTATTAATATAACTGATGAAGTACCTATAGCGACTTGAGGCGTTATACCTTCAAGTAAATCATGATCAACACCTAAATAAACCAGCGTAGGTACAATGATTATACCTCCACCAATACCAACTAATGATCCTAAAATTGCTGAAAAACCGCCAATTAAAATCAATAATATTACTGTTAACATTCAATCGCTCCTAAAATAATTTTAATTGTTGTGGCGCTAAACCTTGATAATCTATGCCCAATAAACGTTGATAGGTTTTAGCATTGGAGGCTGCATGTCCACCAGAATTATTATTAAAAACGACGTAAATATCTTTGGCTTTATGTTCTAGTACTTTTACTTTATCAATTAAAGCTTTTAATTCTTGTTCACTATAATTATATAAATATCTTACTTCTCTCCATTCATCATCCATCATATCTTTTTTAGTCCATCCATGTACATTTCTTCCATGGTACCGTACAAATGCAGTTTCATTTGTAATGCGGTTAACCATCGGTACAGAACCTTGACCAACTTGAGGTTCATCACATACTGCATGAATGATATCTTGCTGTGTTAAGAATGACAATGTTTCTTCTTTAAAAGACTCATTAAACCAAGATTGGTGTCTAAATTCTACACATACAGGAAATGCTTCCAATTGTGCGCGGATATAGCGAATATAAGTTATATTCTGAACAGTACAATCAAACCAAGGTGGAAATTGTACCAACACCATCGCAAGTTTATTCTCATCTTTTAATGGTTGAAGCATCATTTTAAATTGCTCTACTAAAGTTTGCCTTGTATCAGCAAAGTCATGATAGTCTGCATGCAAAGTTAATGCTTGATGTATTTTCACTATAAATTTAAATCTTTCAGGTGTTTCTTTTATCCATTTTCTAATATTTCTCTCAGGTTGAATTGCATAATACGTTGCGTCCAATTCTACAATTGGAAAATGGCTTGCATATGTAGTTAATTTATCCGTCTTACGCTGCAAGTCTTCATACAACGAATCATGGTCCCCCCAACCTGTTAACCCTATATTTATCATAGTATCACCAAGTTAATGATACCATATATGTTTTAATGGATTCACTTGATTAAATTTAATTTACTATAACTTAAAAAAGTAAATGTTGATACTTTATAATTTATCGAATGTATTTAAAAACATATAAAGACATGCTAATTATAGTTAGTGTTAATGTTCAATAATAAAAAAGAGAAGTAGTATTGAAATCAAAAGTTTAAAGTTGATTTCAATTTATACTACTCCTCTTGTCTAAAAAACACTATTTTTAAAGCTAAGTTATAGGTTAATAAGTAAATTACATAATTGCGTATGTCATATATTTATAGTTATTCACTGATTCAATAGTTGGTTTGCTTGTTGGATAATACGTTCCATCAGTAATGATGCCGACGAATATTGTGCTAATCTAGGGCTTTGACCACTCCATAAATGTGTCCACTGAGCATTACCTTCTCTAGCCGCTTCTTTGCGAATTGCGCTAGTCAATTGATTTTGTATAGGGTAATCTGGGATATCTTCATTGTATTCACTCATCTTATGGATAAACTCATTATCTATGCCTCTCGCAGATTTTCCAGTAAAGACATTTGTAACTACAGTATCCGTTTCTTTACTATGTTGGATTGCGTTTTTATAAAGTTGGCTTGCACCGCTTTCCTCCGATGTTAAAAATGCCGTCCCCATTTGTATACCTTCAGCACCTAAAATCATACTAGCGACCAAACCTCTACCATCCATAATACCACCTGCTGCAACGACAGGTATACTCACCTGGTCGACAATTTGAGGTATGAGTGACATCGTACCTATGAGAGGGGTAAGATTGCTGGACGTTTCTGTAAAAGCTCCCCTATGTCCACCTGCCTCACTGCCCTGAGCTATGATAGCATCCATACCTGCACTTTCATTTGCAATCGCTTCCTCCACACTTGTAGCCGTTCCTATAACTTTAATATTTCTTTCTTTTAATCTGGTAAGTATTGATTGTTCAGGAATGCCAAATGTAAACGATACTACAGGCACACCTTTTTCAATCACGATATCGATCGCATCTTCAAACTGCTGTTTCTCATTTATATTAACAATAGGCTCATCTATATTTAATGCCCTGCGATATGGTTTTAACCAAGCATTCATGTGCTCTACTTTTTCAGGAATAAATAACTTCTCACTAGGCACAAACAAATTCACTGAATATGGTAAATCAGTTAATTGTTGGACATAAGTGATTTCTTTTTCCAGTCGTTCTGCACTAAAATATCCTGCGCCAATCGTTCCTAATCCTCCACTATTACTCACTGTCGCGACTAATTCAGGTGTGGTCGATCCTGCCATGCCAGCTTGTATAATTGGATATTTAATATTTAATAATTTAGTAACTCTAGACGATAATTCCATTTAATCTGCCCCTTTGCCTTTTTAACAAAATAACACCATTAATCCCCTATTAGAATCATATATTATTTTTATTGTACGCTTTCATTTGTTCCTCTAGTTTTTCATTTTCTTCTTCATCCATTTCGTCTTCTATTTCCATACCTAACATTTCTTCAATAAGGTCTTCGTGAGAAACAATAGCTTCCGTACCACCGTACTCATCTAAAACAATGGCTAAATGTTTACGTGAAACTGTCATTTTTCTCAACACCCATTCAGCACGATTATGCTCATTTACAAATAAGGGTTCCGATGTATATTTTAAAATATCATTCTCAGGTTCACGGCTCCATGCTAATAAATATTTAGAATGAAAAATACCTATAACTTGATCAATATCTTTACCATATACAGGATAACGTGTATATGGATTAGAAACTACAGTCTCATAAGTTTCTTCATACGAAATATCTGAAGGAAATGCAGTAACATTTATGCGTGGGGTTGTATCAATGTCTGTAATCTTTAATTGCTCAAAATCCATAACCCCTTGAATACGATTACGCTCCATTTCATTAAACGCGCCTTCGCTACCTGCAATGGTAACCATCTGTCTAATCTCTTCCTTTGAATAACGTTGTTGCTCTTCCTGTCCTTTAGATAAAAATCGGTTAATTGCATCTGTTATACCATTTAGAATTTTAGTGATTGGTTTAAATATAAAGACGAAAAACGATATAGGTGTATACACTAAACGTGAAATTCTATCTGGATATGTAGCTGCAATTGACTTAGGAATAACTTCTGAAATAACAATGATAACTACTGTTGTTACTGCAGTTGCGATCCCAACATTTAAACCCAAGTCTACTGCTAATATTGTAACTAACGTAGGTAAAATAATATTCGCGATATTATTCCCAATCAGTATCGCCGTGATAAATTCACTTGGTTTTGTTAATAATTTTGATAATTTTCCCGCTTTTTTATTTCCCTCTTGAGCATCTGTTTGTATTTTCATCCTGTTTGCAGCAGTTAACGCGGTTTCACTTCCCGAAAAGAAAAATGAGGCAAACAAAAGTATGATTATACCAATAACCATAAATTCATGACTCCTTTAATAAGCTTTATTAATAAATTCACTTTCATATAATTTCCCACTTTAATAACTTTATAAACGCATTGTTCTTGTAATATAACATATCGCTTCCCAGTATAAATAACTCACAACTGATAGCTAATTGATACAGGTAACTATGTTATGATAAGGAAAATAATACAGAAGATGAATTTTTCATATGGCTAAGATAGCACAGTGCCAAAGTTGTGGGATGCCTATAGATAAAAAAGCCTCTGCAAGAATAAAAGTGATGGTTAAACATCAGAAAAATACTGTCATCATTGTTATCAAAATGGTTCTTTTACTATGGATCTTGGATTTGAAGATATGTACGACTATAATCTAAAAAGATTTTAAGAATCAAACATGAATAAAATACAAAAATTCTTTTTAAACAAAATGTATACTAAAAAAATATGGCTAAGTTAGAACACTGGAAATAACACACACTAGTAGCATGTATAAATACGAAATCAATCAAATTATTTAAGCCACTTTTACACAATTCAACTTAAGTTTAAAAAATATGAGCATGCACATAGTTGGTTCAGTCTTATTTACTATTATTTTTCTAAAATTCTCATACTTATGAATGTTTTGTTTTAAACAGTCTCGATGTAAATAACGTTATATTCCAAAATATAAAAAGGAGTGAACATATGAAATCATAAGGATAACTTGATTTCATATGTTCACTTCCCTTTATAGTTGAATAATAATATAGTAGTCTTAATAAACATTTCCTTATATTCATAGCTCATGCATACATCAATCACAATCTAAGGATATACAATTTTAAATAACTTAAATCATAACTTTTTCAAATTTAAAAAACTCAAATTCTTTTTCCACTCCATTCACATCAAATATTTCTTTATAAAACCCTGTAATGTGAAAATTGCATTTATTTATGTAGAAATGGATATTACGCTTTTCAAAATAAGGTGTATGTAATTCCCAAACTTTAGTTTCTGGAAAATGATTTTCAATCGCTTTCCAAACTTTAGTACCAATCCCTTGTCCATGTGCTTTATCATTAATATATAATGTATCGACATGGTTTCTTTTATTTTCTTTATCAATTTCAAAGATAGCGCCACCAATATTCTCATCATTTAAATAAAAATAATAAATATGGGGATTATCTGAATAAAAAGATTCATTATAATCTTGTTCTGATGGAACTGGTGCAAAATTTTCTGGATGTTCTTTTTCAGGGAAAGTTTCTTGAAGACCTTTCAAAAATGACAATGAAGATTGTTTTTTGAAAGCTTCGAATTCATCCTTTTTAACGCGTGCTAATTGTATTTTGCCAAATCTCTGCTCTGTCACGTTTTATTACTCCCCTCAAAAAAGTAAAAACTATTAGTTCATTAATATTTTGTTATTTTCAAAATAAAAGCATTTAGATTTCAGAAATAAGTTAATCTAATGAGAACCTTTTTAAAAAATAAAGCGAAAATACTAGTATTATAATAGCAATGGCTAAACCAATCGTTGTAGACGCACTATGATGATCTACAATAATATATCTCACGATTGCTGTGATTGCGGCATAAATAAAATATTGCATTGAAAAGTGATAGTTTTTCTTAAAATATTGAACAATTAATAGTATAAACTCAATATATAAGAATGAGATTAAAAGCTTTTCAATCATATAATCATATTGAACATTGCTATTACTTATAAATATCCCATTAATCATGTTAATACATTCTTTAAATAGAAAAATCACCAGTATTATCGCTATTGTTGCAATAAACAAGTTTAAAATTAACATTAAAAACATACTAAAGCTTTCTGCAGCACTCTTTTTATTATTTACCATTAAACCCCTCCAATGATTATTTATTTCCAAAATAAAAAACACGAAATGATACGTAATTTTAACAACATTTAAAGATAAATGCTATTAATTTAGTATCACTTCGTGCTTTTAATTTTATCAAATGGTCGTTTCAATCGATTAAATTTAACCGATACTGCCTTCCATTTCAAATTTAATTAAACGGTTCATCTCTACCGCGTATTCCATTGGTAATTCTTTTGTAAATGGTTCAATGAAGCCCATTACAATCATTTCAGTCGCTTCTTCTTCAGAAATACCACGACTCATCAAGTAGAATAATTGTTCTTCAGATACTTTTGAAACTTTCGCTTCGTGTTCTAAAGAAATATTATCATTGAATACTTCATTGTATGGAATTGTATCTGAAGTAGATTCATTATCTAAGATTAATGTATCACATTCGATGTTTGAACGTGCGCCCTTAGCTTTACGTCCAAAGTGAACGATACCACGATAAACAACTTTACCGCCATCTTTAGAAATTGATTTAGAAACAATTGTTGAAGAAGTATTTGGCGCTTTATGAATCATCTTAGCACCAGCATCTTGTACTTGTCCTTTACCTGCAAATGCGATAGATAAAGTACTACCTTTGGCGCCTTCCCCCATCAATACACAGTTAGGATATTTCATCGTTAATTTAGAACCTAAGTTACCGTCAACCCATTCCATGTTACCATTCTCATGAACTAACGTACGTTTTGTAACTAAGTTATAAACGTTGTTTGCCCAGTTTTGAATTGTTGTGTAACGAACATGTGCGTCTTTATGAACGATGATTTCAACTACTGCTGAGTGTAGAGAGCTTGTTGAGTATACAGGAGCTGTACAACCTTCAACATAGTTAACAGATGCACCTTCATCAGCAATGATTAATGTACGTTCAAATTGTCCCATATTTTCAGAGTTAATACGGAAATATGCTTGTAATGGTGTATCTAATTTAATGTTTTTAGGTACATAAATGAATGAACCACCAGACCAAACAGCTGAGTTTAATGCTGAGAACTTGTTGTCAGCTGCAGGTACAACTGTTGAGAAATATTGTCTAAATAACTCTTCGTTTTCTCTTAATGCACTATCTGTATCTTTAAAGATAATTCCTTTATCTTCAAGTTCTTTTTCCATATTATGGTAAACAACTTCAGATTCATATTGTGCAGAAACACCAGCAAGGTATTTTTGTTCTGCTTCAGGAATACCTAATTTATCAAACGTACGTTTGATTTCTTCAGGTACTTCATCCCATGAACGTTCTGTATTTTCAGATGGTTTAACATAGTAAGTGATATCATCAAAGTCCAATTCAGATAAGTCTCCACCCCATTGTGGCATTGGCATTTTGTAGAATTGTTTTAATGATTTCAATCTATAGTTAAGCATCCATTCTGGTTCATCTTTCATGCTTGAGATTTCGCGGACAATATTTTCCGTCAAACCACGTTCTGATCTAAAAATGGAAACATCTTCGTCATGGAAACCATATTGATAATCCCCAACATCAGGTGCTTTTTTAGCCATTTAAATCACTCCTTTTATATATTAAAAAACGACTTACGTGCAAAATCATTTGTGTATTACTTTTTATATGATGTTAAATAGGCAATGTATTAAACCTTTAACTACATTAGATATCATGTTGTAATCCCTAGTTTGAATGGAATTTTACACATTGTCAATGCATCAACTTCAGTTTAATCTTACTCTTCAGTATTGCCTTCTTTTTCAACTGTACCCTTTTCGAGTGCTTTCCATGCTAATGTGGCACATTTAATACGCGCAGGGAATTGAGCGACGCCTTGTAGGGCTTCAATATCGCCCATATCTTCGCTAATTTCATAGTCTTCACCAAGCATCATTTTAGAAAATTCTTGACTCATTTTCATAGCATCTGCTAATGAATGACCTTTTACCGCTTCAGTCATCATTGAAGCACTAGACATAGAAATTGAACAACCTTCCCCATCAAATTTAGCATCTTTTATGAAACCATCTTCAATATCAAACGTAAGATGAATGCGGTCCCCACACGTTGGATTGTTCATGTCGACGGTCATAGAACCATTATCTAAAGTGCCTTTATTTCTTGGACTTTTATAATGGTCCATAATCACTGAACGATACAATTGATTTAAATTATTAAAATTCATATGAGAAAAACTCCTTCGTCTGTTTCAACGCTTCGACGAGTTGGTCAATATCTTCTTTCGTGTTATAAATATAAAAACTTGCGCGTGCTGTAGAAGATTGATTCAACCACTTCATAAGTGGTTGTGCACAATGATGTCCGGCTCTTACGGCCACACCTTCAGTATCTACCGCAGTTGCTACATCATGCGCATGAACATCAGTCATATTGAATGTAATAACACCAGCGCGTCTTTCTTTCGCAGGTCCATAAATTTCAATACCCTCTATCTCTGACATCTTGTCGTAAGCGTACTGTGTTAATGCTGTTTCATGTTGTTGAATCTCTTCGAAACCTAAGTTTTCAATATATCTTACAGCTTCAGCTAAGCCAATTGCTTGAGCTATTAACGGGGTTCCAGCTTCAAATTTAGTAGGTAAGTCAGCCCATGAAGCTTCATATTTGCCTACAAAATCAATCATATCTCCGCCGAATTCAATTGGTTCCATTTTATTAAGTAACGCGCGTTTACCATATAAAACACCAATACCTGTTGGACCAAGCATTTTATGACCACTAAAACTGTAAAAATCAACATTTAATTCTTGCATATCCAATGCCATGTGAGGCGCTGCTTGTGCACCATCCACGCTAATGATTGCGCCATGTTCATGTGCAACTTCTGTTATAGCTTTTATATCATTAATTGTGCCAAGTACGTTGGATACATGTGCTATAGCTACAATTTTTGTATTATCATTAATTGTAGCTTTTACATCTTCAATAGCTAACTCTCCATCTTCAGTCATTGGGATGAATTTTAATGATGCATTTTTACGCTTAGCCAATTGTTGCCATGGCACGATATTAGCATGATGTTCCATTTCAGTGACTACAATTTCATCACCTTCTACAATGTTAGCATCACCATAACTATGAGCGACAATATTTATTGATGCTGTTGTACCTCTAGTGAAAATGACTTCTTCAAAGTATTTTGCATTAATAAAACGTCTCACTGTCTCACGAGCACTTTCATAACCATCTGTCGCTAATGATCCTAATGTGTGTACACCACGATGTACATTTGAATTATAACGTTTATAATAATCAGCCATTGCATCAATAACTTGCACGGGTGTCTGACTAGTAGCAGTTGTATCTAAATAAGCCAAGCGATTGCCATTAACTTGTTGATTGAGAATTGGAAAATCTTTTATAATTTCAGTAACATTTAAAGTATCAGTCAAATTACTCACAGGCCTTCCTTTATTAAAAATCAATATGCAGACCTTAGCAAAGGTTCAGTCACAATTGATAGATCGTTATACTATCTTTGTCGCTACGGTCAAAATTGGACTTCCCGCTTTAATTACTATTGTCTTAACTTCAATTTTAAGTCTATTTATTTACTTTTAATTCAATTACTTCACGTAATTGACGTTTAACATCTTCAATTGGTAGTTCACGAACTACTGGATCTAAGAAACCATGAATAACTAGGCGCTCTGCTTCTTGACGAGAAATACCACGACTCATTAAGTAGTATAATTGCTCTGGGTCTACGCGGCCAACTGAAGCTGCGTGTCCTGCTTCTACGTCATCTTCATCAATTAATAAAATTGGATTAGCATCTCCACGAGCATTTTCAGATAACATCAATACACGAGATTCTTGGTTAGCATTTGATTTAGCGCCACCATGTTTGATGTATCCAATACCATTAAATACTGTTGAGGCACTTTCAAGCATAACACCATGTTTTAAAATATAGCCATTTGTTTCTTTACCATATTGCACAATTTTTGATGTTAAATTAACTTTTTGGCTACCTGTACCAACAACCACAGATTTTAATTCACTTTCTGAACGGTCACCAATTAAGTTTGTTGTATTATCAATAATCTGGCTACCTTCATTCATAAGTCCAAGTGCCCAATTAATTGTAGCATCTGCTTGAGTAACACCACGGCGGATAATATGACCAGTAAAGCCTTTATCTAAATAATCTACAGAACCATAAGTAATTTTTGAGTTTGCTCCAGCATTTACTTCTGAAATGATATTCAATTGGCTACCTTCACCACTAGCATTTGATAGATAGTTTTCAACATATGTCACTTCTGCACTTTCCTCTGTGCTAATAATGACATGATTGTAGAAACTTGCTTGTTCATCGTCATGTAAGACAACATATTGAATTGGGTGTTCTACAACTACATTTTTAGGTACATATACAAATACGCCACCGTTTAATAATGCTGTGTGTAGTGCTGTTAATCTGTGTTCATCAACAGTAACAGTTTCATTCATGAAATATTGTTTTACTAAATCTGGATGATTAACTAATGCCTCAGATAAACCTTCAACAATAACGCCATCATTTTTTGCAGAATCAGAAACTTTAGTAAAAGCCAATGTATTATTATGTTGAATAATCAAATTCTCAGAATTATCTATATCGATAATATCTTTTACTGCTTCTGGTAATTCTTCTAACGTATGATATACGCTACCTGTTGTTTCGTGTTGCTTAAATGAGTCAAAATCCCATCTGTTAATTTTTGTTTTATCTGGTTTTGGCATTTCTAAAGTTTCAGTTAATTTTAACGCTTCTTTACGTAATTCTGTTAGCCAAGTAGGTTCATTATGGGCTTGTGAATATTCAACTAGTTGCGCTTCAGAAATGTTCAAAGTTTCAGTCGTCATACTTTTTTCCTCCCATTTGATGATTGTATGATTTAATTCATCGGTATAAATCAAGACCTTAAATCTTCATCTAAATTAATATGTTTAATATGAGTTGAGACTTATTCTGTAGCACCATACTCTTCTTTAACCCATTCGTAACCTTCTTCTTCAAGACGCTTAGCTAATTCTGGACCACCAGAAGTAACTACTTTACCACCATACATAACGTGAACGTGATCAGGCGTAATGTAATTTAATAGACGTTGATAGTGCGTGATAATTAATGAGCCAAATTCGTCTCCACGCATTTGGTTGATCCCTTTAGAAACAACTTTTAATGCATCAATATCTAAACCTGAGTCAATTTCATCTAAAATTGCGAATTTTGGTTCTAACATCATTAATTGAAGAATTTCATTACGTTTCTTCTCACCGCCTGAGAAACCTTCATTTAAGTAACGTTGTGCCATATCTTGGTCGATATCTAAATAATCCATTTCTTTATCAAGTTTTTTGATAAATTGCATTAAATTAATTTCTTCACCTTCTTCACGTTTAGCATTTATTGCTGAACGCATGAAGTCTGCATTTGTTACACCAGTGATTTCTGATGGATATTGCATTGCTAAGAAAAGACCAGCTTTTGCACGTTCGTCAACTTCTAATTCTAAGATATTAACGCCGTCTAAGATTACTTCCCCTTTTGTTACTTCAAAGCTTGGGTGACCCATGATTGCTGATGATAACGTTGATTTACCAGTACCATTTGGCCCCATAACTGCGTGTATTTCACCTGTGTTAATTGTTAAATTAACACCCTTTAGAATCTCTTTATCTTCTATAGACACATGTAGGTCTTTAATTTCTAATGTTGATGGCATACATATTCCCTCCGTATTATATGATATGTTTTTCCTATCTAGTTTATAATAATTTTAATCTGCAGTCAAAAGACTGAGCACTTGTTACATCATCTAATTATAACGTAGTTATATATGAATATAAACCTTTTCTAGTGCTAAATTAAAATCGTTATTAAAACACAATGATTTTTGATAATAATACTATGGTTTTTGTAAATGATAAAAGTATCCTTAATGTTCTCAATACATTAAATGCTCTTTTTCATATTAATTCGCATTATAAATATGGTATCTACATCATTTAGTTTCTTTGTGTTTATAATATTGTATTTCACTTTTTTATGCTAATATCATTACTACATTATTAAAAAAGGAGAAAGATATGTCAAAAATTAAATGGTCTAATTTATGGAAAGGTTTTGCAATGGGTACGACTGATTTAGTCCCCGGAGTAAGCGGTGGAACAATTGCACTGTTACTAGGCATCTATGATGATTTCATACGTTCCATTAGTGGTATTTTTTCAAAACGATTTTGGGAAAGTCTGAAATTCTTAATCCCTATTGGTCTGGGTATGGTTATCGCAATCGGAGTATTAAGTAAACTCATTAATTATTTACTTAGTACACACACAGTACCAACAATGTTCTTTTTTGTTGGACTTATCGGAGGTATTATTCCTTACCTATTGAAAACGTCTAACTTCAAACAAACGTTTAGTATACAGCATTATATATTATTGTTACTAGGCATCATTATTATAGTAGTTATTACATTACTCAATAATGGAGATAAGCACGCTGGTGAAACTTTAACATTAAATTCTAGTTTAATGATCAAATATTTTATAGCAGGTATGTGTGCTTCTAGTGCCATGTTATTACCTGGTATATCAGGTTCATTCATGTTACTCGTCTTTGGAGTTTATGGCACAGTAATGTTTGCTATTTCAGAATTTATGTCATTAAACTTTGCGGCAATACCTGTTTTATTAACTGTAGGTTTTGGTATTATTTGCGGATTTTTATTCTCAAGTAAATTAATTCAGTATTTACTATCCTATTATACTTTTCTCACATATGCACTTATTATAGGCTTTGTAGTTGGCTCACTTTACGCAGTGTTCCCAGGTCTACCTGACACATTTATAACTTGGATTATTTCAATCATCACACTGATATTAGGATTTGTTATTAGTTATAAACTAGGAAAAATTACAGCAGATGACTAATGACTTTTAATTTGTATCATCTTTATCTACAAATTAAATTAATAATTATTCAATTGATTGTTCGAACACCTTATTTCACATAAAGTAATTCTTTACACTAGCTATGAACTCGTACTTTTTATATAATAGAATACCAATCAGAAATGATTGAATAAAAACATATCGGAGGAATTAATTAATTTTTGGGAACCTTTATTAGTTTAATTATATTTATTTTATTATTGGTGTTAACCGCATTCTTTGTGGCGACAGAATTCGCAATCGTTAAAGTTCGAACATCTAGGATTAACTCACTTGCGAACGGAGACAATAAAAAAGCGGTTGCCGCACAAAAAGTAGTTTCACACTTAGATGAATATTTAGCTGCTTGTCAACTTGGTATTACGATTACAGCTTTAGGTATTGGTATGGTCGGTGAATCTACCTTTGAGTTTTTATTACATCCTATTTTTAGTAGTTTAGGCCTTTCAGAAACAATGATTCATATATTCACATTAATTAGTGCGTTTGTAATTGCAACTTATTTACACGTGGTTGTCGGTGAAATGGCACCTAAAACAATTGCAATTCAAAAAGCCGAACAAATCACATTGCTAATCGCTAAGCCAATTATCATGTTTTACAAATTATTTTATCCATTTATTTACATTCTTAACGGCTCGGCAAGATTAATTTTGAAAATGTTTGGTATGCAACCTGCTAAAGAAAGTGAATTATATCATTCAGAAGAAGAATTAAAACTATTAATTAAAGAAAGCCATGAAGGTGGAGAAATTTCTGAAAATGAGTTAACACACATTAATCGTGCTTTCGCGTTTGATGAAATGAAAATTGCAGACGGGTACTTACCACTTGAAAAAGTCTCAGTTGTTGATATCAATAGTAATATTGATGAAACTAAAGCATATGTAAGTAATGCAAACTACACAAGATTTCCTGTAATTAAAGACAACACTACACAAATTGTAGGTTATATACATGCAAAAGATCTATTAAGTAATAATATAAATTCGCTTAAGGATATTACTCATAGTATTCTTAAAATCAAATTAAATTCAAAATATCATCAAGTCTTAGAGCAAATGAAATCACACCAAATTCATATAGCTCTAGTGGAAGACGAACAACAAAGTCCACTTGGTATTATCACAATGGAAAATATCTTAGAAAACATTGTCGGCGATATTAAAGACGAATACGATCAATCTTAATAACCAAATAAGTACAAATGATTCCGAGACATAATTAATGTCTCGGTTTTTTATGTATTTTACTATCGATAGTTGTTGTTAAAACTTCAAAAAGAAATACTAAAATTACTGCTAAATATCTTTGTCAGCATTAGATTTATATGGCGGAATTATTATTGCAAAAATTGATTTCTGTAACTCCGTCTCATGAGAAGTTTTATTCAATTTTTATCAAGTGAAGCATCATAAATAAAACCCGACACATAACTTATATACGTTTTCATCTATACTGAAATGAAAGTTTATATAACATAATTGTCGGGTTTAATAATGATAAAATATCAATAGCGAAAATGATATTTCATTCATATAATATATCAATAAATAGAGCTTTAATAAGATTCATACCTCTAATTATTTTAAGCTCTCCCATTACAGTTAAAATTAACAATTTGAAACTAATAACATTAAATATTCAAAGTAACAGTAGTACCTTGGCATCTAACTTAGCAAATATATTAATTAAAACTTATTTATATTTTACACCTTAGAATTGTTCAATTCAAACTTAACTGTTAGGAAACACTTTATTACTCTTTCTGTTAGTATTAAATCTAAATACTAATTAATTTCGACCTACTTTTTGAAATTCTTATCAAACCAAAGTAAATAGACGATAGCACCAACTGGTACCCCAACCAATGGCGTTGTAACCAAACTTACAACAAACATACAGGCAATAATCGTCAATACATCATTAGTACGCCATTTTTTGTTTAATAAGTAATTCCACATTTCTTTTAGACTCATTTCAATCCACTCCTTAATATTTAAAAGTAATTTATTAATAAGATGCATTTTAACAAAATCACTAATTTAACTTTTGAATTTTAGCTTTAATATATTTGTAGTTATCATTTAAAATTCAATGCACTGATTCATTCATATTTCAAATTAGGTAACTGTACTAATTATAAAACAAATACATTAAAAAAATATCTATAACCTGGAAATCGCTCAAGTGTCAAAAACGACATTTATTCAATATTGTTGGTAATCCAATGATAACATGTAATTAAGTAGATAAAACTAACATTGTTGTCACTCTTTAAATAGTTCAATTAAATAAGAATATGACTTTAATTAGATTTGGTTCAAAGACCATAAATAAAATAAAGGTCCTCCCTCAAATTTAAAGCTAAAATTCTTCTAAATCATTGATGGAAATACATTAAATTATTTTTCAGATGACGATTTAATAGTTCAATTTAAAAGTGTTATCCGCTTGAAAATCAACCATCTTTTATTTAAAAACCCTTTCGTTTAGTTTGTCTATACATAAATACTATTGCAACAATTATAGTTATCATATCTAGTATTTTAATGTAGCTTGAGCCTAATTTTATTACTTCAATTTGTAACCATGCTCCTATAATTGGTAAGAAAAAATTCACTATTAATAACAAGAGTAAAACAGCTAGTAATTGTTGTTGTGATTTAGGAATAGTATCATCTCCAAATTATTATCAAATTATTTAATGGTCTGAATTTTAATTTAGAAATTACAAGTTTACTTTTCCACTTTTTTAGACTGAATCACATCAATAATATAGTTCAAAATTCAATTTTATATTAACATAATATTTTTGGTTTTGTACCACACATAATTAGCCTCTTCCTTTGTCCTTGAAATTCGTTAACTAAAATACACTCGCCCCGTTTATTTTAAAAATAGAATTACACACTTTAGATAGACAACGCCCGCCAACATTTCTGCTGACGGGCGTTCATTTCATTTAAATTATTAGTCTTTTTATTATTATAAATTACAGAGTTACTATTAATTATACAAGATACATACTCAATTAAAGGTGACTATATTACCAATTATATCTATTCAGTATCGCCCTTTATTTCATAAATTCTGTATTTTAACCCACATAATAATAAGTGAATAAAAAGAGGATTAACAATATAAAATGTTCTTGAGTTTGAAAGAATAACTCATCTATTTTTTATTCTTTTCTTCCACTCATTTACAGTAATTGTTATCGGTAACAATACGCAACACATAGTTATTATTAAAAATAAACCAATATTCACATCTCTACTCCTTATTTGCAAAATAAACAACATGAAATATAATATTAAAATTAAAAAGTATTACAAATCTTAATTTTACAGTAACATAAGACTAATGATATATCTAGTGAATACCATGGCCTAATCTATTTACTTTAAGTTTTTAAAACCTTATTTTTACTATGCTTGTACAATAAAAAATTGTTTGAATAAGCTAAGATTTCCTAACCCCAAAAATATTAACAGTCCTATTTGAAAAGATCACACAAAAATAAACCCTCTAACCATCACAGTTAAAGGGTTTATTTTTATATTTCGCTGTTATTTAGCTGGTACTACGGCACCATCATATTTTTTATTGATTTCATCTTTAATTTCTTTAGATTGTAATACTTCCATCAATGCTTTGATTTTTTTATCATCTTTATGTCCTTCTTTAACAGCAATTAAATTGGCATAAGGATTGTCTTTCGCTTTCTCTAATACAATAGAATCATCTTTAGGACTTAATTTTTGATCGATTGCAAAATTAGAGTTGATAATTACAGCATCAGCATCTTCATTTTGATAAATTTTCGGTAAGTATTCTGCAGATTGTTTATTATTAAATTTGATATCTTTTTTGTTTTCTACGATATCATCAAATTTAGCATCTTCAATCTTCACACCGTCTTTTATTTTAATTAATCCTGCATCTTGGAAGAATTTTAAGAAACGGCCTTCTTCAGCTGGATTATTAGAAACATACACTGTGGCGCCTTTTGGTAAATCTTTTAGACTCTTATATTTTTTAGAATAAACAGCCATTGGTTCTAGATGAACATTACCTGCTGATTCTACTTTATATCCTTTATCTTTTTTCTCAGTTTTTAAGTAAGGTGTATGTTGGAAAAAGTTTGCGTCTAATTCACCTTTATCTAATAATTTATTCGGTGTTGTATAATCATTAATTGTTTTAATCTTCAAATCATAGCCTTTATCTTTCAATAACGGCTTGGCTTTTTCTAAAATTTCAGCATGAGGAGCTGGAGAAGCACCTACTGTAATTTTTTTATCTTCACTACCTCCACTATTCCCACATGCTGCTAAAACAAGCGCTAATACAAGTACAGAAGCTAAGCTAACTAATTTTTTCATATAAAAAGTCCCCCTTTTTAAGATTATCTCTTATCAATTTTATTAGTAGCCCAATCACCAATAAATTGAATGATGAACACAATAATAAGGATTAAAATTGTTGAAACAAAAATAACGTCATTTTGATTTCTAGTGAAACCTGTTAAATAAGCTAGGTTACCTAAACCACCTGCACCAATAACACCGGCTACTGCAGTAGAACCTACTAAAGCAATCGCTGTAACAGTAATACCTGAAATTAATGCTGGCATCGCTTCAGGTAATAGTACTTTTTTGACTACTGTCCAAGTAGTGGCACCCATTGACCAAGCTGCTTCAATAACACCTTTATCAATCTCTTTAAATGCAATTTCTACAAGTCTGGCATAGAAAGGCGCCGCACTAATGATTAAAGCAGGTAATGCTCCTGTTGGACCACTAATCGTGCCTAACACTAAACTTGTAAACGGAATTAACAATAAGATTAAAATAATAAATGGTATCGCTCTAAACAAGTTAACTATAAATGAAACAATAGTATAGAAAACCCTCGCTATAGGTGATTTACTTTTAGCTGATAAAAAGAGTAATACACCTAATATTAAGCCTAATACAAAGGCAAAAATTGTCGAAATAACTGTCATATAAATTGTTTCGTATGTCGCTAACCAAACTTCGTCCCAGCTGACGTTTGGCATTGTAAACATCTCGCGGAGGATGTCACTCAATGAATTACCCATGTCTTAACACCTCCACTGACACATGCTGTGCTTCTAAATCATTTTTAAACTTTTCGAATTTTTCTAAATTTACATCGCTCAATTGAATTACTAAGAAACCAAGCGAACCATCTTTTGTATGTTTAATATTAGCTTCTAATATATTCACATCGATATTATGCGTTTTCGTTATATATGACACGAGAGGTTGCGTGGTATTATTCCCTGTGAAATTCAAACGAACAACATAATCATCTTCATTAAGTGACACTAAGTCGCTAATAGATTTATCAAAATCATCATTTAAATCATCTTTAACAAAACGTTTTGTAACCGCATGTTGTGGATTCTCAAAAACTGTGGAAACTAGACCTTGTTCAATCACGCGACCGTTTTCCATAACAGCTACTTCGTCACATATGCGTCTAATGACATGCATTTCGTGTGTGATGATTACGATTGTTAAATTTCTTTCTTCTTTAATTTTCAATAATAATTCTAAAATTTCATCTGTTGTTTGAGGATCTAATGCACTTGTCGCTTCATCACAAAGCAATACAGTTGGTTCGTTTGCTAACGCTCGCGCAATACCGACACGTTGTTTTTGACCACCTGACAGTTCTGAAGGATATGCACTTTCTCTACCTTTCAGTCCAACAAGTTCTACTAATTCTTTTGCCCGTTGTTTCGCTTCACGGCGAGGCACACCCGCTATTTCCAATGGAAATGTAATATTATTTAATACAGTACGCGACCATAGTAAATTAAAATGTTGAAATATCATGCTCACTTTTTGACGCTTTTTTCTTAACTGTGATTTTGATAGCTTACCAATTGTATCTCCATCGATAATGACGTCTCCTGAAGTTGGTTGTTCGAGATTATTTAAAAGTCTAATTAAAGTACTTTTGCCCGCACCTGAAAAACCAACTACTCCAAAAATCGAGCCTGATTGAATACTTAAATCAACATGATCTACAGCCAGTACGTCCTGTTTTTTCGTTTTGTACTTTTTGACTATTTGATTTAACTCAATCATTCTGTTTCCTCCTTGTGTTGCTAATCCTTCAATTAAAAAAATGCTTTCTCTATGTTCACCGAAGTATAGAGAAAGCAAAATCGCTTCTCTCATCTTCTAAAGCTTTAAAACTTTATGTGAATTGGCACCATTTCTATTAAAGACGGTTGCCGGGCTTCGTAGGGCACATCCCTCCACCTCTCGTGATAAGAGTTTCATTATTTAATTATTTTTAATCCTACCATCGTACTAATATTTCGTCAATAACTATTTTAAATTTTCTAACAAATAAGGCACCGATTGAAATGCATAAATCCTTTTTTGCTCTTCACCTTTTGACATTACTAATAAAACTGGTACAGATTGAATTTCATACAATTGACTAAAATCAGGATGAAAGTTTAAGTCCATTTTTATTGTAGGTAATTGCAAAATATCGTTAGCAATATCTAGCATACGTTCAGAAACCTTACATGTGCCACATGTTGGTGTATAACCAAAGATAAGATACTTATCTTCATTTATATATTTATTGACGTCAACGCGTTGTTCACTTGTTACATTCATGTTAATAAACTTACCCTTTCAGCTATATAATCCAATTTTGCTTTCGCCACCTTTTCTTCATCCTTAACTATAAAACCATGTTTTTCCAATACTCTAGATAAATATGGTTTAGGACAACGAGCGACTTCACAATATTGTTTATCTACTCTTATATGTCTACTTTCACTTAAATAGCGTTTGAACCATTTTCGTATTCTTTCACCTTCATCATCCGAATCAACAAGAATATACACTTGTTTGTCATATAAAGTATCAATCATTTCATCTAATTTATCTACACTCATCGTACCATTCGTGCAAATAATTTCTATTGGCTGATCAATAACTTGTTTGACACGCTTCTTGTCTGACTTTCCTTCGACAACAATTACTTGGTTCAGTATCGTCATGACATCCACCCTCTAAATGTTGATAGTAAATCTTTTCTACTTAGTTCTTCACAATCCGTAGTGACAATAAACATAATTTACATAGTTAAAATATTTCTTATTATAACAAACATAATTTATCATTTTTTAAAGTTGAGGTGAACTTGTTAGACTTATAAAATTGCTAAATCTTCAATAATCCTCAATGATATGAAAAAAACTCCAAGATAGTTATATCATGGAGTTCAGTGTTATATTATTCGCCAATCATTTCTGAATATTGCTCTGCAGTTAATAATTCATCTAATTGACTTTCGTCACTTAGTTCAACTTTAACCATCCAAGCTTTTTCGTAAGGTGATTCATTTACGAATTCAGGGCTATCTTCTAATTCATCATTAGATTCAACTACTTTACCTGATACAGGTGCATATAGTTCTGAAACAGTTTTTACGGATTCAACACTACCAAAAGTGTCGCCTTCATTAATTTCGTCATCTACTTCTGGTAATTCAACGAATACGATATCGCCAAGTTCACCTTGAGCATATTCAGTGATACCAATTGTTACTGTATTACCTTCAACTTTTACCCATTCATGTTCTTTAGAATATTTTAATTCACTCGGTACTGCCACGAGAATCCCCTCCTAAATGATTTTACATATTAATGATGCCATATGCATACCATACAATCAACTATTTCTTAGCATATTAATATTATTATAATCTTTTCATAACAATAGATGAAGCGTTTACAAACACAACTTATAATTTCAACTTATAGAGATTGCTCTATTTAAAGAGATGCTCTATCTCCAAAAGAGGAATTAAGATAACCATGTTTCCTTATATTGATCTTCTTTGAAACCAACTGTAACTTTGTCTCCAGAAATAGCTAATGGTCTTTTGACCAACATACCATTAGTTGATAATAAATCTAACTTTTCATCATCAGTAAGGTCATTCATTTTGTCTTTAAGACCTAATTCACGATATTTAGCACCGTGCGTATTAAAGAGTTTATTTATATCGATATCAGTCGCCTCTAAAATTTCTTTAAACTCGTTTTTAGTGGGCGTATGTTGTACTATATCGATTGGTTCAAAGCTCACACCGTAGTCTTGTAAAAATTTTGCTGCTTTTTTACAAGTAGTACAATTAGGATATTGGTAAAATTTTATCATTATTCTGTACCTCCTATAACTAGTTAACATTAATATATCAAATTTATTGCCAAAACGCTCTAATTAATAAGCTGATTTTTTTTATAACTTCAAAATGTCCGTTATAATAAGCTTAATTATATTTTTAAAAAGGAGAAAATTATGAAACCTATTAATACAAATGATGCATTTAAAGAAACTATACAGAGTAATAACCCTGTCATTGTAAAATTCGAAGCTGGCTGGTGCCCTGACTGTAAAGCAATGGATATGTGGATTGACCCTATCCAAGAAAAATACAATGATTACGACTGGTTTACAGTCAATCGTGACGAGCTTGAAGATGTTGCAGCTGACAACGATGTGATGGGCATACCAAGCTTACTAGTATTTAAAAACGGAGAAAAATTAGCTCACTTACACTCAGCTAATGCGAAATCACCAGAACAAGTGGAAGCATTTTTAGCTGAAACATTTAAATAATTGATTAATAAATGAGATATTTCATCTCATTTTATGGGCTGGGAGAAATTAATTGTCCCAGCCTTAATTATTGTAATGACAGCATTTTTAAAGAGCCACTTCTTTAAAGAGCCACTTCTCAATTTATTGAGTTAGTGGCTCTTATGCATGAGCTCTAGCTCAGGTAATCTGTTTTGAGTTAGTGGCTCTTATGCATGAGCTCTAGCTCAGGTAATCTGTTTTAAGTTAGTGCGATATATGCATGAATATGAATTTTAACTCAGATAAAGCTCCTGTTAGCCTTAGTCATCTTTACCGAAATATAATGACGCAATTTTTTAATATTTAATTATATAATTATAAAAATTAAGAATGGGCACTCAAAGTCAAATTTCACTTTTGATTTTGAATGCCCATTCTTAAAATCACTTTAAAACTTTTCTATTACTTGATCAGTATGACGCTCTCTATGTGGCATTTCATCCTGTAAATCTGTGAGATACAAGAAACCTACAAGTTGTTCATCATCTTTCACATTAAATATCGATCTTATTTCAGGGATAAATATATATGCCGGTGATTTCCAACATGTGCCAATACCCGCTTCATGTAATAATAGCATTAAGTTTTGTGCGAAAGCTCCAAATGCCATATTATTTTCTAAATCTTCTCGTTGTCTTGGATCTCTTTTTAGAATTAATGCAAGCATGCCACCCAGATTTGTAACAGTGTTATAATGATTTTCTTGTTTTTTATCTAAATTAGGGAATGCGACCTCTGAGAGTTGTTTACTCATAGGGCCCAAGCGATCTTTAGCAATATGAACCACTCTCCAAGGCTCTCTCATGCCATGATTAGGGGCATCTGTCGCTTGCTGTATCGCTTGATATAGAGCATTATCATCTATAGTCATGTCTCTTTTAAAAACCTTAATACTTCTACGATGTGCAATTGCATCTTGTAGTTCCATTGATTATCGCCCTTTCATTAGTGATAATTATTTTCAATTATAAATCAGGCGACCACTATTTTCAAACTACTCGTATAATTTAATTTGTTGCTTTAACTTTTCAACGTGGATTTGACCAGGTGCTTTTGGATCGTCTAAGCAACCATATGAAACTGAGCCTCCAAACAATCCCTGAGCAGTTCTTGAAATTAATCCAAGTTTAGACATCGCTATACCAACAACTTGTTGTGAAACTGTGTCTGCAGTCTCAGACATTGCATTTAATAGATTTAGAACATCTTGTTTATCATGAGGCATAACTGCTACTTTTAAATAATCTGGTTCAAGCTGGTGCATTTTATAATATAAACGTTTTAATACTTCCAATTTAGGTGTTTTCTTAAAGTTATGCTGTGATAATACAACTTCTATATTTTCACTATGAGCTGATTCTATCAAGGTTTGATATTTTTCTATAGGCACTCCTTCTTCATATTCAATATCTATCATATCAACATAATCTAATGAGATTATTTTCTCTAGCACATTTAAGTATTTATCATTTGCTAATTGGCCTTCTCCACCTTGAATCTTTGTTCGATATGTTACTAACAATTTTTTATTTAAATTTAGTTTATATATGTCTTTAGCAATTTTTGCTAAAGATGCTTCATCAAAATTTAACCACTGATCTATTCTTAGTTCTATAATATCTATGGAGTCTTGATATTGTTTTAAATCCTCAATTGTATGTTGTGCAAGTTCATGTTTGGGTGCAATTGTAACAGCTATATCAACTTTGGCCATGTTTAAACTTCCTTTTATTAGTAATATTTAAATTATTGTATAACAATTTCTAAAAATAATACAATTAAAAAACATATAAATTACTCAGTGAAATGATTTAAATAATTTTTCTTGGGTAAACATGAATTAGAAGTTTTTAAGGAGGTCATAAAATGGCAGTAAATTATGAAACGAAAGCAACAAATACAGGTGGACGTAATGGTCACGTTCAAACTGACGATAAAGCAATTGATGTAGCAATTGTACCACCGGCTCAAGCTGATGCTGAAAAAGGCACAAACCCAGAGCAATTGTTTGCAGCAGGTTATGCTTCATGTTTTAATGGCGCATTTGATTTAATCTTAAAACAAAACAAAGTGAGAGGCGCTGAGCCAGAAGTTACTTTGACAGTACGTTTAGAAGATGACCCAGAAGCTGAAAGTCCTAAATTAAGCGTCTCAATTGATGCAAAAGTAAAAAATGTATTATCTCAAGAAGAAGCTGAGAAATATTTACAAGATGCACACGAATTTTGTCCATACTCAAAAGCTACACGTGGCAACATCGATGTTGACTTAAATGTCGCAGTTATTGACTAATATATTCCCCCGAAAAGTTCTTAATTGAAACTTTTCGGGGAGTTTTTTGTCTTTTTATTCCTGGTGTACAATCTAGATGTTTTAGCACTTAATGAATATTTAATTAATTTTCCCCTTCATCTTTATTGTGAGATAAGATGTAAGTAATCAACACTGCAAAAGAAATCAGGATTAGCACTACCAGTGAAACTATAATAGTTATTAAAGCTCCCACAATTTATGCCTCCATTCACATTTATGCATCTCGATATATTATATCATAATTATCATATCTATATTATTCACTTAAATTATATATTAATATTTATTGCGAAGTTTATAAAAAATAATTCTTTTTCATGATGAATTGAAAATGCTCACATATTTTTGCAAAAAATTAAAGATAGTATTGCTCAAATAAATTATTTCCTTTAATATTATAATTAAATTGGCAAACAAGCACTATTTATCCATTTAAAAAAATACTTTGCAGAGGTTAGGAGGCATTTAATGACTCAAATTCGCTATTTAACAACTGAAGATTTTTCTAATTATAAATCCTTGTTACTACAAGGTATTAATAAAGAACTCGAAGTATTAGCCTGGAAATTACAAAATGAGAAATGCTTAAATGATACAGATTTACACAAAGTACTATCCTCAGACTCAACAGATTGTATCGTTCTTGGAGCTTTTGAACAGGATATACTTATTGGCGCTGTTACACTAATTCATCATCAAACCTATAGCTTATCTCATAAAGCAACCTTAGAAAATATGTGCATTAAAAATGTAGATCAAGATTCTAAAGAAGAAATTTCAAAAATGCTTATGCGCCAGATATTTGAAATTTGTAATGAAAAAGAAATTGAAATATTGATGACTTCACTTATTTCAAATAACATTAGTGGTAAAGTCTTTTTTAGTAACTTAAATTTTGAAACACTTGTGTTGGAACAGCATGCTAGAAAATACGATAATTATTACGTAGATGAGCATTGGCTTATTTATCATTTTGATGGAAATGAAAGTGACTTATTTGTTTAATAGCTATAATTACTAAATCGTTGTCACAGGGCAACTAAATTCCCCTATTTCTTAATTATTTTTAAATGAAAGTTGATAAATTGTTTTTTATTTCAAAGTACCTAATTAATATGAGCCTAATCTACTAATCTTAAAAATGACTTGCAATTATATTGCTAAACAAATATTATTTTTGTTAAGTGCTATTTTATTAATAAATATTCTATTCATCTTATTATTTAAGAGAGGGCTGAACATTTTGAAATATGCTACAACGTTATTATCACTGTTCTTGTCATTAATCACACTTGCTACCCCATTATTAGTAGTTAATAAAGTTTTAGAGGGTAACCTACCAATATTAGCAGGTGGACTATTTATCTTAGGCGTTATATTAATTAATATATATGCAGGAATACGTGGCGACCGTATTGCTAATTTATTTGCCTTATGTGTCTCCATCTTTTCATTCATCTTATTAAGCTATCCGTTATGGAAACCTTTTGTAATTGGTTTTTTATATTACTAAATAAATATCCCTACTTATTTATAAAAGCTTTATGTTTACTTTGTTTGTAATCATAAAGCTTTTTTATAGTTTATTAATGCAATAAATATGAGTTTACACATTTTTAATTTTACAAATTTTCTGAAAACGCTATAATATAAAAAATAAGGGGGAGAACGTTATGAATTTAGCACTATTAGGTTTTATCATGATTATTATTTTTATGATATTAATCATGACACGTAAAATGTCCGCATTAACAGCTTTAATCGTTTTACCAACGATTTTCGCTTTGCTTGGTGGCTTCTACGCTGGGATAGGTAAATTTATGCTCGAAGGAATAGAAACAGTAGCACCGACTGGAATTATGCTTACATTCGCTATTCTCTACTTCGGCGTCATGATAGATGCAGGTTTATTTGAGCCTGTAATTAACCAAATCATTAAAGTGGTCAAAGGGGATCCAGTTAAAATTGCATTTGGTACTGTAATCTTAGCTTCAATGGTAGCGTTAGATGGAGATGGCACGACTACGTTTATCATCACAGTTACAGCAATGATGCCACTTTATAAAAAAATTGGTATGAGCTTATATACACTGTCAACACTCGCGTTATTGTCCATTGGCGTTATGAATATGCTACCCTGGGGCGGACCGACAGCACGAGCTATTTCCTCATTACAAGTAACAACTGAAGAGGTATTTATTCCAATCATACCAGCAATGGTGGCAGGTATTGTTTTTGCTTTCAGTGTTGCATTCATACTAGGAAAGCGTGCTAAAAAACATATTACTTCTTATACCGATATAGATTTAAATGATATTAAACCAGAAATTTCAACTGAAGACTCATTGTTAAAAAGACCAAAAATGCTTATACCAAACGCAATACTTACAATTTCACTTATTGTCTGTTTGATAATTGGTATATTACCAATCCCAGTGATGTTCATGCTTTGGTTTGGAGTAGCGATTTTATTAAATTATCCAAATCTTAGTATTCAAAATTCTGTGGTAAAAAAACATGCAGGAGACGTCCTATCAGTTATCAGTTTAGTATTTGCCTCAGGTATTTTTACAGGCGTAATGAACGGTACTAAAATGGTTAACGAAATGGCAAATACCTTAGTTAATATCATTCCTGATGCTATGGGTAATCACTTTGCATTAATAACTGCCATATTAAGTGGACCATTTACATACTTCATGGCAAACGATCCATTTTATTACGGTGTACTACCAATTCTTGCCGAGTCTGCACAACAATTCGGCATTTCAAAAGTTGATATGGCAAGAGCATCCGTCTTAGGCCAACCATTACATGTGCTCAGTCCTTTATATGCCGCTGGTTATTTACTAGTCGGCATGCTTGATATAGAATACGGACAAAATCAAAGAATCGTTATAAAATGGGCAGTAGGATCTAGTTTATTTATGATACTTGTGGCGTGTATTTTAGGAATTATACCGTGGTAACACTATATTAAACTTTTAAAATAAATTATAATATGAGGGCTATGTTATCTATCTAAAAAAGATAGATGACATAGCCCCATTTTTGGTAAATAGTATCAATATGCAAGATTATAATTTTTGTCAGTCTATATTTATGTTAGGTTGTCCTGCATACCCCACTGCAACTTTTTAAAATATAAAATTCCATTACAAACTTAGACAGCAAATAAAATACTTTAGAATAAATAAATTTATATTATGCAAACCGTTTGATTTATATTTTACATGGGTAAAAGTTAACGTCGGATTTACAATATTGAGGAGTGTTTTTATGAATCAAATTAATGAATGTAATTATATCAATCCTTCTAAAGTTTCACTTGATTGGGAATGCTTTGTATTGAGCAAAAGTGACATGGAATTAGATGGATTGCCAAAGGAACTCATTAATTCTTGGATGGCACAAAATATCATTGAACCTTTTTCTATTAGAAACAACGAGATTAATTTTAAAACAACAGATATAAAAGCTGCTTTAGAAAAACAAAATTGGTATTATGACAATTAAAGTATTAGTTAACTAATTCTATGTTATTTCGATATAAACTTAATGCTCGTTTTGCAGAAGCTAAAATTTCGTGATCAAAATAATTACTATAGAAATATGAATTTAATGCAATAAAACTTGTTTCATTTTTCGGAAAATTTTTGTCGCCTATAATATTATGCGCAAGTTGCCCGAGCGGTGTATCATCTTCTATAAAACCGATTACAAAATCATAAAATGTCATAAGCATTACCTCGATTATCTATATTTTAATCGTTACAGTCTTTTCCAAATGTGAGCGTTTGTTTAATCATAACAAATAATAAAGTTTTGTCTATCACGATACATTTATAAATTTAAATGTTTTCAAATTAAATACTGCTATGACAATATTTAATTTGAATTGTAAAATTTACAAAGTTTTTTTAATTTAATGTTAACTTCATAAATTAAACTAAAGGTAGGGATGTTTATATAATATAACTGTATAAATAACCTACCTTTTCAATGTGTCTAATAAAATAAACGTACTAAATATAACATTACAAAAAGTAATAAAATGTCTAATCACTATTCCCTTAATATATATTGACTGTTACTTAAACTACCAAATCTTTCTATCTGTACAAGCGAGTTGATTACAAATATTTTTCAACTAACAACTTTTTTTGTCCCTCTTTTGTCATTCACCAAAACTACTTACCATGAACATACTCTTTTCCCTTTCAAACAAAAAGAGCTATAAAGCAATCCAAAACAACAGATTACTTTATAGCTCACATGCATAAACTATTTAGTTGTACTTATACTAACACGTTACCATTTTGATCTGCCGGTTTAAATAATGTTAATATTGCGCCTATAATAGCTAGTATTTGTGGAATGCCAGTCCAACAAAAGACCAAGAATAATAAGCCCATTCCTGTTTTTCTAGCATAAAACTTATGAATTCCAAAGCTACCTAAAAAAACAGCTAAAACAATGTAAATAACTTTATTTACTTCATTCATATTTTTGTCTCCTTACTTATTTATATTGACTTCATTATACATCAAACCATTTAATAAATTAAATAATATTACATATTATCATAATATACTTTGAAATATGTTTGTTCTAACTTCAAAATATCTGAATAACTATTTGGCATAATTTCAATGCTTAATTCGATAAACTTGTCTAAAATAAAGATTATCAAGCGTACGTTATACTTATCATCTTTAAACTTTTGTTTAATTTGTTCAATTATCGTATTTTCTTCTAAGAGTACTAATGCGCGTCCATAAGTTTTATCTACTTTACCTCTTTGAAAAGCTGGCTCTAAATAATTAAGCATGTCATCTACACTACTGTAAGTTTCAAGCCCAGTTTGGATATGCAAATGCATTTTGTCAGCGATTTCTCTAATTCTCTCATCTTCTTGTTTATTTTTGGGCATTAATCCTTCACGAATCATGTTTTTTTGTTCAATAATATCATTTTCTACTTGATTATATAACTCAACAAAATCACTAACGCTTTTCGACTTTAATGTTTCTATCTTTTGTTCAATCTGTGTAAAGTTATTGTCATATTCTTCCATTATTAACCCTCTTTTCATACTTCAAATAATTAGAACTTACTATTTATTATCCATTCTTTAATAAGTGAAACTTTAAAATTCATCCTATATGAGATTGTAAATTAGTGATAAGATGATAATGCTATAAGATTAAATGTAACTACAGTTAAATTTTGCACAAAATTAGCATTTTCATAAGTGCATACACATAAAAAGGAGGTGTAGTATTTTGAATCTACATTTCATGGTTGTTTTTTGGTTATCGGTAATTTTCTTAATTTGTGGTATAGGTGCGCTTATCGCATATAAAGTAAGAGGATCGCAACAAGCTAAAGAATCTTTACTTGGCGTTACAGTCATGCTAATTGTTTTTGGTGTTGTTGGTATACTATTCTCGTTAATATTTAGTTAAAAAATAAATTTAAATTTATTTTTTCGAAGTATCTATAAAACTATACTTCGAAAAATATCGTATATTATTTCTTAACATAGAATTAATCGGCGCAAAATCCTAAACACAAATCTAATGGTAATTTCAGAAAACAAGTCCATAATGCTTTAAATTAGGAACAAGACAAAATCAATTTTGATTGTTGTACTGTTCCTTTTTAATAAAATCAAACTACTTTTTCTATTATTTTAAACTTCCCTTTTAATCTTGAAGAAAGGTGTAAATGATTAATACCACTATTGCTAAAACAAAAAAATAAATAAAGCGTTGGAAAGTACGTTTCTTTTCATGGCGTATTTCATCTTTAGCGTAATTTTTATTTTCATGTAATCTAGTGTTAATAAATAAAAACGGCATTGTCGCTAAAAACGCGAAAATAAGACTTAATATTACAATAATAACTATGTTCATAGGTTCACCTCTATAAAAACATTGTTTACTTAATTCTTATTCCCTGTATTTTGTACTTTAATGGAAATTTGATTAAATATATTAGAAGTAGTGTTACAGCTCTATGATTTATAATGAAATTAATTTCGATTTAACTCGATAAAATTTTAAAAGGAGGTATCATTTTGAATTTAACTTACTTACCACAATGGTCAGTTATTAATCAAAGTCAAAAACAATTTGTTATACAAGAGGATGCCACGTCTATTTCAATAGTTAGTCCTATAAATGATTACGCTATGGGCATTTTAAGCCAGGTATCTTTTGATATCGAACAAGGGACTGTCACAAACTATAAAGTAGAAAATAATAGCAAATCTTTAATTATTGAAATCGACAAATCAAAGAAACACTTAATAATTAAAGATATTTAAAAAACTATATTCTGAACATTAATTAAGGTGAAGTATTAGAATTATATTTTCACTTATTTAAGTAATTAACGGGTATAATATTTATAGCATGAGTTATTTATTTTATCTAATATAAGATGGGTGAGTGATTTGAATGAAATTCTTTAGAAATTTATTGTTACTCGTATCTGGTGTATTAGTCGTCCGTGCACTGTTATTAAGTGTTGATAGTTCAACTAACGAAAAAGTAGAAAACAAAGTTAACGTTCAAGATAAGCAAAAATAATAAATTAATATTAATTTAACTAACAATCATTAAAATTCTATAAAATGATTGTTAGTATTATATTCTAGGATTTATTTTATATTTTAAAGAGAGGTAACTATGCAACATTTAAAAACTAAAATTGAAAATTACCAAATCTACATATATTTTACTGCTATATTACTTGCTATAATTACGGGATTAACATCAGATCATTTAACAAAATTACTTGAATCTGCCATACCTATTTTTATTGGAATTTTAATGTTTAGTATGTTTGCACAGGTTCCTTTTTTTAAATTAAGAAAAAATATTCTAAGTGGCAAATTTATTATGGCCCTATTTTTATCAAATTTTATACTTATCCCTATCTTCGTGTATTGTTTAATTCAGTTATTCAACATTACTTCCCCTGCTATATTGATAGGTCTAATGCTCGTGTTGTTAACACCCTGTATTGATTATGTAATTGTCTTCACCTCACTAGGCAAAGGCAACGCACAATATATGTTGATTTCTACACCTATTTTGTTTATTTTACAAATCATCTTATTACCCTTGTACTTTGTTATCTTTAATAGCGAAAATGCGTTTTCTTTCAGAGATTTAGCACCATTTGTTCAATCGTTTATCATTTTTGTCGTTCTACCATTTATGATTGCTGCATTACTACAATATTTTAGTAAACATGCTTTGACTATTGAGAAAACGTTAAAAATTACTGGATGGCTTCCAGAAATTTTTATGTCTTTTGTACTTTTTGTAGTTATTGGATCTCAAATACATAAAATCACTCATGATTTAAGCATCTTAGTTACTGTTATCCCCATCTATATCATATTTATGATTATCGCTCCTTTCATTGGATATCTATCAGGAAAAATATTCGCATTAGAAACTGCGACTTTACGAACATTAGCCTTTAGTTCAAGTACAAGAAACGCTTTGGTTGTATTACCTTTAGCTCTTTCATTACCACATAGCTGGGTAACAATTACAACAACTGTGATTATCACACAAACGTTGGTTGAATTAGTAGGAGAAGTCTTTTATATAAAAATCATACCTAAAATAATCAAATAAACTTTTCTGCAGAATCTTTAAACCAACAAACTCAACACCCCAGATATAAAAAAAGTTTTTTATTTATTAGCGATTACATATCATACAACTAAAACTTTTGTTATGATAGATATCAATCGTAAAATATTACCTTTTGGTTTAAAATCTTCGTATAAGTTAATATTTTAATACGTTTGGATATGAATTTATTATGCTTCATATTGAAATTAAACTATTAAACTAAGGAGTGGATGTTTTGAAAAAATTTATTTTAGTTTTATTAGGGGTATTAGGCACAGCATTTTTAATCAAACCATTATTAACAGTTGTAGTCGATGACGAAGACGAAAGTGTTGATGAGGATCGAACAAACGAACAATTTTAAACTCAACTATTTATAAATTATCATAAGTTAATTATAAATATATTCAAAAGCGCCGACAAACTCTTAAGATTTTGTTGGTTTTTTATTTTGCTAATTTTAAGCACAATTCAAATATTGTTAATTTGTGTAATTTTACTATAAAATAGATATATAGTTTTCTTTCCTATTGATTTCGTATTCCATTAATTCACTAAACCTTTAAGCCCTCTATACATGAGAAATTTCTAAATTTGAGGTGATTTTATGCAAATACTAAGAAAAGTGACTGACAATGACAGTCTTTTATATTATGTGAAAACTGACCTAGGCTTAATTATTAGAATTAAAGCTAATCCCTCTTTAAACAAAGCCGAAACAAAACAAATGCTGGTTGATGTAGCAAATGAAATGGATGATAAATTGAGGAGCAATATTGAATAAATAACAGACTCGATATTCGAAAATTTAATGACTGCTTATGTCTAACGCCTTCCCCATTAGCTAATTTCATTTCTATAAACTATTCACTTCTTAAGGAATTAATATCATAAGACACTTAAATTAACTGTGAAAGAATCTATAGTTAAAGATTTTTTCACAGTTTTTATAATTTTATTAAAGAATAACTTCAAAATTTCTTAGAGATTAAATAACAAGAAAAAGCGCCACCCTTAAGAATGGCGCAAATCTCGAAAATATAATCCACACTAGAGTTTGGAGGACTTCTTGTGCTTATTAATATGTACCCCGAATTCATTTAATAAAAACATAAATTACTAACTTATTATTAATTTTCTTAGATTTATTTATTAATTCTACAAATTCATTTTAATCCCTTCAATAATATAAACTTTGCTGTTTAAGAAAAAAATTAAATAAATTCAATCATACTGTTGGAAAACAAATTAATAAAAAGTTATCCTATATACAAAGCATTAAATGAAATAAGTGGTAAATAAGCGTTATTCGTAGTAATAATTTACAACACATTTCTATTTAGTTAGGTAGTAAATTAAATAGAAATGTTTCAATAAAAAGGGTGATGAAATGGAAGTACTACGTAAAGTTTATAAGGACGACGAACCAGTCTATCATGTAAAGACTGACAAAGGATCAGTTATTAGAATCAAAGGTTCTGATGAATTAACAGACCAAGAAACTGAAGAACTATTAACTCTAGTATCTCAAGATATTGATAAAATGAAAAAATAAACGATTACATTTTATAGGCTACTACAAAACGTATGATACGGTAACTTATTAGGTGCATGTTTAAAGAAAGGGGCAATTAAACAATAAAGCACCTTCTTAAGTTAAAAAATACATTAACAGTAGTAATATAATGAGATAAAAATTTAATAATATGTTTCTAATAAATAATTTTGAGAGTATTAACACATACGAAATGCGTGAATATCAAACCTAAACCTTGTTTTAGATTTCGAATTCACGCATTTTTCTCATTATATTATCAGGTTATTAACGATCTAAATGCATTTGAAAAGTTATATGAGGAATATTGTCTTCTAAGTAAACATCTGAGACACTTTTAAATCCAAATGACTCGTAAAATGACTTAAGGTATGCTTGGCCGGATATTCGAACTTTCGTTTGCTTATAGCTTTCTTTAATCTTATTCAGTGTTACTTTTACTATTTTTCTACCATAATGAGATTTTCTATATTTTTCTACTACTAGCACCCTACCAAAAGTAATATAAGACGGGTGTTCAATAACACGACTATATGCAATGATTTCTTCTCCGTTTTTAAGCATTACATGTAACGTATTTAAATCAAATTCATCTACTTCTTGATATGTACAATTTTGCTCAACTATGAATACATTGACTCTAGCTTGAAAAACTTTAACCAATTCTATATTTGACATTTCTTTTGTGTGCTTAACAACTAATTCCATCCTATGTTCCTCCAATAAATAAAAAGTACCAGATTTACCTCACCTCTTAAAACAAGAACATATAGCATAAATCTAGCACTATCAACGAAATTCATCCATTAAATAACAAACAATATATATTTAATTTTCATCCGATCTGAAATCATTCAGTATAGGATTATTTGTACTTTTCATGATAATGGCTTTAACTAAAAGTTTATATTTTATTGTTCAACAATTTGAATTAAATTACCACAAGTATCATCAAATATGGCATATTTCACACCTTCAACCTCTTTGGGTTCTGTATGAAATTCAACCCCCTTATTTAACAATAATTCATGTTCTTTCTCCAAGTTATCTACACCAAACATGGTTATCGGGATACCCGCTTCATATAAACCATCTTGATAGTTCTTTGCAATTTGACTTTCATTAGGCTCCAAAACGATTTCAACCGGATTATTAGAATTATCTTCAGTTATCGTTAACCATCTAAAGCCACCACCCATTTCAATGTCATGCTTTAATTTAAACCCTAATTTCCTGGTATAAAATTGTTGCGCCTCATCTTGATTATTAACAAAAATACTCATAGCAATTATTTTCATTATAAATCTCCTTATTTTTAATTTATTTTATACATATTCCCAAATCAGATAATTTTGACACATTTCTATAATTAAACATACAATTTACACATTTCTATATCCAGATAAAAAATACATGTAAACATACAATTTTTTATTTAATTTACTTAAATAAAAAAACATAAATTTTGTAATAATAGCAACCATATATTACAATTAAAAGTGGTATTAGTATTATCTATTTATAGGAGTGAACGATTGTGAAAATTCTTAACGAATTACGCGAGAAATCTAATTTAAGCATATCTAAACTAGCTATTAATTTGAATAATGGCTATGGTACAGATATCAGAAATTGCCAAATATGGGACTGGGAAAATGGCTATCGCACAATTTCAGAAAAAGATGCTGAAATGCTAGCAGACTATTTTAATGTTTCAGGAGAAACATTTAATTCATAATTGCATTAGACGGAATGTAATATAAATTAAGGGACAACAAATTGTTAATAAGGCTATGGCATAGCAAATGTCATAGCCTTTCATCATGTAAGTGATATTATCAAACCACTCTAATAACATACTCTATTTCACTAAAAGTAACTACATCTTTCTATTACATTTCAACTCATACCATTACAATTTTTTCTAACTATATTATTTTTTGTAGACAATAGTAATAAAGTAGTCAACGCCTTCAATACTATTTGTTACAGATGGTGTAACACTCACTAATTCCCAGTGTTGTTTCTCATCCACATTTTGTAAGAATTCGTTAACACGTTCATCAAATTCTTCAAAACTTTCTTCATATTGCATGTGCAATGTTTTTATCTTCATTATAATCTTTCCTTTCCACAATTTTTTCCTTAACCAAGTGTAAATCTTTAGATTTTTTATAACAAACATTACAATACTTGTTGAGTTTGGTTAAACACTTTTATTGTAAGGATACTTTTTTAAATTTTAGAAATACGTATTTCATTATCTAACCAATCAACAATTTCTTTGAAAATACTTAAATTATAAGAGGATTCATTTAATATCTCATGTTGTAATCTATCATAAATATGAATAGATTTATGTTCAGATTCTATTTCTTGGTATAATTGTAGCGAATCATGATAACTTACTAATCCATCTTCTTTACCATGTAATATCAAAATATTGTTAGTAAAACGTTCCGCATTATTTTTCAAATATGTTATGCCATCTAGTAATGTGCGAATAAGCCCCATAGATATCTGTTTCGAGTTTAATTGATCAATTTCATATTTTCTAATAACTTCAGCATCAGAACATACACCATCCCCTAATTCATTTTTAATATAAGTGTCTGATGAAATGCTTGGATCAGGATTACCAAATAATTTATTGTTATACCTTGTTAACGCACCTGATGTAACTACACCATCTACAGTACCAGGGTAAATTGTTTCAAATAAAGTCACTGTATAACCGCCCATGCTATGTCCAATTAGATATACTTTCCCTTCGAAAGTGGTTTTTACATATTCTATTATAGCTGTTAAATCTTCAACAATTTCATACATATTACTGTAATAAGTTTGCGCTCCTCCCGATCTGCCATGTCCTCTTTGGTCGTATCTTATTACATTAAAATCATTTTCATTTAAATATGCCGCTAAAATATCATAACGATCTAAATGTTCGGCTAACCCATGTACTATAATAATGTTTGCATTCGCTTCTGGAGTATCATTAATTTTAGTATATAGTTTCGTATTATCTGATGAATTTAAATATTTAATATAATGCATATAGTTCACCTCTCAATTTATAAATTTTATACTCGCAATTATGTCTACCCTTATTGTATCAATTTACACTTATCTTTTTTATGTAGCTACTTTACTTTTTATTGTAGATATTATTTTATTTGCACTTTTAAAAATAGTTATACACTAATGAATTTGGTATACTCAAAATAATCAAAACTCAATGGAGAAGGTTATATTATGTATAAATCAATAGACTTTATAAGCTCAATATTTAAATCTACGAATAATATTAATTTTAAAAATTGGGAAACAGAATTTTTTAATGAGGAGTATGAGAGTTGTACTTTTCAAGTTAATAAACAAACTTTTAGAAGTAGAATCGCTAAAAAAACACCGAATAAGCAAGGGTATTTTGTAGTATTTTGGACTAAAGATAACAATAATAAAAACAGACCTTTTACTTATAATGAATCATGTGACAAATTAATTATTACAGTAATGGATGAAAGTCATAAAGGGTTATTTATATTTCCAAAAGACGTGTTAGCTAAACAGAATATTATAGCTAACGGAGTAAAAAAAGGAAAAATGGCAATAAGAATTTATCCAACTTGGGAACACAAATTAAATCAAACTGCAATTAAAACTCAAAGTTGGCAATCAAATTATTTTATTGATTTAACTGATAATATTGACAAAACTTCACTATACAAATTGTTAAAATGAAAAATTTAACTAACAATATTTAGAAAATATTAAATACTATTAAAATATAACTTCATAGATTCTCTGCGTTTCAACTTTTGGAAATCAAAAACTAATTATAATCTATGCATAATGTTAGTTTAATTTTTGTATTATTGTTGAAGTTTTAATATAGTTTATATCATAATAATTTGCCATGCTTTTTAAAAATTGTAATAGATATATTTCATCAACTTCTTCTTTTTTAAAGGCTTCCTTTAAATAGTTATGTAAGCTTTTTTCTGATGAACTACACTTTCTTTTAAAATAACCCCACATATGATCATATGCGTTAATAATTGACCCATTACTTGGTGTAGTATTTAGTGCTTCATTAATTAAAGTTTCAATTTCTTCTATCGTTGTATCGTATTTCAATTGTTCTCTAATCAATTTATATTTATTTTGGTCGTGCCATAACACCTCATATTTATGCTGTTTCCATAACTGCTCAATTTGATATTGTCGACTCATTGTAATGCATCCTTTTTAACTCCCCATTAAAAAATGTATTTTAATTGAAGAACATTTTTTTGATGTAACATATATAAGTTAAAAACATGATATATATTTATTTTTCTTATCTTTATAGCTATTATTACCTTTTTTTCATTTTTACAAACCAGAACAACATCTATATTATTGAATTTACAGTTAAAATTTAAAAACTAAAAATAAAGTTAATACTAGGCTCCTACAACTTTTAAATTACAGTTAATGATATGCTTGAATGGGAGCGTGATATAAATGTCAAAATATATTTTGTCTTATAATTTAAATTCCATTTCATACGGATATGAAAAATTACCTGCACAATTAAAATCTTTAGGTAATGCACTATTTATTTATAGTGGTTTGTGGTTTTTGCAAAGCGACTTAGACAAAAATACAATATGTGAAAGTATCAAAACATCTTTTAATGCAACTGATGATTTTCTAATTTTTGAAATTGAACAAAGTCCTTCAGGTACATTAAACGCACAAAAATATTCTGAAATTCAAAAACTACTAGATGCATAAAATATTGATTTATTTAGATAATGTCTAATATTTCTTAATAATACACCTTATACGCGTTTACTACTCAAAAATGCGTTTATAGCACAAATTGAATTATTGTCACTCTCTTTCTTAGGGGGAATATTTTTTATTCATAACCTCCATTTTCAGAGCAAAAAATGAATTTTCATTAGAGTAACATATGCTGCTCACCATTGCTTTTCTCTATCTTATAAACTTTGTTATTTCTGCCATATATAATTCGTTTTAACTACAAATATACCAAGTTACATACTTTTTAATTTGTTTCAAATTTTATCATTTTGTATATTATTTATAGAATGATCTAAAAATGTTTTGAGGTAAATAACATGGCAGATGAAAGTAGGTTTGAACAAGTTAAAGGAAACATAAAAGAGACAACAGGCAATGTTATGGATAATAAAGTATTAGAAAAAAAAGGTAAGGCTTCTAGTAAAGCAAAAGAAGTAACTGAAAACGTTAAAGACAAAATCAGTGGCATTATCGAAAAATTAAATAATTAATAATAACTTATGTAAGATCACAATGCTAATTATTGTGATCTTTTTTTAGATAAATTTACAACAGTTCATTAAAACAGTCAAAACAGATCTCTTTAAAAATTAGATCTTATCATTCCAGATATAAACATAGTGCACTTTATAGTTGCAAAAGCGTTTATATGTAGTACAATTAAACAAAACATACTATTTCTATAGGAATATCAGTTTTATAGTTAAATAGTGGATTTATTTAAAAGTATATACTTAACTAAATTTTTAAAAAGTTATTTTAAGGGGACATTATGAAAATTATTAAATATGAAATTGGTAGTATAGACATTAATTACACAGTCGAGACATTTAAGGGTCATGTGTTTACACATGCTTTTCCTAAAGATACACCGTCAGATAATGTTCAACGTTATTTAAAGCTATTATCAAATACTGTGGATGAAAGAAAAATTAAATAAATACTTTTAACTTGTATAACAAAGGAGTGAATCGACCTACTTATTAAAACAATTAGTTGGCTGACACACTCCTTTATGCTTATCCATGGTACTTACTAATTTGTTAGTTATCTAACATTATAAATTATCCATAAAAAATGTTTTTATCTGTTCATCTTTTATAAAGTAATAAGACATTTTTCCTTCTTTGTATTTATCAAGTACCCCTTTTTTATATAATAATCTTAAATGATGTGATGTAGTTGCGATACTCATATTTAATAATACGGATATATCACATACACACATTTCACTTTCTTTTAGTAATCCAAGTATAATTTTAACTTTGGTCTCATCAGAAATCTTGCTGAAAATACTTAATAGCGACTTAGGTGCAGCTTCCTCAATGAAATTTTGTGCGTTTTCAATTTTTTGTTTATGCATATACTGTACTTCACAAATATAATCATTAACCATCTCTTCCACTTCCTTAATTTATAATTAAATTATAAATAGTTTGTATTGTCTCATTTTCAATTATAATGAATAATCCTAGCCCTATGTATATTACAGCCATAATCCAACGATTAAATCGTTCAATCACTTCACCTATACCTGGGATTTTTGATAAAAGTTGTGCTGAAAATACTAATAGCAAAATTAAAATAATAAATATGATTAATGTCGTTATCAGTTCTACTGTATTTAAAGTTATAAAGTATGGCACAAATAAACCAACATTGTCTGCGCCACAACTAGCTATGGTAACAAGTGCAACAATACCAACAAGCTTACTTAGGCCCTTTTCATTTAATTCTCTTTTAGCTCTCTCTTCACCTTCACAATCACCAGAAATAGCTACGCGAACCCCTAAATAAATTGGTATTAAACCTAATAATCCTAAAATCCACTTTTCAGGAACATAGTTTAATACAAATGCTAAAAATAAACTTATTATAATTAATGCTAATGAACCTAAATATTGGCCAATATAAATATCTCGGTATTCTTTTCTTGTATTAGCTCTAGCAAAAAATATTAATAAAATGACTAATAAATCTACTGCTGTAGCTGTGTACAGAATAATTGCTGTAATAATAGTTTGTAGCATAATACACCTCATTCAAAAACACTTTTGAATGTATTGTATAATATTAAACGTTATAATTAAATAGTAAGTTCACTAACTACTATATAATTTAGTTTTTATCCTCCACCAATAACTCCAAAATATTCAGTTAAAAATCAAAAAAACGGGACATCAATCTAAATTAAAAAATTAAGATTTTAATGCCCGTCAAAATAAGAATCACACCTAATCCTGTATGCTTTTAGAACTTACAGTAAAATGTCTACATATTTAAAAACTAAAATTGAAGATTATGATTCGATTTCTGTCTTATTATTAATTTTTACTTAGTCCTTTATTTATTATAATGCGGTCGAATAAATACCAATTCTGATTCATAATCATGAACGACCTTATGCGCAACCTCAGTTTTATCTTCACCACCGCCTTCCCAATTTTGGTCTAATGATTGAAATTGAAGATAATTACCATCATAATTGCCGTTAGTTACAATTGCTGTATGACCAGCACCTTCACCATAATTTTCATTAAATACTACAATATCGCCTGCAGTTGCTTTAAAATTAGGTGTATTTTCATAAACTGTCGCTTCACCTATAAAATTATTTTCTTCTGGAATATCTTTTGCATAATCACCCTTTAACCCATGACCATATAAATAATCCCACTGTTCATTTACAAGATCGAAGCATTGCCATCCATACTCTGAATCATAATCCCAACCTTGACCGTTTAAAGTTTCAACATGATTAATTGCATCTTGCTGTGTAGCATTTGTAGCAGCTGAAGCATTACTAGATTGATTTATTCCAAATATGTATAATATTGCTACTATTAAAAACGTACTGATTTTAAAAATATACTTAAACATACAAAGCCCCTTTGTTTATTATAATTATTATGTAACTTTAATTTTCACTATAACTTATTTCATTAATTCTTTATACTAAAACTATTATCACAAAATATAAACGGAGGTAACGTAATGGAATACTTTGCTACATTATACTTTTTCGCTGGTAAAATGGGTGCTGGTAAATCAACGACTGCTAAAAAAATAGCTAAAGATAAAAATGCCGTACTATTATCAGAAGATGAAATTCTTGAACAGTTTTATCCAAATCAAATAAAGACATTTGATGATTACTTAACTTATTCAAATTGTATTAAACCTTTTATTAAAAATCACGTTCAAAATTTATTAAGAGTTGGTACAAATGTGGTCATGGATTTTCCAGGCAACACTCAAAAACAACGAAAGTGGTTTAGCAATATGACTTCAGAAATCCAGGTTAGTCATAAACTCATTTATCTAAATATATCAGACGAAACATGTTTACAAAGGTTAAAACAACGAAATATTGAAAATCCTGAAAGAGTTAATTTTGACACATTAGAAACGTTTAATTATGTTAGCCAGTATTTTGAAGAACCTAATGAATCCGAAGGACTCAATATATTAGAAATAACGCAGTAATCATTCACTAAAATTTTCACATAAAATTAAAGAGCACTTCTTATGATTTTTGATAATTCATAAAAAGCACTCTTTTTTCTATAACTTAGTACAATTATTTAGTCACTCACTGCGAAATAATTGCCTTGACCATCTTGGAAATTAAACACTCTTGTACCTGACATTTCAATTATCTCATGACCTGTTAAGCCTTTTTCTTTTAATTTTTCATACAATGCATCAAGATTCTTTTCTTTGAACATTAGAGATGGAGTTGTAACACTTACTTCAGGACTGTATTTTTCCATAAACTCTTTTTCAATAATTAAAATTGATGTTTCAACATTATGATTTGGTGCCACTTCTACTGCTTTAAAACCTTCTGCCATTTCTTCTTCAGAAATTATAACAAATCCTAAAATATCGGTCCAAAATTCAACTGACTTCGCTTGATCATCAACATATAACATCACTTGATTTAACTTTTCCATTTAAAAACACCCCACTTGTTTATATATAATTACCATTATATTACCGTTTAGAAACATCATTAGTAATAATTACTTCAAATTATTGATATACAAAGGTTATAAGTTAAATAATATTAAGTAGCTAACATAAAGTTCCTATTTAATTATAAGTAATTATATTGCAAGATATAAGATTTTGTTATCACAAAACTTAATTATATATAGTACAATTAACTAATATAATTATTTTACGTAGTATACAGAAAAACCCATGTAAGTGTTACTAATAAATTTTAGTATTGGGAGTATTTAAAAAATTATTAATACAAAATTAATAAGATCCAAAAAATCCTTAAAATTTTATTTAAAGGAGCATATTTATGAAAATTATAGATTTTAGTTATAACCACGAAAATTATACTTACATTGTAAAAACTATGCCAGGTGTCGTATTTTCTCATTCAGTGCACAAAGATATGCCACCTAATAAAGTTAATTCTGAATTACTTCAAAGAGAAAGACAAGTTGAACAACAATAACTAACTTGTTACATTTAACAAAAACGGGAAATCAAACTTAGGGGAGTTAATATGAAAATATTAAATTATAGTATAGAACACGATGTTTTTAGCGAACTTGTTACTATTGTGGCAGAAACAGCAAAAGGAAAACAATTTAGTTTTACTTTTGCAGATAGTCACACGCTTAAGGAAGTCAAAGTTAAATTGGAAGAACTTGCTGATGCCATAGACAACAATAAATAATTTAAAACACTTGAAGATTAATGAAACTATCGATTATTTAACTTATGGGATACAGAATATTAATCACTGCCATAAACAAGGCAGTGGTTTCTTTAAGTAGTCCTAGTAAATACTTATATAATTTCTTAGACAGAAATATCCTATCAATACTTGTGTTTACATTTGATAAGTGAAAAATTCATCACTTAACCTTTTTCTATGAAATGAACATCTATTTTTTGGATATATAACATCATTTCATGCTTCTAATCAAAATCGTTAACATACAAAAACATAAAAACCTCATCAACAATGATGAGGTTTTTACATTATAGCTTAATTTTTGCTTTCCTAGGTATATCTTTTTCTTTTACTTCACTATATCCTTTCACTTCTCCAACTTTATAATTTAATTCTAAATAATGATTGGTTTTTAATTTTTTAATAGCTGTATAAGTAATCTCTTTTTCATTACCGTCTTTATCATATGCTTTATTCCTATATTCATATTGCTTAGTACCTTTACCAGAATCTGTTACACTTCTAGGCTCATTAGTCTGTATATAGTATTTTTCACTTGTAATTAAAGGATTTAAGTTAGCAAGATTTCTAACGTTTTTACTATCTGTATGAGATTCAGCATATAATTTCCAAAAAAATAACACTAATATTATTGCTATTATAAATATAAATATTTTAAAAATAATTTTCATTATTTAAACCTCCTAAATTTTATACCAATACTAACATTTCACTATAATTAAATCGTTTGAAAATCCTTACAAAATACTACTTACGTGTGACAATTTTGAAAGAAACATCTTGTCGTATATCGAATAAAGAGTGCTTTGGTCATAAATTTCGCTTTGCAATCAATTCAAATGCCTATTGTTAAAATTTTAAAATTAAAACAATAGTATTTAAAGTTTGGAGAATTGATGATTAATACATTGATTTCTTCCGAAGGCTATAAACAATAAACCACCCATATACATAATTGGGTGGTTTGTTTAATAATGAATATTTATTTTAAAAGTTTACCTTTTAAATGTATTGCTGCAACAATAATTATTCCATTTGAGATCCCTACTAATATACCGCCTAGCGTATTATCTAAATAATTGAATATAGCGTATGAAATACTAAGCATTAAAATTAGAGCTACTACTACAATAAAAAATATTCTCATAGTTCTCCTTTCATAGACGAAAATTTATTGAAGTTCTATAACTAAATTATTTTACTTTCTCGAATTAACTATAGTATATTTTTTATTTTGTAATTTCCTCATGAATATTACATTGTATTTCAATTATTTAATGTCTAAGATAACTTTGCACTTTCATTATTCGATAACATTGATTTACTTTATTAACTATTCTTAAACAATTGGGAGACTTTTTATGATAAAGCAATTTTATTTGGTTTAGATGGGACAATTTTAGATAGAGTAAGCTCATTAAATAATTTTATCGATGGCCAATATGAGAAATTTATTAATTACTTAAAACATATTGAAAGAACTATTTTCAAAAATAAATTTATAGAATTAGACAAAAATAGATACGTTTGGAAAGATAAAGTTTATGCTCAATTAATAGATTATTTTAATATTAATTACTTAACACTTTATGTTTTTTCTTAATGAGTACACAACTACCTTCTGGAAAAATTGTTCGCCTTATCCCAATTTATATAATCGAAATCACTATAGCTTGTTTTTTAAGGTATGAGGCATCAGATATAGATGGTAATTCAAATTTAACTTTACTCTTTTCACTAATATCATAAACGTTATTACCATCTAAATAAGTATATTCCCCAAATCATATGATTTTAATAAATTTTCGTTTGTAATATTGTAAACAATTCCTACTAAATAAGTATAGTTGAATAAAAACATTAAAATATTGTTTTGATACAAAATCATCACTTATGTACTATATGAATTAGTAATTAAAATAATAACAAATTATTAGTTTAATTACGCATCCGTACCTAAAGTCATTCCTCCATCTACGACTAGTTCTGTTCCCGTACAATATGAGCTTTCATCAGAAGCAAAAAAAGCAATCGCTTTTGCTATATCTATTGACTTCCCAATTCTATGAAGAGGTATGGAATCATAAAAAGAATTTCCGCCTTTACTTTCCGAAAACATTCCTGTATCGACGCCACCAGGGTGTACCATATTAACGCGTATGCCATAATCGCCTAATTCTATAGCTGCTGCTTTAGACATAGTTGTCACGGCAGCTTTTGTTGAAGCATATAAAGAAGATTGATTAATAGGAGAGAAAGAAGATATAGAAACTGTATTGATAATAGAACCTTGTTGTTGATTTTTCATTTGATTAGCTACATTTTTCATTCCTAAAAAAATGCCTATTTGGTTAACATTTATTAACTTTTCATATTCCTCCAATGTGCTCTCTAAAAAAGACTGACGTTGGTAAACACCAGCATTATTAACTAATATATCTATTTGTCCAAATTCCTCTAAAATTGTATTCACAGCTTTTTTCCAATCTTCTTCCTTAGTTATATCTAACTTAATAGGGATAGATTTATTTGTTAAACTCTGCGAAACACTAATAGCATCTTGGAAATTACGTGACCCTACAGCTATTTTTGCCCCAAGAAAGTCTAGGTGTTCTGTAATTGATTTACCTTGTCCTCTATTAGCGCCAGTTATTAGTACTACTTTATTTTTTAAATTGGGCATATAATTCTCTCCTTAACAAATTATCTATTATTATAAATATAGTAAACTCATATTTATTTATTCACATATCAATAATTATAGAATAATCTTTGATTAATTATGAAAAAATACAACTTATTAATGTATTGATAATATCAACAATTAATCCAAAACGTAATATTTCAATAAAATTATTCTGAACATTTAAGATAGCGCTAATTATCGATATATAATTAAAAACTTCTTAACTTTATATTAAGAAGTTTAACTTCGAAAATGTTTGTTAAGTTTACCAAACAAATTATCCAATAGTAACTTTTCAAAATCATCTTTTCTATTTACTTGTGTTTTCTACAATATCACTCGTTATATTTATAGGAATTATCGTTAATAGTACAACTTTAAATTCTATGAATTTCGGTTGTTCTGTTAGCGTTCTCAAATATTTTATTGAGTCAGAACTCGAAAAATTTACTATTAAATCTCTTTTATCAATTTCAATTTGTGTAAGTTTGTTAACTAAGCATGCATTTTCACCTAATTGATTCAGTCACAGGTCGCTTCTATTTTCTATAAATTCAGGATATCCCTTATCAAAGATAAATAATCCGTTAGATTTAACAATTATTTGAGAAAATGTTTGTGCAGGGTTATCTCTTAATCTAGATACTTGGCAATTGATATCGACTAGAATTAAAATAGTGCTTGTAAACTCTCTAACTCTAATAACCTACAATCATATTTTAAAATTGCTATCTTAATTTATTAAAAACAAAGTTGATAAACTCTTTTCGTTACATCAATTTTGTTTTTGAGAATTTATTATAACCCCATCGTATTAATAAAGCTGCACTAATTAATAACCCAACATAACCAAATGTTTTGAAAACGAAGTTCACTAAATCAACAAACCCAATAAAACTAAGTAAAAATGAAACGATTAATGAGACACTAAGTAGTACGACGTACTGTTTACTTTTTGGTTTAGTAAATCTGTTTAAAAATGGATATAACATACCAACACAACTATTGAATATAACAGCAATCATAACAGCTGACATAAAAATACCGATAAATGGATGAATATCATTTGCCAGTAACAAAGTTGGTATATCAACACTATTTGCTTTTTGAATATTTGCTAATAAACCACTAGTCATAATTAATAATAAAATGCTAAATGATAAACCACCATAAAAAGATCCCCTACGAGCTGTTTTGTGACTAATAGAATCACAACCAATAATAGTTAAAAATCCAAAGCTATTACCAATAATCAATCCACCATATACAATAGCATCCCACCACCATGTCGGACTTGAGGTTTGAGAAGGCTTAACATGGTTGCTCACATCTGAAAATGGAATCGTTGGATTAATAATGTTGTACCCTGCGATAATTAATACTGCAATCACAAGAAATGGAGTGACCGATCCTAAAATAGTCATAATACGGTCAAATTTAAGTTGTAAAACAATGAATAGTAATATAACAATTGCCAATGACCCACTCCAAATTGGAAAATCAAAACCTTGGTGTAAGGCTGAACCTCCACCAGCTATCATAACAACTGTTAATCCAAACAAGAAAAATATTGTGAGATAATCAATAATACGGCCAATAAATTTTCCGAAAATAGTATTTAATGCAATCTCATACGTACTTGCTTTTAAATGGTAACCAACTTTTGAAATTTGTCTTGTTGCAAAAGTGACAATAAAACCTGTAACTATTACAGCTATATAAGCATAATTACCATGGTTAACAAAGAATTGAAGCAACTCTTGCCCCGTTGTAAAACCGGCGCCTACAATAAAACTCAGATAAGCTAATGCCATCTTAATGGCTGCTTTATTATCTTTGCTCATTACCCATGTCATCCCCTTTTTACGATTATTTGTAAAATATTCTTGTAGGACATAACATAGCAATTGGGTTCAAATTGTTATGTTATGACAAGATTTATGTTCGTATTTAAATCGGCCAATTTGCCTATATTTTATCCCACAAGTTATAAATAAAATTAATATAATCGAAAATAGCAAGGACTAATCAGTACTAACCTTAGATTATAATAATACTTTAAAATCAATTAAATTAGATTCTTTATCTTTATAAATCACAAAAATTCTTATAGGATAAAATAAATCAAAATTGGTTATATTTAGTATTTCTAACTTACTTTATCTGTAAAGTTATTTCAAACTATAGTAAGCGCTTACAAAATAGATTGAAATTCAGTATCTTCATCAACTTCATTGAATTCTAATAGACTATTAATATTCTGTGCTGCTGTAAAGCCTGTCTGAATTGCAGTCTCAGTGTAGAGCGTTCCTAAATAATCTCCAGCTAAATATAATCTTCCTTCAGGTTTAGTTAAAATAGGTTGAATCTTAGCACGACCTGGGTAGACATATGCTGAACCATATGGAAATTTATTAACATGCCCTTCTACAACATAATTTCTAAATCCTGGGAACATGTCCTCTAAGTCATTTAAATAAATTTCTAAAATTTCTTCTTCTGATTTATCTATTAACATTTTCCCTCTGTTTGCTGGAGAAAAAGTCATAAAACTACTACCTTGTTCTCTTTTTTTCTCTGAAGCATGATTCACATTAGAATTATGGATCAAAACATCAAATGATTTTTTTGGTGTTGCAAAAGCATATACATCATCCCAAACTTGTTTCCCTTTTTCATTTGTTAAAAATGAAGCACTCACGTGAGGCCCATATTTGATTTTACTTAATGCGTTATCAAGTTGATTACTAAGATTCTTAGTTATTTTTCTAGTTATAGGCGCAGGAGTTGCTAGAACTACATAGCGAGCTGTTTCAGTAATTTCTTTACCATTTTTAATATAACGAACTGTCACAAAATCTTGGTTATGAATTACTTCTAGAACTTCTGTTTCAAGTTCAATTTGATGTTTTAATGTAGATGCTATTGTGTTGGTTAAAGTTGAAGGTCCTCCTATTATATTTTTTGAGAGCCCACCCTCTTTGCTCCAAATCATATCGAAGTAGCCAACACCTGCGCCAGCTGATATTTGTTCTGGGTCACCTGTAGAGCGACTTACTGTAGGTCGAAAGATAGCATCCGCATCAGTAGGTAATTTACCAGTAAATTCAGAAAAAGTTTTATTATTCATAAAATCTAAAATACGTTGTTGTTGGACACTAGGTTCTTCTAAGGGACGTTTTTTCGCAACTTTACTATACTTCATAACTGCCAACCTAACTTTTGCACCAGCAGTTAACATTGCAAGTCTTGATTTCCAAGACATCGGTGCTCTGAATGGATAAAGTTCTACTCTTCCGCTCAATAATAGCTTTCCATTTAGATGCATAGCAGATAATGTTCCAGGCACAGGTGTAGATTTAACACCTACAGATTTTAATAATTCATCTGTGGCTGATCCTTCTCCAGCATAAACGTGACCGCCCCAGTTCAACCAATAGTTACCTCGTCTTTCTGACATTACACGACCGCCTACACGATTTGATGATTCTAGTAATAATATGTTGTGGTTTTTGAGGCGCCAAGCTGCTGAAAGACCAGCTAGGCCGCCTCCGATAATAATTACGTCTTTCATATTGATCACCTCTAATTTAACTATTATTTATTTCATCCAATACTACTTTCATTTTTTCTTCAAATGCTTGAGTGGCTGGTTTTAATGGTAAACGACATGTCGTTCCAGAAATGCCTAATACCTTTAATCCTGCTTTTACTGTACCAGGCACTGTTTCTTCTTCTAATAAATTATATAAAGGTAGCAATTTTTTATTTAATTCTATTGCTTCTTGAATGTTATTATCTTGCACAAGCTGGTATAAACGAGCAATTTTATCTGGAACTAAATTATCTACTAAACCTATAGCACCTTGTGCACCAATTGCTAATGAAGGTAGAAATAAATTTTCAAAACCATTTAATAATGAAAAATCAGGGTCATCTTTAACTAAATCAAGTACTTTGGAAGTGTGCACGCCATCTGCAGTATTTTTAATGCCTACCACTCCATCAATTTTACTAATTTCATGGATAAGCTCTGGCGCAAGTTCAACACCGGTAGCTTCTGGATAATGATAAATAACAATCCCAACATCCGTATTTTCTGCTATTTTTTTATAATGTTCTACAATACCTTCGTCGCTTGTAACCATATAATATGGATTTATAACTAAGGCCGAATCAACACCTACACTTTCTGAAAATTGTGTTAATTCAATTGTGTCTGATGTACGATGACATCCTGTTCCAGCCATAACTTGTACTCTGCGATTCACTTTTAAAGTTACAAATTCTATAATTTGTTTTCGTTCTTCTGTAGTCATTAATGAATACTCGCCAGTGCTCCCCCCGACAAGTACGCCTTGAAGACCCCCAGCAATTACATGTTCAATTAAATTACCAAATGAATCATAATCAATATCTCCGTTTTCTAACATTGGTGTTGGTAACGCTGCAATCATTCCATATGGTTTATACATAATGAATCCTCCATTTAATTTTTTATTTAATCAATATTAATCATTACACTTTTGACTTCTGTATAACTTTGTAATCCATATTCACCACCCATTTCTCTACCAATACCAGACTGTTTATAGCCACCAAAAGGCATTGTCTCTAATTCAAGACCAACTGTGTTAATCCAAACCGTTCCTGCTTTAAGTTTTTTAGAAATATAGTGGCCATTTTTTAGATTCTGTGTCCACACACTTGAAGCCAACCCATATTCACTATCATTTGCTCTATCTATAACTTCATCAATTTCATCAAATACAAATACTGCCATTACAGGACCAAAAATTTCTTCTCTTGCAATTGTCATATCATCTTCGACATCTGCAAAAATAGTAGGTTCTACATAATAACCTTGTTTATTTACTTTACTACCACCGAAAATTAATCTTGCTCCTTCTTCATTGCCTTTATTAATATAATCAATAACTTTATCTTGCTGTTTCTTAGAAATAAGCGGCCCCATATCTGATGAATGTTCCATACTCGGACCTACTTTTACATTTTCAGCTCTTGTTTTTAATCCCTCAATAACTTCATCATATATATCACGGTGTACATAAATTCTTGTACAAGCACTGCAGTTTTGTCCTTGGTTATACATTGTTCCATCAAAAGCACCATCAATAGCTTCGTCTAAATCAGCATCTTTTAACAGTATGGCAGGAGATTTCCCACCTAATTCTAATGTAATATTTTTAATTTGCTCTGCTGCTCCTTTCATTACGTTTTTTCCAACATCTGTTGATCCAGTAAACGCTACCTTATCTACATTTTCATGATTAACAAGAAATTCGCCAGCAGTATGCCCTGGACCTGGTACTATATTAACTACGCCATCTGGAAAACCGGCTTGTTTAAATAAATCAGCCGCATAAAGTAGTGATAATGGAGTTTCTGTTGCTGGTTTAATTACGATGGTACAACCTACTGCTAACGCTGCACCTAATTTCCAAGCAGCCATTAACAATGGAAAATTCCAAGGTATAATTTGACCAACAACCCCTACTGGTTCATGTAAAGTATAGCTAACTAAATCATTTGATATTTGCGTTGTTTTTCCAGATATTTTTGTCGCAAAACCAGCATAATATTCAAATTGTTGAATTGTACCATCTATATCGTCTGCTAAAGCTACTTCATAAGGTTTACCACTATCAATGGCTTCTAACTCAGCAAGTTCTTCCCTATTTTCTTTCAATAATCGAGCAAATTCATATATGATATTCGACCTTGTATGCGCTTCCATTTTTGTCCAAGCACCATTATCAAAAGCTTCCCTCGCAGCTTCAACTGCAATATCTATATCTTTTTCACCAGCTTCACTTACATTTGCAACAATATCTTCTGTTGAAGGATCGATTACTTCAAAACTATTGTTATTTACTGATTGAGTGTAATTTCCATTTATATATAATGGAATTTCTTTACTTAAAAAATCTTGTACCTTTGGTTTCAAATCTTTAATATCAAAATTCAACATTTAATTGCCTCCTTAATCTTATTGATATGAATTTTAACACCAAAAATGAATAAATGTAAACCTTTTAAATTAAAAAAGGAATTTTTTTATTCTTATATTGTTATTTGATTACTGTAATTCTTCTGTTATTATTAATTAAAATAAGAATTATAATAGGAAAGTGAGGGTTCTTAATGAAAAGAAAAACATTATCTTTAAAAGAAAAACTTGTAAATAGAAAAAGTACTTTACCTAAAAAACAACAAAAGCTATGTAATTATATACTTAAAAATTTTGAAGATTTAGGCCTTACCACTATTAAGGAACTCTCAAATAAAGCAGATGTGGGTATTTCTACAGTGATGAGAACCATTAATGCTTTGGATTATAAAAACTTTAATGATTTTAGAAAAGATATTTACAATGAAGCTCTACCTATTAATACTAAATTCTCTTTAAAAAATGCTTTTCTCCATAGTGAAAACCTGAAGACCAATACTTTGACCAATGTATGGGATAAAAGCGTAGATTTATTAAACCAATCATTGAAAACTGATTTAATTACAAACTTTGATGTAGCAGTTCAATATATTGAACAAGCTACAAGTGTAAGTATTCTAGGAACTAGACCTTACAAATCAACTGCTTTATACCTTGAACACTTATTAAATGAATTCTATTTAAATGTCCATCAATTAAGTGGTGATACAGATGCAACACTTGATAAAATAACTAAAATGGCTGCCAGAGATATTCTTATCGTATTTGCATTTGAACCCTACACATATTCAGTCATTAATGCGGTAAAAGAAACAAAGACTCAAGGGAATGACGTATTGTTAATTACAGATTATGATTCTTCTCCAATTATCGAATATGCTTCAGTAACATTGAAGTTGTCCGTTAGCAAAGATCATTTCTCAATCGTCCCAATTATCGCCCTTATAGACGCTTTAGTCTTAGAATTAGGAAAACGTACATCCGAAACTTCGTTAGATAAGCTAAGAACATTAGAAGATACATTGATTAGAAATAATGTTACATATCATAAATAATTTCAAAATAAAATTTTGCTGCATTATTTTTTAGCAATATTTTATTTACTTTCATTGGAAAAAATTAGTATTAAAATAACATCATTATTATTGATTTGGAGGTACAGAATATTGAATAGTTCTCAAGATAAAATAACTATGAGTGTTATTTTAATTGCCAGTAAAATATTACTATCTTCAGGTGCTGAAATTTCACGTGTAGAAGACACAATGAAACGAATGGCTCTCTGTATGGGCTATAATAATAGTCAAGGATACGTTATAAATAACTTCATAAATTTTTCTCTTAGTGAAAGTCACGATACACGTATTGTTCGAATCAATAAAAACGCAACAAACCTACTTAAAATTTTTCGGGTTAACTCTATTTCACGTCAACTAACCAATAATAGTATTTCAATTCATCAAGCTTATAATCTTTTGACCAATATTGAACATACGACTTTAACCATCGCTTTATGGAAAAAACTTATTGCGGCTGGATTTATTTCACTTAGCTTTTTATATTTACATGGTGGCGATTGGCATAATATTATTCCTACATTTATTGCTGGCTCTGTTGGATTTTTTATTGTTGAGTGGATGCAAAGTAGATCACCAACAATGTTTATACCCGAATTGGTTGCTTCTTTTATAGTAGGTTTTATCATTTTATTAAGCGCAAAACTATTTAATATTAATGAGACAATTGGTCCAGCAATGATTGCTTCTATTATGCCTATTGTTCCTGGAGTCTTAATTACTACTGCTATACAGGATTTATTCAGCAGACATATGTTAATGTTTACAGCTAAATTTTTAGAAGCTTTGGTAATTGCTTTTGCTATTGGGTCAGGGATTTCAATTGCTTATTTGATTTTTTAGGAGGGCGTTATTTTGACTTTTATTTACACTTTATTTTTTAGTTTTACAGCTTCTTATTTTTTTGCACTTATATATGACGCCCCAAAAAAGCTATTTTTTGCAGCTGGCTTGGCTGGTGCACTAGGTTATATAGTTAATTTCACATTAAACACATGGTTTCAAATGGATAGTATCTACACCAGTTTACTAGGAAGTTTAACCTTAGGTTTAATCAGCCATATAATGAGTAGATTACTCAAATCTCCTGTTGTTGTTTTTATGATTCCAGGTATTATTCCTTTAGTCCCAGGAAGCTTGGCTTTTAGAGCTATGCAGCAACTTGTAACACTAAATTTCACTGATGCAAGCAATACATTTATTAGAACTATACTTATTGCTGGTTCTATTGCTCTAGGTTTAATAATTTCTGATCAATTATCTAAAACTTTGAATATAAGAAAGTATTTGAAAATAAAACAAAATCAATTATAGTCAACTAAAAATATCAAATTTTTATATAATCGATGATTAACAACAGTTATATTAAAAGCGTCCTGTACATAAATATCTCTAACTAAAAAATAAACATCGATTTCTATTGAAACTATAGAAATTGATGTTTATTTTTATGAAATTTTGCAACTCATAAAAGATGGATATTTGATATCTATATTCACGTTTCAAGTATTCTCTAACTTTCTTTCTATATTTCTTTATTTCAGTTCTACTTTTACGCTTTATCCCCTTTTTTCTGCTCATTTTGATTCATTCATTTAGTTTGTTAAATTTTTGATTTCTTTGTCTGAGTGTATTCCCATTAAATCAATTTTCTCTTAAGTTAAAAGAGTGTCACTCCCTTTTTTATATAAGACATGATTTTATCTTTAAAATTTTCATTATAAAGTAACTTCGTATTTTCATAGTTTCATATACTTTTTTTCATAAAAATGTATATGTTAACATTAGCTTCTATTTTTGTGCTAGCGAAAAACATAGATTGGTCATCAACGAGAGATTGTTAAAGACATTGATTATGAAACTGTTAAACTAATTTTAGGATGATATGAACTAGTATTTAGATGGTGCTAATATTAGTTAAATTCACTTTATAAAATTGTTTCAACAATTTCGTTTATAAATCGTGCGATGTCATTCAGAGAAATTAAAATTGAACTTTTCATTGGTAGGGTAATTTTATTAATAAGAAAGGGCCTTATTTTTTCCATATTAATAAACGAATTCTATCGATTTTATATCGTGCTGACGTCTAGGGGATAGTATGAGTGAGAGACTACAGTTCGAACAATACTCAGAGAAGCGTGTATGATCAGAATCTTGAGATCATTATATAAAAAGGACTAACCCATATTAAAATGGATTAATCCTTTATTTTGAGAATGGAGACTTATGTCCAATGCTCTTATAAACAAACATTTTAGAAAACAATCATAAATAAATATTATATGAATAATTTTCACTTGCAACGTTTTCTATATTCACTAAAAATTATGTCATTGTTAGATTAATGTTTAATTAAAGTATTTTTCAATAAATTTTTCAATAATAATATTTAAGTTTTCAGGATCTTCTAATTGTGGGAAGTGATTGACATTTTCCATTTCTAACCACTCTGAATTTGGTAAGTTTTCCACAATTTCATAAACGCCTTCTTTAGTTGAAACTACATCATCTTTCCCATGAATAACTAAGACAGGCACGTCTAATGATAACAATTTGGAGTCTGCACTATAATACAACATTGCTCGTGTTTGGTTTTTGAAAACAGTAGGCTGCCATTTAGATGCTTCTAATGCAATTTCACTTGAACAACCTAAACGTTGATAAAATTGCTGTGCTTCGCTCGGTGTTGTTTGATAAGCTGCAAACATTTCCTCATTTCCTCCAGCTTTTAGTGCTGATTCCCCTGTAAAAGAACCTCCACCTGCCATTATAATTCCTTTGACGAGTTGCGGATATTTTGTAACAAAAGCTAATGAAGCCAGACTACCAATTGAGTGAGCAACTAATAATATAGGTTCAGTAATATTATTTGCATCGAGTACAGATTTAAGATCTTCTGCATTTTTTTCCATAGTATAAAATGAAGAATCTACAGGCTTGCTTGAAAGACCATAACCTCTATTGTCATGTGTTATGCATAAATAACTTTCTTTCAATAGTTTAACTTGTTCTTGCCAAATATCATGAATACCCATATAACCTGATTGAAAAATGATTGGCGATCCTTTTCCTTGTACTTCATAATATATTTCTAAACCATCTTTCGTATTTGCCCAGGCCATAATCATTTCTCCTTTATTAAAAATTGTATGTGTCTCCGTCATTAGGTACTAAAACTTGTGATTCAATATTTTTTTCTTTTATAAATGTTTTCAATTCATTGCGTGAAAGGTTCCAATGGTTGACAGCTTCCATATGAACAACAATAATTTTTGAATTTGGCGCTGCTTTAGCGGTTTGATAAATATCAAATTTATTCATAACAAGCGATCCACCTTCATAAAATTGATTATCTCCGCCATTCACAACAATAACATCCGGTTTGCAACTATCAATTGTTGTTCTAACTTTGCTATACCAAATTGTATCTCCTGCTACGTACAAAGTTTTCTCACTATTATGTTTGAAGATAACTCCACACACAGGTCCTGTATAATTTAAAATTTCCCCCCTGCCGTGTTCACCTGATGTTTTAATTAATTGTATATCTTCAAACTGCGTGTTCTCAGTTAAGACTTCCACCTTATTAAATCCTATTTGTTTAATTTGTTGTGCATCTTCGTTATTTTGTACAAATATATGCATATCTTTAGGGATAAGTTGTTGGGCAGCTTCATCAAAGTGATCTAAATGTAAATGTGTTAAAATAACAGCATCAATATTAGAAAGTATTAAGTCTACAGATATAGGTAAATCAACTAAGGGGTTATTTTCATTTTCTCTTGGAGCGTTAGGAAACGCTGAAAATGAACCTTTTTCTCCAAGCATGGGATCTACTAAAAATCTTTTGTTCGCAAATTCAACGATTAATGTTGCATTTCTCAAATGATTAATCTTCATAATTTATCTCCTTTATAAATGTGATACGTTAATTTTAAATACTTAAAAAGGTTTAATACATATAAATTTGAAAGATATTTTTTAAATTCACTTGGAATTTGAAAAAAGGAGGACAATATAATGGATGAAATTGATTTCAAAATTTTAGAAGAATTAAAAAGCGATAGTAAAATATCTATGAAAAAATTAGGCGAAAGAGTTAATTTAACTGGTCAAGCTGCCAATAATCGCGTTTTAAAATTAGAAAGGGACAATATTATTGAGGGTTATACCATATCTATTAATCAACAAGCTATAAATTGCAAAATACATGTGTTTATTAATATTTATACACACAAAATATCACATAATTCATTTTTAGATTTTGTAAATGCAGAACAACAATTTGTCGTTCATAATTATAAAATTATTGGGGATGCTTGTTATCTACTAGAATGCCGATTTCCTAGTGACAAACAATTAAATGAGTTTCTTGAGAAATTGAATCAACATGCCAATTATAATATATCTATGGTAATAAACGAAAATTGAAAAAATCTATATTAAATTAAAACAAGAGGTAATATTCTTTCATAAATGTGAAGTGTAATGACAAAATTAGCTAAAAATAGGAACAATTAATTTACAATGCAAATAAACTTATTGATAAGCAGGGTTTAGCGAAAAAGTTACTATTCATATTGAAAAGCAGTAAATCAATGCTAGAACGTGTGAATTTTTCAGATATTAAATTTATTACGCTGAGTCTTTCAAAAGGATTACTAAACAATGAATCATAAAATAATTATTTCTGGAACTTTAATGATTGCCATTACTTACAGTTAAGTATAGTTCGCTCTCGGGTTATTATTTCCTAGTATTTCTAGTGTCTCAAATTAAATAGTGTTACTTTGGACGTGATAAGTTCTACAACTTATTTTGCTTATTGTCTCGCTATAACGATTTCTAATTACCATTATAAATAACAATCCCCAAAGATATTTGTTAATTTAGCTCCTTTAACTTCTATTTTGTACATTTTTATCATATCTTTATATCATAAAACAGTTATATTGTTCTCAGTTTTTTTGATATAATATAATTCACAGGCGTTTAAGTGCTCTTTAATTTAGTTGGTTAGATATTTAAATTATAGAGATTTTTGAGCTTTTTTGTATCAAAAACAGGGCAGATTTTTATATCAGTCCTGTTTAGCATGGGGCTAAAATTTCATAAATAACAAAGAAAACACCAATTTCTGTATAACCTCAGGAGAAATTGATGTTTATTTTTTAGCTGTAGATATTTAAGTCCTAGCTCCTCCCTGTATGAAGAAGGCAGGAGTATATTTCCACTGTATATGTAAGTTTCAAATGGTATAAAAATATTATCATTAAACCTTTTTAGCCCCTGCCTTTTTGATAAATGTTACACAATTGAATCACAAATTGTTACAATTTGTGGTAACACAATTTTTTTCACCTACACAAAATACTTATTTTTTATTTATAACTTATCAATAATAATATAAACAGTAAAATTATAGATGAAATTATACTCAATGACGGCAAGCCAAAAATATTGTTGGAAATTACACTTATTACAACAAAAGTTATTACTACATTTAATTTATTAATCAAAACAGCTTGCTTCTGCTCCTATTGCAGAACCAGCGCCTACTCCAACTATGTAGCAGTAATGGCTCCATAACCAACACCAGTAGCTGTACGGCCTCAAGCACCTCCAATAAGGTCACCCGCCAGTGGCTAAAATACATTTCCCTACTCCACCTTCTATGTTTTCGATTGAAGTTAATAATTCTCATTTATTTGTTTTTTCATAAATAATTTTAGCTTTGTCGTTACTATCAACATATCTTTTTGCATTATTATTCATAACAACTTTAAATTTACCTTCATTTTCTTCTAACTTGTGTATCTGGATTTATTACTTTCATATTATTATCTTATGAATACAACAGAACCTTCGTTATTATAAATGAACAAAAAAATACCCCCTCTATTATTAAAAGTTGAGGAACCTAAAATAATAGAAAGGATTGGGAAATGTGAATGAGAATAGGATTCTGGAGTCCTTTTAGTAATATTCCACTTTTACAAATATATAAACATTATTTTTATAATAAAATTATAAGTTTTATGTTTGAATACAAAAACCAAACACCTTATCAGATATGTAGTAGTTGAAAAAATACAATTTATTAATCACTATAAATTTCGATTATTTCTAACTTTCATCGATTTAATAACTATGTATATAGCATTTATTACCATATATTCACATTTTTACGGATTATTTTCGAAAATACATTGAGGTCTTCAATTATAAGTATTCTTTATACAAAATACTTCTTTGTTATGTATGCTCTTATTAATTTATTTGATCAGTCATTTAAATTAATTTGGTGGTTTTTACGGTTTTTTGTATCACAATAAAAAGCCTATGACCATTTAAGTCATAGGCTTTTCTTATATGGAGACGGCGGGAGTTCATTATACCGCTTATGTATACATTTAAAAATCGTTATAAGTATTGATATATCAACGTTTACATTGCCTTGATGATGTAGTGTAAAATGTTAAAATTGCAAAAACAACATACATTTGTGCACTCTAAACACGTTCATTATCCAAGGATAAGTCACATGAATTATATGAGTTAAGAATTTATAATTGAAGTTACATTTACCATTTGCCTTTTTTTACTTACTGTAGTTTCTATAAATTCTCCTTCATCTTTCCATTCACCAGCAATAGCAATTTTAGCTTCGCGTTTTCCTATATCAAATATTTCATCTCTCACTTCAAAGAAATAATTTTCATTTTTGAAATTTACTCTTAGAGTTCTGTTGCCATAATTAAAAAACATTACTTTTTCATTTGTGGAATAACGATGAAAAAGAGGTACAACTACAACTTGACCCTGAAAGCCATCTAAATAGTTATTGAACACTCTACCATCAAGAAAACAATCTCTAATTAGTACATCACCTATATAACTGTCTGGTGAGTGTTGTCTACAAATTTCAGTAAAGGATCGCAAATTAGTAATTTTATTACCTCTATCATACTCATCTTTACTAGAACTACTACTAATATTCTTTTTATTTGGGTTACTAGTTTTTATTATACCGTCAATAAAAGAATCAAAATTAAAATTTTCTCTATCTTCATCACTAAATTCACTACTTTTATCATATTTACATCCATCTTCGTGTTTATTATCTTTAAGTCTAGCGCTAAATGTATTGAATTCTCTACCTTTACTAGAAATAACTAAAATTAATTTTATACCACATCCTTTACAATAATATATTTTATTTCTATGATTATCATTTAAATCATATGCCTTCACATCTTCATAGATAATTTCACCATTTATATCTTTACCTTTAATAACTTGCGCAGTAGTTGCCATAAGTAACCTCCTCTTTATTGTTGTTTTGATAATCAGCTTCTAAACAATACTCTAATACAAGATGAGTTCAAAAATAATCCTATCGTTTAATTTTTATTTATGTACAAATAGACTTTTTTGTACGTTTACTATCGGCCACTTTTGAACAATACCTGCCAGTCTTTTTTGGATAACAGTAAGTGGTCGTTTTTGGTCGTGTACTGTTACATATTGATTAAACACTTTTGTCTAACCAAACCACATACTCATTTTTGAGTAATAGCTCTTATTACATAACTAAACATACATTACATGGCCATAATATAGTTCTGACATTCGCTCTCTGCTACATCGAGAAATAAATAACCGTATAGTTGTTCGTTTGATGTTTTCTACTGTCTTATTTTTATTTTAAACTCCTCAATTTCTTTAATGCTATTTAAAACAAATATATCTTTATGCTTTTCTACCTCTTTAAATCTATCCAATAAAAATGGTTTTCGATATTTAGGGTAATTCCAAATATATTTCAAAAACGTGAAAGTTATTCTTTCTTTACAGTCATTTCCCATATCAGGTCTAGTCTTACCTCTGTTTTTGATTAACCTTTTGAAAACTCTGTAATAACAAATGCTTCTTGGTAAATTCAAAAATACTATAGTATCAGCTAACTGTAATCTATCTTCTAAAATACCAGTATAATTTCCATCAATAATCCATTCATTTTTTTCTAGTAATGAATTTTGAATATCTATTTGTTCATTTTCTTTGGACATAACCCAATTAGGTTTCCAAAATAGTGCGTCTAAATGATAAACTGGAATGTCTAAAATATTCGATAGCTGCCTTGATAATGTAGATTTACCAGATCCAGACGACCCAATAACTATTATTTTATTCATATTTTAACAACCTCCCCCTTAAATACAACGTGATTATATAAAATATAATTTATATAATCTGTTTTGAAAACCCAGATGCCTTATTTTCAAAACCATTATTTTTATAAAAACTATGAGCATTATCTCGTTCTTTTCTGTTACCACTATTTAAAGTGATTGCTTTGCATCCTAATTGAGTTGCTAACATTTCTGACTCTTTTAATAAAATTGTTCCATAGCCTTTCCCTCTGCAATTAGAATTAATAACAAACGCTAGTATGCGCATATACTCATCATTCTTTTCATAGAACATCATTTTGCACATACCACTCAAACCGATTATCACATCATCTTTTATTAAAAGTAACAAATAATAATCTTCATGACTGTATATCTTTTTTAAACGATTAAATAAATTCTCTGCTATTGTTGGATAACCTAAATCTTCATATAAAACTAGCAATTCTTTAATTTTGATTAAATCTTGTTCTTCAAATAACCTTGCTTCTATTGTCATAATATAACCTACTTATTTATAAAATTTCATATGTGGCTTTTCTTCTTTATAATAATTTAACCTATCTTGTAATGTACCTGTATGTAATTCTAATTTGTGGTTGTCTGGATCAGTAAAGTATATTGATTTTTTATCTCTTATATCTCTATTACGTCCTTCTAATATGTTCACATCATTATCTTTTAACCACTGGTACCATCCACCAAATTCACTTTCATCAATTGTAAATGCCATATGCGTATACGAGTATTGAATTTCATTTCTTGGTATATCCTTTTCTTCATTAAGCGCTAGCCACAGACCACCTAATGTGAAATACGCTGTTTTATCACTCTCTACTAAAATTTCAGCTTGTAAAATTTCTTTATAGAAGATAATAGATTGATTAATATCTGATACAGAATATGTAACGTGATTTATAGATTGAATCAATTTTAAAAATCCTTTCTTATTTATATAATCACTTCAATTTTTTCTCCATACGATAATTTGTAGTTTCAAATCCCATTTTATTATATAAAGATACAGCTCGCTTATTGTGTCCAAATACATGTAAACCAATACTTTCTACATCTTTATCTTTGCAATATTCTTCTATACATTCCATCGTTTTTGTACCTAAGCCTTTCCCTCTATATGTATCTTTTATTTTGATATCATAAATAAAACATTTCTTTTCTTCTTTTACATCAAATATATGTAATCATAAATAACCTATATCCACATTATTATAAAGCACAGATAGTAAATATTGATTACATGTATTTAAACCTTCTGGCAGTAACTTTTCAAATTCTGTACGCGCTATTTCAATTGATCCCTCTTCCTCCCAATCGCCACTTTTAACGTGCTCTGCTGCATATTCAATCATACTTTCCTCATAAAAATCTTTGAAAGTTTGTTGCTTCATATTTTCTAAGTAAACACTCATATTTTTCCTCCTTATTTCAAAAAATTTTCTTAATTTATGATATCATTGTTTTAATTGATTGAATATTCAAATAATTTTTAAGGAGTTTTAAATTATGATAAAGGCAATTTTATTTGATTTAGATGGAACACTATTAGACAGACAATCTTCGTTAATAAAATTTATCGATTATCAATATGACAAATTCATTGATTACTTAAATCACATTGATAAAAATGTTTTTAAAAGTAAATTTATCGAATTAGATCAAAATGGTTATGTTTGGAAAGATAAAGTTTATGCACAATTAATTAATATCTTTAATATCATTGATTTAAGCGCCGATGATTTACTAGATGACTATATTAATAACTTTTGCAATCAGTGTTTACCATACCCTAACTTAAAAGAAACTTTAGATATATTAAGCTCAAATGGGTACAAATTAGGCATAATCACTAATGGTAAATATCCTTTTCAATACGAAAATATTAAATCATTACAAATTGAACAATATATGGATGTAATTTTAGTTTCTGAAAAAGAAAACATAAAAAAACCTAATCCTCTTATTTTTGAAAGAGCCGCTAAAGTTTTAAATGTCGACTTATGTGAGTGTGTCTTTGTTGGAGATAGTTTAAAAAATGATTATGAAGCATCAAGATCAGCTGGAATGTATAGTATATACAGATTAAATGGAGAAAATAATTTTTATAGTGTAAGCGATAGTATTAAAAATTTGTATGAGCTAACTAGTATTGTAAAAGATGCTAACAAATTTGTGTAATTCTTATACTTTTTAAAATAATTACACATAAAACAACCACTCCGAAGTGTGGCAAACTTTACAATGTCTAAATTATTTGTCTCTGAACATAAATAATTCATTAAAAAACATATATATGCTCAATATAAAAACTTAGCTCTACATCTTTCGATGCAGAGCCTACAAACATATAGTTTATTTCCATATTCATAATATTAAGCTATATTTTAATAGTTTTCAAATACTTTAGTAAAGAATCTGTACACTGATTTAAATCTTTCATCATAAATATTTTTATTTCTTTTAGCTCGGTTCATAAAATTTTTAAATTCCAATACCCGATGCTCTCTCATGCTTGAACTCATAACTACATTGTCATATACGAAAAACATAGCTAAAATATCATGTATATTATAATTTCTTAACCTTTTATCTAATAATTTTTTGCTAATACCTAAATTTTTCCGTATTGAGTTATTTAAACATTTTTATCATTCCCATTAATTTGATTTATTGAAACAATATTATTTAAAATTGGTGTATTATGAACAGATTTATTCCTTATATTTTTAACAATTCTTAATATTTTGCTTAATTGTTTAAATTCATTAATATTATATTCATTATGAAGAAATTCGATAAACCAACATAAATCACCAAACTGTAAATATTCTATTAAAAACCATATAGGAGTATTTTGCTCATATTTATCGTAATCTAATTCTCTATACGAACCATATTTTAAATATTTCAACATTTTTTTATAAGGATTTTTTATATTTGAATTCGCTTTTACATGATTAAAAAAACCCCCAACCACTTCATATCCATCTTTATCATTAAGTCTTGTAATATACCTTAAAATTTTTAATTTTGCTGAATGTTCTATATCTAGACAAAATTTAATTATAATATATCTTAATTGTATATCAAGACTTGCTAAATCAACTGTTTCTAATTCATTGAAAAATATCACATCTTCAACATTGCTATTATCTATCTCATAAGTTTCTGTTTGATAATTCACATTAAAGAAGTCGTCAATGTCAACATCTTCATCACGTGTAACGTTATTATCTATTGTATTGTGATAATTCAATATAAATTCTTTTACAGTAGCTTTTTCATTACTCATACATATTCTACTGCCTTTGCCACACGTTTTAATATAGTTTCTATAGCATGGTTTACTAACGCTTATTACAGCGGATATCACTCCATCTGTATACTTCTTATCATCCAAACATGTATGTTTATTAGATTTAACATTACATGTACCTAAAACAAGTTGATAGTTATTTATTACCCCAGTATTTTTTATAATGGTAATATCAATTTAACAATCACCTAATAATCTAAACAGGATAACTTTTGTATTCATTTAATTTCTTTGACTCTATATATAAATACTTTGTTTTCACTAATAATAAATCATCTACTCTATAATGATTTTGAACAACTAAACAAAGTGATTTGTTTTCACTAATATATTTATTGAAATGTTTATTAAAATAACCAATCCCTAAAAGTATTTCGATTTCTGTCTCTTTATTTTTAGATTTCTTATGTTTTTCAAAGATGATAAATAATGAAAGTTAATGATTGGAATATTATTAATAATAGTAGATATGATTTTAATTTATATGTATCTATCAATGATATATCATTAGTAAAATTATTAAATAATCACACTGCCTATTTTAGGTAGTATCTTTTTTCTACAATAGAGCAAAACTGGGACAATATTGGGACAACAAAATAAAAAGCCTATGACCATTTAAGTCATAGGCTTTTCTTATATGGAGACGGCGGGATTCGAACCCGCGTCCAGAGGTTCTGATACTAGCACTTCTACGTGCGTAGTCTATCAATAGGTTTCGCATAATGGGAGGTGATAGACATCCGTCATTATGCTAGTTTGATTAATCTCTTCTAGGCAGACTTCAAACGGCAGTGCCTAGCATATCCTACTATAGGTTGAATCGCGTTAACGGTACATAGGAGATACCGTTAGGCGATGCAGAGTGCTATTACGCAGCTACTGCGAAATTATTGTTTTCTTTGCCAGTTATTATAACTGTGTGTGTTGGTGACGGAGACAGCCCTCCGACACGCTTAACTAGCTCATGGAACCCCTGTCGAATCCAAAAACGCCCCCAGAATAATATTAAATGTACTTTCTGCTGACTTCGTAATGACTTTATAATGACTATACAGTAACTACTAAGCTTTTTCAGAAAGCACATATTATATTACCAAAGATTATCATCTTTGGCAATATATCCGCTCAATAACGGGCTTTCATCTCTCTAGCTACATCACGTTGTACTGCTTTTTCTTTTAAAGCTTGGCGTTTATCATATTTCTTCTTACCTCGAGCAACACCTAATAAGACTTTGCAGTGACCGTGTTTGAGATAGAGCTTCAATGGAACAATTGAATAACCAACTTCACGTGTACGTTCACCTAGTTTTATAATTTCACGTTTGTGCAATAATAGCTTACGTGAACGACGTGGGTCATGGTTAAATCGGTTACCTTCTTCATAAGGTGCAATATGCATATTATTTAAATACATTTCACCACGGTTGACTTGTGCATAACTATCTTTAAGATTTGCACTTCCTCGGCGGATCGATTTAATTTCTGTTCCTTGTAACACAATGCCCGCTTCAATCGTATCTTCAATATTATAATCATGTCTTGCTTTACGATTTTCTGCTAGTGTTCCTGGTGATTTTTTCTTTGGCATTGAGTTTCACCTCTTTGTTGAGTTATTTTTTCTTCTTGCGCGCTTTATTTTTCACTTTTTTATCTTTGTAAAATGGTTTGTGTTTTGTATTACCTTGTTCTTGTTTCCCATTATTACGTTTGTTTTTACCTTTACGTTGTTTCTGCTTCGTACGGTTGCCTTTACTGTTTCGATCATCTTTTGATTTGTCTGATGATTTACCACGCGGATTAGCTTGAATCGTCTTACCACGAGAAGGTCTTTGGCCACGTTCATTTTTAGGTACTGGCATACCTACAATTTGGAAATCAATCATACGTTCATCAACATCAACATTGATTACTTTGATTTCTACAGGATCGCCTATACGGAATACTTTAGCTTGGCGTTCACCAATCATAGCCATTTGACGTTCATCAAAATGATAATAGTCATCTGTCATGTTGGTTACATGTACCATACCTTCAATTGTATTTGGCAATTCAATAAACATACCAAAGTTAGCAACTGAACTAATTATACCTTCGAACTCTTCGCCAATATGTTGTACCATATATTCGGCTTTCTTCAGTTCATCTGTGTCACGTTCAGCTTCTATCGCTCTACGTTCTCTTTGTGACGTATGTTCAGCAATTTCAGGTAACGCTTCTTCCCATTTGTTTTTCTCTTTTCTGTCCATAGACTGTTCTACAATGTACTTGCGAATTAATCTATGCACAATTAAATCAGGATATCTACGTATCGGTGATGTGAAATGCGTGTAATACTCTGCTGATAAACCAAAATGACCCAAGTTCACATCATCATAACGTGCTTGTTGCATTGAACGTAACATCATCGTTGAAATAACCATTTGTTCTGGTTGACCCTCAACTTCTTGCTGGATCTTTTGTAAAGTTGATGGGTGAATGTCTTCTCCTGTCCCTTTAATCATTAAACCAAAATTAGTTACAAAGTCAAAGAATTGACGTAGACGTTCTGATTTAGGTTGCTCATGGACACGATAAATAAATGGTACTTCTAAACGATCAAAATGTTCAGCAATTGTTTCATTAGCAGCTAACATAAATGATTCGATTAGGCGTTCACCTTCACCACGTTTTCTTAATTGAACGTCAGTTGGGATACCTTCCTCATTGACAAGTACTTTGGCTTCATCAATATCGAAATCAATTTCACCACGGCGTTTTCTCATATTAATTAAACGTTGCGACAAGTCTTGTGCTAAATCAAGCATCGGTGTAACTTCACTATATTTATTACGAGTTTCAGCGTTTTGATCCGTTATAATTTCATTTACTTCATCATAAGTCATACGATAATTTGAATGAATTACACTATCAAAAATTTCATGTTTAACAACTTCACCACGTTCATTAAGCTCCATTTGACAACTTAAGGTCAATCTATCTACTTTAGGATTTAATGAACAGATACCGTTACTTAAACGATGCGGAATCATTGGAATTACACGATCAACTAAATAAACACTTGTTGCACGGCTATAGGCTTCTTCATTTAATGCTGAACCTTCAGTTACATAGTAACTTACATCTGCAATGCTTACTGTTAATTGTGTATTACCGTTACTTAATTTTTTAACGCTAATAGCATCATCTAAATCTTTTGCATCTGCGCCATCAATAGTAATTGTCAATTCATCACGTAAGTCATGACGACCTGCAATTTCTGATGATTCAATATGATCTGGAACAGCTTCAGCCTCTGCTAAAACGTTGTCTGGAAATTCAATTTCAATACCGTGTTGATAAATTATTGATAAGATATCTACACCTGGGTCATTCTTGTGACCTAAAATTGCTGAAACGATACCTTCTGGATTATCTGTACCATCAGCATATTTTGTAATTTGTACGAGCACTTTGTGACCATCCACGGCTCCAAGGTTTTGACCTTTTGGAATAAAGATATCTTGCATAATTCGTTTATCATCAGGTAATACAAAACCGAAATGACGTGCTTCACTGTAGGTACCAACCACTTGAGTGACTGAATGTGTTTCTATAGTTTTAACTTCGCCTTCAACTTTACCTTTATGATCCCCTTTAGATTGGTGTACCTCAACTAGGACTGTATCACCGTCCATAGCTCTATTTATCTTTGTAGGTGGGATAAAGATGTCATCCATGTCCTCTACTTCTGGACGTAAGAATGCAAAGCCTTTTTTATTCTGGCTAAGTTTACCTTTTATCAATTTTGGTTGTTTGGATTTTTGTGATTCCTTACGTTGATATCTATCTGTTTTTGTACGTTCAATTAAACCTGTTTGTTCTAATTCAACAAGCACCTTAATTAAGTCTCTAAATGAGTCGGCACTATTTAAACCTAATGCATCTTGAAAATCAGACACAGACATTGGTTCATAATCTGGTTGTTTTATAATTTCTTCAATGGATTGCTTTAAATTCATTATGCCCCTCCTTTCTATTTTTAAATATTTATATTTTAATTAGACCAATCTAATGATTCTAAGAAATTGTAGACGTCTTCGAATACTAATTCTTTCTCTTTGTCTATCGTAATGACATGTCCTGAATTTGCATACCATTTAATATCTTTATCATCAGATTCGCTCTCATTGTATATAATGTTTGCAGAATCTGTATTGATCATTTGATCTTGCTCTGCTTGAATAACTAATAACGGATCCATCACTTCATCAATGTGTTCTCTTACATCTTCAATTTGACCTTGTAATTCTTTTAAAGTATCTGTTGGTTTGAAATTGTCCATTTCTTTTTGAATTGTGGCTTCATCTTTACCTTCATACTTTTTAAAATTACGGGCATATTGTAAAACCCCTTCAAACATAGCGCCCTCAGTCTTAATATACATAGGAGAGCACATAGTTACAATACCCTTTACATCTCTGTTTAAGCTTAATTTTAAAGCATAGCAACCACCCAGTGACAAACCAGCTACAACAATTTCATCATAACCTTTGTCTACTAAAAAATCATAGCCATCTAAGGCATCTTTTAACCATACAAAAGGACTTGATTTTAAAATTTCTTCAGGTGGTGCTGCATGCCCTTCATATTGTGGTGCGTAAGATGTATAACCTTTTTTTTGTAAGAATCGACCTAATTGTCTTACATCTGAGGAATTTCCTGTAAAACCATGCAATAACAACACTGCTCTATTCCCTTCTTCAAAAAAGAATGGCTCTGGAAGTTTCATCTGCATTGTATTCAATCCTTTCGTTTATGCTTTTAATTACAATATTACTATATTTATCTATACTTGAATATTTCACTATTCATTTAAACTCAACATGTCTATTATAAATAAAAAAGCCCGACTTTAACATTGTCGGACCTTATAAACCAAAATAACTTATGCCTAACATTAACAAGAAGAAAATGATAGACAATACAATTGTTAATCTATGCAAGAATAAATCAATACCGCGTTGCTTTTGTTTACCAAATAACTGTTCGGCGCCACCACTGATTGCACCTGATAGTCCATTACTTTTACCTTCTTGGAGTAACACAACAGTTACTAATGCAATACAATCTAAAATCAAAAGTACTATTATTAATGTATGCATGAAAATTGTCCTCCATTCATCATATACGAAACGCATTATATCATACGTTCGTTATCTTTAGCAAACTTCTATCTATTGAATGTACTCTTACGAACTATTGAAACGATTAACATGTATACGCCGAGTACAAATGATATCACTAATACTAATGTTAGTGGTAATAAGTTTAAGCTTGATTTCACATCTAATATTGCGCGATAAACTGCACCAATATTAATTATATTATACAAAATTTGCGATGCGAATACTGCAAACATGAACCACCATAAATAGCTGTGTCTATTCCAAATTGCAAAGATACCCGCTAAGTTCGCTAAGATATACATAATCCCTGTAAACTGAAAACTATTTTTAATTGTGCCAACAGCGTTTTCTGATGTTTTTTGTCCACTATTAGATAATAACTGTTTTATTACACTATCATCTAACACTAAAAATAAATGTACGGCATAAAGTATAGCAATAATTAATGAACTATATGCAATCAGATGTGCTGTCTTAATTTCTTTTGACTTTGGTTTTACATCCATAATGAGTTGAGACTCCTTCTATAATTTACACTTACAATTATATCAGTTTCATAGTGAAAGATGAACAATTTAAGTAAATAAGTAAACTAAAACCATATGCTATAGTAATATGTTTTTAGTTTTTATGTTACATATAAACAAGGTAGTTTCTAGTATACAATAGCTTTGCTATTGCATAAGTCCTACTAGGGAGTGGGACAGAAATCTAATTTATTTTAAAAATGATTTCGTCGTCCCACCCCGGCAAAGATGACTAAGATTGAAATGGATAAAGGATTCATCTGAGCTAAAGCTCATACTTAAATAGCATTAACTCAACACACAAGAAAGAGCATTTTAATTTTCAATCCAGTCAGCTACTGCCTTTTTAACAATTTCGATTTGAATCTGGAACAAGATTCCACTGTTTACAATAGCTTTGCTATTGCATAAGTCCTACTAAACTCAATTTTCAATTGAGTAAGTAGGACTTTAAAAAACACGCAAGTCATAAAGACTTGCGTGTTAGCGCGTGAACTCTTAAATTTTAAAACTATATTATTTAGATAAGTTATAGAAAGATTTAAGTCCGTCAAACTTGCCTGTTTCGTATAATTCATCTTCAATACGTAATAATTGGTTGTATTTTGCAATACGGTCAGTTCTTGATAATGAACCAGTTTTGATTTGACCAGCGTTAGTTGCAACAGCGATGTCAGAAATTGTAGTATCTTCTGTTTCACCTGAACGGTGAGATACAACTGCAGTGTAACCAGCTTTTTGAGCCATTTCAATAGCGTCAAATGTTTCTGTTAATGTACCAATTTGGTTAACTTTGATTAAAATTGAGTTACCGATACCTTTTTCGATACCTTCAGATAATTTAACTGTGTTTGTAACGAATAAATCGTCACCAACTAATTGTACTTTGTCACCGATACGATCTGTTAATACTTTCCAGCCGTCCCAGTCATTTTCATCCATACCATCTTCAATAGTGATAATTGGATATTTATTAACTAATTCTTCTAAGTAGTCAACTTGTTCTTCAGCGTTACGTTTCGCACCATTTTCACCTTCGAATTTAGCGTAGTTATAAACGCCGTCTTCAAAGAATTCTGAAGAAGCACAGTCGAAGCCTAAGAATACGTCTTTACCTGGCTCTAAACCAACTGCTTTAATCGCTTCTAAGATTGTTTCAACAGCATCTTCAGTACCTTCAAATTTAGGTGCAAAGCCACCTTCGTCGCCTACTGCTGTTTCTAAACCACGGTCTTTAAGGATTGATTTTAAGTTGTGGAAGATTTCAGCTCCCCAACGTAACGATTCTTTAAATGTTTCTGCGCCTACAGGTAATACCATAAATTCTTGGAATGCGATAGGAGCATCTGAGTGAGAACCACCGTTAACAATGTTCATCATTGGTACAGGTAATTGTTTACCGTTAAATCCACCTAAATATTTGTAAAGTGGTTGTCCAAGTAAATCAGCTGCTGCACGTGCTACTGCAATAGAAACACCAAGAATAGCGTTAGCGCCTAATTTACCTTTGTTTTCAGTACCGTCTAATTGAATCATCATTTTATCGATTGATACTTGTTCTAATACCGAAAATTCACCTTCGATAAGTTCTGGTGCGATAATTTCGTTAACATTGTCAACTGCTTTAGTAACACCTTTACCTAAGTAACGTGATTTATCACCGTCACGTAATTCTACTGCTTCATGTTCACCAGTAGACGCACCTGATGGAACTAATGCGCGACCAAAAGCGCCACTCTCTGTTAATACTTCTACTTCAACTGTTGGGTTACCACGTGAGTCTAGGACTTCGCGAGCGTAAACATCTGTAATAATTGGCATGTTTATAATCTCCTTTATAAATAAGTAGTTTAGAAATATTAAATTTCATCTTCATTATAGCTTTAAATACTATAAATACAAAGTAATTTAATTCTCTTGTGTTGTTTATAGATGCTATAAATTGTCAGAATAAGAAACGCTTCTATACTAAATTTATAGCATCAATTTTCACTCTATATTTTAATTCATTAAATTAGTGATTTATTAATGATTCACCAGTCATGTCTTCTGGTTGATTTACATTTAATAAATCTAATAATGTTGGTGCTAAGTCACCAAGACGACCTGTTTCACGTAATGTCACACCATCTTTTGTAACAATTACTGGAACTGGATTAGTTGTATGTGTAGTCATAGGTTGCTCATCGTCAGTTAATACCATATCTGAATTACCGTGATCAGCAGTTATAATTGCATGACCACCCATTTCAGTTATTTTATCAACAACCTCACCTAAACATTCGTCTACGGCTTCAATAGCTTTAATCGTCGGTTCTAACATACCACTATGTCCAACCATGTCAGGGTTTGCAAAGTTTAATAAGATTAAATCTAGGTCACCTTTATTTAACTCCTCGATTAAAGCATCTTTTACTTCATATGCACTCATTTCTGGTTTAAGGTCATAAGTTGCAACTTTAGGTGAATCAATTAAACGACGACGTTCGCCTTCGAATTCATCATTGCGACCACCACTCATGAAATAAGTCACATGTGGAAATTTTTCTGTTTCAGCAATACGTAATTGTTTCAAACCATTATCTTGTGCAACTTCACCGATTGTATTAGTTAAATCGACTTTTTCAAAAACAATTTCTGCATCTACGTTGTCGTTGTATTTTGTAAATGTTGCATAGAATAAATCTTTGACTTGTTCCACTTTAAAACCGTCAAATGCTTTATCTGTAAACACTTCAGAAAGTTGTCCTGCTCTATCTGGACGGAAGTTATAGAAGATTACTGCATCGCCATCATTAACACCTTCATTTTGGTCTTCAATGATAAATGGTTCTACAAATTCATCTGTTAAATCTTTAGCATAGTTAGCTTCAACGCCAGCTTTTGCTGATTCAAATGTCTCTCCACCAAAATTACGGATAGCATTATATGCTCTTTCTTCTCTATCCCAACGTTTATCACGATCCATTGCGTAATAACGTCCAGATACAGAAGCAAATTGGCCAATGCCAAGTTCATTAAATTTAGCTTCAGTTTCTTCTATATATTTCAATGCTGATTTTTGATCAACGTCACGTCCATCTAAAAATGCGTGAACATAAACTTTTCCAACGCCTTGTTTTTTAGCTAATTCTAATAAAGCAAAAAGATGCTGATAATGACTGTGTACACCGCCGTCTGATAATAGACCAAAAACATGTAGTACTGAATCATTACCTTTAACATGTTGTATAGCGCTATTTAACACATCATTTTCAAAGAAATCTCCATCTTCAATTGATTTATTGATACGTGTCAAACTTTGATAAACAATACGTCCAGCACCAATATTCATATGCCCAACTTCTGAATTACCCATTTGGCCGTCTGGTAGGCCAACATCTAAACCACTTGCTTCGATTTGTGTTGTTGGATACTTACTATAATAACGGTCAAAATTAGGTTTATTAGCTAGTTTTACAGCATTACCGTGCTCGCTCTCTCTGTTTGCAAAACCATCTAAAATAATTAATGCAGTTGGTTGTTTCGCCATATTATTTTGCACCTTCTAACAATTGTACAAAATCATCCACTTTAAGTGATGCGCCACCTACTAAAGCACCATCGATGTCTGATTCTGCCATGTATTCTTCAATGTTGTTAGGTTTAACACTACCGCCATATTGAATACGTGTTGCTTCTGCTACAGTTTGGCTAGATAATTCTGCAACTGTTTGTCTTACAAATGCACACATTTCATTTGCATCTTTAGCTGTTGATGATTTACCAGTACCGATAGCCCAAATTGGTTCATATGCGATAACAACTTGTTGTAGTTGTTCTTCAGATAAACCTTCTACTGCTTTCTTAACTTGGTTTCCAACAACTTCATTTGCTTTGCCGCTTTCGCGTTCTTCGTCAGTTTCACCAACACAGATGATTGGAGTCATACCATGGTTAAAAATTGCATGCGCTTTTTTGTTAATTTCTTCATCTGTTTCATGGAAGATTTCGCGACGTTCTGAGTGACCGATAACAACGTATTTAACACCTAAGTCAGCTAATGCTACTGGAGAAGTTTCACCAGTGAAAGCACCATTGTCTTCGAAATATGCATTTTGTGCACCAATTTGTAAGCCTTGTGCTTTACCTTCATTAACTAACGTTACTAATGCGTCTAATTGAATTGTTGGTGCACAAATAACAGATTCTACTTCTTTAGTATCTGGTAATGTTGGTAATTCATTTACAAAATCTTTTGCTTCTTGAACAGTTTTGTTCATTTTCCAGTTACCTGCGATAATTGGTTTTCTCATTATAATACACTCCTATTAGTAAATTATGATTAAATATTGCCTATTTATAATCATGGGTTGCTGTTTCTAGTCGTGCGGTTATTTGTTAGCAATTGCAACTACGCCAGGTAGCTCTTTGCCTTCAAGATATTCTAATGATGCGCCGCCACCAGTTGAGATATGACTAAAGTCATCTGCATAACCTAATGAAATAGCTGCAGCAGCTGAATCGCCACCGCCAATAATAGTATTAGCATCTTTCAATTCAGCGATTGCTTCACAAACGCCAATCGTACCTTTAGCAAAGTTACTTAATTCAAATACACCCATTGGTCCATTCCATACTACAGTATGTGCGCCTTGTAAATGCTCTTTGAATAATTCAACTGTTTTCGGTCCAACATCCATCGCTTCTTGATCAGCTGGGATATTATCTACAGTTACTTCTGTGATCTCTGCATCATTTGAAAATTCTTTAGCGACTTTACAATCAACCGGTAATACGATTTGATCGCCAGCACGGTCTAATAATTCTTTAGCAAAGTCAACTTTATCTTTTTCTAATAAAGATAAGCCGATTTCTTTACCTTGTGCTTTAAAGAATGTATATGACATACCGCCACCGATAAGTACTTTATCTGCAATTTTCAATAAATTTGTAATAACGCCAATTTTGTCAGAAACTTTTGCGCCACCAAGAATTGCAACTACAGGTTTATCAGGGTTTTCAACTACGCCACCAATATATTTTATTTCTTTTTCCATTAAGAATCCTGCTACTGTTTCTAAGTTAGCTGCAATACCTACATTTGATGCATGTTCACGATGTGCTGTACCAAAAGCATCATTTACGAATACATCACCAAGTGAAGCCCAGTATTTACCTAATTCAGGATCGTTTTTAGATTCTTTTTTACCATCTACATCTTCAAAACGAGTATTTTCGACTAATAAGACGTCACCTTCATTAAGATCTTTAACAGATTGTTCTAATGTTTCACCACGTGTTTCAGGTACAAAAGTAACAGTTTTACCTAATTTTTCCGTTAATGCATCAGCTACTGGTTTTAAAGTTAATTCTGCTTTGTCGCTTTCTTCTTTTACTTTACCTAAATGAGAGAATAATACAATTTTGCCACCTTGTTCAATAATATATTGAATTGTTGGTAATGCTTGGACGATACGATTATCATCAGTAATTTCTCCATCTTTCATCGGTACGTTAAAATCAGCACGAACAAGTACAGTTTTACCTTTTAATTCTAAGTCAGTTACAATTTTTTTAGCCATGTAAGCTTCCTCCTCTAAATGGAACAATAAATTAAAATAAGCGGAGAAGCGTTGTGCTCCCCGCTTACTCCTAAGCATATTGTTTAAATTTAACAGCACAATGCGCTTGCTAAATCAATTTTACATCGAATTATTTAGCTTGAGTTGCTAAGTGTTCTAATGTACGTACTAATTGTGAAGTGTAAGACATTTCGTTATCGTACCAAGCTGCTACTTTAACTAATTGACGGTCGCCAACAGTCATTACACGTGTTTGTGTTGCATCAAATAATGAACCGTAAGTCATACCGATTACGTCTGAAGAAACGATTTCGTCTTCAGTGTAACCGAATGATTCGTTTGAAGCATTTTTCATTGCAGCATTTACATCTTCAATGTTTACATTTTTCTCTAAAACAACTGTTAATTCAGTTAATGAACCAGTTGCTACAGGCACACGTTGTGCACCGCCGTCTAATTTACCATCAATTTCAGGAATTACTAAGCCAATTGCTTTAGCAGCACCAGTTGAGTTAGGGATGATGTTTTCAGCAGCTGCACGCGCACGACGTTTGTCGCCTTTTCTGTGTGGCGCATCTTGTGTGCTTTGGTCACCAGTGTATGCGTGGATAGTAGTCATGAAACCTTCTACTAAACCGAAGTCATCGTTTAACACTTTAGCAACAGGAGCTAATGAGTTAGTCGTACATGAAGCACCTGAAACAACTGTTTCTGAACCATCTAATTCTTGGTGGTTCGTGTTGTAAACGATTGTTTTTAAATCGCCAGTAGCTGGAGCAGAGATTAATACTTTTTTAGCACCAGCATTGATGTGTGCTTCTGCTTTTTCTTTATCAGCGAAGAAACCAGTACATTCTAATACAACATCGATATCTAAGTCTTTCCAAGGTAATTTGCTTGGGTCTGGCTCAGAGAATGATTTAACTTCTTGTCCGTTTACGCGGAAACCGTCATTTTCAACTTCAACTTCTCCTGTGAAGCGTCCTTGCATAGTGTCATATTTTAATAAATGTGCTAACATTTCGTCATCTGTTAAGTCATTTACTGCTACTACGTCAATTCCATCAACGTTTTGAATTCTTCTGAATGCTAAACGACCAATTCTACCAAAACCATTAATTGCTACTTTTACTGCCATTATAATGGCCTCCTTTAATAAATGATATTTAAAAAGTGTTATCACTTTTTATTACTATTGTTTGCGATTGCTTTTGCTGCACCTTCATCTGTAATTAGTACAGTGTTTTTAGGAGCAATTGAAAGATAAGCTTTAATTGCTTCTCCTTTTGATTTACCCCCTGCTACAGCAAAAATAAACTTTTTCGATTCAAGATCTTCTAACTGAAGTCCAATCGTTTTCACTTTGTGGACGATTTCACCTTGATCATCGAAATAATATCCAAATGCTTCTCCCGAGGCATTGTGATGTTGAAGTTTTTCTATAACTTCATTAGGTGATTGACGTCTTCGCGCCATCTTCAGCGCATCACCAATGCCATGGATTGTAATATTGGATTGTTTGATTTTTTCTAGCGTCTGGATTACGGATGGTTCTAACATAAGTGTATTATATGTCGTTTCACTTACGTTGTCTGGTACATATAATGTTGTGTAATCACCATTTGTCTGCTGTGCCATGCTAGCTGCAATAGTGTTTGCTTGATAAACAACATTTTCGCCAAGTCCGCCCCTAGCAGGAACGAAAAACGCATTGTATGGCTGATGATGCATCGCTTCACTAACATAGGCCATTGTTGAACCACCTGTTACTGCAACAATTGCATTTTCGTAAAGTACATCCTCAACTAATTGTCCTGCCTGACGGGATAATTCAATCTTTACCGTTTGATCAGCGTCTGAATCTCCTGGTATGACATAGACTTCTTTGATTCCATACTGTTCTTTAATAACTTGGGCAAGATGATGGTCATCAGAATATACATTAAAATAACCATTTAATTGTCTGACGGTTGCCGCACCTGCTTCTGTTATTTCCATACCTGTGGGTTTAACTTTAATTAAATCCTGTTTCTTTAGGGTGTCTGTTTCAGAACGAAGCACACGTTCTGTCAAATCCATATATTCACTTAAACTACGTCTACCTACGGGTTGATGCTTTGAAATAGTAGTGAGAATCGAGAAACGACGATACATTTTTTCAACAATTTCTGGCACAAGCTTTTGTTGAACTTTTATCAAATCCTTCACTACTATCCTCCTCCGTTTCTTTATAAAGGGTCAAGTTCTAACCATAGATTGACTTTTTCCGTCCCTAGTGGGACAAAAAAATATAACCTCTTATATTTGCAATAATACTACTATCGTTTTGAAATTGCAAGCAAAAATAGCTTATATTTCATCAGCTAAATTTACTGTTGAATCATATATTTTCAATCTGCGTACAGTAACAATTTACCCGCTATATAATTTGTTAATCATTATTCCTTAAATAATTGGATAAATGAGTTCGTCACATTTTGTTCAACCCTTATCACTACAATGAACAACTCTAATTGAATACTATGTATTAAATCTTTAAAATGAATATATATTAAAAAATCAAGGAGAGAGACCATGTCTAATAATAATAATCCAGAAGTCATTGACCCAGATGATCAACGTTATAAAGATAAGGATTACTTTAATAAGAAAAATCAAGGCATTCCTACAAACAAACGTCACCAATCTTTAAATTACACAAAACATATCGGCTGCGGTTGTGGTCCCTTAGGGTGTTTTGGCGGTTGTTTTACTTTAATTATTATATTTTCGTTAGTATCTTACTTACTCAGTTTTTTATTTTAAAATCACATTTTCGAAAATGATAATTACAAGTCATATTTCATCGTTCAATTACTATACTATTGATTCCTTATTATAATAGCCTTCACATAGAATCTATCCTTTAATAATAAATGCTTCTATCTAAATTATAACTTCTCAATTCATTATAATGCTTATATATTCTTAACTGTTGTATAGTGCCTTAAGCTATGTGGCAGTTTATTCTTTATTCTCTTATTACAACTTAACTTATTTTAATATTCCCCTCTCTTAGATAAAAATTTTACTAGCCTAATCAAAATTCTCCAAAATCCATGTAACTCACTTGTGATCTTGTAGCAACGCTTTTATGTCAATAAGGTTATAAGCCATATAATCATAAAAGTATTAAGAAAGTCTTTAAAAACGAAACATTTATAAAAGTTATTTTAGCTGTCGGAATCACCTTAAGCACATTACTAGGCGCTACAACAACACAATTTGCATCACAAAGTAACGTTGCAAAGGCAACGGTAAAACTACGCTACAATTACTCCAATAAGATTGGTTATAACGCTAACTTTATATTAGATTCCAATTTTAAAAATGTTGTAAAGCACAATAACATTAAAATTAATGGTTACAATATTTATACTGTTACTCGAGTGCTTTAAGTTATCAAAACTATTCAAAAGAAATTAAAGTATATAATCAAAAATTAATGAAATTTGCTATTAACAAAACACTACAAGCTAAATCCTCAATTAAGAAAAACCAATTTTTTTAAAACAACTTCCTAAAGTGTGGGTATAAGGTATAGTTGTTAATACAGGTAAAGGTCAATCTGTTCACTATATTTTAAATAGTAACAATATCAAAATTGATATCCAAAACAGCTATGTTACAGAAATGACATTAGGTACAGTTATTTCTAACTAATTATAGTTAACATTAATTTGTGAAATGCTTTTTATATAAACAAAGCCGGACTGATAAATAATCAGTCCGGCTTTTCAACATTAACAAATGAATTGACGCATCCTTATACAACTGTATTTTAGTCTTCCTCAGATGTTTGTGCGCTTCTATTTGAAGTATTATTTTGTGATGATCTCTCTTGTGTGTTGCTTTGCGAGCTATTTTGTGCGCTTCTTTGGCTTGTTCTTTGCTCTGTAGTAGGCTCAGATGTTTTTTGCTCAGTTGATGGTTCTCTTGTTTTTTCTTCAGTGGAAGGCTCTGGTGTTTTTTCTTCTGTCGTTTTTTCTTCTGTTGTTTGCTCTTCAGTAGTTCTTTCTTCCGTAGTTCTTTCCTCAGTTGTTGCTTCTTTTGTTTTTTCTGGGGTTTTCTTTTCTTCTGTTGTACGTTCAGCCGTAGCAGGTTGTCTAGTTCTTTGTTGAGTCTGCTGTGTTTGCTGCGTTTGAGGAGCTTGTTGCGTCTGCTGTGTTTGTTGTGTCTGTTGCGTTTGTTGTGTCTGTTGAGATTCTTCAGTAGATTTCTTTTTCTTCTCTTTTTCTTCTTTTGTTTTCTCTTTTTGTTTCTTTTTTTCTTCTTGTTTCTGATCTGCTAAACGTTCGTTAGCTTTATTGGAATGATCTACAAATGCAAAAATGGCAAATATGAGTCCGCCTACTAACAGTAATACAATTACTCCACTAACTATTTTTGCAAAACCACTCATTTTCTTATTATCTTGGTCATCAAAGTTATTATTTTGATTATGCTTTGGCATATGCTCCCCTCACTTCAATTTATATCATACATTTATAAAAACCGTATATGCGTTCAATATCAAATATATATTTTACACTATTTCATATGCTAATTAAACTTATTAACTAATTTTTTAACCTAGTTGTTATCTTAAAGTCATATATATAGTAAAATACATGTGTATGATAAAATTTTAAGATTCGCTTTAATACTAATCTAATTTTATCTACACTTTCAATACTTTTGTGAAAGTAATAAAAAAAGATTACCTTATATCTATTATCATAACAGGATGTGTTCTAAATTGAAAAAACATGAACTATTTGATGACTTAGATCAACACTCAAAGAATACCAATAACGGTCTTAGAAAAATTATGCTTGAAAATGAAAATCATAAAACAAAAGCACATGCGAAATCACGTGTTACATTCATAACCTTTATTGCTTTAATATTAATTAGTCTTTTTGGCTTTATTGTATTATTTCTATAGATAGAAGTATCAACTTCTACCTTACTCCCTTTTTCAAGAGGAATAACAAGTAAAAAAATAGTTATATTCTGCAAATTGCGTTAACATATATTTAGGATTGGGGGGGCACATAAAGGAAGCTTCTGCAAGGAGCTTTTGTAACTCCCTTTATACCTCCATACAAAAATGTGAGTGGCAATAAAAGATAATTATAAATATCTAATTAGCCTCTCACAATAACGCATTTAAGGCTGAGACACATAGTTATGTCCCAGCCTCACTACTAAAGGGAGTCAAAATTTTACCTTCGTTAGTATATTATGGGGTATACTCGAAATAATTAAGAGATGATTAATTAATATCGAAGGTACTTTTATTATAAATGGAACCTCCTTTATTTTAAATACTTCTTAAGGTAAGTAAATGACATATTCTTGAACAATCTTTGAAAAAATTATGACCTTCAAATGCGATGCGATTGTTTCGCTTAAAATCATTGCAACATTAGGCATTACTATTTATGAGGTGATAAAATGAAAAACTATTTAATTACAGGCGGCACGGGGATGGTCGGTACACAATTAGTAGAAGCTATTGTCCAAAGTGACGCACATATTACAATTTTAACAAGACAAGACAGAACAACATCGCATCCCAAAATTACTTATGTAAATTGGTCAAAACCTAATTGGGAAGCACAAGTACCTGACATAGATATCGTTATCAATCTTGCGGGTGCGAGTTTAAATAAGCGTTGGACTAAAAGCTATAAACAAAAAATTATGGTGAGTCGTTTACAATCAACTCAAGCCTTATTTGAATTATTTGATGGTCGCGAACAAAAACCTTCAGTATTCTTCAACGCAAGTGCTGTCGGTTATTACAAACCCGATTTATATCGCACATATACTGAACTATACAAAACATTACCATTTGATTTCTTATCAGAAGTAGTCTATCAATGGGAGCGTCTTGCTCGTCAATTCGAATCATTAGGTACACGTGTAGTTATAGGTAGATTTGGTATGATTCTATCTAATGAAGGTGGTGCTTTACCAATGATGAAACTGCCATATGAATTCTATGTTGGTGGTAAGATTGGTTCAGGAAGACAGTGGTATTCTTGGATACACATTGACGATTTAACTAGAGCAATTCTCCATACTATTAACACTGAAGATGCACAAGGCGTATTTAATTTTACTGCGCCAATCGTTGAACATCAAAATTTATTTGGCTACACTCTTGCGCGTGTGTCACATCGCCCACATTATACATGGGTCCCGTCATTAGCATTACGAATTATCTTAGGTCAAATGTCTACAGTTATTCTTGATACTCAAAAGGTCATCCCTAACAAATTACAGGCAATTGACTTTAAATTTAAATATCCAGATTTAAAAATTGCTTTAGAAGATCTAGTACATTAATTGAATAGGACTGAATTTTAAAATGAAACATGATCGTTTAACACATGTATTACTTTTAATCTCTGGTTTACTCTTGTTACTAAACGGTGGCTTTGCATTTGAAAAATCCACGCCGATGCTCATTATTTCATCCTTTTTAATCGTTTTTGGAATCGTTGTTACTGCATTTGCACTAAAACTTTTCTTTAACAGTAAAAATTCTTCCAAAAGTAATACATTCCAAGATTCTTAATATACTTTTCGAAAAACCAGTCAAGTGCTATCTATGCATTTGGTTGGTTTTTCATTTATTGTATCTTTTTATGTGAATTTACTTAATATCAATATTTATAAACAGTAAATATTTCAGTGGTTTAATTCATAAAACATCACTATTAAAATAAATGCACATAAAAAAGTCCGGGACAACTATTTACGTCCCGGACTACATAAAAACAAGCTTTGCAACTCTATTTACGGCTTGTCGATAACCTCACAATTTGTAATACTATGATTCAGGAACCATCACTTGGTCAACTAAACCATATTCTTTTGCTTCTTCAGCAGATAAGAAATTATCTCTATCTGTATCTTTTTCAATTTTTTCAATTGATTGACCTGTGCGTTCTGCTAAAATTTGATTCAATTTAGCACGCGTTTTAAGAATGTGGTTAGCAGCAATTTCAATTTCTGTAGCTTGCCCTTGTGCACCACCTAATGGTTGGTGAATCATTACTTCTGCGTTTGGAAGTGCAAAACGTTTGCCTTTTGCACCAGCTGCAAGTAAGAATGAACCCATAGACGCAGCCATACCAATACAAATCGTTTGTACATCTGGTTTGATGTGTTGGATTGTATCATAAATTGCGAAACCAGCAGTTACACTACCACCTGGTGAGTTAATGTAAAGATAGATATCTTTTTCAGCATCTTGTGCTTGTAAGAATAATAATTGAGAAACAATAGAGTTTGCTACATTATCATCGATTTGTGAACCTAACATAATAATACGATCTTTTAATAAACGTGAGTAAATGTCATAGGCACGTTCCCCACGGTTTGTTGTTTCAATTACTGTAGGTATTAAATTCATTAATATTGCCTCCTTATTTCTAATTGATAAACTTATTTTAACTCAAAAGTCAAACATGGTCAAAAAATAACGCTCATTTTTTTTATGAAAGTTAAATTATTCTTATTGACCGAAAGCATTTAGATTTGTACACTTAGAGTAATGTGTTTTTTATCCCCTCGTAGTGTAATGGATAACACGTAAGATTCCGGTTCTTAAGATAGGGGTTCGATTCCCTTCGAGGGGACTTATAAGATATAATTACACACTTTTTAAAATTAAGAATGTTGTAATGACGGCATTCTTTCTATATGACATTAACATTACTAACTATATAAAACTAAATTTTAGGGACTTTTAAGGGACCCAAATGACAAAACAACCCACCTATTCATTTAGGTGGGCTTTTGCATATTCGTATAGCTTTTCTGTTGTCTTTAAAGTTAAATTGTCTATATCACGATTCCCATTTCTTAACCTTGTTTCATTCGTTTCTAAATTCCATAGTTACTCCTTTAATAAATAGATGTTGCATTATTAGGAGGTACTAACGGATTTATTTTATCAATACGTTCAAAAAACATTATTCCATTAAGATGATCTATTTCATGCTGAGCTACAATTGAAGCATGTCCTTTAAGCTTCAATATTTTTTCTTCCCCATATGAATTTTGATATTTAACAGTTATACGCTCATTTCTAGGTACTATTCCATAAATAGGCCTATCTACAGATAAACAACCTTCTCCTTGTGGAAGGTAAATTTTATGAACAGACTCTCGTATAATTTTTGGGTTTATAAAAAAATATTCATGTTCTACACCATGTTCATCTACTAAATATATAGCGCACATCTTTTTATCTAATCCTAATTGATTAGCTGATAGACCAACCCCAGGTCTTAAATTATACTTTTTACTTTTTTGCTCATTTTGACTATTTTTTAAAAAAAGCATCATATTATTCAAAAGTATAAATTCATTTTCACTTAATGGCATTTCTAAAGGTTTTGTCTTTTTATAAAGCATCTCATTATCTTCTTTTACAATATCCTTCATAGTAATAATATAATTACTCTTATAAAGCTTTGTATTCAAATATATCCTCAACTTTCTTCTTAAAAACTTTAGATATTTTAAATGCTAATTTTAACTCAGGATCATACCTATCATTTTCAATAGCATTTATTGTTTGCCTGCTAACATCACATTTCTTTGCCAAATAGTCTTGACTAATAGAAAATTTTTTTCTGAATTCTTTTATTCGATTCTTCATATTCCCTCCTGATATGTAAAATAAGTTTTACATTTAAGATAACATGAAATTATGCTTTATTCCAATTGCTTTATTGACGTTAGGTCTCGGAACCCTTAACGACATAAAAATCTACATTTGAATTATACCACAAAAAAGACAGCCGAATTAACGACTGTCTTTAACTTATGGAATACAATAACTAATCTAGCAAAAGAGTTATAGATATTAAATACCCATATGATTATTTAATAAACATAAAAATGCCCACTAATATAAGTGAGCATAAAAGTGTCGAATTATTAGGATACGTGGCTCCTTATAGAGCCTATATTTAATTTATCAAAAAATTCCTTCAATTTCAATATTAAGAAAAATTAACCACCTAGTAACTAGTATAGGTGGTTAAATAACCTTATACATTTTTAAAATTATTGAGTAGCGACCAGAATAATTTTAAATAAATACCTATTGTCAGTTTGTAACTGCCTTTCAAGGATAATAGGTTATGGCGTAGGTGTATTTTAACATAAAAAAACGCCACCTATAAAGAGTGACGTTGGAAATGATATTAAATCAAAATTGATATAATTTCATAGAAGGCCACACTACGACATGCGCACAATCATAAATAAAAAAAGGCACCTCATAAAGAGGCGCCTCAATGAAGGCCTTAACATGTGTAAATAGAACGGTTATTCACCAACCTCAGGTGTATTTTAACACATTTTTTCATTTAATACTACTTTAAAATAATACTCACCCAATGAAATATGCGGACAGAGCATGAGAGATTTTGAAATATTCTATGAATTTAATTGAACAATTTATAACTATAAAAAATTGATATAAATTGTTCTTTTGAAATCTCATTTATATCTTGTACTTTTGCATGTTTTAACGCTTTATTAAACTGATTCTTTGTAAATAGCTGTTTATATTCTTTATTTACCCATTTATACACAAAAAAATGATATATATTTTCATCATTTTTTGAGATTAAAGATTTATGCTGCTTTAGTAAGATTAACGCTGAATCTACTTTAGGTTTCGGATGAAAATAAGAGTTGGGAATTACTTTTAAAATTTCAATATCAATTTTAGGTAAAAGTAATAAAGCTAATGCTCTTTTTTTATCCATAATTCGTTTAGCAAACCCGAATTCTACAATAAGATAGTTATACTCAGCATTACTTTCATATAAGATTTTTTTGACTATTTCAGTACTTATATTATATGGAACACTGCCAAACACCTTATACTGTTTGTTTTTAGGAAAATGATATATCAGTATATCTTTGTTCACTAATTCAATATTAGTTGACGAACCAATATCATTTTTTAAAATACAATATAAAGTCTTGTCAATTTCTATACCAGTTACAAATCTAGCTATATTGGACATGTATTTTGTAAAGTGCCCTTTTCCAGTTCCAATTTCAATTATATTATCGTCAATGCCTATGTTTGTTTCTTTTAATATCTCATTTATATATTTTTGAGATGTTATAAAATTTTGTGAGTTTTTAGGGTTTTTGTTATTCATTATATTCTGCTCCTTATTTGTCATAACGAACAGATTTCAAAGTTCATTATGATCAGTAGTTTAGTCTGAAATATAATGAACTTGGTTAATAACAAAAATTGAAACAACACCCATATCTTTATCTCCTTTCACTCTTACTTATTACGAATGAAAAGAATTATAATCTACAACAGCAATACTCGAACACATAGATAATACCTCCTTTAAATTTAAAGTATTATAACATAAAACAGTTGGGTAAGTAAAAATCACTTATTTCATACTAATCTAAAACACTAGAGTAAGGGTAAATAGATAATATGTTTAAAGCCTCCCTTAACAGAGGGAGGCTTTATTTAATGCACATCTATACTTTGAACAACATCTTCACCAGGTATTAATTTAGGTAATCTGACTTCTAAAATACCGTTGTTGTATTCAGCATAAATATTCTGCACATCAACATTGTTAAAAGTAAATTGTTCAAATAAAGGGACCTTCTTTTTTTCTAAATGATCGTATTTTTCTCCTCTAAGCGTTAATATATTATTAAAGAATTTTAAGTTCAAAAGATTTTTTGACGAATTAGGTATTTTAGCTTTCAAAATGTATTTATCATATTCTTCTTTAATGTCACTATCAATAGAAACATTAAATATTTCAGTGGCCAATTTTTCTTGAAAGTTTTTAAAGTAATGATTAAAAGTCTCTAAATTAAATGTTTTATTTGTCATAATAATCACCCTTCCTAAAATCCTTTTATTTATTGTTGACAAATAAAATATAACATGATATATAATAAGTGTAAATTATCATATGGTAATCAAAGATTCAGACTTTTAATCTTTGTGGGAGTGTGATGATTATGATTTTACATCAAGTAGTTCAACAATTAAAATATGGTAAATCACCTAATCTATTAGACAAGAAATACTTTGATTTATATAAGTATATGAATCTTGAAAATTATGAAACTTTCAAAAATTCATTAAACGACAATAAAAGGAAAGTTAACTAAAACTTATCATATAGCATTCTGATTACCATATGATAAAAATATTTATAGGAGGCGATATTCTTAGTTTAATTGTGATATTTAAATCTTTAATTTAATTTCCATACTAAAATTAAGAATTGAAAAATCAGAGGAGGAATTTTATTATGAGTAACCTATTACCAAATAATAACTTTTTTGATTTATCACCTTCAAAATTTTTTGAAAACTTTACGAGACCAATTTTTCCTAATTTTCCAAACACTGACATTAAAGAAACAGATTCAGAATATATTCTTGATATCGAGTTACCTGGTATTCAAAAAGAAAATATCAACTTGGATTATCAAGGAGAAACTTTATATATAGAAGCTAAACAATCTAAGGAAAACAATGAAACAGATCAAGAAGGAAATATTATTAGACAAGAAAGAAATGCATCATATATAAATCGAACTTACACATTGCCAAATGTAGACGAAAATAATATTAATGCAAAATATGATAACGGCGTCTTACACTTAAATTTGAAAAAAGATGAGCAACACGTAAAACCTACCAAACGAATAGAAATTGAATAAAGAGAGATCATTTAAAACTTGTTTGGACGACCTCCTGTGACTATAAAACTACAATTCTATATTTAGAATTGTAGTCTTTCTTTATATTAGTTTTATCTTTAAAACATTACGTTCTATATGTTTTTATTCGTTTACAAAAACACTGATATATCAAGGTTAATGCTATATATAATGACTTTTTTATTCCGTTGGTTTGTACAAGTTTATAATTAATTCGCCCTTTTTTGCTCTTAAAAATACCCACCTATTCATTTAGGTGGGCTTTTGCGTATTTGTATAGTTTTTCAATTTATTTTATCTCCATGATATCTTTCGGATTAACTTTACTCAAACCATTTTCTTCATAATAAATGTAGATATAAAAAATTCCCCGCCATAAAGGTGGGGAAGTGTGTATTTTGTGCAAAACATGCTCTAGAACTCATACAAAGATAAAACCATATTTATATGAGTTACTTAAATTTATCAGAATATTACATTTATTTCAAGGTATAAATAAAAATCCCCACTTATACAGTGGGCTGTCGGAAATACTATTTAGTAAATAAAAGTTACTATTCGATTATACCCTTATAAAAAGAAAATAAACAAAAATCACCCAGTGACATGTGTGGGTGGTTTAATTTATAGTATCAAGACAAGAAAAAACTTGTTTCATTCGCTTCTAAAACCTAAAATCAAAAGCCAATTCCTCGAATACCTTCTAATCCACTCACCCTTTCCAAAGGAGAAGTTAATTTATTACAAAATCTAACAGGGAAATTATCATTGAATTTTACTGTTAGACTTCAGGAAAATTAATAACCCTAGACCCCATAATAAAAATAAAGGGTCCCAAATGAATGATTGTCCTATAATACTTAACTTAAAATCAACAGAGATAACACCTAATAATTTTAACCATCCACTTATTGTGTTCATACTACCATAAGCAATTAGAAAGCTACCACCTATATAAGACATTATATTTATTAGTTTGTTTTCTTTGAAAATCAGCATAATTGGAGCCCAAGTAGCAGTTAGTTTTAATAAACCTACAAATAATAGGACTATAAGAAATTTCACGCCATAATTTTGTTTGAATTCTATTGTCCAATATCCCACTGTTGTTAAACCTAAGTCCCCATCAAAAGCCCAATAAAAGGTAGCTAATGAGTGTAAACTTCCAGCGATTAAAAACAAATAAAGGCCAATATTTTTAACCAAATTTTTAACTCCTTTTTTAAAATATTATCATGACTCACTTTTGCTTTATTCCAATTGCTTTATTGACGTTGAGTCTTGGAATCCTTAACAACAACAAAATCTACATTTAAATTATAACAAAAAAACAGGGTAAGCACATAAGTCCCTACTCTTATAGTATAATCACGTGTAAATTTATTATATTATAAAAAAGACAGCCGAATTAACGACTGCTTTCTTAAAGGAAGTTTCTATATTTCAAGAAACAATACAATTGTATCATAATAAACGTAAAAACCACTCCGTAGAGTGGTTATGAAAAGTGTATATAAATGTACATATTGAATGAGTGTAGATATTCGACTATGAATATCTAACCAAACTATAACATATTACTTTCCTTTAATACTATCAAAAACAGCCACCCAGTATGTAGCTGGATGGCGTCAGTCACAAATAGTTTTCACATAGTAAAAACCCCCTAATTAAAGAGAATTAATGTGACCAATATCTCAAAAGTCCGTTTTAACGGAAAAAATATTATAACACACTTATACATAAAAACAACCACCCCATGACTAGTGTGGGTGGTTGTTTTTATTATTGGAGTATGTGTTAACTATATACAACTTAATGTGCTAATTGGGCTTAATTAAAAGCCTACAAAGATTCTAGTATAAAAAAGTCACCCCTGTAAAGAGGTGACCAGTAAGATTTGGTTTCCAATGCAAAGTTAAAGTGCTTTCATAGTATCAAAATATTCTGCATATTACAATAAAAAAGACAGACACATAAGTGCCTGCCACATAAGATGATTCCTTAATATAGACGATTGATACGTCTATCATTATTATACACTTTTATTTAATATTAACCAACATAAAAATGGCCACCTATAAAGGTGGCTGTACTATATATTATATATTTATTTTATAACCTAATGGTTATTATCATTAATTTAGCATATAAATAAAACACGCGCAAGACAATTAAATATAATTTAATAGTAAAATTTGGAACCCTTTACAACATAACTTAATATGATACAAAAACCACCCCGAGGGGTGGCAATGGAATAAACTTTTTAGATAATAGGTTCCCAAGGGGGGAACCTACAAATATATTTTAGCACACAAATTAAAAGACAGACACATAAGTGCCTGCCCGAGATATAATATAGAGATCTTTTTTGAAAGGTAAGAAGTTCACAGCTTTTATGTTATCAGAATATTCTATAATTTACAAGTGATAAATAAAAAGAGCAGACACGGGACTTGTCCCTGCTCTATGCCTATAAGTGTTGTAACTGATATTGTAATACATTAAAAAAGACACCTCGTAAAGAGGTGCCTAGTGGCTTTGACTTGAAAATAATATAACTCGAAAAGAGTATACTTGAAATTTAACACATTAAAATAGTAAAGGTCAATTACTTTTCCATATTCCTATTTATTTTCCTCTCATCAATAATTTCATCTTCAAATTGCTCTCTTTGTGATGCCATGTATTCTTTCATTCTATGTTTATTCGCTGTTAATGTTAGTCCTAAAAATTTACGTTCTTTATTCGCATCTTTATAAAAGCTAACCATCATACATAAAATGATTACAGAAAATGGTAAGGCGGTCATAATAGCCATATTTTGTAATGCACTTAAGCCATCATTCCCACCTGAAAAAAGTAATACAAAAGCAATTAATGCTTGAGCAATGCCCCAAATAAATTTAATGGCCACTGATGGGTTCAATGACCCAAATGTAGTTTGCATACCTAAAACAAATGTTGCTGAATCAGCTGATGTGATAAAAAATGTGACAATTAACACTAGTGTAATAATGGATAAAATAAACCCTAATGGAATTTGATCAAAAACTCCAAACAACATTGTTTCAGAAGGCATATCAAATATTTTTGGATGACTTTTAGCTGTTTCAATTCCTAGCACTCCAAAAGCAGAAAACCATACAAGACTCACTAATACCGGAGCTAATAAAACACCTAAAACAAATTCTCTTATTGAACGACCTTTAGATACACGTGCTATAAATATACCTACAAAAGGACTCCAACTAATCCACCACGCTAACTGAAAGAATGTCCATTGTGACATCCATTGATGTTTCTGGTCATTTAAAGGAGCGGTATCAAACATATTATATAAAAAGGTACCTAAATATTCTCCTGTTGAAGTAGTTAACATGTTTAAAATTAATACAGTAGGACCAATAATCATTACAATTATAAGTATTATCCCTGCTAATCCGATATTTATATTACTAATATATTGCATTCCTTTATCTAGACCTGACCATGCGCTAGCAAGGAACAAAAATGTAACTATGATAATTACAATACCTTGTGTAGTAATATTATTAGGGATATCAAATAAATAACTGAGCCCTCCAGATATTTGTAAAGCTCCTAAACCTAATGAAACTGCTACACCACCTATAGTTGCAAATACAGCGATTACATCAACCAATGTACCTATTCCACCCTCTACTTTATCACCCAAAATAGGTCTTAAAGTTCTTGAAATGAGCCCGGGTTCTCCCTTTCTAAATTGGAAATAAGCTAAAGCAAGCGCAACTATACCGTAAACTCCCCATGCATGGAATCCCCATTGCATAAAAGCACCTCTCAATGCTTCGGTATAGGCGTGTGTAGTTTTAGGGTCACCTGTAGCTGGGCTAGCAAAATGACTTATTGGTTCTGCCGCGCCATAGAAAACAAGTCCGATACCCATTCCTGCACTAAATAACATCGCAAACCATGAGATAGTATTGAATGCTGGCTTATCACTTGGTTTTCCTAATTTTAATTTTCCAATCGGGCTAAAAATTAAGAATATACAGAAGAATATCATTACTGCAGTTATAATCATATAATACCAACCAAAATGTTCAGTTATCCAATGTGTAACACTTGATCCAATACTATTAAATTGCTTCGGGAATATTGCGCCAAGTATTACAACAAGTGCAGTTATAATCATACTAAAAGTAAAAACTGAAGATAATTTTTTATTATTGGTATTCAAATGTTTTTGTTTCAAATTTATAACTCTCCTTTAAACTTACTGGTTTAAAACGACAAATTCTATAATACAGTAAATTCAGTTTAAAAAAAACAGCTAAAGTTATAAAAGGTATATGTTAATAATAAGTTATAGAAGATTAAGAATTTTTATAATATTCGTTCAAATACTATAATCGTGCCTTTTCAGTAATTTTAATTGTCATTAAAAAAGCAAAATAAATTCTAAGAAATATATTGTAGCACAAAAAAAGCCGACTTAACGACTGCCTTTAACTTATGGAGTATAATAACTAACCTAGCAAAAGAGTTATAGATATGAGATGGCTTTATGCTTATTTAATAATTAAAAAAGCCCACTAATAAAAGTGAGCGTCATAGTGATAACTAAATAGGTGGAGTGAACTCCATGGAGTTCACATTTAATTTACCAAAAAAAGTATTTCTTTTCAATATAAAATAGCCACTCCTAAGAGTGGCGTATAAAAATAAGAAATTGTAAAACAGGAAAGCACTCTCTATAGAAGAGTATCTACATATTATCAGAATATTGTGTTCAATGATATGTTTATTATTCACAAATATACATTCTCTTATTATTCAATATATACAAAAAACCCCGTAGGGTGGCAACTAAATAAACGAGGGCGGTGACTTTGTCACCAAGGAAAATTTCAATAGAAACTAGTCATCGCTAGTCGAAAGAAAGTAATCTTTATGAATTCTTCTATTGTGATATATTTAATTAATATCACAATTATATTTTATCCTGTAATAATTGATACAATCATAAAAAATAGCCACCCAGTAGGAAGCTGGATGGCTTCAACTATTAGCAAAATAATCATACAACCAATATGAATACTATTAAGGAGACTCTATTAAATAAATACCCACTTAAAATGTTAATAAACAAAAAAAAGACAGTCGAATTAACGACTGCCTTCTTAAAGGAAGCTTCTATATTTCAAGAAACAATTCAATTATATCATATAAATAGAAAACAAACTAATTTAAAGAGATTAGCTTATCTTGAAAAAGGGAGTTTGTTAGACATGGCTATTGTTCAATAGTTTAACGCCCATATATAATAAAAATATTAAATAAATTGTAGTTCATATATTTCTTTATTTTCATAAGTATTAAAATTATCAATATGGCCTTTTAATAATACTTCTTGTTTTTTTCTACTCACATTATGATAATACGTTAGCCTAATATTCATATCTGATTCGTAACCATTATTTTGAATAGTGTCATCTAGTTCATCGAATACAGTTTTATTAATAGGCAACATATAACTTTCTTTACTAGGTAGCATATTAATGTATTTCTTTTGAATAATATTGTCTTTACCCAACATAACTTCAACAGTTATGTTTTTAGCAGCTCCTCCACCCAGATTATATAACTTTAAATAATCTTCGTGTTCCTCATTTTTAGAAGTAGTATTTCTTAAATTCAATTTTTGATTTCCATCTTTTTCTAAAAGGATTTGATTAAATCCTAAAGCCGGGATAAAACTAATTTTCATTTGATAAAGTTGGACTGATACAGAAACAAAATAAAACAATGCCATAATAAAAGTACCTAATGATCCAATTGCTGAAATAATATTTATCATATTAAATCCCCTTTTCTTATTTTTTAGGAGACAGAAGTAGGAATTCAATCGTACTATTTTATGTGTAAAATTGCAAAAATCCACCCCGAAGGATGGAAATGGAATAAAATTTCAGATTATAGGTCACCAAAAGAGGCAACCTACGAAAATATTGTAACACCAAAAAAGACAGACACAAAAGTGACTGCCTTGAGCTGAAGTAATTGCTAATATAATTACATACTTAATAAAAATTTATATATACAATGAAAGGATAAGTGCATATTATCAGAATATTCTATAATTTACAAGTGATAAATAAAAAGAAGCAGACACGGGACAACGTACCCACTTCTTTTATAAGGTATACATGCGTTAGTTAGCAATAGTATTGCTAAAATTACTTATATCATAAAAAAGACACCTCGTAAAGAGGTGCCCGTCACAAATAAAAGATAAGTTAAAACGAATGTTCCAACCATGTATTCATTTTACCACTTTAAATATGATTTTTAAATTATTTGATTACTCACTTTATTTCCTATCACGCCAAATCAATATTATACAAAAAACGCCACCGAAGTGACGCTAAAAAATGTGAAAAAATTGTTTCATAGAAAACCATAAACAAAAGGATATTTTTACATTATATGAATATTCTATAATTTGCAAATGATAAAGAAAAAGACGGACACATAAGTGCCTACCCTAAGCTGAAGTAAATTATTAATATAATTACGTGTTTATTATAATACAATATTGCATTAAATATGTAAATAAAAACCACTCCGAAGAGTGGCTATGAAAAATATATTTAATAACGTAAGACAAGGATTGTGCTTACAAATATATACTAACATAAAAAAGTAGCCACATAAAGTAGCTACTAAAAACATATCATTGAGAAGCGACAATATATCTAAAAACAATTATAATTTTACACTACCACATAATTCTATTTAATAAACAAGAAAGTGCCACCGAAGTGACACTCAAATATGTAATACTATTTGATTGAAAATCATATAGGAAAGGAAATTTAATTTTATCAGAATATTATTTTATTTTCAATAAAAACCTCTCCATTTGTCTTTTTCATTTCAATACAAAACCACCTAGAAGGATGAAAAGGTTTAATTTTATTTTTCTTCAATTACCATTTCATAGATATACATATATTCCCTTGAATCTAATATCTTACCGCTAACGCTTCTTAGCGTTACACTTTCAATTGGTTCTTTATAATAACGTACACCTTTATATTTTTTAATGTTAGTATCTAAATGAGAAGGATACGTTTCTTCTATTATAAATCCTTTATCTTTTATTGAATCAACAGCTGATTTTTCTTCAATATAAATTTTTTCACCTAGTTCTGTTTCGTGATCTTCATATTCTTCACCATTGTCATAAATAGGCACAAAAGCAACCATAACATCCACCTCGTTTTATTTTATACTTATACGTCAATTATATCATATAAGCGAAAACAGCCACCCAGTAGGTAGCTGGATGGCATCAACTATTAGCAGAGTAATCATACCATCAATATGAATACTATTAAGGAAATTCTATTAAATAAATACCCACTTAAAATGTTAATAAACAAAAAAAGACAGCCGAATTAACGACTGTCTACTAAGCATCTTTTAGAGTTTAAGAGTTGGTGCATGTATAAATCCACAATTGGTATTGTAGCATAAAAAACAAAAAATCCACCCAGTAACTAGTATGGGTGGATTAATAACCTTGTTCATTTTTAAAATTATTGAGTAGCGACCTGAATAATTTTAAATAAATACCTATTGTCAGTTTGTAACTGCCTTTCAAGGATAATAGGTTATGGCGTACATCTATTTTAACATAAAAGAACACCACTCATAAAGAGTGGCTATATACATTTTGGAGCGTTTTACTTTTTCTCGATAGTGAGTTATTTAACGATTTACCAAAGTTGCCTTTTCATTTCGATAAAAAAGGAGTAAGCAACTGTAAGTGCTTACCCCAAAATAGATAGAATCTGTGAGTATAAACACAAAATGTTTATACCCACTTTTAACATATATTGATAATTAACACAAATATAAAAATGCCCACTAATATAAGTGAGCATAAAAAGTGTCGATTTACTAGGATACAAGACTCCTTGATAGAGCCTAATTTTAATTTATCAAAAGGTATAATTGATTTCAACACAAAAACCACCCTAAAGGGTGGTTTTAATTATACTATATAAATAAAAGGGTATGAGTTAAATAGTAGATATTTAACTACACAACCTACTTTACCACTATCTATATAATAATCAAATTATTTGATTGCGCAATTTATTTCCAATAAAAAATTACCCCCCCCGAAGGGTGGCAACTAAATAAACGAGTGTGGTGACGAAGTCACCAGGGAAAAGTCAATCGAAACTAGTCATCGCTAGTCGAAAGACAGTAATCTTTATGAATTCTTCTATTGTGATATACCTAATTAATACCACAAATATATTTTACCCTTTAATGATTGATACAAACATAAAAAAACAGCCAACCAGTATGTAGCTGGATGGTGTCAGTCACAAATAGTTTTCACATAGTAAAAACCCCCTAATTAAAGAGAATTAATGTGACCAATATCTCAAAAGTCCGTTTTAACGGAAAAAATATTATAACACACTTATACATAAAACAACCACCCCATGACTAGTGTGGATGGTTTAGGGGTCATTCTTAGTAAGTTGACCCAATAGATCATTATGTATTGGAGGTTAACACGCTATCCGTCACAACAGTCACGCCCACCAGCTCCGCAGATTACTGGTGACCTCCTAGATTTTGATGTCTGATTGCGGTATACCTTCATGTTTACCCCTGTTATTTATACTCACTGGGCTTGAGTTTTAAAGATATGCCGAACCCGACAGGTTAAATTTAACGTCTGTTTCTTCGAGATTTAGATACTAGAATGGAAGGATATCAACAGCCAAGATTAGTTATTGCTCACGGTATCTCTCGTGTATTTAGTCGTTTCATAGAACAACTATTTCATACATCTATTATACCCTGCGTAGGTATATATTGTAAAATAAATAAGACAGCCGAATTAACGACTGCCTCACGTAGTAAAATATTCAGTTGTATGTTTCTAATAACCTAAATATTTGTATAACAAGTAAGCAGCGAAACCAATGATAGGTCCCCCAATAATAACCACAACAATAATACACCCCGTGTCACCTAATGCCCATACTAAAAGCTTAATAATAACTACCCAAAATACAATGGTTAAAACAATTCCAATTAGGAGTAATAAAATCATACCAAAGCCAATACCTAATTCCATTTATCCTTCTCCCTCACATTATTCACCTAAAACTTTAATTATTTATGTAATTTAGCAAATAAAAAAGGCGCCGAAGCGCCAAATATAAATAATTCATAATTGTAACAATTTACTTTTATAATTATCTTATTTTAATATTATCATAACTATATTGCCCACTCAATGCTTATTTTAATTAGCTAAAATTTCCCCATGCGTCTCCAACTCTACTACCATTACCATTTGAAAAACCAATCGGCATATAAACACGTGCACCACTGTTCACTGTCCATGCAATCCAAATATAACCGTCAAAGTCATATATTTCGTCATAATTTACTGATTGACCTGCATACAACATGCCTGCGATTTCCCACCCTGTCCAAGGTCCGTTATATCTTGTGTAGATATTAGAAGTGGCTGTAAATGTTCCTTTTTCAGGTTTCCATAAAATATTATGTTGATTTCTACGCCATTTATTACCTACTTTCTTACCTTTGTCTTTAACTGGATTTTTCTTCTGTTTATCTGTCGGTATTGTTACACCATCTGTAACATTGTCTGGCACACCAACATCTAGAGTTGGGTTTTTATAATACTTTGTGATTTCTTTAATGAAGTAATCTTGCATCTCATGTTGTTTGGCTGTCGAAGGCGCACCACTAATAATAGGGTCAAAGTCAACATGCAATGCCATACTTCTGTGTGGACATGCTGTTGCTACAAATTGATTATGCAGTTTAACAGTTTTTCTATTAGGTTTTAAACCGTAATACAACATATCAATGGCTGCTTGCTTAAATATAGCTTGTTCGTTTTTGACAAAGTCTTTATTGCTAGCACTCATTGATTCACAAACTTCATAGCCTAAATAATGACCATTACCATAACGATCAGCCACATGCCATGCGATACGGAATGTATCAATAGCTCGCCACATTGTCTTTCTATCTCCATAATAATGAGCAACGCCTCCCTCATAACGAGCCATAGATGCATTACTTAAACGATTGTACTGCTCTTTAGCTGAAATACTATCAGCTGTATTATGAATAACCACACCATCAATAGAACCTACACGCTCATTCATTGTATAATTAATAGAATGATTGATTGTTTCAATTTTTGTTGATTCTGTAGTAACGCCCTTTTCTGCGTCTTTATATGGTGGACGAATGACACCTACAAAATCATCATATACATGGTCTTGAATAAATGCTGCAGGGCTTCCATTGTTTGAAGCGTTATACCAATTTTGGTCAATACTATCAAATAAGTATTGATTCGCATTAGTAATCATCCCTGTATGTCCGTAACTTCCATCATCTAATACAAAAACATCTCCTTTTTGAGGTATAAATTCTTTCGTATTTTTAATAATCTGGAATCCTTCGGGATATTTATAATCAATAAAATCCACTGCATTACCAGTTGGATGAACATCAAAATGGTCTTTTAAGAATTCTATGATAAATGTTGCACATTGAGCACCATTGGATTGCCCAGCTGTTAACTCATTCCCTATATTTTTAACTGCCCAATTTACTGCATCTTGTTTTTTCATATAAATTAACACTCCTTATAATTAAAATAGAAAAGTCGACACAATGTGCCGACGTAATCAATATTATTTTTTTGGTGCTTTTGCTTGTGAGCCACCACCAAGTTTTTCAATGTTCACACCTTCTCTATTTTTAAATGTCTCCCAAATACCAGTTGCCATTAAGCCGCTAATTAGACCTGCTAATAAACGACCACCGAATGATAAATCTGTTACAAGTTCTGGAATGAATTCTGATACTCCACCGATTATTGCGCCAATAACCATTGCTACTACAGGCAAATAGTTTTTAGGTATAACCTTTGTTTTCTTAATTACTGTTACAATGCCACCTGTGATAATTGCAATCACACCCGCAAATGCGATAATTTGTTCCATTTATAATTCCTCCTAATTAATATAAAAAGGCCGTCACTGCACTGTGACGACCTTACTTTTTAGTTAATTGATTATTTTGATGTGTATAAAATCGGTCTTCGAATTTATCAAAGCGACTATTCAAACTATCAATCTTTGAACTAACTTCTAAGATAACCTTGGTATCTTCACGTTGTTGTTTTTGTTCTTCTTTAATATCTCTTAATGAAGCATTATGATCTTCTACTTCTGACTCAATTCGAGTAATTCTATTTTCATTGTCTCGTTTATCTTTACCGACTTTTGTAAACAATCCCACTACAGTTACTATTAGCGGTAAAACAGTAAAGATAATCCAATAAGTTAGTTCGCTCGCATTCAACATTGAACCTCCCACTTTCCATAATAAAAAGCCACAAGCTATTCATCTTGTGACTCTGGATATTCTTCGTTCGTTATTTCTTTGTATTGTGTTTTTGTGATACATTCTAATTCAACATAACGTTTAATTTGTTCGTTAGTGTAACAATTAATATCATAAAAATGTTTTATTGCTTCAAAACCTGGAAACATATTAATTACTCCCTTTCATTTCTGCGATTTCTAATAAGATTTTCGCTTGTTGTTCTTCTAAATCTTCAATTCGTTTGTCTTTTTCAATTATTTTCAACATAGTATCTGCCAAACTATCTTGGGATTTTCTAAGTTGACTTGAACTTTCAGCGACTTGCATTTGCGTTTGTGCTAATAAGTAATCATTCGTTGATGGATCGCGAGGGTCTGATTCCGGTAAATTAGCCAACCATTCTTCTCTAGTCGCACCTACCCATTCGTTACCGTTAAAGTAAAATGGACTATATATACCTTCTGGGGGAGGCGTTTCTGTCCAAGCTTCCTCTGGGTACTGATATTCTCCATCCTCATCTTTATAAGCTAAATAAGGTGTGCCATCATATAAAAACACTTGTTTGAACATTGTTTAACCTCCTATTCTATCCAACTAATCGTTCCGTATATATATTTATCGTCGCTAGCTTCCCATTCAGACTCATTAGCCACATAAAGCTTAACTGAACCATCATTCTCTACAATGACACTTGTACCGTTATGAGCTAAAGGTGCCCTTATAAAACCAACCTGTGGACTCTTCGCAAAGTTAGAAGGTAATTGAGCAATAACTTGTTTATGAACAACATTATCAGCATTAAACCTTATATATTTAGTCGTAACATCACCATTAGTAACGGTTCTATAAGAACAGCCATAACCATTTCTAGTATCTCCATAAGCTGTATTTGTACGACCACCGTTAATAATCTTGAAAGGAACCCAACCTGTATCAAAATGAGTTTGAGATACTTTTTGCCATTCAGACCATTCATTGTAGTAATGTCTAACTACGATTTTATTTTGAGAATAGGGTTGATATACATGTTTAATGGGCGCATCGCCCGTTCTTGCATATACAATTAAAAATCCAGCAGAACTCACACCACTTGGTAAATGGGGTGTATTAGTTGTATAGAAAAATCCTGTTTCAATCATTTTATTAAGGTTCTCTATATCAGATTCTAAATCTACTATTTTTATTGTCCCATCATCACTAGTTATTTTGTGTTTTTGCCAGGTTAATTCACTTATATTTTGGCCTAAATCCTCAGTGGTTATAAGATTATTATCTTCAACTGTTTGGTTAAACTCAGACATTTTGTCATCTACATACGCTGTAGCTTCACTAGAAGTAGTTTCTATCGTTTCAATTGCTTTATTAGCTTTTGTATCTACATTAGTTTTTGTATCTTCAGCTAATTTTTCAATCGTATCTACGGCATCTGTTTGTGTTGAATCTATAGTTGCTTTTGCTTCTTTAATATAGGACAGTATATCTTGCTTTCCGTCACTAACAATTTGGTTAAGTGTTTCGATACCTTTTTGTAATACAGATTTCATTTCTGCTACATAATCTTCTCCGTTAGCAATCGCTTTTTCAATATCTAAAACCCGTTTCTTAATTCTTGTTTTAAGTTGGTCAAACATACGAATATATTCCATTTTAGTAAACGCAGAAATTTTATTGATAAGCGCATCTTTCACTTCAAAATTAAACTCTCTAAATACGGCAACTTCATTATATTTTGGTTTATTATCAACATTGTTCACACCAATATAAACTTGACCCTTTACTTTAGTAGATGTACTTGCTTGTAAAAAATCTTTATCTAAAGTAATCGTCACAATACCTTTATTTGAATCTTCTACTTCTAATTCAATAACATCTGACACACTACCATTACTAGATTCAAAGTAAGCATATGCTGTTAAATTGTTTTTATGAATTAATAATGGGCCTTTTGTGTTGCTTAATTGAAATCTTAATATCGCTGTATTTTCATCTAAATTATAAAAACCAACCCCTAAATCAGAGATTGGTTTTAAATAAGGTTCAGATTTTAATTTAAATAATGCTTTTTTATCTATGCTATTCGTCACATTATCACTCCTTATTTTACTAATACGACAGCTACGCCATAGCCTTTTTCACTGTCATAAGGTGTTGTTACTTCTAATACTCTATAGAAACCATTATTGTTATCTTTGGTGCCAATACCTTTGTCAGGCATAATATAGTCGTTTGCTGATACCGTACTATCTATTCTTGTATGAACTTGTCCTACTAAACCAACTACATTCCATTCAGGTCGCTTAGAACGGTCAATATATTCCTCATCTCTAGTATCATCAAAATCAGGATTTGGAATAGGCACCTCAACTTCTTCTGAGTACCAATTACCTTCATCATCTTGCCACTCTTTTGTTTGAGTTTCTACAAGAGTTTTACCAAATTCATCTTTTAAATGCTTATCTTTATGATGAAACATTTGATCACCCAAAATAACACCAGCAGTCGCTGATATAACACCGATTGGCGTGTCATTTGAGTTTGCTTTTCTAATATATCTGCCATCTAATGTAACGATATAACCATTAGGGATTTCTTGCCCTGATTGAGACTCGAAATACTCTGCATAGTCACCAAAGTTTTGACCAGCTTGGATTTTACCTTTAGCTCTTATATCTCCTTTAGTTGACTTCATTTCAATAGTATTATTCGCTCTTGAAGGACCTCCTAGTCCATATCCCATAGCAAATATATAATTTTCATCAACGAATGCACCACGACTATTTGCAATCATTTGGGCATATCCACCAGGCGATGTTTTTGACTCTAATGAGTTTATAATACCCGAACGAGAACCCCACACTTCTGATTTCATACCTGCCCCTAGTAACCAAGAACGGTCAGAATGAGCGAACGATTCTCCTGTAGAAGCTAATACGACCGAACGTTTTGAAATAGCTCCTGAACCTGTTGAACCTGCTACTAATCCTCCACGTAATGCTGTAGGTACTTCTTTATAATTTTTCTTCATGATAACCGCACCATTTGTATAGCCTTCTTGCTGAACACCTATAATTGTTGTAGTTGAGTTATACATTTCAATAGCGTTACCCGTGCCATTACCAATTAAATTTGCACCAATAATTTTAGTGTCATAAACACCTGCACCACCAGCAATGCCAATATTATTTGAAGAATGGTGAATATTAATATTACTGAACGTTACTTTTTTAGGTCTATTATCTCCACCATAAATTTTTATATCAGCTGATGCATTTTTAAATCCTCTTATATTGATGTTATGAAGTTGCACATTTTCAGCCATAAATTGAACTGCTACAACCGGTGTCCCTGATGTATATGTGCCATCTCCAATAGCTGTGAAGTTTGACACTGACACATTAGTATAAGCACTAATTGTTAATGCTCTAGGTGTCCAACCTGGATATACTTCATTTGCATAAGGATAAAGCGAAACAATATTATTGAAAATAACATCTTGTGCTGTTTTACTCTTTTCATCTGTAGCAGCTCTATGATGCCCGATATGTCTCGCAACATAAGAACGATTATCTTTATAAGAAATATGACCATCAACAACTACCATAGATGCGGCGTTAGCATCAGCATGTGCTTTAACTTCAACTCCACATTGGTTATTGTAGGTATTGTTGTTTGATAAAAATACATATTGGGAACCATCATCTACTTCAATACCATTACTATTACCATGATAGTTTTTTGTATCATGACACACATTATTTGTGATATTAATATATCTTGAGTGGTGGGTCGTAATACCATCATCGCCATGTCCTTTAGCTTCACAGTTATCAATATGAATATATTTACTTTCTAGCGCTTCATCGACTCTTACACCATCACCTTCATGGAAATAAGTATCGCTTGCACAAGTAACGTCAAAACAATGTAACAAAGCATCAACCGATTTAATGTTATAAGCATATCCATATTTAACACCAGCAAATCTTAAGTTTGAAGATAATGAACCACCACTTGGTCCTGGATGATTGTATTGAACGCCATTACTTACATACTTTTCATCAAAGCGTCCTTTGTTACCGTCTATTGAGAAACTTTCATAAGAAATATTAGTAGCTGTGCCATCCATTTCTTTGTTCGTCACTGCTACGGTTTTTCTTGGTGAGTCATCAGATAATTTGATAATCGTAATGTCTTCACCTTCACCTGATAACACAGTGTTATTCGGTAATTTCAATCCATCTTTTACTTTGTATATACCAGATGTCATATGAACGTGAACATTTCCACCACCAAAAGCTTTTTCAAAAGCTTCATCAGAATATTGTTCTCCTGTAGGGTCTGCCCCGTAATCATTGACGTTTACAATACGTTCTATTTTCTTATTAAGATAATTATAATTATCTTCAATTTTCTTATTCATATTATCAAAATCGTATTTTAATCGTTGAGATAACAATTCATGTCCTTCACCATCTATTGAAGTACGACTATCCTTTAGTTCTTCTATACCATCACCATTATGCCCAACTACCAATTTTCTAATACGACCATCTTGATATTGTAATTCATCATGAACATTCGAAAGTTTATAATCAATTTGTTTCGCATTATGTGCGTGTTTATCTTGGGTTTGATGATCTTTAATAATATCTATGACTTGCCCATAAAAATACTGCACATCTTTAAAATTCTCAACGACCATTTGTCTAAATTTTTGACCTAGATCAATCGGGAAATTGATTTTTAATTTCATTTTCTTTAATTTCATTATTTCACCCTTTCTATTCTAACCATGTAAATTCTTGATACACCCAATTCTTTTTGCCTTGGTCATCTGGATGAACAAATGCCATCACTTTGCCATCTTTCAAACATTCAATTGTGATAGGATGACGGTAACCGTTTTGTCTTGCAATAAATGATTGATTATCCGTTATAAATCCAGTTGGCAGTTGTGCAATTTGCATAGATGCCTCTGTGATTTCAGACATATTCAGTCTGATAGAACGAACTACAAAGTGCTTACCGATAAGGTCGTTACCCGCTCTTACTTCACGAATGGCACATTTAAACCCTGAACTAACAGCTTTATTTTTCATGTCTGGTGGTACTTGATACTCAATCCAACCGGTATCGCCTATCATGTCTGACAAAATTCTATCCTGTCTTTCAACAAATTTTTTGTTCTCTTCTATAACTTTTTGTTGGTCTTCGATTATTTCTTCCAACTCATAAATTTTATTGTTTATGTCTATAAAAGGATTTTCTGAATCTGTGTCCTCAATACCTAATAGCGCTTCTACATGTACTTTAGGAAAATAAATTTCACCGTTTTTATCCGTTAAGTATCTATGATTAACTTTAGTCATCTAATAATGTCACTCCTACAATATCTGAGTAATTTTCTGCCATAGAAATAGGCGACTCACTAAGTGAATCGCCTTTACTCTGTTTATTAAATTTTCTAATAGCCTTTGTTGTTTGTTGCTGCATTTTTAAAATATCCTTAGGTGAATTACTAAAATCAACTTCTACTGGTTCATTAAGTAATGGATGTGACACAGTAATTTTCACGACTTTTAAATCTAAATTAAAACCTAAAGGTTGATGAATAAAACGTATCTTATTATTTTCTTTAATATCATCATTTGTAATGTATTGTTTGTCTTCTACACTACCGAGATAGTTTGTAGAAACTTCAACCGTTGGTTGATCGTTAAGTTCTTCTTTAAGCCTTTCACGTAATTCATCTTTATTTGTGATATTATCATCGAATATTGTGGGTGCTTCGGCAATGTCGCCACCATCATAATTAGGTGATGTGTAATCGACATACGTATGATAAGCGTCTTTACCTTTAAGTTTAGCTGTTAAATTTAATACAGTGGATTTCTCAGTACCGACATACATACATGGCTCAGATTTTTTGTAATCAATACCCTTTTTCGCACCTCTAAATACAGCTTTAAAAGTATGATTACCTTTAGATAAACCTTGTTGTATCACAATTTTTTCACTTTTTGCGTTTTTACTATAACACTCGTAGGTATCAACCTTTTCACCATCTAAATAAACATCAAGCATACCGCCTTTAGACATTTTCTTTAATGTCCATTCAAGCGTTTCGTTACCATGTTCACATTCAAATGTTTTCGTATAACTTGCGCCTACTTTTTCTGTACGCCAAGTGCCTTCTTTAATAAAGGTACCTGAGTAATTCAAGTCTTTAGGTTTAATAGGGTTATAATTTTGTGTTTCTTTTTTAGTCTTTTTCTTACCGTAGCCTTGAATATAATTAAATATATCCGTGGTTGTCGTTGTAACCGTAGCTTCACTTGAATTATATAAGTAAATCAAAGGAATATCGGACATTTCATAGAAGGTTGCTTCATCATAAATATAATATTTCTTATTATCAGCGAAATAAATATAATTAAATAATTCTGCACCTTCTGATACATGTTCAACACCATTTTTACCGCCTAAATCATCGACAGGTACACGTTTTTTAAATTGACCTCTAATTTCATATTCAAAACCCAATTTATTGTCTTTAAAACCGAAATCAAGATACTGTTCTAAAGTCATGGTCGGTGTACTATCGTCTTCATCTTCATCACTACTTTCACTTTCGACATCCATATCTTTTTGAATATAATGCTTTTGAAACTCCATAAAGATATGTTTAGCTACAACTTCATTCGTAAGTTTAAGGCCATCGTATTTTATAGATGTTGATTTAATGACGTATAATTGCCCTTGCCACTCTATAAAAGCTTCATTAACTAAATAATCAAATATATCTGCGTTATTAGATGTTTTATATAAAGTGAAACTAATCGAACGCTCATTATTCTTTTCATATTCATATTTAAAAGAACCGAAATCAAAATCCGTGATTATCTCCGCAAATGTGACTTTTTTATTTTTTAAAACTAATGCATCCAAGTTATTCACCTACTTAAATATAAACGGGAATATCCATTGGGTCCTTGCCCCTCCGATATGCTCGCCTGTAATTTCAATATCGTTAAAGCCTTCTTTAAGCGTTATCCACTGTCGATTTGTGTCGATGCCTACACGTTTACCATCAAGTATTGAGTGTACACCCTTTAATATAAGTTGTTGATTTTGCTTAATGCTTTTTTTATATTCAAATGTATTACCTGTTGTATGATTAATGATTTTAAAGCCTTTAGGTGCATCGATATTAATCAATAACTTAAATTTATGTCTTAATAAAGGGTTGATTGTATCTGAAGAACCGTTGTAAATTCGAAAGCTTGTGGTATCATGTTTATATTTAATTTCATCATCTGCCAATAAATCGACACCGAATTGCCAATTACCGTTTGATAAACTGTACTCATCTGTTTCTTTGACCGTTTCGGCATAGCCATCTCGACAACTAAAGGTCATATCAAACTTAATAGCCGAGAAATCTAAATAATCAGGGTTTACATCTGGGTTATTCGCACGATATTTCAACCCCGGATTGTCTGACGTGATGATGTAATAGGGTTGTCGTCTAAAAAACAGTTGTCTTAATTTTAATTCTGCTAAATTACGGTCATTTTCATCAATACCATCAAAACCGCAACTTACTTCTAAATTAAAAGGTGCGAACGTGGCTACTGTTGGTAGCTCGCCGTCCACACCTTGAAATGTGTTACTTTCATTATTTTCATTTGGATATGAAGCTTTAGCTTCTAAGAAAATAAAATTAGATAAGATATCGTTGATATCATAAGTGCCTTCTTGGGTTATTATTTTCATCCATCTACCGTCTATCATATAAACCTCCTATTTATGATAATCCTTGACTAAAATTGTCTAAATTAGCTTTACTACCTAACAATTGACTAAAGATATTCATAACATCATTTTTACTCATGTTATTATTATTGCCACTTAACAACTTAATGATTGTTTGTTGCATACGATTATTGGTGTCATTCAATTGAACAACTTGTTGTAGTAGTTTTTCCATCGTTGAATTATCGGTGTTCACTGTCACATTTGCGGAACCATTATCCATGCCAATCGCTGTCATTGCTTTTTCCATCAAACCAACCGCACGATTACGTTTAGATTTATGAAGTGGAATAATAGCTTCCGCTCTATTACGCTCACTAATTTCAGCAAGTTTATGTGTTGTAGAGATGCCACCATTTTCATATTTTCTTGGACCTGTTGGAGACCAACCACCGTTAGGGTTGAATTGTGTCCGCCAATTTTTATTATTAAAGAAGGCAAGCAATTGATCATAACCATTTTTTATATTGCCATGACCTTTAACAGCATAATTCTTAAATGTACTAGGTACATACTGTAATAGACCTTGTGCTGGTGTACCATTAATATTATTAATGTCACCAATATTCCCTTGTGTGACGCCTGCATTTCCGCCAGACTCATTGTGAATAAGAGAAATAATGTTATTTAAATCATTACCTCTTAACTTAACATTCATTTCACTAGCTGCTTTTTTAATATCGCCTGACCATTTTTTAGCTGATTTATTTTGACTACCACTTTTAAGTGATTTCAACCAACCCATAGGATTAACGGCTGTCTCATTAGATGGGTAACCTTTCATACGTTGAATGTGTAAATGAGGTGTTGTTGAGTTACCTGTACTACCTGATAAGCCAATGACATCACCGGCACTTACTTTTTGCCCTTTTTTAGCAATGATTTTACTCATATGCATGTACCACTGATACCATTTACCACCAGGTTCATCAAGTGTAATTTGATTACCACCGCCACCTGCAACTGGTCCTGCTTGTGATATCTTACCGTCGGTTAAAGCTTTAATTTTAGTACCTGTTGGCATACCGAAGTCGACACCATAGTGTTTACCCCCATTAAACATTAAGCCACCTGTGTAATTACCAAATGTTTGGAGGATATTGTCCCATGGCAACCAACTAGCATCGCCATCGCCACCTTCAGCTTCTGTAAACCAGTCTTTCACTTTCTCTACCAATGAAGATTTCAAGTTTTTATAAGCCGCTTTAACTAAATTAACGGTAGCGTTATCGCCGCCCCCGAAGTTGATGCCTATACTATCCATAACTTTATTCACTAATTTACCCGGATGCTTAACATATTTCCAAACATCTCCGATTTTATCGCCAAGCCATGATGCCCCGTCTTTAACTTTTTCTAAGCCTTTACTTCCTAAGTCTTCAACAGTATCTTTTGCATCACTACCTGCTTTTTTCGCGCTGTGATAACCATCAGATATTTTACTACTGATATTTCTACTTACATTAGCTGCACCTTCAACAAAATCTTCGTACCAGTCTTTTTTGTTGCCTTTAGAGAAACGCGGTATTTTAGTTCCTGTACCCGTTGATAAGCGTTTAGGTATAATGCCTTGTTCTTGGAGTTTGTGTGTATGTTTAGCGTTAATAACGCCGTCGCCTTTACGTAAGCCCACAATTGTATTTTTGCCTTGTGGGGCATCAATTGAGCCATCTTTACGTTGAATGAGCTCTTGTGTACGTCCACCTGGTCCATTACCCGGCCCTTTATCATTAACCATCGCAACCGTCGGTTGTCTTAAACCACCGTTTGAATCTGTAGAGAGTGTTGAACCATCATAAGTACCTGTAGCTAAACGAGGTATTTCATCAATAAGTTTGTCTTTGCCTGTAATCGCTTTAGATATTTTGTTAACGCCACCAATCATGCCATTCAAACCGCCAATAGCTTTGTTGGCAACTTTTTTACCTAAATCACCTGCAGCTTTACCCATATCAGCGCCAACATCTTTAATCCATTGTAGTGTATCACCTAACCATTTTTTGAAACCTTTATAAACAGACTTCGCTTTTTTCCAGCCTTCATCAGCAATATTACCGAAACTTGTTTTAGCTTTGCCCCACATGTTACTTACATTAGTTTTAACAGAACTATAAGCTTGACCGAAATATTTACTCGTACCTTTCCACGTAGATTTCGATTTATCCCAAGCTGTACTCGCGGTATCGGTAAATTTACCTTTTGCTTGATTATAAACACCTGTGACCTTGGCTTTAGCTTTCTCATAAGTTTCACCAAACCATTTTTTCGTACCATCATATGCTGATTTGGATTTATCCCACACTTTACCTGCAGCGTCTGTAAATTTATCGCGCGTTTTAGTATAAACACCTGTTACTTTGTCTTTCGCTGTATTGTAAGTATCGCCAAACCATTTAGATGTATTTTTCCAAATACCACGTGTTTTAGTCGTCGCTGTTTCTTTAGCTTCTTCGAGTTTGTCACGGGTTGATGTCTTCACATTTTCCCAAGTATCAGATACGCCTTTAGTCACTTTGCCCCAAATATTACCTGCTGTATCCCAAGCTGAATTCCAACCCTTTTTGAATGATTGTTGAATATTTCGGCCTTTTTCACTAAACCAACCTTTGGTATTTTCCCAACTTTCACCGAGTTTATTAGTAATCGATGACCAGAGATTACCGCCAGTTTCAAGCGCATTATTCCATCCTGATTTAATATTCGACCAAATAAGACCGCCTTTTTGAGAGAACCACGTTTTAGTTTCCTCCCACTTTTCACCGAGCCAACCTATCAATGATGACCAAAGATTGCCTCCAGACTCAAGGGCATTATTCCAACCTATTTTGATATTTGACCAGATACTGTGACCTTTTTGTGAAAACCATGTTTTCGTATCTTCCCATTTTTCACTAAGCCAGCCAGTTAAAGACTTCCATAAATTCCCACCATTTTCTAATGCGGTGTTCCAACCATCTCGCAGTGCACCCCAGAATTCTTGACCTTGTTCAGAGAACCAACCTGTGAGTGAGTCAAAGCCACCTTTGATATCTTCGCCAGCTTCAGAAATATTTTCTTGCCAAGAAGAAACGGCACTACCAATACTTTCACCTGCAGCTTTGAATGGTGTAGCTATCCACTCACCAACATTACCTAAACTGTCATTAATAAGCTGTTTCCAATCCGTTTCCGTAAAAAAGCTTGAAATAGAACTACCTACATCACTCATATTTTCTTTGAATTTGTTGTAGTTTTTGCCCATTTCAGAAAACGCATCTGACATATCACCAGTAAATTTATTCCATTGTTTTTCTGAATTAGAATAAACTTTACCTGTAGTCATATCCATATCATCTGTTATATCTTTATTGCTCTTTTTAACTGATTTGCGTACCTCTTCCGTTTTTCCCTCAGCAGTTTCTATAGCTTCATCATAAGCATCTTTAATTTCTCCAATACGCTTATCATGTTCTTTTTGATCAATTTCACCATAAGCAAGTAAATCATCAGCTTGAATAACATCTTTATCACGTTGTTTTTTAGCTTCTTTTTTCGCTTTTTTCTCAGCTTTAACAGAATCTTTAATTGCATCACTTGCTTCTTGGGTATCAATAGCACCAGTGTTCGCATTCATTCTTGATAATATGGCTTGTTGTTCTTTTTGACCTTTTGTTAAAGTTTCAGTTGTTATGCGGTTACGTTCTTCTAGTTTAGCTTTTAAATCTTTTTCTTCTTGCGCTGTGAGTTTACCGTCGTTAAACTGTTTGAGCTCTAGTTCTTCGATTTCACGGTTAAGGTCTTGTAGTTTTTTAACCTTTTCATCAGAAGCTTCTTGATTCTTTTGAATCATATCTTGCTTTTCTTGAGCAGTAAAAGCTTCACTGTTTTTAAGCATATCTTTCAGTTCATCAGATACTTTTTTGTTACGCTTTTTAACTTGTTTTAAGGCTTCTTCTCCACCTTTTTGTACAGATGTTTCAAGTTGATTGCGCATTTTATTCGTAATCTTACCATGATTTAGTTTAATATCAGATAAAACACGCGTTGTATCTTCTGAATACTTAACATACTTATCAAGCGCTTTTTCAGTTTCTTTAGAAACACCTTTGCCTAAAACTTTAGTTGTGTCGGTTGCTTTATCTGAAGCTTTACCAACCTTATCCATGAATTTTTTAAAGCCATCGCCAGCTTGTTTTAATAAATCGTCATCGTCTAAGTCTTTATAGCCTTGTTTCACTTCATCAAAGAAGCTTTCTTTGATTTTACTTCCAGTTTTAGAAAACCAACCACCAAGGTTTTTGAGTTGCTCAATAGCACCGCCACCAAATGTTTTAATAACATCAAGTAAACCATCAACGCCCTTTTTAAACCAATCCACCTTATTATAAGCTTTAGTAAACGCGCCACCTAATAACGTAACACCTGTGATAGCCCAACCAATGGGACCACTTAAAAATTTAACGCCATTACCTAATAGTTTAGCGCCTTTACCTAATAAATTGACTTTACCACTAGCTTTACTTGCTGTTTTACCAAAACGACCAAATAAGCCTGCCGAACCTTTAGCACTTTTACCTGAGGCAGTAATTGCCCCTGCATTTGCTTTAGTTGTCCCTGCGTTAATCGCAGCTTCTGCTGTGTTTTCAGCCATACGTCTGTTAAGTTGTGCATAGCCTTCAGCTGCTGCTTGTACGGCTCTTAATAATAACCCAACACCTAACGTTACGGGACCAATCGCGGCAGCTACACCTGCAATAGCGACGCTAGCTACTTTTGCGCCTTTGGGTAAATCGTTTAAAAAATCGACAGTTGATTTCAAACCACCAACCATGCCCGATAGAGCAGGCTGAATGGTTTCAAAAACAGATAAGCCAAGTTCTTCTGCGGCTGATTTTAATTCTCTTAAACTACCACCTAAGCCTTTTTCCATTGTGTCGCCCATTTTCTTAGCTGAACCTTCACTGTTATCAATAGATTGAGATAGTTTGTCATAGTCTTCTTGAGAAGCATTAATAACAGCTAATGCCCCACTCATTGCTTCTTTACCGAATATTGTACTTGCAGTTGCAGCTTGTTGGTCTTTAGATAAACCACTAAATTTATCTCTCAACTGATCCATAACATCACGCATTGGCAACATTTCACCGTTACTATCTGTGATAGATAAACCAAGTTCATCCATCTTCGTTTTCATAGCTGCAGTTGGTTTTGAAAGATTCGTAAACATCGTACGTAATGCTGTACCAGCTTTTTCGCCTTTAATACCTGCATTACTCATTAATCCAATTGCTGTTGAAGTATCTTCGATACTATAACCTAAGGCACCAGCAACAGGAGCCGCATATTTAAAACCTTCACCCATCATTTGCACATTAGTATTCGCATTCGCACTCGCTGACGCAAGAACATCCGCAAAATGACCACTATCTTTAGCTTCTAGTCCAAATGCCGTTAAACCATCGGTAACAATATCAGAAACAGTGCCTAATTCTTCACCTGATGCAGCTGCTAAATCCATAATACCAGGCAAGCCACCCATCATATCTTGCGTTTTCCAACCAGCCATAGCCATGTAGTTCATAGCTTCTGCACTATCTGTCGCGCTAAATTTAGTTGTTGCGCCCATTTCACGTGCTTTCGCTTTCAACGCGTCTAAATCTTTACCCGTAGCGCCTGAGACAGCTTGTACTTTACGCATACCATCATCAAATTCAACGCCTAATTTACCAGCATAACCCATAGCGCCAGCAATCGGCGTTGTTACATACATAGACATATTACGTCCCACTGAGCGCATGTTTTGGGACATCTTGCCATACTTCTCTGACATTTTGTCTAAATGGTCAGCTTGTTTTGTGAATGAGCTATTAGCGACCATCTGTTGTTTATTCATTTGCTTTAGCTCTTGTTCAGCTTTATTAATACTTTTTTGTAAGCCGTTCATCGATGCTTTTTCATTATTCACAGCTTTTTCAGCTTTGGCTAAGTCTTTCGGATAGTCTTTGATTGTTTTAGAAAGTTTGTCATATTCTTTTTCAGCTGTTTTTACTGCGTCATTAGACTGTTTATAAGAAGCTTTAACCTTTTTATTCTCTTCTGTAATGCCTTTATGAGACTGTGTTAACTTCTTAACATTAGCCGTTTCTTCTTTATGACTCGCAATTAATTTTTGATGAACTTCTCGTTGTTGTTTCGTCGCATTAGACGCTTGCTTAATTTGTTCCGTAGAAGCTTTGCCTGATTCTTTCAAACGCCTTTCTGCCGAACGTAACTCATCTAATTTGGTTTTGGCTTTGGCCTTTTCAGCACTTAACAAAGATTGCTTCGTTTTAGCGTTATCTAATTCCTTATTAGATTTTTTCATTTCTTGATTAGATTTACGCATCGCATTATCTTGCTTCTTATGTGCTTCGGCAAGTTCTTTAACTTTTTGTTCTTGTTGTTTGATACTATTCGATGCTTTTTCATAAGCGCTTTTAACGTTATTTAAATCACTTTTAGTCTGATCATACATGCGTTTTTGAACTTTCATTTTATTGTTCAGTCCATCAATGCGTGTTTGATACTTCTGTACAGACTTCTCAGCTTGGCCAAAACTAGACATGTTCGCTTTCACTTCTGAACTTAACACACCCATTTGGCGTTTAAGGCCTTTCATACCTTGTTCCACGCCCGTGTTATCCATGGTGTTCTTTATTGCGTAACCTTGAATATTATCCAAATATGTATACCTCCCTTCTTACCTATCCATTCAATAGTTTAATTATGCCTTTACCTTTGATGACTTCTTGGTCTTTTTTAGGCTTAGTTTGTTGTTCACCTTCGTTATCATTGCCACTTAGAAACGCAAATAATTCTAAGTAAGGTTGTTCTTTAGCTTCTGTTAAAGTCCAACCAAAATTTTTCATACAAAATTCATACGCATTTCTAAATCTTGATAAAATTTCTTTTATTGAACTTGTTCCTCTGTCTTTCCCTCTTGGCTTGTTTCATCTTCTGAATCTGTTTCATCTTCGCCGCTGATTTCTCGAAATATTTCACCTAACACATGAGCATATGTTTTTGTACCCATGTTGTTTAAAACATCCTCTTCTGTTAACCCTTGTTTTTCAAACAAACTAACTAAGTAATCACGTTCCATTTTTCTAACTTTTTTCATATCTGGTTTTTCTTTATTCACTTCTTTTTCGCGACTTTCCATCCATTCATAAAAACGTTCTGCTTCGCCCATTGTGATAACATCTTTTGAATAGCTTTCTACTTTACCTGTTTCTTGGTTTTTAATTTCAAATTTGATCATATTGTTGTCTCCTTAAAGTTAATTATTTTTGTATACAAAAATAGGCGACCGAAGTCGCCTTGTTTATTTATTCTGCTGATACATCTGCATCATTTTCATTTGCTTCTACTTCTACATTATCGGGTTCTTCTGGTGCAGATTCTTCTTCAGTTTCAACTGTGACGGCACATGTTGCTTTTTTATTGCCGTCCTCAGTACTAGCTTCAATGTTAGCTGTACCGTCTGCAATCGCTGTAATTGTACCATCTTCATTTACTGTAGCTACATCTCTATTGGATGATGCATAAGCTACACCTTTATTAGTCGCAGTCGATGGCGCAACCGTTGGTTGAATAGTTTCTGTATCTCCGACATTTAGCGTTAAACTTTCTTTATCAAGGGAAACGCCTGTTACTTTAATTGGATTTGTTTTAAATCCTGGTACATCTGTTTTGTCAGATTCGCCATTATCGTTACTAAAAGCAGCTTGATACGTTCCTGCTTCATACGCTGTGTCTGCGTCCAGACCTTCAATCGTAACGTTAGCTTTACCATCTTCACCACGTTCAGCGCTTGCGACTACTTTATCATTTTTATAAATTTTTAAAATGTCTGCCATTTAAAAGCCTCCTAATAATTTAATTTATATACGTCCTGGACTAACAAATCCTTCTTTAGTAAAAAGTATACGTCCATTATTCATATCTGATTCTTTTATATAAGCAATGTTGAATTTATAGCCGCCACTCATTACATCACCTTTACTAGTCTTCCAGTTAAAATCTACTTCGTTAATATAATCTATTTTATTTCCATTAAATATAATTTCTGGCACATCGTCATCATCATATACTCGAATAGTTAATTGCGGTTTTATTTTTTTATTTTCTCTAAACTTTCTTTTTAATCGTTCTTTTAATTTTTGAAGCACACTCATTCAAACACCTCGTTTATTCTTTGATTTATAGACCCCTATTCTGCAGAAATAACAGCCGACTTACTTTTAGCTGTTACCCCTACATTTTGGGGTGCCTTAGGGCGTTTCTACTTCTTCGTTATCGTTTGAATTGCCACTGTCTGGTGTTTCGCCTTCTCCAACGTTTTCGTAATCAGGGAATACACTTTGGAATAATTCATCTGAACCTTCTTTACCAACGTGGTAACCATAAATACGTGAATTGCCATCAATTGTGCGCGCAATCCAATCACCTGTGAGTTGTTGTGGTTCTGGTTCTTCTGCTTCTTTTGGTGTTGTCTTCCATTCGATAGACTCAAGACTCATTGTCCCTTTAGTTAGGGCAAGATATACAGGTTCGCCTGATAATAAATCTTCTGATTCACCAATTAACGCAACATAAGGTGCACGTGTTTTCTCGCCCACCCACGAAGTACCGTTTTTATCTAAATCACGACCTAAAACGGCATCTAAATCTTTATCTGGTACATTAAATACATCCAGTTCTGATTGAACTTCGCCTGTCCCTTGTTTCTTAGACCATACCGTCTTATTTGAAGCACGCATTTCAACTTTCTCAGGCGCTAAACCTGAAATATTAAGGTTTACCGTACCACCTTTTTCATCTTTCCATGTCATTAATTGTTTAATTTTTTCATCTTCATCAAAAATACCTACATGTACTTTTTCAAATCCTACTACTGCCATATTTTTTTCCTCCTTGAATTAAAAAGAACGCATCTACTCGACGCGTTCACCTTTGTAATATTTGTTTTTAGGTATGCCACGATATCTACGTGACATCACATACCTTTGTGTTGCTTTAAAATAGTCATCTAATTGTGATGATGCTTGATTTAAATTTACGTTTGATAGTAAATAACGAATCCGTTTGGTTATATCTATCGTTTGTTGGTGGTTATAAGCTTCCACATCGACTTGAAAAAAATAAGTCTCCGATAAATATTTATCAGAAACATATGTGCTTGGACGATCTAATATCGGAGTTAAAACAACAAATGCGTCGCTCGTATCATCCACTTCCGTTACTTCATAATAATAAATACGATTGTTCACTTCTGATGCGAGTATAGGGTCATTAATAATGATATTTTTAATGTATTTGAGTATATTCAATTTCTGTTCAACTCTCTTCGTATGATGCCACGGTATTTGGTTTGTGATGCATCTAACGTTTTGGCAATGACACCGTACCCTTGTGGTGTATACTTTTTACCGTTTCGTGTATAGCCATGTTCGTTAAGATGAATGATATTTTTTCTTTCCTTAGGACCTTCCCAATGAATCATAATCCGTCGTTGACCAGCAACCGTTTCAGGATTACCTCGTTTCATTTCTTGTATGGTCGCCCCTGTATCTTTAAAATCTTCAAGTTGATATTTGAGTTCTTCTTTTAAAAAGTCAGATGCTTCAATTAATGCTTTATCATTCTTTACTTGCATTGCTTTTTGACCAAATTTTGCTTCCATCTTTTTCATTAACTCTTTTTCGCCTTTAAGCTTTACATCGTATATACCATTGATTTTAGGTTTACTCATTTTCAGCTACCACCACCGTAATATAACCTGCTTTTGGTTTATCAAATCGAATGTCGTATATGTTAAATAGTTGTGTTTCAAATCGATAATCTTTCACTTTAATTGTATGTTGATAACTCGGGATAAATTGTCGTTGAGCGTCTCTCATTATAAATGTAAAACCTTGGGTTTTACCGTTTGTCGTTAGAACTTGTCTGTCTTTAATGGAATTATCATATTTTTCAACTTTACAACTATAAACCTCTTTTTCTTCTAAATCATCTGGGTAAGGGCCTGTTTTAACCATGTCATAAAAAGTTAAGTACGTATTAAAGTTTTTAAATTGCACTTAAATCACCAAACTTTCAACTTAAGAATAAACGATTGTAAGATTCTGTCATTAAACCCTTTATTTTCACGTTCATACTCAACAAAGCCACGAGTCTCATAATCGCGCGAAACAATATAATTAATCGCTTGGCAATATAAAGGATACGCCTCATCATTATGATCGTACTGAGGCACACCACTTAAACTTAATTCAGACTTAGCACTTAGAATCATATCTTCTAACGTATCATTTTCGATGTCATAATCTATGTTTAACCATCTTTTGATGCGTAATAATTCACTTTGATTCATCAAAACCACCCCTATTCAGCAGAAATAGAGACGGATTTCGCTCTCGTCTCTACTTCTACCTTTTGGGGTTTGTTAGGGTGTATTCGTGTCTTCAGAACCACCATCAACTTTAGCGATACGGAACGCACTATCTAATGTACGTTGTTGATCATACCAAGCAGTTAAGACGAATAAGTATTCACCTTTTTTAACATCTTTATCCGTATCAAATGTTGTATCATCGTAATTAATGCCAAAGTAATTAAAATCTCCAATAATTGGTTTAACTGCATTATCTGTAAATACGACAGGCTTACCAAAGACTTTTTCAGCTGGTGTATCAAAGAAATTCGTTGTACCGTTGGATAGATCTCTTAAAATTTTCACATAGTCAGCATAACGCATATAAATTGTCGCATTATCACGATAGTCTTCATGTAAATCAGCTAAAGCATTAATAATTGCATCATAATAATTATCGCCTTGTACTTCTTTCACATCTCCACTATAAAATGACATATATTTTAATCCTTCTTTAGGATTTAAAGCAAAAGCGTCTTTACGTTCTTTATCAGCTAAACCTGAACGTAATGCATTTTCTACCCAATTAACTAGTTCTACATCTGAACCATGGATAACGGTATCTGAAACAGTGGCTAAAACTTTAGACTTATTCGTTCCAAATTTTACTGTATCGCCTTTTAATGCCATTTCTTTGGCTGTTTCAACGTCTGAAATAAAGTCATCGTCATCTAACGTATATGAAATACGTGGGATTTCTAACCCTTTAATGTTAGTTAGACGTGCTTTTTCTCTCAATTGGTTACGTGCGAATGGTTCAGAAATCAATTCTTTTGATAATGTCGTCGGTAAGAATTTATCACCGCCTGTATCATTACCTGTCGGTAAAGCATGTAATAAGCGTTGTGCTTGTTCTGTAGGTTTACTATATTCTTTAGGGTTTAAAGCATATCTATAAAATTCAGCTTTCGCTTTAACTTTTTTATCATCTTCACTTAACGTTTGATATACTGAAGTTTTTTCCATATCTTGTTGTGCTTTTTCAGCTTGTTTTTGTTCCACGTCACTTTTTCTTTTCTCTAAAATATCATATCTTTGTTGGAGAATATCTACATCTTTTTCAAGCTGTTTTACACTTTCAAACGCTACATTTGGATCACCAGCTTTTTGAGATAACTCGTTATTTTTATTTTTTAATTGTTCTCCTACTTCTCCTAGAGATTGTTTCAATTCGTATAATGTAGACATAAATATGTCTCCTTTCTATTTATAAAGTAATTTTAAATTTTCTGCATTTTGTTTTATTATTTCTCTTGATTCTTTTTCTACTTGTGTCATTGTTTCTTGAGGTGTCTCAACCATATTATCTTTCTGAATATCTGAAATAGTTGTAATTTTATCAACATCTTGCTCAATATTTTCAGGTACGTGTTTAAACATTTGATAACTATCTTTTGAAATACTGGCAGCTATTTCACTTGCGCCTAATATTTCATCTGCTAGTCCTTTTTCTAATGCTTCATCTGCCGTTAACCAAGTTTCAGCTTCAAGCAATTGTTTAAGTTCTTCTTCAGATAAGTTCGTCGCTTTATCTAAATAAGCGTTATTACTTGATTGGTCTGTTTTATCTAATAAATCTGCCGTTTGTCGTAAGTCTTTCGAATTACCTAAGGTCATAATCCAAGAGTTATGAATCATCATAAAGCTATTTTTGTGCATAAAAATAGTGTCACCGCTCATTGCGATAACACTTGCGATGGATGCCGCTAAGGCATCGACATAAATATTTACTTTTGCTTTATGCATTTTTAACATGTTGTATATCGCATGACCTTCGAAAACATTACCACCAGCTGAATTGATATGAACATCTATCTCAGATACATCACCGAGTTGATTGAGTTCGTTTTTAAAATCGACAGCAGTGACATCTGTTTCGTCCCATTTACTTGAAACAATATCACCATAAATATAAATTTCACCTTTATTCTGTGTCTTTTTGTTCATCTGAAAGTAAGTCTTTGTCTTGTCCATGATTGTCACCCCCTTTCGATGTATTTCTTTGTTCTGGTGGTGTATTAATTGGATATAAGTCACCACTGATTAACGGCACATCGCCACCTTCAACGGGTGGTAAATCTTCCCATGACCTAATATCGTTAACCGTATAATAACCACTACGTACAGCTTTAAAATAAACTTCAGCTTGCGTTTTACTATCTGCACGTAAGAACGATTTAACACTAAATTTGAAGTAATAACCCATCGTCCGTCGATATTTAGTCAATAATTTGCGATTAAATTCTTCTTCATACTGCTTAATGATAGGTAGTAACGTATGTTGTAAATAATAACGGTCGAGTTCTTCATTTGATTTAAAGGTCATTGCGTTATTCGCATTTAAAAATACCGATGGTATCTGAAATACATTCGCAATACGTTCCCTGGTTAAATTTTCGGTCGCCACAATATCCTCAGATACATATTTTTTATTTAGTGGATCAATTTCAACCCCGGGTTCTTGGAATAAAACCCCACCATTTTCTTCATAGAATTCTTTAAAGTTTTGGACAACTGCTTTTCGCTTCTCATCGGAGACATTTGTCCCGTATTTAAGTACAAATGATTCAGGTTTCTCCATCTCTTTTAGATTGAAATTTCGAATGGCATTATCAAAATCCGTTGTATTCTTTAACACATCAATAGGACTAACGCCTTGAACCATATTCGAACCAACAATATGTTTGAAATGCATCATATCTGTATTGTGAATAATTAGTTTATTATCTGTAGCTGCGTGAATACTGTAATAAATATCTTTTGATGTATTTTCAATTAATATTTCAACGATATCTGGATTAATTAAATAGAGTTTATTAGGTTGATGGTAAATATCACGTTCAATTAACACATAGGCATTCCCTTTTTCATTTCGACATGTTTCAATTTGATTAATGAAATCAAAACTACTAATTGAGCCATTCGGCGTATCTGTAATGAGTAAAGAAATATCATTGGTGACTGATTCATAGTTTTTATAAAGCTTAATAGGAATACTCGCCATTGAATTAGATAATTTAGTAATAGCCGCAAATATCGTTTCATTGGTTTCTAAAGTGTTATTAATAACACCCCAAAAATTTTTATTACGCCAAGGCGAAAAGTCATAAAGCTTTTGCCTGCTCTGGTCTACCCAATTATCTATTAATTTTTGTTTCACCTTACTGAGTAAATTTTGTTTAGCGATTGCTTTCACCTCCTAACTCAGTAATTCTTTCATACTAATAAACTCAATATTGCCATTACCTGCGTCTGTAACCACTTTATTCATAATGTCAGTGTAAGTATTTAATAACGCTGCAAAACCATCGATTTTGCGATAACGATTTTGTTTCGTTGGTAACCAATTATCATTACGATCTTTAGTTAATTGGACATTATTGATATACCAGCGCATCATTGGGTTATTATTAAAAATAACTTTGCCATCTAAAAACAACTCATTTAGGTCTTTTAAAGCTGGACTTAAAGTAATCGCGCCTTGTCTTGTTTCTTCTGTTTCAAAACCATAATTTTTTAATTCTTGATTGAGTTTAAAAGCATTCGCACGGTCATACGTTATTTTTTCAACAGGATAATATTGATTCATTTGTGTAATCCAATCATAAACTTGTTGATAATCAACGTATTGTCCAGGTGTTATTGTTAAATAACCTTCCTCTTGCCATTCTCTAAAGGGTATTTTTTCATTGGCGTATTTAACGCGCTCTTCTGGCACCCACGAATGAGAAATAACCGCTATATTACCATCATCTAAGGCAAAAGTAGCGCAAGCCGCAGTGAAATCTTGTGTTTCAGATAAATCATAACCAATCGTACAAGGTTTCCCTTTGAGTTCTTCTAAATCAATCACTTTGTTATTCTTCTTAAGTGTTTCATAATCTAAGAAACTCATTTCATCATCGTTCGCAAATATATTAAAACGCTTGGTTATAAAATCTCCACGTTCCGCTGGAACGCGCTTCGCTTTTTCCCAGTCCTCTTTCATCGTTTCTAAATCAATTGATACACCCAAATTGGGATTTGCTTTTGCCCAATTTTCTGGGTTATCTAAATCATCTTCTTTATCTAAAGAAGCTAAGAAATAAAAGGTACGTTCATCTTCAACTACACCATTTAAAGTATCTTCACCAGCACCAACCATATCAACTAAAGGGCCATCTAACTGATAACCCGCCGTTGTAATATAAACTAGTAAAGGTTGCTTTCTTGATTGTCGAGAGTTTTTTATAACAGAAATCAATTTATAATCTTTGTATTCATGTATCTCATCAAACACACCAATATGTGTATTTAAACCATCTAACTTCTCACTATCTGCTGCTTGGGGTTCAATTTTCGAATTTGTTTTATCGTAATATATGGCGTCTCTTCTTGGTCTGAAATTTTTATTTAATTTAGGTGATGCTTTTATCATCTTGGTCGATTCATCAAATAATAATCGTGCTTGTTTCATACCGTTAGCTAGTAGAACAACATCTGCCCCGGGTTCGCCATCTTCTGAAGCACCGTATGTGGTTAAACCTGATATCAAAGTCGTCTTACCATTTTTACGTCCAACAAAAACGACGCCTTCTTTAAAGCGTCGTAAACGTGTTTCTTTATCTACCCAACCAAACAAGGAACCAATAATAAAATGTTGCCATGGTTGTAATATGAGCTGTCCGTATTCGCCTTTCGAAGGTTTACAGAACTTTTCAATAAATCTTATTGGTTTATGTCCTTTTTCTTCATCAAATTCCCACCGATGATTGTCATTTTTGAGGTAATTTAAATGCCTTTGGCATTCTTTTCTAACGTATTCATTTGCCGTAATATTACCTCTAACGACTTGTTGCGCGTACCATGTGGTGAGTAGCTTAGGTGAAGGTTTATTCAATACTTTAATAGTCACCAAAACCGTCCTCCTCTGATTCAACAATTTTTTCTCTTTGCGCTGCGGTTAATCCTAATGACTTTAATAAATTATTTAGCGTCTGTACCGTTTTTGTTAATTCAATACTTAATGGGTTTTTAACTAAATTCGTAGCGCCTGCTTTATTCGTATGTTCATACATAAGCTGAGATTCTTCGAGTTCATCTCTTAATCGACAATAAAATTTATAAGTCTCTAAATAGAGATCTATTAAAATATCATCTGAAGTTTGATAACCATCGATATAACTGACTAATTGCTTTTTTGTTAATTTCAACCTTAACCCCCCTTTCATGAAAAAATCGTCTGTGTTGCGAACGCTTCAACTGTCCGCGGTCTCTTTATTTCTTTTTCTCAAAAGAAAAACCAGGGGGCATCAAAGTTTTATCGTTCGCACTTTTCTTTCTACATTTTCTGTTGTAAAAACTTCCTCTTCATCTTTCGCATGAATTCTATTGTGACACTTTGAGCAAACACACATGAGATTATCTAAATCTAATGCTTTTTGAAAATCACTTTTAACATAAATCATATGATGAACTAACTCAGCATCTGTATATCTATGTTTTCTTAAACACATTTGACACAAATGATTGTCTCTTTCTAATGCCATGTGTCTCAATGTATGCCAGTCTTTAGACTTGTATAACCTCTTGGTTTCCTTTGTTAGTTCATCACTATCTATTAATCCTTTGTTGTATATATACTTGCCATACCATTCATGTATCACTTGCATAACGTGTTGCTTATTGTGTCTATCACTAACGTTTAACCTTCGCTTACACGCTTCTAATGATGTATCCATTTGTTTGTACTGTGTATTAAAGTGTGTCTCTACCTTGTCTTGTAATGTGTAAGATAAGTATGTCGTAATGAGATATAGTGTACCCTCTGTTGTTTGTTTAGCATGGTCTATCATCTTATTTCTTATGGCCATGACTAACTTATGTGCATTATCATTGTGTTGTTGATACTGACTATTTGTTATTGCTTGCGTCAATGCATCGTAATCGAATACTAAATCGATATCCTGCATTACGTTATTAACATATGTTGTCTTGCCACTCATTGGTGCACCGTACACAACTACTATCCTCATACTTATTCACTCCCTTACTATTAATCTCTACAACAAAAAGAGACACACCCGCGGAATGGATGTGTCTCGATATAATATAGTATTGTTATTTATAATTGTTAGCACCATTTGTATTCCAACAATATTGCTATATATATTATACAAAATGCTAATGATAATTACTAATTAGTGTTGATAGTGCTTATCTTGTTGATTGCGTTGATTGCGTTGATTGTGCTTATCTTGCATATTGTGCTTATCATGCTTGTTTGTTTGTGCATGCTTTTCTTGCTCTCGTAAGTATACGTTGATGATATCTTCCATACGACTATCGAAGTTAGTCCTACCTATATTCATTATCTTCTTAACTTCACTGGGACGTTTCCCTTTCTTAAACAAGTACAGCATATTAAGATTCTTATCATTGTCAATGTAGTATTCATACTTATTAATAAAATTAACTACTTCCAAGTGCTCATACAAAACTCTATACAACACATCATTCCGAGCGACGATTTCTAATACCTTATCACTTGTTCCTCCTTGTGCCTTAGGCATAGTGGCCTCCACGCCATACTGAGCAGTAGAGTTACTATCTAATTCATAACCTTCTTCAATTAGTACATTCTTTCTCCAATGATATTCATATATCATTTCCTCTATTTGTTCTGCAGTATACATGACTTACCTCCAGTTACTTTCTATTAAAGTTCTTGTGTACATCTGATTCATCCACATATTATTCATGAGTATGTATGTTACCAGTATTGTACGTTTTCATTTGTGATCTCTCTCGTAATGATTCACTTAATTTTTTAGGTCCTGTATGTGGCTTACTACTAAGCTCTCTCTTAGTCTCTTGTTGTAGTAATATATTTTGTTTGGATAGGTTAAATATCTTCTCGTTCTTTTTATCGTTCAACACAATCAAGCTAATGATTAACGCTATGATTACTATGCTGAATACAAAAGTTAGAATTACCCACATATGATTATCCTCCTTAATATTTTTTCCATGCATCTATTTCATCGTAACTAGGTAGCTCTACCATATCGTTAGCCTGTTTCTTAACTATGATTTCGTATGTGATTTCTTTACTTAGTTCATATAGCGCTATGATTAATAATGTTTTGAGTATACGTTTCATTTGTCGTCCTCCTTGTAACGCTCGAAGAACTCATCTTTACTTATAATATCCCAAGATGTATCTCCATAAATGGCAACATCGTCACCATAGTTATTCCATTTATAAAATATTTTACCTGGATATACTATCGCCGTTTCTTTATTAGGTATATAGTAATTCAATAATAAACACTCTTTACCATCCATGCGTGTAAGCAATGGCTCTGAACGCCCAATAAAATTGCATACCTCTTTAAAATTCTCTCTGCCTTTAAACTCAATGTATTCAACTTCATCTGGTCTTTTAATTGCTTTTTTAGTCATATTCACTCACTGTCCCTTCTTATATAAACATTGAATCTGTATCCCATCTTTTATCTTTACGAAATTCGAACTCTTCTAGATCATTCACTTTCTCTGCCGCCTCTTCCTTATTCTCTGCCTCAACCACAGTAAACGTTTCATTCTCTCGTGCTTGTGTAATGTGAGTGAAAGTGTGTCCGGTTGAATCGGTTAGCGTACGTATTAGGTGTTGCATAGCGTCACTCCTTTTAATATTCAAAAATATTTAATAAATATTTTTTTGATTATAAGTTTATTTAATTTTAATTAGGTTACTATAAAATTGGAGGTGTTATTTATGATTACAAATTCTACTCAATCCGAAAAATTATTATCTGCTCTATCGTATTTTAGTGTTTTCTTCGCTCCAATTATTTTTCCCATAGTCATTTGGGTTTTAGCAGACAAACCCGTTTCAAATCATGCAAAAAAATCTTTACTGTTCCACATCTTACCTTATGTCCTTATAGTTATTGGTTCAGCTATATTAGGATATAGCGGTATTGTTTCTAGTACAGCAGTAAGCATAATACTGTTAATAATTGGTTTTATAGCTCTTATTGGTGCAATTTATTTTGTAATTTATAACTTGTATTGTGGAATAAAAATATTAATAAATGACACTTTATAGTTGCCTGCCCCTACTTTGGGGCTTTTTCATTTCCTCAACACTTCCTTAACTTTTTCAACTATATCTTTCTTACAAGTCTGATTCTTTGATGAATGTTCCATTGATTGTCTTTCCTTTTCTTCCTTTGATTTCGTCATACGCGTACTGTAAACACTCCTCTAATGTCATTCCATGTTGTTGTGCCAATATAATTAATGTAACGACTGTATCGCCTATACCGTCTTTTAAATCGTCTAATTTGTTACGTGATAATGCTGCTCCAACTTCACCAGCTTCTTCATAGAATTTCAATGCCTGTCTATCTGGATTACCTTTGTCTAGGTTTTTATCTATACTCCATTGTTCTACTTGTTTTACTAATTCATTCATATTAATTAGCTCCTATTCTGGTATAATTTATTTATCTAAATATAAGGTGGTATTTATATTGAATTTATCAATGTTTATGAAATTACATATAGGTGTTAAAAAAGGTAAAGTTAAAATGACCTCTGATTATAAACATTTTGACTACATGTTTGATAAGAAATGGATTACACCCACAGTTGTTGATTTTGATAATCATTCATCTAAAAATTTTTTTATGATGATTCCCCAATATGGTGATACCGTAGAAATCACAAGAGAAGGGGAAGAAAAATATTATTCTGTTAGAAATTCTTGGTTGAAATGGATAGTAACTTCTATTATCGGTATTTTAGGAATCATAGGAACTTTAATAAAATTGCTATCGTAATAGAAGTGACACTAATCAAACTCACACTAGGTATTAAATCAGGAATTATAATGTTTTTATGATTACTTTTGTTTAATTCTCTATAGAGTTCATTTAGTTCTTTTAACTCACCATTTGAATATGTGGATGAGTTATTTTTATTTTTCAAGATCATGTACAAACGTTTTTCTAACTCCACTTTTAATTTATTATCCATCCTACTCGTCCCCCAAATCGCTTAGTAAGTTGCTAAATTCGTTTGTGCCGTCTAGTTCGTCCATATATCTTAATATATGCGCTAAATCTTTTTTACCGACTATTGCGTTAGCTAATTGGAATAAGTGGTGTTGACTGTTGGGTTTAGTTACTCGGTCTACAGTACGATGAAGTTTGATATATTCTTGCATTCTCATTTCTTTAAACTTTTGCCATGCGTCTTTATACTCTCTATCTTTCATCGTGTGCACTTCCTTGTTCAAAATTTCGCACCACTTTCAAAACATCGACCATCCAATCTTCTGGGTACTCAACATATGGCGCATTAACAGCCTTTACTATTTCATCAAACGACTTTGCTTTATCGTAATAAGCGCCTAACTCACCTTTCATAATTTCATCGAACGCCTTTGCTTTAGCATCTACTAAATCATTATTTAATTTTTCATATTTCTTTTTACTTATAATCACTCGCCATCACAACCATTCTTCTTCTAATTTAAGTAATTTCCAATCTTCTTCATCTTGGATAATACCTTTTAAATGTTCTACTTCTTCTTTTAGCTTTTCATTTTCTTCAGTTAACTCTTTGATATTTTGGCGACACTCATTTAATAGTTCTGTTTGTTCTTTACAAATCTCTTTTAAGGTACTCACTCGCCATCACTCCTTATTGATTAGGTAATCCATAGCTCATACATTCGTTGTACAATTCTTCTATTGCCATATCTGTTTTAAACTCTTCTATAATGTCATTTACTTCTTCGTTATTCATTTTTCTAACTTCTGCCTTTGAATACTCAGTGCTATTACATTGTTCCTGTAAAGATAAAACATATTCTACTTGTTTATCTGTAGCCATCTACTCCACCAGCCCTTTATCGTGTGTCCAGATCAAAGTCATTGTGAAGTCGTCGTTTAAAATGTAGAAGGCTAATGATTTACAACCGCCTTCGTCTTGTATCTGTTTTATAGTTCGGTCACAATGTTGCATTGCAAATGTATTCTTATTTTCATTTGAATATAGTTCTATGACTTTAGGTATCACTGTATCTTCCGTAATTTCTTCCTCGACTTCGAAAATAACAACACCAGATTTAGTTATTTTAATGTCTGGCAAATCACTAATTTTAGAGGGTGGTAAATGAATAGATACATCATATTCTCGTTCTGGGCTTCCTAACCAATAACCGTCTGACAACTCAACTGCATAACTTGAAAAACCAAAATTATCGACCATATACTTAGCGAACTCTCCACATGTCATTTCTACTTTACGTTTAATCTTCACCATTTATTCGTCCTCCTATAACAGATATCACTAATCTTTAAACTCTATAATATACTTATATCTTTAACTGAATTAATCCCAATTCTCATATGCACGTTCCAATGATTGTCTTGCTTTCTCACTATCATGTTCAAATATGTGTTCTATCGCTTTGCCTATATTGTATGCTGGTACTGCATCAAATCCTTCAACTACTTGTTCTATAAATTGAGCTCTTTCGGAATTATTTAATGGGATTACCCATTCACCTGGGTGTATGGTTTCTAATCTTTCGCTATTGATTACTCCGCAACTTCGCTTACGTTGTTGTACATCGTTGGATTGTTTATTTCTTTCGTTATACTTCTCGTCCAATAGTCTTGATGCATTAGGATGTGCCTTAATCCAATCCTCATTTATCCAAATGGAATCTTTTTGCCCATTTAATAGTTTTAAATCAACGCGTATTTGTTTTTCATTCATATCTTCTACTAAACTATCAACTTTACCGTGTTGTGATTGTCCATTTATCGCAATGTATTGAATCCAGTCACCAACTTTTAATGTTTCTTTTGACATTTATTTAACCACCTTTGGGAATATATCGTTTTTCATTAAATCAGCTACATATTTACTACGTGCATGTACTTGCGGTGTGCCATCGTACAACCAAGGGTGCTCGTTTCTGTGCTTCTCATCTTTAACTTTGGCTCTTATACGTCTAACTTGTGATTCCATTTGTTTAATTTTCTGATCTTCTCTATAATCAGTTAAGCGCATGTGTTTAGGTGCCTTACATGCTTCGTTTAATGTCCATCCATAAAGTAATCTTTTACTAATATAATTTTTGCTTAAATCATTCTTGTTCATACATTTAAGGTTTTCGCCCATAATTTCGTATGTTTTACCTTTAACATGTACTGATTCCATTAATCTTTCACCTCTGGTTCGCTAAATTCTATGAATGTACCATCTAAGTAATCATTAACGTGCTTATCCATGTCTTGACCAATCCACTCTAAAACTTCTTGTTCTTCTTCATTTGGTCGTTGGATATATGGCACTACTTTTTCGAATTTAGCGTAGTATTTAATTTTCATTGTTCCAGGTTCATTCATGCAATCACCTCTTAGCTTTCTTGCGTTCACTTCTTGCCTTTTTCAATTCTTCATATGTTATCCATGTTCGACCTGTATATTTAGGCGCTTCGCATATCCATATCAACGGTATGTCTGGATATTTATATCTAAAGTGTTTCGCTTTATATCTAGCAACATCTGTTGGCATACCTTTAACGTCTATGACTTCCAGCAGTCGCCCTTTATTCCATAATGCAAAATCAGCGACATATTCTGTTTTACGTTGTTTACCATTCTTAGGAATCAACTCATATCTTGGTTGTAGTTCGATATAATCTATTAACCCTTGTTCTTTTTGTCGTTGTAAATGTTGGTAGTATCTACATTCAACTTTGCTGTCGAACACGATACCTTTATATTCAACTTTCTTCGCATTATATTTACTCATGCTGTTCACTCCTACATGTAATCAAATATACTCGTTTGATCTGCACGCTCTAATTTGTATGTGCGTTTGATTTCTTCTAATCTTTCATCACTAATAATGTATTCATCTATGCCAAAATGATAATGCAATCCAAACACACGATTTCTATTATTATCTAACGGGATAACATCGATAGTTATATTACTGTTGCTTTGTTTTAATCTATATTCTGTACTCAATCCCATTTAGCACACCTCACGAATCGCGTCTGTTGTAGCGCGTTTTGCTTTCTCTGCGAATAAAAGTTCATCTAACATTGTTTCGTCTCCGTGTGCCCCATCTATAAACTTTTGTGCGTACATATCACTTAAATTAGGAGCTTCTAAAAAGTTTTTTACATATTCAATTGTTTTTACCATGCGTCTCTCTCCCTGTAGTCATCACCAAGCACTCTCACTTGGCGTGAATTATGTTTCATACGTGAATTGATTCGTTGCCAATTCATGTTTTGATTTAGTTCTTTATCACTAAAGTTGGTAGTGAAAATGTTATTCTTACCTACTCTGTTATCAACTATGCTAAATAGTTTGTTTAATGTATGTTCTGTGTTTTCTACACCTATATCGTCTAGTACAAGCAAGTCTACGTTGCTAAGTAATTTGACTAACTCGTCTGTAGTTTCAACTGCATTTTTATTGTAAGTAGCTTTGATACGATCCATTAACATTGGTATATGCATAAATGCTACCGAATAGCCTTTTGCTTTAACTGCTTTAGCAATGGCATAAGCTAGATGTGATTTACCTGTGCCATATGAGCCTTGCATGATTAATGACTTAGGTTTATCTATAGAAAATGTTTTAACGTACTCTATTGCTGTTTGTTTAGCATCTGTTTGTGATTGGTTTTGTGGTTGATAATTGTTCACTGTGACTTCTTGTAATGAATAGTTAACATTAGATTGATTAAATATATTATCGATTGCTTTCTGCTTACGTTTATTCTCTGCTTCTTTACCTGCTGCAATCATGCTGCACTCGCAACCATCACGATATTCGTAACCACTATCAAACTTGTGTAAATCGTACTTATTACCGCATTTCTCACAATACAGTGCTCTTTCTATTTCAGTAGCTTCATACTGCTTAAGTGTTTCCGTTATCCTAGGGCTTAACATTCTTTTCATTTAATCACTCCTAATCCCAATAACTAGGGTCGTGTTTCATACGTTCTAGTTGGTCTTGTCCTGTAGGTTGTGTTTCCTCTGTAAAGTCATTCATATAGCTTTCTTGACTTAAAAATGTTTTAGGGTACTTTTGATATTGTTTATTCGTAATCGTTTTAAGATATTCTCTAGTACCATTCATGATAGTTTCATAACTATGTTCTTTAAGTGCTGATTTAAATAAACTAAACGCTTTTTTCTTATCTAGCTTTTTATCATAAAGTTTCCACCATTCCTCAAAACGTTCACGCGTAACGTCAGTTGCGCTATTATTATCTGTAGAAGTCTCTGGAGTAATCTCTGTGTTAGTCTCTGGTATAGGTTTGTCCATTTTGTCCTCTTCCACTTGGTCATTTTGACCTATTCCATTTGGACAATTTGACCAATGCGTCTGGTCATTTTGACCACATCGTCTGTCCACTAGTTCTAATACTCTATAATCCACTGAATACCACTTTGTTTTGTCAAATCCTGCTTTATTATAATTTCCAGTAACAATTAATTTTTGTTTTTCAAGACTCGTAATAGTACGTCTAATGGTTCTATCACTCCAAAATGGAAATTGCTCTTGCCAACCTTTATACGTGTTATAAATCCATTTACAACCATCGTGATAGTGTTTACTGTTAGTTAACCAATAATGCATCTGTTGCAATACTATTGCTTCATTTAATCCAATCATTTCTGCTAGCTTCGGCAATACTAATATTGGATAATCATCAATAAGAAGCTTACTCATGTCTCTCACCTCTCAACATCTTATTCAGTTTTTCGTCTACATCCACCCAACTATCTTGTAAGTGGTATTTACTATTAAATGTATCGATGCCTATTTGATGTTGTTCTGTATGGTGTTTTCTGCATAAGGCTAATACTTTATTATTTGTATGATTTATTTTGCTTCTATTTCGTCCACTACCTACTGTTTGATAATGTGCTAAATCAGCATTTACAGCGCCACATATAACACAAGTTCGGTTAATGGTAGATTTGTATAGAAAGTATTTATCGTTGTTCATGAGGTCGCTTGTTTGCTTCCTCATCGGTATGTCATATTGGAATATAAAATCTAATATGAGTTCGATTAACTCGCTTGCTTGTCTTCGACTACAATTACTTAATGACATCGGTTCATAGCCATGTAAGAACTCTAATTGTTTTTGGAACATATATCTTAAATAGTCCATCGGTTGCCCGTAATGGTCGAATATATCTCTTATCATTGCGAATACTTTACGACGTTGTTTACCTGTTATCTTGTATGGATCAATTACATCTACATCACATTCAACTTCTAATCCATTATCAAGTAGTAGGAAATCTTTATTAGTTAGTTCTACACCCTCGATGACAGCAGTTGTCGTGCCGTCATCTTGTTGGATGTAACTTTTAATTATTGCCATTCAATCACCTTTAAGTTGTATACAATTAAAATGGTAAATCATCATCTTTAATATCAATAGGCCCATTAGCATTTGCAAATAGATTATCATTGCTTGAACGTTGATTATTCGTTCCTGTCTGTTGTCCTTTAGAAACGTTGTTTGCCTGTCCGTTGTTTTTAGGTTCCAAGAATTGAACACTGTCTGCGACAACTTCTGTAACAAATACACGTTGACCCTCTTTATTCTCATAACTACGTGATTGCAAACGACCATCAACACCAGCTAAATGACCTTTGAATAAATAGTTGTTTAAATTTTCTGCTTGCTTACGAAACACAACTACATTGAAAAAGTCTGCTTCGCGTTCACCTTGAGCATTGGTAAATGTTCTATTAACAGCTAGAGTGAAGTTTGCAATATTCACACCAGATGGTGTTGTTCTGAATTCTGGGTCTTTCGTTAAACGTCCTACTAATACGACTCTATTTATCATTTTCATCATCCTTTGTTTGATATTCTTTACTCCAACTGTCTAATTTCGTTATTCTTTCAGCTATTTGATTATTAGTTAATGAATTTATATCCGATATTCCTAATCGAACTTTTACTTGTTCAGTCGTAACTTCTTTTCCTAATGATTTCATTAAATCGCTGAAATTTTTAATTTCTGCTTCAAGCGTTTTAAGACTCTCTGCATCTACTTTTGAATATCTATCTTGCTTTTCTTTAGCGTCTGCATCATCTTCATCAGTTGGTATATTAAAGAACTTCATTAAGAAATAGCGTTCTGAATATGTTAAAGCTGTACCATGCGCTTGTGATATATCATTTTGTTGACCAAATGCGTGATAACTAATATCCAATTGTTCTTCTGGTTTGTCTGCATTAACCCATTTGTAGTTCAAATCCATTTCTACTATAAAATCAATAACTTCATGACCTTTTTTATTCTTATAAGTGTGTGTAGTCCACTTTTCATTTGATGTACTAGGTATTAATAACAATCTGTGTTCAATCATTTTATTTCTAATACGATGTAATATTTGTGACCCTGATACATAAGTGAAGTTATAGCCTTTTGTATCCTTTGTGAATCCCTCTATGTTGGCTTTTACATCCGCTATTTTTTGATATATATTAAGTTCCTCGCTCATTTATCTCACCCTCAAGCTTTGTGTTTGTTTAATTTCTGCTCCTGGCACTTCTTTACCAGCTTTCAAATCATCTAAGAGTAATTTGGAGTTTATTTTAGGCGCTTGAGATACCCAATAATCTTTAGGTATGAGTTTCTCGTCTAAAACTTCTTTACTAGGTGCATTTTTAGAAATACTAAAACTGTTGAATGCTGTTTTAAATTTAGTTTTTCCTGTAACTTCCATAGACTCTTTTAAATTATCTTTTAAGCGTTTAACACCATTTTCGTTTGATGCTTTACGCTGCTTTAAACGCTTTATTTCTTCATCAATTGCGCTATTGTCTGCTTGTAATGATTTAATCACTGATGCATATCCATCTGCTTTATCCTCTAATGCATCATTAATACTTGCTAAAGTATCTATTAAAGCTTGTTCATCGCCCTGTTCAGAAATCAAGTCATAGACTTGTTTATAGTTATCTGTTAACTCAAATATATTACTCATCACAAACCAACCTTTCACCTGCAATAACTTTCTTTACTTGTTCATAGCGTGCTAATATTTCGTTATCTTTTTGTGTGTTATTAAATATATATATACTTGCCATGCCTTCTTTATAGTTATCATGTGAATGATGAAACCAAATCGTATTATCTATATATTCGATAACCATGCCTTCACCTTCTATTTTTTGTAATAGATCAATGGCTAAGCGTTTAAATTTTTGTTTCTTCACCACTGCATCACTCGATTCATTATTCTGTCTGCTTCATCTGTGTTTTGTTCTATCCATGTAAAGGCAGATTGTTCTAATAATTCTTGTGCTGTAGCTATTCCAGCATATTCATCGTAAATTGGGACGCTATCTATAAAATCGTTATTTTCATTTAATAATGTGACCTCTATATTATCGTCGTGTTTGTACAAATTAATTTTGAAATCAAAGCCTAATAATTGGATTTTTTTACTTTTGCTTGTACCTGTTTCGTAATACATCTTGTCTACCTCCTATTTTTGGTGGTATACTTATATAGATAAATGACATAAGTATATTTCGACTGTTAGCAATTGCCGTTGCTTTCAGTCTTTTTTATTGTTTTGAAAAATTCAGGCCAAAACCAACAGTATGCTATGAAGAATGTTACAAAGTAGATTACTGTTAAATGAATGAAATCATTTGTAAATATGAATGAAAGTGACATTGCTAATATCGATGTTAAAACTGATATAATACCGTTCATGTTATCTCTCCTTTCCATGTATAGCTTCAAAGTTTTCGTTAATAAAGCTATTCATCTTTCTAGCATTAAATCTCCAACGATTAAACTCTCTGTTTGGATAATGTGCGATGCCTTCTTTTCTCAGAGTTTTTTCAAATTTAGGGTTATACAATAATTTATCTTTGATAGTGTCAACTGACGACATTTTCAATTTTTGTTTTAAATCATTCATATCCCAAACTGGATCTAATGAAGATTCTTCTAATTCTTGTAACCTAACTGAATCAACAAGTACATATCCTTTAGGTATAGTTATTTCAACATTTAATGTTTGTCCCATGTCCTATCTCTCCATTTCTCTTTCAGCACCCACATACAACATTTAGTTTTCGCAATGACCTTTCATGTATTATGGCGTGGCTCATATCATCGCCTACTCTCGCTCTTAAATGCTCTATGTGAGCGCTGAAAGTCGTTTTAATTCACTCGCTATACTTCTAATACTTGAGCTTCATAACCAAATTCAGTTAAAATCTCATGTATTTTCAATCTGCCTTTTTGCGTCCATTTTGTTTGTGGTTGTGTATCTGGTGTGCCATCTGAACGAACAATGTTAATTGTTTCTGACTTTGTGTAACCTTTATTCATATGTTCTGTGTATAAAACCCACTGTTTACCTACACGACGTTGTATACGTGCTTCATGCAGTAATTTATTTAATTTTTGAGCAGACAGACCGTAATCAGCTGCAATTTGTGTTATCGTCATAGTTCCTGGCGATTTTAATATTTCGTCTACATAATCAGCTTTAGGTTTAAGTTCACCAATTTCTTGTTTCAAAATTAAGTTATTTTCTTTCTCTTGTTTGTATTCCATAAGAATATTGATAATGTAATCTGGGTCTTTCATAGTTTGTTCTATTACACTTTCAGTAGCGTAGATGCCATGTTTGCGAATGGAGGGTAAAACTTCTTCAAACACCCATTCTTCAAATTCTTCTGCTTGTGGTAATTTTGACCTAGTGATTAATCTGTATAAATTACCTTCATCAATAAATTTCTTGTTTTGATTTCCACCATTTGAAAGGACTGAACGAATCGTTACCCCCTTTTCTTTTGTATGATCTCTTACAGCTTTATGAGGGTTGGAGTATCCTAAAATTTTTGCGACTTTAATTGCTGGGAACCATTCCTTACCTTCAATGGTTAAAATTTCTAAATTTCCAAATTGTGAATTTTTAAATACTTGTAAATTTTGCATTTTGCTTCCTCCTTTTAAAAAAAGTTATCGTTTTCGAAACTTTTAATTCAAAAAAAATCATCAACCTTAATCCCTAAGTAATCAGCCAAAGTTTTAGCCTCAGATGTTGAAAAATCCCTACCTTCTATTCTGTTGATTTTAATGTTTAATAAACTTCTACTCATTCCTATATCATCAGCCACTTGCTTTTGTGTTAAACCATAAAGCGCTATATAACTTTTTATTTTGTTATATGGCTGAACTTTTGTTTTTATCACCATTAAAAGTTACCTCCTTTTTGTTTCGATTCCGATAACTTAATTACAGTTTACATTTCTAATGTTTCGTTGTCAATAACTTTTCACGAGGAATTCCTTGTGTTTCGATTTCGAAACATGTATAATTAACTTATGTTAATTAAGGAGGTATTCAAAATGGGCGTTGGAAAAGGTCTAAAACGATTACGTAAACAAAATAATTTAACTATGGAAGAATTAGTAAATGATTTAAACAATAAATATCCTGACGTTGTAAAACTAACAAAAGGAAAAATATCTAAATGGGAAAACGAAAAAGAAGAACCTAGGTTATCGTCAGCTAAAGTTATAGCAGACTATTTTAATGTAGCTATAAATGAATTATATGATGAAAAAAGTTTACCTAATACACTCACACAAATCAACGAAGTCTCGAGTAAATTAGAAGAAAGAAGACAAAAACGCGTTTTAGCTTATGCAGAACATCATTATTCTGTACAACAACAAGGTGATAAAGTTATTTATCTACAATCATATAAAGATTCTAAGACTGAAGAAGTAACTGTAAATGGTTACGTGTCAGCAGGCACCGGTGAAACTTTAGTAGATGATATAGAATTCACAGTTAACTATCCTGTGGGAGTTGTACCACCTCATGATTTTGCTTTACAAGTTAATGGTGATTCTATGGAACCACTTTTTGAACACAAAGAAATTATATTTATAGAAGAAAATACAAGTATTAACAGTGGACAATTAGGTGTATTCGTTGTTGATGGCGAAGCATACGTTAAAAAAGTATTTATATATCAAGATCATATTCGTTTAGTTTCTCTAAATCCTAAATATGGAGATATGAATTTTTACGGGGATTCTGATGTTAAATTTGCAGGCAGGGTTATCCTCTAATTTTTTAACCTTAGATATACAAAATTAATAAAAATACTATACGAATTAATGCACGTGTCTTTGTACACGTGTGCAATTAAATAAGTTGTTCGGAATAAAAAGTACATTTGAATTAAATACTTAAACGACAATTTCAATAAAATGTATATTAACTATGGAATTGTGTAAAATGTTAAAAATATTTTGTTATACATACTACAAAAGATAATATAGTTTTTGTAGACTAATACTAATGTGTTTTTATAACATAAATATATTATTAGGGGAATTTATAATGAACAAAGATTTTAAAACTTTCGATAATATGGAAAGTACAACTAATAAACCAAAATGGTACGAACGGAGTTTATTAGTTATTTTAGCACTTATATTCATTTATCCAATTGGTTTAGCTTTAATGTGGGGATTCAAAAAATGGAAATTATGGATAAGAGTTGTTATTACTTGCTTATTTGTAATAGTTTATTTGAGCAGTCTCGGAAATAACGATGATGAGAAAGTTAATAACTCCTCCAATCAAGAAAACCAAGCGAATAATGATTTAAAGAAAGAATTAAAGAATGTAAACGCAGAAAATAAGGACTTAAAAAAAGAAATTAAAGAACTTGAAAATAATAGTGATAAAGAAGATGAAAAAGATGAATCTTCTAAAAAGTCAAATGTACAAAATGATGTAAATAAAGAATCAAAAATAGAAGAAGATACAAAAGAACCTACACCTAAACAAGATACGAACGAAAAAAAACCAAATCGCGAAGCAAAAGCTGCATTAGGTTCAGCTAAAACATATGCTGATACAATGCATATGTCTAAAGATGCTATTTACGACCAATTAACTTCTTCGGCAGGTGACAAATATCCTGAAAATGCGGCTCAATATGCTGTCGATAATCTAGAAGTAGATTATAATGAGAACGCTTTGAAATCTGCTGAAAATTACTTAGATATGATGGATATGTCTGACGATGAAATATACTCTCAACTCACTTCAGATGCTGGTGATAAATTCACTCCTGAAGAAGCAAAATACGCTGTAGATCATTTAGAATAACTTAAATAAAGAAGAGAATCATCAAGATTAAAGATAAAATAGTTTTAACAAAATACTTTATAATTGTAGTTTTAGTGATATTAATTTAAATTAAGGGAGTTAATATGGAGAAATTTAAAAATTATTTTATTGTAAGCACAATCGCTATTATAATTTATAGATTTATTAAGTCTGAAATTAATGAAGACAATGAAAATATAGAATTAGAAGAGAATTAAAACTTTACTTTTAAAGTATAACAAGCTTAAGTACATAAAAATATATAGGGTAGCTATCCTACCCTATATATTTTTAAAATTAACCAGAACGTACGTTCTTAAAAGATTGTATTAATATAGACTCTGTTATTACTTACACTTCTTACGTTGTTGCAATATCACCATTAATGATTTATTGGATATACAAGACAATAGTTAAATAATTTTTAAAGGAGTTAACTATGAATTTAAATTATAGAAAAAAAGAAGCTTTGAATAAACTAGATAATGAAGGTATCTATATAAATATTTCTTCAAAATATATAAATGAATCATCAGATGAAAAAGTAGAAAAAATGGCAGAAACATTTATTGATTTTTTCAGAAAGTTAGATGAACACGATAAGGAGGATAATGATGAATATTAAAGACTTTCAAGAACACATGGAAGGAAGATTACCGGCGTTAGATAGCTTTTATGATAGAGCTATTAATCATCAATTAGAGAAAGATAAGAGGAGACCACCTAAAAAACGTTGGTCAGAAGCCAAAATAGAAAGAGCTGCTAATGATATGTATAAAGATTTGATAAATAGTATTTATGAAAGGGTTAAATCTATTGTAGAAGAGCACGAGAAAAACCTAATTCAGTCTGGTTTGATTATTTAGAGAAATACGAGATGTACGACCAAATTAACGAATCATTATATGAAATAGAATTTGAATAAATGAAATCTAAAGGAGTAATGTATATGATTATTAATGATGAAGAATTTGGATATGTCCACATTAATACTGGTGGAAAAGAACTTTCTGACGAAGAGGTTGAAGAAGCAAAAGAATTTTTAAGAAGCAAAAAATTTGAAAGAATGATAAAAAAATCAGACGAGACTCATCGTAGAGTTATGGAATCTAAAATTACTGATAGAACCAAAATGTAATTAGTTTGAACTGTTTCGTGTGTTAAAATATATAAAAATAAATTGACTAATTAAGAAAAAACATCTATAATATAAGCATGAAATAGTTGTTCTGTGAAACGACTCAAAAACCCTCTCATGCTTGCATGAGGGGGTTTTTCGTTGTAGGAGCGAATTTTATTGGAAGACATTAACGCTATAAAAACTTATTTAAATATTTCACCGTATTCTAAACCTTACTTAAGCTGCAAAGAACAAATGATTTTATTAAAAGATCGAAAGTTAATAATTGATGATGAAGAGTTCGCTTTATTACAATTAGAAACTATTTCCTATTATGCATTAGTTAACGCATATTCACATTTTTTCAAAGAAAAAAACAACGATTTTTTTGTTGATGGTACAAAATTCCGAGATTTATTTCACTGTTATCAAAATGACATGAGATTAAAAAACCTATATTTCAAATATTTGATTTTAATAGAACAATCTTTAAAAAATAATATTGCTGCAGTTATTGCTAAAAATTTTGGGGTTGAAGAACCAAAAAAAAGTAGAAACAATCCAAAAGTTTTTGAAAGAAAATATAGTTATTTAGATACTTACTATTATGATCCTCATAAAAGAAAAAGAGCAGGAGTTTTAGACGATATTAGTAAATCGCTGAATTGGGATAAAGTTGAATCAATATACCATTACAAGAAAAATCATAACCATGTACCACCTTGGATAATAATATTGCCCCACAATTTCGGTTTAACGATTAAATGGTTAAGTATTCTGAAGAGAAATCATAAAGTTGAAGTTTTGAAAAATATTTCAAATATAATTAATAAGGAAGATAGTTTAGCCAATATAGGCATAGATTCACTAAATCTATTAAGAGAATTCAGAAATAGAATAGCACACGGCCATAGATTTTATTCCTTTAAATCAAAATCAAGACTTTCTCTAAAATATTTTAATAAATTGATTGGTTATGATTTTCTTATAAATGAAGAATACTCTAAAGATATTGGAAGGAATGATTTGTATGCATTAACACTACTAATCCTCTTATTTACAAGGAACAAGGCAACTCGAGATAATTTAATTGAAGAATTATTTAAAATTTATGGAGAAATGGACCAATATAATAAAGTAAATCTACTTGATTCAATAGGTTTTTCTTATGAATTAATAAGAAAACTGTCATTTTTGAACGAAAATTATCTTTAAAGGGCACCCTACAGTGCCCTATATATTTTTATCTTTTTTAGGAGGAATAGAATGCAAACTCGTTGTTATGATGGAAAAAAATGGCAATACGAATTTACTCACGAAGGGAAACGTTATCGTAAAAAAGGATTTAGAACAAAACGTGAAGCAAACTCTGCAGGATTTGATAAATTAAGCGAATTAAAAAATGGGCTTGATTACGATAATGATTTAACTTTGCAAGATTATTTTAAAAATTGGATTGAAACTTATAAAGAATCAGTAGTTGCTACTTCAACTTATCGTCATTATTATTTCACACTAAAGCATATACAAAATCATAAAATAGGAAATATGAAATTGTCTAAATTAAATAGACAAATATACCAAAAATTTATTAATAATTTTTCAGAAAATCATGCAAAAGAAACCATTCGTAAAACTAACGGAGCTATACGCTCAGCTTTAGAAGACGCAGTTTATGATGGCTTAATAAGCAAAAATCCTACCTATAAAGTGAGTTATAAGGCTGGTAATACATCTAAGAGTGAAAAAGAAAAATATATATCTTTAACTGAATATGAAAGATTAAAAGATTATATAAAACAAAAACGTACTCGTTCAGCATTAGCATTGTATATTATGGTTTGTACGGGCTGTCGTGTTAGTGGCGTAAGATATATGAAGATAGATTATATAGATCAAATTAAAAATCAATTATTTATAAATGAACATAAAACAGATTCATCTCCTCGTCATATTGAAATAGCAAAATCTGATATGAAACATATACTAAGCGTAATTAATGAGCTAGCAGTTAGTTATGATGGTTATATATTTAAAGAAACAGGTTACTTTATTTCGGTAAATGCGATAAACAAGACATTAAAAAAAGCATGTGATAAATTATCTATTTCTAGCATAACTTCACATGCAATACGACATACACACTGCTCTTATCTCCTTGCTAAAGGCGTATCAATATATTATATTTCCAAAAGATTAGGACATAAAAACATATCAATAACCACTTCCATTTACTCTCATTTATTAGACGAAAAATTCAAAGAAGAAAATGACAAAGCTATTGATATTTTAGATAGTATGTAGTTTTAGGGACCCATTAGGGACTTTAAATCCTATAACCACTGATATTATAGAGAATATAAATCTCCTTCGAGGGGACTTATAATTATATACATACAAAAAAGGAATTCCATATCTATGGTATTCCTTTTTTTGTATATCAGTTTGATTTTAATACTTATTGAATTGTAAAGCCTCCGTCTACCGAAAATACTTAGCCAATCATATTACTTGCGCATGAGATTTATAGACGTAAAACGACAGATGCTGCTTCTTCTGGTTTAGCTAATCTACCGCTTGGCAATTGTTCAATTAATGCGTCCATAGCTTCAGTTTCACTGATTAACTCATATTAATAAAAGTGCTCCCTAAAACATCTCGTACGTCGTGGATTACTAAAAAGGCATTTTCATCTTCTTCATTCACCAATTTTTTCACTCTTGTCACTTGTGACTGTGGGACGACGACATAAAGCATATGTGTTTCATTTTTACCATACCCGCCTTTACCAGTAAGAATTGTTGAACCTCTACCTGTAAAAGCGTTTATTTTATCACTAATTGTTTCACTTTTATTTGAAATTACAGTAACTGCTTTTTTAGGATTAAATCCTTCAATTATAAATGCTGTTGCTCTTTCAGTAACAAATAACATAATGATTGTAAACAAGACATTTTCTAACGGTAATACCATCAAAAAAGAAAGTACCACTAATGCATCAAGTATAAAAATACCTTGTGATGTTTTAATTTCTGAATATTTATTTACTATTTTAGCAATTACAGATGTCCCACCAAGTGTGCTGCCTGTTGAGATAACTAAACCAGCACCAACACCGATAATAGCGCCCCCAAAGACAGAATTAATAACAAAATTATCGATGCCGAGATTAATATTTTCAGTTAAATGTAAAAAGAAAGACAGAGCAGTGTTTGAGATTACCGTATAAACAGCAACCGTTTTACTTAAAAATTTCCAACCAATAAACACAACAATAGTATTTATAATTAGAGACGTCCATGCAGGAGATAAACCAAAGGCATACAGCAAAGAAAGGGATATACCAACAGTCCCGCCATCGCCAAGGTTAGAACCAAGTAAAAAACAATTCACTCCTATTGCGTTTATCAATGTACCAATTAAACAGAATATAATATTTCTATAATGCTTATTAATAAAATCTAACATGTATGCCCTCCTTATTGTCTAAACTACTTAGTTAAATTTCGACATAATTCAACCTTAGAAGCAATTTGTTAATTATGTAAAAAAGACACCTATACAAGGTGTCAGTAATTGAAATGATTACTTTTATAATATATTAGCATAACTTATTTAAAAAATAATCATATATGATTTATTTATAAAAAAAGTTAGAATCTAGTAAATTAAGTTATTGCGGTGCTAATTTACAACTCTATTGATTCTCCGCTTCGTATCTTGTCAGCCATTTCATTTAATTTACGCAGACGATGATTTACACCAGATTTAGATATCTTTCCAGTAGACATCATTTCACCGAGTTCTTTTAGTGAAACTTCTTGATGTTCTATTCTTAATTTTGCGATTTCACGTAATCTATCAGGTAAATTGTCTAACCCTATTTCTTTATCAATGAGGTGAATACTTTCAACGTGCTTCATTGCAGCACTTACTGTTTTATTTAAATTTGCCGTTTCACAATTCACAAGCCTATTAACAGAATTCCTCATATCACGTACGATACGCACATCTTCGAATTTTAACAATGCTTGGAAACCACCAATTAAACTGAGAAAGTCTGATATTTTTTCCGCTTCTTTTAGATATGCGATACTTCCTTTTTTTCGTTCAAGGTGCTTGGCGTTTAATTCATATTCATTCATCAATTGTGTAATTCCTTCAGAATGATCTTCATACAATGAAAAGATTTCAAGATGGTAAGAAGATGTTTCTGGATTATTAACCGAGCCGCCTGCAAGAAAAGCCCCTCTCAAATAACTTCTTTTCATTTCGTCTTCATAAATCATACCTTGGTCAATTTCATGAGTGAAAACACCATTTTTTAAAATACCTAATTCATCTAAAATTTCTCTTGCTCGTGCTTTAATGCGACAAATATAAATATTGTTTTTTTTAAGCTTCATTTTTTTTCTTACTAGTAACTCCACTTCAACATTAAATACTTTTTTGATTAGTGAATAGATACGTCTAGCTGTCGTAGCATTTTCAGTTTGTACATTGATAACAAATTGTTGATTGGATAGACTGAGTGCACCATTCATTCGAATAAGGGCACTGAGCTCTGCTTTAGCATTCTTTTCATCTACTTCTATTCTTGTTAGTTCATTCTTCATATCGGATGCAAAGCTCATTACAATCAGTCCCTTCTTAACTTTATAGTCTCACTTAATGCTTTTCATTATTTTCTTTATCGCGAGTAAATTCTATTGTCTCTGTTTCCTGCATAGCAATTTCATATATCATCTTAGAAAGAACTTCAGTATTATGTCGTACATAATTTTCAGAGGAAACTTCAACCAGATTTGGATGTGTAAAAACTTTAATACCTTGGGCCTCCATTTCGCCTATATCACATTGCACAGGCTCAGCGTTATCTTCTCTATAGCGTTCGACTACATCTCCATGAAACGGTTGCGTACTACAAATGGCATAGTTAATACAATTATTTCCTATGTGATCATGTATTGCTTTAACGTGGTCAAGTGCTGTGTAATGATTCGTTTCTCCTGGTTGGGTCATAACGTTAGATACATATAGTTTAGGTACATCAACTTTAAGTAATGATTCAGAGATGCCTTTAACACAGAGATTAGATATAACACTCGTATATAAAGATCCTGGCCCCATTACAATTAAATCGGCTTCTTCAATAGCTTCTACGGCTTCTTCCATTGGTCTTACATCTTCTGGTTCTAAAAATACACGTTCTATCTTTTTATTCTTTTTAGGTATTTTAGATTCACCATATACAATTTCTCCGTCTTCCATAACTGCATTTAATCTTACACTCGTATTAGTTGAAGGGATGACACTGCCTCTGATATTTAATATTTTGCTCAATTCTTTAACTGCATGGCCAAAATCATTATTAATGTTTGTAAGTGCAGCAATCAATAAATTACCTAAAGAATGCCCTTCAACTTGATTTTCTTTAAAACGATATTGGAATAATTGTTCTATTGTTGATTCCGTTTCGCTTAATGCTGAAATTACATTTCGTATATCACCTGGAGCAGGTATATCCATTTCGCTTCTTATCTTTCCAGTACTACCCCCATCATCAGCAACTGTAACAATTGTCGTAATATCTATGGGATAACCTTTTAAACCGCGTGCTAAAACGGATAAACCTGTACCTCCACCTATAAGTACAAGTTTAATTCTTCTCATCTTTATGTTTCACGCCACTTTCGACATGTGCATCTCTATGATGCACATAAACATTATAGTCAAAACTCTCTTTGAGTTCTGCTCCGATTCGTTTGGCTAATGCGACAGAACGATGTTGCCCACCAGTACATCCAATGGCAATAACAAGTTGAGATTTACCTTCTTTTTTGTAACCTGGTATCATAAATTTTAATAAATCGATTAATTTTTCATAAAAAGTTTCAGTTTCTTTCCATTTCATGACATATTTATAGACTGGTTCATCTTCACCAGTCAACGGTCTCAAATCATCAACATAGTGTGGATTTGGTAAAAACCTCACATCAAACACTAAGTCAGCGTCCATTTGTATACCATGTTTAAACCCAAAACTTGTTACATTGATATTAAAAGTTTGATAATTACTTTGATTGAAATAGTCACCAATACGTTTACGCAATTCTTTTGGTTTCATTTGTGAAGTATCAATCGTATAGTTTGCCAAGCTCTTAATCTCAGTCAATAGTTCGCGTTCTTCTTCAATAGATTCAATTAATGAGCGCTGTCCTCTTTCATTCAAAGGATGTGCACGACGTGTTTCTTTATACCTAGAAATCAATCTTTCATTAGATGCTTCTAAAAACATCATATCAACGATAACATCTGAATCACCTTTGATTAAATCAATTTCTTTAACAAGCGACTTAAATAATTCTTTACCTCTTAAATCTATTGCAATTGCTACTTTTTGTAGGGAAGGATTACCTTGTTGCATAAGTTCAACGAATTTCGGCAAAAGAATTGGTGGTAAATTATCTACGCAAAAATATCCAATGTCTTCTAAGCTCTGTATAACTACAGACTTTCCGGCACCTGACAAACCTGTAACAACTAATAATTCACTTTTCACTATATCTTGTTCTTCCGGTTGCATTTTTTCACACCATCCGTTGTTTATTTATCATACTCATTGTTAAATCGTTATATTGAGCGACTATTATGTTCGTTCCTTAAAAATAACTTTTTTATAGCTAATAGTCTCATAGTATCATAAACTATTTTACATGAAAAAGGTCTAAGGTAGTAGTCTAAGCATTTGTCACTATAGTATTTTTTGTATTCAATGATTTTAATTTTTTAAGATTTAATCATGACAACTTTATCACTAGTATAACTCTTTATGTAAAAAAAGCTAGAATGCATTCACTTACAATCTAGCGTAAGTTTAACATTCTAGCAATAACTACAACCGAGTTACATTGATTATTTTGTATAGCTCAGGTAATTTTTTAATTATGCTTCAATTGTATCTTTAAGGTGTTCAATATACGCAATTGCACTTTGCGCTGCAATACTTCCATCACCTGTTGCTGTTACGATTTGGCGTAAACCTTTTTCACGAACGTCACCTGCTGCATAAATACCAGGAATATTAGTACTCATATCTTCATTAGTTAAAATATAACCAACTTCGTTAGTAATACCTAAATCTTGGAAAGGTACTGTTAATGGTTTCATACCAATATAAACAAATACACCGTCTGCTTCTAATGTTTGTTCTGCACCATCTTTAGTTGATTCTAATGTGATTGAGCCAACTTTACCGTCTTTTTCATTAATTGTTTTTAGCGTATGACTCCAGATAAAATCAATTTTGTCATTTTTAAATGCACGGTCTTGAAGTATCTTTTGTGCACGTAACTCATCTCTACGGTGAACAATAGTAACACTATCAGCAAATTTTGTAAGGAATGTGCCTTCTTCAACAGCTGAATCTCCACCACCGATAACAAATAATTTTTTACCTTTAAAGAATGCGCCATCACAAACCGCACAGTAACTTACGCCACGACCACCAAGTTCTTGTTCACCTGGTACTCCGATTTTTTTATATTCTGCACCAGTTGAAATGATAACTGCATGAGCTGTAATTACATTATTACCAAGATTGATTTCTTTATAAGATCCTTTATCTTCAATTGATTTAATATCACCATATTGATATTTTGCACCAAATTTTTTGGCGTGTTCAAACATTTTTGTAGATAAGTCAGGGCCTGTTACCATTTCAAATCCTGGGAAGTTTTCAACTTCTTCTGTATTCGCCATTTGACCACCAGGCATGCCACGTTCAATCATTACTGTGCTTAAATTTGCACGTGATGCGTAAACTGCAGCAGTCATACCTGCTGGACCTGCACCGATAATTGCAATATCAAAATCCACTTGTTCAGCCATTTAATTGCCTCCTATTTAATAATTCATTATGCGAAGTATATATGATTTCTTGCTTTTTATAAACTTATATGCTCACTAAATAATCAATTGTTTTATTCAAGCGATATGCTGAGATATTAAACCACTCTAATACTTGTTGTTTCGTCACTTTAATTTCAGTATTTCGAAAATACATATATACAAATGCCGCTACATAGTTATCGACATTGGTTAAATCTACCTTTTCAGAAATAATCGCTTCCGCCTGATCAATCCATATAATAAATAATTCTTCAATATTTTTCAATGATTCTATATCATAAAGCATTAACAAACCTCTGTGAATAAAATCTAACTTATTTAATTTTAAGTCTTGTATAAGGTATGTTAAATATAATTTTTCATAATCATTCATAGATTCTAACACTCCCCAAATTTCTTGGGTCAATAACACTTCTCTTCCTTTTAATTGATTAAGTAAAAAAATGCCATACAATCTATGATGACTATCGTCATTTAATAATAATGGTAGAATTTGTTGATCAAAGTAAGCTTTACTTTCTTCTATAACCCATGGAGCGTGGCCAACGTCTACTTGTGTAATCTCTTGTAGTTTGGCCCAAAAGTATTTACTATCTTCCAAATTTCCTAAATAGTAATTATTATAACTGAGCGCATTATACATTTGTATAGATAGGAATTTCCCTTTTCTATAAAGAGGATGTAATATCTTTTGGGATGCTTCATATTGTCTTAAATAACATAGGACAATCCCTAATTTAAATGATTCGTCATCATTCATTGGTATAACTTTTCCTAAAATATTTAAATAGCGATGATATTTCTCTTTATCATTTGTATTATAAAGTAATAACGTATAATGACATAAGGCATGTACATCGCTATTATCTTCACTCAATAAGCGCTCAAACATCTCTTTCGCCGTATCATATTCATTTAAATATAAATAACACATTGCTAACAAATTACGTACGACACGATGTGCTTGTATGTCCTCATTTTGATTTAAAATAAAATTCCTTGCTTCTGGTAAGCGACCTTGGGAAAATAAATATTGAAAAATAAGTTGTATGGCGAATAGTTGACTTTCTGTTTCAATTTTTTCAGCAGAATGGTAGGATACTTCAAACATATCTTCAAGTTCATCTCTATAATCTTCATCGTCAGACATTGTAATATAGTTGATTCCGAATAAGAATGCTTTATTAGCTTCATTTATCGTAATATTGAGTTGACTAAGCTGAAAATAGCTTTCTTCTACAAATTCATCTTGTGCTATACTTTCATAAAAAAGATGTTCTGCCTTATTACCTAGTCCTAAATTTACTAGACATTCAGAATATTTTACTTTTGTATCAAAATCTTGAGGTGACATTTCAAGCACTTTTTTAAAATGTTCTGCAGCCTTTTTATAATCTTGTTGGTGAAATTTTTGTTCACCTAATTTTTTATAAAATTGACTATCAAACTTCATCGATATTACATTGTCGTTATGCGCCATCCATGATCACCTCCTATGTTTTTAACTTTTAATTTGTATGGGATTCCCATAAGCCATTGTATTATCTGGTATATCTTTAGATACAATGGCGCCCGCACCTACTTTGACATTATTTCCTATCGTAACACCAGGCAAAATAGTAACATTTGCTCCGATTAAAGTATTGTCTCCGATATGGACAGGTCCTGTTTTAAACTCATCCACTAGAAATTCGTGCGTTAAAATAGTTGTATTATATCCAATGACACAATTTTTACCTATCGTAATAAATTCTGGATAAAGTAAATCCGGCACGACTTTAAACGCAAATGCAGTTTCTGCGCCGATGTTCATTTTCAAAAATTTACGATATATCCAATGCTTTAACTTCACAATAGGTAAATAGCGACAAATTTCAATAATTACCGTCTGTTTGAAAATTTTAACAATCCTCACGTAATGGTACATACGCCACAGTGGGTTTTTATCATGTGACTTCTGTCTTTTTAAATTCCGCATGTTATTTTATCACTTCACTTTTAGGTTTGGCCATGATAGCGGACCAACATCTTTATAACGTGGCGAACGATATTTCACTCTTCTAACAATCATTATGATAACACCAACTAAAATTAATATAATAGACATTAACTGCGCTACACGAATATCACTTGTTAGCATTAGGCTATCAGTACGCATGCCTTCCACAAAAAATCTACCAATAGAATACCAAATTAAATAAAGGCAGAACGTGTCACCAACACGCAGATGTTTTCTTAATAAAATTAATATAACAAAACCTAAAATATCCCATATGGATTCGTATAAAAATGTTGGTTGATAATATTTACCATCAATGTACATATTATCAATAATAAAATCGGGTATATGTAAATTTTCAAGCACAGATTTTGAAACTGGCCCACCATGAGCTTCGTGATTCATGAAATTTCCCCATCTTCCAATACCTTGACCAAGAATCATACTAGGTGCAATTACATCGCCGATTTGAAAGGGATTAATATTCTTTTGTTTACAAATAATAATGCCTGTTACAAACCCTCCAATTAAACCACCGTGTATCGCAATACCTCCATGCCATATCATTGGTATCTCAATTGGATTTTGTATGTAATAAGGCCATTGAAAAATAACAAAATAGATTCTTGCCACAATAAAGCCAAATATTGCACTCCAAAAAATAATATCAACTAGCGTATCTTGGTCATAACCAATCCTTTTCACGCTAGCTTGTGCTATAAAATAGCCTAATAGTATACCAGCCGCAATGATAATACCATACCATCGGACTGAAATCGGCCCTAATTCAAATGCAATAGGATCGATATAGTTTAATGTCAACATTGCTTATTTCTCCTCACCATTATTACCATTACGTAAAATTTCTGCGTTTAAACGATCGTTAAATTCTTCAGCTGTATTAATCCCCATAATGTTTAGCCTATAATTCATTGCTGCTACTTCAATGATTACTGCTACGTTACGGCCAGGTCTAACTGGTATAGTTTTCTTCGTAATCTCTGTATCTAAAATTCGTAATGTTTCTTCATTTAATCCTACACGATCGTATAATTTCTCTTTGTGCCAGTTTTCTAAATGAATATTCAAGCGCAATCGTTTTTCTGTTAAAATCGATCCAGCACCGAATAAAGTCATAACATTGATAATACCCAAACCTCTAATTTCTAGTAGATGTTCTATTAATTTGGGTGCTCTACCAATTAATTCATCTTTACTTATTTCTCTAATTTCAACGTTATCGTCTGCTACAAGTCTATGGCCTCTTTTAATTAATTCTAAGGCTGTTTCACTTTTACCAATACCAGAGTCACCAGTTATTAGTACACCTACACCATACACATCTACAAGTACACCGTGGAGTGACGTTGTCCTAGCTAGTTCATGTTCTAAAAACGTAGTCAATCGGCTCATTAACTGTGTAGTCGCAATTGTAGAAGTTATTAAAGGTGTTTCATGTTCTTTAGCAGCTTCAATCAATTCTTCTGGTGGTTCTAAGTCTCTCGTGACAATAATTGCCGGTGTTTCAGGTCGACATAATTTTCTCATGCGTCCTTTACGTTCTTCATCTGGCAATAAATTATAAAAAGATAATTCAGTAGTACCTAATAATTGAATACGGTCTGAAGCATAGTGAGAAAAATACCCCGCCATTTCCAATCCAGGTCTCGAAATATCAGTGTTTTTAATTTGCTTATTTAGCCCTTCTTCGCCTGCAATCATCTCAAGTTCGAAGCGTTCTACTAAACTTTTTGTAGTTAACATTGGTTCACCTCTATCAATATTTCTTCGACTTTTATAGTATAGTTATTATCATATCAAAAAGAATTGATAATCCATATTAAAAAGTGTAGAAGATTAATAATTAATTAATCTCTTTAATAACATCACTGCCTAATTATAAACGATATTTTCAATTTATAGTTCATTCATCCAACAATTATGTATTTTTTAAAGTAAAACAAAAAGAAAGACTCCTTATAAGTAACATTGTGTTATTTATAGGGAGTCTATTTTTATATTGTTTAATAAAGTTCGTTAGTCTATGGTGAATCGTGATTTTTATTTAACTGTATCGCGTGCTAATACCGGCTTTAAATATCGACCTGTATAACTTTCTTCAACTTCTGTAATTGCTTCAGGCGTACCAGTAGCAACAAGTGTGCCACCACCATCGCCGCCTTCAGGTCCTAAGTCTATGATATGGTCGGCCATTTTAATCACATCTAGATTATGTTCGATAATAACTACAGTGTCACCGTTTTCTACAAGTGTATTTAACACTTTTAACAAACGACTAATATCGTCAACATGTAAACCAGTAGTAGGCTCATCCAATATATAAATTGATCGACCTGTAGATCGTTTATGCAATTCTGAAGCAAGTTTTACACGTTGCGCTTCGCCACCGGATAAAGTAGTAGCAGGCTGACCTAAAGTTACATAACCTAAACCAACATCTACTAGCGTTTTCAATTTACGATGAATTTTAGGTACGTTTTCAAAGAACGTCGTAGCTTCTTCAGCCGTCATCGCTAATATATCAGCAATATTTTTTCCTTTATAGGTCACTTCTAATGTTTCGCGGTTATATCTAGTACCACCACAAACTTCACAAGGTACATACACATCAGGTAAGAAATGCATCTCTATTTTTATAATTCCGTCACCCTTACACGCTTCACAACGGCCGCCTTTAACGTTGAAACTGAAACGACCTTTCGTATAACCTCTAACTTTCGCTTCATTGGTCTGCGCAAAGATGTCTCGTATATTATCAAAAACCCCTGTATACGTAGCTGGATTAGATCTTGGTGTTCGACCAATTGGAGATTGATCAATATCAATAATACGATCTAATTGGTCTATACCTTGAATTTCATCGTAATCACCAGGCTTTATTTTAGATTTATTAATATGTTTTGCTAATGATTTGTAAAGTACTTCATTCACTAACGTACTTTTACCAGAACCAGAAACACCTGTGACAACAGTCATTGTTGAAAGTGGGAAATCAACATCTATGTCTTTCAAATTGTTACTTCTCGCACCTTTTACGCTAATTTTGCGATCTGTAATCTGCCTACGTGACTCTGGTACTTCAATACGTTTTTGACCACTTAAATATTGGCCCGTTAATGATTTCTTATTATTCATTACCTGTTTCGGTGTACCACTTGCAACGATTTCGCCACCATGTTCACCGGCTCCTGGACCAACATCAACTAAAAAGTCTGCTGCTCGCATTGTATCGTCATCATGTTCAACAACGATTAAGGTATTACCTAAATCACGCATTTCTTTTAACGTATTAATTAATCGATCGTTATCTCGTTGATGCAAACCAATAGAAGGCTCATCTAAGACATAAAGTACTCCTGAAAGTCTTGAACCAATCTGGGTTGCAAGGCGAATACGTTGTGCCTCTCCACCAGATAATGAACCAGAGGCACGATTTAATGTTAAATATTCTAGTCCAACATTATATAAGAATTCTAATCTTGAATTGATTTCTTTTAAGATTTGGTTAGCAATTTTTCTATCTTGTTCAGATAACTCTATATGTTCATAACTATGCAACGCTTCTTTAATGGATTGTTCAACGACATCGCCAATATTTTTTCCTGCAATGTAAACAGATAGTGCTTCGCGACTTAAACGTTTACCATGACAAGTTTCACATGGCAATTCAGTCATGTATTTACTCATCATTTCTCTTACCAATTCAGATGGAGAATCATGATATCTTCTATTTATATTATTGATTACACCTTCAAACTCCATTGTACGTTTGCGTGTTTGTCCATTACGCTGTGTAAATGTAAATTCAATCTCTTTGCCATTTGAACCATATAAGATGATATCTTTTTGCCGATCTGTAAGCTTTTTAAAAGGTTTATCCATATTTATTTTAAATACTTCACAAACACGATTTAATAATGTTGGATAATAATCAGAACTAGATGATTCCCAAGCAACAATAGCGCCTTCATTTAACGTTTTATTAGCATCAGGAACCACTAAATCTAAATCAACTGTAAGTTTTTGACCTAAGCCGTCACAGGTCGGGCAAGCACCAAATGGACTGTTAAAACTAAACATGCGTGGTTCTAACTCTCCAATTGAGAAACCACAAATTGGACAAGCATGATTTTCAGAGAATTTTAATTCTTCGCCATCAATGATATCAACAATTAGGCTACCTTCAGAAAGTTGCAATGCTGTTTCGATAGAGTCTGCCAAACGTGATTCAATACCCTCTTTAACAACTAAACGGTCGATGACTACTTCGATAGTGTGGTTTTTATTTTTATCTAATGCAGGTACTTCATTTACATCAGTTATTTCACCATCTACTCTTACGCGCACATAACCTTTTTTACTAATATCATCTATTAACTTCTCTTGGGCGCCTTTTCTATGTGTAATTACTGGCGCGAGGATTTGAATCTTAGTACGTTCCTCTAACTTCATGACTTGATCAACCATTTGTTGTACTGTTTGCGACTCTATTTCAATGCCATGATTAGGGCAAAATGGTTTCCCTATACGTGCATAGAGCAATCTAATATAATCGTAAATTTCAGTTACAGTCGCAACAGTAGATCTTGGATTTTTGCTCGTTGTTTTTTGATCTATTGAAATAGCTGGAGATAAGCCTTCTATCGTGTCTACATCTGGCTTATCCATTTGACCTAAAAATTGTCTCGCATATGCACTTAATGATTCCACATATCTACGCTGTCCTTCAGCATATATTGTATCAAATGCTAAAGATGATTTACCTGAACCTGAAAGTCCAGTCATAACTATAAGTTTATCTTTAGGTATTTCTATATCAACATCTTTTAAATTATGGGCACGTGCCCCTTTTACTACAATGGATGGTTGCTTCATTTGTGTCACCCTTCTGCTTTTAATTCAAATAACATATCCCTAAGCTCTGTAGCTTTTTCGAAATCTAAATCTTTCGCCGCTTTCTTCATTTCTTTTTCTATATTTGCAATTGTCTTTTCGCGCTCTTTTTTCGTCATTTTCTTAGGAACTTCCGTTTGTTGTTGATCATTAGTTTCATCGTTATCAACAGTAGCACTAATCACATCATGTATTTTCTTATTAATAGTCATAGGGGTAATGTTATATTTTTCATTATATGCTTCTTGGATTGTACGACGTCTTTCCGTTTCGTCCAACGCATAACGCATAGAATCAGTAATCTTATCCCCATACATAATAACTTCACCACGACTATTACGTGCAGCACGTCCAATCGTTTGAACAAGTGATCTTTGTGAACGCAAGAACCCTTCTTTATCTGCATCTAATATCACTACGAGAGATACTTCTGGTATATCAATACCCTCTCTTAATAAATTAATTCCGACTATGACATCATATGTGCCCATTCTCAAGTCGCGAATAATCTCAATTCGTTCTAGTGTTTTAATTTCTGAGTGTAAATAATTTACTTTTACTCCCGCTTCTTTCAAATAAGTAGTTAAATCTTCGCTCATTTTTTTAGTTAAAGTAGTTACTAGTACTCGTTCATTTCGATCAATGCGGTCTTGAATTTCTCCAATTAAATCATCAATTTGATTTTCAGTTGGTCGAACTTCAATCTTAGGATCCAATAAACCTGTCGGTCGGATAATTTGTTGTACCATCTCATCTGTATGTTCTAATTCGAATGAACCTGGTGTAGCAGATACATAAACTAATTGTTTAGTCTTTTCTTCAAATTCTTCAAATTTTAGTGGTCTATTATCTAAAGCGCTTGGCAAACGGAAACCATGATCTACTAATACTTGTTTACGAGCACGATCACCATTATACATCCCTCTAATTTGCGGTAATGTAACATGTGATTCATCAATCATCACTAACCAATCATCACCAAAATAATCTAGAAGCGTATAAGGTGTTGAACCTGTTGGTCGTAAAGTTAGATGAACGGAATAGTTTTCTATACCTGAACAAAAGCCCATTTCTCGCATCATCTCTAAGTCATAGTTTGTACGTTGTTCTAAACGTTGTGCTTCTAGCAATTTGTTTTCTGAACGTAATTCAGTCAAACGTGCTTCTAATTCATTTTCAATTCTTTGGATTGCTAATTTCATTTTTTCTTCACGCGTTACGAAGTGTGAGGCTGGGAATATCGCAAAATGATCTCGTTCTCTTAATACTTCTCCTGTCAAGTAGTTAACTTCACGAATACGGTCTATTTCATCACCAAAGAATTCTACTCTTATGCACATTTCTTCTCTTGAGGCTGGAAAGATTTCTACTACATCACCTCTAACGCGAAACGTACCACGTCTAAAATCAATATCATTTCTTGTATATTGCACGTCAACCAATTTTTTCAGTAATTCACTTCTGTCCATTTGCATGCCAACACGAACACTTACGACTAAATCACGATATTCTTCTGGATTACCCAAGCCATATATACAGCTGACACTAGCTATGATAATAACATCATCTCTTTCAAATAATGCGCTAGTTGCTGAATGTCGTAATTGATCTATTTCATCATTAATAGAAGCATCTTTTTCTATAAAAGTATCAGTCGATGGCACATAAGCTTCTGGTTGATAATAATCATAATAGCTGACAAAATATTCCACTCTATTTTCAGGGAAAAACTCTTTAAATTCGCTATATAACTGTCCTGCTAGTGTTTTATTATGTGCGATAATCAACGTAGGTTTACCCACTTGTTTAATAACGTTACTCATTGTAAAAGTTTTACCGGTTCCTGTAGCCCCAAGTAACGTTTGATGTCTTTTTCCTTCATTGACACCATTGACAATTTTTTTAATGGCTTCTGGTTGATCGCCTTGAGGCTCAAAATCAGAATGCAGTTTAAACGGATAATGTTCCATATTATAACCCCTACTTCCTATATCATTTCTAACGCTTAGAACCTATTTTAAATCTTTTTATTAGGCTATATACATTGTTTTTTGGCGTAATATTTTTCCGAAGGTGCTTATACTCGTTACATATTTTAACAGATTAACAAACACAAAAGCAAACATTTGTTCGTTTTAATTAATCTTGTTCTATATAAATAAAAAACAAACATAGTCACTCTACCATGTTTGCATAAATTTGCATTATAACCATGTTCTTAATTATCTTAAGTCATATAATTATAAAGCGCTTATTAAATTATAGCAATTAGGTTGCTCAATACTTACTTTTCAATCGTCTTCTTTTTTGTGCAATTCTAATTGATCAATAATGAGATATCCTGCCAACATAGACACTACATCTATAAAAATAATCCATTCACTATGGAAGAATCCTTTTTGTACAGAGGCACCTATAATAACTAATGTCAGGATTGTTCCTACCCATTTACTTCTCGTTAATACACTAAATAACACAACAAATATACAAGGAAAAAAGGCCGCAAGCGCATACCAAATCATTCAATTCACCCGTTCCTATTATTTAAAATAGCCATGGTTGTTTCTCGTAATTCAGATTTTGGAATGAACTTTTCCGTCAACATTTCAGGAATAATATTTTCTATAAAATCTTGAACTGAGCTAAGGTGATCAAATTGCATTATTGTCTCTAACGACATTTCATATATTTCAAAGAATAGTTGTTCTGGGTTACGTTTTTGAATTTCTCCAAATGTTTCATATAATAAATCTATTTTATCAGCTACTGAAAGTAATTGACCTTCTAACGAATCGTCCTTACCTTCTTGTAATCTTTCTCTATAGATATCTTGATATGGTTCTGGAATCTCTTCATTTATAAAATGATCTACCATTTCCTCTTCTACTTGTGAGAATAATTTCTTTAATTCTCCGCTAGCATACTTTACAGGCGTTTTAATATCTCCTGTGAATATTTCCGCGAAATCATGGTTTAATGCCTTTTCATATAAGCTTTTCCAATCCACTTCATTCCCATGATACTCTTCAACTGTACCTAAATATTGAGCAATTTTAGTCACCTTGAATGAGTGGGCAGCGACGTTATGCTCGAAATACTTAAATTTACCTGGCAATCTAATTAATTTTTCTAAATCAGATAAGCGTTTAAAATATTGATGTACTCCCATGACATCGCCTCCTAGTTTATTTAATGAATCATTATACTTGTTTTTATAATATCACTCAACAAATAAAATGTCTTACCAATATCCTTAAAAATAATTATTTATTTGTATTATAAACATACTACTTTAATTAATATAACGAGAGAGTGGAACAGCGAAATCATATTATTCTACAATGATTTCGTCGCCCCACTCCCATGAACATAGCTTTCAGTTTAGTTAGTCATTTCTTCTACGTTAATTTTATTAAATTAATATAGTTAATTTACAATTTCACTTATTATCTTATAAAACAAGATATCAACATATTTGTTCTAAATCAAACTAAAAACTCTAGTATTAATTAGTGAATATAATTGTATTGTCCTGTGTTGTGTACTGTTCTATAAGATTTTTGCCCTACTCCTTGCCAGTTCATTTCTGACACAAGAATTGATCCATCTGAATTTTTACGTTCCACTATACCTACATGACCATAATTGCCAGCGTTACTTTGGAAAATAGCTCCAACTTCTGGCGTGTGATTTACTTGATAGCCATTTTGACGAGCTGCTGAAGCCCAATTATTCGCATTTCCCCATAAATTACCAACAGATTTTCCTAATTGTTGACGTCTATCGAAAGCGTAATATGTACACTGTCCCCATGTGTAATAGTTATTGCCATTTGAAGTTTGTTGTACTGGTCTATAGTGTTCTTTAGATTCCACATTACTATCAACATGCATTTGTTGATTGTTTTCAGCTACGTCATGTGCGTTAACATTTGGCCATGTTTGTGGTGCAATAGATGTCACATTTGTTGATGTTGTAGTACGATTTGGCGTTGATTGTTCATTAATTACTTCATTGTAATTACCATTTGAGGTATTGCTTTGCCCTTCGATTTGCTCGTTAAACATTTGTTGTATTTGATTGTTTAAATGTGCTGAACCTTTTTCAGAAACTGCGATAAGTTGACCAGGATATATCATTTCTCCTAAATTTGGGTTCAACTGATTAAGTTGTTCAACTGTCAGTTGATATGCATCTGCGATACTTTGAATTGAATCCCCAACTTTTACTTCTACAATATCATTATCTGGAAGTACTAATCTTTCTCCTGCTTGAACATACTCTCTATCATTTATTTGATTTAAATTTTGAATTTCCGTAGTTGTTGTTGCAAATGCTTGAGCTATATCTGTTAATTTAGCATTTTCCTTCACTGTATGGATTTGGTCTGCTGATGCTATACCATTTATACCAAAAAACATTGCTGCCGTTGTTATAGAAAATGTTAAGCCTTTCTTCATTACATATTTCATCCTTTGCTATCTTAATTTTAATCAAGAATAATATAGCACATAACTCTTAGACATTTGTCTTTGTTATTATACTGTAATACAACAGTCAACTTTCAATTTTAACGAACTCTTTTATATCATTTAAAATACGTCCAATCCTTTGATAAAACTAAATTTAATTAAAGATCATCATTCTGCGAATAACAGACTATGTAACATTAAAAAATGCATTTTACATTCAATGATTAATATTTTAAAATCATTTAAAATATATAACCTTGTATTTATATTCTATCCAAAGTATAGTCCACCTCTTTATTCGTTGAAATTCACCTACCCATTATTTGCATTTAGTGTAAAACTTCAAAAATAAAGGGATGCGATAGCGCTCAACATTTTAAAATTGATTACTATCTCATCCCCACATATATATCAAACTTAGCTTGCTATTTTACATCATCTATTTTAGTATCATTCATACTTATTTTTCACTATGGTCCATCTGGCTACGTAAATATGCTTCTATAAATGAATTAATATCTCCATCCATTACCGCATCGACTTTGCCAGTTTCAGCATTAGTACGATGATCTTTGACCATGGCATACGGGTGGAATACATAAGATCTAATTTGACTCCCCCATCCTATGTCTTTTTGTTCTCCTCTAATTTCTGCCATTTCCTGTTCTTGTTCTTCAATTTTTAATTGATATAACTTAGATTTCAAAGTCTTCATGGCAGCTTCTCTGTTTTTAATTTGAGAACGTTCATTTTGGTTATTTACAACGATGCCAGTTGGATGGTGAGTGATTCGAATGGCCGATTCTGTTTTATTAATATGTTGTCCACCTGCACCCGATGCTCTAAAAGTATCAATTGTAATATCGTCTTGATTAACTTCAATTTCTATTTCGGTATTATTAAATTGTGGGATTACATCACATGATGCAAATGATGTATGTCTACGTCCAGAAGAATCAAATGGAGAAATTCGAACAAGACGGTGCACTCCCTTTTCAGCTTTCAAATAGCCATAAGCATTATGACCTTTTACGATTATCGTTACACTTTTAACTCCAGCTTCGTCTCCTGGTAAATAGTCAGCAATTTCTACCTTAAAGCCTTTTTGCTCACAGTAACGCTGGTACATTCTCAATAACATGTTAGTCCAATCTTGTGACTCAGTACCACCTGCACCTGGATGCAACTCCATAATGGCATCGTTCGCATCATATGGACCATCTAACAATAATTGTAATTCGAAGTTGTCTAACCGACTTTCAAACGTATGAACTTCTTGCTCCAATTCTTGCTTCATTGTGTCATCGTTTTCTTCTAATAATAATGCTCTTGTCGTATCCATGTCTTCCAGAGTTGATTCAAGTGATCTATAAGCATTCACAATTGATTTTAAAGCATTGTTCTTATCAATTATCTCTTGCGCTTTATCTTGGTCATCCCAAAAAGTAGGATCTGTCATCATCTCTTCGAATTCTTTAATATTAGTCTCTTTTTCTTCTAAGTCAAAGAGACCCCCTAAGTTGTTCTAATCTTTCTCTATAAGCATCAATATTTCGTTTAATTTCTGATAATTCCATTTTGCATCTCTCCTATTATCATTTAAATGAAGTACTTACACAACATACTTATTTATTTTATCCAATATCACTATTCTACAGAACTCAGGGTTAACATTTCAACTTTACCCATAATCTCCTCAATGTGACTTGTAATGTTATAAAACAAAAATAAAACCGGAAGTTAATGATACGGCTATCAATGCTCCCGGTTTAATTTATAATCACATGTGTTACGCACCGTGACAGTTTTTATATTTCTTACCGCTACCACAAGGGCAAGGGTCATTTCTACCAATATGTTCGTCTTTAACATATGGTGATGATTTAACTTTTTCTTTACCATCTTCTGCAGAAACGTGCTCAGCTTTACCAAAGTCTGTAGCTTTATCTCTTTCTACATCATCTTCGACTGAAACAACTGATTTAAGAATATATTTACTTACGTCCTCTTCAATGTTTTCCATCATTGTATCAAACAATTGATGACCTTCATTTTGATAATCACGCAACGGATTTTGTTGGCCATAAGAACGTAAATGTATACCTTGTCTAAGTTGATCCATTGTGTCAATATGGTCAGTCCAATGTGTATCAATAGAACGAAGTAGAATCATACGTTCAAATTCGTCAAATTGCGTACCAATCTTTTCTTTTTGATCTTTTAACGCTACTTCAACTTTATTCCAAACAATTTCAACTATGTCTTCTTTATCTTTCCCTTTAATGTCTGCAACTTTTAAGTCGCCTTCATTTAAAAATACATCATCGACATAATTAATGAACGGTTCATAATCAGGTTCGTCTGCTTCTTCATTCACATGATAGTGAACACTTCTTTCTAATGTTGAATGAAGCATTTGATTGACTAGATCACCACTTGTATCACTATCGATAATATTATTACGTTCATTATAAATGATTTCACGTTGCTTACGTAATACATCATCATATTCAAGAACACGTTTACGCGCATCGAAGTTATTACCCTCAACACGTTTTTGTGCAGATTCCACTGCACGTGAAACCATTTTAGACTCAATTGGTGTAGAGTCATCCATACCTAAACGATTCATCATATTTTGTAAACGCTCTGAGCCGAAACGTACCATCAATTCATCTTGAAGCGATAAATAGAAGCGGCTATCACCTTTGTCTCCTTGACGACCAGAACGACCACGTAATTGGTCATCGATACGACGAGATTCATGTCTTTCCGTACCAATAACTGCGAGTCCGCCTATTTCTTCAACGCCTTCGCCCAGTTTGATATCTGTACCACGACCCGCCATATTCGTAGCAATCGTAACAGCGCCACGTTGACCGGCATTGGCAACAATATCTGCCTCACGTTCGTGATTTTTAGCATTTAATACGTCATGACGTACGCCATTTTTCTTCAACAAGTTAGAAATATATTCACTGGTTTCCACTGCAACGGTACCTAAAAGTACAGGCTGACCTTGCTTATGTTTTTCAATTACATCTGCAACCACTGCATCGAACTTACCTTTTTGGCTAATATATATCAAATCAGGTTTATCTATACGTTGTATCGGTTTATTCGTAGGAATTTGAGTTACAGTCATGTTGTATATATTTCTAAACTCTTCTTCTTCTGTTTTTGCAGTACCCGTCATACCTGATAATTTATTATACATTCTGAAATAGTTTTGGAATGTAATGGATGCCATTGTCTTAGATTCATTTTGAATTTTAACGCCTTCTTTGGCTTCAATAGCTTGGTGTAACCCTTCAGAGAATCGACGGCCTGGCATTGTACGACCTGTGAATTGATCGACAATAAGCACTTCGCCGTCATTGACCATGTAGTCTACATCTCGTTGTAGTGTTACATGAGCTCGTAATGCAGTATTAATATGGCTAATAATATCAACGTTCTTCACATCATATAGGTTATCAATTTTAAACATACGTTCTGCTTTATCGATACCTTGTTCTGTTAATTGTACTGCTTTTGTTTTCTCATCGAAATTATAGTCATCTTCAGTTTTTAGCATTTTTGCAAAAACATTTGCTTGTGTATAAAGGGAAGTAGATTTCTCTGCTTCACCCGAAATTATTAATGGTGTACGTGCTTCATCGATTAAAATAGAGTCAACTTCATCAATAATAGCAAAGTTTAATGGTCTCATAACTCGCTCTTCTGCATAGTTCACCATGTTATCACGCAAGTAGTCAAAACCTAGCTCATTATTTGTACAATACGTAATATCACATGCATAAGCTTCTCTTTTTTCATTTGTTGTTTTACTGTTTAAATTTAAACCAACAGATAGGCCAAGAAACTCGTATAACTCAGCCATTTCCTGGCTTTGAACACTAGATAAGTATTCATTGACCGTAATAACGTGTACGCCACGTCCTGTTAAAGCATTTAGATAAACTGGCATCGTTGCTGTTAATGTTTTACCTTCACCAGTTCTCATTTCTGAAATATCGCCACCATGAATTGCGATACCGCCCATAACTTGTACTTTATAAGGACTCATATTGAATACACGTTTTGCCCCTTCTCGTACGATTGCAAAAGCTTCTGGTAAAATATCATCTAATATTTTATTTTGTTTTTTTATATCTTCTTCAGCTTGTAATTGTTCTTGAAATGCTTTTGTTTTCCCTTTAATTTCTTCATCAGTTAATATCGACATATCCTCTTCTAATGCAAGAACTTTGTCGGCTAATTTACCAAGGCGTTTTATTTCTTTTTTATTGCCATCTGCAATTTTTGATAAAAAACCCATTTTGTTCGCTCCTTTAGCTTAATAACTCTTAGCTTACAACAACTTATATTATCATTAATAAGCCTAAATTTACACTTATTGATTTCAATATATTTATTAATTCTGATACCAAACATAAACTTTAGTTATTTTTTAATTCGTCTTTGAAACCTTCTTCACTAAAAATATACACAAATACATGTACAACTTTCAAATTATTTTATAGTAACATAGCAAAAAATGAGCGTCCACGATTTAACATAATCATGAACGCTACTGTTATCTAATATGAAACTAAATCAAAATGTTATTCAGTTGTTTCAATCAATCCATATTTGCCATCTTTTCTTTTATAAACAATGCTTGTTCCATCTGTTTCTCGATCTGTAAAAATGAAGAAATCATGCCCTAATAAATCCATTTGCAATACTGCTTCCTCTGAATCCATAGGTTTCAAGCTGAAATTTTTAGCACGAATGATTTCGATTTCATTTTCAGACTCGTCATTTTGAATTTCTACTGCTTCATTTTCTTCTGGTAGTGATGCAAATGCTTCTTGCTCACCACGATTTCTATTTCTACGATTTACACGTGTTTTGTACTTTCTAACTTGTCTTTCAAGTTTACTATTAATTAGGTCAACGCCTGCATACAAATCATCGTTACGTTCTTCAGCTCGTAATGTAACGTTTTTCAATGGAATAGTTACTTCTATTTTAGTAGCTGAGTTATGGTATGTTTTTACTTTAACGTGTGCAGTTGCATTTGGCACATCGTTAAAATAACGTTCAAGTTTACCAATTTTCTCCTCAATATAGTTGCGAATCGCATCAGTAATAGTGAGGTTCTCCCCGTGAATTTCAAATCTGATCATAATAATCGACTCCTTTAAAACCTCTATATTGGTAATATTGCTTACTCTTATAATACCACTTTTATGTTATCGTGCAAACGTAAACACATCGAATTTTCTGATTTTTCTAATAAGTAGTATTGATGATGCATTGTGAACCGTTAATCCTGTAGTATATATATCATCTACAAGTAATATATTTTTGTTTTTCAAGTCTATATTTTGTACAACTTCAAATGGGTTAGTAAGCTCAAAACGATGTAATTTACCTAATGATGATTGTTTCGGTCTCGCTTTTGCTATCAATAAAGATTTGTACGATGCGCCCATCTGGTCTAAGACACACGTCACAGGATTAAACGTACGCGCTTGGTCTTTTTCTCTCGATGAAGGTATAGGTACGATATAATCATATTGGGTTTTAGGCAGTTGCATTTGTGCTGCTAACACTTCAGCAAGTGCCACATCTTTCATAAATTTATATTGATGTATTAATTGTTTTACCATACCTTGATATTGGTAATTACAATAAAGTTGATGCATCAGTTTAAATTTTGACATCAAAAATTTACAGTCTAAGCAAGCTGTTTCAGTTATTGCTAATAGTTTCAAACATCGCGGGCACCGGTTTTCTGATGAAAGTTTAGCCTTTTGCCACTGTTCTAAACAACTATCACAGAATTTTGACGCTTTTTTATAAAATGTCTTAGCATTAAACGGTTCAATATATGTTTTTTGGCACTGTATACATTTAGTCATCTATCCACCCTTTTTCACGGGCCAATTGATTCATACGCTTAATGTTTTTACGTGCCTGTAACATTTTAAATGTGATACCTTCATGTAAAAACAAAACAAGCCCACTTGGGTTTTCTCTCTTGCGTCCAACTCTCCCTGCTATTTGAATTAATGCATTGGTTGAAAAATTATGGCTATTGCAGACTATGACGTCTAAATTAGCCATCGTAAAACCACGTTCTAAGATTGTTGTCGTAAAAACAATTTGATACTTTCCATCTCTTAAGGACTTCACTTTTTCACAGCGATAAACATCATCACTGTGAACATAAGTTATTCTCTTGAATAGATTTTTGTATTGGTTATAAGCTTCCTTCATTAATTTAATATTGTTAAAAAATACAAGCGTATAGCGTTGATTAGTAATTTGCTTTCTTAAAATTTTTAATAGTTTTCTTTGTATTTTGTGAGGCTTTAAGTTGAAGTATTTAAAATGAGGTATCGGAAGTGAGTGTCTATGAAAACGTGCAGGTAAGACAACCACATCGCTATAATTGAATCGTTGGAGTAATTTTTTCGATGGCGTAGCAGTCATATAAATGTGGGAACAATGTTTATTTGAAGCGTGTTTAACGGCTTCAAATAAAGAGGAGTCTATGTCTAAAGGAAAAGCATCTACTTCATCAACAATAATTAAATTAAAATGCTTTTTGAAGCGATACAACTGATGTATCGTTGCTACAATGAAATGCCCATTATATTTTTGTGCATGTCCTTGATATAAAACATCAATATTTTCTTGTTGAAAGGCTTCTGCAATTCTCATGCTCACCTCAATAACTACATCCACTCTAGGAGAAACAATAGCAACATTATATCCTTGGCTACGTGCATATTGAATAGCTTCAAATATCATCTCCGTCTTTCCTGCACCTGTCACTGCATATAATAACTTTGAGCGAAATGCCTTTGTAGCTGCTAAAATTTCATTTGATGCATAGCTTTGTTGTTCCGAAAGATTAAATTGCAATTGATATGTGCCCAACGAAACCTGATTATGTGATGCTGTGATGAAAACAGATTGAATATTATCCATTCTTCCCAAATTAATACAATTTCTACAATAAATAATATACTTTTTTAAAATTTCTGAATAGTACTTATAGTAATGTCTTGGTTGATTAGTGTGACATTGTATGCAATACCACTTATTATTTTTTATAATTATACCTTTTGATACATGACTTATTATTTCATTTGTTAAAAGTGATTTATCTATAATTAATCTACCATAGTATTTTATCGCTCTTCACCTCCAAATAAAGACATGTGGCAACAAAGCCAAACATGTCTTTAGTGTGCAAATATTATTTTGTACGAATAGTACGTCCTACATAACCTAATCCAATTCCACCTGAGCCTAGATGAGCTGCGATTACAGGTCCAAAACTTGAACGATAGATTGGATATTGCGCATATTTTTCTTCTAACTCGCGTTGAATCCAATCTGAGTCTTCCGCAATGTCGCCCTCGATAACAAATAATGTTACTTCTTCAAAATCTTTTACTTCTGCAATAACTTTATCAATCATTTTACGCAATGCGCGCTTTTTTGTTCTTACTTTCTCGTCAGGTACTATTTTACCATCATCAAATTTCAATACTGGCTTCATTTTAAGCATTGTACCAATCCATGCTTGTGCGCCTGTGATGCGTCCACTTTTTTGTAGATTTTTTAAGTCATCTACCATTAATACTGCACCAGTATCTTCTCGCATTGCATATAGCTCATCAATGATTGCTTGTGGTTCATATTCTTGTTCAATCATTTCAATAGCCTTGAGCACATATGCACCTTCAACCATTGCAGCTAATTTTGAATCAAATGTGTAAACATTGATGTCTTCTACCATTTCGCCAGCTTGAGTAGCTGTTTGATAACAACCACTAATACCTCCAGATAAGAATACACAAATAACATCTGTATATCCTTCTTCACGTAATTGTTCGAAATTCTCTAAAAAATCTCCAATCGCGGGTTGGCTAGTTGTTGGAATAGTATCCGATGTTTTCATGCGTTTATAAAATTCATCCGTTGATATTGTTGCATTCTCAACAAAATTTTCTCCAGAATCAAAAGTGACACTTAATGGGGCTACTTTTATATTATATTTTTCAATTAATGTTTGAGATAGATAACTCGTTGAATCTGTCAAGACAGCGATTTTCATCATAATCCTCCTCAATTATACTCACAACTATAATACCTTACTTTTGCTTAAAAGAAAATTTATTTTAACATTTAATCTATAATTAAATACAGTGTATAATATTAGTTAATAACTGCTTCACTGTAAATAACTAAACGTATAATACATACTCGAGGTGACCATAATGGATAACACAATCAAAACGATTAAACAAGAACATACGATTGAAAATATAATCAGTAAATCGCGTTTTATAGCGCATATTAAACCTGTTGAAACAGAAGATGAAGCAAAAGATTTTATTTCAGCTATCAAAGCAGAACATAAAGAAGCTAACCATAACTGTTCGGCGTACACAATTGGTGATCAAATGAATGTTCAAAAAGCAAACGATGACGGTGAACCAAGTGGTACAGCGGGCGTGCCAATGTTAGAAATTCTTAAAAAGCTTGAGATTCATAATGCATGTGTGGTGGTTACACGTTACTTCGGTGGAATTAAACTAGGCGGTGGTGGCTTAATCCGCGCTTATAGTGGCGCTGTGAGAGATGTCATATTTGATATCGGACGTGTCGCATTACGCCCTGCTATACCTACTACTGTAACTATAGGCTATGATTTAACTGGTAAATTTGAATACGAGTTAGAAAGTACGCCTTTCTTATTGCGAGAGCAAACCTACACAGACAAAGTAAGTTATAGCATTGATGTTGTAGCTTCCGATTACGATAACTTTCTAACATTTTTAAATCGCACTACCTCAGGTAATTATAATTTAATTGAGGGTGAAACAGTTCGTCTTCCTTTCGATATACCTACAAATTAACGTTTTGTGATGTTAAATTAACTTTCATTTAATATATTACCTTACATTTTAAACACAAAAAATACACCTCCTATAATATGGAGGTGCATCTCTATAACTATGATTAATATTTTATAATATTATTTGTGATAATCGTCATGCTGTTCTTTATTTTCAATCAATTTTAATAATGGTCGATAATCATCATCAATCAGTCCTGTAAATTCGACGATAAGCTCTATTGTGATTAAAATCAAAATAAACATCATGAGTACGCCCCACGGTTGAGATAGATATAATATTATACTAGCAAGACTAAACAGTAATGCTATAGAATATATTAATAATACAGTTTGACGATGTGAATAGCCAAGTTCTAAAAATTTATGATGGAGATGCGATTTATCAGCTTGCATAATATGCTGACCTTTCTTCACACGACGAATCATGGCAAACAGTGTATCAATAAATGGTACAGCTAAAATTACAATCGGGAAGAATAAAGATACAAAGGTAATATTTTTAAATCCGAGCAGTGATAAGAAACCTACGATAAAACCGACTAGCAAAGCACCACTATCGCCTAAAAAGATTTTTGCTGGGTGGAAATTAAAGAATAAGAATCCCAGAAGCGCTCCAATCAAAACACTGCAAATCATCATAATAAATATATTTGCTTGTAAGATAGCGATAAAACCTATCGTCATTAATGCAATCATCGAAACACCGGATGCTAAACCGTCTAGTCCGTCAATTAAATTAATTGCATTGGTAATTGCCACAATCCAAATAACTGTAATTGGTATACCTAGAATACCAAAATGAATCGTGAGCCCAATAGGTAAAGAAATAAAATCAATAGTCACACCATAATAAACAACAACAAGTGCTGCAATTACTTGACCAAATAATTTAATTATTGGTTTCAAATCATAAATATCATCTATGAGTCCAACCAAGTAGATTAACACTGACCCAATAACCAGAGGTTTAACTTCCGTTTCTATAGGATGTCCAAGCCATATCCCTACTAAGAATGATATGAGTATAACAGTTCCACCAAGTACGGATATAGGTTTAGTATGTACCTTTCTAAAATTCGGTTGATCTACAATCCCTAATTTATGTGAAACCTTTATGACTATTGGTGTAAGTATCAAACTGACAATCATTGAAAAAATGATTAATAATAATGTATACATCAGTTCACCTTCATTAATGTAATTCTGTTTTATTTTTAATTTCAAAATCCTAAGTTGAAAATAATTATTTAAAATTAATTGTAAGCTAATCATCATCTAATTTATCGAATCATGCAAATTTGAAAATTAATTGCAGTCGTTATATAGTCTGATATGTTACATAATTCTATAATACCCTATACGCTTTTACTTATACAACTTGAAATGCGATAATTGATAAGTCTCAGGATTATTTCTTAAATATTTAAATTTCAGAGTGAATCATTGTATATTCACTCAAAAAATTATTCTAACATGAATATTAAGTGAATGTTATAAATTTCTATTTTCATAAAGATGACAAATTGTAAGTTTTCACTTACAATAACAAAGTGCTAACCAAAGAGGAGTGTAAAGTTAAATGTTTGAAGCTATTATTTACAATATTTCTGTTACAGTAGCAGGTATCTATTTATTTCACCGCTTACAGTATTCAGAGAATAAGAACATGGTGTTTTCTAAAGAATATGTTACAGTTTTAATGACCATAGTAGCACTTTTACTATCTGCTTATCCCGTGCCATTATTTAACCAATACACACTTTACTTAACCTTCATACCTATACTCTTCCTAGGTAGATATACGAACATGTTTTACACTGTGCTTTCAGCATTAATCGTAGGGTTAGTAAATGTTTTAATTGGTGATTATACTATCATTGCCGCTATGATACTTATCGTTATCGCTGTGATTGTTGGTGCTGTTGGTCCATTTTTAAAACAAAATGATATTATTTCACTACAAATTCTTAACGCGATTACACTTGTTATTTTCTTTATTTTATCACTCATAAGCCCATATTACGAAATTACAGAGGTATTGTTCTTAATACCTATATCATTTATATTAATGATTACTTCGTCAATTACATTTGTTGATATTTGGTATTTTTTCTCTTTAGTAAATCGTTATGAAAATGAAGAGAAATTTGATTATTTAACAGGTTTAGGTAACGTTAAAGAATTCGATAGACACCTTAATGAAACGACAAGCATTGCTGAAAAAAATAACCAAAGTATCGGGCTGTTACTTATCGATATCGATGGATTTAAAGATGTAAATGATAAATTTTCACATCAATCTGGTGATGCAGTACTAAGACAAGTTGCTCAACTTCTCAAAAACTATGTACCACAAGAATTTAGTATTTATCGTAATGGCGGCGAGGAGTTCTCGATCGTTTTATACGATTACACATTAGACCAATGTGTTAAATTAAGTGAGAGTATACGTGGGGGCGTAGAACAATCAACTTTCCATCTACCTAATAAAGAGGTTATTAAATTATCTGTTTCAATAGGTGTGGGTTATTTAACTGCTGATGATTACAAGTCACAACGTAAAGTATTTAAAATAGCAGATGATATGTTGCATATGGCTAAGAATGAAGGCCGTAATCAAGTGATGTTTAATCCTATTGTTAAACTTTAAAACATATCCATGTTTAATTGTGTCTATATAAGCTCAGTTCATATAACTTACGTTAAGCATAATTTATTAGATGTTCCAGTTTAAACTAATTCCCTGGCGCCTCACAACATGACTTATATCAATAAAAAGACAAACACTCAGCAGAGGGTGTTTGTCTTTTTATCGATATGTAAATCCCTATCAAATCTTATCACTACTTAAAATGAACTACACCTCAATTTTGGACAAATATTTTGAATCAAACTATCAATTACTTAATTCATAAAAAACTTTAAGCTTTTTTATATTTAGAATTCATCAAATTATTATGACAAACAGTGTTAATGTAATGCGGTAATTTCTAACCTTAAAATCTTTATCTAAAACTTTCATTTCTATAAACCGTTATAGTTATACAATTGAGTTTGTTACAATATATAATGGAATATTAAAAAATTATGACGGCGTATGAATTGCTATTGAAAGTTTCAATTGTACACTGTAAACTTTCAATTGTTCTAAAAACTTTTCAGGAGGTGCAAAGCTATGTCAGATTCAATTACGATTATTGATGAGGATAAAGTCATTGATGTCGTGCTTATTGCAGGAAGAATTTTACTTGAAAGCGGCGCTGAAACATACCGTGTTGAAGACACGATGACACGTATAGCTGCGAGTTTTGGTTTAGATGATACATATAGCTTTGTGACATCTACTGCAATCATTTTTTCATTAAATAACCGTACTAATACACGACTTATCAGAATTCGCGAACGTACAACAGATTTAGAAAAAATTGCTTTGACTAATAGTCTTTCACGAAAAATTTCTAATAATGAACTGAATATAGATCAAGCAAAATCTGAACTGATACATTTGCATCACGCTTCTTTACAATATTCATCCCTAACTAATTTCTTGGCCGCACCGATTGCATGTGGTTTTTTCCTATTTATGTTTGGTGGAATCATCCAAGACTTTATTTTCGCTATCCTCGCTGGAGCGGGCGCTTTTTTAACCTTTAATTATGTACAACGTTACATACAGATTAAATTCTTTTCTGAGTTTATTAGTGCAGCAGTGGTTATTATGATAGCCTCTGCTTTCACAAAAATAGGCTGGTCACATAATCAAGATATCATAACCATTGCTGGTGTTATGCCTCTTGTACCAGGCATTTTGATTACTAACGCCATACGTGATTTGATGGCTGGTGAATTACTTGCTGGTATGTCACGTGGTGTTGAAGCGGCATTAACTTCATTTGCAATTGGAGCTGGTGTTGCCATAGTATTATTAATATTTTAAAAAGGAGTGCTAACATTATGGCCATTGTCTATTACTTTTCACAATTTATAATTAGCTTTCTTGCAACAATGCTATTTTCAATTCTGTTCAATGCACCAAGACGCCTCCTTTTAGCTTGTGGTTTTGTAGGCGCAATGGGCTGGATCATCTATAAGTTGACGTTTGATGCTGACTTAGGTAAAGTCCTAGCCTCTTTTTTAGGTAGTTTTATCTTAGCTTTAATGAGCCACGTCATGAGTAGACGTTACAAGCGACCAGTAATTATCTTCATTGTACCTGGTATTATTCCACTTGTACCAGGTGGCTTAGCATATGAAGCTACACGATTTTTAGTAAGTAATGAATACACACACGCCGTTAATACATTTTTAGAAGTAACTCTAATTTCAGGTGCAATTGCTTTTGGTATTTTATGTGCAGAGATTATTTATTATATCTATACACGGATAAAACAACATTATGGTAAAATGAATGGCAAAACTTATAAAAAATCTTACAATATGAACAATAGAGCTTAAAGGGGTGTTTTTATGAAACAAGACATAATAGAAAGACTGACAAGATACGTAACTATTGACACACAATCTGATCCAGAATCTAATACCACGCCATCTACAGAGAAACAGTGGAATTTATTAAACTTATTAAATGATGAATTGACTGATTTTGGATTAGAGACAGATATCGATGAACAAGGCTACTTATTTGCCACATTAGAAAGCAATGTAGATGCTGATTTACCAACTGTTGGTTTTTTAGCACACGTCGATACATCACCAGACTTTAACGCTACTAATGTCAATCCACAAATAATTGAAGCTTATGATGGCAAACCGATTAAACTTGGAGATACGAGCCGCGTTTTAAGCCAAGATGTTTTTCCAAATATGAAAAATGTCGAAGGTCATACACTTATGGTTACAGATGGAACTTCATTATTAGGCGCTGATGATAAAGCTGGTGTAGTTGAGATTATGGAAGCTTTAAAATACTTAACTTCACATCCTGAAATTAAACATGGACGTATCCGTGTTGCATTTACGCCAGATGAAGAAATCGGTAGAGGCCCTCATGAATTTGATGTCGAACGCTTTAACGCTAACTTTGCGTACACAATGGATGGCAGCGAATTTGGTGAATTACAATATGAAAGCTTTAATGCTGCTGAAGCAATCGTAACTTGTCATGGTGTCAATGTACATCCAGGTTCAGCTAAAGATGCTATGATTAATGCTGTATTATTAGGCCAGCAATTTAATTCATTACTTCCACCAAACGAAGTCCCTGAAAGAACTGAAGGTTATGAAGGTTTTTATCATTTGATGAAAATGAATGGCGACGTTGAAAAAACAACACTTCATTATATTATTCGAGATCACGACAGTAATCAATTTAACTTACGGAAGAAACGTTTAGTCGAAATTAAAAATGATATCAACACGCATTTTGAAGATAATCCTATTGAAATTGAAATCAACGACCAATATTATAATATGGGTGAAAAAATTTCGGCAAATCCACATGTTATTGATATACCAAAACGTGTTTTTACTAAATTAGATATCCCAGCCAATACCGCACCAATTCGTGGAGGTACAGATGGTTCACAACTCTCATATATGGGATTACCTACACCAAATATCTTTACTGGCTGTGATAATTTCCATGGCCCTTTCGAATATGCATCTATTGATGTAATGGAGAAAGCTATTGAAGTTATTGTTGGTATTACAGAAGAAGTCGTACAAACATATCAAAAATAATTATATTTATATTAAAATAGGGAGTGGGACAGAAATCAAATTTTCTAACATAGCTTTCGTAGTCCCACCCCGGCAATTGGTGACTAGCATTGAAAAATGCTTGATATAAGCGTATTTTCAATTCAGTCACCTACTGCCAAATTGAAAATGAGCCTGAGACATCTATTTATGTCCCAGGCTCTTAATTTTTATCATGCTTAACAACATATTTTTCACTAAAATGATAACGGCATAACGAATAAAGTTACCAAAAACTATTTATCATGTCAGTGGCTTAAGATACACTCCACAAAGAACACTAGCAATGCATTTTAATCACTTAAACTATTTGTTTATATCAAATTGAGTTTTCAATAACTTAATCGCTTGGACAGTATAATGTCTAATTTGAATCCCCATTTTAAAATCAGTAAAACTTTCTGGCATTTCTATAAATGTATTAAACATTGCTGTAACACCTATAGATTCAAATAAGTCAAACTTATCATCAGTGGCACAAATTGCTATTGATGGTTTATTGTATTTTGTAGCTAATTCTGCTAGACGTACCGTTGTTGTTTCAAGTATTTGATCTGCTTCATTTATACCTTCTCCAAAAATAATTAAATCTGCTTGCTCTATTAATGCATCTAAATGTGTTATTTGATCTACGAGTTCATGGCTAGTCATGATTTCTGCATTATAGAGCGCATTTAATACTGCAGCAATGCCACCGCCTGCGCCACCTCTTTGCACTGGGCCAAGTACAAGCCTTAATTCACTTTTGAACATTTCACTTAAATACCAAATTAAATTATCAATTTCGGCAGCTTTTTCACGTGTTACCCCATAAGCTTCATACGTTTGCATTATCTCACTATTCTTACCGTAAATTTTACTATCAAAATCTGACATTAATTGAAAACGTACATTGTTTAAGTTTGGATGTAACCCAGAAATATCAATTTTGCGGATATATTTCAACTTATGACTACCTTGTCGTAAATCAATTTCCTGTGCTTCATCATCGTAAAACTTAGCTCCCAGTGCTTGTAACATACCAGCACCGCCATCAAAGCTACCGATACCGCCAAGTGAAATAACAATATGCGTCGCGTCGTTCTCTAAAGCATCTACTATAACTTCTCCCAGACCATAGCTTGTACGTTCATTTATTGGCTTTTGACCTTTTAAAAACAGATTACCCTCAATCACAGTCATACCACTATCTGTGATACCATACACTGCTTCTACCTCTTGCATATCAGCATCATGTGTTGTCATTCTATATTTAGTGCCTGACTGCCAAAGAAAGACAGAATCCATAAGCTCATGACGCCCATTAAATAAAGGAACTTGTACTATGTCTGCTTTTTCAATTTGGCTAGCTACAGCTTCTTCAACATAACGATTCGCTTGATAACTGGAAATAATTCCATTAAATTCATCCATCGCAACTAAAACTTTCATTTTGACACCTCTAGTATTTTTATTTTAAATTTTTTAATTAATAAAAGTAAAAAATTAGGTACATAATCACTTTTAAATTTTTATACATCAGTTCATATATGAATGCCTCATGTTTTGACTATATATGTGTAAACGATAAAATCGTAATCTACATTTCTTATTCAATTATTTATTATACATGCCAGGCGAAAATTTTTCACATTATAAGAAACGCTTGTTAAACACCTACCTCAATGATAAGCGCTTAACAAGCGTTTAAATCTGTATTTTATTGTTTTTACTCTTCAGCACTTGCTAATGTGGAAACGTTAATATCTCCGTGACTCGCATTCCAAATCGCTTGTCCCTTAACAAAATAAAATGCTTGTGGCGATTCATGTTTCACACTTGTTTTTTCTTCTATATAATCAGATAATTCTCTTTCTTGTTGTACAATTAAATAATAACCATCCATATCTCTTTCATATAAAAATTTGTTGAATTGGTCAATTGCATTTGCTGAAATTGGGCATGTTTCGCTATGTTTCAGTACAAATACATATTTATTTTCATTAATAATTTGCTCAAACTGGTCAATCGAACTCAGCTTTATAGCCATTCTATTCACCTCTAAAAATATTTAACACACAGTGATGTTTCAAAAAGTGTGAAATTTACACGATATACACATATCATTGTTTCCAATTATACACAACTCTCTTTTTGTTGTTAACTGTTTATTTAAAATTTTATAACTTTGGTAAAAAACCTTTTTAATTAAAGTCTTCTTTGACATTATTATATTCTTTGTCAAAATCAGCGTCAAACTTCTCTAAATCTTCACCCTTTTTCGGTAAATCTTTAGCGTTGATTTTATCTAATCGTTCGCTAATATCTATCGTTTCTTTTCGAGTTTCATAATAATTTTGTAAGCTGTAATACATTTCTATGGCATTTTTACGTGCATCATTGACATAATTATTTGTAATTGCTGTTTTATTCAAATCTTTAATCTGCTTATCAATTAAAGGCATAATTTGTGTTTCTATAGACTGTTTTACTTTGGTAGTATTCGTTGAGTCCGCTTCTTTCTCAGCCGTGTTTCTCAAATCTTTATTATTTTGCTCTAGTTTATGTTTAAAATTATTTACATCTGTTGTAGAACCAGCGTCACTTGCTTTTTGCATATGTGCTTCAACCTGAGATCTATTTTTTTCAAATAACTTAGTATAGTCTAAAATATCTTCATTTGCCTTAACTGCTTGATTACATAAATCAATGAAGTTTTTCAAGTCATTAATAGCAGCTTTTTTATCTTTCACTGATTTTAAATATGTTGATTTTAATTCTTTTGTTTCTTCAGAATCAGTAGGTAGTTTTTTCGCAGCCGCTTCATAATTGTCGAGCTTAGGAACCAATTTACTATTTACTTTATTTTGCAATTCGTTAAATTCTTTTTTGTTTTTGTCTGTCATATCTGTCTTGCTTAAATCATCTAAACGCTTTAAGTGAATATCATCTATGACTTTTTTCAGTTCATTTTCTTTGGATTTTACGTCATTAAGCGTGCTATCAAAGTCTTTAAATTCGGTAGCTCCTTCATTGCCACATGCGCTTAGTGTAATTGAAAAACAAAACAATAAAACAATGCAAATTATTTTTTTCATTTCTGCACTCCTTATCATTCAGTATTATACAGAAACTTATTTAACTTGAAAATGATATGTGATATATTGTTTCAGAATTTACAGTTTAACAGTTCTATCATAACATTGAAAGGCGTGGACAACCTACATGTATTCTCATATCCAACCATTAGTAACAGAAGACCATAAAAACATTTATCGACAGCAATACCAAGAACTAAGCGATATCCTCTTCAACTTGCTTGATACACCTGTTAAATCAACACATCATCTCGGTGGAACTTCACACTTTAATTATCCAACCGAGCCTATTTTAGATATATTAGTGGGTGTAAATAATTTACATGACATTACATCCTTAGATGAAAAACGTTTGAATTATGAAGGGTTCTACCGCTTACACCATCCATATAAGAAAAAAGTAGTTATGGCACAATTTAATAACTTAATAGAATTAAAACAAGTAGCTCGTTTACATATTATACAAAAGAACTCAAAACTTTATAATGACTACTTGCAAACAAACCTTTTACTCAGTAAAAATGACCATTTAACCACAACATTTGGCGAAGCAAAACAATCTGCTGCAATTACTGCTACAAATATACGTGACTATGAAAATCAGAAGCAGAAACTGTTTGACAATTTAATAAAACATTTAAGTGGCGACATGAAAAGTACTGATATGTAATTAATTAAGCTTAAAAACTGAAATATCAATATAGAATTGAATAACTTAAATTTTTATAACGTACATATGTATTTTAAGTCATTTTAACTAAATTCCTGTTTCCATAGGAAATCTCTTTAATGTTTAATTAAAGTTTAAAAAAATCATGAATATTTTCCTAAGATTTTAGCCAAGCGCACAAATCATTGGTATAATAAATAAATGAATTCAACAAGAAAGGATGTTCTATAGTTGCATAAAGATAACATCTTAAAGGAATTAAAAGCAATTGTACCATCAGAAATTATTAAAATTGATGAACCTTTAAAAAAGTATACATATACACAGACTGGTGGTAAGGCTGATTATTATCTTTCTCCTACCAAAAACGAACATGTTCAAGCCATTGTTCACTATGCCTATACTAAAGATCTTCCTGTAACCTATTTAGGGAATGGTTCTAATATTATTATTCGCGAAGGTGGTATTCGCGGAATTGTTATTAGCTTACTTTCTCTTGATTATATCGATGTATCAGATGATGCAATTATTTCTGGTAGTGGCGCAGCAATCATAGATGTTTCACGTACTGCAAGAGATCATGCCCTAACTGGACTTGAATTTGCATGCGGTATCCCTGGGTCCATCGGTGGTGCTGTATTTATGAATGCAGGTGCTTATGGTGGAGAAGTAAAAGATTGTATTGATTATGCACTTTGTGTTAATGATAAAGGCGAATTAATTACATTAACGAATAAAGAGTTGGAATTAGATTATCGTAATAGTATTGTGCAACAAAAACACTTAGTAGTCTTAGAAGCTGCATTTACACTTGCACCTGGCAATTTAGACGAGATACAAGCGACTATGGATGATCTAACTGAGAGAAGAGAAACAAAACAGCCACTAGAATATCCGTCGTGTGGCAGTGTTTTCCAACGTCCTCCTGGCCATTTTGCAGGCAAATTGATTCAAGACTCTGATTTACAAGGTCATCGTATAGGCGGAGTTGAAGTGTCTAAAAAACATGCTGGCTTTATGGTAAATGTTGATAAAGGTACGGCTACTGATTACGAAGATTTGATCCACTACGTTCAAGAAGTTGTAAAAGAAAAATTTGACGTTGATCTCCATCCTGAAGTGAGAATCATTGGAGACCACCCTGTTGATTAATAGGAGTAAAGACTATGATTAATGTATATGGTTCTACAGTAGATAACGAAGCTCGATGTACACATTATCAAACACCATTAGACATCATTGCGATAAAATTCAAATGTTGTAACAAATACTACCCTTGCTACAAATGTCACAACGAACACGAAAACCATAGCATACAGCGGTGGGATTCAGATGAATTTAATGAAAAGGCAATTTTATGTGGCGTTTGTCATCATGAAATGACTATAAATGATTATATGATGATTGAAGCTTGTCCCGAGTGTGATGCACATTTTAACAATCGTTGTAAGTATCACTATCATTTATATTTTTCAGTTTAATTAACCATTTAAAAAACGCGTTACATCTTATTGATTATACAGAAGATGTAACACGTTTTTTTATATTTACAGTTTCTTTGATTTCAAAATCTTAATAAATACACTTTGTTTATTATACTTTCTCTTGATTTTTTGATTTAAAATAAACAGCTCCTCCACAAAAGTTGAAGTTGCTGTTTATTTTAAGTATTAATATTTATGTATCAAACTATTTCATTTGTTATAACTTCAATTATTAAATTCACAATTTCACCCTTTGGTTGATTGCCAATTTTTCAGATAGTCAATTAATGATCTATTTTATCACTAACAAATTGAACGAAGGTCTCTACATCACCTTTTTGAATATTTTTCATAGGCATTGGCCCAATGTTAAATTTAAAATTAATCTTTTCGCCATCGTAATTAATTGATTCTATTTCGTTATACGCGATACTTCTATAATAAAATTCACCATTCATATCAACATTCAAGATAACTCTTTCGCTTGTAGCTATAAAAGCACCTTCAAATTCTGAAGAACCTTGTATAGAATATTCTATTGTTCCTAATACATTAGGTCCTTTTTTCTCAGTTGGATATAAATCATTTGGATTAACATTGTCTAATATCATTAATTTCAATCCCCCTACATTCGTTGTTTTGATTTGTACAAGTTGATGTTAGAGGTTTGTTTTCTAAAAATCACTTGTATTCGTTTTCTTATTATAACATTCCTACCTTAAAGTTTAATAATATATTGATTTCACTTAAAATCAATATAAAACGCATATTCAATTATCAATTTCAGTATTGTGATAAATCTGATTTAACTTAGCAATTCTATTACTTCTTAGTAATACATTAGACTAGCTTCGTAAATTGAAAAGAGAGCCTGGTATACTCCAGACTCTCTTTTTAGACGTGCCCCCACAAATGACGTCCTTTAACTTTATTTTTCTAAAGCTTTCTCAACTTCTTCAATTTGTTTAATTGCTGTTGTGGTAGAACCACTTGCAAAGTACCAAAGTTTAGGATCTAACTCATACACTTTGTTATCTTTAATTGCATCTACATCTTTAATCACATCATTACCTAATGCGTTTTTAGCTGTTGATTTGCCACCAATTGCTTGTCCACGGTCCATTGCAAAGATAATACTCGGATTTTTCTCTGCTACATATTCATTAGTGACATTTTGACCATGTTTACTATTTTTAATATTATCATCAGCTGGTGTGAAGCCCATTGTATCGAATATCATTGCACCGAAACGTTCACCTGATCCAAATGTTGATAATTCACCTTCATTTACTAATAAGAATAATGCTTTGTTATCTTTTAAATCTTTTGTTTTATCTTTGATACCAGCAATTTTATCATCTAATTTTTTAGTTAGTGATTTTGCTTTGTCTTCTTTATCATAAATTTCACCTAAAGTTTCAGTATTCTTTTTCAATGAATTCACTTCATCTTTATCGTCTACACCAACGTAAACTACTTTTGCATCTGGTGCAGCTTTTTTAAATTCATCTAGATTTTTTTGGTTCGCTGTACGTCCAGAAATATAGATAACTTCTGGTTTAGCTTCAGCAACTTTATCGAAATTAACTTCTTTTAGACTTCCAGTATTTAAATATTTTTCATCTTTGAAATCACTTAAGAAATCTGGCAATGATTTATTACCTTCTCCTTTAGGAAGTGCTTTAACTTTATCTTCAAGTCCCATTTCTTTCATTGTATCTAATGTCCCATAATCAAAAACAACTGCATTTTTTGGGTTCTTAGGAACTTCTACAGTTTCCTTAACTGCTTTAGCATCACTACCATCACGTTTCTCTCCACTTGCTTGATAGTTATTTTCAACCTTTACAGTTTTATTTGAACTTTCACCTTTTGAATCAGCTTCTGAATTCTTTTTATCGTCTGATCCGCCATTACTACATGCTACTAATAAAAACATTAACCCTACTACTAATAATAAACCTAATTTTTTCATGTACTTAACTCCTCCTGGATTTCTAAATGATGTATTCCTTTTTATGTCCCTAAAAGTTAACAACGTTACAGTTGCATCACTCCCCTCAAAGTCACTATTAATTACATTGAATGTGCCAATACTAAATCTTGATGGGCTGTTAACTCATCGTAATAAACACATATACGTTGTCCACGAATTTCTTCAATTCTGACATCCATATCATATAATGTTTTTAACACATCTGTTTGTATAACATCATTTTTCGTACTTGCCTTTACAAGTTGACCATCTTTTAATGCAATGATGTCGTCCGAATAGCAAGATGCAAAGTTAATATCATGAATCACAACGACTATCGTTTTGTTCAAGTCTTGTGCGAGCCTACGCAGTGTTTGCATAATCTGAACCGAATGTTTCATATCAAGATTATTCAATGGCTCATCTAATAATATGTATTCCGTATCTTGAGCAATCGTCATGGCTACATAAGCTCGTTGACGTTGGCCTCCAGAAAGTGTTTTTAAATAACGATCTCTTATTTCATTTAATTGTAATAGATCTAATGCATATTCAACTTGATCTCTATCTTCTTGCTTTAATCGACCTTTTGAATGTGGAAAACGTCCAAATTCCACAAGTTCTTCAACAGTGATATTTAATTCTGTATGATTAGATTGTTTTAAAATTGCTAATTTTTTAGCTAAATCATTACTTTTATAGTCTGTAATTAATTTTCCTTCAATTTCAATCGTACCTGTTTCAAAATCTATCAACCTTGTTATAGTTGACAGGAGTGTACTCTTCCCTGCACCATTTGGACCTATCATGGTTGTCAACTTCCCTTTGTTGATTTCAACGTTTATATTCTGCAAAATCGCTTTATCTTGTATCGTCTTATTAAGGCCTTGAACTTTGATCAATGCGCATGTCTCCTTTTTATTAACAGATAAATGAAGTAACTTCCACCCACTAAATCGATGATTATGCTAACTTGTGTAGTTGCTTCAAAGAAATTTTCAACGATTGCTTGCGCTAAAATTAAACTTAACCAACTAATACAAATCGTTGCTGGCAAAATATACTTATGTTGATATGTTTTCATTAATTCATGTGCTAAATTGACTGTTAGTAATCCTAAGAATGTGATAGGGCCAACTAAAGCTGTTGAAATTGATACCAATACAGACACTAGAATTAATAATAATCGTGTTAAAGTTTTATATGATATACCTAAGTTAATCGCTTGGTCTCGACCTAATAACAGTACATCTAAATACGGTATTGCATAAATCGTAATTAGGATAAGAATAATAAGTATAATGCCACATAGGGTTACAAGCTTACTGTTAGAAGCATCAAAGTTTGCAAACATTGCACTTTGGACTGCTAAGAAATCTTCTGGATTTATAATTAATTCTAAAAAACCTGTAATACTTCTAAAAAAAGTTCCTAAAATGATACCAACCAGTAATATAAAATACACTGATACATCGCCAATTCTAAAAATACCTTGGAATAGTAATAAAGAAAACCCAATCATAACTATTAAAGAAATTAAAAAGCTTAAGTATATGTCTGTAACAAATACTGATTGTACACCGAATACAAATACAATAAGAACTTTTACAAACATATAAATTGCATCTAATCCCATAATAGAAGGTGTTAGTAACCTATTGGTCGTAATTGCTTGGAAAATAACTACAGATGATGCTATTGCACCACCTACTAAAACCATAAGTATGAGCTTTCTCAAGCGACTAGTAAATTGATATTGGAATATTTCAAAATCAATACCTATTACAAGGTAAATCGCTGCTACTATGACTGTACATGCAATTAAGATGTACATTTTTGTTTTAGCGCTAATTTGCATAGTTATGTCTTCCTTTCATTAGCAAGATTAAGAAAATAATAGTGCCAAAGACACCAATTGTTAAACCGATATTAATCTCATATGGATAAACAATCAGTCTGCCGACAATGTCTGAAAACATAACAAAAATAGCACCTAACATCGCTGTATGCGGTAAAGCATTTTTCAAATGGTCTCCTCTAAAGATCGAGACAATGTTTGGGACAATAAGCCCCAAGAAAGGTAATGTTCCTACAGTCACAACAACTAAAGCTGTAATCGTTGCTGTAATAAATAATCCAATGTTAATAATTCTTTCATAGTTAACACCTAAATTATTACTGAAATCTTTCCCCATTCCTGCGATTGTAAAATGATTCGCAAAAATATATGTAAATATTAGTAACGGAATACTTAAATATAAAATTTCGTATCTTCCACTCGTAATAATCGCAAAATTGCCATTTAACCAGTTACCGATACTTTGAACTGTATTCGTTCTAAGTGCTATAAAAGTTGCAAAACTCGAAACAATACCACCGAGCATGATTCCTAAAAGTGGAATAAAAATAACATCGGTAAATCGAATATATTGAACTAATTTTACAAATAAAAAAGTGCCCGCAATACTCAAGACTACTGCAAAAACTAATTTAATCATGATATTTTCTTGAGGAAAAAATATCATTGATATTAAGATACCTAGTTTCGCCCATTCCATAGTTCCAGCTGTAGTCGGACTTACAAATTTATTTTGCATCATTTGTTGCATAATCAAGCCAGCAAGTGCTAGCGTACTACCTGATATTAATATACTGACAGTTCTTGGAATTCTACTTGAGACAATAATATTCATTTGCTCTTTAGAAAGTGTGAAAATATCAGTAATAGAAACCTTACTCACACCTATAAAAAGAGAAAGGATAGTAAGTAATAATAAAATGATAGCTAAAACTATACCATTTAATAAGAATTTCATAATGATGTACCTCTAATCCTTTCATAATTGTGAATTATTCATGATGTTAACCAATGGTTATGATAATCATTATCAGTGGTTATAATAAAATTTTACCATTTTTAAACGTAAATTCAATAGTAATCAGTGATTTAAATAGAATTATTTAATTGTAAACTATATACAAAAATATTAAATTCACTATTTATTAGTTATATTGTTAATACTTGTTTAACTATTTAGTTGAACAGTTTTTCTATCGATTTCTTGTTGAAATATTTGATGGATTAAAACTAACTACTAACACCATATAAAATAAGCCTTCTAAAAGTTAAACTTTTAGAAGGCTAATTAGTTTTATAATAATCATTAACACACTAGACTGTTCTTATATTTATACTTTGGCTTAGTCTTCGAAAACAAAATCTTCGTCTTTTAACGCTTCAACGTTTAAAGCTAATGTGTAGCCATCACCTTTTACAGAGAAGAAGTCATGGTTTTTAGTAGTAGTGTCTAAAGCATTTTCAATGATTGGATTAAATTCACGTTCTTCGAAATATGGATCGAATCCTAAGTTAGACAAAGCTTTGTTGCCATTATATCTAACATAGTTAAGTACATCTTCAGATAGACCAATAGCATCATAAAGTGAATGCGTATAAGCAACTTCATTTCTATATAAATCTTCTAATAATTTATACATTTCTTGATCTGCTTGTTGTTTTTCACTTTCTGAAAGTTCATTGCGTAAACTTTGTGCATCCATACCAGTAAATACGCCATGAATAGATTCATCCAATAATATTTTACGGATGATTTCTCCAGATGTAGTCATTTTACCTTGTCCTGCAAGATATAATGGGTAATAGAAACCAGAGTAGAATAAAAATGTTTCTAAGAATACGCTTGATACGCGCGCCATATATTGATCATAAATTGAAGCTTCTTTACCCCATAATTTATGATAATTATCAATAATTTTATCTGATTTATATTTCAAATGCGGTTCTTCAATAACCCATTTGTCTAATAAATAGTTTGTTTCACTAGAAGGTAGTAATGTAGTAAAAATATGCGAATAACTTTTAGCGTGGATTTGTTCCATCATCGCCATAAATGAATAAACGGCTTTCTTGCGTAAATCTGTCGTATGTAGCATGATAAGCGGCATACCATCGTCTGCTTGATGAGTATCTAAGCCTGTTAATCCTGCTAAAGCTTTTTTAAATGCTTCTTTTTCAGGTTCAGATAATGTCTTCCAGCTTGCAATATCTTTAGATACTTTAAATTCTGTTTCTACCCACATTTGTGAAATATTTTGTCGCCAAAACATATTAGTCATGTCTTCTTGTGTATTCCAATTAACTGCTTTCATTTAGATAATGTCCCCTATCTAGTAAAAATTTAATTAAAGCAGTGATTTACAGCCTAATCTAATTCTTAGACTAGACTGTTCTATATAATCACTTAACTTGGCTCTTATTGCTAAATTATATTGAACAACTTGTACATTCTTCAACACTCAATAATTTATTTCTAGTGTAATATAAAGATTTTAATCCTTTATGATGTGCATAAACATAAAGTCTAGATAGTTCACGTGTAGAAATTTCAGAATTTACATATAAAATTGTAGAAATACCTTGATCCACGTGAGTTTGAATAGTTGAGATTAAATCTATTAATTTCATTTGATCTGTATTAAATGCAGACTTATAGTACCACATTGTCTCTGGTGATAAGAATGGCATTGGATAGAATGTTTCTGCGTTACCATAAGTACGGCGTTCAATTTGGTCAACAATTGGCATAACTGAACTAGTTGCATTTTGTACATATGAAATACTTTGTGTAGGTGCAATTGCTAAACGATATGCATGGAATAGACCATGTGCTTCCACTTCTTTTTGTAAAGCTTTCCAATCTTCAGCTGTTGGAACATCAAAACCATCAAATAATTTACGAACTTTTTCATATTTCGCTTCAAAAGTTTGAGTTGTATAGAATTCAAAGTACTTACCGTTTGCGTAATCAGATTTTTCGAAGTCTTTATATACTTCTTGTCTTTCTTTAGCAATTTCCATTGAACGTTCAATGGAATAATAGTTCATCATCATAAAGAAAATGTTTGCGAAATCTTTCGCTTCTTCAGATTCATAACCAATTTTATTTTTAGCTAAGTAGCCATGTAGATTCATTACACCTAATCCTACTGAATGTAACTCCCTATTAGCTTTTCTAACGCCAGGTGCATTCTGAATATCCGCTTCATCACTAACAACCGTTAAAGCATCCATACCAGTGTGTACTGAGTCTTTGAATTTACCTGATTCCATCACATTAACGATATTTAATGAACCTAAATTACATGAGATGTCACGTTTAATTTCATCTTCAGTGCCATAATCATTGATAATAGAAGTCTCTTGTAATTGGAAAATTTCAGTACATAAGTTACTCATTTTAATTTGTCCAATGTCAGAGTTAGCATGCACTTTGTTTGCATTATCTTTAAACATTAAATATGGATAACCTGATTGTAATTGTGTTTGTGCAATCATATTCAGCATTTCACGTGCATCTTTTTTCTTTTTATCAACATTTGGGTTAGCAACAAGTTCATCGTAATATTCATCTAAGTTAATATCATCTAAAGTGACACCGTATTCTTTATAAATTGTATGAGGCGCAAACATATGGAAATCTTTGCCTTCTTTTGCAAGATCAAAAAACTTAGATGGCACAATTAATCCTGTTGAAATTGTAGACAAACGTAAATCTTCATCAGCGTTTACTTTTTTCGTATCTAAAAACTCTTCAACATCATAGTGGAAAATATTTAAATAAACTGCACCTGCGCCAGGACGTTGTCCAAGTTGATCTGCATAGCTAAAGCCACCTTCAAGTGATTTTGCAACTGGAAGTACGCCTTTGGCAACGCCTTTTATACCTTTAATCGCTTCACCACGTGCGCGCAATTTAGATAAATTAATAGCAACACCGCCGCCAATTTTACTTAACTGTTTAGCTGTTGAATCAATGAAATTAATTGAATTCAAGCTGTCATCTGTTTCAAGTAAGAAACAAGATACAAGTTCACCACGACGAGCACGACCAGCATTTAAAAATGTAGGTGTTGCCGGTTGGTAACGTTGTTCAACCATTGCTGAAATAAATTGTTTAGCTGTCGCTTTATGACCATTTGCTAGATATAATGCAACGATTGCTACGTGTTGCTTATAATCTTCTAAATATTGACTTTTATCGTTTGTTTTTAAAGCATAATCTTTGAAAAACTTACTTGCAGACATGTAACTCGCAAATTTAAAAGGAATACTTTTAGCGTAATCTGTTATTTCTATCAAATCTGCTTCTGAGTATTTTGCAAATAAGTCAAAATAGAAATCATTATCAACGAGATAGTGAAGGCGTTCGATTTCAGTATCAAAGTATATAGTCTTGTCTTCTATTTCCTCTAAATATACTGCTAATGCTTCTTGGTCTTTTTCTAAATTGAAAAAGCCATTATCTTTACGTTTAGTAACCTCGTTATTTAACTCAATATGATTGTATTTCTTCTCGTCCATAATCTTCATTGAAATGCCCCACCTTATCTTTAAATTCGCTAATATCATTTTGTGTTCCTTGTACTTCAAATTTCATTAATAAAGGAACTTGATATTTTTCTGAGATAGACCGTCCAGCTTTCGCAAAGTTTTGACCCCAATTGCGATTTCCGCTCGCTGCAACGCCTTTTAATAAATTTTTATTTACATCTAAAAATGACTGAACTGGTTGTGGTACTTCGCCAAATCCTATCGTTCCAGTGACCAATATGAATGGTTCTTCAATTTTCTCAGAACAATTACTTTGTGTAATTTCCATCACATTCGTAAGCTCAGTTTTTTTGATGAATCTGCGTACATTGCCAGAAAATGAAAAATAGACAACCTTCATTGGACCACCTTCTTTCTTAATTTAACTAATATTTTATTAATGAAAAATCACAATTATAAAATCGAACTATTTCACTTCGTACTTAAAGAATGATAACTAGTATTAACTTTTTGGAGTTAACCACTATATATAGTAAGCTTGTTATCTATATGTTGGTATGTAAAAAATCATTAATTAAGTATTTATGCTTGATTTGTCATTATTAAACGCTCTTAATAGTGTTATTTTACTTAAAATTTGGTTTATTATAAATAAAGTGACCCTGCATATAAAACACAATATATTGTGTTTCGTTCTGATCATCAATACTATATTATGTGTTTCATTATACATAATTCAGAACCTTATTTAAAGGCCTTTGTTTTTGACAAAATATTGAAGAGCAGAGGTAAATGGCACCAATTCAACTTTAAACTGCTATTTTTGATCACAAAAAAAATTTTTTCTGAATTTAAGGTTTTTTCATTTGCTTTTTTTGAAAAGCTTGTAACGCTTGATTTAGCGTGGTTTAGCTATTAAACCCCTTCACATTGTCCACAACACATATCACACAAACTATAAATTCTATTTAGATAAATTGTAAATTACCACACCTGATTACAGAACGTTTGTTCGCTTTTTATAATCATAATATAGTTTCATCAAACTTTCAAGGATATATACATATTCTAGAAATATATGCTAATATATATACGTTAAAAACTAACAATTGAGGCGATACATATGAATCCTAAAGTTAAGGGTATCATTGCCATACTTATTTCAGCAGTTGGTTTTAGCTTTATGTCTGTTTTCTTCAGACTAGCTGGTGACTTACCAGTCTACCAAAAGTCACTTGCTCGAAATTTAGTAGCAATGTTTATACCTATGTATTTTATTTTCAAATATAAACAACCCCTATTTGGTAAACTCAGCAGTCAACCCCTGTTAATTTCACGTTCAACATTAGGTTTGATTGGTGTTTTACTAAATATTTATGCAATAGACCATATGATTCTAAGCGATGCTGATACTTTAATGAAGTTAAATCCATTTTGGACTATCTTACTTAGTTTAATATTTTTAAATGAAAAGGTTCGTAATTATCAATTTATAGCTATGATCGTAGCTATAGCAGGGATGTTATTTGTGGTGAAACCAGAATTTTCTTCATCTATGTTTCCAGCTATAGCAGGGTTATTATCAGGTATATTTGCAGCAAGTGCTTACACTTGTGTCAGGGCACTTAGTACACGTGAAGCTCCCTATACAATTGTATTCTATTTTTCATTCTTTTCCATTATAGTTCTGATACCATTTACTATATTTACATTTGAGCCAATGACGATGACTCAGGTATGGTATTTAATCGGTGCTGGTCTATCAGCTGCCGCAGGTCAAATCGGTATTACGCTTGCTTATAGCTATGCACCCGCTAAAGATATTTCTATCTTTACTTACGCATCTATTATCTTTACCGCTTTATTTGGCTTTATCTTATTTGGTGAATCACCAGACTTTTATGCAGTGCTTGGCTATATGATTATCATTGGGTCTAGTTACTATATGTTTGAAAAAGCAAGAAGACAACCTACTACAATTCAAAAGTCAGAACAAAAACCATAAATTTAAAGGAGTTTTCAATTATGAGCGAAGGACGTAAAACAGAAGATTTACAGGATATTACTTTACTCGGCAATCAAAATAATAAATATGAATTCGACTATGACCCAGCAGTCTTAGAATCATTTGATAACAAACATCCCGGGCGTGACTACTTTGTAAAATTTAATTGTCCAGAATTTACATCACTTTGTCCAATTACGGGTCAACCTGATTTTGCGACAATTTATATTTCTTATATACCAAATATAAAAATGGTTGAGTCAAAATCATTAAAACTTTACTTATTTAGTTTTAGAAATCACGGTGACTTCCATGAAGATTGTATGAATATCATTATGAATGACTTAATTGAATTAATGGACCCTCACTATATCGAAGTTTGGGGCAAATTTACGCCTCGTGGTGGTATTTCAATTGATCCTTATACGAATTATGGTCGCCCAGATTCTAAATATGAAAAGATGGCAGAACATCGTTTAATGAATCACGATTTATATCCTGAAAAAATAGATAACCGTTAATACTCTATTCCTATAAACTATCAAAGAAATTTGACTACATTATATCTTTGATAGTTTATTTTTTTATACTTTTCCATCATCAATTAACTGATTATTCATTAAATTTTGTACTTTTCATATATACACTTGTTATTTTTGTAAAATCAGTATAGAATAAATCCAACCGTTTAAGGGGAGGGAATTTATGAAAAAGATTGATTACACACACGAAGAAATAATGAAAAGTATTCCAAACAAAGGTTTCTTCGGACATCCAAAAGGACTAAGTACACTTTTCTTCACTGAATTTTGGGAGAGATTCAGTTACTATGGTATGAAAGCCATTTTAATCTTTTACTTATACTATAGTGTAGCCGAAGGTGGTTTCGGGTTAAGCCAAGCCGTCGCGATGCAAATCGTTGCAATATACGGTACCTTAATCTACATGTCGGGCGTGATTGGTGGTTGGATTGCTGATAGGATTACCGGCACTCAAAATGCCGTCTTCTATGGTGGTATCCTCATCATGCTTGGTCATTTATTGCTATCATTACCAAATAATTTAACATTAGTCATGATTGCATTAGCCGTCATCATTGCAGGGACTGGTTTGTTAAAACCAAATATCTCAACTACAGTTGGTGAATTATACGATCGTAATGATGTACGCCGAGACTCTGCATTCACATTATTCTATATGGGAATAAACTTAGGTAGTTTACTTGCACCGTTATTAACTGGTTTCTTACAAACTAGAATTAGTTTCCACGCAGGTTTCTTAGCTGCTGCAATCGGTATGTTCTGTGGTTTAGTTGTCTATGCGATTAAACGTAAGAAAAACTTAGGTTTTGCTGGACGCAATGTCCCAAATCCATTAACAAGACCAGAACTTAAGAAATTCGGTTTTATATCTGGTGGTTTCATCTTATTATTCTTAATTTATTTATTAGTTTTACATTTATTCAATGCACTGACGCTTGAGAACTTCAGTTTCTTAATTACTATTTTAGGTATCGTATTACCTATCTACATCTTTATTAACATGATTGTAAGTAAAGATGTAACTAAAGATGAGCGTTCACGTGTATATAGTTACGTACCACTGTACATAACGTCTGTAGCTTTTTGGATGATTCAAGAACAAGGATCAACTATTTTAGCAACTTTTGCAGATAAAAAAACACAATTAGAGATGTCAGTGCTTACCAATGGGTTATTTGACTTTACAATCCCAGCAGCTTGGGCGCAATCATTAAATCCTATATTCATAGTTGTTTTAGCACCGGTATTTGCAACGTTATGGATGAAATTGGGCAAACACAACCCGCCTACTGTATACAAATTTGCATTTGGTGCAATTATTGCCGGTTTATCATATTTAGTAATGATTATTCCGTTAGCTACAGGGAATGAATTAATTAACCCATTATGGCTTGTACTAAGTTTCTTATTGATAACAATTGGTGAACTTTGTATCTCACCTGTTGGTTTATCAACAACTACAAAATTAGCTCCTATTACATTCACAGCACGTATGATGAGCTTATGGATGCTTAGTAACGCAACTGCACAAGGACTCAACGCACAACTCGTTGTTGTCTATACTAGGATGAATCAAAGTGATTACTTTATGTATTCAGGTCTTGTTGCAGTAGTAATCGGTGTGTTATTATTACTCATTTCACCAAAAGTTAAACGCGCGATGAAAGGCGTTTATTAATTAAATTAATTGGACAGATGACTAGGAGAAATAATTTAAAATATACGGTATAATTTCGCTTCCTTCATCTATCCTTAACTTGATTAACAGCCCAAGACAATATTGTCTTGGGCTGTTTTATCTTACTCTTAATTCTGACTACCTTCAAAAGTACTTGTTTTAAAAATATCCCTACCTTATATCTTTATTCCACTAACACATCGGTGATCCTTACACATATACCCTTTAACTGAATTACTTCTCACCTCAACGCTACCCCCTTTTAACATGACCATACTATTCTTAACTATAATCCATTGCAAACATTACCAATTTTACCCATTCTGTGAACACTGTATTTTATATTTACCGGAATATAAATATAACGATATATTAACTATAATTTATCAGAATATTCACAATATTGCTATTTTGAGAATATTATTGCAATTAAATTTAATTAAGCGTAAAATCTTTTTTATACATTTTTATTGGGAGTAAGGAAGGACGGGAATGTTTTATGCAAGATAAGTATACATCACAAGATCCAACAGTCGAATCAATTCCTCAAAAAGGTTTTTTTGGTCACCCTAAAGGACTCGGTGTTTTATTTTTCGTAGAATTTTGGGAAAGATTCAGCTACTATGGTATGCGTGCATTATTAATCTTCTATATGTATTTCGCTATCAAAGACGGTGGCCTTGGTATGGATAAAAGCACTGCACAATCAGTTATGGCTGTGTATGGTGCATTAATTTATATGACTTCAGTGCTTGGAGGTTGGATTTCAGATAGAATTACCGGCACACGTAAAGCCACGTTTTATGGTGGCGTATTAATTATTATTGGTCATATTTTCTTAAGTTTACCATTAGATGTTATCGGACTATTTATCTCAATGTTTTTCATTATAATTGGTTCAGGTTTAATGAAACCAAGTATTTCAAATATTGTTGGTAGATTATATCCAGAGAATGACACACGCATAGATGCAGGTTTTGTTATTTTCTATATGTCAGTAAACTTAGGTGGATTACTTTCACCATTAATTTTAAATCAATTTGTAAATAGTGGGAATTTCCATGCCGGCTTCTTAATTGCAGCCATTGGTATGGCACTTGGTTTAATTTGGTACATGATTTTCAACAAGAAAAATATTGGCGATGTTGGTACAAAACCTACTAATCCATTAAATCAACAAGAAAAGAAAAAATACGGTTTAATATTTGCGGTTATAACGCTAATTATTGCCGCTGTGTTAATTATTACTGGTTTAACAGGTACACTTTCATTTAGCATTGTAAGTACAACTGTTTTAGTACTCGGTATAGCATTACCTATTATTTACTTTACAATAATGATACGCAGCAAAGAAGTAACAGACGATGAACGTTCACGTGTTATTGCTTTTATACCATTGTTTGTTTTAGGTGTTTTATTCTGGTCTATTCAAGAACAAGGGGCAAATGTACTTAACTTATTCGCCTTTGAAAGCAGTGATATGAAATTAAATATTTTTGGATGGAAGACTGATTTTGGTCCAACACTTTTCCAATCTATTAATCCATTGTTTATCGTATTATTAGCTCCAGTTGTTTCAATCATATGGGCAAAAATGGCTCGACGCCAACCAAGCATAGCGACAAAATTTGTTTTAGGTGCATTGTTAGCTGGTGCTTCATATATCATGATAGGTTTAATTGGGCACTCCGCAGATGGTTCAATGTTAAGTGTTAACTGGGTTATCCTTTCATATATTATCTGTGTAATTGGCGAACTATGCTTATCACCAACTGGTAATAGTGCCGCTGTTAAATTAGCTCCAAAAGCGTTTAACACACAAATGATGAGTTTATGGTTATTAACAAATGCATGTGCACAAGCTATTAATGGTACACTGGTTCATTTAATCGAACCACTAGGCTATAAAAACTATTTCTTATTCTTAGGTGTTATCGCAATTATCGTAAGTCTTATTGTCCTTGCTTTTGTACCAAAAATTGTTAAAGGCATGAGAGGCATTAAATAATTTCAATTCGAACATAAATAAACCTCAGGTGATAGTGCCTAGGGTTTATTTATGTTCGTATAATTTTTTCAAAATAACAGTGGTCTTTTATCAATTGATATATTCAATATAACAACCACCAAACTATTTAATTGATATATTATAATGTTTTCAGTGTAAAATTAATAGTGCTTTGGACCGACGACTCCTGTGGAAATAGTACTAGCCAAAGGTTACAGGCTGAGGCAGTTCCCACGGAATTCATGCACAAAAATCTACCAACAAAGTCAAAAGTCTGAAATAAACCCAAACGCTTGGTTAAGCGTTTGGGTTATTTTTTACTACTCTATAGTAACAAAATACATACCAGCTCTCATTTTCCTAACATAAACCAATATCAAATTTACGCATTAACTTTAGAATATCTTATTATATGTTCATAAAAAGCACATAATACGTCATCTCACTACTAGCTTATATTTATGAATATGACTTTCTATTTGCTTACTAGATGATTAAAGTCTATAATTTAGTCTCTAAATATTATGTCTTTATTTCATAAGAAAATTGGGTACATAATAAAATAGAACGCAAAATCAAAAGAAATATGGTGAATAGATTGACTAAAACAAAATACAAACACGGTGTGTTATTTTATCATGAACACTCAGGTATAAAAGATATTTACAGAGGTTTAGGGGATGTGGCCTCTTCTTTAACAACATTTTGTAAACATTTATCAATCCAACTAAGTGAAAATGAAGGTGATATCATCACTTTCTGTAAAAAAATAAAAAACCAAAGCTATAGTGATGATGTTGATATTATTTTCATTCTTGGTGGAGATGGCACAGTAAATGAACTTATTAATGGACTGATGCAAAGTGAATTAGATATCCCTATTGGTATTATTCCTGGCGGTACCTTTAATGATTTCGTAAAGACATTAAACTTTAATCCACGTCATAAATCGGCAAGCCAGCAATTAATCAATTCAGAATTGCGCCCCTATGATGTAATGAAAATAAATGATCAATACGCACTTAACTTCGCCGGATTAGGTCTTATAGTTCAAAATGCAGAAAATGTGCAAAATGGGAATAAAGACGTTTTCGGGAAACTGAGCTATGTCGGTTCTACTGTTAAAACATTACTCAACCCAGAGCACTTTGATTACAAAATGACCGTAGATGGAAAAGAAATCAATGGCAATACAGCAATGATTGTTGTAGCAAATGGTCCATTTATAGGCGGTAGTCGTATTCCGTTAACAGACCTCTCACCTAGTGACGGCTATTTAAATATATTCATTTTTGAGGAGCACAGTTCAAGTGTAATAGCTGATATATTTAAACAACGCGATAGTATGAATTGGAATAACATGACGGATGGTATTAAACACATCCTAGCTAAAGAAATAACTATTGAAGCTAATCCACAAATGAAAATAGATATAGATGGAGAAATTGCCTTAAACACGCCACTTAACATTGAAATTGTGCCTAGTGCAATTAATATACTAACTCTACCAGACTCAAATATAGATACACAACAAACAGACGAAGATTAGTACAAATACTGATTTACAACCTAATAGCATATGTAAATAAGATTTTATTATTGACTATGATGTCATTAATAAAATCTTATTTTTAATGCTTGAACCGAGCTCAATAAATCCATAAATAAAAGCAGCAAAGAAGGCAACAAGATTCCCCCTCTTCACTGCTAAAAAAAGTATTTAAATTTTGTATTCACTATCACCTAAAAAATATTGCTCTACATCTTTCCAATTATTAACGCGTGCAAATCTATCATCATTGATATTATGTGTTGCTGTGTACATAATTGGTGTTCCAGTAAAGATACTTAACTGTCTTGGATTATCATCAATTAAATAATCTGCGTTAACAATATCTTTTCGACCGCAAAACACAAAATGTTGAGGATCTAAAAACGGGAAATACTCTCTTAACCAATTATATTTATCATGAAACGACGTCGGTACATCCATTGCAGCAGTCGCGATAAATACATCATAATGTTCAGTTAACTTCTTCACAACTTCTTGTGCATCAGCCATCACTTCTAATTTTTTGAAAAATCCAGGTTCGCGTAAAATTTCAGTCAGTAAGCCATCATGTTCAGGCATTGCATGTCTTAATTTAATACCATCTAACATATCTATAGAAATACCTAAGTCTGTACGCTTATTTACATCTTCAATTAATGCACCCACTGTATCCGCAAGTACCTCATCCATATCAATCGCTATTGATTTTCTAGTCATGTACTACTCTACTCCCTTTTCCTACTTAATATACTTTAATTTGTAACATACTATATAACACGTAACAAATCTATCCCTATATACCTCAATTATAGCAAAACACGTTCAACTAAACCAAAATTGAACATAGCATTAATATTATCACTTTCAAGTAATTTACTAGGCCAATAGGATAGCCATATAATAAACACACTACTTATATTAATCAAATGCTAAACTTTGTATCGTTGAACGTTCATTAAGAATTATTTTTAGAAGTTAAACTCTTTAAGTACTTCTATCATTTTTGCATTTTGCTCTGGGAATCCAATTGTGATACGCACACCTTTAGGAAACTCTCTTGTAATACATCCTACATTTAACAATGCTTCATACAAATCGTGTGGTTTATCTGTTTGAACATAAATAAAATTCGTTTGACTAGGATAAAACGCATCACTTTGAGATAATTCAAAGAACTTTGCTCTCTCTTGAGCATTGCGATCACGTATAGAAGCTAAATAGTCTTGATCTTTTAATGCAGCTAAGGCAGCATATTCTGATAGACGGCCAACATTAAATGGTGGACGTATGATGTTGTACTTTTCAATAGCTTCTTTAGCGGCTACAACATATCCAATACGCATACCCGCTAAACCATATGCTTTTGAAAATGTACGTAATAAAAAGGCATTTGCAAATTGTTGTTGTAATGCTAACGTATTTGGAAAATCATCGGCAGTTACAAATTCAACATATGCTTCATCAATAATAACCGGTATATCACTCGGTACACGTTCTAAAAAGCGCTGTAATTCATCATGTGAAAAATAAGTTCCGGTTGGATTGTTTGGATTACATAGCCAAACTAACTTAGTATCTTCATCAATTTCCGACAAAATACCTTCTAAATCAAAATGACCCTCTTGGAGTGGCACTTGTGTTACGTTTGCAGATTCTACAATCGCATTATGATAATATTGTCCAAATGTCATTTCACTTGTCACAATTTTATCTCCAGCAGTCAGTACTGCACGTGAAATCATTAAGATAACTTCATCTAAACCAGCGCCGAATAATATACGTGATGCGTCTACGTTTAAATGTTTGCTTATTGCTTCTTTTAATAATGGAGAACCCGTCTCAGGGTAAAATTGTAGCTCATCTAAATGTGCTTGAATTGCCTCATTAACTTTTGGTGTTGGACCATATAAATTCTCATTAGAAGCTAATTTATATAACTCACCTTCAATTCCGTATTGTTCTTTTAACGCTCGAGGCGATAGTCCTGGTTCGTAAGCTGATAATTGTTCAATTTGTTTCTTCATAGTTGCTTCGGTCCTCCTTAAATTTACAGAAATTTCAAAACTTAGTAACTATTATAAACCTTATAACAGGCTAAAATCAATGTATCATTATAGTCTCCATTATTTATAAGGAAAAAAATATGAGACCAAATAATTTAGTATTATATTTCATACTAAATTATTAGCCTCATATTATCTTATTAATATTTATTTATCGATTAAATTATGTGCCTCTAAATAATTTTTTGCAACATTATAGGGGTCTTTCTTTTTCACTGTTACATCATAATTCATAGCCTGCATATCTTCGTCTGAAATTTTCCCAGCTAAGCGATTTAGTGGTTTTTTAATTTCAGGGTGTTCTTTTAGATAAGATGTTTTAAACATAGGTGCTCCTTGATAAGGAGGGAACACATGCTTATCATCTTCCAACACAACCATATCATATTGTTTTAATTCAGCATCCGTTGAGTAAGCATCAATCAGATTAATATCTCCATTCTCTATCGCTTGATAACGTAGTTTTGGTTCCATTGTTTTCACATCACCTACATCTAGGTCGTAGGCTTTTTTAACAGCTGGATAACCATCTCCACGATCATTAAATTCCAATGTAAAGCCTGGTTTAATCTCATCGCTCACCTTATTCAAATCTCCAATTGTTTTGATGTTATGTTTTTCAGCAAAATCTTTTTTCACTGCTAATGCATACGTATTATTGTATTTCATAGGTTTCAACATCGTCATATCATATTTATCTTCCAAACTAGATTTCGCTTGATTATATACTTTTGATTCTTGCTTAGATTTTAAATCTTCTTTAGTTAATTCACCTAATACAGTGCCAGTGAATTCTAAATAGCCATCAATATCATCAGATTTTAGCGCATTAAAAAGAAATGAAGTTTTACCCATACCATCTTTAACCTCTACTGTATTGTCCGTATCTTCCTCAATTAATATTTTATACATATTAGTTATTACAGATGGCTCTGAACCTAATTTCCCAGCTAAAACAATTTTGTCACCTTTTTGAGCTAACAATGGTGCAATAATTACTAACAATAAAATAATAACAATCGCGCTGAGTGACACCAAAAGTTTTTTATATGATAGCTTTTGCATAAAACGTAACACTAAATCGAATAAAATAGCTAATAATGCCGCTGGGATGGCACCAATTAAAATAAGTGATGAATCATTTCTATCAATTCCTAATAAAATTAAATCACCTAAACCGCCAGCACCAATAAGCGCAGCTAATGTTGCTGTACCAATAATTAATACCATTGCCGTACGAATACCTGCCATAATGACTGGCATAGCAATTGGTAATTCTACTTTAGTCAATCTTCTACCCGGTTTCATACCGATACCTTTTGCCGCTTCTACTAAGGATGCATCTACTTCATTAATACCAGTATATGTATTTCTTAAAATTGGTAATAGCGCATATACAACTAATGCTATAACCGCCGGAACTTTACCAATACCGAACAACGGTATCATTAGCCCTAACAATGCTAATGAAGGTATTGTTTGAAGTATCGCCGCGATATTCATAACAATTTCAGAAAGTTTACGTGTTTTTGTTAAAAATATACCTAACGGCACACCAATTAGTGCTGCAATCAAAAGTGCTATAAAAGATAATTGTATATGTTCAAATATGGTTGTTATTAATTGTCCTCTACGCTCTATAAGTGTATTAATGAAGGTATTCATTCATTATGACCTCCTTTACGCTCTGACAAAATTTGAAAAATATCTTGTCGTTTCAACACGCGTTGTGTTGAGGTAGCTGAATCATTAATAATAACGGCTTCGTTGTCTATCAAATCTGTATATACGTCTTTAACATATAAATTGCTTTCAACGATTGGATAACTTTCTTTTGTCTCTCCTTCTTTTATAGATAACTGATCTATTATTTCGGAAAGTTTTAACTCATTAACTGATCGGTTTAATTTATCACCCATAAATTGTTTAACAAAGTCATTTTTAGGATTTGTGACAAAGCCTTCTGGTGTATCTATTTGTTCAATATGACCTTTATTCAACAAGCATATACGGTCGCCCATCTTCATTGCTTCTTGAATATCATGAGTTACAAATATAATTGTTTTTTTTATTTTTTGTTGTAGCTCTATTAAGTCATCTTGTAATTTTTCACGGCTAATTGGGTCTAGGGCACTATATGGCTCATCCATTAAAATGACTGGTGGATCAGCTGCCAGTGCACGAATAACCCCTACACGTTGCTGTTGTCCACCAGAGAGTTCATCCGGTTTACGATTTTTGTATATTTCAGGTTCTAGTCCTACCATATCCATTAATTCATCAATACGTTGGTCTATATCCTCATCTTTCCACTTTTTCATTTGTGGCACTTGCGCAATATTCTCTTTAATTGTCATATGTGGGAATAATGCAATTTGTTGTAAAACGTAGCCAATGTCCCAACGCATTTCATATATTGGATAATCACTTATCGGTTTATCTTTAAAATAAATATAACCTTCAGAAAGAGAAATTAATCGATTTATCATTTTTAACGTAGTCGTCTTACCGCAACCTGACGGCCCGATTAAAACAAAAAATTCCCCTTCTTTAATATTAAAACTAATATCATCTACAGCTACTTTATCACCGTAGCGTTTAACTACATTCTTAAATTCTATCACTTTGTCACCTTCATTATCATATATTCATTTAACAAAAAATTAGATTTTCAATCAAATGACATATTCCCTATTTTTATTGCTTTCATGTATAATTCAATTAATTTGTTCATAGTATTTAACTTACAGGTCATCATTCTAATCATTAAAAAAACGAAGTTAATTCGAAATAAAATTATATCTATGACTCAATATTCTGCATAGTATATTAATTATTGTCAAATTAACTTCGCTTGATAACTTTAGTTTACTTGTTATTCACTTATGATAATCAGCAGACGGAAAGCTATCTATTTTCTAAATAATAAGATAGCTATAAACTTAAATACTTAAGAAATCACTTGAAAAAGAGATTTGTAAATCATATTTTTAGTATACATACTATCGTGATTAGCTTATTAGCATATAAGTGACTCGTTCTATTGCTGGTTTTGTCCATATCAGTTGTTTAATTCTATTAAATTTTAGATTTATAAGATTGAATTTTTTCCAAAAACATCGGGCAATAATGTTTTAATTTATAACTACCTACACCTTCAATTAAAATCATTTCTTGTTTTGTTTCTGGTTTTCTTTTAGCAAATTCTTCTAGTGTAAAATCTGAGAAAATACTAACCGGTGGAATACTTAAGCTCTCACTTAATTCTTTACGGACACCAATTAATTCGTCAAATAACGCACGGTCCACACCTTCTACCGTATTTATATTTACTTTTTCTCTTGTTTTACGTTTGAATGGCGTTGTAAATATTTCAACTTGTCCACCGAGCAAATTCTTCACAGATTGATCACACGTTAAAATCTCATCGTGTTCATTTAAAAATCCTTTAAATCTCAATTCATCTATCAAATGGCTAAGTTCTGAAGTTGTATAACTTTTCATAATTCCATGTGTTGATAATTCGTTATAATCACAATAACGAATATAATCAGAATCTTCACCTCTCAACACCTGTATAATGACACTATAGCTCTCTTTTTGCTTCATACGAGCAATACAACTTACAATCATTTTCGCTTCATCTGTCATATTATAAGTCTTATTCTCAATGATGCAATTACTACATTGTTCACATTCTTCAAGTTTTTCATTCGGTTCAAAGTAATGAACTAAAGTCGCCTCTAAACATTTTTTCGTTTTTGTATAGAGAATCATTTTCGTTAGTTTCTCACCCATTTTATCTTTGTAGTCATCATCGGCTTTTGACGATGAAATAAAATATTGGTGTAATCCAATGTCTCGTTCACTAAATAATAAGATACAGTCACTGTTCAAGCCATCACGACCCGCACGTCCTGCTTCTTGATAATATGATTCTAAATCACCCGGCATATTATAATGTATAACAAATCTCACATTGGATTTATCTATACCCATACCAAAAGCGTTAGTTGCGACAACAACACGTACGCGATCATACACAAAATCATTTTGTGCTGCTTCACGTTCTTTGTTTGTTAATCCAGCGTGATAAATCGTACTGTTAATATCATTGCTCTTTAAAGCTTCATGTAATTCTTCAACTTGTTTACGTGTAGAGCAGTAGATAATACCAGCTGCCTTTTTATGTTGTTTCACATATTCCATTACAAATTTTTGACGTTGATAAGTAGGATTGACTTGAAACACAAGATTTCGTCTTTTTGTACTCGTTTTTACCTCATCATTTTTTCCTATATTCAAACGTTCCATTATGTCTTTTTGTACTTCAATAGTTGCTGTGGCAGTTAGTGCAACAATCGTAAAGTCTTGTGGTAATGCAAATACTTTGTGGATTACATCTTGATAACTTGGTCTAAAGTCATGACCCCATTTAGAAATACAGTGGGCTTCGTCAAAAGCAACTAAATGAATTGATAGTTGTTGTAATAAGCTAATAAAATAAGCATTATCGAAACGTTCTGGTGCAACATATAAGAATTGAATTTCACCATTTCTTAATTGCGTTTCAATTTCTTTTTGCTGTTTTTGCGTTAAACTGCTATTTAAATATGCTGCACGAATACCCATGGCCTTTAATTGATCAACTTGGTCTTTCATCAATGAGATTAATGGGCTGATAACAATTGTTGTGCCACCCAACATTAATCCTGGTACTTGATAACAAATTGATTTCCCCCCACCGGTAGGTAAAACGCCGAGCACATTTTGATGATTTAATACTTTTGATATGATTTCTTTTTGGCCAGGACGGTATGTGTCGTAGCCAAAATAATGCGATAAAGTTGACTCCATGTTATAAAATCCCTCATTGTTCTTTTTGTTCTTCAAGTTCGCTCCATCTTGCAATGTCTTCTTCATACAACGCATTTAATCTTCGTTGTTCTTCGCTTAGTTCTTTAATCTTGGCATAATCAGAGGTTGCCTCAATCATCTCTTTTTCTATAGTTTCTAATCGTTCTTCAGTTGTATCAATACGTTCAATAATCATTTCATACTCTTGTTTTTCTTTAAAAGATAAACCTCTTCTTTTTTTCTTGTCAGGTTGCTGTTTAACTTTAGTCTGTTGACTCTTTTGCTCGTTTAACTGATGTTGTTCCTTTTTATAAGCTTCATAATCTTCAAACGTACCTATGATGCGCTCCATCTGTCCATCATGAATATACCAATACTCTTGTGCTACTTTATTTAAGAAATATCTATCGTGACTAACTGTGATGACGGCGCCACCAAACGTTTCAATATAATCTTCAAGAATTGTAAGTGTTTCTGTATCTAAATCATTTGTTGGCTCATCTAGCAGAAGAACATTCGGTTGGTGTACCAATAACCTTAAAAGGTATAATCTTTTTTGCTCTCCACCTGATAATTTATAAATCTTTTTACCATGAGTTGCACTTGGAAATAAGAACCTTTCTAGTAATTGAGTTATAGATACCGATGTACCATCTTTTTCTTTAGCAACTTCACTTTCTTCTCTCAGATAATCTATCATTCTTATATCACGATCTAACCGTTCTTCAGTTTGTTTGAAGTAAGCGACTTTTACCGTTTGTCCGATTTTAAGGTCACCTTCAAACTCTTTATCTTCCCCATTTAGGATATTCAGTAACGTTGTTTTACCTGCACCATTAGGACCAACAATACCAATTTGTTGCCCACTTTGGATAATTTGAGTTATATCTTCAAATAAAGTTTTTTTGTTAATACGTTTTGTTAAGCCATCTAATTCGAAAACTTGTTTTCCTAATCTAGAATAAGCAAGGTTTAAAGATGCTTTCTCTTGTTGGTGTTGATTTTTCACATCTTGTTCCAAGTCATTAAATCTATTTTTACGAGCTTGTTGCTTAGTCGTACGTGCCTTAACACCAGCACGCATCCATTCAAGTTCCTTCTTATATAAGGATTGCTGTTTCGCTTGTTGTTTTTGCTCTATAATTTCATTTTCTGCTCGTTGAGCTATATAATCTTCGTAATTTCCTACATAGGTAGTAAGCTTGCCTCTATCTAATTCAATAATACGAGAGGATACTTCATTTAGGAAATAACGATCATGTGTGATAAATAATACTGTATGCGGATATTGTTTCACATAGTTAATTAGCCAATTGATTGATTCAAAATCTAAATGGTTTGTTGGCTCATCTAATAGTAATAAATCAGGTTGTTCAATAAGTGTTTTAGCTAAACCAACACGTTTTTGTTGACCTCCTGAAAGTTCACTCACTTCTTTGTTTATGTCATAGATACCTAATTTAGAAAGAATCGTTTTAATTTCAGCACTATAATCCCATGCTTGGTAATTATCCATTGCTTCTTGTGCTTGCATCATTTTCTGAAAATCTTCATCACTTTGGGTCGCTGTATATTGCGCCAAAGCATTTTCATAAGTTCTTATAACCTTAATCGTTTCAGTTTCTGAAGTTAATACAGCTTCAAACACCGTCATATTTTGATCAAAATCATGTTTTTGAGAAGAATATCGGATGCGATAAGCATTAGGATGTGATACTTCTGCCTCAAAGTCTTCATCCAATCCAGCGATCACTTTCAATAGTGTACTTTTACCCGTACCATTTATACCTACAAGTCCTATTTTCTCACCTTCAGAAATTGACAACTGCAAATTATCAAAAATGGTTTTATCGGCATATGATTTATGTAAATGTTCAATTTTATATGCTTCCATTGCCCAACATCCTTTTTAATATCGAAAATTATAATTATTTCTGTTAAACTTAATTTCAGTTCTACATATTATACACCTTTTTTAACTCAAATGATACAAAGGAGCAATGCTTATGTCGGAATTTTTCCAAAACTTGCCTCCTTATATCCAAGCATTAATAGCAGGTATTATTACATGGCTACTTACTGCATTAGGAGCTGCAGCTGTTTTTATTTTCAAGAGAGTAAATGATAAGATTCTAAATTCAATGCAAGGTTTCGCTGCAGGTATAATGATTGCAGCTAGCTTTTGGTCACTCTTACAACCAGCTATTAATTATGGCGAAGGTACATCATTACCTTGGTTACCAGCTGCTATCGGTTTTCTATTGGGCGGAGTATTTATTCGTGCACTAGATTTAGTTATTCCTCATATACACCCAAACACCCAAGACACAAACCAATACCAAGAAGGTGTAGGCACAAAAAAACTCAATAAGAATACGTTACTCGTTTTAGCTATAACGCTACACAATATACCCGAAGGTTTATCTATTGGTGTTGCTTTTGGTGGTATCGTAGCTGGCAATGGGCAAGCTACATTTTTAGGAGCCCTTGGTTTAGCTATAGGAATCGGTATTCAAAACATTCCTGAAGGAGCAGCCTTGTCTATGCCAATAAGAGCAGCTGGCGCTTCTAGATGGAAAGCATTTAACTATGGGCAAGCGTCTGCTATCGTTGAGCCTATATTTGCTACAATTGGCGCAGCCGCTGTATTAGTTGTTACTCCAATGTTACCCTATGCCCTAGCATTTGCTGCAGGAGCGATGATATTTGTAGTTGTTGAAGAACTTATTCCTGATTCCCAAGCTAGTAATAATACTGACCTTGCAACAATGAGTCTCATGCTAGGTTTCACTATTATGATGATTTTAGATGTTGCACTTGGATAAGGACAAACTATGCGATTGATGTATTTTAAATTTCAACATTAAACAAGACGACATGATTTAACAGTCCGAGACGTATATTAATGTCCCGGACTGTTTCTTACGTTTAGTCAAACATTTATCAAATTGATACTTTAAGCAATATACAAGATATGGTCAACGCCTCTATTTTATGATTATATTAAAACAAACTGTCCCCAATAGGCATCTATAATAAATAAAAATACCGACGACTCTAAATTAGAATCGTCGGTATTTTTATTTATTTTTTCTCTTGTCCTTTTGGACCTGATTTATATTCATAATCTGAAGGCTTAACTTTATCGAAATCAGGATTATCATAGAATCTCAATAAATCGCCGTTGAGGACATCGTCACTCATTTGTAAGTCTTTCTCAGATTGTTGTTTACGCTTATCGAAGTCTTTAGGCTTTTCTGTCATAGGTTCATTATTCTTATTATCATAAATTCTACCATTAACATATTTATAGTCTTTCGTTACAAAGTCACCATTTCTAAACGGTACTGTATCATTGTGATCTTTAGATAATAAATCTGTACCCATCATTAAATAGTTCTTCGTATCGATACCCATTAAGTGTAATAATGTAGGCATTACATCAGCTTGTCCTGCATAAGTTTTATCTACAGTACCTTCTTTACCTGGAATCTTCAACCAGAAACCTGTACGGTTTAAGTCATTAAATTTAGCAGGTGTAATTTCTTCACCTAATAATTTTTCCATGGCTTTATTATGGTTTTCAGAAATACCATAGTGGTCACCGTAAATCATTATTACTGAATCATCATATAAACCTTTTTTCTTAAGTTCATTGACAAACTCTTCTAATGATTCATCAAGGTATCTTGCTGTTTGTACATAACCATCTACTGTTGAATCGCCTGTGTTTGGTTTATCGATTGATGCATCTTCTGGTTTCACAGTGAATGGGTAGTGGTTAGTTAACGTAATTAAATGACTATAGAATGGCTCTTTTTCTTTTGCTAAATAATCTGCAGATTCTTTAAAGAACTCTTTATCTTTAAGACCTAAATTTTCAAGATTTTCTTCAGACATATCGTAATAAGTTGCGTCGTAAAATTTATCTACGCCAAAGTGTTTGTAAACTTGATCACGGTTCCAGAATGTTTTGTAGTCACCATGCATAACACTAGATGTATAACCTTGCTGTTGATCTAGTATAGCAGGTAGTGATTGGTAAGTGTTATCACCTTTCAATGAATAAGCTGAACCTTGTGGTAAACCAAACAAGCTGTTATCCATAGTAAACTCTGAATCCGAAGTTTTACCTTGTCCTGTCTGATGATAGAAGTTTGGATAATATCTGTATCCTTCATTACCAGACGAGAGTTTATTTAAGAATGGTGTAACTTCTTCACCATTTACTTTTTTATTTATTAAGAAAGTTTGGAAGCTTTCTAAATGAATTTTAATAACATTTTTCTTTTTAGCGGCACCGAAATATTCTTTATTTGGTTCAGTTCGCTTTTGTTTCGTATAATTCAATACTTTAGTTAAATCATCTTCATTAGCCAACGCTTTTTGTTGATTATTTTGAACTGTTTTAACACCGTCATATACAGTAAAATTATATGGGCCTAAATATTTAACTAAATATTTATGGTCAAATGTACGTGTTAATAATTCTGGGCGATCTGATTCAGCAAATGCCAAGTTTAAAAAGAATAATGCAACTGACGCAGCCATTACTACTGGCACAAACTTTTTGCTAAATACACGCTTATCAAACCATTTTTGTTTAAAAATTAAAACAAACAGATACACAATAGTATCTATAAAGTAAACGAAATCATACCATTTGAATGAAGCTGTTACAGCGCCACCCATCGATTCAACATTTCCAACCTGGTTTAATGTACTAAATGTTAAGAAGTCAGAAAAGAATCTGAAGTATACAACGTTTGCGTATAATAAGAAAGTTAATAAAAAGCCACCAATAAAGATGAACCAAAAAGCTTTCTTACCCTTGAAAAACAAGAAAATACTCAATACTAATGCAATTAAACTGTATGGATTCATTAACAAGATTAGGTTTTGAACTAATCCTTTAACGCCTAAAGAAAAATCAACATAATATGAAAAATATGTTTTTAAGGTGACTGTTAGCACCGTTAAAATAAAAAACCCAAAAAGAGTTAATTTCTTTTTGTGTATACTCATGTTCTTATCCCCCGATATAAATTAATATAGGCTAGAACGCTTACCTAACCTTATAAAAAGTGGCAAAGTTACTATCTTAAACACTTATTAGCGATGTTAGTATCTCTAATAAACGAAAGTCGTTATTGGCTTGGGCAAATTGTTTTAGAATTATGCTTTAGTGTCACCTTTAATCATTAATTTAAAGTACACTGTTACAAGCATTCATATGTTTCAGTTTTTAAGTTTTATTTGATATCTATTATTATGAATCATTGATAGTTAACTATAGTTATTCCAATCACTATTACTCATAACCATAAGTTAAAATTATATTTACAATTTTTATCTTTTTGTAATATGCTCGTAATAAAACGCACATAGTTCAATTAATAAATATAAAGCAATCATAGCTAAATATCAAGTAAAAAGACACTTTTTTATGTAATTTGGTATCAAACAAAAGCTTTATTAACGCCTTGTTAAACGGTCATTAACTTACTATTAAGTATTTATATGTTTTTTAATTATACCTTTATTGGATAGTATATTAATCGGACTATGGTCGTATTAGCAATTTTGCTGATACACTCTCTAACTTCTATGTCATTATATATTTTTGAAATCATCCCAAAAATTCAAAGGAATAAAATATAAAAAGCAGTAACCCAAAACCTAGGCTTATTTTTGGCGTTACTGCTTTTAATTATTTATATAGTCGCTATTTCAACATCTCTAATTGCATTCTATATTCAATGCCGTGAAATAACTGATTCAACCAGTTTGTATATTTAATTAAATTCTTCTCCGCACTTTCCACATCTATAAATTGAAATTTCAATTTAGTTCCTTGATGTTTTTGTCCTAGTTTTGTTAAATGATAACTTGCAATCGTACCAATTTGTGGGTAGCTGCCTAAAGTATAATGATCATTTAATAAAATAATTGGTGTGCCATCTCGTTTTACTTGTATCGTACCAATTTGTACTGATTGATGTTCTGGCATGTCTTCGTAAAATGCTTTTACAGGTTCTCCTTCTAAATACATGCCAACTCTATTTGCTTTACTTGTCACTTTATATTCTCCAGAAGTAAATCGATTCAATATTTTAGGTTTAAAATCTTCTGTTCCTTTATTCTTTATCACATGAAAAACATCGGACATATAATTGAAAGATAGCGCGTAACCATCGATACCCCAATCTGTTTGATGTGTTTCTTTTAAGTTTTCAAATAATTTATGATGACGCTCAGTGTAATTTCGTTTCATGTTAACTTCGTCACCTTTTTGTAGGTTACGACCTTGGAAGCCACCAATTTTCGACTTAAAGTCCGTTGAAGTTGACCCTAGCCATTCACTAAGTTCAAATCCTCCGCCTACTGCCAAGTAAACTCTGGATGTACGATTCGTTTCAGTAAACACAAGTACATCACCTTTTTCCATCAAATATAACTTATTGGGTAGCACTTTCATGTGTTCAGTTTTAGCTTTAAAATTCCCTCCACTCAATGCAATAAGCGTCGGTTCAGTAAAACGAAAACTCGCCATTCGATTTGTCATTTCTAAAGTAGCTTCATTCTTATCATTAGCTACAAGTCTATTTGCTATTTCATGAGATAGAGGATCTAAAGCACCCCCAGGGATAACACCATCGTGCTCATACCCTTTACGACCAAAATCTTGGAAACTTGAAAATAGCCCTTCACCTTCTATTATGATTGACATGGTTGAAACCCTCCTAAATCCAGCGCTTCCTCTTGAATCGCACAAAATTTAACATTGTCTCCTAATTTTAATTTTGTGAAATCTTCTAATTCCGGATTAAACAATCGAACAGGTGTATACCCTATGACTAACCAATCACCATATGTATCAGTTGTAGTGATTCCTGTCTTTTTACCTTCAATAATTACAGAACCCGCAGGAATAAATGTCTTTTTCCCACCTGTATGATTTACAAATAAACGCTTATTCATGCCAGTTAAATAAGGAAATCCTGGTGTATAGCCCATCATTGACACAAAATAATTTTGTTCCGTATGTAATTTCACAAATTTTTCGAAATCCATTTTATAGTAAGTCAGTAGAGCATCTAAATCAGGTCCACATTTCCCACCATACACGACTGGAATTTCAATAGGTTCAACTGTTTCTTCGTCATGCTTAATTTCCATTTGTACCGTTTGCATTAACGCTTTCATATATAAAAATGGAGATTGAATATGATGATGCTTAATCATGTCCCTTGCATCATAACAAATCATCATGTCTGATTCTGTAGGTACAATTTCTGTTATAAAAGGATACTGTTTGTCTGCTAAATATTTTTTCAAAGCTAACAGATCTTCAGTCAAATCTTTAGAGACTTCTTTTTCTATAGAAACCACTATTGCTTGGTCTCCTTGACTATATATCTTCATAGTTTCACCTCATAAATTGTTACTAACGATAAAATACATCAAATACTTGTATCAAATAATGTACGAGTTCTTTTACTAGGAAATAGACAAATATAAATTGAAATATGCAAGATACTGTAATGACGAAGCGTGTTAAATAAACACTTTGTCGTTTCAACAATTGATTTACGCCCCATTTGGTAAGCATAGAAATTATAATAATTGTAAATGCCCAAACCAATATCATCATTTTTCCTCACTCACTGTTTATAAATTTTGTCTTTACTATTTTGTTTATAAAATTTGATTATTTTAAATTGCGTATGCGCTATCAATGACGCCATGATTATACTTTCTATATTCTATAGATAAATTTCTACCTCGGCAACCTCTCGCAAACTATTTATTAGAAAAATCTGTATCATATTACTACTTATTTTATCTTTTAATTCATGTATATCATAATCTTTTTCTATTAACTCACCTTTGTCTAATAATTCTTGACGCATACAGCCACACAAAAAATCTTCATTATAAAACGGTGTATAGTAATAGCCACCTTCTCTTATCATTATATTCCCTATATCAAATTCTAATACTTTACCTTCTTCATTATATAATAGAACGATATCAGTTTGATGATTATGCTCTAAATGTTCTCTTTGTGTCGTCTTGTGAACTATGACTTGGTTATTCACATCAGCTGATAAGGGTAACAGCTTTGCTGTAAATGTTGACTTTTCTGGCAAAGGCGCTGCAACGTAATGCATTGTTCCATCTTTATTCAACAAAATTTTTATTCGATAAACACCCGTTGCATATTGCTCGCTAATTGATATTATAAGCTCTGACCAAGTAGACTCATCAAACAAAAACCCTAATTGTTCAGAAGCGTTTTTCATTCTTTTTTTATGATAAGAAATTCTTGGAAATAAACCTGACTCTAACCTCATCGTTTCAAAAAGTTGCATTATAATCGCTCCAATATCTTTGTTTTGTCTATAAATTCTTGAACTTCCTGCTCAGGTATAGAGTCAATTGTAATACCTGCACCGACTCCATAAATGGCTTGGTTATTTAAGTATTGTATTGTTCGAATCGGCACATTAAAGATTGATTTACCATTTGGAAGTAATAAGCCAATCGCACCGCAGTATATATTTCGTGGTGTTTGTTCTAATTCTTTTATATAGCTCATCGTATTAAGTTTTGGGGCTCCTGTAATTGAACCGCAAGGGAATAGTGCACTTAGTATCTGATTTAAGTCTGTATCTTTATGTAAAGTGGCAGTAATCGTTGACGTCATTTGAAATACTGTTTGATATGGTTCTATATGAAACGGTTTATATACATTAACACTGCCGGTTTTTGCAATTCGACTCATGTCATTACGTAGTAAATCTACAATCATTACATTTTCTGCTCTATCTTTGCTTGAGTGACTTAAAGTGTTTAGATTTTGCCTATCTTCTTTTTCATTACTACCTCTTGGCATCGTACCTTTCATGGGTTTACTTAATAATATATCTTCATTAGCTTTAAATGGACCTCGTTGGAAGAATAATTCTGGTGATAATGAAGCAACTTGTAGCTCATCTGTTTCAATAAGCGCAGAATAAAATCCGTGATTATCATTTAAAAGATGATAATATAAAGTCGCTATAGAATGATGAATTGAATCTACTAATCTCGTTGTATAATTTACTTGATATGTGTTTCCCTCCACAATAGCTGATTGAATTGTCCGAATATGTTTGATAAGCTCAGCTCTATTTAATTGAAATTGGAAGCTACATTGTTGTTGATATATTGTATCCTCAACGTCATTTTCAGTTTCTGATATATTCTCAAAAACATATACTGCCGCGTATACATAGTCTTCTTCAGTCGACACCGTTGCCATGTCTTTATTGAAGTAAGTTGCCGCTTCATAAGGTAAATATAAGGCTGCGTAATAGCCATCATTTTGATATCTTTCTGCAAAGCACACGACATCACCGACTTCTTCTATTGTATATGCAACTTTTTTAGCAATACATTGAGTGAATAAATAACGATGCGTTTCATGCGTTGTTTCATCAGTTATGTAACGGTAATTAAAGTGTATTTGCATGGTAGACCTCCACTATATCTATAAATATTTGAATCTGTTTAAGACCATATTCACTTAATATGGATTCAGGGTGATATTGTACTCCATAAATAGGTAATAATTTATGTTCCAAAGCCATTATAATGTCTTCATTATTTGTAGCTGTAACAGTTAATGTTTCTGGAAAGGATGATCGCTCCGCTTTTAAAGAGTGATAACGCATCACATCGAATGATTCAGGCAAACCATCAAAGATACCTATACCTTTATGTGTTATGCGTGTTGTATGACCATGAATAGGTTTATCACTTTTTATTATATTTCCACCGAAATAAGTCACAATTTGTTGAAACCCTAAACAAACGCCTAATATGGGCGCCTCTGTAGAAAATGTTTGAATTACTTCATTTAATATAGGATAGTCCTCAGGAGAACCTGGCCCCGGTGAAATTATAATTGCATCAGGTTGATGTAAACGAATTCGTTCATTTGTCACCGTTTCTACATCAATAACCTTAACTTGCCCTCGATAACTTTGCTTAATATAATCTACGATGTTATAAGTGAACGAATCTTTATTATCTATAATTAGTATCATTTCGTCGCCTCTTTTTAAATATCTTCGTTATTCTGTTATACTTATTATCACAAATATTAACTTGATTTTACAGTTTAAATATATTATTCTAAATCACGTTATAAATGAATACAAAGAGGTTCCTAGCTGATACCCTCTATAAAAAACTAGACACATGATTTTCGTCTGTCTTTTTTATAGAGATGGACGTTTTTTTATGCCGTCACACCATGAGTTATAACAGCTAGTTTGACAATATGAAGGAGTGCAAGCAATATGACGCAACAATCTTTAAACAATGACAAAGCTATCGTAGTATTTAGCGGAGGACAAGATAGTACGACTTGTTTATTTTGGGCTAAAAAATATTTTGAAAGTGTAGAACTAGTTACATTCGCATACGGCCAAAGACACGATACAGAAATTGAAGTAGCAAAACGTATTGCAGAAGAACAACATGTTAAACATCACATCTTAGATATGTCTTTACTTTCACAACTAACACCTAATGCTCTTACGCAACACGATATGGATATCGAAGTAGGAGAAGATGGTATCCCTAATACATTTGTTCCTGCAAGAAATTTACTATTCTTATCTTTTGCTGGTGCCTTAGCATACCAGACAAACACTAAAAATATCATTACCGGTGTATGCGAGACGGATTTTTCAGGGTACCCTGATTGTAGAGATAGTTTTATTAAATCAATGAATGTAACGTTATCACTATCCATGGATAAAGACTTTGTAATTCATACACCTTTAATGTGGTTAGATAAAAAAGCAACCTGGGCATTAAGTGATGAACTCGGAGCGCTAGACTATATTCGTTACAACACGCTTACTTGCTATAACGGCATCGTTGGCGAAGGGTGTGGAGAATGCCCTGCTTGCGAATTAAGAGCGCATGGTTTAAATACCTATTTAGCTGAAAAAGGAGAGAATTAATTATGTTCCAACAAAATTATCCAAGCGTACAACATCCATATACTTTCGAACTAAATAAAGACTTTAATTTTTCTGCAGCGCATTATATACCAAGTGAAGATGCAGGCAAATGCATGCGCACACATGGTCATACTTATTTTGTTAATTTAACGATTGTTGGCGATTCATTAGATCACAATGGTTTTTTAGTAAATTTTAGCGAGCTAAAGAAATTAGTTCACGGTCAATTCGATCACCACTTACTTAATGATTTACCACAATTCGAAGGAAAAAGCCCTTCTACTGAAATTGTAGCTCAAACTATATACGAAATGGTTCAAACATCTTTAAACCAGCGTAGTAATCAACCTAAATGTGTTCAAGTCTATGTAAGAGAAACGCCGACAAGCTATGTCGTATACAGACCAAAGGAGCAACATAATCATGAGTAAAATACCTGTATTAGAAATTTTCGGTCCAACAATTCAAGGTGAAGGCCGTGTCATAGGCCGCAAGACCATGTTTGTACGAACTGCCGGTTGTGATTATCGTTGCAGTTGGTGTGATTCTAGTTTTACTTGGGACGGTAGCGCTAAAGAAGATATTCGTATGATGACTGCTGAAGAAATTTATGATGCTTTATATGAGATTGCTGGAGACTCTTTTAACCACGTTACAATTTCTGGTGGTAACCCTGCCCTAATTAAAGGGATTCAACAATTAGTTGATTTATTTGATGAAAAACACATACAAAGTGCTTTAGAAACGCAAGGTAGTAAGTTCCAACCGTGGATGACTCAAATAGATGACTTAACGATAAGTCCCAAACCACCAAGTTCAAAAATGAAACCAAACTTGCCTATATTAGATGAAGTCATTGAACAATGTGTACCAGAATCACTAAATCTAAAAGTTGTTATTTTCGATGACGAAGACTATGAATTTGCTAAAAAAATCCATCACAGATACCCTGCTATTCCCTTTTACTTACAAGTAGGCAATCCTTACTTAGATGGTGAATACGTAGAATCACACACTAAAAAGTTATTAACGTTATATGAAACGTTAGTAGACCGCGTAATGGTCAGTAGTGATATGAACAATGTATATGTTCTACCTCAATTACACACATTGCTTTGGAGTAACAAAAAAGGTGTTTAAATTGTGTAATCTATGCGATCCGTTGTATAATGCTCTTTGTCTATATAACGAATCGCTTTTTAGTGATGCAAAAATATATAGTTGGTCATCACTGTAAAATTATTTTTATTATGCATTTAACATCATTTTTAATCACATTTGAATGATGATGCTTTGAAGAAATTATGTAATTAAATGATTAACTTTCACTTAATTGATATAATGTTGCAGTGAAGTATTTAGGTTAGGAGAGCAGCATGCTAATTAATATAATTATAAATATAGCTACGGTATTAATTGTGCTCGGCATTGATTTATATCGTCAGAATTTCAAACAACTAAAGTTTAGCTCTATACTGATTGCAATAACACTCAATGGTATTATTAATTTATTTTTAGTCGGTGAATATGATTACATCGCTTTTTATACAATCACACAATTATTTATTTGGACTTTATTACAACTTTATTTAAATCGTAAGATAACTGCTTATAAAATTACAGATCAAAAATTCATTGCAGTTATTTTAACAATTATCATGAGTACATCATTAATTCTTACATATAGTACTAGTCACGACTCGTATTATATGTCTATCCCATATTTAGCCCCTGCTATATTCCTAGTTGGTGCAATATTACTTTTCTATAGTACTTTTCAACCAAAGGAAAAAGAGCAACTTAAGCTATTACAACGTATCAAGCATCCAATTTTAATAGGCCAAATATGTATAATCGGTGCTTTTACGATAATGATGCTATTAACGCCTTACTGGTACGCCTTTATTATAGTTCATTTGCTATTTATATTTTTCTTATTATGGCAGAATATATTTTTTTCACATAAATGATTAACATATTATATTTTGTGGTATAAATAAACAGTTAAATAATTTCTTAAAGGAGGTTAAATTATGTTTGGATTTATACTTATGTTAATTGTCGGCGGCTTAATCGGCTGGATAGCTGGTGGCATTGTCGGTAAAGATATCCCAGGCGGGATTTTAGGTAATATTATTGCTGGTATCGTAGGTGCAGCATTAGGTTCATGGATTTTTGGTGACTGGGGTTGGCACTTAGGTGGCATCGCAATCTTCCCAGCATTAATCGGTACAATTATTTTAGTTGCAGTGGTTTCATTCATTTTTGGTAAATTACGTAAAAAATAATCAATCATAATGAAACGTAATGATTTACTAATATTAATATGGGGCGGTTCACAGAAATCAACTCGAGATTTTGTGGCTGCCAAGACAAAAGTGTCCGAGACAATTGTTATGTCTCGGACGCTTACTTATTGCTTTTCCTTTTATAAGTTCATTGTACTTTGTTTTAATCAAGAGTTAATTAAAATTCATCTATTTTTAATTAGTTCTTTTTTCTTTTTATCTTGTGTTTTTGAAGATTTTCTACGCTCACTATTTCCTACATCATCATTGATATCTTGCGTGATATTTTTATAATTTGCTTCATCAGCACATTTGAAATTAGAAGCCTGTACAATATATTTTGGTCGTTGTTTCACTTCGTAATATATACGGCCGATATATTCACCGACAATCCCAATTGAAATGAGTTGGATGCCACCAAGTAATAATATAGCAGCAATTGTAGAGAAATAACCAGGTGTTTCAACGCCTCTGATCATAATACCTACTGATATATAACCGATATATAACAAACTAATAAAGAATACCATTAGTCCGAGATAAATCATCGCACGTAAAGGTTTATTGTTGAATGAAATCAGACCGTCAATACCATAATTCAATAATTTACTAAATGACCATTTAGATTCCCCATCCTCACGCTCAACATTTTCATAGGTAAAGACTTTGGTGTTATAGCCTATCCATTCGTATAAACCTTTAGAAAATCTATTATATTCATCTAATTGAGTCAAAGATTGTACTGCACGTTGGCTTAACAATCTAAAATCTCCAACGCCATCTTCTAATTTAATATCTTCTACAAAATGATTTATTAATTTATAATAAATTTTTGTCATCAATTTTCTAGATTTATTTTCACCCGTTCTATCTCTTTTGGCTATAACTTGGTCATAACCATCCATATAACCTTCTATCATTTGAGGTATTAATTCAGGTGGATGTTGCAAATCTGCATCAATCATAATTACGCCATCACAATTTTCACTATGTTGGTATCCGGCAATCATTGCTGACTCTTTGCCAAAATTACGACTAAAGGAGATAAATTTAACATGTTCATCTTTCGTGGCCATATCTTGAATATAATTAATGGTCTTATCTTTACTTCCGTCATCTACAAATAATAAATCATAGTCATAATGATGATTCTGACTATCTTTCGATAATATTTCAGTCAATCGTTCATACGTCTTTACTATTACTTCACCTTCATTATAACAAGGTACTATAACTCTTATTTGCATATATAAACACCTTCATTTCAATTACTTCAATTTTTACTTTATCAATTCCCACCATCATTATGCTATATAAATCATTTAGATTTACATAATCTTTATATAGCCTTAATACTAAATATTAAAACTTAACTTTTAAGCGAAGATTTTTAAAAATGAATTAATTTTAAGATTGTTTAAAAAAATACAAAATCATTCATCTATTGAATTTTTAATCAAAATGCTAATATTGACTGAAATATAAACTTATAAAAATTATAAATTGTTACTTTAAGTCTATCAATTATTTCCATTATTTGAAAATAAAAACCATCACCACAATAAAGAAGAGACTATCTATTCAGAAATTAATTGAACACATAGTCTCTTTCAAAGTTATTTTAATGTTCCTATACGAACCTTGTCAGGATCATTGCCTTGTCGCTCATCTTTATTTAAGCTATCAATTTCAGCAATATCAGTAAGTTCTAAATTAAAATCAAAGATATCATAATTTTCTTTAATACGTTCAGGCGTCTTAGACTTTGGAATCACTAGTCTATTATGCGCTAGATGCCAACGTAGTACAATTTGAGCTGGTGTTTTATTATAGCGTTTAGCTAATTTTGTAATAACATCATATTCAAGCAATCCTCTATTTCTCATTAACGGCATCCAAGCAGTAACTGCAATATCATGGCTGTCACAATATTCTTGTAATGCTTGTTGATTGAAATTAGGGTGCACTTCTATCTGATTCACAGCAGGCACAACTTCAGTTGCTTCCATGAGCTTTTCTAAATGATGTTGGTTAAAATTACATACGCCAATGGCACGGATACGTCCCTCTTCATATAATTTCTCCATTGCTTTATAACTCTCAATAAACAACCCATCCGCTTCACATGGCCAATGTATTAAGAATAGATCTAAGTAATCAGTGCCAAGGTTTTCAATAGATTTGGTAAAGAATTCAATCGTTTGATCATACCCTTGATAATCATTCCATAATTTAGAGGTAATAAATAGATCTTCTCTAGGTACGTCTGATTTTTTCAATGCATTACCTAATGCAATTTCATTTTTATAGAAATAAGCTGTATCAAATGCACGGTATCCAACTTCTAATGCTGCTGTCACAGCTTGTTCCATCTCTTCCTCTGTAATTTTATAAACACCTAAGCCCACTTTAGGCATTGGGTAACCATTATTTAAATAATATACGTCTTCTATCATTGTTAATCCCCTTTCTGATTACTTTATTTTTATAAGTAATGTCTTTATTTTAATACGTGTAGATATAAAAATATACTATCTCACACTTTAATCTTTAACGAAGCATAACGCGTTAGCCTTTTGAACGTGATTACTTACTGTATATTTAGTTCTTCTATTAATAAAAGTCTATTGAAATACGGAACTTCAAAAATTAACCAAAACACCTTCGATTAATCCATTTTTAGTTATATTATTAATACAAAAAATAGGAGAGAAATCATTTTATTAAAATTGATTTCTCTCCCACTTCATCATTAATGTTATGTCTCTACATTAATAGGTAAATTTTAGTTGTTTTCTTCTTCCTCGGCTTCTTCTTCTAGTGTTGGTCTATTTTTATGATATTCTAATTCTAAAATAACAGTAATGATTTGATGGTTATCAATTTCAGAAATAACCCATCTATCATATTCAGTATCAACATAATCATTCTGTTGTAGATTCGTATTGTGTGCCTGTAACCAACCACCAATCGTATCAATGTCCTCTGAATCTTCAAATTCAATATCTAATTGATCTTGTAAATCATCTAATAATACACGACCATTGATTTGATATCTACTGTCTGTTATTTTTACAATATCATTGACTTCATCATCATCGAATTCATCTCGAATTTCACCAACAATTTCTTCTAAAATATCTTCCATTGTTAATATACCAGCTGTACCACCATATTCATCTATGATAAGAGAAATATGGACATGTTCTCTTTGCATACGAACTAGTGCATCGCTAATACGTGTTGTTTCTGAAATCATAGGTAAATCATGTACATAATTACTAACTTTCATTTGTTTACCTGAAGCGTATTCAGTTAAAAACTCTTTCACATTAATAAACCCTTTTACATGGTCTTTATCGCCATCAGCTGTAATAGGATAACGAGTAAATTGATGTTTTTTGATTGTATCTAACAATTCATCCACGTTAAATGGTTCATTCATCGTTATCATTTGCGTACGCGGCACCATAATATCTTTAGCTTGTCTTTCATCAAATGAAAAGATATTTTGCATGTAAGCTAATTCGGTCTGATTAATCTCTCCACCATTATAGCTATTGTTGATTATTATTTTTATTTCTTCTTCTGACATTGCGTCATTATTAGCATCGGGATCAACACCAAACATACGAATAATCATTCTCGCTGAACCATTCATTAACCAAATCAGTGGCTTCATAATTACACCAAAATAGAACAATGGTCTTGAATAGACCAATGCTAATTTTTCAGTATGTTGTATTGCTAACGTTTTAGGTGCTAATTCACCGAGTACTACATGTAAATAAGTTACAATTATAAATGAGACAATAAATGATATTGTTGTCGTTAACGGGTCTGGCAAGTGGAGCGCTTCGAATAACGGGTGTAATAGTTTATTAAAAGTCGGTTCACCTAACCAACCTAATCCTAAAGATGTTACAGTGATACCGAGCTGACACGCAGATAAATAATAATCCAGATTTTTAATCATTTTTTTAACTACACGTGCACTGCCATTACCTTCCGATGCAAGTTGATCAATTCTAGAACTGCGGACTTTCACCAAAGCGAATTCCGAGCCTACGAATACCGTTGTTAATGCTATTAAAAGAAAAAATATTACTAAATTCATTATGGTCACAGTTTCCAATTAGTTCCCTATTTCTAGGGATTCACCTCCAAAATATCGTGTCACAATAGGTGACCGAACATAAGTATTTATATTATTAATGATTACTTTTTGACTTACTACATCCTTCCCATTGTGACACCTCCCTAAAAATACGCATTTCTTTTATCTTATCACAAAATGAACATTTCTTGTAATTTTTACAATCAATAATTTCTTTAAGTCAATTCATTATTGAAACGTAAATCAGTGTTAAAGTCAATTTAAAAAAATATTTTTAACCTTAGTAATTATGAGTTGAAGTTGTGAACTTTACCTGATTTAATAGTTGTTAAAACTTGAATATCATTATCAACAACTACAATATCTGCGTCTTTCCCTACGGCTATACTTCCTTTGTCACCTTCAATCTTCAATGCAATTGCTTGGTTTAAACTTGTAACACGCCACAAGTCATCTAATGACGCTCCTGTAAATTCAATTAGGTTCTTTAAGCCTTCATTCATTTTCAGGATACTGCCTGCAAGAGCACCAGATGCCAGTCTCGCTTCTGAACCTTTAACTACAACATTCTGTCCACCTAGATCATATTCACCGTCTGGCATACCTTTTGCTCTCATAGCATCAGTGATCAAAAAGAAACGTTTATTCCCTTTTTGTTTATATGCAACCTTTACAGATGCAGGATGTGAATGAATGCCATCAACAATTGATTCCGTACTAAGCCCATCGTTAACCCAAGCAGCACCAGATAAACCTGGGTTTCTATGTTCGAATGCTGTACCGGCATTATAAAGATGTGTCACATGCTTCGCGCCATGCGCTACCGCTTCATTAACTTCATCAAATGTTGCCACTGTATGACCAATAGAAAAATTAATTTGATCATGTAATGTTGATAAGGTTTCATCTGCACCTTCTACTTCTGGTGCAAAAGTCATTACTTTTATTTGATTGTTAGCAATTTCTTGAAATTGTTGTACCTTTTCAACTGAAGGACGTTGAACGTAGGCTGGATTTTGAGCACCTACTTTATACTCAGATATAAATGGTCCTTCTAAATGTATTCCTACAATACTAGCTGCATTTAGTGAATCTTGGTGTTCTTGATAGTTCACAATATTCTTTAAAGCTTTGATAATATTTTCATCAGACTGCGTCATTGTTGTAGCCAAGAAACTCGTTGTACCTTCCGATAATAATGATTCTGACAAATGTTTTAAACCTTCAAATGAAGCGTCCATAGCGTCTTCGCCATAGCCACCATGCATATGTATATCAATAAAACCGGGTAACACATGTTGCCCTTTTACATCTATGGTTGTTAAGCCTCCTTGATATTCACCTTCGGCAATTTGCACAATTTTGCCATCTTCAATCAAAATGTGGCCTTGTTCTATCGTTTCGTTTTCAGTATAAATGCGTCCATTTGCAATAACATATTTATTCATTTTTCTACCTTCTTTACGCTAATTTAATCTATTTTATTTACCTGACACTTTATTAATATTTTACCAAATTCAAACACTTAATTATATTCAAAACTTTTTACTTCTAGTCATATAATATAAAAAGCCAGAAAATGAACTCAATTAGATGAGCTTTTCTGGCTTTTCTTAATTGCTATATAGCATATATTTTAATCATTCATAGCTTCAGAAGTATGAATTTCGTCTTGTGTTAACTTAGGCTTTAATAAACCGTAGATAATTGCTGCAACTAATGAGCCGATAATAATTGCAATTAATGATTGAAGTACATGACCAAAGTCTGTACCTAATATAACAATGATACCACCATGTGGTGCTTGAATTGCAGAACCAAGTCCTAACGCAATAGCTCCAGCCACACCAGATCCAACCATCATTGAAGGTATAACTCGAATTGGGTCAGCAGCTGCAAATGGAATAGCACCTTCTGTTATAAATGATAAGCCCATGATGTAGTTCGGTAGTACAGAACCTTTTTGTTCTTTTGTGAATTTCTTACGGAATATTAGCATTGCTGTTGCAATAGCAATTGGAGGAACCATACCACCAATCATTGCTGCCGTAATCGGAGCAGCATTGCCACTTGTTAACGCTGCTACAGAGAATACATAAGCAGCCTTATTAAATGGACCACCCATGTCAATGGCCATCATTGCACCAACAACTAAACCAAGTAACATTATATTTGTACCTGATAAACTTTCTAATCCGTTCAATAATGTATTATTCAACCATGATGCTGGTGGATTAATGACATAAATCATTAATAATCCTGTGACCGTAACTGAAAGTACTGGGAAAATAAGAGTTGGTTTTAAACCTTCTAATGATTGAGGCATACCTGAGCATAATTTTTTAATACCTAATGTTAAGTAACCTGCTAAGAAACCTGCAAGAATACCACCAATAAATCCTGAATCACCTGTGCTTGCTAAGACGCCACCGACAAGACCTGCTGCAAATCCTGGTTTATCTGCAATACTGCGGGCAATATAACCAGCAAGTATCGGAATAATTAACATGAATGCACTCTTATTACCTATATTCCATAATTGTTCAGCAAAAGCATTATATTCTGAACTTTTTGGGTCAAAAGAGTTAGCACCAAATAAGAACGCAATTGCCATCAAAATACCGCCAGCAATAACAAGCGGTAACATATTAGATACACCGTTCATTAAATGTTTGTATATTGTTTTGCCGACACCTTGTTTTTCATTGCTTGTTGATTGACCACTCGCCTTATTGCCACTACGTGCTACAAATGGTTTACGAGATGTATCTTGTGCCAAGTTAATTAATTCTTCTGGTCGTTTTATACCATCTGCAACCGGTACTTCAACGACATTTTTACCATCAAAACGATCTGTCTCAACATGTACATCAGCGGCTACAATAATACCTGATGCACGTTGAATATCTTCGTCTGTAAGATGATTTTTTATGCCGCCGGATCCATTTGTTTCAACTTTAATTTTAACGTTCATTTTCTCAGCTTGTTTTTTCAAAGCGTCACGTGCCATATAAGTATGAGCAATACCTGTTGGACATGCTGTTACTGCTAAAACGTATGGTTCATTTGAATTTTCATTATCTGTGGCAACACCTTGAGTCGCTTCTTCAGTTGCTTCTTCTTCAGTTGCTTCATCATCTGCCTGATCTATAATTTGTAATACTTCTTCAGGTGAATTGGCATGAAGTAATGATTCACGAACTTTTTCATCCATCAGAATACCAGACAATTTAGCTAATGCATCTAAGTGTGTTTGTGCTCCACCTTCAGGGGCAGCAATCATAAAGAATAAATGTGCTGGTTGCATATCTAAACTCTGATAATCTACACCTGCTTTTGATTTCCCAAAAGCAATCGCTGGTGTTGTAACTGCTGAAACCTTAGCATGAGGTATAGCTATGCCTTCACCAATACCTGTTGTACTTTGAGATTCACGATTATGGATTGCTTCTTTAAAAGATGTCACATCATTTAGTTTTCCAGCTTTATCTAATTGATTAACTAGTTCGTCAATGACACCATTCTTTTCTGTTGAAGAAAGATCCATTGCAATTGTATCTTTTGTTAATAATTCGGTAATTCTCATATTATTCACTCCCGTCTAGTGTCGTAATCACAACTTGTGTTTTAATGTCTTCAATTGCAGTTTTCGTAGCTAAATCATCATTAAATGCTGTAGCAGTACCTGCCGACACAGCTTGTTTAAATGCTTCTTCAATCGTCAGACCTGCTTCTAAACCTGCAACCATGCCTGCTACTGTACTATCTCCAGAGCCAACAGTATTTACAACATGACCATTTGGTACACTTGCTTTATAACTGTATTGTTCATCGACATATACAGCTCCTTCTCCTCCCAATGAGATAATTACAGATTTAGCACCTTTTGCTAAAATTTCACGTGCAAATTGAATTACTTTTTGATCAGAATCAATTGTAGTATTAAACATCACTTCTAATTCATCTTTATTAGGTTTAATAAATAACGGATTATATTTTAATACAGATTCAACTAAATCTTTTTCAGCATCTACTACTAATTGTGCACCTGTTGCTTTTGTAATCTTACCTATTTGTTCATACGCATCATTAGGAACACTTTTAGGAATACTACCAGCGACAATCACTGTGTCTTTCTCAGTTGTATCTTTAATTTGCGATAATAATGTTTCAAACTGCACATTCGAAATTTGTGGACCAGGCGCATTAATTTCAGTTTCTTCACCCGTTTTTAATTTAACGTTAATTCTAGTATCCTCATCTACTTGAACAAAATCAGTAAAAATATTTGCTTTTGTTAAAGTATCTACAATAAATTGTCCTGGAAAGCCTCCTGCAAAACCAAGTGCAGTAGATTGTACTCCTAACGTTTTTAATACTCTGGAAACATTAATACCTTTGCCACCTGCAAATTTATATGTTTCTGTGGCACGATTTAACCCATTAAGTTCAAAGTCACTCGCAAACATAATGTAGTCAATAGAAGGATTAAATGTAACTGTATAAATCATAATGTTCCTCCAATAAAATTATATTTTTCAGCAAATAATCTAAAATATTTATTTGTCATTGCCTTCTTAGAAGTAATAAGTGATACATTAGCTTCTAATGGGACATGAGCAAAATAAACTTTTTCATATTTAGCATGGTCGATTAATACATAAACTTGTGTTCCTAATTCCATGGCATGATGTTTGATGATTGCTTCTTGTTCATCAGGTGTTGTTAAACCATATTTTAAATCAATACCATTCATTCCCAAAAATACTTTGTCAAAGCGATAACGCTTTAATGTTTCTAAGGCACTCGCACCAACTGTAGCAAATGTAGTGGATTTAACTTCCCCACCAATTATCAAAGTTCTAATCCCATATTTAAGGAGCTCTTCAACATGCGTTAGACCATTAGTCACTACGATTATGTCACTTGCTTTAATAAAAGGAATCATTTCGAGTGTAGTAGATCCTGCGTCCAAAAACACACAGTCACAGTCTTCAATTTGGCTCGCAGCGATTCTGCCAATTTCTTGTTTTTCTTTTAAATTAGTACCCCGTTTATCTACCAAATTAGGCTCTAACACTGATGATTGATTGAGTGTCGCGCCCCCATGCAATCGTTTTAATTTCCCAAAATTTTGTAGCTTTGATAAATCACGGCGAATTGTCGAGGCACTACAGCCAGTGCGATCTATTAATTCTTGTAATGTTAAAAAATCTTTTTTTGATAATTCAGTCAAAATTAACTCGTGGCGCTTTTCCGTTATCATACCTTCACCTCAGCTCATTGTCATTATAATGTTTCCGCTTTCTTTTTTCAATCATTTTTTGTCAAAAACAGTCAAAAACAGTCAATTATTAGTTGGAAATTTCATCTTTCCGTCATATTTTATTCTTAATATATCCACCTGTTTTAATTTCGTATATATTAAATTTTAAACAAGAGAGGCTTGGGCCTCCCCCTCTCAAACAAAACTATAAAAAATAGGATAAGGGCATAAATCCCAGAAAAAAGAAGCACTCAAATGATTTAATTCAATTCATCTGAGTGCTTCTTTTTTTATTCAATACTTCGTATTGATGGTTCGCTTTCTCAGAGGACAGATTCAGCCTGTAATCCAGCTTGTCCTGTTTCCTCAAGAGTCTCATCAAAACACGTCGTGTTCCTATGTTATTTTACATTAAAATACTTTTAAAAAATAAGGCCCTTACGTATAATTTGATCAATACGATTAAACTAAACTAACAAAGCGCCTTATAAATAAAGGTTATAAATTGACTTAGCACACACTATTAATGAAACTTTTAACATTAATACATTTATAGTAGCAACAACTAATTTCTGGATAGTAAACTTTAACATGTATATTCAGTCACAATGTCATGTTCCTGTTACTTTGTCTCTTGGATGATATGCATTACTTGTGCTTGCGTTACTGCGATTAAATCTTTTACACGTATATTAATTTGAACACCTCGGTCTCCACCACTTATATATATAGAATCTAATGCTTGAGCATTTTGGTCAATCACTGTTGGAAACTGACGCTTCATTCCTATTGGAGAACAACCGCCTCTAATATAACCAGTAACTTTTTTCAATTGTTCAAGCGGCATTAAGTTCAACTTTTTTTCTGTCACTGATTGGGCTGCTGTTTTCATATCTAATGTTTTATTTACTGGTATAATAAATACGAAGTGCTCATGCGCTGCATTTTCTAAAACAAGTGTTTTATATACATGGTCTGGATCAACACCTACTTTTTGTGCTACATGTTCCCCATCCATATGGTGTGTACTAATATCATATGTATTCACGCTATAAGCAATAGCTTGACTGTCTAAAATTCGCATCGCGTTTGTTTTCTTTTGTTTCATTTCATCACCTCATAGTATACCAACCATTTCAGTCGATACATATAACAGTTCAAATGATAGAATTCTACCCTTATCTATTATGTTTGAATAATCTTAATGCAAGAATTCAATCTATTTTCAAACTTTTAATAAAATCAACTAATTCATCACGCATCGATTCATCTTTCAAAGCATACTCAATCGTAGTTTTCACAAATCCTAATTTTTCCCCTACATCATAACGTTCACCTTCAAAATCATAAGCATAGACTTGATCGTCAGTGTTTAAACGTTCAATTGCATCTGTAAGTTGGATTTCACCCCCTGCGCCTTTACCTTGCGTTGCTAAGTAATCAAAGATATCTGCAGTCAATACATAACGTCCCATGATTGCTAAATTAGAAGGTGCTGTGCCTTGTTTTGGCTTTTCAACAAATTTCGCCACCTCGTATTTTCTACCTGACTTTTCCATTGGATCGATAATGCCATATCTATGCGTTAAGTTTTCTTCAACTTCTTGGACACCAATCACTGATTTCCCAGTTTCTTCGTATGCATTCATCAATTGTTTAATCGCTGGCGTGTCAGATTCGACTATATCATCACCTAATAATACTGCAAAAGGTTCAGTGCCTATAAATTGACGTGCGGAATATATTGCATGTCCTAATCCTTTTTGCTCTTTTTGTCTAACATAAAATATATTAGCAAGCTCTGTAGAGTATTTTACTTTTTCAAGTAACTCTTGCTTATCTTTTTCTTCTAAAATCATTTCCAATTCTTTCTGATTATCAAAATGATCTTCGATAGCTCTTTTATGTTTACCTGTTACGATAATGATATCTTCAATACCCGCACGAGCCGCTTCTTCAACTATATATTGAATTGTAGGTTTATCTAAGATCGGCAACATTTCTTTCGGCATAGCTTTCGTAGCCGGCAAAAACCTCGTACCCAAACCAGCAGCTGGTATGATTGCTTTCTTTATTTTTCTCAAAACGCTCATCCTTTTCTTAAACAAAATTTACGTACTGATTGAATATAATCTACGCTTCATTATTCATTTTAACCGTTAATATTATCATAACATTGAAACGTTTCACTTAATACTTTTTTCATTTATAAAAAAGAGCCACATAAACGTCATGGGTTAACGTTTGTGTAGCTCTATTTTAATGATTAATTAAGTGATGGTTGGCGAATTACATCTCCCGTTTTATTTACAACAACTTTATAGTCTCTTTTCTTCTTATATTCATGGAAAGTATAAAACATACCATCTTTCGATTCTTTTACATTTTTTAATACTGCATTTTGACCTAGTTCATCAATAGCGTATTTTTGCGCTATAACCTCAGATTCTTGAGGAGAGATATTAGGTTTATCATTTTGCTGTTTGATTTGATAAGACTTATCAAAAACACTTGCTTTATTATCTTCATCTACAGTTACTCTATAATACGTATTTGGTTTACTTTTATTTTCAAATGTAAAGATGTAATAATGAGCCCCTTGGCATGTTGTATCAATACCATAATCATTATAGACATTTGAATCGTTATTATCTTTATTCACTACTGTTTGTGCTTTTTTTAATGCATCGGAAAATGGAGGTAAATTTGCTTTTCCAACTTCGTCATCTTTTAAATCATGTGTAGTCAATTTGGCAATCGGTTTATAGTTTTCAGCGTTATACGGTTCATTATTTATTTCTTCTTTTGTTGCTGCTTTTATTGGATTCTCACTTTTTTCTTTAGTTATATCCTTAGCTTCTGCAATTTCATCCACAATAGAAAAACTAGAAATGGTTTCATGAACTTTGGCTAGAGCTTGTTGATTTGTAGCTATAAAAAGAAGAAACGCTAAACAGCAAGCGAGAAGGAAAGCCATGATAGTTAAAATTAAATTTTTCAAGTTTATCCCCTTACTTACAATTATTACATTTCCTATCATGTTATCACAGATTATTGACGAAAAACTTATATAGAACACAATTTAAAAGAATCGTAACCTTTGTTACATGTTTATTACGTAAAGCCTACTTTATTTAATACAAGTGTCATATTCAATACTTTATTCAACACAAATAATATAAATATCACCGTTGACACAATTAAATTCACGTGTAAAAAAGCGGAACAATGAAATCTAATTACTGTAATCAGATTTCATTGCTCCGCTTCTATAATAGAGAAAAAATTATTTCAAAAAATATCACTAGTGTCTATAACATATATAGGATTCAGACATGTCAACCACACTATAATCTATTCGCTCTTTCTTATGTTGAATTATGTTTTTCTAAAACGTGATCTCAACTGGCTCTCTATAAAGATGACCAGCATACCTAAAACCATGACGAATATCGACATGTATAATGGAAATTCAAAATTAATATCATATAATGTACCTGCAACTAATGGACCGATAAAATTCCCCATACTAGTAAACGTAGAATTTAATCCACCTGCGAAACCTTGTCTATTACCTGCTATATTCGAGAAATAGTTTGTAATAGCTGGGCGAATCATATCAAAGCCAATAAAAACAATAAAACTAATTAACATAATTGACCAATAGCTGTGAACAAAAGTTAATGCTAATAGAATAATTGCTGAATATAGCAATGAATAAGTAATAAACGTTAATTCTTTAAAATAGTTCATAAACTTATCAAAGAAGAATACTTGGAATACTGCACCCAAAATACCGCCACCTGTGATAGCAAACGAGATATCAATAGGAGAATATTGTGCTTTGTCTGCAGTATAAAGTGGGAACAGTGTTTCAAATGAAGACAACCCGAAAGCTAGTACTAAGGTTAAAATGATTGGCGTAAGAAAGACTTTCCAATCAATTTTTGTTAGCAACTCAGGTTGATATTTGGTAAATCCATCTTGCGTTTCATGTTTCGGATTTTTAATAAGTATAATTGAAAGTATCAAGGCTAAACAGCCACTAAAACCCGCTACATAGAATGGTAATCTATGTGAAACTTCTGCTAATAAACCACCAAGCCCTGGCCCTAAAATAAATCCAGAATTAATTATTGCTGACATGTATCCAAAATTTTTAGCTTTATCTCTACCTGATGAGATATCTGCGATCATGCCTGTGACACCTGGCATAACCATACCTGCACTAAACCCACCAAGTATTCTAGAAACAATCAGAAGTGAGAACGTATGACTTGCAGCAAATAAGAATTCTGAAATCGCAAATAGGCCTAAGCCAATACAGATGATTAACTTTTTACCTAATTTATCTGCGAGTGTACCGCCAAATGGTGAGATAATCATTTGGGCTAAAGCAAATACAGCTACCAGTATGCCTAAATCGCTACCTTTTAAACCTAAATCTTTTAAATAAACAGGGAGCACAGGAACGACTAAACCAATACCTAAAAAGACAAGAAAAATATTAAAATATAAAATAATAAACTGCTTCTTCACGTTGCTCGCTCCTTTCTTTTTATAAATTGTTTGAAGCGGCTTTCCATTCTCTAATATACGAGAACAAGCCTAATATTAGAATATTTTATAACAGTTTCATGAGAAATGACAATAAAAAATTTATTTTCTAATCACTATCATATAATATCGTAATTATAACTTGTATAATAAAGATGTATCTAATTTTCAGGATGGAGGTTTCCTATGATTTATCAAGTAGATGGTAAGACGATTGTTTTAGTATTAGAACAAGGTGAAGACATTGTATCTGCAGTAACAGATATTGCAACAGAACAAGGTGGACAATTTGGCACAGTTAGTGGCATCGGTGCATGTGCTAGCGCAGAACTTAACTTCTATAATTTAGAAACCAAAACTTATGAAAAGAAAACCATTGATGAACCTTTAGAGCTCATCAGTTTAATGGGTAATATCTCTCATATTGACGAAAAGCCATTTGCGCATTTACATGCCACATTCGGAACTAACCAATATGACACATTGAGCGGACATTTAACTAAAGCCGTCGTTTCTGCTACAGCAGAAATTGTAATCACAATGACAAATTTAGATATAAACCGCAAATACAATGAAACAATTGGGTTAAACCTGTTAGATTTATAATTTGTTAGTTAAAGTAAAAAGCGTGACTTTAGATTAAACTTTGTTCAAAAAGCAAAATGAGTAGTAAGCAGAGATGTTTCAATATATTAGGAGCATCTCTGCTTTTATACTTGTATTTATTCTCCTATAAATCACATGTTTTAATACCCTACTACAGAGTTACGTCTGTGTGTTTAACATGTATAACTTAAGTTAATAATTGAAATTTATATTTAAAAAATGTATCATGTAGTCTCATATTTCAAAAACATAGGTTAATATTTATCTTCGTTTATTAGCACAAAAGAAGTTTTAGATTGCATTTACTAATGCACAATCAAATTACAATTCATTAGTAATCTATTATATTAGCGCTTAATTAAAAAGAAAGTAGGTGTATTTATGCAAGCGCGTTATATCGCTAGAAGCATTTTCCTTATATTGATATTAGTTTCAATATTTTTCAATAATTATTTCCAATTTATGACGCTTAATCTATTTCTAGCGTATGTGCCGTTTGAACTATGCTTACTGTTAAATTTATTTAAACCAAAATACAAATATGAGTGGCCACTATTCATTATTTTCACACTTATTTTTGTCTTGATGGTGCCAAATACTTTGTATATGATTACTGACTTAATACATTTAAATCAGTTTAATTTCAATTTCTATCAAGGTTTAGTAATTAGTGAATGGGCGTATTTTGCATTCCTTGTATCTGGCGTATTACTAGCTATTTACCTATTAATTCTAATGTTTTTAGAAATGGAACAATTCACGCAACATCTCTGGCTCAATAGATTAATTATTGTAGTTATGATGTTCTTAAATGGTCTTGGTATATTTATTGGACGCTTCTTACGTCTACATTCAGTTTATCTTATTCATGAACCGCTTCGTATTTTTAATGAAGTATCTTCGAGTTTAAATACTGATACGTTACGTTTTATTTTATTACTTATTGCATTACAAGTGATTATCTTCCTATTTGCGAAAGGAGTGCGTAGCGTAAAATGACTTTGAATATTTTAGTTCTCATTATAGTTTTAATTTTATGTCAATTAATCATCGGACATTTATTACATGATGTAGGTTTTTCATATCTTCACAGCATTATATTGATGTTGTTCCCATTAGGTATTGGTTTATTTTATCTACAACTATTTTATTATGAACGTCGTTTTCCAAATTGGAGCGTCCCCATCAACATAAAATTAAGATTAAAATATATGTATATATTAACGTTTTTTGAATACGTAACTTTATATATTTGTGTTTTTAGATTTTAATAGATTTATGAAGCATTTATTATTATATTTATAAACAAACGGTCTCATCCCTATAAATATATGTAATAATTTATATACTTGCCTAAACAATACTAAGCTGTCGACAAGTCTTTAAACTTTTGTCGACAGCTTTTTATGTGCATAAATATTGATTCATCCATTATGATAATGTGATCAAAAATCGATTCATTTCCCTAAATAAAGCAAATATATTCTATCAGATTTCCATACTTTTATTAGCTAAGCAAACCTATATTTAACGAATCTTTATTACTACCTCATCATTATCAAAGATAAGGGGCTAAGACATGTTACTATGCCCCAACCCTTAACTAAAGCGTTATATATATAAACTAATTTATATGAATACATTATGCCATATATTTTAAAGCTTTAATGCTTGTTTAACTTCTTGAACCGACTCTGCAGAAACTTTTAATTGCTCATATTCATCATTAGATAAATTTAAATCTACAATACTTTCAATACCATTTGAACTTAAAATTGTTGGAACCCCTAAGCATATATCTGTAAATTGATATTCCCCTTCTAGTAGTGCAATACTAGGCAGTAATCTATGTTGGTCTTTCAATATAGCTTCAATCATACTGTATACTGCTGAAGCTGGAGCATAATAAGCTGAGCCATTTCCCAGTAATTCTACGATTTCTGCACCGCCCTTACGTGTACGTTCAACAATTGTCTCAATTTGTTGTGCATCAAGTAGTTTATGAAGTGGTACTCCATTAACATTAGTTGAATCTACTAACGGAACCATCGTATCGCCATGACCACCTAATACTAAACCTTTAATATCTTTAATAGAAACTTTTAAGGCTTCAGCAATAAACGTTAGATATCTTGATGTATCTAATACACCGGATTGTCCTATTACTCGCTCTTTTGGAAATCCAGAAGCTTTCAATACTGAATACGTCATAGCATCTACAGGATTCGTAAGTACGATAATCTTACAATCAGGTGAATATTTCACGATTTCTTTTGTAACATCATGCATAACCGCCTCATTAACCTGTACTAAATCGTCTCTACTCATCCCAGGTTTACGTGGCACACCTGCTGTAATCACTACAACATCTGAATTTTTTGTATCAGTATAGTCAACGGACCCTTTTACATTTACATCAAAGCCATAGACTGGACTACTTTCTAAAATATCTAGTGCTTTACCTTTAACTTGGCCTTCATTTGTTGGACGGTCAATCAGTACAACGTCAGCCAACTCTTGTTGAGCAACAATAAAAGCCAATGTTGCACCCGTATTGCCGCCACCTATAATAGAAACTTTTTGTTTTGTCATAAAAGCAACTCCCTCATACAATCTCTTGATCACGTTACTTAAATTATATCATCTCTAGCCACCGATAATGATTTCATTTCGTTAAGTTAAATTATCAAATTTACTTATGTGTTTTTTGCCTTTTAATCCATTTCCAAATTATAAAAATGACTAAAACAATTAAAATGAAATAAATAATTTTAGAATAGATATTCATGTAGTAAACAATTGCATGCCAATTTCCGCCCACTGCTTGTCCTAAATAAATCAGCACGATATTCCAAATTAAGGTACCAAGCGTAGTAAACAAAATAAACAAAGGTATATTCATTCGAGTTAAACCAGCTGGGATGGAGATTAAACTTCTTAACAGTGGCACAAAACGACAAAAGAAAATTGTCCAATATCCATACTTTTCAAACCAATTAATTGTTCTATCTATATCTTTGATTTTCACACGTAAAAATTTCCCATAACGGTTTACAAAGCGATATAAGTTCCGCTCGCCGATCCAGGCACCAATACCATAGAGAACAATAGCCCCAATAACAGAACCAAGCGTTGAAGTGATTGTCACGCCAATAAAGCCTAAATCAGACTTAGTTGTCATAAAACCACCAAAAGTTAAAATGATTTCAGATGGTATTGGAGGAAATATATTTTCCAATAAGATTAATAATCCTATACCTAAATAGCCATGTTGCTCCATAAAATGCGTTATCCACTGTTCCATTCATTTCCTCCTAAAGCTCGTTAAAACAAAGCATTAAAATAGATTATTTGTTAACGCATATAAATACATTGATAAGCCAAATAGAACCATACTTAAAATTGTTAGTATCAATGCTAAAACCATTACACGTTTATAATGTTTAATAAATGCTATGAATAAAATAGCACCATTATAAAAGAAAAATAGTCCAAAAAGTGTCATCATTATATTAATATCAGGATATACAATATTTAATATTGCAATGACTAAAGCAAAACCTAAAAACGGAAAATTAATAAAATTACGTTGAAACTTATGTTGTTTTAATTGATGTTGTTCGTTCTCTGTATTCATTATCTTTACTCCTTCAAACTTTAAACTACGGGATGTCATGACCTAAAGAAGCCGTATAAATATCAAACCATTCTTGATCTGTAAGTGACACCTTCAAGCCATTAATCGCTTCATCAATACGTTCGATTTTGTGTGTGCCTAGCACTGGCATTAGTGATGCAGGATGTTTATTTAACCATGCCATAACGATACCATTCAAGGTTACATTATATTTTTGTGCTAAAGGAGAAACAACTGCCATGATTCTAGCAGATTTTTCGTCTTCTAAATCGAATAATTTACCACCTGCCATAGGGCTCCACGACATAATTTTAACATCATCTTTATACATATGATTAATGATACCATTTTCAATAGCGTCTAAAGTATATGGCGACACTTCCAGTTGATTTAAAGTGATATGCAATTTATCACAAACTAAACATTTGCTTAGTAAATCATATTCAGATTTATTGAAGTTTGAAACACCAAATGACTTAACTTTTCCTTGTTTAACCAATGCTTTTATTGCTTCAGTCACTTCGTTAGGGTCCATTAAAGGTGATGGTCTATGAATGAGCAGAGAGTCTAGTTGCTCAACTTGTAAGTTTTGTAACGAACGATCAACAGATTGAACAATATGCTCTTTACTATGATCATAGCGATGGCCACTTGTTTCATGAAGTGGACTTGATGGCAATACAATACCACATTTAGTTACAATTTCAATTTGATCACGAAGTTGTGGTGATAATTTTAGCGCTTCACCAAAGATACTTTCACAACTGTATGAGCCATAAATATCAGCATGATCCATAGTTGTAATACCTCTTTCAACCAATTCATTCAAATATCTATTTAATTGTTGAGGTGTCCAGTTCCAGTCTTTCGCTCTCCAAAACCCTTGTATTACATTCGAAAAAGAAACGTATTGATTAATTTTCACTTTATTCATATATCTTCAACACCCTTTTTATTATATTCAATAATCAAGTGAACTGTAGCATATCCAATTTATTGCGCAGTTGGTTTTCATCTATTTGTTCACCAATAATTACAATTGTTAACGGCATCGCTGTGTCGATGACTTCATAATCTGGCAAACCAAATGCATATTGAAATTCATATATATCATTTGGCGTATCGTGAAACTTGACGTATCCCTTTAATCTTAGAACATTATCAGGTAGCCGTAAAATAAACTGATAGAATAATTGACGATCAATTGGCCCAGTAAATTGATACTGTAAGCTCTTAATTCCATGATGATGCATTGGCTGACCTAAATGTGACATACTATCATCTGTTGTTAAAATTAAATTATCCATATTTAAATCAGCATATGATGTATAAAATTTCAGTGCTTGTGGGTTAATTTTTTCAATTTCTTTCATCTTATCGTACTCAACACTTTTCAACAAATCCATTTTATTGATTACAATTGCATGACTTACTTTTAATTGTTCTTCCATTAATTGTATTGTACTATCAGTATATTGGGCTCTATTCAAAAATCTCGGTGCGTCTGCTAAGCCTATAACTACTGGTGTGGCAAGGTGTTCAACGATTTCAGGATCTTGGCAAGCCGCAATAATTTCAATTGGGTGTGCGATACCCGTAGCCTCAATTATAATATGGTGCGTTGCACTTTTGTTAATAAAATGTTTTAATTGTTTTATTAAATCCCGTTGCAAGTCACAACATATGCAACCATTTAATATCGATGCAACCTCTATATCATGGCTTAATGCATTGCTATCTACATCTATATTGCCGTATTCATTTACGATGATACTTGGGTTTTCATTTTTATTTAGTAAATATTTTACATAATTACTGAGAAAAGTTGTTTTCCCACTACCTAAAAAACCTGTTACTACGGTAATAGCGATTTTAGGCTGTTTAATATTTTTCAAAAATCTCACTCATTTCATAAATTTAAATGTTTGTGTAAAAGATAATTTTTTCGTATAATTAATCTTTCACTTGATAAAATATTAGATATCTTCTAAACTTTATACACGCTATATTTTAGCATGGCACAGTGCAAAAGTGTATTTGAGGAAGTGTCACACACAACGTTAGACGGATTCAGGTCCGATGCAAAGTAAAGAAAACGGATAGAATGTCTGGAGGAGAACTTATGTCTGAACCACTTAATTTAAAGGAACAACTTTGTTTCAGTTTGTATAACGCTCAAAGACAAGTAAATCGCTACTACTCTAATAATGTCTTTAAGAAATACAAACTAACATACCCACAATTTTTAGTACTTACTATTCTTTGGGGTGAATCACCTGTCAATGTCAAAAAAGTCGTTACAGAATTGGCGCTTGATACTGGTACTGTATCTCCATTACTTAAGAGAATGGAACAAGTTGATTTAATCAAACGTGAACGTTCTGAAGTTGATCAACGTGAAGTATTTATCCATTTGACTGATAAGAGCGAAGCAATTCGTCCAGAATTAGATACTGCATGTCAAGATGTTGCAGTTGCATCTTCTCTTGATGAAGATGAATCTAAAGAATTAAATAGATTACTTGCAAAAGTAATCGACGCCTTTACTGAAGAAAAAGCAAAATAAGCTTTTCTACCTATATTAAAGGTTAAAGATATATCAAAATGATTCCTTAAATATACTTGATTTAAAGAGAGAGCTCAAACACTTTTGTGTTTGAGCTCTTTTTTGATTATTTTAAAACTTCAAACTGCGAACTGTAAACCTTAAAAATACCTGGTCGTAATTCCCATGATTTTTCGACTTAAACTCGCTTAAATTCATGCTCTGCATATAATTGAAAGTAAGAGTTTATTTTGTGTTTTTATGCCAAGTTACAATCACATAATTTTAGAATTTATAATTCTTCCCATTATGAGGCATTAATCTTAATCATTTTTTGTAGATAGCCTTTTTCTTTAGTTGCTAAAGTTTCATAACTACCTTCTTCTAGAATAGCACCTTCTTGCATAACAATAATTTTATCAAAGTTTGGTAACAACCTTAAATCATGCGTAGCTACAACTAACGTTTCAGCGTGCTTATGGACTAAATCCATAACTACATTTGTATGATGAACATCTAAAGCAGTTGTTGGTTCATCAAGTATCCAAAGTGAAGAAGGTTTTAATAATAGTCTTGCTAAAGCCAATCTTTGTATTTCTCCTCCAGATAATGTCTGACCAGAAAGTGTAATCACTCTATCTAAATTAATGTGCGCTAATCCAAGTCGGTCTAGTACCTCTCTAAGTACATCGTCTTCTTGTTCTGAAAATAAATTCTCTCTTACAGTGCCATCAAACAATTGTTGGGATTGTAAGAGTGCGTTGATATAACTATATTTATCTTCATTTAATATTTTAGAAATATGTTGTTGATGTAAAAGCACTTCCCCTTCATCACTTTGATATAGGCCTAGCATAAGTTGTAATAAAGAGCTTTTACCTGAACCAGATGGCCCTACTATCGCTACGTGTTCTCCTTTATTAATGACTAAGCGAATCTGGGATAATACAGGTGTTGATTGGTTCCAATATTTGAAATCAACGTCTTTTAATTGCATTAAAGGCAATGCATCTGACGTTCCTATTTGCATAGATTCGTTACCTTGTGTCATTGGATGGGCAATCACCTCATTAATATCAGTTAATGCTTGGTCCGTATCAGCTTTATAATAAGCCACGTTACTCATTGGAATCGCTTGTTCAAATAACGTTAACATCATTAATACAATACTTGTCAAATACACAACATCTAATTGTTGGTTTTGTACTTGAACAACACCTAAGTATAAAGTTAAAAATAATGCAATCATCGCTACAACATTCAAGCTATATTCATAAAGTGACAGAAAACGTTGCTCTTTAGCTTGTACACTTTCATATGCATCTAATTGCTCTATAACTTGCTTTTTATAATATTCTGTTTGATTAAACCGTGTTAACTCATCATAGCCTTCTTTATAGTCATAAAATTGACTTAAAAATTCACCTTGGACTTCATTTACTTGTCTTTTTAATATACGTGCTCTTTTAGCACTTAACCAAGGAATAACAATTAACGTAGCTAGCATACTCAAACAAATAATCACTGCATGTATATATGAAAAATAAAATATCGTAACCATTGTGACGATTGCCGTTAATCCGATGACTACTGGCGGATAATAAACCCTTAAATATATGTTTTGCAAAGCCTCTACTCTACCAATCATACGTGCAATTAAGTCACTAGAATTGAATTTTCTATAAACATCAGGTACAACTGGAAGTAATTTTTTGAAGAATTGAACTCTCACATCGCGTAACATTGTAAATGTTGTTCTATGAGAAAGTAATCTCTCAATATATCTTGCTACCGCTCTAAGAAATCCAAACATTTTCACTGAAACAATCAATACCATCAGCGCAAACAGCGGAGCCCCTAAGGCACTTTGAGTAATCATATAACCGCTTAAAAAGAACATACCTAATGCGACTAAACTACCGACTACACCAACTAAAATAGATAATATTAAATCCTTATCTATACTAAATTTAATCCGTGGTTTCATGTTCATCACCGCCTTGTCGAGGGTCGTTTAATATACGCGTATCGCCTGACTTTAAAACTCCTTGTTCAATCAAAATACGTCTGTCTGCATTTTTAATCGTATGTGCTCTATGCGCAATAGTAATCATTGTGATATTAGAAAACTGCCTTTCAATAACATTTTGTATTACATTTTCAGTTTTCACGTCTAAGCCTGTTGCTGGCTCATCAAAGATTAATAGGTCTGGGCGTCCCAATAATATTCTTGATAGCTCTATACGTCTCATTTGACCGCCTGAGAGCATCTCTCCACCTTCACCTATTCTTGTATCTAAACCATGTTTTAGCGATAACACTTTTTCTTTTAATTCAACATCTGCTAAAACTTGTAATATTTGTGCTTCCTCAACTTGATGAAACATCGTTATATTATCTCGTATAGATGAATTGAAAATATAAGGAGCTTGACTAAGAAACCCTATATTTAAATTTTTCTGTTTGTAAGTAATTGTGCCATCACTAGCTTCCAAATTTTGTGCGATCAGTTGCGCTAATGTTGACTTTCCAGCGCCACTTTTTCCAATTAAAGCGATATGCTCACCACTTTTTATGCTTAAATTAATATCTTTTAATGCATACTTAGAAGTGTCTTTATATTTAAAATCTACTTGGTCTAATCGAATCAAAGCACTCTGATTTAAATTAATTTGTATTTGAGGTTTAGGATCTTTATTCTCTTTATCTAGCACTTCAAACAACACATCACTAGAACCTTCACTTTGTTTCCCGGTATGGAAAGATTGACCAAGATCTTTAATTGAATTGTAAAATTCTGGTGCCAATATAATCGCAATCGCCGCTGTCTTAAAGTCTAAATTATGAAATAAAATCAAACCTAAACCAGCCTCTAACGCAACTAAACCAATACCGAGCATACTAATAAATTCGAGCATTAAGCCAGATAAAAAAGCACTTCTTAAAATACGCATCGTTAAATCCCTAAACGTAGTACTTTCCTCATAAAGTTCTTTTTCTGTATGTTCAGTTCTATTAAAAAGTTTTAACGTTATTAGACCTTTTATTTTATTTAAAAATTGTTGACTAAACTGATTTAAATAAGTCATTTTATCTTTAGATTCATCACGGGTTTTCAAACCAAAAATGATATAAAAAAGTGGAATAAAAGGTGCTGTGACTATCATAATCAATGCCGTATTTAAATGAACAAAACACATAGCAATGATTACTAATAACGGTATCATCATTGATTTAAATACTTGCGGAAAATAACTATTAAAAAAAGGAACAATGCCATCAACACTTTCAGTTAAAGTGTTCATTTGCACACCAATTGGATCTTTGGATTGCTTTATAATAAGTTGCTTTCTTAAATCGCGCTTAACTTTCGCTGCCATTTGATTGCCTATCATTTGGTTTATAGTATTAAATGTAGCACGTGCTATTAAAACTACTAAGGTAAACATTAAAATATTTAATAAATCATGATTAGCGCTTAATAACATTGCGTTTAATATTTCTGCAATTGAAATATTTTGTACTACCACTGTAATTGCTAAAAGTGTACTAACTACAAACATAAAGATAGGATATATTTTATATTGCATTGCTAAACTTGTTAATCTTTTCACAAATATCACCTACCTCACATTATAGACTGCCTGTATAAAAGTTAAATTAATTCGCTCATTGTTTTATATACTTTTTATGATGTTTTCATATTTTAGACATAATTAATTTTTTTAATTTTAATTGAGGATTTACTGTAACTTTACACATGTCCTTTAAAATGACTATTATCTATTAATTATATACATCTTTAGTCCAAAATCACATTTTTAAGTGGCATAATACATTTTTATTGTGCTATCATTAAAAAATGAAAATACACAAAATTTTATAAGTACTATGAAAGTAGGTAAATTATGTTAATACTTGAATTGATTAAAGGTATCATTCTAGGTATCGTTGAAGGTTTAACAGAATTCGCTCCCGTTTCATCGACAGGTCATATGATACTCATAGATGACATGTGGTTGAAATCGAGTGAATTTTTAGGATCTGAATCGGCATTTACATTTAAAATTGTCATCCAACTAGGTTCAGTATTCGCAGGCGCTTGGGTATTTCGTGAGCGTTATTTCGAAATGTTACATATCGGTAAATATAGAGCAGAACCTATTGATGGTATTGGTCAAAAGCCAAAACGTTTAAATTTATTACATATCATTGTAGGTATGATTCCCGCAGGTGTTTTAGGTTTGCTATTTGATGATGTTATCGAAAAATATCTATTCAGTGTACCAACAGTAATGATTGGGTTGTTTATAGGCGCAATTTATATGATTATTGCTGATATCTACAGTAAAAGAGTTACAAATCCACAAACTGTAGACCAAATCAATTATTTCCAAGCTTTTGTTATTGGACTATCTCAAGCCATAGCAATGTGGCCAGGTTTTAGTAGATCTGGTTCAACAATCTCTACTGGTGTATTAATGAAAATGAATCATAAGGCTGCCTCAGATTTTACGTTTATTATGGCAGTACCTGTCATGCTTGCAGCAAGTGGTTTATCACTAGTAAAAAATTTGGAATATATTCAATTAAATCATATTGGTTTCTATATTCTTGGCTTTATCGCCGCGTTTATTGTTGGGTTAATTGCAATCAAAACTTTCTTATACTTAATTAGTAAAATTAAATTAATACCATTTGCAATTTATAGAATTATATTGGTCATTATCATCGCTATTCTTTACTTCGGCTTTGGTATTGGACAAGGTATCACAGGAGAATAATTTAAAGTCTAATTTAAATGCTTGAACATTAAAGCTGATAAACATCTCACTATTTCTTAGATGTTTATCAGCTTTTTATTCTTTTTTACAGATTGCTTAAACGTTAGTCGATTTCTCCTTAATAAATCCTGTACTCAGGCTATATTTACCGTTTATTTTCATGTATGATAGGGTAATATGAACATAGTATAAATTAAATGGAGGCAACGCATATGGACAAAAAGCAATTAATTAGAACGATAATCACAGTGGCTCCTGTGTTTTTAGTACCATTAATCGTTGAACGTAAACGAATTAAAGATCACCCAGACGTTAAAAAAGCGAGTGATGCAACCGTAAGCGCTTCTAAAACAGTTGCAGATAAATCTGTACAGTTTAAAGATACTGTCGTAGAAAAATCATCTCATGCGAAAGAATATGTAGTAGATAAAAAACACGACATGGATCAAAAACGAGAACTTAAACGTATCGCTAAAGAACACGATCCAGCATATATCGAGAAAAAAGGCGAAAAATTAGAAAAAGAAAATCGTAAAGAAGCTCAAAAAATGGATAAGATTCTCCAAAAAAATATCGACAAACGTCATAAAGAAGAAGATAAAGCGCGTCAAGATAATGAAAAACAGCGTATTAAAGATATGAAAAAATCTAACAAACATATGGAAAAAGTTGGATTAACACCTGGCAAACTTGACGATGAAACTGAGAAAAAAGGCGAAAAATTAGAGAAAGCAAACCGTAAAGATATTCAAAAACTAGATAAAATCCTACAAAAAAACATCGACAAACGCCACAAAGAAGAAGATAAAGTACGAGCAAAAGATAAAAAAGCTCGCTTATCTGAATTCAAAAAATATAAAGACTACGTTGCTAAAAGCGTTGTTAAACAAAACAACGAAAATAAAGGCGAATAACACTAATGACACAGGTCATTATAGATGGAGATGCTTGTCCTGTAATCAATTCAGTTATTGAATTGACTGAAAGGACAGGCATTTTTGTTACAATCGTTCGTAGTTTCAGTCATTTTTCTACTATAGAACAACCAGAACATGTAAAAACCATTTATGTCGATGATGGACCAGATGCTGTTGATTATAGGATTGTTAAACTAGCAGGAAATAATGATTTAGTAATTACGCAAGATTATGGTCTTGCAAGTTTATTACTTAATAAAACAAAGATTGTCATGCATCATAAAGGCTATGTATATAACCACCAAAATATTGACACTTTACTTGAGCAAAGGCATACAAGTGCACAATTTAGAAAAAGTGGTGGACGTACAAAAGGCCCTTCTGCATTTACAGAACAAGATTTGCTTAAATTTGAATCTGCATTTTCATCTATATTACAAGATCAATACTTGAACAAGGAGGATTAAACATGAAAAGAATTGCTGTTTACTGTGGCGCTAGTAAAGGAAATGATCCTTCCTATATGTCGGAAGCTTATCAGCTAGGTAAAACTATGGCCGAAAACGGTTATGAATTAATCTTTGGAGCTGGTTCTGTAGGCATTATGGGGGCAATTCAAGATGGTGTACTAGATCATGGTGGTAACGCTATCGGCGTTATGCCTAATATGTTAAATGAAAAAGAAATAACTAGTAAGAAATTAACGGAACTTATTTTAGTTGACTCTATGCATGAAAGAAAAAACAAAATGGCAGAATTAGCAGACGCATTTGTCATGGCCCCTGGTGGTGCTGGTTCTTTAGAAGAATTCTTTGAAATGTATAGTTGGTCACAAATCGGGATTCATCAAAAACCGATCGCTATATTTAATATCAACGGCTTCTTCGATCCATTACAATCTCTATTATCTCATATGATTGAAGAAGGCTTTATCGATGCTAAATACGATACTTTAGCACCGTTATGTGATTCAACTGAAGCACTATTTGAAACAATCAATAATTATAAACCTTTAGGCGTTAGAACTTACGACTAACTATCAAGGGCAAGGAAGTAAATTATTTTAAAATCGCTTCCTTGCCCTTTGTTTATAATTCAAATAATTGCTATTAACTGTTTTAGTATCATCAATGCCACGATAATGATAATAATTGCTGAACATTTATTTAATACTGTAATATATTTTCCTGTTTTATCTACATGTCCTATAATCTTCCCTGCTATCGCTAAAAAGAAAAACCAAATCCATGACACCAATACTGTGGCAATGCTAAACACTACCTTTTCCACTCCTTCATATATAGCAGCACTTGTACCTATTACACCTATCGTATCCATAATTGCATGTGGATTTAGTAATGACACTGATAATGCAAAACCTATTTGCTTTTTAGCAGTCATGGGTTTATAAGTTTGAAGTTGATATTGATACGATGTCCATAAAGACCATGCCATATAAATTAAAAAGACAATACCTATACAATATATAGTTATCTGCAAAATAGGTAAAGACAACAAAATTAATGATACCCCTAAAATAGCTAGCAATATTAATAATGTATCACATAAACCAGCGGTGATTATTACCGGTAATGATTTGTAAATACTTTTATGATTAGCTCCTTGATTAAATACAAAAATATTTTGAGCTCCTAAAGGCAATATAAGTCCTAATGCCAAAAGTAATCCATGAACTGCTGGTTGCAACATACAAAACTACTCTCCTTTAATTATTACGTCTATATCAACTATGCTATACTATATGCACAGAAATTGGACCAACCAGATGCAAATTAAAATACCAACCAGATTATATAGGAGCTATTTTATGTTCAAACCAAAATACAAAAAAATTATTGATAATATCATTTTACAAATTGATACCGGAGAATTAGAACCAGGCATGCAATTACCTTCTCAAAGAGATATGGCAAGAAAATATCAAGTGAATCGTTCTACCGTTATACAAGCAATCGATATCCTTAAAAGTCAGGGGATAATAAAAGGTAGAGAGAAACAACGCTTATATGTATCTGGAAATACTTGGCATACTTATATTAGAAACAATATCAATTGGCAAAACTATATTAGCAATAGTACAACTAAAAATAATCAATACTTTGTTCAACAAATAAATAAACTAGAATTCCACTCCAATATGATGCGTTTAAGTACTGGTGAACTTGCTCCCAACCTTATACCTAATGAACAGTTCAAAGAAATTTTAAGTAAGTGTAATACTAATGTATTAAACACTAATTACGAACCACCTCAAGGCAACATCAAGCTTAGAGAAGCAGTTGTACAATATATGCAAAAATTAGGCATCACATGTACCGTTGACCACATTTGTATAACCTCTGGTGCATTACAAGGTTTAAAACTAATTGCAGACGGCTTACTTATCCCTCAATCCAAGATTATTGTTGAATCTCCTTCATACATTAATTCAATACGTACTTGGCATAATATTAGAGCTGATATACAGAAATTAAGCATTTCTGATATTAAAAGTAATATTAACAATATATTTAAAGCACAAGCACAATATGCAAACAGCATTTTTTATTGTATACCGACATTACACAACCCAACACAACATTGTTATTCAATAGAAGAAAAGCAAAAAATTATGATGCAATGTGAACAACACGGTATGCCTATCGTAGAAGATGATGTTTATGGTGACTTATATTTTAATGGTGAACGTCCTAAACCTTTAAAATCATTTGATACAAATGACAATATTTTATACCTGAACAGCTTATCTAAAACTGTAAGTCCTGGTTTGCGTGTCGGTTGGATCGTTGCCAAACCTTCTGTTGTGGCACATTTAGCTGATTTAAAAATGCAAAATGACTACGGCGCAAGTTCTATATCACAATATATCGCAACAGAATGGTTAACACAGACACATTATCACGACCAACACCTCAAAGGACTAAAAGATAAACTTTTAATTAAAAGAAATTTATTTTTAGAATCTCTGAACAAATATTTTAGTAATTTAGGTTCATGGTCAACGCCAGAAGGTTCATTTTACATTTGGTTCCAATTTAAGTACTCCATCGATATGAAAAAACTTTTCGATGCAGCTATTGCAGAAAACATACTAATTAATCCCGGTGAAGTCTATGATAAACATGCGCATCATTGTATCCGTTTCTCGTATGCTTATATCGATGCCGATGATATCGATGTAGCGTTAAAACGATTAAGCGAAATTATCCAAACACGTTTTATCACATCGTCTTAAATAGGGAGCGAGAAAGAAATCTAACTTATTTAAAAAGATTTTGTCTCCCCACTTCAGAAAAAACGACTAAGGTTGATAAGGATAATAAATTTACCTTCACGAAACTCATCTATAAATCTCACTAACTCAATAAATTGTTAAAGGCTGAGACAATTAAATTTGTCTCAGCCTTTAACTTAATCCCTATGCATTTGTAGGAATTACAATGCGCATTATCAAAAAACGCTTCTCAGACATTTTTTGATAAATCTTTATAATATCTAACATGTCTTTTAAGTGGATGATATTTACTAAGGTTAGGATACTCAAAATAATCATATAATTTCATGCCGATTTTTTCCATCACTTTTCTAGAAGCTGCATTATTCTCTGAAGTAAAGGCATAAATATCTTCTAAACCTTGAGCTTTGGCATATTTCAATACAGCTTCCGCACCTTCTGTAGCAAAACCATTCCCCCATACTTCAGGGATTAAACGCCATCCTATTTCATAAAATGGCAACTCTTCAAATGTATATTTACTTTCTTTAGGCACATAATTCAATCCAATAAAACCTAACCAACCATTCGTCTCTTTCAATTCAACAGCGAATAGGCCAATATTATATTTTGATATAACTTCATCCATTTTATTCATATCGTGTTCTGAACGTCGATAACTTAATAAACTAGGAAAATATCTACGAACTTGTTGATTTGCGTTCATTTGTTGAAATGGTAGCAAGTCTTCCTCTCGCCAGTCACGTAACCTTAAACGTTCAGTTTCAATATAAACTGTCATATGTTACACCTCTATACTGGAAAATAAATTTCTATAAAAAAGTAACGCGTTACGAAACAATTCATATCGCGCTACCTACATATTCTATCAATAATCAACATTTAAGCTCTTGAAATATAACTAATCAACTCTACGTTTACTGCAACTTCTTTCAAACGGCCGCGTTCACTTTTTGGTGCAGTGAATGTTGCATCAATAAAATCATTTTTATGATTTAATCTGTAAGTAGCTACAAAAGTATCTGTATCAGATTCAAAGTTTGGTAAGTGTGCAATCACACGTTTAATTTCACCTGTAGAGTCTTTTATTTCTCTACCTGTAATATTTTCTATTTCTCTACCTAATTCTGGTAAAGTAATAGTTCTGCCTTCTAATAAATTGAAATCTTGTTCGTGCATATTCATTACCTCTTTTCTATGTAAGGAAATTATCAAAATATAACTTACTCCAAACCAGTCGTTAACTCAAGCTTGAATGATTAATTAATAACTACCTTGTATTTCAACTTCATTGCATTTTTATACGTATTTACTAATCCACATTATGTTTAATGATACCCATTATAACAATTAGTAAAACCATATTACAATGATTTCCTAGGAAATATTACAACGTATTTAAAAAAATAATTAAATCTAATTTCTGTATATTATACAGATATATTTTTTAATTCTCTGTATTTCATTCGACTATCCAATAATCTATGCGCTTTAGGTCTCTGAGTTTATATCTTTTTCTAAACTTTCAGATTTATCCTTCAACTTATCATGTTCTTTTTCTAATTTATCTTTTTGCTTTTTCAAATCTTTTTGTTGTTTTTCTAATTTATCAACATCTTTTTCCAATGATGCTTTTTCATCATCTTTACCACAAGCTGTTAATGTAACTGTCGCTGCTAATATGAGTGTCAAACATCTTTTCATGTAAGAGCTCCTTTTTCATTATAATATATTAATTTTATCATTAATTATTAACATCTTCATTAATTACTGATAGTTTTTTAGACATAATTACCTTCTCTACCTGATAACCCATATTTAAATTCATTTCAATCATTTGTTTGTTGCTATATGCAACGGTGCTTTCTATTTTTTGAGCACCTTTACTAATCCCCCACGCTTCAATGGATGATTTCAATTTGCCACCTACACCCTGATGTCTATATTCAGGACGGACATAGAGCATTTCAATCACAACTTTACATCCAATTGTCTCAATTCGTCCCCATACAAATCCTAGTAAGACACCATCCAGTGTTTCAATTAAAATTCGACTCGTTTCTAATTTCAAACTTCGCTCAATTATTTCTATACGCAAAGCAACTGACAAATTAGTTTTTTTGTAATCATGATACTGTTGTTCAAGTTGTTGTTCATGTATGTTTGCAATTTCTTCTATAAATTGATTTTGCGATAGTGAAAGTTGTTTCATAATTCCTCCTTTTAAAAAGTTAAGTTGATTTATGTGGTGATATTCGTCATAATAAGCCATATCTTATTCTTACATTCTATAAAAAAGGTAGCGGAATTAAAATGAAATCTACTGAAAGATTAATGCGTGAAAATAATGTAAAATCACTACGATTAAACAATACTGATAGAGAAACATTCGAAAACTATATGACATATGTACGTGCCGATCTAAGTGTGAATCCCCATGATTCCGAAAAGATGTTAAATCGTATATTAACTCAATTATTACAAGCCGAAAAAGAAGGCACGCTCGCTATGGATTTCTTTGATCATGATCCTAAATCACACGCAAAAAAAGAAATTAAAAAATTGCCGAATGAGACACTCTTCAACATATTCAAATATATTTATCAACATATTCTCCTTTTCTTTGGTATTTTTTGTTTCCTAAAGGGGTTTATTGGCTTTTTTATCGGCGCCAAACGACTATATATATATACGTTTCCGATAATGTTACTCGTCGGTATTAGTATTATTTTCATTTTTATATGGATGGTATTTAAAACTGTACAAATGCAATGTTTTACCAAATCACATTGGACTTGGATTATGACATATATCAGTATTATATTGTTGTTATGTGCAATATTTTATGTATTTTTTGTGCCCCAAGCAGCGCTTGCTGTAGGCCCTTACATTTTCATTAGTAATTGGACATTTATTATTATTTCTTTCATAATTATTCCAATCTCATTGTATATCGATCATCACTATATTAATAAAGATGCAAATACTTCACTATGATTTAGTGAGAACATGATTTTAATATTTAAAAACAAAGCAAGAGCCTGAGACATATAGAGTTATGTCTCAGGCTCTTGCTTTATATAGCTCAGTATCTAGCTGAATTAAAAATATTTCTACTTATGATATCTAAACTCTATTACCTTTTCTGAACAGGTGTAGATGGAAAATTGAAACTTTATATATCCCAATTTTATTAATTATGGCAGCACTACTTTAAGTTGTCATGCCTTCTTTTTTCTCAACTGCAACACTGATAAATAAGAATATTAAGCCTATCGCTGTCAAAATAGGGGCGATAAGACTTAGAGACGCTACTGGTAAATGTGTAACGACTAAACCTCCTATGAAGGCACCTAAAGCATTCCCTAGATTAAATGCTGATTGATTCAATGTACTAGCAAGCGTTGGCGCATCTTTTGAAATTAAAGTACTTTTGAACTGTAGTGATGGGCTCATACTAAATCCTATTAGACCAAAGAAGAATATACCTGCGACCATTAAGAATCCGTTCATTTGGATAAAGTATAACAGTACGAAATATATAATAAATACTATAAATATCATCTGTAAAGCTCTATTTAAATTCCAATCTGCAAGTTTACCACCTACGACATTACCTAATGTAACACCTATACCAAATATAATTAGTAAGTATGAAATAAGATGTTCTTGAACATTAGATACATCAGTTAAGACTGTAGAAATATATGTGAAATAAGCAAATACACTACTAAAACCAAATAGTGTTACTGCTAATGTTAACCATAAACGCTTCTCTTTCAAAATTTTCAATTCATTTAATACTGAAGATTTAACTGTTTCACGTTGCATTGGCACAAAAATAATGATTCCTACTAAAGCTATCGCACCAATAACAGAAATAACAATAAATGTCATTGGCCAACCGAAATTCTGACCAACCAATGTACCGAATGGCACACCTAAGATGTTACTTAAACTTAGTCCCATAAACATTAAAGCCATAGCACTTGCTCTTTTCTCTGGTCTAACCATATTTGCAGCTAGTATAGAGCCTATACCAAAGAATGAGCCGTGCGCTAATGATGTAATAATACGGCTTGTCATCATAAATCCATAACTCGTACTAAATGAAGCAGCAAAATTACCTAAAATAAAGATGACCATTAACACTAATAATAGATACTTTCTATTCCATTTTATTGTTAACATAACTATGATTGGTCCACCGATGGCGACACCTAATGCATAACCAGTAATTAGCTGTCCTGCTTGACTCACAGTTACACCAAAGTCCCTTGCAATATTTGGTAAAAGTCCCATAATTACAAATTCTGTCATACCGATTGCAAATGCACCGATAGCCAGCATCCATATAGCTATTGGATATTTCATTTCGACTCCCCTCCTATTCCGTTTTTTAAACATGTTTGTGATTATACTAAAATAAAGTTACCGAAAACAAGGCAATTGCTTAATTTTTTATTAATTTATTATATTAATGCGCTTTCATTAAAATTATGTATGTATTTAATAGTTCTAATTTAATTTTCGAGTGATAATTTTTCACAAAAAAAAGAGCTAACAATACTCTTAGAATTAAATGAATTGCTCACTTTATTCTCAAGATGAAACTATTAGCTCAAAATATGACTTTAATTAATTAGTAATGCGTCTACAAAAAACCATACTACCATAATAATCATGATAATAGCTTGTGCAATAGTACTTGCTAAGAATGCTACCACCGAACCAAAACTTGCTTTTAAAGCTTTTGAAAAATTTGGTTCTTGAATCATTTCTACAATTAATACCGCAGCAAATGGAACAATAATAATGCCGAAAGGCGGAAATACAAAGCACCCTACAATAACACCAACAAGGGCTGCGTATTCACTTTTTTTTGAACCACCAAATTTATTAACAAAGTATTGATTCATTATAAAATCTGCAACGATTATAAATAGTGTAAGCAAAATCATAGATACATAGAACACCCATGACAAATTACCATTATGAAAACCGAATTGATAAATTAGGAAACCAACCCATAAGACAAGTACAGATGGAATAACCGGCTTAATTAAACCTATAAACGCTAAGACAAATGCCACTATAATACATAACCATAAAATAATTGTCATTATTAACTACTCATACTTTCTTCTGTAAATTTTTGATCTTTAGTAAAGAAAATGAGAATCATACCTATAAATATAGACCCTGCAGAAACATAGAAGACATTTCCTAAACCAACCCATTGACTCATTATACCACCTAACAAGTTACCACATAATTGTCCAATAACCATCGCATTAGCAAATAATGTTGAGGCATAGCCCGGAAAGTCTGGCAATATATCTTGAAAGTAACTGATTCCTAAACCAAGTAGTATTGCTAAAAATATCGCTAAAAATACTTGGCCTACAAACATCATAGCTAAACTTTCGAACACGCCAATACTAAAGTAAAATAATCCTCCGAAGAGGCCACCTAACATGAGTAATGTACGTGTTGTCATTTTTGCTGATAATATGCCTAAAATAACCATAAAGGGCACTTCCAATCCAGCACATAAACTTGCTAATCCACCAACAAAACCTTCTGGTTCATTAAGGTATTTCGTCACAAATAGCGGCATATTCAATGTATACATCCATTGCCCTATATGCAGTAAAATAAACGCTAAAAACGGAACAAATAGTGATTTATCCTTTAACATATTGGGAGCTGTTGTCTCAACATGATTTACATCAGAAACAGTGTGTTCTGTCTTTATATCTTTAAAGAAAAATACTTGCAATAGTAAGGTGAAGATAATGATTGTAATCGTACCACCAAACAAGCCGGAATAACCATTAGCACTTAGTAGTAAGGCCCCGATTAAAGGACCGAATAAAAAGCCAAATGAAAACATAGACCGCAAAACTGCATTGGCAAATTTAGCTTTATTTCTTGATGCAGAAGCATTAATTGATTCACGTGCTGATGCATACATTTGAGGCATCGCTGGCGCAAAACACCCTTGGAAAATAGCATACATTGCTATAAAAATCCATATTTCATGTATATAGAAATAAATTGAAAAACTAACTGCCCCCATAAATAAGGCTGCAATTATTATTAATTTTCTATTAATATTATGCGTATCAGAAAAGCGCGCAACTATCGTATTCATTATAAATTGACTAATTGCAGCTAAGGCTAACAATAATCCATATTGCGTGGAAGTCATACCTAAATCATTTGTGGCAAACAATACTAAATAAGGTACTGTAATTGCTATCCCCATACCTAATAGCATCATATTCACTACAAATAATTTGTAGTTTTTAATATGTAATAAGGCACTAAACATGTAGACAACCTCTATTCTCTTAATAATATATTTCTTCGTCAGTGCAATAACTTTAATATTATAAAATAAAATCTTAAATAAAATCTATAGCTGTTTTATTACTCAACATATTCCATCATTAGATTTATAAATGACTCTACCTGGGGCAATTGTGTCATACTTGAATCGTAGCTTAAAAACGTAGAACGTATGAGCGATTTATTATCGATATCCACACGTTTAAATTCGAACAACTCGCGATCTAAATGTTTCATCATAATTTCTGGTAATATTGTTACTCCAACACCATTTAATAACATTTCTTTACAAGTTGCCACTTGATCTACTGTAATCATTGCGTGGTAATCTTGCCCAATTTGACTTCCATACCATTCCTTTATTTGATTAATATAAATTGGGTCTGCTTGGAATTCGATAAAAGGCATTGTTTCTAGTTCATCATTCCTATTTTTAGGATAAATAAAGTAATGCTCGTCATTAAAAAGATGTGTGTTACTTAAATTCATAATCTTATTACCACGAATAATCATGACATGATAATCTCTATGGTTTGCCTTAATTTGTTCGCTTGAGCCAACTTGAACTTGAATTTCTACATTAGGAAATTGTCTCGTGTACAAATTCAACACCTCAGGTAACAAGGTTTGGCCAATCAGAGATGAACAACCGATTGATATTGTTCCATTGACTTCACCAATATGCGCTTGCATTTTATCTAAAAACAAACGCTCTCTATTCAGCATTTCTCTAGCATGTTCAATTATCATCGTACCTTCAGTCGTCGTAATCAATTGTTTCTTAGTTCGGATAAAAACGTTGACGCCAAAAGCATTTTCAATCGCTTTAAGTCTTTGCGTAACTGCAGGTTGTGAAATATAAAGAATTTCGGCTGCTTTTCTCAGTGTTTTTGTTTCATCCAAAGTAGTTAACAAGCGATAATCGTCAATCTTCATAATTATCCCCCTATTTTTATAAGCCCCTGTTAATTATCGTATAATAACTCTCATTTTTATTTGTGTAGACTAAATGTAATTCTAAGTTTTCCATTATACATGTAATATTCACTATAACACGTTTATTTATATACTTATATGCCTTTTCAATACATGATTTTTTGGAGTTTGCATCGTTTGCGATTCATATAAAACTACACTTCAATTACTTTACATATATTAGCTCTATTCATGATGTGAAGTCTTTTGTTGTCCTTGTTTATGCGTAGATGTATGTTTATGGTGTTTATGTTTATGGTGTTTATATTTATCATGTGTGTGTTGTTTGGGTTTATGAGTATTATGTTTGTTCACTTTTGGCTTATGTTTACTATGTTTCTGCCCTTTTGCTTTCTGTTTAATTTTATGATAACAATACATAATTTTCTCTTGCATAGTTGGAAAATCAGCATCAATTTTTATCATGAGCTGATGCGCAATTACATATGCTTCATGATATTGTTTTTTAGTAATTTGTCCTGTATCCAATGCACGTTGTAAATCATCTTCATCAACAAGTTCATAAGACCCATTTGGCAATACAAGCACATCTAAACATAAATCAATCGTACGTGCATTCCCTTTCTGTGTAACATTCTTTAAATTGATATCAAAATAATATTCTAATGGGTTGCCCTTGTCATCTAACATCACTGTAATACTATAACGTTTTTTCTCAGGTAAGATTTGTAACCACTGATAGTTGTCATCAGCAACAATAATGTTTTGTCCAACAACTGATACCTCTAATGGCTCTCGAACTTTTTTCATAGTGACTAAACCAATAATACCTTTAAACTTATTATTGTTCACTTTGACCTCTGTGTATTCTCTATCAATGATGCGACGCCAGTGACGCTTATCAATATATTTTACTTTCACTGTCACCAACTCCTTGTCATTATTATATAAAACTGTTTCTCCCATGTCATCTCATGAATTATATTGATGTCTTTTATTTTTAACTTTAAAATTTGATTAGTATTATTGTACTATATTTCATAGTGTAAAAGCGAAATTGACAATTTCACAGAAGTCTGTTAAATTTTATCTATATTTTTCAGAAAATTCCATAAATAAAGGAGCCTAACCATGACAGTTATCCATAGACCATTTAGAGCAGATCATGTTGGTAGTTTATTACGACCAGATCGCTTAAAAAAAGCACGACAAGATTATAAAAATAATGTAATAGATTCACAAACATTGAAAGCTATTGAAGATGAAGAGATTGAACATATCATCGAAAAACAATTAGAAGTAGGGTTACATAGTATTACAGATGGAGAATTTCGTAGAAGTTGGTGGCATTTTGACTTCTTAGAAAACTTAGAAGGTGTTCAAGGCTATACATCTGAACACGGTTTAGAATTCGAAGGTGTTGAAACTAGAAATCATAATGTGAAGATTGTAGACAAGGTTGCATTTAACCCGAACCATCCCCATTTTGAACATTTCCAATTCTTACATGAAAAAGTAAACGGCCGCGGGACATCAAAAGTCTCTATTCCTAGCCCTAACCAACTGTTCCATCCAAACATTTTGAATGAAACAATATATCCAGATATTGAAGCGTATTCACATGATGTTGCTAAAGCATATCATGATAGCCTATTAAAATTTTATGAACTGGGCGCGCGTTATATTCAATTAGATGATGTTTATTGGGCAAACCTAACATCAGGAACTCAAAAAACACGTGGTCGTGATCGCACCGAAGATGAAAAAGAAGCCGCACGTCAACTCGCATTCCGTGTCGTCAACGAAGCAGTACAAGGATTGCCAGAAGATTTACTCATTACAACACACGTTTGTCGAGGTAACTACCAGTCTACTTGGGCAATTTCAGGTGGTTACGAACCAGTAGCTCCTTATTTATTCCAAGAAAATTTAGGCGGATTTTTCTTAGAATATGATGATGATCGCTCTGGAGACTTTGAACCTTTACGCTATTTCCCAAATGATAAATCAGCAGCTGTACTAGGTTTATTCACTTCAAAAACTGGTGAACTTGAGGATAAAAATACTATACTTAAGCGTATTGAAGAAGCTCAACAATATGTGAAATTAGATCAAATTTGTTTGAGTCCTCAATGTGGATTTGCCTCTACCGAAGAAGGTAATAAACTTACGGAAGATGCACAATGGCAAAAACTTGCTTATGTAGTAGAAATTGCAAAAGAAGTATTTGGCACTGCAAAATAACATAAAGTGAAAAATTCTTAAGAATTCGAGAGCCCGAGACATAAAGTAATGTCTCGGGCTCTCGAATCTATTTTTTATAGAATTTAAAATTTGTTTTGTTCAATGGCTTCAGAAGATAATGCATAACGCATATTGATATCTTCTAAGTTAGGATATTGTTCGTTTAACCAACTTTGGCTCAATAATTCAAAATGTTCAAACTCAAATGCAGGTTGACACATGCATCCAACAAGTGCGTAATCATTTTGCCCTTCAACTGATGATGCGAATATGGTTCCTTTTGGTACTACATACTGTAATACGTCACCCGCTTCTATATTCTTCCCTAAAGATACTTGTTCATATCTACCATCAGGATGAATCATATGAATCGTAAGTGAGTCACCATCATGATAATACCAAATTTCATCTGCATCTATACGATGGAAATGTGAAATATTGTCATGCGTTAATAAGAAATAAATACTAGAATACTGCGCTCTTTGATTTGTATCATCTGTAGTACCTTTAATTACTTCTTTATAAAAACCACCTTCTGGGTGCGGTTGCAGTTGTAATTGTGAAATCCATGATTGTATGTGTTGATTCATATTATTTCAAATCCACGTTATGAAATACGTTTTGCACATCATCTAAATCTTCTAATACTTCAACAAGTGTTTCGAATTGTTCCTGATCTTCTTTTGATAATTCAATATCAGATTGAGGTAACATTTCAAATTCCGCAACTTTAAAAGTATCAATACCTATTTCTCTTAATGCATCTTGTACTTGAGCAAATTGGTCTGGTTCAGCATATACAATAGTTAATCCATTTTCATCAATCACATCTCTAACGTCCACATCTTTTTCCATTAATTCTTCTAATGTATCGTCTACTGATTTACCTTCAAAACCAAATACAGCTGTATATTCAAACATATAAGCGACTGATCCTGATACACCCATATTGCCTCCATTTTTACCGAATGCTGCACGTACATCTGAAGCAGTTCTATTTACATTGTCTGTCAAAGCATCAACAATAATCATTGAACCATTTGGACCAAAACCTTCATACCTTAATTCATCATAATTTTCTTCACCAGATCCCTTAGCTTTTTCAATTGCTTTCTCAATAATGTGGTTCGGAACTGAATAAGTTTTGGCACGTTCTAATGTTAAACGTAAAGCTTGGTTGGCATGTGGGTCAGGTTCACCTGATTTAGCTGCTACATAAATCTCTTTACCAAACTTCGCATAAATTTTACTTGTATTTTTATCTTTTTGGGCCTTTTTTTCTTTAATATTATTCCACTTACGTCCCATGATTTCATCTCGCTTTCTCGATTACTACATCTATTAATATGATATATTATACAATATTTTTGCTTTAGAATATAGATTTACGCACATCAGTTGAACTCAAGTCCTTTTAAACTATAAAAACTACAGATACTTACCATATAAAGTAAATACCTGTAGCTTTTTATTTTATTATTTTATTTAGACTATTAAAGCCGTTAAAATATACTTTTATTTATTTTACATATCCTTCAATATCATCTAATAAAATTTTATAGTTTTGCGCATTTTCATTATCCATAAATAAGTATACTTTACGTTCATCTTCAGTTGAACGTATTTTGCTTACTCTATCTTGATCAATCAATCTGCGAATCGATGCAAGCACCTTAGTCCTACTTAACTCAAGTTCAGTAGTTGCAATTTTTAGAAATGGCTGCATTAACATGTTATTTTCACTACAATTTTGTTCTATCAATTCTAAAATTGCAACGTCATTCATAGTCAATTTGTAGTTTGATTCAATGTAGTGCATTAAACTTTTGTATTTTTTGTAAATATTTAAAAATTGCTCTTTTTTGTCTTTATTCACTGTTGTTACACCTCCAAATGCTAGTAAGTAAGCAATACAATACAATTATCCATAAATTACAAGTCTATGTCCTTATTATTTATAATTATAGATTTGTCAAAATTACGAATAACGATAAATTATATTTTGCTACGCATATTTTCAAAAGAGGTGAAATATAATAATATTTTAATTTTTGTAAATATCAATAATATGAACAGTATTATAATTTAAATCAATAGTCAAATTCTCTTCTTCAAAATGATGTTGCATAACGCTAAAATGCGGTTTATTATACTCATCGATTTTGCTAATTAATTCATCTGACCACGTATATTCAATTCTTAAAGCTGGCGCAATAATACCATTTATATTTCCAAACGTACTATTTATTTTTTCATAAAAAATAATATAAGGACGTTTCAAAGCCTTATCTTTAAAATTTAAATGTATTTGTATATTTTGCGATTCACTTTCTGCAGTTTCACTTTCCCCTATACGCCAATCATTTATAAAAATTGAAATTTTCTCTGGTTGATTTACTATCGTATAATATTCAAAATCTTTCACTTCATATCTCATTTTCTCCATTATTCTTTCATACATATTACCTAAAACAGAGCGAAATCCTTTTTGATCATATAAATATAATGCATTTTTCTCACCTTGTTGCTGGAATAAATCTATCCCAACGCCTGTAAAATATTCACGCATCTGTTTAAACATACCCATCAATAACGGCGGACTTTCGATAATTTCCATATTGTCATCATTTAATAAGTAATTATTATGCACATTCAAAAGAAAGTATGCTCTTTCTTCCAATTCCATATCATTCATAATCTTTTTAATATTACTAAACTTAAACACTTGTTTTATAAGCAAGTCTTCATGATCTTCACTCAAATAAGGAGAAGTTAATTTATGATTATCTATAAAGAAATAATCAAATCCTATACGTTTCATCTGCTTCTCCATCAATTTAAAATATTCAGGGTTATTGAATAAATGTGTAATATCAATTCCAAATTTCACATGTTCTCTATACTGCTGAATTTTAATAATATTACGATAAATTTCTTTGATAGTCATACTCTCAACATTAAAGATGTAACTCACTGAATGCATATGTTTTTCTGACAATTCTGGATGTGCCTGTAAATAAGCTTGATATTGACTATATATTTGATCGATATATATATTAACATCGTCATTACTAGTAATTTGAAACGCAAGATTCACATTTGCGTGATAAACAAAATTAATCAAGCCATAAGATTTATCCATAAATGTTTCCCGTAACTTTCTCGGATCTATCATGCAATAAATAATCACTTTTTGTGTACCTTCAAATAGATAACTCATACTTTTATTCGCAAACAAATTATGAAACTCTTCTATACTATGAATTTGAATTACAATAGTATCGTTAGTAGACTCTTTAATATGCTGCAAATCAATACATATATAATTATTTTGAACATTAAGTTTGTTAAGTCGTTCAGCTATTATATTCTGAATTTCAGCGATTGCACTAGTATTATAATCCTCTGATGTAAAAGGAAATGATTTATCCAATTTTGAAAGTAGACGATAGTCCTTAGGTGAATAACCAAAATAATGTTTAAACTTTTTACTATAGATAGCAGAATTGCTAAATCCATAGTAGTCGGATACCTCGCTTATTGTAGATTTCCCTGTTAGTAAGCTGGATATCGATGTTGAAAGTTTTAAAGTATCTATATATGTTTTAAAGCTCATCCCCAACGTATTATAAAATTGCGTCGATATATTTGATTGCGAAATAAAAAGTTTATTAGCAATTTCTTTTAACGTTAATTTTTCTTCTAAATGGTTGTTAACATAATCCAGTATTTCTCCTGTAATACCATAAAATGAATAGTCTGTTTGTTGTTTCAAATATTTTATGTCGACTTTTGCTTCAGAAGCAATAATATCGACAATATTATTCATGTAGGACTCAAACAATGGTTCAGTCAACGTTTGATTTAATTGATGCTGAGTTAAGCTAAGTATAGATTGGAATAATGCATTGGAAGATTGGATTAAGTTAGATGTATATTGATAAGCAAAAAAATCATAGCCACGCTCATAAAACCAATCACTTGCAATGTACAACTTAATCGCTTGTTCATTCCTTTTAATTGTAAAAATTTCAGAGTTATTGATTATAAACAAGTCATTTTCAACTTCTATATCTGTTATAAAATGTTGTATCTCTGTGATTCCTTTTAAAGGAAATATTAGTAATAAGCCGTCAGCTACACGTTTCGTAGGATAATTATCCTTAGAAATAATATTTAAGCACTGCGCTTTCATAATTTAACCTCTTTCAAATATTGTCATACGCTATGCATTAAAATGTCACTCTATCATAAAAGCTAAAGTTGGTACTTTATATCTTAATTATTTAAATAAGTATTTTTTGTCTTTAGATAATTTTGTATAAAACAAATAATTTTGTCAACTTTTTTCATTAATTAAACTCAATTTTAAAAATGTTGCATTGTATTTTTTAAAATTTAAAAAGACTGTTTCATCAAAAAATGATATCAAATAAAAATCACCTTCAAAAAACCTCTCATTTCACAAGGTCTTTTTGAAGGTGTCTTCATCAAATTGATTATTAAAATTTTATTATTTTCTAAACTTAGTTGCAAGTCTTAATACATACTTGATGATATGCAACAGATTCACAAATAAATTAAAGCCCATTTCTCTTGGAGAAAATTGCCCACGCTTCATACGATTGAAATCGTACAAAGTATAGAGTAAAAATAGTAATAAGCCTACTACCGTTATAATCGTATGGAAAATTGGATTTTGTATAAACATACCGATTAAACTTGCTATAATAAGCGCAACTAAAGTAACAAATAAATATTTTCCCATACTAGCCGCATTACCAATTAAAAAATAGCCGATAATACCAAAAACAATAAACGCTGAAATTGCTAAAATGATATTTTTGAAAAATACCTCTGGTCCTAAATTCTGTAAATATGCAGTGAACGTTGCATAAGATAATAAACCTACAACAATCGCGTAAATGTGGGAAATTACTAAACCATATTTACGTGCCCGATTAAAGATAACCGTAATCAGTACTAAGGCAAGAAGTACGAATGAAAGTGGTTTTCTCCATTCCATAGGTAAGAACTGCCCAAAATAGCAACCAATACCAAAAATAATCCAGTAGTACATAAAGAATAGCCATACTTTACTATATGCATGTGACTGTGATTTAGATTGGTTTTTAGATTGGTTTTGCTGCTTGTTTACATGTTGTGTTGATTCAGCCAATTTACTCACTCCTTCTCATTATAGAACTATTTATAAAAATAATATGCGTTTAATCATAACATTTATGGGATATATGTATAGCATGTAAATTTTCACAATGTCCTACGATTGCAATTATTAATACTTTAAATGTTCACTGTTTCATTGATTAGCAAACATGACGAATGTATTTTCTAACAATTTTAATGTTAAAATTACTATTTTGTTAATAGTTAATGTTACATTTTAAATAAAGTTAATTACAAGTGAAATGTAACACATGCTTATAAACCTCTATACAAAGGCATTTATCGAACAATTCTCAGTGAAACACTAAATATTAATAATATTACAACTTTATAACAACGTACACAAAGCAAATGATTTTTGTTAGTATGAAACGTGAATTGAGATTAAAAAAACTAACGACATGTATTTATTTCAATAATCACTGTTAGACATAGGCATTGAAGGAGGAGTTTTTTTGAAAAAGTTAGCATTTGCAGTAACAGCTGCTTCAGGTGCAGCAGCATTCATAGCAAATCATGAAGCTGATGCATCAACACAGCATACAGTAAAATCTGGTGAGTCACTATGGTCAATTTCACAGCAATACGGTGTTTCAATTGATGAAATTAAACAAAATAATAACATTAATAATAACATTGTATTCCCAGGCCAAGTCATTGAAATTGGCGGAAGTGGTTCTCAGGGACAAGAATCATCTTCAAACGCTACTTCTGGTGGATCAACTCACACTGTACAATCAGGTGAGTCTTTAAATATCATTGCAAATAAATATGACGTTTCAGTTGAAGAAATTGTTTCAGCCAATAATTTAAATGGTTATATCATCTACCCTAATCAAACATTAACAATCCCTGGTGCAACAGGAACTGGTGGTGCGGGCGGAAGCTCAACAGAAACACCAAACACGAATACGGGTGGATCATCTGCAAGTGATGCTAACCTATATGATTGGGGACAATGTACTTGGCACGTGTTTAATCGTAGAGCAGAAACTGGTCAACCAATTAGTACTTATTGGTGGAACGCAGACCACTGGGCAAACAATGCCGCTGCAGATGGTTATACAGTAAATAATTCACCAAGTGCTGGTTCAATCATGCAAAATTATGAAGGACCTATTGGACACGTTGCTTACGTAGAACAAGTAAATCCAGATGGTAGTATTCTAATTTCAGAAATGAATTACAATACACCTCCAGGTACTGTTGATTATCGTACTATCCCTGCATCACAAGCTTCAAGTTATAATTACATTCACTAATTACAAACTTATTATGTGAATAAACTGATGATAGTCGTAAAATAAATCAAATAATAGCCTGAGACATAAATGTCTCAGGCTATTATTTTGTGCTCATGAATTTTAACCATTTATCATTTCCATACCACTATATTTGAATCAAAAAAGTGTGAGACAGAAAATTAATTTATCTAATAGCTTTCATTGTCTTCCCTGGCAATGAGAGCTAAGATTGATAAGTTTAAAAGATTTATCCTAACCAATACTGAAGCGTAAGTTCCATTAACTGAATGTATTTATTACAAGAGCTGGAGTTTTTACATAAATAATACTAATTTTTATAAGTGCACACCTGAGTAAAAGCTTATGTCTAAATACCACTAACTCAATAAATTAAGAAATGTGCCTTAAAACTACTGCTATAAAATAATTACGGCTGAGACAATTAATTTGTCTCAGCCGCTTTTGGAATGCTTTATCTTAAATTATAAGAAAAAATTAATAATGTAATAAATTAACGCTGCAACTATTGCAGAAATTGGTAATGTAATAACCCATGTAACAATCATACGTTGTGCTGTATTCCACTTAACGCCTTTAATACGGTTTGAAGATCCTACACCTAAGATAGATGAAGAAACTACGTGTGTTGTAGATAGTGGGAAATGTAGTGATGATGCTACAAATATAGTTAACGCAGATGATAAATCTGCTGCAGCTCCATTAGCTGGTCGTATTTTCATAATATTACCACCAACTGTTTTAATGATTTTCCAACCACCAACAGCAGTACCTAATCCCATCGCAGTAGCACAGGAAATTTTAACCCATAGTTGTGGTTCTACGCTAGAACCCGTTTGAATACCTGCAACAATTAAAGCTAATGTAATAATCCCCATTGATTTTTGAGCGTCATTCGTACCATGTGAAAACGATTGTAAAGACGCTGTGAAAATTTGAAAGAATCTAAAATTACGATTAGTTTTTGTAAGGTTCGCATTTTTAAATACTACTTTTACAATCGAGTACATTATAAACCCTACACAGAATGCAATGACTGGTGATAAAAGCAATACAATTATAATTTTTGTAAAACCTTGATAATGTAATACGGCAAATGAACCTTGTGAAGCAATTGCCGCGCCAGCGATAGAACCTATCAATGCATGAGAAGATGAACTTGGTATACCGTAATACCAAGTTAATAAATTCCAGAAAATTGCAGCGATAATAGCTGCTAATACTACAACTAGACCATTTTCTAATTTAAATGGGTCTACGATATCTTTAGTTATTGTTCCTGCAACCCCAGTGAACGTTAAAGCACCTATAAAATTCATGACAGATGCCAAAAGTATAGCCGTTCTAGGAGTTAAGGCACGCGTTGAAACAGCAGTAGCGACAGCATTGGCTGTATCATGGAAACCATTGATAAAGTCAAATATAAGTGAAAAAATAACAATAGCTACTGTGATGATCAAAATATATTCCATAAGTTAGGACTCCTTAGCTATTTTTCATTATTATAGTTTCAAAGTTATTTGCTACGGCTTGGCATTTATCTGCAATTTCTTCTAAACTTTCATATATTTCTTTTATTTTAATTAATGTGATTGGGTCTGTTTCACTATTAAAAATATGTTTAATTGATTGACGTAAAATACCATCACAGTTTGTTTCAAATTCTTTAATATTAATAGAATGAATACGCATGTGTGATAATTTTTTATCTACTAATAAACCAACAGCTAATTTCATTTCTGCTATAGCTTTTTGAATATTATCTACAAATTCAGCCATATATTCATCAGTATATTCAATAGAATACATTTCAAACATGCCTGAAGTTTCTTCAATTGCGTCTAATACGTCATCAATTGCATTACATAAAGAGAGGATATCCTCACGTTCGATTGGTGTAATAAAAGTTTGGTTTAAGTCTGAGATCACTTGATGCATTAATTCATCACCGTGCGACTCATATGTTTTAATATTATCAGAGTATGCTTTCAAATCTAAGTGTGTATTAAAATCCATTTTCCCAAATTCAATTGCTGCTCTATCTAAATTGAACACCATTTCTTCTAGTTTCACCATGAACTTATCTTTTTTCTTGTTAAACATCCAAAAAATCCTCCATTTACAGCGATTGTCCCCAATCACCTTCAATAAATTTAAAAAATTTAAATACCTATATTTAAGATAAATTAAGATTTACAAGATTTACAATTCACTCATCATTTTGAATCATTTCGCTATTGTTAAAATTGTGTAAATGAGCATTTGCTTCTATTGGTTAAAAAATCTCATAAATGTTGATTTATCCTTATTTGAAAATAGCACAAAATTTACAATCCTACAATTGCATTTACAAATTCTTAATATTACATTTTCGTAAAATTAACAAAATTTTACTACTTTTATTGTTATAAATCATAGTTGCATATTTAGAAATTGTAACCTATCAGATTGGATTAATTTTAATAACTATTTCATATTAAACTCACCTTAAATATGATTGCATATTTATTATTTGTATTCAACAACTTTTTTCACTAATTTGCAAATATTTTTATAAATAATTTTAAATACATATACATCCACCATATAATGTTAGGAACAAAAAGAACCCAAGAAACAAACAATCTTCTCAGGTTCTAAATACGTATTGGCTAACATAATTTATAATACCTATACGTTTATTATTATATTTTTGCAATTACTCATTAATTTATATATTTTCAGATAATCTTGATATCAATTCATTTTGCTTAGGGAAAATAAAATTCATAGTTGTCCCTACTTTCGGTTCTGAAGAAACCGATACATGGATTTTTAACTTTTCTTTCACATGATTGACAAGGTATAAACCAAGCCCAGAAGCTGATGTTTCATTACGATCATTAGTGGAAGTAAAACCTTTTTCAAAAATACGTGGTAAATCTTTAGCACTTATCCCTTTACCTTCATCTGTAATTCTAAGAACTGTATGCCCTTGATCGGCATAAGCATGAACATGAATTGTACTTTCTTCACTATATTTAACTGCATTTGATAAAATTTGTCTAATCATCATTCGACACCATTTAGCATCTGTATATACTTTATAGTCACCTTCAAAATTCAAATCATAGTCAATACCTTTAGACTGGCTAATATATCGAGTGATTTGTATTTCTTCAATTACAAGACGTTTTAGTGCCACATGTTCAAAATACATATCTTTATTTTGTGACTCTAAGCGAGTTAAAAATAACTGCCTATCTAACATGTCGTTTATTCGTGTCCATTCATATAAAAGCGCATTTTTTCTAGTAGTGTCTTGTTCTTTTTCTATTAATAGTTTCATTGCTGTTACAGGTGTTTTAATATCATGTACAAAATCTGTTAATGATGCTTCAGTAGATTGAATTTGCTTTTGCTGACGCGTAACTAATGATTTTTGATCGGTAATTTGGTTGTATAAATAATTAACCATTTCTTGCTGTAACGGCGTATCCGCCAATGATTTATGCTTTAATGCTTCAGGTTCTACATTTTCATCTAAATGCTTAAAAAATTTAATTTCCTTTAAAAATGTGAACGACAAGAACAATATTGAAATACCTAGATTTAAAATAATAATATAATATGTACTCCCCACACTAATATCATAATCTAAATAAGCAATAAGCAGAGTGATAAAGTTTAAGAAAATAAACCATAATATCCAGTATATCCGTGACCTTAAAAAGATATAAACCCATTTAAAGTTATCCATGCGCCATATATCCCTTACCTATTTTCGTTTCAATCGCGTCACTCATATCAATATCAGCTAATTTCTTCCTTAAACGATTCACGTTAACCGTTAATGTATTGTCACTAACGAATGCTTCATCATCCCATAATGCAGTAATCAATGTATCTCTCGTAACAATTTGGTCTTGCTTCTTAACTAGCATTTCTAAAATAATCATTTCAGTTTTGGATAAGTAAATTTGTGCTTCATTTTTATTAATACTATCTTTAGACAAATCTAAAGTTGCATCTTGCCAAGTCAGAACTCGCTTTTCTTCCAAACTAAATTGATATACTCTTCTATAAATTGCTTGTAGTTTAGCAATTAATATACTCGTGTTAAATGGCTTTTGAACATAATCATCTGCTCCCAATTCCATACTCATCACATGATCCATTGGATTGTCTCGCGACGATAAGAATAATATTGGTGTATTAGATGTTTCTCTAATCTTTCTAGTCCAGTAAAAACCGTCATATTTAGGTAGTTTCACATCCATAATAACGATAGCAGGGTTAACTGCTTCAAATTTAGCTAATACATCATTAAAATCATCAATACCATAAATTTTAAAATCCCATTGCTCTAATTCTTCACTTAATTCTTTAAATAATGTCATATCATCTTCTACTAATAAAATATCCACGTCATCACCACTTTATCTATTTAGTATATTTTATGTCTTCCCCAGACTGAATTCTCCCGTTAAAATGCTTAATTCGACAATCTATCTCGAAACCTCTCATCATCAAACCTTGAAATGGAGACTGAATTAAATAATACACCGGCCAAACTAATTTAGGTATATAATCATATAAATGTACTACTACAGTTTGCGTATTTTTGAGTCTACGAAATTCTAACTTACCTTGTTTCAATAAATTAGGTTTAACTAATGTACCACCCACTAAATGTAATGAAATGATGTCTTCTTCTATTTGCATTTTATGAAAAACAAGAATAGGCTTAGTCTTATCTTTAAGGTATATTATATAATCCTCATCTTCTTTGTATGTGTGTAGTAATGTGCCTTTAGTTTCATTCAACCATTTAAAATAATATTCAACCATTTGTTCTAGTGTCCAATTCATAGGTAGCTGCATGCTTAGAGCACTACGAACATCATCGTATTTAGAAGATTGAAGTTCCACCGATACATGTGGACGCGATACAGTTGTTTCTGTTTTTTCCACAAAAACACCATATGACGACAAACGTTGGATGGTTTCATAATCAAATCTACTTCCACTAATATAAATAATTTTACTTATACCATTTTTAGCAGCTGCCCGACCAAAGTTATCTGCAGCGATTAAATTCAAATCTCTTGCTGTGGCTTGTGTTAATTTTGCAGAGTGTTTAGTGGGATCCAAATAATAGATGGCTATATCTATACATTCCATCGCTGATAACACATCCATATAATTATAAATATCTTTCTTTAACCATGTCACTTCTTTAAAGTCTTCTTCTTTAGGATATTTTGATAATGTATATAAATTAGCCTCATTTTTTATATGTTGGATTAAATTTTTACCTATATAGCCTGTGACACCTGCCAATAAAATGTTAGGTTTCATAATCATACTTCCTTTATATTAGTTTATCTCAACATAAATATGTCCTAGTAATATCACGCTAATGATGTTAAGTTATACTATAACTAGGCATTAGCAAAATAGAAATAAGGAGTGGACATACATGGTTCATCAAATACGTGAAATCGGTATCAATGATGTAGATCCATTTGTTAAATTATTAACGACAATTTATGATGAATCTGATTATTTAATCTACAATCCAGGGGAATACGCACCTTCTAATAACGATGCGCTTTCAAACCTAGAGCACTATATTACATCACCTTCCAATGCCATTTATATCGCTGAAAATAACGGCGAACTCGTCGGCTTTGCAATCGTAACGACAGAAAATTTTGAACGCACACGTCATGAAGCTCATTTTTCAATGGGCGTCATTAGACACTACAGAGAAAAAGGCCTCGGCCAATCTTTAATTAATTCTGTAGATGCATGGTGCTTAAATCATAACATTCGTCGTATAGAAGCAACAGTAGTACCTGAAAATACTACAGCTGTTGAATTATTTAAAACTGCGGGTTATCAAATAGAAGGAGAACTTCGTGATAAATTATACATCGACGGTAGGTATTACAACAAATATGTAATGGCCAAGTTATTATTTTAATCTACCTCTAAGCATAATATTTAAACATGTCACACTTATAGTTTAATTATAAATTAACAAGGAGCCAAATAATAATGTTGTCATATAATCATTTAGATATAGAAATTTAAAATACCGATGTTGTTTTATAATCATTAATAGTTGACCTCTTTCAACTTTTTACTACAATTTTAAAAAGGAGCAGGACAATAAAATCATTATTGAAAATATGATTTCTGTCCCGCTCCTTTTTTATAACTGGAATGTAGTCAATTTTTGAAATTAAATTAATGATTATACTATATGCGTTTAGCTAGCCTCATATTAAGACTGTCGCAATCTAAAATTACTAACATTATAAGATACAAATAACACTTCATATATTCTTATTATTTAATAAGGGTTTAATTCGACTCCATTAGGATTCGTTGTTTCTTCGCTAACATTTGTTTCAACACCTGATGAACTTGTATTTCTACTTAAAAACCTTAGAACATCTTTCATATTTTGTTGTGATTCTGGTAAATCCATATGGAATTGGTATTGGTGTCTCAAATTATGGGAGCCATCATAAAATAATTTATCCACCGGAATATCCATCGATTTCAGCTTTTTATAAAATGATATATTTTGACTATAAAATGGATCTGCGTCACCTACAGATAAAAACGTTGGCGGGTAATCTTTGGTAACCTGATTTATCGTAGACATCTCACTAATATATTTAAACTGCTGTTCCCAATCTCGTTTTCCTGTATAACTTTCCATAAAAAGTTGTATCCTTGGAAACTCAGTAGCTTTTACTGTTTTCATGTCATAAAAACCACCGAAAAATATTGCTGCCTTCAATTGATTTGCCTCAAATTGTTGTTCGAATGACATATCTTCTCTTAATGATTTATTTGTTTGAATTGCCGTGTATTGGCTAGATAGCTGTGCACCAGCAGAGTCCCCTCCGAAAATAACTTGATCAAAATCCATTGGTAATTCATGCTTATTACGTTTTATAAATTTTACAGCTTGATCAATTTGGTGTAGCTGCGTTGGATATTTATTATCTGGTGCAAGTGCATAATTAATATTTACAACAATATAGCCTTGCTCAGCGATTTTGGATAATAGTGGATTCTTATATTGTTTATCTCCCGCTATAAAGCCACCACCATGCATCCAAAAAATTACGGGCAACTTATTATCCGAATCTAATTCAGTTGGTGTTAATATATCTAGTCTACTATTAGGCATACCAGTACCATAAGTTATATTTGTAAATGCATTTACATTTTTATTATTAATCTGTACTTTTTCTTTAATTTCTTGTGAATGTTGACGGTCATACTGTTGTTTTAATAACAGAGCAGTCAAGATTGCTACTACAATAACAATACTTAAAGTAATTATCGTCCATTTGTGTTTTTTCTTCATGCATTACCTTCCCTTTCGAAATGCATTGTACCATAATTAACTATTGCACAGTAGTGTTTATAAATTATCGAGATTATTAAAAACTCAGCTTGTACAATTTGTACAAACTGAGTTTTTATTTCTTATTTTAATACCATGAATACTTTATGCTATGAACTTTTTGTTTTGACGTTTTCTGCTATAGTATTTAATTAGTACGCCGATTACAACAACAAGTCCTACAATACCCATTATCGGGTATAAGAAATTAATCAAGCCTGCGAAACCTACGAAACTCAAACCGTAAGCTACAACCATTATAACTACGATAAATATATGATATTTTTTACTATATGGTTCTGTAAATCTCGCAGCAAATGAATACATTAAACCAAGAATTGTATTATACATAACAGCTAACATAATAACTGATAGTATAAGTGCAATCCAAGGACTTATGTTATTTGCTAATGTCAACATAGGAATATCAGCATCCTTAATCTTTGGAAACTCAGACTGCAACGCAAAGTTAATCAACGCTAATAATATTGTATAAACAATACCTCCAAATAATGCCCCAGCTCCGGATACTCTACGTCTAGAAGCATCACCGCCAATAGCAACAATCGTACTAAAGCCTACTGCGAACGCAAGTCCACCATAATTAATTCCTTTCAATATACCTAACCATAAGCTAGCTTCTGGTACAGTTTCATTTACTTTACCTATCGAAATACTACCATTAAAAAGATAATACGCAGCAATGATTACAACCAAAATAATTAAAAATGGTGTAACAATGCCTAATGCTCTAACAATTTTATTAAAATCCATCAATAATGTAATATAAATTGCAATAACCATAATCAATGCACCTAACCATGTTGGCACATTAAAGCTTTCTTGGAATGTCGATCCTGCTCCAGCAATCATTGTGACTGAAATGCCAAATAAGAAAAAGATAAGCAAATAATCTACAAGCTTACTGAACTTATCGCCAAACAAATAGTCTAATGTTGACTCATGGTTTTGCGCATCAAACGCAGTACCAATCTTTGCAACTTGTCGACCTATAAAGCCTAATATTAAACCAGAAAGTATAACCCCAATATATGACCATAGGCCATATGGTGAGAAAAATTGCATAACCTCCTGTCCTGTTGAAAAGCCAGCACCTACAACGATACCGACATAAGCGAAACCAATTTTTATAGCTTCTTTATTCAACCCCATGTTATTTTAACCTCCTCATAGTTAACACATTGCATTATTATAACTTACTGATTATTTTTTGCAACTACACAATATAAAATTTTACACTTATAATTGCTCTCAACAATAACAAATAAGTTGAATATCGTTTTTAATCATTCATTATATTCTTTAAATATAACAAACCTTAATGTAGCCATTGCATTTTTATGGTTATCTTAATTTAATTTTTGCAATTTTATACATTACTAAAGTTAGGCTTCAACAATGTGTAAAATTGCAAAAAATAAAAGAAAAAGAATCAAAATAGATACACCTTTTAACATGTATATTTCGATTCTTTAATAAATCACTTTAATGTGTTATTTTGTCAAGTTCTAATAATATGATTACTCAACTATGATAATTTTATAATTAGTGTGCATTTTTAAAACGATTAAGTTCATTAAAGTCAACAACTACGTTATCCATACGTTTGGCTGTTTCTTTCAGTACATTACGCGCAACACTGTTAGTTGGGTCCAATTTAAGTATTTGTCTAGAAATTTCAAATGCCTTTTTATCAGAAATGACTGGTTCAGGAACTGCATGTAATAATAACATTTGTAACAAACTTTTTACTTCTTTGCCCTCAGTAAGTTTTATGGATGACTCTGCATGGTAATACGCAGAATCTAAAGCACCCTGAAGTTCACTTAATGGATAGACTAATAATAGAAAAGCTAAATCATGCATTTCTGCAGTTTCTTCTACTTTCATCATATCTAAAATACATGTATAAAACATAATGTTTTCAGCTTCATGTGCGCTTGAAATGTATACTTCTTCAAATTCCATAAAATCTGTTTGGGACATTAAACGTTTGACTGACTCAAATTCGCCGTTTAAGACATGTTTTAATATTAAATCTTTCATGGCAATGTCCTCCTAGATATCCAGATTTCTATTACAATTAATTTTCATTTTACCACAATTCAATTAAATATTCCTATAAAAAAGAAGTTTTTTGTTATATTAGTTGAGAACTTCATTTTAATTTATATTTAACATAGTAAAACAAATAACATTATTTAGCCAAACGTTTTATTTAATTCTCCTAAAGTTTCCTCTATGGATTTACCAACTGATAATTGCACAGCTGCAGTAAAACTACCTTCAACAATTGGCGCTTCTACTTTTTCAATACGCTGGTTACCTTCATACATTTCAATCGCTAAATCTAAGTTCATTTCAGCAGAACCTATATCATAAAAACACAATGCATCATCTGTTAATTCATTTATTAATGCTTGAATATGATCATACGATGTACCAATTTTACCATCAACGCCACCTTGTACAATGACGTTAACATCGCCGGCCATTTGATTTAATAGTGCTTTTGTACCTTCTGCAATTTCTTTACTATGACTAATTACTACTATATTTGTCATTACGAGTCATCTCCAATCAATGCGTTCAATATATAAACACTACTTTGAGCTCCAGGGTCAACATGTCCTAAGGAATCTTTTTTGAAATATGCCGCTCTACCTTTAGTTGCTTCGATATCTTTTGTTAAATCTGCGTAGGATTGTAATACATCAATTGTTAATATTTCATCATTTTGTGAAGCTTGGTTTGCACGCTCAATTACATCATACATAGTTTTTTCATTCAACGTTACTTTACCTCTTTGAGCAATTGCCTCTGAAAAAGTTTTTAAGAGTTCTTTCAAATTCGAACTTCCTATTTCATCTGATACTACTTGTGACATCTTTACAAAACTAAAACCGTATAATGGACCAGAAGCACCACCAATATTAGACATAAGTGTCATACCTGTAGATTTCAATAAACTTTGCATAGAACTATCATCAATATTATTTGGTAACGCTTTGAAACCTCTAACCATGTTCACGCCATGGTCGCCATCACCGATTGCTCTATCTAATTCTGTTAATAATTCTTCTTTTTCTTCAAACACATCTACTAATTTTAATAATCTTTCTTTTAGTTCACCGATATTCATCTATCTTTCTCTCCTTTCAATAATCATTTTATTTTTAATGGAAATATAAACTTTCTGTTGTTTCAGTTAACGCTTCTAACAATTCTTCTGAAGATGGCACAAATGTTAATGATAGACCTTGCATATCTAATGCAGTCATGTAATCTCCGACTAACCAATGAGTAATCGATTTGCTCTTTTGTTCTAAATTTTCATCGACATATTTTGCAGCGATATTAAGTTCTGACAAAGGCGTTGCCCCCATGCCGTTGACCATTACGATAAGCTCATCTGATTCAACCTCTTTAAGTAAAACTTGAATTAATCGCTCTACAATTTGATCTACGGGTTCAATTTTTTCTCTAGACAATCCTTTTTCACCGTGTATACCTACACCAATTTCCATTTCATCTTCTTCAATATCAAATCCATATTGTCCAGTAGTGGGAACCATAGGTGCTGTTAGTGCCATACCAATACTTTTTATTTGAGGTAATAAACCTTCTACTTTTTCTTTTATTTCTGACAATGACAGCCCTTTTTCCGCTAAATGTCCTGCATACTTATGAACAATAACTGTACCTGCTACACCTCGACGTTGGGCCTCATCTTCCACTGCAACATCATCTTTTACAACGACAGTTTCTACTTGAATGCCTTCCATTTCTGCCATTTCCTGAGCCATCTCAAAGTTCATAACATCACCGGCATAGTTTTTTACTATAAGCAATACACCATCGCCATTATCAACAGCTTTTATGGCACTAAGAATCTTATCTGGCGTCGGTGAAGTAAATACTTCTCCACAAACTGCAGCGTCTAACATACCATTGGCAACATAACCCGCATGAGCTGGTTCGTGCCCACTTCCACCACCAGAAACTAAAGAAACTCCTTGTTCTTTTCTATTCTTTCTAACTACGACTGTGTCTGAAATAATTTCTATTTGTTTGTTTGTTTTTGAAAGCCCGTCCAACATATCATTCAAAAAATTCGTCTTTTGTTTAATTAATTTTTTCATAATAACGACCTCCTATTTAAACTATTCAGTTATAGTATACCCTACACACAAATGCAAACGCTAACATATGAATGCTAATTTCATTTGTATGGGAAAAATTAAAACATTACTCATAATTTCTAAAAGTTATTTATAGTAGCAAAGCACTGTTAGCAAAGATGAGTAAGCGCAAAAAAGCACGAGATATAAATGTATCTCATGCTTCCTTGCCTCGGTTTTTTTCAATTTTATAAACACTACGTAAAGCGAAAATTTTACACTTAAATAAATTATACTGATTTTGTTTTATACATTAAGTATAAGAAATAAGGGGCACCTATAATAGCAACTACAATACCTGCTGGAACACCTGAAGGTTGTAGTATAACTTGACCAATAGTATCTGCTAGTACAAGTAAAAAGGCGCCTATTAGTATTGAAATCGGTAAGAATAATTGATGTCTTGGGCCAACAATCGACTTAGCAATATGTGGTCCCAACAAACCAATAAATCCAATCGCACCAGCTACAGAAACAGCTGCTGATGATAACACAACTGCCACTAATAATAAGACAATCCGTTCACGCCCTATCTTCACACCGACACCTTGAGCAATATACTGATGTGTGTTCAATAAATTTAGCACATTCGCTTTAAATAATAAGAATGGTATTAATACGATAACCCATGGTAAAAAGGCTATAACAAACGCCCATTCATCACCCCAAATATTACCAGCAAGCCAAGAAGCTATAAACTCTGATTGGTCTTCGTCAAATGTGGACATTAGTGTTAACGACCCACCACTAAGTGCAGTAGACATTCCCACGCCGACAAGTACCATACTCGCTGGAGTAATACCTTCTCCTTTATTATAACTAAACGAGAAAATAATAAGTGCTGTTAAAACACCGCCTACCATACTAATAAATGGTAAAACATACACAAAATTACCCGCGTCTACCTGGCCTACCACTATAAATAAAGCAATTACAAAGCCGCTTCCGGCATTAATACCTAATATACCAGGCTCTGCAAGTGGGTTTTTCGTTACACTTTGTATGACTGCACCACTCATGGCTAAAGCAGCACCAGCTAGTATTGTAATAATCATACGCGGCAATCTAAATTCCATCAATATCAATGTGTCTGTATATTCGCCCTGGCCAATTAACGTTTTGAAAAATGCCTCTACAGACATTTTATATTCTCCAGAAGTAATACTCCATGCGCACGCTAACAAGACTAGAATAGTGAGTATAAGCATCGTAAGCCATTGTTTATATCTTAACTTTGGATCTATCATGAGAAGCGACCTCCTCTTTTAACTAAATACAAGAAGTAAGGTACACCAATAAAGGAAATGATGGCTCCTACTGGGGCTTCTCCTAACATACGTGCAATCGTATCTGCTACTAGTAATAGCAAACCACCGACTACAGCAGTTAAAGGTATCACTCTAGCATAGTCCGTGCCCACTAAGTATCTCACTATATGCGGCACCATCAGACCGACAAAGGCAATTTGACCAACCATTGCAACTGCAATACCAGCCAAAACCATAGATAATATCAGTGAAATAGCTCGCGTAAACGCAACGTTTTGCCCTAGACCTTTAGCCAATGTTTCACCTAAATTTAAAATTGTTAATTGCTTACTCATTGAAATGATAATAACAAGAGCAATGATGATAAACGGCGCTGCCCAAACTAATTGGTTCCAGGTTGTACCAGATACACCACCAGCACTCCAAAACGTTAAACTTTGATTTAGTCTAAATAATAACGCAACACCTTGGCTTAACGCGGTTAACAATGCACTAACAGCAGCGCCTGCCAAAATAATTCTCATAGGATTGAACCCGTCGCTTCTTGACCTTCCAATCATTAAAACAATAAAGCCACCCATCAACGCACCTATAAAACCAGCGAACATCATCACAAGGAATGGTGCAGTAGGATAAAATGCAAACGTAAGCGCTAGCATAAATGATGCACCAGAGTTTAATCCTATAAGACTTGGATCAGCTAAACCATTTTTAGTCACACCTTGGATAACAGCGCCTGAAGTACCTAACGCAACACCTACTAATATAGCTCCAATATCTCTTGGAATACGAATCTCACTAATAATATTATGCTGTTGATTTTTAGAGTCGTAATTAAACACCGCTTCAAAAATTGTGCTTAAGTGAATTTTGGCATCTCCGAACAATATAGAAATGATGAGTGCGCCGATTAATAATAATACAGCTATTATAAAAGTTGCTGTAAAACTTAACTTCCCTTTTTTCTTAGTAGTCATAATTTACCCCTAAACTTCTGAATAGCTTTTTCTGCACAAGTCGTAAGTTACTAACATTGGTTTGCCAGTTCTTGGGTCTGTACTAATTTCAACATCAATGTTGAATACTTTTTCTAATATGTCTTTAGTTAATACTTCCTCAGTATCACCATTAGCGATAATATCACCATTCTTCATAGTGATTAAATGATCAGAAAAACGAACGGCTTGGTTAATATCATGCAATACCATAATAATAGTACAGCCTTGTTCTTTATTGAGCTGTGTAATTAATTCTAATATCTCTAACTGATGCGAAATGTCTAAATATGTTGTTGGCTCATCTAAGAATATAATATCTGTACGCTGAGCTAACGCCATTGCAATCCATACACGTTGTCGTTGTCCTCCACTCAAATCATTTATTGGTCGTAATTTAAAATCGTAAGTACCTGTAACACGCATTGCCCAGTCTATTTCTTTTTTATCTTCGGCAGATAGACGTCCAAAACCTTTTTGATGTGGAAAACGACCATATGATACTAATTCACCAACTGTAAGGCCATCTGCAACCTCTGGAGATTGAGGTAAAATTGCAATTTTTTTAGCAATCTCTTTCGTAGATTGTGAGTGTATGTTTTCGTTATCTAATTGGATTTCTCCACCTTTAATTGGCAGTAGTCGTGATAACGCTTTAAGTAACGTCGACTTACCACAACCATTTGGTCCTATAATTGAGGTAATCTTGCCATCAGGAATGTGAACATCTAAGTTATCCACAATAATATTTTCTCCATAACCTATAGTGACCTGTTCTCCTTTTAAGCGATTCATAATTCCCCTTCTTCCTATATTAATAAGCATAACATCGTATATTTTCCCAATTAATTTATATTAAGTCATGTTAAATTTTCTAATTATCTCAAGTAAATGATAATCATTATCATAGATGGTATTATATCATTTTTTACACCTATTGACTATTAATTATTTTCAACAGACCTTCATATTTCGTTATCTTTATAGGCTTTATGTTCATAAAATAACATTTTTAAATCTTAATTCGCTATATGATTTGTTTAACTTTTTTCTATCATAAAAAGCCTAATTCACTATGGAAATATTCCAAATAAATTAGGCAACTTTATTATTCAACTTTACATTGTGTTATCTTAATGTTCATCGATTAAGAAACCATTTCCGTATACATCTCGTACATCATGAATAACTAAAAATGCGTTATCATCGATTTTTCTTATTAAACGCTTGGCTCTTGTTACTTGTGTTTTAGTAATAACAACATACAAAATATCTTTATCTTCTTTTGAAAAATAGCCACGGCCATTTAAAATGGTAAGCCCACGTCCTACTTGTTCATCAATTACTTTAGCAATTTCATCAGGCTTGCTTGAAATAATTGTCATTGCTTTCTTCGTATTTAAACCTTCAATGACGTAATCCATTACTTTCGTACCGATATACAATGAAATCACAGTAACCAGTGCACTAGAAATTGGAATAACAGTCAGTGATATAGCTACAACAATTAAATCGAAGAATAGTAACGCATAAGGTGTACTAACGTCTAAGTATTTATTAGCGATTCGAGCTAAAATTGTAGTCCCTGCTGTAGTACCACCTGCAAGCACAATCACACCTATACCTAGCCCCACACAAAGACCACCAAATACTGCATTAACCAATATATTGCCTGTTTCAATTTCCCAACTTACAGTTAATTCTAAAAAGATAGAAATTAAAATCGTTGCGATAATAGTTAAATACATACTTCGTTTACTTAAAAATTTATAACCTATCCCAATTAAAATGGCATTAAATACGAAGTTTGTAATACCTGGAGAAATGTGAAAAGCATAGTAAAGTACGATCGCTATACCAGTCACTCCTCCCTCACCTAAATCAGCAGATATAATAAACGTATTCACCCCAGCTGAAAAAATGAACGATCCAAAAACAACTAATATTAAATCTCGCACTGTTTTGTTCACCCACACGACCCCCTTGAATTTGCACTAATCAATTGAATGTTAGCAAATTATCGGAAATACTACAACACGAATATACAGAAAACCCTTTATATAATAAATTTATTTTGTATTGTAATTCCTATATATTTAATTAAAATTAGTTAATTTTAAAAATTCTGAAATTTCTGTTTACTTATTAATATCTCTTTGATATAATAAAATTTATCTTCTTATTGGTAGCCAATAAGAAGCCATCTCCTTTGTGTTGTTTATAGTAACAAACAAAACAATTTTTGCTCGAGTATATACTTAGTACCTAGTCCTTACTATTTATATACAGTTAATTCATTTCCCGTAAAAGCCAAGTAATGATGAATGTGTCTCCTCACTTCAATTACTTGGCTTTATTTTTTTGCTTTTTATTTTATAACTATAATGTTTGATGGCTAGGAATTTAATTTATAACAAACTATAATGTTGCGTCTAATAAGGAACAAAAAAACTAGACATTCAAAAGCGTGACAAACACTTTTAAACGTCTAGTAATTTAACATGTTCCAATAAAAAATAAGCATACAACTTAAGTTTAATGTTTATTTATAATTTACCAAGCAAATAATCCAACAAATCCTGCAGTCATCAACGATACTAAAATACCTGCAAGTAATAACATCGGTACATATTGTGATACGAAATCTGATGTTTTCTTGTCTACGATTCCTTTTAAAGTACCTACAATCATACCAATTGTCGAGAAGTTCGCGAATGAAATTAAGAATGTTGTAATGACTGCACGTCTATGTGGCGAATAAGATTCAACAACATCTTTAATTTGTCCCATGACAACAAATTCATTAGTGACAATTTTTTTGGCCATTTGTTGTGCAACAATCCAAGCTTCATCCCATGGTAAACCAAGCAATAACGCAAATGGATACATAAACACACCAAGTATTTGATCTAAACCAAAACTACCTTTAATACCTGCCCAACCACCAATGATGCCGGTAAGTAAATTAATCAATCGATCAATTAAATCTGATAACGCAACGAAACTAATAACAAATGCTATAATAATTAAGATTAATTTACCTGCATTTAATACTGAGTCACCTAAGAATGAGAAGAACGGTTGACGTTCTAATTCATTACTTTGAATAGTGTAAATAATATCTTCTTTTTCTTCTACCGTAACCGGATTCAATATAGATGAAATAATAATCGCATTGATTATATTTAATGGAATAGCTGTCAATACTAAATCACCAGGAACCATAGAGACATATGCCCCTACTATAGCCCCAGATACAGAGCTCATAGACATCATCGCCACCGTTAACACACGAGTTTCTTTCATACGTTTTAATTGTTCATTCGAAACTGCTAATGCTTCTGTATTACCTAAAAACATCATTTCAATACCAAAGAATGATTCGAACTTTGGTTGACGTGTGATTTTTGCTAAAACCCAACCAATACCACCAATTACTTTAGGTAAAATATTAAAATACATTAAAATGTCGAATAACGGAACAACTAATAATATTGGGAATAATGCACTAACTGCCATATCCATTGCGCCTGGTTTTACCCAGCTAGAAAAAGCAAACCCTGTACCTGCATGTGCTGAATCAATCACCCAAGAAATACCATTAGCTAATGTTTGTACTGCAGTTTTCCCCCACGGGAAGTACATAAAGAACCAAGCTAAAAATAAGTTTAATACAACTAATATTGCTATTGATTTCCATTGAATATCCTTTTTGCTTCGAGAGAATAATACTGCAATCCCTAAAAACACAAACAATCCAATTATGTTAATCACTAAAAACATAATACACCCACCATTTCTTATTAAAATCATTGATAACAATGAATTTTTGAAAGTAATTTATGTAGCTATGTATTCAGAAGAATAAAGGTAAATGCATATTACTGACATAAACAATCAAACGTTCATAGACAGCATTAAATCCTGCATTTACCTTAATTATTCCTAATCCCTAGATTTGTTAATTCATTTTTGTAATCAATTTATACTTTCTCAAAACACTGTTTATTAATAATTCACAATAATTATAGCATGCATGTACTTTATATAAAATAACAATTTTATAGTTCGACAAACATCACTTTTTGTACATAATCTAAAATCAAACATTCGTCTTTCGGTATGAAAACGCCTACATAAACACAACTATAATTTACTTTTTACTCTTTTTCTTATTTCGTCAAATTCTGTGTGTTTACAAATTGTTGATATTTCTCATGTTTCATAATCAATTCTTGATGTGTACCTTTACCAGTTACTTTACCAGCATCTACGAAAATAATTTGCTCTGCTTTTTTAATAGTAGATAATCTATGCGCAATAACTACAGTTGTGCGGTTTTCCATTAATTCTTCTAGCGCATCTTGAATCTTTCTTTCGCTTTCACTATCCAAATTAGCTGTAGCTTCGTCTAATAATAAAATATCTGGATTTTTGACAAAACTACGAGCTATATCAATACGTTGACGTTGACCACCAGATAATTTCAATCCTCGTTCGCCAACCATCGTATCGTAGCCATCTTCAAATTGTTCTATAAACTCATGACAGTTCGCTAATTTCGCAAAATGTATAAGTTCCTCATCACTTACTTCACGATTAATACCATACAATATGTTATCTCTAATAGTACCATTCATCATTGAGTTTGATTGCATTACGTAACCTATTTTATCACGCCAGTCACCTAACCCAATGTCATAAATGGACTTATCACAATATTTAATATCACCTTGCTCAACATCATACATCCGCTCAATAATATTAAAAATAGTACTCTTTCCTGACCCTGAAGGGCCTACAAATGCAGTAACTTTACTCTGTGGTATTTCAAAATTAACATCACTCAGAATTGGTTTAACTCCATATTTAAAGTCAACATGTTCAAATACCAAACTACCATCAGTAATCTCATCTTCTTGTTCTATATGAAATGCTTCCGTAGGCTCTTCCATAATTTCATAAATACGGCCACTTGCGCCTACAGCTTTTTTATAATCTGTAACAAGCGTTGAAAGATTAATCAGTGGCGTTGATAATTGGATCACATAGAAAATCATAGCAATCAATGTACCTGCTGTGATTGCACCAGTGGAAATTCTAATCGCACCAAACCCTAATATAATTGCGATTGTAAGTAACATAATCACGCCTGAAATAGGCTGTATTACTGCGGTGATTTTAGCTTGTTTTAATCCTAAAAAGTAAATTTCTTTTAAGTTTTTATGTGCATTATTCAGTTCTAAGTCTTCTGTATGTGAAACTTTCACTAAACGCATTTCTGTCAAAACTCGACCTAACAAGCCACTAAAATTAGCAATTTCAGCTTGTGTTTTTTTAGAAATCTTTTCCATAATTTTACCTAATGGAAACATAATTAACACAAAAATTGGAATAGTGATGAATGTGACTAATGTCATTTTCCAATCCATAATGAATAACATAACCAACGAACCTAAAATTGTTAATACAGACGGTAATAAATTAGGAAGTTTTTGAGAAATAAATTCATTGATGACTTTCGTATCATCCGTCAGTCGGCTCATCAATTGGCCACTTTCATTTTGATCAAAAAATGGCATTTTTAAATGGATAATATGATGCCATAAAACAGATCTAATTGCGTATATAACCTTTTCCCCAATTTTACTTAACAGATATAAACCAACACCGCTAAGTAATGCATTAACAATAAAAATTGAAATAAAGCCTGCAACAAACATCCAGTTCATATTGTCAAAGGAAAATTTATCTACCAGTTTCCCAGTAAATAGTGGGACTAGAAGCCCAGTAATACTACCCAATGAAGAAATAAATACAGCAATAATGATAAGGCCAACTGGCCATGACAGTTTTTTAAATAAATAGAATAATGGATTTTCTTGCTTCATATTTTTACCTCTTCTATTTTTATATTTTTAAGCTAATGCTAAAAATCAATCTGAGCAGAATAACATTATAATAGTTAATGAGTTAAATTCCAAGCAAACACAATTTTATTTTTTACAATCATTTTTAACAATGCAATAATTACAACAATTTCATGAATGTATTTTATTTAAACTTTACAATATGCTAAAATATTTCTATTGCAATAAAACTCAAAATATTAAGAGGGAATGTAATTATGAGAAAGTTAATTTTGACATTTATAACTGTACTCTTCGTCGGTACAATTATAACACCCTTTGCTGAAGCTGAAACTGTTACACCCACACAAGCAGCAAATCAATATGGTTATAATGTATCTGAAGCCTATCAACCTGAGGGTGCAGTAAATGTTGCACAAACGGGTCAGCTACTTTATCAATACAACATGAATAAAAAGTGGTACCCTGCTTCAATGACTAAGCTTATGACCATGTATCTTACGCTTAACGCAGTCAATAAAGGCGAGTTATCTTTAAACGATAAAGTAAAAATTACAGATACACACTATCGTATGTCCACCTTACCAGAATTAAGCAATACCAAGTTATACCCTGGCGAAACGTATACAATTAAGGAATTACTTCAAATTACGGTATCAAACTCAAGTAATGCAGCTGCACTCATTTTAGGAAAAGAAGTTTCAGGCAATCTTTCTGACTTCACTGATAAAATGAATAAAAAAGCAAAAGCATTAGGAATGGAAAATACGCATTTTGTAAATCCAACAGGTGCAGAAAATCACCAACTTCGTGACTTTGTACCTAAAAAATATAAAAATGAAAATGATAATACATCTACTGCCAAAGACTTCGGTATACTTTCGCAACGTGCCGTTCAAGACACACCGAAAATATTAGATTTCACTAAGCAACTAGCACCTACACAACACGGTGTGACATATTACACCTTCAACCATTCGCTTGAAGGTGCAGATATGAGTTTAGAAGGTACTGACGGTTTGAAAACGGGGTCAAGCGATGTTGCTGACTATAACCATACAATAACAACGAAACGTGATGGCTTTAGAATTAACCAAGCTATTATGGGTGCAGGTAATTACGATAAACTTGGTGGCGAAAAGCAGCGTAACATGATAGGTAATGCTTTAATGAACATGTCTTTCGACCAGTATAAATATGAAAAAGTATTGTCAAAAGGTGAACAAAAAATTAATGGGAAAACGTATTTTGTAGAAAAAGATCTTTACGATGTGTTACCAAAAGATTTTGATAAAAAAGACTATAAAGTTGTAATTGAAGATAACAAAGCACATATTGAATATGACCGCGAGTTTATTAGTAGTAAATATGGTCCCCCTTCAGTTGATGTCAACAAACCACTCGTTCATCAAGCAACAACAGTTGTAAAATCATCTTGGGATGAGCATCCAATACTAACTTTATTAGGTACAATTCTAATTATTGCAGCAATCGCAATCATTATCTATCTAATCATTGATTTAATCAGAAAAAAATCAATTAATAAGAAATAATAATCGTTCAAGTGATTGTTACATTATTAAGCCCTGCTATTCAATTAAAGTTATACTCACGCAAAGTAAACTTAATATTACTACTACCCTTAACTAGGTAGTAGCTGCTCAAACATATTGAGGGTGTGAAGATGAAATCGAATTTTTGATTTTGTTTTCACATCCTCATTTATTTTAACAACAAAACTAAATGAGTCGTGAAGAGAAATAATTAGCGTTAAATGCCCGTTCGCAGTCCCTACAGATTCTTTATAAACCTTTTAAACAGTTGATACTAAATACACGTCTTAAATGTAAATTAACAAACAATAACAAAAATAAGCTAGATCACATCAACGGTTATCAATCCCGTATTTCTGTAACCTAGCTACTCAAATCACTTCGCAATAAATCATTTATAAAATAGCAAAGCTATTTTTCATTGTCACCATAAAGTTCTTTTTTAATTTTAGTCGTAGAGATACCTTCAGTACGATTTAGATAAATAACTTCACATTTATCTTTTAAGAAGTCGAATTCACCTTCCCAATCGTGGCCCATAACAAATGTATCTATCTCATATCGATCAACATCAATTTCTTTTTGTCCCCAACCACTTTCAGGGATAACAAGATCGACATACCTAATTGATTCTAACATCATTTTTCTTTGTTCATAATTATAATAAGATTTTTTATTTTTAACTCGATTAAATTCATCTGTTGAGAGTGCCACGACTAAATAATCGCCCATTTCTCTAGCTCTTCTTAATAATTCAATATGGCCATAATGCAATAAATCATATGTTCCATAAGTAATAACTCGTTTCATTAGCATATGCTCCTTAACAAAATATTAATTTAATATTTACATTTTTAAAAATTATAGCATATTAAATCTTAGTTTACGAATTCTGATAATTTTCATCTTTTCAAAATTTGTTTTAATTTCATTTTACCTCTAAATTTTGCGCGTCTCGGTAGCACTTCCACTTTAAAACGATAATAATTAGGTCTCCCAATACCAACGCTTAACAATGCATCTCTCCATTGATAATATAAAGCTTTGTTCCATTTCACACTACCTTGTTCAATCACTTTAATTATTCTAAATAATGCTTCCCCAGCATAATCTGTTTTTTGCATTTCTTTAATATATGAGATAACAAGACCTAACATTTGTTGTGTAACGGTTTTATGCTCTCTGACGTATGCTTGAATCAGATAACTTACAATCAATTCATCCATACGGTAACTATAATAGACTCTTGCTTCTCTTAGCAATAATGTATCCATTACACGTGTTCTAACTTTTTCTGCATCACGCATATAAGATTCAAATTGATTCGCAAGTTGATCAGTTACTGAACCAGCTTGCTCATTATATCCATAAACGATATCTGGCAATAATTGAATATCTCGTGCCTTTTTATATGCTTGGATAATGAAGGTATGTTCTTCACAAAAAACAACGTCTTCATCGAATCTTAAATCAGCAAATTTTGCGCTAAACATTTTGGCACCAGGACCAATTGATTGCATCATTTCAGGACATTGAGCAATATTTACAGTATCTAATTTCTTGATTACTTCATGAGAATAAATGGTTTGCCAGTCACCATTGTTTTCCCTTGCAATTTGTCCGATAACAATATCTACATTTTCATCTCGTTGATAATAATCAGCCATAAAATCTATTCTACTAGGTAAGAATTCATCGTCAGCATCTAAAAACATAAAAACATCGCCTGACATATTAGCAATACCAACATTTCTACTAACTGCTGCACCTTGATTTTCTTGGTTGATAATCGTTATATTTTTATATTCTTTTTGCAATTGTTCTAATACAAACTTACTATCATCTTCCGAACCATCATTGATGCATATAATTTCATAATTTTGCTTTGTATCAATCGATGCAATTGCTCTTCGAATTGTGTCTTCAGCATTATACACAGGAATGATTATTGAAATTTTCATTTTTTCACCATCTTTTCAATTTCATTAATTATGCTCGTCAAACTATCTTTCGTATTATATTTATGCCAATCTTCAAATAATAGTGCTGTCGCGTAACTATTTTCATGTAACTTATGCATTAATTCATCCTCATTATATGCTTTATATGCCTTAGGTATTTTTTCATAAAATACATTTAATCCACGGGTGCGACTATAATCCGCTTCATCATAAACATAAAAAAGCGTGGGTTTGTTTAATATGCTCGCTTCAATTGCTAGTGAACTGTAATCACTAATAATCACGTCTGCTAATATCATTAATGATTGCAAGTTAATTGTCGTCTGTTGCTCTGTGGCAATAGATGGGTGTAATTTGCTCAATAAAGTATACTCTGGTAACTTTGCTTCAAATTTCTGTTTATCTATCTGACGGTTAGCCTGCTTGTGTTCTCGATAGGTAGGTACATAAACAGCTACCTTGCCGTTTATCCCATATTGTTGTTTCAATTCTTGTTGTCTTTGTTCAACGTCCAACCTTGTGTATGGCACCAACCTAGGCAATCCCGTTCTTAAAAATTGTTTTTCATTTGCCCCAAATGATTCTTTAAAGCAGTCTGCCATTGGTTCACCACCAACAATATACTTATCTGTTGCGTCATAAACTTTTTTATATTGTTGAACTATTTTATTATTTGATAAGTCAACTTGTCTATCTGTAAATCCGAAATTTTTCAATGCGCCTGCCGCATGCCATGTTTGTACGACAGTTTGCTGTTTTTTCTTCTTAAATCCACCCATTATCAGATAATAAGTGTCTATTACAATCACCTTTGCGCTACTCAACGCTTTGATATGCTTAAATACTTGTTTATTTCCTGCAGGTAAAAACACTGTATTCTCTAAATGTTGGATATATTTACGATTTTTTTCTGTGCCAATAACTGTCAATTTATATCCTTTACGGTTTAACGCTTCAATAATAGGTAACACATCTTCAGCAAAAGTCATCATCAACACAATTTGGTCACTTTGAACTTTTTTCTTTCGATATATCATATTCAAAAAGCTAATGATAATGATATAAAGCTTTTTTATAATTTGTCTCAATACATTTCACCGCCGTTAATTATTAACTACTTTAGCTTTTATTATATCTACCCCACATAAAAAGTTATAGAAAAACCTTTTATATAATATAACATCAACACATCTTTAAAAACGTATTTTACTTTCATTCATAAACTCACATGATTTTAAAATTTATGTTTACCAGCTAAAGTTTTATGTTATTTAGGTATCGTACCAGTTCTATAACAAAACGTTAACTATAAACACTACTCTATTTAACAACTTTTAATTTTAGTAGAAAATAAAAAAGGGAGCAGATGCAGAAATCATTTTAAAAAAATTGATTTCTGCCCTACTCCCATTACAACACTACTCAAATGTAGTCATTCCAATATTTCCATTACATAAAGTCTGCAAAATGATCTCTATAACGCATATGCATAATCGAACCTACTATAAATAAGAACAAGATGATTAATAGATTATACAATGTCAGTTCCCAATGCGTTATAAAATACCACTCTTTATGTAACACAGCAGAACGATATGCTTCAGCTAGATAATATATTGGATTTAATTTCATTATATCTTTTACAATGCCTTCTGGAGGTACAATTAAAATAGATGATGCAAAGAACACCATTCTCATGAGCGCTTGAATTGCCTGTTGTGTGTCCTTTACAAGCACTCCTAACGTTGATGTAAATAACGCTATTGCAGTTGTTAATATTAATGCAAATGGTACATATAAGAAAAGTTGCAACGTGTATATCGTTGGATAGTAACCTGCCAACATACATAGTAAAATGACTACGACAAGTAGTGCAAGATGACCGTAAAACCTACTCATTACTATGTAAGAAGGTATGATTGATAACGGAAAATTCATCTTCGCTACTTGGTTATATTTTGTTGCTATTGATTTAGTACCTTCCAAAATTCCTTGGTTAACAAAGAACCACATGCTGATACCTACGAGTAACCAATAAATAAATGGCACACCATCTATAGGATTGTTACTTCTAATACCAAGACCAAATACAAACCAATAAACCATGATTTGCATAGCTGGATTAATTAACTCCCAAGCCATACCTAGATAGTTATTTGTATTAGAAATCTTCACTTGGAACTGTGCTAGTCTTTGTATTAGATAGAAATTTTTAAAATGCTCTCTAAATACTACCCATACTGCATTCATTTAAATAAACCACACTTTCAATCGATTTGCTTATCACAATTTACTTATGACACTATTATATTCAATTTCAATATACGCTTTATTAACTATCATAACAACTTTCAGTGACTTTCGGAAATAGTTATTTAAAAAAGTGTTAAAAAGTTGAATCTCTTGTATACTGAATAATGAATATAGATAGTTGATATAAGTCTAAATAATAGCTATCGCACTTTATATATTTTTTAATTTTGTCGTTATAGTTGATTTTATAATTTTAATTCAGTAAAATTTAACAACTGTATAAGCATTAATTCCGTTAAATTATACTCACTTACTTTACAATAGGTTTATAAATTTAACAACTAATATAATGTATAATATAATAGTACTATCTGTAAACAAGGAAGGTAAAATTATGAATGTATCCGTTAACATTGAAAATGTAACTAAAGAGTATCGTATTTATCGTAATAACAAAGAACGTTTAAAGGATGTCTTACTCCCTTTTCATAAAAACAAAACATTTTACGCCTTAGATAACTTGTCCTTGAAAGCATATGAGGGCGATGTGATTGGATTAGTTGGTATCAATGGTTCAGGGAAATCTACCTTAAGCAATATGATTGGTGGATCTCTATCTCCTACTGATGGTGGTATTAAGCGTGATGGTGATGTAAGTGTGATTGCAATTAGCGCAGGACTAAATGGACAACTAACAGGTATTGAAAATATCGAGTTCAAAATGTTATGTATGGGGTTCACTAGAAAACAAATCAAAGAATTAACGCCTGAAGTTATTGAATTCAGTGAATTAGGAGAATTCATATACCAACCTGTTAAAAAATATTCTAGTGGTATGCGTGCTAAATTAGGTTTCTCAATTAACATTACAACCAACCCAGATATCCTTGTTATTGATGAGGCTTTATCCGTCGGTGACCAAACTTTCGCGCAAAAATGTTTAGATAAAATTTTTGAATACAAAGAACAAGGTAAAACCATTTTCTTTGTGAGTCATAATATGAAACAAGTACGAGAATTCTGTACTAAGATTGCTTGGATAGAAGCTGGCAAACTGAAACAATTCGGTGAATTAGATAAAGTATTGCCTGAATATGAAAAATTCTTAAATGACTTTAAAAAACGTTCTAAAGCAGAACAAAAGAAATTCAGAAGTGATTTAGACAATTCTAGATTTGTCGTAAAATAATATAAAACGTGATACCCCCTAGCATTGATTTCATATTCAGTGCTAGGGCTTTTTATACTTTATAAACTTTTGAATTAGTGAATTACAAACAAAGCACTTTTCAAAGTATATTAAAAGCGTTACCATATATTTATGTGTCTATAATAATAAATATTATTTAGCAAATGGGGTGAATATCATAGAAAAAAATAATAAAACCCAGGCATTCGCTAATTTAGTTCGTGCTTATAGAAAAACTTATATCGGCAAGGGTCCAGAGACTGTTAAAGTTTTCTTTAAAGACAATTGGGCTGTAGTTCACATGACCGGTAGTTTAAGCAAAGTTGAAAATCTTTATTTGCGTAATAAAGATTTAGAGAGTATGCTTAAATATGGAAGGACTGAAGAAGTAAAAGCATTATATAAACAAAGTCCACCAACTGAAATGGAAGAACTTGTCGGAGCAAAATTCGTTAAACTATTTACCGACCTCTCTTTAGAAGACGACGAAGTTGTTTCTATATTTGTTTTCGATCAAAATATTGAATAGATTTTAAAAACTAACTATATCATTATCATTTATAATTTACTTCAACTTTTTATAAGTTACTAATGCATACAATGTATTGAGTAAATATTAAAAAGTTATAAATATTAAAGGGATTGTCAAAAAGTACTTGGTGCTGTATTTGTTACTCCCCTCACTGAACGTATTAACATTCAAGGAGGTGGTTTATACAAATCCATCAAGTACTTTTTTTGATTCATTTAAATATGAATCACTCAACGTAATAAGTGCTTTTCATCATAGAAATAACTCAATAAAAAAAATTAGGAGTGTATATTATGAAAATTGTAGCATTATTCCCAGAGTATATAGAGGGCCAAGAAAACCAATTATTAAACACTAAGAAAGCAATCGGTTTAATTCCATTTTTAGAAGAAAAAGGACACGAACTCGTTATATTAACAGATAATAACGCGGACTTAGACAAGCATTTATCAGATATGGACGTTGTAATTAGCGCGCCCTTCTATCCAGCATACATGACAAAAGAACGTATAGAAAAATCACCAAACTTAAAATTAGCGATTACTGCTGGTGTAGGTTCTGATCACATAGATCTACAAGCTGCTAGTGAAAACAATATCGGCGTAGTTGAAGTAACTGGTAGTAATACCGTTAGTGTAGCTGAACATGCAGTTATGGATCTTCTCATTTTATTACGTAACTACGAAGAAGGACATCGTCAGTCTGTTGCAGGTGAGTGGAATTTATCTAAAGTTGGAAACCACGCACACGAATTACAAAATAAAACAATAGGTATTTTCGGTTTTGGTAGAATTGGTCAACTTGTTGCTGAAAGACTTGCACCATTTAACGTTAAAATTCAACATTATGATCCAATTAACCAAAAAGATAACAAAGATTCTAAATTTGTTAATTTTGATGAACTTGTTTCTACTAGCGATGCACTTACAATACATGCACCTTTAACACCAGATACAGACAATTTATTTGATTATAATGTATTAAGCCGTATGAAAGTTGGTAGTTATCTAGTAAATACTGCACGTGGTAAAATTGTAAACACAAATGATTTAGTAGAACTTTTAACTGCAAAACACATCCAAGGATATGCTGGAGATGTATGGTACCCGCAGCCAGCACCAGCTGATCATTCATGGAGAACTATGCCTAGAAATGCAATGACAGTGCATTATTCTGGTATGACTTTAGAAGCACAAGAACGAATTGAAGAAGGTGTAAAAGATATTTTAAATCGCTTCTTTAACAATGAACCGTTTCAAGATAAAGATATAATTGTTTCCGGCGGTAAAATTTCAAGCGCTAGTTATAAGAGCAATAAAAGTAAGTAATAACCAATTAATAACAGATATATCAGATATTCTAATTAGTAGAAATGTATTATTTTAAATTAATATCCACATCTAAATCCCACACTTTAAAGATAATGTATAATATTAATAACGATTAAATCAAAGTTAACTACTAATATTAAATCTATTTTGATTAACTAAAGCATATGTAATGTTTAAACTGATCATACGACAGAAAAGGCTGAGACAATTAAAATTTGTCTCAGCCTTAATCATTTTATAGGAAAAGATGACGAAATATTTTTAAATAAAATATATTTCTGTCCCAATCCTTTTTCACTATTTTTTAAATTTAACTTTAGCTACTTTAAATAAAAATTTAGGTATCGATTTCATTCTACCTATACGCTTCCAATCAATTAACAAGCGATAAATCCATTCAATATTTAACTTCCTAAATACCATAGGTGCTCGTTTTTTTGCACCACTGAATACTTCGATTGATCCACCTACCCCCATTAACACTGTTTGGTTAAATTGATCTAAGTGACGTTCTATCCACTGTTCTTGTCTTGGATAACCCATACCAACAAACACATAATCCGGATCAAAAGAAGTTACTTGTTTTAATACCATCTCATCTGATAAATCAAAAAAACCATGGTGGTAATCAAAAATAATATTAGGGTATTTTTCAGCTAGTTTATGTTGCGCCGTTTTAACAACATCATTTTCAGCACCTAGTAGAAATACTTTTTGTTGATTTACATTAGCAATTTTTAAACATGCTTCCATCAATTCAATACCTGGAACTCTGGATTTTAAAGGCGTATTAAGTATTCTCGCTGCCTTAACGATGCCAGTCCCATCCGGCACTACATAATCTGCACGGTTTATTAAATTTCTATAATTCTCATTCTCCGTAGCATAATCTACAATTTCAGGATTTGCAGTTACAATAAACAAACTTCTAGAACTTAATGTTAAGAAAAATTGTTTAATATTGTCTTGCATTTCCTCTAGAGTAACGTTATCAAAATATACAGATAACACATTTACTTTATTTGCTTTGTTGCTTCCCGTCATGTTTTAGAATCTCCTAACTCATTTATAGCGCTTTATCATTATAGTTTATGATTGTTATATTAACACATTATGATTCCTCCATATAATATAAGTAGATACTAATCATCTTTTTATTCAAAATCTACATCCAAAGTCCAAATGCTTTATTTCAAAATTTACTTTATACTTAATATTGCGCTATGACTGTTTTTACTTTCTATAAAAGCGTTTATTGAAAACTAAAATCGAGGTTATATTATGTCATATTTACAATCATTTTTTAGCTCTTTAATACAACTCAATTTATACTGGGTCGTGTTGATAGCTTTAATATATGTTTTGATTCATTCTTATCGCAACAAACCAATAAATCAAATTTTAGATATATACTTAAATTACATCCCCGTATTAACACATGAATTCGGACATATCTTATTTAATAAAATAAGTGGCGGTAAAGCTAAAGATTTAGTGATTGTTTCCTCACCTTCAGAACGTATCGAGACTTCTCAACAAGGTTTCGCCATTACTCAATCCAAATCACGCTTAGGACAATCCATTACCACTTTTGGCGGGTATGTTATGCCACCACTAATGTTATTTATTGGTTTTTGGGCACTAGATTCACAGTATCCTAGTTTATTTATTACGGCATACTTAATCATTTTTATATATTTTTTAATATTAACTTCCAGAAAACTATTGCCAATTATCATTGTAATATTGTTATTTACTTTGCTTTATTTCTTATTCCAAAGCGATAATCAACTCATGATGTTTTACATTGTAGCAATCACCTATCATTTCATTCTAGGTGTACTTTTAGGCGAGGTTATACAATCCTCATGGACTATTTTTAAACTAACATTTTCACACCAATCAGTTACTTGGGATGGCTCAACTCTTAAATCATTAACTTATATACCTACATTCATTTTTAGTATTATTTGGATAGCAATCAATTTATTTACTATTTATCAATTGTTTCATGTTTATTTTACAACCTAAAAACCTAGTTAGATTGGTATCAGAAACTAGATAAACGCCTTCATGAGATATGCAAATAAACCCCCTCCAAAGTTTTCATTTTTTTATGATTACTTGGAGGGGGTATCATTAACGATAGTTTAAGCACCTTCATAAAGTGGAGGTGCTTTTTTTGAATACAGCACATGTCAAAGCTCAATTTGCAGCATCATTTTTCTGCATAGATATGTGCTGCGTTATCATAGCTTAATACTGTAACTTGATCACCTTTTTTAACAATAATGACTTTGTTGGTATCATCTCTATTGATAATTTCTATTTGCTCATCTATTAAAATTGCTTTACTTGATAAATAAATTAATAAGTCCGTTCTATCACGTACTCTTTTAATTGTTACTATATCACCAGTTTCAAAAGACAATAGATTCGTTGTGTATAGTTCTTTATATTGATTTTCTCTTGGTATTACGCCCCCATGAGGACACGTTATTGGGTAATCTAATAATTTATCTAAACGATCAACAAACAAATGAGATACTCTATGTTCCAATACCTCTGCTTCTTGATGCACTTCTTCCCAATTATATTGCAAAATTTTTATTAAAAATAATTCCAATAAACGATGACGTTTAATTATATCTAAAGTATAAGTTAAACCCGTTTCAGAAAGTTTCACACCTTTATAAGGTTTAGTTTCTACATATCCCGACTTTTCTAAACGATTAACCATTTCACTTACAGAAGGTGGTTTAATATTTAAATATTGGGAAAGTGTTTTGTTTGAAACGAAAGAATGGTCGCCATCATGCGTTAAAATTGCTTTTAAATAATCTTCCTTTTCTTCAGTTAGCATTATCTCACCTCTCAAGTCATTCATCTTATTGTATCACGAATCGACTTGACACGCTAAAAGTTCATGGTATATTATAAATGAAATTAGGTTAACCTAAAATTATTATTAAGGAGGATGAAAATGCTAGAAGTTGAAAATTTGAATCTTACATTAGGAAATAAACATGTTCTACAAAATGTTAATTTATCCATCCCCATTAATGGTGAAATAATCGGGATTATGGGTCCTAATGGAGCTGGGAAATCATCTTTAATTAAATCTCTTATCGGAGAATTTAAATCGACAGGCAAAGCCCAATTAAATGGTTCTCCCATACAAAATGATTTAAAATCTATAACTTATATCCCACAAAAAGCGCATATTGACCTAGATTTTCCTATTAATGTGGAGCATGTGGTCATGTCAGGTGCATATAAAGATATAGGGTGGTTTAAATGGGTAAATCCCGAAACAAAAAAAAGATTAAATCAATTAATGGATACCTTAGAATTAAAAGATTTACGTCATCGTCAAATTTCAGAACTAAGTGGTGGACAGTTACAACGTGTGCTAGTAGCTCGCGCTTTAATGACTGATAGCACATTATACTTACTAGATGAACCTTTTGTTGGAATTGACTTTCACAGTGAACAAATCATTATGTCACAATTACGAATTCTAAAAGAATCCGGAAAATTACTGCTCATTGTACATCATGATTTATCAAAAACTGATGAATATTTTGATCGCGTAATTCTTTTAAACAGAAATATTCGTTACTTTGGGGACAGCAGCACTGCTATGAAACCTGAGCATTTAAACAACACATTTATAAGTGCTCCGTCACAACATGAAACTGCCTAGTATTTTAGAAAGGACGTAACTTATAATGGAATTTTTTCAACAATTACTCGATTATAAATTTTTAAGTAATGCATTAATTATTTCAATTGTTGTAGGTATTGTATGCGGAACAGTCGGCTCTCTTATTGTTCTTAGAGGCCTTTCATTAATGGGAGATGCCATGAGCCATGCCGTACTACCAGGTGTAGCATTATCATTTTTATTCAATATACCTATGTTTATTGGTGCTTTAGCAACTGGGATGGTGGCAAGTATTTTTATTGGTTTTATTACTAAAAATAGTAAAACCAAATCCGACGCAGCTATTGGCATTAGCTATACTGCATTTTTAGCTTTGGGTATTATATTAGTCAGTTTAATCAATAGTACTACCGATTTATATCATATTTTATTCGGTAATTTACTCGCAGTTACACAAGTCACATTCTGGTCAACTATCGTTGTTGGAGTTTTAGTAATGTTATTAATTATTGTTTTTTATAGACCTTTAATGGTTTCAACATTCGATCCAGTATTCAGCAGAATGAGTGGCCTAAATACAACATTAATTCATTACTTTGTAATGCTATTACTATCTCTTGTAACTGTAGCAAGCATTCAAACTGTCGGTATTATACTGGTGGTAGCTTTACTTATAACACCAGCATCTGCCGCATTTTTAATTTCTAAAAAATTACATACCATGATGATTGTGGCTAGTCTAATTAGTACTGTAAGTGCTATTGTCGGACTATATTTCAGCTACGTTTATAACATCCCTAGTGGTGCAACGATTGTATTCTTCGCATTCTTAATTTATATCGTTATTTTTGCTTTAACTAAATTAGAACTTTTTAAAAAGAGAGGACAACAAACATGAAGAAATTACTATCACTCGCTTTAATATTTTTACTATTTTTAGCAGCCTGTGGTAACGACAAGAATGACTCAGGTTCAAATTCTAACGAAAAATTAAAAGTTGTAACAACAAACTCTATTTTATATGACATGGTTAAAAACGCTGGCGGCAAAAACGTTGAAATTCACAGTATCGTACCAATAGGCCAAGATCCACATGAATACGAAGTTAAGCCTAAAGATATTAAAGCGTTAACTGATGCTGATATCGTTTTTTATAACGGCTTAAATTTAGAAACAGGTAATGGTTGGTTTGATAAAGCCTTATCTCAAGCTGGTAAGTCAGCAAAAGATGACAGTGTGGTAAAAGTGTCTGACAAAGTAAAACCATTATACTTAAACGATGCTGAAGGCGATGAAAGTAAACAAGACCCACATGCTTGGTTAAGCCTTGAAAATGGAATAAAATACGTAGAAACAATTAGAGATACCTTACTTAAACACGATAAAGCACATAATGATGATATCAAATCGCACAGCAAAGATTATATCGCTAAATTAGAAGAGTTAAATAAAGAGAGTCATGAAAAATTCAATGATATACCAAAAGATCGGAGAGCCATGATTACAAGTGAAGGTGCATTTAAATATTTCTCTAAACAATATGATATTACACCAGGTTATATTTGGGAGATAAACACTGAAAAACAAGGCACGCCAGAACAAATGAAACAAGCGATTCAATTCGTAAAAGATCATGACTTAAAACATCTTCTTGTTGAAACAAGCGTAGATAAGAAGAGTATGCAAAGCTTAAGTGAAGAAACTAATAAAGATATATACGGTGAAGTATTTACTGATTCAATTGGTCAAGAAGGATCAAAAGGTGATTCTTATTACAATATGATGAAGTCAAATATCGAAACTGTTCACGGAAGCATGGAATAAATGGTTTGGGCTATTTAACCTAGATAATAGGTGAATAGTCCCATGCCGTACAGCTTTCCTCCTAATTGCGTACGGCATGGTGGTATTCAAGCCTTAAATCATCTCCCTAACTCCATCAATGGCTGGTTCCTCCCCCCATTGATGGAGATTTTTATAATACTTTTAAATAAAGTACATAATTATATTTTTCTAAACAAAATAATAGATTTCATAAAAAAGCAGATTCCATCAATGGAATCTGCTTTTTTATGATTTAATCCGTCAGACTATCTACAATAATCATTTCATCATAATTTATCGCTTCACGGATTTTTAATGCTGTCACTTCACTTACTTCTTCATCTTCAACAAGTTGATTTAAAATACGACGTTGCTCTTTAAGTGCAAGTAATTTAATTTTTGTTATTGAATTTTCATTTTTAGGATTAAAGAAATTGGAAGGTGTTAAGTTATCGATACGAAGAAGATAGCTATCACAAATCATACCGACTTCTAATTTATTATCCTCAGTTGTTTCTTTTGCTAAACGGCTCACAACACGATAGTGAACTGTACGCATTACATTTGAAATCTCTTGTAAGTTATCAATTATGGATAACGGAGATGCCGCATTAGTTTTTACTTTATACTTAATTCTTCTTTTTAAAATCATTGCTCTGAATTCAACTTTTATACGTTGTATTAATGAAGCCTGTTTATAAACTTGAGTACGCTCTGTATAACGCATATAGTTATCTAACACGTTAGTAGTAATATCGCCATTCTCAACTAAGTTATTGAGTGTATGGTTCTCTACATCAAATGCTAATTTTTGTAATCTTTGAAGTTCTTTAGTATTTTCATCTTCATTTTCAACAGTTCTTAGGAAAGCCAATTTATCATGATAATCCTTAATTACGTTGCCATATTGAAAACTAGATTCTACTGAAGACATTTGATTTAAATTATCTATTACTTTTTCTAAAATATACACACGGGCTTGTTTGAAATTCATACCCACAACTTTAGGTTTTTTAGCGTTAGGAGTAACAATAGGAAGTACAAATTGTGCTACGATTAAACTGATGATGACCATGCCTGAAGCTATAAACAATAGATCATCTCTAAAAGTAAACGAGTGATGATTTGCAAGCATATAAGGTAATGTTAAAGCAATGGCTAAAGAAATCGTCCCATGAACACCACATAAAGTCATGATAAACGCATACATGCCACGTTTAGGTGGTGTTTCCTTTACTTTGGTTTCATCTTCATTATATGAAATCATTTTCTGGAATGGGCTCACTGGTAAATAAAAATACGGATATAAAACAAAAACCCATAAAAATCTAAATAAATAAATAGCTAAGGCGATTAAACATGTCACCACTATTAAGAAAATTAAATTGTGTGGTTCATTTTCAATGATACGCCCAACCACTTCAGGAATTAAATAGCCTAAAATAGAGAATACAAAACCATTCAAAGCATATCCCAAAATATTCCAAGTATGGTTATAGCTCATCTGCAATCTTGTACGTGCTTGAGCAATACGATCACGTTCAAAACCATGAACTAAACCAGCAATTACTGCTGCAATAATACCAGAAGCATGGAACATTTCTGCCACGATATAAGTTACAAATGGTGTGACTAATTGAATAAATGTGAACATATTAATATTTTCAATACCACGACGAGACAATGTCACTCTAAATCTAACAAGCGCAACACCTATGATTAAACCTACGACAAAACCGCCAATTGAAGAAATTAAGAACTGTTCAACAGCATTAATCATTGAGAAACCACCTGTAATCAGTGCTGCTACAGCAATTTTAAAGGATATGATACCAGCTGCATCATTTAAGAGAGATTCACCCTCTAAAATTGTCATAGAACCCTTCGGTAATACTTTCCCATTAGTTATAGCTTGTACTGCTACTGCATCAGTTGGACATAATATCGCGGCCAACGCAAAGGCAGCTGCCATCGGTAATTCTGGCCAAATCCAATGTACAAATAGTCCTACCACTATAACTGTAGTAACTACTAGTCCTAACGCCATCATTAAGACTGGTTTTATGTACCGTCGCAAATGAACACGTGAAACTTTAACACCTTCAACAAACAGTAGCGGTGCAATTAAAGCGACCATAAATAGTTCCGAATCAAATCGAAATTCAACGGGGATTGGTGTCACATACAATAACATACCTAATACAATTTGGATAAAAGCCAATGGTACCTTAGGAAGTATTGTGTGGACCAGCGAACTTACAATAACAAGTGCTAAAAATATAAGTATCGTTTCAAATATTTGCAAGGTTTCACCTCTTTTCAACATAATTATTCATTCATAATTGTTGAGGTTGAAACATAAAATAATATTGTTTTTTATTGAATATATTGTGTTTCAAACTCTTACTCATCAAATACCAAACGTATTTCATCCCCAATTTGATAATTAATTTAAAAATTAACATAATTACAAATATATATTATTTTATCATTTTATAGACTATCCCTTAAACGTAATGCACCTAAAAACTACAATTTTCTACTTTAAAGTAAAATTATAGTTAATTAACCCATTTTAACAAAAAGACACTTCTTAAAATATGAGAAGTGTCTCCTTGAAACAAATTAGTAATCATGTTCTTTTTCATAAGTTTTTCTTCTGCGTTCTTCACGCTCATGTGCACGTTTTTTCAATTGTTCAAATGTGTTATTCTCAGTAGCGCTCAATAATATATTCGTTTGTCTAGGGGCATCACTTTTTCTATACATATACGCGCCAGTACGGTATGCTGCACGAGAAATTAAGTGTCCCCCAACAGGAGATGTTAAATTAATAAACACTAAAGCGAGAATAAGTCTTACACTTAAATAACCTTGTGACGAAATAAAATATATGATAACGCCCACAAGCGTCAATAATACAGATAACGTTGAACTTTTCGTTGCCGCATGGCTACGTAAAAAGACATCTTGGAATTTAATTAAACCAATGGCACTAATTAAAGCTATAATACTTCCTAAAAATATCATAAAGGCTGCAATAAGATTAACGATTTCGCTTGTTATTTGCATTGAAGACGTGCCCCCCTTCTATAAATCTAGAAATCGACACTGTACTTACAAAGGAAATAATGGCGATGAGTAATATCGAATCCAAGAATGAGAATGTGCCAAACACGATGCTTAACAATCCAACCATCGACATTAATATTGCACTGGCAGCATCAAATGCAACTACTCTATCTGCAGTAGTCGGGCCCTTTATCAATCTAAATAGTGTTAGTAACAAAGCTATGCCAAATATAATTAGCGCACTCGTAATAAAGAAGTCTATTAGATATTCAATCATTCTGCCACCTCCAATATGAGTCCTTCATATTGTCTGATACTTTTCAGTAATTTCTGCTTTTCTTTATCTGAAACATCAATAGCATGTATAAAGAACTTTTGCTTTTCTTTGGAAATTCTAATAACTGTAGATCCAGGTGTGATAATAATTAAAATTGTTAGGAAAGATACTTCCCAATCTGTATCTAAAGTTGTTTCATAAGTTACTAATCCAGGATTTAAGTCCTTTGTTTTAAATAATATATAATTGATTGTCGTAATACTTGAAGTAATTAGCTGATAAAGATAAACTACTAAAAACTTAATGCTGACCCAAACTTTTTTTAAATAGAATTGTTGCCCAAAGAAACGATGTAAAATATAGATAACCAATAAACCTATGAGGTAACCTGCGAAAAAGGTCGATATTTTAAAAGAATCTTCATCTTGAAAAAGGACCCATAAAAAGGCAATTACGATATTAAGTAAGACTTGTCTCATTATTTATCCTCCTTCATTAAATGAGGATTAACCATTTTTTCGTACAATCCATCATCCATATTTAAATGCGTCGCATTATCGGTTACTTTAAATATTAACGGCGCCGCGATACCCATTGCGATAATTGTTGCCACTAAGATACCTATAAGGACTTTTCGGTATTGTGGAATTTTTTTAAATACAATAGCCTCGCCTCTTTGTTCATTGCCTAGATACATCACAAAGAAAACTCTAAATAAACTAAACATTGCTATTAAGCTTGTAATAATCATCAGCGTTAAACCAATATAGTTGCCATTTTCAATTGCACCTTCAAAAATGAAAACCTTACCAGGGAAACCGCTTAATGGAGGCACACCACCGATTGCTAAAATCATCACTACAAATGCTACACCAAAGAATGGTTCTTGTTTCGCCAATCCATGTAAACTTCGATATTGTCTATAACCCGTCACGTATACTAGACTACCTATAATAAAGAATAGTAACGTTTTAACTACAATATCATTCGCTAAATAGAAAATAGCACCGTTCACACCTGCAAAAGTATTTGTTCCCAACCCTAAAATTACGAAACCAATAGATAAAATAACCTGATATGCTGCAATTTTTTTAATATCTTTATATGCAAGTACACCAAAAGCACCTATTAACATTGTAATACAAGATAAGAAAACTAATAATGGGTGTGAAATCCCATGATGTTCATCAAATATAAGTGTAAAGAAACGAATTAATGCATAAGCACCAACTTTAGTCATTAATGCTGCAAATAGTGCTGCTAATTCTGTATTTAGCACTGCATATGCTTTAGGTAACCACATAAATAGTACTAATGCAGCTTTTGCACCAAATGCAATTAAGAACACCATTGAAACAATTACGATAGAACTTTTGTCATTCATTTCATTTAGTCGTTGGGATACAAGTGTGAAATTTAATGTACCTGTTAATTTGTACAATAAGCCAATGCCTAATAATAATAACCATGAACCTAAAATATTAAGTACGACATAGATAATTGCAGCACGTAATTGTTCTACTGATTGCCCTAATGTAATAAGTACGAATGATGCCAATAACATCACTTCAAACATAACATAGATATTGAATAAGTCTGCAGTTAGAAATGAGCCTATTACGCCGACAGTTAAGAATAAAATAAAACTAGGTAAATAGTAACGTATCGCTCTTTTCTCAGTTCGTCCAAAGCCATATGCCATAATCAGCGTAACAACAAAACTTGAAGTTACAACCAACAATAAACTTAAGGAATCTCCGACAAATTGAATGCCGTATGGCGCTTTCCAACCACCAAAATCTAACGCAAGCGGTTTGTTATACATCACATAAATAAGCAATGTTAAAGAAACTAACGTTGTAAGAGCCATTGTACCAATTGAAAAGATCCTAGATAACCTACTGTGCGTACGAATGAACACTAAACCTAAACCACAAACAGCTGGCAGTAGTAATGGTAATATTAATAAATTACTCATCATTGTCGTCATCACCTCTCAGTACATCGATTTCGTCTTCTTTAGTTACACGATATGTTCTATAGACAAGTACTAAGAGAAAGGCAGTCATTGCGAACCCGATAACAATTGCAGTTAATACAATCGCTTGTAATAAAGGATCCACAAATTGCTTGCTTCCTTCACCAATTAAAGGCTCAACCATATCTTTGCTGTATTTCCCCATACTCATAATAATTAGATTACCAGCATGCGTGTATATCGAAATTCCAATAACAATTCTTATTAAATTGACTGATAATATCATATACGTTCCAATAAATATTAAAAAGCCAATAACCATTAATAAAATTAAATTCATGAGCGACCACCACTAATTGAAAGCATAACTGTAACAACCACACCTACAACGGATAATACAATACCCGCTTCAAATAGCGTTACAGTCGATAAATGTACTTCACCTAGCAATGGTAGCTGTACATATGCATCTGTTTGATAAAGGAACGGTTTACCAAAGAACATAGGTACAACTGCTGTAATAAATGATAGTAAAGAACCACAAATCATTAGAATTCTGAAATCTAATGGTAATGCGACTAAAACTTGTTTAACGTCGAAGGCCAAAAACATCAATAGAAATGCTGAACTGAAAACGAGACCGCCAATAAAGCCACCACCTGGATTATTATGACCAGCTAAAAACAGATAAAATCCAAAAGTTAATAAGATAAATACGACAATCTTCGTTATCGTTCGTAATACAACATCATTCTCTTTCATCTTGACCCCTCCGTTCTTTAAAGTTAAGTAATGTGTAAATGCCTAAACCAGCTATGATTAACACCATACCTTCAAACAATGTATCTAAAGCACGGAAATCACCTAGTATTGAATTCACAATGTTTTTACCACCTGCTAAATTATAAGCATCATGATAAAACGTTGAAATGGTAGGCATTGAATCACTTTGTTGAGCGATAAATACCAGTGTCACGACAATGATTGCCATCAACAGTGAAACGACAATTTTGACTGCTTCACGCTTTTTGTGTACTTTAGCACGTGGGACGTTTGGTAGTCTTGAAAAACTTACGATAAACAGAATCGTAGTAATCGTTTCTACCACTAATTGTGTTAATGCTAAATCTGGCGCTTTCATTAAAATGAAGAAAATTGTAACACAATAACCAATAATTCCATTAAGTATAACCATAGTTAAACGTTGACGAATAAACGTTAAAGCTATACCGAGTACAAATACAACGATTAATGTAATTACTTCAATTGGACCAAATTCACTGACATGAATCTGTTGGACGTGTGGGAAGCCTGCTTGAATAATCCCATAAATGACAACCATACTAAATATTAATAAAGTTAAGGTAATATAATGATTTAAGCGGTTATTCATTAAAGTACGAATACCATAACCAGAAAAGTGTTCGAATTGATTATATGACCCCAAATATAAGTCGGTGATAGATTTCACCTTAAGTTTATTAGCATAGTTTTTCCAATTTATTTTAAAGGCCATCGTAAACCCAACAACTATTACAATAATGCTTAATATGAGAGGTAAATTGAAGCCATGCCACTGAGCAATATGTGGCGCCACATTATCTACTTTTTCTCCAATTGTGATACTTCGAAATGCCGGTAAAATAACATAATGTCCAAAAACATTTGGAACAAAAAAGATAACCGGTAATAAAATCATCATAATTGCAGAAGGTAGAGTAAAGACAAACGGTTCATGTGGTGATTTTATCGGTAAATCTGCTTTTTGATAATCTCCCCAGAATACTTCCTTAATCATGTAAGCTGAATATATTAAAGTAAAGATACTTGCTAAAACCCCAATAACTGTTATAACTATAGTTAATGAAAGATTAAATTGAGGTAGTTCAACCGCACTAATTAGGCCATCAAAGAACATCTCTTTACTAAGAAACCCATTTAGGAATGGTATACCGGCCATAGAGAACGCTGATAATAACATAACAATGTGGGTGATTGGAAACACCTTTCTTAATCCAGACAATCGACGGATATCTCTCGTACCTGTTTCATGATCGATGATACCTACGCCCATAAATAATGCACCTTTAAATAGCGCATGATTCATAAGATGGAATAAAGCTGCAAATAAGATAAAACCATATGCTTCAGATAATGTACCAGTAGGGTGTTGTGCAAATCCACCACCTAAACCAACCATAGCAACAATCATACCTAATTGACTTATTGTTGAATAAGCTAATATAGCTTTCATATCAAACTGTCTTGTTGCATTAACTGCTCCAAATATCATGGTAATTAGACCAATGAATGTCACACAATAAATATAAAAATCACTCAATCCTAATAATGGTGTAAACCTAAATAATAAGAAAATACCTGCTTTAACCATTGTTGCAGAGTGTAAATAAGCACTTACTGGTGTAGGTGCAGCCATTGCTTTCGGTAACCATATGTGGAACGGAAACTGTGCTGACTTTGTAAATGCACCAATCAAGAATAATATAACAATTGGGATAAAAAGATTACTTTCAGCAACCTTATCACTTTGCTCAATAATAGAAGATATAGAATTCGTACCTGTTACAGTATAGACCATGATGAACCCTACTAATAAAGCAAGTCCACCAAACACTGTAATCATAAACGATTGAATCGCACCAAATTGACTCTCACCTTTACTATACCAATATGCAATTAGTAAAAATGAAGAAACACTCGTCAATTCCCAAAATACATACATTAAAATGGTATTATTTGCAGTAACTACGCCTAACATACTAATCATAAAAAGTAATAAATATATATAAAAACGTGGTAAATTATCATGTTCTTTCGATAGATACTGAGTAGCATAGAAAAATACTGCTAATCCAATAAGTGAAATCAACAAGCTAAAGAATAAACTTAAGCCATCCAATCTAAAATCTATATTAATATCCAACAATGTAAGCCACGGTATTTTTACTGATACAAAATGCCCGTGCATTACTTGTGGTAATTGCCATAAAAAGTATATAGAGGCAACGATGGGCGCTAAGAGTGCGATATGACCTGCAAATCTTTGGATTTTAGGCGTAGCCATTGTTACTAATAAAAGTAACATTATTAAAAATAAAGCTCCAAGTAGATAGACTAAACTCATCGTATTCCCCCTTTAATTGTAATTTATAAGTTTAACGCTATTGTCGTATTACTTTTCTTTGTAGAAATACCTATAAATTTCATCGTTTCATAAGTAGTTTGATGGCCGAGGTATTTTTGAATAATAGATATAGATATACCTGCTTGATAAGCATGATATGCAAATGTTTTCCTCAAAGTGGTCAAACCAATATGCAACATTCCTAAGTCGTTAGCAGCCGCATGTATAATTCGGTAGGCTTGTTGCCTCGATAAACCTTTAAATGTTCTATTTGATTGAAACAGCAATTGATTTTCCTTTAGACCTTCCTCATTTATATAATCAAATAACTCACTTCTTAAATCATCAGGTAATTTGATATAAATGTTAGGTGCATGGTCTTCAAGCCAATATAATTTTATGTGATTATCTGCTCCTTTGACATCATTCACACATAAATTCAATAATTCAGATAGTTTAACACCTGTATGTATTGCAAATTTAAACAGTAAATAATCCCGTCTAGACTTACAACTCAATACTTTATACATTGATTTAATTTCTTCAATATCCCTAATAGGATCTACTTGATTCATATTTTCACCTCTCACGCCATAAATGTTTCTTATTTAATGATATATGATGTTTATGTCACATGAAAGTGTTTAATACAAATTTTTAAAATTTTTTTGACCGTTTTGCTATTCTCAATCGATATATATAGTGAAAGGAGGTTAATTATAATGAATAATATAAGTCAACTCGCAGTCACATTATCTCGTACATTGTTCGACAAAAATGGTAAAGCTAGTCAGTTTAAGCGTCATTTCACTAATTTAAATACAGACGTAAAACCTGAACAACTTAAAAGTTTCAAATCCATTATAGAGCAAATCACAGGAGAAAGATTTGACAAACTTGAAGTCATTAAGACAGAAACGATTAATTAAGGAGGAAACAGAATATGTCACAAACGTTAGAACTTATTTTCAACGATGCTGTTAACAAGACGGTTAAATTACAAATACCTAAAATCGAGCACTTTATAAATGAATCGGCCGTAAAAGAAGGGATGATCAAATTAATTCAGTTAGATATTTTGAGACCGAAAGCAGGCATTCCTAAAACAGCGCATGCTGCACAAATTATAGATAAATCTACTAAACTTATATTTGAAAATTAACTACCTAGCAACTACGACGTAATGGACTATAATTAAAGTCATTACGCAAAAAGGCTTGAAACAAATGTTTCAGGCCTTTTTACTGGTTAATAATAAATGTCACATCATAATAATCAACTGACTACTTTTCTATTCTAATCTATCATTAATCTCTCGAAGGTCTTAGCCTAACGGTATCACCAAAAAATATCTTCTTCTTACCCAATTTTTTACACATTGAATATTTATCATATACTTCAACAATTTGAGCTAAATTTTTATAGGTACGTCTAGGATTTAACACTTCTATAAATTGATTCTTTTTTATTTGATCGTTACTGCCTGCACCAACAAAAAAAGTTTCCTCATCTAAAAGACGAATTATGGAAAGTTGTTTCAATATCTATAGTCACTCACTTCTAAAATTACTTTCATTATTCAAAATACATTAATTTTGTTAATTTTTATTATATAAAAAACATCAACATACGTATTTTATTATACTTTGTTTGTTGTGTACATTATTTTCTCTGATATACATATATTTCTGCTCCTAATTTAAATGTATGCATACATTAATCTTTCCTTTATAATATAGTTATCTCGAAGGAAAGCGTGATTTAATGTTTCTCTTATATATCATTGGTATTGTTGCAGGAATGGTAGTTCCATTTCAAACTTCAATCAATTCTAGATTGAGTTTATATACAAGATCTTCATTCTATGCATCAACGATTTCATTTGCAACAGGAACTCTTTTTTTAATTTTAATTAATCTTATTATTAACCCCCATGTCTTTACAGGGCAATTTTATAGTAATCAATCGTTAAATTATCAATGGTTTGTTGGTGGTATACTAGGTGTTATTTTCTTAACAGGGAATCTATTACTTTTACCTCGTTTAGGCGCTTCTTTAACAGTCGTTATGACTGTAGCAGGCCAAATTATAATGGGCGTGGCAATTGATAGCTTTGGATGGTTCGGCGCCGATAAACATACTTTCACCTTACTAAAAGTATTAGGAATCCTTTTTTTAATTTTCGGCATTTTACTTATGAATTATGTCCGACGAGATCCTAAAGACAAAGCACAATATTCAACGGTATATATATGGCTTATAATTGGCTTTATATTTGGCTTCTGTCCACCTATCCAAACAGCTATTAATAGTGCGTTGGGTCAACAACTACATTCATCAATAATGGCATCACTTATATCCTTTACAGTTGGAACCATTGTATTGTTTATATTGACACTGATATTTAACAAAAGTCTTAAAGTTGCAACTTTTAATAATAAACAAGGCAAATTAAAACCCATTTATTTTATCGGTGGCATATTAGGTGTAATCTTCGTAACAACAAATATTATCTTGATGCCACATTTAGGCGCTGCGCTAACAACTATTATTGTTATGCTAGGTCAAATGCTAATGGGTATCGTCATAGATCATTTTGGTCTCTTAGGCACAAATGTTAATAAAGTAACACCGCGTAAAATTTCAGGGATTATAGCCATTATGATTGGTATTATATTGTTAAGATTATTTTAAAATTGTGATAGTGCGTCATTTACTTTTACCAAACTGTAAATGATGCGCTTTTTTTATAGCACATTAAGTCATTTTCACTGTATAATCAAACCATATTAACAACAAGAGGTGACCTCATTGCGAAAATTTTTTGTATTACTTACATTAATAATAATTTTAAGTAGTATGGCATTATTTTACTGGTTTTACTTAAAATCAATGTCCCCTAATCAGACAAATTCTCATATAGAAACTATTAAAATTAAGTACGAACCCTCCTATCACTTTTCAGGCATACAGTCCCCAACCCAAATAACAAAAATACTATTAGAAACAGATAAAGGTTATATTCATAATTGGTTTATAAAAAATAATGACATTGTAAAAAAACATCAACCACTCTTCGAATATTACAATCCGACCACCGAACATCTCATCGCTAAGAAGCAAAAATATCTTTCACACTTAAAACAAAAAAAACCACGATTACAGTCAATTATTAGTAATGAAATCAGCCGAACTCAATCAGAAATTGAATCACTACAATCAACGTTACGTACCGTCATATATGCTCCTTTTGAAGGTAACATCCATATAAACCAAAATTTTCCTACTAAAGATAAAGAACTTATTCTGCAAATTTTTAATTCTAATGCTATAATCAAGTCTGTTGTTTCTGAATCACTTATAGCACAATTACATGAAAATGATAAAGTATTGCTTAAAGATGATAACCAACAAAGTTTCACTGGTGAAATAAAATATATTTCTAAATTACCATTACAATTTGATCCTGCAGCTAAACATTCACAATATAATGTAGAAATAAGTAGTAACTTTAAAACATTATATGGCAGACATTATAATATTGAAAAACCTAATAAAAAAATTGTAATACCAAAAACCGCAATATATGATGACAAATTTGTTTTCTTACAAAGAAATAAAAAATTTATTAAACGGGTTATCAAACCACAAAATATGGGTAATAAAAAAGATGTATTAATTCTTGAAGGTTTAAAACAAGGAGACATAATCGCTAGAAACGTTGATGCAGTGCCGTCTAAAAATTAGATGTGCACTGTATAAATAGCGATTATCTTTAAATACAAAACGCTTATTTACTATTTTTATCAAATTACGACAAATTGAAATAAAGATATATTAATTTCAATTCAATCATTGGTATGTATAGAATTGAATTAATATCTGAAATCATTTACGTAACGCTTAAACAGTTTTTTGTTTACTTTCTATTTTTATTTAGTTATAATAAACTAAATAATAGTGGTTTTAATATATTTTACCCAAATATAATTAAGCCATAGATTATGATAAACTCTTTGTTTTACACTTTGAATTAAGACAAATAATTATACAAAAACATTTTTAATATGTATATTTGATTGGGCATATAGAATTAGGGAGGAATAATAGGATGGCTATCACCAAAATCAATGATTGTTTTGAATTATTAGCTATGGTTACTTACGCTGATAAATTAAAAGGTATTATCAAAAAAGAATTTTCTGTAAGTTTTGAGGAGTTTGCTGTATTAACATATATCAGCGAGCACGAAAGTGAAGAATATTATTTAAAAGATATTATTAACCACTTAAACTATAAACAACCTCAAGTTGTTAAAGCAGTTAAAAACTTATCACAAGAAGATTACTTCGATAAAAAACGTAATGAACATGATGAAAGAACTGTATTAATTTTAGTAAACACAAAACAACGTAAGAAAATTAATGAGTTATTATCACGCGTTAACGATCGTATTAAAGCAGCAAACGACGATAACGAAGTATAAATTTTTCATTAACAGAATTAGAACGGTTAGACATAACTGATTAATAAGTGACTTACAGCCCCTGTTAGAAGCACTTATTTTATTTAAATCAGCCTATGCAAATTAAAAATAAGCCTAAGACATGATTCATTATGTCTTAGGCTTATTTTTATGTATGTCATAGTTTACAAGTGCTTACCATTGAAACAATACATAAAAAAGAATATCAAAAATATCACTTTAATATTTTTGATATTCTGTAGTATTTATAAAATCGCTATAAACATCTAAAAAATGTTTTGGTTCTTCAATATGAGGTGCATGACCAGAATGTTCAAATTCTATCATTTGTAATGAAGTAAATGCATAATGATACTTTTCTATTACTTCAATAGGAACTAATGGATCATACTTTCCATTAATAATCAATGTAGGTGTATCCGTATTTTTAATAACGACATCTTTATTAAATACTGGAAATTCCATTAATGCTCTCGTGGCTACTGCACTATCTTCAGCCGATTGTCTACTATAAATTAATTGGTTCTGGAACCATCTTTTTGCTTTATCCTCTGCTTGATACATATAGGGTAACAATAAAATGAGTGATTCTGATTTATCGAAACCTTCAATTTCATCTTGATGTTCAATCATTAATTTATTTAATCCATGTACGCTATCAATTAAGTTACAAGCTATCAATGTCAGCGTCTTTACCATCGAATTATATCTATCACTAAAATGTTTTGCAACCAAACCGCCCATATCATGCCCAATAATATGCGCCGTTGAAATATCTAACTTTGTCATCAATCCCTTTAAATCTTCTACGTGATCTTCTAAATTAAATGAATTGGGTTTAGATGATTTACCGTGACCTCTAACATCGTAAACAATAACTTCGTAATGTTGCTTTAAGCCCTCTTTCAAACTAAATAACGAAGCCATATTACCATCTAGTCCATGGATTAATATAATAGGAAAACCTTGACCCTCTCGGATGTAAGCAATCTCGTTGTTACAGTTTGTTACTAATTTTTTCATTATGGGTCACCTCCCCTTACAAAAGTAATATACCCCATTTCGAAAGCGCGTATGCTATATTTTTTATTTTTAATTATTTTATAATCTGATATGTTTTATACACACTTTAAGTACAATAAAAACACGTACCATTTTGTAGTCATAAGACTTTGAATAAACGGCACGTGTTTCAGTTCACTTTTTAATTAATCCAAAAATTGATATTAGTTTCGTGAAGAAATTCGAATAGTGTAATAAATAATCACAATAAGTAGTAAAATCCATATAACTATAGAGGCAATTTGTGTAATACTTGAGTTACTTATCATGGCATCAATAGTCTTTTGACATAAAAGTAAACCAATACCTGTAAATTCTAATCTTCTAAAATACAGACCTGATATACTAAATAAAATTCCGATAAAAAATACAGCTTGATGTGCATAAATTGTAACAGCAACAATGCCTAAATTGATATTAAAGCCTTGTAAGACAACAAGTACCATCGATATAACAGCGACTCCTAATCCTATAACCATTTCGAATTTATTACTATATAGATAATTCTTCCAATCAATCCTTAAATATATAAAAATTGAAATGGGTAAAATCACTAGACAATAAAAAATAGAGGTGCCTGTTGCTGCTTGGAATGGCACATATTGTTTATCATATAAGTAAGATAACAAGATAAAATTCACGATAAAAAATATGATGGGATTCAATTGTAGAGTGAATAAATTACGTTGTATAGTTAATATAATTTCCGCTGGTGATTTACGTCTATATTCTATATAATCTTCATCTTTTGCTTCTGATTTTTTCAAATCTTTTTTTAGTTTCTCTTTAATATCATCTATTAAATTGGGAGAAAGCCCTTTATGAGTAAAATAGTCATTTATATTTTCTACTAAAACTTTGTCATTAACTCTCATGATTGGCTCCTTTGAATCATTTTTTATTTATGTAACGCCCCATTATTTTAAAGTCATTAAAATAGTTTAATCTTTAATTCAGTTAATAGTCTCACATTACTCTCTATTTTAACAATAAATTAAGGCTAAGACATTAATAAATGTCTTAGCCTCTCAATTAATATTGGTATTTCAAGTATCACTTTAAAGAACCACTTTTTTAAAGTCACACTATTTAACCATTAAAATTATAATTCGCTACCACACAATTCGTTAAAATGTTACAAAGTAAATGTTATTTCCCCATATCTATACGATATAGTTTGATATTTTTATCACTTGGTGATGCTGAACTAAATTGGTAAGATAATTCATCATCTTGTACATAGCCAAAGTTACCAGTGACATCATTATAATGTTCACGTGTAACAGCATTTTTACTTACCTGTGACTTAACATCTTTATATGTTGGGCCATTTGTATCATTGTAACTCATAGAAACACGGGTAATTTTACCTTTGTTTTTCTTACCGTCTGCCGTCACAACAAGCACACCGTTATCTTTTTTAAATTCATAATAATGTTCATTACCATCAGGACTATATGAATAAATTGGTGCGTTATTCTCATTCAATACGCTTTGTATAGAAGCACCTATTTTAGCACCTTCTAGCGTTGTATCTCCTTGTTGAAGTGATTTAACACTTTGGATAGAGTTACCTGATGCTGCCTCAACACTACCTGTACTAAATCCAGAGATCGCTAAACCTGAAACTAGGACTGCTGCAAATACTTTTTTCATAAGCACTCTCTCCTTCTGTATATATAAGTTATCTTGTGCTTATCTATATTGTACTATAAATATTACTAAAATAACAGTGGTGTTACAAAAATATTACAAAAACTCTTCGTACTGTAATCAAAGTAACAATTATATTCTAACGACCTAGATTGTGTTATTAAGCTTTAGATAGATGAAATCATCCCATTTTCACAATTCCCACTCAATCCTTTTATATTATTATCTAATGACATTTGTTCCTCCCACAGTAATGGCATTCTATCGAATCACACTTCCCATTTTGCTTTCAAACAAAAAAACAAACCAAATGCTATAATTAACTTTTGGTTTGCTTACAATACTGTTTTTAATATAACGTTGCTGGTTCGTTTTCTTTAATAAATTCAGTTACAACATCTACAAATTTTTCTTTTTCTTCTACAAATGGATATAACCCTGATGCTGTAAACACTTCAAATTCCACTTTTCCTATATAGTCACCTACTTCTTTTGCTTCAACAACGGTTGTTCTCGCACCATGTTGCCCTGCAACAATTAAAGTTGGTGAATTAACTTCACTTAAATAACGCATAATATCGTTATCATTAAATGAGGCTTTTACAGCATTTAATTCTGCTTTTGTTGCAATGCTATTTGTATCATCTACTTGTTTTAAGAATTTTTTAGCTTTGCGTTTAGAATAATATAAATGCTTATCCAGGAATTTTTGTTGTGTTTCTTTATCCCAATTTCTAATTAGGTCAGCGTGCTTACGATACAAGCGTTCCTCTGGTGACATATCACTTAATAACGTGGGATTAATTAATGTTAATGAACTTGTCATTTCTGGATATAATGATGCAAATGATACTGCAACAGAAGCACCTAATTCATGACCGATAAATGCGCACTGAGTTACATATAAGTGATCTAATAACGCTTTAATATCCTCTGCATATGTTTCAAAATTAATTTCATTTGGTTTATCTGAATAACCATGACCACGTAAATCCACTAATATAACTTGATTATTCTTATTAAATTTTTCTTCAATATCATTAAAAACAGTTAAATTGTCTAACGCAGTGTGTATCATCACTATCACATTGCCTTCTCCACTTGTTCTATAATTTAAGGCTACACCATCTCTAGTTGTAAATAGATTCATAATTATCTCCCTTTCTTTGCAATAGGTAATATAGAAAGCAGTTCTTCAGTTGTATTGATTGTAAAGTCTACTTCTTCCGGTAAAGGCTCTACATCGACTGTTTCCTCTTCTTTAAACCAGACACTAATCATGCCCATCGCTCTTGCTGGCGCTACATCATTTAGAGGGTCATCGCCCACATACATTGTCTCTTCTGGCTTTGTCCCTAATTGCTTTAACATATCTTCAAAAATCCTTGGATGTGGTTTGCGATACCCAACAGTTTCTGAAGTGGATAAATAGTTAATAGCATCTTCTACACCTAATGCATGCATTCGATATTGCTTAATTTTAGATTTACCATTGGCTATGACACCTGTTAAATAACCACTGTTTGTCAATTTTTCTAAAGTATATAATGTATCGTAATATGGAAAGACGTAACGGTAAAAATGCATTTCAAAGTCATGAAATAAATCTTTCCAAGTTAACCGATCAACGTGAAAATCTTTAATAATTGCTTTATACAGTTCTGGTTTATCATGATCTTCATCATCATCTAGTTCAATAAATTTTCTTTTAAAATCTTCAAGTTGAATGCGCACCAAATAATCATGGAATCGTTCATATTGCTCTTCAATAAATTTTTCACGTGATTTTTTTCTGTCTAAAAGTGTACCTTCTAAATCAAATACGACCGCTTTAACTTGTGTTAAGTCCATCATCATAACCTCTTTATAAACATTTTTTCAAACAAGCAAATTTTGCTTTAAAATTTTTAAATAGCACTATCTAACTATGAACACGCGATTGTGTTATCATAATATAAAATAATACTGGAATACCGAGTAAAGCTAAAATAATACTAGCTGGTATTTGGAAAGGATCTAGCAACGTGCTCCCCAACCAATCTGATAGTACCATAATTGTACCACCTATAAGCATGTTCAGTACCATTTGTTGACCTAAATTATAATGTACCCTATTTCTTCTTACAAGTTGAGGAATAACCATTCCAATAAATCCAATAACTCCCACATATGCCACAATCACTGCAGTCATAATTGAAGCAATTAACAATAGAATATATGTCACTCTTTTCACATTTAGTCCTAATGATTGCGCACGTAAATCTCCAAGTTGTAATAACTTTATTTTAGAAATCATACCAAATAGTATTATCACACTTATGAGGGTTACAACACCAATATAAATGACTTCATTGTACTCTGCAGATGAAAACCCACCAAACATATAATTTACTATATTCTTCATTTTACTTTGATTAAATATAACCAAAACATATAAAAATGCATTAAATAGTGCGCCTATCATAATGCCAGCTAATATTAATGTTCTAATTGGATAGCCTTTTGACATGGCTGTAGTTAAAGTAATAACTAAGATTAGTGTAATTATACTAAACACTACTGAAAACATTGGCAACCATATAAATGAAACACCTATGACAACAGCTAAACCTGAGCCAAACGTTGCACCACTTGCGAGACCTAAAGTAAAACTATCTGCTAGCGGGTTATTTAGTAACGTTTGAAACATATGTCCTGCTAATGTTAAGCCTACTCCTGCTAATAATGCTTGCAACATTCTCGGCATTCTCACTTGATATAAAATTGTTTGGGATAATTCATCATTCACTTGTCCAATTCCCCACATCAAACTAAATAAAATGCTTGTTATAAGAAGTATTAACCATATGATGATTGCTTTATAATATCTCATTTCTTTCTAAGCCACGCTTTCACTTACATATTTCAACTATTACAATACCACCTGTAGCCCATTAACACTATATTTAATCATATGAATTTCTTTAAATTATAAAAAGAGAGCGAAACATAAATCTAAACTTTTACTTAGATTTATGTTTCGTCTCTCACAACTTATGACTAACTCAAATGTTTTACATCTCAACAAGGAAATATGTAATAATCACTAGGAGTTATAGTTAATACTTCCTATGCTAATTACACCCTATTATGAATTCCTCGTATTTTATTGTTTATAAATAGCATCTCTCAACGCTTTTAATCCGTCATCAATTCTTGGTCCTGGACGTGAAATTTGATCTCCATTTATAGCTTTAATATTATTGTTTTTTACCGCATTAATTTCATTAAAACCACCGCGTTGGTTAATAACTTTCTCATACTCCGATTTTGAAATACCCATCGTTGATATCAAAATATCAGGATTCTTCTTAATGATATCTTCTTTACTAACTTTTTGCCATCCTGTTAAGTTAGAAAAACTGTTATCTACTTTTAATTTATTTAGCATATCATCAAAAAAAGTTTCTTTACCTGCAGTATATATTTCTGGCTCAGATGATACCTCCATAAATACTTTTTGAGTTTTAGCATTTTCAGGAATAGAGTCTTTAACTTCTTTAATATTTGCTTTTGTTTCTTTTATAAGTGCCTTAGCTTCTTTATTCTTACCTGTTACTTCCCCTATTTGATGAAATGTTTTATACATATCATCAATGGATTGAGCATCTTTGACATATACAACTTTCACGCCATTTTTCTTTAGTGAATTGAGTATTTTACCACTCGTAGGCTTTTGAGATTCATGCGCTAAAATCAAATCAGGTTTAGCCTTCAACAATGCTTCTTTATTTAACTTCATCGCATCAAATTGCTTTTTATCTTTTACTTCTTTCGGATAATCATCTACAGTTGAAACACCAACCACACTGTCGCCTAAACCTAATTCATATAAAATTTCAGTGTTACTTGGCATCAACGATACAATTCGTTTATAATTATGATTTTCTGACTGCTCCTTTTTTTCTGATTGATTAGAATTTGTACTACATGCTACTAAAAGCATAGACATAACAATAAAAAGACAGACTATTTTAAATTGCTTTTTCATTTCTTTAACTCCTATTATCAATTTTCTTTTATCATACCAAATTCCAATACATTTTTAATTATTTTTTAAAGTATTTCGTTGCAAATTCAGACAGATGTTGACATAATTCCATGAAAGTAGTGCACAGTTTTCCCAGTGCTTCTAATAAAGTTTATGAGGTTATGCCAACGTAATTGACATAACTTGAGCAAACCATAATTTTCATATATAAATCTTTTCAAATTAAAGTCATCGTACGAAATGTTTTTCTAAAAAATCAACTGTGTTTGTTCCGCTACCGTTAAAGTATGCTTTGCCAAAATTATCTAATAATGCATGAAATTCATTGGCATCTTGGTTCGTAAAGTTATCTGGTAGTATGACATGTTTTTTTAGCTTTTCGTAACTCGTAGTATGATTATAACCCAATTTATAATATATTCTTCGCGTATAACTGTCCGGTATAAATTCAACACCACCAAATATATAGACAAGTAAAACATCTGCAGTCTCACTACCAACACCTTTTATACTTAGCAATTCTTTACGAAGATTTTCTTGAAAACATTTGTTAATGGCTTCATAATCAAAATCAAATTGCTCTAACCAGCTCAATAAAGCGTGAATCGTTTGCGCTTTACTCTTGTAAAATCCACTAGATTTTATAACCTTTTGTAAAACATCAATTTCTAAATTTAGTATTTGTTGTGGTTCTAATGAAGTATTAAGTTTAAGAGATTCAATTGCATAAGCAGCGTTTCTCCAATTTGTATTTTGAACTAAAATTGCTCCTAACATTATTTCAATCTTTGTATCAGCAGGCCACCAGCCTTGTGGACCCATGTGATTATATAATTCCTGATATAACGTTTTAGTGTCTAAATTCACTTGAACATTCCCCTAATTATTTTTGACTTTCTTGAAATTTTAACACAATAAAGAGAGCTAGCACGATTTATTATTTTTTAAGTAAGTAACATCAGTCTACTCAAAAACAACAAATTCCATACTAGCTCTCTTTTATTTACTCCCTACATTGATTCTGGTGCAGTTACACCAACTAAATCAAGTGCATTGTGCAATGTAATTCTCACTGCATCTACTAACGCAATAAGGGCTTTTGTCTTATCTTCGTCATCTGTCAACACTTTTTCAGCATTATAAAACTTATGGAAATGTGAAGCCAAATCTTGAATATAGTTTGTAATTCTATGTGGTGCTCTATTTGTAGCAGCACTTTGTATCGTGGTCTCAAATTCAGCAATTTTTTTCAACAAATCAATTGCTTTATCATTTGTAATAAGTGAATAATCTGCGTCTTTAGAAGGTGTAATACCTCTTTCAGCCGCTTGTTTCAATATTGAACAAATACGTGCGTGTGCGTATTGCGCATAATATACTGGATTGTCTTGTGATTCTTGTTTAGCAAGTTCCATATCAAAATCAAAGTGTGTATCAGGACTACGCATTGTTAAGAAATAACGTGCAGCATCTACGCCTACTTCGTCCATAATTTCACGTAACGTGATGGCATTACCTGTCCGTTTACTCATTTTAACTTCTTGTCCATCTTGCATTAAACGTACCATTTGCATAATTTGTATTTCAAGACGTTTACTATCCACACCAAATGTTTCAAGTGAAGCTTTTAAACGATTGATATAACCATGATGGTCAGCACCGAATAAATTGATTAAAGTATCATTACCACGCTCAATTTTATCAAAGTGATACGCAATATCTGGTAAGAAATAAGTGTAATTACCATCATTTTTAATTAATACTCTGTCCTTATCATCTTTAAAATCCGTAGTACGTAACCATGTAGCGCCATCTTTTTCGTAAGTATAACCAAGTTCAGTCATCTTATTAAGTACTTCTGTGATTTCGCCTTTTTCATATAAAGTCGTTTCACTGAACCAACTATCAAAATGAGTATTAAAATCAGCTAAATCTGTTCTTAATTTTTCCATTTCATAATCGACGCCTAATTTTCTAAATGTTTTAATACGAGTTTCTTCATCTAAGTCTTTTAATTCTGGTTGTTTTTCAGCTAAATCTTTACCAATATTAATAATATCTTTTCCATGGTATCCGCCCTCTGGCATTTCAAATGAGTAATCACCAAGCGCTTCAAAATAACGTGCTTCAATAGAAAGCGCTAAATTTGTAATTTGATTACCCGCATCGTTAATGTAATATTCTCTAGTTACATTATAACCAGCTGCAGTTAAAATATTAGCTAATGTATCACCAACAGCGGCATTACGCGCATGACCGATGTGTAAATCTCCAGTTGGATTTGCTGACACATATTCTAGTAATATGTTTTTACCATTTTTTTCTTCTGTGCTTCCAAATTCAGAGCCTTTATCTATAGCTTCTGAAATGATAGCTGTTAAATAAGCGTTATCTAAATAGAAATTAATAAAACCAGGTCCAGCAATTTGTACTTTTTCAACATTAGCTGCAGTTGTATCTAAGTTGTCTACGATGGCTTGGGCAATTTCACGTGGATTACGTTTCGCAATCTTAGTTAAAACCATTGCAATGTTCGTTGAATAATCACCATTTGAAGTATCTTTAGGGATTTCAACTTTAATTTCTGGAATTTCACTTGCGTCTGCAAGTTGTGCTTGCTGTATACTATGATTGATTTCTTCAATCAATGTTTGTTTCACTTGATCAATTATATTCATTTACGGTGTCTCCTTATAAATAATTTCATATTGGTAAGAACCCATTTTTTCTTCATCTTGAATTAAATCATAATGCACTTTTAACTTGCCGCCACCATCTAATACAAAATGTAAAATAGAGTGTGTACGTACAGTCAACGGAATCCGACCACCACTAATTTCGTATAAAGTAATTGTATCTTCACCTTCAACAAAATGAAGATTCATATTGATATCACCTTTACGAATAATTTTTACACCAGTTTCTTCAATTTTAACTGTCACATTTACAGTCATTTCATTAACTTTTTCTTGATAACGTATAAATTCAGCGTTTCGTTTTTGCCAAGTGCCTCGTGTATTCACATTAAATTTCTCTTTATTGTCAAATTGTTTAACAACTTGTTTAGTTTGGATATTAACATTGTTTTCCAATGTACGTTTCACCCTAATCTTTTAAAATAATACACACCATTATAGCATACTTAATATACGCATTACAGTTGATAAAATGATTTTATTATAGAATCATTTTATCAACTGTAATGTATATCCATACAAGATAAAGAAATTATATAAACAGACTCCTGTTATTAAATACACATGAAATAACTCATTTTTTTCTAAGTATGATTAAAGTTACTAAACTAGAAATCATCAGGGCAACAATTTCAAGCGAAGTCTTCACTTAACTTATATAGAGAAAGGGAGACAACAATACCTTAGTTTAAGGCTTAGCCGTCTCCCAATAATATGAACTATTTACTTTCTAAAGTTTCATGTAATATAGCTGCAGAATTACGCCACATCTCCGCATCATGTGATTCAAGGAATTCTCTTAACACAGCTTTATTTTCCTCACCAATATGGTCAATTTCAATTTGATGTTTCATTGATTTGTCCATCATATTAACATGTTCAGGCATACTCTTATACCCTCTACGTATACTTTTGTTCACCAATAAGTAACAAGCTGTAACACCGGCATAGTAAGGACCATTTTCTCCTCTTTCAGTTGTAACCCAACATAGCCAATATGGTTTCGCTTCGTCACCTTCTACTACTTCTTTTTCTTTAATCCATTTAACACCTTTTTCAACGCTCGAACGTGCATGCATACCACCTATATCAATAAAAGCTTCTTTATTTTGAACATCTATAAAGACAGGTGCTACGTTGTCTAAAGTAATTGAACCTATATTTGTACCCTTATGTCCGTCTAGTGGATCATTTTTGATAATATTGAATTTAAACCCTTTATTTTCAGCCATTATCGCACACCTCCCACATTTTCATTTAATTTATAATAGTTTTTGCGTTTAATCAATTATTGTCTATTAAATATTGAGTTTAACAGTGTTGTTTTGTTGTGTTAAGTATAAACGTAAATCATATGTAAACTAGTTGTATATCTGAACTCTCTTATAAATTTCAATGTCTACAAAATGACTGTGTTGTTATTACTTAACTCTATACTTACTTAATCTACATGTTAATTACATGCTGCAATTCCACTTAAAACTAGTTCAATTCATCTAAAATGCTATTAATAGCATTCTTTATTTGGTCATCCTCTATTTGAGAAATTAATTCCTTAGGATAATATAATTTATAATCCTCTCTATTAATACCTGTAATACTATGGATAACCAACGATTGACTACTTATTTCCCGAGTCTTACCATTTCTTTTTAGCAGGTGGATAGGTTTTCTATCAGATCCTGGTCTGTCGTAATCATATGGTAAATCTGAAAAAGACTCGCTTACGAAATAATAATTTGGATCAATCCCTGCTTGAACAAATAAATCCGTTAATTCTGTAATCGTTATAATAGATCCATCAAATGGCATATATTTAAATAAGTCGCGATTAATGAAACGACGAGATAAGTCACTCAGTATAGGGTCATCTTCTTTAACCCAAGCTTTTAAGTAATATAATACAACCGCTTCATCTAAATCAACGTATTGCTCAATTGTCATAGACTCTTCAAAGAAAGGTATGAAGTCAGTCGGATACATTTTAAATGTGTAACCTTCGTTATACAATTGTTTCGCGCGTTTTAAACAGTTGTTTAATAAAACCTCGCCACCTCTACTTACCGGATGAAAGTATATCTGCCAATACATTTGATAGCGACTCATGATAAAGTTCTCAACGGCGTGCATGCCACTCTCTTTAATGAGGACCTCATCTTTAGAAGGCCTCATCAGCCTTAATATACGTTCCATGTCAAACTGTCCATAAGATACACCTGTAAAATAAGCATCTCGTTGTAAATAATCCATTCTATCTGCGTCAATTTGAGAAGATATCATTGAGATTACTAATTTATTTTTATGTGTTTTATTAATTACATCAGCTACTTGTTGAGGAAAATCTTCTGACACACGTTTTAAAACTTCGTTAACTTCAGTTGGCCCAGTGATTATCGCTTGTGTAAAAGCTTCATGATCTGTATTAAATATTTTTTCAAAACTATGTGAAAAAGGCCCATGCCCTAAATCGTGTAGTAAGGCTGCACATAAGGCTAATGGTCTATCATTGTTATCCCACGCTTCTCGTCCATCAAATGAATCATCGATTATTCTACGCACGATTTCATATACACCAAGTGAATGCCCAAATCTACTATGTTCAGCTGTATGGAATGAGAGATATAGTGTACCTAATTGCTTGATTCTTCTCAAACGTTGGAACTCTTTTGTTTTAATTAAATCCCAAACTACTTGATCTCTGACATGAATGTACCTATGAATGGGGTCTTTAAACACTTTTTCTTCTGGTAATTTTTGTGTAGCATATGTTGTAAAAGTCAATGTCATTCTCCTATCCATATCTATACTGCGTAGCTTATTTTAATGTTTTACGCATTAATGCCAAATCCATTGCTTCTCCATACATTACATGTGTGTAAGAACGGAGTTTTTCGAAGCCTTTTTGCTCATAAAATGACACTGCTTCATCATTTTTATTATCGACTTCTAAAAAGACTTCGTCATATTTATCCTCAAAATAATTCAATCCTTCAGTTAACAATTTTGAACCATAGCCATGGTGTTGCCATGATGGCCTCACATAATGTGCAGATAAAAATAATTCTGTGCCATATATGAACGTTGCAAAACCAATAATCTCATTATCTTCTTCTACGACTAAGAATAATTGATCTTCTAATCGTTTAAGTAAATGTTGAGCATTATATGAAGCAGCCAATAGCTCATTGACTGTTTTAGCTGCGTAAATATTCAAATAAGTGTTATACCAAGCTTTCGTTGCTACATCTCTGATACCCACAACATCTTCGGGTGTTGCTCTTCTAATTTCTTGCATGTCGCTCTCCCCCTATTTAGATAGGTAATAATAGCTACATTATAACATAATATTTGTATTCAAAATACTTTATCTCGCTTGATACAAATAGTTTGTTATAAGCGCATTTTCATTTCAGTTATCTGTTGCTTATGTGATTAAAAAGTCCGAGACACGTAATTATGTCCCGGGCTTAAAATATTTGTTATATATTTACTTATGTTGTAATGTTTGTTGCCACTCTTGGGCACGTGTTAATGCGTATACATCTTTTTCTATGTCTCCAGGTCTTTCTGCCGTGCCTATAATATAGCCCGATAAGCTCGCGCCTAAAAATTCCAAACTATATTTGACTTGTGTAATACAAGGTTTAGCTTTGACTTTAGGGCAATCGCCGCCCACGATAATTAATCTAAAATCTTTTTCTGACATTTTTTCTTTAAAGTCTTTATATCTTGGATCCATCAACGTTTCAGACCAATGATCAATGAACGATTTCATTGATGCTGATAAGCTATACCAATATATTGGTGAAGCAATAATCACGGTATCACTTGCTAACACTTTATCTATAATTGTTTTGTAATCATCTTCGTATGATCCTATAGTGGTATTATCGTGTCTTACGTCTCTCACAGGATTTAATTGATATTCTGTTAAGTCTATCCATTCGTAGTCATACCCAGCTATAGCCATCTTAGTTAAATGCGCAGTATTTCCATCTGGTCGACTGCCCCCGAATAACACTGTAATCATAATAATCTCCTTCTACTACTAATTTAAAAATACATCACATGAAAAGTTATAAATATACAATCCCATAAATGTTCTAAACTTAATTAATAATCCTACACTAAAAAGTCTAGTTTATAAACAGTTTAATGAAAATAGATTAAAAAATTAAATTATTTGCTCAAAATCAGAACTTTTATCTATATTATAAATGCATATTTTTAGAAATAAAGTTATAAATATAAAAATAAGACAAACTAAATTCTAGCTTGTCTTATTGTATTTATTATTTTACAGGAAATAATTCTTCTATTTTATTAATCTCGTCTTCCGTCAATTTCACATCTAATGTCGTTAAATTATCAACTACTTGGTTTGGTCGTTTTGCGCCAGGTATAACAATATCTAAAGAAGGTCTAGTTAAATAGAATGCCAATACAATATGAGCTACATCAACTCTATGATTATCAGCAATACCACGCAATTGATCAACTTTAGCTAAATTCTCTTTATATCTTTCACCTTGAAATTCAGGATTTTTTGCACGAAGATCATCAAAAGTTGTATTTTCATTATATTTTCCAGCTAATAAACCAGAAACTAGTGGAAAATATGGGATAAAGGTAATATTATTTTCACTTGTGTAATTAAAAATATGTTCATTTTCTCGGTTTAATAAATTATATTCCATTTGTACAACATCTACGTAGCCATCTTTATTAGCTTCTTTTAGTTGGTCTAGATTAAAATTAGACACACCAATCGCTTTAATTTTACCTTCATCTTTAAGTTCTTTTAAAGCAGCGACCGCTTCATTCTTCGGTGTGCTATCATCTGGAAAATGTATATAGTAAACATCTATATAGTCTAATTGCAGTCGTTTTAAACTTTGTTCAACTTGATCCTTTAAAAATGCAGGATCATTTGACATTTTCACATTGCCATAATCATCAAAATAATGCGCACCTTTTGTAGCAATAGCATACTCTTCGCGTGTGAATTCTTTTATAGTTTCTCCTATTAATTCTTCAGAACGCTTTGGACCATAGATAAATGCTGTGTCAATTAACGTTATGCCATTTCTAATTGCAGTGCGTACTGTTTCCATACCTTGTTCTTCATCCAAGTCGTTATATAAATTATGTCCGCCAACAGCATTTGCTCCAAAAGCTATTGGATTTACTTTAACATCTGATTTCCCAATTTGTACTTTTTTAGTCAATATTATCCAACTCCTTCACAGAAATTTAAATTTTATTTTATCATTATATTTATTACTTAGATTTGTCATTTATAATCAGTTACCTTTTTAATCACTGAGTATTATGGTTCACATTCTTCTTTACCCAATTTCAACAATTTTAATAATGAGAAATAAGATAATTTAATCTATTCTAAACTTAGCACGATTTGGTTATAAAACTAAATAAATTTGCTTATTAAACAACTTAATTTGATATCTAATTAATAATTAAACGTCTCAAATAATGATAATATTCTAACTATTTTTAGAACTATCTATAAAAAACACCCTAAAAGCCAGAAGTTTAATTCTAACTTTTAAGGTAATCCTTTTTCTCCATTATTTTCAAATATGTTAAATCCGTTTTGTGTAATTACTTTATAAACTCATGTAACTTATTGCATACTTTTACGTTTTGCTAATTTTTCTTTAAGTTTTCTATCTTGCTCTTCTTTACGACGTTTACGTTCTTCATTTCTTTTTCTCAAACGTTCTTCTTCTTCAGGATCTCTTGGTTTTTGTAATTGTTTTATCACTTTTTCCATGAGCTCATCTTCTGAAAGTGCCGCTAACGGACGATTATTAACAAAAGCAAACGTTTTACGACGGCCTGGGCCACAATATGACTGACAGCCGATTTCAATTTCAGCGTTAGGATCTAATTTAGTCAACTTTTTTTCTAAAGTTTTGCAATTTACAGCTTGGCAATCATCACAAATCAAAAATTTATTTTGCAACTATACCCTCACCTTCCTTATCATTGACTTCCACATATTCAAACAATTTATAATAGCAATAATCTTATCTTATTTAATATTCCATATATTTCATGCGACATTTCTATTTGATGTCTCTTTCTATCTACAACTCTAATTATTTTACCCTTTTTAATAAAAATTTCAAGTTCTTAATTTAGCAATTTTTAAGTTTTATTTAAGTTACATAATGGAATAGAAGGCAAACAAGAAGACAAAATTTAAATTCACTTCGTTATTTGGCAGTATTTTAACAGATATATTATTAATATTTACTTAATTGCCTTATAACTAAAATCATTGTAATGTGGTAGGTCTATAATATGGGATTGCGGCGATGGTCTGCTCATTTTAATATTAAATGTTTATCTTTATGTCCACCATAAATCTGGTGCAGGATTCTCAATATTAATTGACTTCAAATTATTCACTGCCTTACTAAACCCTTCTTCGATAGACATGATAGGATCTTCATGCTCTATACTTACAACATAATCGTAACCATTTATCCTTAGTGCACTAATCATATCTCCCCACACTTGAGTATTGTGACCGTATCCTACTGTCCTAAATGTCCAAGCCCGAGTTTGCACATTGCCATAAGGTTGCATGTCTGTCAGACCATACATATTTACATTTTCTTGATCAATGTATGTATCTTTTGCATGAAAATGGTGAATAGCATTTGCTTTCCCTAATATTTTAATCGCTGCAATTGGCTCAATACCTTGCCACCACAAATGACTAGGGTCTAAATTAGCGCCAATATATTCATTAGTTGCCGCTCTTAATTTCAACATGGTATAAGGTGTATGTACTAAAAAGCCAGCATGTAATTCTATACCGATTTTCACATCATTTTCTTTAGCATATTCTGCAACTTTTCGCCAATAAGGTATAAGCTTTTCTTCCCATTGCCACTCTAAAATTTTAGTATAGGCTGTTGGCCATGGCGTCACTGGCCAATTCGGATACTTAGCTGTTTCATCTGATCCTGCAACACCAGAAAAAGTGTTAACTACAGGTACATTTAAAAGTGAGGCTAATTTAATTGTTTTAAACAAAGTATCATGTGCTTGTTGGGCTTCTTTTTCATTAGGAGAAATTGGGTTGTTATGGCAACTAAAAGCACTAATTTCCAATCCACGTTGATGGATACTTTCAATAAAAGCATTACGTTGAAGTTCATCATCTAATAAGTTATCCATTGGACAGAATTGATTCCCAGGGTTACCTCCTGTTCCTATTTCCACCATTTTGACTCCAGCATTTGCTACATAATCTAACATTTCTTCAAATTGTTTATCTTGGAACAATACAGAAAACACACCAATTTTCATAAATAATCCTCCTTTAACATTATAACTAGTTCAATTTAATACTTTGACCAGTTTCACTACTTTGATAAATTGCATCTATGATTTTATTTATTTTTAATGCTTGTTCTGGTTGTATGATAAGTGTTTCATTACCAAGACAACTATTTACAAAGTTCTGAGCTTGTCGTTGTGCCGCTATATCTTCATCATGTTCTGCATATGCTTGTTCAGTAAAATAAGTCCCTAATTTCGGTCGATATATTTCAAATGGGTATAAATTTAGACCGCCATCAACTCCAGAGATACTTAAATGTTTTGTGTCTTCTTTTATATTTGCTGACCACGAACACTCAAATTGAAGCGTTGAATTATCATTAAAAGATATATAGCTTGTCACGTGATCATCTACATCAAACTTTTCATGGTCAAATGGTCCCCAATCATTCAATTGATTTGGTAATTTGCTAAGACGATTATAAGTTTTACCTAACACCTCTTTTGGTTCAATATCATTTAGTAACCAAAGTGACAAGTCGAGCATATGACAGCCATAATCTATTAGACTACCTCCGCCCTGCAACGTTTTATTTGTAAACACACCCCATCCAGGAACTTTACGTCTACGTAATGCTTGTACGCGGGTAACTAGAGGATCACCTACTACACCATTATCAATAGCTTTTTTTGCCGTAATCGCTGCATCTGTGAAGCGGTAATGATATCCTATTGCCAACAATTTATCAGCTTGTTTTGCGGCATCCACCATAGCTTCACATTCAGTTAAATTCATGGCCATTGGTTTTTCACAAAACACATTAACTCCTGCTTCTAGAGCAGCAATACTTATTTCCGCATGAAATTTATTTGGTGTACAAATAGCTACTGCATCAACTTGTTCAAACATTGTATGATATGATTCATGGATATTTTCAATGTGAAAATCATTTGCAACATTTTTTGCCAACGCTATATCAACATCTTGAACTGCCACAACATCCACTAGATGATTTAAATTTTGAAAAGCTGGAATGTGTCTGTTACATGCAATGCCACCGCATCCAATAATACCCACTTTTAATTTATCCATAAGCAGACAACTCCCAACATTATTTTTTTGATATTTCTTCTAATGGTTGCGCGTTTCCATATTGATGTCTTGGCGTATTATTGTTAAATGCCCACTTCACAGCATTCTTAATAACCTTTTGCACATTTACATTGTAATAAGTAGGATAGCTTTCATGGCCCGGTCTAAAGTAAAATATTTTTCCATTACCTCTTTTAAAAGTCACTCCACTTCTAAAGACTTCTCCACCTTCAAACCAACTGATGAAAACTGTTTCGTCTGGTGACGGTATATCGAAATGTTCTCCGTACATTTCTTCTTTTTCAAGTTCAAAATATGAATCAATTCCTTCAGTGATAGGATGCGTGGGATCAACGACCCAAAGACGTTCTTTTTCATCTGCCTCTCGCCATTTAAGGTCACATGATGTGCCCATTAAACTCTTGAAAATTTTTGAAAAATGTCCTGAATGTAATACAACTAACCCCATACCTTCTAATACTTTTTGTTTCACTTTTTCTACCACTTCTTCATCAACTTCTTCATGTACTTTATGCCCCCACCAAATAAGTACATCTGTTTGTGCTAACACATCATCTGTTAAACCATGTTGAGGTTCATCTAATGTTGCTGTAGTCACAATATGATCATCTGTTAAAAATGATGCTATTACATGATGTATACCGTTTGGATAAACAGCCTGTACATCTTCATTTTCTTGTTCATGTCTAAATTCATTCCATATTGTAATATTCATAAAATACCTCCATAAGCTTTATTTATCATTTAAATAAACAGCTTGTCCTGTTTTAGCTGATTCGTATATAGCTTCTAATATCTGAGTTACAACAAACGCTTCTTTAGGTTTAACCACGGGTTCTAAGTTGTGAGTAATACTATTTATCCAAGCTCTCGCTTCTTCTTCTGCTTCATCTATCTTTTCACCTTCATAAAAATCAACACCAGCATTTTCTAATTCAATTTCAGAAGTATACAGTGTTTTTAAGTCTTCACCGTGTATACGTAAGCCATTTTTCATGTCAGCGCCACCATCAGTACCTGACAATGAACATTTAGCTTCATCAACGTCTAAAGAATTAAGCGCCCAACTTGATTCTAATATAATTGTGGCCCCGTTCTTCATCTTGATAAATCCAAATGCAGAGTCTTCTACCGTGAATTTATTTGGATCCCAAGAACCCCAAGCATTAGCTGCATTCGCTTGTTTACCTAATTTATGAAATGTAGAACCCATCACGGATTCAGGCTCATAATTATCCATCATCCATAATGTGAGATCTAACGCATGTGTTCCTATATCAATTAACGGGCCACCTCCCTGTTTCTCTTCATCTAGAAAAACACCCCATGTTGGTACTGCACGTCTTCGAATAGCATGAGCCTTACTAAAATATATATCTCCTAGATCCCCACGTTGCGTTACTTTTCGTAAATATTGACTATCAGCACGAAATCTATTTTGATAACCAATAGTTAACTTTTTATTGTTGTGCACTGCAGCATCAATCATTAATTGTGCTTCTTCAGAAGTTTTAGCCATAGGTTTTTCACACATCACATGCTTGTTTGCATTTAATGCTGCTACAGTAATCTCTTGATGCGTATTATTCGGTGTACAAACATGAATAACTTCAATCGAATTATCTTTTAATAATTCAATGTAATCTTCATACACTGTTGCATTTTTATCACCATAGCGCTTTGCCGCTGCTTCAGCTTTTGTTTTATCTATATCACAAAAGGCAATCATTGATACCTCCGAAATTTTTGCTAAACTTGGTAAATGTTTACCATTTGCTATACCTCCACAACCAATAACACCAACTTTAACTGTCATCATCTCATCTCCTTAATTTTTGAACTTTCTAAAAGAAAACGCTTACAATAAAATACAAAAAAATATTTAAGTCTTCTTTCTTACTTTAACTCCTTTAAAATTATAGTAGAATAAAAAATTAAAAACACCAATAAGTTTGACGTATTTAGAATTTATATATTAACATTAGAATATATTTTCAAAATTCGGAAATTTTTCCAATGGATAGGTGGAATCTTTTTATATGGTACTAGATCATCTTATTAATAAACATTTTGAACAACTAACAGAAAATGATTTACATATTATCAATATTATCAGACAAAACATTGATCAAATTTCGAACATGAAAATCCATGATTTAAGTAAACTTACACACACATCTATCTCTACGATTCATAGGTTAGTTAAAAAAATGGGATTTGAAGGTTATAGTAATTTCAAGTTTTACTTGAAAATGGATACAAACACATCACCTACGCAATTCACGGATGCAGATACAATTGTTGAAGATGTTCAAAGGACTGTTGAACATCTTGAAATGTTTGACTATCAACCACTTAATGAATTAATTGAAGCTGCTCCATTCATCTATATCTTTGGCACAGGTATGGCGCAACAAAACGTAGCTCGTGAAGCTCAAAGACATATGCTATCTATTTCTAAAAGAGCTATTGTTATTAACGATGAAACGGAATTACGTTTAGCTATAAACCAAATGTCCTATGATGATTTACTTTTTGTTATATCATTATCAGGAGAAACTAAAAATTTAATAGAGCCTATTCAACTCATCAAGGCCCGCGAACTACTTTACGTGTCAATTACGACTTTGCACGATAACTATATTGCTAAACATGCTGCATTTAATATTTACGTTAATAGTGCACCTATTCAATTTTTTAATAATACAGAATACTACAGTTTCACACCTTATTATGTGGTATTTGATTTTATAGCAAGAACTTATCATAATTATAAAATTAATAGTTAGTTTTCATGTACATCCACGTCTGTTTTTATTACTACAAAATTTCAAATAAGTCATTATATACGCTATATCGATAAAAAGTGGGGCGTTGTTTGAAAAACTCATCTCATGTTTTACTTTCTACACTGCCCCACTAATTTAAAATATTAACAAGGCTAACTTAATTTGTTTAAAATTTGTTCCACTTCTTCTCTTACTTGTGAAACCGAAAGTCCAACAATAACTTGAATATTTTTACCACTTTTAACAAGACCATGGGCCCCGCCTTCTGCTTTAAAATAATTATCTGCTGCTACCTTTTCAGGATCATTTACAGTCACTCGTAGTCTTGTGGCACAATTAGTAACATCAACTATATTATCTGCACCACCTAACCCTTCTATATATACATCTGCTTTCATTTGATATTCACTATAACTATCAGAAAGCGAATCTTGTTTTTTATTTTCGCGGTAGTCTTTTTTTTTATATAGTTTAGTATCTTTATTGTCATCTTTTTCTCTACCAGGCATTGGAATATCAAACTTCAAAATTATAAACCTAAACAAGTAATAATAAATAAAGATAAAAATAATACCTATTACAAATTGAGCTAAATAGGTGCCCCAATGTGTTCCAAATAAAGGAATCCAATTGGTTGCTGCTATTTCAATAAAACCGCCACCTAAATTTCCAACTAAGCCAAATGCATGCATAATTGTAACCATTGTTGCACCTAAAATAGCATGTATCAAGAATAAGAAAGGTGCTATAAATATGAATGTAAATTCTAATGGTTCGGTAATTCCTGCAAAAACAGCAGTCAATGTGGCTGCCAATAATAGTGCACCTACCTCTTTCTTTTTATGAGGTTTAGCTGTGGAATATATCGCCAGCGCTATGCCAATTGAACCAAATATTTTTGTGTTACCTTGTAATAAGAATCCACCACCAGGGAATATATCTTTCAATGATTTAGTTGTCTCAGAATATTCAGTAAGATGTGATATCCAATATGATTTAATACCACCATCTACAACAGCTGGACCATACTCAAATGGTGTATAGATAAAATGATGTAAACCTGTTGGTATCAATATCCTTTCTAAGAAGTGAAATAACCACACGCCAACATAACTTGATGAAGCAAGAAAGACTTGTAACGACGCAATCCAACCTTGAACAATCGGCCACCCCCAACTTGTTAAAAATGCAATTGGAATCATACAAAAGAATGCAAGCATAACTACAAAGGGTGACCCCTGGAATATACCTAATGATTCAGGCAATTTCTTATCATAATAACGGTTATGTAACCATATTGCGATACCCGAGATAATTAAAGCACCAATAATATTAGTATCTAAGGTTTTAATACCTACTAATTCTGTCAGTCCTGTCGCATCGTCAACATTCTCTTTAAAGTTAACGCCAAAAGCAGGTCCCCACGTCATTAATATGCCATTAATAAAATAATTAAACATCATATAAGTAACTACAGAAGACATCACTGCATGTCCTGCTGATTTTTTCGCTAATGAAATAGGTAATCCAATTACAAAAATGAGTTCTATATTTTCAAATACAGTCCATCCTCCGTTTTCAATTAATGACCATATTTGAAACCATAAACCATCAGGATTGGCGAGCCCTCCCATAATAGCTTCATTTTTGAAAAGTGTCGCAATTCCAATAATAATACCGAAAAATGGGAACAATAACACAGGTACTATCATCGCTCCACCGAACCTACGTATTGCATTGCCAATGTTTCGTCCAATATTCATAATCATCATCCTTTTCATACAACTTGGAAGCGCTTTCTTAAAATGATGATATGCTTAAATATTTATAAGTTCAATATAATAACCTGATTCTGACATAATGTACCCTTGAATGATTTTATTTCCATCAAAAGGTAAATTTTCCAATCTTTTAATAAAGCAGCAATTATAAATATATCTCCTAAATTACAAATTCTTGATTCTATTTATTAAAAAAACAGCACTTTAATCCTCGTATTCGGATTAAAATACTGCATTCACCTTAGTATTCATTATTTATTGACCATGATAAATATTAAATTCAAGTGGTTTCACTTCATTGTCTAACCATTCTTGATAAATTAATTTTTTCTTCACTTTATTATCGATAATTGTAATACCACAATCACCGCCGCCTGCGCCTGATGTCTTAGCTGCACCACCGTATTTTTCGGCTACAGAGCATAAAACTTTCAAGTGCGCTGTCTCAATATCAATCGTTGCCTCTTTATCCATCGATTGAATAATCTCACGGTTTGTACGAATCATTTGCTGTACGCCTTTAATGTGGTTTGTTTTGAAGGCGTGAATCAGTTTTTCTACGCATAAATGTGAGCGTTCTAAGAATTTACCATAAAATGTGGGATCTGATTTTAAGCGTTTAACTTCACTAACAAGATGATGTGATGACGCGGGAGATCCTGTCCAACCAATTAGCACCTCCATGTTTTCAGGAGGCTGTAATGGTTCAATATGTAGACCAGGCCAGTTTTTATTTAGTACTTCGTTGACAGAAGTATCCTCTATTTGTTGTGAAACCCACTCATGATCAAATGTACTATACGCTAGCCACCCTGTATAAATACTTACAGCAATATCTCCACATGAACTTAAGCTTTGTAACTTCATATTAGCAATCACGGCTAATTTATATATATATAGGTTGGATAAATGTGTCTCATAAAATTCATTTAATACTTTTACAACTGAAACGAGCACAGCTGCACTAGACCCTAGCCCATACTTATGACCATTCGCATCGTCTAGATTACTATCTATCGTTAAATTAAAATGCTTCAAACTGATATTGTTACTACGAACATACTGCTCAAACACTTCAATCGCAGTAATGACATACTTCAATTGTTTAGCAGCATGTACATCTGAAACAACAATTCTATCTTCACGTCTTTGGAAAGTCACAGGTTCATGGTGTAATGTTTTTGAATGTATTGTGCCTTGAGAAACACTAGAATCTTCAATAGTAGCTGTTACAAATCGATCTACTGCAATTAATACAGATTTATATCCAGGTTCAGTAACAGCATATTCACCTGCAATATATAGCTTACCTGGTGCTTTGACTTGAATCATTTTATCTCTTCCTTACTCAATAATTTCAACGCCTGTGCTTATAATATCACTCGCAATGATTTGTGTTTCGTCAAATGATTTATATAAGGCATCCATCACTGCTTGTTGATTTTTCTTTTCAACTAAAATTTTCACATTAGGTCCAGCATCCATTGTAAAGTAGCACGGATAACCCGCTTCTCGACATTGGTGTACAATATCCATTACAAGATAACTATCATCTACCATATACGTAAATGGTGGTTGTGCTCCTAAGTTCGTTGCATGCATACGTAAACCATTTGCCTCTATAACTTCACCTAATTGCTTAAAGTCTTTCTGGTTTATTGCATGCTTAACTGCTGTTATATCTTCATCTACATGATCCAACCAATATTGATAAAATCGAGATGTATCACGTGTTAGTGACATACCAGCACGGCTAGATACTTTTTTAGATTTATTGTTGATTACTACGAATATCATTGCTAAGTCATTTTCCCAATTGTCTGCTTCAACAGGAAAACTGTATGATGTTTCATCATCATGACCTTTTTCCCATTCTACAAAGCCACCGTAGATACTTCTTGATGCTGATCCAGAACCTCTACGAGCTAACCTAGATAAGGCTTTACCCGTTAATCCAAGATTTAAAGCCTTGTCACACGCAGCTGCTAATGCGGCATACGCACTTGCTGAAGAAGCAAGTCCTGCTGCAGTTGGTACATAATTCTCACTTTCAATATACGCATGCGCAGATGTTCCACCTAATTCTCTGACGATATCCATAAATTTACTTATCTTAACGGCCTCATTTTCTTCAACCACTCCACCATTTAAAATAAGCGTATCTTTGGCATAACTCTCATCAAAAGTAACTTTTGTTTCAGTATAAAAACGGTCTAATGTTACAGAAAGACTATTATTCATCGGAATGATATAAGTTTCGTCAGCCTTCCCCCAATATTTAATCAGTGCAATGTTTGTATGCGCACGTGCTTTACCACTATTGACCAACCTCATTACCCTCCTAAGTATTCAATCCATGTATGATGTGCACCTAAATCTGTTGCACATTTAACGATGTTCTCTGCTATTTCTAAATCAGTAGCTAATACAATCATACTACCACCTCTACCACCACCAGTTAACTTACCGGCAATAGCACCTTGTTGCTTACTTACTTGTAATATTTCTTCAATCTTCTCATGACTTACAGTTAATGTTCTCAAATTCTCTTGGCATAAATTAAATACAGAGGCTAATTGTTCGAAATCATGGTGTTCAATTGATTCACTTGCTTCATGTACAAGTTTACCAATATGCTTTACATTTTGCAGATATTTACGATCTTCCTTACATAAATTATGCACATCTTCTACTGCTTGTTTCGTAGAACCACGAACACCTGTATCGATAACAACCATATAGCCATTTAAATCTAATGGTTTTAAGTTTTGTACTTGTCCTTGTTGAAACCACACAGGCTTATTGGAAACAATAGTTTGTGTATCAATACCGCTTGGTTTACCGTGTGCAATGCGCTCAGCCCAATTCGCTTCTTCAATTAACAGTGCATCAGATAACGGTTTTTTAAGATAATCAAAACTTGCACGCACAAAAGCCACTGCCATAGCAGCACTAGAACCTAATCCTCTAGAAGGTGGTAAGTTTGTATCAATCGATACTTTTATAGGCGTTTTAATACTATATTTTTCAATAAATCTTGTAATTACTGCTTTTAAATGTTCAGGTGCCTTGCTTAATTCACCTTCAAATACTTCACTTTTGATAAAAGAAACACTTGTTTCCTTCAAAGATTCAATTGTTGCTTTTACTTTACCAGTCGTGAATGGAATTGCAATTGCTGGTTCACCAAATGTTACAGCATGTTCACCAATTAATATTACCTTACCATTCGCTTCCCCGTATCCTTGTTGTGCCATATTTTCAATCACCTTTAGTATTTTCTTTAAATTGTATTTATATGTACTTATTTGTACAGTTCAGGCTTCTATTCATTTACCCATAAAAATGCATTCATCATTTAAATCATATTTCCAAGGAAATCTTCTGTTTTCATTCTATGAAAATGAAAAAGAAGGCGTATTTAAGTATGCAATTTTTAAATTTAGCTAAAATCTCATTAGCATTAAACATTTTCATTATTTTTGCAAACATCATTTTATATTATCTCACAAATTCTATATAATGCCATACGACTCTGGTCATAGTTTATCAAATTCTATAAACTACACCTTCTTACATTATGATAGAGACCTATAAACAACCATCGCAAAAATTAATACCAGATGCTAATTCATGTTCATACTTACTCATTATAAAACGCCTAGGCCATATATTCAAAAACTTACATTGAAAATGGCCAAATTTATTAATTATTAGTTTTTAAACCATACTTTCACTATATTACTTATTTCATTTCTATAATTCAACAGATTTAAAAACCTATTGCTATAAATCTTATTTAATTTAACAAAATAAAAAAAGACTAGTATGTATACTTAATCTTCAAGTACCCATACTAGCCTTACTCTAATCTAATTCATTGTTTGATTGATTTTAGCGTTACGCTCTATCATTTTTTCAAAATAACCTTCATATAATTGCCATTCCTCATCAGTTATTGGCTCCATGTTCAAGCGTCCGCCTAAATCTTTGATTGCATACAACAATTGGAACATCACATCTTGGACTGTTATCTTCTTATTTAATAGCGTTTCTAAAGACGCCATACAAGATGGTTCAATATTTGGATAAGTGAATTTGGTTTCGCCATCTTTTAATGCACGTTCATAAAAGGACTGCATCATCTCAGCTCTTTCACTGCCATCACCTTCTACACAAAGGTAAACTTGAACTGCAATACCACCACGAACGCGTCTTTGCGAAATACCAGCAAACTTTTTACCATTAATGCTCAAGTCAAATTTACCTGGACAATATGACCTTTCGATTTCATGTGTCGCTATTTCAACATCTTCATCTTCAAACATTTTAGCAATTAATAAATACATTACTGAAAAAGCTTCATCAATCGTTATGTCATGTTTCCCTTTAAAAATCAATGATATGTTCAGCACACCTTGATCTAAGACCACACCTAGTCCGCCCGAGTTTCTAACAATAGCATTATAACCACGCTCTTCAGTAAGATAACGTATACCATCTTGCAAATAAGGTAACCTTGAATCATGAATACCTAATATTACAGTATGTTGATGTACCCATGTGCGAACAACACTACATGATAAATCTTTCCCTACACTTTCAGAAAATGTATCATCAAATGCAAATGACTGCATAGGCGCCAAACCCGAAGAATGATCTATATAACGCCAATCTGAGGTATTAAAATATTTACTTGCTAAATCCATTATTGTAATGATTGTGCAGCAGTAATGATTGATAGATTATATACGTCTTCTATAGAACAGCCACGTGATAAATCATTTACTGGTGAGTTAAGACCTTGTAATACTGGACCAACTGCATCAAAGCCACCAAGACGTTGAGCAATTTTATAACCGATATTTCCAGCTTCTAAACTTGGAAATACGAATACATTTGCATCGCCTTGAATTTTAGCGTCTGGTGCTTTTTTCTTCGCAACTTCTGGTACAATTGCTGCGTCAAATTGGAATTCACCATCTACAACGACGTCTTCAATATTATCAGCTTTAATTTTCTCTTGAGCTATGTCTACAGCGTTTGAGACTTTTTCAACATCATCTGATTTAGCAGAGCCTTTTGTTGAGAAACTTAACATTGCCACGCGTGGTGACATACCGAAACTTTTAGCAGACTTAGCACTTTCAACTGCAATTTCAGCTAAATCTTGTGCTTCAAGTGTAGGATTAATTGCACAATCACCAAAAATGTATTGCTGATCGTCTTTAATCATAAAGAAGATACCTGAAGTTTTAGAGACACCAGGCTTTGTTTTGATAATTTGTAATGCTGGACGCACAGTATCTCCAGTAGAATGAGCCGCACCACTAACAAGACCTTCTGCTTTACCAGTATAAACAAGCATTGTGCCGAAGTAGTTAACATTTTTCAACATTTCTTGTGCTTGTTCTTCTGTTGCTTTACCTTTACGACGTTCAACAAAAGCAGTTACTAATTCTTGTTTTAATTCACTTGTTTCTGGATCAATAATTTCTAAATTTGCAATATCTAAACCTTTGTCATTAGCTAAGGCTTTAATATTTGCTTCGTTACCTAATACTACAGGTGTCACATAGTCTGTCCCTTGTAATTGTGTTGCTGCTGTTAGTACTCGTTCGTCTTCTCCTTCAGGTAAGACTATTTTCACGTTTTTTCCTGAAAGTTTTTCTTGTAATACATCTAATAAAGACATAAGGGCCTCCTCAAAATTTCAATTCTTTTTATTTTACGAATACCATTATACGTTATTTTTTCTTAGAATTCCATGTCACCAATTTGTAATCATTTACTTATGTTTTAATACTCCCTTTATGGTAAAATTTTGTAGTGAAGACATAAAAATTTTCATAAAAGGAGAGATTTAAATGCCACAAGCACCAGAAACACTAGATGGATGGTACAGTTTACATTTATTATATGCTATTGATTGGTCAAGCCTACGTTTAGTTCCGAATGAAGAACGTCAAAATCTCGTAGAAGAGTTACAATCATTTTTAAATAAACATGAATCAGCTCGCATAAACAATACTGGTGACCATGCATTTTACAATATAACAGGTCAAAAAGCAGATATTCTTTTATGGGCATTACGACCAGAAATGAAAGACTTAAACGCCTTTGAAAATGAATTCAATAAATTAAGAATCACTGATTTCTTAATCCCAACATATTCATATGTTTCAATCATAGAATTAGGAAATTATCTTGCTGGAAAATCTGATGAAGATCCTTATGAAAACCCTCATATTAAACCAAGATTATTCCCTGAATTACCACATTCTGAATATATCTGTTTCTATCCAATGGATAAACGTCGTAATGAAACTTATAACTGGTACATGCTCCCACTTGAAGAACGTCAAGAGCTTATGTATGCACACGGCAAAATCGGTCGTCAATACGCTGGAAAAATCAAACAATTTATTACAGGCTCAATGGGATTCGATGACTTTGAATGGGGAGTAACATTATTTGCAGATGATCCATTACAATTCAAAAAAATCGTCTCTGAGATGAGATTTGATGAAACAACAGCACGCTATGGTGACTTCGGTAGTTTCTATGTAGGCCACATTGTTAAGAAAGAAAATTTACAAGACCTTTTTTCATTATAAATATATGAAGAAAGAAAAACAGAATGAGAAGTAGTTTACATTAGTGCTACTAGCTCATTGAAAAAATTTCACATTACGATTAGAAAAGACCTCGTCACTAGCTTAACTAATGACGAGGTCTTTTAATTTTGAGACAAGGGCGACGCCCTTATACTCATTTTATTGTAGTGTGTTTGGGAGAACTTTAGCCACTACTTAATTTAAATATTAACTGTTTATATTGTCGCTACTCAATATATGTCTGTAACAGTTAACTAATACTATTTTAACCTATTTGAAATATTTGAAACATAAATGTATCAGAACAATTGCACGAAATACATTAATTCCCTTATATAATAAGTTCAGAGCGATTCTTATAACAAAATGTAATAATAAAGTGTTACAATAAAAAATATTAATTCAATAACTTATTCCCACTCTATGAGAATGATTCAATAGTGTTGGTTAAATACATTTTTATTTGGTGATTAAATGACAATTTATAATCAAGCAATCGAGAGTTATGATGAAAAAATGGCAAAAGATGTTATTATGCTTGCTGGAAGAATTCTATTAGAATCAGGTGCAGAAGGTTCACGCGTGGAAGATACAATGACTAGGATGGCTTTTACTTTAGGCTATAAAGAGAGCAATAGTTTTGTTACAAATACTGTCATCAATTTTATGCTACATAATGAATCTTATCCAAGGATTTTCCGGATTAAAACACGTGACACGAACCTACTTCGCATTTCACGAACAAATGGCGTTTCTAGAAGACTGTCACTTGGTGATATTTCTTTAGAAGACGCATTTCAAGAATTACAAAAAATATACAATGAACAAAGCATTCAAAGTCATTATCTTTTTTACAAATTTATAGCTGCCGCAATTATTTCAGTTAGCTTTTTATACTTACAAGGTGGCTATTTAATAGACGTTTTTACCGCATTAGTAGCCGGGTCTTTGGGCTATATTGTAGTAGAATTATTACATCAAAAATTGCATGCTCAATTTATTCCTGAATTTATGGGGGCGTTAGTAATTGGCTTAATAACAATTATAGGACATCACCTCATTCCAGGTGGTTCAGTCGCCACTATTATAATTGCTGCAGTTATGCCAATCGTACCAGGTGTGTTAATCACAAATGCCATTCAAGATTTGTTCGGTGGACATATGTTGATGTTTACCACTAAATCCTTAGAAGCACTCGTCACTGCTTTTGGTATCGGAGCTGGCGTTAGTACAATACTAATTATTTTTTAGGAGTTATGTTTATGTTTTGGATATTAAATTTTATATTTAGCTATACCGCCTCCCTCTTTTTCGGTGTAATATTTGATGTTCCTAAACGTCTATATAACATTGTAGGACTTGTTGGAGCTTGTGGTTGGATGGTTTATATTTTATTTTATGATGGATTTTCTACGCACACGATCTACTCTAGTTTCTTCGGAAGTCTAGCTTTAGGTTGTTTAAGTCATATCATGGCTCGTGTTAAAAAAGAACCGGTTATCATCTTTATGATTCCAGGAATAATTCCATTAGTCCCTGGTGGACTAGCCTTTGATGCAACTAAGAATCTAGTACTGTTAGAGTTTAGTAAAGCTATAAATACAATGTTAGAAGTCACACTTATAGCTGGTGCAATAGCGTTAGGATTGCTCTTCGCTGACCAAATAGCCAAACTAATTGTTTCCGGAACAAAAATACGTAAAAAACGCGTGTGAATTATATATTTACGTCAATAGACACAAAAAAGAGGACAGCTAATCACTATAGATTGCTGTCCTTCTTTTTAAATGATTAAACTTTTATTAATCCATGCTAAATACATATTTTTACGAAAAGTAATAACTATTTATTGGCTTTCTCTGACTTATGTTCATTTATTAAATCTACGACGTCATCTTCTGAACGATTTAAAATCAATCTGCTTAATTTATCGTTGTCCATACGCTTCAGTTTTGGATAGCGCACTACAAAGAAGATTAAACCAATCACTAACCAACTACCTAATGCAATATATGAAGGTACAGATAGTGACGCTGGTGAACCAGGTACTAATAATAACAATAAGAAAATAAATGATACGATTGAACCTAAGATTGCAAATGTTTTATAAACAGGGCTATACGTATTGCTAGATTTATTGAAGCTAAATAACCTAGCTGCTGACAGACAAGTAATAAAGTATGCAATAGATACTCCTGTTGACGACATATCGACAATCCAAGTCAAGGCGGTACGTCCTAACCACGGTGCAATTAAAGTAATAGCAACTAAGAAGATAATTGCAATATATGGCGTTTTGTATCTATTGTGCAATTTACTAAATACTGATGGCATAATACCTGAACGGCCCATAGAGAATAGCAAACGACTAGAGCTCATTAAGAAACCATTTAATCCAGTGAAAATTCCCATGATAATAGCAATTGCTAACACTGCTAAGCCAATATAACCAAAGGCTTCCTGTGTTACAGCACCTGTTAACCATAAGTTTCCATTTAAACTGGTCGATGAAGTACTTAACCAACTAGTGTATAATATCATCAATACATAGGTAAACGCTGCAGCTAACAAACTATATACAATAAGTTTGAATGTTTTATTAGGCGAAAAATCAAATTCTTCAGCTGTCTGTGGTATATTATCAAATCCAACATATGCCCATGGCGCAATTGCCACAATCATTATGATTGAAGTAAACCATCCCTTACTTTCATTAGTTAATGGTTGTAAATTTTCAAAGGAAAAGTTATTACCAAAGAAAGAACCGAAAAATAATAATAATATTGTAATAACCATTGCTACACAGAAATAGTATTGCAGAGATCCTGAAACACTTGCACCTTTAATCGCTATAAACATAAAAACAATTAATAATAATGAAGCAATCAGAATTTCAGTGATATACACATCCCATCCTGCTATCGTATATAATTTACCACTTTCTAAAATATCAGGTAATAAAAATTTAATTAATAAACTAAATGCTGTGGCGTTTAATGCAACCACACAAATATACCCAAATGTTAAGAACCAGGATGAGAAGAAACTTACGTACCTCCCAAATCCTAAAAAGCTAAATGCAAAGGCTCCGCCTGAAACCGGAAAACGTTCTACTAATGCACCATAACTTACCGCAATGAGTATCATTAATAATGCACCAATTACGATACCTATAGCTGCAGAAATCGGGCCTGATTGACCTATCCAGTCACCTGGTAATATAAAAGCGCCCCAACCTATACACGATCCATAGGCGATTGCCCATACAAATTTCTCAGATAAGTTCTGTTTTAAATCTCCTCTATCTATCTGTTTTTCATTTTGACTCATAAATAAAATTCACCTCATGGAGTGTATTATACCCATAAGATGAATTCTATAACAATTATAAATTTATAATTTAATCGTTGCTATAACTAACATTAGCCAGCCAGCAATAAATAGTACGCCGCCAATTGGCGTAACCGCGCCTAATATACGAATTTGAGTTAAAGCTAAAATATACAATGAACCACTGAAAAATATAATACCAAAGAATAGTAACCAACCTGCCCAATTGACATTAATCGATGTAGTACCACTAATGATACCTATCGCTAATAATCCTAGACCATGATACATCTGATAAGTTGTTGCCTTTTCCCAAATTGATAAGTATTTTTCCGATAGTTTATTTTCTAATCCATGTGCTCCAAAAGCACCTGTACCCACTGCCATCATCGCATTAAGAGCACCTAAAATAATAAACACTTTCATCATGTTAATTTCCATCCTTCCATCATTTAAAAATCAAAAATTGAGTCACCATTACCTATTTCATCATCTGTAACCAATTTATTAGAATTTAATCCAGTGTCGGTTGTCACATCCTGACTGGAACTATTTGGAACTTTTCCACCCATTGCTCTGATTTCATTTTCAGAAATATGCGATTTAGTATTTCCTTGTTGTACTGTTGATGATTTAAAAGAAGATGATACATTAAAATTATTGTCAGTATAACGTTGTTTATTAGAACGAGTCTCAGTAACTAATGATGTTAATGTATGAATCGCATATATATGCTTCTCAAAATCAACATTACTTTGAGCTTCGTCTGCTTGGACTAACTCCTGTTCAATCAATTGAATAATCTTTTCTTTTTCCATATATTAATCCTCACTCTCACACCAATTCACTGGTTGAATGCCATTTGTTTGTAAATATTTATTTGTCAGAGAATACGGTTTTGATCCAAAGAAACCACGATATGCTGACAACGGGCTTGGATGTGGAGACTGAATAATATGGTGTTTTGTAGTGTCTATTAGCTTAATTTTCTGTTGCGCGGGTTTCCCCCATAAAATAAACACGACATTTTTCAATTGTTCAGATACCGCTTTTATCACTTCATCAGTAAAGGTTTCCCAGCCAATATTTTTATGGGAATGCGCTTGCCCTTGGCGAACCGTCAAAACAGTATTTAATAATAAGACACCCTCACGTGCCCAATCCTGTAAATGTGGAGATTTTCTTATACAACCAATATCATCTTCAAGTTCTTTATACATATTTCGTAAAGAAGGTGGAAACTTGGCATCTGGCTGCACTGAAAAAGCTAATCCATGTGCTTGATTCGGTCCATGATAAGGGTCTTGACCTAATATGACCACTTTCACGTCTTCAAAAGGCGTTAAATCAAATGCTTGATAAATGTTTTCTCTATCTGGATACACCACTTCAGTAGTATATTCTTTTTCTAAAAAATCGTGCATGGCAGTAAAGTTATGTCGCGTAGTTATATCATGAAAAATATCCGACCATTCCATATCGTCTCACCTCATTCATATAGTAACATAAAGAACCACTTTTTTGCTTTAGCAAAATTAGTGGTTCTTACACATGAGCCTGTGCTCAGGTGTTCCTCTGACTTTTCTCGGTAACGAGATACTTTTACACTTTTTTGCTTTAGCAAAATTAGTGGTTCTTACACTTGAGCCTGTGCTCAGGTGTTCCTCTGACTTTTCTCGGTAACGAGATACTTTCACTCTTTTTTGCTTTAGCAAAATTAGTGGTTCTTACACATGAGCCTGTGCTCAGGTGTTCCTCTGACTTTTCTCGGTAACGAGATACTTTCACTCTTTTTTGCTTTAGCAAAATTAGTGGTTCTTACACATGAGCCTATGCTCAGGTCTTCGTTTATTAATTTAATGACCTTTAATTACGTAAACCCTTTTTAAATCTTGTAATCTTCTCAAACCCTCCTTTATCAACACCTCATTATTTAGAATACATGTTAAACATGGTATGATAAGTGCAAAAGATATTTAGGAGTGAAATTTAATGGCATTGAAAAAAACATTAACAATTGCCGGTTCAGATACTAGTGCTGGAGCAGGTATGCAAGCTGATTTAAAAACCTTTCAGGAATTAAACACATACGGCATTGTAGCACTAACTTCAATCGTAACAATGGATGAAAAAACATGGTCACATGATGTGACACCAATTCCATTTGATGTATTCGAGAAACAATTAGAAACAGCAATTTCAATTGGTCCAGATGCAGTGAAAACAGGCATGCTAGGTACACAAGAAATTATTAAACGCGCTGGCGAAGCATTTGTTGAGTCTGGAGCAGACTACTTTATTGTAGATCCAGTGATGGTATGTAAAGGAGAAAACGAAGTACTAAACCCAGGTAACACAGATGCAATGGTAGAACATTTATTACCAAAAGCTACTGTTGTAACACCAAACTTATTTGAAGCTGGTCAGCTTGCCAATTTAGGTACTTTGAAATCAATAGATGATATGAAAAAAGCCGCTGAAATTATTCATCAACAAGGTGCAAAACACGTTATTATTAAAGGTGGCAAAGCATTAGACCAAGATAAATCATATGACCTTTACTTTGATGGCAAACAGTTCTATCAATTAACAACAGATATGTTCCAACAAAGTTATAACCACGGTGCTGGTTGTACATTCGCAGCAGCTACAACTGCATACTTAGCAAATGGTAAATCACCTAAAGACGCTGTTATCGCTGCAAAAGCATTTGTTGCTTCAGCAATTAAAAATGGTTGGAAAATGAATGACTTTGTTGGTCCCGTTGATCACGGCGCATTTAACCGCGTTGAACACATTGACGTAGAAGTTACAGAAGTTTAAATAAGAACAGGAACACACCTCAAAAAATACTAACAATGAGGTGTGTTTTCTTTATATATTATGGAAGGTTTTGAAAAATGAGTTATGATCAATTATATAATATAAACTTCAAAAAACCTATAAAACTACACCAAACACACAATATTATTTAAATATTTAAATAATATACGACATTAGTCTGATAAAAAGTTGATACTGTAGACTCATGTATTCACTTTGTTTTTCTATTAATATAATAAGTGTAGAGAGATAAAGGAGGGAATCACAACATGATTATCTACAAACAAGCTTTTGAAAATGGTAACCCAATATATGAAATTATCACCAAGACTTTCAAAACAATTTCTGTTAAATTCGATGAAAATTTCAACATGAATGAATTATATAAGTTACTCTCTCTACTTGAAAATGATGTTGATAACATGAAGTTAAGTTATTAAGCATATTTTCTATACATCGAAGACTTATGCAGAAAATGCAATAGGAAGAATTCAGAATTTAAGATATACAATTAACTCCCCTTTAAGAAATATGAAGTTAAAAAAGCAAAGCATGTATAAGTTGTCCCCTTATACACACTTTGAACACACAACCCTATAAACACTCACCCTAAGTGGTACATAGTTAGACAAAGATTGTCCCCTTTGTTTGCTTGGAGAGCAACCTCGAAGCAGTTCTAACTTATGTACCACTATTTTTATACATATAGCAACTTAAATTCTTCACATACTACGACAATTGATTCATTAAACTCCAATCCTAAAGACTCATAATACGGCTTAAAGAAATCTATATGTGCTTTACGCCAATATGCTAAAGACTTGTCACCTTCGCCTTCTAAGTATGCATGATGTTCAGTCACTTGATTAAAAGGAGTTTGATAAACTCGTGTTGTTTGAATTACACATTGGGGATTTCCTTTTTCATTTAAGATAACACTAACCTCTCCTACTTGAGGGAGTGGTTCCTCTTCAACTTTATAAGATTCATAACCACTCGTCGTAGCAGTTTTCTCACCTCGTTTTACTAATTCTGCTAATTCATCTTCATCAACTCCAAAAGACCATGCTTCAAATTTCATACCTTTATATTCTGGGAATACTTCAATAAATTTTCTCCAATACTGTTCTACTGTATCAGCCATATTCATCCTCCTAAGTTTTCTCAATTAATTTTAAGATAACATAAAAAAACAGCCCTGGACATTGAATGGCTGGAACTGTTTAATCATTATAGACAATTGATAACTGGAATGAACATAAGTAGTTTTAATCATTTCAATCCGTTTATTGAGTTAGTGATGCCTACACATGAGTATTAACTCGAGTGTTTCTTTCATCAAAAATATTTTATTCTTCGTCACACTTAATAGAAAGGGACAGAAATCATTTTATAAAAATTGATTTCTGTCCCTCTTTTGAATATATTTAAAACTTTTAATTACACGCGTTTATCTTTCGCCCACCACAATGCTTTATCAGGATTATCTTTATAGTACTCATACTCTTCATCGCTTTCGACATTAGGATATGAACCTTTAAGTGATTTTCCTGCTGTACTTACATGTAACAACGAAATAACGATAATACCTACAATACTCACGGCTGTTAAATAATAAGCCGGAGATAATGGGTCACCTGTTTTCGCTACCAGTGAAGTCGCGATTAATGGAGTCGTACCACCAAATAAAGATACTGATACATTAAAAGTTACAGCTAAAGTTCTATATCTAATATGTGTATAAAACATAGTTGGTAACGAACCTGGCATAGTTCCTTCGTATGTCGATAAGAAGAAACCTAAGATAAAGATACCAACGATAATGAAAATAATTGACGTTGTTTGGAAAAGTGAAAAAGCAGCAATACTTAACACTGCAGTACCAACCAAACCAATTAAAAATACATTTTTCTCACCAATTCTATCAGCAAGTCGACCAAACATTAATGCTAATGGAATCATTACTGCCATAACAACTGTGATTAAGATAGATACTGTTGTGCCATCTAATTTAACAATTTGTTGTAAATATGATGGCATGTATGAAGTTACCATATAATTTGTACAGTTAAAGAATGCAACTGCAACAAAACATACAATAATATCTTTATAATAATATCTAATAATAGTTAAGAAACCAATGTTATCTCTTTTCGGTTTATCTGCAAGTTCATTTTCGTATACTGGCGATTCTTCTAGTTTTCTTCTTAAATAAAAACCAAAGATACCTAAGAATAAGCCTAAGATAAATGGAATTCTCCAACCCCACGAAGCCATTTGATCATCATTTAAAAAGAAGAACAATAATCCACTTAATACTGATGCAGCAATATAACCTGATAATGTACCAATTTCAAGTCCAGAACCAAGTGTATTTCGTTTTCTATCTGGGGAAGATTCTGCTATATATACCATTGCACCTGCATATTCTCCACCTGTTGAAAATCCTTGTAACACTCTACCTAATAAGAGTAATATTGGGGCCCAAACACCAATTTGATCATATGTAGGTAATATACCTATGAGTAGCGTCGAGAATGCCATCATAATAATGGTTGTTGTTAATACTACTTTCCTACCGTATTTATCTCCGATCATACCAAAAATAATACCACCGACTGGTCTAAGTAAGAACGCGATTGCAAATGTTGCAAACGTAAAAACCATTTTGAGTTGATCATTTTCTACCGAACTGAAGAAATTTTGTCCGAGTATCACCGCTAAATAAGAATATAAACCAAAGTCAAACCATTCCATTGCGTTTCCGATACCTGTGGCAAACACAGTTTTTTTAGCAGTTTTGGAATCAACCTTATTTATACTACTTTTATCAAAATCCTTTTCATAATCCATGAATATGTCCACTCCCTTTAACATGTTATACAATTATACGTAGTTAATGAATATTGTCAAACTGACCTCAACCTTTTAATCACTTTTTTCTTTATTTTTATGCAAAAAATGCATACCGTTCTATTTGTTTTTTGTACATATAAAACTTATAACAAAATAAAAAATGAGTTCCATTAGGTAAATATGGATACTCATTTTTTCGTTATATGAATTTTTATTTTGTCATTTTCATTTAAAATAATTAATTTATTAGGTTTTTCAAATTTTACTTTAATAACTTCTGATATTTCAATAGGTTCAATAAATTTCACTTTGTAAGATGACCAATTTACTTTTGTTTTTGTAAGTGCTATTTGAACTACCATTTGACCAGGAACAATTTGCTTATGTACTGGATTATGATCATTAATTAATGTTAAATATTTACTTACTTGTTCTAAATTTAGTTCAAACATTTTAAATCGACTCCAAAAAGGTTTGCGTAATAGATATACATTTATATTTATTTTTATTAATTTCTAATTTGACTATATACTTCATATATTGACGAACTTTTTTACATTCAACAATATACATATGTGCTAAATAATATTCATTTACACTTAGAGGTTGTATTTGAGTAACCTCAGTTTCTTTGAGTAAAATTGCATTTTCTATAAATTCTTGAAACAAAGTAAACTCTGGCCATAGCTTTGCGCACAAAAGTGTCGGGACTATATTAGTTGGCTCATCACCAAATAATTGATTGTAAATATTCGCTTCCTTATCATTGAATATAATTTCTCTAACTTCATGACCATCGTTCAAATAATGCTGCATTCCCCATGCCACCTCCAATCCCCATAGTTGCAATAGTTCTATGGTAATCTTTCATATAAAACAAGCGTGTGACCAACGCTGCGCCACTTGCGCCATATGGGTGTCCTGCAGCAATTGCGCCACCATATATATTCAATTTATCTAGTGGTATACCTAGCTCTCTTTGACTTGCTAATACTTGAGATGCAAATGCTTCATTTAATTCTATAGCGTCTAATTCATCTATTGTATATTTATTTCTCTTAAGTAGTGTGCTTACTGCAGGCACAGGACCAATACCGAGTATAGTAGGATCTATTCCTATTGTAATGCCATCTTTAAAAATTAAACCTTCTTGTAAACCATAAGCTTCTGCCGTTGCTTTATTCATAACTAATAATACTACTGCACCATCGTTCTTCATACAACAATTTCCTGCAGTGACTGTCCCTTCAGTTAACAATGGTTTCAAACGATTTAATGTGCGTTCATTCATTTTTTCTTTAATACTTTCATCTCTGTTAAAAATTTCACCTTTTACTTCCAACGGAACAATTTCTTGATTAATATGCTTTTGTTTATAAGCCATAATTGTCTTGCTGTGACTTTTCCATGCAAATGCATCTTGATCTTTTCTTGAAATATTATATGTTTGCGCTACATGTTCCGCAGCTTGAATCATAGATGGATCTTGGCTATCTGGTGCAAAAGAGGCGCGTTCAAAAAATTCAGGTAACTGTGTATCATATACAGACTGTGGCCTTTTAATCTTCCATGGCGCTCTACTTGTACTTTCTACACCACCAGCAATATATATGGAACCTGCGCCAGCTTGAATCATTCTACAGGCCTGTATCACCGCTTCTAACCCAGAACCACATTGCCTATCTAATGTAAGTCCTGGAATATTTTGATTCAATCCAGCTTCTAGCAAAGATTTTCTAGCAATATTGCCACCGTTTCCTACCACATTACCTAAAATAACATCATCAATTTCTGACATTATATGTGTATATTGTTCATTAAAATGCTCAAATAATGGTTTTAATAATGCTTCTGGTTCTAAATGTTTTAATTTGCCACCATATTTACCAAATGGAGTTCGTTTTGCTGCGACTATAACTGCTTCATTCATTATTTTAACTCACCCTTTAAATAAAGACTTCTCATATATTTGCGTGCAATTTTACCACTTTGTGTATAATGCATTTCACTTACTTTCACCAACTTCGATGGCACCTGATAACGAGCCAAATATCGAGTTAAAAAATATTTAAACTCACGATACTTCACTTGGCGCTTACCTGTATAAAGCAATACAGCGATCTCGCCAAATTTTGAATGAGGCTCACTAATGACTAATACTTCATTGAATTCTTTAAAATTTTGAGCAAAATGTTCTATTTCACTTGGGTAAACATTTCGTCCTCCAATAATCATTCGATCATGTTGGCGTCCATGTAAATATAAGTAGCCTTCTGAATTTAATGATGCAAAATCACCAATTTCTATCCAGTAATCATTTGGAGTTGGGTTCCCAATATATCCACTAAAAACCATATTGCTCTTAACTTTTAATTTACCAATACCATGTTCATCAACTTGTTCAAGATCGATTGTAACATTAGGAAACAGTTTTCCTACAGAATGGTTAGGCGCATCATTATTATAGTTATAACTAATAAAACTTGCCTCCGAAGTTCCAAAGAACTCTATTAATGTAGCATTAGGAAAATGCATTGCTACACTATCTCGTAAACTAGGTTGCAATTTATCTCCAGTCGTAAAAATATATCTAATTTGTTGAACAGTACTGTCCCAGGCAACACAATTATCTAACATTGTAGGAACTACAAATAAAGCACAATGTTTTATTGCTTTGTCTGTTTTCATTATATTCATTAATACTTGAGCATTAAATTGTTGCTGCCCGATAAATTTACGACCACTATACAAAGCAAACACACACACAAATAAAGATAAAGAGTGTGAGAGTGGTCCTGGCGCAATCATCGTATCTATTTCATTTTTCATTAATTTTTCAGTTTCTTCATATGAATATAGCCATGACAACTCATTTCTATAATATGCTTTAGGTAGTCCTGTCGTTCCAGAAGTAAAACCAATATGTAATATACCTTCTATCTCTGTGGTATTTTGTTCTATTTGTTTAAATAATATGACTTTTAAATCATTGTTTATAAGATATGCAATATCGTATTTTTCTACTAGTTTGTTTACTTGCTCATGAGTCCATCGAAAATCCATAACACAAGGTATGCATCCTTTTTTGATTAAAGCCAAATAATACAATACTGTAGACATTGGGTTGTTCATCGTAAGTGCAACACATTGATTTTCAGGAATATCATGTAATTGTTCTACAATCTCTACTATGCGTTCTTGCAATGTTTTATAACTTATAAGTTCTGCATCAAATTGAAGTGCACACTCGTACGGTTGATATTGCGCGTGCCTTTCAATATTTTTTAATAATTGCATTTTCATCACCTTATTGTTAACTATAATATTTTTAATGTTAACATTTTTTATATAGATTTCATATTGTTCAGTATAGCTATATACTTTTTTCTTTTGCAAATCCTTTTATATTTTATTATTGCGATTTCTATAACAACAATTCCATTTTAAATAAAAAAAGTCGACATGATTTCAGGACAGAAACACTATCCTCGAATCATATCGACCTCATTTATTATACGATTTAGAATGCTCTCAACAATATTTGTAAGAAATAGAATTTTTAATACTGGTAACTTTGATGGCTCTAAAAATCAGCTACAGTTATTAACTATATCAATCATCCACTTTATTTAAAGCAATTTATTTATGGACTGTTTCCAAAGCTGATTTTTCAACTGCATTGGCTACCGTTGTTACTACTTCTGAATTTAATGCGTGTGGAATTACATAGTCTTTACTTAATTCACTTTCAGCAATAACATTTGCAATACCTTGTGCAGCAGCTACTTTCATTTCAGTCGTAATATCTTGCTTACGCGCATTTAAAATGCCTCTAAAGATACCTGGGAACGCTAGTAAATTATTAATTTGATTTGGATAATCAGAACGCCCAGTTCCTACAACAGCAGCTCCTGCAGCAATTGCTTCCTCTGGAAAGATTTCAGGTATTGGATTAGCTAAGGCAAAGATAATTGGCTGATCGCTCATCGCTTTAACGTGACTTTCATTTAAAACATTTGGTGCTGAAACACCTATAAACACATCTGCCTCTTGAATCACATCATCTAAATCACCTCGTTTTTGTGTTAAATTAGTCACTTCAGCAATGGCTTTTTGTGCATCATTCATCCATTCCTCGCCTTGACAAACTACACCTTCAATACTTAATAATACGATATCTTTATATCCAGCGCTTAATAATAATTTAGCAATTGCAATACCTGCTGACCCTGCACCATTAATCACTATTTGTACTTCATAACCTTCTTTTTCTACAACTTTTAATGCGTTAATTAATGCGGCAAGCACAACAATAGCCGTTCCATGTTGATCGTCATGAAAAACAGGAATGTCTAATTCTTCTTTTAATCTTTTTTCAATTTCAAAACAACGAGGTGCTGCAATATCTTCTAAATTTATTCCTGCAAAATTAGGTTGAAGTGCTTTTATAATATTAATAATTTCTTCAGTATCTTTAGTATCCAAGCAAATAGGAAATGCATCTAAATCTGCAAACTTTTTGAATAATATACTCTTTCCTTCCATGACCGGTATCGCAGCTTTAGGTCCAATATCACCTAACCCTAACACCGCTGTCCCGTCTGAAACAATACCAATCATATTACCTCTAGACGTCAATGTATTCACCTTTTCTTCATCTTCAGCAATTACATTACACACTTCTGAAACACCAGGTGTGTATACTGTACTTAAATCTTCTTGCGTATTTACATCTACTTTACTATTAATTTCCAATTTTCCTGCATGTTTTTTATGAAGCTCTATAGATTCAGCTTTATAGTTTGTTATAGTCATGTATTTCTACTCCCTTAATTAATTGTTATTTCGTCTTTTATTTATAAATGGTTGTGAATACATTCTTACTAACTTAATAATTTCATTAAGAATGTTGCAGCTATTACTGTTGATACGCCACCTAATCTTGTTGCTACTTGCGCAAATGGCATTAATGACATGCGTTTTGATGCTGATAAAATTGCAACATCTCCTGTGCCACCCAAGCCACTATGACATCCTGTAACAATTGCAGCGTCAACTGGATACATTTTCATCAATTTGCCCACAAAAAATCCTGAGCCAATCATCGTTATAACAACTGAAGCACAAATCACAATATATGCAGGTGAAACAATCTTAACAACTTCTTCTAATGGTATATACAACATACCTAGTCCAACCATAAGTGGCCAAGTCAAACTCGTAGATATAAATTTGTATAGTTGGTGTGCACCTTGTTCCATTTTATTAGGCATTAATTGTAAACATTTAATCAATGTAGCCAATAAAATCATAATAACTGGTCCTGGAATACCAATAAACTTGTGTGCAAGATCACCAAAAATAAAGAATGTACAGGCTATTAATAATCCTGCTCCCATAAGTGAAAAATCTACTTTCTTATTATCGTCGTTTGTATCAGCTGCCATCTCTTTATCATCAGATGCCTTTACCAATGTTCCATTACCAGATAATGACTTTTGCTTTTCACCTAGTCTCATCATTAATCCAGCTGTCACTACTGCAATAATATTGCCGATAACGGCTGCTGGTATCATTTGCGCAACAAAGGATTCAGCAGATTCCCCTAAAATTGATGAATATGCTATTGATAAAGGTAAAATGCCTTCTCCAATTCCTCCCCCAATAATAGGTACAATAATATAAAATAATGTATGCTTAATTTCATAACCAAATAACATACCTACAAGTAATCCAACAATAACTGCTGTTAAAGTACCTACAATTAACGGAATAAACATACGGGTAAATCCTTGTATTAAAACTTTACTCTTCATTCCTAAAATACTACCGACAACAAGACATGAAATATAAAAATATAAGAAATTTGATGTTTTCATTAACGTTGTGACGGCGTTCATCGAAGCTGTATTAAAGACACCTAAAAATACTAAAGTAGATGGTATTAATAAAGCTAAAATTGCAGGACCACCTATATCTTTTAAAATTGGAATTTTCATTCCTAAATCACCAAACAGCACCCCTAAAATCATAATGATCGCAAAACCACCAATCATATCAGCCGGTAACGCATTGTAAACAGAGGCAATAAATATGATCACTGCTAATGTTATATATAGAGGTAAAGGTATAATACCTACCTTCATATATGTTAATTTCGACCAGATTCGGCCATCTTTTTCTGCCTCATCTATAGTAAGCGCTTTCATTTCACTTTTAGATATCATTGACATCCCCCTTAAATAATGAATATTTTCATAATATTGCTAAACGAGGAGGAATGATAGATTATGTAAATTTTTAAATCTTTTTGTAATTAAAAAAACCAAAAATATGTAAAATTATTAAATAATAACGGGTAAACAGAATAATATTTTGGGTTAAACATGATTATAAGTAGAGTTATTTTAATAATCATTTTTACCTAGGTTATAAACTTTGATAAATTAGATGTAACATCAAATGAGTTTGTTACATATAGGAGTGATTCAATGACAAAATCTGTACAAGTTTATCACTATGACGCTTTTAGTACTGAAGCAAATAGAGGCAATCCAGCGGGTATAGTATTATGTGGTGATGACTTAAAAGTTGAAGAAATGCAGGCAATTGCCTTAAAAGTTGGATTCAATGAAACTGCTTTTCCACTTAAATCTAATAAAGCTGATTTAAGAATACGCTTTTTTACGCCAGGTCATGAAATGAACCTATGCGGTCATGCAACTATTGCAACACTTTACGCATTAAAAACTAAGGGTTTATTACAAAATAAAACAGACTTTACAATCGAAACAAATGCTGGTGTGTTACCAATAAAAATTGATAACTCAAGTGATGCTGTATATATTACTATGCAACAATCCTCACCACAGTTTAAAACATTCTCTGGTTCTAAGGTTGATTTAGCTAATGTTTTGGGTATAGAAACAAGTGATTTTGACGATGATTTACCTATTGTTTATGGAAGCACGGGTGTTTGTACCCTTATTACCCCGGTTAAAAACCTTAAAGTTTGTGAAAAATTGAATCCAAATAATGAACTATTTCCTTTAATATTAAAAGAAATGCCACATGTTTCTATTCATCCATTCTGCATGGAAACGCATCATTTCAACACTGATATGCATGCGAGACATTTTTCCTCGCCCTTTTCGGGTACTAAAGAAGACCCAGTCACAGGTACCGCTTCCGGTGTTATGGGAGCATATTACATTAAATATATAAAACAGAGGCAGAGGACATCGAATCCATTAACGCTACTCATCGAACAAGGTCAAGAAATAGAAAAGGATGGTAAAGTGAACGTTGAAGTTACAACTCATGCTGATGATTATGATATAAAAATTTCTGGAAATGCTGTTTATGTCAAAACCTTTAACGTTGTTTTAGATGTCATTTAAACTAATAAAAGCATGTGGATCATATGTTTATGCCACATGCTTTATTTTAAATTGTTTTTGAAAATATAAAATTTGTTTTAGTATGACCATATTTTTGTATACTATCAACAAAATTTTCTGCATCTATCATCCTTTTAAATCTTACTTTAAAAATAAAACAACTTTCTCCTGAAATCCTATAACAAAATTCCACATTATCTTGTTCTGCTATATACATCTTAAAATCTTTATATAAATTATTTTTAATCACTATATCTATTATGAGTTCAATGTCATATCCTAGCGTTTTATAATCAATTTCAATTGTATATTTGTTTATAACACCTACATCTCTCAATTTATTTAATCTTTCTCCCACCGAAGGCGTTGAAAGGTTAACTTCATTACTAATATAATTTAGAGAAACTTTACTATCTTCTTTTAAAATTTTTAAGATTTTTCTATCTGTTAAGTCCATTTATATAATCCCCTTCAATTTAGTAATAATATTTACATTATACCTAATTTTTAATATGCAATTAAATTTATAAGTATCATAAAATTACTAAGTTAAAGGAGGAATATATATGTCTATAATTCAATTGTCTGCTTACGGTGAGACACCTTTCCAAAAATTATTAGGTTATAACAAGGAAATTATGTATAACTGGAATAACCTTAGTAAATCATTAGAAAAGGAACGTTTATTATCTCAAGTCTTAAAAGAAGAATTACGCAGAATGCTAGCTCAAAAGAACGGTTGCAAATACTGTAAAGCCAAAGGAAAACCAAGCCATGAATTAACTGATGAAAAATCAGCCATTTGTATTGGTTTTGTAGAAGTATATCTCACATTAGGAAATGAAATCCCTGATTATGCTATTAAATTATTGAAAGATCATCTAACTCCTTCAGAAATAAGTGAATTGATAGCATTTGTATCTTTTACTACTTGCCAACAACACTTTGGAGCAATTATGCAGTTAGAACCATAACCAAATCAGATATTAGTTTCAATAGTTTAATCTAAAAATAAACATTAGTAGTATGAAAGGGAACGATTTGCACTAAAATACATTTATATAACTGATCTAACTCCAGTAAAGATACTCAGAAAATTAAAAAGCTTGATATAAAATATTCAGCTTAACTGAAATTCATGCATAATAACTATTAATTTCTATTCTAGTCATCTACTAACTTTATAAATAAAATAGAAACCTATTTTTATATATAAAAGTCATAGCATAACAAACTAGAATGTAAACCTTTTACAAATTGAAGTATTAACAATAAAGTCTCTTGTCTGTTAATACTTCAAAATTAGATTTCACACGTATTCATTCGATTGATTAGTTGTTATAGTGATACCTATTAATGTAATAACGCCACCTATGATAGCTACAATATTAGGAACCTCTCCAAGTATAAAAAACGCCAAAACAAGAGAAACTGCTGGTGTTAAGTAAAGAGCCATTGTAGCATCGGAAACTCCCACTTTATTTATGGTATATGCTAAAGCAATGTATGGGATAACTGTTGGAAATGCACCTAGATATAAAACAGATAACATTGATATCACACTTGCATTTTGCAATTCAGTAAATGTATCAGGTAAAAATATCAAAGTGAACAATGTACCAGCGATAATAGTATAAATAGTAAATGGTATAAATCCATATTTTTCTAAATAATTCGATTGAAAAGTAAAATATATACTTTCCCCTATGGAAGCTACTAATACTAAAATAATACCTACAATCATAGCATGTAATGTCGCATCATCCCCCAACGATATAAATGCTACTCCAACGAATGCAATAATTGAACCTAACCATGCTATTTTAGAAAATTTTTCTCTTAAGAAATAAGTAGCTAAAAGTGTCGCAAATATTGGTGTAGTCGAGACAATTAGACTCGCAACACCAGCACTTACGTAATATTCTCCAAAACTTAGTGCTGTATGATATACAGTAAACCCACAAAAGCCTAAAACCAATATAATAGGAATATCTTTAAGTACTGGTAATGAGACTTTCTTAATTATTGCTATAACTAGAAGGATTATACTCGCAATCATTAGTCTTAATGCAGATAAATTTTCTGCTTTAAAATCATATAATGCTACTTTTATCATAGGAAACGCTGAAGCCCACAAAAATATAGTAATCATGAAAGCAAAAAAGACTTTTATTTTGGTTTGTTTGTTACTCATAAATTACTCACACTTATCACGGAAATAATATATACTTTATCTCTTTTCATCTCTGAACGCCCACCTTCAATTTAATATGTGTTCAGAATAAAGAATTAACGTTACACTAGGTACAACCAATTCGATCAAAATTAACCCAACCAATTTTAAAAGGAAGGTATTTATGAAATATAAGGATATTGCTTCATATATAAGAGAGAAAATCATTAATGGGGACTGGTTTTATGGAATGCGTATTCCTTCACAAAGAAAATTAGCAAACCAATTTAATGTAAACAGAGTTACAATCATCAAAAGTATTGAATTATTAGAAGCTGAAGGATTTATATACACTTCAAGAGGAAGCGGTACTTATGTTAATGATTATTTAAACAAAACATATATTATAAATAAATGGGAAGAAATGATGGAATGGAGCTCAAGTACCCGTAGCCAATACACTGTACAACTTATTAATAAATTAGAAACAAATCAATCATATGTACATGTAAGCAAAGGCGAATTAGGTGACGAAATTCTACCACATGAAGACTTAAAAAAAGCAATGCATCGTGTTTCAAACTACATAGGCGATCTGTCGTTTGGCTATAACAATGGGTATGGTTATATTAAATTGAGGGAAATTATTGCCAAAAGACTACAAAGACACAATATTTCCGTATCAAGTAAAAATATATTAATAACTTCTGGTGCGCTTCACGCTATTCAATTACTTTCAATAGGTTTTTTGAGCCAAAATACAATCATATTTCGAAACACACCTTCTTATGTCGACTCTACAAATGTCTTCGATATATTAAATATGCGTAGTATCAATATAAATTACAATCAACCTAAAGAATCAAAGGAACTATTAAACAGTTACCCAAATGCTTACATTAAAGCATTTTATGTAGAATCAACATTTAATAATCCTACAGGCGCAGTACTTTCATCAAAAGCACGAGAAAATATATTAAACTATAGTAAAGTACACAATATCCCAATAATTGAAGACGATATTTACAGAGATTTGTGGTTTGAAAATAAACCAAATATACCAATCAAAGCATTTGATACGAATGGCAATGTTATTTACATTAATAGCTTTTCAAAAACAATTGCGCCAGCCATGCGTATTGGTTGGATAGCTGCTTCTGAGAAAATTGTAGAACAACTTGGAGATATTAGAATGCAAATTGATTACGGGTCTAGTATATTATCTCAAATGGTTGTTTATGAAATGTTGAATAGTGGCGAATATGATAATCACACTAAATTTGTACGTAAAGCACTAAAACAAAAAAGAGATTATATGTTAAAAATATTGAATGAAAACTTTTCAACAATAGCGACGTGGAATGTTCCTGAAGGCGGATTTTTCATATGGGTGACATTAAAAGATAGTATTAATATTAAAAAACTTTTTATTGAACTTGCAGATAAAGAACATATTCTTATTAACCCAGGATATATTTATGGAAGTACAGATAATACTATTAGATTATCTTATTCCTATGAAAATGATACAAATATTAAATATGCATTAGATAAACTTCGTTATTATATCGATCAATTTTAGTATGAAGTCTATATGTTTTACTTTCAATATTCATCAAATATGTAAAAGTTATTTTCACATATAAAATCCCCCTAAACGACGGGATTTCGAACCATAATTTAGGGGATTGTTTTCATTACAAAACATTCAACTTTATTTAATTAAACACGTTTTTTCACTTACAATTTTTTCTATAAATTCATCAATATTATATATTTCTCTTTTATTTTAATCAAACGCCTTTGTTTTAATATCATGTTTCTTTAGAAATTGTTCTACTTTTTCTTGTTTTTTTCCATTAACTCTATCTTTATATTTAGCATTCAGATCTTCAATTTCTCCTACAGCTTTTAATTTTGCTTTATCTGAATGTGACTCATTTTTCGTTTCATTTACTTTATCATTAATTTTACTCATTAATTCATTCACAGAAGTTACATAATCACTAACTTCAAAACTTCCTTTTTCATATTGTTCAGGTATTTGATTTGATTCTATAAAATGCTTAAAGTTTTCATCATTCTTGTGAGCCATTTTTGTTAATCTATTTAATTTTGCTTGATCCTTCTCATTTAACTCATCTCTCTCACTCATTTTTGAAGTGTTTTCCTCCAACGCGTTAAACGTATCTAAATATTGCTTAATACTTGAATCCATTTCTTCTTCACTAATAGTTTCATCTATTTTCTGACTTGAAAATATTTCAGTTGGTGTTTCTGTCGCTTGTGCTTCTTTATCAGGAGTTTCATATTCTGATTTAGCATTATTGCAAGCTGTTAATAGTAATGTTAACGCAATTAGTAATGAGTATTTTATAGCTTTCATTATCAAACCCTCTTTTCCTAAAATATATTTGCTACGATTATAACATATTAATAACTATGTTATTATACATATAGTATTTTTCTCAAAATATTAACTATTTTATAATTAATATAAACATTTAAAGTTTAGTAAAAAATGAATTGCTAATTATTTGATGATAAGTGAAGTATTTTTCTCTAAAAAATTTGTTAAATCTATCTCTTATTTATCACTTTACTTTAAGTACGAATAACTAGCATTTTCCAAAAATTAAATTTAAAGAAAGTAGTGAAGATATGATTACAAAAAATACCAAGTATCCTTATACTAAATTAATGATTGATATTATAGGCATACTTTCCTTTATTGGCGTGATAATTACTATAATTATAAATTTCTATATGCATAAGAGTAATACTACTTTTGAAATGGGTTTTAATGTCTCTGGCAGTAGCTTTACCCTTTTATGTGTCTTACTTTGTATTACAATTTTATGTGCTATTGCTTCAACTATATTGAAAAGAATAAAATAATTTTCTTGTTAAAAAGCTCCCCAAAACCTATATAGTAGGTTTCGGGGAGCTTTCCTATTCATATTACGTCATATAATTACTAGAATTTATAAATTTTAACGCTATAAGTTTTAAAACAAATTAGTATTATGTTCAAGTTTCTAACTAGTCAAAGAAATTCATTAACGTCATCACAAAAGTCAAAGCACAAGCAATTAGGATGACTGTCTTACCCTTTTCTGTTTTCTCATTTCCTCGTTTGTACTCTTTAAGTACAAACAACCAAGAAAGTATCACTAAAATACCCAAAATAATACTGATAAGTTTCATTTTCAATCCTCCATTTATAAAGATTAACGCTAAAAAAACTAGTTTTTATGCACATCGACTATATACCTTTATTTTTAAACCATCACTTGTAATCTGCTTATTGAGTTTGTGAGATTACCCATGAGCATTTGTCCATTTCTATCTTTTATAAATACAAATAGTCAAAACAAAAGTTGAATATAGTTTAATCGCTAACCTATTATTGCTTATTTCTAATTTTTCAGACTTAAAAATTCTTAGGTAATGTTTTAACAACTGTAAATAGTACAATTGTTTGAATGATCAGCATTATTACCAACCCTAGTCTTATTAATGAATGATCTATCATAAAAATCGAGAATCCAACAACAATGTAAACACTAATCAATAACTTAAATTTATTTTTCAAAGTATAGCCTTTGTTGTTTTTAAAACTTTCTACATAAGTTATATAAATTTTAGTATTTACTAACCAATTTTCAAATCTCTCCGAACTCTTGGAAAAACAAATAACAGCAACTAATAAAAATGGAGTCGTAGGTAATAACGGTAATATAGCTCCTACAAAACCAATAATTGTAAATAATACACCCATAGTAATTAAAAAGTATTTCAAAAAAACACTCCTAAAGTTAATTAATTCTAATTATAAACTAATTAGATATCTTTTTGAACTTTAGACTTCAATCATAATGCAAGTTGAACAGTAGATATTAAATCTGTAGTTATGAACACTACAAATATTTACTTGAGGCACTATTAAATACTTTCTAGGTGATTGATATATATCTTTGTAGAAAATCGATATTTTTCTTTTTGAACTTATATAAATAAACTGGTCTACCAATACCATAAGTGAGCGATTCTTCAAGAATATCTATTTCTACTAAAAACTTTAAATATTTACGTACAGAAACTCTAGATATATGGGCCGCTTCTGCAATTTCTGCCGTAGAAAACTCAATTTTTTCTGATTGATTCACATTATTAACAATCGCTTGCAAAGTACTCTTCGTTAAACCTTTAGGGAGTGTAGCTTTAGCTTCATTAATGGTATTACGCTTATTAAGTAGAGCCTCATCTAACGCGATTTGATCTACTACTTCACGTTGATTAAATATTTGAAATTTATTCTTATATTTAACTAATGCTTGTTCAAATCTTTCAAATTCAAATGGTTTAATTAAGTAATCAACCACTCCATAGTGTAGTGCAGTTTGAACTTTTTCTATGTCTGAAGCTGCAGTAATTAGAATCGCGTCTGTTTTCAACTGATGCTGACGTATATAATTTAGCAACGTTAATCCACTTTCATCTGGTAAATAGACATCTAATAACACCAAATCAACCTTCTTAAATTGAAGTATTGCTGTGGCATCTTTAATGTTATGTGCGATATCGTTTATATTAAATCCTTCTATTTTTTCTAAAAATTGTTGGTTTAATTGAGCGACCATCGGATCATCTTCAACAATTAATACATCAATCATCTTTACCCCTTCTTTCAATCATATGGGATTTCAACTATAAATTTAGTGTGTCCATCCAAATCTTTATCGACGTTAATCGAGCCATTGAGCTTCTTAACGCTTTCTTTTATTAAATATAAACCATACCCTCTATTATTACCTTTTGTAGAGTAACCTTTTTCGAAGATTTTATGTTGCATATGTGGTGTTAGACCTTCCCCAGAATCCGTTATATCAAATTTAAACTTTTGTTGTGTATAGTTTAAATTAACTTTAATTATTTTGTCATTCTGATGCTCTAAAGCATCTATACTATTATCAATTAAATTGCCAATTACGGTAATGATTTCATGTGTTAATCGACTATCACGAGGTTCGGGGACCACTTCATTTATATGAATCGTTAATTCTATATTTTTCTCTCTAGTCAAACTCAATTTACCGATTAGAAACCCTGCCAATGCTGCATCTTTAATTTGTGTAGCAATATTAACATTTTCTTGGGCACTATAACTCACAATTTCTCGAATATATTGTTTTACTTCCTCATAATTTTCCATTTGTAACATGCCCATAATAACATGTAATCTATTACTAAATTCATGAGATTGTGCTCTTAATGTTTCCGCATAAGTTTTCACCCCAACTAGCTGTTCAGATAATCTATTCATCTCTGTCTTATCTCTAAAAGTTGAAATAGCACCAACGATTTGGTTATTAACATATAATGGTACTCTGTTAACCAATATTTTCACGCCGTTAATATTTTGTTCATCATCAACTTGAGGTTGTCCAATTTCTACCACTTTATCTAATTGCGTTGAATCCAAATATTCATTTATTTTCATGCCAATTGGATATGCAGCTAACCCCGCTTTTTTAAATATTTGTATAGCTGATTTATTTACTAAATTAATTTTACCTTCTCTATCTACTGCAACGATACCTTCATGTACAGATTGCAACATCGTATTTCTTTCTTCTAATCGTTTCGCAATAATTGCAGGTTCTAAACCATGTAATATCTTTTTAATATATCTTGCTAATAAATATGCACCTACAATACCGAAAAACAGACCTATAATCAGACCAATACAAATATCTTTCATTCCCGATGCAAATGCTTCATTTACAGTTTCAATTGGGATGCCAACTGCGACTAAACCAATCTGTTCACCATTGTCATAAATCGGGGTAAATGATCTTAACGATTTGCCTAAAGTTCCTTTAGATTCAGTTATGATTTCTTTACCTTTTAAGGCTGGGGATTCATCTCCTCCTTGAAACTTTTTACCTATTAAACCAGAATTGGGATGCGATTTTCTTATACTATTCATATCCATGACAACAATAAAACTAACATCTGTAGCTGATTTAATTTCTGAAGCATAACGCTGTATTTGTTGCTCCTTACTTTTATCTTTCAAACCTCTTTTGACAATATTCGATTGCGCCGTTGTTCTAGACACAGCTTCGGCCTTCTCTTCAGCAGTTTTATGAATAGAGTTTTTAACTGTATTACCTATCAAAATACTAGTAATAACTAAAGAAATTAGCACAACAATACACACAAAAATAATAATTATTGTACTTAATTTCCATTGTCGTTTCTTCAAACATCTCACCTTCATCTCATTAGATGCTAAAACATCAATATATCCTAGCTTTATATTATTAACCACGCCTAATTAGTTAGAAATTTTTTTGTTAACCAAATTTATTTATTTTTATCTATTTAATCAATATTAAAATATATAAACATTTTTTGAAAGCCTTTACTTTAACAAATCACAAAACACTAATAAATACATTATATATTTATAATATAAATTCCAACGACATAATAAACATAAACAACCACTATCTTATTAATGTTCTTAGAAATATTATTAACTGTAGCGTACAATCTAAAATCTTATTGATTCACGAAAATTACGCACAAAAAAACTGTCAACAAAGTCGGGGACTTGTTGACAGTTAAAAGACGCTAGTGATTTATGTGCTAACCTCTTAACCATCTTTATTATTCTAAATTTGCATGGTTTTGTTGCATGGTTTCTTCATCAGTATTTAGTTCTGACATTAAATCTAAAACGATGCTGTCTAAGAATATTTGTGATGCTTGTTCGAATAAACTGCCTAATGGTTGAGCCGAGCCTTCTGCATCGTATTTAGTACCCGCTGGCAACTCAATAATTGCATTAGTCAATTGACCGATTGGTGAATTTGGGCTTGTCGTCAATAAAACAACTTCAGCGCCAACACTTTTAGCTTTATCAGCTAAAAGTTTCAAGTGTTCAGTTTTTCCTGATCCAGAAATAATTACAAATAAATCTTCTGAAGTAATGGAAGGTGTCGTTGACTCTCCAACAACATATGCATATTTGCCTAGTTGATTTAAACGCATGGCAAAACTATTTGCTACAAAGCCAGAGCGACCCTTTCCAGCAACAAAAACTTGTTTCGCTTTAACAACCTGTGCTAAAAAAACTTCAGCTTCATTATCTTTCACATGTGAAAGTGTATGGTCTAGTTCATCTAAGATTAGACGATAGTTTGTAATTTCAGTCATATTATCTGCCTTCAATCGCATCTTTACATTGTTTTGCAGCTTCTACTGGATCATCTGCATTAGCAATACCGCCACCAACTACAACTAAATCTGGGTCTTCTGCTACCACTTCTTTAATCGTATCCGGTTTAATACCACCGATTACCGCAACTTTAGAACTTTTAATTACTGATTTGACCTGGCGTAAACTTTCTAATGGTGATTCGCCCTCAGCCTGTAAATCATAACCAGTGTGAACTGCAATATAGTCCGCACCTAATTCATCTAATTCTTTTGCACGTTTTTGTAAATCTTGTACTGCTATCATATCGACTAATAATTCTTTACCATGTTTATGTGCTTCTTCTACTGCAGCCTTGATAGAAGCATCTTCAGCAACACCTAGAATAGTTACAACATCTGCACCAAACTTCACTGCTTGGCTTACTTCATAGTCTGCTGCATCCATAATTTTAAGGTCAGCTAAAACTTTAACGCCTTCAATATTATCATTTAAATGTTGTACTGCTGGTAACCCTTCATTTATCACAATCGGTGTACCAATTTCTACAATATCTACATAGTCTTTAACTTTATTTGCAAGCTCTGCCGCTTCCTCTTTGTTTAATAAATCAATTGCTAGTTGTAATTCCAAAATGATCATCCCTTCTTGAATTAGATTATCAAAGTCCCATTGGACTAAGCTTACGTTTTAAAATCTTACGCTTAAAATGTTTACCCTTTTCTGTATGATTAAAACTCAGTCACTATATCCTAGGTGCTGCATCATCATCAACATAAATTTCTACATTAGGATGTGCATGTAATATTGTAGCTGGCACATCACTATTCACTTCATTTTCAGCTAATTTCTCAATAGCCGCTCTTTTCTTCTCTCCAAATGCGAGTAAAATGATTCTCTGTGCTTTTAAAATTGTAGAAAGTCCCATAGAAATAGCCTGACTTGGTACTTCATCTTCATTTTCAAAATAGCGACTATTCGCATTAATTGTGCTTTCTGTTAAATTTACAACATGTGTTGCGCTATTCACATCTGTACCAGGCTCGTTAAAACCGATGTGTCCATTTTCGCCGATGCCTAATATTTGAATGTCTACTGGGCCTTGTTGATTGATCAAATATTCATAACGTTTTGTTTCTTCATCTAAATTCTCCGCATTTCCATTTGGAATATGAACTAATGACGGATTAAAGTGAGGATAACGTTTGAATAACACTTCGTTCATATATGTGTGATAACTTTGTACGTGTGTAGTATCAATACCAACATATTCGTCTAAATTAAACGTTTCTATTTGAGATACATCTAACTTGTTTTTATTTAATAGCTCGACTAAAAATTTATAGACTTCGACCATGGTGCCACCTGTAGCTAGACCTAATTTACTATGACATTGTTGACTCATTTGCTTGTATAATTCACAAGCTACATAAAAAGAAGCATAACTTCTCGTTCCAAGGTTCGTTATTTTCATAAACAAATGTCCTCCTATTAAGATGATCAAACTACTTTATACTACATATGGTTACAACATATATTATACGTTTTTCTGATGGTTTTAAAAGAATTTCAATTTTATAACTCACATCATTTTATATAATATAAATTATTTACAATAAAATGAGCAGAGTTATACATTTCTATTGCTGTTTTTAGTAAAATAGATAGATAATCAAAATTACAGTACAATTCTGGTATATAAAATTTACTTTTCAGGTAGCAAATGTACAAAAGTCGGTTTAAACTAGACTGTAGATATATTTTAAAGTACATTATTTGTACTAAATTTAAATCAAATGAATTTTGTAATGTTGGGTTTTGAAAGCAAGGAGGCAAAATTTTGGAAGAAATCAATCATGAAAAAGTACAATCTTTACTTTCTTCATATGAGCATAAACCTGTATACCTACATGTCGAAACAACAAATGGTGCTTATGCTGCACACTTTGACCAACGTGTATTTAATGCAGGAACCTTTTTAAGAAATATTCAAGTTACTTATGAACATGCGCAACTTAAAGGCGGCAACAAAGATCCTTTCCGTGTTGGACTCAAATTAAAAGATAACGGCTGGGTTTATGTTCAAGGGTTAACACATTACGAAGTAAATGAAAATGGCGAGTTTCTATTAGCAGGATTTAACTATGAAGGTCAATTAGCTGCTGCGTTAGAAATAAGTACTCAACCATTTAAAGCTTAAGGAGGCGTATTATGTCAGAGGAAAGCCAAGTATTAGTAATTTTTCCACACCCAGATGATGAATCGTTCTCATCTGCAGGCACACTCGCACGTTATATCGACAATGGCGTTCCGGTCACTTATGCATGTTTAACACTTGGGCAAATGGGTCGTAATTTAGGTAACCCACCTTTTGCAACACGTGAAACATTACCGGACATTAGAGAAAAAGAATTAGAAAATGCCATGGAAGCAATAGGCATAACTGATTTACGTAAAATGGGATTAAGAGATAAAACGGTTGAATTTGAACCCCATGATGAAATGGATGCTATGGTTAAATCCTTAATTGATGAATTACAACCATCTGTGATTATTTCGTTCTACCCTCAGTTCGCTGTACACCCAGACCATGAAGCTACTGCTGAAGCAGTCGTAAGAACTGTGGGTCGTATGGCAGCATCTGAAAGACCACGTTTACAACTTGTAGCATTTAGTAATGACGCACCTGAAAAATTAGGTGAACCCGACATTCTAAATGAGATCAGTGATTATAAAGAGGTAAAACTTCGCGCATTTGAAGCACACGCATCACAAACAGGACCATTTTTAGAACAATTAGCAACACCTGATGTTCCTGGAGAAGTGCACAGTTTCTTAGAAGTAGAACCTTATTGGACTTATAACTTTGAATCTTAAGTGGAGGCAATAGCATGACAGAATTTGACTTATCTACTCGAGAAGGTCGTTGGAAACATTTCGGTTCCGTCGACCCTATTGAAGGCACTAAACCAACTGTAAAAGAAAACATGAAAGACTTGCAAAGCACGCATAAAGACTTCTTATTTGAAATAGAAGAAGTCGGCATTAAAAATCTTGTATACCCTGTACTTGTTGATCGTTTCCAAACTGCTGGAAATTTTAGTTTCTCAACAAGCCTTAATCAAGATGAAAAAGGTATCAATATGAGCCGTATTTTAGAAAGTGTTGAAAAACACTATCATAATGGCATCGAATTAGATTTTGACTCTCTTTATCAACTGCTACGTAGTTTACAAGAAAGCATGAACCAAAATGCTGCTGGCCTAGATGTATCAGCAAAGTGGTTTTTTGATCGATACAGCCCAGTAACTCAAATTAAAGCTGTGGGTCATGCAGATGTTACTTATGGTTTAGCAATAGATAAAAAAGAAGTAACGCGCAAGGAAATCACTATTCAAGCTGCAGTAACGACACTCTGCCCTTGTTCTAAAGAAATCAGCGAATACTCTGCCCATAACCAACGTGGTATTGTAACTGTCAAAGCATACATCAACAAAGATGTTGAGCTAGTAGACGATTACAAAGGGAAAATTCTTGATGCCATGGAAGCGAACGCAAGCTCTATATTATACCCTATTCTTAAACGTCCAGATGAAAAAAGCGTTACAGAACGCGCTTATGAAAACCCAAGATTTGTAGAAGATTTAATTCGTTTAATCGCTGCTGACTTAGTCGGTTTTGAATGGCTTGATGGATTCGACATAGAATGTCGTAATGAAGAGTCTATACATCAACATGACGCCTTTGCAAAATTAAAATATAGAAAATAAAATATAGCAATTTTAAAAAGTGTACAAAATGTCTGATTAACATCGACATTTTGTACATTTTTTTATTTGCATATATAACTTAAATTTTATGTACCTGTATTGTAAGCTGTGATTTATTAAATTTTAGTATGTTAGATTAAAATTTTAACATTCACTTAGAATCAACTTCTCTATTTTAAAAAAATAAATATTAACATTTAATTTTAACTAATGTTCTATATACGATTTCCATATTAAAATGATTATGCTAGTAACTTCAAATCAATTTTTATTCGATAAGTGTGGGGTAATGTTAAAGATGGACTATAAAATTAAACTTTATAAACTTATAAAAAACACAGATTATAATCTAAGTACACCGCACTTTTTAAATATTTATTGGGTCGCCAAAGGCAAAGTCACATTATTAAAAAATGACATATTTGAACAATATATTTCTGGTGATATTTTTTACATCCATGACTATGAATATATCGAGCTTATATCTATCGATGCTGACTTACTTTGTTTGTCAATAAACAACTATCATTACATAAACGATACTGAACAAACGATATCTAAAGGAATAGATACACATCTTGAAGATAGAGAGCATCATATATTAAAATCACAATTTACAAATATTTTTATAGCTTTAGAGGAAGAATGCCATGTGCCTGTAGAGACGTTTTTATCACTTTTAACAACAATACATACATTAAGCGTGTGTAATAATCAACTTGGCTATGAATCAAATAATTATAAATATGCGCTAATTAAAAATGTAACAATTTACATCCACAACCATATAGAAGATAAGTTAAATTGTCAGCAAATTGCCGAAGTATTTTTTGTGAATTCTAGTTTCTTATCTCGAACTTTTACAATGATTGTGGGTAGTACGTTATCACAATACATTGTTGCTGCAAAAATTCATTTTTCAAATTGTTCATTACTGAATGGAGATACATTAGATAACGTATGGAAAACATATAAATTCCGTACGTTTCAAAATTATTTACAACAGTTTGAAAAGGTTAAAGGCTATGCTCCCTATCAATCTTGAAATAAATAAAACTTATTAAAGGCATAGTCAATCTGAATGTGCACTATAAAGTGAACCAATAAGATAAATCTTTATACAAAGTTTAAAAAGAATTGAGAGGGAAATTATGAATACAATTTATTACGAAGAAAATAGAAATACAATTAAACGAGCCCTAAAGAAAAATTTAGACATGTCATTTTTAGAAATTGTCATTCTAGAAAAACTGAATTATCTCAACAAAGAAAAAATAGATGCTGTAGAACTTAAAAAGCATTTAAATATTGAAAACACCCCTCTATCAGTACAAATTAATCATTTAAGTAACTTAGGATTGTTTAAAAAATCAAGAGACGTTTATGATGAAAGACGTATCTTCTTACATGATATAGATTTTCCGAAAATAGAATCTATTATTAAGCAATATAATTTAATTGTCGATACGATATTAAATAGAAAAGACTAATCAACCAAGTTTATAAAATAAATAATAGGCTGGAACGTATATACGTTCCAGCCTATTATTGAGATGTAGTGTATTATATAAGGTCTTCGCGACTTTTTATAACTATTTTACGCTAATTAACACCCTATTTTAGTTCATAAATAAAATGGTACGCTCACCCTATTTTAAATGTTCGTAAGGGCTATTTTTAACAAATGAGATTATTTGATCTACAAATAAACGCGCACGTAATTGGAACTCTTCATTATCTAAGTATAATGTACCATCTTCAAGTTTTTTATAATCTGTATCATGCGTAGCGATTTGCGTTGGCACTGCAATACCTAATAACGTTCTAACAATCAGTCGTAAATGTGATAATGGTTCAGAACTTACAATACCACCACTATTACCAATCAAGCCAACTGGTTTCATTTTAAATTCATCCATTGTTAAATGATCTAATGCATTTTTTAAAATACCAGAATATGAACCATGGTAATTCGGACTACCTAACACAAAGAAGTCTGCTGCTCTCGCTTTTTCCTTTAATATGTTTAAATTGTTTTTATAATCTTCACTTGGTTGTGAAGCGCCTGATACATCAAGTTGGTGGATTGGGTGCTCTGCCAAATCGAAGATATCAACTTCAAAGTCATGCTCTTCAAAATGACCTTTTAAATATTTTGATAATGCAGTAGTATGCGAACCTAATTTCGCGCTACCTACTATAATTAAACCTTTCATTTATTACTTCACCTCATACTATTTTTCGTTATTTTCCTTAAGCAGCTTCATAATCGCCTTACCAACGCCACTTTCTTCATTAGAGTCTGTTGCGTATGTTGCTACTACTTTTACTTCTGGTGCAGCATTATCCATAGCTACAGAATAACCTACACGTTCAAGCATTGAAATGTCATTCATGTTATCACCGATTGCCATAACATTTTTCATGTCAATATTTAATCGTTCAGCAATTGTTTCTAAAGCTATACCTTTTTGTGCATCTGAATGAGTAATTTCAATATTACCTCTAGATGATGATGATATTGCAAGACTCTCTGATTGAGCTAACCTTTCACTGACGCGGTCAATTTTTGACAAATCACTATCAAATGCTAAAATTTTCATTACAATTTCACCTGGCGTATCTTCAATTTTGTCATAATTATCTACCACTTTTAAAGTGCCGTTATCAATACGCTTTTGAATACCAGCTTTAATCTTTTCTACATCCGCATGTTGTCCTGCACGTTCAGCAATATCTATATAAATTTCTAAGTCACGTTGCGGATTTTCTGTATAGATACCTAAGTTTGTATACACTTGGTAATAGATGTCTTCATTTTTGAGTTCATGCGTAATTCTATTGATTAATTCACGGTTCAAATTAGAAGTGCTCATGATATTAAATGATTCATCTCTCACTTCTGCACCATTCAAACAAATATAGGGCATTTTTAAGTCTGTTTGATTCACGGGTGCATTCGCCTCATAAAAAGCACGGCCTGTTGCTATAACAACAGTAATACCTTGTGACTGCGCATATTTAATGGCTTTAATATTTTCCTCGGATATTTCATGTGCGGCATTAAGTAACGTACCATCCATATCTGTAGCAATTAAGTTTATCATTCGTTTACCTCGTTCCCTTCTTAGATCGATTACACAAATTTAATTACATTTCATTCTCATTTGCCATAATTTTGTAACATATTCTTATTTTACCAAAAGTTTAGTTATTTGTATTATCGGCTGTTTGTATGATCTTTTTCTTCTTTCTAATATTCCTAAAAAATTCAGTCAATAATTGACTACATGCTTCTTCCATTACACCTATTTCTACTTGTGCACGGTGATTAAACCTAGGTTCTTGTAAGAGGTCCATCAGACTACCCGCACATCCCCCTTTGGGATCTTTTGCACCATATATCACATGTGGAATACGGCTCATCACAATTGCACCAGCACACATAACACAAGGTTCTAAGGTCACATAGAGTTGACACTCTTCCAATCGCCAGCTATTTAAGAGCTTCGATGCTTTTTGAATAGCAAGATATTCTGCATGTGCGGTTGGATCTTTTTTTGATTCTCTTAAATTGTGTGCTCTTGCAATAATTTCATCATTCTTAACAATCACAGCGCCAATAGGTACTTCACCTATATCGCCAGCTTTTTTAGCTTCTTCAATCGCCATTTTCATATAAAATTGGTGATTTGTCATGTGTCTCACACACCTCACATATGGTACAATATTTAATGTCTATTTTAACATTGGAGCGGAAAATATGAAAAAACATTTTATCGCAATAGAAGGCCCGATTGGAGTCGGAAAGTCTTCTTTAGCACATAAACTCAGTCAAACTTATAAATATTACGAAGAAAAAGAAATTATTACAGAAAATCCTTTTTTATCAGATTTCTATGATGACATTTCAAAATGGAGTTTCCAAACAGAAATGTTCTTCTTATGTAATCGGTATAAACAATTTCAAGATCTTGCTTTAATTGATAATGGAATTGTTAGCGATTATCACATATATAAAAATAAGATATTTGCAAATAATACCTTAACCCCATCAGAATATAATAAATTCTCAAGAATCTACGATATTTTAACCGAAGATTTAGAAATGCCAAATATTATCATCTTCTTAGATGCTGATTTAGCAATGCTAAAAACACGTATTGCACATCGTAATCGTAGCTTCGAACATCAAATTGCAGATGATTATTTATTAAATCTTAAGCGTGACTATAATGCATATTATGAATCTCTTAAATCAGAAGGCGCACGTGTTATACGAATCGATACTACTCAACTTGACTTTGTTAAGTATGATGAAGATTATAATTATATTTTAGAATTAGTGAAACCACTTATTGGAGGACATGAGCATGAATAAATATGGTATTCCACAAGATGCTGTAATTACTATCGCTGGTACAGTAGGCGTTGGTAAATCAACCTTAACAAAGGCTTTAGCAGAACGCTTTAACTTTAAAACTTCATTTGAAAACGTCGATAATAATCCATACCTTGATAAATTTTATAATGACTTTGAACGTTGGAGCTTCCATTTACAAATTTATTTCTTAGCAGAACGCTTTAAAGAACAAAAACGTATGTTTGAATACGGAGGCGGTTTTATTCAAGATCGTTCTATTTATGAAGATGTTGATATTTTTGCCAAAATGCATGAAGAACAAGGAACAATGAGTCCTGAAGACTTCCAAACTTATTCTGAGCTGTTCAACGCTATGGTAATGACACCTTATTTCCCTAAACCAGACGTCTTAATTTATTTAGAATGTGACTATGAAGATGTGATTCAACGAATTAAACAACGTGGTCGTCAAATGGAAATTGAGACAGATGTAGCATATTGGCAAAAGTTATTCCAACGCTATGAAGATTGGATTTCCGAATTTAACGCGTGCCCTGTGGTTCGTGTAAACATTAATGAATATGACTTACACGAAGATCCCGAATCATTAAACCCAGTTATCGATAAAATACGCCATGTCATTGACACATACCGTAAAGTTGATCAACGCTAGACTCTAACTTTGCATTAAAAGTCACTCCCACTAAACTTTTTAGTCGGAGTGACTTTTTTATTCGGATCTCGTAATTTATTCAATATGACGTCGATAAATTATTTTTTCAATTTCATCTTCTGTAACATATTTACTATAGTAATATTCATCTGTTTGTACTAAACCAAAGGTGCTAGCCTTATCTTGGTCTTCGGTACCAATATATAATTGTCCTTCAGTATCTTGATAGAGGTCAAACACAGCACCACCGTATCTCGCTTCTTGGTACAGTGCATACAGTTCATCTATATCATCGCGCGCAACATGTTTAAAATACAACGTGTGTGCCGTATGATTTGTTGTATTTGCTTCAAAACCGTGCGCTAAAGCTCGTTCGTCTTCAGTGACCAATACAACTTCATTACTAATAATTTCCACTACTTTATAAGTTTCACCTTGATAATCGGCGTATTTACCATCAATCATCTAATCACCTCGACACTTATATTAAATATAAAAAAATCATAATATACGTTACGTATATTATGACATAATTTAGAGGTTAAGCCTATTGATTTATTATTTCCACAATATCATTTGCAGTTTCTACTATGTAATCTGCATTTGTAAATTCTTGTTCTAAACCAACGCCTGTTAACACTGCGATTTTCAAGCCTAATTTCGCATTAACGCCTGTTTGCATATCATTTGCAGTATCACCTACAATAGTTACATCTTGAGGAGCTACATCATAATGATCAAATAACGGGTTAAGTACTTCTGGATTTGGTTTTTCAACTGCGTTTGCTTCTGTTGAAATAACCACATCAAAGAAATGATCGAATTTCGTAATTTCTAGAAACTGCTCCACGCCTTTTTTAGAATCACTTGTTACAATTCCCATTTTATAACCTTGGCGTTTTAAGGTTTTAAGTGTCTCCTCAATACCTTCTACTAAGATATTTTCTGGAACACGATTATCTACAAGTGTTTGACTTCTACTTTGTGCCCATTCAGTAACATCTTGGCCTGCAATATCACAGAATGCTTGAACCATTTCATCTAAGGCGCCTGAAGCCATGATCGTACCTGGTTGAATTTCTCCATCTACTACACCTAAATACGCATATGCTGCCTCTCTATCATCAATTTCATCTTGGTAAACTTCCATAAAATCATCTACAAGTTGTAAACCAATCTTCATCCAACTACGGTCGAAATATATGATTGTGCCATCTTTATCAAATAAAATCCATTTCATCGCTAGAACAGCTCCTATAGTTTCACACTATCTTTGTTTTTAAAACCTATTTTATTTTAATATAAAACTAACTCTGTATACAAATAATGAAACTGCATTCGTTATATCATTTTCGTTTGTTCTTATAGTCGTTCACTACCAACCATATTAAGGTTACTCCAATAGCTATAGCAAAAGTCACAAACTGAAAGATGCCTAAATGTATCGATCCCCCTTTGATACTATAGATATCCATTACTCCCTTTAAAGAAATAAATAAAATAATTTCAAAGTTCAAAATAGCAACAAAAGTTGTATGCGTTTTAATCGCCTTTTTTGTCGGTTGTTTTCCTGTTAATTTAATATCTAGATTTACCAATTTCGGATAATATTTATATAGTGAATACATTAAAAACCATATCATTAAACCTATAAATGGTATCAAAAACAATGAATTTTTATCCCCCCATCCGTCTGAATGATTATATAAATCATAGTGAATTGGTACCGTTTTAGGCAAAGTATTATAATTTATCCCCGTATACAGCATTAACAAAATAATTATAATAAAACTGGCAATGTTCAATATTCTATTCACATCTATACTCCTTTCAAAACAACTTATACTTCACCAATAATTGTATTAAATAATATTTTTCAAATATTTAATGCTATAAAAATTTGTGTTTATATTTAAATACAAATGTATTTTCTTTAAAAATTAGTTTTGTTTTATGGGTTAGGCAATTACTTTTATTGTTGTTGCAGAATTAATCGGGTTATATTTTGCTAAAAGAGAAAAACAAATGTCTCCATCTAGTTGGTTTAAAGGCGTTGGTTTCATTATAATTTCTATGATTGTCATTAGTGGGTTTTATCACATCGATGATATACAAAAAGGTGCTAAAGATGATATGAAAGAGAAAAATTAACCTCAGTCATCTTCAAACTAATAATTCTATCGGAATACATTTCATCAAATTATACATAAAGTGAGGCTGAGACATACATTGATATGTCTCAGCCTCACATATTATATTAGTTATTAAAATTTACTCACATAATTTAGATTATTGTGTGTGTTAATATCTTGGTACAACGACTCTCCAGCCTTGTGGATCTTCAAGTTTACCACTTTGAATGCCAGTATAATTATCGTATAAGTTTTGAGTAACTTCCCCTGTTTCATTATTATTAATAACGATCTCAGTTTCACCATATTTCAACTGACCTACCGGAGAGATAACTGCTGCTGTACCTGTACCAAATACTTCTGTTAATTCACCTTTATTGTGTGCTTCAATAAGTTCGTCGATAGATACTCGACGTTCTTCCACTTCATAGCCTAAATTTTGCGCTAATTCAATCACAGTTTTACGTGTAATACCTGGTAAAATACTACCATTTAGTTCTGGCGTTACAAGTTTACCATTTTCTACGAAGAAGATATTCATACTACCAACTTCTTCTACATATTTTTGTTCAACGCCATCTAACCACAATACTTGATCATAACCTTGTGCTGATGCATTCGTTTGTGCTAATAGGCTAGCAGCGTAGTTACCTGCAACTTTTGCATGACCTACACCGCCACGAACAGCACGCACATATTCATCTTCTACATAAATTTTTGTTGGGCTTAACGACTCCCCACCATAATATGAACCTGATGGTGACAAAATAATTAATAATTTATATGAATAAGAAGGACGTACGCCTAAAATACCTTCTGTGGCGAAAACATATGGACGTATGTATAACGATTGACCTTCACCTTCTGGTACCCAATCACGTTCTATATCTACTAATTGCTTTAAACCTTCTAACACTGCCTCTTCATCAACTTTCGGCATATCTAATCGTGCCAATGAATTATTAATACGTTTAAAGTTCTCAGAGGGACGGAATAAATCTACCTCACCGTCATGCTTGTAAGCTTTCAAACCTTCAAATACTGCTTGACCGTAATGTAAGGCTTGTGCTGCCGGAGAGAGTTCAATTGGTCCATAAGGCACAATCTTTAAATCATGCCATCCTTGATCAATATCGTAGTCGAAACTTAACATATAATCTGTGAAATATTTCCCAAAACCTAAATCGCTTGGATCCGGTTTTTCTTTAAGTGTTTCTCGTTGTACAAATTCAATTTTTTCTGACATGATTTTTCCTCCTAAAGGTATTTCTTTGAGTATTACATTAAATTATATCAATCCAACGAGTGCTGTTCAATAATTTTCAAAAAATTTAAAATAAAGAAATAATAAGGGAGAGGAACAGAAATCAATTTTCATACGCTGTTTCCTTTGTATTTAACCTCTAGTTATAGCAACGGAAAATTAAAAAATTCAAATAATAAATATACATGATTTAAAGTTTATGGATAATTAGCATTAATTTTCATCATTGATAATAGTACTTTAAAAAATGGTGTTTTAGAATGGATCCATTCCCGCTTATCTTAATATATTTATTAATAAAAATAGCGTAAACATGTTATCAAATTCAAAATTTTAACAACATATCTACGCCACATTAGACTTTCTATCACTTAACAGACGAAAATACATAGTATTTAGTTTTAATTTATAACAGCAAATACTCCATTTTTAATTATCATTATTGCTGTTTGAGTTTTTAAATTCTATTGAATAGCAGCTGATCTTATTTTATCTTACTGCAGCTGTTTCTTTACCTTCGATAGCATCTAACATCACTTTAGTCATTTTGTTTAAATCATATTGTGGATCAAAGCCCCATTCTGCTCTTGCACAACTTACATCAATACTATCTGGCCAACTATTAGCAATTGATTGTCTCACTGGGTCTACATCATAGTCTAATTTAAAGTCTGGATAATATTCTTGAATTGCTGCTTTAACCATTTCTGGTTCAATACTCATCGCACTTAAATTATAAGCATTACGGTTTATTAATTTAACTCCGTCTGCTTCCATAAGTTGGATAATGGCGTCGATCGCATCTTCCATATACATCATATCCATAAATGTGCCTTTTTCAATAAAGCTTGAATAATGTCCTTCTCTTACAGCTTTAAAATAAATATCGACTGCATAGTCAGTTGTACCGCCACCAGGCTCTTTAATATGTGAAATTAAACCTGGGAATCTTACACTACGTGTATCAACACCAAACTTTTCAAAGTAATACTGACATAACAATTCACCTGCAACTTTGTTCACGCCATACATTGAAGTTGGGCGCTGAATCGTTACTTGTGGCGTATTAACTTTAGGTGTTGATGGACCGAACGCACCAATAGAACTTGGTGTGAAGAATAATAAATCATGTTCACGTGCAACCTCTAAAGCATTCATTAATCCGCCCATATTTAAATCCCATGCAAACAAAGGATTTTTTTCAGCAGTAGCTGATAATAAAGCAGCCATATGCATAATCGTGTCTGGCTTAAATGATTCAACAAGTTCATTCATACGTGCTTTATCAGTCACATCCAATATTGCAAATGGACCATTTGCAATTGCAGAATCAGCTTCTGGCTCTTTAATATCAGTAGCTAAAACATTATCATTCCCATATAATGTTCTACACTTCACTACTAACTCAGTTCCTATTTGTCCTAATGCACCAGTAATAATAATTTTTTTCATATTTATATCTCCCTTGTATATTACAGAAATCGTAATGTATTTTCCCAGTGTACAATACTCGTATTTTCAACAATATTATACTATAAAAACGCTTTTTTGTATACTTTGAGTGAACATTTGCTTTGAATTTTAGCAGTGTAAATCGCTAATGTCTACTATTTAGCCATTACATTTTCACTATTTCTAGTTGTTATATCTCTATTTAATAAAAAATTCGTCTAGTAAATGGTGAGAATTTCCAATATTTGACACACATGTCATATGTTGGTATAAGTTATTTATTAAGTATTTATGGAGATGGTAATATGTTGCAAACAAATGCTACATTGTTAATACAAAGTTCTCGATTAAAATAGTCGATGCTTTGTAGAATTTTTTCTTTTCACAGGGCATCTATCTTATGCATGCAGTTATTAAAATGTGAAAGGAATATCAAATTATGGAAAAACAACTATACCCTTATCAATTTAATTATATAAAAGAACGTATCGCGCATTTAATCAATGTGTATAATTCAGTTAATGACATTAATACTATCGCTTCTATCCAAGAGACTACACGTGAACAAATTCTCAATACGTTTCAAAGAGTAGATCCTTCTATTCAATTAGAAATTGAAAAGTTGATGAATTATCAATTATCAAAAATGCAAGCTGAAAAAATCTTAAGTACACTTCAAGGTTATGTGTTGCCTTTCGAGCATCCTTCTAAAAAACAAGTAGATAAAGTTTTTAGAAAAGTAAAGAAATTGAAAACACCACTTATCAGTAATGAAGTGCTATTAGAAAGTACATTTATTGGTTGGAACGATGTTGCTTCCAATAGAAAATATATAATCTATTATAATGATTTTGGAAATTTAGATGGCTTTTATGGGGATATTTCAAACCAAACAGTTAAAGGCTTTTGTTCCATTTGTAATAAGGAGTCTCGTGTCACCTTATTCATGAGAAAAACACGCACCACTAGTGATGGACAATACACTAAAAAAGGGGATTATATCTGCTTCGATAGTACGGTTTGTAATCAACAAATCTCTGATTTATCCTACTTTTATCATTTTCTCAATAAAATACAATAATTAAAAAGCAGAGCCTATAAGGACTTCAATGTCGCCCTATAGGTTCTGCTTTATTTTTGCGATTAATCAGTTTCTTAAATATTCTATAAACGTCTTTATTGTTTGTTCATTAGTTCTATCTGATTGTGTAAGTGCCGTAAAATAAATATAATAATCGAACGGCGCCCCAATAGGTAACATTTCTATCAAGCCATTCAATATAAACGGATCATCTTCCAACATCAAACTTGATACAATACTTATCCCTAAACCCTCTGACACAGTTTTAATTAACACACTTGGATTATTAGTACGGAACACAATTTTCAATGGCCCATTGTCATCTTCAAATTGCTTGAAATTGTGATGATAGAAATTGCGATCGTACAAAACAAAAGGATATTCACTAATCGCTTTCATCTCTACCGTGTTTTGCAATGATAATTTTGATTTTTTAGGCACAATCAACCTAAAATCTGTAGCAATATTCAATGAATGCGCTACAATGTGCTGCCCAAACTGTTCATTTTCAGCTTTGCCAATCAATCCTATATCAACTACCTGAGCTTCAACCATTTTTAAAATTTCATCTCTATCACTTTCGATTACTTCCACTTCAATATGTGGGTAATCTCTCTTAAACGCAGATAATGCTTTAGGAATAATTTTATTGAATAGTGTAGGAATCGTTGCAATTGTTAATGAACCCTCGATATTAGAATGCAACGCGTCTACCTCAGATAATAATTCACTACGCGCTTCAATAATATTAATCATTAGCGGAATCAGTTTCTTCCCAACTTCAGTTGGCAAAGTCCCTTTACGTGAGCGGTTAAATATTTTATACCCTACTTCTGATTCTAGGTTTGCGATTGACTGACTCATCGCAGATTGACTGATATGCATAATATCTGCTGCTTTAACGATTGATTCTGTTTCATATATTTTTTGAATATAAGTTAATTGTTCAAAGTTCATTATCTCACCCCTTTTACATAAGCAATGCTTATATAAATATCAAAAATTCTAATTTTACATTAGCATACATTAATCATTATAATATATAGTGCATGAAAAATTAATTAAAGGACGGTCTTCGTATGTATGATAAACTCTGGTCAAAAGATTTTATCTCCGTTACAATTGTAAATTTTTTAATGTATTTGATTCATTATACATTAATCGTTACAGTCACTATATTTACTATTGATAAATATCACGCTTCAGAAAGTATGGGAGGATTAGCGGCAGGCATATTTATTATCGGCATGCTATTCGGACGTTTGGCTTCTGGACGTGTGATTGACAATTTGCAACCTAAAAAAGTTCTGCTCTTTGGTATTATCTTTTCTATCATAACAGTTGGCTTGTATTTCGCAATTCACAGCTTGTTAATTCTAATGATTGTGCGACTGTTACATGGAATTGCCTTTGGGCTATCTTCAACTGCAACCGGTACGATTTCATCAAGAATTATTCCAGAAAAACGCAAAGGTGAAGGCATTGGTTATTATGCACTTAGTGTAACAACTGCATCCGCGATTGGACCATTTTGCGGCATAATATTAAATCAACAATTTGGTTTCCAATCTATCTTTATAGTTAGTCTTATCGTTATTATCGCCGCTTTAATTGTGTCTTTATTGATCAAAGGATTACCAAAAGTATCTGTAAAAACATCTAATACTGAGAAAATCACAGGCATAGCTGCATATATTCAAAAAGAAGCCCTACCAATTTCATTTGTTATTATTTTCGTAGGTATTGCTTATTCAAGTGTATTATCATTCTTAACAGTTTACACAGAACAAATCAATCTTGCTACAGCATCAAGTTTCTTTTTTATTGTTTATGCAGTGAGTACCTTTGTAACTCGGCCATTTACAGGTAAGATTTACGATAACTACGGTGAAAATAAGGTCATGTACCCTGTGTTAATCAGCTTTATTATCGGTCTAATATTATTAAGTTTAACCCACACAAGTATTTCATTACTCATTGCTGCAGTGTTTATCGGAATCGGCTATGGTACGATAATACCTACTGCCCAAGCCATTGCTATTCAACAATCACCTACAGATAAAATCGGCTTAGCTACATCTACGTTTTATATGTTTGCAGATTTCGGCGCAGGCATTGGCCCATTTGTGCTAGGAGTTGTCATTCCATTGATTGGATATCGAAACCTATACTTAACTATGTCAATTTTAGTAATTGTTTCGATAGTACTTTATTACTTTATGCATGGTAAACAACGTGCTCGTCAGCCGTATTAATATGTTCTAAATTATAATAAAAAAGGAAGTAATAATGTCATTACCTCCCTTCCAGAAGATAGACAAACTTTAGGGGTTCAGTGCCTAGCTCCCCTAAGGTTTGTCTATTTAATATTTGTATAGTTATTTTTTTAAATAGCAGTGTTCTTTCATACCAAAGTTAGCTCTTTTATCAATTGATTTATTCAACATAATAAACGCCGCCACCGTTTAATTTAATATTATGGTCTTTCCAGTGTAATATTAGCAGTGATTTGGGCGAGTCTTGCGGGAAGAGCACTAGCAGAAGACTACAGGCTGAGTCAGTGACCTCGGAAAGCATGCACAAAAAACAGCTAACAAAGTTGGAGAATTTGTCGACAGTTTGGCAGTGAGGTAATAATTTCATCACCTCGCTTCTCTTCATACATAACGGCATGTTATAATTACTGTTTATTCTATTACTTATACGAGCTATCTTAATAGCATACACATTTGATTATTCATATTTCTTTAAAATATTATTTAACTTCGTTATATAATTTCGTTTGAGTTGCTCCGGATAAACAATCTCCACATGTTCCCCTAGTGAAATTAAGTAATCAGTCATATAACCCAATTCTTCATTATTGTATCCACCTACAATGTAAGGGGTATTTTCAATATATTCCAATTTCATATTCGGGTAGTTTTTCTTCAAAAATAGTTCTATTCCAAAAGTCGTTAATTTGCATTTGAACGGTATGTCATTAAATGTTTCTTCGTGATGTTGCTTAATCTCCTCTAATTTTTGTCTAGAAAACGTGTCTCCATCTTCATTAGTCTCTAAATCCACAATATAATCACAGCGATATGTACCCCAGACATGTTTATTTAGGTCATAAGCACTACAGAACCATATCCCATTTCTATAAAACAAATCATAAATTTGAAGTTCTGTTTCTTCGTATTTATATTGCGTATAAGTAATATAGACACTATTCTCATTCATAATCGATGTTAATATTTGATCTAAATAAACTGAGTTATTAATTGGTGCTACATTGTAATAATGAATATATTTTAATACTTTGGCAATATCATTTTGCTTTTGATCGGGTAGACTAGCAAATAATTTTTCTTTTATTTGCTTATAAGATTTTTCAAAGGGGGTCGTAGATAATATATCTAAAGCTTTAAGCGCAAAAAATATAGCCAAAATTTCATTATTATTAAAATAAATAGGTGTTAATAAATTTTGAGAAATTAATTTATAACCGCCATATCGGCCATTTTCTACATAAAGTGCCAAACCCATTGTTTCAAGTTCTTGAATATCTCTAAGTGCAGTTCTTTTAGAAATATTAAAAGCCTGCATAATATCTTTTAAATGAAAAGTAGATTTATTACTTAAGAAAATGAGTTCTTGATTAAGTCTTTCAGATTTTTTCATAATACCTCCTTCAATGGTGCCGTATTTAGACACCTTTAAATTTTATACTTATCTTATCAAATAACTAAGGAGTATGTACTATGAAAACTTTAATAATTAACGCTCATCCTAATTTCGAAAATAAAGATAATTTTTCTTACAAACTACAAAATATATTTTTAACAAAATATAAAGAGACTTTTCCAAATGAAATACCAGAAATATTAAATCTATACGAAATTAATTTACCTCGTCTAGAATCTACACAGTTGTTAAATATTTGGAACAAGCAACGTGAAAACGAATCACTGACAATAGAAGAACAACAAATATCTGATATGACATCATCTTTACTTTCACAATTTAAGTCACATCATAGAATAGTGATTATTTCGCCGCTTCACAATTTTAATATTACGTCTCGTTTGAAAGATTATATAGACAATATTATGATTGCACGCCAAACATTTAAATATACCTCTGATGGTTCAGTCGGCTTGATGACTGATAACTATAAAGCTCTATATTTACAAGCTAGTGGCTCAATTTATACAAACGACGATCGTTATAAACCTTTAGAATTTTCTTATCAATATCTACAAGCCATGTTTACAGATATTATGGCATTTGATGATTTTTATATTGTTCGCGCTCAAGGAACAGCAATATTGCCTGAATCGACTGTTTTACAAAATGCTGAAACCAACTTAGATCAAAATTTTACAGCTTTTTATGATTTATAATAAAAAATATTAATAGACTAAGCTTTTATATGAAGAAATAATGGACTCTTTTTTAAAGTTTTCGCTTTAAAAAAGAGTCCATTAAAATGTTTCATTTTATTTTATTCATTTAATTTATTACCTTTATTTGGTAATGGCGTTTTTTTCAACATTGTAGCCATGTGCATTGTATTATAGGCAAGCCATTTGATATGTCTTTTAGTGAATTCATTTTCATGATTTATATCCATATAAGAAGGACCGGGGCCAGCTTCTCCTACCCAATACGCATCAACGTTTGGAGGAATCGTAAAACCGATATGTGATAAACCATAAATAATAGAAGCAGAAGCATGTTTGGCACCATCCTCATTGCCAGTTACAATAACGCCCCCCACTTTATTATAGAAAATAGATTGTCCTTTATTATTCTCTAATTTACTAGAACCATAAAGTCTTTCTATAACTAAAGTTGCTACACTACTTTTTTCGCCAAGCCACAAAGGAGTACCAATAATTACAATATCAGCGTCTATTACTTTTTCTAATATTTGGGGCCACTCATCATCTCCCCCCATATCATCATCTATACCATAAGATATACTATAGTCATTTACTCTAAGCATCTCTACATCTACGCCTTCTGATTCAAAAATACTTGCTGCCTCACTGGCCAAAGCTTCAGTATGTGATAATTCAGTTCCATTTTTTAATGTAGTATTTAAAATGATTACTTTCATAAAAAGCACCCTCTTTATATAGTCATTATATTTATACTTACCACTATATAATATGCATAAACTAGTTACTAAAACCATAAATTAATTCAATATTTTTCATTTATAGAATTAAAAATTTGGTGCAATATTTTATAACATTATTTTAAAAATAATTATGAAACTGCATTATAACGATAAAACTAGAGATATAACTTTCTCTGATTAAAAATAAACTCAATTTCTATACCTCAATAGAATTTGACATTTATTTGTTTCATGAAATTTTATAGCTCGTTTTGCTATTATATTCTGCATTAACACACTATTCCACTACGCATTGTAAATTTTCTCTCAAAGTTGTTCCCGTATACGTTTTTCTAAATAAGCCACGTTCTTGCAATATAGGAATTACTTTATCAATAAAAGCTTCAAACATATCTGGATATGTAGGCGGCATAAGTGTAAAACCATCACAACACTCCTCTTCAAACCATTCTTGCATCATATCTGCCACTGTTATTGGGTCTCCAACAATTGTCTTATGTCCCATCCATGTACTCACACGCTGTGCTAGTTCTCTTAATGTAAGCGATTCTGTTTCTATAGTACTTCGTATCGCTTCATACCGCGCTTTCGACACAACTTTTGTCGTTAATTTATCATAGGATGGTAAAGACGGTACTACAGCATCAAAATCCCATCCCTCAACACTTTGTCCTATACTTTGTTCAATCTGCTTAATTTTTTCATTCACATCTATGAGTCTATCTAGTGTCGCTCTTTTTTCTTTAGCTTCTTCCATCGTATCTGCAACATAAACAGTCAAACCTGGTAAAATCAATGGTCTACTTTCAGAATTATTAAGCTGTTCTACTCGTTTCTCGATATCTTTCAAAAATCTCTTAGCGTCTACCTTATTCCAAGCTACTGAAAAAATCATATCTACAGCTTTCGAAGCAAAATCACGACCTGGAATCGAAGTACCAGCTTGACACAAAACTGGATATATTTGAGGACTAGATGGTAAATTAATAGGACCCTTCACCTTAAAATATTCTCCTTCATGATTAATTTCATTTATTAAGGACCACTCTATTCCTCTTCCAGACTTTTTATCATTAATTAGTGCATGACTATCAAACGATTGCCACAATTGTTTTAATACATGTACAAATTCTTCTGCTTTTTTATACCTTTCATTTAAAGGAGGAAGTTGCGTCATTGAATGATTACCTGCTTCATTATCAAATTGTGAGGTAACAATATTAATACCTGCTCTTCCATGACTTATATGATCTAGACTACCTATTAAGCGTGCTGTATTGTATGGATCATAAAATGTAGAAGATAAGGTTGCTATTAACCCAATATGTTTCGTTACTTGTGAAATAGCAGTCAAGGTAGTGATAGGTTCTAAGAAATAAGATAAATGCCCTGTATTTTCTTGAGAAATATATTGCCCATCTGCTAAAAATATAGCATCTAAACAACCACGTTCTGCAATTTTAGCAATTTTTTGTTGATATGTAATTTGCCCTATTTCATCAATTCTAGAGTTTTCTAGTCTCCACGAAGCAGGATGTAAACCTGTACTATAAATAAGTGAAACAATGTGCATCTGATTCTTCATAATATTGTCTTCTAAGCCCCTTATCACTATGAAAATTCTCTCGATATAATCTAGCAAAGTATGATATTACGAAAATTTTCACAATATTTTAATTACACATAGTATATAAAAACAATTTCTTTTATGCACCTATTTAAAATACTTTTTACACATAAAGATTAAAATGTCTAAATAATTAATACATTAAAATAGCCACTAAATTCTTTAAAGAAATTGAAATTAGTAGCTTAGACTTATTATTTGATTCATTTCACTTCAGACATAAAACACCCTTTTGTCACTTTAATTTTTATCTTTATATTTCGGGAAGTAACCTAATATAATAGCAGGCGTTAAAGGACCAGCAATAATTGTAATACTTACACCTATGAGTAATAGTGTTAACCAAGCTGGTGTATCCGCCCCTCTGTAAGAAATGAGATATTATTTGATAAACTTAATTTAGTTAAAACTTCACTAACTGCAACAGCAAAGAATATTACAGCACCAATTGTAGTAAATCTCAGTAACAAATGTTTACATAGTTAGATTTATAATAACATAAAGAAATATACACAACATGTTGTTTTAATATGTAATATCATATTTATTACGGAGTAATTACATTTGTTCATATACTACAGTAATCTATCAGCTATTTAACTTTACTAAATATAAATAACAAAAAAGGGCGAGACAACGAATCCTCATTTAAATCAGGTCCTTATCCCATCCCTCAGAGTTATTATTTTATACTTAATTTTGCTCTAGCCTTTTAATTTCTTTACAAGTGAAGATTTTAATCCCACTAGTCCAATTTTATCAACTTTCGCGTCGATGTCATGACCATCGTCAGGCTCCACTATTTTTATACTTTTTACTTTTGTACCTTGTTTGATTACAAATGATGTACCTTTTACTTTTAAATCTTTAATAACTGTAACAGCATCCCCGTCAACTAGTTCCTGCCCATTCACATCTCTTGTAATTTGAGCTTCTTTATTCTCATTATTTTCAGCTTCAGACCATTCGTGACCACACATAGGACAAACAAATAAATTTCCATCTTCGTATGTATAACTTGAATCACACTCTGGACAATTAGGTAAAGTATATTCCATGCTTAGACCTCCATTAAATTATTAACTTGCTTTTAATCTATCATATTATAAAATATATGTTCTATTTTCTCTACTTTTTTATTAAAATCGTCACTTATTTTTCGTAACTAACTAAATCACCAAAAAGTCGATATACTATAGTTTTCTAATAAAAATAACACTATTATCTTCTTATCTTTTTCAATTAATTTAAATAAAATGTTTATTTGCATTGATAAGTGGAAAACTACTTGTGTCACAAATCTTAAAGGAGGTTTTTATAATGAGTAAATTTGACGAGTTTAAAGACAAAGCAAAAGATAAGGTTGACGAAGTAAAGAATGATAAAGACAAGCAAAAAGAAGTGAAAGATCAAGCTTCAGATAAAGCAAAAGACTTAAAAGATAAATTCTAATTTTATAAACTAAAAAATGAGCTGGGACATTAACCATTATGTCCCAGCTTCATTTTGGTATTAAGCGACGATTAGCACAATAAAAGCTAAACTATTAAAAATCATTACTCGCTTTATTAAATTAGTTACACATATACAACTGTTTAGTCTCTATTTTTTAAATTTCACTAAATTAAAAAATTAACCTAAATCAAGTTTTGTTTCTACTTCATCTTTTACACTGTCAAAATCATATTCACTTTGATCTAGGGGTTCACCTGTTTCTGCTACACTTTTTAAATTTTTCATTTGGAACTGCCAACCCGAAAAATCTAAAATGATATGCGGAAAGTCAAACGGTAAAAATTCATCTAATATAAGTACTGTTTCGCTCCCACTATCATACAAATCAAATCTTACTGCACCGGTGTCCCATGTATAACCAATAGCTACATTCTCTTCGAAAGCAGTAATTTCCATTTCCATATCGTCTTGTTCATCCATATGAAATGTCATCTTGCCACCAACTTTGCGTTCTTTGAATGATAATTGAGGAAACCATTTCTGAACATCCTCAGTCGTACTTAATAAATTAAAAACAGTTGCACTATCTTTCTTAATAGTTATTTTCAATGTTTGATAAGCACCTTGGTCATCCTTTGCATATACAGCTTCCATTTCAAACTAACCTCCTCACACAAATCAAAAAATTTAAACGTATTATTAAATTTTGTCGTAAGACAACAATAATCTTTTATTAAAATAGTACCTTTGTATTAATCTAGCCTTAGAATTGATGTCTATGCATAAAATTTTTAATAAATGGCTCATAAGAACCCGGATTGTTTCACTCTAGCCATCCACTATTTAGATGACTGCATAACCTAATAACCTACTTATACCCCTGACTCTTCACTTCCAATTTACGCGCTTTTCTTGTATATCTCAAATAAATTAATGCAAGTAAGATAAACCATATTGGTGATAATACGATACCCATTCTCGTATCGGGAACAAGGAATAAAATGATTAATACAAAAACAAAGAATAATTGAACCATTCTTGCCATGTTTATGCCACCTGGTAATTTAAAGGCACTTTTTTTATGATTTTCTAGATGTGATTTAACATATTTCGCATAAGAATGCATGATAAACATCCACACAATAACTAACAATATAGTTGATATTGCTGTTACATAGAAGAATACTTGAGTTGCATTAGGTATTAAGTAATTAAGCAATACTGTTATAGATAATAATGCACAAGTCACTAAAATTGCGATATACGGTACGCCTCTTTTATTCGTTTTCATCAGTAAATGATGTGTTTGCTTTTTCTCTGATAAGCCAAATAGTATTCTGCTGTTGGCAAAGATACCACTATTACACGCAGAAGATGCAGCTGTTAATACTACAAAATTGATAAGCCCTGCCGCAAATGGCACACCAATTAATGCAAACAAGCTAACAAAAGGACTGTTATTTGGATCAATATCTTGCCACGGAATAATAGACATCATTACCGCTAATGCTCCCACATAAAATAATAAAATTCTTATAGGTACACTATTAATCGCTTTCGGTATCGTTCTTTCTGGATTCTTAGTTTCACCTGCTGTAATACCTAAAATTTCAATACCAGTAAATGAAAACACTACCATTTGGAAAGACATGAAAAAGCCTGATGCTCCATGTGGAAAGAATGAACCATTGTTAAAAACATTAGCTACACTCGTTTGTCCAAAAGGCGTCTGTATCGCAAATACTATCATTACAATACCTACAACAATCAAAGCGATTATTGTAACTACTTTTATAATTGCGAACCAAAATTCTAATTCGCCAAACATTTTTGTACTTGTTAAATTAAATGCCATTAATATCAAAATACATGATAAAGACGTAATCCAGTTAGGTAAATCTGGTATCCAAAATTCTACATATTTTGCAACTGCTGTAATTTCAGCCATACCAGATGTAATCCAAGTTAACCAATATGTCCAACCAGTTACAAACCCCGCAAACGGACCTATTTGATCATGTGCGATGTCTGCAAATGTTTTGTACTCTGTGTTATGTAATAACATTTCCCCCATTGCACGCATAAACATAAATAATACGAAACCTACAATAATATATGTAAGTAAAATGGATGGCCCCGTTAAACTTATGGATTGTCCTGCCCCTAAGAATAACCCTGTTCCAATTGCTCCGCCAATCGCAATAAGTTGAATATGTCTATTGCTTAACTCTCTGTTTAAAGTATTCGTCATAAAACTAGCCCCACCTCAGTTGTTTTTAAGCACACTTAATATATGCTCAGTTTATTTCCCCTTTGTGTTACTATAAATAAACTAATTTAAATATTACATGCATATTTCTCACAATGCTTGGTTGTATAATATTCTTTTTTTCTGAAAATTACAACTATTGGTATAAAATTATTTAAACATTATTAAGTTTTTACAATTTTTTATTTTTCAACACATTAATTGATTAAAATGTAAACGTTTAAATTGGCTGAGAATTAAATTTCATTTTTAGATAAAGCTTTTATAGCAGTTATTTCATTTTTCATTAAAAAGTGTTCAAATAATTCAAATAATGTTTGTAATAGGTGTGCTAGTTCTATACACTGAATTAAACACTTCATTAAAAATATATTTATGAGTGGATAGAAAGTTTGGTGTAAATGGAAAAAGATAAAAAGAAATTGTTACGTAAGATGGTCAAACCGTTTGAGAAAACAAGCTACACAAAGAGTACAATTCAAATAATCAATACAATAATCCCTCTCCTTGCGTTATTAGTAGCAAGTGGGTTTTTATATCAAGTACATTGGTCATTAGCAATTATTAGTAGTATTTGTGCTTCCATATTTTTAATTAGAACGTTCATTATTTTTCATGACGCATGTCATGGTTCATATCTAAAAAAACAGAAACATAATGATTTATTAGGTAATGTAACAGGTTTTTTAACCTTCTTTCCCTATAGAAAATGGCGTAGAGAACATTTAATGCACCATGCAGGTAGTGGGAATTTGGAGAAACGTGGCATTGGAGATATTTGGGTCATGACAGTTGAAGAATATCAAATTTCGTCTCGTTTTAAACGTTTAACTTATAGATGCTATCGCAATCCATTTGTAATGTTTGTTTTAGGGCCGTTTTTCTTAGTATTTGTATCTAATCGCTTTAACGCAAAAGGTGCTAAAACAAAAGAACGCACGAACACATGGCTCAATAATATTTTATTATTAGTCGTTTATGGTTCCCTTATTTATCTATTAGGTGCCAGTCAATTTTTCGCTATTTTCGCGCCTATGGTCTTTATTTCTGGAATGATAGGTATTTGGCTTTTTTATATTCAACATACTTTTGAAGATTCCTATTTTGAAGAGTCATCCGAATGGGATTACGTTAAAGCAGCTATTGATGGTAGTTCATATTATAAATTACCAAAATTCATTCAATGGGTAACTGGTAATATTGGATATCACCATGTACACCATTTAAATCCTAGAATTCCAAATTATGCTTTAGAAGCTACGCATGACAATGTCACACCATTACACCATGCAACCTCAATAACGATTAGAGAAAGTTTCGCTTCGTTAAAATTCAAATTATATGATGAAAGTCATAAACGTTTTATCACATTTAAAGAATTTGCATTACGACAAAAACAGCCTTCCTAAATACAATATTACTTATACCGAAGGAAATATAAATACTTTAACACACTACTTAATTCTCAAATTTCATGAGGGTTAAGTAGTTTTTTTATGCCCAAAATATTTTTCACATTATTTTTCATAATTTATAAAATGATTAACTTTTAAACGCTTAGCAAAGCTAATCATTTTTTTATTATTTAATAAATATTTCAAAACAATTAATTATTACATTGCGTAAACATATGAAATAAATTATAATACTTATCTATGTCACAATATAATAATAATTTTAAAAAGAGGAGAATGTTATGTTTATAAAGAAAAATGAAAAGTTTGGTATCCGCAAATATAGATTTGGTGCTGCATCAGTACTTTTAGGTACTTGTCTAGCCATTGGTTTAAGTGCTTCTGGGGAGGCAAAAGCATCAGAGACTACGAACGAAGAAACAAAAATCGATTCAAAACATATAAATTCAAATAATCAAAATAGTACAACACAAAGTGAAAACAATACATCAAATGAGGTTGCTACTAACAGTGAAATAACTGCACCTAATGATACATCATTAAATATAAATGATGTTGAAAAGACGGAATCCGTTAACAATGATAAAAAAATAGAAGCAGATAAAACTTTAGAAATTGAAGATAACACTAAACTTGAAGCATCATCTCAAGAAGATATGAACAATAAAAGCGAAAATGCTAAATTAGATACAGCTAGCGACAATAAAGACGCTAATTCTGGTGAACAAACATCATCTAACTCTGTACCAACTTCTAGCGAAGCCCATCCGCAAAATGAAACTACGCCATCTGCCACTACAGCCGAACAAAACACATCACAGAAAAATAAAGTAAGTGAACCTAATAAAGAGGAAACACAAATGTCATCAATTAAGAACGTTACTTCACCAAAACGCACAATCTCTACATATAGTGCAACGAATCCAAACCCTGAAGTAGCTAATAATGAAAATGTAGTTGGTAAAGATGTAAGTGATAAAATTACTGTGGTTAATAGCAATATTGAATCAAATGATACAATCAGACCACATAATGGTGAAAGATCAACTTTAAAATACGAATTAACATTCGATGAGGGTGTTAAAGAAGGCGATTACTTTGATATTTCACTTTCTAATAACGTTAATACACATGGCGTATCTGCTATAAGTAAAGTGCCAGAAATTAAAAATGGTGAAACAATTATTGCAAATGGAAGTATTTTAGAAGACGGAAAAATTAGATATAGATTCACAGATTACGTAAATAACAGAGAGAACATAAAAACAAACCTGTCTTTAAATTTATTTATTGATCCTAAAACTGTTCCTCATGATAGTAACCAATCAATTATCGCAACAGTAAATGGGCAAAAAACTCAAAAAGATGTATATATAAAATATCTAAATGGCATAAATAATGTTGGTTTAAGTGTTAATGGTAGTATTGTTTCATTAAATAAACAAAATAATACTTTTACACACCTTGCTTACATTAATCCAAATAATTTTAAAATTCCTGCTGCTACCGTCTACGGTCAAATTATTAACGGAAACAAACAAGATGGTAACCTACCATCTGTAAAAGTCTTTAAAGTAATGAAACCTAATGAATTAAATCAAAGTGTATATGCTGACACGTCAGATACTTCAATGTTTCAAGATGTTACTAACGACATTAATTTAAATGTTACTAATGGTAATTATCAAATAGACTTTGATAATTTAGATAGTGCCTATGTAGTAAAATTTGATAGCACTTATGATGGCGATGCACAATCATTAACATTTAGAACAACACTTTCAGGATTGTCACCATATTATAAAGATTATTACTCCCAAGCAACCTGGGATAATGGAGTATTATTCTATCAAAATAATGCTGATGGAGAAGGATCTGATCCGAAACCTAAACCTGAACCAGAACCGACTCCGAATCCTGAGCCGACACCTGAGCCTGAACCAACTCCAGATCCTGAACCAACACCGGAGCCTGAACCAACTCCGGAACCAGAACCAACTCCGGATCCTGAGCCAACACCGGAACCTGAACCAACACCTGAGCCTGAACCAACACCGGAACCTGAACCGACGCCAGATCCTGAACCAACGCCGGACCCTGAACCGACTCCGAATCCTGAGCCGACACCGGACCCTGAACCAACACCTGAGCCTGAACCAACGCCGGATCCTGAACCAACGCCGGATCCTGAACCAACGCCGGACCCTGAACCAACTCCGAACCCTGAACCAACGCCGGACCCTGAACCAACACCGGAACCAGAACCGACACCGGAACCAGAGCCAACTCCGGATCCTGAACCAACGCCAGACCCTGAACCAACGCCTGACCCTGAACCAACGCCGGATCCTGAACCAACGCCGGATCCTGAACCAACGCCGGACCCTGAACCAACGCCGGACCCTGAACCAACGCCGGACCCTGAACCAACTCCGGACCCTGAACCAACGCCTGACCCTGAACCAACACCGGAGCCTGAACCAACACCGGAGCCTGAACCAACTCCGGATCCTGAACCAACTCCTGAGCCTGAACCAACACCTGAGCCTGAACCAACACCTGAGCCTGAACCAACTCCGGATCCTGAACCAACACCTGAGCCTGAACCAACGCCGGACCCTGAACCAAATATAGACCCGTCATCTAAGGATAATGAAATTCCATTTTCACCTAATAATCGCAATAATGTGGTTAAACTTGAATTACCAAAAGATACAAAGTTAAATATACAAACTATCAATACTGGCACAATGGTAAAATCTAGTCAAATCGCTACAGATACAGAAGCAGTAAATTCTCTTGAAAAAACAAATACTCCACAGCATACAAATGAAAAGAAACAATTACCTAATACTGGTGAAAAAGAACGCAGTACATCTATGTGGAGTAGTTTCTTACTATTATTAGGTTCTACACTACTCCTCTTTAGAAAAAAGAGGAAAGAAGAAAAGTAAAACTTCTCTATAAACAAAAGCTAGAATGACTTATTTACTGTCATTAAGTGAATTTTAAAACTTAAATATACTGAAATTTACACTTTTTATGAGTTATATCTAAAACTAACAGCTAAATCAACTTAAATAGTTTTGTTAGCAAATTACTTACTGCTTCGTATTAAAATACGCTTCAAGAAATAACCTAAAAAGTTATTTTCTTGAAGCGTATTTTTTATAACCTAAAACAAAACTTCAGTTGATATATTCATACATTTTATAATTAAATCGATAAATTTATTTTATCGTGAATTCTTTGAATGTCTTCTGGTGTCGTTTGGCAACAACCACCAATTATTTTAACATCATGTCTTAACCAATCTGGAATCTGTTCAATAATCAAGTGGCTATCACCCATACTCTCCCATTGTTTTGTTTCCGCATTATATTTTGCGCCACCATTAGGATAGAGCGCAATTATCTGTGGTAAAACAGTAAGCCCTCTTTCTATAGCTTGATTGACCCCTGTTACAGAAGAACAATTAATACCAAAAACTGGAATTTCTTTTTTATATTTTTGGATAAACTCACATAAGTCTTCAAATTTTGTACCATCAGATAAATCTCCTAAATCATTTACCGTTACAGATAACCAAAATGTTTGGTCCATATAGTGTGGAACAATATACTCAACAATAGCTTTAATCTCTTCAAAGTTAGGCACCGTTTCAAAAACAAAGTCATGAATCCCTCTTGTAATTAATGCATCTATACGTAAACGATGAAATTTAAAATAATCCTCGTTGCTTAATTCATAATCACCTGTATACTCAGAACCATCACTTAAATATGCGCCATAAGGTCCTAAACTACCAACGATTACTTGCTTAGATGTACTCGAGTCTATGATTTGATCAACAGCTGTAGTAAATAGTTGTTCTATTTCAACATCTTTTAGTCCAATATCTGAAAATGTTTGATAACTTGCTTGATATGTACTCGTAAGTAATATGTCTGCCCCTGCGTCTGTAAATGATTGGTGTGCTTCTTTAATCTTCACAGGATTATTTTTTAATACTTTACTCGACCATAATGATGAATTTAAATTACAACCTGCTTGTTCTAATGTTGTTGCTAATCCTCCATCTAGCACTAGTGGTGATTGAGCTTCTAACTTTTCTAATAACCTCATTTATTTGCCTCATTTCTTGTGGTACTTAATAAAATAGTATAACAATGCGATTGCTGCAAATGGCACTCCGAAATAAAGCGCTGGTGCTTGATTAGAGTCAAAAACCATACCAACACACGATACTAAACACAAAATAAATCCAATAATAGGTACTGATTGATGTATTTTCAAACTATGATCAACTCTTTTGGCATTAAAGTAAGAAACACATATACTCATCCAAACAATTACTACGGCTAAACCAGCAATAGATACAAGTACTACATATAGTGAATCCGCTGCATAAATACTTGATAATAAAGCTAACAAACCACCAATCATACTAAATAGCGTTGCATTTACAGGCATTCGATATTTATTTAAACGTCCAAACCATCTAGGAAACACACCTTCATTTGATAAACTCCATATCATTCTGCTTGCAGCATATAACCCTGAATTAGCAGCAGATAATAACGCAGTAATAATCACTAAATTCATAATGTCCCCAGCATATGGAATCCCCATTTTTTGAAAAATTACCACGAAAGGACTTTCTAGAGATTTCCCTTGATAACTAGGAATTAATATCGAGATAATAACCATCGTTCCTATAAAGAAGATAACTAGTCTCCATAAAGTGGCGCGTATCGCCTTAGGAATAATTTGCTTAGGGTTTTCAGTTTCACCAGCCGCAATTCCTATTAACTCCGTTCCACTAAAAGCATAATTCACAGCCAACATTGTTAAAAATACTGCCCCTATACCATTAGGAAAAGTAGGATTAGTGTATCTCTGTGTAATTGTGTTTATTCCATCATATCCATTGTAATGGATTATACCTAAGATGACGCAAATACCTAAAATAATAAATACAATAATCGTGACCACTTTTACCATAGAAAAATAAAATTCAACTTCTGCATAGAACCTTGTCGATATGATATTAAAAATCAATACCAATATAATCGCACTGGCAGCAAATATGTATTCGGGTATTTCAGGGAACCATTTTTGCATCAAAATACCTACTGCAGTAAATTCAGATCCTAATGCTACCGTCCACGTTAACCAATAAAACCATGCAACAATATACCCCACAGAAGGATGAATATATTTGCTAGCATATGTATGAAATCCTCCTGTTACTGGATGTTTAATGGCTAATTGTCCCAAACAAAGCATAACTAAGTATACGAGGATTGAACCTACTAAGTAAGACAATACAGTACCTAGTGGACCTGCTTGCTGTAATGTATATCCAGAACTTAAAAATAAACCTGTACCAATGACACCGCCAAAACTCAATAACATAAGATGACGTTGTTTCATAGCACGTTTGAATGTCGTTTGTTCCATTTTATGTGCTCCTTATCTTTAAGTACTAAATATATAATTTTTTATATTATTAATCATTCTATTGATTTCTGAAAATTTAGTCAATATAAAGTTACAAAATATACTACTCAAAATTCATACACAATTGTATACACATCAGTAAATTATTTAATAAAGTAAGCGCTATCTTTTTAACTGAATTTTCGCACTTTTATAAAAATTCAGTTTTTGGTATTGATTTTCATTCTTCACAGCCTTAACATGAAATATAAGTAACAGATAAAGGAGATATGTAATGACAGAACATAATGATTTAGTAACTTCAACACAAGAAATTACGAAAGAAGCTTTACATAAATTAGGTTTTGACGATGGCATGTATGAACTCATCAAAGAACCTTTAAGATTTTTAGAAGTACGTATCCCAATCCGTATGGATGACGGTACGGTTAAAACATTTACTGGTTATCGTGCACAGCACAATCACGCTGTCGGTCCTACTAAAGGTGGCATCCGTTTCCATCCCGATGTAAATAAAGAAGAAGTTAAAGCGTTATCTATGTGGATGACTCTAAAATGCGGCATCACCAACCTACCATTTGGTGGTGGTAAAGGCGGCATCATTTGTGACCCTAGACAAATGAGCAATCAAGAATTAGAACGTTTATCTCGTGGTTATGTTAAAGCAATTTCACAATTTGTTGGTCCTGAGAGTGATATCCCAGCACCAGATGTTTATACAAATCCACAAATTATGTCTTGGATGATGGATGAATATAGTAAGATTAACCGTTCCAATGCCTTTGCATTTATTACGGGTAAACCCCTTTCTTTAGGCGGTTCACAAGGCCGTAATCGTGCCACTGCGCTAGGTGCAGTCATCACAATTGAAGAAGCAACAAAGCGTAGAAATATTGATATTAAAGGATCTCGTGTTGCGATTCAAGGCTTTGGTAACGCTGGAAGCTTTATCGCAAAAATCTTACATGATATGGGTGCCAAAATTGTAGCTATATCTGAAAGTTTCAGAGCGTTACATGACCCGGATGGTTTAGATGTTGATCATCTAGTTGAACTCAAAGAACAACATGGCAGAGTCACACATTTATTTGATGATGCTATACCTAAAGAACAATTATTTGAGGTTGATTGTGATATCTTAGTACCTGCCGCACTATCTAATCAAATCACTGAGGATAATGCGCATCAAATCAAAGCAAAAATTATAGCTGAAGCAGCTAATGGACCGACAACTCCAGAAGCGACACGTATTTTAACTGAGCGCGACGTCTTGATTATTCCTGATGTCTTAGCTAGTGCTGGTGGCGTAACGGTCTCTTACTTTGAATGGGTACAAAATAATCAAGGTTACTATTGGCCTGAAGCTGAAGTTAATATGAAGCTACGTGAAAAAATGGTAGAAGCGTTTAATACAATATATGACTTAGCAGAAGATAGAAAAATGGATATGCGTTTAGCTGCTTATGTCTTAGGAATCAAACGTACTGCTGAAGCATCACGTTTCCGCGGTTGGGCTTAATGGTTAATACGTATCACGCAAATTCATAAAACATATAAATAGGGCTTGCTTATAACATCCACTGGCGTTAAATGACGCTAGTGGATGTTTTGTTTATTTATCACTAATCTACCACTAAATATGCACTACTTAACCTTCTTGAAATTAGCTTTCTATTTAAAAATCATTTTATAAAAGTATATATTATTTAGCTAATACTCCCACCTTCTAAAAATTCGAATTTTCAGATTTATTTGAAATACAAAATAATAATCTATATACTTATTTACAATAAAGGGGAGGATATACATTATGAAAAATAATATTTACGGTAATGTTCCATGTTTTTTAAATAGTAAAAACCTAACTCAAAAAAATACTTTAGACACAGATGTCATTGTTTATGGCGCACCGTTTGAAGGTGAAAGTACTTGGGGGAATTATACTGGGGTTGAATTAGGCCCAAAACAAATACGCGTTTGTTCCGCGCGTTACAGTCAATATTTACCCGAGTTAAATCATATTGATATCAGCGAACACTTAACTATTGGAGATGTGGGCGATGTTCCATTTGTAGCACACGACAATAAACAAAGCTATGATAATATTGCTAAATTCACTAAACCACTTTGGGAAAGTGGAAAGTTCTTAGTAGGCTTTGGCGGTGAACACGGTGTTACATATCCTATCCTTAAATCTTTAACAGAAACTGGTAAAAAAGTTGGCATCATACATTTAGACGCCCACTATGATAATATGCCGGACTATGAAGGTGAACCTTATGCACGTAATACACCTTTCATGCATCTTTATAATACCGATGGCATACGAAACGAAAGTATTATTCACACAGGTATTCACGGACCTCGAAACCAACCTGCTACAGGTCGTTATGCTCAACAAGCTGGGGCTGTTACTTTAACAATTAATGATATTCGTGAAGCTCAGGATTTAAAAAAATATGCACATGATATTTATGAACAAGCGAGTCAAGATGTTGATGTTGTGTATTTAACAATTTGCAGTGATGTATTAGACTTTGCATTTAATCCAGGAGGACCGGTAGATGGTAACGGCATCACCTCTTATGAATTATTAACAATGATTCATGAATTTGGTAAATTAGGTCTTTGTGGCATGGATTATGTAGAAGTATATCCAATGATGGATGCCAACCAAAACTCAGCTCACTTTGTCTCTACAGCAGTACTATATGTGCTTGCTGGCCAAGTCGCTTATTTAAATCAATCAAAATAATTTGAGGAGTGGTTTAATTGCTAAAAAGTGCTAAGAAAGTTTTACGTTCACTTGGTCCAGGAATGATTATTACAGCCTCTTTCATTGGTCCAGGCACTGTGACGACCATGACTCAAGGTGGCGCAGGATTTGGCTATAGTTTACTTTGGGCGGTAGCATTTTCCATCATCGCTACAATTGTACTGCAAGAGATGATTATTCGGTTATCACTTGTCACCCGTGAGGGCTTGGGCGAGGCCATCCAAGACTTATTTAAAAATAAATTTGGCAAGCTGATTATAGTTTGGTTCACTTTAATAGCTGTAACTATTGGTTGTGCAGCATATATAAGTGGTGACTTGATTGGCACCTCACTTGGTGCTTCCTATTTACTAAATTTGCCTGAACATTGGGTAGCACCCGTAATCGGTGTCATTATATTACTCATCGGCTTATTTGGTAATTATCGTTTTTTAGAAAAAATAATGCTCTTACTCATGGTTATCATGGGCATTATATTTATTACTACTATGATTGTTATTAAACCAGATGTTATAGGTATCTTAAAAGGTATCTTTGTACCTACAATACCAAATGGTTCAATCCTCACGGTTATTGCACTTATTGGTACAACAGTTGTGCCTTACAATTTCTTCATCCATTCTACTGCAGTCCATGAACGGTTTGGTCATATAAAAGAATTAAAATTTGCACGTTGGGACACAGTCATCTCCATCTCAGTTGGCGGTATTATATCCGCAGCGATATTAATCTCTGCAGCCACTTTAATCCAAGGTAAGGAGGTTACAAGTGTGATACAACTTGCAGGCCCGCTAGAACCCGTGTTAGGTGATGCGGCTCCAATCACAATCAGTGTTGGTTTGTTTGCTGCAGGTTTATCATCAGCTATTGCTTCCCCCACAGGTGCTGCCGCTACTATTAGCAGCCTACTCGGATGGCAAGGCGGTATGAAAAGTAAAAAGTATAAGACAGTGTTTACTATTATCATAATTATAGGTATTATCAGTTCGGCCTTAGGCTTTGAACCGCTTCAAGTATTACTCATTGCTCAAGCCTTAAATGGTATCATTTTACCTATTGTGGCCATTTTAATTTTTATTATTATTAATAAGAAGAACTTAATGGGTCACTTTACTAATACCATTTGGCTTAATATTATCGGGGGAATAGTAGTTTTAGTCGTAAGCTTTTTAGGTATTTATAGTTTAATAGATGCTATTAGTAACTTTATGTCCTAATCTTTTATAATCAATTATCATAGTCTTACAGTCTCTGTACAACTTTTAAATATAACTTTTCAAACTACTAATCAACTGTATTTACGGGAGATTAGTAGTTTTTTGTTTTTATAGAGTAAATTATAACTTCTCTAGTTTCCAACGTGTATAAATAATATAGTAAAATATCGCTTCAACTTCTAATCAACCTATATGTATCACCTTTATTAATATAAACAATGTTGTTTCTCTATGCTGAGAATTATTCTTTAGCCTTATTAGGCACACGATGAAAAAAGTAACTCGTATTACATAACATAGCTAACTAAAATACATACCAAAGCCCTCGTTACCTTCATTATGTAACGAGGGGCTTATACTCATATGGTAATACTATATAATGAGTTCACGTCTGTTATTAAGCAAGTATTTGCTTTAGTTGTTCAAACATTTCATTATATCCTTCTTCTGTTTGCTTTTTAGTAGCTTCCTTTGATTGTTCGTATGATTGCTTGTTAATTGTGTCGTTTAAAGGCACTTTTAAACCTTGATTAAATTTAACCTGTGTTTCATTTTCTAAATCTATAAACTCAACGGTTATGATATCTTCTAAATCACTAAATTGAGGTATTTTAAATGAGTACATTAATTTATATGGTTTTACAATATCCATATATATACCTGTCGCTCTATATGTTTTATCTCCTCTTTCATCAACTATCTCCCACTCACCATTAATTTCAAACTGGTTCTGTGCGACTTTATTTGTTTCTTTAGAGGTATACAACCATTGCTTGAAAATCTTTGGTTCTGTCCATGCCTCAAACACTTTTTCAACCGAAGCGTTCACTTTAAATTCTATATTTAAATTTACGATTTCCCACTCCACAACAGTCATCCCCTTAATAATATTCATTACTATATCATTTCCTCTTTTAACACCTATAAACCACAAATACCTAGTGTTCCCAGTTGTAGCATTAACTATTTCAAATTGTATTAGGACTGTAAAGTTACATCAGTGCACTAACATTGCGCATAATACGTGCTTTTTTGTAACCATGTAAATCATGCAATTCTTTGTAAGCGCTGAATAATTTTTTATAAATACGTACTTGTTGAGGATCTGGTTCTACTTGATAAAGTACCGGTTCTTTCATCGCCTTTATAGCTGAATTGAAATCAGGATGGGCACCTCCACAAATAGAGCCTAATATTGCTGCACCAATTGCTGGTGCATATTCACTATCAATTACAGTAATCTTCTTATTTAATATATTGGCATAGATTTCCATCAATAAACCATTCTTTTTAGGAATACCTCCACAAGCAAATACATGATCAACTTCCATTTGCCATCCTTGATATTGTTGCATAATCATTTTTGCACCAAATGCAGTTGCTTCCAAATATGTACGATAGATTTCCTCATGTCTTGTCTGTAAACTCATACCAAATAGACTACCTTTTAAATTACTATCACTTAATACACTACGATTACCGTTATGCCAATCTAAGGCAATAAGACCACTTTCACCTGGATAAAGTTGGGCAGCTTTTTCATTAAGTAAATCAAATATAGATATTCCACGTGATTTTGCTGTTTTAACATAATCATAAGGAGCTTGCTTAGCGACATATTCAAACAAGTCACCTACTGCCGTTTGCCCCGCTTCATAAGCATATAAATCCGGAATGATGGCTCCTTTAACTGATCCAGAAATTCCAGGAACTTTATGTTGTTCTTTATTAAGCATTAAATGACATGTGCTAGTGCCCATAACCATGGTCATTTCTTTATCTTTTTCTGAACCGATACCTAATAAACTTGCGTGTGCATCAATGATAAAAGGACTGACTTGTGTATCCGGTGACAAACCTAGTTTTTCTGCCATCTCTTTGCACAAAGTACCTACACTGTCACCTATACTGACTATTGGTGCATCAACCTTTGTACGTACAATATCAGATAAATTTGAATCTACTTTATCAAATAAATCATAATGAAAACCTGTTTCTGTTTCCCAAAATGATTTGAAGCCCAATCCACAATTAGACCTTACATTCTGACCAGTCAGGCGATTTACAATCCAGTCGCCCGCTTCCATAATATTTGCTGTAACGTCCATAACTTCAGGCGCTTTATTGTTAACTTCCATGATTTTAGGAATCATCCATTCACTACTAACGTTAAATCCATAGTACCCTAACCATCTATTTTTAGCTTCTAATGCAGTCTTAAATAATAAATCTGCTTCATCTTGTGCACCATGGTGTTTCCATAACTTTACATAAGCATGCGGATTATTTTGAAAACCTGCTCTGTTGTGTATGGGTTCCATTTGTTCATCTACAAATATAACTGTTGAAGATGTAAAATCAATGCCTATGCCAACGATTTCAGACACTGAAATATTGGTTCTTTCTATAATGGCAGGAATACCTGTCTCAATAATTTCCATATAATCATTGGCATTTTGGAGCGCAAAGCTTTGGGGTAGTTTCTCTCCACCCAACTCACCTTCTATTGTGCCATGTGTATAGTTTTTTATATATTGTTCTTCAATTTTTCCATTTTCAGTATTAATTAAAAATGCTCTACCTGAACCTGTACCAAAATCAATGCCTATGCTGTAACTCATTGTATAAGCCCCCATTCACCTTTCTTAAAGAAAACGCTTTCTTAAATCATAATTAAATTCAAACTAAAAATCAACACAAAAAATCACAAAAGGACAAATAACTGCAAAATAAAACAAGTTGAGTTTGACAAATCCACTTGTAAGCGTTTACTATTGTCGATATAAACATATATGAACAAATAATATTAAGGAGATGTGCAAATATGAAAATTCAATCGAATGCTTTTCGATTAACTGAACCTGGTCAATTCGAACAAGCTACACTTATTCATGACTACGACGATAGAGATATTATTATTAGACCAACTAAAGCAAGTGTCTGTCATGCAGATTTACGCTATTACACAGGCAATCGTCGTCCTGAAGCACTCGCAAAAAAATTACCTATGGCATTGTTTCATGAGGGAATTGGTATCGTTGAAGACTCCAAGCATTCAGATTTCATCCCAGGTGACAAGGTTGTCATTGTTCCAAATATTCCTTCTTACCTACGTAAACAAACTTTTGCACCTTCTCCTTATCAAGATAATTATGATGAACATGCTTTATTTATGGGAAGTGGCTTTGATGGTATATGCCAAGATCAACTGGTTGTGCCTGGAGACAATGTAGTTAAAGTACCTGATAATTTAGATGAAGACGTTGCTTTGTTAGCAGAGTTATGTTCTGTTTCGTTATTCCCTATCAATCAACTTGAACATATCACTACAGATGACTCTCCTCAAGTTGCCATATTCGGTGATGGCCCCGTTGGTTACTTAGCAGCTACAGCATTACATTATATTTACGGTATAAAACAAGAACAATTGTTAGTGTTTGGAGCCATCGAAGAAAAGTTAGCTGCTTTCGAAAGTTTTGCAACGACTCATTTAGTCTTTGACTATGATTTCAAACAACATCGTGGCGTACATACTGTCTTTGAATGTGCTGGAGGCAAATTCTCTGAATCTGCTATTAACCAAGCCATCGATTTAATTGATAGACAAGGTCATATTGTATTAATGGGGGTCACTGAGGAGCGTGTCGGTATCAATACGCGCGATGTACTTGAAAAAGGGTTAACATTTTCAGGAAGTTCTCGTAGTACAAAACGCGAATTCGAACAGCTTATCAATGCATTCAGCAACAAGCAATACCAGAAAGCGTTAAGACAATTAATTCCTGACACTTATTATCATATTTATAATACAAATGATTTAAAAGTAGCGTTAGATGATACAACAGCAAACAAAGGATGGAAGAAAACTTATTTACAATATCATTGGGAAAATGACTAAAAAGGTGGGTTATAAATGAATAATTCAAGTTCTATTCTAGGTATGCCTCGACAAATTATTTGGGGTTATATTGGTATCATCGTTTTTATGATGGGTGACGGCTTAGAGATTGGTTGGCTAAGCCCTTGGCTACATGGACATGGTTTCTCTGTTCAAGAAACAAGTTTACTCTTCTCTGCATATGGTGTAACAGTTGCTATAGCAAGTTGGCTCAGTGGTGTATTTGCAGAAGCACTTGGCGGTAAACGTACCATGCTATTAGGCTTATTCTTCTACATTATCGGTACAATTTTCTTTGTTGGCTTTGCAATTCCATCTCAAAACTTATCATTAATGTTGCCAGCATATGCATTAAGAGGGTTGGGTTATCCGTTATTTGCTTATTCATTCTTAGTATGGATATCTTATCGTTCCGAACAAAAGACACTCGGCGCAGCAGTTGGATGGTTTTGGTTTGTCTTCACAGGCGGCTTAAACGTTCTTGGCGCTCTCTATTCTATTTGGGCAATCGAATATTTAGGGCATATAAATACATTATGGAGCTCATTAATATGGGTTGTTCTAGGGGGCATCTTTACTATAATATTAAATAAAGATACACTACCTGCAAGCCAAGGTAGTGCTTTAGAAAAACTTAAAGAAGTATTTAAAGGTGTAACTATTGTTGCCGAAGAACCAAAAGTGTTATTAGGTGGTATTGTTCGTGTAATTAATACGACGGCACAATTCGCGTTTCCAGTTTTTTTACCTATCTATTTATCATCTTTTGGTATTCCGACCTCTAAATGGCTAGCAGTATGGTCCACTATTTTTGTTGGTAATATCTTGTTTAACCTTATCTTTGGTGTTGTTGGGGACAAGATTGGTTGGCGTAATACTGTAATGTATTTCGGTGGCATTGGAAGCGGTATTTCAGTACTATTGATGGGTTATGTTCCTATTTGGACAGATGGCAATTTATCTTTATTAACAATTGTTGGTTTCTGTTGGGGCGCGTTTATTGCAGCATATGTACCACTATCTGCATTAGTACCTTCCCTTGTTAAAAAAGATAAGGGCGCAGCTTTATCCGTGCTTAACTTAGGTGCTGGTTTACCTGTATTTGTCGGTCCAATGATTGTTTATCTATTCATCGGTAGTATAGACGCAATCGGCGTGATTTGGGTCCTTGCCATTTTATACTTTATCAGTACATTCCTGACTTATTTTATTAAAATGCCAAAACATATGCAAAATGGTGAATATACCGCATAATTAGTAATAGCCAAACAATAATTTTAGGAGGTTGTCGTCGATGTTACCAGCAGAAAGAGAACAACATATTATTACATTTTTGAAAGCTAATAAAAAAGCTACGATACACACGTTAGCTAAAGAATTCAATGTACATGAAGCAACGATCCGTCGTGACTTAAATAAATTAGAACAGTACAACCACATCAAGCGGACGCATGGTGGTGTCGTATTAAATGACACGGAGGTTTGGGATGAATTAAACTTTGATGACCGTGAAACAAGTTATTATTATGAGAAAGTAGCTATAGGTCAAAAAGCTGCTGAATTTATTGAGACGAACGACACTTTGTTCATTGATTCTGGATCGACGACATTACATTTTGCGCGTGCGCTTGCACAAAAAAGCAATTTAACAATTATCACTAATGATATTCATATTGCTTCTATTTTAAAATCAACATCTAACCAAGTCATCGTTACTGGTGGTACCTTATATAAAGATAATTACTTATTGAATGGTATGATGACAAACGAAGCGCTTAAACAATTTAACCCTTCTAAATTATTTCTCGCAACACCTGCTATTGATTTAGAAAAAGGCGTTACACACTTTAATGACACACTAGCTTCTACAAAAATACAAATGGTTAAACAAGCCAAAGAAATTTATGTGCTTACTGACAGTTCTAAATTTGACAAAGTGTCTCTTTATCACGTTTGTCCTAATGACGCAATCGATGTATTGGTAACGGACCAAACTAACTCAAAAATTGATTGGCAAAGTTATCACAATCATTTTAATAAAATCATTACAGTAAATGTAAACACACAATCTTAACCCTTTTAAAAAACAGTCCCAATATACAAACACTATTTACTATTTGTGTGAACAAAAAAGCGTGCATCATTAGGTACTGAGCCTATTGATGTACGCTTTTTATTTATCTACTTTAAAATTAAAAAGTCTCAACTTCCGCAAATTGTGATGTGTAAAGTTGTTTATATGGACCGTCTTGTTGCATAAGGGTTTCATGACTTCCCTCTTCCAATATTTGTCCATCTTTTATAAATATTATACGATCTACATCTTTAATCGTTGATAACCTATGCGCAATAATTAAAGATGTTCGATCTTCTGAAAGTTTCTTAAACGCTTTTTGAATTTTATTTTCTGTTTCAATATCTAGTGCACTTGTTGCTTCATCTAAAATAATAATAGATGGGTCTTTCAAAAACATTCTCGCAATCGATATACGTTGTTTTTGTCCACCAGATAATTTTGTACCTCTTTCTCCTACGAGTGTATCAAGTCCGAATGGCAACTCATTTATAAATGTTTCTAGTTGAGCGTTACGGATGGCATTCCATATCTGTGTTTCATCGGCATCTAAATGACCGTAGACAATATTATCCCTTAATGTGCCAGAGAACAAGAAAACATCTTGCTGAACAACTCCAATTTCTGAGCGTAATGAAGCTAATTGGATAGAACGAATACTTTGCCCATCTATTAAAATATCACCTTCATCTACTTCATAAAAGCGTGGTAATAGCGAACTAATTGTAGTCTTTCCACTACCGCTTGGACCAACTAATGCGATCTTCTCACCTTGATGAATTGTTAAATTCATATGATTTAAAATGGGTGTCTCCCCATAGCCAAACGATACATCTTTATACTCAATCGTCTTAGGCTTTGTCGGCATCTTAGTAGCATGTGGATTATCTTGTATTTCGGGATCTAATGCTAAGATTTCTCTAAAATTATTAAATCCTGCAATAGCTTTTGGAAATAATTCGATAATCATGTTAATTTGTTCTAAAGGTTTAAATAATACGTTCGTAATCATAATAAATGCTACGATACCGCCGTAACTTAAATCTCCATGTAATACAAAATAACTACCTACGATTAACACAATAACCAGTGTTAATTTTTGGGCGATATGACTAATCGTAATATTCCATGACATGTAATTATATGCCTTTAATTTGGTAGCTCTAAAATTGTCATTTATACTATTGAATTTCTGTTGTTCATGACGTTCATTAGTAAATGCTTGAACTAATCTAATACCACCAACATTATCTGCTATCAATTCATTAAAACGAGATACATTCGCGAATAACCCTTTAAATGCTCGAGACATTTTTTGACTGAAATATATAGCTAATATAAAAACAATCGGCACGACACAGAATGTAATAAGCGCTAATTTCACATCAATCGTTAACATAATTACAAACGCACCGATTAAAGTCATAATAGATAGAAATATATCTTCTGGGCCATGATGTGCTGCTTCACCAATATCCATTAAATCATTGGTTAGTCGTCCTATTAATTTCCCAGACTTTTGATTATCAAAATACTTAAAGTTTAATTTTTGAATATGACTATATAAATCATTACGCATATCTCGCTCTATATTTGTGCCTAACTTATGACCCCAGTATGTGACAACAAATTTAAGCACTGATTCAATAGCAAAAATGCCTAGTAATACCAATCCAAAAGTTACAATAAGATTCCAATTATTTGTTGGTAACAGACGATCTATGTAAATACTCGTTATGAGTGGAAATATTAACTCTAATAAACCGACAACTATGGCAGAACCAAAATCTATAAAAAATAATCCTTTGTATGGCTTATAATATTTCAAAAATGATTTCACAACATCCCACCTAATCTATAATTTATAAATGTGCATATGCCTTTCATTATGGATTAAGTGATAATTATTATCAATGCTTTTTCATAATTGATCTACATCCATTTTGTAATAATGATGGTTACTTACCATCATTTTCAACGTTTTATTAAATAGTTATCTCATGCCTGTTCTCTGTGTTTATTAAATCTAAGCTGCCACATACTTTTACAATAAAAATAAGAGTGGATCAGAAACCAATTATGATGACATCGGTTTCGTATCACACTCCCTCAATAATAATTAACCATTCATACATTTGTTACAATATTTACTTCGTCACTTTTCGAAATGATAGTTATATGTGGTTAAGTATATAAACCTTTACAACATAACGTAACGCCTATGGTTCTATACTGAAACAAACGTTAGCTATGTAGTCATTGGGTTATTTTCTCCTTCGACCTGTCAATTAACTGACCCTCGGCCAGTTACAAATCTTTGCTAAACTCCAGAATATGATGAGAATCCACCATCGACTGGTACGACTATACCAGTAACAAATCCACTCATAGCGTTATCCATTAACCAATAAAGTGTACCTAAAATTTCTTCAGGTTCGCCAAAACGATTCATTGGTGTTTGGGATAAAATTTTCGAAGCACGTTCAGAATATGAGCCATCTTCATTACGCAACAATGCTTTATTTTGGTTTGTTTCAAAGAAACCCGGTGCAATTGCGTTCACACGAATTTGACCTGCAAAGTAAGTGCTTAACCACTGTGTAAAGTTACTCACTGATGCTTTAGCACCACTATATGCCGGAATCTTAGTTAATGGTGTAAAAGCATTCATAGATGAGATGTTAATAATTGTTCCTGTGTCAACTTCTACCACATCTTCACCAAATACTTGTGATGGTAAGAATGTACCTGTGTAGTTTAACTTAAACACTTTATCTACACCTTCTTCAGTTAAATCGAAGAAGGTTTTGTCACCGTCTTCATCATACATTTCATCATTCGTTGTAGCATTTGGATTATTACCACCTGCGCCATTAATAAGTACTGAAATTTTTCCAAATTTATCGTTAAACGTTTGTTTAGCTTGTTGTAACGACAATTTATCTAATACGTTAGCTACCAGTGCGACGGTTTGTATTCTTTCTTTATCAATTTCATTTTGTAAGTTCACAATTTTCTCTTCGGAGCGTCCTAGTATCCCCACATTCGCACCTTTTTCTACAAGTGCTTTCACAAATGTTGAACCTATTACGCCTGTTGCTCCTGTAATAACGACATTAACGTCTTTAAATTGTGCAGTCATTATTTACTCACTCCTTCAATTAAACCACTAATATATGTTGCTCCTAATGCTCTATCGAACAATCCATAGCCCGCTTTCCCTGTTTCTCCCCAAATCATACGTCCATGATCTGGTCTGATTGTGCCTTTATATTCTATATCTCTTAATGCTTCTACAACTGCTTTCATATCTACAGATCCATTTTTAGATAAGTGGCCTGTTTCAACGAATGAAAATTCATCTAAGCGTTTTACATTACGCATATGCACAAAATGAATATGCGTACCAAATTCCCGAATCATAGTTGGTAAATCATTCTCAGCTAAGGAACCCAGAGATCCAGTACAGAAGCAGATGCCATTATGTTTACTATCATTTATTGCTAGTAATTGTCTATAACTGTCATTATTCTTAATAATACGAGGAATACCAAAGATTGACCATGGTGGATCGTCCGGATGAATCGCTAAATCAATATCGTGCTCAATTGCAGTTGGTAACACTGCGTCTAAGAAATATTTTAAGTTTGCCCACAATTGTTCATCTGACATTTCACGATAGGTTGTAATGAGTTGATTCATCTCTGCTCTCGAATAACTTTCGTCCCATCCCGGCAAATTCAAATCTGTTGTTAAAGGGTCGATGTCTTTCAACTGATCGTGTTTATAAATTAATGTATTAGATCCATCTTCAAGTTCGTAGTCTAGCTGTGAACGAGTCCAATCAAATACAGGCATAAAATTATATGTGACTGTTTTAACGCCATTAGCTGCTAAATTTTTCAATGATATTTTATAATTTTCAATTAAAGCGTCGCGTTCCGTCGTCCCCATTTTAATTTTTTCACTAACCGGAAGACTTTCTACCACTTCAAATTTTAAGTCTTCCGCTTCAATAGATTGTTTTAACTGAGAGATTCTTTCGGAAGTCCAAACTTCACCAACTGGTATATCATAAATCGCCGTAACGATTTGCTTCATATCTGGTATTTGTTTAATATTTTTTAAAGTCACGGGGTCATCTTCCCCGTACCAGCGAAATGATAATTCCATAATTATTCCTCCTTAACTCCTTCAATTTTGAATAAATTAACTGCATTGTTATAGCAAATATCTTTCACCATTTGATCAATTGTCGATGGTGATAATGCAATTTCTCCTTTTTCAATCTTTTCTCCCAAGAAATTACATAATATTCTTCTAAAATACTCGTGTCGTGTATAAGAAATCATGCTACGAGAGTCTGTTAACATGCCGACAAATTTAGACAATAAACCAACGTTGGCATAATCTACTAGGTGACGTTCCATGCCTTCTTTAGTATCATTAAACCACCATGCTGCACCTAACTGTACTTTGTGTTCACTATTTGAAAAGTTACCAGCAGTCGCTTGGACCATTAAATGATCATTTCCATTATTAGGGTATATAATAGTGTCTGAAAGTGCCTGATGTTGCTCAAGATGGTCTAGCATAGCATTTAACCTTTTTGCGCTGAGTTGTTCTCCAACACTATCGAAACCACTGTCTGGACCTACTTTGTCATACATATTTGTATTATTATTTCTTGTAGGACCTAAGTGGAATTGCACTACCCAATTTAATTCGTGATAGACTTTACTAATTTCTGTTAAAATATAGCCGGCTAATTCATATTGTTCAGTTTCTGAAACACTTTGACCACTTACTAATGTTTCAAATATCGTATTAGCTTCTTCAGACGAAGCAGTCATTAATGGTGTTTTTTCAAAACTTTGATCCGAACTTCTAGCTCCTTGTCTATCAAAGTAATGCACACGTGCTTTCAATGCTTCGATATAATTATTTAAGTTATTAATGTCACAATCAGTCGCTTCATCTAATTTAGTTATTTTTTCTTGCACTGTGGCACTACTTAAAAATACATAGCTATCCGGTCTAAATGTAGGACACACCTTGAATGTTACTTTTTTATCTTCATTTAATAATTGATGATATTTCAAATCGTCACATGGGTCATCTGTCGTACATACAACTTTCACATTACTTTGCTTTATTAAATTCTGTGGTGTGTGTGACGTCTTAGCTAATTTACGGTTTAATGATTTATAAAGTTTTTTTATATTTACTTTATCTAAATCAGTATCCTCATTAAAATAACGTTTTAATTCAAGTGCACACCAATGGTACATCGGATTAACGATTGAATATGGCAACATATGCATAAATGCTTGGAATTTATCAAAGTCATCTGCATTACCAGTGATATATGCTTCTTCAATACCGTAGGCCCTCATTAACCGCCATTTATAATGATCTCCCCCTAGCCAAAGCTGCGTAATATTCTCATAATTTTTATTTTCATAAATTTCTTTAGGGTCTAAATGACAATGGAAATCATAAATAGGTAAATCTTTCGCCTTTTCATATAACTTCACTGCTGTTTTATTGTTTAGTAAAAAATCATCAGTAATTAATGACATAATATTTTGCTCCTTTTCTATAATCCTAATAATTTAGGAAGGAATAATGAAAGTTCTGGGATAAATGTTATAAATAGCATCAAGATAATTAATGCGATGAAATATGGTACTAAATATTTAAATACTGCTTCTACACGTACGTCGCCAACACTTGCACCTACAAATAATGCACTACCTACTGGTGGTGTGATGTTACCAATGCATAAGTTAAAAGCGATAATAATCCCAAAATGAATTGGGTCTATGCCTAAAACTTCTGAAATTGGTAAAAATATCGGCGTAAATATTAATACAGCTGGCGTGATATCCATAAATGTGCCGATTACCAGTAAAATGACATTTATTAATAGTAATAAAATGATTGGATTATCAGTCATAGAAATAATGCCATTTGAAATAGCTTCAGGTAACCCCGTATAACTCATAACAAGTGAGAACAATGCAGAAGCAGTAATTAAGAACAATATCATCCCACTTATCTCTGCAGTCTCTTTTATCACATTAGGAATTTGTTTCAATGATAAACTTTTATAAATAAGCGATAATATAGTCGAATAAAGTACGGCTACAGCTGCGCCCTCAGTCGCAGTAAATATGCCTGAAACGATACCGCCAATAACAACGACAATTAATAACAAACTCGGCAAAGCATCTAATGTTAAAAACAATTTATCTCTCCAACCAATACTTTCGGACACTTTATATCCTTGTTTTTTCGCCATAATAAAAGCTATTATCATACATGCAATGCCCCACAAAATCCCTGGTATATAACCAGCTATAAATAATGCAGCAATCGATGTACCTCCACTCACAAGCGAGTAAACAATGAGTAATGAACTCGGTGGAATCAATAAACCTGATGGCGCCGAGGCAATATTAGCAGCTGCCGAGTATTCTTTTCTATATCCTTGTTTTTCTTCCATAGGTCCCATGATGCGCCCCATTGCTGCTGCGGCTGCTACGCTTGATCCTGAGATTGAACCAAACAACATGTTGCCAACAATATTGGTATGCGCTAATGACCCAGGCAAACGACCTACAAGCACTTTTGCAAAGTTAACTAACCTAAATGCAATGCCGCCATTGTTCATTATGATACCTGCCAAAACGAATAGTGGTATGGCGAGCATCGTAAAATCGTCAATACCTGTAACCATACGTTGCGCTGCCGTCACTATGGTCACATCAAATGGTAAAATCATTAACAACGTGATGAGCGAACTCAAAATAATCGCTAGTGCAATAGGCAAACCGAATAATAGGAAGAAGAAAAAAGTTATAAACAATACTAAACCTGCCATTATTGTCATATATGCTCACCTCCATCTTCCTTATTAGCTTCTTGGACTGTCGCTAATTCTTGTTTATCTAACAGGTTATATATAGCATAAAAAATAATAAACAAACCAGAAACAGGAAGTGCGCTATACATCACAGCCATTGATAAACCAGTTGAAGGTGCTATTTGTAACCATGTTAATTTAACTACCTCATAACCGCCCCAAATCATAAGAACCAGTGCTACAATAATTAAAATAATATCCGAAATTTTTTCCATTATTAATTGTATTTTCTGTGGTAATTTTTCACGGATAAATAATATAGCTATATGCTGTTTGATACCGAACACATAACTTGCACTTAGTAATCCAAACCAAATTAGTAAAAATCTTACTATTTCTTCACTTACAGTACTTGGACTATTAAAGATAAAACGTGTCAACACTTGGTAAATCGACAGGATAACCATTACGAAAAGGGCAATACCAGCTAAAGTTAGCAATAATTTATCAATGATTGTCTTTGCTTTCTTCATAGCGTTGTTCCTCCTTTTCGATTAATTTATAATCCGCTTTAGTGTCTGGATTCTTTTTAAATTCATCTTGTAAAGGTTTTGAAGACGCTTTGAATGATGATTTATCTACGTTATGGAATTTCACACCCATTTTTTCTTTAGCTGTTTTCTTACTATCCTCAACCGCGTTATCCCAAATCGTTTCATGCTTGTCAGTTGAATAAGCCGCTGCATCTTTAAGCCACTGTTGTTGTTCTTTAGAAAAACTGTCGTAGGTTTCTTTATTTATTATTAGTATGTCTGGAACTATGGCATGCTCCGTATAGTAATAATGTTTAGCAACCTCACCATGATTATTACTTGTTAATGCTGTTTCGTTATTCTCCCCAGCATCAATCACACCTGATTGCATTGCAGTGTACACCTCTCCAAAATCCATAGGTGTAGGCGTACCGCCAAGAGATTTAATTAAATCGACGCTTGTTTTACTAGGCTGCACACGAGTTTTTAGCCCTTTTAAATCCTTACTTGTTTCAACTTTTTTATCTTTTGTATAGAGATTACGCATGCCTGCATCGTAATAAGTAATACCTAAAAATCCTTTATCAGCAGTTGATTTAAAAAATGCATCTTGTACAGATTGTTTTTGCATCACATGTCGATAACTATCTTGCGACTCAAATAAATAAGGCATATTAAACAAGGAGTACGTTGGAGAAAAACTTTCTAATGCCCCTGCTGAAACCTTAGTCATCTGTATTGCGTTTGTTTGTGTCATTTCTATAGCTTCACGTTCACTACCTAATTGTCCATTTGGATATATATTAACTTTTATCTGTCCATGGGATTCTTTTTCTAATCTATCTTTAAAAATCTCAAGTGATTTGTGTACTGGATGTTCGGTTGGCTGATTATGCGCTAACATAATTTCTTTTTTCTTACTTTCTGCGCTAACTTTAGAATCTGATAACACAATAACTAACATGCCAGCTAAAAAGAATACGCTTACAAACAGAGCTAAAAATTTTTTCATGTTTTTCGCTCCTTTTAATTTAGACCTTAACGTTTCAGTTCACCAAAGTGCGACGACAGGTTATGAACTGCACTTTCATCTATATTTAATGCATCTTTATTTGTCGTATGTTGTATAACTGAGCATTTTGTAGCAAAATCAGTTATAGCATTTAATTGCCATCCCTTTGCTAGACCATGTAAAAATCCAGCCATAAACGCATCGCCAGCTCCAATACGGTTAAGTACGGTATATGGATATGCTTTACCACTTATGAATTTTTCGCCAGCTAGTGCAATTCCTTGCAATGTACTTTGTTCAATATCTCGATTACTGGAAGCCATTAAATCTATATCAAATCGCTTTTGTATTGTCTTAGCACAAGTTTCAATATCATCATATTCGTCATTCGTTTCTAACAAGTGAGTAGCGTCTTTCTTGCCAAAGAACAATACATCTACAAGTGGTAATACAGATTGAATTACCGGTAATGCTTCTGCTTTTGTCCATAAATTGCTACGGAAATTAATATCAAACACAATTTTAGTACCTTGTGCTTTTAATTCTGTAAGTACTGATACAATTTGCTCACGAATAGCCTTATTAACAGCTAATGTAATACCTGTGAAGATGAAGAAATCGCCACTTTGCGTAACTAAGCCGTCGATAACTGTGTTTCCATGTTGCGCAAATGTAGAATACTCACGATCATATATAACTTTTCCGCTTCTATAACCAAAACTTTCTTCCATGTAATAAGTCCCTATTCTACCTTGCTGTTGTTTGACGAATTCAGTGCCTACACGTGTTTGATACATTTTTTGTAATGCTATGTGACTCAGTGCATGTTGTGGTAACACCGTTAACATCTCTGTTTTATGACCAAATTCTGCTAATGTAATGAGCGCATTCAATTCTGCGCCGCCGACATTTACGTCAAATGTATGTGTATCTTTAAGCTGTTCATAATTAGGCGGAGTATAGCGTAGTAACACTTCACCAAATCCAAATACCGTCATAAATTACCCCTCGCTTTTTAATTCATCTACATAATCCATTAAACCTACTTTACCTTGTTGTTGATAAATTTTTGTAATTTCACTTCCGATACCGACCGCAAAGCTTCCTGCGTCTAACCATTCTTGATGATTATCTTTACTAACCCCTCCTGTAGGAACAATTTCAATTTGAGGTAGAGGTCCTTTAAAATCTTTTATAGATTTTGGAGAAAACTGTGTCGCAGGAAATAGTTTCAATACTTTGCAACCGTATCGTAAAGATTCGACCATTTCTTTAACAGTCATACATCCAGGAATATAAGGTACATCATATAGATTAGCCATTTTCGCCGTCTCTTTATCAAAAGATGGACTTACTATAAATTTGGCACCATTTAAAATGGCATTACGTGCAGACACGCTATCTAATACTGTGCCAGCACCAATAAGCGCATCTTCTCTCTTTGATAACTCACCAATAATATCGATGCCATTCGGAGTTGTTAACGTTACTTCAATAACATTAAGACCCTTATCTATGATTGTATGCGCAATATCTAAAAATGATTCAGCATCATCAGTACGCATCACCGCAATATGTTGTTCTTGTTGAATTACTTTCATTGTTTCTACGGAATTCATCTTGTCATCCCCTTTTTTAAAAAATAGTTTGACCAAAAATAACAACGTTGTTATTAATATTCAAAAAAATATTGTAATGCTTGTCTCTATGGTATAATTAATTCTAACTTAAATCAATCTATTTCAAGGAGAAGTTTTATGGCTGTGACTTTAAAAGATGTTGCCGAAGCCTGTGGTGTCAGCTATTCCACAGTCAGTAAAGCATTAAAAAATTCCCAATTAGTTAAACCAAAAACAAAACAAATGATTCAACAAAAAGCGGTTGAGATGAATTATATCCCAAATCATTCTGCAAGAGCACTTGTTTCTAAAAAAAGTGGCACAATTGGATTAATCTGGCCATCTGTGGATCGTGTTGCTGTAACACATCTCATTACAGAAATTAATTTAGCTATTAAATCATTAGGTTATGTTATGTTTGTGTCAATCGATGATGTTGCTGCTGCTTCAAAAAAATTTGTTGAATTTGGCTGTGACGGTATTGTAATCTTCGATGAAGGCGACGACTCTAACCTACCTCCAGAAATATATAACAATGTGCCTGTGGTTGCTTATGGTGTTGACCGTACAATTCCCTACCCTATTATTAACGTAAATCACGCAGAAGCTATGGTCTTAGCAATAAAAGGATTGCTTGCTAAAGGCATCGATACAATAGACTATATTGGTGACATCAATACAACAGACGCTCGACAAATTGCTAAAAAAGAAGCCATTGTAAATTACTGCGAAAACAACAATGTTACCTACCGAATTATCGATTCTAACGGATTGAACGCAATAGATGCTGAAGCTGCGGTCAAACAATTTTTAAATAACGAAGCACTCTCTTCTGGTGTCATTTGCGGGAGCTATGATATTACGGTAGGTACGATTAATGCTATGGATTCAAATCAACAACCTATAATTTATTCTTATGACAATATTCCACAAATAAAAAAATTGGATTACCCAGTTCAAGCTATAGGTGTACCGACTGCTGAAATTGCACAGCAAATTGTCACAACTTTAGATCAAGTTATCAAAGGTGAACCTACAGAATCTGCGTATCACCTACATCCTTCTACAAGCAATGAAGACTAATTAATATATTGATATATACTATAAACAAAGCGCCCAAGACTACATGGACAGTGTAGACTTGGGCGAAATTGTTTGAGAGATATTTATCTAGAGGGTTAATGCATTTTTATGACTTCAAACGAAATATCCATTTCGTTCAATGTATTATAGTTTCGTCTGGTAATTGTTTTTAAAATCTAATAAGTGACTTCATAAATGCGTATGTCATCTTATCGATTTACTACAACAGCCAGTATAACAATAAGTTTTGTTAAACACAGTTAATATAACGTATAGATAGGTTCATTATTTCATCTATGTGTGGCGTCTTGTATCGAAATGATGTTTTATCAATAGCGTTGGATGGGGTGTTTTTAACTTCATGACTGGGAGAAAGTTAATTTATCATTAGTTTTATTTACCATTTCGAATTATTATGTTTATATTCTCACAAGTAACACATCATTCATCTGTTTAAGGCTTACAAATAACAACCATGTTAGGTTATGCTACATCGACTCTGTGTAGCAATAATGTATTACCCAGGCAATACACAATTTCAGGCACTTTTAATTCACATAGTAAGTTATGAACCCTAGTTAATAAAACGTTTTCTATTAAGCCGCTGTTGTATCTTAGGTGTACGATAAAATAAATACATTATGAAATACTTATCTATAAATCATTATAAATGATTTATTAGTGAGTACTCATAACCCTCTACGAATCTATTATAGTATGATAATTAACATGATTAAAATACATAGTTGGAATATTAAACATTCCCTTTTAGAATACTTGGTGCTAACTAAATATAATAATTAACTAGTATAATTTTATATTTAGTTGTAATCTGTTAAAAATTGAATCCATTCATGTGTTACATGGTTCATATAACTATCTTTTTTCCAAATCAAACCTAAATTCCATGCAGCATCAGCCCCAGTAATTTCAATACCAACAACGTCATCATTCAAAATGCGTACAATACTCTCAGGCAAAATACTCACACCAATCCCATCTCGAATCATATTTTCTATAAAAGTAATTTGTGACATTTTTGCTACTGTTTTCGGATGAAATCCAACTTTCCTACAACTTTCGATAATTTGGTCTTTTAAATAATAATCATCATGAAACATGATAAATTTTTCACTCTTCAAATCCCCTAGATACACAGATGAGTATTTCGCTAACTCAGCATTTTTATCGACCACTAGTAATAACTTTTCGTTATATAAAGGTACTGCATGGTAAATATCATCATCTACAGGCAACGTAGTAATACCAACGTCAATTTCGTCGCTATTCAAATAAGATTCAACAGCTTTTCCACCACCTTCTATCACTTCATACGTTACATTTGGATATTTGTTATGAAATTCATTTAAACTTTCTGTAAATAAACGAACATTCATAATAGCAGAAATACCAACACGAATATGTCCTCGTTCTAAGTTTGTGACGTCCCCCATTTCTAGCGACAAATCATCCAGTACAGCCAAAGCTTCAACGCACTTATCATAAAATATTTGACCAATATCTGTCAGTATAATGTGCTTTTTTCGTCTATCGAACAAAGTAATACTAAATTCATCTTCAATACTTTTGATATTCTTACTAATTGTAGACTGCGCGATATAAAGATGTTCCGATGCCTGTGTCATACCACCATTTTTCACAACTTCCACAAAATACTTCATTTGCTTAATTTCCATTTCAAACTCCTCTATACCCTCTGTTTAATTATTATCAGTAATTGATTTGATTCTTCGATGGGACAAATTTATCACTTCAATTTTTTAATTGCTTCTTCCGCTGCTGCTGCGATGATTTTGTCATCAGGTTTCGCGTTTTTTTGATCTTGTTTCGTATAAACTGCTAAAATAATTGGCTTTCTATGTTTATCAGTATATATGAATGCTAAATCATTGCGTGTTCCATAAGTTAAACCTTGGCCACTCTTATCTCCAACAATATACTGTTTAGGCACACCAGCTTTTATCAAACTATCACCAGTTTCATTTTCAATCATAACTTGTTTTAATAACGCTTGATTGTCTTTATCCATTTGGTTGCTAGCTAACAATTTATGCAAGGTTGTTGCTGCTGCTCTTGGAGTCGTAGTATCAGCAATTTTAGTTGGGTCGTAATCATTTAAATCTGGTTCTAACCTTTGAGGTTTTGAAATATAATCTCCTAGACCTTGAAGTTCATTGTTAAACCCTTCAATGCCGCCAATTTCATCTATAATCTTATTATTTGCAGTGTTATCACTTTGGAGCATAGATGCCTGTACTAAACTTTTCAATGACATTGTTTTACCTATGTATTTTTCGGTAACTGGAGAATACGCAACAATATCTCGTTCATTAATTTTTATCTTTTTATTAAGCTTACTGTTAGGCACATTATTGAGTAAAATCCCACTCGCAATGGCTTTATAGGTAGAGGCAAATGCAAATCTTTCATCTGAGTTATGTTTGTATACTTTACCATTATCAGTATTCATACCGTAAACACCTATAGTGACATCATTCTCTTGTTCAATATGTTTAAGCTCACTCGCAGATGCGCTATTATAATGCGTTAAATGTGCTAATATCAATGTAAACATACTCACCAAAGTAGCTAGAAATATTTTTTTCATAAGAAACATCATCCTCCTAATTGTTTAAAATGTTTTTATTAAACTTTTTTATAATTATAACTGTAAAGTTAACTAAATAAAATCAACATTATAAAGAAATGAGACAGAAATCTAATTTAATTTAAAAGTCTTTGTCGTCACGCGCCGTCAAATTAATTAGAGTTGAAGGGTGTAAAAGCTTAATCTGCGTTAAAATTCATGCATAAGCAATTCTTTCTCAATATACTGATTACAAGCGCTTTCGCCCTTGCATAAGAACTACTACCTCTTAAAAGCGGAACACCTGAGTATACACTCATGTGTAAAAGCCACTAACTTTATAAATTAAGAAGTGGCTCTTTAGTGAAGTCGGGCTTTATAATAATTAAGGCTGAGACAATTAAATTTGCCCCAGCCTCTCTATTCACTATTTTAGATTATTATTGCTATTAGATTATTCTATTGACCAATTGTCATTTCCATTAAATTGTCGTTTTGGTCAAAGAAAGCTGTATAGAAGCCATCATTTGTTTCATATTTAACAAACGTACCATCTTTATTACCTAATTTCCCTTCCTCAATAATTTCATTAGAATTGTGTGCATCTTTGAAAGTTTCTTTAGAAACTGAGTCCGGCTTTGTGAAGAATGTTATTTGAACTACTTCATTATCGCTATTAAAGGATACAGAAGTATCGTAGATTTTTTTAACGTGGTCAAACTCTTTCTTAGCATCAGTATCTACTTTATAATCGTTAATTGAAACATTGTCATATTTTAAAGCACGTACAAAGTTATAATCTTGAGTGAATGATGGGTCATATGTTGTATAGCCCTCATAGTTATACCATGGTGTTTCAGCTTTTAGTTCTGCATTACTTTCAGCATTTGCACCACTCGCACCACCTTCACCATGTCCCCATTTTTGCTCTTGCTCAGCTGCTTGTGCAGTTGGACTATTTGTCGTAATATATGCTGCTGAAGAACCTAGCACAAGTGTTGAAACAACGACAGTTGCTGAAAGTATCTTCCCTGTTTTACGCATAATAAATCACTCCTTTAAATTTATGTCCTTTTTTGCCAAACAACAAATTTTCGTAATTAATGAATTTCTATTTGATATAGATAACCTTGTTTATCAAAGTACACATTATAATAACTTTCATTTGTTTCATATCTAACAAAACTACCTACATCACCTGGTGTTTCTCCCTCTGCTAAAATGTCATTACTTTGATGCGCATTTTTGAATTCAGTTTTAGAAATTGTATCAGGTTTTGTAGCAAATCTTAATAACACAACTTCATCTTGTTCATTAAAGTTAATCATTGTATCATATAACATCTTTGAATGATCAAATTCTTTATAAGCATCTGGGTCCACTTTATATCCATTAATTGTGACATTATCGTATTTTAGCGCCTGTACAAAGTCGTCATCTACTGGGAATGACGCATCATGAGTTGTGTATCCATCATAATTGTACCACGGTGTTTCAGATTTTAGATCAACACCACCCTCGCCATCTCCCCATGTTTGACTTGCTTTTGTTTCTGCTTTTGCTTCTGATTTTCTTTCTGGATTGCTACTCGTTAAATACGCAAGAGATTGCCCTAGAAACAGTACCATCGTTAAGCCTACTATTGTACATAACCTGACTAAATAACGAATATAATCACTCCTCCATTTTTGTAGCACCTATCTGCAAAAGTGTAATTATTCACTTTCATCATACACCTAATATTTTTAATTGCAAGATAATATTAAATATTTAATAAATTAATTTTCTAGTTTTGCCAGTATAATGAAAGCGGTTTATTGTAATTATTTTTGATTTGTTTTAAAATGTTTCTCATGACTAAAATTAATTTTCTTTCAAAACATTTAATGTCTGATGTATATAACAGAGATATTAATTAATTTTGTCATATTCAAAGGGGGAAACATCCATTGACAACTCAAGATTATCAACTATTGATTATAACTGTAATTAGTATTGTGTTACTGATTTTTTTAATCACTTCTAAATTAAAATTCCATCCACTACTAGCGCTGTTGCTTACAGCCATATTTGTTGGATTCACCTCGGGGTTAGGTATCGATAAAATTGTCGAATCGATAGAAGCAGGTGCCGGTTCTACACTTGGAGAAACTGGAGTAACTATTGCTCTAGGAGCAATGCTCGGCAAGATACTATCCGACTCTGGTGCAAGCGACAAAATTGCTTCATCTATACTACACAACGCATCTTATAAAAAATTACCTTGGATGATGGCATTGGCTGCGTTTATCATTGGTATTCCAATGTTTTTCGAAGTCGGATTAATAATGCTTTTGCCACTGATTTTTACAATTGCTAAAAAATTGGAAGACGAAAATAAAATTAAAGGATCTGCGTATGTTGCAATTGGCGTACCTGTTATTGCAGCATTAGCAACTATGCATGGTATGGTACCACCACATCCAGGGCCTCTTATTTCTGTAAACCAATTTAATGCTAACATAGGTTTAACGATGATTTTTGGTATTATCTGTGCCATTCCAACTATTATCATCGCCGGTCCTTTATACGGAAAATTTATTACACCTAGATTATCCGTAAAGCCAAATCAAGATTTGTTAAACCAATATACTTCAGAAGATGATAATAAAGATGAACAATCAGAATCGGTATCAACCATTTTAGCTTTTTCAACCATTTTAGTACCTGTCATCATGATGTTATTACATGCAATTGCAGGTGTTTTCTTTGGAGAAAAAACAATACAATATAAAATTTTTGAATTTTTAGGAAGTCCGATCATTGCAATGTTTATTGGTGTGCTCTATGCCATAACCGTACTTGGTTATTTTAATAAACAAGATACACAAAAAATCCGTGATGCTTTAGGTAGTAGCTTAAAACCTATTGCAGGAATCATACTCATTATTGCTGGTGGTGGCGCATTTGGTCAAGTCCTCGAAGATTCAGGGGTAGGCACTGCTATTGTTCACCTAGCACACAGCTTTTCGTTATCTCCATTACTCATGGGTTGGGTGGTTGCTGCACTATTATCCATTTCAACAGGCTCTGCAACAGTTGGTATCGTTGGTGCAACTAACTTAATCTTTCCACTTGTTCAAGCAGATCCTAGTATAAATAAAGAATTATTAACTATTTCAATTGGATCAGGTTCATTATTCTTCAATTATGTGAACCATGGTGGATTCTGGTTAGTCAAAGAATCTTTTGGTATGTCCATGGGTGAAACATTTAAAACTATTACTATCGTACAGTCGATTGTCGGTATTAGTGGTTTAATCATGGTATTGGTATTAAATGCAATTATAGGTATTTTTTAAGACAAAAAAGGAGCTATTCCTCAAACTTGGAATAACTCCTTTTTTGTCTTTGCTTATTTTTGACAACACTATACTTACAATAGCGTATCTTTATTAGACATTAATTGATTATAACCATCCAAATAAACTTTTTCTGATTCTGATGCTTTATCATAAGAGTTCATAGCACGATGCCATAGTGGATATATAGGCTCTGGGTTAGTTAAATCAGTAATTGCGGCTGTTTCTTGATTAGTTAATTTTAAATTATATGAAGCAATATTATCTTGTAGTTGTTCTTTCGTTCTAGCAGCTAAAACAAGAGAATCGACGTTGGGACGCTCTCTAAGCCACGCAAGTGTGACTTGAGCAACTGAAACACGATGTTGCACAGCAATTTCTTGTAAGGTATCTATGAGGTTATAAAATAACGTTTTATCTTTGATATATGGTTCTGCCCAACCATCACCTTGTCTTGTGCCGGACTCCCCAGACTGTTGTCTATTAATCTTACCTGTTAGTAACCCTTCTCCTAAAGGGGACCAAATGCTATTACCTATACCTAATTCTTTGGCAGCAGGTAATAACTCATATTCTGCTTCTCTTGATTCAGGCGTATAATAAATCTGTTGTGCAATTGGAGGTGCCATATTATTTGCTACTGCTAAAGTATGTGTCTTAGCTAACGCCCAACCACTATAATTAGACACGCCCCAGTAACGTATCTTACCTTTTCTAATCAAATCATTCATCACTTGTATCGTCTCTTCTACAGGCGTTTGGCCATCCCATAAATGCGTATAATATAAGTCAATATAATCTGTGTTCAAACGTTTTAAAGAAGCATCAATTGAGCGCTCTATGTTCACTCTCCCTGCTCCACCATCATTTGGATTATCTGTTAATTGAAACCCTGTCTTACTGCTGATAACCATCTGTTCACGTTTATCTCTAATCGCTTTACCTAATGCAATTTCCGCATCACCTTTAGCGTATAAATTAGCAGTATCGAATTGGTTGATACCTTGATTTAATGCATAATCTATCACATAGTCAGTCAACTCTTGAGACATACCACCTGCATTTTCAAAACCATTTGTACCTGCGAACGGAATACTACCAAGAGCATATTTCGATACCGATAAGCCTGAATTACCTAACAATTTATAATCCATAGTTATCCTCCTTATTAATATAGTTTTAACTATTTTCCCTTTAAAAGTAAATTTAAATCAAAATGACTTTTATAAAAATATATAAACCATATCATCATGGCTATTTAACATTTATATTTTTAATGAAATATACGTCAAACTCAAACTTTTGTTGGTACACATCATTACTAATTCTAGTTATGATGAACTTATAGTTAACTTAATTTTGAAAGGATGTTTTTAATGGTAACAATTTTACAAGTAGATTTTCCTTTAGAGGGACCATTTGGTAATGAGATGGCTCAACAATTTGAAGATTTAGCAACATCTATCAATCAGGAACCAGGATTTTTATGGAAGATTTGGACTGAGAATGAGTCAGAACAAGAAGCAGGAGGTATTTACGCATTTGATAATAAAACTCATGCAAAGCAGTATTTAGAGATGCATAGCCAACGTATCAAATCTATGGGTGTACCTTTTGTAAATGCTAAAGTATTCGATGTTAATGAAAATCTCACAAAAATTAATAAAGGTCGTATAAATTAAGCTATTACAATCAAAAACGCTCTCAACACATACTATCAGATGTATATGTTGGGGGCGTTAATTTATACCACGTAAAATTATTTCACTGAATTTCTCACAAAATCTATCGTATTCATCCATATGATATGACCAATCAATTCTGAAAAATGTTCTTCTGGTGGTATTTTATCAACTTTAGGCGTAAGTTTTAGTATGGGTAAAATAATCTCATGAAATAACACATGGATACCTATACCAAACATTCCGCCTTTCCATCTTGAAATTGAGTTGTATTTTTCACTTAATAGTACGTACAATGTAGCATTGACTATAGAAAAACCATAGTGAATACCCATGACTGAAAACGATACTTCATTGCCATTATATACATATGATGCATTACGTATTTTATCAGGCACGTTAAATATTTCCATCATCTTAACAGGTGGTGGTTCTTCATCACGTTTAGGCGTTCGTGGTGGTAAAAGACCTTCCCACCCTATTTTTACAGCGCCTGCTAAGAAACCGCCGATGGTGCCTGTAAGTACAACACGTTTAATTGAAAACCTAACCATATCCTCACCCCTTCAAATATCTTGTAATATTACAATTACCCTAAATGTAGTGAATTATTTAAACAAGATAGGACAAAGGAATGGGAGAAAGTTCATTTCCCAAGAAATTTTAATTTATTGTAACTCTTTCATACCTTCTATAAACTTTTCATAAGTAATTTCATTTTCGGAGAACTGAGCAACAAGCATATACATTTGCTCATTTTTTGTATGTTCTTGTTTATATAATAGTGTGTCAGCTTGTGTTTCTGCTGGTAATGGATTAATAACGTGTTCACATTTTGAAAATGCTTGATAGTAACGCATACCAAATAGCCGTTGGGAAACTGCATTGATATGAATAGCGTCTGGATTAGAAGTTAATCCTTCTGCCGTAACATAATAGCAATTGTCTTTTTCTTCAGCCGTTCGCTGTAAAACCTTATTAATTTCTTTATATTCTATGGCACTTTGACCAAATGCTGACTTCCCTAAGAAATCTGGAAGTAAACCTACCACAAACGGTACTTCAGGCACATTTAACGTTGTTCTAAAATGATCAATAAGTTCATTTAATTTTAAAGCATATGTTTGATATTGTTGATTTAAACTATCGCTCTCACCTTGATGCCATAATATGCCTATAATTCCACTCGTTTCTTGTGCAAATTGCGCTTCAGTAATAGCATGCCTAGCAAGTATGCTTTCTGGTTCCCAATCATCTATAGAGGTACCACCATCTGCACAAGGTATCAAGCCTATCGTTTCATTAGGGTGGTCATCTAACCATAATTTAGCAAATGAGGCAGCTGGTCCAACACCAGCTACAGAACGATCACTATGAACCGGCTCATCCATCATTTGCCACCTACCATTTTTAAGAACCATAATACGCTCATCTAAAATAGGCGAAACATCTTCCAAGTAACCTCGCCCTGCCATATTTGACTGCCCTATTAGCAATATTGATTTCATATTAAAACTTCCTAACTTAATTACGTATTTGTTATAAGCATCATACTATATTCACGTAGTTAAGAAAATGAATTGCTTTAAAATTTCGCACTGTTATAAAGTATAAATCTTCACTAAGAATAATACATTTTCACCTAAAAGTGTTTACGTATCGATAAAAAAGTGAATTTAATTACTAATATGAACATATCGGAGGATGTAACTATGACAAGAATATTTGTTACTGGTGCGACAGGATTAATAGGTACTAAATTAACACAAAGATTACTAGAAGAAGGCTATCAAGTCGCTGGATTCACGACATCACAACAAGGAAAGGCAAAGCTGGTGGATAATGGCGTTAAGGCATATATTGGAGACATTTTAAAATATGATACAGTTGAAGCTGCAATAGCTGATTATCAGCCTGATATTATTATGAATGAGATTACAGATTTAAAAAATATAGATATGTCAGCCAATACAAGAGTTAGAATTGAAGGAACTAAACATCTTGTCGAGGCCGCTTTAAAAAATGGTGTAAAACATATGCAATCTCAAAGTATTGCTTTTACTTATGAAGGTGGTAATACGTTAGCAACAGAAAACACATCCCTTGATTATAATGCAATAGGAGATCGTAAAACTACAGTTGAGGGTGTTGAAGGTTTAGAAAGCGAAACTGCACGTATTGAAAATTATGTTGTACTTCGCTACGGCTTACTATATGGTCCAGGTACATGGTACGGCAAAAATGGCCTGATATATAATTCATTTATCGAAGGGGCTGTCACAATGACTGATGGCATACAATCATTTATTCATATTGATGACGCGGTAGAAATAGCAATTCAAGCATTAAACTTTGAATCCGGTATTTATAATATCGTGGATGATGAACCAGTTAAAGGTAATGTATGGGCACAATGGTATGCAGACTTATTAAATGTGGATCCTAAAATCAACATCCAACCATCAGAATCACATGAACGTGGTGCTAATAATACTAAATTCTACGACCAAGGTGGAAAACTAATTTATCCTTCATGGAAACAAGGCATGGATCCAATTAAATAATTAAACAGTAAAAAACCCCTAAAGTTTAACTCTAGGAGTTTTTTACTGTTGATGGATCAGTTTAGTACTTCCATAGCTATTTCATTTTTTCTGTGTTTTTCTAGTTCTAGAAATGATATATAAAATAACGACCAAGCACAGCGCAATTAATAAGTACCATCCATATCGACTTACCATATAGATATAATTCTGCTTAAGTGGTGTCACTATAACGCTTGGTTGTTTCATATCACTTGTGAGATATTGTCGCTTAGTATCCGCAACTAATAATTGATTGTTTTTAACTTCAAACTTAATTTGTTGTCCTTTTTCTACTACGTCACGTAAAGGCGTTTCGACGTTATACCATTTACCATTGATAAACTGCTTACCTTTAGGCATAACTTCTTTATATTCAAATTGATTATATACCTTATCCAATAGCGCATTGCCGATAACGTGTCGTTTGTACTCTGAATCATCAACGTCCCAATGCCCTACTCCCATAACTACTTGTACGAGTCCAAAGTTTCCTCTATCTATTGTAGCAGTATAGTTATATGCTGCTTTATCACTAGATCCTGTCTTTAATCCATTTGTCCCTTTATATTCATGAACATCGCCTTCCAATGAATGATGATACGTATGGAAATGTTCTTCATATGGTGTATTGGGTTTGCTGGTGTATGTAATATGTTTTGTAAAAGACGTTAAATATGGATATGTATTTTTTAAATAAAAAGCTAATTTGGCAAAATCTCGTGGCGTCGATGAATTATCTTCATCTAAGTTACTACCTGATGGTAAATATTCATTTCCGACACTACGATTTTCAGCACCAAATGGATTGGTAAAATGTGTGTGCTCCATCTTGAGCTTTTTAGCTTTTTGATTCATCATTGTTACAAATTTACTTGTGTCAGGTTCCACTTGTTGCATGAGCATGCGTGTTGCAACATTCGAACTAGGTACAATCAGTAAATTAATAAGTTCTTTTATAGTATATTGTGTTCCCTCATGCATGATATTATTGCTTAGTAACGGATGATGACTAAAACGTTCATCATCGGCAGTTACAGTCACTGCTTTATCCATGGTGAGAGTGCCATCTTGAATTCTTTCTAACACAATTGATAATGTCATTAGTTTCGACATGCTTGCTGGCCGCCATGGTTTATCAATATGCTCTTCCCATAATATTCTACCTGTTTGACTGTCTGCTATAATACTACCTTTAGGTTGATAAAAACCACTCATGTTATGGCCATGCGCTCTTGTTACATCAATAGACGACTCAGCAAATATATAACTAGATTGCGATATCACTAAAATTAAAAGAAATAATACAAATAATATGCGCTTCACTTTAACCTCCTTCATAAATATAAAATATTAACTATAATATACTATGTTTCTTTAAAGGTTAAGATATTATTTTTTTACACTTTATCACCATTTTTTGAATTCTTTATATGCTCTAGATAGATAAAAGTGTTTCTTTTTTATTCAATACTTCATATAGTTAGCTCGCTTTCTTAGGAGACAGCTTTAGCCTGTAGCCTTCAGTTTGTCCAAGAACTTGATATCCCAGATTCTTACGGTATGTTGAAATTGAGTAAACTACTAAATATATTAAAATGAGCTAAGGCAACACTGTGCCTTAGCTCGCTTTTTAAACTTTAATTATGATTTTATCGCTTTTTGATAAAAGTAATTTGCGACCACAATATCTACAATAGCAACTCCTACAGATTTAAATATTGTGATTTCATCTTCAGACACGCGGCCTTCTAACTTTGAAGCAACGATATGTCCAAGTTCACCATATAAATAATCTTGTGCAAACATACCTTCTGATACTGGATTAATTAAGTCTCCCGTCTCTTCCATTGCTGCTTGTACTGCTTCAACAACGACCTTATCTGCATCTTCAATCGCTTCAGATGGCAATTCTTGCATGTCTGGTTTAAATGAACCAACCGCATTTACGTGCACCCCATGTGCTAAGCGTTGTTTGAACACAGGTGTTTTTGAATTAGTTGCTGTTACGATAATATCTGAACCTGCTATAGCTGTTTCAACATCATCACAAACGACTAGCTTTAAATGTTCATGGTCTTTTTGAACTCTTTTAGAAAAGTTAACTGCTTTATCATAAGTACGATTATAAAATTGTATGCGCTCAATATCTCTAACAGCTAACACCGCTTCAATAAGCCCTTGTGCTTGGTCACCTGTACCGATTACACAAAGTGTTTTCGCATTTTCTCGTGCAAGATACTGCGTAGCCACGCCAGAAATGGCGCCGGTCCTAATCTTAGTTAAATATGAGCCTTCTAAAACAGCCAACGTCTCACCTGTTTCATAATCCGATAGAATAACAGAGCCTACTATGGTATTTTTACCAATTTTTGTATTATTAGGAGATACTGTGACAGTCTTAAGACCTACAATCTTCAACTCATCTGAAAGTGCTGGCATAACGAGATAGCGATTATCTTCATTAAAAGGTAATGAATAACGCAGTGGGGTATTTGTCTTACCTTCAGAATATGCTTTTAGTGATTCTGCCACTGCATCAATGATTTCTTTCATATCTAATAATTTTTCCTGTTCCTGTGCATCTATATAACGCATAAGCCACCTCTAATCTGTATGATTTTCTTCATTATTAATAATGTCTGTTTTATCTTCAAATTTAGATATAACTATAATAAATAAAATAAAAAATATTACTAATGCTAATATTGAAAACCACATTGTGTACCCATTATCATAAACCGTTATAAAAAACAGCGAAGCTAAAAAGCCATAAAGTACAAGGTTTCGAATAAATAGCAGCCAATAATCAATCTTCACACTAATAAATGTTTGAATATTTGGATTCTCATTTTTTATATGATATAAAGTGAATTTAAGATTTCGAATTATTACAAAAATCAATACTAAAATCATGATTGCTGTGAGAATTTTTGTATAAATTTGTTTATCTACAATATCAGAAAGTATAGCAAAGGTTATAGAACTAACAACTAGGGTAAAATTATTATTTGCCTCTGGATTTTTCATCGAATGCCTACCTCCAATTATACTTTACGCTGTTAATTTTAACGTAACATATTTTAATTGGAAATTATCATTGATTTAAAAATAAATTGCTCTAACGTTAAATTATTGTACGGTGTAGCCTCCATCTATAAGAATCGCTTGTCCTGTTACACTTTTACCACTATCACTACATAAGAATAAAGCATAATCTGCAATATCTTTAATATCTAACAAACGCTTTTGTGGGATTAATGGGTACAATACCTCTTCTAACACTTGCTCTACTTCTACGCCTCTGTCTTTTGCTAAATCTGTCATTTGATTACGTACTAAGGGTGTGTCGATATAGCCAGGACAAATTGCATTGACTGTTATACTTGCTGTTGCTGTTTCTAATGCCGATACTTTTGTTAAACCGATAATACCATGTTTCGCACTATTATACGCCGCTTTCCCTGCAAAACCTATCACACCATTAATAGAAGCCATATTTAAAATACGACCAAATTTTTGTCGCTTCATAATAGGCAACGCATGTTTAGTTCCGATAAAGCTTCCTGTTAACATGATATCTATCATCTGCCTAAATTTATCTGTAGGAAAAGACTCAATACTTTCAACATGTTGTAAACCAGCATTATTGAACAAAATATCCAATCGTCCATAATAAGAGACAGTTTGTTCAATCATTGATTTCACAGCTGTTTCTTCTGTAACATCTACTTGTATAGCAATACAATCATAGCCTTGTGCTTTCAATTTGTCAGTTTCTTCATTGAGCTTATCTTGATTTAAATCAGCTAATACTACTTTGGCTTCATTTTCCAAAAATACTTTGGCGATACCTAATCCTATACCACTAGCTGCACCTGTAATAATCGTCACTTTATCTTTTACCAATTGTGCCACCTACTTTAATTCATTTTCAAAATATGCCTCTGTACTAGCTTCTACTTGCTCCAAAGTTGTATCAGGTTGCAATTCAATAAGTTTCATAATACCATTCTCAAATTTAAATACAGCTAAATCAGTAATTAATGTATTCACCACACCGGCGCCTGTCAGTGGTAGTTCACATTGAGATTTAATCTTAGAGTCTCCGTGTTTATTCATATGATCCATAATGACGACGACCTTTTGTGCACCAACGACTAAATCCATTGCGCCCCCCATTCCTTTCACTAACTTTCCGGGGATCATATAATTAGCTAGGTCTCCAGATTCTGAAACTTCCATCCCTCCCAGAATAGCTAAGTCAATATGACCACCGCGGATCATAGCAAACGATTCCGCATTATCAAAATAAGATGCGCCTTTTGCAGCGGTTACTGTCTCCTTACCTGCGTTAATTAAATCCGGATCAATTTCTGCTTCTGTAGGATACGGACCAATACCGAGCAATCCATTTTCTGATTGAAAATAAACATTCTCTACGTGATCATTAATTTCGTTTGCTACTAAGGTAGGCATTCCAATACCTAAGTTAATGACCATATCACTTTTAATTTCTTGTGCTGCACGTTGAATAATCTTTTTGCGTTGTAATTGCTTATCCATGGTTAGCCTCCTTAAACGTACGCTTCTCAATCCTTTTTTCAAAATGAGATCCTAGATAAATGTAATCAATATAAACACCAGACAGGTGTACCTCATCTGGATCAATTTCACCTACTTCAACTAACTCTTCTACTTCAACTACAGTTGTTGCAGCTGCCATCGCACATAGAGGGTTAAAGTTGCGAGCTGTCTTTTCAAAGACAAGATTTCCAAAAGTATCTGCTTTTTGTGCTTTTATAATACCAAAATCACCTTTAATTGCACGTTCCATTAAATATGTTTCTCCATCAAAATCACGTGTTTCTTTACCTTCAGCAATACGTGTGCCAACACCCGTCTTAGTATAAAATGCAGGAATCCCTGCTCCACCTGCACGTAATTTTTCTGCTAATGTGCCTTGAGGCGTTAATTCAACATCTAGTTCTCCACTAATAAGTTGCTGTTCAAAAATTTTATTTTCTCCCACATAAGAGCTAATCATTTTATCAATTTGTTTATGCTCTAGTAAGCGACCTAAACCAAAATCATCGACGCCACAATTATTACTAACTACCGTTAATCCCTTAGTACCTTTGTCACGAATTGCTTCAATACTATGTTCTGGAATACCACACAACCCGAATCCTCCTGCTAGTACAGTCATATCATCCTCCAAACGTTCAAAAGCTTTATGTATTTCTTTAATTACTTTCGACATATATTAACCTCATTTCTAAGTTTACTTTTAATACCTAGTACTAAAACAATTATACGTGAAAATACTTATGAAGTCTTTTATTTATGTTTGCGCTTACATTTAAGTGGTGGTTATTACGCGAATAAAAAAAGAGAAACTGCAATAATTCTACAATTTCTCATATAATTTATTAATTTTTATTTACCTAATAATAGGCCGTTTAACAGCATAAGTTGTTCTGGTACACTATTCCGTGAAACGTCTGGGTGATTCACAACCATATCATCATCTAAGTTAATTTTATTAATTAACTGATTATCAATACGATTTGTTTCATCAAAATAATATTTAACATTATCGCAACAAATCACATATTTTTTTGCATCGTTTGATTGCTTCAAATGCTGTTCAATTGAAGGTACTAAGTCTTCCTTTCTTAATCCTTTCATAAAACGTCTATCATTTTGAGCTAAATTACCACCTATATTGACAATCGGGTCTACCGCTACTGTCTTAAAGTCTAATGCTGCACCATGATATAACGCGCCCGTTCCGCCTTTTGATCCACCATATAGTACCACGTTTTCATCTTCAACGCCTAAATTGCTCGCTGCATATCTAATCGCATCTTGAATATCTTCTTCGTATTCTGGATAATTTATCGTACTAATATAGTGAGATCCGTGAGATACATTCAAGTCCATAATACGCATCGTATAAACGTTTTTCACTAAACTTCTTTCAATACCATCAAAGAATTTAGGAAACATACGCTTAGGCATTAATGCACTATCATACTCTTGTAAATTAGGCATACAAGTAAAAATAACTAACAATTTTTTAGGGACATTTTCATTTACTTTTCTGCCTTCTGGTTCATCCAAAGTATAGAAGATATCACGAAATTGTTTCAAATCTTTTCTTTGAAATAGCTCTTTGACATGTTTTCTTTTATAGAATTTAGAAATAGTTCCTTGATGAAAATAAAGTATATAATCATTTTTTAATAATGTCTTATATTGTTCATGAAGCTCAGGAGTTTTTCTTACCATTTCTAAATAATTTAAGTTACTTTCAGTATCTATCAATATTCTTTTGTCATTATTAAAGTCAATTGGCTCACTGATCTTATAAATCATTTCTGTATTCATGTTATTTATCCATCCCATTACTATTAGTTTCTTCAAAAACAGTCTTTAGTATTAGTTGCGAACTTTCTTTACTATCTTTTGAAATCAGTCGGTTCACTATTTTCGAATAATCCATATAATTCATGCCTTTAAGTTGCAGCGCGAGTTTTTCTTCATCTAAAGAAACGATTGGGAAGTGTCCTAATTCAAAAATATTAAAGTAGAAGCCAATATCTTTCTGATACATTTCTACATCTTCTTGTAATAACAGAATAGGCTTATTTAAATGTGCAAAATCAAAGATAGTTGATGAATAATCAGTAATCATCGTTTCACAAAGAATATACAATTCTTGAATATCTACAAATTCATTATAAAAACAATGTATTCTAGCATCTAAACTATTATATTTACTTCTAAGCATGCCTTCGTTTGGATGTAATTTAACAATGATTTCATATTCTTTAGGAAGATATTCTAATAATTTCACTAAATCAATACTTGTTAAATTTTCTCTTTCTTTTTTTCTCCATGTTGGACAGAACAAAATATATTTCTTATCTTCATTCGTCGTAAATAAATATTTTCTTTGTAATTTTTTACGTTCTTCTTTAGTTACTTGGTTGAGTAAATATTCATTTCTAGGAGCACCGTAGTCTAATATTTGCAGGTTTTCATTATCTTTTAAATTAAATGCCGATTCAAGTAACATCGTATTCATTTTTGAAGATGTTAATAAATAGTCCCATTTTTTCATACGTGGCCTGAATTGTTTTAATTGATTTTTTCGTTCTTTTTCGTCTCCTAAATCATTCACCATTTTTTTCAACGGGAAGCCATGCCAAGTTTGTACAAACACTTGATCCGTATGCTTATATACTTTATCCCATGAATTACTATTCATAAAGACATACTTACATTGCCTAAATTTATTTTTGTATTCCTCAGTTCCAAAGCGTATAGGTTTAAAACCGTAGTTTCTAATTTCAATGTCTACTAAAGAATTAGCTGAACTAACAAAAATATTTTTTTGTGGGTAGTTTTTTTGAATACTGAGTGCGATATATTTAGGGTCTCCACTAAAATTATTACCGTGGAACGATTCAATAAATACATTACTCTCTTTTGGTTCTATATTATCTAATATTTTCTTACTAAGTCTTTCTTTACGATTATTATAATATTTTTTAAACCCTTCGAAGAAAATATTATTTTTTAATACCTTACTTAAAAAAGGTTTCTCTTTTAAATCTTTATATAAAACCCTACCACTATCTAATTTTTCAATTTTATTTTTAGGTTGAAGACGTACTCTTTTTTTATATTTTGTTGGTACAAGAGGACGTTTGTTTTGAGACGCTTTTTTAAATTGCTTTAAATATTGGTTACTGTATTCACTATCAAGAAATTCTGTATTTAAAACTTCAACATCTGTTAGTCTATTTTCTTTTGAATATTTATTATTTAACATTGAAAGTAATAGTTTACTGTCCCTAGAAAGGTTTTTTTCTAAAAATTGAATACCATAGTATTTGTCATAAACTTCTTTAAGTACATCATCATTACCTGGGTAAATAAGCGCTCTATTTCCTCTAGCTAGTGTTTCTAAAATTGAATATCCTAACGTTTCATAAGGCGATGAGGAAATATAAATATAATTTAACGGTTCTTTCTCATTTATATGTATATTGTCTTGTAAGTTGTAATAATTTACGAGGTTCTTATATAAGGCTTCTGATGGACCATAACCAACAATATAAAGTTGAATATCGTCTCTTTCAGTGTTTTTAATAATATAATTTACCAATTTGATTACATATGAAATATCTTTGATGCCGTCTTCAAAGCGTGCTTTTATTAAAAGATTTCTTTTCGTATTTATTGGTTCTTTATTAATTTTAATATGTTCTGCATTAACGTATTTGTTAAATACTGATTTATAATTATATTTACAAATAAACCTCTGTTTAATACCTTCTGTACTAACTCTTACGCCATCTATAGCTTCTAAGCAAAGGTCTATTGAATCATCTATATATTCCATTGGGCCATGTATTTCTCCAATGACTTTAGTTGATTTATTGATAGCTTTGACGTCTTTGGCGTAATGGAATAAATCTTCTCTTGTTATAATTAATACATCGCATTTAGATAATAATTTTATATCTCTAAATTTATAGATATTTAGATTTTCATTATCAATGTTTTCATGAATAAACAAACGTGTAATAGCATCTTGATCAAAGTCTAAATTATTAAAGTAATTAACTGTATATCCTTGCTTTAAAAAGGATTTAATCAAATTAATATTACTTCTTGAAGTTCCGCCTTTAGCAAAAATATTAAATCCCAAAATATTGATATTCATAAACGCATCCTCCATTCATTTATTATTTCGCCCTTATGAACATTTCACTCTTGTAATAAAAAAATACCGAAAAAGTCATTTAGGTTATATTATACTGTATCATTTTATTAAAATCTATATTTTTTGCAATAAATATAGATTTGCTTTAAGATTAAAATTCTACTTAAAACAAGAATTTTTATTTATTAGATTTTAATTAGTATCTATTTTTTCTTTAAAATTTTAAATGAGCTAGTTCATTTAAAATTTTGTATCTTTACATAAATTGCAGTAATACTCCATACCAAGAAACAGTTAAAACGACAAAAACACCGACAAAAGTCATAAGACTCTTGCCGGTGTTTTTAAAAATACATAATTTAAGTCATGCTTTGTATTTTGTAATAATTAGGCGATTTCAATTTGGAAACGACGTACTACTGTTCCATCATCTAATGTTGAAGCTTCAATTTCTTCTCCACCATTGTGTTGAATAACTGCCGCTGAAGCTTTATTTTCCTTATCGCATGTTATCAATGCTTCTTGTACACCAATTCTTGATAAATAATCTAAAGATTTTTTCAATAATTTATTACCAAAACCTTTACCACGGTGTTTCTTTCGGATGCCGTAGCCAACATGGCCACCAACTGTTTTAAGTTGCTCATTTAAATTATGACGAATATTTGCAGCACCAATAATCTCATCGTCATCTATTAAAAATAGCGTCGTATTATCTACCGATGCATCATGTGATTTATTCTCTGCTAATTCATGTACTAAATCTTCAAAGTTATTATACTTTGTAATGTTAGTGATTTCAGGTACAACTTTCTCATCGTGATCAATCCACTCTCTCATATAATCACAATACATCATTTCGTCTCCCATTGTTAACTCTCTAAACTCCATGTTGACACTCCTTCCTTTCTTGATTTATGTTTTTAATATTTCATCATGTGTATTTAAATAATAAACGTAATGGTCTGTCCATTGACCATTTTCAAATATAAACCCCTTACGGACACATTCATATTGGAATCCTACTTTTTCAATTAAATTAACAGACCTTGGGTTATCGATATTGATATGAGCCTCAATTCTATGAAAATTCAGTGTCTCGCGGGTTTGTTTAATTAATTCTGTTAATGCTTCATAAGCATATCCTTGATGCCAATGTTGGTTATGAATAAAATAGCCAATCTCTGCCCACTGAAAATTATCACGACTTAAGTTTTTAATATTAAGCATACCTAAATGATTATGTGCCTTATCAAAGATTCCAAAGATATATAAATCATCCGATTTAATTGCCTCTTGATGTCTGGTGACCAAAGCTGCAAACCAAGGCTCGGTTGCATCTGACATATCTAGTTGACCCTTGTCATGTTTATATTGAGATGGTTTTCTATTTACAAAACCTCGTAACCATGATTTATAATCATTTTCTTCCAACGGTCTAATGATAAGACGTTGTGTTGTGAAATGCAACCATAAATTTTTATCCATTAACTAGCTCCTTATAACACGTTTCTTTAACATAAACTTACCATTTAAACAGGTGAAATTATAGTTACTTCTTTATAATCAAAAATTTAATTTAACACAGTATTATTAATATATTACCTTTTTATTGTGCGTTAAAACTTTCTTTAAAGGGTATGTAAATTAATGAAAGCGCAATCATTATTAAATATGATATCCTATATATTTACTTAACATAAGCCAATAGAGATTTGATATCTTAGGAGGTTATTATTATGAATAAAACAGACACTTCAAAAATTTTCTTTATGTTTTTCGGTATTTTGTCATGGTTGTCAGCGATGATTTTATTTATTTTACCTACACTTCCACCTTACCAAGATTACATTAAAACTCAAGGTGGTATGGCAACAGGATGGATTATTTTGTTGCTTGTGTTTATCACACTATTTTACATTGCCATTTTAATTCTGGATATTTATAGTCCGATTGCTACACAAGTAGTTCAATTTGTTTTATTAACAGTTGTTATTGTCTGTGCTGTACCTTCAATAACAGCATTTATCTTAGCATCATTTGTTATTAATATTAGTATCGTTGAAATATTCATTCCAATTATACTTGTAATCTTAGCAAGTATGCTCCATATTTTATGGTTTGCAATTCCTTTTATGCAAAATAAAGAAAACCGAGAGAATACTAAAAATAAAACAAAAACAAATCCATTTAAATAACAATAATCTCTATAGAATCACTGCTATATAGAATCACTACTAAATTTATTTAGTTAGTGATTCTTACTCATGAGCTTGTGCTCAAGTGTTCCACTTAAACTCATATCGTTCATTTATTTGGTTATTATGTATTAAATAAAACGAGACAGCATTCTTAGTTCTGTAACTAGAATACTGCCTGTTCTCATTAACACACTTAAGCACACTTTCAATACGTGGCTTGAATGATTATTATTTAATTGTGCCTAGTTCTTTACCAACTTTTTCAAAAGCCGCTAAAGCTTTATCTAACATTTCTTTTGTGTGAGCTGCTGTAGGCATATTACGTACACGTCCAGTACCTTTAGGAACCGTTGGGAAGACGATTGATTTCACATAGACACCTTCATCTTTCAAGCGACTACTAAAGGCTTGTGTTTCCTTTTCATCTCCGATAATTACAGGTGTAATTGGTGATTCTGAGTTACCGATATCGAAGCCTAACTTTTGCAATCCTTCTTTTAAGTAATTGCCATTTTCCCAAAGTTTATCATGTAATTCTGTAGATGCCATTAATTTTTTCACAGCTTCTGTAATTGCTTTTGTATCCCCAGGAGCTAATGATGTTGAGAATAAAAATGGTCTAGATTGTGCTTTTAACCAATCAATTAGTGATTGAGTACCTGCTACGTATCCACCAACAACACCTATTGCTTTTGATAACGTACCAATTTGAAAATCAATCTTATCTTGTAATCCGAAATGCTTAACTGTTCCCGCACCTTTACCCATTACACCTGAGCCATGTGCATCATCAACATAAGTAATTAAGCCAAACTCTTCTGCAATTTCAACGATTTCTGGTAACTTAGCTACGTCTCCATCCATACTGAATACACCATCAGTGATATACATTACTTTATTATATTGGCCAGATTCTACAGCCTCTTTTGCTTTAGCACGTAAATCTTCCATATCTGAATGGTTTACACGAATAATTTTCGCTTTAGATAAACGACAACCATCAATGATAGAAGCATGGTTTAATTCATCTGACAGAATAGCATCATTTTTATTCATAACTGCTGAAATAGCTGCCATATTACAATTGAATCCTGATTGATATGCAATAGCTGCTTCAGTTCCTTTGAACTCTGCAAGTGTTTGTTCTAATTCATCATGAACATCTAAGGTACCATTGATTGAACGTACCGCACCGGCACCAACGCCATGTGTATCGATCGCATCTTTTGCTGCTTTTTTTAAGTCTTCGTCTGTTGCTAGTCCTAAATAGTTATTGGAAGATAAGTTTACATAATTTTTCCCGTTAATAGAAATTTCAGGGCCATTTGCACCTTCAATTGTATCTATTTCATTATATAATCCGTTATCTTTTAAATATTGAATATTTTCATCTAAAAAGCCATGTAGTGACTGAACCACTGCAAGTCCCCCTTTGAATTATCTTAGTCTTCAAATTAATCATAACCTATTTTAATAAAAGTGGAAAGTATTATAAACACACGTCACAATGCATTTCTCACAACATAATTTGTCTACTATCAATTGCACCTACAGTTGTGCATTATTAAGTGGTATAATAGTGAAAAATGTTTAAGGAAGAAGGGCTGAAGTTGTTTGATTGGTTTCAACTAGCACAACAAAAAGAAAGTAGAATGGTACAAGTTCGACGTTACCTCCACCAATATCCCGAATTATCATTTGAGGAATATCACACACGTGACTTTATACTTAATCAATTAAGTCAATTATCATGTGAAATTCGTACTCCTGTAGGACGTAATGGTATCGTAGCTACATTTAAAGGTCATGGTGATGGACCAACCGTTGCACTTCGTGCAGATTTTGATGCACTACCTATAGATGAATTAACAGAAGTAGACTATAAATCTAAAAATCCTGGCGTCATGCATGCATGTGGTCATGATGGGCATACGGCAATCTTATTAGGTGTTGCAGAGATTATTGAAAGTCACTTATCTTCTTTAAATGGCGATGTGGTATTAATCTTTCAATATGGCGAAGAAATTATGCCAGGTGGGTCCCAAGAGATGATTGATGATGGCTGTCTACAAGACGTTGATAAGATATATGGTAATCATTTATGGTCTGGATACCCTACAGGCACAATTTATTCACGTCCAGGTGCATTAATGGCTTCCCCTGACGAGTTTAGCATTACAATCCAAGGTAAAGGTGGACATGGTGCTAAGCCACAAGAAACGATAGATCCTGTTGTGATTATGGCAGAATTCATTATGAGTACACAAAAAATTGTATCCCGTACTATTGATCCTGTAAAGCAAGCCGTAATTAGTTTTGGCATGGTCCAAGCAGGTTCTGCGGATAATATTATTCCAGATTCTGCATTTTGCAAAGGGACTGTACGTACATTTGATACAGAAATTCAAACCCATGTTATGACTAAAATGGAGAAATTACTTAAAGGTTTAGCCGTGGCTAATGACATAACGTACAATTTTGACTACATTAAAGGTTATTTACCTGTACACAACCATCAAGATAACTATGAAGTAGTGAAACAGGCCGCTAATGATATGAACTTAAGATTCAATGAATCAGATTTAATGATGATTGGTGAAGACTTCTCACACTATTTAAAAGTACGTCCAGGTGCATTCTTTTTAACTGGGTGTGGTAATCCTGAAATTGATACTATACATCCACATCATAGCCCAAGTTTTAATATTGATGAAAAAGCAATGAAATATGCAACAAGTGAATTCTTGAAAATATTAGAACTCGAAAAAGTAATTATTAAAGCACCTTAGTCATAAAATGACTTAGGTGCTTTTATGCATGAGCTTTTGCTCAGGCGAACCTCTATTATTACCTTAGTCATAAAATGACTTAGGTGCTTTTATGCATGAGCTTTTGCTCAGGCGAACCTCTATATTACCTTAGTCATAAAATGACTTAGGTGCTTTTATGCATGAGCTTTTGCTCAGGCGAACCTCTATATTACCTTAGTCATAAAATGACTTTAAAGACTTACTTATTCAGTAAAACTGGATTAGTAAGTCTTATACATTTGCATAGGCAAATGTATACCTTTATATAAAGAAGCACAAGGTCCAAATAGCCGCCTTGTGCTTTTCTATACAAAAAAAGCCTCCCGAAGGAGGCTTTAAAAATTCTATCAAAGATAGAAATCTATATTATTCGTTGATTACTGTAACAACGCCTGATCCAACAGTACGTCCACCTTCACGGATAGAGAAACGAGTACCGTCTTCAATAGCGATTGGAGAAATTAATTCAACGTCCATTTCAACGTTATCACCAGGCATAACCATTTCAGTACCTTCTGGTAAAGTAACAACACCTGTTACGTCAGTAGTACGGAAATAGAATTGTGGGCGGTAGTTAGTGAAGAATGGTGTATGACGACCACCTTCATCTTTTGATAAAACGTAAACGTCCGCTTTAAATTTAGTATGTGGTGTAATAGTACCAGGAGCAGCTAAAACTTGACCACGTTGGATGTCATCACGTGAAACACCACGTAATAATGCACCAATGTTGTCACCAGCTTCAGCGTAGTCTAATAATTTACGGAACATTTCTACACCAGTAACTGTTGTTTTGCTTGACTCTTCTTGCATACCAATGATTTCGATTTCTTCACCGACTTTGATTTGACCACGTTCAACACGGCCTGTAGCAACAGTACCACGACCAGTGATTGAGAATACGTCCTCTACTGGCATCATGAATGGTTTGTCAGAATCACGTTCTGGAGTTGGGATGAAATCATCAACTGCTTGCATTAAGTCTAAGATTTTTTGCTCATAGTCAGCGTCGCCTTCAAGAGCTTTTAATGCTGAACCAGAGATTACAGGTACATCGTCACCTGGGAAGTCATATTCGCTTAATAAGTCACGAACTTCCATTTCTACTAATTCTAATAATTCTTCATCGTCAACCATGTCAACTTTGTTTAAGAATACAACTAATGCTGGAACACCAACGTTACGTGATAAAAGAATGTGCTCACGAGTTTGTGGCATTGGACCATCAGCAGCAGATACTACTAAGATAGCTCCGTCCATTTGTGCAGCACCAGTGATCATGTTTTTAACATAGTCAGCGTGACCTGGGCAGTCAACGTGCGCATAGTGACGTTTTTCAGTAGTGTACTCAATGTGAGAAGTATTAATAGTAATACCACGTTCTTTTTCTTCTGGAGCATTGTCAATCATGTCATATGATTGTGCTACAGAGTCACCATTTTTTGCTAATACAGTTGCGATAGCAGCTGTTAAAGTAGTTTTACCATGGTCAACGTGACCAATAGTACCAATATTGGCATGTTCTTTTGAGCGGTCAAATTTTTCTTTAGCCATTATAAAATCTCTCCTATTCGTTAGAAAATTATTTTTAATTTATCTCTCATGACAGTTTCTCACCATCATGAGAAGATGGATTATAATTTGGAAATAAAGGACCATACAGTACCTTTATAATGCATTTTTCCCAAAAAATCAATTGATAAAACAACAAGCTACATAATTAAGCTTTATGTGTATTGTACAGACAGTTGTCGCACAAAACAAGTTTAATTATTCGGCTTTATTGCCACTGTTTTTCTTAACAATTTCTTCAGAAATTGATTTTGGAACTTCAGCATAGTGATCAAAGTACATTGTATAAGTACCACGACCTTGAGTGTTAGAACGTAATGCAGTTGCATAACCGAACATTTCTGAAAGTGGTACAAAAGCATTTACAACTTGTGCATTACCACGAGGTTCCATACCATCAACACGTCCACGACGAGATGTTACGTCACCCATGATGTCACCCATGTACTCTTCAGGCATTTCAATTGTAACTTTCATCATTGGTTCTAAGATAACTGGATCACATTTTTTAGCAGCTTCTTTAAGCGCTAAAGATGCAGCAATTTTGAAGGCCATTTCAGATGAATCGACATCATGGTATGAACCATCAAATAATTTAGCTTTAACATCAATTAAAGGATAACCAGCTAATACACCGTTTTCCATTGAATCTTTAAGACCAGCTTCAACTGATGGAATGTATTCACGAGGAACTACACCACCAACGATAGCGTTTTCGAATTCGAAACCGCCACCTGTTTCATTAGGTGAGAATTCAATTTTAACGTCACCATATTGACCACGACCACCTGATTGACGAGCGAATTTACCTTGAACTTCAGCTGATGCTTTAAATGTTTCACGATATGAAACCATTGGTGCACCAACGTTACATTCAACGTTAAATTCTTTCTTCATACGGTCTACTAAGATATCTAAGTGAAGTTCACCCATACCACCGATAATAACTTGTCCAGTCTCATCGTCTGTATGTGCATGGAATGTTGGATCTTCTTCTTGTAACTTAACTAAAGCTGTAGTCATTTTGTCTTGGTCTGCTTTAGATTTAGGTTCAACTGATAAGTGAATAACAGGTTCTGGGAAATCCATAGATTCCAAGATGATGTCATTCTTCTCACCACATAAAGTATCACCAGTACCAGTATCTTTAAGACCTACCGCAGCTGCGATATCTCCTGAATATACTGTGTTTAACTCTTGACGAGAGTTAGCGTGCATTTGTAGTAAACGACCTACACGTTCACGTTTGTTCTTCGTAGAGTTTTTAACGTATGAACCTGATGTTAAAGTACCAGAGTAAACACGGAAGAATGTTAATTTACCAACATAAGGGTCAGTCATTACTTTGAACGCTAAAGCAGCGAACTCAGCATTGTCATCAGCTTTTGCGATAACTTCTTCTTCAGGGTTGTCAGCACGGTGACCAACGATTGGTTTTACGTCTAACGGTGATGGTAAGTAATCAATTACTGCGTTAAGCATTAATTGAACACCTTTGTTTTTGAAAGCTGTACCAACAAGAACTGGATAGAATTCAATGTTGTTTGTAGCTTCACGGATAGCATCTTTTAATTCAGAGACAGAAATCTCTTCATCAGCAAGATATTTTTCCATTAATTCATCATTAGTTTCAGCTACTGCTTCAATTAATGTTGAACGAGCTTCTTCAGCTCTTTCTTTATGATCTTCAGGAATTTCGATTTCTTCAATTTCAGTTCCTAAGTCATTGTTGTATTTGAAACATTTCATTTCAACTAAGTCGATGATTGCCTCAAATTCGTCTTCCGCACCAATTGGTAATTGAATTGGTTGTGCGTTTGCTTGTAAACGGTCATGGATAGTGCTTACTGCGTATTCGAAGTTAGCTCCTAATTTGTCCATTTTGTTTACGAAAACAATACGAGGTACGCTGTAAGTTGTTGCCTGGCGCCAAACTGTTTCAGTTTGAGGTTCAACTCCTGATTGAGCGTCTAGTACTGTTACTGCACCATCAAGTACACGTAATGAACGTTCAACTTCTACAGTGAAGTCTACGTGTCCAGGTGTATCGATGATGTTTACACGGTGGTCATCCCACTGTGCTGTTGTTGCGGCAGATGTGATAGTGATACCACGATCTTGCTCCTGTTCCATCCAGTCCATTTGTGAAGCACCTTCGTGTGTTTCACCAATTTTATGGATACGTCCAGTATAGTAAAGAATACGTTCAGTCGTAGTTGTTTTACCAGCATCGATGTGAGCCATGATACCGATATTACGTGTTCTATCTAAACTAAAATCTCTAGCCATGTATTTTTCTCCTTCCAGTATAACTGCGAATAAATACTATAAATATGGCGATGCCCTAAACACGAACCTGTGATAGTAATCTACCAATATGGAACATGTTCAGGGAAACAGCTACTATCCTACCAGCGATAGTGAGCGAATGCTTTGTTAGCTTCAGCCATTTTGTGTGTGTCTTCACGTTTCTTAACTGCGCCACCAGTGTTGTTAGCAGCATCTAAGATTTCGTTAGCTAAACGTTCTTCCATAGTTTTTTCACCACGAAGACGTGAATAGTTAACTAACCAACGAAGACCTAATGTAGTACGACGTTCTGGACGAACTTCTACTGGTACTTGATAGTTAGAGCCACCAACACGGCGAGCTTTAACCTCTAATACTGGCATAATGTTATCGATAGCTTCTTCAAATACTTCAACTGCTTCACGACCACTACGTTCTTTAACTAAGTCGAATGCAGAATAAAGAATTCTTTGTGCTGTTCCACGTTTACCGTCTAACATAATTTTGTTGATCAATTTTGTAACTAATTTAGAGTTGTGAATTGGATCTGGTAATACGTCTCTTTTTGGTACTGATCCTTTACGAGGCATAATATAAATCCTCCCTTCCGATTATAATATAATTCTTTAGTTTATAGCGAAAATTTACGCAATCTTAAACTTATTTTTTAGGTTTTTTAGTTCCGTATAATGAACGTCCTTGTCTACGTCCATCAACACCTGAAGTATCAAGTGCACCACGTACAATATGGTAACGCACACCAGGTAAGTCTTTCACACGTCCACCACGTACAAGTACAACACTGTGTTCTTGTAAGTTATGTCCGATACCAGGAATGTACGCATTGATTTCAATATTGTTAGACAAACGAACACGAGCATATTTACGTAACGCGGAGTTAGGTTTTTTAGGTGTCATTGTTCCTACACGAGTACAAACACCACGTTTTTGTGGAGAATTTAAGTCAGTAAATTTTTTCTTTTTACTGTTAAAGTTTCTATTTAATGCTGGTGAATCAGATTTTTTAGATTTACTTTGTCTAGGTTTACGTACCAATTGGTTAATAGTTGGCATTGAATGTTCCTCCTCTCTTCATTTATAATCCCACACATCCAGGTGGTTCATTTTAAGGGTAAATAAAATTTAGTAAGAATGATTCTTACTAATCTCATTTTAATAATGCAACAATTGTTGCACTAACGTTTATACCTACATATTCTCCTAAAGCCTTTTTGCTTTTGAAAAATGAAACAGGCATGTGTTTGTGATTGATTTGGCTTAACACGCGAGTCATAAGATGAATCTCCACGTCTTCAGCTATAATCAATGATGTAACTTGATCTCTATTCAAAGCTTTGAGCGTTTGTTTAAGACCAATGACATGATGTTGTTTGTTAAAGCGTGCAACTTTTTCATTAGACATCAAAATATCCTCCAAAGTTCTGCTTGCATCAACCTTAATAATAATAACACTTTCAGTACTACTGAGTCAACTTTTATTCGTACTTTTCAATAAAAATTTCAAAAACATCAGAAGTCGGATAGAAACCACAATTTTAAATATGATTTCCTTGTTCCACTCCTTCTATAATCAATAACATTAGAGAGCCCGAGATATCTATTAACATCACGGACTCTCTGTTTATTGAGTAATAAATATTATATTTCAGTAGTTTGAACTTCTTCAATAACTTCAGTATCTGGTGTTGCTTTGTCGTATTCAACGTCTCTATAACGTCTCATACCCGTACCAGCTGGAATCAATTTACCGATAATAACGTTCTCTTTAAGTCCAAGTAAGTTATCACGTTTACCTTTGATTGCTGCATCTGTAAGTACACGAGTTGTTTCTTGGAATGAAGCTGCTGATAAGAAGCTTTCAGTTTCAAGAGAAGCTTTCGTGATACCTAGTAATACTGGTTTAGCTGTTGCAGGACGTTTACGTTCTTTGAACGCTTCACGGTTAGCATCAGTAAAGCTATGAATATCTACTAATGAACCAGGTAATAACTTAGTATCTCCTGCTTCAATGATACGTACTTTACGTAACATTTGTCTTACCATAACTTCAACGTGTTTATCGTCGATTTCAACACCTTGCATACGGTAAACTTTTTGAACTTCTTTTAATAGATAGCTTTCTGTTGCATTTAAACCTGAAACAGATAAATAGTTCTTAGGTTCGATTGAACCTTCAGTAAGTACTTCTCCACGTTCAACACCTTGTCCAACTTCTACTTTCAATCTTGAAGTACCAGAAGCTAGATAAGATTTCGTTTCGTTAGCACCTTTAATTACGATTTCTTGTTGACGATCTTTAGCAAGTTTAATGTCATCAACAACACCTTCGATTTCAGTAATCACAGCTTGACCTTTAGGATTACGCGCTTCGAAGATCTCTTGGATACGAGGAAGACCTTGTGTGATATCGCTACCTGCTACACCACCTGTATGGAATGTACGCATTGTAAGCTGTGTACCTGGTTCACCAATTGATTGGGCAGCAATTGTACCAACTGCTTCACCAACTTCAACTTTTTCACCAGTCGCAAGGTTTTTACCGTAACATTTTTCACATACACCATGACGTGTATTACATGTAAATGCTGAACGGATATACATTTCCTCTATACCTGCATCTGTGATTTTCTTAGCGATGTCTGGTGTAACTAATTGATCTGGGTTAACAATGACCTCATCTGTTTCTGGATGACGGATTGTTTCTTTAGAATAACGACCTTCAATACGTTCGATGAATGGTTCAATCATTTCTGTACCTTCTTTGATATCAGAAACAAGTAAGCCACGGTCAGTACCACAATCTTCTTCACGGACGATAACATCTTGAGCCACGTCAACAAGACGACGCGTAAGGTAACCTGAATCGGCAGTCTTAAGCGCTGTATCGGCAAGACCTTTACGTGCACCGTGAGTAGAGATGAAGTATTCTAATACCGTTAAACCTTCACGGAATGATGAAGTAATTGGTAATTCAATAATCTCACCAGATGGCGCGGCCATAAGTCCACGCATACCAGCCAACTGTGTAAAGTTAGATGCGTTACCACGGGCACCAGAGTCACTCATCATGAAGATTGGGTTCGTTTCTTCAAGTGATCCCATTAGTTCGTTTTGAATTTGATCTTTTGCATCAGTCCAAATTTCAATTACAGCATTGTAACGTTCAAAATCAGTGATTAAACCACGATTGAATTGTTTCGTTACTTTATCAACTAATTTCTCATGTTCATCAAGGATATCTTGTTTATCTGGTAATACCACGATATCAGATACACCAACAGTAATACCTGCTTTAGATGAAAACTTGAATCCTAAGTCTTTCATTCTATCTAACATCATTGACGTATCAGTGATGCTGAAACGGTTAAATACTTCAGCAATAACATTTCCTAAGAAATTCTTATTGAATGGTTTGATTAATTCTTGCTCCTCAAAGTAAGCTTTTAATCCACCTTCACCAATTTCAGTTGGTGCAATGAAGTATCTTTCCGGCGTTTTATTTTCTAAGTTCGTTTGTGTTGGTTCATTAATATATGCAAATGAATCTGGAATGATTTCATTGAATATTACTTTACCAACAGAAGTTAGCAAGATTTTTTTGTTTTGCTCTTCAGTAAACGTTGGATTGTTAAATGATGATGCGTGTACACCAATACGTGTATGCAAGTGAACATAGCCATTTGCATAAGCTTTGAGTACTTCATTTGTATCATTGTAAATCGTACCAGTATTCACGGCATCTTTACGCTCAAGAGTTAGGTAATAGTTACCTAATACCATATCTTGTGATGGCGTAACAACTGGTTTACCATCTTTAGGGTTCAAGATGTTTTGCGCAGCTAACATTAACATACGCGCTTCAGCTTGTGCTTCTTTAGATAATGGTACGTGAACAGCCATTTGGTCACCATCAAAGTCAGCGTTGTAAGCTGTTGTAGCAAGTGGATGTAAACGAATCGCACGACCTTCAACTAATGTAGGTTCGAATGCTTGGATACCCAATCTGTGAAGTGTAGGTGCACGGTTTAAAAGAACTGGATGTTCTTTAATTACGTCTTCTAATACGTCCCATACTTCGTCATCCATACGCTCAATTTTACTTTTCGCATTTTTGATGTTTGTTGCAATTTCACGTTGTACTAATTCTTTCATTATGAATGGTTTGAACAACTCGAGTGCCATTTCTTTAGGCAGACCACATTGATACATCTTCAAGCTTGGTCCAACTGCAATAACTGAACGACCTGAGTAGTCAACACGTTTACCTAATAAGTTTTGACGGAAACGACCTTGTTTACCTTTTAACATATGTGAAAGTGATTTTAATGGGCGGTTACCTGGTCCAGTAACTGGACGGCCACGACGACCATTATCAATAAGTGCATCAACAGCTTCTTGTAACATACGTTTTTCGTTTTGAACGATGATGCCAGGAGCACCTAAGTCTAACAAACGTTTTAAACGGTTATTACGGTTGATAACACGACGATATAAATCATTTAAATCACTTGTTGCGAAACGGCCACCATCTAATTGAACCATTGGTCTGATTTCAGGTGGAATAATAGGAAGTACGTCTAAAATCATCCATGCTGGATTATTACCAGAATGTCTAAATGATTCAACAACTTCTAAACGTTTAATCGCACGTGTAAGTCTTTGACCAGTAGCTGATTCTAACTCATCACGTAAATGTTTAAGTTCAGCATCTAAGTCTATTTCTTCAAGTAATTCTTTAATACCTTCAGCACCCATTTTAGCAGTGAATTTGCCTGGGAATTTATCGTAGTACTCTCTAAATTCTGCTTCAGATAACAATGTCTTTTTCTCTAAACCAGTTGGACCTGGATTTACAACAACGTATGAAGCAAAGTAAATAACTTCTTCTAACGCTCTTGGTGACATGTCTAATAATAGACCCATACGACTTGGAATACCTTTGAAGTACCAAATGTGAGATACAGGTGCAGCTAATTCAATGTGCCCCATTCTTTCACGGCGCACTTTAGATTTAGTTACTTCTACGCCACATCTGTCACAAACCATACCTTTATAACGTACACGTTTGTATTTACCACAACTACATTCCCAGTCTTTTGTAGGTCCAAATATTCTTTCACAGAATAGACCATCTTTTTCTGGTTTTAAAGTACGATAGTTAATTGTTTCTGGCTTTTTAACCTCACCAAAAGACCATGAACGGATTTTTTCGGGTGAAGCAAGTCCTATTTTCATATAATGGAAATTATTTACATCAATCAAGGAGCCTACCTCCTTCAATTTAGATTAGCTGTGCAAATTGATTGATTGCTCTATATCAATAATAGAATAACCAATGTAGAGACTTAGTCCCTTATTGAACTTTATCTCTACAAGGCTTATTCGTTTATAAACTTAAATGCATTTAGTCTGTAACTTCTTTTTGTGATTGCGGTGCATCTTTTTGTTGAAGATCCACTTTACGCTCAACGACATCATCATCTTCATTGTCTTGCATGTCAATTTCATTGTCATGCTCGTCCATGATTTTAACGTCTAGACCTAAACTTTGTAATTCTTTCATCAATACTCGGAATGATTCTGGAACTCCAGGTTTAGTGATGTTTTCACCTTTAACAATAGATTCGTATGTCTTAACACGACCTACTGTATCATCTGATTTGTAAGTTAAAATTTCTTGAAGTGTATATGCAGCACCGTAAGCTTCAAGTGCCCATACTTCCATCTCACCGAAACGTTGTCCACCGAATTGTGCTTTACCACCAAGCGGTTGTTGCGTTACTAATGAGTATGGTCCAGTTGAACGCGCATGTAATTTATCGTCAACCATGTGTGCTAGTTTCAACATGTACATAACGCCGACTGAAATTCTGTTATCGAATGGTTCACCAGTACGTCCATCGTATAATACGGTTTTTCCGTCACGAGCCATACCAGCTTCTTCGATTGTTGACCATACGTCTTCATCACTCGCACCATCAAATACTGGTGATGCAACATGGATACCTAAGTTTTTAGCAGCCATACCTAAGTGTAGCTCTAATACTTGTCCGATATTCATACGTGATGGTACACCTAGAGGGTTCAACATGATATCAATTGGTGTACCGTCTGGTAGATACGGCATGTCTTCTTCAGGAACAAGTTTTGAAATTACACCCTTGTTACCATGACGACCACACATCTTATCTCCTACGTGAATTTTACGTTTTTGAACGATATAAACACGAACTAATTGGTTAACACCTGGAGATAACGTGTCATCTCCTTCTTCACGGTTAAAGACTTTAACATCTAGAACAATACCACCTGCACCATGAGGTACGCGTAATGATGTATCACGGACTTCACGTGCTTTTTCACCAAAGATTGCGTGTAATAAACGTTCTTCGGCAGTTAACTCTGTTACACCTTTAGGCGTTACTTTACCTACTAAGATGTCTCCATCATTAACTTCAGCGCCGACGTATACAATACCACGGTCATCTAAGTTTTTAAGCGCACTATCTGAAACATTTGGAATATCACGTGTGATTTCTTCAGGTCCTAGTTTAGTATCACGTGCTTCTGATTCATACTCTTCAATATGGATAGAAGTATATACGTCATCTTTAACTAGGCGTTCACTCATGATCACGGCATCCTCATAGTTGTAACCGTCCCAAGTCATGAAACCAACAACTACGTTTCTACCTAATGCCATTTCACCAAGTTCCATAGATGGACCGTCAGCTAAAATTTCGCCTCTTGTCACTACGTCACCAGAAGCAACGATAGGTCTTTGGTTATAACATGTACCAGTGTTTGAACGTTTGAACTTAGCTAATGGATAGCGATCTAATTCGCCTTCATATTCTTGACCATCTTCTTCGATAAGTTGACGAACAAGGATTTCATTAGATTCAACGTGCTCAACGCGACCTTTACGTTTTGCAACAATTGCTGCACCAGAGTCACGTGCTGCCACGTGCTCCATACCTGTACCAACAAATGGTGATTCAGGGTTCATCAATGGCACTGCTTGACGTTGCATGTTTGCACCCATCAATGCACGGTTAGAGTCATCGTTTTCTAAGAAAGGAATACATGCTGTCGCAGCAGAAACAACTTGTTTTGGCGAAACATCCATGTAATCCATTTTTTCTTTAGCCATAACTGTGTTATTACCACGGAAACGACAAACAACTTCATCATCTAAGAAACGGCCATTTTCATCTAATTTAGAGTTGGCTTGTGCTACCACATAGCTATCCTCTTCATCAGCTGTTAAGTAATCGATTTGCTCAGTAATGCTGTTTGTTTCAAGGTCTACTTTACGATACGGTGTTTCAATGAAACCAAATTCATTCACACGTGCATAACTAGACAATGAGTTGATAAGTCCAATGTTTGGTCCCTCAGGTGTTTCGATTGGACACATACGACCATAGTGAGAATAGTGAACGTCACGTACTTCCATTTGAGCACGTTCACGTGTTAAACCACCAGGTCCTAGAGCAGATAAACGACGTTTGTGCGTTAACTCTGCTAATGGGTTAGCTTGGTCCATGAATTGTGATAATTGTGAACTACCAAAGAACTCTTTAATAGATGCAATAACAGGACGTATATTGATTAATTGTTGTGGCGTTACAGAATCTGTGTCTTGAATAGACATTCTTTCACGTACCACACGCTCCATTCTTGATAAACCAATACGGAATTGGTTTTGTAACAATTCACCTACTGAACGTAGACGACGGTTACCAAGGTGGTCAATATCATCTGTGAAACCAATACCACTTAATAAGTTAAAGAAGTATGACATTGATGAAATAATGTCTGCTGGAGTAATACATTTCACTTCTGAATCAGGGAATGCATTACCAATCACTGTTGTTGTACGTCCTTCTTCATCATTAGGTACATAAACTTTAATTGATTGAATCTCAACAGGTTCATCAATTACTGTACCTTCTAATTCAAAGACTTCACTGTTAGCGTTTGATTCTAGTACATCCATGATTTCATCTAAATTACGACGATCAAGTACTGTACCTTCTTCAGCTACAATTTCACCTGTTTCTGAATTAACAATTGGTTCTGCTAATTTCTGATTAAACAAGCGATGTTTTAAATGAAGTTTTTTGTTTGCTTTATAACGACCTACACTTGCTAAGTCATAACGTTTCGGATCGAAGAAACGTGAGTATAAAAGACTCTTAGCATTTTCAACTGTAGGTGGTTCGCCAGGGCGTAAACGCTCATAGATTTCTAATAGCGCTTGATCTGTGTTTTCTGTACCATCTTTCTCTAACGTATTACGTAAATACTCATTTTCACCTAAAAGATCAACGATTTCTTGATCAGTAGAAAAACCTAAAGCACGCAATAATACTGTTAATGGTAACTTTCTAGTTCTATCAATACGTACATATACAACATCTTTAGCATCAGTTTCATATTCTAACCATGCACCACGGTTAGGAATAATTGTTGCGTCGAAGTTTGTACGGCCGTTTTTATCTAGTTTTTCATTGAAGTATACGGATGGTGAACGAACTAATTGTGATACTATAACACGTTCAGCACCGTTAATTACGAATGTACCTGTATCTGTCATTAATGGGAAATCACCCATAAACACTTCTTGTTCTTTTACTTCGCCAGTTTCTTTGATAATTAAACGCACTTTAACACGTAGAGGTGCAGAATACGTTGTATCACGGTTTTTTGATTCTTCTAAATCATATTTCGGTTCTCCGAGTCTATAATCTACAAACTCTAAAGATAGATTGCCTGTGAAATCTTCAATCGGTGAAATGTCTCTAAACATTTCTAATAAACCTTCTTCTAAGAACCAATCGTAAGACTTAGTTTGAATCTCAATTAAATTCGGTAATTCTAATACCTCTGAAATCCTCGCATAGTTTCTACGTTTACGATGTCTTCCATATTGGACAAATTGACCTGCCAAACAGATTCACCCCTCAAAAATTGCGTGTTTACTTTTAGTAAATCAACAAATATAATTAGACAAAAAGAAAACGGTAGCATACTTATGACACCATTTTCTATTTCACCTTATATACATTGTTAATTTATACGTAAAAGTACACACTTATTGAACATAATTTTTTACATTCTATTACTATATCAGAATACAGCTAGTTAATCAACCTTTTACACTTCTTAAAATGTAATAGCCTTTGCTTTTTTCTAATACTTCAACGTTATCGAATGTGTCTTGCATTTTTTTCTTTGCAGATGGCATACCTTGCTTTTTTTGAATTACTACAAAAAGTTCACCATCAAGTTTTAATTTAACATAAGCTTCTTCCAAAATGCGATGTACAACTTCTTTCCCCGCTCTAATCGGCGGATTAGTAAGTACAAAGTCATACGTGCCGTCTTCTACTTGTGATAAACCATCACTTTCTTTAACCTCAACATTGTCTATACGGTTTCTTTTTTTATTTTTTTTTGATAAATTTAGCGCGCGTTGATTCACATCAACCATTGTCACTTCGTGGTGTGGGGAAACTTTCGCAATCATTAAACCGATAGGGCCATAGCCACAACCAACATCTATGATATTTTTTGTAGGACCAGGGGGATATGTTTTCAAAAAAGTTTTCACTAGTAAATCAGATCCAAAATCTATTTTCCCTTTTGAAAATACACCAGCATCTGTTACAAGTTCTAAATCATGGTTATCGTAGGAGTACGTAAAAAGCGATTCTTCACTTTCTACTTCAGGATTTTCATCATAATAATGACTCATGACTACACCTCTTTTAATCTAATTCGTCTTAGATTAATAATATACCCAAATATTTTAAATTTCGACTTCAAAGCCTTAATTTAAATATTGAAAATAGGCAATAGATAAAATAAGATAAAACCCCGTTATAGTAATAACGGGGTTTTCATTTCTCAAAGATTTCAGATAGTCTATGATACGCTTAATATTAACGTACCGAAGTAGTTAATGTATTAAGCTACAAGAACTATCTTCCATATATAATTATCAACTGTTATCCAGCAGAAATTATTTTAATTCTACTGTAGCGCCAGCTTCTTCTAATGTTTCTTTAAGTTGTTCAGCTTCTTCTTTAGGTAAAGCTTCTTTAACTACTTTAGGAGCTCCGTCAACTAATTCTTTAGCATCTTTTAATCCTAAGCCAGTAGCTTCTTTAACAGCTTTAACGACTTTGATTTTTGATGATCCAGCTGAAGTTAATTCAACATCGAAATCAGTTTTTTCAGCTTCAGCGTCTCCGCCACCAGCTGCGCCTGCTGCTGCTACTGGAGCTGCTGCAGTTACACCAAATTCTTCTTCAATTGCTTTTACTAAGTCGTTTAATTCTAAAACTGACATTTCTTTAATCGCTTCAATGATTTGTTCTTGATTAGCCATTTTTAATATTCCTCCATTAATTTTAATTAGTTTATGCGCAATTATTCAGCGCTTTCTTCTTTAGATTCTTTCTCTTCTCCAACAGCTTTGACCGCATAAGCGAAGTTGCGTACTGGAGCTTGTAATACTGATAATAGCATAGAAACAAGACCGTCGTGTGATGGTAATGTACCAACAGTGTTAACTTCTTCTGCAGAAATAACGTTGCCTTCCATAACACCTGTTTTAATTTCTAATGCTTGATGTTCTTTTGCAAATCCTGCGATAACTTTTGCTGGAGCAACAACATCTTCTGTTGAAGTAGCAACTGCAGTAGGACCTACTAAGAATTCATCTAAACCGTCGATACCAGCTTTTTCTGCTGCACGGCGAACCATAGTGTTTTTGTAAACTTTGTACTCAACACCAGCTTCACGTAATTGTGAACGTAATTCAGTTACTTCAGCAACGCTTAGACCACGATAGTCAACGATAACTGTAGATACTGAGTTTTTAAGTTGTTCAGCAATAATATCAACTTCTTGTTTTTTTGCATCGATGATAGCAGACATTTAGACACCTCCATAGATTTTAGTTTGGTGCTTTTAATTTTGAAGTAATCATTAACGAACCATATTCGCTTGACATTACTCAATAAAAAAAGCACTTTCTACCCGTGGCAAAAAGTGCTTGAAAGATCTAAATTCTTCACGTTCAAGTCAATTTTAGCCTCGGTAGGATTTAATTTTAAGTTATTAATAACTCCTACTGTCTTAGGTAAAATAATACATTAACCAATATAACTAAATTAATGTACTATGTCAATATTTTTTAAAGGCTGAAAGCATAAACTTTCAGCCTAAATAACTTTTATTTTAATAGATTAAAGTTTGATGCTTGAAGTATCAACTTTAACTCCAGGACCCATTGTTGTAGTTACAGCAATAGATTTGAAGTACGTACCTTTAGCTGAAGCAGGTTTTGCTTTAGTTAATACGTCTTGTAAAGCTCTGAAGTTTTCAACAAGTTTGTCTGTATCAAATGATGTTTTACCAATTGATGCGTGAACAATACCTGATTTCTCAGCACGGTACTCTACTTTACCAGCTTTGATTTCTTCAACTGCTTTTTTAACGTCCATAGTTACTGTTCCAGTTTTAGGGTTTGGCATTAAACCTTTAGGTCCTAATACACGACCAAGTTTACCAACTTCACCCATCATGTCTGGTGTAGCTACTACTACGTCAAAATCAAACCAACCTTGTTGGATTTTTTCTACATATTCGCCTTCGCCAACGAAATCTGCACCTGCTGCTTCTGCTTCAGCTGCTTTTTCTCCTTTAGCGAACACTAATACACGTTGTGATTTACCAGTACCGTTTGGTAGCACTACTGCTCCACGGATTTGTTGGTCATTTTTACGTGTATCAATACCTAAACGGAATGCTACTTCAACTGATGCGTCAAAGTTAGCAATGTTTGTTTCTTTAGCTAGTTCAACAGCTTCTTGTACATCGTAATGTTTTAAGCGATCGATTTTGCTAGCTGCTTCTTGATATCTTTTGCTTTTTTTAGCCATTTCATGTTCCTCCTTTAGTGGTTTTAGCGGAATTTCCTCCCACATTTACTTGCTTTCACAAGTTAAGAGCAGATAACAGAGAGGTATAAATTATGTTTTATCTTAGAATTAAATTCCTTAATAAATGACATTTTCCCTCATATTACGACAATATTGAACGCTGTCATCATGTTTGTCATTTCTGTCATCTGCTTCTATCGTCAATCTATATATTCATTAATGTTTTTATTATTGAACTGTGATTCCCATACTACGAGCAGTACCTTCAATGATACGAACTGCCGCTTCTTCGTCTGAAGCGTTTAAATCTTGCATTTTTTGGTTCGCAATTTCACGTACTTGATCTTTAGTTACTGTAGCAACTTTGTTTTTATTAGGTTCGCCTGAACCTTTTTCAACGCCTGCTGCTTTTTTAAGTAATACTGGAGCCGGTGGTGTTTTTGTAATAAATGTAAATGAACGATCTTCATAAACACTGATTTCTACCGGGATGATTAAACCTGCGTCTTCTTGTGTACGTGCGTTGAATTCCTTACAGAATCCCATAATATTCACACCCGCTTGACCTAATGCTGGACCAACTGGTGGTGCTGGATTTGCTTTCCCTGCAGGAATTTGTAATTTAACTACTTTTTCTACTTTTTTAGCCACGATGTGCACCTCCTTGATATCGTGATGTGGTCACAGGACTGAGTTTTGTCCTCCCACTCTTCTACATTTCGTGACGAAATGAACGCTCTATGAGCGCGACCACAGTATTATAACATTAATTCATTACGTAAAGCAATGGTAAAATGTAAGTTTTTTTATAGAACCCCTTATCATTTTAATGATTAGGGGTTCTTAATGCATGAGCCTCGCTCAGGCGTTCCTCTAATTTTATCATTTTAATGATTAGGGGTTCTTAATGCATGCAAAGTAATACTTCTTGCTTTAGCAAATCTAGCATTACTTATATAAATGCTATAACACATATATACCTTTATAATTTCTCTACTTGATCAAATTCCACTTCTACTGGTGTTTCTCTACCAAACATGTCTACAAGAACAGTGAGTTTGAATTTATCGGTTTCAATTTCTTGAATTTCTCCAACTTGGTTAGCAAACGGACCTGATTTAATTCTCACTTGCTCACCTAATTCAACTTGGACATCAATTGTTTTCTCTTTCATGCCCATTTGTTTAAGAATGAAACGTGCTTCTTCTGGAAGTAATGGATTAGGTTTTGATCCAGCACCAGCTGAACCAACAAATCCTGTTACACCAGGTGTATTTCTTACTATATACCATGATTCATCAGTCATAATTAATTCGACTAACACATAACCAGGGAAAGTTTTTTTACTTAATGTTTTGGCTTTACCATCTTTAACTTGTGTCTCTTCTTCTTCTGGTATAACAACTCTGAATATTTTTTCAGTCATATTCATAGATTCAACACGTTTTTCTAAATTCTTTTTAACTTTATTCTCATAACCAGAATAAGTATGCACAGCATACCAACGCTTAGCGCCAACTTCTTCAGACATGTCGTCACTCCTATCTATTTAATTAATTCTATAATTCTACCAATTCCTAAGTCTAAGGCATAGAAGAACACTAAGAAAAATACTACTGTAGCTACAACAATGACTGTGTATTTAAACAATTCTTCTTTCGTTGGCCAACTTGTCTTTTCCATTTCTGACTTTACGCCTTGGAAGAAATTTTCTTTTTTAGCCATTTATAAGACCTCCGTATATTTCGTTATTCCTTATTTGCTTATTCCATACAACAAATCAAGCAAATACAATACTCTCAACTTAAATGGAAGGGCATATTTACTCAATCGTGAACTTTCATATGTCGTTATATTATTTTGATTCCTTGTGCATTGTATGTGCATTACATCTCGAACAAAACTTTTTCAATTCTAATCTAGATGCAAGATTGCTTTGTTTGGGAACGTTATAATTTCTACTACCACATACTTCGCAAGTTAATGGCACTTTTTTCATTAGACTTCCCCTTACTCATTATAATACCAATCTACTATACATAACATCTAAGTCAATTGTCAATCGTCAATCGCGTACCAATTCACGCCATACAACCCTTTGAATAGCGCTAATTAATAATCATCTAGAAGGTATCTTAATTTTATTTTACAACGATGTATCGCATTGTAAACTACTTTCTTCGGTACATTTAATAATTCTGCAATTTCTTTTGGCTTATAATCTTTCAATAAGTAAATGACAACCACTTGTTCCAACTTAGTTAAGTTTAACACACATCGTTGGATATATTCTCCTACTTCTATAGCTAGGAGATGCTTGTCTATAGGACACTCCATTTTACTATTATTGTAGGACACTATAAACTCGTTAATCAATAATGTTTGCCTTTCATAACCATAGAACTTCTTACGAATATAGTCATTTTTTACATTTTTAATAACACGATTCACATAATGTTCAATTGGTATAGCACTTTTAAAGTCAAAATGTCTAAACGCTTGAAAAAGTTTTATCAGCACCTCTTGGCACAAATCTTCTTGATCATTTGGATGAATAGAAAAATGTTTTAACCTTTTACGTATTAAAGGTATAAGTGCTGTAAATATTTTAGGTAAATCATGCTTTTCAAAAATATTTAGTTCTGCGTTTTTTGAGGCTGTGAATTCATGATTGTTTGGTTCTAACATAGTAGCTTCCTTTCTTCAAAAGTAAAGATAGGATACAGCGACTATGCTCCAAAAATCAAGTGGACAATAATTTTATTGATGATTGTCTCCACGTCTAAGTTTTTCAAATTCTTCTAAAATCTCATTTGAAAGTTCTATCCTAGTTCGTGGTTTTTGTTCATTAAAGCCATCTAATTTTTTAGATACAGACACTTCATTTTCTCTTAAGTCTCTCCACATCTCTCTTGAAGACACACGATATGCTCCAGCGCCAAATATCGCATGTTGCTCACTCATATCACTCGTAACAACTGTAATGTGTCTAGTATGTTTGTCATACAAATCATACACATAGCGTTCAATATAGCTATCTGCCGTTTCTTTTTCTTTTGTGAATATCGTTTTAACGCCGTGATACATATATTCAGAATGGGCACCCGATTGCTCATAAGCATCAAAAACACAGACGACTTCATCTGCAATCACTGCGTTATAGTTTGCTATCGCTATAAGTAATTGTTCACGTGCCTCCTCAAGATTATCTTGCGCAATGCGGCTCAATTCCTGAGAATAACCAATCATATTATATCCATCAATGATTAAGTACCTATCCTTCATACCTTATCTCCAATGTTGTTACGTTTACGAAATACCTCGTACATCATTAAACTTGCCGCTACTGAGGCATTTAAGCTATTTACATGTCCAACCATCGGAATGTTAATGTAAAAATCACATTTATCTTTAACTAAACGACTCATACCTTGGCCTTCACTACCAATAACGATTGCTAACGGCATTGCTACATCCATTTCTCTATAGTCTGTAGAATTATCCGCTTCTGTACCTACGACCCAATAGCCATTGTCTTTTAATGTTTCAATTGTATTAGCTAAATTTGTCACTCGCATAACTGGTATATGCTGAATGGCACCAGTAGATGCTTTAGCGACAGTTTGCGTTAACGCTACTGAACGTCTCTTAGGTATGATGACACCATCAACACCTGATGCATCTGCCGTTCTCAAGATAGAACCTAAATTATGTGGGTCCTCTAAACCGTCTAATATTAATACCGTAGATAGCTTATCTTGAGTTTTTTGCTTTTCTAAAAACGCATCAAAATCTGCATATTCATATGGTGCGATATAAGCCGCTATCCCTTGGTGAGGAGAATCAGATAATCCATCTATTTTCGATTTCGGTACTGATTGAACTATGATTTTTCTACTATTTGCTTTTTTTAAAATTTCATTGATTTGGCCTTTTTTGATAGTATCTTGAATTAAAATTTTATTAATTGTATGGCCTGAAACGATTGCTTCTTTTACAGCATGTCGCCCAACGATTACGATCTCTTCCATATTATCACTACCTTTCGTTTACATTTTGTACGACTCTTTCCAATAAAGCCGTCAAACGCTCTTGTTCTTTTTCTAAATATAAATAGCCAATGACTGCTTCTAAGCCCGAACTTTTTCTATATGTTTGTATATCTGTATTTTTAGCTTTGGTATAACTTTTAGCGTTTCTGCCTCGACGAACAATATCTAATTCATCTTCAGTAAACCAATTATTTTCCATTAAAAATTCAAGCGTTTGAGCCTGACTTTTAGCAGAGACATAACGTTTTGCTTCTTGATGCAATCGATTAGGTTTTGCTTTTAATTTTAGTACGATATATTCCCTTACGTGTTGATCTAAAACTGCATCACCCATGTAGGCAAGTGTTAGTGGATTTAATAGTTTATTATCAATATTAGCCACGTTTAAATCTCACACCCTGAGCCGTGTCTTCTAGTATAATGTTTTGTGCTTTTAATTGATCTCGAATTTCATCAGCACGTGCAAAGTCTTTTTCTTTACGAGCATTGTTTCGTTCTTCAATTAAAGCTTCAACTTGCTCATCTAACAATTCGTCACTTGCCTTATCTTTTAGTGGAATGCCAAGCACGTCGCTAAATATTTGGTACACTTCTTTAAAATGCGCTAAGACTTTTATCGAAGTAGTGTTTTCTAACACATATTTGTTAGCTAATTTCGCTAAATCATACCATGCTGTAATCGCATTTGCAGTATTAAAGTCATCGTTCATCACAGTTTCAAATTGCTTTAAAATATTGTCAATTTCAGTAATGTAAGCAGATTGATCTTCCACATCTGTTGCAATTGCTTCACGTTCTTCAATAGCTTGATAACTATTACGCACACGTTCCAAGCCACTTTTCGCAGCTTCTACAAGTTCCATATTATAATTAATAGGACTTCTATAATGCACACTAATCATGAAAAAGCGTAGAACGTCTGGGTCAATTTGTTTAATAATGTCATGCACTAATACAAAATTACCTAACGACTTACTCATCTTTTCATTATCTATATTAATGAATCCGTTATGCATCCAATAATTAGCGAAAGGTGCATGGTTATGTGCTTCTGACTGCGCAATTTCATTTTCGTGGTGAGGGAATTGTAAATCCGTTCCGCCTGCGTGGATATCAATTGTCGCACCTAGTTCATGATATGCCATAACTGAACATTCGATGTGCCAGCCTGGTCTACCTTCTCCAAACGGGCTGTCCCAGCTGATTTCACCTGGTTTAGCCTTTTTCCATAATGTGAAATCTAACGCATCTTCTTTCTGTTCACCTTGTTCAATACGTGCACCCACTTTTAGGTCATTAAGTGACTGATGACTTAATTTGCCGTAATCTTCAAATTTCCGCGTTCTAAAGTAAACATCGCCAGCGCTTTCATATGCATTGCCTTCATCTACAAGTTCTTTTATAAACTTGATTATTTCGTCCATGTGATTCATTACACGTGGATTTGATGTCGCTTTTTTTACATTTAAAGCACCTACATCTTCATAAAACGCTTTGATGTAACGATCCGCGATCGTTTCAACTGATTCATCTAGCTCCTTAGAACGCTTGATTAACTTGTCATCCACATCAGTGAAGTTAGATACATAAATGACTTCATAGCCTTGATATTCAAAATATCTTCTTACTACGTCATAGTTTATTGCTGGTCTTGCATTACCAATATGGATGTAATTATACACTGTCGGTCCACAAACATACATTTTCACTTTACCTGGTTCAATAGGCTCGAACGTCTCTTTTTGACGTGTTAATGTATTATATAATGTAATCATCTTGAATCTCTCCATTTCTTGTTTTCTCAAGTTGTTTTTCTAATTCTTTTAATTGCTCGTAAATTGGGTCCGGTAAATTACGGTGGTCAAACGTTTTCCCGATACGTCTGCCATCTTGTTTCACGATATGTCCTGGTATACCTACTACAGTTGAATAACTTGGCACTGAATTTAATACTACTGAATTAGCCCCAATATTCACGTTAGCATTAATTGTTATATTACCAAGCACTTTTGCGCCTGCAGCAATTAATACATTATCACCGATATCTGGGTGGCGTTTCCCTTTCTCTTTACCAGTTCCACCTAAAGTAACTCCTTGATAAATCGTTACATTATCACCAATACGACATGTCTCTCCAATGACTACACCCATACCGTGATCAATAAACAAACGTCTACCGATTTGGGCACCTGGATGTATCTCAATACCTGTAAAAAAACGTGTAACTTGAGAAATAAGCCTAGCCAAAACATACTTTTTCTTTTTATACAGTTCATGTGCAATCAAATGGCTCCAAACCGCATGTACACCTGCATAAGATGTAATAACTTCTAACGTAGTACGCGCAGCTGGGTCTTGTTCAAACACCATATTCACATCATCTTTAATTCTTCTTAAAAATTTAAACAAGGTTGCTACCTCCTTATAAAAAAAGCACCCCTAACTAAAATTGTTAGAGGCGCTTTTGCTTTAGCACGGTTCCACTCTTATTTTAAACACAGCCACTTGTTTAAATGCATTCGCAATGATCCAAACTAAAACGACTTTTGTTTACTCTTTAAAGTTTATTTAATTCATTTGCACAAAGGTGCATTCCGTAATTTCAGTGATGTGCTTGCAGCTACCGCACACTCTCTATACACTTCCATCACATACTAATCCTTTGCCATTTTCAATGTTAATCATAGGTTGTTTGATGTAATTTTTCAAGTATTATCAATTTAACACAATCTTTACATGCTACAACTTTACTTTAAACATATTTTTTTAAACGAGATAATACTTTTTCTCTACCTAAAACTTCAATTGTATTTGGTAGTTCAGGTCCGTGCATTTGGCCAGTTACAGCTACACGGATAGGCATGAATAATTGTTTACCTTTAATACCTGTCTCTTTTTGAACTTCTTTGATCGTTTTTTTAATTTCTACCGCTTCAAATGGCTCAAGTACTTCTAATTTACCGTATAAATGATTCATAAGTTCAGGTACTTGTTCACCATTTATCACCTCTTGCTCGTCATCACCTAAAATTTGTTCATCGCGGAAGAATAACTCAGATAAAGGTACGATTTCTCCAGCATAACTCATTTCTTTTTGGTAAAGTGCTACAAGTTTACGTCCCCAATCTAAATCTTCTTCAGTTGGATTTTCAGGAATCAACTCTGCTTTAATTAGATGTGGCAATGCTAATTCAAATACCGTTTCACTATCTTTTTGTTTCATATATTGGTTATTAACCCAAGCTAGTTTTTGTTTATCGAAAAATGCTGGTGACTTAGATAAACGTTTTTCATCAAAAATCTTAATAAATTCTTCTGGAGAATAAATTTCATCTTCACCTTCTGGTGACCAACCTAACAATGTAATAAAGTTAAATAGCGCTTCTGGTAAATAACCTAAATCACGGTATTGTTCGATGAATTGTAAGATTTGTCCATCACGTTTACTTAATTTTTTACGTTCTTCATTGACTATAAGCGACATATGGGCAAATCTAGGCGCTTCCCAACCAAATGTTTCAAAAATCATTAACTGCTTTGGTGTATTAGAAATATGGTCGTCTCCACGAATCACGTCAGAAATTTCCATATAATGATCGTCTATTGCTACGGCAAAGTTATAAGTAGGTACGCCGTCTTTCTTAACGATGACCCAGTCACCCATATTATTTGAATCAAACGAAATTTCACCTTTTACCATGTCATTAAATGAGAATGTCGTATCTTTTGGTACACGGAAACGTATAGATGGTTGACGACCTTCAGCTTCGAACTGTTGACGTTCTTCTTCTGTTAAGTGTGCATGTTTACCACCGTAACGAGGCATTTCACCGCGTGCAATTTGTTGTTCACGCTCTTCTTCTAATTCGTCTTCAGTCATATAACATTTATAAGCTTTATCTTCATCTAATAATTGCTTAATTAATGGGTTATAAATTTCTGCGCGTTCTGACTGGCGATAAGGTCCATAACCTTTATCTTTATCTACAGATTCATCCCATTCTATGCCTAACCATTTTAAATTATCAAATTGTGATGATTCTCCATCAACTAAGTTACGTTTACTATCCGTATCTTCAATACGAATTACAAAATCTCCATCATAATGTTTAGCAAATAAATAGTTAAATAATGCAGTTCTTGCATTACCGATATGCAAATAGCCTGTTGGACTCGGTGCATATCTCACTCTTACACGATCACTCATTATGTTCACTCCCGTTTTAAATGTTTGTTTTTATTGGTTAAGTTAATATTCAAGTTACACAAATTCACACAGTAAATAGGCTGAACGTACGTTAACTCACCTATGTGTAGTTCACTAAGAAAATAACGCTCAACTATTAATAAGTTTATGATTATCGCTTATTAAGCATACCATAGCTTATAATTTTTTAAAGTATCCTAATCTAAAAAGCACTTTGCATAATTTTATACAACTGAATAAACAATCCACTTTTATAGAAATATAATTTCGCTATCTATTGTAGCACTTTAGCTAGTAATATGATATCACTGTGCTTAAATTATCTTATAGTTCTGCTTAATTTTTCAAGCAGTTAAAAACAAAGGCTTCATGTAAAACTGTAACTGTGGGCGCTACAATTCCAAATGAAACCTTTACTTACAAATTAATTTATTTTTTTTGCAAAAATTATTCGACCTGAAGAAGTTTGTAACAAACTAATTACTTCTAAATCGATATGTTCACCTATATGTTTTTTAGCGTTATCTACAACGACCATAGTACCGTCATCTAAATAACCTACTGCTTGACCAGATTCTTTCCCCATTTTAGTAAGCAATAGTTTAAAGCGATCACCTTGGTGCACTGAAGGTTTGATTGCTTCAGATAAATCATTAACGTTTAACGCTTGAATACCTTGAACATGACATACTTTATTGAGATTAAAATCCGTTGTTATAATATGTGCTCTATAATGTTGCGCCAATTTAATTAACATCGCATCGATATCACTATGAGACTTAGTTGGGTGTATAATTCTCGTTGGATGATTGGTATCATATAATTCATTTAATATATCTAAACCTCTTTGGCCTTTTTCACGTTTAACACTATCGTTCGCATCTGCAACGACTTGAAGTTCATTAATAACCCCTTGAGGAATTAATATTTCTCCGTCAATAAAGCCACACTCGATAATATCTAATATACGCCCGTCGATAATGGCACTTGTATCAATAATTTTAGGTACCGCATTACGTGCATTAATAGACATTGAACGCGCCATATTTTCTGGTAAAAATAGCAACATTTCATCACGCTTTCGCAAACCAAACTGAAAGCCGAAATAACCTAAAATAATCGTAACTATAATTGGCACAAAATGATTAATGACATTATTGCCGATAATTTGAAAAATAAAAGATATCATAACAGAAATTAATAAACCTATCATTAGTCCAATTGTAGCAAATAATATTTCTACTGCACTTTGACGCATAATTGTTTGTTCTAATTCTTTTAAAGCATATGTTGCTTTTTTAATAAACCAACCAAAGATTAAAAAGAATATAATAATCCCTAGCAGCCCATTGAAATAAGTATTTGTTAATAGGGGTAAATGGTTTAGACCAGCGTCATTGACTATCTCTGGTAATAGATACACACCTATACTTGCACCCAAGATAATATAGCACAAGATAACAATGAGTCTTATAATATTCACAGGCTAACTCACCTTCCTTTAGAAAGTCATTCAGGCTAAACAAAATATATACTTAACCTAAATAGCTTTGTGTTTTTAAATTATTGTTTTGTTAGTGCATATTTTAATGCTTCATGGACATTCTTAACACCAATGACCTTGATATCATTTGGAAATTGCCATCCACCAATATTTGATTCTGGAATAATTACACGCTTAAATCCTAATTTTTCCGCTTCTTGTACACGTTGCTCTATGCGAGAAACTCGTCTAACTTCCCCTGTGAGCCCTACTTCTCCAATAAAGCAGTCTAAACCATCAACTGTTAAATCTTTAAAACTTGATGCAGTTGCAACAACAATACCTAAATCTACAGCTGGTTCTGTTAAACGTACACCCCCTGCCACTTTAATATAAGCGTCCTGTTGTTGTAGTAAATAATTCTCTTTCTTTTCTAACACTGCCATGAGCAAACTCAATCTATTATGATCGATCCCTGTCGCCATACGTCTTGGATTATTAAATGTAGTTGGAGTCACTAACGCTTGTACTTCTATAAGTAACGGTCTCGTACCTTCCATTGTAGAGACAATAGTTGAACCAGGTACATTAGTCGAACGTTCTTCAAGGAACATTTCCGACGGGTTCTTAACTCCTTTTAATCCAGTTTGCTGCATCTCAAAGATACCCATCTCATTTGTAGAGCCAAAACGGTTTTTAACTGCTCTTAAAATGCGATACGCGTGATGCTCGTCGCCTTCGAAGTAAAGGACTGTATCTACCATATGTTCAAGTAAACGCGGACCAGCTATTTGACCTTCTTTCGTAACATGCCCCACTATAAATGTAGCTATATTCAATTGTTTCGCTATATTCATTAAACTTTGCGTACTTTCTCTAACTTGCGACACAGAACCTGGAGCCGAACTAATTTCTGGATGGAAAATAGTTTGGATTGAGTCTACTACAAGTAGATCTGGTTTGAGTTGCTTAACTGTTTCATGTATAACTTCTAAATCTGTTTCAGCAAACACATTTAATTGACTTGAATCCTCATCTAATCTTTCTGCTCTTAATTTGGTTTGATTTAACGATTCCTCACCTGTAATATACAAAACATTTTTAGATTGTGATAATGCTGCACAAATTTGTAAAAGTAATGTTGATTTACCAATACCCGGATCACCGCCTATTAATACGAGCGAACCATTTACTATACCGCCACCGAGTACTCTATTAAACTCTTCAGAGTTTGTTTTTACTCGTGGCGTCGTTTCATGTTTAATGTCATTTAATTTTTGCACTTTAGAAATATTGTCTCGACTGCGCACACCATGTTTTGGACTCGCGGCCTTTTGTTCGACTATTTCTTCCATTTGATTCCAACCACCACAGTTTGGGCATTTCCCCATCCACTTTGGAGACTGGTAACCACAAGCCATACATTCAAAAATCACTTTCTTTTTAGCCAAAACTGCACCTCCATCTTTCATTGAACAAATCTATTTTAAACCTCTGTCTGTTTAAAAACAAATTTTATTCATAATCAAACAATTCAATCGAAAAATATTCGTATATAGTTATTTAAAATTCTTAATAACTTAAGGATTCTAATCTTTAGCAAAAAGCTATTTTTATAAAATACCATGCTCGTGTATAGAGTATCACTGATATTATATTTTGACTTTTTAAATATTACTCATTTTTCAAGGTGAATACTACTCTATTGTTTATACAATATAAAAACAAAGCAGCACTCCCCAAATATGCATCCACATATTTGAGCAGTACTGCTTTAATTTATACTTAACTTCTAAGATTCAGTTGATTCTTTATCTTTAGTTGTATCTTTTCTTTCTTGAATATCATACTTGAATTCTTTGCCATCATGGTTAATTATTACTTCTTTACCTTCAACTTGATTGCCTTCTAAAATTAATTCACTTAAGTTATCTTCAACTGTTTTTTGAATTGCACGAATTAATGGTCTAGCACCATATTCAGGATCATAACCCTCTTCAGCAATTTTTTCTTTAGCAGCTTCTGTAACTGTAATGTTAATATCTTGTTCAGAAAGGCGTTCTGTTAGTTTATCAACCATCATTGTCACAATTTCTTTCAATTCTTCTTTAGAAAGTTTGTGGAAGACGATGATATCATCAACACGGTTTAAGAATTCTGGACGGAATGCGTTTTTCAATTCTTTCATCATTGTCTTACGGATTGTTTCATAATCTTGTCCTTCAGATGCACCTCCAAAACCAGCGAAACGTTGGTCTTGTAATTCTTGTGCACCTACGTTAGATGTCATAATAATAACTGTATTACGGAAGTCTACACGACGACCTTTTGTATCTGTTAAGTGACCGTCATCTAATACTTGTAACAGAATATTAAACACATCAGGGTGCGCTTTTTCAATTTCATCAAATAAAATCACTGAGTAAGGTTTACGTCTTACTTTTTCAGTTAATTGACCGCCATCGTCATGACCTACATAGCCTGGAGGGGCACCAACTAAACGACTGACAGCATGTTTTTCCATAAACTCACTCATATCAACACGAATCATTGCGTCATCTTCACCGAACATAGACTCAGCTAATGCACGAGCTAACTCAGTTTTACCTACACCCGTAGGCCCTAAGAAGATAAAGCTACCGATAGGACGTTTAGGATCTTTCAATCCAGCTCTAGCACGTCTAACTGCTTTACTAATAGATGTAACGGCATCTTTTTGACCGATTACTCTATTATGAAGTGTATCTTCTAAGTTAAGCAGACGGTCTGATTCAGTTTCATTAATTTTAGTTAAAGGAATTCCTGTCCAACCAGCGATGACCTCACCAATATCTTCTTCTGATAGAGATGTGTTATCACCGTTTTGAGAATTTTTCCAGTTGTTATTTGCTTCTTCATATTGTTTTTCTAATTTTGTTTGCTTATCACGCAAGTTGGCTGCATTTTCAAATTCTTGAGCATGGACAGCTGCATCTTTTTCGTTTTTAACTTGTTCTATCTGTTGTTCAATTTCTTTCAAGTCTGGTGGTGTTGTATGACTCTTAAGTCTTACTTTAGAACTTGCTTCATCAATTAAGTCTATCGCTTTATCTGGTAAGAAACGATCTGAAATATAACGGTGACTTAATTTAGCTGCTGATTCTAAAGCTTGATCTGAGATGTTAATACGGTGATGCGCTTCATAACGATCACGCAATCCTTTTAAGATTTCAATTGTATCTTCAACAGTTGGCTCACCAACTTGAACAGGTTGGAAACGACGTTCAAGCGCTGCATCTTTTTCAATATTTTTACGGTATTCATCTAAAGTAGTTGCACCGATACATTGTAATTCACCGCGAGCTAATGCTGGTTTAAGAATATTAGATGCATCAATAGCACCTTCTGCACCACCTGCACCTACTAGTGTGTGTAATTCGTCGATAAATAACACTACATTTCCAGCTTGATGAATTTCTTCCATTACTTTTTTCAAGCGTTCTTCAAACTCACCACGATATTTTGTTCCAGCAACAACTGTCCCCATATCTAATGACATTACACGTTTACCTTTAAGTGTTTCAGGTACTTCGTTATTAACAATTGCTTGTGCTAAGCCTTCAGCAATAGCAGTTTTACCAACACCTGGTTCACCAATTAATACAGGGTTGTTCTTAGTACGACGACTTAAGACTTCAATGACTCTTGTAATTTCTTTTTCTCTACCAATGACAGGATCTAAAGTACCGTCTTTTGCGATAACTGTTAAGTCACGAGCTAGACTGTCTAACGTTGGTGTATTATTAGATTTATTAGCTTGCGCGTTTTTATTACTTGTTTCAGGGCTACCTAAAGCTTTAACGACTTGTGCACGTGCTTTTGTGATGTTTAAATCTAAGTTTGCAAACACACGAGCTGCGACACCTTCATTTTCTCTGATTAACCCAAGTAAGATATGCTCTGTTCCTACGAAATTATGATGTAATTTTCTAGCTTCATCCATTGATAATTCAATTACTTTTTTCGCACGAGGTGTATAGTGTAATGCACCCATTTGTTCTTGACCATGGCCGATTAATTTTTCTACTTCTTCAACTACTTTTTCTTCAGTAATATCAAACGTTTCTAAAACTTTAGCTGCAATGCCTTCAGGCTCTTTCATTAAACCTAAAAGTAAATGTTCGGTTCCAATATTCGAATGATTTAAGCGTATTGCTTCTTCCTGAGCATGTGCTAGTACGCGTTGAGCACGTTCTGTTAGTCTACCAAATAGCATATAGTATGACCTCCTAATTTATATGTTCTCTTAATATATCTGCTCTTTTTTCATTAACTGTTCTATCATCTTCTTCGTCTAACAAGAAAGGTGATTGTATTGCAACCATTAACTCGTTAAACTTGAAGTCTTCTAATTCAATATAGCCTAAATCTAAACCAAGTTTCACTTCACTTAATCTTAGTGAAGCTTCCTCCATAGATATCAGTCTACTATATTTTAATATTCCTAACGAACGATATACTCGGTCTAATGTTTCTATATGGTTATGTCGGTTTAATCGTTCGCGGATTTGCATTTCTTCATTAATAATTTGCTGCACTACCTCTGATAAGCTTTCAATGATTTCTTCCTCTGTTTTGCCTAAAGTAAGTTGGTTTGAAATTTGGTATATATGGCCATAAACTTGAGATCCTTCTCCATAAATACCTCTAATTGTAAAACCAAAACGATTAATTGTTTGAGCAATGCGATTCATACGTTTCATTATTGTCAATCCAGGCAAATGCAACATGACACTGGCACGCATGCCTGTCCCAATATTAGTAGGACATGTTGTCAAATAACCTAAAGTTTCGTCAAAACTTACATCTAATTCACTATCAAGTTGATCATCAATTTCTGAAGCTTTTTCGTATAGTGTTGATAGTGATAAATCGTTACCCATGGCCTGAATACGTATATGGTCTTCTTCATTAACCATAATACTTAAAGATTCATCTTCATTGAGTAATACGGCAGAAGCAGGTTGTCTTATCAATTCAGGACTTATAAGATGTTTCGCGACAAGCTTGTATTTACTTTGTTGATCCATTGAATCCAAACGTTGTACAGACAAGTCAGGAAGCGCATCTTGTACGTCGTTAATTATTCGAAAACCATCTTGTTCTGACAAAAACATTAATGGGTGTACATGATTTTCTAAATTTCTTGCTAATCGTATTCTCGAAGACATCACAATTGGACTTTCTTCTCTATCACGCATCCATTCACTCATGTATGCACTAATATCATTTTTACTCATCATGTTTCACCTCGCCATCTTCTTTCAATGCTTTAATTTCGTCACGAACAACGGCGGCTTCTTCAAAGTTTTGTTCTTCTATCAGTTGTTTTAAATATGAACTTTTTTCTTCTAATTGTTTTTTTAATGCTAATTTTCTGTGTGAAGAATGTGGTGTTTTTCCTACATGTTCGATTTGACCACCTTGCACACGTCGTACAATATCGACAATGTCATCTTTGAATGTAGCATAGCAATCTGAACAACCAAATTTACCAACATGTGCGATATCTTTTAATGTCATATGACAAGTTGGACATCGTTTTTCTTCTTTAAAAGCAATTTCATCAAAATCGATACCATGTTTAGCAGCTAAGTGTTGTAAGATTTGCTTCACTACAAATGCGCCTTCAATGTCATCTTGCGATTGAATTTGCTGATTTTGAGTCCATGGGTTACCGCCTTGTGCGCATGTGGCACAAACCCATTTTTCATTTATACCATCTTGACCTTTCACTGCCAATTTCACTTCTGCTTCATTCAAATGACAATTCTCGCATAGCACGACGAAACACCTCACTTTAATAATAATTTATAACATGCAATAACCGTTTTATAATATTTGCTCGAATAATATCTCTCGATAATACATCCATTTTTAATGTCTCTCTGTCTATAACGGCGTGTATCATTTTTGCTTCACGTTCATTAATGTAATTTTTATCTAATAAGCCATCTACAATGTAATAAGCTTGCTGTTGTGAAATAGATGGACCAACTAATTGAAGTAAATGATTAATATAACCTGTCTCATCTCTATTTTCAATTTTGGTGATTCGAATATATCCGCCACCACCTCTTTTACTTTCAATCTCATAGCCGTGCTCATTTGTAAAACGTGTTTTGATTACATAATTAAGCTGGGAAGGCACACAGTCAAAGCGCTGCGCAATATTGGCACGTTGAATTTCTACAACGTCTTCATTGGTGTCTTCAAATAACTTTTTAATGTATTGTTCTATGATGTCAGACATGTTGTGCATGATTATCACCTCTTTTGACCTTCTTTGACTATATTATATGACCAACTTTGACCTTTTTCAACCAATATGTTTTAAAAATTTTTAATTAAAGATGTAAGTGCTATCTAATTTATTGTATTATAGGAGTTAAGAAAAATTAAAAGGGATGAATGACTTATGCATATTATTATTGGTTTAATTGGGATAGCAGTGTTTCTTGCATTGGCGTTTCTATTTAGCTCAGATAGAAAAAATATTCGTTGGCAATATGTCGGTTTACTACTTGTAATACAACTAGTATTCGCATTTATTTTACTCAAAACTAAATTTGGTATTACGGTTATCGGTGGCATATCAGACGGTTTTAATTATTTACTAGCAAAAGCAGCAGAAGGTGTGAACTTTGTATTTGGTGGATTTGAATTTGTAGATCCTAAGAACCCACCCTTCTTCTTTAATGTATTATTACCAATCGTATTCATTTCAGCTTTAATTGGTATTTTACAATATACAAGAATCTTACCTTGGATTATTAACGTTTTAGGTTTAGCCATTTCAAAAATTAATGGTATGGGTCGCTTAGAATCATATAATGCTGTTGCCGCTGCAATTTTAGGGCAATCAGAAGTATTTATTTCATTGAAAAAGGAATTAGCACATATTCCTAAACAACGTCTATATACATTAACAGCTTCTGCAATGTCTACAGTATCAGCTTCAATTATCGGTGCTTATTTCACATTAATTGAACCACGTTTTGTAGTTACAGCAGTTGTATTAAATCTCTTTGGTGGTTTCATCATTGCTTCTATCATCAATCCTTATAAAATTGATGCAAAAGAAGATAAACTTATCGTTGATGAGAGTGAATCAGGTAAACAATCATTTTTCGAAATGTTAGGTGAATATATCTTAGATGGTTTTAAAGTTGCAGTCATTGTAGGTGCAATGTTAATAGGTTATATCGCTATTATTGCTCTACTTAATGGTGTCGTTAGTGCAATCTTTACCGGTTTATCTGGCGGCAGTATCACTTGGGACTTCCAAACACTTATCGGATTTGTCTTTGCACCATTTGCATTTTTAGTTGGTGTACCTTGGGATGATGCAGTACAAGCCGGATCCATCATGGCTACTAAATTACTGTCAAATGAATTTGTTGCAATGCAAAGTTTAAGTGAGATTAAAGATATGAGCACTCATGCTAAAGGTGTTATTTCTGTATTCGTAGTATCATTTGCAAACTTTAGCTCTATCGGTATTATTTCTGGAGCAATTAAATCACTTAACAATGAAAAAGGTGATATTGTAGCTCGTTTTGGACTAAAATTATTATTCGGTGCTACACTTGTTTCATTTATTTCAGCAGCTATTGCCGGATTCTTTATTTAAAAATGTAACTTGGACATAGATATCTGCAAACATAAAAAGCTTATTCGTTCGATTTAAGTACATTTTATATAATACCAACTATTTACATTACAAAATTAAAATATTGCTACATACCACAAAGCAAACTAAAAAACACATTTCCTATCTCATGGAAGTGTGTTTTTTAATACTTGCTAAATTGTTATATCTATATTTACAAATAGTAGACATCAACCTACATATCTTCTCTTCTTCTCTAAACTATACGATTTCCTTAGATATCACTAGCTAATATCTAAAGTAAGGTTTATATAAGCTAAAATAAGACACTTCGCCTTATAAAATAACTACTCATTATTTTTAACGAAGCGCCTTATTAAAAAATTCCTTACGCGACATATATTTTATTGAAGTTCTATCTATTACACTTTTTCTGTCATCAATGTAGGTTTTACGATTTCTTCTATAAAATACTGTGTCACTCTATAATCATCAGTTAATTCTGGATGGAAAGATACACCTAAGTAACGTCCTTCTTGAACTGCTACAATTTTTTCGCCAACTGTACTTAACTCTGATACTTCACCATGTGTCGCTTCAATATGTGGAGCTCTAATAAAAACACCTTCAATATCTTCTGCGATACCTTGTACATTTAATTCACTTTCAAAACTATCCACTTGTCTGCCAAATGAATTTCTTTGAACAGTGATGTCTAACTTATCCAAATAACCTTCTTCACCAACAATATGCTTAGCCATCACTATTAATCCAGCACACGTTCCAAACATAGGTAATGTAGATTGTTGTAGTGCTTCTTTGAAGCCATATAAATTCATTAATCGGCGTAATGTAGTAGATTCACCACCAGGTAAAATGAGACCATCAATGTTATCTAATTGTTCTGTACGCTTAATTGCAATGCCTTCATGACCGCTAAGTTCAATATGACGTATATGTTCCCTTACTGCGCCTTGCAGTGCTAACACACCAATTTTCATATTACCATCCACGCTCTTGCATACGTTCTTCTAAAGTCAATTCATTGATGTCCAAACCTTTCATAGCTGTGCCTAAATCTTTTGCTAAACGTCCAATTAACTCATAGTCTTGGTAGTGAGTTGTAGCTTGTACAATAGCTTTAGCAAATTTTTCAGGGTCTTCTGATTTGAAAATACCAGAACCAACGAAGACACCATCAGCGCCTAATTCCATCATTAATGCTGCATCTTGAGGTGTAGCTACACCACCAGCCGCAAAGTTAACAACAGGAAGTTTACCATTTTCTTTAATACTTTTTAATACTTCAAATGGTGCTCCAATATTTTTAGCTTCAGTCATGATTTCGTCATCATTCATCACTGTTAATCTTTTTACTTCTGCATTAACTTGGCGCATGTGTCTAACAGCTTCTACAATGTTTCCTGTACCCGGCTCACCTTTTGTACGTAACATTGCTGCACCTTCACCAATACGTCTGGCAGCTTCTCCTAAGTTACGGCAACCACATACAAATGGTACTGTAAACGTATCTTTTAATAGATGATACTCTTCATCTGCAGGTGTTAATACTTCTGATTCATCAATGTAGTCTACACCCATTGATTCAAGTACGCGCGCTTCAGTAATGTGACCAATACGTCCTTTTGCCATTACCGGAATCGAAACAGCATTCATAACTTCTTCCACAATTTTAGGATTAGCCATACGTGCAACGCCGCCAGCTGCTCTAATGTCAGATGGTACACGTTCTAACGCCATTACCGCCACTGCTCCAGCTTCCTCGGCTATTTTAGCTTGTTCAGCATTGACAACGTCCATAATCACGCCGCCCTTTTGCATTTCTGCCATTCCTCTTTTAACTCTCTCTGATCCAGTTACTTTAGACATTTGTTTTTCCCCTTTACTTATTTGATTAAATTCATTTTAAGAGATAAACTGGTATTTAAAAAGGTTCAATTTCAATTTAATTTTGGAGGTCAGTTTTATGTCGAAATCACATCTTTATATCGATTTATATGAAAATTTAAAAAAGCAAATCATTGAAGGTCAATATAAATCAGGAGATAAATTCCCTTCTAAACGTGCATTAGGGCAACATCTCTCTGTTAGTAATACAACGATTGAACATGCATATCAGTTTCTACTCGATGAAGGTTATATATATTCAAAACCACGTTCAGGTTATTTCGTTTCAGATATTGAAACGTTACCTATAATTAATAGGAAAACACAATTCAATGCAGATGAATATTTGTCACCCCAAAATAAACACCCTGATGCTTATTACAAATATGCATTCAATTTATCAGAAATTGATACTGATTATTTTCCAATTCAACAGTTTAGAAAATATGCGCGAGATGCTTTTGAAATAAATCAATTACAACTACTCCAACACGCAAACCCTAAAGGTGAATGGTCATTAAGACAAGAAATTGCTCACTATTTATTCAACAGTCGTGGTGTATCATGTCATCCTGAACAAATTGTTATTGGATCATCAACTGAACAATTAATTAACTTACTAACGGATATCTTAAATAAAGCACAATTCCTTATTGAAAATCCGAGCTATCCACCTATTAAGCAAGTATTAGAAAAAAGACAAATTCCATATTTGCAAGTTCCAGTAAATCAAACTGGCCTTGAACTAGACTATTTAAAGACAGCAATTCATAACATCGCATATGTAACACCTTCACATCAATTTCCTACTGGCTATGTAATGAATTTAAAAAAGCGTACCCAGCTTATAACATGGGCACACGAACGTGATGATAGATATATTATTGAAGATGATTATGATTCAGAATTTCGCTATTTTGGCAAACCAATTCCGGCATTACAAAGTTTAGACACGAAAGATAAAGTAATTTATATTAGTACCTTCTCTAAATCACTCTTCCCTAGTTGCAGAATTGCCTACCTTGTTTTACCTAAAAAGTTACTTAATCGGTATGAGCATTTAGAACATAAAGAAGGTAATACAGTACCTGCGCACTTACAAAAAATTGTAGCAAGTTTTATGGAATCAGGAAGTTTTGAAAGACATTTAAACAAAATGAGAAAATTATATAGTCGTAAATTAAAATTTATTATTGAAGCACTCAAACCTTATGAAGATCAATTAGAAATAGAAGGAGCCTTAGCAGGAATGCATTTTAATTTAACAGTTAAAAATGGTCTTTCTATAAAAGACTGTCTAAAAAATGCAGAAAAGAATAAATTAAAAATAACACCATTTAATCAATATGATACTACACAAAAATCCGCAAAATTCATATTAGGATTTGGTGGCATTCCTTTTTCAGAACTTGAAGAACATACAAATGCACTAATTAATAGTTTATGCATTTAAAGTAGCTTTTAAGTCCCATAATTCAATAAATTGAGTTATGGAATTTTATATATGAGCTGTTGCTCATGTACTCCGTCAAAAATCGGCAATTACTCTCAGTTGAAGTTAACCTCTTTGCCCATAAAAAAAAGACCCTATTGGGTCTTTAATTGCCTGGCAACGTCCTACTCTTGCGGAACGTAAGTCTGCTACCTTCGGCGCTAAAGAGCTTTCTTGCCGTGAGACAAGCGCTCGTATCTTTCCTCACTTGCACGCTCTTCTTACTCACTTACCACTCGTAAACTCGTTTCGTCGCTCATTTAGTTCGTCAGCTTCAAACGCTTTCTCTCGGCAATTACTCTCAGTTGAAGTTAACCTCTTTGCGCATAAAAAAAAGACCCTATTGGGTCTTTAATTGCCTGGCAACGTCCTACTCTTGCGGAACGTAAGTCCGACTACCATCGGCGCTAAAGAGCTTAACTTCTGTGTTCGGCATGGGAACAGGTGTGACCTCTTTGCCATTGTCACCAGACAATGAAATGTATGAAATTATACATTCAAAACTAGATAGTAAGTAAAATATGATTTAACCAAAACAAAACAATTTAAAATTTGATTAAGTCTTCGATCGATTAGTATTCGTCAGCTCCACATATCGCTATGCTTCCACCTCGAACCTATTAACCTCATCATCTTTGAGGGATCTTATAACCGAAGTTGGGAAATCTCATCTTGAGGGGGGCTTCATGCTTAGATGCTTTCAGCACTTATCCCGTCCATACATAGCTACCCAGCGATGCCGTTGGCACGACAACTGGTACACCAGAGGTATGTCCATCCCGGTCCTCTCGTACTAAGGACAGCTCCTCTCAAATTTCCTACGCCCACGACGGATAGGGACCGAACTGTCTCACGACGTTCTGAACCCAGCTCGCGTACCGCTTTAATGGGCGAACAGCCCAACCCTTGGGACCGACTACAGCCCCAGGATGCGATGAGCCGACATCGAGGTGCCAAACCTCCCCGTCGATGTGAACTCTTGGGGGAGATAAGCCTGTTATCCCCGGGGTAGCTTTTATCCGTTGAGCGATGGCCCTTCCATGCGGAACCACCGGATCACTAAGTCCGTCTTTCGACCCTGCTCGACTTGTAAGTCTCGCAGTCAAGCTTCCTTATGCCTTTACACTCTATGAATGATTTCCAACCATTCTGAGGAAACCTTTGAGCGCCTCCGTTACTCTTTAGGAGGCGACCGCCCCAGTCAAACTGCCCATCTGACACTGTCTCCCACCATGATAAATGGTGCGGGTTAGAAATCCAACACAGCGAGGGTAGTATCCCACCAACGCCTCCACGTAAGCTAGCGCTCACGTATCTCAGGCTCCTACCTATCCTGTACAAGCTGTGCCGAATTTCAATATCAGACTACAGTAAAGCTCCACGGGGTCTTTCCGTCCTGTCGCGGGTAACCTGCATCTTCACAGGTACTATGATTTCACCGAGTCTCTCGTTGAGACAGTGCCCAAATCGTTACGCCTTTCGTGCGGGTCGGAACTTACCCGACAAGGAATTTCGCTACCTTAGGACCGTTATAGTTACGGCCGCCGTTTACTGGGGCTTCGATTCGTAGCTTCGCAGAAGCTAACCACTCCTCTTAACCTTCCAGCACCGGGCAGGCGTCAGCCCCTATACATCACCTTACGGTTTAGCAGAGACCTGTGTTTTTGATAAACAGTCGCTTGGGCCTATTCACTGCGGCTCTCCTGGGCGTTAACCCTAAAGAGCACCCCTTCTCCCGAAGTTACGGGGTCATTTTGCCGAGTTCCTTAACGAGAGTTCGCTCGCTCACCTTAGAATTCTCATCTTGACTACCTGTGTCGGTTTGCGGTACGGGCACCACAATTCTAGCTAGAGGCTTTTCTCGGCAGTGTGAAATCAACGACTCGAGGAAACAATTTCCTCTCCCCATCACAGCTTGACCTTAAGAGTGCCGGATTTGCCTAACACTCAGTCTTACTGCTTGGACGTACAATCCAATAGTACGCTTCGCCTATCCTACTGCGTCCCCCCATCGCTTAAAACGAATTATGGTGGTACAGGAATATCAACCTGTTATCCATCGCCTACGCCTATCGGCCTCAGCTTAGGACCCGACTAACCCAGAGCGGACGAGCCTTCCTCTGGAAACCTTAGTCAATCGGTGGACGGGATTCTCACCCGTCTTTCGCTACTCACACCGGCATTCTCACTTCTAAGCGCTCCACATGTCCTTGCGATCATGCTTCAACGCCCTTAGAACGCTCTCCTACCATTGTCCTTACGGACAATCCACAGCTTCGGTAATATGTTTAGCCCCGGTACATTTTCGGCGCAGTGTCACTCGACTAGTGAGCTATTACGCACTCTTTAAATGATGGCTGCTTCTAAGCCAACATCCTAGTTGTCTGGGCAACGCCACATCCTTTTCCACTTAACATATATTTTGGGACCTTAGCTGGTGGTCTGGGCTGTTTCCCTTTCGAACACGGACCTTATCACCCGCGTTCTAACTCCCAAGTTAAATTGATTGGCATTCGGAGTTTGTCTGAATTCGGTAACCCGATAAGGGCCCCTCGTCCAAACAGTGCTCTACCTCCAATAATCATCACTTGAGGCTAGCCCTAAAGCTATTTCGGAGAGAACCAGCTATCTCCAGGTTCGATTGGAATTTCTCCGCTACCCACAACTCATCCGCTCACTTTTCAACGTAAGTCGGTTCGGTCCTCCATTCAGTGTTACCTGAACTTCAACCTGGTCATGGGTAGATCACCTGGTTTCGGGTCTACGACCAAATACTCAACGCCCTATTCAGACTCGCTTTCGCTACGGCTCCACATTCACTGCTTAACCTTGCATCAAATCGTAACTCGCCGGTTCATTCTACAAAAGGCACGCCATCACCCATTAACGGGCTCTGACTACTTGTAAGCACACGGTTTCAAGTTCTATTTCACTCCCCTTCCGGGGTACTTTTCACCTTTCCCTCACGGTACTGGTTCACTATCGGTCACTAGAGAGTATTTAGCCTTGGGAGATGGTCCTCCCGGATTCCGACGGAATTTCTCGTGTTCCGTCGTACTCAGGATCCACTCAAGAGTGAATAAACTTTCGACTACAGGATTATTACCTTCTTTGATTCATCTTTCCAGATGATTCGTCTAGTTTATTCTTTTGTAACTCCGTATAGAGTGTCCTACAACCCCAACAAGCAAGCTCATTGGTTTGGGCTCTTCCCGTTTCGCTCGCCGCTACTCAGGGAATCGATTTTTCTTTCTCTTCCTGCGGGTACTAAGATGTTTCAGTTCTCCGCGTCTACCTTCAGATATGCTATGTATTCACATATCGATAACATGACATAACTCATGCTGGGTTTCCCCATTCGGAAATCTCTGGATCAAAGCTTACTTACAGCTCCCCAAAGCATATCGTCGTTAGTAACGTCCTTCATCGGCTTCTAGTGCCAAGGCATCCACCGTGCGCCCTTAATAACTTAATCTTTTTTGACTTTCAACACGAACAAGTCGGTTGAAAACCCAAAATGTTATTAATCTGTGAGTGTTCTTTCGAACACTAGCGATTATTTCTTTTTGAATTCAAAGCTTGTTAAAAAACTCTAATTCACTCGGTTTTGCTTGGTAAAATCATAAATTTTACTTACTTATCTAGTTTTCAATGTACAAAAAAATGGTGGGCCTAAGTGGACTCGAACCACCGACCTCACGCTTATCAGGCGTGCGCTCTAACCAGCTGAGCTATAGGCCCATTCCAATATGAATACTCTAATGAGCATTCAAAACTGAATACAATATGTCAATGTTATTCCTATTTCATCTTCGTAAGAAGATGTTTCCGAATATATCCTTAGAAAGGAGGTGATCCAGCCGCACCTTCCGATACGGCTACCTTGTTACGACTTCACCCCAATCATTTGTCCCACCTTCGACGGCTAGCTCCATAAATGGTTACTCCACCGGCTTCGGGTGTTACAAACTCTCGTGGTGTGACGGGCGGTGTGTACAAGACCCGGGAACGTATTCACCGTAGCATGCTGATCTACGATTACTAGCGATTCCAGCTTCATGTAGTCGAGTTGCAGACTACAATCCGAACTGAGAACAACTTTATGGGATTTGCATGACCTCGCGGTTTAGCTGCCCTTTGTATTGTCCATTGTAGCACGTGTGTAGCCCAAATCATAAGGGGCATGATGATTTGACGTCATCCCCACCTTCCTCCGGTTTGTCACCGGCAGTCAACCTAGAGTGCCCAACTTAATGATGGCAACTAAGCTTAAGGGTTGCGCTCGTTGCGGGACTTAACCCAACATCTCACGACACGAGCTGACGACAACCATGCACCACCTGTCACTTTGTCCCCCGGAGGGGAAGGCTCTATCTCTAGAGTTTTCAAAGGATGTCAAGATTTGGTAAGGTTCTTCGCGTTGCTTCGAATTAAACCACATGCTCCACCGCTTGTGCGGGTCCCCGTCAATTCCTTTGAGTTTCAACCTTGCGGTCGTACTCCCCAGGCGGAGTGCTTAATGCGTTAGCTGCAGCACTAAGGGGCGGAAACCCCCTAACACTTAGCACTCATCGTTTACGGCGTGGACTACCAGGGTATCTAATCCTGTTTGATCCCCACGCTTTCGCACATCAGCGTCAGTTACAGACCAGAAAGTCGCCTTCGCCACTGGTGTTCCTCCATATCTCTGCGCATTTCACCGCTACACATGGAATTCCACTTTCCTCTTCTGCACTCAAGTTTCCCAGTTTCCAATGACCCTCCACGGTTGAGCCGTGGGCTTTCACATCAGACTTAAGAAACCGCCTACGCGCGCTTTACGCCCAATAATTCCGGATAACGCTTGCCACCTACGTATTACCGCGGCTGCTGGCACGTAGTTAGCCGTGGCTTTCTGATTAGGTACCGTCAAGATGTGCACAGTTACTTACACATTTGTTCTTCCCTAATAACAGAGTTTTACGAGCCGAAACCCTTCATCACTCACGCGGCGTTGCTCCGTCAGGCTTTCGCCCATTGCGGAAGATTCCCTACTGCTGCCTCCCGTAGGAGTCTGGACCGTGTCTCAGTTCCAGTGTGGCCGATCACCCTCTCAGGTCGGCTACGTATCGTCGCCTTGGTAAGCCGTTACCTTACCAACTAGCTAATACGGCGCGGGTCCATCTATAAGTGATAGCAAAACCATCTTTCACTTTAGAACCATGCGGTTCCAAATGTTATCCGGTATTAGCTCCGGTTTCCCGAAGTTATCCCAGTCTTATAGGTAGGTTACCCACGTGTTACTCACCCGTCCGCCGCTAACGTCAAAGGAGCAAGCTCCTTATCTGTTCGCTCGACTTGCATGTATTAGGCACGCCGCCAGCGTTCATCCTGAGCCAGGATCAAACTCTCCATAAATGAATTATGATGTTTGATTAGCTCATAAAATACTAATTTGTGTTATCTTTAACACTTGTTTTGAACCAACAATTTAATGTTGTGTTCGGAATTAACGTTGACATATTGCAATTCAGTTTTCAATGTTCATTTCTTCAATCACAAGAAACAATTTTACTCTCTTCAACTCAGAAAGTCAAGAAGTTTTTAAAATTATTTTTTATTTTTTTGGTAAAACTTCCATAAAAAAACGACCCAAGGGTCAATATGGAATTGCCTGGCAACGTCCTACTCTTGCGGAACGTAAGTCCGACTACCATCGGCGCTAAAGAGCTTAACTTCTGTGTTCGGCATGGGAACAGGTGTGACCTCTTTGCCATTGTCACCAGACAATGAAATGTATGAAATTATACATTCAAAACTAGATAGTAAGTAAAATATGATTTAACCAAAACAAAACAATTTAAAATTTGATTAAGTCTTCGATCGATTAGTATTCGTCAGCTCCACATATCGCTATGCTTCCACCTCGAACCTATTAACCTCATCATCTTTGAGGGATCTTATAACCGAAGTTGGGAAATCTCATCTTGAGGGGGGCTTCATGCTTAGATGCTTTCAGCACTTATCCCGTCCATACATAGCTACCCAGCGATGCCGTTGGCACGACAACTGGTACACCAGAGGTATGTCCATCCCGGTCCTCTCGTACTAAGGACAGCTCCTCTCAAATTTCCTACGCCCACGACGGATAGGGACCGAACTGTCTCACGACGTTCTGAACCCAGCTCGCGTACCGCTTTAATGGGCGAACAGCCCAACCCTTGGGACCGACTACAGCCCCAGGATGCGATGAGCCGACATCGAGGTGCCAAACCTCCCCGTCGATGTGAACTCTTGGGGGAGATAAGCCTGTTATCCCCGGGGTAGCTTTTATCCGTTGAGCGATGGCCCTTCCATGCGGAACCACCGGATCACTAAGTCCGTCTTTCGACCCTGCTCGACTTGTAAGTCTCGCAGTCAAGCTTCCTTATGCCTTTACACTCTATGAATGATTTCCAACCATTCTGAGGAAACCTTTGAGCGCCTCCGTTACTCTTTAGGAGGCGACCGCCCCAGTCAAACTGCCCATCTGACACTGTCTCCCACCATGATAAATGGTGCGGGTTAGAAATCCAACACAGCGAGGGTAGTATCCCACCAACGCCTCCACGTAAGCTAGCGCTCACGTATCTCAGGCTCCTACCTATCCTGTACAAGCTGTGCCGAATTTCAATATCAGACTACAGTAAAGCTCCACGGGGTCTTTCCGTCCTGTCGCGGGTAACCTGCATCTTCACAGGTACTATGATTTCACCGAGTCTCTCGTTGAGACAGTGCCCAAATCGTTACGCCTTTCGTGCGGGTCGGAACTTACCCGACAAGGAATTTCGCTACCTTAGGACCGTTATAGTTACGGCCGCCGTTTACTGGGGCTTCGATTCGTAGCTTCGCAGAAGCTAACCACTCCTCTTAACCTTCCAGCACCGGGCAGGCGTCAGCCCCTATACATCACCTTACGGTTTAGCAGAGACCTGTGTTTTTGATAAACAGTCGCTTGGGCCTATTCACTGCGGCTCTCCTGGGCGTTAACCCTAAAGAGCACCCCTTCTCCCGAAGTTACGGGGTCATTTTGCCGAGTTCCTTAACGAGAGTTCGCTCGCTCACCTTAGAATTCTCATCTTGACTACCTGTGTCGGTTTGCGGTACGGGCACCACAATTCTAGCTAGAGGCTTTTCTCGGCAGTGTGAAATCAACGACTCGAGGAAACAATTTCCTCTCCCCATCACAGCTTGACCTTAAGAGTGCCGGATTTGCCTAACACTCAGTCTTACTGCTTGGACGTACAATCCAATAGTACGCTTCGCCTATCCTACTGCGTCCCCCCATCGCTTAAAACGAATTATGGTGGTACAGGAATATCAACCTGTTATCCATCGCCTACGCCTATCGGCCTCAGCTTAGGACCCGACTAACCCAGAGCGGACGAGCCTTCCTCTGGAAACCTTAGTCAATCGGTGGACGGGATTCTCACCCGTCTTTCGCTACTCACACCGGCATTCTCACTTCTAAGCGCTCCACATGTCCTTGCGATCATGCTTCAACGCCCTTAGAACGCTCTCCTACCATTGTCCTTACGGACAATCCACAGCTTCGGTAATATGTTTAGCCCCGGTACATTTTCGGCGCAGTGTCACTCGACTAGTGAGCTATTACGCACTCTTTAAATGATGGCTGCTTCTAAGCCAACATCCTAGTTGTCTGGGCAACGCCACATCCTTTTCCACTTAACATATATTTTGGGACCTTAGCTGGTGGTCTGGGCTGTTTCCCTTTCGAACACGGACCTTATCACCCGCGTTCTAACTCCCAAGTTAAATTGATTGGCATTCGGAGTTTGTCTGAATTCGGTAACCCGATAAGGGCCCCTCGTCCAAACAGTGCTCTACCTCCAATAATCATCACTTGAGGCTAGCCCTAAAGCTATTTCGGAGAGAACCAGCTATCTCCAGGTTCGATTGGAATTTCTCCGCTACCCACAACTCATCCGCTCACTTTTCAACGTAAGTCGGTTCGGTCCTCCATTCAGTGTTACCTGAACTTCAACCTGGTCATGGGTAGATCACCTGGTTTCGGGTCTACGACCAAATACTCAACGCCCTATTCAGACTCGCTTTCGCTACGGCTCCACATTCACTGCTTAACCTTGCATCAAATCGTAACTCGCCGGTTCATTCTACAAAAGGCACGCCATCACCCATTAACGGGCTCTGACTACTTGTAAGCACACGGTTTCAAGTTCTATTTCACTCCCCTTCCGGGGTACTTTTCACCTTTCCCTCACGGTACTGGTTCACTATCGGTCACTAGAGAGTATTTAGCCTTGGGAGATGGTCCTCCCGGATTCCGACGGAATTTCTCGTGTTCCGTCGTACTCAGGATCCACTCAAGAGTGAATAAACTTTCGACTACAGGATTATTACCTTCTTTGATTCATCTTTCCAGATGATTCGTCTAGTTTATTCTTTTGTAACTCCGTATAGAGTGTCCTACAACCCCAACAAGCAAGCTCGTTGGTTTGGGCTCTTCCCGTTTCGCTCGCCGCTACTCAGGGAATCGATTTTTCTTTCTCTTCCTGCGGGTACTAAGATGTTTCAGTTCTCCGCGTCTACCTTCAGATATGCTATGTATTCACATATCGATAACATGACATAACTCATGCTGGGTTTCCCCATTCGGAAATCTCTGGATCAAAGCTTACTTACAGCTCCCCAAAGCATATCGTCGTTAGTAACGTCCTTCATCGGCTTCTAGTGCCAAGGCATCCACCGTGCGCCCTTAATAACTTAATCTTTTTTGACTTTCAACACGAACAAGTCGGTTGAAAACCCAAAATGTTATTAATCTGTGAGTGTTCTTTCGAACACTAGCGATTATTTCTTTTTGAATTCAAAGCTTGTTAAAAAACTCTAATTCACTCGGTTTTGCTTGGTAAAATCATAAATTTTACTTACTTATCTAGTTTTCAATGTACAAAATAATGCAATGAATACTCCAATGAGCACTCAAAACTGAATACAATATGTCAATGTTATTCCTATTTCATCTTCGTAAGAAGATGTTTCCGAATATATCCTTAGAAAGGAGGTGATCCAGCCGCACCTTCCGATACGGCTACCTTGTTACGACTTCACCCCAATCATTTGTCCCACCTTCGACGGCTAGCTCCATAAATGGTTACTCCACCGGCTTCGGGTGTTACAAACTCTCGTGGTGTGACGGGCGGTGTGTACAAGACCCGGGAACGTATTCACCGTAGCATGCTGATCTACGATTACTAGCGATTCCAGCTTCATGTAGTCGAGTTGCAGACTACAATCCGAACTGAGAACAACTTTATGGGATTTGCATGACCTCGCGGTTTAGCTGCCCTTTGTATTGTCCATTGTAGCACGTGTGTAGCCCAAATCATAAGGGGCATGATGATTTGACGTCATCCCCACCTTCCTCCGGTTTGTCACCGGCAGTCAACCTAGAGTGCCCAACTTAATGATGGCAACTAAGCTTAAGGGTTGCGCTCGTTGCGGGACTTAACCCAACATCTCACGACACGAGCTGACGACAACCATGCACCACCTGTCACTTTGTCCCCCGAAGGGGAAGGCTCTATCTCTAGAGTTTTCAAAGGATGTCAAGATTTGGTAAGGTTCTTCGCGTTGCTTCGAATTAAACCACATGCTCCACCGCTTGTGCGGGTCCCCGTCAATTCCTTTGAGTTTCAACCTTGCGGTCGTACTCCCCAGGCGGAGTGCTTAATGCGTTAGCTGCAGCACTAAGGGGCGGAAACCCCCTAACACTTAGCACTCATCGTTTACGGCGTGGACTACCAGGGTATCTAATCCTGTTTGATCCCCACGCTTTCGCACATCAGCGTCAGTTACAGACCAGAAAGTCGCCTTCGCCACTGGTGTTCCTCCATATCTCTGCGCATTTCACCGCTACACATGGAATTCCACTTTCCTCTTCTGCACTCAAGTTTCCCAGTTTCCAATGACCCTCCACGGTTGAGCCGTGGGCTTTCACATCAGACTTAAGAAACCGCCTACGCGCGCTTTACGCCCAATAATTCCGGATAACGCTTGCCACCTACGTATTACCGCGGCTGCTGGCACGTAGTTAGCCGTGGCTTTCTGATTAGGTACCGTCAAGACGTGCACAGTTACTTACACATTTGTTCTTCCCTAATAACAGAGTTTTACGAGCCGAAACCCTTCATCACTCACGCGGCGTTGCTCCGTCAGGCTTTCGCCCATTGCGGAAGATTCCCTACTGCTGCCTCCCGTAGGAGTCTGGACCGTGTCTCAGTTCCAGTGTGGCCGATCACCCTCTCAGGTCGGCTACGTATCGTTGCCTTGGTAAGCCGTTACCTTACCAACTAGCTAATACGGCGCGGGTCCATCTATAAGTGATAGCAAAACCATCTTTCACTTTAGAACCATGCGGTTCCAAATGTTATCCGGTATTAGCTCCGGTTTCCCGAAGTTATCCCAGTCTTATAGGTAGGTTACCCACGTGTTACTCACCCGTCCGCCGCTAACGTCAAAGGAGCAAGCTCCTTATCTGTTCGCTCGACTTGCATGTATTAGGCACGCCGCCAGCGTTCATCCTGAGCCAGGATCAAACTCTCCATAAATGAATTATGATGTTTGATTAGCTCATAAAATACTAATTTGTGTTATCTCTAACACTTGTTTTGAACCAACAATTTAATGTTGCGTTCGGAATTAACGTTGACATATTGCAATTCAGTTTTCAATGTTCATTTCTTCAATCAATAATAAATATGGTGGAGACTAGCGGGATCGAACCGCTGACCTCCTGCGTGCAAAGCAGGCGCTCTCCCATCTGAGCTAAGCCCCCATATATAATTTTAAAAGAGTCGGGAAGACAGGATTCGAACCTGCGACCCCTTGGTCCCAAACCAAGTGCTCTACCAAGCTGAGCTACTTCCCGTATTAATTTAAACATTTTAAAAATGGTGCGCCCGACAGGGGTCGAACCTGTAACCTCTTGATTCGTAGTCAAGTACTCTATCCAGTTGAGCTACGGGCGCATTATTAAAATGATGGTGCCGAGGACCGGAATCGAACCGGTACGGTGATCTCTCACCGCAGGATTTTAAGTCCTGTGCGTCTGCCAGTTCCGCCACCCCGGCAAAAATAATGGAGCAGAAGACGGGATTCGAACCCGCGACCCCGACCTTGGCAAGGTCGTATTCTACCGCTGAACTACTTCTGCAAAATGAAACTGTATGAGCCATAGTGGGCTCGAACCACTGACCCTCTGATTAAAAGTCAGATGCTCTACCAACTGAGCTAATGGCTCATGAAATGGTGCCGGCCAGAGGACTTGAACCCCCAACCTACTGATTACAAGTCAGTTGCTCTACCAGTTGAGCTAGGCCGGCTATTCATTTAAAATGGTGGAGGATGACGGGTTCGAACCGCCGACCCTCTGCTTGTAAGGCAGATGCTCTCCCAGCTGAGCTAATCCTCCACATGGAATCTATTTATAAAGCCTGGCAACGTCCTACTCTTGCGGAACGTAAGTCCGACTACCATCGGCGCTAAAGAGCTTAACTTCTGTGTTCGGCATGGGAACAGGTGTGACCTCTTTGCCATTGTCACCAGACAAAATAACTTACTCCATTAATGATACATTGTTTATCAATCAATTGCAATAGTCAATTTTACACTATCTTCAAAAAATCTTTAAACAACATTTACTTAAGTTATTCGCTTATGTAATCATCGTTTTTGACGACTTTTATATAATACTACGTTTTCTCATTTGAGTCAATAGCTTTTCAATTTTTTCTTAAAATATTTATTCTAGTATTTTCGCATGTCCTGTTTTGCTCACTTGCTTAACTCGACTTGAATAATCTTACCACATGAAAACAGCATTTACCATACCTTTTATAGTATATTTTTATATCTTTATAGCATAATTATGCGTAATCGTTTCTTATTACTTAATTTATTTATTAAAATTGTACTTGAAATGGACTTTTATTCATCCCCTCCTATATTAACCGCTTCTTTCAACAATAAAAAAACGACTATCATGTCTTGTCATTATGACGAAACATGATAGTCGTTTTATTTTAAGCTAGAATATTCAAATACATAATTAGTTATATTACTTCTGTCTCATATACGGGAATAATAATACGTCACGGATTGATGCTGAATCAGTAAGTAACATCACTAGTCTATCAATACCTATACCTAAACCACCTGTTGGAGGCATACCGTATTCTAGTGCTTCAATAAAGTCTTCATCCATTTCGTGAGCTTCATCGTTCCCTTGTTCTTTTTCTACTAATTGAGCTTCAAATCTTGCTCTTTGATCAATAGGGTCGTTTAATTCTGTAAATGCATTACCATGTTCTCTACCTACAATGAATAATTCAAAGCGGTCTGTAAACCTAGGGTCCTCTGGATTTTTCTTAGCTAAAGGAGAAATCTCTATTGGGTGCCCATAAACAAATGTAGGTTGAATTAATGTTTCTTCAACTTTTTGTTCAAAGAATTCATTTAAGATATGACCGTACTTCATATTATTTGTGATTTCTACACCATGTTCTTTAGCGGCTGTTTTAGCTTCATCATCACTTTGGATGTTAAAGAAATCTACACCTGTCGCTTCTTTAACAGCGTCAGCCATATGGATTCGTTTCCAATTAGACTCTAAATCAATTGTTTCTTCACCATATGTTACTTTAGCAGTACCTAATACTTTTTCTGAAATATGTCTAATCATATTTTCAGTAAGATCCATAATGTCGTGATAGTCAGCATAAGCTTCATATAATTCAATCATTGTAAATTCTGGGTTATGTCTTGTAGACACACCTTCATTTCTAAACACACGACCAATTTCATATACTTTTTCTAAGCCACCGACGATAAGACGTTTCAAATGTAATTCAATTGCAATTCTCATATACAATGTAGCATCTAATGCATTATGATGTGTAACAAATGGACGAGCTGCAGCACCACCAGCTATTTGATGCATCATTGGTGTTTCCACCTCTAAGAATCCTTGAGAATTTAAATAGTTACGCATCTCTTGTAATATTTTACTACGGTTGATAAATGTCTTAGTACTATCTTGGTTTGTAATTAAGTCAAGGTAACGTTGACGATAACGTTGTTCGATATCTTGTAAACCATGGAATTTATCTGGTAACGGACGTAATGCTTTTGTTAAAAGCGTGAACGATTTTGCTTTAACTGATAGTTCACCTGTATTCGTTTTAAACATAACACCTTCAACGCCAACGATGTCACCTAAATCTGAAGAATTCCAAATCTCAAATTGTTCATCGCCTACTTGGTCTTTTCTTACATAAATTTGTATTTGGCCACTTAAATCTTGAACATGAGCAAATCCTGCTTTACCTTTACCACGTTTGGTCATTAAACGCCCTGCTATACTTACATGGCTTTCTTCTTCTTTTTCTTGTAATTCTTCTTTAGAAAATTGATCCCAATCTTCGTGTAATGGGCTAGCCATTGAACTACGGTCGAATTTTTGCCCAAATGGATCAATTCCTAAATCGTATAATTCTTGTAATTTTTGACGGCGAACCTGCATTTGGTCGTTCATTTCTTCTGACATAACTTTCTCTCCTTTATGCTTTTCAATCTTTATACTTTTTCACTGAATCGTCTGTCATCACAATATCACCAATTTTTTGATTAGAATGCGGTTCAATAAAATCAGATGCTATATCATTTAATGGAATCAGAACAAATGAACGTTCTAACATTCTTGGATGCGGAACAATCAAATCTTCTTTTTCAATAATTTTATCTCCAAACAATAAAATATCTACATCTAAAGTTCTTGGGCCCCAGCGTACATCTCTCACACGATGCAATTGTTGTTCTGTTTCCATACATACCTTTAACAAATGTTTTGGCTTCAATAATGTTTGAATTTCAATACATTGATTTAAAAATTGTGGCTGATCAACATAACCTACCGGCTCTGTTTCATATATTGGCGAAACTTTCGTGACTTCAATACCATTTTTGTTATTTAAAATGCGTATTGCTTCATCAAGTTGCGTTTCTCTTTCTCCAACATTACTACCTAATCCTAAATACGCATATGTCATTAGTGATTCTCCCTCACTATTTCAACACCTACTCCATTATAATGTCCAGGTATAGGTGGATTTTCTTTAGTGATTCTAACTTTCGTTTCCACTACACGATTATAGTGTGAATTTATACGTTTTGCAATACGTTCAGCCAGATGCTCTAATAAATTTACTGGTTCATCTTCCATAATCGCTTTCACTTCTTCAAAAACTTCTCCATAATGCACAGTGTCTGTAACTTTGTCAGTTTCACCCGCTATGCTAAGATCAACTTTCATAGTGACATCAACAATAAATATTTGTCCAATCTCATTTTCGGCTGGTAACGCGCCATGATAACTATAAAATCTCATACCATTAAGAAATATTGTGTCGCGCATTATCATTCTCCTTTAAGTAATCCATACTTTGTGCTATCCGAGCGTTTAATGCAACGTTATGCACTCTTACGCCTTTAATACCTTTAGTAATACCATATGCTGTTGTACCAGCAGTTGCTTCATCTCGTTCAGTTGGAGTTGTGTCTACACCAATCATTTCCTTAATAAACCTTTTTCTGCTTGTCGCTAACAGCACTGGGTACCCAGTTGCTACAAGTTCATCTAATCGAGACATAACTTCCTTTTCCTCGTCTCTTGTTTTGGCAAAACCAATACCTGGATCAATCCACACCTTATGTTGTGGTATCCCCGCCATTTCAGCTTTGTTTGCTTGTTTTAAAAGATACAACAACATCTCATCGACGACTGATTCTTCTCTATGTCCATCTCCGTTGTGCATTAACACAATTTCACCTTCATATTTCGCAACAATTTCAAATATACGCGGATCATGGTGGCCAGCCCATTGGTCATTAATCATCGTAACACCTAATTTCATAGCCGCTTCTGCTACTTCACTTCTATATGTATCAACTGATAATTGAATACCTAAACGAGTCAAAGCTTCTACCACAGGTACGACACGATCAAGTTCTTCTTCAACGCTCACTTCTTCATAACCCGGTCTCGTAGATACGCCACCAATATCTATGATATCAACGCCCTCTTCTATCATTTTCTCTGCGTGTTCAACAGCCTTTTCAACTGAATTATATTTCCCACCATCAGAAAATGAGTCCGGTGTAACATTTAATATTCCCATAATTTTTGTATGCGTCATAATCATTTTGCTTCCTTTCACATCTAAAATGATTTTCCTATCAAATTATTATCATATTTCTATAATAACGTTATTTTTTATTTTTTTCAGTAACAAGTACTTGAATGACCTGCAAATTTTAATAAATCAAAATAAACTTATATCTAAAGTGAAGTGTTTAATTCAATCACCACATTAAAAAACCGGCACACATAATTATGTGACCGGTTATCAATATAGTTCAATGATTAATCGTCAAATGCGAATAATGGTGTTGATAAGTAACGTTCACCATTACTTGGTAATACAGTAACAACTGTTTTACCTGCACCTAGGTTTTTAGCCTTTTCAATGGCTGCATGAATCGCTGCACCTGAAGAAATACCACATAAGATACCTTCTTCTTTAGCAACTTTACGTGCCATTTCCATAGCTGTTTCGTTACCTACTTGAATAATTTCATCGTAGATATTTTCATCTAAAGTATCTGGAATAAATCCTGCACCTAAACCTTGTAGTTTATGAGGACCAGGTTCTCCACCACTTAATACCGGAGAGTCTTCTGGTTCAATTGCTACAAGATTAATATTTGGGTACTGCTCTTTTAACACTTTGCCTGCGCCACTTAATGTTCCACCAGTGCCGACACCAGCTAAGAATGAATCAATTGTTTTACCTTCAAATTGTTCAACTAATTCTGGTCCAGTTGTTAATTCGTGTACACGAGGGTTAGCTGGATTTTCGAATTGTTGTGGTTCAAAGTAACCAAACTCTTCTTTCAATTCTTTAGCTTTCTTGATTGCACCTTTCATAGCTTCTGAACCAGGTGTTAATACTAACTCTGCGCCGTATGCTTTTAATAAGTTACGACGTTCTTGGCTCATCGTTTCAGGCATTGTAAATACAGCTTTATAGCCTTTAGCTGCACAAACAAATGCTAAACCGATACCAGTATTTCCACTTGTTGGTTCAACGATTGTATCGCCAGGCTTAATTTTGCCTTCTTTTTCAGCTTCTTCAATCATAGCTAACGCGATACGGTCTTTTACAGAACCGCCTGGATTTTGATATTCAAGTTTTACATAAACGTCTGCAGCACCTTCCTCTACAACGTTGTTTAATTTAACTACAGGTGTGTTTCCAATCACTTGTACGATATTGTCTACTGGTTTATTTGACATAAGTATTGCTCCTTTTCGTTAAAAAGTTTCCAAACCCTACTTTTTCTCTCGGATATACTTTTATTTTATCAGATTTTTCTGTAAATACAACAATAAAACATTATTTATTTAAATTCCAAGACATTACAATATCAATATTACCCTTTTTACTTAATATTTTCTAATAATTCCTGTAATTCTTCTTCTGAATACGTGTATTTACTTCTACAAAAATGACATTCTGCTTCTGCACCATGATCTACATCGATCATATTTTGAATTTCTGCCTCTCCTAAACCTTTAATCGCATTTAAGAATTTATCGTGCCCACAATTACATTCAAATTGTGCCGGAAGATTTTCTAGTATTTGTACGTTGTCTTCGCCAAGAATTTCAAATAAAAGTTCTTCTGGTGATAAACCTTGATCAATTAATTTAGATACCGGAGTCATATTATTAATGGCTTTTTCTAATTGATTAATCGTTTCATCTTCTGCTCCTGGCATTACTTGGATTAAAAATCCACCTGATGCTTTAATTGAATTATCAGGATTAACGAGTACACCAAGACCTACCGATGAAGGAACTTGTTCACTTTTAGCAAAATAGTATGTGAAATCGTCACCTAACTCACCTGAAACTATCGGACTTGAACCCGAGAAATAATCTTTTAGTCCTACGTCTTTAACTACAGTTAATGACCCATTTGTTCCAACTGCTCTACTAACATCTAATTTGCCACTTTCGTTTAATGGGAAATGTGTTTGAGGGTTAGTGACATAACCTCTTACATTTCCTTTCGCATCAGCATCAGCAATAATTTTACCTATTGGCCCTTGACCATCTACTGTTACTGTTAATTTTTGTTCACCTTTCAACATAGCACCCATCATTAATGTTGCTGTCATTGTACGACCAAGCGCAGCTGATGCAGTTGGCCAAGTATAATGTCTTGTCTGTGCTTCCTGAACGCTTTCAGTTGTCAAAGCACTGTACGCACGGATCTGCCCTCCAAACGCTAAAGCTTTAACTATATAATCATTAGTCATTTTTAAGATTGCTCCTTTACTTTTAATTAATTTTTGTCATATCTCAGCTTATTTTGTCAATTTCTCTTCTATTAACGCAACTTATTTTAATATTTCTTGGTGAAAATTACTAACTATTTGTTTGACTACATACTTGTCATTAAATAACGATTGCTTAGATGGATATTTAAACTATAAACAAAAGACTTCTTTCTACTATTCATATTGATAGCAGAAAGAAGTCTTGGTTTTATTTCTTAGTTTCGATTGCTTGGGTCATTAGGATCACTTGGATTGCTTGGTTTATCAATATTTGGTGATTGTTCATGACCTGTCTCTTCTGTGTCTTTATCTTCTTGCTCTTGTTCATCATCGTTATCTTTTTCTGATTGCTCTTTACGAACTTCATCATATGATTTTCCGTATTTACCTTTTTCAAAATCTTTATCTTCGTTTTCGACAACTTTTGCACCATCGTAATCGACTTCAGGCAATACACCGTCATAGAATAATGAACGTATCTGTTCAGCAACTAACGTCTCTTCTGTTAATAATGATTCAGCGATTAAATTCAACTGAGTTTTGTGCTCTAACAAGATATCTTTACAACGCTCATATTGTTCTTTAATAATACGTTGTACTTCTTTATCAATTTCGTAAGCAATTTGTCCTGAATATTCTGGATCACCTTGCATGTCTTTACCTAAGAACACTTGTCCATTACTACTACTTGAGAATTGAACCGTACCAAGTTTTTTACTCATACCATACTCAGTAACCATTTGACGTGCAATTTGCGTTGCACGTTCAAAGTCATTAGATGCACCAGTAGATACTTCATTAAAGTTAATATCTTCTGAAACACGTCCACCGAGTAAGCCACAAATTTTATCTAGTAATTCAGGTTCCGTCATTAAGAAACGATCTTGTTTTGGTAACATCATTGCGTAACCACCGGCTTGTCCACGAGGGACAATAGTAACTTTGTGAACTACTTCAGCTTCATCAAGTACCATACCTATAATCGTATGACCCGCTTCGTGATGTGCTACAATGTTACGTTCTTTATCAGAAATAACACGAGATTTCTTAGCAGGGCCTGCAATAACGCGGTCAGTTGCTTCTTCTATATCACGCATATCGATTTTCTTCTTACCTTCACGAACTGCTACTAATGATGCTTCGTTAAGAAGATTTTCTAAATCGGCACCAGAGAAACCAGGTGTTCTTTGAGAAACAGCTTTTAAGTCAACTGTTTCATCAAGTGGTTTGTTCTTAGCATGAACATGTAGTATCGCTTCACGTCCCTTAACATCTGGACGACCTACTTGAATTTGTCTATCAAAACGACCCGGACGTAATAATGCTGGATCTAAAATGTCAGGACGGTTAGTAGCAGCTATCATAATGATGCCTTCGTTTTCACCAAATCCATCCATTTCAACTAATAATTGATTCAATGTTTGTTCACGTTCATCGTGGCCACCGCCGACACCAGCACCACGTTGACGTCCAACTGCATCAATTTCGTCAATGAAAATGATACAAGGCGCATTTTTCTTAGCATTTTCAAATAAATCACGTACACGGCTTGCACCGACACCAACAAACATCTCAACAAAGTCAGAACCACTGATTGAGAAGAATGGTGTACCAGCTTCACCAGCAACCGCACGTGCAAGTAATGTTTTACCTGTACCAGGAGGACCTACTAATAGAACACCTTTAGGTATTCTTGAGCCCATTTGTTTAAATTGTTTATTGTCTTTTAAGAAATCGACAATTTCAATTAATTCTTGTTTTTCCTCATCTGCACCAGCTACATCTGAGAAGCGTACACGTTTTTTCTGACTGTCGTACATTTTAGCTTTAGATTTACCAAAGTTCATCATACGACCGCCTCCGCCGCCGCCACCTTGCGCTTGGCTTAGGAAGAAAATAAATAATAACGCAATAATTAATACAGGAATTAATGTTGTTAATATGCTTACAAATACACTTTGTTTTTCTTCTTCTTTAACTGTAAATTTTAATCCATCTTGTTTTTGTGCTGCATTTGTTATTTTTTCAAGCTCTTTATCGTTGTTATATAAAATTGTTGAAGAATAGTCTTCATCATTTTTTGTTTTACCACTTACCATATATACATTTTGTTCAGGCTGTATTTCAAGTGATTTCAAATCACCCTTTTCTAGCTGTTTCACAAATTGGTTATATGTAAGTTGTTTTGGCATATTCCCATTTCCATTTAAAAATGAAAACAGACCAAAAATAATAACGCCAATGATTGCGATAACTAGCACGTTACGAAAGGCTTTCTGCATGCGTCGTTTCCTCCTACTTCAATAATAAAACTAACAAAAATTGTAACATAATGCATAAGTTCAAGGCTAGTATTTCAACTTTTGTACTACGTTTACAATTTCAGACGCTTTATTTTAATTTTTATTTCTTTACTTTTAATTATATTTAAAATGTATTACATGTTAACAAGCCACCATAAATTTATGTATACAATACTTACAAGAGTTTATCTAATTAAGGTCTACTGTATTTACTTACATAAAACGACTTAGACTCATATTATATAATAATTTTCTATTTGGATAAATTGTATTGCTTATTTCGAATAAATTTCTGGTTTAAGCGTACCGATATAAGGTAGATTTCTATAGTTTTCAGCGTAGTCCAAACCATAGCCAACCACAAATTCATCAGGAATTTTCTTACCAACATATTTAGCTTCGATATTTGCTTTACGACGGTTAGGTTTATCAAGCAATGTTACGATTTCAAGCGAATTCACACGTCGAGATTCTAGTAATTCAGTAATCGATTTTAAAGTTGTTCCAGTTTCTAAGATATCTTCTATAATCAAGATGTCTTTATTTTCAATTGAAGAACTTAAATCTTTTAAAATTTGAACCTCTCCTGTAGATTCTGTCCCTCCGTGGTAACTTGAAACATCCATAAAATCTATCGCTAAATGTGTATCAATATATTTAATTAAGTCAGCCATAAACATTACTGACCCTTTTAGTATGCCGATACAAACAAGCGGTTTCCCTTTGTATGCTGCTGTAATTTGTTCACCTAAATCTTTACATATTTGATGAATATCTTCCTCTGATAACAATACTTCCTTTAAATCATCTCTCATTTTTTCATTCCTCTCCCATATTTCGTATACAAATTAAGTCTTTGTATTTACTTTTTAAAAATAATGTTCCAACAGCAATAATTTCATTATCAGCATTAACTATGATTGGCATTTGGTCACGTTCTTGTTGCTCAATTTTATTATCAATCAGCAATCTGCTAACCTTTTTATGCCCTTTCATTCCATTTAATTCAAATTTATCACCATCGTTTCTTGTACGAACTACTAGTGGAAATTCAAATGCAGGAAGATCGTTATTAATGTCAATACTATAGTGACTATAGTTGTAAGTCCCTGATTGATTCATCTTAGCCGGAGAAAGTTTCACGTCATCATTTGCCATTATTATAAATTTATCATAAGCGATGTAAATTATCCATTTATCTGTTGTATATAATGTAGATTGCGCTATATTTTCCTCCATGATTTGAAACCATTGATTATATGTTTTTTCTGTTAAAGAATCGTGCATTGGTAGATTAGCAAGTAATTTATCTAATACGGTCATTTTCACGCTATGTCGCAGTTGTAAAAATTGTTGTCTACAAAAACGATATTGAGCATTATTAACTTCAACAGCACTTTCTATAAAAGCGGTAGCCTCGCTCTCAATAACTAATCGTTGTTCGTCATGCCATTCTTTTAGTTTCAATAACTGCTTGGTCTCTAAGTGTTTATTTTGCTCTATTTCAGGTAAGATGCGGTTTCGAATGTCATTTCTTACATAATGATTTTCTGCATTAGTTGCATCTTCATAAAAAGGAACATCGTAGGCATGTTGATAATTTCTAATTTCTACTTTAGTTGCTGTCAAAAGCGGTTTACATAAATCGTAGCAACCTCGAGTTGTTAAATAAGACATCCCCAGACTACTTCTAGTAGAACGGCCTGTCATTAACCTGTAAAAAATGGTTTCCAACTGGTCATCTTGATGATGTGCTGTGAGTAGTACATCTGCATTTAAATTCTTCATCATTAAATCAAACCAACGATAACGTTCAAGTCTAGCCTCATTTTCGATACTGTTACCTTTTTTAACAATGTCAGATAAATCCAATTGTTTAACATGTAATGCAATGTTATGGTCAATACAATATTGCTTGAGAAATAATTCTTCTTCATTGGCAATTGGTCTAATATTATGATTCACATGCAAACAGGTCAATTGGGCGTATGTATCTTGCAAGTTTGTAATAAGTTGGTGCAACAACACCATACTATCTATGCCGGTTGATACAGCCAATACGATGTGGTTATCCGAGGACCAACCTTCAGTATTCACTTCCATGCAAACCACCTCCTTACTTGTAGACATTCATTAGACACCCTAGCATAAAATGATAGTGCTCTAATTTTTAACAAAAAAGAGACTGTTTCCTCAAGTAAGAAAACAGTCTTAGATTGTTACGATCAAACTTAATATTGGAATAAATGATTTCACTTTGTCCTCAATGAATCAAGTTAGGTATTTGCGGAACAGTCTCATTATATATTTTTAGCGTCTTGCGCCTTTTCCGCCACGTCTAGATTCTGTTTGACGTTTGATGGAAGTTAATTTATCTTCACTATCTTTCAAGAAATTTGTTAATTTCTTTTCAAAGTCTTCACCTTTTGGTTGAGGTTGTTTGTGATTAGGTTTACTTTGTGGTCTACGCGGACGATCTTTTGCTTTTTTAATAGATAGACTAATTTTTCCATCATCAGCAATTGAAAGCACTTTAACTTCAACTTCATCTCCAACAGATAAGTGGTCTTCTACATTTTCCACGTAATTATCTGCAACTTCACTTATGTGAACTAAGCCACTCTTTCCTTCTGGAAGTTCGACAAAAGCGCCAAACTTTTTAATCCCAGTGACTTTACCTTTAAGCTTGTTTCCTACTTCGATTGACATATTGTAAATAAATCCTCCCGATTTGTTTCGATTTTAACCTTATTATATGCCTGTTTGCATAAATTAACAATGGTATTATGATGCAAAAAAATTTTTTTCATTATTTATCCTCTTTCGAGGATTTCGATTTGGATTCAGACTTGTCCCCTGGCAACTTGAAAATCACTTCTCCATCATTACTTAAATAATAGTCGTCTCTCGCTACTTTCTCTATATAACTTTTATCATTAAGATTATTAAGTTGTTCTTTTAATGCGAGTTCTTCATCTTGTTGTTTTTGATATTTTTGTTCTTTTTGTTGGCGTTCTACAGCATCTTCTTGATTACTTTGCTTTTGAGTGACAAGCATTATACATAAAACAATGATAATAGCGAGTAGAATACCACCAAATAAAGTAATACGTCTACGAACTACGCGTCTTCTCATTTTTTGTTTCTGTTTCTTCTTGTTTTCTGAAGAAGTAAATGTATTACCTATGTTTTCTACTTTTTTACCCAATGCTTGTCACCTCCTCTGTTATTATGATTCACCAATTTTTTCTTCTTTTACAATTTCATACATGCCTTTAGCGTTTTCTTTCGTTGCATGTTCGCTTAAACCTGTCACATTTATAGTTATAATTTTTTGACCAAAACGAATTACAAGTTCGTCTGTAACTTTAACGTCTGTGCCAGCTTTAGCAACTGTACCATTCACTGTAATTCTTCCTTGATCGCTTATCTCTTTTGCTAATGTACGGCGTTTTACCAATCTTGATACTTTAAGATATTTATCAAGTCTCATGATTTATCTCCTCCTCGCTCTAAAAATTGTTTTAAAGCAGCTTCGTCTAACGACATATTTTTGGTTATATCATACAACTTCATAAAATGCTCTGCAAACACTTTTTCGAATTTCACACGTTGTACTTTACCTTCTTCAGCTTTGGCATTTGCCCATATATGTTTTAAATCTTCTTCTGACTCTGCTTGTGCTTCACCAAATATATGTGGATGCCTGTGTATCATCTTACTCGTTAAGTTTTGTACTACTTCATTTATATCAAAAAAGCCTTCTTTTTTACCAATACTTGTATGCAAGAGTACTTGTAATAGTATATCACCCAGTTCTTCTATAACATGCCAATCATCTTCGTTATCTATGGCTTCAAAGAGCTCAAATGATTCCTCTAATAAATACCTTTTTAATGTGTTGTGTGTTTGTACTTTATCCCACGGGCAACCATTTTCATCATCAACCAGTTGATCAATAATGCTCGTCGCATAATAAAAATCACTATAATACGTTGCTTCGTCATCAACTTTTTTAATAAATACACTTGTTACATTACTGAATATCATAGCGTGATGATCTAATTCATACAAAGGTGTTTCAATAACATTGGCTCCACTACTTCTAGCGCCATCTACAATATAAACGAGTTGTTCATCATCATATCGTTCCATCAATGTCACTTTTAAATCTCCAGCTGTCATCGGACTATACACTTGCGTTATTAGTGTGTGTGTACGTATATTTAATTGTTGCCTTGTAAGCGATGTAGCATCAAGCAAAGTAAAACCATCATTAGGGTCTACTTTTACTGCTTCAAATACGTCATCTATAAAGCTTTTACCGCCTAATATTTCAACTTGTATATCGTCATATCGCTGTGCATATGCCTCTAATTTTACAGTTGTCGTTTCAGCTACACGAGGATGTCCAGGTACTGTATAAACGATATCATCTTGTTGTGCTGCTTCAATTAATTGCGTCACAATAGTTTGATAGACGTCATCAAATGCTTGATTTTCTTCATAAACATGGTCAAAACTATGGAATTTCATACCTTCATCAGTTAAGGCTTTAATTACTGGGTGCTCTAAAGTTCTTGTATACATTATGGGCTTATTTTTCAAAAATTTGTATATACCTAATGGCAAATCATCGATTCCGTAGTTACCTAATCCAACGATTGTTATCTTCCCTGTCATTATCTTTTCCCTCTCTTCATATGGTATAACTTATCTCCAAATGGTAAATGCTTTAATTCTCTATAACTTAACAAGTTAATGCGCACAATAGCAACAACAATAACGATGACGCCAATACCTGCTGCGATTAGTAATTCTATTAAGCCACTTATCCGTCCATGTTCAGGTATCAACCACATTGTAATTTGAACTGTTACTGAAAGGATAAGCATGGTAACAATTAACTTCATCACATATTTACGCATACTTTGGAAAAGATAATATTTTAATACGTGCTTGTGTAATACAATTGTAAATAAAATGAGTGATACTACAGTACTTATACTACCGCCCAACATCAATAATTGCGGTATCAATACTATATTTAGTATTGTTTTACTTACGACCCCCACGCTAAATGCCAATAATACAGGACGCACTTTATTTTTCACTTGTAATAGAGCAATATCCATCATTATGAGTGACACACAAATAACGGTTAACATATATACAGCTAGCGTTATCGTTTGGCTATCATTTTTAAAAAATACACCATTCATAATAGGCATTAAATTAATTAAACCAATACCTGCCGAAACGCTAAACAAGATTGTTATTTTAACAGAGGCATTGGCATATCTATTAATAAGCACCTTATTCTTAACTTTTATTGCATCCGTTAATAAAGGGATTAGTACAAAGCAAAACGTCGTTGTAACGATTAATCCCATTTGAATAAATGATGCACCACGGTCATAGACACCTTTTTGAGAAGTCGCTTGTTGAAAATTCAAACCTGTACTTTGCAACATGTGAAGTACTGTAAAACTATCCACTACTTGCCAAACAATAACAATAAGTTGACTCACCGCAAAGACAAGTATAGCTAAGACAAGTTTGCGCCACTCTGCAAATGGCTTTTGCGCTAATTCATACGTCTTATTTTGTGAATGCTTAAATGGTTTGCATATTACAAGAAAGAGACTCGATGCTAAAAACCCAAATGCCGAACCAATAATTGCTAATGTTCCCGCGGCATAAAGTGACCATTGCTGTGTCATAAATAAAATAATCGCCATAATGATAATACCAACACGTACAATTTGCTCGATTACCTGGGAAATAGCTGGCACATTCATATTTCTCTGTGCTTGATAATAACCTCTAAACACACCCAAAACACCGATAAACAAGAAGCTAAAACTTGATGCTCTAAGCATAGGAGTCAGATTAACATCTCCCATTAACAATGCAACCCACTTTGCACAAAGTAGTAAAATCAAGAAAAAGACTGTGCTTATGAGTTGTATACGCATCATCACATGAATGTACTGCTTAAGATTTCCTTCTGAACCAAATATCTGGGTAACTGCACTAGGTATCGCATTCATCGTTAAAATAACACCTAACGCTACAATCGGATAAACTTGTTGATACGCATATAACCCTTCATCACCCAAAATATTTTGATAAGGTACACGGTAAATTGCACTTAATACTTTGACAACTATAAGAGCCAAAGTGAGCACGACCACTCCATTAAAAGCAGTCGACTTGTCTATCTTAGCTTTCATCAGAAATAACCATACTTTCTTCTAAACATTTTGCTAGGAATTTCAAATTATCAAACCAAGTACTTGTTTTATTTAATGTCACTTTCATTTTACCATCTTGAACGCCTACTTTCATTGTGCGCCCTAATGGTTGAGTTTGTTTAAATAATGTTTCGCCATTGATGTCTGTCGTACCCTTTTCAGATAAATAAATTTCTACCTTTTTACCAATATCCTTGATCAAAGTTACGCCAGCATGCAACGCATGTATTTTAATTTCCATCATTTCTAGAAGTCTTTCAACTTCAACAGGATAATCATTAAAGCGGTCAATTAACTCGTCTTTAACGTCCATTAATTGTGCTTCCGTCTCAATTTTACGTAATTTCTTATAAATTTCTATTTTAGCTTGCTCATTTTGAATGTATTCTGCTGGTAAGTATGCATCAATATTAAGTTCAATCTCAACTTCTGGAGCGTCTTGTTTTTCATCAGTTACGCCACGTTTTTCATTTACTGCTTCTTCTAACATTTGAGAATATAAATCAAACCCTACTGAATCTATAAAGCCATGTTGTTGTTTACCTAATAAATTACCTGCGCCTCGAATGTTTAAATCACGCATCGCAATTTTGAAACCTGAACCTAATTCAGTAAATTCTTTAATTGCTTGCAAACGATCTTCAGCAGTTTCCGACAGTACTTTATTCGTAGGATGCAAGAAATATGCATAACCAATACGACTTGAACGTCCTACACGTCCTCTTAGTTGATAAAGTTGACTTAATCCAAAGCGATCTGCATCTTCTATAATTAATGTATTCGCATTTGGAACATCTACGCCTGTTTCTATAATAGTCGTAGTTACAATAATGTCATATTCATGATTGATGAAACTCAGCATTGTTTCTTCTAAATCTCTTTCATTCATTTGTCCATGCGCAACACCTATATTGGCATCTGGCATAAGCATTTGTAATTGCTCTCTTTTTTCATATATAGACTGCACTTTATTATATAAATAAAACACCTGTCCATCTCTTGATAATTCTCTTTCTAGAGCTTCCTTAATAAAGTTAGTGTTCTGCTCTAATACATATGTTTGTACTGGGAAGCGGTTCTCTGGTGGCGTTTCAATGACAGACAAATCACGTACGCCTAGCATACTCATGTGTAAAGTACGCGGGATTGGTGTAGCTGTTAGCGTAAGCACATCTACATTATTTTTTAAAGATTTGATTCGTTCTTTATGTCGTACACCAAATCGTTGTTCTTCATCGACAATGAGCAATCCTAAATCTTTATAATGAATATCTTTCCCCAGTAATTTATGTGTTCCTACAATGATATCAACAAAACCTGATTTCAAACCTTCTTTAGTTTCCTTGATTTCTTTTGTTGTTCTAAATCTACTGATTAGCTGCACTTCTATTGGGAAGTCTTGCATGCGTTCGATTAATGTTTCATAGTGCTGTTGTGCTAATATAGTTGTCGGTACTAAAAAGGCAACTTGTTTACCTTCCATTACTGCTTTAAATGCTGCTCTTACAGCCACTTCAGTCTTACCGTAACCAACATCTCCACACAGCAATCTATCCATAGGACGCTCAATTTCCATATCCTTTTTAATCTCTTCAATCGACTTGCTTTGGTCGGGAGTAAGTTCATAAGGAAAGTCAATTTCAAAATCATTTTGTTCAGCTGTATCTGGGCCAAATTGATAACCAACAGACATTTCACGCGCTTTATATAGCTCTATTAATTCATCTGCCATATCTTCAACACTTTGTTGAACTTTGGCTTTTGTCTTTTTCCACTCTGTACCACCAAGTTTGTTTAACTTAGGCGTTTTATCTTCTGACGCCACGTATTTTTGCACTTGGTCCATTTGATCAACAGGTACAAATAATTGGTCTGTTCCTTTATATTGAAGTTTAATGTAATCTTTATGTACACCACCAACTTCCAGTGTTTCAACACCTAAGTATCTACCTACACCGTGATGGACATGTACAATATAATCACTTACTTTTAAATCTTGATATGATTTAATTTTTTCAGCGTTTGTTAATGTTTTTTGTTGTTTTGGTTTTTTCTTTTGTTTTGATTTAAATAATTCTCTCTCTGTCACAACCACTAATTGCATGTATGGTAATTCAAAGCCTTCTGATAAACTACCTTCAGTAATGATTGCGCTCCCACCTTCATTACGATGCGTAGGCGTATCAATAAATGTTGGTATATGCATTTCATTGAGCATAGATTGTATACGTTCTTTTTTGACTTCTGTTTCAGCAAGTACAACAACCGTATAATCATTTTGAATAAACCTTTGGAATTCTGAACGCATAATATCATATTGTCCATAAAACTGTTGCACAGGTTTACATGAAAATTTAATAATTTCGTTTAGTTCAATAGACATTGTCGCTGTGAATAATGTGAAATATGTCACTGGATATGATTTAAGTTGGTTTTCAAAAGCATCATATTGCAAGAAACTTTGATCAATAAAACCTTTACCACTTTCAATCAAATTTTGCATAAACTCATCCGCTTCTGAAATAAGTGACGTTTCAGTTTCTTTAATTCTGTTATATTCATCTACTGCTACAATTGCGTCATCTTTAAAGTAATCGATAATTGTAGTAGGTTGTTGATACATAAAAGCGACAAGACGGCGTAGTACTTGATGATCAAACATAGATGCTTCGAACAACTGAAAGCTTTCATATGTTTCTTTTAATTCATTACGGACCGATTTATCAATTTTTGGCCTTGTATATTCATACGCTTCTTTGAGTTTTTGCTTTGTATGCTTAAGCACGTCTTCTGTAATTATATAATCGCTCGCAGTAGTGATGTTTATTTCTTCAACATTTCCCTCTGATCTTTGGGTTTCTACATCAAAGTCACGGATTGAATCTACTTCTGTATCAAAAAGTTCAATTCGAACTGGACTGCCAATTAGTGGATATATATCAATAATACCGCCTCTTAAGGAAAACTCACCTATATGAGAAACAACACTTTCTCTACGATATCCCATATTAACTAACTTATTTAAAAAGTCGTCAATATCTATATCGTCCCCTACACTTAATGTTAATTGATGTGATTTCCACATTTCTACTGGAGTCAACCATTTCTTCAGCCCGTTAAGCGGAACGATAAATAAACCTCTCTTTTCTTGAGCAAGCGCCGTTAATGTGCGCACGCGCTCACTCATAAATTGAGGGCTTTGTGTTGAAAATTCTTCTGTCATAATATCTTGCATTGGGTACTTGTAAATATCCTGCTCTTCAACAAACTGTATTAAATCACTTTCTAATTTATCTGCTTGATAAAGATTGTTTGTTACAATTAATAATTGTTTAGAACTATTTAAATATTTTTCGGCGATAATCGTTGCTTTAGCGGCACCCGATAAGCCAGTAACCAATACTTGCTCTTTTCCAAATACTTCATTTAATTCCTGATAACGTTTATCTTCATTTATATATTCTGTAATTATTGATTTCAATTGATTTCACCATTATATTCATTCATCACGCGATCAAACCGATCACTTTCTATGTAGGCTTCAATTGCACGTGCAGAATGTTCTATTACTTTATTCATTGTTTCCATTTCTTGTTTCGAGAATTTTTGCAATACATAATCTACGATAGACATCCCATTTGAAGGTCTGTCTACACCAATTCTAATACGTTTAAATTGATCTGTGCCTAACACTTGGATAATAGATTTCATACCATTATGTCCGCCAGCACTTCCTTTTTGTCTTAAACGGATTTCACCTTGTGGCAAGTCTAAATCATCATATAAAACGACTAAATCATCAATACCTATGTCATAGTATTTCATTAATGGGCCTACTGCCTCACCAGATAAATTCATCATCGTCATTGGTTCAATAAACATTACTTTTTCGCCTGCAAATCGTTCTATTGTATAAGCACCTTTAAACTTTTGTTTATCTAAAGTAAATTTATTTTGCTCTAACATATAGTCAATTACTTCAAATCCAATATTATGTTTTGTTTGTTCGAAGCGTTTACCGATATTACCTAAACCTACAATACACTTCATTATGTTACCTCCAATAGTTGTCTTTCTTTATCTAATTTATATTCGAGTTCTATTATTTATTATTCTTATCATTTTTTGTCGTATCATTCACTATAATAACATAAAAAAGCACCTGCTTAACGTATTAAGCACGGTGCTTTTTATAAGATATGATAACGCTAACTTAATCAGCGTAATGATGGTAAAGTAATTACAAGCTTTATCAGCTTATTATTTTCCTTCACTTTCATCTTCATCGTCTTTTTCTTCGCCAACAACAGCTGGTTCTTCAGTTTCTGAATCGCCTTCCATTGCTTCGATTTCTTCTTCAGTAGGTTCTTCTGTTGGAGCAACTACTGTTACAACTGAATCAGTTACTTCGTTTTCGATAGTGAATTCACCTGAAATTTTGATATCTTCTACTGAAAGTGTATCATTAATTTCTAATTCAGTGATATCTACTTCGATTACTTCAGGAATATTGTCTGGAGTAGCAGTAACTTCAAGGTTGAATAATGGTTGTTCAACAACGCCACCTTCTTTAGATCCAACAGCTTCACCAACTAATTGAACTGGTACTTCAACAGTACGTTCTTCAGTCATATTGATAGCTAAGAAATCAATGTGAGTGATTTGGTTTTTAAGTGGGTCGAATTGATAGTCAGAAACCATTACTTTAATAGTTTTAGAACCTACGCCTAATTCGATAACACCGTTACGTCCAACTTCACGGATAACTTTGATAAATTCTACTTCATCTACTTTAACTGAAGTATTTTTAGTACCATAACCGTATACGATTGCAGGTACTTTACCAGTATTTCTTAATTTTTTAAGGTCTGAACGAGTTTGTTTACCTTGACGAATAATTGACTTTAATGAAGCCATATTATTTCCACCTTTCATATTTTGTTCTTATATTTCATAATAAGAACCCCTTCACTTACCCATCAACATCATGTTGCTTGCAAGTGTTTATTAAGTCGTGAAATCACGAACGGAACAATTATATATCTATTTTACCAATTAGTCAAATAGTACACTAACAGATTCGCGTTCATATACACGGATAATTGCTTGTGCTAGTAAACCTGCTACAGATAATTCTTTCGTATTAGATGATTTTCGGCTTTCATCTAATTGAATTGAATTCGTAACTACAAGCTCTTTTATTGCTGAATTTTCAATGCGTTCTTTTGCAGGGCCCGATAAAACAGGGTGTGTACAACATGCATAAACATCTTTAGCACCTTTATCTTTTAAGGCTTGTGCAGCTAAAGTAATCGTACCAGCTGTATCAATAATATCGTCTATTATAATAGCTGTACGACCATCGATTTCACCTACAATATTCATCACTTCAGCAACATTAGGTTTTGGACGACGCTTATCTATAATGGCAATTGGTGTTTTCAATATATCTGCAAGTTTACGTGCTCTTGTTACCCCACCGTGGTCAGGCGAAACAACAACACATTCTTCAAGATCGATATCTGTCTGATTATTAAAATATTCAGCTAAGATTGGAACGCCCATTAAGTGGTCAATTGGCATGTCGAAGAATCCTTGGATTTGTGGCGCATGTAAATCAAGGGCAATCATACGATCTGCGCCTGCTGTTTCAATTAAGTTCGCTACAAGTTTTGCTGTAATTGGTTCACGGCTACGTGCTTTTCTATCTTGGCGTGCATAGCCATAATATGGAACAACTATATTAATATTCGCTGCTGATGCACGTCTACAAGCATCAACCATGATTAACAATTCCATTAAATGTAAATTCACTGGATTTGATGTTGGTTGAATAATAAATACATCACAACCACGAATACTTTCTTCTATATTGATTTGAATTTCTCCATCGCTGAAACGTTTTACCGAACATTTACCTAGCTCAATTCCAACTTGGTCTGCAACTTCTTGGGCTAATGGTTCATTACCCTTTAAAGAAAATATTTTCAAAGCAGAATTCTTATACTCATTGTTTAACATTTATAGTCCTCCAATTAATTCTTTCAATTCGTTTTCATTTGTAGACAAAACAAAACTTAAAGCGTTCAGCAACATAATCACATGCTCTGGTTAACTTTCATTCAATTACATTGATTTTAACAGTTTAAGCACGCTTGTCTAAATATATGCCTTTATTTTTTCAAATAACCCTCTTTGGTTGTTTGTCTAGCCCTAGCTAATGCCAAACTGTCTTGTGGCACATTATCCGTGATTGTGGAACCTGCTGCTACAAAGGAACGGTCTCCTAATGTTATTGGTGCAACGAGATTTGTATTACAACCAATAAATGAATCATTACCAATAATCGTTTTAAATTTATTGATACCATCATAATTCACAGTAATTGAACCGCAGCCAACGTTTGTTCTTTCACCAATTTCAGCATCACCTATATAACTTAAGTGAGGTAATTTAGCACCTGTTTTAACAACAGATTTTTTAACTTCAACAAAGTTACCTACTTTAACTTTTTCGCCTAAGTCCGCACCAGGACGTAGCTGTGCAAACGGTCCAATTTTAGCATGATTGCCAACAATCGCTTCATTAATAACAGATTGTTTAATTGTGACATTTGATCCTATTTTACTGTTAGTTATTTCAGTATATTGTCCAACGATTGTATCTTCTCCAATTACAGTATTGCCAGCAATTTTCACCCCTGGCTCAATGACTGTATCTTCTCCTATGCTAACATCAGCGCCTATATATGTAGTTGCTGGGTCAACAATCGTCACGCCGTTTCTCATATGATGTTCATTAGTGCGTTTCTTAAAAGCTTTTTCAGCTTCACTCAACATCACTCTATCATTAACGCCCATAATTTCTTCAAAATCATCTGTATGATAGATTTCAACGTTACCTTTATCTTCTAAAATTAATGAAAGTACATCAGGCAAATAATATTCTTTTTGCGCATTTTCATTTCTCACTAACTCCAATTTTTCAAATAAAACTTGGTTATCAAATGCAAAAATACCTGAACTAATTTCATTAATTTGTCGCTCTGTCTCAGATGCATCTTTTTGCTCAACAATTTTAGTTAGTCTTTGTACTGAGTCGCGCAGGATACGTCCATAACCGAATGGATTATCTGCTGTTGCTGATAAAACAGTGGCCTGTGCTTTTGTGTTCTCATGATGTTCTATCATTGATTTCAATGTTGCCGCAGTGATTAACGGTGTGTCTCCACATACTACTAACGTTGTACCTTGTTTATCTTTCAAATGTTCACTTGCCATCTTAACAGCATGTGCGGTGCCTAATTGTTCTTCTTGAAAACTGTAAAGTGATGCATCGCCCAATGTCTCTTTGACATTTTGTGCGCCATGCCCAACAATTGTAACAAGTTGTTCTACGCCAGATTGCTTAACGTTATCAACGACGTGTTCAATCATTGATTTGCCTGCTACATCATGTAGTACTTTGTATTTCTTCGATTTCATACGCGTACCTTTTCCAGCCGCAAGTACTATTGCATGTCTTTGCATGTATGTTAACCCTCCATTAAAATATACACTTCTTACTTATTATAATTTAACGCTAGTCACACTTTCAAGGCTCAAAACATCAATGTTATATAATGGAAATATTTTCATTAAAAATATTAGAAATATCAAAGCATAGATTTGTCATCTTTGTTCAATTGAGTAACCGCTTTTATATTCTCAAATCACAAGGTAATATACGAACGTATAATAAGAATACTGTATTCTTACTTGGTTGTTATCAAACGCATACACCCCTTTTCTCATTCTAATGTTCTGATTTTTACTACAGTAAAAATTGTATTTACTTATAATTATAAATAATATATTTTTTGTCACCTTTACACTTTCACAATTAATTTTATTTTTTATTTCAAATTGCCTTTGCAAAATAAAAAAGATTGGATTTCCGTTTATGCGGAAATCCAATCTTTTTTATACTTAGTTTTACTTTTTTAATTTTAAGCTTCTTCTTCAGAATGATCTGATGACTGTGCATTTCTGTCAGGGATGACCTCATCAGTTTCTTCATACACTTTCATCACGGCATCTTGTATTTCTTGTCTCATTTCAGAATTTATAGGATGCGCGATATCTCGGAATTCACCGTCTGGTGTACGTTTACTTGGCATTGCGACGAATAGACCTGTGTTGCCTTCAATCACTCGTAAATCATGTACTACAAATGATTCATCTAAAGTAATTGAAACGAGCGCTTTCATTCTTCCATCTGTTTGTATTTTTCTAAGTCTTACATCTGTCACTTTCATGTAGTGAGCCCCCCTAGTATCTCTTTGTTTAGAAGCTTAACAATTTCATTAAAAATTATAAACCCTTACTTCACTTTCGCTATTAATTCGATTTCAACTTTAACATCTTTTGGCAATCTTGCCACTTCAACACAACTTCTCGCTGGTTGATGTTCATTAAAGTATTTGCCATAAACTTCATTTATATTTTGAAATTCATTCATATCAGCAATGAAAATAGTAGCTTTAATCACTGAATCTAAATCTGATCCAGCTTGGTCTAACACGACTTTTAAATTTTCTAGAACTTGTGTCGTTTGCTCTTTTACATCTTCACTGACAATTTCTCCATTTAAATTCAATGGAATTTGTCCTGAAGTGAATACAAGTCCATTTATTTCCGTTGCATGCGAGTATGGCCCTAATGCTTCGGGCGCCTTTTCCGTATTAATAACTTTCATGATGTCGAAATCGCTCCTTTAAGAAAATTTAGTTAAACTGTTGCCTTGTTCCACCTTAAATTCCTGATTGTATTCATCTACATCAGATAATCTAACTAAGGAAGTATAATCTTCAATTAATCTTTGCTTAACTTCTTTTGATTCTACTAGTACCGATACCCCTTTAACATGTGCTTTAAACTCATTCATCAAATTCATCACACCATTTATTGAACCACCGGCCCGCATGAAATCATCTACGACAAGTACATTGGAATTCTCAGGTAATGTCCTCTTTGATAGAACCATTGTCTCGATTTTTCTAGAAGAACCAGATACGTAATTTATAGAAACTGTAGAACCTTCAGTCACTTTATTATCTTTACGTATAACTACTACAGGTAAATTCAGTACATTTGCAACTGAATTTGCAAGTGAAATCCCCTTAGTAGCAATTGTTACAATAGCATCTAACTCTTCATCCATATATAGTGTTGCGATTAATTTACCAACTCGATTCAATAATGTAGGATTACCCATTAAATCAGATAAAAATAAGTAACCACCTGGCAGTAAACGTTCTTTTTCTTGTAAATGTTCTATCACTTCATCAATCACTTCTGTCGCTTCTGCTTTACTCATCTCAGGTTTATAAGTAACGCCACCGCTAGCACCTGCAGTAGTAATCACTGTCCCAAGCTTTTCTTTTTGAAAAGTTGTTTTAATAATTTGAACATCTTCACTAATGGAAGACTTTGCTTGCTTAAATTTTTGTACAAAATACGTTAACGGTATCAACTTATTCGGATTGTTCATTAAATATTGAGTCATATAAACAATTCGTTCACTTCTTTTATAGCGCATTCGATTCATCCCTTCTCAATTAGCCTAATAATCTTACAATGTGTACTTCATTACAACAACCGTTAACAGCATTGTATACGTGCTTTGCTTGTCGTTCTTTTCGTGTTAATCCATAAACAGTAGGACCACTACCACTCATAACAGCGCCGTCTGCTCCGTTCTCTAACATATTAGCCTTTATTTTCAAAATTTCTGTATGCATCTTACCCGAGACAGGTTCCAATCGGTTCGACAGACTCTTACATAATAGGTCATAATCCTCTGCAATTAAGGCCGCTTCACATGCTTTAGTATGTACATTATAAGGTTGTTTTAAATCCAGTTTTTTAAATATATCAGGTGAAGATATACCTAAATCAGGTTTAGCTACTACCACCCATGCAGAAGGTGGCTTATCTAAAAATTTAATGATTTCACCTTTTCCTTTACATAATGCAGTTTTTCCTAAAATACAAAATGGAATATCTGTTCCAATCTGTATTCCCAACTCACATAGTTCTTTAAGCGGTCGATTTAAATTATATAATCGATTCATCCCTCTCATTGTTGCTGCAGCATCAGTAGACCCACCTGCCAAACCAGCTGAGACAGGAATATTTTTATCTATAGTAATAGTTATACCTTGCTTCAAATTATAGGTCTTTTTCATTAATTCTGCAGCCTTATACGCTAAATTTTTGTTATCGGAGGGAACATAGGATTGTTCTACGTCAACAATTATCTTTTTGTCTTTACGTAGTTCAAATGACAATCTATCATTCAAATCAATTGTCGTCATTATCATTTCAACTTCATGAAAACCATCATCTCGTTTAAAGAGTGTGTCCAACGTTAAATTTATCTTCGCTGGTGCCGTTTCATATATCATATTCCCACCCTCTTCCAATTCGATATGGTAATAAAATGATTTTAACATATTGTTAACATTGCGTTGTTAGTTTTTTTAAAACTTAACACTTTCTATTGCTACTTTATTAGTAAAAATCATTAAATAGCGTTGACTAAAATTAAAAATATATTTCTTAACTTACTATTTTACAATATTGTTTATTATAGATAAAACTATTACCTACTCTTAAATGCAATAATATTAATATAACAAAAAAGGTATGTTAGCGTCATTACACCAACATACCTATCATTTAAATTCGTTCTCATATTAACATTTAAATTGAAATGTAAGGCATCATCATGTGCCCAATTTAATTTAAATTTATTTTATTTTAGTGTGCAATTGCTTCTTGATGATTATCACCTTCAAAAGAAACTTGTACGTTTTCAGTTAAAACATCAGTGTATGTATAGGATACACGCTCAAAATTATAAATCTCTTGATCTAGTTCAACAATAAAAACAGAAGGGTATGTCTCTTTTAAAACACCACTACGTTCAATTGTTTTTTTACGTCCACCATTCGCTTTAAGTACAATTCTGTTCCCTAATTGACAATCAAGTGAATTTTTGATGTCTCCAATAGATTTTGGCATATTGCTCCACCTCGCTACAAGTTGTATAATAACACATTTTGAGGGTTTTTGTCAAATAAAATCTCAATTTTAGCAAGGTAAAGCGCACTTGTCAATAATTTAAAATTCTAATTCTGGGAAATTTTTCAATTCATTGTATAAATGTGCAAATTCTTTTATTGAAAGCGTTTCTCCTCGCCTTCTCGGATCTATATCACTGGCTTCTAACCAATCGAGTATCATTTGTTTATTAGCTTTGCCATTTACAAATAAACTTTGATAATTATTATTAATTGTCTTACGTCTTTGACCAAACGCTCCTTTTGTCATTTTGAAAAATTTATCTTCATCATCTACAGTAACAATCGGTGTGTCGCGCTTCATTAATTTAACTACAATAGAATCTACATTCGGTGGTGGTAAGAATACAGCTTTAGGTACAGTTAGCACTTTACTCGTTTCTGTATAATATTGTGCCACAATTGATAATGAACCATACGCTTTTGTGCCGACTTGTGCATTAAGACGTTCTCCTACTTCTTTTTGCATCATAACTACATAACCATCAATTGGTAATGATTGTTGCATTAAATTTAATAAAATAGGTGTTGTAATGTAATATGGTAAGTTAGCTACTACCATTATTTTCTTACATTCAGAAAAATGTTCAGCAACATAATGCGCAATATCTGCTTTAAGTATATCCTCATTTATTATAGTCACATTATCATATGGTCCCATTGTATCTTCAAGTACAGGCATTAGACGTTGATCAATTTCAAAGGCAACCACTTTTTTAGCATTTTTAGCCAATTGTTCCGTTAATGAACCCATACCAGGTCCTATTTCTATTATGCCTGTATGCGCATCAATATCACTGGCCTCAATGATATTATGAATAATATTCACATCAATTAAAAAATTCTGTCCTAAACTCTTTTTGAAATTAAATCCATACTGATTAAGTAATGCTTTGGTTCGCGTTGGTGTTGCAATATCTTTATATTCCATTTAACTTTCACTTCCCTCATTATCACTTAATGCATTTCTAACATCTGTTTCTGTATAACCAAATGCATTTAGTTTATTCAACAACTGTTTACCATTAGAATGACCAATATGCAATTTACGGCCTAACAGTTCCCTTTTTTTACGTGCATCTTTACCAACGAGCAAGCCTAAATCAATCAACACGTCTTTACTTATTGATTCGTGCCCTTCTTCAAAAGGCGTACTTACATTCATTAATGCTTCTTTAATATCATCAATATTAGCATGTTCTACACCTATTTTTCCGCGTTTGTTTTTAGCCTTATCGCGGTCAATATAGGCATGTTTAACACCCGGAATGTATTTTTGAATTGTATTCCTTATTTTATCACCTGGGAAATCTGGATCAGTAAGTACAATGACCCCTCTAGTTTCAAATGCCCGTGCAATAACCTCTAAAGTTGCCTGATTGATAGCACTACCATTTGTCTCAATCGTATCACATTCAACCGCTCTTTTTACTCGTTCTGTATCGTCTCTACCTTCAACTACAATAAATTCATTTATCTTCATTTATTGTTACACCTTTCATTACTCACTTCGGTTTAGATAAAAATAAAAAAGGTATCGGCGTAAATTATGATGACTACTTAGCCTATATTTTATCAACTAAGCCTTATCTCAGACCGATACCTTTTGTAATATTTTATGCTTTTAAATTAAACAATCGTTCTGCATTTTCAGTTGTTTGTTTACACACTTCTTCATAACTCACACCACGTAATTCAGCAATTTCTTCAGCAACTAGTGTTACACGTGCTGGCTCATTACGCTTACCTCTATAAGGGTGTGGCGATAGAAATGGCGCATCTGTTTCAACTAACAATCTATCAAACGGTACATGCTTTGCAACTTCTTTAGGTTGTTTCGCATTTTTAAATGTTACAGGACCACCTAAAGAAACATAAAAGTTCAATTTATTAATGACATCATCCGCAATTTCAGGAGAAGCACTAAAGCTATGCATAATACCGCCAATATCTTCTGCATGCTCTTCTTTCAAAATATCTATACAATCTTGAGTTGCTTCTCTATTATGAATGATAATTGGCAGATTAACACGTTTTGCCAAGGCTATTTGCTTTCTAAATAACGCTTGCTGAATATCTTTAGGTGATTTATCCCAGTGATAATCCAAACCTGTTTCACCGATACCAATCACTTTAGGATGCGCCGCAAGTGATTCAATCCATTCTAATCGTTCTTCTGTACAATCAATCGCATCAACAGGGTGCCATCCAATGATACCGTAAATAAATTCATATTGGTCAATGAGTTCCATTGTACGCTCAACTGTAGGTGTATCAAAACCAACTACAAACATGCGATCTACACCATTTTCTTTAGCACGTTCAATAACCGCTTCTAAATCTTCGTCGTATTGATCTGCATTTAAATGAACATGTGTATCGATTAGCATCTTTTAACCGCTCCTTAATTTGTGGTTATTTAATTACTGATCCATTTGGAATCGCGTTTGGTAAGCTAACAAGTGTTAACACACCATCTTTTTCAGCTGATAAAATCATACCTTCTGATTTTCTACCCATTAATTTAGCAGGTTTTAAGTTAGTCACAACAGCAACCTTCTTACCTATAATATCTTCAGGTTGATAGTATTGTGCGATTCCTGAAACAATCTGACGCTGTTCGTTATCTAAATCTACTTGAATTTTCAATAACTTATCAGATTTCTTCACTTGTTCAGCATCAATAATTGTTGCAGCTTTAATTTCTACTTTGTCAAAATCTTTAATATCAATTTGAGCTTTTGCTGGGATTTCTTCTTCTACCTCTTCTTCTTCTTTCTTTTCAGGTTGCATTGATTCTTTTATATAGTCAATTTCAACCGCGCTATCTAGACGTGGGAAGATAGGTTGTGGTTTATCACTCACCATAATCGGTTCAGTTAGAGCACCATATGTTTCAATACTTTCAAGTTCAAACAGCTCTGGTGTATTTATATTCAACTGTGTAAAGATTTGTTTTGGTGCATGTGTAAGGAATGGTCTTAGTAACACTGCAATAATACGAATATTCTCTACTAAGTGAGCCATGACATTGCCAAGCATTTCTTTTTGTTCTTCATCTTTAGCTAATACCCATGGTGATGTTTCATCAATATATTTATTCGTACGACTAATGAATTTCCATATTGTTGAAAGTGCTACTGAAAATTGTAAATCATCCATATTTTCATGGAATGTCTTCACAGTATCTAGTGCCATTTGCTCCATATCTTTATCTAATTCATGTTTAGAACTTTGATATGCAGGTAATTCACCGTCAAAATATTTATTAATCATTGAAATCGTACGATTCACTAAGTTCCCTAAATCATTTGCTAAATCATAATTTGTACGTTCCACAAATCCTTCAGGAGTAAATACACCATCAGAGCCAAATGGTAATTCACGCATTAAGTAATAACGTGTAGCATCTAAGCCGTAACGATCAATGAGTACATTAGGGTCTACAACATTCCCTTTAGATTTACTCATTTTACCATCTTTCATAAGTATCCAACCATGTGCGAACACTTTTTTAGGTAACGGTATATCTAATGCCATTAATAAAATTGGCCATATAATAGAATGGAAACGCACGATTTCCTTAGCCATTATATGAATATCTGCCGGCCAATATTTTTTAAATAAACTATCATCATCAGATAGATAACCTAATGAAGAAATATAGTTTACAAGTGCATCAATCCAGACGTAGACAACGTGTTTTGGATTCGATTTAACATGAATCCCCCAATCAAATGACGTACGTGACACTGCTAAATCTTCAAGGCCAGGTTTAATAAAATTATTAATCATTTCATTTTTACGTGAAGGTGGCTGAATAAATTCAGGGTTTTCATCGTAAAATTCTAATAAACGGTCTGTATATTTAGATAAATTAAAGAAGTAACTTTCTTCTTTAACCAATTCCACTTCATGACCAGAATCTGGACTTTTACCTCCAACAATTTCTCCATTTTCGAAAACTGGATCAACTAATTGTGTTTCTGTGTAATATGTTTCGTCTGGTACTGAATACCAACCCTCATATTCACCAAGATAAATATCATTTTGAGCTAATAAACGTTCAAAAATTTGTTGGACAACTTCTTTATGACGTGCTTCCGTAGTACGAATAAAATCATCATTTGAAATTTCTAATTTTTTCCATAAATCTTTAATACCAGCAATCATTTCATCTAAATATTCTAATTCTGATTTTCCAGCTTTATGTGCTTTTTCTTGTATTTTTTGCCCATGTTCATCCGTACCTGTTAAATAACGAACATCATAGCCTTGCATTCTTTTATAACGTGCGATTACATCACCAGCTGTTGTTGTATAAGCATGACCGATATGTAAATTCCCACTTGGATAATATATTGGTGTAGTGATATAAAAAGTTTCTTTCGCCATCAATGTTCCTCCTCGATTCTTACACTATAAATATATCTAAATTCATTTTTGTTTTCAATGAAGCAGATGTGTATTTCTATTCCGATTTATATGTTAATCATCATAAAAATTCTTTGGATAGCATACTAGTCATATCCAGCGTTTTTAAGTTTTAATTTTGCTATAATTTAAATATGATTAATAATCTCTATCTTATCTACATTACCATAAATCACGCATGTTATGGGAGTTTTTCAACTCTTTTTTCTTGATTAAATTCGAATTTGTGGTATGTCCTTTTACTTAGATCTATTAATTAGTAAATCAAACTATCTATGATTTGAGCCTCCACAACATACTTAAACTTCATGATAGATGTCATAAACTTCACTTGTCTTCATTTGGCGTAATTCTGCTACCTGTTTAATCGCCGCTTTCGGTTTCATACCTTGATTTATATGATAATCAACATGTGCTTTGAGTGACATGTCTTCAAACCAAGCTGTATCTTCGATTGGTTCTGCGCCTTCAATAATTACTACAAACTCACCTTTAGTTGGAATATTTCCGTCATTAAGACGATCTAGCACATTTCCTACATAGTCAGTAACAATTTGTTCGAATTTTTTTGTCAACTCTCTCCCTACAGACACTTTACGTTCTCTATCAACCTTTTGAATCGTTTTAATTGTATCTTTTACACGATGTGGCGACTCGTAAATAATTAATGTGCTATTTTCATACATACGTTGTTCCAAATATGATTGTTTTTGTTTGTCTTTTCGTGGTAAAAAGCCTAAAAACGTGTAAGTAAAGGAAGGTAATCCACTTGCCATTAGTGCAGTTAAACCTGCGTTTGGCCCGGGTATAGTTTCTACTCTTATACCGTTTTCTCTAGCTGCAACAACAAGTTCATATCCAGGGTCACTGATTAATGGCAAACCTGCATCTGATACTAATGCTATCTCAATACCTTGTTGCAATTGTTCAATAAGATAATCTGTTTGCTGTTCTTTATTATGATCATGGTAAGATTTGAGTGGTGCTTGTATTTCATAATGTGCACATAATTTTTTGGTCACTCGCGTATCTTCACATGCAATCAAATCTACGGTTTTTAAAGTATCAACAGCGCGATATGTAATATCCGCCAAGTTACCAATAGGCGTTCCTACTAAATATAATATCGACATAACCTAATCCTCACTTATTAATTCTAATTTTTGTTGACGTGTATATGTTTTAATTTCATACTCACGTTTCAATGCTTCAGACTTTGTAGCGAACATTTCTTGATAAACGAGTTGTACCGGACGTCTTATTTTCGTATATTTAGCGCCTTGTCCATTATTATGTTTAGCTACTCGCTGTGTAACATCTTTTGCATAACCCGTATATAAACTACCATCTTTACATTTAACTATATAAATATAATGTTTATCCATAATATATTTCTCTCATTTCCTCGGTGTAACTGCCATCATTATTATAAATATAAAATGGTGGCTGTATGTCTAAACCTTGGTTACCACTTTTTCTACCTTCCACGACTATTGTTTGCGCCACTTTGTTTTGTTTACTATACACAAAATAAAGTTTTTTAGGCTCAATTTGATATGCTCTCATGTAACTTAAGACATCCATAAGACGTTCAGCTCTATGAACCATTACCATACGTCCACCTTGCTTTAATAAATGTCTCGCTGCTAAACAACAATCTTCTAATGTACACATTATCTCATGCCTAGCTATTTTATGCGCATCTTTTTGATGTTGATGTTGTTGATTGACTTTAAAGTAAGGTGGATTACAAGTAACAAGGCTATATTGTGAAGGCATAAATTGGTGATATGTGTCCTTTAAATCCATATGATACATGTGAATTCTATCTTCTAATTGATTATATGCGACACTTCTTTGTGCCATATCAACTAGTTGTTGCTGAATCTCTATACCATCTATATGTTGTTGCCCTTTATCTGAAAGTAATAGAGGGATAACTCCATTCCCTGAACACAAATCCATAATCGTATCTTGCTTTTTAACTTTTGTAAAATGCGCGAGTAATAGTGCATCTGTAGAAAAAGAAAACACTTCATCATTTTGTATAATTCTTAAGTTTTCTTTTGTTAAATAATCTAATCTTTCATCTTCTAAAAGCATCTTCCTAACCTCCAAAAAAGAGGATAAGGTAACGATGCTTAATAATCAAGCCTATCGTTACTGCTCATCCTCAATTACATATGATTACTATTGATTTTGTTCTGTATCAACTTTTATTCAGTTAATACTTCGAGACAGAATAAGCAATCATCGCCTTTTCTATGTTTCCCAAATAATTCACCATTACAAATATGGAACCCCTCTTTATAAAGCATAGCCAAATTATCTTTACTGCGAAGTGGTTGTTTAACAGGGTTTTTCTTACCTTGTACTACATTTTTAGATTGTTCTTCTTTATCTATCAATGTTTTTAGATTCTCATTCTCGATTTGTAAGGCGACATTTTCTTCAATTAATTCAACCGTAAGGTTTTTCAAATTAACCATATCAGTATTGATTTGATTAATATTTGATTCTAAATTTGCTAATTTTTCAAATATGTCGCTACGATTCAATGTTATTTTGGCCTCCTAATTTAATGTTTCTAATTCTTCCATTTTATATTCAAGTGGCTGTTCAAGCCCTTCCACTTTTACTTGCATAGAAATATCTAAGATGTTTAGGCCAATTACTTTACCATTACCTTCTGGCGTTTTAATAGCTTCTCCTACATCAGGTAATTGGGCACGCGCCTCTTCATAATAGTCATTTTCATATTTAAGACAACACATTAAACGACCGCAAGCCCCTGAAATTTTAGTAGGATTAAGTGATAAATTTTGATCTTTTGCCATTTTTATAGATACTGGTTCAAAGTCACCTAAAAACGTAGCACAGCATAAAGAACGTCCACACGGTCCAATACCACCAAGTAATTTTGCTTCATCTCTAACACCTATTTGTCTTAACTCAATACGTGTTTTTAGTTTTTGAGCTAGAACTTTTACTAATTTTCTAAAATCAACGCGTTCATCCGATGTAAAATTAAAAATTACTTTTGATTTATCTAATGTAAATTCACAATTTACTAATCTCATTTCTAAACTCTGTTGTTGAATCGTATTTTTGCATAATGCCATTGCCTCTTCAGCATCTTTTTCATTTTGCTCATATCGACTTAAATCCTCATCTGTTGCATGACGGACGATTTCTTTTAAAGGTAGTGTTACATCTTCATCTGCAACATCTAACGGAGCATATTTTACACGCCCCATCTCTAATCCTCTTTTAGACTCAACTACCACCCAATCATCTACATTTAAATCGAAATCTTTTGGCGAATAGTATTCCATTTTCCCCGATTTTTGAAAATCAATTCCTACTACATTTTGCATGTTTAACTCACCCCTTTTATCACAATCTGTTCAAATACTAATGTCGGATTAACATTTTGGTTTAATTTTTTATGTGCTTCTGTTATTTGATCATACATCAAAATAATTTGATTATATGTTAATTTTTCAGAAAATACTTTTACTTCTTCATGCAAATCACGATATATAATATCATCATCCATTCCTACTTTAGCATGCATAACATCTTCAAAGAAACCATTAACTGCGGCTAATGTAACTAACTGTAAACGACGATTTTTAGCCTGTTTTAATAAATCGACAATCGCTATCAATGCCATTGAACGATTTGTTAACAACAATTGGCACCATTTTATAATACTTTTACGCAATGCCATCAAGTCTGCCTCTTCATTTATCGCTACTGCAGTTTCAATTTGGGTTGTATATGTACTGAGCAATTCTGCTACAGGACGCGAAATTTCGCGTTCGATTAATCTTTCTATAAAGATAGACTTATCTATTGGCTTAAAATATACATGCTGACATCTAGAATGAATAGTATCTAAAATTTGTTCTGGTTTTGTTGTTAATAAGATGGCTATCGTATTATCAGGTGGTTCTTCTAAAAATTTTAAAATACTATTTTCACCTTGAACGGTTAACTTCTCAAAAGATTCAATAATATAAACTTTATAGTCACCTTCGATAGGTAGTTGATTCATATGATGTACTAATTGTTCTACTTGGTCTTTTTTAATCGTAGTTTCTTCGGAAGATATATACATAAAATCTGGATGATTAAATGTTTCTACTTTTAACTGACATTGATTGTCTTGCCCACATAGTATTAATTTCGTGAAATCAATTGCGACTTGCTGCATGGATTGTCCATCATCGCCCTCAAATAAATAAGCGTGCGACAGTTTACTTGATTGATATGCTTTTGTCAGTCTTTCTAACTCATCCATCATAAAGTTACTCCTTTATATAAAAAGGCTGCTTATACATAGTAACCTTACAAAGCACATTACTTAAGCTCATGACAATTTAATCTTAAGTGGAAATGTAATTTGAAAGGCCACTATATATAGCAACCATGATTCTAAAATTGATGGAAAGCATCAACTGGCATTACAAATACCGTTGCTCCTCCAACCTCTACTTCAACCGGATATGGAATATAAGAATCTGCACTGCCACCCATTGGTGTTATAGGTGATACAAGTTGCTCTCTATTACCACAAGTGTCATTAATAACTTTTAGCATTTCATCAACTCGGTCATCTTCAACACCAGATAAAAACGTTGTATTACCTGCTCTTAAAAAACCACCTGTTGTTGCAAGTTTCGTTGCTCTAAAGTTATGTTTAACAAGTTTATCTGAAAGTTCTTGACTATCCTGATCTTGTACGATTGCTATAATCATTTTCATATTAAACACCTCTTCCCAGTATTATATCATAATTTTTCTAAGTATTTGATGATAGATTCATACGTTGCGTTAACTACTTTTTCTACACTCTGATCTGCATCTATTACCATAAAGCGTTCAGACTCATTATGAATAATTTCTTTATAACCTTCAACTACTTTTTCATGAAATTTTACATCTTCTTGATCTAAACGATTTTGATTTCGTTGATTTTTTAAGATTCTTTCCCTTCCAACTTCTACGCTGACATCAAGATATATCGTAATATCTGGATACAAACCATTAATAGCAAATTCATTAATAGATTTCACTTCTTCTATTCCTATTCCCCGAGCATAGCCTTGATATGCTAAAGAACTATCAATATATCTATCACATAATACTAATTTACCACTATTTAATGATGGAATCACCTTACCTACGAGATGTTCACGTCTAGAAGCAGCAAATAATAATGCTTCTGTTCGATCATCCATATCATCTCCTTCAAGCAATACTTCACGAATTTGCTCTCCAGTTTTCACACCACCTGGCTCTCTGGTGAGAACAACTTCATATTCATTTTCTAATTTTTTTGCTACTTGCTGTATGACAGTAGTTTTCCCTGAACCTTCAGGACCTTCAAAAGTTATAAAAGCTGACATTTTATTCATCCTTAATTTCAATTTTATGTTTTTTAATTCCTTCTACTCTTATATGGTGTTCACACCAATAATTCATTAATTTTATCATATTTTCTGTTATTATTTCTCCTTTTAGCATTACTGGTATACCTGGTGGATAAGGTACAATATTCACTGCTAAAATTTGGTTTTCAGCTTCATTTATATCTATACTTTTAACTTTAGCTATTTCATCAGGCCGATAAAAACCACACATGTCATAATCAGGAATATCATAATCTATGTTATTAAACCTTTTTTCTATTTTTATTTGTTTTATTCTGTCGATTAAGTCTTCAAATGGATATTTATCGCCTTCATGCCACAGAGGTAAGACGAATAGCACTTGATATTCATCTGCTAGTTCTACATAAATATCTTTGTCTTCAAAGAACTGTTGTAATTCAATACCTGAATAGCCCATGCATTGTATATTCAACTTCAATGGATCATTTACTTCAACTATATGCATGCCTATAGTCTCAATAGCGTGAATACATTTCTTTCTTTTTTCAAAAAACAAGTTAGTATTATAATTTTCATAAAAATCATGCGCTAACTCTAAACTATTCATAAGAAGATACGAAGGACTTGAAGATTGAAAATAAGTTAAGTACTTCAAGACTTTTTCACGCTGTGGCGCATTTTTATGAATAAATATTATTGAACTCATTGTTAGTGACGGCAGTGTTTTATGATATGACTGCACAACATAATCTGCTCCTAAATTCAACGAAGACTTTGGGAAACCAGGTAAATCAAAGTGTGCACCATGCGCTTCGTCTATTAACGTAGGTATTTGATGAACCTTTGTATACTTTAGTATCTCTTCAACATCAAAACATTCCCCATAATAGTTAGGATATGTAAGAACTAATAGCTTCGTATCATTCAATTGTTGGAACAGTGCGTTTTTCTGAGGGCCTAAATATTGTTTTGTTTTTATACTCATATCCATACCCAATAATCGACATGGTTCATGAACTAAATCTAAAGCATGAAAAACAGACTTATGAGCATTTCTTGCAACAACATATCGGCCTTGAATATTTGAAAAACCTTGTATTACTGATAAAATACCTGATGTTGTCCCATTGACTAAATAAAAAGCATCATAATCAGGATGCTTTTTCACATTAACCATGCTTTGTGCTATAACACCTTCAGGATGATGTAAATCATCTAAACCTGTTATTTCAGTCATATCCATTTCAAACTTTAGTTGATTAATATAACCTATTGTCGCATTTTTATGTCCCGGGACATGCATAGAAATTGGTTTTCTTTCTAATAACTTATTAAATTTTTTCTTTAATGGTAGTGACATACAACACCCACTTTTCAAACTTCAATTTTCATTATATTTTAACATATTTAAAGAACTCCTCATAAACTCATATAAATCTCGTTATTTCTTCCTTTAAAGCATCACCTCTCATTCTATTGAGTTAATAGTGGTTATACATGGACTTTTGCTCATGTCCCCCTCTGAAATCACCGATTACTTTCAGTTGAAATTAAGATTTTTGCGCATAAAAAAAAGACCCTGTTGGGTCCTCAATTGCCTGCAAAGTTCCACTTTTAAATTCTAATTTCTAAATTTATTAAGGTAGACTCGTAAATCTCTTATCATATTATATTTCTCTATATTAGTGGGACTTATACATGAGCTTTTGCTCATGCACTCCGTCGAAAACCGACAATCACTCTCAGTTGAAGTTAAGTTCTTAGCGCATAAAAAAAGAGACCTCTCGGTCTCGGCTCATCGCATCCTAAA